>NZ_FXUW01000002.1:0-33434 GCF_900182715.1 Streptomyces sp. Ag82_O1-12 | reverse complement strand
GTCCCAGCTTCTCCGCCCACTGCGGCAGCTCTCCAGCCTCCGCCTGTTCCAACAGCTCGCGGCCCAGTTCCAGGCGCTTCTCCTCGGCCACCTCGGCCACGGCGCGGGCGTACTCACCCTTGGGGCCCTCGATGTCCCGGACCCGGTTGCGCCAGTCGGCGCGCTCCTCGGCGGCCGCGCGGTGCTCCTCGGTGATGCGGTGCCGTTCCTGCGTCTCCTGCTGGCCGTGCAGCACTTCGGCGCCCAGCTGCATGGCCATGGCCTGGTCCAGCGCTGCCTGCTGCTGCGCCTGCTCGGCGGCGGCTGCCTCGGCTGCCCGCTCGGTCTCCATCGGGTCGATGACCTGGGCCCGGATGACTGCCTGCTGCGTGGCCAGGGCGTCCTCCTGGCTGCCGGTCCAGGCCAGCACGGGCGCCTGCTGCATGGCCTCGGCCTGCCGCAGTGCCTCGGTGTGGGCCGCGTCGTCCACCTCGCGGTCGACGTGAGCGACGGGCGCCACCGACAGCTGGGCCATCAGGTCACTGACCGTGGTTTCCTGCTGCTCCACGGCCTCGCGCACCCGCTGCTCGTCGGCCCGGACCTGGCGCCGCTCGGCGGCCTCCAGCTCACGCTCCGCCCGCCAGTGCAAGACCTTGCCCAAATCCTTGGCGTCGTCCAGGCGGCCCTGGGCGACGGTCCGCATGATGCCCTCGGCGTCGTGGCCGGCTGCCTCGGCGGCCCGGCCCAGACGGACGAGGGAGCCGAACGCCTCGCTGCTGGCCAGCTCCTCGTAGCGCTCCGGGCCCAGCTCCTCGTACAGCACGCGGCCCAGCTTGGTGCTGGCGTGCTCGGTGGAGAGGTCTTCCAGCTCGAACCCGTGCTTCGCGAGCGAGCGGGACCACTCGTCCTCTTCTCGCTGCACCTGGGTGGCGCTCTTCTCGACGCTGGAATTCTCCAGCGTCTGCTTGTAGAGGGCCATCGCGTCCGGCCGCTCCTCGCCCGGCACGCCCGGCATGTCGGTAGCCATGTACGCGGTGTTGGCCTCGCGGCCGCGCGTCATCGCGACATAGAACGCTTCCCTGGAACCGCTGCCGTTCCAGTAGCTGTGAGCCGTTCCAACGGTCCGGCCTTGGGTGGAATGGATGGTGCCCGCATACGCAAGATCGACGTGCTCCTGCACGTAGGAAGGCGGCAGGGTCAGGCTGTCCCCGTCGTCGTAGGCGACAGTGACCGCGCCGTTCTCGTCGACCCCCAGCACCTTCACCACGTCGCGGTTGGTGGCGAACCGCTCGCCGGACGCGCTGGTCATCCGCCGGTTGTTCTTGCGGAGCTGGATCATGTCGCCCTTGCCGACAGTCAGCCCGCGCTGCCCAAGCTCGATGCCGTTCTCCTCGACCTTGCCGAGTCGTACGAGGTCCTGCCGGGCACGGGCGGCCAGCTGGTCCGCTTCATCCCCTGTCGGGGCGATCAGCACCGTGTCCTTCCCAGCCGTGTGGTCGACCAGCCAGGACTGGTACGAGGCTTCCAGCATCTCCTCGCGCGTTCCAGCGCGCAGCCGGCCGCGGGTCTCGTACTCGGCGAGCACCTCGACCTCGCCTTTACGTAGCTGCAGAGAAGCCTCCTTCTCCCACTCCGAGTTGAACCGCATCACCTCGTCCAGGCGGTGGACGTTGGGCAGCTCCTCGGTCAGCTGGGAGAAGATGCCGCCGGATCCGACGCTGTCCAGCTGCGCGTTGTCACCGACGTACAGCACCTTGGCGCCAGCGTGGGCGGCCAGGCGGCGGATCTCGTCCAGCTGGCCCGTCTCCGCCATGGACGCCTCGTCCACGAGGACAAGCTGGCCGTGCTGCAACTGGAACGCGGCCCGCTCGTCTTCGGCCACGGGCGCACCTGATTCCAGGCGGCTGTTCACGTCCAGGAACTTGGCCACGTTCTGCGCGTTGGTGACGCCTTCTTCGGACAACACGCGGGCTGCGCGCTGGCTGACGGTCAGACCGATGACGGGGCCGCATTCCTGCGTCCAGACGTCGTGGATCGCACCTGCCAGGCGGCTCTTTCCAGTACCTGCCGGGGCGGCGACGACCTCCATGCGGCGGCCAGACGCGAGGATGGAGCGGAACGCCTTCTCCTGCCCCTCGTTCAGCCCAGCCTCGACCACGGCCGTGTCAATCGCCTCACGGGAGACGGCTGGGGCGCCCAGCTCGGTGGCCTGCTCGATTACCCGTCCCTCGCGCTCCAGATGGGTCTTCGTGGCGTACCGGAGGGCACCGTGGCGGGCGTAGACGCTCAGCCCGTCCTCGCGGGTCAGCTCCTGGGGAAGCGGAACGAGGTTGCGGGCGGTCAGCCGCACCACCTCGGTGTCCGTGCCCGACTGCAGTGCAGCGTCGGCCAGCTCGTTGACGAGGGCGCGCACCTGGTCCCGTTCCAACCCGCCCAAGCAGTCTGGAAGCTGCTTGGTGATCTCCACGATCAGGTCCCCGCGGCGCCATGCGCTCTTCGCGTCCTGCGCGTTCTCCACGGCGGTCCGGACGACCTTCGTCGGGTCGAATTCCAGTCCCGATTCCAGGTCGGCGGCACGCTGTTCCAGCTCGACCGTTGCTCGTTCCACCTGAGCTGGAATGTCCGCCAGGGACTCGCGGGTGTCGGACACCATGTCCGCCTCCCACTGCTCCAACAGCTGCTCGCGCGGCACGGCGTCGGTCTTGCCCTTGCGCTCCGCCAGGTTCACCCACTGCGCCATGCGGGCCAGCTCGTGGGCGCCCGGCGGGCGGCCCTCGCGGGCCTCGTACGCCTTGGCCAGCTCGGCGGTGCCCTTGGTGATGGTCTCCCGCCGGCTGCTGAACTTGTCCCGCTTCTCCTCGCTGATGCCGACCACTTCGCGCGCCATGCCGTCCGGGCGCATCGCCGTGCGGAGCTGCAGCTTGCGGTACAGGGCCTCGTCCGTGGCCTTCTCGAAGATGTGCCCGGCGGCCTTGGTGTGCCGGTAGATCTCCTGCCCGTCGATGCTCAACCACTTGGACCGGACTTCGCCGGTCACAGGGTCGACCGTGTCGACCTGCACGCGGTTCCAGATGGCGTTGTGCACGTGCAGCTGAGGGTCGTTGTCCCGGCTCGTGTGCTGGCGGAAGCTGGCGATCGTCCAGCGGTGAGCGTCGACCTGGCGGCCGGTGGGGGCGCCCTCGGCGTCCTTGGCGCCGTGGCGTCCGTCGCGGGCGTATCCAGCCTCTTCCTGCAGGAATTCCAGCCCGGCCTGGACGCCCTCCATCACGCACTCCCAGACGGTGTCCGCCTTCGCCTGGGCGGCGGCCGCGCCTTCCTCGTCGCCGGCCGCGCGGAGCCGCTGGGCCTCGATCTGGAACCCGGCGTGCAGCAGACTGTAGGACTTCGGCACGGAGAACGTGACGTCGTAGTACGAGCGGCTGGTGGGCGCGTTCTGGCGCACCTTCAGCTCCGCCTCGCGGCGCTGCTCGGGGGTGGCGTCGGGGCCCAATTCGTCCAGGGCCTCGGCCACCTTCTCCTCGGTCGACTTGGTGTAGTCGTACGGCTTCCGCCCGACCCGGGCGGCGTCGTAGATGGCTGCCACCTCGGCCTTGTACTCGTCCGTTCCGGGCTCCGCAGCGATTGCGGAGAGTGACGCGCGGACCTGCGCGTGCAGCTCCGGGTGCGTGAACTTCGAGTACATGTCAGACATGAGTTCGTGGTCGACTTCACCCGTCAGACCAAGATCGTTAGCACCCTCACCGAGCCAGATACCGGCAGGCTCCCCGGCCTGCTCGATGCTCTTCAGGTAGTAGTGCTCGCCACCCTTGCCCACCTGATTGATCAGGTATCCCGGGTCGGATCCCGGGCTCACGGTGGCAGTCATACGGATCACGGTACGTGGCCATCGGATGAGAATGCAAGGGTGTGTCAGAGAGATGCTTGTACCTTGGTGTTGACGGATCGTTAGGTGGTCCTGTTGCTCGGGTGGCATTCGTGGGTCCGATTACCTTCTAGCTGCTGGTGGTCTGGGTCGCTGTTGGGCTGTCTCCTGTCCGATGGACCTGGTCGGGTTCGCTGACTTCGTTGGGCACGCTGGGGGGGTGGTTATTGACGACTGCGGGCGGCTGCCCGCTACGCTGTGCGGGAGACGACAGAGGCCCGACCCCGGACGCGCGGGGCGGGCCTCGACTGTTACCAAGAGTGGTTTCGGTGTCGGGTGCGCCGACTGATCCGGCTCGGCCGGACGCCTCCATGTCTAGCGTGCACACGCTTCGATATGCCCGGCAACCGGGGCCGCTGCGCGGGCTCTACGGGACACCGGAGTCACCGGCCAAAGCGACCGCCGGCGGTGCGAGACGGACCCCTCAACGTGGGCCCGGTGCGCCCGTCCGGCCTAGCGTGCACACGCTTCGTTCACCAGAGGGTGTCCTGGCGGTCCCCGGAGCGGTGGCCGGCCGCGAGTGCGGCCACGATGGCGTCAGCCTCGCCGCCCGGGGCGGCCGCCAGGATGGCGTCCCGTACTGCCACGGCCCGGCCCGCCGCGCCCCGCACGTCCGCGAGCGGGTGACCGGTCAGCCCGCGGCGGGCCTGGAAGTCCAGGATGTTCTGTAGGCGATCGCCGGTCAGCCAGTGCGCCGGGTTCTGGCAGCTGGCCTCGTCGCACCGGTGGCGGACGATGGCGCCCTGCAGGGCGGCGGCGCCGTGGTGGATGGCGAACCCCAGGACGTGGGCGGAGACCACGCGGGAGGTGCCCGCCGGGCGGCTGCCCGCCCGGAGCTTGCCGTGTCCGGAGTCGCTGATGGCGCCGAGCCACCAGTGGCAGTCCGTGGGCCCGGGACCGCGGTACACCTTCGCCTCGTACCGCTCGACGGTCGCCGGGTCTGCGGCCAGGGCCTGCCAGGGAACCGCAGGGGTCGGCGCGGTCACGGCGTGACCCGGGCCGCGACGGACTCGGCCGGCTCGGTGCCGGCGCCCTGTTCCAGGGTCAGTTCCAGCGTCGTCTCCGGGGGTTGGAACTCCTGTCGGCACTTCCCGCACAGCAAGGGTGCCTCTTCCAGGAATGCGGGGGTGACCTGCATTCGGCGGGGCGTCGGGGTGCAGCCGCACTCGACGGCCAGGCGCTTGCCTGCCCGTCCTCGTCCACCGCGCGGGCCCGGGTTGTCCGCGTCCTGCTGCTCCTGGTGCTGCTTGCCGGGCTGGCCCTCGTCGTCCTCGGGAACCTCGATCCGCGCGAGCGTCGCCGCGTTCAGGCGCCGGATCTGGGACGCGTACCGGCCGACCGTGGCGGCCGTGATCAGGGATTCGCTGAACCCGATCACCTTTGCCGCGCGCTTGGGTGGCTCCAGGCCAACCTCCCTGGCCAGGGCTGCGTACTCGCGGTTGTGCCAGCGTCCCGCGCACGAGGTGTCCCGGATGTTCCGGGCGGCCGCGAGCGCGTGGGCGGCCTCGTGCAGCATCGTCTCCACGACCATCTCGCCACCCTTGGCGACGGCCTCGCCGGACACGAACAGCTCCGCCTTGCGGCCGGCGGCCGCCGCGTCCAGCCACCGGTCCGCTGTGTGGTGACCCCATGTCAGGCGGCCGCGGCCGCGCTGCCCGGTTCCAGTCACGATCACGACGTCTGGAACGTCGGGGTGGTGCTTCTGGATCGCGCCCCAGGTCGATTCCAGGGCTGTGACGATGCGGGTTCCCTCCTGAGTGGCCATGCTTCAAATCGTAGCGTGCACACGCTATATATCGGGAGGCTTTGTGAGGGGCTGGAATGACGGCGGCCGCCCGCTGGAACTTGGGTTCCAGCGGGCGGCCGTTGGGGGTCTTCTGCTAGCGCAGGTCGCCCTCCTGCGGCCAGGCGTCCCGGTCGTTCTCGAAGGGGTCGTCGTCCTCGTCGCCGGCGGCGCGGAAGATGGCGGTCTGGTTCATGTCGGTCTCCTCATCTCGGTTGGGCGGGCGCCCAGGTCGGTCTGCAGTTGGTGGTCAGTCGTCGTACGCGTCGGTCACGAGGTCGGCCCAGCCTGCGAGACCCCGCCATTCCAGGCGGTGGCGGAGCATCGCCGCGGCGTCGGCCTTCGACACCTGCAGGGAGAAGTTCTCCTGCGCCTGGCTGATGACGTCGCCCACGGTGACGCGTAGTGGCCAGGTGACGTGCAGGTTGGTGACGGGTTCGGAGAGTTGGGCACGGACCGCCGCGGTGATGGCCATGTCTGTGGCCTCCTGCAGCTGTGCCTGAAGGTGGTGGGCCTGTCGGGCGGCAGCTCGACGTTCGCTCCGGCGTCGGAGGAACCGAAGCCTCACCACTCCTCCGGGGGGTGTGGCTCGACGTGGCGGCAGTAGTGGCAGGTGGCTCCAACCTGGCGGTCGACGGTGGAGCCGCAGCACTTCGGGCACTCCCCCCGTTCCAGGACAGGGCCCTTGCCGTTCGCGCACCCCGGGCAAATGTGTCTGTCTCCATCGACTCCCCAGCCGGCGTCCGCTAACGCGGCCCGGAGGGGCGCACCTTCGGGGAGATCGTCGGGGGCAAGGAAGAGAGCTAGGCAGCCCGACCGGTCACACGTGGCAGCCGCGCGGATCATCACGCCTCCGGGGACTGCGGGAAGCGCGACGCGCAGTCCAGGGAGTGGGGGCGGGGCTCCTCGTCGTGGACGGCTCCGCAGTCACACCCGCCCGTGTGCATGTCGGCCCGGGGGGTGCCCTGCACGAGCCAGGGGCGGAACGCGGCGTGCCCGCCTCGCACCATGCGCTCCACGCGTTCGGCGACGGTGGTGTGGTGGGTCTGGGTGACTTCACCGATCTCCCGCAGGGACATGCGCGGGCGGCCCGTTGGCCCGTCCTCCCTGGCGTACAGGACGAGTTCGGCCTCCAGTGCCTCCAGTCGGGTGCGGAGTCGCCGCACGTCCCGCAGGGCGGCCCATAGGCGGTCACCGCTCATGTCCTCCCCGTCCCGCAGGGAGTCGACGGCCTGAATCGCGGTGTCCGTCTCGTCCGCCATGGTCCAGCCGTGGACGTGGCCCGAGGTGAAGTGGAGGACGTACGACGTGGTCCCGTCCTGCCACCACGTCGTTGCGCCGTTCCGGCCGCCGATCTGCTCGTTCGGCTCCGTGTCCGCGTGGGTCAGGGTGATGCGGCCGACGTGTGCGGCGTGCCTCGGGCGGCCCTTGCTGCCCGGGGTGGGGACGATCGTTCCCATGGTTGGAACCTTCCTGGTCAGGGAGTTGGAACGGGTTACGGCTCCCCGGTTTTGTAGGGGTAACCCGACACGTGAAATGTAGGGGTAACCCGACAGCCGTCACAAGGGTGATTCCCGGCCAACGGGCACGCTTGCCTTCGGCCAGCTCCTTGCCGGACTGGCGGGCCACGGGAGCGAGCGGGTATCTGTACCGCACGACAGGACGAGGCGGTGGTGGGGAGTTGGCCCTGGTGGTGAGGTGGAGACGCCCGGCAGTGCCTCTGTGGCTGCGGCCTCCCCCGCCCGCACCCGGGTCCCGGCGCTCGCAGCGTCAGCGGGCGGCCTCCGAACTGCGGGCACAGGGCCGGTACGGGCCCGAATTGCGCGAGGTTCTGCCCGGGTTCGTCGGGCTCGGCCTGGCCGTGCTTGTCCCCGTCCTGCTGCTCGCTTGGCTCTACCGCGCGCTCGGCGTCGGCGGCCTGGTGCTCGGCGTCGTCCTCCTGGCGGCTGCCGCATCTGTGGGCCTGTGCCTGCACCGGTCGGTAGCCCGCCGGCGCGGTGGGCGCTACACCGCGCCGGAGCTGGCCCGGCTCGATGACCCGGGCCTGGCGGTGGCGGCCGCGCGGATGCTGCGACGCGACGGCTGGCAGGTGGTCGACCTGAGCGCGCGGGAGGGGCGGCCGCGTCTGTACGCCCGGGACCGCCGGGGCCGCGAACTCGACGTCGCGTTCCGCCCGGTGGCGACAGCGGACGAGGACGAGGTGGCGGGCGGTCCCGCTCCCCTGCGGGAGGCCGGGCGGCCCGGCGTCGACCGCCTGATCCGGGTCGTCGTCCACCTCGGCGCCTTCAGCCGCGCGGACGTGCTCTGGGCCTCCCGCCAGGGCGGCGTCCACCTCCTCGACGGCCACCAGCTGCAGCGCTGGGCGGGCGGCACCACCCTTGACGACCTGGGCCTTCCTGGCTGATGCCTCTTCGTGCTGTCGCACCGCGGCGGCGGGCTGCGCCTGGTGCTCGACGTCCAGCCGAACGAGGGGCCCGCCGGCGTCCGGCTGGAACGGGAGGACACCCCGGCGCGGCCGCCACGGGCTCCGGGTCGGCGGCGGGCTCTGCCACACGGAACCGGGTAACAGTCCGCTGCGACTGTTACCCTCCTGACCTGCGGAAATTATAGAAACGGGCCCTCATCTGAGGGCCCGTTCTGCTGTGCGGGGGCCAGTCGCCAATTGGCGACTGGCGGGGGAGTCCTGCTACTTCCTGCCCCGGGCGTTCTCCTCCGCCGTACGGGCCCGGTCCTCGACCTCCCGGACCTTGTCCCGGGCCTCGTCCAGCTTGTCCCGCAGCTCGTCCACGCGGGTCTCCAGCGCGGTCACCCGGGCGCCGGCGCGCTCGGCGTCGTCCCGGGCCCGCTGCAGCTCAGTGTGCAGCTCGTCCCGGAGTTGGGCGGCGCTCTTCTCGACGGCGGCCACCCGGACCTCGGCGTCCCGCGCGGCCTGACGGGCGTTCTCCTCTGCCGTGCGCACGCGGTCCTCGGCTTCGCGGACGCTGGTCCGCGCGTCCTCGACCTCCCGGACGGTGTCGGCCTTCACCTGGGCGGCCGCCTTCTGCTCCCGGTCGACGGTGGCCTTCATCTCCTCGACCTGGCGGGCGGCCTCGTTCTGCGCCCGGCCGGCTGCGGTCTCGGCGGCGGTGACGCGCTCGGCGGCGGCCGCCTCCACCTGCCGGATCTTCTCGGCGGTCTCAGCCTCCACCTGCTCGACCCGCTGCCGGGCCTCCTCGGCGGCGCGCTCGGCGGCGGCGCGGGCCTCCTCGACCTCGCGGGCGGCCTCCGCCTGGATGCGCTCCACCTCGGCCTCGAACCGTGCGCGGGCGTCGTCCAGCTCGGTCACGGCCTGCTCGGCTGCCTCCGCGGCGGCCGCCTCCGCGTCCTTGGCTGCCTTCGCGGCCTGCTCGGCGGTGATGCGGCGGGTCCGCTCGGTCGACGCCTCGCGCTGGGCCTCGGAGACCTTGGCGGCCGCGTCGTTGGTGACCGCGAGCATCTGCGCCTCGGCGGCCTCGGGGTCGGTGATGGTCTGCAGCTGCTCGACGTACCGGCTCAGGTCGCCGGTCAGCCGCTCCATCTGCGTGATGACTTCCCCCCGGAGGTCCACGGCGGTGGCGGCGGCCATCGACACGGGGCGGTCCAGGTCGTCCGGCTCCGGGCGGCCGGCCGCTTCGGCGGTCTTCCGGCGCTTCGCGCGGAACGCGGTCAGCGCGGTGTGGTCCTCGCGCTCGCAGTACTTCGGCGCCGGGCCCGGCGTGCTCGGGTCCTTCGCCTCCGGCGGGTTATCGCACCCCGGGAACTGGCAGGTGGGCCGCGCCACGGTCTCGGTCTGGGGCTCGCTCATCCGGGTCTCCCGTCATCGTTCCGACACTCTGAGTGTATCACATCGCATTGCATCACGTTACATTCCATAGCCCATGAATGAAACGAGATGCAATGTAATGGATGGGTGATCCGGTTCCGGCGGCCGGTCGGCGCGCGGTCGCGACGAGGACGGGGCGCCCTGGGTCCGGTTCCATAAACGGGCCCTCAGATGAGGGCGGAAAACAGGAAGCGCCGGCGCGGCCGCCACGGCGGCGGGTTCGCCGGACCGGTCACCACGGCGGCGGCGCGCTGAGCGGAGCGCCCACGACGGGCCCGGCCACATCGCGGCAGCTGCTGCTCCCCCGCAACCACGGCGGGCGGTGCGGTCTGCTCACGCTCGCGCGTGCGTGACGGCGGCAGTACGGCGGGCAACCCAACTCCGTCCGGGCAGACGGCGCTCCGGACCCCGGCCTGCCACCCCTCCCCTCCCCGCTGGCCTCTTCGACGCGCACAACAGCGAGACGTGCAGTCGGCAGACGGTTGGCCATGTAAACCGCCCACCGTGGCCGTGCTCGGGCCAGAACTGGAAGTTCCAGCGGCGTGGTCCACGCAAGGTGTGCAGAAAGCGGAAGTGGCAAGTCCACTGCTGCGCGCCGGGGTTGGTGACTACTACTGCTAAAAAATCTTGCTCTTGGCTTCAGTTTCCCGGATCTTGACTTCAGTTCCCCGGATTCATAGGCGGACGCGTTGAACCGCCTATGAATACCAGAACTGGGTCATGCCCCGGACCTTGGAAACATGGTTTAACTTAATCAAGGGTTCCCTGAATTTACGGCCTAGGCCAGACGCGTCCTTGGAAAGCAAGGGATAAGGCAAGGTATTGTGACCCTACCTCGCGGATCCTCCTGAACTGAGCGGCGACGGCAGCCAGTCCACAGACCTTCCGGGACCAGCACGCCGGTGCCGGGCCGGGGAGGGGAAGGTGAGGTGGTAGTGATGGACGTCCCATCGGACAAGCGCGACGGGGAGAAGTGGCCTGGGCCAGATAGGTGGCAGGTCTTCCTGGCGGCGGCGAGTCTGCTGGTGGCGATCATCGCCCTGGTGAGGTAGTTCGCTCGGCGGAAAGCTGGAGTGCTCACCCCGAAGGCGCGGTTGGAGCTGACCGACGCTCGCATGCAGCGAGCCCGGTCGCCGGATGCTCGACCGGGCTCGGTAACTGCATGAGGCCTGGCTCCGGGCTCCACCCCGGGGCTGGGCCTTCGTGCGTGGGATCAACTGGACTGACCTGCTGCTCCACGCGCCCGTGACACGTAAAACTTGATCACCTCAAGCAGGGCGTCAAGTTATACGAGTCGCTGCCACAACCATAACCGCTTTCGTAGGTGCTCTGTCAGCTTGCGGCTTCGACAAAGGCGCCGGTCGGAGCACTGAAAGCGGGCATGACCTGTCTCTTAAGGCCTTACGTGCGTCACGGCCGTCCGGAGCGCTTACGCAGTGTGGGCGGCCGATTAGTCGGGTTGGCGAGCATGCGGCGGACGGTTTCGGGGTGCCAGCGCTCTCCGCGCTTCGGTCGGATGTCCTCGGCTTCCAGAACGGCGGCGATCTCGCGGTAGGACAGTTCGTCCTCGTCCCGGAGTTGGCGGGCACGAGTACGGCCCCGGCCTCCCAGCTCTGTCCCCAGGGGCAAAGTAGCCCGCTGGGGACAGAGCTGGGAGTTCAGGGCCGACAAGGCAGACAAGGGGCCCTGCCGCATGGCCGGGCCCCCTGCGTCCCTATGCTTCATGACCTCCGCTGCCGCCGCGCCCTCTCGCGGCTGGCGGCGGCGGTCCGCTCGGCGGTGGCTGCGATCCTGCGGGCAGCGGAGTCGGCAGCCTCGCCCTCGAACGAGATGAAGCGTCGCCCGCTGCAGACGGAACATCCGGGCCCGCTGTGTCGCTGGCAGATCACGTGCAGCTGGTCCATGACGTGGGTCCCTTCCCTTGGCCGGGGGGCCTGCTGGCTGATGGGCTCCGCCCGCCGCGGTTCTGGGAGGGGCGCAAGGTGGAGCGCCCCACTGGACGTACGACCTTGCGCCCCTCCCAGGTTCGTGGCGCCCTTGGGCATCAGTCGGGAGGGCCTTCCTCAAGGGAGGTCGCTCACGCGCGGCGCTGGCGCAGGGTCGGCGGCCGGTCGCTCGTGTTCGTGAGCATTCGCCGGACGGTCTCCGGACTCCGGCCTGCCACCCCTCCCCTCCCCGCCGGCCTCGTCCACGCGCACAACGGCGAGAGAGTCAGTCGGCGGACGGCTGGCCATGTAAACCGCCCACCGTGGCCGTGTTCTGGGTGGGCGTCCAAGAACCGATCGGTTCCTGAACACCTCGCCCGGCAAAGCGCATCTGTCCTTCCCGGCCTGGGGCGTTGTGTTCAGGAAGGGTGTTCAGGACACCAGGGGGCCAGGCTGCACTCAGCCGACATCACCTACGAGTGCTCCTAGCCGCGCCGCGGGCGGTATGTCGTCATAGTTGGGCCCGGACAAGTGCCGCGCTCACCAGGTCGGCGCAGATCGGCCGTCTACTGGGCCGGGGTGCTCCCCGTCGTGGGGTCCTGCGGCGTCCCGGTGCTGCGCGCCTGCCAGCACTCTCGCGGGTGGGTATGACCGCCGCATCGGCAGATCCCCTCCAGCGTCGCACTCAGCGCGGTTATGTACTCATCGCTCTGCAGCCACGGAAGAGAGAACCCTTCCTCCTGCCGGCCGGAGACCTGACGTCGGGGCAGCGGCGGCCGGGGGCGGCCGTCCCGCAGGTCCACGTCGAAGGACAGACCCACGTGATACTGCAGGTACCGGCTTACCCGCCGACCGAACTCGACGTGCCAGGAGGCCGGTTCCTTGACCAGCAGTAAGGCCTCCGTGTCGGGTGCGGCCACGATCACGCTCACCACGCCGGCGCGCATGGTGGTGGACAGCACAGAGCATCGTCCGACGGCCTGCGTCAGGAGTGTCTCCACCCCCCATAGCGGCCTTGCCATGTCGGCCCAGGCGCGTTCCACGGCGGCACGGACGGTGAGGTCGGTGGGCGGTGCGCCCTCCTGAGAGGCCGCCCGCCACAGGTCGGTGATCTGCCGGTCGACGTCGTCGAGGTAGGTCTCGCGGTCGGTGTCGGACTCGGATTGCAGTACCTCGTCGGCCAGGGCAAGGCCGATGGCCACCGCCACGTGGAGGCCGGGGAGATCGGGGTGGGTCAGAGCCTTGTGCACGGTGCTGTGCGGCAGCCCGGTGCACTCGGCCAGGCGGCGCACGGACAGCCGCCCCCCGGCCTGCCGGTGCAGGTCGTAGAGCAGGTCCAGGAGCTCCTGGTGGGAGCCCGGCGCTAACTGCGGACGGCGGAACTGGCCGGGGCGGCCCATCGGTATCTCCTGGCGGTGGTCGGTTGGCGGGACGGGGCGGTGTCGACGGGCAAGCCCCCGCCGGGTCAGGCCCAGGACGAGCGCCACGAGCAGCCCCGAGGCGACGCTCTCGAAGAAGTCCATGCCGGGAGACTGCCACCTGGTGGGGCTCGGGCGGACAGCCGTGGACAGCAGCTCGGGCCCGTCCTACAGCACGCCGTGCAGGGCGTTCTCCTTGAAGCCGTCGTCTTCCTCGCGGTAACGGCGCATGACCTTGGAGCCGGGGGCCCATCCGCCCTGGCGCTCGGCAACGGCGTCGGGGTTGCCGGCGCGGGAGGACTCGGTGACCAGTCCGCGCCGCGGGCTGTGGCCGGTGGGCCGGATGTCGAGCTGTGCGCGGGCGGCGATGCGGGTCAGAATGTCGCCGATGGTCACGGGGTCGAGTCCGCTGTCCAGGACGGTCTTCCATCGGTTGTGCACCGCGCGGAACGCGAAGCTGTCGGGGTCGGCGTCCTCGCCGAGTTCGGCCTTCCAGCGGCGCCAGGCCCGCACCGGGCACAGGTGGGCGCGGGAGCCGAAGGGCACCTCGACCGTGCGCGGGGCGACCTTGGAGACCCGGACGTCGACGATGAGGCCCCGGCCCTCCGGGTCCTCGGCGATGTCGCGGAGGCGGAGGTAGGCCAGTTCGTGCTCGCGGCCGGCGAGGGCGAAGTGCAGCGTCATCAGTGACAGGTCCCGGGTCCCGAACCGGTTCCGGGGCAGGGTGGCGGCGATCTTCTCCATGTGCCGCACGAGCAGCGCGGGCGCCGGTCCGCGTCCCCGGCGCTCCCCCGCCTTCTCCATCTCCTTGACCTTCGCCTTGAGCAGAGCGCGGGCCTCCTCGGCGACGTCCTCGGCCAGCTGCAGCTTGAGCTGGCGGCGGGCGGTGACGACCACACCGGACAGGCGGCGGTCGATGGTGGAGGGCGCGGTGAGCGGGCAGGGCTCCCGGCCCGGCTTCGGCGGCCGGGCGGGCTGGTGCCAGCACCACTCGACGAACGCGACCAGCGTGCCGGAGCGGACGGCGGCCGGCGGCAGGTCGCGCTCGGCGCAGAACCTGAGCCACGCGTTCCAGTCGGCGGCGTAGCCGGTGCGGGTGCGCTCCGGGCGGTTCTTCTCGACGTGGGCGGTCGCCTCGTGATCGAGCCGGGACAGGCGGGCCTCGGTGGCGGCGTCGAACCGGCCGGGACGGGCTCCGGCGTCGACCTGACGGGTCGTGGTGCTCACCGTGACCGACAGATCCGAGTTCGTCATCGTGTCTCCCTGAGTGCCCGTCATACCCGTTTTTCCGTACCGCACTTTGTGTCGTCTGGATCCCCGATACGTGAGCTTATCCAGGATCCATGGGCGGAGCTGGGGCGCCGAGGGGTCTCCGGTAATTGGCTGATTCGTGCCGAGAACTTGCCGCCTCCCCAGAGTGCCGAGCGGCTCTGATCGGCGTAGAGGCGGAGAGGAGGCGCACGGAGCGAAGCGGGGGTCGCGATCTACGCAAAAGAGGCGCCGCGGGGACTCGGGCGGCCATCTATGCTCCGGTGGTCCGGACCGACAGAGGGCTTGCGCGGCTAACTACGGCCTGTTGCACAGTCCAGGTCCGTCGCCAGGCGTTCGACTCGCTACCTCCTGAGAAGTGCTGTCCGGAGCGCACCCCGCGACGCAAAGAGACAGAGGGACGTACTCCTTCGCTGTCCCGCCGTTCCTGAGACCTGAGGGGGAACCACGATGACCACGGCCCAGCCGACCCCGCCGCAGGCCCCGGATCCCGATCCGCACCGACTGCTGCACCGGCTCGTCACGGGTCTGCTGGTGCTCGGCTTCCTCGCCTACGTCCTCCATGAGCACCCGGCCCTGCGAGAAACGGCAGCTGCGTTAGGAGGGCTGGGCGCGCTGCTCCTGGCGGCGATTCTCGCGGCTGGTCGTAGTCGATGACTGCGGTCAGCTCTGCGGCTCCTCGTCGGCGCGGCCGCCGGCGCCGAGGGTGCGGCGAGCACGGGGGGACGTGGCCGGATTGGTTCCAAGCACTCCCCGCTCGCGTAGCTGGGCTAGATCGGGGAGGCGGACGCCGGGCAGTGCGTCGATGAGGTCGGCCTGGGGAGCGCGGATGCCGTGCGCGTCATGCGGGCCGGAGCCGAGAGTGCGGCGGGTCGTCACAAGGTCATCGTATGGGCGGTCCTGCCACGAACCGTTCAGCTCCTGCTCCTTAGGGCACCTGCCAGTCGGTGGCCTGCCACCCGCCCCCCGGCTGCCAGCGCAGATCCACGATCGAGGTGGACTTGCTGGTTTCGGGCGGGATCTCCTTGACGTTCTTGCCGATGAGTCCGAACACGAATGTGCCCCACACGCTGACCTTGGCTTCGTCGCCTGTGTAGCGCTTGACGGTCACTTTCTCTTGTGTGGAGCTGACGATGAGGTCGGCGCCAGCGGGCGGGCGCCCTTGCTCGTCCAGTCCGATGTTCTTGGCAACGCGCTGGTGTGCGTCGGTGAAGGCGGCAAGCAGGCGCTCCCGGGAGGCTGGGTCCACGTAACGCTCGAAGATTTCGCGGCGGTCCTGCGGGTTGTACATGGCCTCGCTACCGAACGCCGCGTCGATCTGCTCGGCGGCTTTCGCGGCGCCTTCCCTGGTGTGGGCGCTGACGACAGGCGGGGCGCTGGTCATATCGGTGCCGGGGGTGGCCCCGCCTGCGCCGGGGTCGTCGTCTCGGACGGCCAGGGCGATCACGGCTATCAGGGCCACTACGACGGCCGTAACGGCGACGGGTAGAGGGCGCGGGCGACCGGATATCAGGTAGGTGGTCTTGATGGGCCGCCACTCGATCCTCGTCATGCCCTGCACTCTCCCCCTGGTGGTGATCAGCCCTGCTGACGGTACTGGGAGGGCTTAGACGGCTGACAGTCCGGTGCCCGAAGGAAGACAAGCGTGAGACGCTATCTGTCCTGATTCGACTGGGGGTTGATGTGTCCGCGCGTGTATGTACTGCGGCCCGTCTGATAGTTGCTGCGTTCGTCGCCGCCGTGGTGGCGCTGCTCGTGTTCGCGCCGGCGTCCAGTGCCGCTCCGACACCGACGCCCTCGCCGAGTCCGTCCTCCTCGAAAAGCAACGCATGCGCCAGTCTGGGAGGTCAGGCGTACAAGATCTGCATGCGCGACACCGACAAGGGCGACGATGGTGGCGGCCCCCCGTCACTGACTGGCCCGGGGGCGACTCTCGACCCGCTGAACTCTCTCGCGGACGGCATCGCGAAGTCCGCGGCCTGGACGGTCGATCAGCTGAGCAATGCGGTGTCGGCGACCAGTGACATTGATTTCACGAACACTGCTTTCTTGAAGACGTATGCGCTCGTCTTCGCTGCCTCCGCCTTCCTGGTGCTGCTGCTGTGGCTCTGGGCCGTGGTCAAGCGTGCCGTTCGAGGTGTGCCGCTGACCCAGGCGCTCGGTGAGGCGATCGGCCTGCTGTGGGTGACTGTGTTGGCATCCGCCTTCACTCCCCTGATCCTCTACACGATCGTGGGCGCGGTCGACGGCATCACGGAGGCTCTGGCCGGCGGCGGTTCCGGCAAGTTCTTCGACGCCTTCTCAGATGCCCTGAGGGATGACCAGGCCGCCCAGGACGGGGGCCCCTTCGCTCGGATCGTGCTCTCCCTGGTGTCCATCCTGGCGGCCGGCGTGGTGTGGCTGGAGATGGTGGTGCGGTCCGCCCTGCTCTACGTCGGCGCGGTGCTCGGCCTCGTCGTGTACTCCGGGATCGTCGACCGCCAGCTGTGGTCCCGGGTTCGCAAGTGGGCCGGGATCATGGCGGCCATCATCCTGTTGAAGCCCATCATCGTGGTCGTGCTCCGGCTGGCGTCGGCGATGGCGGAGGGCGGCGAGCCGAAGGACACCACGGCCGCCATCATCAGCGGGCTGGCGATCATCATCATCGCCATCGTGGCGAGCGCGTTGCTTTTCCGGTTCGTGCCTGGCATGGGGGACGAGATCGTGGCGGCCCGCCGGGACACGTACGACCCTGCCTCGCGCCAGGCGGCGGCCGTGGTCACGAAACCCGTTACCGGCATCACGCAGGGAATCAATACCCATGCGTCACGGGATGTGGCGGCACGGCCCGCCGCGAGTCCGTCGGTGTCGGCGTCTTCCAGCGCCAGCGGAGGGATTGCGGCTCACTCCACCAGGCCTACCTCGTCTGGCTCTGGGTCGTCCGGCGCCGGCGTGCCTCGTCAGGACGGCCAGGACCGCACCGGACGCGGGTGATCAGGGGCCTGGCTGTGGGTTGTTCATCCCTATCAGCACCCCGATGACGATGATGGCCACCAACAGGTAGAACTTGCCCTTCAGGCTCATGGCCCTCCCTCAACGTGGCGTTTCGTCGCTTCACCGTACCGCCGGGAGCACTCGCCGAAAGACAGCCTGAGGGGCAGCCTGGCCCCTCAACAGTCCCTACGGCGGGCACGCTTCTCGGCGCGGGCCCTGGCCAGGGCGGCCCGATAGGTCTCCTCGTTCCTCGTCCGCGTCAGGGGCATATCGAGTCGGCGGCGGTCCTCCATCTGCGCCTCGTGCAGGTGCTCCGGCTCGCGGGCTGGCCAGCGGCGCGGCTGCTCCTGCTGTGGGTCCGGGGCATACCGGTCCAGCCCCCAGCGGCCGGACAGTTCGGCCCGCTCGGCTTCCCGTGCCAGCTCGGCCTCAGCCGCGATCCGCGCGGCCTCGCGGCGGCGTTCCTGCTCGCGCAGCTCGGCCTGGCGGTCGTGCAGGTCGGCGGGCCTGGCCATGATGCGGGCCCGCTCGGCAACGGCGGAGGGGGCGTGGTCCCACCTCGTGACGTGGTCGGCCTGAGCGACGGGGCGCCGACGGCCGCCGTAGCCGTGGGCGTTGCGACGGTCGTTGATCAGGCGCCATAGCCTCCACGCGGCCAGGCGGCCCACATCGTCCACCCCGGTCACGCTGCTGGACAACAGCTCGACCAACTCGTACTCCGTGGCGCGGCGCAGTGCGATACGGACCGTGCGCTGCAGGTCAGTCCACGCGGAAGCTGCCTGCCAGCCTCCAAGGTCGTCCCAGTGTCCGGAAGGCAAAAGAACCTTCCCGTGGCCCAGTTGGGCCCGCCAGGCGTGCCATGCACGCCGCAGGACCCTGTCTGCGACGGCGCGAGGGTCGCCACTGGACAGGAACGCGGGGTTCTTTCCAGGCGCCGCCGAAGGCGTCGTTTTTTCTTGTCCCATTTCGTTTGACCAGCTCAGCCCCCTACTACCGGTAGATAGAACACCAGATAGTGGTGAGACGGCCTTCGCGTTAAGAGGGGACGTTTTGCCATTGGTCATCAGTCTCTGAGCCAGGGCCTCGGCGCGGTCGCGGTCGGCCACTGCCCAGCACCGCAGATCCTGCGGTCCGGCCTCCTTGCCCAGGGCCTTGGCGGAGCGGCGGATGGCCTCGGCGGCAGCGGCCGCCGGGGAGTCGGCCGGGTGCTCCCAGCGCGGGGCGGCGTCCAGCTCGGCGGCGCCCTCCTCGTCCACGGCCACGACGGTGGGTTCGCCAGACAGCACCGCGGCGTCGGCGGCGTCGGTCAGGTGGCCGTACCGGGCGTCCTGGTAGGGGTCCTCGAAATCCGGGAGGTCCCAGACCTTCAGCTGCTGGGCCAGGTCGTCCGGGAGGTCTTGGGGGATGGCGTCGGTCCGCAGCACGAGGGCGTAGACGGCTCGCCGGCCGGGGGCCGGGGCTACGACCCGGGCGGCGAACCCGTACCGGTACAGCCCTTTCAGGTCGTCCCAGAACCGGTCCTCTCCTACGCCGACCTGCCAGGCGTAGCGGGCGGCCAGGGTCATGCCTCCGTCCGTGCGGCCGGTGCCCCACTGGCCGACCACGCGGCCGGTCGCGGAGTCCAGCTCCTGCTGGGAGAGGAACCGGGCCAGGCGGTACTTCGTGGCGGGCAGCAAGCCGCGCCCGTACGACAGCTCCGCGACCCGGTACCACATGGTCAACGTGATCTGGGGAAACCGGAGTACGGCTACGGGGTTGTGGTCCAACGAGTGCGGTGTGACCTGCGTCAACTCCGGTGAGATGGACACACCGGATTCAGGGCGCACTGGGCCGACACCGCAGCCATGGGCTACGATGCGAATGCTCCTTGAGCTTGATGCGAGAGGGCACACGAAAGCCTGGTGACGGCTTGGTAACCCGACACCTGGTTCGCGTACTAAATGCAGAAGATGGGGATCTCAGGCCCGCTGGCAGGCGAACTGAGCTGGGATCCCTCCAGACGTCGTAAGTGCCCTGGCTGGTAAGGCCGGGGCCTTTTGACGTCCGGATGTTGTCGTCATCCGGCCTTAGGCAGCTCCTCAGTCGTCATACCGGCGGCCTGCTTCGCCTTCCGGCGGGCTTCCCGCTCCTTGCGCTTGGTCTCGCGCTTGTACAGCTCATGGAGCGCTTCGCGGAGCACCTGGGCTCCGGCGATGCCCATCTCGGTCACAAGCTCTTCGTAGAACTTCCGCTCGACGTCGTCAGGGTGGAGTACGAGAGTGGCGCGGATCTTCTTGTCGGCGGGAAACACCGCCGACTTGCCCGCGTGCTGCACTCCCCGTGGTCCGCCCAAGCGGCGTTCTGGTCCGCCCATGCGGCGATCTTAGCCACATCGAGCCAGTCATGTTTCATGTACGCGCGTGTTTCCGCTGGTTATTCGTGTGAGGCAGGCGGCCGTTTGCCAACACCGGGCAGTTCGCTCGGTCGGAAAAGCCTTGGGGCGTCAGGGCTGTAGGGCCTGGGAGAGCTTCGCCAGGCGTCGCTGGACGTCTCGGCGAGCGCCACTCTTTCCAGTGACCTGCGTGCGCAGGGTCAATAACTCGGTGCCCAACTCCCGTACTCGCGCGGGGTCTGTGACTCGATGCCAGGCGTAGTGGGCGTGGTCGACGTCGGCAACGACGTCGGGGTGGGTCCCGGGTTGGTCGGCGTTGAGCCGCACTACTGCGCTGCGTAGCCACAGCTCGCACGCTCGATCGGGGGCGCCTTCTTCCAGGGCGATGACGGCGCGTACCTCGATCCAGTGGGCGACCTCGGGGGAGTTGGGGCCGTGCTGCCGGAGGGCTGCCTGCTCCCACGCGGCCGCAATGGCGGCGGCCTCGGCGTGACGTCCGGCCTGGCTCGCCTGGCTGATGGCGTGGTGCGGGTCCTCCTCGGCGGCCCTCGGGGACGGTTCGGCCGGCTGCGGGTGCTCCTGCCTCGGCGAGGGGACGTCGACCGCGGGCAGTCTGCCGTCTGGCGACGGCTGCGTCGGTGTCGCCGGCGCGGGGCCCAGCCAGAGGGTGGCGGCTTCCTCGAGTACGGCGGCTCGGGCGGCCTGGTGGTGGAGGTCGTCGGCGGTCGGCCTCGTTGGGGCGGTGCGCAGAATGTGGGCGAGTGCGTGTGTGTACGAGGGCCTGGGGCGGTGGCGGCGGTCCTGCAACTGGACGGCACCAAACAGGGCGTACGGCCCGGTTAGACGCTGCTCGTGCTGGACGAGGGACTGCCAGACGTCGGTGTCGGCGGCGAGGTCGGCGACCAGCGTGGTGGTGCCCGGGGCCCGGTACTGCAGCTCGGCGGCGAGCCAGTGCCACGGGAGCGCGGTATACCGGATCGTGCGGGCCGTGGTGCGGGCCAGTGCCAAGTGGAGCCGGTGCTGGCGAGAGTCGACGACTAGATGCCCGGCGACGTAGACGAGTAGCTGCCCCTCGACGGCGGCCGCGGTGCGGACGGCGGTCAGCACGGTGTTCGGGTCGTCGGGGGCGGCCAGCTGTACGGCGCTGGCGTACGGGGCGCCCACGAGTCGCGCCGGCGGGATCGCGGCCAGCTGCGGGAGCATCGTGGCCACGGCGAGCGGGTGGCGCACTGGTGGCTCGGCGGCGATCAGCAGGGCGTATCCGGGCTGTTGGGTCGGTGGGGTGCTGGGCGCCATGGTCAGCACCGTAACTGCCTGCTCCTGGCGCCGCGCGGTCCTTTCGCCGTAGGTCCGGCTTAGCGGGGTGGTTCCCTCGTTGGGCGGCAGGCGCAGCCCTACCACGGGCGTTGTCGGGCTGCCAGGCTCGGCGGAGCCGACCGCGAAGCGGCTTGGCCTGGCGGCCCGGCGGCGGCCGTGGTGCCCTCCGGGTGCCGTCCGACGAGGGGGCCGCACCGCGACCCACCACCATCTCCACCACCCACCACACGCACCCAAGATCCCTGCCCCCCACCCCCTCCGCAGGGTGGCCGGGGTGTGGGGCAGAGCCCCGCAAGTCTCTGCCTGCGGCGGGTGGTGCTGGACTGAGGCCCCGTTGTCAGTGCTCGCTGCCAGGATGGAGGGTTCGCGGGGAGCGACGACGAGGGGGAGGCATCTGTGCCTTTGGTCAGAGCGTATGTGCGGTCGGATGGCACGCAGGTTCGCCAGCACTCGCGATGGGCGGCGGGCGGCCGCAGGGAGATGGCGATCTTAGCCGTGGTCGGGTTAGCCGTCGTGGGCATGGGCAACGGCAACGTGACCCTGCCCAAGGACGGCAACAGCCCTCGGCCCCGGTCGACAGTGCAATACCCGATCCGGTTCGACAACGCCCCACCGGACCGGATTCAGCAGCCGCGGCCCACGGTGTCGTACCCGATCCGGTTCCCTTCTCCTGAGGGTCAGCGGTGACCCGGCGGCGGCCGCCGGCGCGGCGGCGTACGCGACGGTCCAGCAGGCGGCAGCAGCAGAGGGACGCCCAGCTGATCGGCTTACTCATGGTGGCGGCCGCGGTCATCGGCCTGGTGGTCATAGTGGTCAACTGGCTGCTGGCGCACTGGTGGGTCCTGGTCGCCGTGCTGGTCCTCGCTCTGCTGGCGGGTGCCGGCTGGGTCTACAACCGGCAGCAACAGGCCCGGTGGGAGGCCGTGCGCGCACAGGGGCTGCGCTACGGGCTGCCGCAGCTCGACTCGCTGCACCACGCCCGGTTTGAGGACGCGGTGCGGGACCTGATGCGCCGGGACGGCTGCCGGGACGCTCAGCGGGTCGGCGGCCGCGGCGATCTGGGAGCGGATGTGAAGGCGACCGATCCTTTCGGGCGGCGCTGGGTGATCCAGTGCAAGCACCGCCGTAACGGCGCGCAGGGCTCGGCGGTCGGTACGCCGGATCTGCAGGTGCTCAACGGGACGGCGCGGCAGGTGCATGGGGCGGACGTCGCGGTGATCGTGACGAACGGCCGGGTGAGCGGCCCGGCCGTGAAGTTCGCCAAGGAACAGCGGCTGCATGTGGTCGACCGGCAGACGCTGGCCGTATGGGCGTCGGGGTCCCGGCCGCTGTGGGAGCTTCTGAGGGCCGTTCCCCCTCCTCGGCGACCAACTGCCCTGAGCTGAAAGGGAAAAGGCGCAGACGGGCCCTTAGGGCCTGTACTCCAGCAGAAAGAGGCTCGCCCCCGGTGTGGGGGCGAGCCTCTTCTATGTGCGGAACCCGCGCTACGGTGCGGGCTATGTCAACCACACAAGGGCAGACGGTACCCGTCGTGCCACTCCCCGACGACGTCAGATTCCTGGACGTCGTGACCGAATGGGACCCGGGGCTGCCCTGGGACCAGTGGACTGCGCAGATGCTGGTCCCGGCCACGTTCCGCCCGGTCTCCGTGCCCCGCGTGATCGCGATTGCCAACCAGAAGGGCGGCGCGGGCAAGACGACCACCACGGTGGAGTTCGCGGCCGCGCTCGCCGCACGGGGCCTACGGGTCCGGATGATAGGAGCCGACCCGCAGAGGGCTTCACTGCCGGCCTGGCTGGAGCCCGCCTATCCGGAGGGCCTGGAGCCCAAGCAGCGGCGGACACTCACGCACGTCTTTTTCGGGAACTGCTCGCTGGCGGATGCCACGTACCCGACCAAGTTCAAGGGCCTGTACATCGTCCCGGGCGGCACGAAGCTGGGCCGCGTCGAGTCGGAGAACCAGCTGGTGGGCCGGGAGAGCTGCATCCAGCGGGGTATTGCCCAGGATCCTTCCTACGACGTCAACCTCATTGACTGCGGCCCGACGCTCGGCGTCATCACCGTGTCGGCGCTGGCGGCCGCCGAGGACGTCATCGTCCCCACCCTGGCCGGCCGAATGGACCTGCTCGGCGTGAGCGACCTGCATCGCAGCTTCACCCGGGTCAAGGAAACCCTGAACCCGAAGCTGGAGGTGCGGGCGATCGTCCTGAACGAGTGGGACCGGACGAGCGTCATGCAGAAGACGGCGTTCCAGGTCGTGCAGGACTACCCGCACGCGATCGTGGCGCCGGTGCACCGGTCCACGAAGATCAAGGAAGCGGTCGGGGAGTACCTGCCCACCCGCCTGTACGCGCCGCGGTCCAAGCCATCGATCGAGTTCGACCAGCTGGTCAGCCTCTACTTCGGGGATGTGAAGGGGGTGGGCCAGTGAACGTCGGCTCCTCGCTGAGTGCCATCGACGACGACGAAGACGAAGAGTTCTTCATCAACGACCTGGTGGGACGGCTGCCCTATGGAGCGGAGCCGGTCGACCCGGCCCGGCTGCCGACCGAGCCCAGGGCTCGCCTCGATGCGCTCCTGGAGGCGATGCAGGCGGCGGACGCGAAGGCGTCTCTCAGCGTCCGGCATGCCAAAGCGCGGTGGACGATCGAAAAGGGGATCCCCCTCGGCATCCTCGTGGACGAGCGGGCGTACGAGGCTGCGGGCTACACGGCCCTGGAGCCGTTCGCCGACGAAGTGCTGCACATCTCGCGGGGTCACGTGTACGAACTCGTGGGTGACGCCCGTCGTCTGGTGGCTGTGGCGCCACTGTCAGAAATTTCTGACAAGCCTCTGGTGCCCTCTCAGGCAAAGGTGCTGGCACCGATCCTGGAGCTGGAGTCCGGGATGGAGAAGGCCCGCAAGACGCTGTTGGAGACGCAGCAAGCGGGGAAGGTGACGGCCGCGACCCTGAAGCGGACCGCTGTCAGGCTCGGGTACGCCGCAAAGCTGCCCGGCCAGGCCTCGGCGGACGACGCACCAAAGGTCGACCCGGCGGAGCTGGCGGCGCAGGTGAACCGGGAGCTGCACGCGGCGGCCTCCGCTGCGGAGCGGGCCGTGGCCCTGCTGACGTCCGCTCTGGCGTCGGTGGACGAGGGCGTGGCGCCTGCGGATAGCAAGACGGCGTCGGTCGACTTGAGCCGCCTACGCACGGCCGCCGAACGGATCGCCCGCAGGGCTGACAGAGTATGACGCCCTGCACCCACGGAAAAGGCCCCCGCCCTTGGGCGGGGGCCTTTCTGGTCACTGTCAGAAATTTATGACAGTCCCCTCAGTTCAGCTCGGCCACGTGGGCGGCCTTCAGCAGGGCCTGCACGTCCAGCTCCTCGCCGAGCTGGATGGCGCGCTGCTGGCGGGCGTGGGCGGCCGCCACGATCGCCTCGACCTTCGCTTGCTCCTGGCGGTACTCCCACTGAGCTGTAGCCACGGTGCCGGCGGTCTCGATCGCCTTCACCCGGGCCTCGTTGGCGCCCTTGATCTCCTCCATGACCACCTCGTGGGCCTGGGTGCGGGCCTCGCGGCGGTCGGCCCGCCACAGGGGCGCGCACACCGCGTACACCGCGGCGGTGCACCCGGCCCACAGCAGGGCGGCCAGCTGCCAGTCCGGCGTCCACGCGGTCACTCCGGCGAACGCGAGCACGGCGGCTCCGCCGAAACTCAGGCGCACGGTCTCGTTGTCGCCGTGCTGCTTCGCCGCGGCGACACACCCCGCGCACCCTGCGAATGCGGCCAGACTGCCGGTGATCCACAGGGGGGCGGTGGAGCCGTCCGGGAGGTTCTGCCCCCAGCTCCACGCGAGCGCGGACATGCTCGTGGTCGCCAGGCCCGGCACGATGCGCCCGAAGTGCTCCCAAAGGAGGCGGGCTGCGGTCCGCCTCAGCGGCAGCTGGGGCGCGGGCCGGAAGGTGGGCGGCACGGGCTGGCGGTGGGCCTGCTCGATCAGGTAGAGCGCCGGATCGAACGGCGCGGGGCTCTGGTGCTCGGTCACAACGACCTCTCCTGTCCTCGGGTGAGTTCCTGCTGGTGCTGTTGGTCTGCGCGGTACCGGGAGTCCCGCTGCTGTCGTTCGGTCTCCTCGCGCTCCTTGCGCTCGCTGGAGTTGGGGCCGTCCTTGCCCCACACGGTGATCTCGCCCGGGTTGGCGGTGCCTTCCGGGTGGGGGCCGATGGCGGCGACTTCCTTACCGCGGTACATGACGCGGCCGTCCGGGGTCAGGTCGAACCCGTGCTCTCCGGTCCCAGGGTTGTCCCGGACGATCCGCTCACCGTCGATAGACACGCCCTGGTGGTCCAGCGTCACCTCGTGGCCGTGCCGCTCGATCGTGAGCCGGGATCGGCCCGCCATGGCGTTCTTCCGGTCCCACTGCCAGGGGTTGAACTCCGTCTCCCTGCTCACGGCTTCACCGCCCGGTCCGCCAGTTCAGCCAGGACACGGGCGTGGCACGGCTGCTCCGGCCCGCACCAGCACCCAAGCCGCCGGCCGCGCAGCGCAGGCAGCTCGCGGGCGCCCTTGCTGGAGCCGCCGACCCCGGCGAACTCGTCGTAGACGGTCAGCACGGCCCGGCCTCCTCCCGCAGCACGCGGGCGGTGCCCTCGCCCTCCAGCTGCTCGCGCACTCCGTCAATGAGGGCGGCCGGCGGGGTCCACAGACCCTGGGTGCCGCTGTACGGGATCGGGAGGGGGAGGGCGGTCACCTCGTCCAGGACGAAGTGGAAGTTCCCGCTGGCCGACCACGGGGTGCACTCTCCGTCGTCGGGGTGGCAGTCGGTGATCCGGGCGACCGCGAGCACGGCGCCCAGCTCCAGCTGCAGCCCGCGCACCAGGGCGGCCACCATGGGCCCGTGGCGACGGTCCGGCGTCTTGCCCGCGTGGATGAGTACGGGGCCCCGGTACGAGGTCGGCCACACCCTGTTCTCCACGCGCTTGTCCGCGTAGGTGATGGCGGCCGCCCAGGGCTGGCGGATGGTCAGGGCGCGCATCAGCTGACCACCTCCGCCACGGCCTTGCCCATGCCGACCAGGACAAGGGCGATGACCACGGCGGCGGTCAGCACGGTCTTGCTGGCCTTCCAGACCTTCCGGAGCCCTACAGACAGGGCGAGCGCTCCGAGCACCGCGACGGTGCCGTATGCGGTCAGTCCGGACAGTGCGGACTCGATGGCGTCGCGCCCGATCTCTACAGAGGTGGCCGTGATCAGCAGGGAGAAGACGAGGGCGGCCAGGGCGACGATGCGTTCGCGGGCGATGCTCACTCGGAAGCACCCCCCTGTGGGGCCACGACGGTGAATGCCTGGCCGGGGAGGTCGTAGTGGACGTGCGCGGTCGGGTAGGCGCCGGCGCGGTGCTGCTCGGCCAGCTGCTCCGCGCGCTGGTCGGCGCGCAGGTCGGCGTCGGAGATCCGTTCCAGCACGGTCGGGTTGGTGCAGTGCGACATGGGTGTGCCTCTCCATCAAGGCGTGCGAGGGGAGGCGGGCCGGTCGCCAATTGGCGACCGGCCCGCCGGGGGCCCTATCGGGCGGGGTGCGGCCTCACGGGCTGCTGCTGCGGCTGGCGTCCGTCGCGCTCGTGCGGCTGCGGGCGGATGGGCAGGGGCGGGCGGCTGCTCACTTGCGCCCCCTGATCCCGCTCATGGCCTGGCCGTGGCGCTGCAGGTCGGCCTGAGCCTTACGGCGGTCTTGCTCGGCCTTCCTGGCGGCCGCGGCGGCGTCCTGCGCGCTCATGCGCTCACCGCCAGCTGGCACGTGCACCGGACGGTGACGGCCTGGCCGTTGCGGCGGATGACGACGGTCTGGAAGTCGTCGCAGGCCGGGCAGGTGCCGGTGAAGGCGGGCCCCTTCTTCCCGACCAGCACCAGCTGCGGGCGCGTCGCGGGGGCCTGGATGGAGTTGCCGGTGGTCCGGCTGGGAGACTTACGCACGGAGATCCCTCTCTGTCAGGGGTGTCCCAATCCGGAAGGCGGTCGCTCGCCTGTCCGGGGCGGTCGGGAGCTGCAACTCCCGGCCAGAGAGAGGGTCAGGGCCTGCAAGCCCTGACCCTCTCTCGTGCTTGCACAACCAACGTAACCCACTAACCCTTGAAGTTCAAGGGTTAGTGGGTTAGATTCTTCCTGCACTCGACAACAGGGAGGTGGCGATGGGGAACGGCCCCATGGTCCGCGAGCGGTCCCCGGCCGGGCCTTTTCCACAGGCCAGGACCCATAACCTCTTGGGGTCACCAATCCCAAGACCCCAAGGGGGACCGATGGCGGACAACTCGCCAGCGAAGCGCAGTTCGGCCCAGTCCAAGAGCGAGGGACGGCCGAAGTGGGTTCCGATGCGAGACGACCAGTACAGCGGCCTGACCGCCCTCGCCCGGGACTTGATGGACGCACGGACCCGTAAGACCGAACGCATCACTGAGAACACGCTGATCCGCGTAGGCATCGACCTGTTGCTCGCGCACCCCGAACTCCTCGTGGGTGACACGGAGGAGGAACTGCGCGCCAACGCCCTGACGCACATCGCGCGGTTGCAGGAGCCGCCTCACACAGAAGGGAGGGACGAATGAAGGACGGAACAGAGGCCAAGACCCCGACCCTGACCCGGGTCCACAAGGTACTGATCGGCGTCGTCACCTTCGGCGCGGTGGTCATCGCTTCCATCGGATTCGCCGGCTCGTACTCCGCGGTGCACGCCCTCGCCGTGAAGAAAGGGTTCGGGGACTTCGCTCTGGTCTTCCCCATCGGTATCGACGCCGGGATCGTCGTTCTCCTCGGCCTCGACCTGCTCCTGACTTGGATCCGGATTCCGTTCCCGTTGCTCCGCCAGACGGCGTGGCTCCTGACGGCCGCCACGATCGCCTTCAACGCGGCCTCGGCTTGGCCGGACCCGCTGGGCGTCGGGATGCATGGCGTGATCCCGATCCTGTTCGTCGTCGCGGTGGAGGCGGCCAGGCACGCGGTCGGCCGGATCGCGGACATCACCGCCGACAAGCACATGGAAGGTGTCCGCCTCACCCGCTGGATGCTCTCGCCCATGCCCACGTTCCTGCTGTGGAGGCGGATGAAGCTCTGGGAACTCCGGTCGTACGAGCAGGTCGTGAAGATGGAGCAGGAACGCCTGGTCTATCAGGCACGCCTGCGTCAGCGTTTCGGTCGTGCCTGGCGCCGGAAGGCCCCGGTGGAGGCGATGATGCCGCTGCGTCTGGCCCGGTACGGAGTCCCGCTCCGGGAGACCGCGCCGGCGGGCCTGGAAGCGGCCGGAATCACGGTGCCTGCGGAGCTAGAACGCCTCGACCGTGACGAGGTGCGCGAGGAACTGCCCGCGACCACCCCGGAGCTGGAGTCGGAGGCGGGGACGGTCGACGTCGACCAGCACCACGGCCAGGACGAGGTGGATGTGCCGGAGCTGGCTGCCGGTCACCCGGAGCCCACTGTTGCACCGATCCCTCCGCAGCCTGCCCCCGAGCCGTACGAGGCGTACGGGCACGGCGTGGACGTCGAGTACAGCGGCGGATACGACCCGTACGGGCAGTTGCAGGTCAACGGCCAGATGGCGGCCGCCGGCGGTCCGCTCGCGGCCCGCGGCGACGGGCGTCCGGCCATGGTGCAGGCCCGGATCGACCGCGCCGACTGGCTGCAGAAAGACCTGGAGCCGATCGCGGACGAGACGGTCCACTCGCCAATTGACGACAGCCCCGAGCCTGTTCCGGCGCCTGAGCCAGTGCCGGTGCCGGAAGTCATCAACGAGGCCATGGACGAGGGCGCGGAACCTGAGCCGCAGCTGACGGGCAAGGAACTGCTGGAGCACCTCTACCTGCAGCTCCCCCCGGAGCAGCGCTACCCGAACACATCGGCGAGCGCTCTGGCTCGGGAATGGCACGCAGATGCCGGGTTCACGGTGAACAGCGCCCGGAAGTACCTGGGCGACATCATCAGGAAGCACGACTGAGGAATCCCGGGGCTGAATGTCAGCCCTGGCTCGTACGGTGATCGTGAGGTCACCGGACATATAGGCGCCCCCGGGAGGCGCTGGTACCGCCGGACCCGGGGACTTCGCGACAGAGGAGTGATCTCGTGTCACGCAAGGAAGAGAATCCCACACCCGCCACCACAGACCTGTCCGGCGGTGTGATGCCGCACTGGATGCACCGCATCCGCGACGCACACAAGCCGTCCGGCCTCGTCGGCCCGCCCCGGCGGGGCATGGGCACCGCACCCCTGGCGGCGGGACTGCCCGCCGTGACGGTGGCGGCCGCCGGAACGGAGGGCGGCAACGGCCCCTCGCTGCTGGACCTCGTCAACTCGGTGACCTCGAACTGGCCCCTCGGTGGACTGCCCGGCTTCCTCGGTACGGCGGCGGTCGCCTCCGGCCTGGGCATCGTGGCCCTGAAGAGCAAGCTCGACATGGGCGCAACGGGGCCGGTGCGCCCTTCCGATCGCGTCGGGTTCGCCACCCCCAAGGAACTGAAGAAGTGGCTTTCCGTGTCCGGCCTTCGGAACCGGGCCGCCGTGCTGCGCCCGTCTCTCGCTGGAGAAAAGAGCCGCTCAATCAGCCCGCACGACCTCGGCTACCACCTGGGGACCGATCTTCTCCACAAGAAGGGGCTGTTCCTCGCGTGCGAGGACCTGGTGCTGATGTACGCCCCGCCCCGTATGGGCAAGTCGGCGCAGCTCGGCAACGCGGTCATCGACGCGGCCGGCTCCGTGGTGGTCACCTCGACCCGCGGTGACCTGTACGAGAACACCCACAAGCTGCGGCGAGAGCACAACCGGCCGTGCTGGGTGTTCAACGCGGGCGTATCCGGTGTGCCCAACACCCTGCGCTGGAACCTCGTGGAAGGCTGCGAGGACGCCTCGGCGGCCATCCGGCGCGCGGGCTACATCCTGGCGGCCTCGGCCTCCGGGGAGGACATGGAAAACGCCAGCTTCTGGGAGGGACACTCCTTCACGGTGCTGTCCTCGTACCTGATGGCGGCCGCGCTCAAGGGCGGGGACCTGATGACGGTCCGCCAGTGGGTCACCTCGCCCACGGAGAGGGAGCCGCTGGAGATCCTGCAGGCGCACTATGACCGGGTGCCGGCGGGTTGGGCCCAGTTGCTGGCCCAGATGCTGGAAGCTCCGGAGAAGACGAGGGATTCCGTCTACCTGACGCTGGTCCGCAGCTTCCAGTTCATGTCCCACCCGGAGGTTGTCGAGATCGTCAGGCCCCGGCCCGGGGAGCAGAAGTTCGATGTGCAGGACTTCCTCAACAGCCGCGGCACCCTGTACGTGATGGGCCGGGACATGCGGTACGGCTCAGTGGCATCGCTGTTCTCCGCCCTGGTGGGCGAGATCTACGACGCGGCCTACGTCCGGGCGGACAATGCCCCCGGCGGGCGCCTGGACCCGTACCTGCGGATGGTCCTGGACGAGGCGGCCGTGATCTGCCCCCTGCCGATTCACCTGTGGTCGGCCGACGCGGGCGGCCGCAACATTCAGCTGCTGGTCTCCGTCCAGTCCCCGTCCCAGCTGCGCGAGCGGTGGGGACGAAACGGCGCCCAGACCATCATGAACAACTCGACCCGCGTCGTCCTTGGCGGTCTCTCCCTCCCCGATGACCTGGAAGAGCTGTCGCGTCTGTGCGGTGAGAAGGACGAGGAAGTGGCCTCCTCGTCCACCTCGGACGAGGACAAGAAGTCCCAGAGCGTTTCCGTACGGCGGGTCCGAGTGATGCCGCAGGATGCCATCCGGCAGATGAAGGAAGGGACCGGTCTCGTCTTCTACCGGCACCTTCCGCCCATCCGGTACCGCTTCACCCCGGTGTGGGAGCGCAATGACGTGCGTGCCCTGGTCAAGCAGGAGAAGGCACAGGCGAAGCTGGACGCGAAGCTGAAGAAGAAGGGCATGCAGGTCAACGGGCCGGTACTGCCTCCGCAGATGCCCGCCACGGCGCCGGGCCTCCCGGGTCAGCCTGGTGCGGTGGACGCCCCGCTGGCTGCGGCGCCGGGCATCCCGGGTCAGCCCGCGAACGGCTACTCGGCGACGGACGCTGAACGGTGGAGGTACACCGGATGAGCGAGCAGAGCCGCAGGCCGGCCGAGCCGCCGCGCGACGTGCTGGCCATGTGGGAGCGGACCCGGAGCCTGGGCAAGCGCATCGACGGCGTGGACGAGCGGCTGGAGGCCCTTGAGGGCTTCAACCTCCCGGACGTCGTGGCGGACCTGGCGCTGACCGTGAAGAAGCTGACAGACAAGCCTGAGGCGCAGAAGTTCGCGGTCTGGGACTGGTCCACCTTCAACCCACAGCAGCAGGCACAGGCTTGGGAACTCCTGCTGGACTGGACGATGAACACCTTCCGGGTGCGGTACCCGCGCTCGTTCACGGAGATGCTCGGCTACAGCAAGGGGGCGGTGTCCTGCTGGCACCTGCACCCGGACATGGTGGAGTCGCTGACGGGGCTGATGGCGGCCTGGAACTGGGCGTTCCGTGATCCGGAGTCCGGTCCGCTGCGAGTCGCTGAGTGGCTGGGTCGCTGGCTGCCCGACGGGGTCAGGCAGGGGCAGTTCATCCTGGCGACGTGCAAGCTGGAACCGAACAAGGTGGACCAGTACGGCAGGCCCGACCCGTACGCAGGTCACAAGGACCCGATGGAGAACAAGAGGACTGACCCGCCGGTGGATCTGCTGCAGCACATCCACATGCTGAAGACGGGCGAAGTACCCGCCTGACACGGCAGCGACAGAGGCCCGGACCGATGGTCCGGGCCTCTTCGCATGCGTACGTCAGGCGGCCGCCGGCGGCACGGGCCGGTTCTTCCACTCGAAGAGCGCCCACCGCACCGCCTCGCGGACTCCAAGGGCGTAGTCCCGGTCGACGTCGGGCCAGTCGTTGCCTTCCAGGCAGTCACGAGCGTGCGTCTGCTCCCGCCCCACCTGGCGGACGGTGTACGGGTAATCGTGCGTCTCTCCGCTGATCGGAGCATTCTCCAGCTCGCCCAGCAGCCAAGCGACCACGGCCCACACTCCCTGGGCGAACGTGCCGGGCCGCCGCACGTCGTACTCGTCCTCGTCCTCGTCCAGCTGCACGCGTGCGAGCTCGCCGGCGTGGAACTGCCGGGCGGCATCGTCCCGGAGCGCTTCCAGATCCGCCCGCGTCCGGCGGACTCCCCCTGGAAGTCCGGGGGTGCTCGGAACCGGTGCTGGAATCGGGGTGGGCCCGTACTCGTGGCCCGGCCAGGACGGCGTCACCCCGGGGAGAATCCCATGCTTCCCGGCCGGAGGCAGCAGGTCGTCAATAGGCGGGTGGAGCCGGCGGCGGGGGCGCCACGGGTCGCTGTTGCTGGCCATGGTGTCGACGGTAGCCGCGGGCACTGACACGAGGCCAGTGGTCCGCCCGTCTCCGGCGGTTCGCCGTAGGTCCGGGCGGAGTGGGGTGGTTCCCTCGTTGGGCGGCAGGCGCAGCCCTACCACGGGCGTTGTCGGGCTGCCAGGCTCGGCGGAGCCGACCGCGAAGCGGCTTGGCCTGGCGGCCCGGCGGCGGCCGTGGTGCCCTCCAGGTGCCGTCCGACGAGGGGGCCGCACCGCGACCCACCACCATCTCCACCACCCACGGGCCCGCACCCAAGATCCCTGCCCCCCACCCCCTCCGCAGGGTGGCCGGGGTGTGGGGCAGAGCCCCGCAGTCCTGACCGGTGCTCGAGTAACAGCGAAGGGGCGGACTGCCACCAGGCGGTCCGCCCCTTTCCGGGTGCAGCCGGGCTACATCTCGACCTCGTACCCGCCGACCTCGACCGTGGGGCCCTCGATCTCCAGCTCCGGCCGCTGCACCACGGGCTCGTCCCTGCGGGCCCGCTCCGCCTCTTCCATCTGCCGCGTCTGCTCCCGGTCGGCCAGGATCTCCGTCGCCCTGGTGGCGGTCTGGACGGCCTGCTGCAGCTCCTCGCCCGTGAGCGTCGGCCCGTCCGCGTGAGCCCGCTCGTGGGCCTCGCGCAGCCGCTCGCGCTCGCCGGTCTCAGGCTGTTCCAGCTCCGGTTCCAGCGTCGGCTCCTGCACGTCCTCCTGCAGTTCCAGCGACTCCGGGGCGACCTCGGGTTCCGGGGCGCGGAGTTCCAGCTGCCGCTGTGCCTCCTGCGCCTGGGTCCGCGCGTCCTCGGTGTGCTCGTGCCACGACTCCCGGGCCTCGTGCACCTTTTCCAGGGCCTTGCGGTCCTCTTCCATCCGGGCGGCCAGGGCGTCGTACCCCTCGACGGTGGCCTGCAGCTCCTCGGCCCGGGCCGGGTCCTCGGCCTCGCACGCCTCGATGTACTTCTGCACAGCCTCCCGCTGGAGGTCGGACAGAGACTCGGAGACCTCGCGCAACTGGCCGGCGACGTGCGGCGGGGCCCACTCGGTCTCGCGCTCGTACTGCTCGACCATGCGCCGCAGCGTGGCGTCCGTGGCTCCCACCAGCTCGATCCGGTCCTCCGGCTCGCCCAGCGCGCGGTACGCGCGGTCCCAGTCCTGGCGGACGTCGACCGCACCGCGGCCCGGCCGCGTGCCGATCGGGTCGCGGTCGTGCTCGAACTCGTGGGCCTCGCGGTACGCGGCCACGGTGCCCGCGCGCTCGATCCAGCGCTCCCGCCATTCCGGGGCGTCCGGCACGG
>NZ_FXUW01000001.1:6345000-8410361 GCF_900182715.1 Streptomyces sp. Ag82_O1-12 | reverse complement strand
TCCTTGCGCGGTGAAGAGGCGGCCTTCCCGAACACCACGGACGTGAACGAGCTCGTTGACTGGGTGCGCCCCTTCGACAAGGTCACCGTCTTCGCCACGTACGCCTCCCTGGGGCTGGGCACGCTTGAGCGCGCGCACCAGGCCGGCCTTCCGGGCTGGGACCTGATCGTGGTCGATGAGGCGCACCGGACGTCGGGGCGGCTGGGTAAGCCGTGGGCGGTCGTCCACGACAACACCCGCGTCCCCGCCCTGCGCCGTCTCTACATGACCGCCACGCCGCGGTTGTGGCAGCTGGATGAGGACCAGGAGCAGCAGGGTGTGCCGGGTGAGCTGGTGGCGAGCATGGAGGACGATCCGGACGGTCCGTTCGGTGCGCGTTGCTACACGCTGACGCTGTCGGAGGCGATCGACCGCGGCATCTGCGCGCCGTACCAGGTGGTGTGCGTGGACATCACCGACACCCAGCTCCAGGCCGCGCAGCTCCTGGGCGTTCAGGGCCGTTCGGATGAGGTCCGCGGGGCCCGGCTCGCAGCCCTCCAGACCGCCCTGCTCAAGGCGTCGGCGGACGAGAGCTTCCGGCGCACGCTCGTCTTCCACCACGTCGTCAGAGAGGCCGAGGCGTTCGCGGCCGGCCTCCCAGGCGTCGCCGCGCAGCTGCACGCCACCGACCCCGAGCTCTACCCGAAGACGATCTGGGCAGACTGGCTCTGCGGCGATCACAAGCCCAACCACCGGCGGCGGGTCCTCGAGGAATTCGCGGCCGGGGTCGCCACGGATGGCACGGTGGTGGAGAAGGGCTTTCTGGGCTCGGTGAAGGTCCTCGGGGAGGGTGTCGACACCAAGAACTGCGACTCCGTCTACTTCGCCGACGTCCGCGGCTCCATGCCCGATCTGGTCCAGGCCGTGGGCCGCGCGCTGCGCATGCAGCCCGGCGACGGCAAGGTCGCATCGCTCGTGGTGCCGGTCCTGCTCGGACCCGGCGAGACACCGGACAACATGCTCACCAGCCGGGTGTACGGCGGGCTGGCGAAGCTGCTGGAAGCGCTCAGGGCCCACGACGCCCGAGTCGTCGAGCAGCTCGCCGAACAGCAGGCACGGAGCCGGGTCAGGGGCGTGCAGAGCCGTAGCGGGGAGCAGGAAGGCGAGAGCGACCGAAGCGACCGGATGTCGGTACCGGCACGAGAACTGCTGAAGTTCAGCACACCCCGCGACCCCGCGCAGCTGGCCGCATTCATCAACCTGCGCGTCCTCAATCCCGAGCACGCCCACTGGCGGCGCGGCATCGAAGCCGCCGTCATCTATGCCCGCGAATACGGCAACCTCAGGGTGCCCTTCACCTACCGCGTACCCGGCCGCGACGACCAGGCAGTGGAGGCCGAGGGATGGCCGGCCTCGCTCGCCGGGTTCCCCCTCGGGCAGTGGATCGCCGACAACCGGCGCTTCCACGCCCGCGGCCGCCTGGACGATGACCGTGTCCAGCAGTTGGAGAAGCTGGGCATGGTGTGGTCGCACTTCGACGTCGCGTGGGAGGAAGGACTCGCCGCCGCGCGTGGGTGGGCGGCCGAAGCGGGTCACCTCCTGGCCCCGCTGGACGCCACCTACCAGGGCTACCGAGTGGGGATCTGGCTGAAGAACGCGCGGGCCGCCGCCCGCAAGGCGGCCGGGATCGAGCAGCGGCGCGCCGAAGGACTCCCGGTCGAGTCGGCGGCCGGGGCGCTGTCCGAGGAGCGGCGCGAGCAGCTGGAGGAGATCGACCCGTCGTGGTGCCCGGCCTGGCCGGTGGAATGGCAACGAGCCTTTCACCTCGTCCGGCAGCACCTCGAGGCCGGGGGCACGCTGCCGGCCGAGCCGGGTGTGGTCGTGCACCAGGGTGAGGACCTCGGGCGGTGGGTGCGGTCGGTGCGGCTCGGCTGGGACAAGCTCACGACCGTGCAGCAATGGATGTGCGAACACATCCTCGGGATCGAGCCCGCAGCCGAGGACGAGAAACCCCAGCCGCGTCGCACGCAGGCCAACAAGTGGGCCCTCAACTACGAGGCCGCCAAGCAGTACTACCAACGCGAGGGACACCTTCGGGTGCCGAGGAAGCACGTCGAACAGATCGTCGTCGGCGGCGACGGAGAAGGCGACGGCGGCGAGGACCATGAGGAGCGGGAGCTGAAGCTGGGCGCCTGGATCGGCAACCAGCGTTCCCGGGCCGCGACGTTGGCTCCGGAGCGGGTGGAGCAGCTGTCCGCGATCGGGATGCGCTGGGCGTAGTCCGACATGTCCGGGGAGGAGCTGGTGACCCGCGCGGAAGCGGGGACGGTTCTGCGGGCCGCTCGACGCGGCTCCAACGAGCCGATGGTGCTGGCCAACACCAAGACGATGACCACCTTGAACAACAGCCTCCGCGTGTTTCCCCCCGCAGGGCGACGTCTACCAGACGCAGGAGCCGGTCGCCTTCGCCCCCGTCGGCGACCCGGGCAGGGTCGTCGCACAACTCATGGGCCTCGCGATGACCAGGTCCCACAACCTTGTCCGCCCTGCCTGCCCGGTGTCGGCCAGGCATCGGGCGGGCGAGGCAACGCGCGGCCACGACCGCCGCATCCCTGATCGTCCACAAGGACGAGCTGATGTTCACCACGGAGCCCGGAGGGTGGCGATGCGGGCCCGGCCACTGGGCAGTTGGGACCCCGGGTGCGCCCGAAAGCGAGGTGACGCCTTGGCTCTTCCCTGCCGAATCAGCCGCACCATGGCCCCTTCAGGCGGTAGGCGGTGCGGTCGCCGACTGCCTCCCCAACTCATCGACAAACGCTGCCAGTGAACATGCACAAAGCCAGCGCCTTGATCGAAGGGCTCATCCGAGCCTTCGCCCTTGCCAACAGCCGCTCGGATCTCATGCGTCGTGACCCAGAGGGTCAGGAGCCCGGTTCCGTCTGATCAGAGTCTTGCAGCGCCTCGCCGTGGGCCATGCCGTCAGTCCTGCTGGGGTAGGTGGGAGGGGTCACTCGATTGCGCCGAGTTCGGTGCCGCATCCGCCCCCTGACGCGCAGTATGGGGTACGACGACGTGGTCACTCGCGGGGCGTTCAAGCATGGGAGTGGCGCTCGCGTCGTACGCCAGGGTGGAGATCACGTCGGCGTAGCCCCGGTCGATCGCCTGCCGTTTCGCGGAGGCGGCCGGCCAGCTGGAGAGCGAACTGGACTCGATCCCCGCCGGGCGCTGGGCGTCGACCCCATCCGGTCGGCCTCCAGGTAGAGAGCGGTCAACGGCGTGCGCAGCCGGTGCGAGAGGGCGGCGACCAGCTCGCGTTCCATGGCGAGCAGGTCGAGGACGCTTCGCGGGGACCGGTCCCGCCCCATGGTTGCTAGGTTCGGCTCCATGCTGTGGCAGTGGTTGACGACGCCTGTTGCAGGAGGCCTGAGCACTGTGCGGTTCCTGCTCGGCGGATGGCCGGGTTCCCGGCTCTCGTAGGAGCAGCCGATGATTGAGGTGTGGCATGAACTGCTCGACACGTTCGTGTGGCCAGCCTGGTGGTGGTCCTGATCCCAGCGCCCGTCGGATTGATGACGGCCTTCGTTGCTGGTTTTGGCACGTGCAGCCAGGAAATGGACAGCATGGATATGAGCCCCCAAAGCGCTCCGCCCACCTGGCGTCTGAGCTGGTTAGTCCCTTGAAGCGAGCAGGCGACAGAGAAGGGACTGAGTCATGACAGGGGGTGCCGTCACGTGGATCGTTTTAGGTCTCATTGTCGGGATGTTGCTTCTATGGGAACTTTGGGCGTGGTTGTGTCGGGTATGTGACCCGGATGAGTCCACGGAGAGACCTCGAAGGGAAACCGTGACAGCGCCGCATCCTGCATATACGCTCTCCTGCGCTTACTGCGGCTACGCGTGGCCACTCACGGATCCAGCATCCGAAACGCTGAAATGCCCTAACCCTGCGTGCGGTCGAACGCATCAGGGAATCCGGCACCCCGACCCGTGGGGCCGGCCATACCGGTAGGACACACCATCCAGGCCCCGGCGCGTACACCGATCGAGAACAGGCACCGAGAGGGCGTTTACACCACTTTTAGTGCGTTTTTAGCTGGTGTGCGGTCTGGCAATTATGAGGCCAGCGAGCCTGTAGGTGCTGGCGGGTCCTGAGGCGTGATGGCCCCGTGGCCTTGCCCTCACTCCTCCTGTTCCGTCCCGGGATGCGCCGTCATACGCCGTTCGCCTCGCGCGCCTGGTGCCCACTCCTGGGCCAGGCCGACAGCTGGCCGGTACTCCAGAATCATGGCTGAGCGTCGTCGCTATCCGAGTGATCTGTCCGATGCCGCCGGGAGTTGGTCGAGTCAGTCCTGACCGCATGGCGGGCCGAACGCCGCGGCCGCGGGCTGGACATCGGCCGACCGCCCAACCATGACCTGTGCAGCCTCCTGGACGCAGTCGTCTACGTGAACCGCACCGGGATCCCCTGGCGCTACCTCCCCCACGACTACCCGCACTGGAATACGGTCTACGCCCACTTCGCCCGCTGGCAGGAAAAAGTCGTATTCGACCAGCTCAACAGCCTGCTGAGACGTCAAGTGCGCCATAGGAAGGCCGAGAGGAGGAACCGGGTGCGTGCGGCATCGACTCCCAGAGCATCAAGACCTCCACCAATGTCCCCGCCGCCGGCCAGGGCATCGACGTCGGCAAGATGATCGTGGGCCGCAAGCGGAGCATCGTGATCGACACGGTCGGCCTGCTCCTCGAGGTCCTGGTCACCGCAGCCGGCGTGCAGGACTCGATCGCCGGCCAGGCCCTCATCGAGAAGGTCGCCGCCAAGCACCCTGCCGTCCGCAAGACCTGGGTCGACGGCGGCTACCGCCAACACCTCGTTGAGCGCGCCGCGCCCCTCGGCATCGACATGCACGTCGTCCGACGCGACCCCGCCACCAGGGAATTTGCCGCCCTGCCTCTCCGTTGGACCATCGAGCGCACGCCCGGTTGGGCGCGGCACCTAGAACCCGACGAATTAGGACACCAAGGGACTAAACATTGAAAGGAAACGCCCTCTTATCCCCTGCTGGCGAGTAGCCCGTGGTGCGGCGGTTGAGGGTGTTGGCGGGGCCGTGGAGAGGGTCTGCGAGGGCTGTGGTGAATGGCCGCGGCCGGACGTCCGGCCGCGCGCGGTGTTCTGTTTGGCAGCGTGTCGTTCCAGGCAATGGCGGCTGCGGCGTCGTCTGGCGGCGGTCCGCGGTATCGAACTCGGAGATTCCTCTAGCTGCTTCCAATGATAGGCATTAATGACTAACGTCACGTCATGTCGATTTGGGTCAACTAGGCCCTGCCTTGCAGGAGTTCACATGTTACGCAAGATCGCCTTACTGGTCCTAACAAAGCCTTTGGACGTGTCGGTGGGTGATCAGGCAGACGGCAAGCCCGAGGAAGGCCTCGTGGATGTCGTCGCGTCGTTCCCAGCGGATGCGCAGGCGGCGGAAGCCGTGCAGCCAGGAGATCGTCCGCTCGACGACCCACCGGAAGGTCCCCAGGCCGGTGCCGTGAGGCTGGCCCCGTTCGGCGATCACCGGCCGGATGCCCCGCTCGCGAAGGAGCCGGCGGTACTTGTCGTGGTCGTAGCCGCGGTCGGCGAAGAGCATGTCCGGGCGGCGTCGGGGCCGGCCGACGACTCCCGCGACCGCTGGGATCTTGTCGAGCAGAGGCAGGAGCTGGGTGACGTCGTTGCGGTTGCCGCCGGTCAGCGACACCGCGAGCGGGATGCCCTGGCCGTCGGTGAGGATGTGGTGCTTGCTGCCCGGCCGTGCACGGTCGACCGGGCTGGGTCCGCTTTTGGGCCCCGCCGAGCCGCTCTGACATGCGAGGAGTCGATCACCGCCCGCGACCAGTCCAGCTGGTTCTTCGACCGCAGCTTGTTCAGCAGCAGCTGGTGCAGCTGGTCCCAGACACCGCCTCGTTCCAGGCCGCCAGGCGCCGCCAGCAGGTCATGCCCGAGCCGAAGCCCAGCTCCTGGGGCAAGTACTCCCACTGAATGCCGGTGTGCAGGACGAACAGGATGCCGCACAGTGCCTGCCGGTCAGGCACCCGCGGCCGTCCCTCGACCTGCTTCGGCGGTGGCTCGGGCAGCAACGGCTCGATCAACGACCACAGTTCGTCCGACACGATCCACGGCCGCGACTGACGCTTCCCCATGCCCGCATCAACGAGCGATCAGGCCGACAGTCACATGATCACGCCCTTTTGTTAGAGCCAGTTAGAAGCCATGGGACCGAACTCGCCACTGTCCCTCGGTGATGCCACGCCGCTGCTGGTACCTCTCGCGGCTGCTGGGGCGATTTCAGCCAGTGCCTGGTCCGCTTCCCCGGCAGTGTCGTAGCAGTAGACCTCACCGCTCGGCATTTCGGAGCAGGCCTGCGCCCCCTGCCAGCCGTCGGCCAGGTTGATCTTCTCGCCCTTGTAGGTGGCGATCACCGGCTTGGACTCGGCGAGCTGCTGCTGCAGCTCAGCCTCCTCCGCCGGCGTGGCGAGCCCGACCACAGGTATTGCGGTGGGGTCCGGTGCTGCGGTTGCGGTCGTCGCGCTCGTTGCCAAGGCGCAGAGGGCGGCAACGACCGGGACGAGGACGCGTGCAGTGCGCATGCTGTTACTCCTGTGAGGTTTGTGTGTCGATGCGTCACAGGGATCCCACAGCAGGCTGTGTTGTTTGAGTGCGGTTGTGATCGAGAATGTCGAATTCCCGATCACAACCGTCCTGATGTTCGACCTTGCATGCTCATTGTCATTGATGTACTGCGCTGCGTTGCGGAACCTTTCGGTCCTCTAGTTGGTTCGTCCGGCCTCGTCGACGATGCCGCTGCCGATGACGGCGACGGAGGTGACGACGGTGCCGGCCTTGCCCCAGGCGTTGTCCTTCACGAGGACCGTGCGTTCACCCAGCAGCCTGGCCGTACTCTTGTCGAAGATCCACTCCGTGCGTTCGCCGTCGTGTGTTCGGGCGACGGCGACCCCCTTTCGGCCTGCCGCGTCGACGGCGTCGGGGACGACGTCGACTCCGGGAATGAGGGCAGCGGCACGGTAGAGGGCCGCAGTGGTCTCGGGGGGACTCACCCCGTCGCGCAGCAAGTCGCCGATCGTGACGAAGGCTTCCTGGTCCGGTCCAGTCGTGGAGTCGGAACCGGCTCCGTGATTCTTCTCAGCGTCGGCGCGGATCTGCTTCAGCAGGAGGTCAGGGTCGGTTGGAAGGGCAGCCAGGAAATTGTAGGTCGGTGCGTTCAGATTGCCTCGGCCCGGAGTGCCCGGCAGCAGTTTGTCGTTGCCTTCTTTGCGCTGCAGAGTCTGTTCACTGCCGTCCACCGAGGTCCACTGCTCCATGGCCTCGTTTTCGCGCAGGAGTTGCATCTCGCCGGACTTGGTCTCGGACAGCACCGATGTGTGGCCGACTGTCTTCACGTATGAGTACTGCCCGGCACGCACTTTCGTCTGCGGCGTCGTAGCGGCGGCCAGAGCCGCTCTCTCCAGCAGTTCGACCGACGCTGCAGAAGCCGGTGGCACGTTGGGCGGAGCTCCAGGGGAGCCGAAGTTGAGAGTGAGAACGACGACGGCCGCTCCAGCAGCCACTGCCGCGCCCAGTGCCAGCCCCCAGCGTCCTCTCGACCGCAGTGCCCCGCGGGGGGAGCGGGACCGCGCCTGCCGGTCGATCTCGCTCAAGAAGTGCTCACGGTGGGCTTCAACTCGTCGGGGTGCCGGCTCCGGGTAGGGAGCCGGAGGCAGCGTCCGGCTCGCCTGCTCACGCTCGGACTGTTCCCGCTGTTCCAGGCTCATCGTGCACTCCTCCTGTGGGAAGGGCGGGCTGCGGCCTCCCCGCCCTGCGATATGTGTCCGCTGCCGGTGCGCAGTTCCACACGATGCGGATCTGATACAAGCTCCTCCTCGACGAGCCGGCGCAGCTTCTCCCTCGCCCGTGAGAGCCGGGAACGTACGGTGCCTACAGGGATCCCCAACGCCTCTGCGGCCGCCGCATATCCCAGATCGGACCAGACGACCAGAGTGAAGACCTCGCGCTCGGTCCGCTTCAGACGTTGCAACGCTCGGGCTGCGGCGGCCAGCCGCTGGGCATTGGCCATCTGGCCGACCACCTCGTCCGAAAAGTCAGGCAACGCTTCCGGCGGTGGTAGACGGGACATCGCCTCCCGATGCCGACGTGCCGCTCTGGCAATGTTGCGCATCACGTTGGTCGCGATGCCCAATAGCCATGCCCGGATGCTTCTGACTTCCTCGCGCAGCTTGTCGCGCAGCCGCCAGGCCTCCAGAAAGGTGAGGGACATGACGTCCTCGGCTAGGGTCCAGTCACCCGTCGTCCTGATCGCATGGGCATAGACGACACGCGCATGCTCGTCGAAAATCTCGGCGAACGCCGTCCGGTCGCCAGACCGGACCCGTTCATGCAATAGGAAGTCCACAACAACAAGTGTCCGCACAGCTGCATCGGTTCCGCTTCTGGTTCCACTTCTCTCCGCCGCAGGCGGAACCCGCTCCGGCCACCAACATGTTCAAACAGTGCGCCACCGCACCAGCCTGGTACGCCGCCGCGCCCTGGAATCGCGTCCATCTCTACCCACACCACCGCGAACGCGCCTATGGGGTGTATGCGTACCGCTCTGCTGCGCGGCCTGCCCGCCGCGCTCCTCACCGTCCTGTACCTCACCGGCACGCCCGCCCATGCTGCTGAGACCGTTCCTCTGACCGAAGCCGTCGCGAGTCTGCCTCTGGCCGCCGAGTCCCGCGACGGTTACACCCGCGAGGCGTTCAAGCACTGGAACTCCGGCGACGATCCGGCCGACGGCTGCTCCACCCGCAGCGAAGTCCTCATTCACGAAGCCGTGGAGCCTCCGACCGTGGGCCCCAGGTGCCGGCTCACCGGCGGCAGCTGGTGGTCGTACTACGACCATTGACCACATGGTGCCCCTGGCCGAAGCCTGGGACAGCGGCGCCTCCGCCTGGACCGCGCAGCGCCGCGAGGCCTACGCCAACGACCAAAGGGCCGAGGCCAGCCTGGTTGCGGTCACCGCCCGCTCCAACCGCAGCAGAGCAATGCTCAAGTCCTGTGGATCAACCTCGGGTTGGCGCGCGAAGGGCGTACCTTCCCGAATGATCCTGTGATGGTCATCGAGTAGGCCGACGTTGGCGCGTCGGTCGGGAAGGCACGCCCGTGCTCACGGTAGTCAACGAAGACGGAACGACACCACACGGCTCCCTGATTGACGAGATCGTCCGCGAGGGCGCCCGGCGGATGCTGGCCGCCGCACTGGAAGCAGAAGTCAACACCTACATAGCCGAGCTGGCCGATCAGCGGGACGGGTCCGGGCGGCGTCTGGTCGTGCGCAACGGCTACCACCAGCCCAGAAGGGTCACCACCGCGGCCGGGGCGATCGAGGTCAAAGCCCCGCGGGTCAATGACAGGCGCGTCGACGAGACGACCGGCGAGCGCAAGCGGTTCTCCTCGTCGATCCTGCCGCCCTGGGCACGCAAGTCCCCGAAGATCAGCGAGGTGCCGCCCCTGCTTTACCTGCACGGCCTGTCATCGGGGGACTTCGTGCCCGCCCTGGAGCAGTTCCTCGGCTCCTCCGCCGGCCTCTCGCCCGCCACGGTCACCCGGCTGACGACGCAGTGGCAAGCTGATCACAAGGCATTCAGCGAGCGCGACCTGTCGGCCACGGACTACGTCTACGTGTGGGCCGACGGCATCCACCTGCGGATCCGCCTGGCCGAGGCGAAGTCCTGCGTGCTCGTTGTCATGGGCGTGCGCGCGGACGGCACCAAGGAGCTGATCGCGATGGCCGACGGCTACCGAGAGTCCGCCGAGTCCTGGGCCGACCTGCTCCGAGACGCCGCCCGGCGCGGCATGCGCGCGCCCGTTCTCGCCGTCGGCGACAGCTCGCTCGGCTTCTGGAAAGCCCTGGCAGAGGTGTTCCCCGAGGCCCGCCATCAGCGGTGCTGGGTTCACAAAACGGCCAATGTGCTCAACGCTCTGCCGAAGTCGGCCCAGCCCGGGGCGCGCAAGGCCCTGCAGGACATCTACAACGCCGAAGACCGCGAGCACGCCGTCGACGCCGTAGCCGCGTTCGACAAGACCTACGGCTCGAAGTGGCCCAGGGCCGTCAAAAAGATCACCGATGACGTCGACGAACTGCTGGCGTTCTACGACTTCCCGGCCGAGCACTGGGTTCACTTGCGCACGACGAATCCCATCGAATCAACCTTCGCGACAGTGCGGCTGAGGACCAAGGTCACCAAGGGCGCCGGCAGCGCGGCCGCCGCGCTCGCCATGGTCTTCAAGCTCGTCGAGTCCGCCCAGGCGCGCTGGAGGGCGGTCAACGCACCCCACCTCGTGGCCCTCGTCCGCGCCGGAGCCCGCTTCGAACGCGGCCAGCTCGTTGAGCGTCCCGAGGCCCTCGTCGCTTGACCTACCTCAACTCATCCCGTACGGACTTTTCGAGGAGCGTGAACGACTTGGGCGTGCCGCCCGGCTGCGGCTTACCCTCCTTGCGTCCCACAGCCCGATAGCCGGCGTTGAGGTAGTACGCACTCAGGCGGGCATTGGTGGCCAGGCAGTCCAGACGAACCAACGGTCGGCCCGCCTCGGCCACGCGTCGCTCCGCGACTCGCAGAAGCTGCCGCCCTGCCCCGGGCGGGACACTTCCGCGGTCCACCATCAGCCGGTGCACATAGCCAGCCGTCGGCGGCTGCGGCCCCCAGGCGTCCTCGTCCTCCCACCAGAGCTCCCAGGCCCCGACCACACGATCGGCGGCCTCCGCGAGCCACAGCTCCCCGCTCTCCATGATCCGGAGGAAGTGGTCCCCGCCCAGCTCACCAGGCTGCCACTGACCAGTGACACCTTGGGCAAGCATCCAGCGGGCCGCGTCGTCGCGCAGACGCACGACGGCGGCAAGATCGGCGTCGTTAGCGAGACGGAAGCGTAGATCGTTCACGCCGCGATCCTCGCACAGGCGTCCGCCCCTGCATCGACCGGCCGCAAGGGGGCTTCCCTGGAAGAAGGACAGGCACGTGTCGCCGCCTGAGCGAGCTCAACTGATCCACAGATATTGACAATTACTCTCGCCCGGCGCCTCGCGGGGGCGACGTCCTCAGCGGCCTTGGTGGCCCCGTCCTGTCGTGTCGGCTGGCCTCCCGCCGCGTTCAGCGCCCTTACTGAGAGACGCCCTGCACCACCTAGACGACCACGTCCAGGATTCCCTGGCCGAACGCTGTCGCTGCCCGCATCCGCAGCGAGAAGGCCGTTCGCTGGGGCGGGCACCGGGCCCCCAGGATGGCTGCCTGAGCGACTACACCCGCTCCTTGTAGACCCTGATCTGGGCGGGCTTGAGAGCGCGGATCGTTGTCCAGACCGCCCGCTCGCTCAGCCCTTGGGCCCACTCGTCGAGATCGGCGCCTGCATCGTGGAAGAACCACGAGTCGAAGCTTCCCAGCGCCTGCAGGGCTGGTGCGAGTCCGTATCGGAGCTCGCAGTGGACCTGGACGTAGTGGTCGTGTTCGCCGTGACTGTCGACGATCTCGAACTGTCGGGTGAGGTCCAGCGTGAACGTCGGAGGACCGTCGAACGAGTAACTCCCGTACTGGAATAGAAAGCCATCAGCATCGGGTGTGTCAGGGACGTCGAACAGCTGTCGGCCGAACCGGAGGTAGGCAAGCTAGGCGTCTTCCGTGTCAATGTCAGCAAGCGCCGGCCGCTCGGCCTCCAGTTCGCCCTCAAGCAATCCCACGGCCTCGTCCATCGACGGTCTCCGCCTCATGCCCACCTTCCTCGTCCGCCGCTGCGGGCGCTCAGCGTCTCACCCGGCGGGACCCTCCCGGTCACAGCAATAGAGAACAAGCTCAAGCCTGTTTCTGAACCTTTGAGGGTCGAGGGGCGTTCCGGCAGCCTGGCCACGCTCACTCAGTACCCGTCGGCGATCTTGATAGTGAAGAGGCGGCTCTCATCGGCTTCCTGCGGCACCGTGCACTGCAACCGTTGCTGGATCGCTCGCACCGCGTTGGCGTACGCGTCGGCTCGGTCCCCGTTGCTGATTGCTGCCCCATGCCCGGTGAGCTGATCGAGCACCTCAGGCCGCGTGCCGTAGTCGCTGCCTGGGAAGAGCGGATCGAAGGATGAGAGGATCTCTCCGTCCTCGGCGTAGGAGATCCAGCAAGAGCCCGACTCGCTGTCCCGCAGCGAGAGAGCCACCGTCTTCTGGGAGACTGATTTCAGGATGTCGTCTGCCGCCAGATAGGAGCCCTCGGGCTCGATCACGAAAGACCAGCCATCGTGTTCGCCGGCCCTAAGGACGGGGCCGTCACTGGCGAGGACTCCGCTGTCGTGCAGCTGGTCCAACGTCACGTCGGGCACGTCGTCCTCGTCGATGCCCTCGCCGAGGGCCTCAATGTGAGCGGTCTCTGTGCGGGTCAAGGCGACGGGGTGGAGACCTTCGCCTCCTACACGCGCCAAAAGTTCAGCGGGTGCGACGCCCTGTGCGAAGACGGCGCAATAGCCGAACTGGTAGAGCTGGCGGTTCGGGAAGATGTCACTGGTCACTGTGCTGCCCCGTCGGGTTCCTTGTTACGGTTTCAACCGTCGCTGGCCGGCCGCCTCGTCAGCGTCCGGCCAGCGACGTGGGGTATGGCAATTAGAGCTTGTTTCCTGCGTCGACCCAGTATCCGTTGCCACCAAGGAGTCGCTGTGCCTTCGTGAACCGGCCTAGGTCACCGCCGACGCCCTCGTTCTGGTTCTTGGGCATGCTGGCACGGGCGCACTTGGCGTTCGCCGGCGGCATCTTTCCCTCCTTGAGGCCGGGCCAGGTGAGCGAGAGGTACTGCTTGCCCTCGAGGGTGGAGGCTACGACGGTGTACTGCTGGCAGACCTTGCCCGATGTGACGCCCTGCTGAGCACCGCTCTGCTTCGACTTGGCGAAGGGGAACTCATCGCACTGAGTCGGCTTCGGCGTAGAAGGAGAAGGCTTGAACGTGCTGTCACAGACGATGTCCCGATTCTTCTGGGCCACCTTGTCATCCGATTCGCGGGTCAGCGGCTGGCCCTTGCCTTCCCAGCCGGGGTGGCTCGACATGCTCGCTTGCACCATGCCGATGAACTGCCGGGCCTCGCTGTACTTGGACTTGACCTCGAAGGTGGGGATGTACTGCGGAACTACACACCCGGCGAACTTGTCCACCTCGTTGTCACAACGGACCTCCCACGCGCGGCTCTCGTTCGCCCCCCACTCGTGGTCGGCTTTCTCGGTGCCGTACCTCGTCGTGAGCTTGTACCCCAGCATCATTGTGTCGTTGCCGGTGGTGTTCTTCCACGAACGCTGCCACGTCCCCTCCTTCTCGGAGAGCAGGGTTACAGGAGCCGGTCCTGTCCACGGCCCGATGCCCTCTTCACACGCCGACGATGCGACGCATTGGCCTTCGATCTCGACCGTGAAGCCGGCAACGAGGGCCCCGCTGACAGCCTGCACCCGCAGGAAGAAGTCCTCGTTGAAGTGCGTGTCGGTCGTCTTGGTGTTGACTTCCTGCTTGATGGTGAAGTAGGCGTCTCCGAGAGGCTGGCCGGTTTGTTTGACGGTCAGTACGGCGTGGAGCAGCTGGTTTTCGCAGATGGATGTGCGGGTCACGTACGCCTTGTTCATTTCCTTGCCGTCGCACCACGTCACGTCGTCTGCGGCTGCAGCGCGGGCGACGTTCCTCGGCGCTTTGGCCGCCGGTACTCGCTCAACGCACAGCATCGTCTCCTTCCCCGCCTGGGCCGCCTGCTCCTTGACCTGCTGACATGATGCCACCGCAGGCGCATCCTTACGCGGCTCGACGACCTGCGGCTTGGCCGTTTCCCGCTGTTCTACCGTCGCCGTGGTGGCCGAAGAGACTGGCGGCTTGGTGGGTTCTCCGCTATCCGCTGCGGCTACGCCGATGCCGCTGGTGATCAGAGCCAGCGCAGCCATCGGTATCAAGACTCGTCTAAGTCGCACGTTTTCTCCCCTATGTGACGCTTCGTCACGCGCTGGTCAAACGCGCACGTCAAGCAGCTGACCGCGCACGCTCCGCGATCAGCACAGGGGATCCGATCATGTGTTTCATAAGAGAGTCAACGCAGCTTCACACAATCAGCCACCCCGCCCGGTGCGTATGTTTCGCCCTGGCTGCGCGGCACAATCCGGGGTCGTGGGCCCTTGCTCACGTCTCATCAGCCCGGAAAATTCCCGGCGCGGGGTGCCGCAGGGCGGGATCCTGCGGAGCGTCCTCACCTCACACCAGGCATGCGGACGCCCGACATCGACACTGCGCTCGTGGGACACGCATGCCGGCAGGGCGGCGTGTTGTGCCTGGGTGTCGCTTGTTGTCCGCGAACAACAAGCGACACTGTCCCGTTTCCCTAGCGGTGGACAGGCCCGATGCCCTGACCTGGGGTGGTTCAAGTTGACTGAGACGGGACAGACCGGCTCGTCTCGCTCAACCTGAGCAGTGTGCGCTATCCGGACTACGCGTCTCGGGGATGCTGGTGAGTGCGCCAGAGGCGTCGTTGTGGAACGTCGACCTACCCGACCCCGGCCCGCGTGATCCGCACCATCTGCGAGGCCATCGACGCCGCTCTCACCCCTCAGGAACAGTCCCGCTATCTACCCGACCAGTCCGCTAGGACCGGCTTCCCGCCTGCTGGGCGATAGGACCTCACTGTGTCGCTCCCCCAGCGCATGCCGCGGATGCTGACCGGACGGCAGCGATAGGTTGCTCGGTCTATCTAGTGCCGTATCAGCCAACGTTTGCCCTGTAACCGCCTGGGGCGTCAGTTCGTGCTGAGTGGTGCGCTCTCCTCAGCGTCGAGCTGGTGGTCCGCCCAGACGTAGCTTTCGGGAAGCAGGTCGGTGACGGGCACCGTTCGGAGGCCGTCGTTTGTCCCAACGATGACCTTGAGGGCTGGGAAGTAGTCAAGAAGGACCTGGCGGCAGCGGCCACATGGGGGCACGACGCCTCGGTCGCGGTCGCCCACGGCGACGATGATGTCCAGGTCAAAGGCGCCTTGGGCGGCAGCAGTGCCGATGAGTACCAGCTCCGCGCAGGTAGGCGTTCACCGCGGTGACGATCCGGCCGTCCCGTGCGCGGGCCGCAGCCGCCATGGTGTGGTTGTCGCCCCGGCAGCGTGTGGCCGCGTCCCATGGGACCTCCCTCGAGAAGAATTCTGAGTAGACTCACAGTTGAGTGCACTCGGGTTGAGTGAGTGAGGCAAGGCCCCATGTCATGCCGAATTGGCTGATCCGGCCTCACGCCTGGATACATAGGATGAAGACAAGGAGTGGCGCCCCATGCGAGCGTTCGTCGTCACCAAGTACAAGGAGCCGCTGCAGGAGGCGGACGTCCCCGAGCCCACCGTGGGGGAGCACGACGTGCTGGTCCGCGTGGAGGCCGCCGGGCTGAACCCGCTGGATGAGAAGATCCGCGCCGGTGAGTTCAAGCAGATCCTGCCCTACAAGCTCCCGCAGATCCTGGGCAACGACGTCGCGGGCACCGTCATCAGCGTCGGAACCGCAGTTCGCGGCTTCAAGCCCGGAGACGAGGTCTATGCCCGGCCCCACCAGGACCGCATCGGCACCTTCGCCGAGCGCATCGCCGTCGCGGAGGGCGACCTGGCGCTCAAGCCCGCATCGATCAGCATGGAAGAGGCCGGCTCACTGCCGCTGGCGGCGCTCACGGCGTGGCAGGCGCTGGTGGAGCGCGGGAAGCTGCGGCCCGGGCAGAAGGTTCTCATCCACGCCGGCGCCGGCGGGGTCGGTTCGATCGCGATCCAGCTCGCCGCGCACCTCGGCGCGAACGTCGCCACGACCGCCAGCGGTTCCAACGCGGACTTCGTGCGCGCGCTCGGCGCGGACACTGTGATCGATTACCGCACCCAGGACTTCGAGCAGCTCCTGACCGGCTACGACCTGGTGCTGGACAGCATCGGTGGGGGGACTCTCGAGAAGTCCCTGCGGGTACTCAAGCCCGGCGGCAAGGCCATCGGGATCACCGGTCCCCCGGACCCCGCGTTCGCCCGCGAGGCCGGCCTGAACCCGCTGCTGCGCCTCGCGGTCGCGGCCCTGAGCCGCAAGATCCGCAGGCAGGCCAAGAAGCTCGGCGTGACGTACGAGTTCCTGTTCATGCGCGCCAGCGGCGACCAGCTCCACCAGATCACCACCCTCATGGACCAAGGCGCGGTGCGCCCGGTCGTGGGAAAGGTGTTCCCCTTCGACCAGACCCCGCACGCGCTGCAGTCCCTGTCCAAGGGCGGCATCCGCGGCAAGGCCGTCATCCGCAACAGCTGACCCGCCGCAACCGCGACGGGCGACACAGAACACACGAGGACACCACCCATGTCTGTCGCCTCCCAGTCGGTCGGACGGCGCGAGCGGAACAAGCAGGAGAAACTCGACCGCATCGTCGCTGCCGCCAGTGAACTGTTCGCCGAACACGGCGTCGATGAGGTCACGACCCAGCAGATCGCTGACAAGGCCGACATCGGCACCGGGACTTTGTTCCTTTATGCCAAGACCAAGGGCGAACTCCTCCTCCTTGTCCAGAACGCCAAGTACGTCGAAGCACTTGAGCAGGGCCGGGCGGACGCCGAGGCCATCCCAGGCGTGCTGGACGCGGTGCTGGCGATCGTCCGGCCGATCGTCGAGTGCAACCGCATCCAGATCGACAACGGACGCACCTACCTGCGAGAGATGGTCTTCGGCGACCCCGAGGAGCCCCGGCACGGCGCAGCACTCGCCATCGTCGCGCAGACCGAAGAGGCCGTCGCCGCCGTGCTGCGCCGAGACGAGCGGGTCGCAGAGGGCGACGCCGCGACGCTGGCACACATCGTGTCCGCCGTGATGTTCCTCAGCATGGCGGCAGGCGTGAACATCGCCTTGAGCGTCGAGGAGATCGTGCAGGACATCCGCAGGCAGGTCGACGTCCTGCTGCCTCGCTGAAGCGCGGCCCAGCCCGGTACAGCACTACGCCCGGGCCCGCGGGTGGACCACCGGTGCGGAGGCTTCACCCGCCCGAGGCACGCACGCGGTTGTTGTCACCCGGTCCCGGGACGAAAGCGTGAGAGCCAACCGCCCTCGGCCCTCTGCTCGTGCGTGGCCTGCTCGGCTTGGCGTTCGGCGGTGATGGCCCGCTGCTTGCAGCCGTTGCACAAGTGCGGGTGGGTCTCCCGTGGGGCGTCCCATCCGGCGGGGTCGATGGCCTTCCACCGTTCGTCGGTGAACTTCGCTCCGCAGCTGGCGCACACGGGACGGCGGGCCTCCCGCTCGGCCCGCTTCTGTTCGGCCGCGCGGCGCTGCTGCTCCTTGTACTCCCACTCGCGGGCTTCGTACTCGGCTTGCTGGCGGGCGTCGTGGGCTTCGCGGCGCGGGTTGCCGATCGCCTCGAGGAGGGTCTGGTTGTGCGGGCGGCCGAAGCGCCGGAAGATCGCTCCGGCCGGGCCGTGCTCTTGGAGCTGCTTCGTGCCGGTGACGACGATGGGGAGCTTGCCGTCGTACATGTGGAAGCCGTCGTCGTACGCCTCGCCTTGCCATTGCCTTTGGGTGAGCTCGGCCAGCTGCGCAATGACGGTGTTGGGGTTGCGCGGGCCGACGCGGTTGAAGACGAGCAGCAGCGGCGGGTTCGGCTGACCACCGCGGCGGCCGTCGGGCACCCACCAGCGGGTGCGCCACATCGGTCGCTCCTTGCCGTCGACGTCCTTCACCTTCCGCCGGCAGAACCGCATGTACTTGTCGATCTTCGCGGCGAGGACCTGCGCGGACTCGAAGCAGTTGTCGATCTCCACGAACGCCTGCACCGCCACTACACCGATCTCTCCCCCACCGACCTCCCCCTCCTTACACGGCCGTCGCCATGAACGGCAGCACGGCGCGACGGCCCGGCCGACGCGCGACACCGGGCGAGCGCCCCAATCGCCGGCCGCGCTCGCGCCGTCCGTCGCCCTTACCCGCAACTCCAGCCAGAGGCATGGGCAAAGCAGCCGCCACGGGGACGTCAGGCGCTCGGCACTTGTCTACTGAACCGACTCGGCCGCGCCTGCCGATCCTGCCTGCCCACCGCCGAATACCTCCCTGACGAGCCTTTGCGTCGCCTTGTGAAACGCCTCTGCCATGGACAGTGCCGCGTCGTCGACGTAGTTCAGCGCCGCGGTCAGGGTTCTGCTGCCGTCGGGCGTGCTGTACATCAGCGCAGCGTGGCCTGCCATGCCGCCGTTGTGGGTGATGACGGTGCCGCCGTTTTCACCTGCGTCCTGCACGAACACCCCCAGGCCGTAGCCGGTTTTGGAATGTGGCGTGCACATCTCGGCCAGCAGCGGAGCGGGCAGCAGCTTGCCGCCCAAGAGCGCGGAGATGAAGGTGTGGAGGTCCTGGGTGGTCGAGATCATGTCTCCGCCGGTGGAGATCCAGGAGGGGTCCTGGCGGGTGACGTCGACCGTCTTGTGCTGGCCGGCGTCCTCGTACCGGTAATAGGCGTGAGGGTGCGGCCCGGGAATCCGCGCACTGTCCGGCACTACGGTGTCCAACAGCCCGAGCGGCCCCAGGATCAGCCGCTGCATCTCCTCGGCAATCGAGTGGCCGGTGGCCTTCTCGATCAGCAGCCTGGCCAGTACGTAGTTGGTGTTGGAGTAGCTCCAGTCCGTCCCCCGGCTCGAACCGTGCCGGCTTGGACAACGCCAGCCGTATCAGTTCTTCCGGTTGGTAGGTCTTGAACCGGTTGTCCACCCACTCCCGGCCGGCGGTCGTGGCGGGGATGCCCGGCGCGAACGTCCCGTCGTCGTAGTGCTCACCGGTGAAGTTGAAGATGCCGCTGGTGTGCTGCAGCAGCATCCGTAGCGTGATCCGCTCGTCCAGGGCGAAGTCGGGCAGGTAGTCGGCCGCCGGGGCGTCCAGCCCGATCGTGCCCTCGGCTACCAGTTGCAGCATCAGGGTCGCGGTGAAGGTCTTGGTGTTGCTGCCTATCCGGACGTGCCCGTTCGCCGGCGGCTTTGCCGTCACGCCCAGTTTGCGCACCCCTGCACTGCCGACCCATTCGCCCCGCTCGTCGTGCACGCGCATGGGGTCACTCCGATGAAGCCGGAGTCGACCATCTCCTCGATGGTTTTCCGCAGTTCCGGGCGGTCCTGGTCGGTGAGGGTGTGGGACATGGCGGTGTGCTCCTTGGAGGTCACGAGATGCAATTGAACGGTCGGGGTCGACGCGCTTGAGGGGGCCTCTTACAGGCTGCGGGCGGTGACGTCGCCGTATGCGGTGGTCGCGTGGAGGGTCAGGCCCGCGGCGGCGCCGTCGGTGTTCTTCAGCGTGTTGTGGATCCGGCCGTAGGTGGTGCCGGCGTCCAGGGATGCGGAGACGCCGTGGGCGGCGCCTACCGAGATGTCGCCGTATTCGGTGCGCAGGGTGACCGCGCCGTGGACGGCTTCGGTGATGCGGATGTCGCCTTTCTGGGTGCTGATCTTCGCGGGGCCGTTGAGACGGCCGACGGAGATGTCGCCGGCCAGGACGGTGAGGCGGGCGCTCGCGCTCTCGTCGAGTTTGACCGGGCCTTGGGCGCCCTCGAAGGTGACGTCACCGAGCCGTCCGACGCCGCGCAGTTCGGCGGCGGCAGCCTTGGCCTCGAGGTGTGAGCCGGCGGGCAGCTGGACCGTCACCTCGACGGCTCCGAAGGCGCCGAGGATCCGGTTCTTCGCCGCGGGGGCCTCGATCCGCAGGACGCCGTCGGCGTAGGCGACCTCGATCTGATCCGCGGCCTTCACGTCGCGGCTCTTGGAGGGCTCGGCGGGCAGGATCTCCACGGTGGTGTCGGTCCGGTCGGCGGCGATGAACCGGATGCGGCCCGCGGGGACGTCGAGGACGGTGGAGACGGGGGCGGGGGTGTGGAACTGCTGCATGGTGCTCTCCTTCGAACCGTTGTTTCCGACGACGGAAAAGCTACGTTGCATTCACCAATCATGCAACGCACTCATTGCGAAGTGAAGCTATTTATGCAGCTCAAAGCCCAGAAGTCATTGAATGACTATGAGCAGTAATGCAACACCCGACAGGGCTCGTTGCAATGGAATGAGAATGAACGCTACCGCCCGGTCCGGAAGAGACGCCGGACCCGGCACAGCGGCCCGCGGGGCCGGGCGGCTACTGCGGGACCTCGAGCGGATCGCACAGGGATGCCTCGGGAACTGTGTGGCAGGAGTGGAAGGACACATACTCAGTGATCGTTGCTATGCCGTCTGAGTGACTGCTGCGACTGACTCGATGGTCAGAAGGAAGGGTGTGGGGGATATGGGTGACGCGGACCAGCCGGTGATGCCGGAGGTGGTGGACAGTCCCGCGTTGCGGACACAGCCGACGGGCGCGGCGGCGCGATGGTTGCTGCGTCACCGGGTGCAGCCGGTCGGGCCGGCGGCCGGGGAGAGTCATGCCGAGGCGCATCCGTGGTGGAAGGTGATGTGCCTGACCGGGGTCGACTACTTCTCCAGCCTGGCCTACGTGCCGGCGATCGCCGCTTTGGCCGCGGGAGCGGTGTCGCCGTTGGCGACGCTGCTGATCGTGGCGTTGACGTTGCTGGGGATGCTGCCGATGTACCGGAAGGTGGCCAAGCAGAGCCCGCACGGGGCGGGGTCCGTGGCCATGCTGGAGGATCTGCTGCCGTTTTGGTGGGGCAAGCTGTTCGTCCTGGTCCTGCTGGGGTTCGTGGCTACCTCGTGGATCATCACCATCACTTTGTCGACGGCGGACGCCTCGGTACACGTGGTGGAGAACCCATTCTTCCCCTCCGCACTGCACGGCCATGAGGTCGCTCTGACCGTGGCGCTGCTGCTGCTCTTGGGAGGCGTCTTCCTCCTTGGATTCAATGAGGCAGTCAGTGTCGCCATCCCGCTTGTCGCCGTCTTCCTTGTGCTCAACGCGGTCGTCATCGCAGTCGGCCTGGTCCATGTGTTCACGACGGACGGCGCGCTGACGGCCTGGACCCACGCGCTCGCCGACGGCGGAGGCGGCTTTGGTGATCTGGCCGGTCCGGCGCTGCTGGCCTTCCCGCTGCTGGTGCTGGGCCTGTCGGGTTTCGAGACCGGTGTGAGCATGATGCCGCTGATCGCGGCCAAGGGAGCCGACGACGAGCAGCGGCTGCGCTCAAGGATCCGCAATGCCCGCCGACTGCTGACGACGGCCGCTGTGATCATGAGCGTCTATCTGCTGTCGGCCAGTTTCGTCACCACGGTGCTCATCCCGCACGACGAGTTCGAGCCCGGTGGTGCGGCCAACGGCCGGGCGCTGGCCTGGCTCGCCCACGAGCACGTCGGAGAGGCGTTCGGCACCGCCTACGACATCAGCACCATCCTCATCCTGTGGTTCGCAGGCGCTTCCGCGATGGCCGGGCTGATCAACATCGTTCCCCGCTACCTGCCCGGCTACGGCATGGCACCCGAGTGGGGACGCGCGGTGCGCCCGGTGGTCCTCGTCTACACGGCCCTGTGCGTCCTGATCACCATTGCCTTCGACGCCGACGTCAACGCCCAGGCCGGTGCCTACGCCACCGGGATCCTGGCGATGATGGTCTCCGCCGCCTTCGCCGTCACCGTCTTCGTCGCACGCAACCGCCGACGCGTGGCAACCGTCGGCTTCGCCCTGCTCACCGCGGTCCTGTTCTACGCCCTGGGTGCCAACATCATCGACAAGCCCGACGGCATCGCCATCTCCGGCTTCTTCATCCTGGGCATCATCATCGTCTCGCTCGTCTCCCGCGTCGCACGCACCACCGAACTGCGCGCCGACCGCCTCGTCTTCGACGAGTCAGCCCGCCGGTTCATCGCCGACACCCTCGCCCACGACCAGTCCATCAACATCATCGCCAACCGCCGCCAGGCCGGCGACAAGGCCGAATACTCCGCCAAGGAACGCGAACAACGCGGAACCAACCCGGTACCGGGTCTCGCTGACGTGCTCTTCCTCGAGATCGACGTCGTCGACCCGTCCGACTTCAGCGAAACCCTCACCGTCCACGGCGTCGAGGTCGACGGCTATCGCATTCTGCGCGCCGAGGCGCCGGCCGCGCCCAACGCCATCGCCGCCATCCTCCTTGCTCTGCGCGATGCCACCGGTGTGCGGCCGCACTGCTACTTCGCCTGGGCCGAAGGCAGCCCGCTCAAGCACATGTTCCGCTACTTCCTCCTGGGCCGCGGTGACACCGCCCCGGTCACCCGAGAGATCATCCGCAGCAACGAACCCGACCCCGACCGACGCCCCGGCATCCACGTCGGCAGCTGAACCCGAGGCACGCGATATTCGACGCCCAGCGACCGAAAGGCAGCCGCAGCCATGACAAGGCGGCACCGGCACGACCGCGGCATCCGGCGCACCCAATACCTCCTGCTGACCCTCATGACCGCCCTGGAACCGCCGGGTTTCTCACCGACTCCATGTGGCTGCTGGGACTCGCCGCCTGGGCCCTGATCACAGCCGGCCTCATCGAAATGATCTACCGGCCCTGAGCCCTGCGGGCACTGGGGGGGGTGTTCGGCTCCCCAGTGCCCTGCTGCCGATCTCGCGGTCTGCGCTGTGCGACGGAAAAGGCGCGGACGGGCACACGCCTGGCGGCCGGGAGGCGGACGTGGGTGACGAAACTGAGCCCAGTTCCCGCAAGAAGGGTGAAGAAACCAGGCAGATCGGCCGCGTGTTCTTCGAATCGCCGGGCACAAGGAGCGACGGAGGTTGATAACTATGGTTCCCCTGCTTCTCGTCCTGCTTCTGGCTCTGATCCTCTTCGGTGCGGGCTTCGCGCTGAAGGCACTGTGGTGGATCGCCGTCATCGTGCTGGTCGTCTGGCTGCTTGGCTTCGTACTGCGCAGCGCGGACACAGGCGGCCGTAAGGGCCGCTGGTATCGCTGGTAACCCACCACACAGCCACCAGCCTGTGGGCCTCGGGAACACCCGGGGCCCACAGGCATGCCCGGCCTCATGACATCTCCCCGGGCAAACGGTGTAAGCAACACGTTCCCGGGCACAGAACCTCATAGCTGGGGTCCGGTGACGCAGCGGAACCTGCACCTCCAACCACCGGCCCCAGCCACACCTCAATCCCACAAGGCGTGACCACCTGCCAGCCCATCAACAGCACGCACGGATGGAATACAAGGAGCCATGCACCGCCATCCGCCCGGAACGCTCCACTTCGCACCACGCCAAGAAAGCCTCCCCGTGCATCGCGCGGCGTCTCACATGATGACGAGCCGACCGCTGAGTTGTCTCCCAGCAGTTCCATAGCCAGTCGCCTCCGGGGGTGGGCTAGAGGGAGCAGGTGGCGTTCACCCGTGCTGCCCCTGTCACTCCGGGTATTCGACAGGGTGCGGGGTCCAGGAGGCGGGTGAGGTGGCCGAGTGCGAGCAGGGTGAAGACATTGGTGATCAGGAGGGCGTAGGGGCGCTGAGCGGCGTTGGTGTTGTCCTGCACGGTGAGTACCTCGCCGGGGCGCTCGAGGACGCGTCCGGTCGCGGTGCCGCGGTCGGCCCACTTCCACGTGCTGCCGTCCCACTGTCGTCGACGTCCCGATCATGGACGACCTGGCTGCGTTCAGTGGCGACTTCGTCCTGACCGTCGATCGCGCCTGGGCCCTCGTACGCAACTTCCTCCAGACGGGGGCGCATGACGAACTGGGCGAGTGACTTCCGGCTCCATTGCGCCAACGGGGGAGAGCAAGAAGCCGCCGACCATCGGCGCGAGGCCCACTGCCCGAGACTGGGACCGCCGTTGTCAGACGCCGAGTCGCCGAGACAGTCCACGGACGTGACTCGGTGACCCGGCCCACCTCACGCACAGCAGGTCGTCGGCACCGCCGCGGGAACCGCCGGGATCAGTCCTTCAGCCCTGCCGAGCGGGACCGACCCCGGCACACTCACCGTGTCAGCGCGTCATGACAGCGGCGGGTAGGCGTTCCGCACCAGCTGCTGGAACTGGGCGGAGAACCACTGCCCGGCCAGCGGCGAGTTCGGCAAGGAGCCCGTGGGGTTGTTGCCGTTGCGCGGGTTGCCGCCGTACGTCGGGTCGCACATCCGGTCGAAGCCCTTGCCCTCGTCGTTCGGGATGGGAGCGCTGTTGCCGTCCGACTCCCCCGGCGGCTTGACCCACACATAGGCGTCGATGCCGGCGGCCGGAGCCGCGGTCGGCCGTTCGCCGATGCCCGCGCCGCTCTGGTTGCACCAGTTTCCGGCGTGGATGCGCCGGTCGATGCGGCTGCCGTCGACGTAGCCGTCGACGGTGGTCTGCGGCCCGGGGCCGCTGGGCCGGGCGGAGCCGCCCCAGCCGTTGCGCGAGGTGTCGATCAGCATGCCGAGCCCCGAGTCGAACCCGGCCGCGACGAGTTTGTCGCGCATCGCCTGGGCGAAGGACTGCTCGTCCACGTACTGGTTCCAGTCCACCCACTTCGACTGACGTATGGTCTGACCGCCCACCGTGTCGGTGACCTTGTAGTGCGGCTCCTTGGTGGGGCTGTAGTTCGCGGTGTTGACGATGAAGCCGGCCACGTCCTTCACGCTCGCGCCGTTCGTCGTCGCCACCTTGTGGAACTGCTGCACCGCGGGGCCGAGGTTGCTGTCCCAGCCGAGCCAGCCGTGGTGGGCGGCGTCGATGTAGTTGTAGACGTTGGGGATGGCGCCCAGCTTGTCCAGGGCGTAGCTGACGCCCTTCTCGTAGTTGCCGTTGCCCTTCATGGTCACGCAGGCGTCGGTGGTGGTGGGGGTGCCACCCGCGTTGGTGACCAGGTTGGGCAGCGAGTCGGGCTCGATGACGGTGGCGATCCGCAGGCCCGCGTACTTGGATTCGGACAGGATCGACACAATGGGGTCGATGTACTGGGACTTGTACTTGTCGAGATCGTTGGGCCCGAGCTCGCCGTTGGAGGCGAGGGCGGCGCAGTCGCGGCCGGGCAGGTCGTAGATGACCAGCTGGACGACGAGCTCCCCCGAGCCCTTCTGCTTCAGTGCCTCGTCGAGGTGGGCGCGCAGCCCCATGCCGCCCTTGACGCCGTTGATGGCGGCGATCCTGTCGAGCCAGACGGCGGTGGGCTGGTTGGCGATCTTGCTGCCACCCGGCTCGGCGGCGGCCTTGGCGGACCACTCGGGGTTCACGTAGACCTTGGCGCCAGTGTAGGGGTTGTTGGCCTTGCCGGACGGGGTGCCGGGGTCGGTCGGTCCCGGGTCGGTCGGTCCCGGGTCAGTGGGGCCGCCGCCGTCGACGTTGCAGGTGACGCCGTCGAGCGTGAACGTGGCGGGCACGCTGTTGGTGCCGCTGTAGGTGCCGTTGAAGCCGAAGCTGACCGAGCCGCCGCTCGCGAGGCTGCCGTTGTAGCCCTCGTTGGCGACGGTGACGTCCGCGCCGTTCTGGCTGACCTTCCCGTTCCAGCCGTTGGTGACCTTCTGGTTGCCGGCGTACGACCACTTCACCGTCCAACCCGACTTGGCGGCCGCGTTGTTGGTGATGGTCACGGCGGCGGTGAAGCCGGTGTCCCACTGGCTCTGCACCTTGTAGTCGACGGTGCAGGGCACGGCCGAGGTGGCTGCGCCGGCCTGGCCGACGAGCAACGCCGTCCCCGTCGTCCCGGCGACCAGCGCCATGGCGGCGAGCAGGGATGTCCTGGTGTGACTCATGAGTGCGGGCTTCCTTCTCTCGAGGGGCCTTGCGGATGGAGGGCGCGCGGATGCTCGCGATGCCCGGCGTTTCAGGCGGTGACTGCGCCGTCGCAGGCCGAGTGCGGCGACGGACCGTATGAGCAGTGCCGTGGGTTCGTGGTCCGGCACGGGTGGAGCGGCTCGCGGTCGTCGGGCCACGTCACGCCCGGGCCGACGAAGGGAGGCGACCCCTTCGTCGCGGCGCGGTGCGCACGGCCGTGCGGTGGTGTCCGAAGGGGCCGGTCGGCGAGGCCCGGTCGGACGCGGCGTGGTCCAGGTCCGGCAACGGCGTCACGGTCGTCGATCGGCTCACGACCCTGGTAGCCGCTGTGCCGCCGGCTGATGACGGTGTGTCCCACCGTGCTCTCGGCCGTGGCTCCCCGGGCCGGGAACAGCGGCAGGACCACGCTCGGGACGAGCGCAACTGGACCGTCGCTGACTAAAAGAACTGAATGCGGGGGGTGTCGCATGAGCGAGTCCTTACAGCTTGGCGCGCCGCTACGGACGCGTCGAGTGATGGAACCGCTCCCACTGGTGGAGAGGAAGTTAGCGCCAACCGGCCAGGTTTCATAGGGGCCTTGCGAAACTTTCGCTTCCACCGGCCCAGTTCGAACTTTGAACGCCTCAACATCTTGACCGCACCCGCCTTCATCCCCACGATGGGAGCGCTCCCACTGGATTCAGGCTTTGGCACCTCTCCGCGAACCGCGTGACGCAAGGAGGAACAGCACATGGATCCCGGACGCAAACGCAGAGCCGCACGACGGCTCTGGACCGCCGTCGCCGCCGCCTTCGCCCTTCCCCTGTCGATGCTCGCCACCGGCACGACCACCGCGAACGCGGCGTCCGTGCAGTGCAGCGTCGACTACAAGGCCAACGACTGGGGTTCCGGCTTCACCGTCGACCTCACCCTCACCAACCGCGGCACCGCCGCGATCGACGGCTGGACTCTGACCTACGGCTACTCGGGCAATCAGAAGCTCGCCAACGGGTGGAACGGCAGCTGGTCCCAGGCCGGGCAGGCCATCACCGTCAAGAACGCCTCGTACAACGGCACCATCGCCGCGGGCGGCGCGGTCTCCACGGGAGCCCAGTTCAGCTACAGCGGCAGCAACACCGCGCCGACCGACTTCGCGGTCAACGGCACCCGTTGCGTCGGCGCCCACCAGCCGCCGATCACCGTGCTGACCAGCCCGGCCGCCGGTGCGGTCTACTCGCGCGGTGACGCCGTGCCGCTCGCGGCGACCGCCGCGGCCGCGGACGGCGCGACGATCAGCAAGGTGGAGTTCTACGACGACACCACGCTGCTGGGCACGGACACCAGCGCGCCCTACACGCACTCCGCTTCTGGCTTGACCGTGGGCAGTCATTCCCTGCTGGCGAAGGCCTACGACAGCCAGGGCGCCTCGGCGGAGTCCACCCCGGTCGGCATCACGGTCGCCTCGGGCCCCGCCGTGATGGCCTCGACCACGCAACTCGCCGTCCACCAGGGCAAGACGGCGACATACGACGTGAAGCTCTCGACCCAGCCGTCGTCCAACGTGACCGTCACGACCTCCCGGACCGGCGGCAACTCGGGGCTGTCCGTCACGGGCGGCGCGTCACTCACCTTCACCCCGTCGAACTGGAGCACCGCCCAGAAGGTGACCGTCGCCGCGGACAACTCCGGCACGGGGGCGGCGACCTTCGAGTCGACAGCCCCTGGGCACGGCAAGGCGGCGGTGACGGTCACCCAGATCGCGGCGTCCAAGGGATACGACGCCCGGTTCCTGGACCTCTACGGAAAGATCACCAACCCGGCCAACGGCTACTTCTCCCCCGAGGGCATCCCCTACCACTCGGTCGAGACGCTGATCGTCGAGGCCCCGGACCACGGCCACGAGACCACGTCCGAGGCATACAGCTACCTCCTGTGGCTCCAGGCCATGTACGGGAAGATCACCGGCGACTGGACCAAGTTCAACGGCGCCTGGGAGATCATGGAGAAGTACATGATCCCCACCCACGCCGACCAGCCGACCAACTCCTTCTACAACGCCTCCAAGCCGGCCACCTACGCGCCCGAGGAAGACACCCCCGACCGGTATCCGACGGCGCTCGACCCGTCCGTGGCCGCCGGTTCGGACCCGCTCGCCGGTGAGCTGAAGTCGGCCTACAACACGGACGACGTCTACGGCATGCACTGGATCCAGGACGTCGACAACACCTACGGCTTCGGCAACACCCCGGGCGGCACGTGCGAAGCCGGCCCGTCGGAGACCGGACCGTCGTACATGAACACCTTCCAGCGCGGCCCGCAGGAGTCGGTGTGGGAGACGGTGCCGCAGCCGACCTGCGACGCCTTCAAGTACGGCGGCAAGAACGGCTACCTGGATCTGTTCACCGGGGACAAGTCGTACGCCAAGCAGTGGAAGTACACCACCGCCCCGGACGCCGACGCGCGTGCGGTGCAGGCCGCCTACTGGGCGGACCTGTGGGCGAAGCAGCAGGGCAAGGGCTCGGCCGTGTCGGGCACGGTCGCCAAGGCGGCCAAGATGGGCGACTACCTGCGCTACTCCATGTACGACAAGTACTTCAAGAAGATCGGCAACTGCGTCGGCCCCTCGGCCTGCCCGGCCGGCACCGGCAAGGACGCCTCGCACTATCTGATGTCCTGGTACTACGCCTGGGGCGGCTCCACCGACACCAGCGGAGGCTGGGCCTGGCGGATCGGATCCAGCTTCGCGCACAGCGGCTATCAGAACCCGCTGGCCGCATACGCGCTCAGCTCCCACGCCGACCTGAAGCCCAAGTCCTCCACCGGCGTGGCCGACTGGAGCAAGTCACTCCAGCGGCAGATGGAGTTCTACCGCTGGCTGCAGTCGAGCGAGGGCGCGATCGCCGGCGGCTCGACCAACAGCTGGGCGGGCCGCTACGCGACCCCGCCTTCGGGCAAGTCGACGTTCTACGGCATGTACTACGACCAGCAGCCCGTCTACCACGACCCGCCGTCCAACCAGTGGTTCGGCTTCCAGGCATGGTCGATGGAGCGCGTCGCCGAGTACTACCAGCAGACGGGGGACGCCTCCGCGAAGGCGATCCTCGACAAGTGGGTCAAGTGGGCGCTGTCCAAGACCACGATCAACCCCGACGGCACCTACCAGATTCCCTCCACCCTCCAGTGGTCGGGCCAGCCCGACACCTGGAACGCGTCAAGTCCCGGCGCGAACAGCGGACTTCACGTCACCGTCGCCGACTACACCAACGACGTCGGCGTGGCGGCCGCGTACGCCAAGACCCTGACGTACTACGGCGCCAAGTCCGGTGACGCGAAGGCGAAGTCGACGGCGAAGGCGCTGCTGGACGGAATGTGGGACCACTACCAGGACAGCCTCGGCATCGCTGTCCCCGAGACCCGCACCGACTACAGCCGCTTCAACGACAAGCTCTACGTGCCGAGCGGTTGGACCGGCAAGATGCCGAACGGCGAGACCATCGACTCGTCCTCGACGTTCTCCTCGATCCGGTCCTTCTACAAGAACGACCCGGCCTGGTCGAAGATCGAGGCCTACCTCAAGGGCGGCGCCGCGCCCGTCTTCACCTACCACCGGTTCTGGGCCCAGGCGGACATCGCCCTGGCCATGGGCTCGTACGCGGAACTCCTCGAGTAGCCCCCGCCGGCGATCCGCGTACGCGACCCCGTCACAAGGCGACGGGGTCACCCAGCCGGGCGGCCCCACCCTCCCAGGGGCCGCCCGGTCCCGGTCTCTTCCGACGCCTGCACGCCACCCGACTAACGGCACGGTGTTTCCCCACGCAAACGTGATCAGCAGAGCCACGAGAAGCGCGTTCCACCGTCGACCATCAGCGATAGACCGAATACCTCCCCACCAGGGCGGGAGCGCTCCCAACCCTGGGGCGCGGCGCGACCGCCTGACCCGGTGCCGTTGCCGAAGTCATGTGCTCGATTGCCTCCGGCCGGTAAGATCGGTGATCTCGTGGGGGAGGTGGTCATGGGCAGGCGACGCCCTGGGACACCGACGCTGGAGGAGGTGGCCGCCCGGGCTCGGGTGGGTCGGGGCACGGTCTCCCGCGTCATCAACAACGCGGCGGGCGTGAAGGAGTCGACCCGCCGCACCGTACAGCGGGCTATCGAGGAACTGGGCTACGTGCCCAACCTCGCGGCCCGTTCCCTGGCCGGGCGACGGGCCGACGCCGTCGCCCTGGTCATGACGGAGCCGGACTGGCGGCAGTTCTCCGAGCCGTTCTTCTCCGAGATCGTCAGCTCGCTCGGGGACGCGCTGACGGACACCGGAATACAGCTGCTGCTCACCTTGGTCCGCTCCGACGCCGAGCGGCAGCGCTTCCTCGAGTACGCCCGCGGTGGCCGGGTCGACGGTGTCCTGCTGATGTCCGTGCACGCCGGCGATCCGCTGCCGGACATGCTCGCCGAGGCCCGGATGCCGACCGTGCTGCTGGGGCGCCGCTCGGGCGACGAGTACGTCAGCTATGTCGACGCGGACAACATCGGCGGAGCCCGCAGCGCCGTCTCCCATCTTCTGCAACGGGGCCGCAGGGTCATAGCCACCATCACCGGGCCGCTCGACCTTTACGCCGCCCAGTGCCGCCTGCGCGGCTACCAGGAGGCTCTGGCGTCTGCGGGCCTGGAGGGCGAGCGGACCCGCGTCGCCGAGAGCGACTTCACGGCGGAGAGCGGACGCCGCGCCATGGCCGAGCTCATCGAACGCCATCCGGACATCGACGGCGTGGTCGCCGCGTCGGACACCACCGCCGCAGGAGCTCTGGAGGCGCTGCGCGCGGCCGGGCGCCGGGTGCCGGAGGATGTCGCCGTGATCGGTTTCGACGACTTTCCGCTGGCTCAGCGGACCGAACCGCGACTGACCACGGTTCGCCAGCCGATCGAGGAGATCGGACGGGCGATGGTCCGGCTCCTCCTGGAGGAGATGGAGGAGGGCGCCGTCGCCTGGCGTCACGTCATCCTCCGTACGGAGCTGGTGGTCCGCGACTCGACCTGACACCGGCGACGGTCCGCCCGATCAGGCGGACCGTCGCCGGTGCGCGTTCGCCGACCAAGTCCCGGGAACGGCCTCAAAGTTGGCGAGCCGCGTCTCGATGCCCTCGCCTGACCTGCGGTTGTGGAATCGGTGACGACAGGTTCATGCCGACAGTCTTGTCAGGGACCTGAAGCATCCCTACAGTCCGTGCCGATCCCCAGAATTGGGAGCGCTCCCATTCGCACGTTCCCGGGAAGCACTTCCGTTACCCCCACCCCTCCCTCGAAGAGGATCCGCATGCGTCCTTCACCCCACCATGCCCACAGCGCGCGTGGCCTGCTCGGCGCGCTGCTCACCTCGCTCGTCTCGCTCGCCGCGCTCCTGACCGCATCCTCGGTGGCGCAGGCCGACACCACGATCTGCCAACCGTTCGGTTCGACGACCATCCAGGGCCGCTACGTGGTCCAGAACAACCGCTGGGGCACCAGTGCCACCCAGTGCATCGCCGCCACCGACTCGGGGTTCAGGATCACCCAGGCAGACGGCTCCGTCCCGACGAACGGCGCTCCGAAGTCCTACCCGTCCGTCTACAACGGCTGCCACTACACCAACTGCTCGCCCGGAACCAAGCTCCCCGCTCAGCTCAGCACCATCTCGTCCGCGCCCTCGAGCATCTCCTACACCTACGTGAACGACGCGGCGTACAACGCCTCGTACGACATCTGGCTCGACCCCACGCCCCGTACCGACGGTGTGAACCGTACCGAGATCATGCTCTGGTTCAACAAGGTCGGAGGCGTCCAGCCCATCGGCTCCCCGGTGGGCTCCGCCAACGTGGCCGGGCGCGAGTGGCAGGTCTGGTCCGGCAGCAACGGCTCGAACGACGTGCTGTCGTTCGTCGCACCGTCGGCGATCACCAGCTGGAACTTCGACGTCATGGACTTCGCCCGGCACGCCGTCGCACGGGGGCTCGCGCAGAACAACTGGTACCTGACCAGCGTTCAGGCGGGATTCGAGCCCTGGCGGAACGGTGCGGGCCTCGCCGTGAACTCGTTCTCCTCCACCGTCAACACGGGCTCCTCCAGTGACCCGGGCGGCCCCGGCCCGGGCAACCCCGGCGACCCCGGCACCCCGGGAGGTTCCACGGCCTGCAAGGTGGCGTACGGGGCGAACGCCTGGCAGGGCGGTTTCACCGCCGATGTCACCATCACCAACATCGGCTCCTCCCGCGTCAGTGGCTGGAAGCTCGCGTTCACCCTCCCGTCCGGTCAGCAGATCACCAACGCCTGGAACGCGAACCTGTCCGGGTCATCAGGAGCCGTCAGCGCGAGCAATGTGGCTCACAACGCAGAAGTGGCGGCGGGCGGTCAGGTGACCTTCGGGTTCCAGGGCACCTCGAGCGGCGCCTTCGCCAAGCCCTCCGGCTTCACCCTGAACGGCACCGCCTGCACCACCGCGTGACACTCGTTCCCCCTCCGAGGGCCCGCCTGTCCCCCGCGGACAGGTGGGTCCCCGCAGGCCGCAGGCCGCAGGCCGCAGGCCGCAGGCCGCAGGCCGCAGGCCGCAGGCCGCAGGCCGCAGGGCAACCGGCAACCCGGTCACGGCCGGGCGAAGTGTTCCCGCGTCTGCCGCACCGCCCGCAAGGCGATCCAAGGCTTGGCCTGGGCACAGATGTCGAGTTCATCCAGGGCTGACCGCCGTATGCGATGTCCTGTCGGGGACGCCCTGGGGTTGCGCGGTCATCGAACTGCGTGCCTGAGAAGGCCCCTTCACGGCTTCGACGCGGCGCGGTCGCGCCGGACGCGCTCGGCCGTTTCAGTCCTCGGCTGTGGCGGTGTCCGGCCCACGCCCAACCCGCCCTGCACGTGACGCCCGGCTCACCGAGGCGGGCCCGGCCCGGTCACCGGCCGACCGGCTCGGGGTACCGCTCCCGCCGGCGGTCGGGACTGTAGGTGCCGAGCCCGCACCCACTTCTCGCGGCGCTGCCGGGCGGGCCCCCTGGCCCCGCTTCACCTGCCCGGAGTGCGGCAGCACCTGGGTACGCCGCGGACACCCCGCCAGGCAAGACGCAGCGCTCAAGCAGCCCCTCGGCTGGACCCGTCCAAGACTCCGTACACCCGAGGCGGCGGACCGGTGGACCTGGCTGCTCGTGGCCGCCCACACTCAACTCCGCCTCGCCCGCCCGCTGGCCGCAGACCTCCGCCGCCCCTGGGAGAGGCCGGCCGAGCACGGTCGACTCACCCCTGCACTCGTCCGCCGCGGGTTCAGGAACCTCCGCCCACATCTCGTCTGCCCGGCCCGTGCACCGAAACCCAACCGGCCCGGCCTCGGACGCCCGCTCGGCCCGAAGGATCAGCGCCCTGCCACCCGCTACGACGTGGGCAAGACGACCAGACGCCCGGCACCATCGCCGAACGTGACCAGGTCAGACCATGAGGAACAAGATCAGCCGGCGAGCAGGGCGTGCACCCACTGGTCTTCGCGTTGCTCGATGTATTCGGCGTCGTTTCGCCAGGCGTCCCCGTGGCCTTCAGCCCACAGCCTCGCCCAGGGTTGGACACCTTGGGCTGCCTGGTCTCGCAGGAAGTCGTGCATGGAACGCGTACGGCGCCCCAGCAGAGGGACCAACCGACGACGTTCGGACTCATCGAGACCGTACGCGTCGGCGAAGACTCGCAGTCGTTCCGCCGCGTCCGGGCGCTGCCAGTCTGGATGTGCGGACAGCGGGATGAATCCGTGAATGGCGTATGCGACATCCCACAGATGGGAGCCGGGACCTGCTGCGTCCCAGTCGATGAGGGCCCACCGCGACTCGTCTGCGACCACGAGGTTCCAGGGGGCCAGGTCGTTGTGGGCGATGATGTCACTGCCCTCGATGGGGATCAGGGTCTGCCAGTGCGCGTCGGACGGGGGCGTGAAGTCCTGCACGGCATCGTGGAAGTCGCGGATGAGGCGTGCAACGCGAGCCAGTTGTCGAGGGGGTTCCATCAGCGAGAACCGGTCGGGCCAGACCACATGTCCCGGCATGAAGGTCAGGACCTCACGTCCTTGATCGTCAATGCCGAGTGGGCGAGGCGCCGCGCTGAATCCCACCTCGTTCAGGTGGGCAAGCAGGGCATGCACGGAGGGAGTCCACGGTCCGGCCGGACGGCGAACGGTGTCGCCGACGCGAACGACACCATCACTGACGTTGCCGCCAGGCAACGGCTGTTCATCATCGTGCTGCATCGAACCAGTGTGTCGGACCAGCTCGCCACGATCACCCCATTAACCGGGGAACGTCAGAGTGCGGACAGAGGCTAAAGAACAAGCTGATCCGACGACAGCGGGGCCTGACAGGATGCCCTGCCCGGCCCCGCTACTCGTCCGTACGCTGCTCCACCCGGCGCATTCCGATCGTGGACAACTGTTCCATCCGCTCCGGCGTCGCCCCGCCCGTCAGCAAGGGCGTGCGCCCGGCCCTTGCCCTGCTGGCGTGCCGGGCGGTGGGCGCAGACCCATACTTCGCGCGGGCGGCGGCTGTGGCGGTGGCACTGGTCCGCAACGCCAGCCTGCTCCACGACGACGTCATCGACCAGGATCCGCTGCGCCGCGGCCGGCCCGCGCTCTGGGCGGCCAAGGGGATGCCGACGGCGATCCTCGCGGGCGATGCTCTGTTCTTCGCCGCTGTCCAGACCCTGGCCGAGGCACCGGACGCGGGCCGGACGGTGCCGGTGCTGCCGTCTTGCGGCGTGCTCGGGGGTGCGTAGCTGGTGCCCGCCGGACAGTACCCGGACACTGGAGTTGCCCTTGGAGTTCTCGGCTGTCCAGGCGGGTGAGTCGGAGCCGTAGCCGTAGCCGTGGGGGTTTGTCGTGGTTGCGGTGTGGTCCACGTGCCGTCCCTGCCCCGGGGTGTGGGTGGCCGTAACGGCCGTTGTGACAGCGGTGACAGGCCTGCGACAACAAAGCCCACAACTGTCGGTGGGCCTGTCCGGTCTCACTCTGCGTGGACGGCAACGAGGTGGCCGTCCGGCCATGACACCAGCAGGGGGAACAGCATGAAGTCGATCCACCACAGGGCAGCCACCGCTGGCGCCCTTGCCATTCTGGCTCTGGGCGGCACTCTCGCCGCGACCGCCCCGGCCTCGGCCGCTACCGCCGGCGCCGGCGCCGGCGCCTACAACGGGGCGTGCGGCACGGGGTACGAGGTCTTCACCTCGACTCCGGTCAAGTCCTCGCAGACCACGGTGGCCGCCACCACCTACGTGGCCTACAGTTCCGCGGACAAGCAGTGGTGCGCCGTCACGGTGCGCAGCAAGCCCGGTGCCCGCGTGTTCATGGAGGTCACCCTGGACACCTGGCCGACCGGCAGCACCCCGGCCAGGGACGCCGGCTCCTACACGACCTTCGCCGGCCCGGTGTACAAGGACCTGCCCAAGCCCGGCCTGTGCATGACCTGGAGCGGTTCGATCGACATCTACTACAACTCGGACAGTGGCCTGTGCCCCTGACCTGACGGCCTGTCGGCGTGGTCGACCTCCGGGTCGGCTGCGCGTCTCATCCGGTCCCCTCTCACGCCGCACCCCTTCCCGCCCCATGCACAGACCGCTGGACGACGACCACGGTCCGGTGGTGGCTCTGGCAGGGGCGCTGCGGGAGTTGCGCAGCCAAGCGGGCCGGCCGACGTACCGGGAGTTGGCGCGACTGACCGGCTTCTCCTCCTTGACGCTGTCGGCCGCCGGCGGCAGCTCGAGCAGCTGTCAGAGCAGGTGGGCCGGCGCCGGTTCAGCGCCGTGGTGGGTGTCTCCGGTGCGGGTAAGACGTCCTTGCTGCACGCCGGGCTCGTTCCAGCCTGGCAGGCTGAGCACCCCGACGGGCTCGTGGTGACGCTGACACCGGGGCCCCGACGGAGGAACTGCGGCAGGTCATATGCGGGCCCGCCGCCCGGCCAACGTGATGGTGGAGTCGGCACTCCTGGCTGTACTGGTGGCCCGGACCCAAGGACAGCCGGCGGTGCTTCCGCTGCTTTCCCACGCGCTGCGAGACATGGCGGCGGCGCCGGGGCAACGCCTTGACGCTGGCCGCCTTCGAGGCGACCGGCGGTATCGACGAGGCCTTCACCCGCACCGCCGAGCAGGCGTACCGCGCGCTCAACCCGGCACGGTCGACGCCCTCGCCGTGAGCCCGGACGGGCGGACCCTGGCCACAGGAAGCGAGGACTGGACTGCGCTGCTGTGGGACACCGACCCGGACCGCGTGGCCCGCCGAATGTGCCGGACCACAGACCCGGCTGACCTCACGGCGGCCGACTGGCACCGCCCACCGCCCACCGCGCCCTCGTCCTGCAGGTGATCGGGCCCCTTGTGCCCGGACGTACTCCTCCCCCGCTACTGACGCTACTGCCGTCCCGTGCTGTCCGTCCCCGCGACGACCGCTCTGAGCGCTGCTGCTCAGACCGACTGAGTAGGCGGCTGAGTAGCAGAGCGCTGCCGCGCGTCCCGCCGCGGCGGCTTTGATCAACGGCATGAAGCCCAAGATCATGGTCCCCGTGCTCGGCGTCACCCTGGTGGCGTTCTTCGGGCTGACAGCCAAGGGGTGCGAAGCGATACAGGGCGGGCCCGTGCGCAGCACCGAGGCCTTCCGTGACCATGTCCGCGCCACCACCCGGGCCGGCGAGGACGTCTACCGCGCGCTGTCCCCGGCACCCGCCAAGGAGCCGTACGCCTCCCGGCAGGACAGCTCCTCTTGCGTGGACGACTTCGGCTTCGACGACACCGGCGTCAGCCGGGACCAGCCAATCTTCGCCTGGGACCTGGATTTCACCGGCGACGACGACTACCGCACGGCGCTGGCGTCCCTTCGCAACACCTGGCGCGAAGACGGCCGTACCGTCGAGAAGGTCGACGACGGCATCGCCGCCACCCTCGACGACGGCATCCGGGTCACCCTCCACCTCGGGTACTACGACGGCGAGCCCGAGCTGCGCGCCCAGGGCATGTGTATGCGCTACCGGGACAGCTACGGCGACGCATACGACTACATGTTCGACGACAACGGGGACGGGACGGTCGACGAGTACGAGCGGCCGAACTGAGTTCCGGCTGCGCAACCACGGGTGCTCGTCGGCCGCCGGCCGGAGTCATGGGGCGTGGTCCTGGTCGGCCTTGCTGCAGTGGGCGCGTGCGGCGACCGCGACCAGCGACGCCTCCTACGGCGGTCAGGAGATCGATGCCCCCGCCGCGTTCCCCGCGGAGCCCCCGTGCGGGGTGTGCGCCCCCTCCGCCTACCGGTTGACGGACCGCATCCCTGCCTCGTCGTACCGCTCACCTGCCGCCTCGGGCAGCTCCGCGTCGATGCGGGCCAGGTCGTCCTTCGTCAGGTCGATGTCGGCGGCGGCGGCGTTCTGCTCCAGGTAGGTGCGGCGCTTGGTGCCCGGGATCGGCACCAGGTCCTCGCCCTGGGCCAGCACCCACGCAATGGCCAGCTGAGCCGGCGTCACGTCCTTCTCGGCGGCGATCTCCTTCACCTTCGCCGCCAGCCGCAGGTTCGCCTCCAGATTGGCGTCCTGAAAGCGCGGGTTCTGACGGCGCCAGTCGTTGGCGTCCAGGTCATCCGGCGAGGTGAACCGCCCGGCGAGGAAGCCGCGGCCGAGGGGCGAATACGGTACGAAGCCGATCCCCAGCTCCCTGCAGGCCGGCAGCACCTCGGCCTCCACGTCCCGCGACCACAGCGAGTACTCGCTCTGCACGGCCGTGACCGGGTGCACGGCGTGCGCACGCCGGATGGTCTGGGCGCTCGCCTCGCTCAGCCCGATGTAGCGCACCTTGCCCTCGGCGACCAGTTCGCCCAGCGCGCCGACCGTCTCCTCGATGGGCACGTTCGGGTCGACCCGGTGCTGGTAGTACAGGTCGATGTGGTCGGTTCCCAGACGCTTCAGCGAGCCGTGGACGGAGCTGCGGACGTGTTCGGCCGAGCCGTCCTGCGGGCCGACCGTGCTGATGTCGCCCGGTACCGCGTCATCCATCCGGTAGTTGAACTTCGTCGCGATCACATACTCGTCGCGGCGCCCCCGGATCGCCTCGCCGACGAGGGACTCGTTGGTGAGCGGGCCATACATCTGCGCGGTGTCGAGGAAGTTCACCCCGAGGTCGAGGGCGTGCCGTATCGTCGCGACGCCCTCCTCCTCATCGGCGGTTCCGTAGAAGGCGGACATGCCCATGCACCCCAGGCCGATGGCCGATACCTGCAATTCCCGCAGACTACGCTTCCGCATGTCGTGTCCCAGCCTTCCCTGCACGCTTGATCGTCCTTCGGGCGACACGAAGCCTCCCGTCCATCCAGGCACAGATGCCGTCACCCGGCATCCCGGGAGGAGCGGGACGCTCAGACGGCCTCGTGCGCCGTTGCATCCTCGACGCTATGACTTCGAGCGCGCTCCATGGCAAATGGGATGTGAGGAAGGCCTGACTCCGGGAGGCCACTTCCGGATGGCGCACGCCTCCGGCGTGCAAAGTCGCCGCTGGGGCCGAGTGCCCGGTGGCCTGCGTCTCCTGCGCGGTGCCGGGACGAAACAGAGTGGATAAGGTCTGCGTCGGCGCTTCAGCGCGCGAATACCGCCGTCGCCACCGGCACGGCCAGCAGCAGGCTGAGTCCGATCAGGGGGATGCGGTCCAGCCACAGGACGGCGGCGAATTCGCGCAGCGTCGCGGCCAGCCAGTAGGCGGGGGAGGTCGGCGCGCCCACGACGTGCACGGGCACGCCGACCCGGCGGGCCAGCAGGGTCGTGCGGTAGACGTGGAAGCCGCTGGTGACCACCGTGGCACGGTGGCCGGGAGTGGTGGCGTCCACGAGCGCCGCGCTGTAGCGGAGGTTCTGCCCGGTGTTGACGGAGCGGTCTTCTCGCACGATGCGGTCGGCGGGCACTCCGCGTCCGCGCAGATGGTCGGCCATCGCGTCCGCCTCGGAGCGGACCTCGTCGTCGCCCTGGCCGCCCGAGAGGACGAACACCACAGGAGGCGTGTCCGGTGCGCGGGCGGCGTCGATCGCGAGGGCGCGCTCCAGCCTGCGGGTCAGCAGCGGGCCGGGCCGGTCGCCGTTGAGCCCGGCGCCCAGGACGACGACATGGGTGGTTTCCGGCAGTGGGGTGCTACGGCCCCGGACGAACACGTAGCCGGCGAAGACGAGGAAGAGCAGAGTGAGGTATCCCGCGGCCGCGTTCACCGCGACCATGAGGGCACCGAGCGTCTCGCTGCCGACCGCGTGGAAGACCGCGTCGAGGCCGAGCACCGCCAGCACCGCGCAGCCGGCGGCCGAGGTCGCCAGCAGGGCTGCCTGCGGTCCGTAGCGCCGGACCAGGAGGACACCGTCGGCCAGTAGCAGCAGACCCAGCGCGAGCGCCAGGAGCAGGGCGGCGACGGCGAGGACGGTGGCGATGGTCGGATGGGCGGCCGCGCTGCGAACGGCCACGCCGAGTCCGGCAGAGGTCACCGCGAGGCAGAACAGGACGGCGGTGGAGAACCGGTGCGGTGCCAGCAGGGCGTTGACGACGCCGCCCGCGGCGAACACGATCGCGGCAAGGTACTCCGGGTACTCCGGCATGTGCCGCACCTCCGCCCTCCCGCTCGCCGGGCCGCTGCCCGTACCCGCCCACCCTTCGCCGCCCGCGGGTTCCCCGCCCCGGGACGGATGGCTGTCGGCCATCCTCCCAGACCTGCTGTGGTGCCCCGAACGCGGGCGGGGTGGTGGGTTCGGCGGGACCGGCGTGTCGTGGTGGTGCTGCCCGGCGGTCGCGCAGGACGCTCAGATGGACGGTGTGCCCTGTTGCCCGGTGCAGATCCGGCAGGTACGGAAGCCCCACCCGACCTTCAGGTCAGGGTCTGACCTGCGTATACGGCGCCGACGGCTGCAGCGAGGGTGCCGAGCAGGACCCGTAGGGCCCGTTCGGGTAGGTGCGGTTGGAGGCGTGCGCCAAGGTAGCCGCCGATCAGGCCGCCGGTGCCGCAGGCCAGCCCGACCCACCAGTCGGGAGCGACGTCCCCGGTGCTCACGAGCGACAGCAGCGTGTAGGCGGCGGCGCCGACTAGCGACGTGGCGAAGGTGGCGGCAAGCGCGGCCGGGGCGACAAGTGCGACGGGCAGGCCGCGTCCGACGAGGAGCGGGCCGAGCAGGGAGCCGCCGCCGATGCCGTAGATGCCGCCGACCACTCCGACCACCATGGCGAGGCCGGTGAGGGTACGTGGGGGCAACTCGCCCGCGTGCGGCGAGCGGTGACGCGCCGGGGCGAGGGTGCGCAGACACAGCCACAGGCCGAGCGGCAGCAGCAGAATGGCGATCAGGAGCCGGAAGAGGTCCGGGCCGGGAAGGGCGAAGACGCGGATGGCGGCGCCGACGACGACGCCGGGCAGAGTGCCCAGCACCAGCCGTCGGGCGAGGCCGCCGCGCAGGGCACCGTCGTGGCGGTAGCGCCACAGGGCGCCGGGGCCGGCGACGACGTTGAACAGCAGGTTGGTCGGCGTGACCGCCGGGTTGGGCACGCCGAAGAGGCTCAGCTGAACCGGTAGCAGGAACACCGCCCCCGACACGCCGACCGGGGCGGTCACGGTCGCGATCAACAGGCCGGCGGCCAGCCCTCCCGGCACAGTCCAGTCCACCGTTGCTCCCGCCCGTCGCCCGCCCGTCACCCGCCCGGTCAGTATCAGCGCGTCGCACGGCCATATGGCCTTCCTGCAACACGATGTTCATGGACAGCAGGTACAGCCGGGCCGACAGCCGCACACGTCCACGTCGTCGCGCGACGACGGCAGCCGCGCACGTCCTACGTCGTCGCGCGACGCGGCGGGCGCGGGAGCGGCTGTCGGGGCACAGCAGCCCTTGCCCTGCCAGGCATCGCGTCCTTTGGTGCCTCTGGCGGCGATGACGCGGGCGGTGAGTACCGCCACGCAGCGCTGGACGTCGTCCATCGCCTCGCGCAGCCCGGCCGTGATCTCCCGGGCGCGGGCTGCGGTGAGCGGCGGCCCGCGTCGGTTCGGTGACGTGGTCCTGGTCCTCGTTGCGCTCGCCCCGCCCGTCCGCCCGTCCGCCGGCGGACGGGCGGACGGGCGGGGCGTGCGGAAGTACGGGTGCGAGCTCCGCCTCACCACATCACAGCCTGATAGTTCACCCCGTCCACCTGGGGAAACGCCTTGTGAGCCGCATAGACCCCGCAGCGGGACACCGGGCGCGGCGGCTGCGGGGATGTAACACCCGCCGCGCCATCGCGCACGACATGCGCACTACGCCATTCGGCCTCATCCTGAAAAGCGGCACCATCGGCTCCACAGACCGACCATCCCCGGGAGGTCCTGTGATCCTGCTCGCCCTGCTCATGCCTGCTCTGATGCTGGCGTTCCTCTTCGCCATGGACGCTCTGGAGAGTCTCCTCTTCCCTCGGGCTCCGGCCGACGACACACAAACGCACTCCCCGTGACAGCGGCACGGCATCAGCAATGTCGGCGCCTCTGATCGGGTAGCCGGAGCGCACCACTGCGCTCCGGCTACCCGGCCCCAGCCGCCGGTGGATACGTGTTGTCGACCCGTGTATACGACGGGGCGTCCGGGGAGGACGGCGATCCGGACGCCGCGGTGCGTGGCAGCGTTCGCGGCACGCTCGGTTGCCGGCACCGCGCGCCGGTGCCGGCCGGAAGGCCGGGACTCCGAGGCGGCATCAGCTCGGTGGGTGTCCCTCGGGGCGTGTGCCGGTCGCGCGGTCGCCGACGCGAGGGGCGGGGAAGGGGGCCCGTGCCTCCTCGCGGCGGAACGCGTGGGCGATGGCCCGTGCGTCGATGCCCGCTTGGCGGAGGACGCCTGTCAGGGGATTGGTGTATCCGGCGAAGTACAGGCGTGCGGCTCCCGGCAGGGTCCTCGCCCCTACGGCGAGGGGCTGCCCGGCCTCGTCGAGTACGCCCAGGGACCCGACCAGGTCGTGCAGTCCGGGCCGGTAGCCAGTCGCGGCGATGACCGTGTCGGGTCGCAGTCGGGCACCGTCGGCCAGCAGCACGTCGGGGCCGTCGAAAGCCTGAACTGCTGCGACGGGCTCGACCCGTCCGGACCGGACGGCGTCCACGAAGCCGTGGTCCAGCACCGGGTTGACCCCTTCGTGGATATTGCGGGTGTACAGGCCCGAGCGCGGTCGTGGCAGTCCCCACGAGGTCAGGTCGGGCACTGCGAGGCGTTGCGTGAGCAACGAGGTGCTGTCGCGCCACGTGAGCGGGAGGGCCTCCGTCAGCCGGCCGACCGCATGCCACCGGGCGCTGGAGCGGGGCAGGATGTTGGGCGGGGTACGGATCGCGATCCGTACCTGTCGGGCTCCGGCCCCGGCCAGGACGGCGGCGATCTCGGTACCACTGTTACCCGCGCCGACCACCAGGACGTCCCGCCCGCGGTAGGGGGCCGGAGAGCGATAGTGGGCCGAGTGCAGCAGCGTGCCGGTGAATGTCGAACGCCCGGGCCAGTCGGGGGTGTTCGGGGTGTGGCAGCGGCCGGTGGCCACCACGACCGCACCGGTGGCCACCGTAGCGCCTGGGATGTGGACGAGCCACTGTGCTCCCGAAGCGCCTTCGGCCCGCTCGACGCGTCGCACCGGGGTGGTCACCCGGACGTCGAGCCGGTGATGGGCGACGTAGCGCTCCAGGTACCGCACATAGTCGTCCCGGCTCACCCACGGGCCCGCCTGGCGCGGTACCGACAGGCCGGGAAGCTTCGAGGCGCCTGGAGGGGTGTGCAGGCGCAGATGGTCATAGCGCCGCGCCCAGCTCGCTCCTACGCGGTCCGACCGCTCCAGGACCACGGCCGGTACTCCGGAGCGGCGCAGCAGCGCGGCTGCGGCCAGGCCGTGGGGGCCGGCTCCGATCACGATCACGGGAGCGGCCCTGTCTCGCATTGGTGTCGGGGGCATCGCCTCCTACAACGGCGGACCGCGGCTCACGTCACGGTCGGCGCGGGGGACGCAGATCATGTGGAGTGGCGGTCCGGCTGTTCAACGGGACAGCGGGAGGCCGCCGTTACGGCGGTGGCACGGACTCGTTGGACACCGGGCAGCAGCCCGCCGGCTCGCCACCTGCCCGATCCATCGAGGGGGCCCATGTGCAGGCAGTGACGACGACGCGCCACCGGCCGCCGCTGCGGATCCGCGGAGTCTGCAAGGGGTACGGCGGCCGGCAGGTTCTGCGCGGCGTCGACCTCGATGTACCCGCCGGAACACTGGTCGGTGTCGTCGGCGAGAACGGGGCGGGCAAGAGCACGCTGCTGCGGATCGCCGTGGGACAACTCGTGCCTGACAGCGGAACGGTGACGCGGACCGGGGCGGTGGGTTACTGCCCACAACGGGCGGTACTGAACGAGGGGTTCACCGTGGAACAGCATCTGCGGTTGTTCCAGATGGCCTACCGGCTGCCGACGCTGGAGCGCGCCGGCGAGCTGATGGAAGTGCTGGCGCTGACCGGCTGCCGGCGACGGCCGGTAGGTGAGCTCAGTGGCGGAACGCAGCAGAAGCTGAACCTGCTGATCGCCCTCATGCACGATCCGCAGGTGCTGGTCCTGGACGAGCCCTATCAGGGTTTCGACTGGGACACCCACCAGCGGTTCTGGACGCTGGCCGCCGGCCTGCGTGACCGGGGCCGGTCGATCATCGTGGTTTCGCACCTGCTGCACGATGTGCAGCACTTCGATGTGATCGCTCAACTGCGCCAGGGACGTCTGCACTTCGAGGAGGTTAACCGTTGAGGCTGTCCTGGGCGGCATTCACCGAGTTGCTACGGTCCACTCTCAAGGGACATCTGCGTAACCGGCTGGCCCTGGTTCTGGCGGTCGCGTTCATCCCCATCTGGATCGCCGTGGCACGCCTGTGCACCTCGGACCGGGTGGTGCGCGTCTGGCTGGACGCCATCAGCGCCCCCGTCTCCGCCCAGGCCGGCCAGGTGGGCCAGGTGGCCAGCGCGCTCGGTGCCGTCACCATGGTCGCCGGCTTCATCACCTTCACGGAGACCTTCCTGTCCCGGCAGATGGACCGCCGACTGCTGCTGGCCGGCTACCCCCGGCTGCCGATGCTGCTCGCCAAACTCGCCGCCGTCGCCCTCACCGCCGTCCTGCTGGCCTCCTACACCACGATCCTGTTGTGGATCTCGCTGCCCGTACACCACGCGGTCCCGCTCGCGCTGGCCCTCGCAGGTGCCGGACTCGCCTACGGCAGCATCGGCCTTCTGCTCGGCTCCCTGGTCCGGGGCGAGCTGGAGGGATTCTTCCTCATCATCATGCTCAGCCTGGTCGACACCGGCCTGCAGAATCCCGTCTTCAACACACTCATGGATGTGGCAGGGGTGTCGGCTCTTCCTCTGTACGGCGTGAACCAGCTGGCGCTGAGCTCAGCTCTCAGCCCCGACGTCCCCTGGTCCCACGGCCTGCTCTCCCTCACCTGGTCGGCGGCGACCGGCGCCCTGGCGCTGCTGGTCCTCCACACCCATCGTCCTTCCCGCTCCCCGTGGCGGCGAAGGATGTCGGTATCACAGCCCTGAACCTCCGGGCACGGACCATGTGCGGCGGGTCGACCCGGAATACACAGCCATCCGCCGAGGGCTGGTTGTTGCCGGCCATGACGTGGGTGACGCCCTACGTCGATGTTGACCTTCGAGTTGGTTGAAGCTCAATGATGGCGAAGTGCCGAATTCTGAGCTGATGCCCATGGGGGTCTTTGCCCAGCGCAGTGGTCTGACCTCCAGCGCGTTGCGGTTCTACGCCGACTCCGGGCTGCTGCCCCCGGCCTAACTGGTCCTAACAAAGCCTTTGGACGTGTCGGTGGGTGATCAGGCAGACGGCAAGCCCGAGGAAGGCCTCGTGGATGTCGTCGCGTCGTTCCCAGCGGATGCGCAGGCGGCGGAAGCCGTGCAGCCAGGAGATCGTCCGCTCGACGACCCACCGGAAGGTCCCCAGGCCGGTGCCGTGAGGCTGGCCTCGTTCGGCGATCACCGGCCGGATGCCCCGCTCGCGAAGGAGCCGGCGGTACTTGTCGTGGTCGTAGCCGCGGTCGGCGAAGAGCATGTCCGGGCGGCGTCGGGGCCGGCCGACGACTCCCGCGACCGCTGGGATCTTGTCGAGCAGAGGCAGGAGCTGGGTGACGTCGTTGCGGTTGCCGCCGGTCAGCGACACCGCGAGCGGGATGCCCTGGCCGTCGGTGAGGATGTGGTGCTTGCTGCCCGGCCGTGCACGGTCGACCGGGCTGGGTCCGCTTTTGGGCCCCGCCGAGCCGCTCTGACATGCGAGGAGTCGATCACCGCCCGCGACCAGTCCAGCTGGTTCTTCGACCGCAGCTTGTTCAGCAGCAGCTGGTGCAGCTCGTCCCAGACACCTGCCTCGTTCCAGGCCGCCAGGCGCCGCCAGCAGGTCATGCCCGAGCCGAAGCCCAGCTCCTGGGGCAAGTACTCCCACTGAATGCCGGTGTGCAGGACGAACAGGATGCCGCACAGTGCCTGCCGGTCAGGCACCCGCGGCCGTCCCTCGACCTGCTTCGGCGGTGGCTCGGGCAGCAACGGCTCGATCAACGACCACAGTTCGTCCGACACGATCCACGGCCGCGACTGACGCTTCCCCATGCCCGCATCAACGAGCGATCAGGCCGACAGTCACATGATCACGCGCTTTTGTTAGAGCCAGTAAGTGCGTGTTTCTGAACCGGGGTCGGCCGTGCGTTGATCATCGGAAGTTAGGGTCACCAATAGATCGACTGGTTTGGCTGACTGGGAGGACACATGGTTCGGGGGCGTTTGCTGCATTTAAGGGCTGCTGGGTGGGTGTGTGTACTCGCTGTCGGGGCCGGGTGCTCGGGAAGGGAGGCGTCGCCCCCTGGCCCGGCAATGTCTGACAAGGCCCGGTCCTACCTGTCCACCGCGTTGGACCTCATGGAGGACAAGGCACTTCGCCGCGACGATGTCGACTGGGATGAGGTACGGCGAACAGCCTTCACCGAAGCCGGCAACGCGCAGCGTCCTGGCGATACCTATCGGGCCATTGAGGCGGCCCTGGGCAGTTTGGGAGATGGGCACAGCGGCTTCCACGACCCGAAGAGGGCGAAAGAGACGTTCGGGGACGAGCAGATCCGCAACCCTGTGGAAGGGCGGGCGTTAGCTGGCCGCCTGGGGTTTCTGTCGCTCCCCGGCGTCCTGGGATCTGAGAAGGTCTATCAGCAGTACGTGCGGGAGGGGCGAAATGCGGTGGCGATGGCTAATCGTCCGAACGCCTGCGGCTGGGTGATCGACCTGCGCCGCAACCTCGGTGGCAACATGTGGCCGATGCTTGCCGTCGTGGGACCGATCCTTGGTGACGGCGATGTCGGATCATTCGTCGATGCGGACGGCAAGAAGACGGTGTGGTCCATTGCGAAGGGCAGCCCTCGTCTGGACGGTGATTCCACCGGCTGGGGAACAAGTCCTCCCGTAGGTAGCGGATCCGCCCCTGTTGCGGTGCTCACCAGCCGTTCCACTGGCAGTTCCGGGGAGGCGGTGACCGTGGCCTTCCGCGGGCGCCCTGATACGCGCTCCTTCGGCGAGGACACCGCAGGGGTCCCCACTGGCAACGTACAGCATCGACTGTCCGACGGGGCGATCCTCAACCTGACAGAGGTGAAGGACGCCGACCGCACGGGGCGCGCATACGACAGCCCCATACCGCCTGACCAGCCAGTCGTCGACAACCTCAGGCGCGGAGGAAGCAAAGATCCCGTCCTGGACGCGGCAACGCAATGGTTGTCCGAGCAGCCCGGCTGCGCGTAGACGGGGTGGGTGATCAGCTGGTGGGCGCCGGTTTCCTCGGCCAGCTGGGGTTGCGCCTTTCCGTGCGAGGCGCCTGGTCATGAGGGTGATGGCGGCCCAGGTGATCAAGATCTCGGAGTGTTGGATGAGCCGTTCGTAGTCCCTCGCGTGGCGGCGGGCGTGCATCATCCACGCGAGCGAGCGTTCCACGACCCAGCGGCGGGGCAGCACGACGAAGCCGGAGGCGTCCTTGGGGCGGCTGACCGGCTTGATCGTGAGGTTGAGGTGCTGTTTCGCCCAGTCGACGAGCTTGCCGGCGTAGGCGGAGTCGGCCCAGACGATGGTGATCTCGGGGTGCATCAGGCGGAGGCGGAAGAGGACTTCTTTTGCGGCGGCGTCGTGGAGGTCGGCGGGGGTGACCATGACCATGAGGGGCAGGCCGCGGATGTCGACGACCAGGTGGCGCTTGCGACCGTTGATTTTCTTGCCCGCGTCGTAGCCACGGGTGGCCTTGGACACGGTCTCGGCGGCCCTGACGCTCTGGGAGTCGATCACGGTGGCGACCGCTCGGGGGCCTCTGCCCATCTCGCGGCGGATCCGGCCGGACAGGTGGTCGCGTATTTGTCCGATCACCCCGGCTGCGGCCCAGCGGGCCATGAATCCCCAAACCGTCCTCCATGGAGGGAAATCTGCAGGCAGGGCCCGCCATTTGCAGCCTGTGTCGACCACGTACCGGATCGCATCGACGATCTCCCGCCGTGGATGCTTCTCCGGTCGGCCGCCGCGGCTGGTTTCGCAGGCCGGCTCCGGCAACAGGGGTTCGATCAGAGCCCATTCCGCGCTGGTGTCGGAGGGATAGCGACTCTGACGCATGGCGGCGGCTTCCCTCCAGGCCAGATGGGGAGAAGGCGCCCGGCATGAGGCCGGGCGCCCCCGGGTGTCAGGCTGAGACGACGAGATCGAGGGTGGATTCGATGGAGTTGAGCTGGGCGATGACGTGCTTGACCCACTTGTCGCCCGGGTGGGCGGCGGCGTGCGGGGCGACCGTGCCGGTGATGAACCGGCGGAACTCGGTCAGCTTCTCGGTGAGCACGGCCCGTTCGTATGCCTCCAGCGCGGCGCGTTCCGCACCGAGCTGGTAGCCGTCGGCCCTGGTCCAGATCAGCGGTGGCCAGCCGTTTTCGGCGATGATGTCGCGCAGGGCGGCCAGCCCCGACCGGACCTGGCTGGGGGACAGCCCACTCGCGCGGGTCAGCTGGGGGAACAGCAGTCCTGCGGGTCTGGCCTCGAACAGCACGAACCGCAGAGTGTCCGCATGCCGCTGGGCGGCCTCGCCCCGGCGCCGTGAGGCGCGGGGCATGGCTACTCGCTCCGCAGCATGCGGGCGAGCGCGTCGTCCATGTCGACCTTGCCGGTGTCGACGGCGGTCTCGATCCAGTCCAGCGTCGCCCGTACCTTGGCGACGTTCTGGTGCACAATCGTGGCCTCGTCCTCGCTCAGGGTGCGGTCGCGCAGGCCCGGGACGGTCCGGCCGGCTGCTGCGACGAACGAGTGGCAGGCGGTGACCAGGTCGAGAAACTCCACCGTCCGGTCGATCTTCCTCACCGCCGGTGCGACGGGGCTGGTGTCCTCGAAGTGGTCGCGGGCTTGCCGGGACCGCTCGGCCTGGGCATGGTTGACCTGGAAGCGGGCGGTGTCGTCGCTCATCGCCTTGAATGCAACGTCCGGCCTGCGGAGCAGGTTCGTGGCCGCCGTGGTGGCCACGTGCTCGTCACGGGTGAACTCCTCCACCACCCGGGCCTTGTCCACCGTGGTCACCTTGGCCGTCACTTCAGGCCGCTTCAGGAAGTCGCTGGTCACCGCCGCGGCGACCTGCTCGTCCTGAGCCAGCGTGTGGATCGCGGTGATCTTCTCCTTCGGCGTCACCGGTGTCTCGACCCGGTTGCCGACCCGTCGGCTGGCGTCGTCCGGCGTCCACCTGGCCTTGCCCCCAGGCGGTGTGAGGATCGCGGCGAATCGTTCCTGGTCGTTCTCGATGTAGGCCAGGATCCGGTGAACGGTGTAGGAGACGCCCTTCTGCCGGCGATCGGCCGGCCAGCGTGAGGATGTCCACCTCGCCGACTTCACCGTGCTGAACTTCAGGCCGATGTCCTCGGCCAGCCGCGTGAGCGTCGTGGTCACCGACCACTCGGGGTCCACCGCGTGGTGGCCGCCCGGCTCCCTCATCGGCTCGATCTCCAGGGCGCGGTCCCCGATCGTGAACTGCCCGCGCGTCTGCGCTTCCACCACGTCCCGCAGCTCGGACACGATCTGCTCGTAACGGGACTGGCTGACGCTTCCGACCTTGTCGATCTCCTCCGTCATGGGTTTCACCACCCATGCGGGCCGCAGCACGGAGCTGATGTCCGTGACGTGGACGCGGCCCGCTCAGCCGAGAGTCAGACCGTAAATACACAGATCACAACGAATGACCGCAAGTGACCGTGCTCTGAACGAAGTTGGACGCAGGATGCGTACGGGATGCGGTCACTGTGCCCGTTCGCCGAACGTTTCCTTCCGGCGCCTCCAAGCTCTCACCACACATCGGCGCGAGCAGAAGACGGCGTTCGACCTCCGGTCAACGCCAGCCACCCACCGAGCCCCGCACTCGGGACACTCCACCTCGCCCGCACCGCTCAGCGCGGCAGCCGTACGCTTGCGCAACCGCCGGTCCGTACGCCACTGCCTGGCACGACACACCGCAGAACAGAACAAGGCGTCAGGCCGCGGGCCCAGCCTCAGCCGGTCACCACAAGCCCGACAGATCCTCTCTCCGCCCTGCCCGGTACCCCTGGACACCGCGCCAGCGTAAAACCCAAGGCTACTCAGATTCGGGGATCAGAAACACGCACTAAGTGTGGGTGACGCTCGGTCAGGTGACCCAGGTGACACCGTCCACCCGTTCGAGAGCTTGGTTCCTGCGGCAGACGCCGACGGCACCGTGCGCATCGAGTCGTACGCCAACCACCGCTGCCTCACCGCCGGGGCCAACCCGCCTGACATCGTGGCCCTTCGAGAACGCACCGACAGCCTCAGCCAGCACTGGCGGCTGGTGTCCCACGCGGAGCGCGGCAACGACTTCTACATGGTCTCGGTCGTGCACCCGCGCTACGCCCTGGCCATCGCCGACCATCTCCAGGGCAACGACCGGCTGGTAGGGCTGACGCGCATGTGGGGCAGACCGAACCTCTCCCGGCTGTGGCGGATCTACCCCTCGTCCGAGGGCCATGGATGACTCCGGACGACAACGCGCGCCGCCCCACCACGGGGAGTGCGTACTGAAGCGTGACGCCTGTCAGCGGGTGGCCGCCGAGCGCCGGTCACATGGCGATGCAAGGGCGGTCACCCGCAGCTGGACCTGACCGGACCGCGTTCCCGAAGTCCGCCCAAGACCCGCATGTTGGCCAGCACGCACCGAACTCTGTTCCCCGCTGTTCCGCTCGAGCGTCGACCCGTACGGCACCTTGTGCCTGGACATGGACAAGCGTCTCGATCACGAAGGGCTGGGCCGAGCGCATGCAATGATCGTACGTCCGTACGGTGTGATCGCTCATTGGTGAGTTCCTCCCCTTCGCCACCTTGTGTGACGCGACGCTGGAGAGGATGGCGCGTCAGGGCGCCACGAGACGTACGTTCTGCGGGTGGGGAGAGGCATGACACGGCAGGCGGAACGCCCCGGGGGCCTGGAACATCAAGCGGTGCTACTGGTGGCGGGGCTGGCCGATCTGACGGTGAGCACCGTGGGGTCGGCCCTCGGGACGATGCGCGGGCTGCTGCGTCGTTCCGATACGGCCGAGCTGGCGGCCGAGGCCGAACGGGAACTGGTGGCACGCGGGCGCCTGGCACTCGACCGGTGCACAGCCGTACCACCGGCCCATCTTGAAATCCTCGCGCGGCGCTCCATGGCCCGTCGGGCCGGCGATGGTGTCTGAACACTGGGAACCGACTGCGTTCAAGGTCCAAGTCGACGAGGTGCTGCATCATTTCGTCGCTCAGGAAGCCGACCGGCTCGCGGTGATCGATCCCGGCCTGGCCCCGGTTGCCCGGCAGGTGGAACAGGCGGTCACGGACGGAAAGCGGCTGCGAGCGGCGTTCTGCTACTGGGGCTGGCGCGCGGCCGGGCAACCGGACAGTGAAGCGCTGGTGCGGGCGGCGGCCTCCATGGAGTTGGTGCACGCGGCCGCTATGGTGCATGACGACCTCATCGACGACAGTCCACTGCGGCATGGCCGCCCCACCGCGCACGTGGCCCTGCGCGCCGCGCTGCCGCGCCGTCCGCGGGCGGCGCACGCGGCCCGGTCGCTGGCCATGCTGGTAGGGGACCTGCTGATGTCACTCGCCGGGCAGCTGTTCGCCACCAGCGGCCTGCCCGCCGCCTACATCGGGCGGGCCCGTCCGCTGTGGGCGGCTCTGGCCCGTGAGTTGATCGCCGGGGAGTGCCTGGAGATCCTGCACACCGGAACCACTCCTGACACCTCCGCGTCGCTGAAGGTGATCCGATACAAGACCGCCAAGTACACCGTCGAGCAGCCCCTGCTGATCGGCGGTGCTCTGGCCGGCGCCGGTGAGCAACTGCGTGAGGGGTATTCGGCGTATGGCCTGCCGCTGGGCGAGGCGTTCCAGCTCCGGGATGATCTGCTGGGACTGTTCGGGGATCCGGAGCGCACCGGCAAGGCCAGCCTCGACGATGTGCGCGGCCACCGCCCCACCGCTCTGCTGGCAGAGACATGGCGCATTGCCGGTGACGGAGAGCGCGAGCAGTTGCGCGCCCTGTTGGGCCGACGAGACCTGGACCACAACGGGCTGGAGGCCGTGCGCGCGGTGATGCTCCGGCTGAAGGCGCCGGACCGTGTAGAGGACATGATCACCGCGCGGGTCCAGGAGGCCACGGACTGCCTGCACGAGCTGGACATCCCCAGGCACGCCACCGCGGCTCTGACCGCGCTGGCCCGGTCGGTGACGGCCCGTCACCACTGAGGCCCTCGCACAGCGGTCCGGCCGCACCGCCTCATGCCGGCGACGGCACCCCCGCTTGTCCCGCACGACCAAGGAGCCCTGTGATGACTTACACGGACGCGTCGATGGACGCCCTGCGCCAGGTCGGTGACGAACTCGCCGACGCCACCGTCGCCGAACTGTTCGAGCGCGGCGAGGTCGGCACGTTCAACACCCTCATGCGGTACGTATCCACCGTCGGCGCTCCCCTGCCCGAGGGGCTGCCCGACGTCGCCCGGGAGTACCTCCAGGCCACCGGCGCCCCGCCGACCTGGGTGGACTGGGGGGAGATGGAGAGGGCCCGCCTGTTCTTCATCGACAACAACGTGCACATCTCCACGGCCCTGTCGTTCGCTTCCATGCCGGCCTGCTACGTCGTCCCGCATGTGGCACGGCTGCTGTCGGCCACCCACGGACTGAAGTACCCCTCCAAGCGGATGGCGGAGACCGGCCAGTTCACCGTCTACCTCATGCAGCCGGGGGCCTTCGAGGCCGGCAGCCGATTCATCCCCGCCGTGCAGAAGGTCCGCCTCCTGCACGCAGGAATCCGCCACCACCTCCAGCGCGAGAACCGCTGGGACACCACCACACTGGGCGTGCCGATCTGCCAGGAGGACATGATCGGCGGCCAGATGTTCTTCTCCCTCCTCGTGCTGGACTCGCTGCACCGCCTGGGCATCCACATGTCCACCGAGGGCGCCGAGGCCTACTTCTACGCCTGGCGGGTGGTCGGAGCGATGCTCGGTGTCGACCAGGACGCCGTCCCCGGGACCTTGGAGGAAGCCCGCCAGTTCCTGGACCTGTACATGATTCGGCACATGGGCCCGTCCGAGGAGGGCGCGCACCTGACGCGGCAGCTCATCGACCTGTATGAGGAAGTCGTACCCGGCACACTCTTCGACCCGATCGTCTCCGCACTGATCCGCCACCTGATCGGCGACACCTGTGCCGACTGGCTTCAGGTCCCCCGCACCGCCTGGGACACCGTCGTCAAGACCGTCCCCCACCTGCTCGGCGTTCTGGAGACCATCGAAGACCGCTCACCGCTCGGCGCCTGGGCACTGGACCGCCTCGGCCACCTCACCACCATCTTCGAGTTGTCCTCCCTCACCCGGGGACGCGTCATGCACTACGCCATCCCCCAACAGCTCAGGGACGAATACGGCATCGTCGGCACGGTGCCCCGCACACACCGCTGGATCCCACCCGTCCCCAGCATCATCTGACCAGCGGCTTCACGCGCGGTGTCGGGTGGGACCCGGCCGGATCACAGAACCATCGGGCTCGCTGCCCCAGTGATGCCGGCGATGGTCAGGCCCCACGCCGCCTACCGGAAGCCGTCGGTCGATCACGACCGTTCAGGCGCGGCACGCCGTCGAGGTCGGTGCGGCCTGGCGCCGAGCGATCGGGGTGCCGGAGTGTCCTCGTGCACTTGATCGCGCATGCGGGCGATGCGATGTCGCCGGTGGGGCGGCCGGATCAGCGCAGTCCCGCGAAGAGATCGTTCTCGGGTACGGCCGCGCCGGTGGCGTCCTGGACCCGCACGAAGGTCTCCATGCCCATCAGCTCGCCGAACCTCTCCTTGCCCATCCTGAGGAAGAAGATGTTCTCGCCCTGACTGGCGTGCGCGGCCAGCGCGTCGAACTTCTGGCCGCTGAACGCGGTGGTGTCCACCCACGTGGTGATCTCGTCGTCGGGCAGGCCGATCTCCGCCAACGCGGCGGTCTCGGCAGGATCCGGCTCCGGCATGTCCTCATGAAACTCGCGCATGATCTCGCCGAACCGCTGCATCATCGAGCGGGGCATCGTGGTCCAGTACACCTTCGGTGACAGCGCGGTCATCTCCAGCGCCGCCATCGTGATGCGGTGGGCCTGGATGTGGTCGGGGTGGCCGTAGAAGCCGTTCTCGTCATAGGTGACGACCACATCCGGCCGGTAGTGCCGCATGAGTTCCGCGAGCCGGGCCGCGCTTTCCTGCACGGGGGTCTGCCAGAAGGATCCGGGGGCTTCGTTGCTCGGCCAGCCGGCCATCCCGGAGTCGGCATAGTCCAGCATCTCCAGATCGCTGACCTTCAGCACCTCACAACTCGCTGCAAGCTCCTGACGGCGCATCGAGGCGACCGCCGCCGGTTCGTGCCCGGGGTCCCCCGGCTTGACTCCACCCGGTCCGTCACCGCAACCGCCGTCCGTACACGTCACCAGAACCGTACGGATACCCTCCGCCGCGTACCGCGCGAGGACACCCCCGGTTCCGGTGGCCTCGTCGTCGGGGTGCGCGTGCACAGCCATGAGCGTCAAAGGCCGGTCAGCCATGAAACAGTCCTCTCGAAGAGATACGTCATCATCAAAGCGCGCGGCGGGCTACCGCGAACCCTGGGGTCCGGAACCTGATGGGGCGGACGACCTTGCCGTCTCCCTGCTTCCCCGCTCATGCGGTGCCGATCCTCGGTCGATACAACCCTGCCGACCGGACCCGCTGTTCCCGGCACGGCCGCTTGGTCTGCCGTCCACACCGAACACACCGGCCCAAAAGGTACGATCCAGCGTCGCATCCAGTTCGCTGTCGGCGAGGTAGGACGCCGTGTCGCCGGGCGACAGCCTCGGTCATCCGCCTGGGCCACGCGCCTCTTCGTCGGTGAGATCCGCGCCAGTCGACGTTTCCAGGTTGCGGGTCATGCGTTCCAGGACGAGGACGGCTGTGCGGTACTCGTCTGCGGAGATGCCGCTTGTGGACCGGTCGCGGAACGTGGTGACGCGTTCGGCGACTTCGGTCAGGCCCTGGCGGCCACGGCAGGTCAAGGTGAGCCGGTCCGGTGCGGGGCGGGATGCCCAGCCGTCGGCGAGCACGGTTTCGACGGCGGCGGTCAGCGTGTGGATGTCGGCGTTGGCGGAGAGAGCCGACAGGACACCGACGTCGGTGGCATCGGGAGTGTCGTGGATGAGGTTGAGGACCTGCCAGGCAACCCGGGTCAGGCCGAACTCCTGCAGCATCTCGTTCATGTAGCGAGTGATGGCTTGGTCGGTGCGGTTCAGCCAGTAACCGATGGGCTTCATGCTGGCACCCTCCCCTTCTGGATGGTTGCCCGCGGACGTCTGCGACCGAGGCGGGATGATGCCGGGCCGCTTCTGGAGATCACTGATCTGCGGGCGCAGAGGCCAGGAGCGTGGTCCAGTCCTGGGCCTCTGCCCACTCGGTGAAGCTGTGCCAGCCGACTTCGGGGTAGTCGTTACGCAGCCCTGCGACGTCGACGCCGAGGCCCGAGGTGGTGAAGTACCCGAACATGGCGGCCAGGTCTGCGGACCGGGTCCGTACGTAAGCCAGAGGCACCTCTTGATGGGTCACCGGGCGGCCGGTGGCCGCGGCGAGGGTCTCCGCGACCTGGCCCGGCGTGCGCTCGTCGGAGGCGATGTCGATGCGCCGTCCGGTGAACTCGTCGCGGCGTTGGAGGGCCAGCGCGGCGAATGCGCCGATGTCGTCGGCGGGGATGAACGTGAGCGGCCGGTCGGTGGGCATGGGCCAGGCGAAGGTGCCGTCACGCAGGCCGTCGAGAGTCCAGCCGCCGGCGTAGTTGTCCATGAACGCCGCCGGGGCGATCACCGTCCAGGGCAGGCCGGAGGCACGCAGGTGCTGCTCGACCAGATACTTGCTCTCATAGTGCGGCACACCGGTGCCGCGGTCGGCGTGGGCGGCGAAGGTGAGCACGACGTGCCCGAGGCGGGCGGCCGCCGCGGCATCGATGATGGTCCTGCCCTGCCGGGCTTCGACGGCGGTGCCGGCTTCGAAGGGAGTGGTTACGGCGAAGAGCGAATCCGCCCCGGCGAGGGCGTCGTCAAGGGACGCGCGATCGTCGAAGTCGGCGCGGTGCACCTCCGCTCCGAGGCCGCGCAGGATGTCGGCGGCGGGCGAGCCGGGTCGGCGGGTGAGCGCGCGCACCCGGTGGCCGGCGGCAAGCAGCGCGCGGGCGGTGGCCCCGCCCTGGGCTCCGGTGGCCCCGGTGACGGCGACGGTGAGCATGGGTCCCCCTCGGTAGAATAATTGCTTGGCGCATTAACTGCGTCACGCAGCAGCCTATAGATTGCTGCGTCGCGCAGCAAATTGGAAGGTGATCCAGGTGACGGAGTCGCGTCGGGCCCGGTTGTACGAGGAGTTGTCGATGGAGTCCCGCCGCTACCTGGCGGCGTATGTGCTGTTCAACCAGGCTCTCGCCGACCACCTCGGACTGCATGCGACCGATGTGCAGTGTCTGAGCCTGCTGACGGCCGAACCCGGGACGCTCACGGTGAAGCAGATCGCCGACATGACGGGCCTCACCACGGGCTCTGCCACACGGCTGGTGGACCGGCTCGAACGAGGCGGTTACGTGGTCCGCACCCCGGACCAGCAGGACCGCCGCCGGGTCCTGGTCACCCTCGCACCCGAACGCGTGGCCCGCGTCACCGCGGTCTGGGACGACCTCGGCGTGGCCTGGCAGGCACTGCTCGACGACCACACCGAAGACGAGCTCGAGGTGATCACCCGTCACATGCGACAGGCGCACGACCTCAGCCACGCCCAGATGCGGCACCTGCGATCCCGGCCCAAGCCGGACTGAGTGCTGGCCGCAGGCAACCACGATCGGCGCAGGAGCCCGCGCCAGTGCGCCTCACCTCGTGCCGGTGTCTCGAGGTCAGAACTTCGTGGGACCCAACTACCCATCACGTACCACTGAGCCTTTTCCCATCTCAGGCCCCTCCGATGTGAAGCGCGAGGACTGCCTGCGCGAGGCCGGTGATGCGGGTGGTGCTGCACCGCAGTGTGCGAAGGAGACGCCAGCTCTTGCACCCGTACGGTGCCGCCAGCACCCTGGTAGCCCTTGTCGCCGTAGCAAACCATGCCGATCGGCGCAGGTGAGCCAGGACGAGCGGGGTCTGCCGATTCGCGGGCCGGCGCCGCCAGCGGGTGCCGACCTGTCGGCGGCGCTCGGCGAGCCGCCTGGTCAGGGAGCGCGAGTGTGAGCTGGCCAGGTCGATCGCGGACGGGTAGGCGAGCATGACGACGCTCATGGTCCAGCGAGTGATCTCGGTTGGGAACTCACCGACCAGGAGTTGCACGCATCTATGTGACCAGGGTGCAGCCCATCTCACCGCAGCCGGCGCCAGGTTGGATGATGCGTGTATCGATCAATCCTCGTTGGGCCGCCACAGCCAGCGCAGAGCGTCCGGCAGCAGGACGCCGCCGTGGTTGGGGCTGTGTCCGCCGTCCCCCAGGACTAGGCGGAAGTCGTAGCCCGCTTCAGCGAGCGCGGCTGCCACGCGCAGGTTCTCGGCGAGCCAGTTCCACTGTGGCTCATTCCAGTGCAGGTCGCGGTGGCCGCTTTGCATGAAGATGCGCAGCGGCTTGCGGGGGACGCGGGCGATGAGGTCTGGGTAGGGGTTGCCGTCCGGCATCTGCGCGAAGCTGGACAGGTATCCGATCACGCGGCGGAACTTGTCCGGACGCAGCCACGCGGCGGTAAAGGCGCAGTTGCCGCCGCTGCTCCCGCCGCAGATGCCCCACCCTTCCGGTGACTGGACGATGGCATGGCGCTCCGCAACCTGCGGGATGATCTCGGTGAGGAGGAAGGTGACGTACCGGTCGTCGAAGGCGTCGTACTCGTTGTTGCGGTTCTTCGGGTTCTCCGCGTCGGGGAAGACGCCAGGATCGACGAACACGCCGATGGTGACGGGGATGTCGCCGCGGTGAATGAGGTTGTCCAGGACGATCGCGCCGCGTACTTCCCCGGCGGGGTCCAGGTACCACCATCCGTCCTGGAACACCATCAGGGATGCCGGTTCCGCTGGGTCGTACTGTGCAGGCACGTGTACCCAGAACTTCCGGAAGGTTCCCGGGTAGACCTCGCTGCCGCTCCACTCGAGCTCGATCGTTTCACCAGCGGGCACACCCGGCTGTAGAGCGGAATCGGGTCCGTGGATGTAGCGCACGTCGGACTGGTCGATCGGAAGTGGCTGGTAGGGCATCTCCATGGTCACGAGGAGCAACCGTAGAGCGGTCACCTCCCTTGGTCGTAAGGGATTTTCATTCAGACGCTCCACCTCGCAGCATGGTGAAGCCGCGGCGGCGTCGCCCGTCCCGCCCGACGATCTGCGCGTTCTGATCCCCTGCGGCAGTATGGCCCTGCACAACGAACCGCCCATGGGGCAGCGCGTCGAGAAGAGCGCGTCGTACGGGCTGCTACGGGGCTGCGAGTAGGGCCTGCCGTACGAACGGTGGGTGAAGTTCCCCATCGGGCAGATCGACCAGAGAGCTCGACCCCAGGCGTCCGCAGCGTCGCCAGTCCCTTCTGGTGGTCGTACTGCCGAGGCGACAGTGCGTGAGGACGCAGTGCCACCTTTGACCGGCTGGTCGTGTGTGTGGAAAAGGAGAGCGTGCGTCAGCGGACGATGCGAGCATGGGCGCGTCGTGTTCATCGGCCCGTGGGGTGATTTCTTGAGACCCACCAGACTTCTGCATGTTTCCCAAGGGAGAAGAGGCTGACGAGCATGGGCAACAGTGCACTTCTGGTGATGGACGTTCAACAGGACGTCGTGGCGATCGCCGACGACGGTTCCGGATATCTGCCACGCTTGCGCAGAGCGATCGACGGTGCCCGGGCTGCCGGCATCACCGTGATCTACGTCAAGATCGCGTTACGGCCGGGCGATTCAGAAGTCAGCCCTCGCAACAAGGTGATCACCAACGCCGTACGGGCCGGCCTCTTCGCCGAGGGTGCCCCTGGTACCGAGATCCATCACGCCGTCGCGCCCCAAGAGGACGACGTCGTGATCACCAAGAGGCGGGGAAGCGCCTTCTCGGGCAGCGACCTCGACTTGGTCCTCAGGGCGCGGGACATCGACAGCTTGGTCCTCGCCGGCATCGCCACCAGTGCCGTAGTGCTGTCCACCTTGTGGCACGCCATCGACCTGGACTTCGGCCTCACCGTCCTGACGGACGCCTGCCTCGACACCGACCCCGAGGTGCACACGATGCTCACGGAAAGGCTTTTCCCGCAGTGGGCAGACGTCTTCACTGTCGAGGACTGGCTCAAAGCCATCGCAGCGCGGTAGAACGCCGCCGGCTCCGACGCCGAGCAGGCCGGCGGCGGAGGTGAAGACCGCTGTGCCTCCACCCCCTCCGCCGCCCGCGGACCGGAGGTGTGCTGATGCTCCGCGAGCCCAGCGTGGCGCGTCGCGCCGCGGCGCCCCGGCATGGCCACCGCGCCCTGCACTGCCTTATTAGCGGCCGCGTCCAGACTGACGATCCCGTGCTTCGTCTCGGGTCTGCTGGAAGGCGTCGGCGATGGTCTCCGCGGCACCGGACAGGACGCCCTTGGTCTTGCCGCGGGCGCCGGACTCGGTGACCTTCCCCGCGAGTTCCGTGAGCCCGGCCGGCTTGCGTGGACCCGCCTCCAGATCGAGACGGTTGCACGCCTCGGCGAAGCGCAGGTAGGTGTCCACGCTGGCCACCACGATCCGTATGTCGATCTTGAGGATCTCGATACCGACGAGGGAGACGCGCACAAACGCGTCAATCACCAGCCCGCGGTCGAGAATGAGCTCAAGAACGTCGTAGAGGCCGCTGGAACCGCCCCCGCCACCCTGCTGTGTCGCGACGGTCATCGCGTTCACTCCTCGTCGCCCGCGTCGTGTCCCCGCATGATGCTGTCGGCGCCGCCCCGTTGGGAGGCAGGCTTGGCATGCGGATGACCCCTATCCGCCACATCAAACGCACGTACGAAGCACGAAGCCCTGGACAGGGTGAAGTTGCGCAGCGGGGGGACGACGACTTGCCGAGTCGGTCCGGGGGGGCGCCGGCGCTCCGGAGGGATCTCGGATGCCGTCAGAAGGCCCGTCAGAGGGGTGCGCAGTTCATGGGCGATCTCGGCTGTGAACCGGTACTCCGTCAGCAGGCGCGCCAGCAATGCCGCCGCCACCCGCTGCTACAGCGGGCCGACGGGCGGATCCGTCGGTTCCGGGTGCAGCGACCCGTCCTTGCGCAGCAGCGCGCTCACCGCGTCGCCCGACGCGCGGTCCAGGCCCTCGCCGTCCGGCAGTACCCCGAGCGTCGTCGCCACGTCGCGCCCGTACAGGTCCACCGCCCCCTCCACCAGGTCCGCCAGCGACTCCGCCGCGCCCCGGGCGCGGATCCATGCCGTGGTGAGCGTGACGGCGGCGACGAGCGCGGCGGGCCACCACCACGGCGCCGGCACGAAGTACATCAGGCCCCAGCCCGTCAGCCGGGCGTTCGCCCGGTACGCGGCGTACGCGTCCGTCAGCTCGGTGCGCGCCGGGTCCGGCAACGCCAGCCACAGTCTGGGCCAAAGCGCCTCAAGGTCGACCCGGTACGCGTGGTGGACCCGCAGGTCCACCGCCCGCAGCCGGTCCCCGATCCATGTCGGACGGTCGGCCGGCACCGGACAGATCCGACGGCAGCGGTCCAGCGACGCCCGTAGTGCCGCGCGCGCTTCCGGGTCCGCCCCGTGCGGAGGTACGGCGCTCAGCGCCACCGCCCGGCGCGCCGCGACGACCTCCGCGTAGGCCCGCTGCCACCGCTGCCGGCGCCGCTCGGCCAGCCACCGCCCCGGGCCGCGCCGCCCCTCCACCGCCCACAGCAGCGCCACACCTTCGCCGAGTGCTGCCGCGCAGAGCCCCGCACCCGTGGCAGCCGTCAGTGCGCCGGCCGCCACGAGGACCACGATCCCGACCTGGCCGGCGCCCCGCGCCGCCGCGAGACCGTCGATCCAGGAGCTCAGCCCGCGCAGGTCCAGCGCCCGCCCCTGACCGAGTACCGACGCGGCCGTCACCACGGCCACGTAGAGCGCGCCCGGCAGCACGAGCAGCGTCACCCAGCGTTCGGCCAGCTTCCGGCCGAGTTCTCCCAGGAAGGCGTTCACAGTGGGATCTCCACCCACACCAGGGGCGTCCCCAGTGCCTCGCACACGGGCCCGGCGTCCCCGCCCGGGGTCCCGGTGGCGTGCTGGGTGAACCGGGAGCAGCGGTGCGCTGCCGGACACACCCAGCCCCGCAGGACCGGATGCCCGACGGTCCCCGACAGCGGCTGGTAGGCCCGGGCCCGGACGGTCAGGCCGTCGATGCCGTGTCGGGCGAATCCCTCGTCCAGCGCTTCGAGATCGGCGCGTACCCGCTCCGGGTCGGTCCCGGCGCGCACGGCGTCCAGCACTCGCTCCAGGTGCTCGGCCACCCCGTACTCCCGGGCACGGCGGGTGAGTTCGCCCCCACGAAGCAGTCGGCACAGCCGGTCGAGTCGGTCCGCCAGGTCGTGCATGCGCCCTCCCGTCCAAGGTCGTCATGGCAGAGAATGTCAGATAGTGGCCGGGAGCGGGACGGGAGCATCGAGTGGCTGTCGAGCTGAGTCTTTACGCCGAACTGCGCGCCCGCGTCAGCCGGTTCGAGGACACCGGGGACGACGTGCCGCTCCTCGATCCCACCACCGCAGGTCTGTTGCGGCTCACCGACCAGGCATTGCAGGATCATCCGCCGCCCGAGGCCGACATGGCGCAGACCGTCGCCGTCGCGAGCTGGCAGCTCCACCTGGCAGCCCCGCCGCCGCCCGTCAGCGCACGCGCCCTGCGCAATAGGGCTCTGGAGCTGTCGGCCTGGCTCGACGCCCTCGCGCCGGCGCTCGTACCATCCGGCATCCGGGCCGGCGTACGGCGCCTGCCGCGGCTGCCGAGGGGCCTCGCCAGGATCGCCCGCGACCCCGACCAGCGGCTGGAGGCGCTCTACGACCATGCCGCGTTCGCCGTCGAGCGCTACCGTGCGATCCGCGACCCGGCGACCCTCCGCACGGCCATCGTCCTGCTTCGCGAACTGGTGGGCGTCACCCCGGGGTTGTTAGAGATCCTGCCCGAGGAGCAGCGCTCCCGCAGCGTCCGTGCCCGGACGGCGCTCGGCGTGGCCCTCCAGCACGAACTGACCCGCACCGGCGAACTCCACCTCCTGCAGGCGGCACGCGGTTACAGCGAGGAGGCCGCCCGGCTCTGCGCCGAGCACGATCCGCAGCGGCCGCTGGTCATGTTCAACCACGGCTCGCTGCTCCTCGACGCGTTCCGCCGCACCGGCGACGAGGCGGCCCTCGAGCAGAGCCTGGAGGTCAGCATCGTCGCGCTGAATCTCACCCCCTTGCACGACCCCCTGCGCGCCGTGCGCCTCTGCCACGTCCAGAACCTGTACTCGGCGCTGTACGACCGCTCCGCGGACCCGGCCGTCCTGCGCTCCGCCGTCGACTTCGGCGCGGAGGCCGCTCGCACCGTGCCCGACGCGGAGCCGCAGCGGGCCGCGATCCTCAACAACTACGGCAAGGACCTGCGCAACCTCTACAAGGAGACCCGCGACCTCCAGCTGCTGCGCCGGTCCGCCGACGCGCTGCGTGCCTCGGTGGCGGGGTCCGCCGCCAACGACCCGAACCGGATCTCCCGCCGGCTGCTGCTCACCCACTGCCTGCTCGACCTCGCACGGCAGGAACGGGCGGGCGGGAACACGGCGCTCGTCGCGGAGGCCCTGGCGTCCGCCGAGGAAGCGTGCCGCCTCGCGCCGCCCGGCCACGCCTCGTACCGCGACGCCGTCGGGCTACTGCGAGAGGCCGAGCGACTGGCCCACGCTGCCGGACAGGATCCCGCCGACCCCGTGGAGGAGGCACGGCAGCGGGTACGGGCCGAGGCGCCCGGGTCCCGGTCACGCAACGCGATGCGGCTGCTCGCCGGCACCCTGCTGAGGCGGTACGACGAGACCGGGGACCTCGCCGCACTCGCCGAGGGCATCGAGCTGTTGCGGGAACTCGACGGCGGCCCCGACGGCCCGGACCCCGACCTCACCGCCGACGAGCAGCTCACGTGGCTCTCCGAGTTGAGCCAGGGGCTCTTCCAGCTGTACCAGCGCCGCCGCGACCTGGACGCGCTCGGGGACGCCGAGACCTACGCCCGCCGGGTGGTGGCCTCCTCACCCCCGTCCGGCGTGGGGCGTGCCGTGGCGCTGGCCCACCTCGGCGAGGTACTGCTGCGCGGGGCGGACCGGCTGAGCGACGAGGACGCGTACGTCGAGCGGATGTCGGAGGGCGTCAGCTGCTGCCTTCAGGCCCAGCAGACCTGCCCCGACGACCATCCCCTCAAGCCGTCCCTCGTCGCCCATGCCGGCCACGCCGTCCTGGGCCTGTGCGCGGGGCCCGAGCCTCATCCCGCCCTGCTCGAGCTCGCCCTCGCCCTGCTGCGCGAGGCCGTCGCCGCGATCCCGCTCGACGCCACGAACGGGCCCATGGTGCGCATCGCACTCGCCGAATGTCTGCAGGTCCACCATCTGGCCGCGGCGGCGCTGGAGACGCGGGAGCCCGACGCCCTCGCGCAGGCCGCCGCGCTGGCCCGTGAGGCGGCCGCCGCCGTGCCCGCACAGCATCCGGACCGTGTCGAGTTCCTGTTGACGCTCGCCGTGGTCCGCGCCTTGGACCACCGCGAGGCGCGGGCGGCGGGCGACCCCGAGCGCGCCGCCGAGGCCGCCGCGGAGGCGGAGGGAGCCTTCCGGCAGGCTGCCACGATCACCACGGCCCGGCCCGCCGCACGGCTCGCCGCCGCGGCCCGCGCCGGCAACTGGGCCATGGACCGCGGGGACGCCGAGGCCGCGCTCGACGCCTTCGGTACGGCCGTCGGACTGCTGCCGCTCATCGCCCCGCACGAACTCACGCGCCGGGACCGGCAGTTCACGCTCCGGGAGACCGCCGGGCTGGCCTCCTCCACGGCGGCAGCCGCCGTCGCGGCCGGCCACCCCGCACGGGCCGTCACATTCCTTGAACGTGCCAGGGGTGTCCTCGCCGCCGATGCCCTGGGCACCCCCGACACCGCGCTCGCGGACCTGCGCCGCGAGCAGCCCGAACTCGCCGCCGAGTTCGAGGAGTTGCGCGCTGCCGTGCCGACCGCGTTCGACGGCTCGGCCGAGGAGCGGCTCCGGCACGGCGTCCGCTGGACGCGCCTGCTCGCCCGCATCCGCGCGCTGGGGAACGCCGACTTCCTGGACGGGCCGACGATCGACGAGCTGCGGGACGCGGCGGGAGAGGGCCCGGTCGTGCTGGTCTACTGCAGCGCCTGGCGCTCCGACGCCCTCATCCTCGACCCTGCCGCACCGCCCACGGAACCGGTCACCGTCGTCCCACTGCCTGACCTCGACGCCGAGGACGCGGTCGCCCGTGCGCAACGGCTCCAGGATGCGCTCGCCGCCCCGCACGAGCTCGGCGACGACCCGTTCGCCGTCTTCGGCGCGCAGGAACACGCCCAGAGCGAGCTCCACGCCACTCTCGAATGGCTCTGGGACACCGTCGCCGCCCCTGTGCTCGACCGGCTCGGCATCGACGGTGCGGCGGACCGCCCCCGGCCTCGCCTGTGGTGGTGCCCGGTCGGGTTCCTCGCCTCGCTGCCCCTGCACGCGGCCGGCCTGCACCGCTCACCCCCGCCCGGGGGTCGTCGCCGCGCCACGCTCCTCGACCGGACGGTTTCCTCCACCACCTCCACTCTGCGCGTTCTTGCCCAGGCCCGGACCCGCCCTCCCGCGTCCCCGGCCGCAGGCACGCTGGTCGTCGCCCTGCCGCAGACCCCGGGCGCGGAACCTCTCGGCCACGCCGAGAAGGAGGCGGCCCGCGTCGCCGAGCTTCTGCGGCCCGCCGGGCCCGTCACCGTACTCACCGGCCCGGCGGCCACCTCGCAGTCCGTACTCGACGCCCTCCCGCGGCACGGCACCGCGCACTTCGTGTGCCACGGTCTGACCGACCCGCTCGACCCGTCGGGCAGTCGACTGCTCCTCGCCGATCACCGCGAGCGTCCGCTGACCGTCGCCGTACTCGCGGACCTCCGCTTGCGCGAGGCGGACCTGGCGCACCTGTCCGCGTGCAGCACCGGCGTCACGGCCCACCGGCTCGCGGACGAGTTCGTGCACATCACAGCGGCCTTCCAGCTCTGCGGTTACCGCCAGGTCGTCGGCACCCTGTGGCCGGTCACCGACGCGGCGGCCGAAGCGGTGGCCGAGGCCTTCCACACCCGCCGCGCCGCCGGTCTGCCCGGCGCCCAAGCCCTGACCGAGGCCCTCCTGGACCTCCGCGACCGCTACCCCGCCGCCCCCACCCGCTGGGCCGCGCACGTCCACACCGGAGTCTGATCGTGTGCCGGGGTGTCGCCGGGCCGGGCACGGCGTGCCGCTTCGGGGAGCACCTGGCCGTACCAGCGGTGCGGGGGCGCATCCGAGATGCTCGTGGCGCTCCTGAGGGTGGCAGATGACAGGATGGGGGCATGACTATCAAGGTTTTCTTCGACATCACCATCGACGGCGTTCCCGCCGGCCGGATCAACATGAACCTCTTCGACGACGTCGCCCCCAAGACCGTGGAGAACTTCCGCGCGCTCGCGACCGGCGAGAAGGGCTTCGGCTACAAGGGCTCGTCCTTCCACCGCGTCATCCCGGAGTTCATGCTCCAGGGCGGTGACTTCACCCGCGGCGACGGCACGGGCGGCAAGAGCATCTACGGCGAGAAGTTCGCCGACGAGAACTTCACGCTCAAGCACACCAAGCCGGGCCAGCTCTCCATGGCCAACGCCGGCCCGAACACCAACGGCTCGCAGTTCTTCATCACCACGATCGTGACGTCGTGGCTCGACGGCAAGCACGTCGTCTTCGGCGAGGTCGCCGACGAGAGCAGCATGGAACTCGTGCGCAAGATCGAGAGCTACGGCTCGCGGTCCGGCCGCACCTCGGCCACGATCACCATCGCCGACTCCGGCACTCTCTGACGATACGCCGCAGCGTGCGGGGTCGGGACAGGCCGGACCCCGCACGAGAGGGTGCTCGCGAACCCTCGTCCCTCGTGCTTACGGTCTGTCGAGCACCGTCCCCGTCAGCACCGGCCTGCCGGGCAGCGGCTCCGCGTTGCGGTCGGTCAGTGCGAGGCGCATCGACTCGGCCGGCTCGACCACCTGGTCCGGTAGGGTCGGCACGTCGAAGTCCACGCCGGTGCTCCCGGGCGGGATGTTCAGCCACACCCACAGGTGCGCGTCGGACAGCCGCCGCTCGGGGTCGGGCACGTCGCCGGACATTTCCTTGAGCCACTGCGGGTCCACGTCCTTGGTGGACAGCTCGGCGCCCTCGGCGACCGGGAGCACCCGCACCGGCTCGTAGAGGTCCACCGCCGCGGGCGCGTCCACGGACAGCCGCCAGGTCAGCGCCCCTCCCTCGGTGACCCGGTCCGTGACCGGCGACAGGGTGATCACCGGCTCGGGGTCGTCGTTCTCGACGGTGATCCCGCCCCGGTACTTGCCGACGACGGCGTTGTGGACGGCCTTGACGGCGATGTCGTGCTCCACGTCGTCGCCGTAGGCCGTGTCGCCCTTCACCTCGACCGGAACGTCGATCGTGTGGCTGCCGGGCCGTACGGTCACGAGGCGGTTAACCGCCCGGCCGCTGTCCGGGTCGAGGACGTACACGCGGACCTGCCCGCTGCCGCGCCCGGAGATCTCGACCGGGATCCGGTAGGTGCGGGTGCCCGAGTCGCCCTCCTTGACGATGGTGCGGCCCACGTCGACACGCGGCAGTGCGGCCGCCTTCACCGCCGACGTGCCCGGTGCCCAGCCCCAGGCGTCCATCAGCCAGGCCCGTCCGGTCTGCGAACGGGGCGTCAGTTCCAGGGACTTGACGTGCCTGAGGTCGAGTCCGGCCCGGGTCGCGGCCGACAGCGGGACGCGCAGCTCCTGAGCCCAGTAGGAGGCGGTGCTCGCGGAGCCTGGGAGCCCGTCCACCCGGACAGCGCCCAGTTTCACCCGGCGGTTGGAGGAGTCGGTGACGGACACGTCGAACTTCGTGCCGGTCGTGTTCGGCGGTACGAAGACCCGCAGCGCGAGCTTCTGGGAGCCGCGGAGGGAGAGCGGCTTGGCCGGAGTGACACGCGCGGCCCTGCCCGGCGCCGACCATGTCAGGTCCACCGCGCTGCGGCCGGTCTCCCGTTCCGTCTCCCACGAAGCGAAGTGCGGTGACGATCCGGGGGTATCCGGGTTCAGACAGGCCGCGGCCGGGTCCGGGTCGATCGCCGAGCACAGCCGGGCGCCGGTCACCTTCGCCCCGCCGTCCGGCAGGAAACCACCGCTGCGACGGCCGCCGACCGCGTGGGTCAGCACCCGGGCCGGGTCCGCGGACGGGGCCCGCTTGCCGGAACCGTCGAGCAGCGGACGCACCCGATCGTCCCCGGCGAGGAAGAGCCGGGCCGCGGCGGCGATGTATGTGGCCCCCGCCTTGTGCTGCTGGGCGGCGGTCAGCCGGGTCGCGGCACCCGGCGTGCACACCGGGTCCGCCGGCTGCTCCGGGTCGGTCCTGAAGTCGTCGTCGGCCGGTGCGACGGCCTCGCCCGGGGTCCACTCGCTGTTGAAGTAGTTGTGGTTGGCGCCGACCATGTAGACCGCGCTGTGCAGTGCCGTGCCCCGGCCGATCCCGCGCGTCCCGTCGACGAAGTCCTCGCCCTGCAGGTCGGAGACGTCACCGTCGCAGCCCGGCAGCAGCGTCACGGACGGTACGTCGGCGACCGGATTCCGACCGTAGATCGTCGGCCCGATGAGCACGGTGCCGCGCGCCTTCCAGCGCACGGGGCCCCGGTAGCCGTCCTCGGCGGCAGGCGGCGGGTAGAGGCTGTCCATGGCGGCCCGGTTGACGCCCTCGCCACCGCGGGAGTGGCCGACGAGCAGGACGCGGGAGAGGTCCGCCTTCGGCGCCCGGCGTACCGCGGCCGGGGCGGAGGAGCGATGGGCGGTCCAGTCGGCCCAGCGGGCGAGGTGCCGGCGCACCAGCGAGGAACGCGCCTGCGCGCCGGCGTCCTCGGTCTCCTGATCCTGGGCGTTGATGCCGTTCGCCGAGATCGACACCGTCACATAGCCCTGGGAGGCCAGCAGTCGCTGGTCGCGCAGATAGCCCAGGTGACTCGGGATCGGCTTGTAGCCGCCGGCGCAGGGCCAGTCGCCGGTCACGTCGTCCTCGGAGCCCGGCTTGTAGCAGGTGGAGTGGCGACCGTGCAGGAACAGTGCGAGCGGCCGCTTGCCGGCGGCACCCTTCGGTGCCACGACCTCGGCGGTCATCTCCACGGGGGTGTCGAACCCGGGCAGGCGCACCGGGTCGAGGTCGTATGTGCCGGTGACCGTGCGGTAGGAGCCGGGCTTGCCCGGGTCAACGCCGTTGGCCGGCGCCTGCGCGGGCGTCCGTGCACCGCGCGAGCCGGACTCGTGCGGGGCGTCGGCCGCCGCGTCCAGCCGACGCCCCGCGGCCGTCACCTGAAGGTCCCTCAGCTGCTTGGGACGCGTCTGGTCGAGGGCGAGCCGGAAGGTCCGCCCGTCCTTCGCCGGTTTCGGCACCCCGAGCAGCCGGTCCCCGGTGCGGAACTCGACCCGGGCGTCCCCCATGGGCACGACCTCAGGCGCACGCCAGACCAGCTCACGCGCCCCGCCCTCCCCGCCGATCCGCCACCCGGGCGGAAGTGGGTTGTCGTCCGTCGCGCTCAACAGTCCCGATTCGCGTAACTGTTCAGCCTGTGCCAGTCCGGGCGAGCCCGCCAGGGTCGCCAGCACCGCCACTGCGGTCACACATATTCGCCGGGCACGGATCAATGGTCCACTCCTCAAAACCCCGCGCGCAGACGTCCCGTCGGCCCCGGGCGTCTCTCGCGTCACGTAGGACGAGAGAGGGATGTCTGTGGGTTGTCTGTGGAGCGGACGCCGTTGGCGGGCGAACGGTGTGATCAAGCCAGTGCGGCTGACCGTCAGCGCTCGAGCGGGCCACCGACGCCGCGCAGTCGCACGGGGCGGTCGGCCTGACCGAGGAGCACGACGCGCAGGTCTTCCACCGGCGGGCCGCGGTCGACTCACTGGTCTTGGGACGGCCCACCGAACTCCGGCGCCTGGCCGCCCCCGAAACATCCGCGCCCGCGCCCGCGCGTGAGCCCTGGCGGCCCCATCATCCTCGCCCGCGCCTGCGCGTGAGCCCTGGGCGGTGCGCTCCGCCGCCGGGGCTCATAGGCCCGCAACGACGGTTCGTACGGCGGCGCGCGCCCGCGATGTCACCCGGGCCGGCGAGTGCGGGAGTAGTGGCGCTTGGCGCGGTCCCGGTTGCCGCAGTCGTCCGAGCTGCACCAGCGCCGGGTCCCGCTCCGGGAGCGGTCGAGGAAGAACCAGCCGCAGCCGGGGCCCGCACAGCGCCGGATCCGGCCCAGGCCGTCCCCGGACAGCAGGTCCTCCGTCAGCAGCGCCAGCGTGTGAGCGAGGTCGCCGAGACGGTCCGTGCCAGGCTCCCACCGCAGGGGGAAGGAGGGGGGCAGTGCGGCGTCCTCACGGGCCAGCACCATGCTGCGGCGCAGTGCCTCCCATTCCTCGGCAGGGGGCGCCTCGCCGTCGACGAGGGCGTCCAGGATCGGCAAGAGGGTGGCGCGCAGGTCCATGAGCGCCGCGGTCTCGCCCTCTGTGGGTGCGGAGTCCGCCGTCTCGGCTCGGAGCATCGCCTCGGCGCGGTCGACGGTGAGGAGTCCGCCGGCGACGGCCCAGCGGACCCACGCCTCGGTGCCCTGGACGCGGTCGGCCGTGCGGGCGGGGTCCAGGCGCCAGGCGATGGTGTTGGCGAAGTCCAGTACCGGGTGGCCGCCCACGAGTGACATGCCGGAGTCGTGAGGGCTTCCCGACGCGGACGGGGCGCGGAGGACCGGTTGCTTGCTCATCACACCCTCAGCGTACTTGCTTTTCTAACGGGCATAAACTCTTATGACTGTTAGGCTCGGGTCATGGACAGTCTCCGACCAGCGAAAGCCGTCGTCTCGCCGCGTGCGAGCTTCCTGTCCGGGCTCAAGACCGGGTCCGGGCTCGCGGCCGCTGCCTTTCTGCTCGCCGTCAGCTTCGGCGCGATCAGCGCCTCGCAGGGCTGGGGACATCTCGCGCCCGTGATCTGCTCGATGGCCGTCTTCTCGGGGTCCGCCCAGTTCGCCCTGCTCGCGACCCTGGGCTCCGGCGGCGGCATCGCGGGCGCAGTGACGTCAGCGGCGCTGATCAACAGCCGTTTCATCCCCATGGGCATCGCCGTAGCCGGTGATCTGCGCGGGGGCCGGTTCCGCCGCGCGCTCGAAGGCCAGGCGGTGGTCGACGGGTCATGGGCCGCCGCCCATCTCGGAGGCGGACGGTTCGACCGGTACGTGCTCTTCGGCGCCACCGCGATCCAGTGGCCGGCCTGGGTCGCGGGCACCGCCCTGGGCGTCGTGGTGTCACCCGACCCCGATCTCCTGCACCGACTCGGACTGGACGTCCTCACACCGGCACTCTTCGTCGCGCTCCTCTTCGACGAGGTCCGCCGGGAACGGGTCAACCGGCTGCCGGCCCTGCTCGGCGCCGCGCTCGCGGCCGGTCTCATCGTCTTCCTGCCGGCCGGGCCCGCCCTCGTGGGCGCGGCGCTCGCGGCCCTCGTCGCTCTCTTCCGGGCGCCCGCCTCACCGCCCGCCGGGCCGGAATGCGCCGAAGAGGCAGACAGGGCCGAAGCGACCGGGCAGGCCGAGGAGTCCGACAAGGCCGTGCGACCCGTCCACTCCGACGAAGAGGTCGCACGATGACTCTCTGGCTCACCATCGGCGCCGTCGCCGCCCTCAGCTTCACCTGCAAGGCCTTCGGCCCCGCCCTCTTCGGCGGGCGCACCCTGCCCCCACGGGCACAGTCGGTGATCGCCCTCACCGCCCCCGCGCTGCTCGCCGGTTTCATCGTCGTGGACGTACTGGGCTCCCGCTGGAGCGCCGTGGACCTCACCGTGATCGCGGGACTCGCGGTCGTCCCGCTGCTCCTCTGGCGCCGTGCCCCACTCCCCGTGGCCCTGGTGGCCGCGGTCGCCGTGACGGCGCTCTTGCGCATGTAGGGGACCACCCGCCCGCCGCAAGCGCCCAGGACGGATCGACAACTCGATCCCGGCGGGCCAAGGGCACGGAGGTCAGCGACAAGACTCCTGACGCCTGCACGACACAGCCGTTCGCAGCGCGGGTGAGACGCCGGCGGGGACGCGCTTCGTCACAATGAGCCGCATGGCCGCAGACAAGGACGCAGCGTTCGTACTGCCGCGAGGCGCCACGGGCTTCTTCCAGCCGAAGGACGGGCCTGTGCCGGAGGTCGACCAGCGAACGTTCCGGGCAGCCCTGTACGCAGCCGCCCGGGCCGCCGAAGGCCGTGTGGGCCAGGTCGAGGAGCAGACCTACCCCCGGACGTTCCACACCGCGACGGTCGTCGCGAGCGCGGGCGAGCACGTGGTCCTCTGCCACGCCCACCATCCCTGGATCGCCTTCGCCGAAGAACTCCGGGATGGGTACACCGACGAGTTCCTCACCCCACCGCCCTGGGCACACGCCTTCGCCGACCTCGGGTTCGACGTGCTTGACCGCGTGCGGCTCACCACCGCGCTGGCCGATGTCGATACCTCGGTCCTCAGCCAGGGCGAATGGCGTGACATCCGCTTCCACGGCATCACCACACTGGGCGCGGTCCTCTTCAACTCGTGGGACTGACATGGTCGATGGAGCGTCGGCCTCACGCTCGCGAGAGACCGACTCCTCCTCAACCGCCCGGCGTCGACGGCAATCCAGGCCGACTTCACATATTGACGTGTCTCACGTCACACAGCTACTGTCCCCGCGACCTGCCTGATTGAAACGATTCAGCAGACCGGAGAAGCCATGCTCCTCAGGCGCCCCCTCACGCTCGGCCTCTTTACGGGCTTCGTCGTGCTCGCGGTACTCGGCGGCATGTCCGTATTGCCCACTCCCCTGTCACCAACGGCGTCCGCCGCGGACACCCCTCTCGCCGTGCGTGCCCTGAGCACCAACAGCCGCACGAACCCCATCGGCATCGGCGGTGAAACCCCGGTATTCGGATGGCAGTTGGTGTCGGACCGGCGGGCGACGGCACAACAGGCCTATGAGATACAGGTCGGACGCGGACCAGGGGTCGCCGACGTGTGGTCCTCCGGCAAGGTGAGGTCCGGCCGGCAGGTCGACGTCGAGTACGGCGGCCCGAGCCTGAAGTCGGCCACTCGCTACCACTGGCGCGTCCGGGTCTGGGACGACAAGGGAGCGGTGAGCCGGTGGAGCGCGGACGCGCACTTCGAGACCGGCCTGTTGGACGCCGGCGACTGGGACGGCGCCCAGTGGATCACGCGCCCCGGCGCTCCGGGTGAAGCGGCCACATGGACCGACTACGCCGCGACCGTCCGCTTCAAGCTCGAAAACGCCGCCTTCGGCATGTTCCTGCGCGCTCCCGACTCGGCCAACGGATACATGTGGCAGTTCAACGTCACCGGATCGAGCCCTACGCTCAAGCTGCACAAGCAGGTCAAGGGCACGTACAGCGTCGTCAAGGAAGTAGACCTCGCGGCCTACGGTTTCACCAACGCGTCCCTCCTCGCCGATCGGCACACCGTGCGCTACGACGTGGCGGGCGACACGATCAGGACGACACTCGACGGCAAGCTCGTCAGCACCTTCACCGACTCCACGTTCACGAAGGGCTACATCGGTTTCCGCACCCACGCCTGCTGCGGCGAGCGGGGAACCGTCTACGACGCCGTCGTGACCGGGGCCGACGGCAGCACTCTGCTCGACACCGACTTCGCCTCCGGCCGGAACCCCTTCTCCGGCGGTGACATCGCCGACTCCGCCCTCGCGGTCTCCGGCACCACGGACGCCCTGTACGGGCCCGATATCCGGCCGATGCCCTTGCTCCGCAAGGCCTTTGCGACCGAGCCCGGCAAGAAGGTCGCCTCCGCACGGGTCTACGCCTCCGCGCTCGGCATCTACGCGCTGGAGATCAACGGCAGGCGGGTCGGCGACCAGGTACTGGCCCCGGGCTGGACCGACTACCACAAGCGCATCCAGTCCCAGACCTACGACGTCACGAGACTGCTCAACAGGGGCGACAACGCGATCGGCGCCTTTCTGGCGAACGGCTGGTGGGCCGGCAAGGTGGGGATCGGCTGGAGCCGCCAGTACGGCGACGCTCCGGCGCTCGTGGCGAAGGTGCGCGTCGCCTATACCGACGGCTCCGTGCAGTGGATCGCCACGGACGGCTCGTGGAAGGCGGCCGAGGGACCTTACGTGAAGGCCGACCTGCAGGACGGTGAGACGTACGACGCCCGTCTGAAGCCCGCGGGCTGGAGCCGCGCCGGATTCGACGACGCCGGCTGGGAGACGGCGGCGACGGTGGAGTCACGCACCGCCCGGCTCGTCCCGCAGAGCGACGAGCCGGTGCGCGAGACCCAGGTCCTCAAGGCCCGGAAGATGACCGAGCCCAGCCCCGGGACCTACGTGTACGACCTCGGCCAGAACATGGTCGGCGTGTCCCGGCTGGCCCTCACCGGCTCCGCCGGCCGGACCGTGAAGATCCGTTACGCCGAGGTGCTCAACAAGGACGGCACCCTCTACACCGACAACTTCCGCAGCGCCAAGGTCACCGACCGCTATGTCTTCGCCGACTCCGCAGCGGTCACCTACGAGCCCACCTTCACCCAGCACGGGTTCCGCTACATCGAGATCACCGGAGTGGACTCACCACCCGCGCTCACCGACGTACAGGGCGTCGTCTGGGGCTCCGACCTCCCCTCCACCGGCACGCTGAAGACCTCGGACGGCATGCTCGACCAGTTGGTCAGCAACATCTCCTGGAGCCAGCGGGGCAACTTCCTGTCCATCCCCACCGACACCCCGGCCCGGGACGAGCGGCTGGGCTGGACGGGCGACATCAGCCTGTTCGCCCCGACAGCCAACTACCTCGTCGACACGCGCGCGTTCCTGTCCCACTGGATGGCGGACGTCCGCACCTCCCAGCAGGCCAACGGTGACTTGCCGGCTGTCGTGCCGACCCCCCAGGGCCAGTTCGCCGAGAGCGGCGTCGGCTGGTCCGACGTCATGATCACCGTGCCGTACCACGTGTGGCGCTCCTACGGTGACACGCGCATCCTGCGCGACAACTACCCGGCGATGCGCAAGTTCTTCCAGTTCGTGCGCGAGAGTGCCGGAGCCGACCTTCTGGAGCCCGGCCGCACCACGTTCTTCACCAACGATTGGCTGCATCTGGACGACCCCACCGAACAGGGCATCCTGGGCACGGCCTATTACGCCGAGAACGCCCGCATGATGGCGGAAGTCGCCGACGCACTGGGCGAGCAGTCCGCGGCGTCCGACTACCGCAAGCTCTCCACCGACATCCGCCACGCCTTCACCCAGGCCTACGTCTCAGCCGACGGCACCGTGAAAGGCAACTCCCAGACCGGATACGCCATGGCCCTGGGCATGGACCTCCTCGCGGACCCGGCCCTCGTCGGCAAGGTCGGCGAGAAGTTCGTGGCCAAGCTGGCCCTGACCGACTACCACCTGCGCACCGGCTTCATCGGCACACCGCTGCTGCTGCCCGCGCTGAGCCGGATCGGCCGCGACGACCTGGCCTACAAGATGCTCCTGCACAAGGACTACCCGTCCTGGGGCTACGAGATCGAGAAGGGCGGCACCACCATGTGGGAGCGCTGGAACTCGATCATGCCCGACGGCGAATTCGGCCCCGTCGACATGAACTCCTTCAACCACTACGCGTACGGCGCCGTGGGTGACTGGATGTTCCAGAACATCGGTGGCCTCTCCCCCATCGAGCCCGGCTACAAGCGCTCCCGGATCGCTCCCGTACCCGGCGGCAACCTGACCCGGGGCTCCGGAAGCCTCCACACCGTTCACGGGCTGCTCTCATCGCGCTGGACCAGCCGTGACGGCGCGTTCACCCTGAAGGTGACGGTGCCGGTCAACACGGTCGCGGAAGTCCATGTCCCGGCCGACACGCGCCGCGCGGTGACCGAAGGCGGCCGACCGGCGGACAAGGCGAAGGGAGTCCGCTTCCTGCGTATGGAGGACGGGGCGGCCGTCTTCCAGGTCGGGTCGGGCACCTACGACTTCGTCGCCGGGTCGGATTCCCACTAGGGCGGGCCGGGGGCGCGCCGAATCGACGGCGCACCGAGTAGGCCGGGGATCTCGGCCTACTCGGTGGACTGAGCGCCTCCCGCAGGAACGCCGCCCCGGGTCGAGCCTGCGGCGGCGGAGCGGTCGACGCCGCCCGACCGCGTCGAAGGCACCGTGCTTCGCTTCGGCCCGGGCGTGACCGCCACCGCCGCGCATCGGGCCCACCGGATGCCCGCCGCCACACTGTGACGGCACTCGGGCGGCGCCTACATCCACCGGATGAGCGAACTGTGCGAGGGCTGCGCCTTCCGGCCGACCGAGCGCACCGGCCCTCGCGCGTGCCCGTACACCACCGGGTACTGGGCCTTCCTGCACCGGCACCGGCACCGCCTGTCCGGCACCGCCCGGATGCGGCGTGCGGTGCAGGGCCCGGACCGGCTCGTCGACCTCGGCGAGGTGCTGCGCCAGGAGCGGCGTCGGGGCGACGAGGTGCCGTGACAGGCCCGTTCGCCGCGCAGCGCAGCACGTCGCCGGCGCTCGCCGTGCCTTCTCAGGACAGCACGGCGAGCGCCGGTCGAGGACGACTACTCGACGATCTTCAGCAGCTTGTTCGCGGTGCCCTGTGCGGGGTTGGAGATCTTGTCGGTTGTGGCGCCGTCGGTGAGGGCCTTGGCGACCTGTTCCGGCGTGGCGTCCTTGTGGCCCGCCAGGTAGACGGCCGCGGCGCCCACGACGTGCGGGGTGGCCATGGAGGTGCCCGATATGGTCTTGGTGCCTTCGTCGCTGTCGTTCCACGCGGAGGTGATGTCGGAGCCGGGGGCGTACACGTCCACGACCGCGCCGTAGTTGGAGAAGTCCGACTGCTTGTCGTCCTTGGTGGAGGACGCGACAGTGACGGCTTCCTTCACGCGGGCCGGGGAGCCCTGCCCGGCGTCCGAGGATTCGTTGCCCGCGGCCACGGCGAAGGTGACGCCGGCCGCGATGGCCTTGCGCACGGCTTCGTCGAGGGCCTCGTCGGCGCCGCCGCCCAGGCTCATGTTCGCGACGGAAGGGCCCTGATGGTTCTTGGTGACCCAGTCGATGCCGGCGACGACCTGCTCGGTGGTTCCGGAGCCGTTGTCGTCGAGCACCCGGACGGCGACGATCTTCGCCTTCTTGGCGACACCGTGAGCTGTGCCCGCGATCGTGCCGGCGACATGGGTGCCGTGGCCGTTGCCGTCCGCGGCGTCGTTGTCGTTGTCCACGGCGTCGAAGCCGGAAGCGGCCCGTCCCCCGAAGTCCTTGTGAGTGGTCCGCACGCCGGTGTCGATGACGTACGCGGTCACGCCCTCGCCCGCACCGTCGGGGTAGGTGTACTTGCTGTCGCCTGCGGTGTCCGCCTGGTCCAGGCGGTCGAGGCCCCAGGAGGGCGGGTTGTCCTGAGTGGCGTTGATGCCGAACTTCTTGACCTGTACCACCTTGGCGACGGACGGGTCGGCGGCCAGACGCTTGGCCTCGGCCGACGAGAGGCCGCCGGCGGAGAAGCCGTCGAGGGCGGCGGTGTACGTGCGCTTGAGCTTGCCGCCGTACTCCTTGGCGAGCGCGGACTTGTTCACCTTGTGGTCCAGCGTGACGATGAAGCTGCCAGGCACGGTTCCCTTGGCGCCGAGGCCGTACACGGTGCCTTCGGCGGGAACGGATTCGGGAGCGACCTGTGCGTGCGCCGTCCCGAAGGTCGTCAGGGTTGCGACGACGGCCGTGGCGGTGAGGACCTGCATTCTGCGTGTGAATGCGCGAGCTGACATGTGAGGGTTCTCCTCGTCACTTTTCGTGGGGGGTGTGGGGGTTCGGACCGGAACTGCGTCCGGCCCGCCTCGAACCTGACTCATTGATGTGCCCAGATCAAGGTCTTCACGCCAACTCGCGCCGTATCGGCAGGTCAGCAGCACACGAATCAGCCACCCTCCCCGGCGCGTTCATTCATCACATGCCTGACGCTCATACGGACGTTGTGTCGAGGATGTGTGACCATGCGTCTGAAGGGGCGGTGGCTTCAAACAATCTGGGTAGACAGCGCCAGTTCCGCAGCAAGCGATTTCGGGTCGGCATTTCGTAGAACACGAAAATTGCTGCCGCCCGCGCCCCGCAGCAAGAACCAGACCGATTAGTCACCCCGCTCGACGAGCCCGCACTCGTCCAGGACCGCACTACCGCTGAACTGAATGCCGCAGCGCGCGCCTACCGCGACCTCGGTGCCCTGATCGACCGTCCGAAGCTGCTGGTCGCCTCGTACTTCGACCGGCTCGGCGACGCGCTTCCGATGCCGGCCAAGGCTCCCGTCGACGGGCTCGCGCTGGACTTCACCGAGTCCGCCGCCGCCAACCTCGACGCCCTGGATGGCGCGGGCGGGCTGCCCGGCAAGCGGCTGATCGCCGGAGTCGTCAACGGGCGCAACATCTGGGTCAACGAGATGGAGAAGTCGCTGTCCACCCTCGGCACCCTGCGGGGGCCAGCCGACCGCGTCGACCTGGCCCCTCCTTCTCCCTGCTCCACGTGCCGCTGGACTCCGTCCGGGAGCGGGACATCGATGGAGAGCCTGGTCCACGCCGCCCGTACGGTCCGCGAGGAACTCTCACCGTCCTGACGACGAGCCGGGTCGGCCGGGGAAGGACGCACCTGCCGTCCTCCCCCGGCCGCCGGTCGTGCGGGGCCGTTCAGGACGCGGGCGGAGAGGCCGTGTCGCCGCGGGCCTTGAGGAGGCAGGTGTTCAGGAGTGTCGCGGGGGTTGCTTGTTCGGGCATCGGGACGGTGTGGGAAGCGGGCGGGCGGTGTCCGGGCGTGAGCCAGTTCTCCAGAGCCGTGAAGGCCGTGCGGTGGCATGGCGTGAGCGGGCGCAGGTGCTCCGGGTGGGTGTCGACGAGGGCGTCCGTGTGAGTGCCGCCCTCGATGCGGTAGTAGCGGTGCAGTTGGCCGCGGCCGGCCTGGCGCACCATGCGGGCGTAGCCGTCGGAGTCCCGGGTGATCGGCAGCAGGACGTCCAGGGTGCCGTGCAAGGTGATCAGCGGTTTGCCGATCCGGCCGGTCAGAGCGATCTTCTCCACGGCCTTGTGGACCGCGCGGGGCCGGGCGGCGTAGTCGTAGTCGGCGTCACAGGCGGGGGTGCCCGGCGCGCAGAAGGGCGTGCCCGCCTCGGTCGGGCCGTCGAAACCGGGGTCCAGTTCCTCGCGGTAGATGCGCTGGGTCAGGTCCCAGTAGACCTTGTGGTGGTAGGGCCACAGGAACTCGGACCCCGCCGGGAAGCCCGCGGTGTGCAGAGCTCTGCGTGCATGGTCGGCTTCCTCGCCACCGGCGGCGAACACGGGGTAGTGGCGCAGCGCCCGGGGCAGGAAGTTCAGCAGGGTGGAGCCGTCGGAGCGCCACAGGGTGCCCTCCCAGTCGACTCCCCCGTCGTAGAGGCCGGGATGGTTCTCCAACTGCCAGCGCACGAGGTATCCGCCGTTGGACATGCCGGTCACCAGGGTGCGCGCCGGCGGGCGGTGATAGTGCCGGGCGACCGTGGCGCGGGCGGATCGGGTCAGCTGGGTGAGCCGGTCGTTCCATTCGGCGATGGCGTCTCCCGGCTCTTTGCCGTCCCGGTAGAAGGCGAGGCCGGTGTTGCCCTTGTCGGTGGCGGCGTAGGCGTAGCCGCGGGACAGCACCCAGTCGGCGATGGCCCGGTCGTTGGCGTACTGTTCCCGGTTGCCGGGGGTGCCCGCGACCACCAGGCCGCCGTTCCACCGGTCGGGAAGGCGGATGACGAACTGGGCGTCGTGATTCCATCCGTTGTTGGTGTTGGTGGTGGACGTGTCCGGGAAGTAGCCGTCGATCTGAAGGCCGGGAACCCCGCGGGGTACGGCCAGGTCCTTGGGCGTCAGGCCCGCCCAGTCGGCCGGGTCGGTGTGGCCCGAGGCGACCGTGCCGGCCGTGGTCAACTCCTCGAGGCAGGCGGCTCGTTGGTGCTCGGCGCCTGGTACGCGCACCTGAGTGAGGTGCGTGCAGTGGACGGCGTCCGGACCGGCCGGTGCCGCCACGGCGGGCGCCGGTGCGAGTGCGCAGGTGAGGGCGGCCAGGGCCAGGCCCGCCGGACCGCCGCGTCGCCAGTGGGCCGGGGGGTGGAATGAGAAGCGCATGCGTGAGCCTCCACCGTCGTGAACAGGGATGCGCGGGAGGCTATGGCGCGGTTTCGCGGCCACATATGGGGCCGGCGAACACCATTCGGGGCGGCGGCGTAGCTGTCGGCACCACCCGGCGCTGAGCGGAGCGGTCCTGCCGTTGCGGTGGGGCGGCCCGGTAGCTCCTGCCTTGCCTTGGGGGGCCTGCGCGTTCGGGGCCGGCCAGGCGACGATCGAGCGTCCTGGGCGGCTCCTGCTGCCGTACCGTGTCCGCTCCCGCCATACACGGTCCTGTACGAGCCGGGACATGTTCTGCCCTCACACAGGTTCCCGCCATACGTGGCTGCCCCACCCATGCCGCCCCCGGCCCGCGAACGCCGATGATGCACGGCACACGCTGCTCGCCGCTCCCCCGGCACCGGCACCGGCACCGGCACCGGCACCGGCGAGATTCCGCCACGTCAGGAGGCAGTCGTCATGGGACAGTCGCACCCTGCGTTCCGCTTCTCCCGGACCCTCTGTCGAGGCATGCGCCGATGGGCGACCGCCGCCGGGGCTCTGGCCCTGACCGGCGGGCTGCTCGCCGCCGCACCCCAGGCATCCGCCGCGGGCCTCACCCAGGTCACCGGGTTCGGCACCAACCCCGGCAACCTGTCGATGTACACCTACGCACCGGACGCATTGCCGGCCGGCGCCCCTCTGGTCGTCGCCCTGCACGGCTGCACGCAGAACGCGAACGACTATTACGCGCACTCCGGCTGGCCCAAGCTCGCCGACGCGTACGGTTTCGCGCTGGTCCTGCCCCAGACGAGCAGCGCCAACAACGCCAACTCCTGTTTCAACTGGTTCGAGCCGGGCGACAGCGGACGCGGTCGGGGCGAGGCACTGTCGATCAAGCAGATGGTGGACAAGGCCGTCGCGCTCCACGGTGGCGACACCCGGCGCGTCTACATCACCGGCCTGTCCGCGGGCGGCGCCATGACGGCGAACATGCTGGCCGCCTACCCCGACGTCTTCGCGGGCGGGGCCATCGGCTCCGGACTGCCCGCCCGCTGCGCGAGCAGTGTGTCCACGGCGTACACCTGCATGTACAGCCCGCCGGACAAGAGCCCCGCCCAATGGGGGGACTTGGTGCGTTCCACCGCTCCGGCCGGCACGAACTCCTGGCCGCGCGTGGCGATCTGGCAGGGCACCGCCGACACCACTGTGAGGCCCGCCAACGCCACGGAGCTGCGCGACCAGTGGACGAACGTGTGGGGCATCGGCCAGACGCCCTCCCGTACCGAGAGCCTCGGCGGGGGCACCACGCTGAGTGTCTACGACGACGCCTCCGGCCGCTCCGCCGTCGAGGTCTACACCGTCTCCGGCATGGGGCACGGGCTGGCTGTCGACCCGGGCAGCGGCGCCGAACAGTGCGGCAGCGCCGGCACGTACTACCTCGACACCATCTGCTCCAGCTACCACACCGCCCGCTTCTGGGGGCTCGACGGCAACGAGGACACCGGCTCCCTGCCCGCCCCCACCGGGCCGATTCCTGCGACCTCAGCTCTGTGCCTCGGAATCCAGGCGCGCAAGCCCCTGTTGGCACCCTCGCCGTCGCCGACGGATACTGCTATTCGCTGAGCATCACGCTTTCACGCGTGAGGAGACAGAAGGGGTGCCCCACCGGGTCCGCGTACACGCGATAGCCGATCGGCTTGTCCGACCCTTCGAGCAGCGTGGCACCAAGGGCGAGCACTTTCGGTTCGGCCAGGTCCAAGTCGTCGACCATCACGTCGACATGCATCTGGGCCGGACGTTCGGGATCACTCCACCGCGGCGCCCGGAAAGCGTCGACGCGCTGGAAGGTGACGGTCTCGGTGCCGGTCGTGTTCTGGAGCACTACGTAGTCGGTCGTGTCCACGACTCGCGGAAGCGACAGCAGGACCTCGTAGAAGCCGGCGAGCTCGGACGGGTCGGGGCAGTCGATGACGAGGGAGAACAGGCGTCCGATCATGTCGATCACTATGCAGCATCGCGTAGGAAGTACAGCTACGTAGCGGCGGACCGGCAGTGGACACCCTGGGTGCTCTGCAGATCCGCTGAAGGGATGCCACCGGATCTGCAGAGCGTGAGGTCATCGTCTGCGGGCCCAGCCGCCACCGACTCCGGCCACCTGCAGAGCGAGGCACAACAGTCCCAGCAACATGACGTTCGTCGAAGAGAACACATCGTTGGTGCTGATCTCCGCCGCGTTGATCAGAAACGCAAAGAAGAACAGCACCGCCGCGACTATGCCGAGCATGAAACGAGCTCCTCTCATAGGGGGTGAAGCCCGTATGCCCCGCCTCCGCCCTCGCAGTCACCCTTGCGGTGCCTTGGACGCGTCGGGCAGCACGATGCGGGCTGCGATGCGCTTGCCGACCGTCTCCTGATGGACGGACAGGGCGTCGGTCACCGCCTTGACGATCTCCAGGCCGTGGCCGCCGATCCGGCCGGGATCAGCCGTTCGGGCTGCGGGAACCGTGGGATCGCTGTCCCATACGACGACTTCCACTGCCCGCGCGGTCAGGCCCAGTTCCACCAGGATGGGCCCGGGAGCGTACTTGTAGGCGTTGGTGACCAGTTCGCTGACCACCAGCTGGGTGAGTTGCTTCGCGCGTGCGGGCACCGTCAGGCCATAGTCTGCGCCGGCCTGTTGCAGGAAGGCGATGGCGCGTTGGCGGGCGTCCGCGATGCAACCGTCGTCGCCGCCCAGGGCGAAACCCACACGTATCAGATGTTGTTCCAGCGTCGTACGCCCATCACCGTCGGTCTCGGATTCCACTGACCCTCGCCTTCCCCGTTCGTCAGCCGGTACCCCGCGTCCTGCCGTGCATGCCCGCCCTCCGAGGTCACGACGGTCACGCGGGTGCATGCGGCCGGAGCCACGGGGCAGGATCACCGGAACGCGTCCCGTCCTGGGGGCACCTAGATCGCAGTCGAGGAAACAGTGGCCCACACGGAAAGAACGGACCGGCGCGGGCACCTCCATGCCGAGCATCGCGAGGTCGAGGGCATCCGCGTCGTGACGCTGCGGGGCGAGATCGACCACGACGTCCAGGACGTGCTCAGCGAGGCCCTCCTCACAAAGGGCGGGGCCGTGCCGCCGCGGATAGTCGCCGACCTCTCCGGTGTCACCTTCATGGACTCCAGCGGCATCAACGTCTTCGTCGCCACCCACCAAAAGGTCAGCAGCGCGGACGGATGGGTGCGGATCGCCGGCGCCCAACCGTCCGTCCTTCGCGTCCTGCAACTGGTCGGCATCGACACCCTCATCACCTGCCACCCCACCCCCGAGCAGGCCCTCCACCCCGACCTCTGACCCGCGTGACTCTGTCCCTGAGAGCACGGCTTGGCTCACCAGGCCCCCAGGAATCGCTCCTCTAGGCCGGCGCGGTGACTGATGAGCAGGAGCGGGTGCAGCCGTCGGGGGTGTGGGCAACGGCGGTGGGCGTGGCCAGGGTTCGGGCTCTGGAGACCGAGCGGGAGGACGCGTTGTTCCGCGACCCGCTGGCACAGGCCTTCGCCGCTGCCGGCGGCCTGTGGCCCTCCTCGCCGCCGCTGCCCGACGAGGTCGCGCGACGCCGTCGGCGGGCCGTGTCGTTCTCCATCGTCATCAGGACGAAGTTCCTCGACGACCTGTTGCGGCGGGCCGCCGCGTCCGGGGTCCGGCAGGTCGTGCTGCTCGGTGCCGGCATGGACAGCCGGGCCTTCCGGATGAACTGGCCCGAGGGCACCCGGCTGTTCGAGGTCGACACCGCCGCCCCGCTGGACTTCAAGGCTTCGGTGCTGCGCCAGGAGCGAGCCGTGGCGCGCTGCGAGCGGATCACCGTCGCGGTGGATCTGCGGGAGGACTGGCCTGGCGCGCTGGCCGCCGCGGGGCACGACCCGGCCTTGCCGACCGCGTGGATCGCCGAAGGACTGCTGATCTATCTGCCGGTGGACGCGGTGGAGCTGCTGCTGGCCCGGATCAGCGCGCAGTCGGCGGCGGGCAGTCGGATGGGGCTGACGTTGGGCTCGCGTGGCGTGATCGAGCGCTTCGGCGCGGACGCCGTGCCGGGATCGGCGGCGTCCCTGTGGGTCTCGGAGATGCCCGACGACCCGGTCGGCTGGCTGGCCGGGCATGGCTGGGAAGCCGACAGCCACACCCTGCGTGAGCGCGCTGCCGCCTACGGCCGCCCGATCGGTACCCCGCCGCAGCGCGATGAGCGACCCGGCGGACTGATCTCGGCGGTCCGCCGGTAGAGCACTTCACGGTTCCCTGGGCGCTCGATTCCAAGGAGCCTGATGAGTGAAGCCACCGAAGCTCCCGCAGGAACGGACGGTCGGCATCCCGCGAAGCGGTCCGGGTTTGCCTCGCAACCGCGCCAGCCGGGCGGACCGGAGCATCGGATCCCTTCGCCGAGGACGACCTCGCGATCCTCGACGCCCGCCAACCGTGACGGACGCGCATCAGTGATATCGCACACGGTCGGTCATTGGCATTGCACGCGAGTTTGTGGGTATGCGCGGCACGTGCTGGACAAAGGACTGAAGGACACGGCGAACTGCATGGACCATGAAGAGGCAGGTGACGAGCGGCATCCGCTGGCCACCAGTGCCATATCCATGTCCGCGGCGTTCGAGGACGACACGGGCATCGCTGAAGCCCGGGACATGGCCCACACCTTCCTGACCCGGGTGCAGGCCGTACATGGCCTTCCGGTCTCCGGCCGGGCCATCGGCATGGTGCAGCTCGTGGTCAGCGAGCTGGTCACCAACGCCCGCAAGTACGCCCCCGGCCCCTGCCTGCTCAGTCTCGAGATCGCCGACGGGGCCGCGCGGATCAGCGTGTGGGACAGCAGCACCACCCTGCCTTCGATCCTCGCTCCCGACCCCAGCCGGATCGGCCAGCACGGCCTGGAGATCGTGGCCGCCATCTGCGTCGGCTTCGCCATCCACCGTGAGCCGGTCGGCAAACGCATCACCGCCGACGTGATGCTCGCCGACGACCCCGGCGGGGCCCCGGCCGGCCGCCAGATGCTGTAACCCGGCGCGGCTGCGGCAGTGCCAGCCCGCCGGGGGTCAGCACGGGCCTGATCTGCCTTCTCGTCAGAGTGTTCACGAGACACGCTGCCGTTCGTGTCGAGCGCCGCCGGGCCCTGCGGCAGTACCGGCTGAAGCGGCGGCCGGCTCGGGGAGCGGGTGAAACATGGAGTGATGACCGCTCCGTGCCTATGACGCGCCGGCCCCGGCCCGCGCTCGATCCCTCCCGCGCAAGACGGGCGCCTTGGCCCGCGCGGAAGCTGCCACGGCCCGCTGACGGATCGACGGCGGCACGCATAGCCTTCACTTCCATCAATTGCAACGGCGAGTGACGCACTCATTGCATTACCCCGCATGCATTGCAATGATTTCAAGGCCTTGACATGCATAAATGAAAATCTCAGGCAACAACTCCTTTGCCTCGACCGTGAACGCAACGTAGCGTTTCCATATACAGAAACGAGCGGGGGGCAACATGGAGACAGCGCAGAGACAGCAAGAGGCGGCACCGGACACGCTCACCGCCTTCGTCCGCTTTGTGCTCTGCGGCGGTGGGGTGGGCGTCGCCTCCAGCTTCGCCGTCGTGGCCCTCGCCGCATGGGTCCCCTGGATGGTGGCCAACGCCCTGATCACCACGGTGTCCACGCTCCTCGCCACCGAGTTGCACGCCCGGTTCACCTTCGGCGCAGCCCGGCACGCGACCTTGCGTCAGCATGCGCAGTCGGCCGGGTCGGCAGTGGCCGCGTATGCGGTGACCTGCGGGGCGATCTACGTCCTGCATCAACTGGTGGTGACACCCGGTGCGGAGGTAGAGCAGGTCGTCTACCTGTCCGCGTCCGCACTCGCCGGTGTCGCACGATTCGCCGTCCTGCGGCTTGTCGTCTTCACGCGGCACCTGTCGCGGACCACGGCCAGTGCCCGCACCGTCGTCCCGTGCGAGCCGTCGTCGCGGCCCTGGTCACGGGAACGCCGTGACCAGGGCCCCTGGATCAGCGACCGCGGTTGGTGCCGACTGCCGCTAGTTGCGGTACCGGAACACGATCCGGCCGCGCGTCAGGTCGTACGGCGGGAGCTCCACCAGCACCCGGTCCTCCAGCATGATCTTGATGTAGTTCTTGCGGATCTTCCCGCTGATGTGCGCGAGCACCTGGTGGCCGTTCTCGAGCTCCACGGTGAACATGGCGCTGCGCAGGCACTCGACGACCTTGCCCTCGACCTCGATGACGTTCTTGTTCCTCGTCATCGCACGAGCTCCAGGTTGCTGCTCATGGGCCGGGCGCCGATGCCCTCGAACAGCGCCGAGGCCGCTTGACTACACTCTTGGACTTCCGCCCAGGCCGCGGTGGTCCCGGAGTGGTGCAGCGTCCCCAGCGCGTGGGCGAGCAGCGCCCGCGCGATGCCGCGGCGCTGCTCGCCGGCCCGGACCGCGACCAGCCCGATGCGCGGCCGTTTCATCCTCACCACCCGGATCAACCCCAGGTAGCGGTCCGGCGCCGCGGCCACCGCGTACTTCGACGGGTCGACGATCGTGTCGCCTTCGGGGCAGGGAACCACCTCCGCGGGCATCGACTGCCACCCGACGGTCGCCTCGACTTCGTCACGGATGGCGCGGTCCACCGCCCGCAGCAGACTCACGTCCACCTGACCGGCGGGCACGATCGTCACGCCCGGAGGTGGCAGGACTTCGTCCAGACCTGTGACCCTCGGGTCGGTCGGCACGACGTACTCCCACTCGCGGCGCCGGATCGTGAACCCGGCCCGCCTCCAGCCGGCCGTCAGCTCGACGTCGGCTTCGTCGACCAGCGTGTACAGCGGTGACGGCAGTTCCGCCAGCATCGCCTCGGCCAGTAGGTCGAAGGCCACGTCGTGCCAGGCGTCGATGCTGACGAACAACCGTCCGTCGGGCCGACGTTGGGCATGCGCGCGGCCGACCACCAGGTCGTCGTCCAGTGCGTGCCATTGCCTGTCAGCGACGCGCGTGATCATCACGGCGTTCTCGCCCAGGCCAGAAGTGAAGGGCTTTGTGTTCATCGGAGTCTCCTTCCAGGAGTGCCTCGATCTCAGGCGCTCCTGGCGACACCGAACGTCAGCCGCCGGACCGTGACGGGTTGAGGGAGCTCCCACGGGTAACTGCGTTCACGGGGCTCACCTCCATACGACGATTTCACGGTCCACCGCGAAAGTAGCAGTGGGTCGCCGTCTCACTCAAAGCCTTTTTCTCCAAGTCGCCCTGCACGCCCAAGTCGCCCGGCACGCCCGGGTCGCGGGGCCGTCGGGGGTGAGGTCGACGATGGTCTGCGGCACGAGCCGGTTGTCGGCCTTGGCGCGCAGATACTCACGCCGGGAGTGGATGTTGCACTCGAAGTGGGCGTTGATCTGGGAGACCCACTTCGGCGGCTGGCCGTAGCGGGGGTTCCAGCTGGTGAGGAGGGTGCCGGAGGTCTCGGCGGTGACGTGCTGCCGTGGCGGGCATCGGCGCGGGACTGCCGCGCTCGGCGAGGACGTCGCCGGCCGCGAAGTCGTGCTGCGCGCAGCGGTCGGCGAGGGCGGCGAGGACGCCCGTCGCAGCCGCCGGTTGACCCGGTAGGCGCCGCCTTCGGCCTCGACCCGGGGCAGCATCCGCAGTGACACTTTGGTGGATGCGGTCTATCGGAGCGTGAGGTGAGATCGGCACTTGAGTCTCCAGCGACCGGAGGGTCCAGGATCTCGCCCATGGATGACGAACGCCCCGACGTGCTCACCATCGGCCGACTCGCGCACCGCACCGGACTTTCGGTGCGCACCCTGCGCTTCTGGTCGGACGAGGGAGCGGTGCCGCCCGTGGCCCGCTCCGCGAGCGGCTACCGGCTGTACGACGCCGGGTCCGTGGCCCGTGTCGAGCTGGTCCGCACTCTTCGGGAGCTGGGCCTCGGGCTCGACGAGGTGTGCCGGGTGCTGAGCGGCCGGACCACGGTCGCGGAGGTCGCCGACGCGCATGTGGCGGCGCTCGATGCGCAGATCCGCTCCCTCAAGGTGAGCCGGGCCGTCCTGTCCACCGTGGCAACCCGTGGTTCCACCGCTGAGGAGACCGCACTGATGAACCGGTTGGCGCGGCTTTCCGCCGCCGAACGCAAGCAGGTCGTCGATGAGTTCAAGGAGGAGGTGTTCGGCGGTCTCGACGTCGAGCCGCGCGTGCGCGACCGCTTGCGCGCCTACAGCGTCGACCTGCCCGACGATCCGACTCCCGAGCAGGTCGACGCCTGGATCGAACTGGCCGAACTGGTGGGGGACCCCGCCTTCCGCGCCCGGCTGCGCACGTGGATGGAGCTCAACACGCCCGTACCGGGGCAGGGTCGTCCTGCCGGGGCGTCCATCTGGTGGGCCAGGCAGGTGGTGCAGACCGTCGCGGCAGCCCGACAGCGCGGGGTCGCCCCCGAGGACCCGGAGGCGGGCGACATGCTGTCCGAGCTGTTCGGCGACACCGACCGGGCCGCCGTACTGCGCGGCCTGGAGGCCGGGATCGAGGCAGGGGCGGAGCGCTACCGCACGCTCGTCGCCCGTGTGCGCGGGCAGGACGCGTCGCCCGACGCGACCGAGGAACTGGAGTGGCTGGCGCGGGCCCTGCGCACCGCAGATCGAGCCTGACCGGCGTATCCCGCTGCGGGCTTGGTCAGCCCGCCGCGCGCCACCACGCGGGAGACACGCTGAGGCTCCAGACCTCGCCCGCCTGCCGTGGAGCGTGTTCCTCCGCGCGGACGAAGATCCGCACGCCCGACTCGGGCACCCGGTAGCGGTGCATGTCTCGCGACGTGCCGTCCTCGTCCGGCTCGGGGTCGAGCGAGCAGCCGAGCCCGGCGATCGCGGCGGCCAGGTCCGCGAAGCGCGTCGAGGGCGCGAACGCGCCGTACGCTTGACGCAGGGCCGCCGGTACGGACGACTCGGTGTCCCGCCGCAAGCGGTGCACCTGCACGCTCACCCCGAAGCAGGGCCAGGCGCCGTCCTCCTCCTGGAACGACAGCTCCACGAGCCCGTAGTCCCGGCGCAGCAGGCTTCCGTCCTCGGCGTCGAGGAAGTCGGCGCCGAGCTTGGTCTCCCATACGGCGGGCTGCATGCCGACGCCCGCGCCCAACACGTCGCCGCGGGTGGCGACGCGGGCGTAGAAGGCCAGGTCGGAGATCTGCGTCCTCCCCCTCACTTCGCTCGGCGCCTCGGGGTCGCTCCCCAAAAGTTACCGGGCGGTAGCTTATCGCTCGGTGTGCCCGGTGCGCAGCGGGAACACCCCGTCCCGTCGGGCTGCGTAAGATGCTCCGTATGCAGGTGCGCAGTACATCCATGCGCGGCGGGATCGTCATACGCCGGGCTGTGGCCCGGGACGCCAAGCGGCTCACGCGACTCGTGCGCGGCTCGCGTGCCTACGAGGGGCAGTACGCGGCGATGGTCGCGGACTACCGCGTCGGGCCCGACTACGTCGAGACGCATCGGGTCTTCGTGGCTGTCGACGCCGGTGACTCCGCGGGCCGGGTGCTCGGCTTCTACTCGTTGGTCCTCGTGCCACCGGAGCTGGACCTGCTCTTCATCGAGGACGGGATGCAGGGACGCGGCATCGGGCGGTTGCTGGTCGAGCACATGAAGTCCGAGGCCCGCGCGGCGGGGTTGGACCGCGTCCGGGTGGTGTCGCATCCTCCGGCCGAGGGGTTCTACCGCAGCGTGGGCGCGCTGCTCACCGGGACCGTCTCCGCGAACCCGCCCGCCGTGGCCTGGGACCGGCCCGAGCTGGAATTCTTGATTCAGTAGTCGCCGACCGAAGCCTGGTCCTGGGGCGCTCCCACCCCGAGCACGTCGAGCATCGCCCGCGTGGCCGGGCTGGGGTTGAAGCGATTCCACACCAGGTACTCGGTCCGGCGCGGCCCGTCGGCCAGGGGGATCAACGTCAGGTCGGGGTCGCCGGCGGCCCGCGGCCGGATGAACGCCGACGGCAGCAGCGCGATGCCGAGCCCCCGTGCGACCAGCCGGGTGATCAGCTCTACGACGCCGGCCTCATAGGCGACGTCGCGGACCAGGCCGGCGGCGACGAACGCCTGATCGGACTGGGCCCGGGCCGGCGTCCCGCTCACGAAGTCCACGAACGTCTCTTCGGTGATCTCCTTGAGCGTGACCTGGGAGGCGCCCGCCAGCCGGTGCCCGGCCGACACCACCAGTACATGCTCGTCGTGACCGAGAGCGACGGTCTCCACACCGACGGGCGGTTCACTCTGCGGCACACCGAGAAAGGCGATGTCCAGCTCGCCCCTGCGTACCGCCGCCGCCAGTTCATCGCTACGACCGGAACGGAGGGCGACGCGGACGTCCGGGTGCTGGGCGCGGTACGTCTGGAGCAGCTCGGGTACGTCGACGGCAGCCGTTGTCACGATCACGCCGACGGAGATCCGTCCGCGTATCACCCCGGTCGCGGCGGCGGCGTCGGCAGCCGCGCGGTCGGCGGCGGCCAGGCACTCGCGGGCGCCGGCGACGAACGCCGTTCCCGCAGGTGTCAGTTCGACGCGCCGGCTGGACCGGGCGAACAGCTTGACCCCGAGCTCTCGTTCCAGACCTGCGATCCGGTGACTCAGTGACGACTGCACCACGAAGCAGCGCTCCGCGGCGCGGGTGAAATTGCGGGTTTCGGCGACGGCGACGACGTAGCGCATCTGCTGGAGATCCACGCCGTCATGATTCTGGTTCATGGTTGCGATGACAAGCATGTGTTGGACGCATGCACGGGTTCTTCTCAGACTTCAACCCATGCACATTTCGACCGAACGGGCACCTGCCCCGCCACGGATCCCCTCCGCGCACCATGTGCCCACCATCGCGTTGACCGCCCTCGCCCCCGCGTCCTGGGGCACCACGTACGTCGTCACCACGGAACTGCTCCCGCCCGGCCATCCGCTGTTCGCCGGCATGCTCCGGGCCCTGCCCGGCGGGCTGCTCGCGCTGGCGATCACCCGAGCACTCCCCCGCGGCGGCTGGTGGTGGAAGGCCACCGTCCTCGGCGCGCTCAACATCGGCGCCCTGTACCCGCTCCTGTTCATCGCGGCCGAACGACTCCCGGGCGGTGTCGCCGCCACCCTCGGCGCCGGCCAGCCGCTGATGGTCGCCGGGTTGGCCGTCGCGATGCTCCACATCAGGCCGACGGCCTGGCGACTGGCCTGGGGCGTGCTCGGCATGGTGGGCGTCGGACTCGTCGTGCTGGGTCCGCAGGCCAGGCTGGACGCCGTCGGCGTCCTCGCGGGTCTCAGCGGTACGGCCACCATGGCCGCCGGGATCGTCCTGATCAAACGCTGGGGCCTCCCCGCGGGGATCGGGCCGCTGGCCCTCACCGGTTGGCAACTGACGGCGGGCGGCCTGTTGTTGCTGCCTCTCACACTCGTGATCGAGGGCGCACCGCCACGCGTCGATGCCGGTGCCGTCGGTGGATACCTGTGGCTCGGCGGTGTGGGTGGACTGATCGCGTCCACGCTGTGGTTCCGCGGTATCGGCAAGCTGCCGGTCGGCGCGTCCGCACCGCTGGTGCTGCTGTCCCCGCTGGTCGCGGCCGTCATCGGCGTCGCGCTGGGCGAATCGCTGAGCACGGTGCAGATGTGTGGCTTCGTCCTGGCCCTGGCCGCGTTGCTCGCGGCTCAGCTCGATTCCCCGAAGCCGACCGGCCGCTGGGGCCGTGACCGGCCGGCAACGGCGCGCGCCGAGAAGACCGAATCGCGTGCCGGCGACGTACGAGAAGGAGAGACCCGATGAGGACGGACATGAGGATCGCTGTGCTGGGCGCGACGGGAATGGTCGGCAGCAGGGTGGTCGACGAAGCGAGTGCACGCGGGCTTCAGGTGATCGCCCTGTCTCGGAGACCCGTGGGTCGGACGGGGAGCCCGAACGTGACACCGGTCGCGGTCGACGCCAACGACTCACGCGCCCTGTGCGAGGCGCTCGCGGGCTCCGCCTCCCACGGCGGTGTGGACGCCGTCGTCCTCGCCGTGCGGACCGTGCCGGTCGACGAAAAGTTCCTGGTCGGCACGACCCGTACGGTGCTGGACCTCGCCGCGGAGCTCGGCATCCGCGTCCTGGTGGTCGGCGGCGCCGGGGCCTTGCGCAGCCCCGACGACCCGCATCTGCTGGTCGCCGACAACACGGCGTTCGTGCCTGCCGGCATCAAGGCCGTCGCCGCCGCCGGAATCGCCCAACTGCGAACCTGCCAGTCCCACGCCGAAGCCGATTGGGTCTACCTGAGTCCACCGGCCCTGCTCGAGCCCGGCATACGGACCGGCGGCTATCGACGCGGCACCGACACCCTTCTCATCGGCGCCGACGGCCGCTCCTGGATCAGCGCCGAGGACTTGGCCGTCGCCGTCGTCGACGAACTCGAGAGTCCTGGGCCCGACCACCACGTCACCGTCGTCCACCGCAGCGAACGTCCGTCAACGTGAGCCGGACTTCTTGCCTTTCTGCGTCTTGCGGGCCTGCCCCGGCGGTTGGTCGAGGTCCTTGGCCCTGCCCTTCCCCACAGCCTTGCCCACGGGGTGGGTGGCGCGCGGTGAGCTGTCAACGGGCCGATGGTCGTGGAGCGTTGGTACGGCGTGGCGCAGCGGCTGAACGGGGGCGGAGGGGCTGCGCGAGGGCGGGGTGGCCGGGGCCGAGGACGTGTCGTCGTTGCGAGCAGGGGTGGCCCGGGCGGAGGACGTGTCGTCGTTGTGAGCAGGGGTGTCCGGGCGCGTGGAAGGGGCGACCGGGTCGGGGGCTGACGGGGCCGCTTCGCCGGCGCTGTCGCGGTGTGAAAAGCCGTCGGTGACCAGCAGGCCTGCGGCGACAAGGGCGGCCAGTGCGGCCACCGCCCCTCGCGTGCGAAGGCGGCCTCGTGTGGAGGCGGAGCGGGGCAGGTCCTCTGGGAGGCCTGTTGAGGCGTGCGGGGCGGAGGGTGCTTCCACGACCGGTGTCAAGCTCCGGCGTGTGCAGTCGGCGGGATCTGCGGTTGTGGGAGGTACGGCGCTGAGCGCCGGCCGGGCCACGGAGGCAACAGGGCTTGTCGCGCCCGTGCCGACCAGGCGGGTCAGGGCTCGGGCGCAGTCGCGGGCCGTGGGGCGACCCTGCTCTTCCAGGCTGGTCATGTCCCGCAGCAGGCCGGCGAAGCCCTCGGGCAGAGAGTCCGGGAGGGCGGGCGCGCGGTGCAGGCGCGCTATGGCCGCTTCGAGAGGGCCGCCGTCGTATTCGAGTCGGCCGGTGAGGCATTCGAGGAGGACCAAGCCGAGCGCGTAGATGTCGGCGGGCCGGCCCACCGGTCGGCCCAGCACCTGTTCGGGAGAGAGGTAGGCCGCGGTGCCGGTCATGGTTGCGGTGGCGGTGCGGGTGGTCGCGTCGAGCAGCCGGGAGATGCCGAAGTCCGTGAGATGGGGGCGGCCGGAGGAGTCGAGAATGATGTTGGACGGTTTGACATCCCGGTGGACGATCCCCACCTCGTGGGTGTGAGCCAGCGCTTCGGCCAATGCGGCGCCGAGCGCCGCCGCGGCTTCGCACGACAAGGGTCCCTCGGCGATGCGGGATTTCAGCGTGTGTCCGTCGATCAGTTGCATGACGAGGAAGGCGTCGCCGTCATGGTGTCCGGCGTCGAAGGCGGTCACCAGTCCTGGATGCTGCAATCGGGCGAGGATCTCGGCCTCGCTGCGGAAGATCTCCTCCGTGTCGAAGCCGGTACCGGCGCGGAACATCTTCACAGCGACCGGCCGCCGCAGCCGCAGGTCGAAACCGCGGTACACGTCGGACGCGCCACCCGAACCGATCAGCGCATCCAGACGGTAGCGGCCCGCCAGGATCCGGGCACAGCCCCGGACAGCCCGGGCGCCCCGCACCTCGCTCAATGCCACGACGATCTCCCCACTCCACACACTCGCACCGCTCACCCGCCCGACGTCGACGGGCCGCCGCACGCAAGTACCCACCCGTCCGGCGTTTGCACCATCCCCGTACTGAGTGGTCGGTGGGGCTAACACTTGGCCCAATGGGCCAGCGCGCGTTGGACCTCGCGCCGGCCGCCACCGGCTTCCCAGCATGACGCGTACTTCGATCGGCGGATGTCCGTATGGAGCTGCGCCTCCAGACCATGTTCGCACGGGCGAGCTCGGGGGATGCGTTCTGCTTCGTCGGTGAGGGCGGAGAGGAACGCCTGGTGGTGTACGTGAGCCTCGACGGCGAGGGCGGCCCGATCGCGCGCGGGCTGCCGGAGTCGGTGCGGCTGTCTCTCGTAGCGCCGTGGTGGCGGGACGCTCCCGGGCGGACAGGCACTGAACTCCGGGCCGTCGCCGACGAGTACCGGGAGGACGTACCCGACTTCGACAGTCGACGGGACCGTGCGGCCCGGGCTCTTGGTCTCGACCCGGCCGGGCTGCCGTCCGCCGCGACGGTCCTGGCCCGGCTCGTGGAGCTCGCCTGGGCCCGGTGGCCGCGGAATGTCTCGTCGTCGGGTACGACGGCGATCCGCTCGACCCTCTCTTTGCCCGTGCCGCCCCGCACTCTTGATGTCCCCGCCCCCACCACCATCCCGCCCGACGACAGCGCCCCGGCTCAGCTCGACAGTTCCAGAAGGCGCTGCATCAGGAGCTGCTCCTTGTCTGCGGCCTCATGTACGAGCTTTGACGCGCTGTGGAGGGATTCCCGTGACGACGCGACTCCCGCCTCGTTCAGCAGTCCGGCCACCTCGGTCCACTTCTTCGACACCTCGCGGTACGCGTCCGACACCTCCTGGTATGCGCCGGTGCCGGTGATATCGGCGGTCTCGGCGAGGAACTCCGCCCACATCGTGCGGAACAGGCCGCCGCCGGTTCCCGCGTCCTCCATGATCGTGCAGATCTCGGGCAGGCTGTCGGCGGGCGATTCGAGGTCGTCGAGCCACTGGGGCATCAGGTCGGCGACCTTGTGCATGCCCTTGTATCCGAAGTTGGAGATGGGCGGGTTCAGAAATTCCTCCGCCGCCTTTTTGATGCCTTTGCGTGCGGCTTTCCCCAGATCAGGAAGGCCGCCCTTCGCAAGATCGAGGGTGAAGGCGCGATTGCGGGAACTCATCGGGCCCCGGGCGTTCCGCGCTGTCTCGAGGGATTCCGCCGAGGCCCATTGCAGGCCGAGCGGCTGGGTTTCGACCAGAGCGAAACGGTCGTCGTCGTGGCCGACGCAGGCGACGTAGTGGGCCGCGAACCGGAAGTCGTCGGTGGAGTAGTCGAGGAAATAGCGGTCGAGCTTGAGACCGACAACGGTTCCGGATTCAAGCTCGGCCAGCAGATGTTCCTTCGCCCGCTTCACCGACGACGTCTCGTGAACGGACAGCCGCAACTTCAGCGCATTCGCGAGATTCTCGGACAGCGTGTCGGGCTTGATACGGCCACCGACGAACGGGGTCGGCATCTGCTTCGTCCGCCAGTAGATGAACGACAAACCACCGGCGAGCCCGAAGATGAGCGACTCCGACAAGTCGACCTCTCGCTGCCGCAAGAGATTCACGAGGGTGGTCGACTCACAATGGTTGCCGACGTACGGATCTTCTTCTAAAAGCGACACTTGTTCTGGTCTCCCTTCCTTCGCGTAGAGCGTAGCGCAACCCCCTGAAGTACGATTGCGGACGCCGGAATCAGGGAGGCCTTCACTCGTTCAGATTCGCGAAACGAGGAAGTTGCCGAGGAACAGATGATCCATCTCCGTCTTGAGGAAGCAGGACAGGGCATCCGTGGGCGAGCAGACGATCGGTTCGCCCGCGACGTTGAACGAGGTGTTGATCAGGCAGGGAATCCCGGTCAGGTCGGTGAACTCCCGCAGCAGCCGGGCGAGCAGGGGATTGCTCTGCTCGGTGACCGTCTGGATCCGCGAGGTGGCGTCGACGTGGCAGGCGCCCTGGATCTTTTCCTGGTACTCGGGTCGCACCGGAACCACGAAGGTCATGTAGGGCGAGGACGTCTTCTTGCCGAGTTCGAAGACGTCGGGCGCCAGGTGCTCCAGGACCACGGGGGCGAAGGGCCGGAACTGCTCGCGGTGCTTGATGCGTTCGTTGATGATGTCCTTGATGTCGGGGAACTTCGGGTTGGCCAGGATGCTGCGGTTGCCCAGGGCGCGCGGGCCGTACTCCATACGCCCCTGGAACCATCCGATGACGCAGCGCTCCTGCATCAGGACGGCGGCCTCCCGCGGCACGTCCGCCGGGTCCAGCTCTCGCCAGACGACCTGGTCGGCGAACTGCTGGAGGGCCGCCTGGATCTCCTGACCGTCGTAGCTCGGGCCCAGGTACGGCGACGTGTCGACCCGGGGCGGTGTGCCGGCCCGGCCGCTGGCGAACAGCGCCGCGCCGATGGCCACACCGACGTCGCTGGCACCGAAGCTGACGTCCATCCCGGTGAAGCGTGAACGCTCCAGCAGTTTGCTGTTGTTGACGCAGTTCAGGGCGAGTCCGCCCTCGAAGATCACGCGCGGCAGGTCGCTCCGGGCTTCGAGCGTGCGGATCTGGCCGGCGGTCACGGTCTCGAGCATGTGCTGGGCCGCACTGGCCACGCGGACCCGGTAGTCGAACTCCTCCCGGCCATCGGGATCTCCGCCGAAGATGCGGTCGAAGAGCTCGTAGTAGGCGGGTACGGCGTTCGCCGGGTAGGGAATCCTGTAGGTGCCGTCGGGGCAGGTCTCGACCACGTGCTCGAGGAACGGGTTCGGCTCCGGCGGCGGGCCGTAGCCGGCCAGACCCATCACCTTGTACTCGTCGTTGTTCGGGACGAATCCGAGATAGCGCGTCACCACGGAGAAGAGCATCGCCAGCGAGTGACGCGAGTCGATGGTCATGTCGTCGAAGATCTTCACCTCACCGTCGCGCACCTCGCCCATGATCGCGGACAGCCATTCTGCGCGCCCGTCGCTGACCAGGAACGCCGCGTCCGCGCCGCCCGAGAGGTGGTATCCGGTCATCAGGTGCGCGATGTGGTGCGGGACCCGGACCAGCTTCTCGGGGTTCAGCCTGTGGCCCGTGTGTTCGAGGAAATCGGCCTCGGTCGCGGTCTCGCTGAACATCGCCTCGTGGGTCTCCGCCAGACGCCGCAAGCGCGCGAACTTCTGCTCGACGGACGCCGCGCGGTCCTCGGTGATCTCGGCGATCATCTTGTTCAGCACGTCCTGCGAGAACTGCCAGGAGAAGGCGAAGGTGTCGACGTCGTCGAACGATATCCCGGCCGAATCCAGGCACCAGCGCATCGCGTTGACCGGGAAGCTCGACGTCTTCTTCTCCCGGTTGAGCCGCTCCTCCTCGACGGCGGCGACCAGCTTCCCGTCGACGACGAGCGCAGCGGACGAGTCATGGCCGTACAGCAGATGACGGTCGATGCCGGTGGCGCGAAAGAGGCGTCCGAAGATTTCCGCAGACTTGCCGAATCCGTTGTAGCCCAGAACGATCATGAGGAGCTCCTTTCGCTATGGCCAGATCGTGAGGTAGTCCGAGATCACGGTGGATCGCCGGAAGCCCGCGTCGAGCACCGCGCCGGTCAGATCGGCACCGCTGAGGTCCGCGCCGTCCAGGTTCGCGCCCACGAGGCGGCAGCCGTTCAGCTCGGCCAGGATGAGGTACGCCTCGCACAGATCCGCGCCTTCGAGATTCGCGCCCCTGAGGTCCGCGGACATCAGATACGACTCGGTCAGCACGGCGTCGGTGAAGTCCGCGTCGGCGAGCTCGGCGCCCTGCAGGTCGGCGCCGTGCAGCCGCGCCTTGCGCAGGTCGGGGCGGAAGGGGCCCTGCGCCCGGCGCCGGCGGGCGTGCTCGTTCCAGCGTCGGGGACCCTGGAGCAGTACGGTCTCGTCCTCGGTGGGCATGTGTCGACCTCGCGTCTACAGAGTGGTGAGCGCGCTCAGCGCCCGCTTCTCGACGTCCATCGCGGACCGGGCCGTGTCCGCCACGGCGTCCACCAGCGTTTTGAGATCGCCGCGCGCGGTGGCGGCCCCCGCTGCCAGCAGGGCGGATCCCAGATTCGACCAGAGCCGGCCGCTGTCGAGGAACTGCCCGGCCGCGTCCGCGTAGCGGGTGTCGCCGGTACTGTCGGCGACCCTCGTCAGGTAGCGGCCGATCATCGGGCGGAACAGCCCGCCGCCGGTGCCGAAGGACTCGATCTGCCGGCCCAGGTGCAGCAGTTGACGCGCCAGTGCGTCGGTCCGCACCACGTGGCCGGCCAGGTCCACGTCCTCGACCTCGCCGTGCTTGGACTGCGGCCAGGACGCCGCCGTCGTGGCCAGCAGTTTCATCCCGGGGATGCCCAGGTTCCGGCTGCCCGGCTTGAGGATCTCGCGGCACAGGGTGCGCACGGCCACCGGTCCGACACGGTCCAGTTGCGGAGTTCGCCTCGGCGCGCCGAAGACGTACACCTTCCAGTCCGGGTTCAGCGGCGGCGAGTTGCGGCTGGACCGGGCCGCCTGCAGCTCGGCCGCGCTCACGGTGACGGGTTCGTCGAACGCCGGATCCGACACCTCGAAGGCGTCGGCGCCGAGCGGGCGGACCACGTTGACGAAGTACCCGCCGAAGGAGGTGCGGCCCTCCAGCCCCCAGTACGGAAGCAGGCCGAGGTCCACGCGGGTCATGACGGCCGGTGCCGATGCGAGCAGCTTGGCCAGGCCGTCACCGGACTTCGGCGTGTGCGCGGCGACCTCGACACCCATCAGCCGTGCCGCCCGCAGCGGCATGATCGCCTGCTTGCCGACGACGATGTCCGGCGCGTCGCCGTTCGCCGGGAAGAACGAGAAGCCGAAGCCTCCGTCCAGCCCGAACACGATCTCCTCGTCGACGTCGTAGCCGCCGGCCGCGAGGACGGCGCATTGGCAGGCCGACTCGCAGTGGATGCCCCGCCGGTGGGCGTAGCGGCCGGTGTCGTTCATCGCGTCACCCCTGTCCCAGTGCCATCAAGGACCGGCGCAGGGGCGGGTCCATCTTCTCCACCGCGTACCGGAACGTGTCGCGGGGCATCTCGGTGTGCCAGGTGCGCAGGAACTCGGCCACCTCGTCGGGGTGGGCCTCGGCGCTGACCTTGAGCAGCCAGCCCGAGCCCTTCTGCACATAGGTGTCGTCGTCGTGCATCAGCCGGACGCAGTTGTCGAGGACGTGCGACAGCGGCAGCTCGAAGACCGTCCGGCCCACCGTGCGCCGGACGAACTTCACGACGGCCACGTTCGCGGCGCGTCTGGCCCACGGGGAGGCGGACCCGGCCCAGCTCCGGGTCCGCGGGATCAGCTCCAGGTGCCCGAGGAAGAACGGGTACAGCAGTTTCAGGCACATGTCGTCGCACTGCGCCCAGTTGGACACGTACGTCTCCAGCCATTGCCGGCATCGGTCCAGCAGCTCCTCGCCGAGTCCGGTCCTGGCGACCTTGTGCAGGACCGCGAAGCCCAGGAGCACCTCCTCGTGGTACTCGGCGTGCGCCAGCAGCTCCTCCGCGAGGAGCAGCCGTGTCGCCGCGGGAGTGTCGCGCCGGTCACGGAAGTAGTCGGCGGCGATCTCGGCGACCGCGGCGTTGCCGACCCCGAGGGCCCGGATCTCGTGCGGGAAGTAGCGCTGCATGCGCACCGCGAAGTCCGGGTCGGCCTTGGCCGCGAGGGTCTTCGACAGTTGGTGCGCGGCGGTTGGAACATTGATCACTTGGTGCCGATCGTGAGTTTGAGCGGCTGGGCGGTCACCGGCTTCGGTGCGCGTTCCAGCCGGGGCTTGCCTTGCATGACGTACTCGTATTCCTGGTGCATGTCGGCCACGGCCTGAACGGTTTCCCTCGAACGGTCCGTCAGGTTCTGCCCGCCCAGGCCCCACCACAGGTACCAGTTCTTGTGGCTCAGGTAGGCGTCGCGGACGAAGTCGAGCGTGTCCCGGTCGGCGAGGATCGCCGGCTCCACGTAGAAGGCGGGGACGAACGTGCCCTGGCCCTCCCGCAGGATGCCCGCCTTGACGGCCTGGCGCTGCAGCTTGGTGCCGCTGAGGATCCGGATGCCGAGGTTGGCGTAGATCTGGGCGGGGTTCAGGAACCGCTCGGTGAAGCGGATCGACTCCCTCAGTGCCTGCGGGGTCTCCCCCGGCCCGCCGAGGAAGACGCAGTGGGTGTGTTCGATCGGGCTGGCCGTGAACAGGCGGTCGATCTCGAGGACGCGGGCCATGTCGAAGCCCTTCATCAGGTCCGCCAGCGCCTCGTCGGTGAGTGCGTCGGTGCCGAGGTCGACCCGGATGCAGCCGGCCGCGTGCAGCAGCTTCACGAACTCCGGTGTGACCGCGTTGGGCGTCAGCTGGCAGTACCAGGGCACGTCGAGCCCCGCGCGGATCATCTCCTCGCACACCTCGGCCGCGTACTCCATCGGGTAGTTGAAGGTCGCGTCGACGATCTCGAACTCCCGCACGGCGGGGTTCTCCGCCATGGCCCGCTGGATCTCGCCGACGACCTCGGCCGGTTCCTTGAACCGGTCTCCCTTGCCCTCGGTCTTGCGGATGATGCAGTAGGAGCAGAACAGCTTGCAGCCCCGTTTGGTCTGCAGGGTCTCGATGGCCGGCTGGTGGTCGCGGGTGAGGTCGGAGGCCGCCGAGACGCCTTCCTCGAAGTAGCGGGGGTCGTACACGGACCGGTCGGGTTCGAGCGCGCCCAGGTCGAACGCCTGACTCGACTGGTTCTGGCAGAACTTGCCGTTGTCGTCGAGATAGCAGAGCCCCGATATCGACTCCCGCCGCCCGCCGGACTCCAGGTAGTCCAGCAGTTGGACGATGCCGGCCTCGCCCTCACCCGCGATGCCGTAGTCGGGCTGGGCGTACTCGAAGAACGACAGCGGCTCGACCGAGAAGCCGGAGCCGCCGAGGACGACGGTGGCGCTGGTGTACTTGCGCACGCACTGGACGATCTTCTCGGTCATGGGGCCGAAGAAGACGGGGTCGATGAACGTCAGGTTGTCCAGGTTGCGCACGGCGATGCCGACCACGTCGTAGGTCCCGGTGGTCAGCTTCTCCCGGACCGCCTTGAGCTCCCGGGACTCCCAGAGCAGGTCGAGGACGTCGACCTGGTGTCCGGCGTGCTTGAGCGCGGCGCTGATATAGGCCATGCCGATGGGCAGCGCCGGCCGCGGTACCCGGATCTTGTTGGTGGAGATGAGCAGTACGCGCATGGGCCTTCACTCTCGTCAGGACTGCCAGTACGTCGCCGGCTGCAGGTCGCCGCTCAGGGTGGCTTTGGTGCGGTAGCGGCGCATACGGTCCAGGTCGACCTCGACGACGCCGACGCCCGGCTCCTTGCCGAGGTCCACCATCCGTTCGTCGCCGTCGACGAAGTCGAATCGTTCGGCCTCCAGGAACAGCGGGTCCGCCAGGACCTGGCTGCGCCCCATGTAGCCGAATCCGGCGAACAGGTTGGTGCCGATGCCGGACGCGAACGCGACGATGCACTCGGCGTCCACGGCCCTCACCGGCAGGCGCATGTTCGCCACGTAGGCGAACATCTCCGGTACCAGCGCGGAGCACACGATGATGTCGACGCCGCGGCGGGCGTACTCCCGCGCGACCTCCGGGAAGTTGATGTCGTAGCCCTGCATCAGGCCGATCCGCCCGAACTCGACGTCGAAGACGGGGTACTCGGACCCTCCGCTGAGGTAGCGGGCCTCCAGTTCGTGGCAGTGCACGCGCCGGTAGTGGCCGAGCAGGGTTCCCTCGGGGTCGCACAGCACCGATGTGCTGTAGTACTTGCCGTCGCCGCCGCGCTCCAGAAGCCCGGCCACGATGTGCACGCCGGCCTGCTTGGCCTGCTCGCGCAGGAAGTCGGTCTCCGGCCCCGGTATGGTCACCGACACGTCCGCGACCTCCAGGATGTTGCCGGAGGTGGAGAACGCCTCGGGCAGGCAGATCAGGTCCGCTCCCTGCGCGACGGCCTCACCGATGTAGTGCTCGGCGCGGCGCAGGTTCTGCGTCGGCTTGCCGAGCTTCGACTCCATCTGGACGACCGCGATCTTCGTCCCGGGCATCAGGTGCTCACCGGTTCGAGGGGACGCGAGGAGATCACCAGGCCGAGGTCCTCCTCGACGACCTGCCAGTCCGTCAGGCCGGCCTCCTTGAGCAGCTCGGCCGCCTCGTCCCGGGTGTAGGCGGCCTGCAACGAGCGCATGAACTCGTCACCGCCCTCCTTCACGAACTGCAGGATGAAGGTGATGTGCCCCTCCTCGGCGTGCCGGTTCATGTCCTCGATGATCACGACACCGTCGGGCTTGCAGATCCGGGCGCACTCCTTCAGCGTCTCGACCGGCCGGCGCCAGCGGTGCAGCGAGGAGAACGAGAACACGATGTCGGCGGAGTCGTCCGGGAAGGGCAGCCGGTTCAGCTTGGCCATCTCGAACTCCACGTCGCCGGCGCTGTTGGCCCATACGGCCAGCGTCAGGTTGTCCTCGGCGACGTCGACCAGGTTCTGGTTCTCCTCCACTCCGGACACCGCCAGGTCCGGCAGCTTGCCGGCCACGTGGAGGGACAGCAGGCCGGTGTTGAAGCCGACCTCGACGAGGTCGGTCATCCCGTCGCGGACGTGGGCCATGATGCGGTCGCTCGGCCGCTTGTACGCCATCAGCGCGGAGCGGCGCATGCCGAGGTCGTAGAAACGGACCTTGTCGATGTCGTCGTGCGGGGACGCCTGAGGGACCCGCTCGGTCAGGTTCAGCAGTCGGGCCTCAGTGGTGGTCACAGCCGGCCTCCTCGTCCTTGGGTCGCGTGGTGATCTGCAGGGGGATCGGCCGGCTGGAGATGAAGTTGGAGATGTCCGCTCCCAGGTGCTGCGGGTAGCGCCGGAATTCGGGCGAGTAGAACGCCTTGGAGATGTTGTCCAGGTAGTACCAGCCCTTGGGGCCGGTCACCTCGATGCCGTTCTCGTCGGCGGTGATGAGGTCCTTCTCGATCAGGTCGTCGATCTCGGCGCGGAACATCTCCATGAAGTCGACGCCGTGGATCCGGCGGAAACGCTCCCGGTTGACCCGTCCGGCCTTGACGCCAAGCACCATCGACCGCCGGATCGACTCCGACTTCGTGATGTGCTTGCCCATGGAGATCGGCAGCCGGCCCTCCATCACCGTCTGGATGTAGCGGCCGATGTCGGGCTCATTGAAGTACCAGTGGTCACGCAGGTGGCCGGTGGCGGTGGGGCCGAGGGGGATGATGGGGATGTCCTCGCTCCACGACGTCTCGCCGTACTTGGGCTGGTGGCCGGGCTTGGCGAAGCAGTCGCCGTAGTAGCCCAGGAAGCCGGCCTTGGAGAGCTTCTCCGCGGCGAACAGGAACATGTCGTCGACCACGGCCTTCTCCGGGACCGGCGGCAGCTTCCTGCGCTTGGTGGAGATCTGCGCGAACTCCATGTACGTGTAGAACGAGATGCAGGTGACCCCGAGTTCGATGGCGACGTCGAGGCTGTGCTCCCAGCTCTCCATCGTCTGCCCGTTGATGCCGTGCATCAGGTCGATGTTGATGTTCTCGAATCCGCACCGGCGCAGCAGCCGGATGCTCTCCTTGAGCATCTCCGGGTCGTTCGGGCGGCCGATGTTCTTCAGTTCCTCCGGGACGAACGTCTGCACCCCGAGGCTGATGCGCCGTATGCCGCGTTCCAGCAGGACGGTGGCCTTGCGCTCGCTGATGTCGACCGGGGTGGTCTCGATGGAGAAGTCCGCGCCCTCCTCGACGTTGAAGCTGCTGAACATGTGGCCCAGCAGATCGTCGAGTTGCGGGGCGGTGAGCGCGGTCGGGGTTCCGCCGCCGATGTAGCCGAGGGTGATGACGTGGTCCTGGATGTAGGGCCGCTCGGCGTAGTTGGTGATCTCCGTCTTCAGCGCGTCCAGATAGGTGCGGGTCAGGTCCCGGTCGGTCTGGTGCTTGATGTACGGGCAGCTGAAGCAGAGCCGGTTGCAGAAGGGGATGTGGACGTACACGCCCATGGGCTTGCGCGTGAACACCTCCTCCTCGTTCACCGGCACGTGCTTGGTGGGGTACTGCCGCACCCACTCGCTGTCGCGCTCCGGGTACTCCTTCCAGAACGGCATGCTCGTGGTCGTGGTGGTGATGCTCATGCGATGTCCTCCGGTTCGACTTGGTCGACGATGGAACGGACGACGTCCGCCAGAGTGGGCTGGAAGTAGGACGCGGAGCGCAGGGCGAGGCCGGCGGCGTGGGCTCGGGCGACCACCTCGGCCAGAGTGCTGTGGTGGTCACCGTCGGACAGGTCGAGCCGCACGCCCTGGTCGGCGGTGCGGACGGACCGGACCGGGCCTCCGGCCCGCGCCTCCTGCCCGGCCCAGTCCTGGAGCCGCTCGAGGTGGGATTCGGTGAAGGCCTGAAGGATCAGGCTGGAGCGCTCGCCCCACCGGGTTACGGCGTCGAGTGAGGCGTCCTTGATCTGGCGGCCCTGGTGGAGCACCACGACCGAGTCGGCCAGCGCGAGAAGTTCCTCGCGGTGATGGCTGGCGAACAGCACGCCGACGCCGTCCTTCTTGAGGCTCCCCAGCAGCTGCAAGAGCGTCTCGCGGGCCGTCGGGTCCAGGCCCGTGGTCGGCTCGTCGAGGATCAGCAGGTCGGGGCGGTGCGCCACGGCGCAGATGACGTGCAGCTTGCGCTGGCTGCCGCCGGAGAGGCTGCGCACGTACTGGTGGCGGTACCGCTCCAGGTCGGCCAGGGCGATCAGCTCCTCGTACCGGCCGGGGTCGGCCCGCCGGAGCTTGAGCTGGTGCTTGACGTACGTCTCCACGCTGACGCCGTCCGGGAGGTCCTTGGCCTGCTGGACGTACCCGATGTGGCGGCCGACCTGCCCCCAGCGGCGGGGCGGGGTGCCGCAGATGCGCACCTCGCCGCCCGACGGGCGCAGCAGCCCGGCGACGAGCCGGATCAGGGTGGTCTTGCCGGCGCCGTTGGTGCCGATGATGGCCACGCCCTCGCCGGTGTTCACCGAGAAGGTGAGGGAGCGCAGGGCGAAGTCGGGGCTCACGCGGTGGTCGAGCCGGGAGACCGACAGGACCGGCGCCGCGGTGCTCGTGGTGTCAGCCATGGCCGATCCTCCTGCGGAAGGCCCAGGCGGCGATGCCCAGAGCCAGGAACGAGTAGGCCACCGCCAGCGCCGATGCTCCGGTGGCCGAGACGTCGGGCGAGGTGGCGGCCCGGAAGATGTCGACGTGCACGGAGAGGGGGAGCCTGGCGAAGACGTCGCCGAGCGTCCCGAGGTTTTCGAGGGGGAAGAAGATCCCGGCGAAGTACATGAGCGGGATGACGATGATGTTCACGACGGCCGGGAACGAGATCTCGTTGGTGTACGTCGCGATGAGGATTCCGAGTCCGGCGAACGCCGTGCACGCGGTGAAGAAGCCCAGGACGAACAGCGGTACCGACTCGATCCGGGCGTCGAAGACCCCGACGCCGAGCAGGAGCACCAGCACGAACTGGAACAGGCACTTGAGCACGACGCCGACGATCCGGGCGAGCAGGAACCCGGAGTACGACAGGGGCGAGAGGATCAGGTCCTCGATCGTGCGGCGGTTGCGGTCGATGATGACCGTGTAGCCGACGGTGTAGGTGCAGCTGAACATGATGCCGGCGCCGATGATGCCGGGGAAGACGAAGCCGAAGTAGTTGGCGGCCGTCGGGGCCGGGCTCACCATCTGGTCGGTCGCGGCCCCGAAGGCCAGCACCATCGACACCGACGTCAGCAGCGTCGACACCGCGAACAGGCGGTTGTCGAAGAACTGCCGCATGTCCATGACGACCAGGCCGAGCACGTCGCCGAGCCAGCCGGACTCCGGCTGCATACGCGTTGCCCTCATCAGGCGGGCCCCCCGTGGTTCGTGGTCCAGGTCGAGCGCAGGTCGTCGTGGAACGGCAGCCCGGCGCGGACCTTGCGCCGCTGCCGCCAGTACACGTCCGCGTGGATCACGGCTTCCTGGCCGCCCGGGTCGGCCTCGGCGAGGATGTCGGCGTCCTGGTCCTCGCGGGCGTCCTGCACCAGACCGTCGACGATCATGCTGCGGCCGACGTAGGTCATGTTCGCGAAGCGGTTCTCCCCCACCCCGCTGGCGAAGACCAGCGCGCACTCGTTGTCGGCGGCCCGGGCGCGGCACAGGGAGCGCAGCGGGTGCGAGAACGGCCCGAAGAGGTTGGCCACGCAGACGACGAGGTCGGCGTCCTGGGCGAGGTACTGCCGGCTCGCCTCCGGGAAGCGCAGGTCGTAGCTGACCTGGAGGCCGATCCGCCCGACGGGTGTGTCGATCACCTCGCCGGGCGAGCCGGTGGAGATGTACTCGGACTCGCCCGCCCACACACAGGCGCGGTGGTACCAGCCGAGCGGGTCGCCGCCGGGGCCGACGAGCACGGCCGCGTCGAAGACGTCCCGTCCGGCCGACAGGAGCACGCCCGCGGCGATGTGCATGCCGAGGGTGCGGGCCTGCTCGGCGAGGAACTCGACGACCGGGCCGTCCTCGGTGGTCGCGTCGGTGCGCAGCGTCGGGAAGTTCAGGCCGGTGGCGAACGTCGCCGGCAGGCACGCCAGGTCGGCCTCGCGTTCTCGTGCGGTGGACAGCAGCTTGGCGGCTCGCGCCAGGTTCTCGTCCCGCTGTCCGGGATCGATCCGCAGCTGGAGGGCGGCGAGCCGGGTGCGGGCGCCACGGAAGAGGCTCATCGTGGTGCCGCCTCGGCCGTGACTTCCTTGCACGCTGCTTCCAGCACCGGAAGGAACTCGTCCACCATCGCGGGTGTCACGTGCCGGGTGACGACCAGCCGCAGGGTTTCGCCGAATCGCTTCGACGTGGAGACGATCCAGCCCTTCGACTCCAGCAGCTGCGAGATGCGGACCGCGTGCGGCATTTTGACCACGACGATGTTCAGCTGCGGTTCGGCGAACAACGCGTGCCCGGCGGCGCGCAACCCGTCCACCAGGTACTTCGTCACCTCGAAGTTGGTCCGGGTGAGGTCGCGGAAGCCGTCCCGCCCTAGGTGCTCCAGCACCGCGTAGGTCGACACCGCGGCGGCGCCCGGCCGGGTGCCGAGCAGGGTGTTGTGCACCGGCGTGTCGATGAAGAACGAGTCGACGGCGAAACGTCCGGCGTCCTGGGCGCCGCGGAACAGGATCGCCCCGGCCGGGACGTTGGCCAGTCCGTACTTGTGCGGGTCGATGGTGATCGAGTCGACGCCGTCCACGGTGAAGTCGAACCGGGGCAGGTCGTGGCCGAGTTCACGGGCGAAGGGGATGATGAAGCCGCCGGTGGCCGCGTCCACGTGCAGGTGTACGGCGCGTCCCGCCACCACGGGTCCGATCTCGTCGACCGCGTCGACCACACCGAACTCGCTGCTGCCTGCGGTCGCGACGACCGCGACGGTGTGCTCGCCGATGCGCCGGGCCACCTCGCCGGCCGGCAACCGCAGGGAGTCGTCGACCGGCACGACCACCGGGGTCAGCCCCAGCAGGCCGAAGACCTTGGTGAAGGAGAAGTGCACGGTGCTGCTGACGACGACTTCGGGCCGGTCGGTCAGCCGTCCCCGGGCGCGCGCCGACTCGCGGGCCACCAGCATCGCGATCAGATTCGCCTCGGTGCCACCGGACACCAGACTTCCCGACCCGCCGGGGTTGCCCATCAGGTCGAGCAGCAGCTCGACGACCCTGCGCTCGATCCGCTTGGTGCCGCGGAAGATACGCACGTCGCCGAGGTTGGTGTGTGCCGCGGCGGACGCCATCTCGACACCCAGCGGATGGGGTTCGGTGCAGATGGAGTTGAGCACCCTGTTCCAGGGCACGTCGTCCGCCATCTCCGTGGCGATCCGCTCTCGGACGTCGGAGGCGGAGGCACCGGTGTCGCGCATCTCAACTCACCTGCGCCGTCAGGTCCGTGTACAGCTCCGTCCGGCGCGCCCACAGTCCGAACCAGAGGGTCTGCTGGAAGCGCAGGTCGGGTTCGCGCAGGTGCCGGATCCTCTCGACGTCCCAGGGCGCCTCGATGACACCCTCGTCGGTGCCCGCCTCGGCGACGAAGCCCTCGGGCGCCGCCACGGCACTGCCCCCACCGCAGCGTTCGCTCAGCGATCCGGAGAAGGCGACGGCGACGGTGTTGAGGGTGGCGATGCCCCACACCGCGGCGCGCTGCGACTCCTGCTGCCTGCCGTCGAGGGACCCGGCCACCAGCAGCAGCTCCGCACCGGCCAGGCATGCGATGCGCGGCGGTTCGACCAGCCAGAAGTCGGGGCCGAGGAGCACCCCGACGCGGCCGAACGACGTCTCTACGACGGGGAAGTCGTCGCCGGTGCCGGTCGTCCCGTCGGGCAGGACGGGCCGCTCCACCCGGGCGCACTCCGAGCCGCTCGGGTCCAGCAGCCTCGCCACCTGCGTCAGCCCGCCGCCCGGCCGTGTCTCCGCCCACGAGCCGGTGAGCACGTAGGTACCGCGGGTCCGCGCCAGTGCCGTCAGCCGGTCCAGGCACTGTTCGCGCAGGGGCCGGGACAGTGCCTGGACCTCGCCACCGGTGGTGAACGCGTTCTCGGGGAGGACGACGAACGACGCCTCGTCGGTCACCCGGCTGTCGAGATCGTCGAGTACGGCGGAGGCCGTCGCCTCAGGGGTCGCCCGGCGGGCGTGCTGCGCTACGAAGATGGTCACGAACGAGTCCCCTCATGTGTGCTGGTCGCGGCGGCGGGCCGGCCCCGGTCCGGGCCGCCGCCCCCGGTCAGGCTGGCCCGCAGCTCGGCGGCGAGGTCCCGGTCCGCTCCGGCGTACGGGGTGAGCAGCGCCCGGTAGGCGTCGGGCCTGCGGAGTTGCTGCCAGCGGCGGCCGTCGCCGTCCGCGGGCTCGTCGATGTCGACGACGAGGGTCTCCGGCTCGTCGCTGCCGGCCTGCGCGAGCACGCCGTCCGGGCTGGCGACCAGGCTGGTGCCGGCGAAGTGGATCTCCACGAGCCGGTCGCCGCGTTTGCCGCGGACGACTCCGACCGAGCTCGCGTAGACGATGTTGACGTCGTTCAGGTACGCCGCGGTGCGCAGGGCGTTCACCATGAGCGGCTGGTTCTGCCCCAGTGTCCCGCCCGGTACGAAGACCGTGCGCGCGCCGGCGAGCGCCAGCAGCCGGACCACCTCGGGGATCCAGAAGTCCGAGCACACGGCGATGCCGATCTGCCCGAACTCGGTCGACAGCACGCCGAGTGCGTCCGTCTGGCGGCACACCACCATCTCGTTGCCGAAGGGGTGTGCCTTGACGGCGCGTCCGGTGATGACGCCCTGCCGGCCGATCAGCAGGGACGTGTTCCGGTACATGCCGTCCTGCATGTCCTCGACGAGCGACCCCAGCAGGATGTGCGTGTCGAGTTTGCGGGCCAGGGACTGGAAGCCGTCGACGATCGGCCCCGGTATCGGGGTGTCGGTGCGTCCTTTCAGCCCGTCCTGCCCGGGCATGTACCACGGCGGGCCGAGCAGGAACTCGGGAAAGCACACCAGGTCGATGTCGCCGGCACCGCAGACGTCCTCGATCGCCTGGTAGGCGTTGCGCAGGCCGTCTTGGGGGTCGTCGACCCACTGGGTCTGTACTACCGCTACCCTCATGCGTCTTGTCTCCTCGAGATGCCACCGGGTGGATGGGCCGCGGCGACCGCGCGCCGCGGCGGGGTGCGGGTCATGACGGGGCGGTACTCCAGTCCTTTACGCCGACGATCGTGACCTCGGCGTCGACCCCGAGTGCCTCGTCGATGCCGCCGCGGATCGCGCGCCGCATCGCGTCCGTGTCCACCGCGTCGGTGTCGGCCACGGCGCAGGTCACGTGGAAGGTGCCGTCCCGGACGGCGCAGGCGAAGTGCGGTGCGAGCCTCCTGTGGCCGAACACGATCCGTTCCACGTCCACCGCCGAGACCAGCCCGTCCGGTCCGCGTACCGCCGACGCCACGCTGCCGAGCGGCACCAGGACCCGGCTCGGGGAACCGCAGTCGCAGCGGCCCTCCGCCGGCCACAGCTCGACGACCTCGCCGGTCGGTGTGCCGTTCAGGATCAGCTCGCCGCGCAGACCGCCGCGGGCCTCCGCCCGCAGCCGGTGGTCGCACAGGTGCAGCGCGCCGTGGTCGCAGGCGACGGCGACCGTCGGTGTCGACGGCGTCCCGTACAGGGCCGAGGTCCTGGCCGCCCAGGCGGCGCCGATGCGGTCGAGGCGCTCGGTGGAGCAGGCCTCCCCCACGCAGACGATCGTCCGGATCGTGGAGTCCGCGGGCCGCTTGCCCAGGGACACCGCGAGAGCGGCGAGCTCCGCGGCGAAGCTCGGCGAGCACACCAGGGCCGTCACCTCGTACTGCTCGATCAGCCCGAGCAGCCGCGGCATCGGGCAGATGGTCCCGCTCGTCCCGACGCTGATCACCGAGGCGCCGACCATCTCGATCGCGCGGTCCACCTCGGCGCCGATGAACGAGAGTTCGTACGGCACGGCCGAGACGACGGCGTCGTCCTCGGTGAGCAGCCGGCCCAGTGCCAGCGTCAGGTCGATCTGGTTGCGGATCCACTCGTCGCGGGTCAGCACGACCGGCTGTGATCCGCCCGACGGGTCGACTCGTTCGCCGTACCGCGCGCGCAGGGTGTCGCGGCCGTCCGCCACGGTGCGGGGGTCTCGGCTGAGCAGCTCCAGGAACTGTTCGTAGTGCGTTGCGAGGGACGTGGTCGTGGTCACCTGGCCTCCGCTTCCCGGGCGAACCGGCGCCACCCGTAGTCGTCGAGAGCGCTGTCGCCCCGTTCGCCCCGGAGCAGTGGGCGGCGGTCCGCGCCGCCCGCCATGTCGACGCTGACGACCGTCGCCAGGACGAACTCGTGGTCGCCGATCCGGTACGTCGACTTCAGGCTGCAGTCGATGGTGCCGACGGCGCCGGAGAGCCGCGGGCAGCCATTGGCGGAGGGGGTCCACGCGAGGGTGTCGAAGCGGCTGTCCGGCCTGCCCTGCGAGAAGGCGTCGGACACCTCGTGCTGGTCCTCGCCGAGGATGTTGACGCAGAACCGGCCGGTGTCCGCGATGGCGTTCCAGCTGGTGCTGCCGGAGCGGACCAGGAAGCCGATCAGGGCGAGTTCGTCGGAGACGACGGTGAGGGAGCCGATCACCAGTCCGTACGGTGTCGGTCCGTTCCGCTCGGACTGCCGTGCCGTGCCGGCGACCACCGTGACGGCCCGTGGGAGGAGCTCGCCGATGATCCCGAGGTCCGGCGCCGCACTCGGCTGAAGGAGTCCGGCGGGTTCGGGCATCGGCGTCGCCGCGCCGGTTTCGTCGCGCAGCCGGCGTACGAACTGCCCGGTCACGCTCGCCGTGTTGGCCGCGAGGTCCTCCGGTGTCCCGCTGTGCACCACCCGGCCACCCTCGCGGCCGGCGCCGGGTCCCAGGTCGATCACCCAGTCGGCGATGGCGATCACCTTCAGGTCGTGCTCGATGACCACGATGGTGTTGCCGGTGGAGATCAGGCGTTCGAAGAGGGCCAGAAGGTGGCGGATGTCGGCGGCGTGCAGGCCCCGCGTCGGCTCGTCGAAGATGAACAGCGTGCGGCTGCGGCGCTGCTTGAGCAGCTCGCCCGCCAGGTTGAGCCGCTGCGCCTCGCCACCGGACAGCGTGGTCGTCGAACAGCCGAGTTGCAGGTAGCCGAGGCCGAACTCGCGGAGCACGCCGAGCGCTTGGACGACCTTGGGACTGCTCTGGGCGTCGAACCAATCGAGTGCGTCCTCGACGGTCATCGACAGCACGTCGTGGATGTTCTTGTCGCCCAGCCGGACTTCGAGGACGTGCTCCTGGAACCGACGGCCCTCGCACTCGGGGCAGACGATGAACTCGCTCTTGAACAGGGTCATCTCGATCTCGGCCAGCCCGAGTCCCTTGCAGGACTCGCACCGCCCGCCGGCGACGTTCGGGCTGAACTCGCCTCGTCCCAAGCCGCGTTCGACCGCGTCGGCGCTGCCGGCGAAAGCGTCGCGGATGTGGTCGCTGATGCCGATGTAGGTGACGAGCGTGCTCCGGCTGGAGCGGCCGATCGGCCGCTGCTCGACGTAGATGACGTCGTCGAGGGCTTCGGCTCCTTGGATGCCGGTGCTCCCGTCCGCCGCGCCCGTCGACCGCTGGGCGATGGCCCGGGAGACCGATGCGTGAATGCCGGCCACCAGTGAGCTCTTGCCGGCGCCGGACACGCCGGAGACGCAGGTGAGCCCGCCGAGCGGGAAGGTCGCGGTCTGGTCGACCACGTTGTTGCGCGTGATGCCGTGCACTTCGAGCCAGGACGCGTCGGCGAGTTCGGCCCGTGCCCGCGACGGCCCGCCGGTCAGCATCGCGGTCGCTGTCAGCGAGTCACCGGAGTTCAGCAGGTCGGCGACGCGGCCCTCGAAGACGATCTCGCCGCCGCGGGAGCCGGCCCCGGGTCCCAGTTCGACGATCCAGTCGGCGGCGCGGATCACCGACTCGTCGTGCTCGATGACGATGACGGTGTTCCCGAGATCGCGCAGCCGTCGCAGCGAGGTGAGGATCTTTCCGGTGTCGGCTTCGTGAAGGCCCGCGGTCGGTTCGTCGAGGACGTACATGACGCCGGTCAGGTCGCTGGCCAGGTGCTGCGCCAGCAGCAGCCGTTGCAGTTCACCGCCGGAGAGGGTGATGACCGGCCGCTGCAGTTGCAGGTGTCCGAGGCCGACATCGTCGATGTTCGCGCTCTGTTTGACGATCGCGGAGGCGAGTTCACGCACCTGCGCCGGGACGGCACCGGACGTGAGTCCGTCGCGCAACCGGGTGATCGAACGCGACAACTCGTCGCTCTGGAAGTCGTGGAAGGTGTGCCCGGCCACCGTTGCCCTGAGCGACTCGGGGCGCAGCCGCCCTCCGTTGCACCCGGGGCAGACTTCCCGTCCGAGGTAGTTGGTGAAGGCGTTCTTGCGGGCGGCCGACGACGCGTTGCGGTACGCGCGCTCCAGGAAGCCCAGGATGCCCTCGAAGCGAAAGTCGTTGGTGACCTTGCGGATCTTGAGCGTGTAGATGGTGTCCGAGCCGTGCAGCACCCGCTCGGTCTGCTCCGCGCTCAGCTTCTCGAACGGCAGGCCGAGGTCCAGGCCGATGTCCGCGGCCATCGCCTCGAAGGCCTTGCGCACGTTGGGAACGGCGAATGTCCCCGGGTCGGCGCCGTCCCAGATCTCGGTGAGCGTCTTCGACCGGTCCGGGATGATCTTGTTCAGCGCGAAGCCGACGAGTTCACCGATGCCGTCGCACTGGAGGCACTTGCCTTCCTTGCGGTTGGGGCTGAAGTGCTTCGCGGAGTGCGGTTCGGCGAAGCAGCCGCAGTCGTCGCAGAACAGGTCCGGACCGGTCGGGCCGAGACAGGCCGGGCACACCGGCCGCGAGCCGGCGCCGAACAGCAGCCGGTACAGCCCGTCGAGGCCGGTGAGGGTCCCCACGGTCGAGCGGGGATTGGAGTAGCCGCCGTCGCGCTGGCGCAGGGCCACCGGCGGCTGGGTCCCCGCGATCCGGTCGAACTGGTAGTCGCCGTCGCCCATGTCGAGGGACTTGCTGGACAGCGCGCCCAGGTAGAGCGTCTTGGAGTGTTCGAAGAGGGTGTCGATGACCAGGGACGACTTGCCCGATCCCGAGACGCCCGCGGCGACGACCAGCTTTCCCTTGGGGAAGGAGACGTCGACCGACTTGAGGTTGTGGGTCGTGACGCCTTCGAGCCGGATGCTGTCGAGACTCATGTGGTGTCGTTCCGCCCTTCGGCCAGGTCGCGGGCCTGGGTTTCGCAGCGCCGCAGGTCGGGATAGCGGGCATAGAGCATCGAGCGGACCCGGGCGGGATCACCGCGGTTCCACGTCTCGTAGAGTTCCTGGCGCATTCCGAAGCGGTCGACGGCCAGGTCGGCGGCGAGGCGGAAGATCCGGGACTTCTCGTCGACGCTCGTCTCGCGCCCGCACATGTAGGTGTCCAGCACCGCGCGCAGCTCGGAGGTCCCGAGATCGGCCTCCGAGGGCTGCATGATCAGACCCGACGCGCCGATCTGCCGGATGATCTCCGAGCCGCGCGTCGAGAAGCGGCCGGCGACGGCGTCGAGCGCTGCCGTCGAGCCGGGCGCGAGCAGGCCCGAGGAGGTGGGCCGGCACTCGGCGTCGATCGCGGCCAGGCCGAGCCGGACGATCTCGACGTACGAGGTGAGCTCGCCCAGAAGGTCCGTGACCTGCCGGAACTTGTCGACGCCGATCGCCTGGGCCAGCAGTGACGCGACCCCGAGCATGGTGCGCAGCCGGTGGTAGTAGCGCACTTGGCCGGTGTAGAGCGACCACTTGTTCAGCTCGCCGAACCCGCGGACGGCCGCCTGGGAGTCGTCGAGCAGGAAGACCCGGTCCTTCGGGATGAACACGTCGTCGAACACCAGCATGGCGTCCTGCTCGTCGTAGCGCGCGGACAGGCCGCCGGAGCCTTCGGCGTACGACGTGCGGCACAGGACGCGCAGGCCCGGTGTCGCCAGGGGAGCGGCGAACCAGCAGACGTAGCTGGGGTCCTCGCGCAGGTAGTTCGCGGGCGAGAGGTAGATGAGCACCTCGTGCGCGTACGGCGCCAGGGTGGCGATCTGTTTGGCTCCCCGCACGACGATGCCGTCGGAGCCGCGCCGCACCACCCTGAGACCCAGTTCCGGCCGGTCGGCGGGCGTCGAGGAACGGTCGATCTGGGGGTCGCCCAGGCCGTGGGTCAGCGTGAGGTCGTTCTCGCGGCAGTAGTGGTAGTAGTTCTCCGCGTTGCGCCCGAACTCGGGGTCGACCTTGGCCAGTTCGAACCGGTAGTCATAGAGCCCGACCACGACGTTCGACATGAAGTCGGGTATCCGGGAGAGCTGGCCGTAGGAGGCCTCCGCCCACCGGTGGGAGTTGGCCCACTTGCGGCCGAGGTCGTCCCGGTCGGCCGGCGCCAGGTACGACAGGCTGACCAGGTTGCCGGAGGTGTCCGAGCGGTGCAGCATCTCGTCCGCGCGGTCGGGCAGGTGCTGGGCGTCGTAGAGGCCGGCCAGCGTGGACAGCATCGGCCTGAAGCCCGGGTCGCCGGTCACGTCGATGCGGCGTCCCTCGCACCAGACCTCCCGCTCGTCCTTGAGGCTGGCGATGTACTCGCTGCCTCGCCAGGCGCCGCCGGAGGTGCCCGGCAGAAGGGCCGTCTCGTCGGTGGGCTTGTCAGAGGCTGTGGATCCTGTGGTGGTCACCGTCCGCGCTCCTACGGGTTCCGCTCGGCCGCACCGGACCGGAACGGCTGGTAGCTCTGCTCTTGCACCTGGGGGAAGTACTCGCGTGTCGCCTCGCCCACGACCCGCATCAGTTCGGAGTCGAGGGAGCTGGGATCGGTGATGAGCTTGACCATGGGCGAGTCCGGCACGGCGTTCGTCAGGGGCGTCCGACGTGCCCGGTGGAGTGTGGCCAGTGCGTGCTGGGCGTTGGCCGCGTCCCGCATCTTGTAGACCGCCTGGGGCCCGTCCGGGATGCCGATCATGGATTTGGTGCCGCCGCTGCCCAGGCAGTTGCGGGGCATGTGCAGATGTTCGTGGCGCCACTGCTGGTGGGCGGAGTGCAGCTTGAACGCCTGGTCGACCACGGTGTGCCGCAGCCAGCCTTCCGGGTCGTCGTGGCGGCGTGCGTCGATGTCCCGGACGGTCTCCTCCAGCGACGACCCGCCGAGCGAGCTCAGCCAGGCCTCGAGGTCGTTCCACATGTGCTTGAACAGATCCCGGAACATGTGCTGTTTGATCGACAGCGAGTGCGTACCGCTCGCGGGTCCCAGATTGGTCCGGAACTCGTGGTACTCCCCGGTGGCCAGGTGTTCGGCCATCACCCGCTGCGCGTCGACCACCGGGTCGAGCAGCTCCCGGCAGGCCGTCAGGTGCTGCGCCGCCCGGCTCAGCGCCGAGGCGCGGATGGCCCGGATCGCGACCTCGAGATGGTCGTTCGCCTCGGCGCAGAGGATCTCCGGGATCTGGTGGAGGGCGACGAACTCGCCGTGCAGGGTGTCCGCGTTCAGCTCGGTCGCGGCGACCGCGCGCGCCAGTGTCTCGGCGGAGATCAGCTCGTCGGTGCTCCGGCTCACCCCGATGGGTACGGAGGTGAGGTCGCTCTCCCACTTGGTGGCGTCGTGGCAGCCGACCCGGATGCCGTGCAGCACGCGGTACAGCGGGTCGTCGATGCTCTTGGTGGCGATGGTGGAGCGGGTCAGCTCGGGTGCGCCGGCCAGCAGCGAGCCCTTGGCGACGTCCTCCAGGCCGCGGAGCGCGTCGACGTAGGCCGCGTAGCCGGCGGACTCGGAGATGCTGACGGCCGTGGCCCCCGCGGACACGGCGGCTCCGTAGATGCCGCGGGCGCCGAACATCACCGTGCCGAGTCTGCGCAGCAGCCGGTGGAACCCGACGGCCCACTGGACGTAGCGGGACGCGGTCGGGATGTCGTCGGCCAGCAGGCATGCCTGGGTCCTGTTCGCCAGCCGGGCCAGGTTGAGCAGGCACACCTCGGACGCCTGGAGGACGGCGCACACCGTCGAGTCGTACGTGCCCTCCGGTACTCCTCGTGCGGCCCGCGCCTCGCCGAGCAGGTCGATGCGGTGCAGCTGGTCGTAGCTCTCGGCCACCGGTCCCAGTCCGGTCATCTGCCGTCGGCCGGCGCACATGCCGGCTTCCACTGGATCGTCCAGGCTTGGCATCGCGCCATCACTCCCCGCTGGGTTCCGCTGAGTACCGGATCGATTCGGTGGGGCAGGATTCGAAAGCGTCGAGGACCCGCTCGAGTTCGTCGGGTGTCTCGGGCTGTTTGCACACGTAGTGGACGTCGTTGTCGAGGTCCGCGTCGAAGTTGTCGGGCGCCAGGTCGTTGCAGAGCTTGCAGTCGATGCACGTGTCATCGATCTCGAAGCGCCCGTCGATCGGAATGCGCGTGGGAAGCGGCAGTTCAACCCTCACCGTCAGCCCCTCCTCCCCCGTAGGCACTGAAGTTGCGCATCGTCGGTTTGGCCGAGGTTCGCAGCGCCGTCTCGAACCGGTCGGTGTCCAGCACGCGGAATCGGGTGGCCGCTCCGAGGCGGTCACGGACTGCGGCCTCGATCGATTTCCGGGTCGCGTCGTCGGCGCCGGTCGGCGGCAGAGCGATCTGAAGGGCATCGCCGTCGATGTCGAAGGCGAAGTAGTACGGCTCGGTGGTCATGGCGCCCAGGACGATGTCCTCGACCTCCAGTTGGGAGGTCCAGCGCTCCCCGAGCGGGATCCGGTCGCCGATCCGGCCCCGGTGCTGCAGCCGGCGCAGCGGGGAACCGCAGGCGCACGGCGCCGCCTCGATCCGGCACACGTCACCGGTGCGGTACCGCAGCAGCGGCATGGCCCGGCTCGCCAGCGTCGTCACGGCCAGCTCACCGACGGAGCCGTCCGGCAGCCGCTCGCCGGACCCCGGATCGACCACCTCGAAGAACGTCCGTGTCTCGACCAGGTGCAGTGCGCGCTCGCGGCAGAACATGGCCAGCGTGTTGGTCTCGGTCATGCCGAACATCGAGTACGCGACGGCGTCCCACTGGTCGGCCAGGCGCCGCTTCTTGGCCGGCGACGCCCCCTCCCCCGCCATGAGGATCTTCGAGACGGCGAGGTCGCGCCGGGGGTCGATGCCCCGGCGGCGGGCGATCTCGCCGAGGAACAGGGCGCGCGTCCCGGAGCACACCAGGGTGGTGGTGCCGGACCGCAGGAGGGCGTCGACCATCCGGTCCGGGGTGCAGGACGGTGAGGCCGCGCCGAGCGGCACGATGGTGCAGCCGAGGATCTCGATCGCCCGGTCGAGGTCTTGGCCCACCCCGGCCAGCTCGTACGGGACGGCGATGGCCGCGACGTCCCGCTCGTCCAGGACGGCGGCCAGCAGCCCGGCGACGGTGAGGTTGTTCTCCAGCCAGTCCGCCATCGTGAAGAACGCGGCGATGGGGCGCCCGTTGCCGGTACCGGAACTCTCGTCGAACCGGATCACCTCACGCCTCGGCACGGCGAGCATGCCGAGCGGATAGGCGGCGGCGAGATGTTCGCGCGTCGTGAAGGGAAGGGCCTCGAAGGCGTGCGGACGGCCCTGCGCGACCGCTCGGGCGACCTCGGCCGGGACGAAGCCGGTGTAGAACGGTGAGTTGCGGCAGGCGTGCTCGACGGTCGCGGAGAGCGCCTGAGCGGCCCAGGCGTCGAGCGCCTGCCGGTCCAGCGAGGTGACCGTGGCGACCTTGCGCGCGATGTCGACGCGGGAGACGAGGGTGTCGCGGAGTGTGCCGCGCGGGTCGTGCCCGGCCGGCCGGGCGAGCGTGGTCATCGGGACGCCTCCTCCAGCCTCGCCATCGCCGTACGTTCCTCGGCCGCCAAGCTGCTGACGATCGAGGCGGCGTCGTCGAGTGAGCGCCGGGCGCCGGAGTCGTCGGCGTCGCGCAGCAGGTTCGCCACGTCCGTCCAGCGCTTGGCGATGCGGCGGTACTCGACGGCGAGCTCGTCGTAGGCCTCGACACCGGTCAGCTCGTGCGCCTCTTCCAGGAACTGCGCCCACAGCGTCCGGAAGAGTCCGCCGCCCGTGCCGCCTTCCTCCATGCTGGTGCCGACGGCGCTCATCGCCTCCACCGGCCGGTCGAGCTTGTCGTGCCATCCGCGCATCAGGGAGCCGGCCTTCGCGATCCCCTTGAATCCCATGTTGGTGATCGGCGGGCTCAGGAAGTCCTGTGCGGCGGCCAGGATCGAGGTGCGGCAGGCCTTCGCGAGGATCGACTCGTCGTACCCGCTCGGGTTCACCCGGACGGACAGGTGGCGCGAGGACATCGGTCCCTTGGCGGACCGGGCCCGGGCCATGCTCTCCCGCGATGTCGACCGGACGCCGAGCGACCGGGTCTCGACGACGACGAACCTGTCGTCCTCGTAGCCGATGCAGGCGACGTAGTGCGCGGCGAAGTGGTGGTTCTCCCGCGCGTAGTCGAGGTGGTAGCGGTCGAGCTTGAGGCCCACCACATCGCCCTCGTCGAGAGCCTCGATCAGCGTGGCCTCGGCCTTCGCCGGTGAGGACGTCTCCTGCGCCCGCAGCTCCAGACAGAGGGCGTCCGCCACGTTGCGCATGAGGTGGTCGGGTTTGACCCGGCCGGCGAGGAACGGGCTCGGCATCTGCTTCGAGTGCCAGTACAGGAACGACAGCCCCTGTCCCAGCCCGAAGATCAGCGGCTCGCTCAGCTCGATGTCGTGGTTGCGGAGCATGTTGAGCAGAGCGGTCGATTCGCAGTGTTCGCCGGAGTGCGGCGAGATCTCAATGACCGCCATCGCCGTGCCCCGTTCCGCCGCGCTGCGCCTCGTAGACGATCTCGAGCACGGAACCGCTGTCGTTGTTGCGCAGGTGGCCGTAGGTGTGGCCGAGCTCGTCGGCCTCGGTGAACGCGATGTTCTCGAGGTGGTCGACGTCCCGGTCGAGGACGTCCAGGAGGTAGCGGACGTCGGCGTCGGTGTGCACGTCGATGGCGACGTGCGACATGAGCCGTCCCCGTTCTCCGGCGGGGCGGTCCGCCCAGGGGCCGAACCGGCGGCAGGCGAACATCTCGATGACCCGTCCGTCGGTGAGGGCGATCGAGTTCCACCATCCCGGCGTGCCGTACTGCCGGGGCGAGATGTACGACGGCCCCATCTCGACGGCTGTGATCTCGCCGGACGCCCGGAGGTCGTTCAGGTGGGCGTTCCATCCGAACACCTCGTCGTCGTTGTCGTAGTCGCCCATGTAGATGCCGACGTGGTTGACACCGGCGAACTTCTCGACGACGTGCTCCGGCGCGTATCCGCACCAGGCCGACAGGTACTGTCCGCAGTCGAGGTCCCGCCAGGTGCTCGACGTCCGGAGGATCTCCTCCCAGGCCCGTCCGAAGCCGGCGCGGTCGGGGAAGCGCCCGTCGCGCGTGGCGGTGATGGCCGGCGAACTTCCCGCGAGTGCGTTCATGGCGCTTCCTTCCTGCCCGTGATGACGATCCCCATCTGCGCCTCCGTCACGACGGCCGTGTCGAGCGCGGTGCCGCGCAGCAGCTCTTCGATCTCGCTCTTGACGTACGCGGACCGGATCGAGGTGCGAAAGCCCGGGCGCATGTCGGCCGCGATGTTCGCCTTCATGAACTGGAACGTCGTCCGGTCGACGTCCCTGCGCAGATCGGAGACGCAGTACCGGCCGCCCGGCCTGAGCACGCGGTGCATCTCCGACAGGGCGGTCACCGGATCCGCCCATTCGTGCAGGGAGGACGCGCTGATGACGTGGTCGAAGCGGTCGTCCTCGAACGGCAGGGCCAGGACGGTGCCGCATTCGTAGGCGCACCGCTCGGCGACGCCGTAGCCGCCCGCGTTGATGCCCGCCCGCCGGAGCATCGCCGGTGAGATGTCGAGGCCGACGAGCCGGGCGGAGTCCTCGGCCTGGGTGAGCCATTCCAGGCCGAGGTAGCCCGGGCCGCATCCCAGCTCCAGGACCTCGCCGGTGGTGATCTCGGCGGCCAGGATGTCGTCGATCTTCTCCTGGAGCCAGCCGTTGTCCCGGATGTGACGCTGCATCTCGTCGTATTTGAGGGCCAGTTCGTCGCCCTGAAGGCCCTCGTCGGTCTCCGGCACCCGGGCGGCGACGGTGCCCCGCGCGCTAGCCACGGCCCGGCCCCAGCCGCCGTATTCCCACTGCTACACCTCTCATCGTCGCGCTCCCCATGTGCACGTCGGAACGGTCGTTGTCCGTCAGGAGATTGACCGAGGATCTGAGCGAGGCGTCGACCGAGGACTCGCCCGGATACCACCAGCCGGCGTCCGCCATCACGACGTTCGGTGCGACGGAGTCGGAGATCTTGACCGTCATGCGCACCCCGCGCGCACCGGCCCGCGTGAAGAGGTCCACCTCTTCGCCGTCCGTCAGCCCTTCCCGCTCGGCGGTGTCCGGATGGACGGTCACCCGCGCCGTGCTCTGGCTGCGCGAGGTGGTCGGGAGTTGATGGAACTCGGTGTTGTAGAACTGGCGCGGATGGGCGCTGGTCATCACGTACGGGAGGGCCTGGTCGGTTTCCGGCGGGCGCCGGAAGACCGGGAACGCCTTGTAGCCCATGGCCCGCAGCCCGTGGTTCATCAGGTTCACGCGTCCGGACCGGGTACGGAATCCGCCGTCGCGGTACTTGTGGTACCGCTTCTCGTTCCGGATGTAGCCGATCTTCGTGAACTGTTCCCAGGTGAGGTCGATGCCGGCCAGCTTGGCGTCGAGAGCGGCTTCCAGCGAGGGGAAGAAGTGCTCGCCCAGGCCGAGCCGTTCGGCGAGCTGGAGGATGATCTCCTCGTCCGACCGGCAGCCGTCGACCGTGGCGATCTTCTGCCGGGCCGCGATGTAGGAGTTGAACTCGACGATCTGGTCCCGCTCCAGCCAGCTCGACGTCGGCAGGACGACGTCGGCGTACCGGGCGGTCGGCGTCATGAACAGGTCGCACACGACGATCAGGTCCAGCTTGCTCATCGCCTCGCGGACGAGCCCGGTGTTCTCGTGCGAGGCCAGCATGTTGCTGCCGAAGATCAGCATGGAGGTGATCGGGTACGGCGCGCCGGTCACGATGGCCTCGTGCAGGTCTCCCGGCGCGACCCAGCCGGACATCGAAAGGATCTTGTGTTTGTCGCCGCCGATCCGCTTCTTCGCCTGCTCCTCGGGGAGCAGGTCCGAGCGGGGGAAGGCACGCCGGCCCTCGATCGGCATCGGCTCCCAGATCACGTCGCCGCCGGGGGCGTCGATGTTTCCGCAGATCGCGGCGAGGATGGCGATGGCGCGGTGGGCGTCGAAGGAGTTCTCGTTCTGCGACAGACCGGTTCCGGCCTCGATGCAGGCCCGGGCGGCGAGGGCGTAGGAGCGGGTGGCTTCGTGGATGAGCTCGGGCGTGAGTCCGGTGATCCGCGCGACCCGCTCGATGTCGTACGCCTTCACGTGCGCGGCGAGTTCGTCGAACCCGGAGGTGTGCGCGGCGACGAAGTCGTGGTCGTACCAGCCTTCGTCGATGACGGTCTTGATCATGCCGAGGGCCAGTGCGCAGTCGGTGCCCGGCTGGATCGCCAGGTGCAGGCTGGAGCGTGCGGCGGTCTGCGTACGTCGCGGATCGACGGTGATGACACGGCTGCCGCGTTCGACGGCTCCCAGCAGCTTGACGCCGATCACGCCGTCCGAGTGGGTGCTCGGCTTGTTGCTGCCCCAGAGCAGGACGACTTCGGGGTCGCCGTCGTAGTCGCAGAAGGTGAAGGCGCCGTACGTCATGATCGAGGCCATGACCCGCGGGTAGAAGCACACGTGTGCCGGACCGACCACGTTCGGCGTCCCGATCGCGTTGGCGAGCCGGAACACCCATTCCTGGTAGTTGCGGTCGGTGCCCTGGCCGAGGACGACGGACTCGGGTCCGTGCCGGCCGATGGTCGCGGCGAGCTCGCCGGCGATCCGGTCGAGGGCGGCTTCCCAACTGACCGGCTCGAACGTCCCCGAGCCGCGCGGGCCGGTCCGCATCAGCGGTGTCGTCAGCCGGTCCGGGCTGCGCAGCAGGTCGAGTGAGGCCTTGCCCTTGATGCAGAAGTAGCCTTCGCTCGTGGGATTGTCCGGGTCGCCGTGGATGTCGGTGGGGACGCCGTCGGTGAGCTCGACCACGGCGCCGCAACCGCCGTGGCACATACGGCAGATGGACCTGGCCCGGGTGATCGTCAAGCCGACTCACCCGCCCGCTTGGCGGCCGAGACGAGCAGCCTTTCGAAGGCGGCCTGTTCGGCGTCGGCGATCGCGTGCAGCCGGGACGCGACGGCTTGAAGTCGCCCTCGCCCGTCGTCCGCGCCGCGGTAGGCCATCAGCAGGTCGATCGCCTGGTCCCACTGCCGCTCCACGTCACCGAAGTCCTCGACGAACGGGTCGAGTTCGGGGTCGTCATACCGCTGCCGGGCCTCCAGCAGGAACTCGCGGTAGAGCTTGCGGAAGTTCGCTCCGCCGGTTCCCGCGAAGCGCCAGAAGCGCCCGACCCCCGGCACCGAGTCGTCCGGGGAGGCGAGGGTGTCGCTCCATCCGGCGATCTCGGAAGCGGCCCGGCGCATGGCGCGGAGACCGAATCGGGGTCCGCGGTCCTCGGTCATCCGCTCCGCGGTCAGCCGGACGGCGTTCCAGATCTGTTCACGCAGGACCGCGTCGGTGTCGGTGATCAGACGCTCCGGCGGCTTCTCGACGTACAGGTGCAGGTGGGGCGACGGCATGAAGCCTTCGTCGGAAGCGCGGGCTCGGCGCAGCGACTCCGTCGGAAGGGTCTGTGCCCCTCCCTGCTGATCGGTGTCGACGACGTGGGCGAGGGAGTCGTCGAGCCCGTACACCGCGATGTAGTGCGACGCGAAATGACTGCGGGACGAAAAGTAGTCGAGGTGGAAGATGTCGACGGACACTCCCACGACGTGGCCCGCGGCCAGCAGTTGCGCCGCTGTGGCGGAGGCCGATTCCGGGTCGGGTGACCGCGATTCACGCAAGGTCACCCCCAGGGCCGCGCAGGCGTTGCGGGACAGCAGGGCAGGCTCGATCCGACCGGTGAGCATCGGCGTGCCGCGAGCAGGATCCGGAGCGTCCCAGTATTGGAAGTCGATCCCCTGGCCGAGGCCGAACAGCATGGCTTCGGATATACCGGCGCCGGCATGGTGGAGCATGTTGCGGAGGGTGGTCGTCTCGCAATGAACGCCGTGCTGGGGCTGAAATGTCGCCAAGCGCATATGGCTTCCCAATCGCATGGTGCGAAGATGCCGTGAACGATGGTGCGGCTATGCGTCGAGCAGGACTTCGTTGTATCCCTGCAGATCGAGGAATCCGGAGCCGCTGGCCAGGACCACGATCACCGGTTCGGCGTTTTCCGCGTCGGCCTTCGCCACGACGTCCAGGGCCGCGGCGACCGCGTGGCCGGCCTCGGGGGCGAGCAACAGGCCTTCGGTCTGCAGCAGGAGCCGGCTGGCCTCCAGGGCCGTCCGCTGGTCGAAGGCGACGGCGTCCAGGACGCCCTCGTGCCGGAGCAGGCTGACCAGGGCGGAGCTGTGGTGGTTGCGCAGGCCGCCGACGTGGTTGGGCGGGGGGATGAAACTCTCCCCCATCGTGTAGCCCAGCACCTCGGGCGTGTAGCCGCCCAGGTCGGTGCGGCCGTACGCGTAGACGCCCTGGGTGAGCCGGGGCGCCGCCGTGGATTCCGCGGCGAGGAAGCGGAGGTCGGCCCCGTCGGCCTTGGCCCGCAGGTGAGGGCCGATGAGACCGCAGAGGTTGCTTCCGCCACCCGAGCACGCGATGAGGTGGTCGCCGCGCCCGTCGACGCCCAGGTCCTCGCCGTGGGTCGTCTTGAGCTGCTGGGCGACCTCGAGCCCCAGCAACGTCTGATGGAGGTAGACGTGCGGCATCCCGCTGCCGGCGAGGTACGCGGCGGAGGGGTCGCCCAGGGCGTGCTCGATCGCGTCGCTGATCGCGGTGCCGAGGCTGCCGGGGTGGCCCGGGTTCTCCCCGAGGATCTTTCGTCCGATCGCCGTGCGGGTCGACGGCGACGGCCGTACCTCGGCCCCCAGGAGTTCCATGTAGTGACGCCGGTAGGGCTTCTGCTCGAGCGAGCACCTCACCATGAAGATCTCGGCCCGCAGGCCGAACATCTTCGCCGCCAGCGCGACGCTCATCCCCCATTGACCCGCCCCGGTCTCGGTGACGAGGGTCGTCCGCCCCTCCTCGGCCGCGTAATACGCCTGAGCTATGGCGGTGTTCAGCTTGAAGCTGCCGGTGGGAAGGACGTCTTCACGCTTGAGGTAGATTCTCGCGCCGGTACCGAGATACTTCTCGAGTCGGTGCGCCCGGTGCAACGGTGTCGGCCGGCCGCATTGCCGCAGCAACTCCAGGACCGGTTCGGGAATGGCAATCCATTGCTCGCCCGAACCGTTTTGCTCGACGAGGACTCGCGGCCGAATTCTGGCCGATATCTCTGCGGCCGTGGGGCTTCCGGAATCCCTGACTTCGGGCATGGGTCCCGGTAGATCCGCCAGGAAGTTGTACCAATGGGTCGGCATCCCCGGTAAGGATGAACCGTCACGAACAATGTGTTGAGGCACGGGTGACTGCTCATGCCCAACATGGCCAGGACTATACGAAGTCACGTTCCCCCCGCACCCCCGCTTCAAAATTGTGTGAGTCACAGTACAAACCGTTCGGGCACCGCGCAACCGTTTGAACTCAAGTCGTACATTCAACAAATACCGCAGGCTTCAGAAAGGCTTTTCTGTCCCCCACCAGGAGCCACGCCGGCTCGATCAGACACCGGGAGACAGCTCGGAGCGCGTCGGCGAATAGGCCCCGAGTGCGCCAAATCTGATGCGCCGGCGCTTCACGCAACGTCCGCGAGAATCCAGGAGATGATCTCGACGGAAAAACCGGAGGCGACAAATCCGAGGCGTCGGCAACGGCGTTCGATGAACCGGCCGGACATCTATACGTCAGCTTCCCGGGAATTGATCCGTTCCGTCAACGATTCCGCCAGGAGCTGCCAGCTCTCGGCGTGGTGCCGTGCCAGCTCGGCGATCAGAGGTGCGCAGTGGATCGGGATGCTGCTCGCCATCGCCGCCCAGTCGTGCGGCTGCGTGGCCGAGGGGTCCAGGGTCCGCAGCAGCTTCCGGCCCACCTCGGTGAACCGGAGCGAGGGATCGGCGCGCAACCGCCGCACGGCCAGTGCCAGGTCCGCGCTCCCCGCCTTGGGACGTTTCACGAGGGCGGGGCGGCCGGCCCCGGTCTCCCGGACCGGCCCGGCGCCCGGCTGCTCCGTCGGCGGTGGCTCACCTCGAAGTGCGCGGGCCCGCTTTCGCGCGTCCTTCGCCGTGGTGAGCGAGATGCCCGCGGCACGCGCCACCTCCTGCGCGGACGCGTCGGGATGCGCGGTGAGGTGGGCCAGCGCGCGACTGCGGCCTTCCGTCGCCGCGAGGGGGTAGGCCACCCCGTCCCGCCCCAGTCGCACCGCGGTCGGGTGCGGAAGTTCCGCACCCGACCGTCGCCTGAGTGCCGCGACGGTCTTGTCCGACAGGCCGACGACCCCCGCCAGCCGCCGGTCGGACCACTCCGGGAAGTCGGCGAGCATGTGCAGGGCCGCGGCCTTGCGGTCGGCGAGGGAGAGCGGCAGTCCGTGGTTGCTGTTCAGCTTGACCGCGAGCACGAAGGCCTCGCGCTCATCGCCGTTGAAGAGCACGGCGCTGATGTGCGTGGCGCCGCTGTTCTCCACCGCCCTGAGCCGGTGCACACCGTCGATGACGGTCATCGTCTTCCGGTGGATGACGATCGGCGGCAGTTCGGAGCACACTTCGGCGAGCGCGTCGATGTGCCGTGGATCCTCCCCGGCCGTACGTAGTGAGCCCCCGACCATGATTCTGCTGATCGGCACCTGGGTGATCTCCGATAAACGTCCGCCCAGATGCGGATCCGGGCGGCGTACGTGCTGCCGTATCGGTTTCTGTACGGATGCGGAGATGTGGTCCATCACTCTTCCTCCTCAGCAACTCCCAGTGGGCCCACCGACTGTCGTGCGACTCATCCGCTTGCGGATGTCGTCAGGCAGCGCGGCGAACCACGGGCCGAGGAAAGGCAGAGCCGTCATGGTCCATCGGAAAGGTGAACAACATCGAGTCTCCCCCGTGACGCAATGCCGAGAACCGACTCCCGAACCCTGGCAGGAGGATCGGATCGGTGCAAGGCTTCTGTCATACCGTCCTGTCGAGGAAGCCCTCCCATTCTTGATCGCTGATCGAGGGGCGGACCGGAGTGCAAAGCTCCCCCGCGGGCGGAATGAGCCGCTCCCCGTGAGCGGACGGAGAAATCCCCGCAGTTGGCCGCATGATCTCCCTTCGCCTTCCGGACCACGCGGCCGGTTCTCTTGGCCTGCGTGAAGTGCAAAGACGAGATCATGGAAGCGACGGAAGCCGACGATTCACAGGTAGTGTCGCGCAACCCCGAAAAAGTTCAAAATTCGACCAGTACTCCGCCTGCTTCGGTGGTTGCTCTCCCGGTGAATTCACCTGCCACATACAGCGGCCAGATCGTCAGAACGATCCAGGAGCCGGGGACCTGCCTGTCTCCCTGATGGCGCTCGCGGCCTCATGATGTCGCAGGTGGGGCTGACGGCGGGTGCCGGGGCGCTGTGCCGGGGTTGAGCCCCTGTGCGCCCCGCCGGCGCCCTCCCGTTCGGGTACGGGACGGCGCACGGTCGAGCGCATGGGGGTCGGCGGGGAAGCGTGTGAGGGTCGCGGGGACGGCACGGACTGCCCGAACGGGGAGGTGCTCGACGTGAGGGCGGACGGCCCCCGGTGCGAGGAGTGCCGGCACCACTGGGAGTTGGACGCGACCGAGCCGGAACGCAGGGTGGTGGAGGACGAGGGGCCGACGCGGCCACTGGGCGCTCCCGGCGAGGCCGGTCACGGCAGCGCCGCGTAGAGCCGCCCTTCACGGTTGTGCGCTGCCGGCACGGCCGCCGGTCAGTGGTCGGAGTAGCTGAAGTCGCCCACGGTCCAGGCGCTGATGTCCTCGATCGCGACGCGGAACATGCCGCCCGTCTCCGGGATTCCCACGGTGCCTTGCAGAATCCGCGCGACATGGAAGTGCAGATGCGTGGGCGGGCCGTCCTCCTTCGGCGGGGTTTCGAAGACGGCGGAGAACTCACCCAGGCGGGCGGAGTCCGTCAGCACCTCCGACACCCTCTGCCGCCACATGGCTTCGGGAGCCAGTCGACCGGTGATGACGGCACCACCGGTGACCACGGTCAGGGACATCTGGCTGCTCTGCCCGGATTCCACACGGGCGGCGATGTCAACGATCAGCTCGTCAGGCTTCGGCATGAGAGCAAATTGTATGCGCCGAGTCGCCGGGTTGGTTCGAGTGGTGCCGCCAACGGGCCGGACAGGCGCCCAGAGGGCCCCTCCGAGGTCGGCGACAGCACGGGGCCGCGTGGGGCAGATGGTTGCACGGGCCCCGCCTGCCCGACCCCCTGGGTCCGCCCGCCGGCCCGCGGAAACGGGGGGCCGGCGGGCGGATCGCCGTGCGACTCGGCGCCAGCCGACCGGCGTCAGCCGAGCGGTGCGTGGTGTCCCGCAGGACGGCCGGCGCGGCCCCGTACATGCGGGCCGTGATGGTGCCGAGGGTGTCGCCGGCCTGCCCCAGCTGAGCCTGGGCGGGTTCGACGGCGGTCGCCCGGACGGCCTCCAGGGCTACGGATTCGGCCGTTCCCTCGCCGTGGCCGACCTGCACCGGGACGGACCGGCGGACCCCCAGCGGGAGAACACCCGGTTCGCGGCAGAGGCCTCCTCGGATGATCTGGCGCCCCGCGCCGTGGGCCGCGGAGTCAGCTTTCGGTGAGCATGCCCTCGCGCAGCCGGGCCAGGCAGCGCGAGAGCAGGCGGGAGACGTGCATCTGGGAGACGCCGAGGCGTTCGCCGATCTGGGCCTGGGTGAGTTCTTCCGCGAAGCGCATGTGGATGATCTGCCGGTCGCGTTCGTCGAGCGCGGCGATCATCGGGGCGAGTGCGTGGAAGTCCTCCACGAGTTCGAGGGCACGGTCGTCGGCGCCGATGAAGTCCGCCAGGGCCGTCTCGCCGTCCTCGCTGCCGCCGATCGCCGCGTCCAGGGAGGTGGAGTTGTAGCCGTTGGAGGCCAGCCGGGCCTCCCTGACCTCGTCCTCGGGCAGGCTCATCAGCTCCGACAGTTCCTTCACCGTCGGGGTGCGGCCCAGACGGCTGCGGAGTTCCTCGGTGGCGCGGGCGAGTTGGACGCGGGCCTCCTGCAGCCGGCGCGGGACGTGCACGGCCCAGGTGGTGTCGCGGAAGAACCGCTTGATCTCGCCGACGATGTAGGGGATGGCGAAGGAGGTGAACTCCACCTCGCGGGTCAACTCGAACCGGTCGATGGCCTTGATCAGGCCGATCATGCCGACCTGGACGATGTCCTCCATCTCCTCCGGCCCACGGCTGCGGAACCGCCCCGCCGCGAAGCGGACCAGGGACATGTTCATCTCGATCAGCGTGTTCCGCGCGTACTGGTACTCGGGTGTGCCCTCCTCCAGCGCCGCGAGCTGGTCGAAGAACAGACGCGTCAGCTGCCGGGCGTCCTTCGGTGCCATCCGCGAGGGCTCGGCGACCTCCGGCAGCCCCTCCACGTTCGTGTCCGTCTTCGCCGTAGTCACTGTCGCCACGATGCTTCCCTCCCCTATAGCTGCACGCTGCCGGCCTCCCGCGGGCTGACGAACGCGCGTGTACCCCGGCATGTACAGAGCATGCCCCCTGTGCGATCCGGAGTGAAGTCACCTACTTGTCCCCCCTGACGATCAAAGCGCCGCAGACCCTTCCCTTGTCATGCCCTCATCTGAAATCTTGCGTCGACCCATTCGACCCACGGCCCGGCGGGCACCACCCCTCGCCCCGGGCTCTCGGAGGATGCTGTGACAACCCCCCGCACATCCCAGCGCCGTCTCAGACGGTCGCTGCTGTCCGTCGCCGCTGCCGGAGCGGCCCTCGCGCTCGCCACGCCCGCCGGAGCGGCCGACGTGGACACCGGCCTTCCGCCCGGTCCGGGCGCGGCCCGCGCCGCCGTGCCTGCCCAGACTGCCGCCGGAACCCGCTCCTACCTCGTCATCACCGCTCCCGGCGACACCTCCGCCGCCCGCAACGCCGTCGCGGCGAACGGCGGTTCGGTCTTCGCGTACTACGACGCGATCGGCGTCGTGGTCGCCCACTCCTCGTCGGCCGGCTTCGCCGCCGCGATGCGCTCCGTCGCGGGCGTGCAGAAGGTGGGTGCGACTCGCACCTCGGACGTCCCCGCCGACGCCTACTCCCCCACCCTGCCGAACGCTCCCGGGCAGTCGTCCACGACGCTCACCGAGACCGCGCGGTGGGACATGACCAGGATCAACGCCGACAAGGCCTGGGCCGTCAGCACCGGCTCGCCGTCCGTCACGGTGGGCGTCCTCGACACCGGAGTGGACGACCGGCACCAGGACATCGCACCCAACTTCGACACGGCGGACTCCGTCTCCTGCGCCTACGGCAAGGCCGACACCCGGGCCGGCGCCTGGCGTGACGTCGGCAGCCACGGCACCCACGTCGCGGGCACCATCGCCGCCGCGAAGAACGGCAAGGGCGTGGTCGGCGTCGCGCCGGGCGTGAAGATCGCGTCCGTGCGCGTGGCGGAGCCGAGTACCAGCATGTTCTTCGCCGAGAACACCATCTGCGGCTTCATGTGGGCCGGTGACCACGGCTTCGACGTCACCAACAACAGTTATTACACGGACCCCTGGATGTTCAACTGCCCCGACGACCCGGACCAGGCGGCCATCATCGAGGGTGTGCGCCGGGCGCAGGAGTACGCGGAGGGCAAGGGTTCGCTCCAGGTCGCGGCAGCGGGCAACTCCACCTACGACCTGGCGAACAAGCGCAGCGACAGCTCCAGCCCGAACGACTCCACCCCCGTCAACCGCACCATCACCAACGCCTGCGTCGACATCCCGACGGAGCTGCCGGGCGTGGTGACCGTCGCGGCGATGGGCAACGGGAACATCAAGGCGTCGTACTCCAACTTCGGCCGGGACGTCATCGACGTCGCGGCGCCGGGCGGCGACGGAGCCTACGGCGTCTACTCGACGCTCCCCGGCGGCAAGTACGGGAACATGAACGGCACGTCGATGGCATCGCCGCACGTCGCCGGTGTCGCCGCGCTGCTGAAGAGTACCGATCCGGCCGCCACCCCCGCTGATCTGCGTGCGCGGCTGGGAACCCAGGCCACGGACACCGCGTGCCCGTCCGACATCCGCTGCACCGGCACCACGGCGAAGAACGCCTTCTTCGGAGAGGGCCAGGTCGACGCGCTGAAGGCCGTCGGTGGCACCACGCCGCCGCCCGGCCGCTCCTTCGAGAACACCGCCGACGTCACCGTCGCCGACAACGCCACGGTGGAGTCGCCGATCACCGTGACCGGTGTGACGGGCAACGCCCCGGCCGCGCTGAAGGTCGGTGTGGACGTCAAGCACACGTACCGCGGCGACTTGGTGCTGTCCCTCGTCGCCCCCGACGGCTCGGTCTACTCCCTGGAGGACTTCGCCGACGGCGACAGCGGGGACGACGTGGTGAAGACGTACACGGTGGACGCTTCGTCGGAGACCGCGTCCGGTACGTGGAAGCTGCGTGTGCGCGACATCGCGACACAGGACACCGGGCGGATCGACGCCTGGAACCTCACCTTCTAGCAGGAGGCTTCCACCGAGTCCGTGAACTCCTCGCGGCAGGGGGGCGTCAGCACCTCGCCGCGAGGAGCAGGACCGGAGCTGCCCGCGCCCTCACCACGTCACGGGCAGCTCCAGGGGGAAGCGCCGGATCGTCCGGGTGTCCCAGGGCACGTCCTGGGCCGGTACGGCCAGCCGCAGTCGGGGAAGGCGGGTGAACAGGACCCCGATCGCGGCCTTCAGCTCCGCGACGGCGAGGGTGCTGGCGACGCAGTGGTGGCCGCCCCAGCCGAACGTCATATGAGGGTGCGACGCACGGTCGACGTCGAGGGCATCGGGGTCCGCGAACACCTCCGGATCCCGGTTGGCCGCCAGATAGGAGACGTGCACGAAGTCACCGGCGCGGATCAGCACTCCTTCGAGCTCCACGTCCTCCAGTGCGACGCGCGGGATGCCGACGCCCTTGCGGAAGGGGATGTGCCGCAGGAGTTCGTCCAGCAGCCGGGGAAGCTGTTCGGGGCTGCGCCGCAGCAGTTCGTGGAGCTCGGGGCGGGTCAGCAGGGTGTAGGCGATGTTGCTGATCTGGCAGGTGGCCGTGTCGTTGCCGCTGAGGATGAGGGTCAGTGCCAGGACGGCCAGCTCGTCGTCGCTCAGGGGCTCCTCCTCTTGATCGCCGGCGGCCATGGTGGTGATGAGGTCGCTGCCCCCGTCCTTGCGGCGTTCGGCGACGAGCGTGGTGAAGTAGGCGCGCAGGTGCTGCTTGGCTTCGGCCGCCGTCTGCCGGGCTTCGGGCGCGGTGGTCAGCATCTGCTGGGTGAGGCGCAGCATGAGCGGCCGGTCCTGGACGGGTACGTCCAGCAGGGCGCAGATGGTGTGGTTGGGCAGCGGCTCGGACAGGCCACGGGCCAGGTCGGCCGGCGGGCCCTGCTCGATCATCTCGTCCACGAGCCGGTGGGCCACCTCTTCGATGGCCGGCGTCATGCGTTTCACGCTGCTCTGGGTGAAGGCCCGGGCGGCGGCGTGGCGCAGCCGGGTGCCGCGCGGCGGGTCCATGACGTTGATCGATTCCGGGGAGACGATCGGCTCGGGAGTCATCCGGGGGTAGTCGCGGCCGACGATGGCGGCTCGGCTGAACCTGGGGTCGGTCGTCACCTGACGTACGCCGTCGAAGGTGGTGACCAGCCACGCCTCGGCTTCGCCGTAGGAGAGCCGGATACGGCTGACCGGGCCGCGGGCCATGAGCTGGGCGAGGGACGGGTCGAACTCGAGTTGCTCGCTGTAGTCGAAGGGGCAGGTGGCGGTGTGAGCCATGTGTGCTCCTGAGCTCGTGCGGTGGTGCGGCCATGTGGGCGGAACCGGTGGGCACGGGCCACGGCCGCCCCGCCCGTGGGGGACATTTCGCATAGTGCGGCAGAGCGCCGCTCCATGCATCCAGTGCCGGGGCAGACGGCAGAAAGCAGGCAGACGTGCCCGATCCCACCTCTCGGACACCGCAGAAGCCGACCGTCGACGTGCTGGTCGTCGGCGGCGGACCGACTGGCCTCACCCTCGCCTGCGACCTGGCCAGGCGCGGCGTGCGGACCCATGTCATCGAGGCGAGCGACCGGCTCCCCGCCGGTTCACGCGGCAAGAGCCTTCAGGCCCGCACGCTGGAGGCGTTCGACGACCTCGGCGTCATCGACGCGGTGCGGGCCGCCGGCGCCCCCTTCCCTCCCATGCAGACCTGGCGCGACGGCGAGCGCGGGGGCGAGTGGTGGCTGATCGAACCGGATCCGGAGGCGCCGGTTTCGCGTCAGCCGCAGCAGTGGCTGATCCCGCAGTGGCGCACCCAGGAGATCCTGCGCGATCGCCTGCTGGAACTGGGCGGAACCGTGGAGTGCGGTGCCCGGCTCGTGTCCCTGACGCAGACGGACACGCACGTGACGGCCGAGGTGGAGCGGTCCGACGGCGGCCGTCGCCTGATGACGGTGCCTTACCTGGTGGGCGCCGACGGCAGCCACAGCTCGGTTCGCGAGTCCCTCGGCATCGCCATGAAGGGCGAGGACCGCGGGCTGCGGTCGGCGGTGGTGGCGGACGTGCGCGTGCGGGGCCTGGACCGCGATCACTGGCACATCTGGCCCGACGACCCGCCGGGTGAGCTGCTGCTGTGCCCGCTGCCGGGCACCGCCGACTTCCAGCTGAACGCCAAGATCACGGGCGATGAGTTCACCGCGACGGCCGAGACCGTGCGCAGCCTGGTCGCCGAGCGGACCCACCTGCCCCCGGACGCCGTCACCGAGGTGCCGTGGAGCTCGTTCTACCGGCCGCGCACCGCGATGGCCGAACGCTTCCGCCAGGGGCGGGTCTTCCTCGCCGGGGACGCCGCCCACCTGCACCCGCCCGGCGGTGGCCAGGGGCTGAACATCGGCGTGCAGGACGCCTACAACCTCGGCTGGAAGCTCGGCCAGGTCATCGGCCGCGGTGCCCCGGTCACGCTGCTGGACAGTTACGAAGCCGAGCGCCGGCCCGCCGCGGCGGGCGTCCTGGACCTCAGCACCCGCCTGTACCGTGCCGGCCGCAAACCCGAGGACGGCGGGCAGTCACGCTTGCGGGGGCGGGTCTGTCACCTGCTGTCGGTGCACTACCGCGACAGTGAGCTCTCGACCGACGCCCGCGCACTGGGTTCCCCGACGGGGGTCCGGGCCGGCGACCGGGCGCCCGACCTCCCGTGCGTCACCGCCGACGGCGCCTGCCCGAATCTCTTCGGCCTGCTGAGGGGCCCGGACTTCACCCTGCTGGCGGTGAACTGCGCACCGCCCCGTGCGACACCGGGTGTCCGCACGCATCACGTGACGGGCGGACCGCTCGCCGAGGAACTCGGCACCGGGCTGTTCCTCATCCGCCCCGACCACCACATCGCACTGGCCGCCGACAGCCCGGAGCATGTCGGCCGCTACCTGGCGCGGATGGGTCTGATGAGCAGCGCGGGCTAGACGGTCGTCGGGGTGCGGCCCGGCCTCAGCACAGGACGCGCAGTGCGCCGGGCAGCACCCTGGCCGTGACCGGGAGGGTGGCCTCGATCTCGCCGTCCGCGCCGTAGGGGAGGTCTCTGTCGGCCTCGATGCGTATCTCCCGGCCGCGCAGGACCCGCACCTGGGGGCGGTGGATGTGGGCGCCGGTGTCGAGTTCCCTCATCAGGGCGAAGAACAGCCGGCGCGGCGCGTCGCGGATCATCACGACGTCGAGGAGGCCGTCGTCCAGCCGCGCCTCGGGGGCGATGCGGCGCGCGGAGCCGTAGTAGCTGGAGTTGGCGGCCACCACGGTGTAGCCGGTGCAGGTGTGCTCCTGGCCGTCGACGGTGATCCGGTAGCGGGCGGGGCGCCAGGTGCTGATCGCGCGCAGGGCACCGGCGTAGTAGGAGGCCGAACCGCGCAGCAGGCGGGAGCGGTTGGCGTGGAGGTTGGCCAGCGCGTCCACGCCCGCGTAGACGCTGCCGAGCACGACGGTGCCGGCGTGGACGGACGAGGTGACCTCGATGGTGTCCACGGCACGTGGTGTGCCGTGGAGCAGCACGCGTGCCACGCCTTCGGGGTCGCCGGGCAGGCCCAGGGCGCGGGCGAAGTCGTTGCCGCGCCCGGCCGGGACCATGCCGAACAGTGCGCCGGAGCCGCTGAGGGCGCCGCCGATGCTTCCGGTGATGCCGTCACCGCCGACGGCGAGCACGACCCGGCCTCGTTCCCCGGCGTGCCGGGCGAGTTCGCGGGCGTGGGCGAGGCTGCGGCTGTACTCGGTCTCCAGCTCGGCGCCCGCATCCCGCAGCAGACGGGCCACTTTCAGCAGCGCCGCAGCGCTGGTGGCTCCGCCCGCGGTGGGGTTGACGACGGCGGTGAACTGTCGCATCGATGTGCCTCCGGGCTGACGGGTGGTGCCGGGCTGTCGTCTGGTGGGGTGGTGCGTGTTCGGACTGGGACCGGGGGCGCGGTCAGTCGGTCGGCAGCAGGACGCCGGGGTTCAGCAGGCCGTCCGGGTCCAGGCGTTGTTTGACGGCCCGCAGTGCCGCGACGCCCAGGTCCGTGGCCTCCCGGACGTACCAGTCGCGGTGGTCGGTGCCGACCGCGTGGTGGTGGGTGATGGTGCCCCCGGCGGCGAGGATCGCCTCGTTCGCGGCGTGCTTGGCGCGCGTCCAGTGCGCCACGGGCTCCTCGCCCTGGGCCGAGACGACGGTGAAGTACAGCGAGGCGCCGTTCTCGTAGACGTGCGAGATGTGGCACATGACCAGGGGCGGGGTGCCGTGCTCGGTGAGTGTGGCGGTCAGCGCGTCGCGGACGCCCGCGTACAGGCCGGGCAGCCGGGACCAGTAGGCGGCGGTCTCCAGCGTCTCGGCGAACGCTCCCGCTTCGAGGAGCGAGTCCCGCAGGTACGGCGCCGAGTAGCGGCCGTGTGCCCAGCGCTGTCCTGGTTCCTCGCCCGCGAACTCGCCGCCACAGTCGGTGAGTACGGCCGCCGCGGCCGCCCGGCGCTGGGCGGTGTCCTCCTCGGTTCCCTCGAAGCCGACGACGGCGAGACATCCCGCGCTCTGCTGCTCGGCTGCGGAGCCGATGGCATCGGGCTGGGCCAGGCCGATCAGTGTCTCGGTCTCGTCGGAGAGCCGCAGGACGGTCGGACGGGGGCCGTCCTGGGCGAGCCGGCGCAGGGCGGCGGTGCCCTCGGCGAAGGAGGCGAAGCGCCATCCTTCGTAGCGGCGGGTCCGCGGGACGGGCCGGACGCGGACGGTGACGGAGGTGATGACGCCGAAGGCGCCCTCCGAACCGAGCAGCAGCTGCCGCAGATCGGGCCCGGCGGCCGAGCGGGGTGCGCGGCCGGTGTCGAGGGTTCCTCCGGGCGTGGCGAGGGTGAGGCCGAGGACCATGTCGTCGAAGCGGCCGTAGCCGGCGGAGGCCTGGCCGCTGGAGCGGGTCGCGGCGAAGCCGCCGATGGTGGCCCACTCGTAGGACTGCGGGAAGTGGCCGAGGGTGAAGCCGTGTTCGGCCAGGAGCGCCTCGGCCTCGGGGGCGCGCAGACCGGCCTGGAGGGTGGCGGTCCGGGAGACGGGGTCGAGGTCGAGCAGGCGGTTCAGGTGCCGCAGGTCCAGGGCGACGAAGGGCGCCTTGCCGACAGGGGCGAGGCCTCCGACGACGGAGGTGCCGCCGCCGAACGGGACGAGGGCGAGGCCGTGTTCGGCGCAGACGCGGAGCACGGCGAGCACCTCCTCATGGCTCTGCGGGAGGGCCACGGCCGCCGGGGCGTCGGCGGTGTCACCGGCGCGCAGGCGCAGCAGGTCCGGGGTGGACTTGCCGCGGGTGTGCCGGACGCGGCTCTCGGTGTCGGTGCGGACGTCGTCCGCCCGGTCGCCGAGTGCGGTGCGCAGCGCGTGCAGGGCGGCGCCCTCCAGGGCGGGCGTGGAGATCGCGATCTCCGCCAGCCGGGCTGATGCCGTGGACTGCGGCTTGACGCCGAGCCAGTCGCGCAGCAGCCCGGTCACGGTGTCGGGCAGCGGCGTCGCCCTGGCCGGGTCTCCCCAGCCGTTCCACAGCATGTCCATGCCTGTCGTCCTCACCGGTCGTCGGGGTTGCCGCTGGAGCGGCCTCGGGCGTTACACTGTTACACATGACGCCTAATCGTCACAACAGCTCGGCCCGGCCGACCTCCGCCGACAACGACGTGGTGCTCGACGCCGTCCGCGACTGCGTCCTCGCCGTCGGGGTCCGGCGGACGACCATGACCGACGTGGCCCGTCGCGCGGGCCTCTCGCGGATGACGCTCTACCGCCGCTGGCCCGACGTCCGCTCCCTCGTCGGCGACCTCATGACGCGCGAGTGGATCGCCGTCGCGACCGGGTCCATGCCAGAGAGCCGGCCGGAGCTGGGCACACGCCCGCCGCTGATCGACGGCCTGGTCGCGGGGGTGAAGGCGTTCCGCGCCCACCCGCTCTTCCAGAAGATCGTCGACGTGGACCCCGAACTGCTCCTGCCCTACGTGCTGGACCGGCGCGGCGCGAGCCAGGAAGCCCTGCTGGAACTGCTCGCCGGGGCGCTGCGCGAAGGACACGCCGACGGTTCGGTGCGCGAGGCCCCGGCCGAACGCCAGGCCCGGACCGTGCTGCTGATCCTGCAGTCCTTCGCCCTGTCCCTGCGCACCATGACCGACGAGGACGACGCCGAGCTCACCACAGCGGCGTTCCTGGCCGAACTGCGCACCGTTCTGGAGAGGACCCTCACCCCATGAGCCAGACAGCCGTCCCGGCCGCCTGGGCCTCCCTGTCCGCGGCCCGGCGCACCCGCGAGCTGACCGAAGCGGCCGACGGCCGCGTGGTGGACGTGCTGGTCGTGGGCCTCGGCGCGACCGGCGCCGGAGCGGCCCTCGACGCCGCCGCCCGCGGTCTGGACGTCGTCGCCGTCGACGCCCACGACCTCGCGTTCGGCACCTCGCGCTGGAGCTCCAAGCTCGTCCACGGAGGACTGCGCTACCTGGCCTCGGCGCAGTTCGACGTCGCCCACGAGAGCGCGGTCGAACGCGGCGTGCTGATGGAGCGCACGGCACCCCACCTGGTGCGCGCCCAGCCGTTCGTCCTGCCCCTGACCGGACTCGTCCCGCGCGGCCAGGCGGCGCTGGCCTGGGCCGGCTTCCGGGCCGGCGACGCCCTCAGGCTGTCGGCCCGTACGGCTCGGGCCACGTTGCCCGCCCCGCGTCGGCTGTCGCCCGTCGAGACCCGGCACCTGGCCCCGGCACTGCGCCCCGGCGGGCTGCGGGGCGGCCTGCTGTCCTGGGACGGACGGCTCACCGACGACGCCCGTCTGGTGACCGCCCTCGCCCGCACGGCCGCCGCGCACCACGCCCGCGTGCTGACCCGTGTCCGGGCCCTGGAGATCACCGCGTCCGGCGCCCGCGTGCGGGACGAAATCACCGGCGAGGAGGGCGAGATCCGGGCCCGCGCGGTGATCAACGCGTCCGGCGTGTGGGCCGGGGACCTCGTGGACGGCATCCGGATCCGGCCCTCCCGCGGCACCCACCTCGTCCTGCGCTCGGAGCACATCGGCCCGCTCCCCGCCGGCCTGCACATCCCCATCCCCGGGGAGACCAACCGCTTCGTCCTCGTGCTGCCCCAGGACGACGGCCGCGTCTACGTCGGACTCACCGACGAACCCCTCGACGGGCCCGTCCCCGACGTCCCCGACGTGCCCGAGACCGACATCGGCTTCCTGCTCGACGTCCTCGGCTCCGTACTCGACGTCCCCGTCCGACGCACCGACGTCGTCGGCGCGTTCGCCGGCCTGCGTCCCCTGCTGGACACGAGCGGGACGGCCCGGTCCGGCGCCGCCTCGCGCACGGCCGACATCTCCCGCCGGCACGCGGTGCTGACCTCACCGGACGGCGTGGTCAGCGTGGTCGGCGGCAAGCTCACCACGTACCGCCGGATGGCCGAGGACGCCGTGAACGCCGCGGTCGACGCACGTGGTCTGGCCGCCGGTCCCTCACCCACCGCCGCGCTCCCGCTGGTGGGCGCCGCGGCCCCCCGGGCACTCGCCGCACTCCGCGCGCCCCGCCGCCTCGTCCAGCGCTACGGCACCGAGGCACCCGCGGTGCAGGCCCTGGCCGTGCGGGACCCGCGGCTGGCCGAGCCCGTCGTCCCGGGCCATCCCGTCACCGGCGCCGAGGTGCTGTGGGCACTGCGGCACGAGGGCGCCCTGGACGAGGCCGACCTGCTCGACCGGCGCACACGCATCGGACTGGTCCCGGCGGACCGGGCCGAGGCGCTGGAGGCCGTACGCGCTCTGATGGGAGAAGCGGCACCCCTCGCGTAAGGCCGCCGTGGGGAACGGCGGGCGCGTGCAGTGGCGCAGGCGAGCGGCTCCACTCTCACCCGCACCGGGTGAAGCCGCCCGCGGCCTGCCGTGGGCACGCTAAGAGGACGCCGAGCCGAACCGTCCTGAAGAGGACGCCGAGCCGAACCGAGCCGAACCGTGAGGACGCCGAGCCGAACCGCTCGGAGGAGGCTCCTCTCCCCCGTCCCCCTCCGGCCCCTGAGCATCGAAACCGAGGCGCGAGATGACCGCCACACCCACCCAACCGTCACACAGGGCGAGGGACGAATGGGCCACCGGCCTGACCGCCTTCGCCGCCGTGATGCTCTTCCTGGTCGGGCTGCTCGACCTCTTCCGGGGCATCATGGCCATCGCCGAGGACGACATCTTCGTCACGACCCGCAACTACGTCTTCGAGTACGACCTGACCGGCTGGGGCTGGATCCACCTCGCCCTCGGCGTGGTCGCCATGGTCGTCAGCGTGGGGCTGCTCAAGACGTCGATGTGGGCCCGCGTGGCCGGCGTCGCCATCGCCGGTCTCGTCATCATCGCCAACTTCCTCTCCCTGCCGCAGTACCCGGTCTGGTCGATCGTGATGATCGCGCTCTCGGGCTTCATCATCTGGGCCCTGTGCGTCGTACCGCGCGAGAACCTTCTCGAACCGTCCGAGGAAGGCTCATGGCGCGCACACGACGACGCGTACCGGCCCACGGCTTCTCCCCGGCCTCCTCGCTGAGGGGCCGCGGGGCGGCCTCTCAGGAGGCCCGGTCCGCCGTGCGGCCGGGCAGGAAGGCTGGGATGCTGAGGGTGGAAGCGCTGCCCATGACGTGGCCCTGACCCGACAGGGGTGATGAGCGCCGTGCCGGACGTTCCCGCGCGTGCTCGAGTATCCGAGATTCCGGTTGTTTCGCCGCTGTCGCACACCGATCCCCTGGGCAATCCGTTCCTGCGCACACGATTCGCCCTCCCCGCGAGGCCCCGGACGTACCTGCGGCGCCGGCGGCTCGTCGACCACCTCGACCAGGCCGTCAAGACGCCGCTGACTCTCCTCAACGGCCCGGCCGGAGCCGGCAAGACCCTGCTGGCCGCCGAATGGGCCTCCCGGCAGAGCCCGCCGGTCGCCTGGCTCTCCTTCGACGGCGGAGACCACCGCCCCGGGTTGTTCTGGGCCTACGTCCTACAGGCCCTGCGCGCCTGCGGTGCCCCACCGTCCGACGCCGTCGGGGCACCCGGCAACGCCTCCAGGGTGAGCCGCAGGCTGCTGTCCACACTCGCCTCCGAACTGAACGAGCGCGAGCGGCCCGTGCTCCTCGTGCTCGACGAGTACGACCGCGTGGCCGACACGAAGATCGCGGAGCAGTTGGAGTTCGTCCTGCACCACGCCGGCCGGGGCCTGCGCCTCGTTCTCATCACCCGCACCGAACCACTGCTCCCGCTGCACCGCTACCGGGCGGTCGGCGAACTGACGGAGATCCGCTCCGCCGAACTGGCCTTCACGCCCGAAGAGGCCGCCGCCCTGCTGGAACTGCACGGTGTGAGCATTCCGATCCAGGCGGCGCGGAACCTGGTCGACCGCACCCGGGGCTGGGCCGCCGGTCTGAGCCTGTCCGCCCTGGCCGCCCGGGAGAGCCCGGACCCCGAGCTCTATCTGAAGGAGTTCGAAGCGGACCGCAGCACGGTCGCGGACTTCCTGCTGGCCGAGGTCCTCAAGAGGCAGACGCGGGAGACCCAGGACCTTCTGCTGCGCGTGAGCGTCCTGGACCGCTTCTGTCCCGATCTGGCCAACGCGCTGACCCACCGCATCGACGCCGAGCCCCTCCTCGCCGGCCTGCACCGCGAGAACGCGTTCGTCGAACGGCTCGGGCACTCCTGGTACCAGCTGCACCCGCTGTTCAGGGAGATCCTGCGGGCCCATCTGCGGGTCCGCCTGCCCGGGCTGGAGCCCGAACTGCACCGACGGGCCGCGCGGTGGCTGCGTCGGCACGGCCACCTGCCGGAGACACTCGCCCACAGTGCCGCCGCGGACGACTGGGACCTCGCCGCCGGCGCCCTCGTGGACGACCTCGCGATCGGACGGCTCTTCACCGGCCCGAACGCACACGACCTGGCGCGGCTGTTCTCCCACATGGGGCCCGAGGCGAGAAGCCCGGCCACCGACCTCGTGCGCGCCGCCCACGACCTGTCCCACCACGACCTCGATCACGGCCTGGCGAGCCTGCGCCACGCCGAGGAGCAGCTGGCCGACGACGACCGCGACCTCGCGGCCGCACGGCTGAGCTGCGCGCTGCTGGAAGCCCTGGCCGCCCGGCTGGCCGGCAGTCCCCCGCACGTGGAGAAGGCCGCCGAAACGGCCCACGAACTACGGCAGGAAGTGCCGGCTCACCTCCTGGACAAGCATCCGGAACTCACCGCCCTCCTGCTGACCCATGTGGGCTCGACCCTCCTGTGGGCCGGGCGTTTCGAGGAGTCGCGTGCCGTCCTGAACACCGTGGCCGGCGCTCCCGGCGGAACGTCCACCGAGGCTCCCCGGGAGGAGGCGATGGGGCACCTGGCCCTGATCGACTACCTCAACGGCTGGCCCGGCCGGGCAGAGCGCAAAGCCCTGGCGGCAGTGCCCGGGGGAGACCACCCCGGCCCGTCTCAGCCGACCGGTTCCGCGATCGGACGGCTGGTCCTGGCCGCCGTGGCGGTCGACCGCAATGAGCTGGACCGGGCCCAGGCCCTCATCGACCAAACGGCGTATGACCCCTTCGAAGCGCGTGATCCGGTGACGGCGGCGGGGCGCTCCCTCGCCGCGGCTCGCCTCCTGATGGCCCGGGGAAAGATGCGAGCCGCGGTCGAGGCGGTGGCCCCGGCCGTCCCCGCCGCCGTGACCTCCCCGTGGGCGGCAAGCCAGGAAGCACTCGTCACCTCGGCCGCCCACCTGGCCGAAGGGCGGCCCGACAGAGCCACCGAGGTACTCCGGGCGGTCTCCGGCGAACAGCCCGTGTGCGCCGTGGAGGCCGCGTCGATCCAGCTCGCCGCACGACGTACCGCGGCGGCCTTCGACCTGCTCGACAGCATCCACACCGAGGAACGCACCGGCCCGGCGGTGACCGTGAGGGCAGCACTGGTGAGGGCCCGGGCCGCCGACGCGACGGGAGACACGGCAACCGCCCGCAAACTCCTGACCCAGGCGCTCCTCGACGCCCGGCGTGAACGGCTGCGGCGTCCGTTTCTGGATGCCGGAGCGTGGGTCCGGCCCCACCTGGCCACGGCGCCGCTGCACGATCTGGCGGCGGGCTGGCTCACGCCGGCTGCACCGCTGACCCGCGAGCGGCCGGGGCCACCGCCGCCGTCCGCCCCGCTCGTGGTGGTGGAGTTGAGCGCGCGCGAGCACGACGTCCTGGAGTGCGTGGCCCGGATGATGTCGACGGAGGAGGTCGCCGCCGACCTCTGTCTGTCGGTGAACACGGTGAAGACCCACCTCAAGAGCGTCTACCGGAAGCTGGCGGTGAACCGGCGCGGCGAAGCGGTGCGCCGCGCCCGCGACCTGCGGATGCTGTGAGGCCGCGCCGGTGCGGGAGTCCCGCGTCCGCACCCTCCCCCCTCGTGGGTGAAGCGGGCAGCGCGCCCTCAGGAGTTCGATGAGAGCAGCCGGCGAGTGCGCCGGTGCACGCCCGGGACTCCCCGGCCGTACCGGGCCGACTCGGCGAGGTGGACACCGTGAAACGCTGGCGGGCTTTGATCGTCCTCGGTGCGGCCCAGTTCCTGATGGTCCTGGACACCTCCGTCATGAACGTGTCCATCAGCCAGCTGGTCGAGGACTTCGACACCGAGGTCACCGCCATTCAGGCGGTCATCACGCTGTACGCGCTGGTCATGGCCGCCTTCATGCTCATCGGCGGCAGGCTCGGGGACATCGTGGGTCGCCGCCGCATCTTCCTCGTCGGGATGGTCGTCTACGGCGTCGGGTCGGCCGTCACCGCTGTGGCACCCACGCTGTGGGTCCTCACACTGGGCTGGTCCGTCGTCGAGGGGCTCGGCGCCGCCATGGTGCTCCCGGCCATGGCCGCCCTCGTCGCGGAGTCCTACCGGGGACGTGACCGGGCCATCGCGTACGCGGTCATCGGCGGGCTCGCCGGTGCCGGGATCGCGGTCGGCCCCCTGCTGGGCGGCTGGGTGACGACCTACCTGACGTGGCGGCTGGTCTTCGCGGGCGAGGTCGTGGTCGTCCTGGCCGTACTGCTGTGCCGCCGGGTGATCGCCACGCCCGCTCCGAGCGGGCCGCGCCCCCGGCTGGACGGGGTCGGCGCGGTCCTCTCCGCGGCCGGACTCGGGCTGGGCGTACTCGGCGTGCTGCAGAGCAGCACGTGGGGATGGGTACAGCCGCGCAACCCGCCCTTCACCGTCTTCGGTTTCGCTCCGACCCTGTTCGTCGTCGGCGCCGGGGCGGCCGTCCTGGCCGTCTTCCGGTGGTGGGAGCGGCGGCGGGACGACGCGAACGCCGATCCACTCGTGCACCTGTCCCTGCTGCGCAGACCCGTGCTGCGGTCGGGCCTGTTGACGCTGCTGAGCCAGAACCTCATCCTGCTGGGGCTGTTCTTCACCATTCCGCTGTACTTGCAGGTGGTTCAGGGGTTCGACGCGTTCGAGACGGGCCTGCGCCTGCTCCCGGTGTCCGCCACCATGCTGGTGACCTCTCTGGGCGCGTCCCCGCTGGGGCGGGTGGCGGGTCCGCGCCGGGTGGTCCGGCTGGCCCTGATCACGCTGGTGGCGGCCATCGTGTGGCTGCTGGCCACCATCGACCCGGCCATCGACGACGCGCAGTTCGCCGGGGCCATGGCCCTGCTGGGCGTGGGGATCGGCCTGCTCGCCTCGCAGCTGGGCAACGTCGTGCAGTCCGGGGTCGGCGAGGCGGAACGCAGTGAGGCGGGAGGGCTTCAGTTCACGGCACAGAACCTGGGCTCGGCGCTGGGCACCGCGCTCATCGGATCCCTTCTCATCGGCGCGCTGGCCCACGCCTTCACCACCCGGGTCGAGGACGATCCACGGTTGTCCGAGGAGACCCGCGAGCAGGTCGGTGTGGCCCTCGAGGCCGGTGTCACCTTCATCCCGACCGATCAGGTGCGCTCGGCGGCCCAGCGCGCCGGGCTGCCGCCCTCCGAGGTCGAAGCCGTCACGGACTCCTACGCGTCCGCGCAGTTGCAGGGCCTCAAGGCGGCGATCCTGGCCACCGGTGGCATCGCCCTGGCCAGTTTCCTCGTCACACCGCACCTGCCGACCGCCCGGCAGAGCCGCCCGCAGGAGCGGGGCCCCGACGCTCCGGCCGGATCGACCGGGTCGACACTCTGAGGCCACATGGGAGCAACTCATGTTCAGGACCACACCCGCCCCGGCGGACCGCGGCAAGCGCCGGGCGGAGCGCCGGGCCCGCGCGGACTACACGGGCGGCGTCTACGGTTCGATGCTCGCGGCCTCCGTGGTGGTCGGCGCCGGCTCCCTGGGGTCGTTCCCCCGGGCCGAGATGGTCGTGCTGCTGCTCCTCACCGGGGTGGTCTTCTGGATCGCGCACGTGCACGCCCAGCTGTTCGGGGCGCGCCTGGCGCAACGGGTTCCGGACCGCCGCCTCGTGATGCACGTGTGCCATGACGAGTGGCCCATCGTCAAGGCCGCCGTCCCGCCGGCGGCCGCGGTGGCGCTCAGCCCGCTCCTGGGGCTGGACGTCCGGGGGGCGCTCTGGCTGGCTCTCTGCGTCGCCGTGGTCGGCCAGGTCGGCTGGTCCGTGGCCGCGGCGCGCCGCGCCGGTGCGTCGCCGCGGCTCATGGCCGTCACCGCATCGGTCAATCTGCTGCTCGGCCTGCTCATCATCGCCGTCAAGATCGTGTTGAAGCACTGATCCCGGCGTCCGTCACCGGGCGGGTCACCTACTCCGGGTGAGGTTCGAGGGGGCGCGGAGGTGGACGATGACGGAAAGGGCGCCGTCCGCCTGTCCCGGGAAGCCGTGGGAGGACAAGTTCGTGCGCTACGAGATCCGCGTCGAGGGACACCTGTCGGAGACACTGGCCAAAGCCTTTCCGGAGCTGGGCCATGTGGTGATGGCCGGCCAGACGGTCCTGTTCGGCCCCGTCGTGGACGAAGCGCACCTGTTCGGGCTGCTGGCACGCTGCCAGTCGCTGGGACTGCGGGTCGTGGAGATGCGGCCGGTACCGGAGTGACGCGACCGTCTTCGCCGTACAACGACGCCCGACCGTCTTCGCCGTACAACGACGCCCGACCGTCCTCGCCGTACAAGACGCCCGACCGTCCTCGGCATCCAAGACGCAGGAGATTTCCGCCCCACGGTCACGGCGGCGCCGACGGCTCACCCACGGGGGGTGAGCCCGGCACCGGCGACAGGCGGGACGCTGGAGCAGTCGGATCCGTCGCCCGGGCCACGTCGCATCCCTCGAAGACCACCGCACCTCGATCACACGAGGAGGAGCCATGACCATGTCGCGTGGTCCGTCATCGCTCCCCGGGCAGGAGCACCACTCCGACGCAACGGTCCTCATGGCGACGGGTGACTCCGCGTACGGCCTCGCGCGGCTGGGCCGTTCCTGGACCTGGCTCCTGGGCTCGGCCGTGGCGACGCTCGTACCGGGCGTCCTGATACTGGTCTGGCCGGAGGCGTCCCTGCACGTCCTGGCCGTCCTCATCGGCCTGTACCTGCTGGTGAGCGGGGCGTTCCGGTTCGTGGCCGTCTTCGGCCGGGAGGAGCACGGAGAACGGCTTCCGGCCTTGGTCCTGGCCGTGCTCTACGTCCTGGCCGGGGTGCTGTGCCTGCGGAACCCACTGCAGACGATCGCCGCGCTCTCGCTGGTCGTCGGGGTCGTCTGGCTGGTGTCCGGGATCCTCACCCTCTACACGGCCATCGCCGCGAAGGACCTGCCGCACCGCGGCGTCGTCCTGGGTGCCGCGGTGCTCGGCATCGTCGCGGGGATCGTGGTGCTCGCCCTGCCCTCGGAGTCGGCCCGCGCCCTGACCCGGCTGCTCGGCCTGTGGCTGGTCCTGCTGGCCGTGGCCGAGACGGCGGTCGCCCTCGCGTGGCGGGCCGCGCTCCGCAAGACGCAGTCCATGGGGCCGCGCGCGCCCACCGGGGCCGCCTGACCCCGCTCACGACACTCCAGGGGGGCGCCGGGCACACACAGCCGGGTCCTCCGCGACGCCTCTCCTCCTCCATCCCGTGCGACGACCCTCACAGCCGGGGCGACGCACACCCGAGAAGGGCGCACCCATGAACCCGGCCGCATCCCAGGACCCGCGGCACCCCGGCGAAGCCGCCGGCCCGGAACATGTCATGACCGCCGAGGAGAGAGCGGAGTACGAGCGGCTGCGCCGTCACGCTGCGGTACGCCACCGGCGGGCACGACGGGCCGGCTCCTCGCTGCTCCTCGTGCTGACCCTGCTGCTGGCTCCGCTGGCCGTCGTCGCCGCCTGGGTCCAGGACACGGTGTCCGACACCGACAGGTACGTGGAGACCGTCGCGCCCCTGGCATCGGAGCCGGCCGTGCAGGATGTCGTGATCAAGCGCCTGACGGACCAAGTGGTGAAGAACGTCGACGTCAAGGCCGTGACGGACGCTCTCGTGCGGACCCTTCAGGACGCGGGGGCACCGCCGCGTGCCGTCGACGGAGCCGCTTCTCTCGAGGGTCCGTTGCGCGACGCGGTCAGGACCGTCGTGGACCGCACCGTCACCGGCGTGATCACCAGTGACGCCTTCCAGCAGGTGTGGGAGGGCGCCAACAGGCGCTCGCACGCCGCGGTGGTGAACATGCTCACCGGTGACCGTGATGGTGCCGTGACCTCCGAGGACGGCACGGTCCAGCTGGACGTGGGCGAGATCGTGGACCAGGTGCGGGAGCGGCTCGTCGACGCGGGCTTCGACAAGGCTTCCGCCATCCCGGACGTCGACCGGACGGTCACCTTGTTCGAGACGGAGCAACTGGGCAAGGCACAGGACGCGATGCGGCTGCTGGACGTCCTCGGCGCCTGGCTCCCCGTCCTCACGGTCGTCCTGGCCGCGCTCGCCGTGTGGACCGCTCCGGCGCACCGGGTCATGCTGATCATCACCGCGACGGGTGTGGGCGTGATGATGGCGGTGCTGCTCGTCGGGTTCGCCGTGGTCCGGCGCGTCTATCTGGACTCGGTCCCGCCGGCGGCCCTGCCCACCGGCGCGGCCGCGGCCGTCTATGACACCTTCGTCCGCTTCCTGCGCGACAGCACGATCACCCTGCTGGTCGTGGCGGTCGTCACCGCGCTGGTCGCCTACCTGTACGGCCCCGGGCGCCTCGCCCTCGGGGCCCGCACGGCGGCGGACCGGGGCACGGCGGCCACCGGCAGGGCCCTCGAACACGCGGGAGTGCGCACCGGCGCCACGGGGCGCTGGCTCGCCGAGCACCGTACGTGGACCACCGCAGTGGTGATGGCGGCCGGAGCTCTGGCACTCGTGCTCTGGAACCATCCCACCGTCGCAGCGGTGGCGCTCGTCCTCGGCATCGCCTTGGCCGTACTGATCGTTCTGGCGGTCCTCGCCGCCGCCGGACCGGCCGACCGGGCGGCGGGGCGGGCGACGCAACAGGCGATTCCGTGAGCCATGACCCGGACATCCGGCCAAAGGGACCAGGTCCACGGACGCACGGCGGCACGGATCGCGGCGAGCCTGCGGTCCGGCGCCATGGCCCGGCTGCTGTCCCGTCTGTCTTCCATCAACATCGTGGAAGGCTCCGTACGGCTGGCCGCGCAGGCGTTCCTCACCGCACTGCCGCTGCTCATGACCGTCGCGGCGTTCGCCCCCGGCTGGATGCAGGACCTGCTGGCCGACTCCCTCCGGGCGGTTCTCGGCATGCGCGGCGACACCCTCGACGAACTGCGCCGGGTCTTCTCCGCGACGGGCACGACGCGGAACACGGCCGGCGCCGTGAGCGCGGTGGTGACCCTGCTGTCGGCCACGGCGTTCAGCCGGGCTCTCCAAGCGGTGTGCGAGCGCTGCTGGCACCTCCCGCGCGCACCGCTGCGGACCGCGGTCTGGCGCTGGCTGCTCTGGCTGGTGGTCTGGCTCGTCTGCCTCCTGCTCCAGGCGCCGCTGCGCAACGCGTTCGGTGCGGGCGCGGTGCCCGGAGTGCTGCTGTCCGTGCTCTCGGCGACGTTGCTGTGGTGGTGGTCGCAGCACCTGCTGCTGGGGGGCCGGATCGGCTGGCGGAGTCTGCTGCCGGGAGCACTGCTGGCCGGCAGCGGGACGGTGCTGCTGAGTCTGGCCGCGCGTGTGCTGGCCCCCACGGCCATGGAACGCAGCCTGGAGGAGTTCGGCCCCCTGGGCCCCGTGTTCACGTTCCTTTCGTGGCTCATCGCCGTCTTCCTCGTGGCCGTCTCGGGTCTGGCGCTGGGCGAGTACGTCGCCTCCACCACCTGGTACCGGACGTCCGCCCTCTATCGCATGCTCACCCGTGCCGGGTGAGGCCGGCCATGCCCTGCCGGGCTCACGCTGAGTGCAGCGCGCGCCGGAGGCCCGGCGAGCACCGGAGACGGAGGAAGACATGAGCGCACAGACGTACCTGGCGTACGACTACCCCCTGCTGAGCGTCTTCTGGAGCATGCTCCTGTTCTTCCTGTGGATCATGTGGTTCGTTCTGCTCTTCCGCGTGGTGGTCGACATCTTCCGTGACGACGACATGAGCGGCTGGGCGAAGGCCGGCTGGTTGGTGCTCACCGTCCTGCTGCCCTTCCTGGGCGTCTTCGTCTACGTGATCGCCCGCGGCAAGAACATGGGCCGTCGTGAGATCGCGCAGGCCCGGGCGCAGCAGGAGGCCTTCGACGCCCGCGTCAGGCAGGCCGCGGGCACCGAGGGCCGGTCCAGCAGCGTCGACGAACTCGCCAGGCTGTCGGAGATCCGCGACCGCGGCGCCATCACGGACGACGAGTTCCGCAAGGCGAAGGAGCTCGTTCTGACCGGCCACGCACCGGCCGGCCCCTCGGGCTCCGCCGCCCACGCCTCCGATCGTTGAGCGTTCTCGTCACACGAGCCGGGTCACACGAGCCGAGGCACGCACCATGACGGCAACACACACCCGGCCCACACCTTCGCCGAAACAGCTTTGGGCCAGTACCCGGTCTGGTCGATCGTGATGATCGCGCTCTCGGGCTTCATCATCTGGGCCCTGTGCGTCGTGCGGGCCGACAACCTCTACGACCTCTCCGAAGACGCCCCACCACGCGACCTGTGACGCGACGAGAAGGGCGGGCAGCACAGGTGCGACGACAGGTCCGGCACCGGACGGCATCCACCGAGGCGGGGGCGGTCACCGTGCGCGAGGGGAGTCCCGGACGGGCACGCCTCGCGGTGCTCGCCCTGCTGGGAAGCATCCTGGTGCCACTCGTCACGGCCGGTCTGAGAAGCGTGCTGTGGGTACTGGCCGGAATCGCGGCACTGGCGCTGGCGGCCGTCGGGGTGTGGTGGATCCTGGCGCACACCGGAGTGGTCCGTGCCCTCGGACTGGTCCTGGCACTCGCCGCGCCGTCGGCCGTCCTGGCCTTGTACGCGGCGGCCGGAATGCTCTGGGCGGCCTGCCTGTCCCTCGCCCTGTGGGCGCTCGCGCTCGCGACGGCCCGTAGCGCACTGCCCTGCGGCCACACCGCCTCGGAGCAGACGGCGACGAAGGCGCCCCGCCACCCCTGGGTCCTCATGAACCCGCGTTCCGGCGGCGGCAAGGTGGGCCGTTTCGACCTGGTGGACAGGGCCCGGGCGGCCGGTTGCCGCGTGACGCTGCTCGACGGGGGCCAGGACGTCACCGAGTTGGCGCGGCAGGCCGTCGCCGAGGGAGCCGATCTGCTGGCCGTGGCAGGGGGTGACGGCACCCAGGCCCTGGTGGCCGAGGTCGCCGCGCGTCACGACCTGCCCTTCCTGGTGATTCCCGCCGGCACCCGCAACCATTTCGCCCTCGATCTCGGCCTCGACCGCGACGATCCGGCGGCAGCCCTGGAGGCCCTGGCCGAGGGCGTCGAACTCCGCATCGACCTCGGCTACGCCGCGGACCGCGTCTTCGTCAACAACGCCTCCTTCGGGACGTACGCGTTCGTCGTCACCGATCCCGCGTACCGGGACGCCAAGGCCCGCACGACCCTGCGCACGCTCCCCGGCCTCCTCACCGGCGAGGATGCGCCCAGGCTGCGGGCGCGGGCCGACCGGACGCACATCGACGGACTCCAGGCACTGCTCGTCAGCAACAACCCCTACGGGCGGGCCGTCGACGCCGCCCACCCGGGGCGCAGAGGACGGCTGGACTCGGGGCTCCTCGGCGTGGTGTGCGTGCGCGTGGGCAACGCCGCCCAGGCGGCACGCCTCGTGCGCGGTCCGGGCTCCCGGAGAGGACTGATCCGGCTGAGCGCCGCGACGGTCGTCGTCGAAGCGGACACGGACACCCTCCCGGCCGGCATCGACGGAGAGCACGTCGTCCTGCCGTCACCCGTGGTGTGCCGCATCGCGCCCGGCGCACTCCGGGTCCGCGTGCCACGCCGTCGCGCCCGCACCTCGCGGTCCGGTGACCGGGCGGCCGACTGGCCGGGCGTGGTGCGATTGGCGCTGGTCTCGCTCCGGACCACATGACACACGCATCGGCGATGTGTGCCCTTGCAGTCAAGTGGCGGAATCCTCCCCTCGCATCCATCCGTACGAGAGCACGCACCCGTCGCCGAGCGCATCGGCGCGGCGGGTGCGCTACGCCTTCTGAGCACGTCTCACCGCCCGGGCGGCCCGGGCCGGCCGGTACGCGGGTGCCCAGGGCCGCGCGTCGCCCGAATGCCGGTGATGCGGGCAGCCGCCGACCGGGCAGTCAGTCCTACATGAGTGATCACCACGAGGGGCCGGACGCAGCCCACCGCCGTCCACCCGGCATGACCGACGCCATCGTCCGGGCCTTGGGTGCCCTGTCCAAGGCTCTGGAGACGACCGAGCGTGCGCGCGGCCACCTGTACGCCTTTCACCAGCTGACGGGTGGGGCCGACTTCGAGCTGGACCGCGCGGCCGACCTCATGCACGAGGCGGGTCACCCGCGATGGGCGGAACGGATCCGGCACGAGATCGCGGGCCGCAACGTCATTCCGGGGCACTGGACCTTCCAGATCATCGAGGCCTACGACGCCACCTACTACGAGCCGTTCAAGGCCACGGAGCGGGAAGCGCGCCGGGAACTGGCCGACGGCAGGCACCACCTGTACGAGGCCGAGCTCAAGGAGAAGCGCCGGACCGGCGGGCACCCCGACCACACGGCTCGGCCCGACGCCACGCCGCAGGGCTGAGAGGCCCTTTCGGGACGCCGGGCCGCCCGGGCCGGTGCCTGCCGGCAGGGCCACGCCGCCGGATGGCCCATCTCACCGTTTTACGACCTTCATGGACATAACCTGCGCGGTATGAACAAATGCCATATCGCATACCTGGCGTGCGCCGCGGCGCTGCTCGGGACGGGCCTCGGGGCCGCTCCGTCGACCGCCGGCCACACGGTCCATCTGGTGAAGCCCGGGGAGTCGATCCAGAAGGCGGTGGACAGCGCCCGGCCGGGTGACACCGTCCTGCTGGCGCACGGCACCCACCACGGAAGCGTCGACGTGACCACGCCCGGACTCACCTTGCGCGGCATGGGCCGCGGCACGGTGCTCGTACCGGAGGAGGGCGCGGGCACCAGCACCCTGCCCGCCGGTACAGCGGGCGCCGCGAGGGCCGCCGACAGCTGTGCCGCGGCGGGCAACGGCATCTGTGTCACGGGCACGAAGGACCACGGCGTCGACGGTGTCACCATCGCGTCCCTGACGGTGACCGGCTTCGCCAAGACGGGCATCCACGCCAATGAGGCCGACAGGCTGACGGTGCGGAACGTCACCGCGGTCCGCAACGGGGTGTGGGGCATCGCCACGGAGCACTCGGCCCGTGGCGTGTTCCGCGGCAACACCGCCCGGGACAACGGCGACGCGGGCCTCTTCCTCGCCAACACGGTGACACAGGAGGAAGGCGCCACGGACACCGGGGGAACGGTGGTGGAGCACAACCGGCTGGAGGGCAACCGGATCGGCGTCACCGTCCGCCGGTTGCGCAACCTGACCGTCACGGGCAACCACCTCACGGGCAACTGCGCGGCGGTCTTCGTCGTCGGCGACGAGAACAAGCCGAAGGCCGGCCTCGTGACCGTGCGCGAGAACCGCATCGAGCGCAACAACAAGTCCTGCCCGAAGACCGCCCGGCTGGACGCCCTGCAGGGGTCCGGCATCGTCCTGACGGGCACCGACGACAACCTGATCACCGGCAACGTGATCAGGGACAACGTCGGCACGTCCCCGCTCTCGGGCGGCATCGTCGTGTTCAAGAGCTTCGTCGGCGCGACCAGCGAGCGGAACCGGATCAGCGACAACCTGCTGGAGGGCAACTCCCCGGCGGACCTGGTCAACACGGACCCCGGCAAGGGCAACACGTTCCAGGGCAATTCCTGCCTGTCGTCCAAGCCGGCGGGTCTGTGCTGACCGCACACCGGCACACGGCCCTCGGCGCACCCGAGAGTTCCACGACGGTTCAGTGACCACCCCTGCTCGATCCAAGTAGAAAGGCGGCACATGACGACCACTCAGCCAGCTCCTCCGCCGTCCATGCGGCTGCGGGAACTCGCGTTCGGGGCGGCATGTGCCGCCGCCCTGCGCGCGGCCGCCCGGCTGGGCGTCGCCGATGCGCTCGGTGACCAGCCCATGGCCGTGGAGGACATCGCGGCCGCGGTGAAGTCCGAACCCGGCCCGCTGCGACGGCTCCTGCGGGCCCTGTCCTGCTACGGCGTGTTCGCCGAACGCCCGGACGGGACGTTCGCGCACACCGACGTCTCCCTGTTGCTGCGCGAAAACGACCCCCACAGCCTGCGCGCCATCTCGCTGTGGTGCACCGAGCCGTGGACCTGGGACGTCTGGCCGAAGCTGGACGAGGCGGTGCGCACCGGCCGCAACGTGGTGGAGGACCTGTACGGCAAGGAGTTCTTCCCCTACCTCAACGAGGACGCCCCGGAGTCGGCGGACGTCTTCAACCGCGCCATGACGACCTCCAGCGTGCAGTCGGCGCAGGACGTCGCCGCGTTCCTCGACCTCACGGGATGCGCCTCGGTCGCCGACATCGGCGGCGGCCAGGGGCACGTGGTGGCGAGCCTGCTGGACAAGTACCCGGACTTGCGCGGGACGCTGCTCGACCTTCCCCGGGTGGTGGAGAACGCCGTCCCGCGCCTGCGCACGGGCGGCGACCTCGCGGACCGCGCGCAGGTCGTGCCCGGCGACGTCCGGACGGCCGTCCCGGTCAAGGCCGACGTCTACGTCATCAAGAACATCCTGGAGTGGGACGACGAGAGCACCACCCGCACGCTGCGCAACGTCCGCGAGGCCGGCGGCCCCGGGACGCGGGTGGTGGTCATCGAGAACCTCGTCGACGACTCGCCGTCCATGCGGTTCAGCACCGCGATGGACCTGCTGCTGCTCCTCAACGTCGGCGGGGCGAAGCACACCCGCCAGAGCATGGTGGACCGGCTCACCGAGGCCGGCCTGGTCATCGACGACATCAGTCCGGTCAATCCCTATCTGCACGCGTTCGACTGCCACATCCCCGGCTGATCCGACCGCGTACCGAGGGGCCAGGTGATCCCGGGACTCCCTCGACGCAGACAGACCGACGGCCGCCGGGTCCGCGACGCTGCGGACCCGGCGGCCGTCGAGTGCCGGCGGCGGTCAGCCGGCCGGCTCGCGCTCCCAGAGGTAGAAGCGCTGCGCCATGGCGTCCTTCGGGGAGCGCCAGGTGTCGGGGTCGTACGCGCTGACGTACGCGGACAGACGCTCGCTGACGTCCCGGAACTCGGGATGCCCGGTGATCTTGGCGATGGCCGGTCCGGGATCCCGCTCGGACTCGATCAGGTGCATGTACACATCGCCGAACTGGAAGAGGCTGCGCCGGGTCACGCCGACGAGGTGCGGCAGCTCCCCACGGTCGGACTCCGCGAACACCTTGGCGATGTCGGGCGCCGATCCCGGGGCCATCCGGGCGACGATCAGGGCTTGGTGCATGGGCTGGTCTCCGTCCGGCTCAGCGGGTCAGACCGGGACTCGCACCGCGTTCGGCGGCGATCTTCTCGATGCGGTCGCGGATCAGACCCATCTGCACCTTCGAGTTCCGGTTGATGTTGTCCGTCATCCACGCGTCGTCGACGGGTGCCTCCGGCTTCATCGCGAAGTCCTGCGTCCAGACCATCCGCGTGCCGGCCGGTACCTCCTCGTACCGCCAGTGGATGTTCATGTGGGCGAAGGGACCCGTCTCGACGCGGCGGGCCTTGACGGTGAGCGTTTCGCGGTCGGGCTCGCGCTCGGAGACCCAGCTCCACACGGTGCCGTTCTCGTCCGGGTGCATCGTCAGCCGGAAGGTCGTCTTGTGGCCCTCCCGGGAGATGATCTCGACGGAGGCGTACTCGCTGAACAACTGCGGCCAGTTCTCCAGGTCGTTGGTCACCTCCCAGACCAGGTCCACCGGGGCCGCGATGGTGATCTCGTTCTGCGTGTGTCCGGTCATGTCACGCTCCTGCCAGGAGGGCACCGTTGACGAGGTCGAGGAACTGCCGGGGCGTCTTGGAGCGTTCGGCGTCGGTGGGCATCGGCGTGCCGTACCGGTTCTCCAGCTCGCCCACGATGCCCAGCAGGCCCAGCGAGTCCACGCCGAGCTGCTCGAAGGCCGTCTCGTCGCGGCGGAGTTCCTCCGGAGTGACCGTGACACCGGTGCACTTCTTCATGAGTTCGGCGAGTTCTTCCACCGTGATGCGGTCATTCATGCCATTTCCCTTCCTTGCCTGTTCCACGGCGCCTCAGGACGAGGCGTCGGTGGCGCCGTGCCGCAGCACCAGCGCCGAGTTCGACCCCATGAGCCCGCGGCTCAGCACCAGTGCCGTGCGTACCTCGGCGGTACGGGCCCGGCCGGTCACGAGGTCGAGGTCGTGGCAGATGTCGAAGACGTTGGGGGTGGGCGGGATCAGACCGTGCTCCATCGAGAGCACCGCCGCAGCGACGTCCATCAGCGGCGCCGCGCAGTAGCCCCGGCCGATCCCGGTCTTCGGCGCGGTGACGGGCACCCGGGTGCCGTGGGCCCCGAGAGCGTCGGCGATGGCCAGGGCCTCGGCGCGGTCCGCCTGCGGGACACCGAGGGCGTCGGCGAAGACCACGTCGATCTCCTCGGGGGCGCAGTCGGCCTCCGCCAGAGCGCCCCGGACTGCCTGGGCGAGCCCTTCCCGGGACTCCTCCCAGCGGGAGGCCCCCGTGAAGGTCGCGGCGTGTCCGGCCAGGTGGGCCCGCACGGGCGCGCCCCGTTCCCGGGCCGTGCTCTCCGTCTCCACCACGAGCATGGCGCCGCCCTCGGCGGGCACGAACCCGCAGGCCGCGGAGGTGAACGGTCGGTAGGCACGGGTCGGGTCGTCGGCCGTGCTGAGTTCCTCGTAGCCGAGTTGGCAGACCATCGAGTACGGCGCGATCGGTGCCTCGGTCGCGCCGGCCACGATCACGTCGGTGCCGCGCCGTACGGCTCGCGCCGCGTGGGCGAGGGCGTCAAGGCCGCCGGCCTCGTCGGCCGCGACGACCGAGCAGGGGCCCTTGAAGCCGCGGCGGATGGAGATCTGGCCGGTGCTGGCGGCGTAGAACCAGGCGATGGACTGGTACGGGCCGACGAAGCGACTGCCCTTGCCCCACAGCTGCTGGAGCTCGCGCTGTCCGAACTCGCCGCCGCCGGAGCCGGCCGCGGTGACGACGCCCACCGAGTACGGCACCTCGTCGGTCACGGACCGGGGGAGCCGGGCGTCGTCCAGCGCGAGGTCGGCCGCGGCCATCGCGAAGTGCGTGAACCGGTCCGTCTGGACCAGGAAGCGCTCCTCGATCGCCGCCGACGGGTCGAAGTCGCGGACCTGGCCCGCCACCCGCAGGGGCAGATGCTCGCAGCCCTCCCGGGTGACGCGGTCCAGGACGTTGATGCCCTCCCTGGTGGACTTCCAGAAGGTCTCGGTACTGGCTCCGTTGGGCGCGACCACACCGATTCCCGTGACGGCCGCGCGCCGTGGACGAGGTTCGCTCATCGTGACTTCTCCCTCGGCCGGTTCATGACCACCGCGGACTGGAACCCGCCGAATCCGCTGCCCACCGAGAGCACGCTGTCGAGTTTGCGCTCGCGGGCCACGCGGGGGACGTAGTCCAGGTCGCACTCGGGGTCGGGGGTCTCGTAGTTCGCGGTCGGCGGTACCACCTGGTGGGTCAGGGCGAGCACACAGGCGACGAGTTCGATCGCTCCGATGGCGCCCAGGGAGTGGCCCACCATCGACTTGATGGAACTCATGGGGGTTTGGTAGGCGTGCGGTCCCAGGACCCGTTTGACCGCGGCGGTCTCGTGGCGGTCGTTCTGCTTGGTGCCCGAGCCGTGCGCGTTGACGTAGTCGATCGCGGTGGGGTCGAGTCGTGCGTGGTCGAGGGCGTCCTCGATGGCGCGGGCCATCTCCAGGCCCTCGCTGGTGAGGCCGGTCATGTGGTAGGCGTTGCCGAAGGTGGCGTAGCCGCCGATCTCGCAGTACACGCGGGCGCCGCGGGCCCTGGCGTGTTCCAGCTCCTCCAGGACGAGTACGGCTCCGCCCTCGCCCATGACGAATCCGTTGCGGTCGGCGTCGAAGGGGCGCGAGGCGTGGGCCGGGTCGTCGTTGTTCGGGGAGGTGGCCTTGATCGCGTCGAAGCAGGCCATGGTGATCGGGGAGATCGGCGAGTCGGAGGCGCCGGCGATGCAGATGTCGGCGCGGCCCTCCTCCACGGTGTGGAAGGCGTACCCGACCGCGTCGAGCCCTGAGGTGCAGCCCGTGGACACGGTCTGCACCGGCCCACGTGCTCCGAACCGCTCCGCCACCGTCGAGGCGAGCGAGCCGGGCGTGAAGGCGCGGTGCAGGTCGGGGCCGGCTTCCCGGGGGTCCACGTCCCAGCGCTGTCCGCGGTGGGAGACCAGGACGTAGTCGTTCTCCAGCCGGGTGGTGCCGCCGACCGCCGTGCCGAGTGAGACCCCGACCCGCCACGGGTCCTCGGTGTCGAGGTCGAGACCGGCGTCCCGTACCGCCTCTTCTCCCGCGACCAGGGCGAACTGGATGTAGCGGTCGCTGCGTTCCGTCTCCCGCTCGTCCAGGCCGTGGGCGGCGGGGTCGAAGTCGCACTCGGCGGCGATCCGCGAGCGCAGGCCGGACGGGTCGAAGAACGTGATGGCCCGTGTCGCCGTGCGTCCGTCCGCCAGGAGGTTCCAGAACGCCGGAGCACCTATGCCGCCGGGAGCGACGATACCTATGCCGGTGACCGCCACTCGCCTCGTCATGACCGGACCTGACGTCGTTCGGCCGCCTCCGCTCCCACCACTGCGGACTGGACGTCGGTCTCCTCTGTGTCCACGTGGCCCAGCGGCGGACTCGGGGCCAGGGGGCCGAGGTGGAAGACCATCCGGGCCTCCACGTTGCCGACGTTGCGGAAGCGGTGGCGCATGTTGACGGGGATGAGCAGCCCCTGCTCGGGCTGGAGCGGGTGCGGCTCTCCGTCCAGGTCCACCTCGAGCTGCCCGCACACCACGTACACGAACTCCTCGGAGTACGGGTGGTAGTGCTCACCGATGCGGTCACCGGGCTCGATGAGGGCCACGCCCATGAATCCACTGGTGGCGCCCACCGCGGCCGGAGTGAGCATGGCGCGCAGGTCACCGCCTCGCCGGCGGTTGGGCTCGACGTCGCTCAGGCTCACGATGTTGGGACGGGATGTGATCACGGGTTCCTCCGTTGAGGTGCTGCACCAACGCGGGAGAGGCGGCACCGCCTCTCCCGCCGGATGGCGGATCAGGCGTCGGGCGACCGGCGGTCGGTGACGAGATCCATGCGCGCCAGTTCGAGCAGGCGCGCGAGGCTGCCGTCCTTCGACGCGACCACGTCCATGCCCGCGGTCTCGTCCAGCAGCGTCGTCAGCTCGGCCACCTGTGCCGAGTCGGACAGACCGAGGATGTGGCCGGGGTCGGCCGCCTCGAGTCCGCCGTGTACGTCGATGAGCCGTACGACGACGTCGTCGCGCTGGAAGATCGTGCTGCGCAGGACGGGGCTGCGCGGGTCGTCCGCCGCCGCCGCGTCGCGATGGGCCAGGAGTTCGGCGAGCTGCATCCCGCGCTCCGGCCGTGCCGGGTAGTACAGGGCGTACCGCTCGGCCTGCGGGTTCTGCCGCTCCGCCATCACGTGGTGGACGGCCGGCAGTGCGGCCCTGGTGAAGAAGACCCGGGCGGACTCGGGGTCGCCCAGGTCCCGGTCCTGCTCCAGATGGGGGTTGATGGCCTCTTCGACGGCCCGTACCTCGGGCTGCCGGGCGACGTGGCGCAGCGCGGCCAGCAGGTCGCCGCGCACCTCGACGGCCCGCACCACCCGGTTGCCGTGCATGAACAGCGAGGTGCGGCACAGGCGCGTGGTGTCGTCGACCTTGGGCTCGGGCGAGTCGTAGTCGGCGAGGATCTTGGCGACGATCTCCTCACTGCCGGGCTTCACGGTGAAGGTGAGCGCGTGCCGGATCACGCCGTCACCGATCCTGGGCGCCGTCTGGAGCCTGCGGGCCGCCTGGTCGCTGCCCGACGCCGGGCCGCCGGTCTCGCGGACCACGTGGAAGCGCAGTGACCGGGTGTCGCGGACGCAGCTGTGCAGCGGCTCCACCATCCGCACATGCTCCTCGCTGTTGACCCAGGCCAGGAAGGGCGGGGCACTCTCCCACTCGCTGGTGATGAGCCACTGGGAAGGGTTCTCGATCGACTGGCACAGCTGGTCGCTGACGTGCCCGGGCACGGACGCGACCTGGTTGCACAACTGTTCGTAAGCTTCGAGGAACTGGTGCTGGGCCCCGTCGTGGACGTCGACCAGGAGGACGACGCGCAGCCGGGAACCGTCGAACACGGACTGGGAGACATGGTGCGACGCCTGTCGAGCACGCGAACCTTCCACCCGGTCGGACGTGGTGGTCATCCCGCACATCTCCTTCGCGGAGGGGAAAGTGAGCGCCGGTCGCGGTGGTGCGACGTCGGCGTTCCTCGATCCTGTGGCCGTCCCCGCACTTCGCGCGACTCGGACGGCGTACGCGAGTGACGGGGCGGGAGGCGGGCGGTACGGGAAGAGCCCGGACGGATCAGGCGATCCGCGCGATCACGGCCTGCCGGTCGCACTCCCCCGCACAGGTGACGCAGGCGTCCACTCGTCCTCCCGCCACGGCCGGGGCAGTCGACGTTCGGCCGGTCGACTGCCCCCTCCGCGGCATCAGGGAGCTCAGGCGACCGCCAGCGCGGTCCTCAGGACCTGGTGCAGTACCGCCTCGGCGTCCGCGTCCGGTCCCTGGGACCGCCATACGACGAATCCGTCGGGCCGGACGAGCACGGCGCCCCCAGGGCCGGTGCCGTGGCGCTCGGCCCAGTCGGCGTCGTCCTCCGGCACCAGGTCGGCCTGAGCCCCGGTGCCCACCCGGTACGACGTGAGCGGCAGGGACAGTTCGCCGGCGAGGCGGAGGGCTGCCCCGTGCCACTCGTTCGGCTCGGCGGCGTCGCTGAGCAGCACGAGGGACCGCTCGTACAGGTCGAGCGTCGAGAGCCGTTCGTCCCCTCGGCGCATCCACAGGTGAGGCGCCCTGCTGCCCGGCCCTCCGCTCAGGTCGAGACGCTCGGGCACCACCGGGACCGCCGGATCGGCGCCGACGACGGCACCCTGCGGGTAGCGGTAGCCGAGGGCCACGTTGAGGATGCCCTTCTGGGGGCCACCGCCGCCCGCTCCGGGGGGCGGGGCGAATCCGGGGTGGCTGTGCTCGGCCGACCGGGCCGCGGCCCGCGCGCTGGTGGCCTCGGCGACGGGGCGCCGCTCGGCGTCGTACGTGTCGAGCAACTCCTCCCCCGCCCAGCCGTCGAGCACCGCGGCCAGCTTCCAGGCGAGGTTGTGAGCGTCCTGGATACCGGTGTTGGAACCGAAGGCCCCGGTGGGGGACATCTCGTGCGCCGAGTCACCGGCCAGGAACACCCGTCCCGACCGGTAGCTGCGGGCGACCCGCTGGGCGGCGTGCCAGGGCGCCTTGCCGGTGATCTCCACATCGAGGTCGGGGACCCCGACGGCCCGGCGGATGTGCTCGGCGCATCGCTCGTCCGTGAACTCCTCCAGGGATTCCCCGTTTTCCGGATGCCAGGGGGCGTGGAAGACCCAGTTCTCGCGGTTGTCCACGGGCAGCAGGGCGCCGTCGGCCTCGGGGTTCGTCAGGTAGCAGACGATGAAGTGACGGTCCCCCACGACGTCGGCGAGACGGCGGGAGCGGAACGTGAGGCTGACGTTGTGGAACAGGTCGCCGGGCCCGCTCTGGGTGATGCCGAGTTGCTCCCGCACGGGGCTGCGCGGGCCGTCCGCGGCGACGAGATAGTCCGCACGGATGGTGGTGTGCTCACCCGTCTCGCGGCTCTTGACGACGGCGGTCACACCGGTGGGGTCGCTGTCGAACGACATCAGCTCGGTGGAGAAGCGCAGATCGCCTCCGTGCTCGCGGGCGTGGTCGAGCAGCACCGGTTCGAGGTCGTTCTGGCTGCACAGGCACCAGGCGCTCGGGCTGAAGCGGGCGAGGCCGCCGCCCGGGTCGATGTCCCTGAACAACCACTCGCCCGCGTCGCCGACCAGGGTGGGCGCCTGGAGGATGCCGTGGTTGACGGCCAGGGTGGCCGCCGCGTCCTGGATCCCCTTCTCGACGCCCGCCACGCGGAACAGTTCCATCGTGCGGACGTTGTTGCCGCGGCCTCGCGGGTGGATGGAGGTGCCTGCGTGGCGCTCCACCAGCACGTGGGGCACGCCCAGCCGTCCCAGGAACAACGAGGTGGACAGGCCGACCAGGGAGCCGCCCACGATGAGGACCGGGACACTGATGGTGTGGGGGCCCGTCCGTCCGGCTCGTTCGTTCATCACTCTCGCCTCCAGCGCATCGATGCCGCCGACCCGGCCGGATACGGCGGAGATCCTCATGCATGCCCCGGGAAGCTGACGGTGGCTCAGGCTTCACCCGCCTGCGTCGCGACCCGGGCCGGCCCCGGTGGGCGCGGGGCATGCGCGTGACCGCCACGGACGTCACCGCGCCGGTGGTCAAGGGGCGAACCGGCGCGGGGCAGTGTGCGGCGGCGTCAGTAGAGTGGGGGCACCGACCCAGGAGATGTCCCGTGCCCGGCCGCCCCAGCGTTCTGTTCGTGACCGATCTCGCCTACCCGGCCCGGGGACGGCGCTATGGCGACGAGGACGTCTTCCTGTCGTCGCGGCTGCGGAACGACTTCGACCTCGCTCTGTGCCACCCGCTGGACGCCGCCGCCCTGATGGACTCCTTCGACGCGGTCGTGGTCCGCAACAGCGGCCCGGTGCTCCACTACCAGTGGGAGTACGACGCCTTCCGGAACCAGGCCGCGGTTCGCGGCACCCGGGTCTACAACCCGTTGTCGGGCCGGGCCGACATGGCCGGCAAGCGGTACCTGCTGGATCTGACGGCAGCCGGATACCCGGTCATCCCCACCGTCGACCGACAGCAGGATCTGGCCCTGCTCCCCCAGACCGAGCAGTACGTGGTCAAGCCGAAGGCGGGGGCGGACTCCATCGGCCTCACCGTCGTCCCCCGGGACCGGCTGGACGGCCTCGCCTACGGTGACGTGCTGGTCCAGCCCCGCATCGACTTCCGCTACGAGGTGTCGTTCTACTACGTCGACGACGCCTTCCAGTACGCCCTCCGCGCCCCGGATCCCGAGCGCCGCTGGGTCCTCGAGCCCTATCTGCCCACCGAAGCCGACCTCGGCTTCGCCCGCCGCTTCATCGACTGGAACACCCTCGATCACGGCATCCAGCGCGTGGACGCCTGCCGCACCCGAGAGGGCGACCTCCTCCTGGTCGAGCTGGAGGACCTCAACCCGTACCTGTCCCTGGACCGTGTCGACACCCCGACCCGCGACGCCTTCGTCACCGGCATGACGAGCTCCCTCCACCGGTTCCTGGACGCCTCACCGCGCACCTAGCCACCAGCCGGATCGGCCCGCACCAGCTCGGCCGCGCAGAGCTTCCGCCTGAGGAGCACGCCGGTCTCAGCCCGGTTACGAGTGCCGCCGGGCTCAGGAGCCCCCGGACCGCCCGTCCGGGCATCACGGGTTCGCAGGCTTCCAGCACCGTGGCTTCCTCGGCCTCGGCCGAGTACGAGGAAGGGAAAGACGGGCAACAGGGCGACGTGCAGCGCGGTCCGGTGGCCCGCGGTGGCAGCGGTCAGATGCGCTGGATGCATGATGCCTGCCGTGGCCAGCAGCAGGGGAGCGAAGGTCACCGGTGCCGTGGCGCGCAGCGCGGGGAGGGGTGTCAGCGGGTCACCGTAGGAGACGTTTCGGCGCGAGGAAGGCGTCGTCCAGGGCGCGTAAGACACCCGTAAGCTTCCCGGTTCAACGCAACTCCGGGAGGGGTCGCACCACTTCACCTAGCGCGTCACGCGGTGGCGGAGATGGACGACCCCGGAGCTGAAGGTGCGCGTCTCGACGAGCTCGAGATCCACCCGGCGCTCGTCCCGCGGGAAGAACGGGATGCCACCGCCGACCAGCACGGGGTAGACCATGGCCCGGTACTCGTCGATCAGACCGGATGCAGCGGCCTGGGCGGCTAGGGTCGCGCCGCCGAGGGCGATCTCCCCCTCCCCCGGCTCGGAGCGCAACCGCTCGATCTCCTCCGCCAGACCGCCGGAGACCAGGCGGGCATTGCCCTGCACCGACGTCAGCGTCTCGGAGAACACCACCTTGGGGAGCGGATTCCAGAGGGCGGCCCATTCGAGCTGCGCGTCGTCGAGCGATTCCTGATCGACGGTCTCCCAGTACAGCATCGTCTCGTACAGCCGTCGTCCCAGCAGGTGGACGTCGACCTGTCGGATCTCGTCGATCCAGAAGCGAAAAACATCCTCGTCCGGCTCCGTCCAGTCGAAGCCGCCGTCCGGCCCGACGATGTAGCCGTCAAGTGAGACGTTCATCGAATAGGTCACGCTGCGCATCGGAAGTCCTCCCGGAAGACAACGGTTCCATCCATTCTTCACACAGATCCTCGAATTCTCCGCGAAAGGTCATCGGCAGCACCGGCATCTGACCGCTCTCCTCCCCCTCCCCCGCCGGAACGTTCGAACGGACTGCTCTACCCTCAGGTGCGTGGCCGATCACCGCTATTCGGCCTCCGAGGGGATCGGCAGAGTCACCCGCGCCGGTAGGACCACCGGAGCAGGGCTCGGATGCAGGCGTTGGCTCGCCTGTCAGGAGGACCGTTGCACCAGGACGAGCGGGCAGACCGGCCCGGAAGCCACGGAGAACACGAGATCCAGCACGAGTTGGCCACCACCGGCCGCGCTGATCGTTTCTACGACGAGCAGGTGCTGGACCGGCTCAACCCCAGGATGAGGGAGTTCGTGGCCCGGCAGGAGATGTTCTTCCTCGCCACGTCGGACAGCCGCGGTGAATGCGACAGCACCTTCCGGGCGGGCCCACCCGGTTTCCTGCACGTTCTCGACGACTCGACCCTCGCATACCCGGAATACCGGGGAAACGGCGTCATGGCGTCACTCGGCAACATCCGCGAGAACCCGCACGTCGGCCTCCTGCTCATCGACTTCTCCGTGGATCGCATCGGCTTGCACATCAACGGCCGGGCCCGCCTCATCCCCGACGAAACCATGCGCCGTGACCATCCCGCCCTGCCCTTCGATCCGTTGCCGGGACGCCGTCCCCAGATGTGGGTCGAGGTCGAGGTCGAAGAGGCGTACATCCACTGCTCGAAGCACATACCGAGGCTGGTCAAAATGCCGCTGCGGCCCCGGAGCGAAGACAGAGAGCCCACAGCCACCGCAGGCGAACAGGCCTGGGGCACGGACGACGTCAAACGCAAAGGCGGGGACTATTTCGAAGCGGCGAAGGCGAAAAACAATCAGGCCGTACGGTGATCCGGGCCGGATCCTGAACCACCGCTAGATCCCGATCCCGGACGCCCGCCGGCATCGCATCACGGGACGCCCCTCACCCGCACCGGTACCCGCACCCGCACCCGCACCGGCGTTCTGTATGCGCTGGTCAGGAAGCGGCTTGACCTTGACGCCGGGTCAACCCTCGATGCTTCTCGCAGGAGCCTCCACGCAGCCCGCGGGAAAGGCTCCACCGAGGAGGGAGGGGCCATGGCGGCCCGATCGACCGCCGTTCCGGCGATTGGCGTGCAGGGCCTGGAGAAGGCGTACGGGACGCTCGAGGTGCTGCGCGGCGTGGACTTCGACGTGGCCCCGGGCACCGTCTTCGCCCTGCTCGGCTCCAACGGGTCGGGCAAGACCACGACCGTGAGAATCCTCGCCACGCTCCTGACACCCGACGCGGGAAGGGCCGTCGTCAACGGCTTCGATGTCGCCACTCAGCCGGCGAGGGTGCGGGAGTCCTTCAGCCTCACGGGACAGTTCGCGGCCGTCGACGACATCCTCAGCGGCCGCGAGAACCTGGTTCTCATCGCCAGGCTGCTCCACCTCGACGACCCGGGCGCCATCGCGGACGACCTGCTCGACCGCTTCTCCCTGACCGACGCGGGCGCGCGGAGAGTGTCCACGTACTCGGGTGGGATGCGCCGTCGTCTGGACATCGCGATGAGCCTCGTCGGGAACCCCCCGGTGATCTTCCTGGACGAGCCGACGACCGGTCTCGACCCCGAGGGGCGCATCGAGGTGTGGCAGACGGTCAAGGAGCTTGCCGGGCACGGCACGACGGTCCTGCTCACCACGCAGTACCTCGACGAGGCCGAGCAGCTCGCCGACCGGATCGCGATCCTCCACCAGGGGCGGATCATCGCGAACGGCTCCTTGTCCGACCTCAGACAACTCCTCCCGCCCGCCACGGTCGAGTACGTCGAGAAGCAGCCGACCCTGGAGGAGATCTTCCTCGCGGTCACCGGCGGCGACGACGAAACCGCCACCACCACGAACACGTAGGGAACGAGGATGACCCCGTACTTCTTCGGCGACACCGCGGTGCTCACGGGCCGGTCCCTGCGCCATGTCACGCGCAGCATGGACACCATCATCACGACCGTCATCACGCCGGTCGTGATGATGCTGATGTTCGTCTACGTGTTCGGCGGCGCGATCGACACCGGGACGACGTCGTACGTCGACTACATGCTGCCCGGCATCCTGCTCATCACCGTCGCGTCAGGCACCTCCTACACCGCGTACCGGCTCTTCGTCGACATGAAGAGCGGGATCTTCGAGCGGTTCCAGTCCATGCCGATCACACGGTCGGGCGTGCTCTGGGCACACGTCCTCACGTCGGTGGCCGCCAACCTGATCTCACTCGCGATCGTCGTGGGTGCCGCCCTGCTCATGGGCTTCCGCTCGGGGGCAGGAGTGCCGGCATGGCTCGCGATCTCCGGCATCCTGTTCCTGTTCACCCTGGCCCTGACCTGGATCGCCGTGATCCCCGGACTCTCCGCGGCATCGGTCGAGGGCGCGGGGGCGTTCGCCTACCCACTGATCTTCCTGCCGTTCATCAGCTCGGCTTTCGTGCCCACGCGGACCATGCCCGGCCCGGTGCGCGCCTTCGCCGAGAACCAGCCCGTGACGCCCATCGTCGACACGATCCGCCGCCTGCTCGCCCAGCAGCCGGTCGGCGACGGCGTCTGGACCGCCCTCGCCTGGTGCGTCGGCATCCTCGTCGCGGCGTACGTCTTCGCGATGGCCGCCTATCGCCGGAAGATCGCCTGAGGCAGGCTGAATCCCATGCTCACCATCAGCCAACTGGCGGCGCACGCCGGAGTGACCGTGCGGGCGGTGCGCCACTACCACCACGTCGGGCTGCTTCCGGAGCCCGAGCGCGACCGGTCCGGGTACCGGAGCTACGACGCCGCAGCGGTCGTGCGGCTGATCCGGATCCGCACCCTGGCGGACGCCGGCGTGCCGCTGGCCCGGGTACAGGAGCTCCTCGACGCCGGCCCGGAGGAGTTCGCCGAGGGTGTCCAGACCATCGACACCCGCCTGCGCGCCGAGATCCGGCGGCTGCAGGGCATCCGCAAACGGCTCGCCCGGCTCGCCGCCGGGGAGCACCTGGCGCTCCCGCGGAGCGTCGTGGGCTACCTCGACCGGCTGCGCCGTCTCGGTGTCGTGGAGCGGTACATCGAGATGGAGCGGGACGCCTGGATCATGATCGCCGCTCAGGTACCGCACCTGATCGACTTCGTGATCGCCAAGAAGCACGAGCAGCTGGACGACCCCGACATGGTGAAGCTCTACAGCTTCTTCAGAGGCGACCTGGACTGGCCGGTCGACGATCCGCGAGTCGTTGAGGTCGCCGACATCGTGGAGCGCCTGATGATGCGCGCCGTGGAGGCGGGCGAGTCGGGTGAGGCGGGTGCCTTCGGGCTCGACGACCAGTTCGTCGACCTGCTGGACTCGACCATGGTCCAGTCCTCTCCGAGTGCCGAGCGGGTGGTGGCGATCCTGGAGGAGCGGGGCTGGAAGGGCTGGACGCGCATCGAGCGCGTGCCCGCCGACCGGCTCGACACCGACCTGCCGCCGCCCTAGGCAATGCAGAGCCGCACCGGTGCCCTGCCGTGCGGGGGACCCGGCCGCAGATGTCGCCCCGTACCCGGTCCGGGCGCCGTAGCCGTCCCGTCGTGGAACAGTGGGGAGGGGCATGGGCCGGGAGCCCGCGAGGGTGCGGGCGGAGTGAGGAGGCCGGGATGCGGCTCCCTGTGCTGGTGGGTGTCGACGGGTCCGAGCGTGCCGCGGCGGCGGCCGATCTGGCGGCACGGGAGGCGGCGCTGCGCGGCGTTCCGCTGCGGCTGCTGCACGCGTCTCCGCAGCTCCCCGGAGCCGTCGTCCCGGGTCCGGCCCTGCACCGGTTGCGCGACATCGGCGCCCGATTGCTCCAGCGGACGGTCGCAGACCTCGCCGACCGTCACCCGGACCTCCGGGTGGAGAGCGTGCAGTACGACGACGCCCCGGCCGGCGCTCTCGTGGCCGCGGCAGGTGATGCGGGGCTCCTCGTCGTCGGCATGCGCGGAACGGGCGGGTTCGAGGGGCTGGCGGTCGGCTCGGTGGCGCTGCGGGTGGCGGCAGCGGCCCCCTGCCCCGTCGTGCTCGTCCCGCACCGCCCGGGCGCCTTCGCGGAGCAAGGCCGCGCAGCGCACAGCACCGGTCCGGTCGTCCTGGGATTCGACACGCACCGGCCGGCCGGTGAGGTGGCCGACTTCGCGTTCTCGGCAGCCGATGATCACGCCGCGCCGCTGCACGTGGTGCAGGCCTGGGCCTTTCCCGCCGCATCCGTTTCGTCACGGAGCCTGGTGGTGACCGAGGAGGACCGGGCGGACTGGGAGGACCAGGAGGTTCTGCGGCTGTCCGACGTCCTGCGCGCGTGGCAGGAGAAGTATCCCGGTGTGACCGTCGACAGCGATCTCATGCTGCTCCACCCCGCGGAAGCGCTCCTGAACGCCTCCGGGGGTGCGGACCTGCTCGTCGTGGGACGCCGCGCCGAGCCGCGGGCGGCAGAAGGCCGTCTGGGACCGGTCGCCCACGCCGTGCTGCACCACGCCCGCTGTCCGGTGGCGGTCGTGCCGCACGGAGGGTGACCGCTCAGCCGTAGAAGGCCTCGAACTCGTCGTACAGCGACGGGTCCACCACCTTGTTCTGCGCGGTGGCGTCCGCGAGGGGGACGCGGACGATCCGCGTACCCCGCAGGGCGACCATGCGGCCGAAGTCGCCTTCCTTGACCGCGTCGATGGCATGCAATCCGAACCGGGTGGCGAGCCACCGGTCGAAGGCGCTCGGTGTGCCGCCGCGCTGGATGTGGCCGAGGACCGTGGTGCGGGCGTCTTTCTGAGTGCGGGCCGAGATCTCCTGGGCCAGCCACTCTCCGATGCCGGACAGTCGCACATGGCCGAACTCGTCCAGGGACTGGTCCTTGACCATCAGCTGTCCCTCCTCGGGGACCGCCCCTTCGGCCACCACGACGATCGGCGCGTAATTGCTCTCGAACCGGCGTTTCACCAGCTCACAGACCTGATCGATGTCGAAGGGCCGCTCCGGGATGAGGATCACGTTGGCGCCGCCCGCGATGCCGGCGTGCAGCGCGATCCACCCCGAGTGCCGCCCCATCACCTCCACCACGAGGGCGCGCATGTGTGACTCGGCGGTGGTGTGGAGGCGGTCGATGGCCTCCGTCGCGATACCGACGGCGGTGTCGAAACCGAAGGTGTAGTCGGTGCCCGAGACGTCGTTGTCGATGGTCTTCGGCACACCGACGAGGTTGATCCCCTGCCGGCTGAGCTCCGTGGCCGCTCCCAGCGTGTCCTCGCCGCCGATCACGACGAGCGCGTCCACCTCGTGCGAGGCGAGGGTGTCCTGTACCCGTCGCAGCCCGTCCTCGTGCTTGAACGGGTTCGTGCGGGAGGACCCGAGGATGGTCCCACCGCGGGGCAGGATCCCCCGGACGCTGGAGATGTCCAGTGGAACGACGTCGTTCTTGAGCAGGCCGAGCCAGCCGTCCCGCACACCGACGAAGTCGAACGCGTACTCCTGGACGCCCTTACGGACGACACTGCGAATCACCGCGTTGAGGCCGGGACAGTCACCGCCGCCGGTCAGTACTCCGACCCTCATGGGCCTTCTCCCATCCGCCGCGCGCCACGTCCGTCCGCTCGCGCCGCTCACGGCGCCCGGAGACCGCAGCCGACCCCGCAAACCGCCGCCTCCCCTCCAGCCTCCCCCGATTCGATCTGCGGTGGCCACTCGGGCGGGCCCTTTCCGACGACGCACGTGCTGATCCTGCCGGCGGAGCGGCACGTCGTGCGGGGGCCCCGGCAGGACAGTACGGTGCAGGGACGGAGGCCCGACGGCACCGCGGCGTGCGGAGGCGGCATGACGAACGAGCAGGCGGCGAAGGTGCCGCGCAAGGCGTACGAGAAGGAACTGCTGCGCCTGCAGACGGAGTTGGTGAAACTCCAGGAGTGGGTGCGCGCCGAGGGTGCCCGGCTGGTCGTCGTCTTCGAGGGGCGGGACGCGGCCGGCAAGGGCGGGACCATCAAGCGGGTCGCCGAACACCTCAACCCGCGTGTCGCGCGGATCGCGGCGCTGCCGAAACCCACCGAGCGCGAACGCACCCAGTGGTACTTCCAGCGGTACGTCGAGCACCTGCCGGCCGCCGGGGAGATCGTGCTGTTCGACCGCTCCTGGTACAACCGGGCCGGTGTCGAGCATGTGATGGGCTTCTGCTCCAAGGAGGAGCACCAGCTCTTCCTGCGCCAGTGCCCGATCTTCGAGCGGATGCTGACCGAGGACGGCATCCTGCTGCGCAAATACTGGTTCTCGGTGAGCGACACCGAGCAGCAGGAGCGTTTCCGCCGGCGTCTCGAGGACCCGCTGCGGCACTGGAAGCTGTCGCCGATGGACCTGGAGTCGATCAGCCGCTGGGAGGCGTACTCGCGGGCGAAGGACGAGATGATGGTGCACACCGACATCACGGAGGCCCCGTGGTACGTCGTCGAGAGCGACGACAAGCGCCGCGCCCGGCTGAACATGATCGCCCACCTGCTGGACTCCGTGCCGTACCACGAGGTGCCGCCGCCCGTGCTGGAACTGCCGGACCGCCCCCCGTCGACCGGCTACCGGCGTCCGCCACGCGACCTGCAGACCTACGTCCCCGACCACGCGGCCCGGCTGTGAGACACGTCGTGCCTCGGGCTCCGGGTGGACGGTGACCGCGGGGCGGCCACCGATGAGTCGAATCCCGGCCCTCCGGTCAGCGTGCGTCCCGGTGTGCGTGTGCTTCGGCGAGGAGGAGGTAGCTGCTGGCGGTCCAGGTGTAGGCGCGGTCGCGCAGGCCCGTTCCGGTGAGCGCGTCGAAGTTCTCGGCGAAGCCGTGGGTTTCGCACAGGGCGCGGAAACGGGCGCTGATGTCGTCCGCGAGGCGCTCGTGGCCGGCGCGGCGCAGGCCGTCCTCGATGAGGACGGTGGCGGGGGCCCAGATGGGGCCGCGCCAGTAGCCGTCGGCGAGGTAGTGCGGTGAGGTGGGCAGTTCGGTGGCGAGGCCGTACGGCGTGAGGTGGGCCTTGATGTGGTCGGCCAGGGTGCTGCTGACGTCGCCGGGCAGGTGTTCGCCGAGGACGACGGGCATGAGGTCGAGGAGGCTGGAGGTGTTCCAGGTTTCGCCGGTGTCGACCGCCCGGGCGACGAACCGGTCGGTGGCCCAGAGCTGGTCGAGCAGCGCCGCCTGCGTCTCCTCGGCCGCCTGTGTCCACCGGCGGGCCTGGTCCGGTTTGTTCAATGCGGTGGCCAGGTCGGCCAGTTCATGCAGCTGGAGGACGAGGAAGGCGGCCAGGTCGGCACTTTCGATGACGCGCGCGGGGTCGAAAGTGGTGGCGTTGTCCCAGCCGCTGTCGTTGCCGTGCTGGTAGTGGGGCAGGTCGGCGCCGGGGGCTCGCCGGGCGGTGAGCCAGAAGTCCGTCCAGCGTTCCAGCCGGCCGTAGGTCTCGGCGAGCTCGGCGGGGCCGGGAGGGGTCGGCAGGCGGCGGCGCAGGTGGCCGAAGGTCCAGCCGTGGATGGGCGGTTTGACGAAGTTGTAGAGGACCTCGGAGTGGGTGACGGAGTCGGGCAGGGCGCCGCTGTCGTCCTGGTGGTCGAAGGGCAGGGCGAACTGGTCGAGGGCCAGGTCGGGGCAACCGGGGGCGAGGGCGAGGGCGTTGAAGCAGTGGTCCCAGCTCCAGACCTTGTCCATCCAGTGCTTGGACATCAGCACCGCGGGCCGGGTGACGAGCCCCGTGGGACGCACGGTCGCCGACCAGACGACGTAGGCGGCGAGTTCGGCGGCGGGCGTGGCAGCCGAGCGCCACGGGGCCACCCGGTCGACGAACTCCGCGAACGAGCGCTGCTCGGACTCGGTGATCGCGTCGAAGGTCGCCGGGGACGCGTAGGGCGGGCGCGCGGTGTCGAGTTCCTCGATCGCGATCTCCCAGGAACCGTTCGCCTCCGCGGTCATGGTGAGGCCGCGGTGGCCGCCGCCCAGGCTCTGGGTGCCGGCGTCGGTGACGGTGCCGGACAGCACGGTGACGCGGTAACGGCGTCCGGTCTCGTAGGAGGTGAACACGTAGGCGTCGGCGGCCGGGTCGCGGAAGAAGTACGTTCCGCTGAAGGGGGTGAGGGTCCGCGCGGCCGCGTCGACGCTCATGCCCAGGCCGCTCCCCCGCAGGCGCACGGTGTCCGGCGACTCGTAGGAGAGATCGACGCGTCCGCTCTCGCCGATCCAGCTGAGCAGGCCCGGTGTGGTCTCGACGCGGGCTTCGGCCCGGTCGCCCGTCGCCGGGTCGAGCGGGACGAGGCGCAGGACGGCGTGCATGCCGTTCTGGTGCGAGACGAGGTGGAGGTCCTCGGCGTAGGTCTTCTCCGCCACCACGGGTGAGATGTCGAACCATGATCCGTGCGTGCTGAACGGGATGTCGTGGACGGAGAAGGCCGGGCCGGATCGGGCGGCGGTCATGACGCTGACTCGTTTCTCGAGCAGGGGGGTCACCGGCCGGCTGACGCGCAGGCGGCTCGGTGGTGACGGAGAGGGGGGGGAAGGGGTCGGCCCCGGGTCAGTCCTTGACGGCCCCGGCGGTCACTCCGGCGGCGACGTAGCGCTGGGCGAGGACGAGGATGACCGCGGCGGGCAGCGAGGCCACGACGGCGGTGGCCATGATGGCGTTCCACTCCTGGTTGTTGTTGCCGATGTAGTGGTAGATGCCGAGGGTGATCGGCTCGTGGGCGCCGCCGTTGACGAGGGTTCCGGCGAAGACGAAGTCGGACCAGGACCACAGGAACGCGAACAGGGACACCGTGACGACGGCGTTGCGGCTCATCGGCAGGACGACGGACCAGAAGGTCCGCAGGGCTCCCGCCCCGTCGGTCTTCGCGGCCTGGAGCAGCTCGCCGGGGATGCCGGACATGAACGCGGTGAAGATGAGGACGCCGAAGGGGACGGCCAGCGTGGAGTCGGCCACGATCAGGCCGGGGACGGACTGGAGCAGGCCGAGGCTGAGGTAGATGGCGTAGAAGCCCATCGCCATGATGATGCCGGGGATCATCTGGGCGGCCAGCAGGACGAAGTTGAGGATGCCGCCGCCGCGTGGGCGCAGTTTGGCCAGGGCGTAGCCGGCGGGGGCGGACAGGGCGATCGTCAGGACGACGGTGCCCAGGCCGATGACGAGGCTGGTGCCGAGATAGGGCAGCTGCTCGTGGAGGACCGTGCGGTAGCCGTCCAGTGTGCCGTGGGTGGGGAAGAGGTCCGGTGGGCTCTTGCGCATGTCCCGGTCGGGGGTGAGGGACACGTTGAGCATCCAGTAGACCGGGAAGAGCATGACTGCGGTCAGCAGCACTCCGAGGGCGGTCTTCCACCATGTGCGGCCGGTGCGTCGGGTCATGACAGCGCCTGCTTTCGCTGGACCTTGAGGTAGATCAGGCCGAACACCAGGGCGGCGACGACCAGCAGGTTGCCGACGGCCGCGCCGGGTCCGAAGGCGGGCAGGAGATTGCCGAAGCCGAGCTGGTAGGACCAGGTTGCGAAGGTGGTCGACGAGTCCGCCGGGCCGCCCTTGGTCATGATCCAGATGATGTCGAACACCTTGAGCGTGTAGATCAGGCCGAGGAGGAGGGTGATCGCGGACACCGGGCGCAGCAGCGGGAAGGTGATGCGCCAGAAGCGCTGCCAGGCGCCCGCGCCGTCGAGGGCGGCGGCCTCGTGCAGGCTCGCGGGGATGGACTGCAGGCCGCTGTACAGCACGACCAGGTTGAAGGGGACGCCGATCCAGATGTTCGCGATGATCACCGAGGTCAGCGACCAGGACGGTGAGGTGAGCCAGTTCACCGGCGCGATGCCGAGGGCGTGCAGGGCGGCGTTGACGACGCCGGAGTCACTGTTGAGCATCCACGACCAGGTGGACGCCGACACGATCAGCGGCAGCAGCCACGGCACCAGGAACAGCGCGCGCAGGGTCGCCGACAGCCGGAAGTGCTGGCTGAAGAAGACCGCGAGGGCGAGGCCGATGGCGTACTGGAAGACCAGGCAGACGGCGGTGAAGAGCGCGGTGTGGAGCAGGGCGGGGGCGAAGGTCGGGTCGTCGAAGACGGTCCGGTAGTTCTCGATGCCGGTGAAGGGCGCGTTGCCCTGGACGAAGGAGCGGACGGTGTAGTTGCGCAGGCTGAGGTCGAGGTTGCGGTAGAGCGGATAGGCGTAGAAGAGGGCCAGGTAGAGGGTCACCGGGGCGAGGAAGGCCCAGGCGGCCCACTGCGGGGAGGTCGGACGGCGCCGGGCGCGCGCGGGGGCCGGGGGCGGGGCGACGGTGGCCGCCCCGTTCCGGACGGGCGCGGACAGGTGGTCCGGCGGGTGGGTCGTCTGCTTCATCGGGCTCTCGTCACTTCACCGCGGCCTGCGCCGAAGCAAGCGCGTCCTTGGGCGACTTGGCCCCGCTGAGGGCGGACTGGACGGCCTTCCACATCTGCTCGGAGATCTTCGGGTACGTGGTGCCCAGGTCGTCGCTGGTGCGTCCCTTGGCCGCCTTGACCGCCGCGACCCAGGGCTTCAGTTCGGCGTTCGCCGCGACCTGCTTGGCCTGGACCTCGCTGGTGGGGGCCACGTAGGACAGGGTGGTGTCGGTGTCGTACAGGTTCTGGGTGCTGGTCAGGCAGGTCGCCAGCTTCTGGGTGGTGGCGTAGCGGCCGGTGTCGCCCTGGGTGGGGATGGTGACGAACTCGCCACCGGTGGGGGCGGCGGCACTGCCTCCGTCGGCACCCGGCACCGGCAGGACGCCGTACTCGAAGCCGGCCTTCTTCGCGTTGGCGAGCTGCCACGTTCCGTTCTCGGCGAAGGCGTAGTCGCCGCCGGCGAACTCCTGCCAGCTGGTGGTCTGCGTGTTGTTGATGACGGAGTTGGGGGCGTAGCCCTCCTCCAGCCAGTCCTTCCACAGCGACAGGGCGGACGCGGCCTGCGCGGAGTCCAGTGCGGTCAGCTTGGCTCCCGCACCCCAGAACCACGGCAGGAACTGGAAGCTGCCCTCCTCCGTGCCGATCGCGGAGAAGGTGATGCCCTTCTTGCCCGCCGCCTTCACCTTCGCCAGCGCCGCCGTCAGCGACTTCCAGTCCTTGACCGAGGCGATGTCCACCCCGGCCTCCTTCAGGACCTTCTTGTTGTAGTAGAGGGCGAGGGTGTTGGCGCCGATCGGGGTTCCGTAGGTCTTGCCGTCCGACTGGCCGGCGGCGAGCAGGTTGGGGTCGACCTTCGAGGTGTCGAGCTTGTTCTCCTCGGTGCTGGTGAGAACGCCCGCCTCGGCCAGGGTCGACACCACGGGGTTGTCGACGATGAGGACGTCCGCGGAGTTGTCCTGCTGGGCGGCCAGCAGCGCCTTGTTCGCCAGGTCGCTGGTGTCGTAGCCGGTCCTCTTGACCTTCACCCCGGCCTTGTCACCGCACGCGTCCAGCAGCTTCACCCAGGCCGAGCCCTTTGCGAACTGCGGGTACGGGTCCCAGACGGTGTACGTGCCGCTGTCCGAGCCCTTCGCGTCGGCGCTGCCCGACCCGGAGGAGCAGGCGGCACCGGTGACGGCGACGACGGTCGACAGGGCCACCGCGGTGAGCCGGCGCCTTGAGGAGCTGTGCATGGCAAGTCCTTCGTTCTGGGCACACGTGTGCCGCGGGAGTGGTGGCTGGGGGGAGCGGGCACTCCGAACCGGCGAGGGTGAGGGGGTCGGGTGCTCGGCGGAGAGGGAGACGAGTGAAAGCACGTGAGGTGCGGTCAGGCTCAGGGGAAGGAGGTGCCGGTCGCGGGCCCGGTGCTGGCCCGCAGTGAGATCGGCGGTGCGAGCAGGTGGTGGCGCCCCGGCGCGGTGGGGTGCTCGATCCGCTCGACGAGCAGGTCGACCGCGCGCCGGCCCATCTCCTCGGCCGGCACGTCCGCCGCGGTGAGCTGCGGGGTGACCGTCTCCGCCCACCGGCTCGCGACGACTCCGGTGACGGAGAAGTCGCGCGATACGTGACGGCCCGCCTTCGCGAGCCCCCGGTACAGGCCGCCCAGTGCGGCCTCGTTCAGCGTGACCAGGGCCGTGGTGGCCGGGTCGTCGTGCAGGATCCGCTCCAGGCACGCCTGGCCGGACGCGGCGTCGTCCCCGCAGCAGTACGTCCGTACCGTGAGCCCGCGCTCGGCCGCGGCCTTGGTGAAGCCGTCCAGGCCGCGGTGCGCGGACTCGTACCCGGCGCGCAGCAGTTGCTCGGGCCGGTTGACGAAGGCGACCCGGCGATGGCCGAGGTCGGCGAGATGGTCGACACAGGCCGCGGCGAGCGCCGTGTGGTCCAGGCTCACCCACCAGCCGTTCTCCGGATGGGCGGTGCGGCCGATGGCGACGGCGGGGAAGTCCAGTTCGGCCAGGTGGTCGACCCGGTCGTCCTCCAGCCTGATCTCCATCAGGATCGCCCCGTCGACCCTCCGCTCCCCCAGCAGCCGCTGGAACGAACGGTCGCTGTCGACACCGCTGGGCGACAACAGCACGTCGTAGTCGTGCACCGCGGCCGCCTCCACCACGCTGCCGATGAAGTCCAGCTGCATCCCGGTGTAGTGGTTGCCCGCGGGCGGGAAGACGAGGCCGATGGTGCTGGTACGCCCGTTGGCCAGGGCTCGCGCGCTGGCGTTGGGCCGGTACCCCAGCTCGTCGATGACCTGCTGGATCTTGCGACGGGTCTCCTCCGACACCGAGCGCTTACCGCTCAGCGCGTAGGACACGGTGCTCCGCGAGACACCGGCCCGCTTGGCGATCTCACCGATGTTCACGGCGGCTCCTTGCTCGAACCGGTTCGACACCTCGTGGGAGGGAGCGCTCGCCGGTCGTGAGGGTGAGGGGTGGGACGGGGCGCGACGGCCGGTTGTCGAACCGGTTCGCGTGAAAGCGAAGGTAGGAAGTGCCCGAATACCTGTCAACACCCTGGACCACACTTTCTCGATCTGCCCGCGGATCGGGGCCTCCTTCTGCCGGAGGGATTGCTGGGCGGGTTTCCCGGTGCTAGCTTCGCGAACCGGTTCGACGAAGTGATCCTTCCGGCAAACCCGGGCTGCTCCCGTACCCCCGAGGAGGCGAGCGGCCGCCTCCGCCGTCCGGAGACGTGCCTGCGGCCCGGGAAATCGAACCGATTCGACCGACATCGACATCGACATCCGCACGCACTCTCCTTGCCGGGCCATCCCGTGTACGAGCAGACGGCCGAGTCCGACCGGCCGGAACCGCCCACTCCCGGAACCCTCCCCGCCCGGAACCCGCTCCGCCCGGCCCCCCCCCACTCCCGGACCTTCTCCTCCTGGACCTTCTCCTCCCGGACCGCCCACTCAGAGAACGAGGACGCCATCCATGCCATCCGCTGACAGATCCGCCCGGCGACGGGCACCCGCCGCCGTGACGCTGGCACTCGGCGCGGGCCTGCTGGCCGCACCGGCCGCCCCCGCGCAGGCGGCGGAGGCGCCCCGGCCCGCCGCCCACTACACCTTCGACCAGGACGACATGGCCTCCGGGAAGATCACCGACAGTTCCGGCAACGGTCTGACGGCAGACCTGGTGAACGGCTCGACCGCTCAGTCCGTCGAGGGCACCGGCGGAGGCAAAGCCCTCGCCCTGCCCGGCGGCGCGCCCGACGCCGACGGCGCGTACGTCCGCCTCCCCCGTGCCGTGGTCGGCGACACGGCCGACCTGACGGTCTCCGCTCGCGTGAAGTGGAGCGGCGACAAATCGCCCTGGCAGCGGATCTTCGACCTGGGCACGAACACCACGAAGTACCTCTTCAGCACGCCCTACAACGGCGGCGGGCTGTTCCAGACCTCCGTGACCACCGGTGGTGGGGGCGCCGAGGCCCAGGTGCGCGGCTACGCGCCGCTCCCCGCGGACGAGTGGCGGACCGTCACCGTCACCCTCGACACCTCCGCCGGCCGGCTCACCACGTACCTCGACGGCGTGGCGGTCTCCTCCGCCGAGACCGGCATCAAGGCCAAGGACCTGCTGGACGCCTCGGCCACCGCCGCCGGGTACATAGGCAAATCCCTCTACCCGGACCCGCTGCTCAAGGGCGCGATCGACGACTTCACCGTGTGGCACGCCGCCCTGAGCCCCGAGCAGGTGGCCGGTACGGTCGGATCCGTGCCCACCCTCCAGCAGCTCTCGAAGACCTCCTTCGAGGCACGCACCACGACCGGGACCGCCCCGTCGCTCCCCGCCGCCGTCCGCGCCTCGTTCTCCGACGGCTACGACCGCGACACGCCCGTCACCTGGGACGCCGTCCCCGCCGAGAAGTACGCCGCGCCGGGCACCTTCACGGTCGCCGGAACCGCGGCCGGGCGCGCGGTCAAGGCCACCGTCACCGTGGTCCGCGAGGGTCAGCTCACCGTCGACCTCGGTTCGAACACCGGCGCGTTCCACGGCGGCGCCTCCGGCACCCTCTACGGCGTGTACGGGCCGGACGTCCCGACCAACAACCTCATGGAGGGCATGGGCCTGCGCACGGTCTCCACCAAGGCGCAGGACGGCCCGCAGCACCCCGGTGCCGACGCCCTGGAGGTGGTCAAGCCGCTGGCCGACTCCACCGACGGTGACGTGTACATCTACATGACCGACATCTACCGCGGCTTCCCCTACCAGTGGCCGGGCGACACCCCAGCCGAGAAGCTCAAGGGCTACGAGGAGAAGATCGCCAAGCAGGTCGACCAGGTCCTGAAGCTGCCGAAGCAGTACCAGGACAACATCGTCTTCGTGCCGTTCAACGAGCCCGAGGGCAACATGTTCGGCACCGGCGAGTGGAGCTACGACAAGGTCAGCTGGCTCAACGACCCGGACGCCTACTTCGCCGCCTGGGACCAGGTCCACAAGCTCATCAAGGGCAAGATGCCGAGCGCCCGCATCGCCGGACCCAACACCAGCGTCCTGTACGACCAGGTGAAGGGCTTCCTCACCCACGCCCTGGCCGCCGGCACCCTCCCGGACGTCATCACCTGGCACGAACTGAGCCACCCGGAGGCGGTGCGCCAGAGCGTCGCCAAGTACCGGGCGTGGGAGAAGGACCTGTTCAAGGGCACCGACAAGGAAGGCACCCAACTCCCCGTCAACATCAACGAGTACGCGTTCAACTACCACACCTCGGTGCCCGGCCAGATGATCCAGTGGGTGTCCGCGATCGAGGAGTCCAAGGTCGACGCCGACATCGCGTACTGGAACATCGACGGGAACCTCTCCGACTCCGCCGTGCAGTCCAACCGCGGCAACGGCCAGTGGTGGCTGCTGAATTCATACGCCTCGATGAGCGGGCACACCGTGAAGGTGACCCCGCCGTTCCCCGGCGAGAACTACACCATGCAGGGCGTCGCCACGCTCGACGAGAAGAAGAAGCAGTCCCGGCTCGTCTTCGGCGGCTCCACCGGCAAGGGTCACATCACCTTCGCCGGCGTCCCGAAGAAGGTCTTCGGCAAGCGCGTGCACGCCTGGGTGCGGGAGATCGAGTGGAGCGGTCAGGTCGGCGACTCGTCCGGCCCGAAGCTGCTCGCCGAGTCGAACCTGAAGGTGGGTGCGGACGGGACGGTCGCGCTCGACTTCGGCGACGGCGCCCTGCCGAAGCTGAAGGAGTCCTCGGCCTACGAGGTCGTCCTCAGTCCGGCCGGCGAGGCGAAGGGCACGCAGGCCCCGCCCGTGCGCTGGCAGTCCTCGTACGAGGCGGAGGACGCGGCGCACACCGGCTCCGGCTGGACGAAGAACGGCCCGGAGGGCTCGCCGCGTGATGTGTCGAAGTTCTACACCTCCGGCGGCTACGACGTCGGCGGCCTGCGCACCGGCTCGGATGTGGCACTCGACTTCACCGTCGACGTGCCCGAGGACGGCACGTACGACCTGAGCGTCTTCGCCAACTCCCTCAACACCTTCGACAAGGTCAAGGAGCAGGGCCCGACCAACGTCTTCCTGCGGGTGGACGGCAAGGCCGGCAGCGAGCAGGAACTGCACCTGCCGCTCGGCTACAAGTGGGTCGTCTGGGACCACACCGACACCAAGGTGCGGCTCACCAAGGGCAAGCACACCTTGACGCTCGCCGCGAAGAGCGCCGACGGCAAGCGCGTCACCCAGGGCGACGCCATCGTCGACCGCCTCGCCCTCTCCCTCCCCCGCGCCTCGGCGGACACGCAGGTCTACGAGGGCGAGCTGGCCTGGCCGGCCGGCGGCGCACGTCCTGTCTACGACCTTCCGAAGCCGGCGGCGACCGGCTCGGGCGCGGTCCGCCTCGCGAAGGACCAGAGCGCCACGTTCTGGGTCTACTCACCGGCCGACCGTGAGGCCACGCTCAAGGTCGACACCCTCGGCGGAACCGGCGCCCGGCTCTCCGTCAACGGCCACGACGTCCTGCGCCTGGCCAAGGGCCGTACCCGTGCGGCGGTCTCCCTCTCCGGCGGCGTCAACAAGGTGACCGTGACCGGGGGCCCGGCCACGACCCTCGTCGACCGCCTCACGGTCACCCCGACCGAGGGCACGCTTCCGACGCGCACGTACGAGGCCGGGGACGCGCGGCTCGCGGGCTCGGCCACGCTCACCCCGCTCTCCCTCGCCACCGGCGGCACGGCGATCACGGGCATCGGCGGCGCCCCGGGCAACGGCAACACCGCGGCGTTCACCGTCACGGCCGACCAGGCTGGTCTGTACGCGCTGCGCATCCGCTACTCCAACCCGGAGCAGTCCGAGGCCACCCACTACAACCCCGACCCGCTCGCTCGCCACGCCGACATCAGCGTCAACGGCGGCGACGCTCGACGTGTCGGCTTCCCGCACAGCTTCCACCAGAACAACTTCTGGGAGCTGACCGTCCCGGTGCAGCTGAAGAAGGGGAAGAACACGATCGGCTTCCGCTCCGAGGAACTGCCGAACTTCGACGGCACCACGTACGCCTCGGACACGTTCCCGGGCGTGCTGCTCCGCTCCCGCTACGCGCCGCTGATCGACCGGATCACCGTCGCGCCGTACGCGCGGGAGGTGCGCTGAGATCAATCCTCCGCTGAGGTCATTCCTCGGCTGAGGTGATCTCCTCAGGGAGCTCCGGGAGCGCGGTGAGGCGCGTGGACTCGGTGTAGCGGTGGTCGTCGTCCCTGACAGTTGTCAGGGACGACGACCACGTCCGGGCCCTTGGGGCCGCCGCGGGACGGGGTGGGCGACGGCTTCCCGTCCTGCCTGACGAACTGTCGGCGAAGGCCGCCGAGATGTGCGACGCGGAGTGAGGAGGAGATGACGAGGACCGTGCGTCAGGTGCCTCCGTCGAGCATCCGGCACGGCAATGCCCGCTCCAGCGTTGCGGGTTCTTCATCGGCCTGCACCCAGTACAGCTGCGCTCCCGGCCGCCGGCTGACTGCTTCCTGGAGGCATCCGTCCACGAAGAGAGCCCCCACACCGTCCTCGATTGCCCACCCGGGGGACAACATGCCGGTCGCCACCGATTCCCGGTAGGAGGCGCGGCGCCCCGGTTCGCTGTCGTAGTGCGGGCACACCGAACCCGGCAGCAGGCCCAGCCCGTCCTGGAGGAACGTCAGCGGGCCGAAGGAGTCCGTATGCGAGCCCTGGGCCCAGCAGTTGGCGCCGGCGCTGATTCCGCACAGCAGCGTTCCGCGGTCGTAGGCGTCGCGCAGCACCTGGTCGACGCCGTGCACGCGCCAGACCGCCAAGAGGTTCGCGGTGTTGCCACCGCCGACGTAGACGACGTCCTGGCTCAGCAGGAACGACCGCAGAGCTTCGTCGCCCAGTTGTCGCCGGAAGAGCGGCAGCACGGAAGGCTCGCAGTCGCGCGGCGTGAACGCGCTCAGGAACTGATCGACGTAGGCAGGTGCGTCGCCACTGGCCGTGGGGACGAAGCACACTTTGGGGCGGCTGCTCCTCGCGTGGCTGAGCAGCCAGTCGTCCAGCAGTCCGTCCTCATCCGTCGAGAAGCCTCCGCCGAGGAGCGCCACACCACGAGCCGGACCGCCCATCTCCCATGCCTTTCCAACCAACCGCCAGCCGCTCGGAGTTCACGGCGGTCACGCATCCTCAGTCGAGACAGAACTCGTTGCCCTCGATGTCCTGCATCACGATGCACGACTCGTTGTCCTCATCGGCCTCCAGCAGTCGCTCGCGGACCGCGCCGAGTGCGACCAGCCGGGCGCATTCGGCCTCGAGCGTGGCCAGGCGCTCTTCACCCACGAGTCCGGTGCCGGCCCGCACGTCGAGGTGCACCCGGTTCTTGGCGACCTTACCTTCCGGGACGCGCTGGAAATACAGACGCGGGCCCACACCCGTGGGATCAAGGGCTACGAACCATGCCCCACGCTCCTCGGGCGGCAACGAGCGATTGAACTCGTCCCAAGTGGTGAAACCCTCCGGTGGCGGCGGTACGCCGTACCCCAGCACCTCGCACCAGAAGCGAGCGACCCGCTCGGGTTCCGCGCAGTCGAAGGTGACCTGGATCTGCTTGACCGCTGGCATCGCGCCACCATAGCAAGCAGCGCTGGCGCTCAACTCGGGTTGTTGATCAGCGTGTTGATGCGCAGACGCCCCACAGTGCCCGTTCTCCGACTCCGTCAGGGCGTAGCGGCCGGCGCGCGTTGCCCCCTGCCTCCCTGCACGAGGGAATCATGCCCGGATCGGGAGGACACCGCGGAGCATTTCGCGCGAGGACGCGAGGGGACGCAAGGGTGGGATACGCAGGCGCGTGGGATACGCAGGCGCACCGTCTGCCCTCCGCCGTTCGAGCGATCGGGGGCGACGTACGGTGGGCACAGCGATGATTATCACCAGCGTGCTGGGTCTATTGGTTCGAGGGTCACCGCGGGCCGCCGGTGAAGATCGCCGGTCTCGCCACTGCCCACTCACACCGATCGCCCTCATGTGAGGAGCACGACATGACCGCCACCTACACCTTCGACGTCTTCTCCAGCCTCGACGGCTACGGCGCCGCCGGCGGCGACTGGACCGGCTACTGGGGCAAGCAGGGGCCCGAGCTGCTCGACCACCGCCTCGCCCTCTACGGCGAGGAGCAGCGGATGGTCTACGGAGCCAACACGTTTCGCGCCTTCGTGGAGATGCTGGCCTCGAGCACCGACGAATCCGACGTGCGGGACCCCTGGGTGACGCGGATGAGGAACCTGCCCACGACGGTGGTGTCGACGACGCTGGAAGGCCCCCTCGACTGGCCGGACGCGACCGTGATCAGCGGTGACGCGGTCGACGTCGTCGCCCGGCTCAAGGCGGAGTCGGACGTGCCGTTGCGCTCGCACGGCAGCCTTTCGTTGAACCGGGCGCTGATGGCCGCCGGCCTGGTCGACCGGGTGCAGGTGACACTCTTCCCCGTCATCACCGGCCGGACGGGTTTGGACCCGGTCTTCCGGGATGCGGCCGACTTCGATCTGGAGCTGGTCGAGCATCGCACGCTCGACGGTCACATCCAGGAGCTCGTCTACCGGCCGGCCCTCCACTGACCGGGGCACGGTCGAAGAAGCGGGGTCGAACCATCGTCGAACGGCGGAGTGGTGGAGCACGGGAGGACGACGACTCGGCTGAATCCAACCGGGTCTGCCCCCGACTCGGCCGGATGGTCGCCCCCGGCGACGGGGATGGACCACTGCCCGGTCACGTCATGGCCGTAGCCTCACGGTCATGGACGGACTGCCCGCGAGTGTGGACCACGACATCCTGGCTCACCGGAGCATCGCCGCGATCGCGACGATCCGCGAGACCTTGGGCTGCACAATTCACCAGGCTGTCGATGCCTACGCGCAGCGGTACGAGGAACTGCGCCGCGATCGGCCGGACGACTTCCGGCAGGAACTGCGCCGCGATCGGCCGGACGACTTCCGGCCGAGCCCGGACGAGTAGGGCCGACGACGGCCCAGGGTCCGGGCTCCAGCATCAGGCGTTGGCGTGCCGACGCCAGGTCGTCCTCCGGGGAGCGGCATGGTGCACGGGCTCCTCCGCACGGTCGGCCTGCCGACGCCTCAGCCACAGGGCCGTCAGGCCCAGCAGAGCGCCGAAGACCAGCAGGAACGCCACCGACACCCACATCGGTCGGCCCCCGGGGTCGTCCCATCCCGCCGATGCGGCCGAAGTCGCCCACAGGACGGCGCCCCCGGCGTAGAAGGTGCGCATCCGGCGCAGCTGCCGCAGGGCTCGTACGGATTCAACGTGATCGGTTTCCGAAGCCATGCCGACGCAGGTACCCCGGAACGCGCTCGCTATCATCACGTCCCTTCTCGAAGCCCCGCAGCCCGGGTCGAGTCACTGTCGGCCGACGAATCGCCCGAGCGGGTACGTGGCCTGGCTCTGCCAGCGTTCCCCGTCCCAGACGATGAGTTCGACCTCGTCGACATGGCACCGCAGCGGTAGCAGGGGAGCCATTTTGATGGTGAACGCGGTGTCTCCCGGTATGTCCGGCCACCCGTCCGACTCCTGCTCGCTGTCTGCCCGGCCCTCGACTGCGATCAACACGCTGCATGATCACAGGCGGGGAGCTCGGTGATCAAGGTGGCCCGTGTAGCGCCGACGCGCGAGATGGAGGGTGATGTCGGCAGTCATCTCGACCCTGTCCGGGAGGACGCGCATGATTCTGCTGAAGACCTGCTGCCGATCCGGAAGCGGCAGGACGAGGTAGGCCGAGACGGTGGAGAGGTGCCCGACGTAGTCGTCGGCGCTCATCGTCACGTGTCGTTCGATCAGGGCCTGTTGGACGTCGGTGAACCATTCGGAACGTTGCAGTTCGGTACCCGGCCACTGCATCTCTTGTTCCGGAGAGGTCCCGTCGGGGGACGGGATCTCGTCGCTCTCCAAGAACGCCGCTCTCGCCGCGCGAACGGCCTCCGCCACGGCTGGGTCGGCCAACCGGAACGGCCCGCCGAACGAGGCGAACACACCACCCGGCTCCAGCAGTGCGGCCATGCGTGACCAGCGGTTCTCCGGGTTCGTCCAGTGCAACGCCGCGGCCGCGTAGACCAGCCCGTACCGCTCCCCCGGTCGCACGTCCTCGAACGCGGCGTGCACGGCGCTGACGTTCGCCGGCACGTGCTTGCGCAGCTCGGCGAGCATGGACCCGTCTGGTTCGGTCGCGGTGACCATGATCCCTCGCTGAGCGAACAGCCGGGTGGCTTTGCCCGTACCGGCCCCGATTTCCAGGGCAGTCCGGACCGGATGGCCCGCGTACGCCATCACCAGGTCGAGCAGCTCCACGGGATACCCGGGGCGGAACCGCTCGTACGCTTCCGCCACTACTCCGAAACTCAGCGCACGACCAGCCATGCCAGGCATCGTGACACGGGCTGCGCCGTCGGTACTGGTTCCTTTGCGCGGCCCATACTCGACCGGACGTCGTCGAAACGAAGTCGACGCAGGTCATTGCCGTGTCCGATCATGCGCTCATGCTGTTGCGAGACATCCTTGCCCCAGTGGATGCGGATCTGGCCGCCGGCCGGGTTCCCGTCGCGCGCCGGCGTCTGCGCGGGCTGGTGTCGTCGTAGCCGAACGATCTGCCGCATCGCCGTGGGGCACGCCGTCGACTGGGACACGAAGCCGTCCGACCGAGATGCGGACAGCGACGGAAGCCCGCTCACCAACTTCCTGGCAGGGGCAGGGTGCCTGCCCTCGTGGACTGATGTCTCCGTCGAGCACGTCCGGTGCCTCCGCCCCGCCGCTCACGACGCTCCGGCGTGGTGGTCCAGCAAGCGCGTGAGCAACTGGACGAACTGGTCGCGTTCGGCCGGGTCGAGAGGCGCGAGGAGCGTGTCGTGGAGGTCGTCCAGGAGCACGTCCAGGCGGTTCAGGTGGCGGCGGCCTCGGGGGGAGAGCGTGATGACGTTGCGGCGCCGGTCGGCGGGGTCCGGCGTCCGCTCGACCAGGTCGCGCTCGGCCAGTTCGTTGAGGACACCGACCATGTCGCTGCGGTAGATGCCGGAGCGTCTGCTCAGCTCCGCCTGGCTGGCCGGGCCGAACTCCTGCAGTGAGGCGAGCACGGCGTAGTGCCACTTGCGGGCGTCGGCCCGGGCCAGCCCCTCGGCGATCAGCCGGTCCGATCGCATGGTCAGCTGGGACAACAGCCGGCTCGCCCGCCGCCGCAGCCTGTCGGGCGTCTTGAGCACGTCCGCGTCGGGCAGGTCGGTGGCCTCGGCTCTGGTCATGGCACCAAATCTACCGTTGTGTTAGTGGGACTAACGATGTACGTTCGCTCAGACCTTTACATCGTTAGTGCGACTAACGCTGACGCGTGGTCGACAGGAAGGCAGAACTTGCCCATCAAGACACTGCGAATCCCCACCACGGACGGCCTGGCCGACGCGTTCGCCGCCTTTCCCGACCGGGCGAGCGGCACCCCGGGGTGCTGATGTACGCGGACGGCTTCGGCATCCGGCCCGTGCTGCGGGAGATGGCCCGCGAACTCGCGGGGCGCGGGTACTACGTGCTCGTCCCCAACGTCTTCTACCGGCACGGCCCGGCACCGGTGATCGAACTTCCGGAGCACATCGGAGATGAGGTCCGGCCCGCGATCTTCGCCCGGCTGATGCCCTTGATCGAGGCGCACACCACCGAACGCGTCCTGAGCGACGCCGCCGCCTACCTCGGGTTTCTCACCGCCCAGCCCGAGGTCGTGGCCGGACCGGTCGCGGTGACCGGCTACTGCATCGGCGGCCTTCTGGCGATGACCACCGCCGCGGCCCACCCCGGCGAGGTCGCCGCCGTTGCCGGATTCCACGGCCCCGTGGGCGCCGACGGGCCCGAGAGCCTGCGCCTCCTGCTGTCCGAGCTCACCGCCGAGGTCCACCTCGGCCACGCCGAGTCCGACCTGACGCCCGAGGCCCTCGCCGAGCTCAACCGGGCGCTGGACGCCGCAGGTGTCGACCACACCTCAGAGATCTACCCCGGCACCGTCCACGGTTTCACCATGTCCGACACCGACGCCTTCGACCCTTCTGCGCTGCGCCGCCACTGGGACCGTCTGCTGCCTCTCCTGGAGCGCAGGCTGGCCACAAGCTGACACACGGGCCTGGCACCAGCGTCCAGGCGGCGTCGACGGGTCGGGCGTCCGGCCGGTCCCGCATCGTCACCCCTCAGGGACTGTCCCCGCGGTAGTGGAAGCGACACGCCACTCCGGGGCCGAGGGCATGCGGCTCGCCGGGGCCGGGATCGTACAGTGCGCGGCCGCCGGGGAACTGCCCGAGTTCGGTGGGCAGTGCTGCACCCGTGCCGATCTCGTCCGGCGTCCAGCCCGTGACGTCCAGCAGCAACCCGTCCAGCGGCCCTCCGACGAGGTGGGCATAGGTCCTCCCGGAGCGGGGCCCCGGGTCGGGGTCGTCGTGGTCGTGGCCGTAGACCCGGCCGCGCAGCAGTCGCTCGTCGCCGTTCATCCGTCCAGCGTTGCAGCCACCACTGACAACGCGGGCCGGTCGAAAGCCGGGGCGGCAGGTCCGCGAGCCGAGGGGAACCTGGCGCCACCGCGTGCCGTCGACCGAGATCGTGGGCATCGCGTGCACCTGGGGCCCATGATGAAGGCATGACGGACCGTGACGATTTCCTGGAGTGGGTCACGACCGCCCTGTACGAGGCGGAACTTGCGCTGCACAACGGCGATGCGGCTCCCCGCCGGGCGCTCTGGTCGCGCAACGAACCGGTGAGTGTTCTGGGGGCATGGCGGAACGCCTACGGGCAGCAGGAGCTGGACGAGCTCTTCACCACCCTCGGCAGGAGCTTCTCCGACTGCACGTCGTACGCGTTCGAACTGCAGGCGTACGACGTTGCGGGAGACATGGCCTACACGGCCGGTCTCGAGCACACCTCCGCCTCAGTCGACGGAGTGCCGCGCACCTACACGCTGCGGGCCACCCAGGTCTACCGCCGCGAGGAGGGCCGGTGGAGGGTGGCCCACCGTCATGGCGACTCGGTGACCGAGTGAGCATGCCGGCGGGTTGTCCGCTGCCACCGTCTACGGAGTGATGCCGTCGATCAGGTTGGAGACCAGGGCGACGACGAAGTCGTCGGTCACCGGCTCGTCCGGGACGAGCATCCGGTGGTAGACGGCGCCCCACAGCTGGTCGACGAGGATCTGGACGTCGACGTCGTCGCGGATCTGTCCCTGCTGCTTGGCGCGCATCAGCCGCTCCCCCGCCAGGCGCCGGCGTTCGGAGGAGTACAGGGAGCGGAAGGCGGTGGCCAGGTCTTCGTCGGTCTGGGACTGCCCGATCAGCTCGGTCACCACCCGCCCGGCCGGCGTACCGGTCATGATGTGCGCGAACGCACGCAACTGGCGGGTGAGGTCGGCGCGGATGTCGCCGGTGTCCTCGAAGGCGAGCGTCTCCTCGACGGCGTGGAAGTAGCCGTCGAGGGCGAGGGCGCCCTTGGAGGGCCACCACTTGTACAGCGTCGTCTTGCTGACACCCGACAGGCGGGCAACCCGTTCGAAGGTCAGGTCGGCGATCCCTTCCTCCAGGAGCACCTCTCCGACCACGCGGAAGACGTCCGCGCGGACCTCGTCGGCCGGGCGGCGCCCACGACCGCGAGCCGGGCGCTCGGCGGCGCCCTCGGCCTGCTTGGTCACGATGTCCCTCCCTCGCGTGTTCCAGGTCGGATCAGTCTAGGAAGCCGTACGGTCGGACGCCCCGGCCGGGCTGGTCCTCACGGCTCCCCTGACGTGCAGGAGTTGTGCCGGTGGCGGCACCGGTGATGACGACGACGGACGACATGGGCTTCTCCTTCGGGAGTGCCGCGCGAGCGGTGCCCGAGTGGGGTGTCTCGAGGTCAGGCCAGGCCGCCGTTGGTGTAGAGGACCTGCCCGTTGACCCAGCGGGCCGGGCCGGCGAGGAAGGCGACCGACTCGGCGACGTCGCGCGGCTCGCCCAGCCGCTCCAGCGGGGTGGCCTTGGCGAAGTGGGCGACGGTCGCCTCGTCCTTGCCCTCGAGGAACAGCGGGGTGGCGACCGGGCCGGGTGCGACGGTGTTGACGGTGATGTCCTTGCCGCGCAGTTCGCGGGCGAGGATCAGCGCGATGCTCTGCACGGCGGCCTTGCTGGCGACGTACGCCGCATAGGTGGGCAGCTGGGTGCGGGTGACCGACGTGGACACGTTGATGATCGCGCCACCGCCGCGCACCCGGCGGGCGGCCTGCTGGGCGACAACGAAGGTGCCGCGGATGTTCGTGCGGTGCATCCGGTCCAGGTCGTCGAGGTTCATGTCGGCGATCGGCGCGAGCACCATGATGCCGGCGGTGTTGATCACGACGTCGATCCCGCCGAACGCCGTCTCGACGGCCTCGAAGACGGCTTCCACCTCCTGCTCGTCGGCGACGTCACCGCTGACCGCGATGGCCTGGCCGCCGGACGCGGTGATCTCCTCGACGAGCGCTTCGGCCTTGGCCCTGTTGCCCGCGTAGTGCACGGCGAGGGCGAAGCCGTCGGCGGCGAGCCGCTCCACGACGGCCTTGCCGATGCCGCCGGAACCGCCGGTGACGAGCGCGACGCGGCGGGTGGTGGTGCGGGGTGTGCTGGTCATGGGTCTCTCCCTTGGGCGATATGTGGACGCTGAGTCCATATAAGCAAGATATGAACTGCCCGTCCACATCTTCACCATGATCCTTTGTCGCGCCGGACACCCGCCCGGGAGCCCCAGTCGCGTCAGAAGGTTTCGCGGTATCCGGCTCGTCCCTCACCTCGGGCGCAGGTGCTCGATCGTGACGCGGTGCCGTTCGGCCAGGCGCCGGGCGATCAGCGAGCGGTGGCAGGCCTCCGGGTCGCGCTCGACGCAGAACAGCGCCGCGGTCCCCCTGCTCGGCAGCGCCGACAGGATCGGTGCGAGGTCGGCGCGGTCGAGGATCTCGGTGGTGTAGCGACGGGTGTACTCGGCAGCGAGTTCGCGGCGCGAGCGCTTGCCGACCCCTCGACGGTCGTCCTCGGCGTACTGGAGCATGCGCAGTTCGGTGGTCGGGGCGAGTTCGGGATGGTGCTCATAGGCGATCCCGGCCTCGGCGAGGGCCGCCTGCAGCCGGTGCGAATTCGCCCAGGCGTACTCGGGTCCACGGACGCCTCTTCGCTGACGTACGTCGAGCAGAAGGCGGACGTCAGCCTGCCGCAGGCGTTGCAGAAAGGACTCGCCGTCGAAGCCGTAGACGCCGATCGTCGTCATCCTGCGCATCGCCGGTCACCCATCTGCCCGCTGTTCGTGCCGGCGGGACCGGCACGAACAGCAGAGGCGGCTCGGTCGCGTCACGCGACGGCCGTTCCTTCGAGTTCGACCAGTTGGCCGGGGACGGCCAACCGTGTCACCCCGAGCATCGTGGTGGTCGGTGCCACTCCGGCGACGCCCAGGCGCGACACCAGTACGCCGTAGTGCGGGAACAGCAGATCGACGTCGGTGGAATAGACGTTGAGCCGGACCAGGTTCGCGAGGGACATGCCTGCCTCGGCGAGCACGGCCTCCAGGTTGTCGAGGCTGAGCGCCAGCTGCGCGGCCATGTCACCCTCGTGCCGGGGCCTGCCGTCACCGCCCATCGCGGTCTGTCCGGAGCAGTACAGGATCCGGGTGTGCCCGGTGACCATTTCACCCTGGTTGAAGCCCATGTTCAGCGACCACGTCACCGGGTTGATCGCCGTGCGTTCCACTGCCACAGCAGCTCCATTCGTCTCATGGGGAGTTCGACGTCCATCGGCGCGCCAGGCGCCTTCGTCGATGTCCTCGGTGTTCAAGAGCGTGCCAACGAATCACGACACCCTTCGTCATGTATTCGGTAGGGTCCTCGCATGCGCGCCGATCGGCTGGTCTCGCTGGTGCTGCTGCTGCGTCAGCGCGGTCGGCTGACCGCGGACACGCTGGCCCGCGAGCTGGAGGTGTCCACCCGCACCGTGCTGCGCGACATCGAGGCGCTGTCCGCAGCCGGCGTTCCGGTCTACGCCGAACGCGGCCGCAACGGCGGCTTCGCGCTGTTGCCCGGTTTCCGGACCGAGCTCACGGGACTCAACCACGACGAGGCCCTCGCCTTGCTGACCGCCGGTTCGGGGCGTGGTGAGCAGGTGTTCGGGCTTGGCTCGGCACTCGCCTCGGCGATGCGCAAGGTGACCGACGCGCTGCCCGAAAGCCATCGCGCCACCGCGAGCGACGCGGCCCGGCGTTTCCTCGTCGAGCCGGAGACCGACCTGCTCTCTCGCCGGCCGGCCGCGGAGGAGGTGGCCGGAGCGACGATGACCGAGATCCGGCGCGCGGTGCTCGCCGGACACCAACTGCGCATCCACTACGCGGCGACGGGCCAGGCGCCGCAGTGGCGCACGGTGGACCCGATCGGCCTGGTCACGGTGCGCGACCGAAGCTACCTGCTGGCCACGAGATCCGGCGCGGACCGCACGTACCGGGTGTCGCGGGTACTGGACGCCGAGGAGCTTTCCGAACCGGCACGGCGGCCGGACCAGGTCGATCTGGACCGGGTCTGGCGGATACGCTGCGCGCAGTTCTTGTCCGGCGACCACATCGCCGTGCTGGTGCGAGTGGCCCCGCAGCGGCGGGAGGACCTGATGAGCAGCGCCGTCGCCGTCCGCGCCGCGGCACCCGACCCGGACGGCCGACTGCGGCTGGAGGTGACGTACCAGGATCTGCGGCACGCCGAGTGGGCGTTGTGGCAACTCGGCACGGATGCGGAGGTCTTGGTCCCTGGGGCGTTGCGCACCGCCCTGCGCGACCGTGCCACCGCGATCGCCTCCCTTTACGGAGACGGGGTCTGAGCCCGTGGGGCCTGAGCCGGTGGACCGCACCACGAAATGCCCATGGCCCGCAGCAACCACGAACTGGCCATAATCGAAACGCTCTTCATCGCCACCGACCCCGACCTGGCCCATGTCTCCGCCACCCTCGTCACCGCGGTGAGTCAGCAGGACCGAGTGGCGAAGCGGTGATCTGAGCGAGCCTCATCCAGTCGCGGCCCTCAGGAGCCGTCAGGGGCGCTTGTTGGCGTTGAAGCGCGCCTTCTTCTGGCGATTCCCGCACGTGTTCATTTCACACCATTTGCGGGAACGACTTTGGCTGGTGTCGAAAAAGGCCGCCCGGCAGGTTGGCGATGCGCACAAGGCCAATTTCCCGTCGCGTTCGCCCGCGACGATGCTGATCGCGTCGGCGGCGATGACACCCAGGGCATCCTCCACGCAGGAAGCCGAGCTGAGTCGCCATTGCCGATCGCCCTCGGGCGTCAGGACGGCCGCGGCCCGACCCTGAGCGCTGCGGTCGTTGATGACCTGGACCGCAGACGCGGGGAGATCTTCCTGGCTCGCGGCCGCTGTCAAGACGGCGTGAATTGATTCCCTGAGTTCCCTGGCGAGTTCGAGCTGGGCGGGGGTGCAGGACTCAACGGCGAGGCCGCTCACCGCCAGCCAGTCGACGAGTCGCTGGGGCACCGGAATACGTTCCACAGCGTCTCCGCGACGCTCGGTCAAGGTCGCCGTGAAGCTGGTCGCCAGCACCTTGCCGAGGCGGAAGTCAGGGAACCGATCATGCATGGAACCACCTTAGCCGGTTGCAGGCCGACATCGAAGCATGCTAGAACCGCCTTAGCTGGTTCCACGCAGGTCCGAGCCGGTTCCACGACGACCAGGAGGTCCCATGCCCAGCGACGTGCACGCATTCGAAACCCACGCATCCGACGCCGATCTCGACGATCTGCGCGCGCGGCTGGCCGCGGCGCGACTACCGGAGCCCGAGACGGTCCGTCGCGCCGCGTCCGGCCCTGCCCGATGGGAACAGGGCGTTCCGCTCGCCGACCTCGTCGACGTCGTGCACTACTGGCGCACCGGGTACGACTGGCGGGCGTTCGAGGAACGCCTCAATGACATCGGCCAGTTCCGCACGACCATCGATGATCTGGGAATCCACTTCCTGCACCGCCGATCCGCGCGCGCGGATGCCACTCCTCTGATCCTGACCCACGGCTGGCCGGGCAGCATTGCCGAATTCGTCGATGTAGTGGACGAGCTGGCGGATCCGAAAGACGCGGATGCCCCGGCGTTCCACGTCGTGGTTCCCTCGCTGCCGGGCTTCGGTTACAGCGACAAGCCCGCCACCACCGGGTGGGGAACGGAAAAGATCGCGGCCGCATGGGTGGAACTCATGGGAAGGCTCGGCTACGACACGTTCGCAGCCCACGGCGGCGACTGGGGAGGCAATATCACGACGGTTCTCGGCGGCAGGTTCCCGGCGCACATTCTCGGTATCCACACGACGTTCGCGGCGGGAACGCCCGGATCGACGACGGACGGGCTGACAGCGGTCGAGCGCACATGGGCCGAGGAGACCCGCGACTTCTGGCGCCACCGCGCCGCGTACGCGAAACAGCAGGCGACCCGACCGCAGACCATCGGCTACTCGCTCGTCGACTCACCGGTCGGTCTTCTCGCCTGGCTCCTCGACAAGTTCGCCGAGTGGTCGGACACGGAGGACAGCCCGTTCGAGACGATATCCAGGGACCGCGTTCTCGACGACGTCACCCTGTACTGGCTGACACGGACCGGCGCGTCGGCGGCCCGCATCTACTACGAAAGCCACAACTCGCTCGATCCCGAACTCCGGGTCGACGTCCCGTCAGCGATCACCATGTATCCCCGCGACGTCGAGAAGTGTCCACGCGCTTGGGCACAGGAGCGGTACCGACAGATCGTCCGATGGGGGTCACCCGAATCCGGGGGACACTTCCCGTCGCTGGAGGTTCCCGAGTACTTCGTCCAGGATCTGCGGGAAGGCCTCGCGGCAGTGCTGGCCGCTGGCCGGTGACCACACCTGGCCCGGAGGCGCGCAGTCCATGTGGCCGCCCGATGCGGTCCGTGTTTCCCGCACCCACGCCATCGTCGTTCCCGAGATGTGGAAAGGGCTCGCTGGTCGTGCACGCACACGGCGGACCGGACCTGGGCGAGGAGTCCGATCCCGAGCGCAGCATCGGCGACCTGGAACGCCGGCCGGTCAGGGTGGATCAGGATTACGCGTGTGCCGGCTCCTCCTGTCGCCCTATCGCCGCGGCGGCCACGGATCCAGGATGGCCGCGGCCGACACGGAGAGCCTGCGCCGCCTCTTCGCCGAGCAGTTCCACAAGCCGAAGCGGACGTACATCCACGGCAAGGGGGTCGTCCACTCCGGCTCGATGACGACGCCGCTCTCAACGCGGGCGTCGAGCGCTACCCCGCGGACCCCACGGCGGTGCGGGACCTCTCCTACGACGGCGACATCACCGGGAAGGTCTCGGTCCCCGTCCTCACTCTCCACGCGATCGACGATCCGACGGCGTTCGTCGAGTACGAGCACAGCGGGCTGAGCACGTCCGAGTACGCCAATTCGATCTCGGCACCGGACGCTTGGGTCCGCAGCGAGAAGAAGCCCACCCCGGCCTCGATCGCGTCCTCCTGCCCCGCGTTCGACGCTTCGTACGGCACGGGTTGCTTCTCCAAGCCGGCCCTCTCGGAGCAGAAGTGGAGCCGGTTGCCCTCGGTGGGCATCGCCCCCCTGAGCTGTCGAACGGGCGCCGAGCTGACCCCGTACGCACTCCGCATCCCGGCATGCCGTTCCAGGCAGTCCGTGTCTGTGCTGATCAGCGTCCGTTTCAGCGTTCCAGCGTCCCGAAGTGACCGCCTTGAGTGGCGGGTGGGACAGATCGCGGAAGAGGCTGAGGTCGTCCAAGCAGCTCGCTGGACAGTCCACTTCGCAGCATGGAGATCTCGATGCGTTCGCGCTTTGCCGCCCCCTCCGCCCGCCTCGCCCTCGCCGCAGTCGCGGCGGTGGCCGTCACCGCCACCGCGGCCGGCACGGCCACGGCCACGGCCACGGCCACGGCCGACAGCCGAAGCGCCACCGTGCGGGCCTGCGCAACCAAGGACCTGAGCTTCAAGGTCAGTCTGAAGACGCAGGCGGGCGGCTACTACCTCGTCACGGCCAAGGCCAAGTCCGGCGTCACCTGCTACCTGGAGGGCGTCTTCCCCTCCGCGTCCTTCGGCTCCTCCGCCGACACCGAGGTGGCGCCCGCCGAGCACGCGGTCAGCGACAGGGTCACCCTGTCCGGCTCCACCGCCGCCTACGCCGGCATCAACCCCAAGACCACGAACAACGACTTCGGTAAGGAGTTCGACTTCCTCCACCTGTCCGTCGCGGGCGACGAGACCAACGCCGTCACCCTGGCGCTCCCCGAGACCGCCACGGTCGACCGGCCCGTCGCCACGAACTGGCACGCCGACCCCGCCGACGCCGTCCCCTTCGCGAACTGACGCCGCACGCCGGGCATCGCGCACCGAGCCCGATGACGGCGGTACCACCGAGGGGCGGGGCGGCACCAGAGCCCCTCCCCCATGGCGGCCGTAGCACCAGGAGCGGGGCGGCACCACCCCCTCTCCCCCGATGACGGGCCGACCACCAGCGCGCCCCCGGCCGACGGACATCCCGTCGGCCGGGGGCGCAGCCGTTGCTCGACCGCGGAGGCCATTTGCCGTAACCGCAACATCCCGTGCCGAGCCGTACGGGTCCTGGCGCGAGACTGAGGGCACGCCGGCACATGGAGGGCTGATGAGCAGCAGATCGACCGCGCCATGGTCATGGAACCAGGATCCCGACCTCCGGTACCCGAGCCCGCTGGAGGTCGCCGCCGGCATCGATCTGAACCCGGCGACATGGACGGTCGAGCGGGCCGACGCACCCTGCCGGATCGCGACCGGCCCGGACGGGAGCACCGCCGAAGTCACCGACCACGTACTCCTGATCCGCCGCGCCGCCTGTCGGGACCGGACATCAGGCACGGGCGCGCCTGCATCCGCCGCGTCATGATCCGGCTTCGGCCCCGCGAAGGCCGCTGAACACCGCGGGGGTCGTCCACCCGCGCAGGACGGCTCTCGGCCATGGCGGTGTGCGGATGGCGTGCAGGAGACGGTCGCCACGGGGTTCAGGCTGGCGAGGTAGAGGTCCTGCTTGCTTGCCGAAGTACTCCTCACCCATCAACCCGGCAAACCCATCCGGTCAGAGCACCAGGGGCCCGTTCAGACGGCGGTAGTCCGGGGGGCTTGCCCTCCTCGACTGCGGCGGCGTCCACGATCACACGGCAGGGCACCGGCACCCGCACCGCACGCCGTCACGGTCCGCAGCGACCCGGGCGAACGTCTCCAACGGCCCCGTCCGCAGCGCCACCCGGTAGACCTCGTCCGGATCCAGCCCGTACCGCTGCGCCCACGTTCCCCAGACCCGACGCTGGTTGCTCACCACGTCGATCATGCCACGCGTCCGGCAGACCATTCGGGACAGCTCACCGAGGCATCGGCCGTGTCAGAATCGCGACATGATTCTGATCCGAAAGGGCAATGCCGCGTAGGCGTCCGAAGGCCGTCCGCGCCGAGCGGTGGCGGCCACCCAAGCACCTGCCGGTACGCCGGATTCCCTCCGTGTCGGCTCGAACTCGGGCCGCAATTCGGCGTGTTGAGGCCGAGTATCTGTGGCCCGGCGCCGTCGCTGTCGCTCTCAGCCGCTTCGAGCGGGCCTTCGGAGAGCCAGGACGCTATCTGAGCGGCCCTTACGAAAGTCCCGGCATCGAGATCGAAGACGGTCGGGACGACCTGGACGAGGTCCTGCGGTATCTGCCCGGAGGGGCCCGCGTGGATCTCGGTCGCCTGGTGGCGCGTATCGACGCGGAGTTCGAGCGCCGCACCCTTCCGGATCCGGGTCGGGCGAGCGAGTGGACCGCAGGGCGCTGGTGGTGGTGGCGCATCAGAGAGCGGTGATGACGGCCGGAGCGGTGAAGGCGTTGATCTTGGGCAGACGGTGGGAGTGATCTTGCTGTTGTCCCAAGAGGGGGGATGTCGTGACAGTGCCTGCGCCTCGTACGGCGTTTGTGAAGCGCCGCCGTTACCGCTTCGACCTTCGGTCGACTGCCCTGTTCTTCGTGTTCCTCGCGGTGGTCGTGAGCGTCCTGGGCCTCGCCGCCCGCGTGGCGGCGGGCGCTGTGGAGCGGCGTCCGGCCTGGGTGTTCGTGCTGGTCTTGATAGGTGTCGCAGGTTGTCTGGGGCTGCGGCGCCGGTGGCGCGTGGCGGGAGTGGCGCGTCGGGCCGCGGCCGCGCTCGACGAGGCGGCCAGGGAAGCGGCCGAGCAACTGGAGGCTCCCGCGGTTTCCCGTCGGCGGTCGGCAGTCGAGGTCGTCACGGTGGACTACGACGCCCTGACGCCGGAGGAGTTCGACCACGACGCCCCGACGTCGGAGGAGTTCGACCACGCCGCCCTGACTCCGGAGGAGTTCGAGGAGGCGATCGCCGCACTCTGCGAACGCGACGGCTGCTCCGGCGTCGAGGTCGTGGGAGGCGCCGGGGACCTGGGCGCCGACGTCCTGGCGGTGACGCCCGACGGGCGCCGGATCGTCGTCCAGTGCAAGCGCTACGACGAGTCCCACCGGGTCGGTTCCCAGGATCTCCAGCGTTTCGGCGGCACATGTTTCACCGTGCACGAAGCCGACGTCGCCGTGCTCGTCACCACCAGTGACTTCACAGCGCCCGCACTGGAGTACGCCGAGCAGTGCGGAATCCTGTGCGTGGACGGGGAGACCCTGGAGGCGTGGACGGACGGCACCGGACCGCGGCCCTGGGACGTCGCCCCGGAGGCCGGGACGGCCGGGGCGGCAGGCTGCGAGCCGGCCGGCGCCGGGTTCTGAGCGGTACGCGCTGCCCGGCTCGGTGGTAATTCGCTTGATCGGGCTGCGGGTGGACACGCAGGCTTGCGCGATGATATGTGAGCTGGCCCCTGGGGTGCTGAGCTGGGACGAGGTGGATCCGGCCCGCCACCCCTTCGACGCCGCGTCGGCAGCGAGGGTGGTCCGCTCGCTCGGCCCGTCCCGGTGCGTGCCGCGCAGGCCGGACGTCCCCTTCGCCGATCCGGCGATGAGCGCCTGGAGCTGGGGCGAGGCACGGTTGTGGGCCGATGCCATGTCGCAGGCGCTGGTGGAGCATTACGGCCGTTGGGCCGCGGGCTTCCGCTGGTCGCACGACGAAGGGGACTTCGACGGAGGGCCCGTCGGACATTGGTGCTGCCCGCGCGATTCGATCACCACTCCCCAGGAGACGCTCACCCGCGTGGTCGCGGCGCTGTGCGAATGGCGCGCGTGGCTGGAGAGCCTCGCCGGATGGATCGACGCGTACCCGCTGGATCTGGCGACCGTCGAGGACGACCGGCTGCTGTGGGACCGCGCGGCCCGCAACCTCATCCTCCAGGTGACCGACCGCACGGGGTGCGGCAGCGGCTGGCACGGGCACTGCCACCAGGTGCTCACCTGGTTCCTCGACCGCTGGGCCGTCGCACCCGACGTCGCGGAGGAACTGGTCGGGCAGGCGATCGGCGGGCGGTTCCTGAGCTGGACCGGCCCTGATGCCGCGCTGGTCGACGATGTCGCGGAGCGGCTCGCGGGGTCCCTGCGGCCGGCGGACCGGGCGGCGCGACCCGCCGAGCCGGTCCCGGACCACCTCGAGAGCTGGCTCGCGGTGCGCGAGACCGTGGCGTGGCAGCGGGCCCCGGACAGCGGCGCGGAGGGACCGGTGACCCCGCGTCAGGACGGCGTGGCCGAGGACATCCGCGGCTTCGACGGCGCCCTTGACCCGGCCCGGGCCGACGGTCTGCTCACCGCCCTGGAACTCCTTCGCGATGACGCCGGACGCGACGCCCAGCTCGACTTCGAGTTGCTGCGGCGCTGGCAGCGGCACGTCCTGGGCACCTCACAGCTGCCACCCCTACGCAGCCGCCCGGCCTTCGCGAAGGGCGGCCGGGAACGCTACGGCATCGCCCCGGACATCCGAGCCCGCCTGGATGCCTGCCTGGCCGAGAGCGCATACGACGCAGCACGGCCCCTCCCCCTGACCGCTCGCGCCGCACGCACCTACCTCGACGTCTGCTTCTTCCACCCGTTCGACGACGGCAACGCCCGGGCCGCATTCCTCGCGCTGATCTTCGTGCTCGCCCGCGAAGGCATCGCCCTCGACGGGGTCGTCCTGCTGCGCCGCGTCACCTTCCAGGCCGACGAGCCGGGGGACGCACTCACCCTCGCCGGGTACATCGACACGCACATCACCGAGACCCGGCGCCGTGCCGTTTCCCCCGATCGAGTGCCGTGACTCCGGCGCTAATCCGGGCGCGGCGGGGTAATGGATGTCGACCAACACCCTGTTGCGAAGGAGCCGAGGATGACCGACGACGCCTATTTGTTCCTGCTCGACGACGCGTCCGCGCAGCTCGGCGTGGTGCCGGCCGCCGTCGGTGAACTCGCCTGCATGGAGACTCCCGCCGTACGCGCCTGGCTCGACGCCCAGGGAAGCACGCCGACCTCTCCGCATCTGCGCCTGCTCCCGCCGGAGGAGCGGGCGGCCGTGCCCGAGGGGGCGGAACGACTGCCCGTTCCGCTGAGCGAGGAGGAACTGGTCCGCCTCCGCCACCACCTGGTGCCGGAGCCGCTGGCCCGGGTCGAGGAGGAACTGCTCGCCTACCGTGACTCTGCCGACGGGCGGGACGGCCTGATCGGTCGGGCACTGGCTGCCGGTGTGGCACCGCACCGCGTCGTCGAACTGACCGGGGTGGATCCCGCGACGGTGACCGCTGCCGCGAGCAGTTGACGACGAAGGGCGCGGGCGCCCCATGCGCCGCATCCGTTCCACCATTCGGCCCCGCCGGGCGAGCATCACCGGGCGGGGCCGATCAGTGTGCCCGCCCACCGCGTGGCACCACGTGGTGCCACATGGCGCCATCTCGCGCCCATGCGGGCACCACCCGGGCGATGACGCCACAATGCCTCAAGACGTCGCCATCACGTTTTCGCAGGCAGGAAGGTTCGACGCGGGGTCACGACCTACAGGAGAGCCGTAGAGCCTTGCGCATGGCGCCATAGTGGTGCCACTATGGCGCCATGGACCTCACCCCGTACGTCGAGACCCTTCGCCGCGAACTCGCGGTGGCCGCCGAAGCCGGTGGCGATGAAGCGCGAGAGCTGGCCGAGAGGCTCACCGCCCCCCTGGAGTCGGCGACCCGGCTGACCATGCTCCACGTGCTCTCCGCCGCGATGGACGAGATCACCCGTGAGCTCGCCCCCGGTTCGGTCGACGTACGCCTGCGCGGCCTCGACCCCGACTTCGTGGTGACACCACCCCCGGCCGACGGCGGCGCCTCCGTGGAGCCGGCGGCGCCCGTCGAACCGCCCAGGGCTTCCGCTCCGGCCGACGGCGACGAGGGCGGCACCGCCCGCGTCAACCTGCGCCTGCCGGCCCACCTCAAGGCCCGCGCCGAGGAGTCCGCGGCCCGCGAGGGCCTCTCCGTCAACGCGTGGCTGGTCCGCGCCGTGTCGGCCGCGGTCGACGGCGACACCCGGCCGCGCTCGGCGGAGAAGACCCAGAGCCTCGGACAGAGCTTCACGGGCTGGGTCCGCTGACCGCGACCGGCGGCCCGCGGCACCTCATCCACAGCACCTCACGACACCACGTCCCACCAGCGGGGACGTTCCGAAGACCCAAGAGGACGGGACAGCCATGCCTTCTTTCGACACTCCTGAACCCATCTCCGCCACGGCCCACGTGGAGGCCGGGTCCGTCCAGTTCACCGCGGGCGACCGCGTCGACACCGTCGTCGAGGTACGCCCCCGGGACCCGCAGAAGGACCTGGACGTCCGGGCGGCCGACCAGACCGAGGTCACGTACGCGGGCGGCGCGCTGACCGTCAGGACGCCCAAGTCCAGCCTGTTCGGTCGCACCGGCACCGTCGATGTGACGGTCGAACTGCCCACGGACTCCCACGTCGACACGACTGGCTCCTGGACCCAGGTGCTCGGTGAGGGACGACTCGGCGAGGTCCGCGTGAAGACCTCGTCCGGCGACGTCCGGTTCGACGCGACCGGCCCGCTGAAGCTGACCGCGTCGCACGGCTCGATCACCGTGGACCGGGTCGACGGCTCAGCGGAGATCACCACCAGCTCCGGCAGTCTGCGCGTCGGCCTCGTCGACGGCCCCGCCGTCCTGAAGAACTCGCACGGCACCACGACCGTCGACGTCGCGACCGGCGAGCTGCGGGTCAGCGGCGCCAACGGTGACATCGAGATCCGGCGCGCCGAGGACGCGGTCACCGCCACCACCGCCCACGGCACCCTGCGAGTGGGCGAAGTGGCCCGCGGGACCGTCCAGTTGGAGACCAGCTACGGCGCCATCGACATCGGCGTCCGCGAGGGCACGGCCGCTTGGCTCGACGTCAGCTCGGTCTCCGGACAGGTGCGCAACACGCTCACCACGTCCGAAGCCCCGGAGAAGGCCGAGGACACCGTCCGGGTCCGCGCCCGCACCAAGCACGGCAATATCGACATCCGTCGCGCCAAGGCCTGAGCACCAGTCCCGTCGCGCCCAGGTTTGAGCACCACTCCCTCAACCGGCGCCACCCCTAGTCCACTTCAGCCTTCGAACGGGAGGGCTCCATGCCTTCATCTGTCATGTCCACATCCAGTCAGGGCCACGCGTCGGCTCCCGCCGTCTCCGCCGTGGGTCTGCGCAAGTCGTACGGCTACAAGACCGTCCTCGACGGCCTCGATCTCCACATTCCGGCCGGGTCCGTGTTCGCGTTGCTCGGGCCGAACGGCGCCGGCAAGACCACCGCCGTGAAGATCCTCTCCACCCTCATCACAGCCGACGGCGGACAGGCACAGGTCGCGGGCCACGACCTCGCCACGTCACCGGACGGAGTCCGGGCCGCGATCGGGGTGACCGGTCAGTTCTCCGCGGTCGACGGCCTGATCACCGGCGAGGAGAACATGCTCCTCATGGCGGACCTGCACCACCTGCCCAAACGCGAGGGACGCCGCGTCGCCGCCGAGCTGCTGGAGCGCTTCGACCTCACCGACGCCGCGAAGAAGCCCGCCTCCACCTACTCCGGCGGCATGAAACGCCGCCTCGACATCGCCATGACCCTGGTCGGCGACCCCAGGATCATCTTCCTCGACGAACCCACCACCGGCCTCGACCCCCGCGCCCGCCACACCATGTGGCAGATCATCCGCGACCTCGTCACCACCGGCGTCACCGTCTTCCTCACCACCCAGTACCTGGAGGAAGCCGACGAACTCGCCGACCGCATCGCCGTCCTCCACCACGGCACCCTCGCCGCCGAAGGCACCGCCGAGGAACTCAAACGGATCGTCCCCGGCGGACACGTCCGGCTCCGCTTCACCGACCCCACCGCCTACCGGAACGCCGCCACCGCCCTACGCGAGGTCACCCGCGACGACGAAGCCCTCGCCCTCCAGATCCCCAGCGACGGCAGTCAGCGCGAACTGCGCTCGATCCTGGACTGGCTGGACTCGGCCGGCATCGAGGCGGACGAGCTGACCATGCACACCCCCGACCTCGACGACGTGTTCTTCGCCCTGACCACCGACCGGCCCAACCAGCCAAACCAGCCGAACCAGCCGAATCAGCCCGAGGAGGCTGCCCGATGAGCGCCCTCTCCCTCGCCCTGCGTGACTCCTCCACCATGCTGCGCCGCAATCTCCTGCACGTGCGCCGCTATCCGTCCCTCACCCTGAACCTGCTGCTGAGCCCGATCGTGCTGTTGCTGCTCTTCGTCTACATCTTCGGTGACACCATGAGCGCCGGTATCGAGGGCGGCGGAGGGGGCCGGTCCGAGTACCTCGCGTATCTGTTCCCGGGGATCCTGATGCTGACCATCGGCGGCACGACCATCGGCAGCGCGGTGTCCGTCTCCATGGACATGAACGAGGGGATCATCGCCCGCTTCCGCACGATGGCGATCCACCGCGGCTCGATACTCGTCGGGCACGTCGTCGGCAGCGTGATCCAGTGCGCGATGAGCGTGGCCCTCGTCGGCGCCGTCGCCGTGGCCATCGGCTTCCGCTCCACCGACGCCACCGCACTGGAGTGGATCCTGGCCTTCGCGCTGGTGGTCCTGATGTCCCTGGCGCTCACCTGGATCGCCGTCGGAATGGGCCTGTCCAGTCCGAACGCCGAGGCGGCCAGCAACAACGCCATGCCGCTGATGATCCTGCCGCTGCTGTCCAGCGCCTTCGTGCCGGTCGACGCGATGCCGGGATGGTTCCAGCCGATCGCCGAGTACCAGCCCTTCACCCCGGCCATCGAGACCCTGCGCGGTCTGCTGCTCGGCACCGCAATCGGCCACAACGGATGGCTCGCGGTGGTCTGGTGCGTGGGGCTGGCCGCGCTCGGTCACCTCTGGTCCAAATCGCTCTTCGACCGCGACCCGAAGTAGCCACGGCCGGCCCCACTGCCAAGACGGGGCCGGCTCAGCGGCTGCGGGTGAAGACCTTGTTCTCCGTGGAGCCGCCGTCGCACAGCTTCTTCTCGTCGGCCGTCATCTTGCGGGACTTGACCACGACCGCGCTGTGCTTGCCGTCCGTGCCGTTCGGGGCCGGGCCGGTGACCGTGTCGGGCACGAACCAGTAGTAGTGGCCCCACTTGGGGTCGTCGTAGTGGGTCTGCCACGTGCCGGATATCTGTCGCATCACCTGGGCGCGGGAGATCCAGCCCACTTGCCCCGGCTTCACGGACACGGTGAAGGAACTCGTCTCGGTGTGCGAGCTCTGCCAGGTGTAGTTGTACGTCGCGGTCACACTGGCGGTGATGATGCCCTCGATGCCACCGCCCACGGTGACAGATCCGCCCACCGAATGGGAGGAGCCCACGGTGTCGGCCCAGGACATCGACTGTGAGGCGGCCGAATCGGTGCAGTTGAAGAGCAGTTCGGATACCTGACGGGGCTCACCGAGATAGGCCTTGCCGAGTTCCGGGGAATTGAAACTGCACTTGCCTTCACCGGAAGCGCAGTCGGCCATGATCTGCTCCGCGGTGGGCTGTTCCTCGGCCGCGGCCGGCACGGCCGCCGCGATCACCCCGAGTGCGGTCGCCGTCAACGCGAGCGTGCGGCTGCCGTACCGCAGGGCGTGGTTCATCGTCATCTTGGTGCCTCTCACCATTGCGTGGGGGGGAAAGCGACCGCAATGGCCCTTGTTCCGGCAGGGGTTGCGGTCACCGCGTGATGCCAATGAGGCTCACGTAATCGACAGCCCAACTACACCAAGAGATCGTAAAGTTGTAATTGATTCGGAAACTGATGAAGGGCCAACTTCGTGCGCTTCGGATTGTTTTGAGAACAGCGTGCAGGTCAGCAACACAAAGCCGTCGGCACCACGATCGGATCGTGGTGCCGACGGCGTGCGGAAGGCCGGTCAGGTGAGCGGTTCGAGCGTGAGGTAGGCCTGGCGCGGGTTGCCGTCGTGCACGAGTGATTCGTGGTGGCCGACGTCGTCGAAGGCGAAGGCGTACGCCTTGCCGTCCGCCATCTGGGCGTGGATCTTTCGGGCGTAGTGGTTGGTGACGTTGTCCTTGTAGAAGTCGGTCGCACCGGCGTCGGGCTGGTTGGGGTTGACCAGCAGCGTGGACCGGTTGAATCCGGCGCACAGGGTGCGCGAGATCGGGCCGCGCACCTGGTCGTTGGGGGCGTCCAGCCGTCGGTGGCAGCCGAAGACGGAGGAGGCGTCCGGCTTCTGGAAGCTGGTGACGACGGCCCCGGCACTGTTGGTGAAGTTCATGACGCCACCGGAGACCCGGCCGAAGTACTTGGTGCCGGGCTGGTCGGCGAACGGGGTGACCGTCAGGGTCGAGCCGGCGTACTTCTGCCAGACGCGGTCGATGTAGTCGTCCATGACGGTGGCCGGCAGGGCGCCGGTCTCCAGGCCGTACAGCGGTGACAGGGCGCGCAGCACGGTGCCGTCGGGGCGGGTCTGGATCAGGTTCGCCCAGCCTCCCGGCTGCCCTCGGAGGGCGTTAAAGAAGCCGTTGTATCCGCCGGGCTTGAGCCGGCCGGTCGACGCGGTGCTGCCGTCGGCCCGCTGCACTCCCACCGCGTAGGGAGCGGAGAACATGTCGACCTGTGTGCTGTTGATCCACAGGCCCGAGTCGTTGAGTGTGTACTCCGACCAGTTGAACAGGATGTTCCGGTTGGGGTCGGTCGGGTTCTGCACGGCGGGCTGGACCAGACCGCCGGTGGTGAGCTTGAAGACCAGCTTCTGGCCGTAGGAGAAGTACACGCGGCCGGAGAACTTCGGCATGCGGATCGTTGCCGACTGCCCTGCCGCCGGGCCCGTGATCGAGGCATCGGGGGCGGGCGTCGGCGGGTTGCCGCCCGCCGGCCAGGGATGGAACGTGCCGCCTGCGTCGGCCCAGCCCTGCCGGCCGGTCGAGAGTTCCGTGCCGAGGTTGTAGATGTACAACTGCTCGCCGCGGGCCGAATTGTTGGTGATCTTCAGAGGGATCGTCGCCGGCACGGCGGCATGGGCCGGCGCACCCGTTCCGGTCGCCAGCAGCGAGCCGGCGAGGGCGGCGGTGAGGGCCATGGCGAGGGACAGCCTCGCGGTCGTGGCCCGGCGCCTGAGAGTTCGCAACACGCTCTGCCTCCGTTCGACAGTCGGTCGATAGTTGAGAGCGCTCTCAGAGTTGCGCTTTGGTCCGTACCTGTCAACAGACCGGAAGTGATCGGTCAGCTCGGGTGCCCATCGCGCAGGGATGCGCGCAGGCAGGAGAGGACCACCACGAGGGGCCAGACCGACTGAAGGGTCGTCACGGCACGCTCGGCCACACCGGCCACGCCATGAAGGTGCAACTCGACCAGGAACCAGGCCGCTCCGACCGCCATGACCGCCGTGGCCCCCAGGGACGGGAACGGACGCAGGGCCCAGGGCACGGCGGTTCCGGCCCTGGCCGCCAGGACGGGCCATGCCGCGAGGACGGCGAACCCCACGGCGACCACGGAACCATGGCCCAGTGAGCCGCCGCTGCTCGGTGCCGGGACCACGGCCACGGCCAGTGCCGATACGCCTCCGGCCGCCAGGGCCATCCGCCCCGCCGTCGCGGCCGGGCGCAGGCCCCAGGCGGTCAGCAGGTGACAGAAGCCCAATCCGATGAACGCCGCCGTCATCACCCAGGAACCGCTGCTCCCCGGGGCCGCCAGGACGCTGATCGTCTGGGCGGCGGGATCGTAGGGGTGTCCCTGGAGCGATGCCGCCACCAGCCAGCCCATGATCAGGAAGACCGGCGCACACCCGGATGACACCAGCACCCATGGAGGAACAGATCGCATCAGAACACCGTAAAGCGGCGTGTCCGCCTCTCAGGGTTCCTTCGAATCGCCCGCACCGCGTGGCGTAGCCGCACGGCCCGATCGGCTCGTGGAGCGCACGATGGAACCGTGCGACCGCGCGTCGAAAGGTGATCAGGCATGGAGCTCGCCCTCGTGGTGCTGATCATCATCGTGGGTCTGACGTTCGACTTCACCAACGGCTTCCACGACGCCGCCAACGCGATCGCCACCTCGATCTCCACCAGGGCGCTGACACCGCGGGTCGCACTGGCCATGGCCGCGGTGATGAACTTCTGCGGCGCCTTCCTGGGGACCGGGGTCGCCCAGACCGTCGGCAGCGGCATCATCGAGGCGCCCGAGGCGACCTCGGGGCTGCTGCTCGTCCTGTGCGCGCTCCTCGGCGCCATCGGGTGGAACGTCTTCACCTGGTGGCGGGGGCTGCCCACCTCGTCCTCGCACGCCCTGATCGGCGGGCTGGTGGGTGCCGCGCTCGCCGCGTCCGCCACGGTGCAGTGGTCGGGCATCCTGGACAAGGTCGTCCTGCCGATGCTGCTGTCCCCGCTGGTCGGCGTGGTGCTCGGCTATCTGCTGCACACGGGCATCCTCTGGGTGTTCCGCCGTTCGACGCCCCGGCGCGTCACGCGGCGGTTCCGCATGGCACAGACCGTCTCCGCCGCGGCCATGGGGCTGGGGCACGGGTTGCAGGACGCGCAGAAGACCATGGGGGTCATCGTGCTGGCGCTGGTCACGGCCGGCTGGCAGGAGGGCTTCTCCGTGCCGGTGTGGGTGATCGCGGCCGTGGCGCTCGCCATGGCCGCCGGCACGTACACCGGCGGGCGTCGCATCATCACCACCCTGGGACGGCGCATCGTGCATCTCGATCCGCCGCGCGGGTTCGCCGCCGAGACGGCTGCCGCGGCCGTCCTCTACACGACCGCGTTCCTGGTGAAGGCGCCGATCTCCACCACACAGACGATCACCGCGGCCATTCTGGGTGCCGGTGCCACGCGGCGCTTCTCCGACGTACGCTGGCAGGTGGCTCGTTCGATCGGTACCGCCTGGATCCTCACGTTCCCCGGCGCGGGAATCCCGGCGGCGGCACTGTATCTCCTGCTGCACACCGTCACCGGTCTGTGATCACAGCCGGAGGCCGACCATGACCGCTCTTCCCAACCGCAGGGCGTCCGTCGAGTCCCCTGCCGGAGTCCCGGACAGCCTTCCGGTGCCCGGGCGTTTCGCCCACCTGCACCCGGACGACGGCGCCTGCCTGATGGAGGCCGCCGCCCTGCTGTCCTCCGGCCGCTTCACCGACAGCCCGGCCGGGACACACCCGGCGCTCGCGGCCCTGGTCCGGGTGGTCAACGACAGCGTCGGTGACGGTGCCCGGCGCGCCCTGTGGCCGCTGGCCGCCGACCTCGCCGACGCCCGCCCCGCCGGCCGCGCCTACGCGCCGCTGCTCGTCGGCTCGGTCGTGGATGCGGCCCGCCTGGTGCGTCCCGCGTCCCGGCGGCTGGCGCGGCACGGCCGTGCGTGCCGCGCGAGGGCGGCGAGGCTCACCCACGCGCCCGCGGGTGGCCCGGCGGCCCGGATCGGCGATCTGCTGTGGTGGCGCGGGCCGGGGCGCCGTCACCTCGAGCAGGCGATCGGCGTGCTGTGCTCCGCCCCGGACGCCGATCAGCGACTGTCGGGGCTGTTGCGGGAGGCCGTGGCCCAAGCGCGGCAGCGCACGGGTGGCGGGGCTCCGAGCAGGGAGTTTCGCTGCAACCGTTGAGCGAACGGAGTCGTCCTACAGGGCACCATGATCCCTGCAAGCATCACCGGCCCCCTGGCCACACCGCTTCGCCAGCTGCTGGCGTTCGCCTGGACACAGACGCGGGCCTGCGCGTTCGCCATCGCCCTGCTGTCCGGCGTGGCCGTGTCCACGCTGCTGCCCCCCGAACTGCCTGTGGCGCGCTACGACCTGCTGGTCGTCTACGGGGTGCTGCTCACGCTGGTGTTCTGGGCCCGCGGGTGGGAGAACAGGCGGGACGTCGCCGTCATCGCGGTCTGCCATGTCATCGGCCTGGCCTTCGAGCTGGTGAAGGTGTCGCTCGGTTCCTGGAGCTACCCGGAACCGGCCGTGCTGAAGTTCGCCGGCGTCCCGTTGTACGGCGGGTTCCTGTACGCGGCCGTGGGCAGCTACATCTGCCGGGCCTGGCACCTGTTCGACCTGGCCATCGTGCGCTATCGGCCGCGTGCGACGGCCCTGGTCGCCGCCGCCATATACGTCAACTTCTTCAGCCACCACTGGCTGCCCGACGCGCGCTGGGTGCTGGCCGGACTGCTCGGGGCCGTCACGCTGGGCACGTCGGTGCGGTTCACGGTGCGAGGGGTGCGCCGGCGGATGCCGCTGGCGCTGTCGTTCGTGCTGATCGGGTTCTTCCTGTGGGTGGCGGAGAACCTGGCGACCCTGGCCGGCGCCTGGCGCTACCCGTATCAGCAGCACGGCTGGGAGCCGGTGGGGGTGGAGAAGTTCGGGGCCTGGGCGTTGCTGATCAGCGTGACGTTCGTGCTGGCGGCGGTGGGGCGGCATAGGGATTCCGCGGAGGTGCGGGAGGGCCTCCAGAGCCCCCGAGGAGCCTGAGGTCGTCGCGGAGGCGTTCGCCTGAGTATCATCCTATGGACATAAATCGGGTGATTTGACCTGTCGGGTCGTCGCCCACCGTGGCCATCCTCGCCGGAGTGATCCATGTCCCGCACCGGCACGACGGACGACGGCGACGAGCTGCTGACCAGGCTCGGGGCCCTGACCGCTCAGGCACGTGCGCAGGCCGAGATGCAGCGGTCCCGGGTCGAACTGGCGATCGCGCTGCAGCGCGGCATGCTCCCGCGGTACCTGCCCCTCGCCGGTCGGCTGCACCTGGCCGTGCGGTACACGCCCGCGTGCCACGGTCTCAACGTGGGCGGCGACTGGTACGACGCCTTCACGCTGGGCGACGGCCGGATCGGCCTGTCCATCGGCGACGTCCAGGGCCACAACATCGAGGCCGCCGCCTTCATGGGGCAGGTGCGCGCCGGGATGCGGGCGCTGGCCTCGGTCACCAGCGAGCCGGGCGAGGTTCTGGCCCGGACCAACGATCTGCTGCTGTCCCTGGGCTCCGACCTGTTCGCCACCTGCACGTTCATGCGGCTCGACCCGTGTGCCGGCGTACTGGAGAGCGCCCGGGCCGGGCATCTGCCCTGCGTCTGGGCCACCGCCGACGGGAAGTCCGCTCTCACCGAGGACGAGGGCGGGCCGCCCCTCGGCGTACAGGCGGGGACGCCGTACCCGGTCACCCGCTACGAACTCACCACGGGCAGCATGTTCGTGCTGCTCACGGACGGTGTCGTGGAGGGCCCTTCGATGCGTCTGGAGGAAGGCCTCGACCAGGTGACGCGACTCGCGGGCATCGCGGCCGTGGCGGGCATGGACGTCGACGCGCTCGCGGCCGCCGTGATCAAGGGGGCCGAGCGCGTGGGGCACGACGACGACGCGGCCGTCCTGGTGGTCGGCCTCGACGGGCCGGACGCTCAGCCATAGGGCGGCACGACGCCCGCTCCCGCCTCGCCGACCCGGCGGCCCCGGTGTCTCATGGCTGCTGTGGTGGGTAGCCAGGATCTGCGTACACCGGTGGTCGTCGCTCTGCAGACGCCGGCCGTCGCCGCCTGCTACTACGGGTCGGCGCAGCTGGGGCTGCTGCGGGAACTGGTCGTCGAGGGCTCCGTCGTCACCCCCATCTGGCCGCCGACCGGAGTCTCGGTCGCCTGCCTGCTGCTCTTCGGGCTGCGCTGCTGGCCCGGGATCGCTCTGGGCGCCTTCTTCGTCATCCTGTCCCTCACCACCCTGACGCCCTCGGCGCTCGTCGTCCTGGCGGGCAACACGGCCGCGCCGGTCGTCGGGTACCTGCTGCTGCGCCGCGCCGGTTTCCGGACCGACCTCGCGCGCCTGCGGGACGGTCTCGCCCTGGTGTTCCTGGGCGCGTTCACCGCCATGCTGATCAGCTCGACCACCGGCGCCGGCATCCTGATCGCCACGGACAGGATCGAATGGCCCGGCTTCTGGGCGGTGTGGCTCGCCTGGTGGGTCGGTGACGCGATGGGCGTGCTCATCGTCACGCCGGTGCTGCTCCTGCTGTCCCGCGTACGCCTTCCGCTGCCCAGGTCGCGCTGGAAGGAGGCCGCGGGGCTCGCGGTCATCGCCTGCTGTCTCGTGCCGCTGGCCGCGTACAGCTCGGTCAGTCTGCTGTTCCTCGTCTACCCCCTGCTGATCTGGGCGGCTCTGCGGTTCCAGCTGGCCGGCAGCATGACGTGCGCCCTGTTCGCCTCGGTCATGACCACGGTGGCGGCGACCGACCGGGTCGGGCCGTTCGAACGGCTCGGCCGCGTCGAGGTCATGATGAAGCTGCAGGCCTTCAACGGGGCGATGGCGCTCACCGCCCTGATCCTGTCCGCCGTGATCACCGAGCAGATCCACACGCGGCGGTCCGTGGAGCGCGCCTGCCAGGAACTGGTCGAGGTCCTGGAACACCTCACCGCGGGCGACGCGGACGGCCGGGCCCCCGTGGAGGACGGCGGGCTCGGGCCACGACAGGAGGAGTGACGGCCGCCCCCCGGTTACCGGGACGTAGGGTGGCGCCATGACCCAGGTGGAGGTGTTGCAGCTGCTGGTGTCGCCCGCGCACCGGCTGGCCGGACGGCCGTCGGACGGCCCCTCCCCCGGCCCGTCCGACGAGCGGGTCACCCGGGTGGAGGTACGGCGCGGGCTGGGACTGGTCGGCGACCGCTACTACGCCCGGCCCGCCCACCGGAACGCGGCGGTGACCATCATGGCCTCGGAGAGCCTCCCGGCCGACGCCGACCTGCGGCACACCCGCCGGAACATCCTGCTGCGCGGCGTCGACATCGACTCCTGTGTCGGGGCGACGATCTCCCTCGACTGCGGCGCCGGGCCGGTGGAGTTCGCCGTGAAGCGGCCCGCCCGGCCCTGCGCCTGGATGGACGTGACCATCGGCCCGGGTGCCCAGCGGGCCCTGCGCGGCCGGGGCGGTGTGCGGTGCACGCCGCTGAGCGACGGGGTGCTCACGCTCGGCCCGGCCACGTTCAGGGTCGTGGCCGGGCCCGACGCCGGGTCGTGAGGCGCCCCGGGGCGGTCAGCCGCCCGACGGTGGCGTGCGGATGGCTGCGATGTCGAGCTGCAGCCGCACCTTCTCGCTCACCATCGCCCCGCCCTCGGCGAGCCTGCTGTTGTACGTCAGGCCCCAGTCCGAGCGGTTGATGGTGGTGGTGCCGTCGAAGCCGACCCGGTCATAGCCGAAGGGGTCGGTGACATTTCCGATGTACGTCATGTCGAGTACCACGGGTCGGGAGACGCCTTTGATGGTCAGCTCGCCCGACATGCTGAACAGGTCGGCGCCCGTCTGCTGCACCGCTGTGCTGGTGAAACGCATACGCGGATAGGTGGCGGCGTCGAGGAAGTCACGACCGACCAAGTGCGCGTCGCGTTGTTCCACTCCGGTGTCGACGCTGGCGGTGAACAGGGTGATGTCGGCCCGTGACCGTGCGGGGTCGTGCGCGTCGAAGTAGAGCCGGCTTTCGTACTCCAGGAAACAACCGCGCACGGTGGTCACCATGGCGTGCCGGACGGAGAAGCCGATCCTGCTGTGCGCGGGGTCGACGACCCATTCACCGGACAGAGTGGACAGGTTGGGGTCCGGCAGCACGGCGGTGGAGGACGCCGGTGCGCCGGTGGGGCGCTGTGGGGGGAGCGGTGCCTGCCGGCGGGACGGCACAACGCGGTTGAACAGGTTCATGATTCATCTAGGTACTTGACTTTGGTTATGGCCGCAAGTCCCCTCCCGATGTGCGGCTGTTGAGAGCGAACTCGTGCCCCCTAATGCCGCCGCTTTGCACAAAATCCACACATGGCAGTCGCGGCGCATCACCGAAACGACCATCCGAAACTCCCGGGATTTTCATTTCGGGCATTTCGGGGAATCGGTCTTACGTCACCTCTATCGCGAGGTCGTTGTCGACGGTGTAGTACGGGCGGAAAGCGGATCCGTCCGCCTCGATCGCCGGGTAGACGTGCACGTGCTTGCGGTCCGCCACGTCGTCGAGGAGCCGGGCGCCCCTGATCGGCGGTGCGTCGGCGGCGGGCCGGACGAAGACGTCCCAGATCCCGCCCCCTCCCCCGCCGTCCACCGTCAGATCCCCGGGGCCGGCCGTGAAGGAGAAGCCCCTTGCGTCGCCGTCGGCCCGGGGGCGGAGGGTTCGCACGGTGTCGGTGCCTCGCAGGCGCAGCAGCACGCCGGCGTCTTCGTGGAGCTCGGCTCCGTGCAGGCGGGCCGTGACCGTCAGGGCCCGGTCCTCGACGCCGATGGCGCGGGCCTCGGCGTGGGCGGTGCGCCGCCATGCCCGGAGGGCGAGGAAACCGTCCTTGGTGACGTACGGGATCCTGACCGTGACCGGCGAGGGACGGTCTCGCAGGTGGCCGTCGACGAGGGTGCGCAGGTCCCGCAGGCCGGGGCGCAGCCGCCGGCGTTCGGCTGCGGGTTCCGGCAGCAGGTACACGTCCCAGCGGCCCTCGTCGAGGGCCGGATGCGGTTCCAGGACGGCCTGCCGGTGGCCGTCGGCCCGGTCGGGGTCGGGCTCCAGGTCGAGGACGTGCAGGGTCGTCTCGGGGCGGCCCTTCTTGGGGCGCAGGCGCAGGAGCAGCTGGGGCCGGGGGGTGGTGGTCGGCTGGAGGCGGAAGGTGATCCGCCCGTCCGTGCCGATCGCGCAGTGGGCGCGCGGGTGGGTGTCGTGGGGGTCGTCCTGCGGGCTCGTCGCCGCGCCTTCCGGTGTTCCGGCCGGGTCCCGCGGCACTCCGGCCGCCGTGCGCTCGTGTGTGCTGGTCATCTCGTTCTCCGGCGTGCTCATCGGCGTCCCTTCCGTATCGATCGCAGTACGCCGGAGGCGGCGGCGTGGGCGGCGTCGCGGGCGGCGTGGCCCCGGCCGGCCAGGGCGCTCCGGGTTCCGTGGCCCTGCGGGGTGGCGGCCGGGCCGGTGCCCCTGGCCGCGGCGGCAGTCTCCAGCAGTCGTTCGGCCTGGGCGACCACGGGCTCGGGGGCGAAGCGGCGCGCGTGGTCCAGGGCGGCTCGGCTCATGCGGCGGCGGCGCTCGTCGTCGCCGACGAGGTCCAGCAGGGCGGCGGCGAGCGCGTCGCGGTCCCCGACCGGTACGAGCCGGCCGTCCGTCCCGTCCTGGATGATCTCGCCGGGGCCGTAGGGGCAGTCGGTGCTGACGACGGGGAGTCCGCAGCGCATGGCCTCGACGATGGTCATGCCGAACGGTTCGAAGTTGGACGCGGCGGCACCGATCGACCCCTTGGCCCATTCGGCCTCCATCGGGGTGGCGGCCCCCATGAGGAACACGTTGTTCCACAGCCCGAGCCGCTCGATGAGCTCCCGCAGCCTGGGCTGCTCCTCGCCCTTGCCGTAGATGCGCAGCTGCCAGTCCGGGTGCGCGGCCGCGACCGGGGCGAATGCCTCGATGAGGAGGTCGTAGCGCTTGACCGGGACCAGGCGGCCCGCGGCGATCACCACCTTGGCGGTGCTGTCGGCGGGCGGCAGGGCGGGGTCGGGAACGCTGTTGGGGAGGGCCTCCACATGGACGCCGGGCAGCCACATCTTGCGCCGGTAGGCGGCGGCGTCCGCCTCCGTCACGGTGGTGATCACGTCGAGGTGGCGGTAGGCGCGGCGCAGGGCCGTGCGCAGCCGCGGCGAGTGGTTGTCGAGCGTGAGGTGCTCCTGGCCGACGCGCAGCACGTGCTGCGGGGCCTGCCGGGCGATGTGCACGTTGAGGCCCGGCCGGGTGCCGATGACGACGTCGGCGTCGAGCGCCGCGAGGCACTCCCCGATGCGCTGGTCGGTCAGCTCGCTGTACTGGTGGTGGCGGTACTCGGCGGGCGGGAACACCTTCGCCGGTCTCTGGTGCAGCGGATGATCCGCCTCTTTGCGCAGATCCACCAGGGCCCGCAGCCGCACCCGCGGATCGAGCACGAGGTTGGGGTGCTCGCGGTGCCGTAAGGCGGAGACGACCTCCACGTCGTGCCGCTCGGCCAGGGCTCCGGCCAGGTTGAACGTGGTGGTGATCGTGCCTCCGATTCCGTAGGCGTTGTGAATCAGGAAAGAGATCTTCATGGTGGCCTAGACCGTGTCAACGCCCCGTTCGTTGTTCGCCGTTACCACTCTGTGGCCGGGCCCGGCGGGAGGACCGGTTTCGCCGATTCCGGAATGATCTCGGACATAAGTGGTCTGGGCCATACCGGTTTGCCCCCGATGTGTGGATAGCTGGATGTGTTTGCCCGCAGCAGCGTCGCGTCACGGGTGCACCCTCGTATCGATCTTCAGGAGACCCATGCGCCCCCGTACACCCTCCGTCCCGCGCAACACCTCCCTCCCGCCCCTCGCCCTGGCCGGCGGCGCGCTGGCCGTGGGGGTGGGCGGTCTGTACCTCGCCGGGCTGGTCCTCACCGGCGGCCACATCGACTCCGGTACGACCGTGCGCGGGGTGGAGATCGGGGGGCTGAGCCGCGCGGAGGCGGTGCGGAAGCTGGAACGGGAGCTCGGGGCGGCCGGCGCCCGGGAGCTGCCCGTGAAGGTCGGTGACCGCACCGGCAGCGTCGATCCGGAGCGTGCGGGCCTGTCCTACGACGTCCAGGAGACCGTCGACCGGGCGGCGCGCACCGGCGCCGATCCGCTCAGCGTGTTCGGCGGGCTCTTCCGCTCCGGCGGCGACATCGAACCCGTCGTCGACCTGGACGAGGGCAAGGCCCGGGCAGCCCTGGGGGAGCTGGCGAAAGGGCTCGACCAGAAGGTCAGGGACGGCGCCGTCGCGTTCGACGACGGGCATGTGAAGAGCGTCGCGCCGCGGACCGGGTACGCGCTGGACGTGAACGCCGCGGTCGCGCCCCTGCGCGCCTCCTTCCTCGACGGGCACGCCGGCACGGCCACTCCCCTGCCCACCCGCGAGACCCGGCCGAAGGTCACCGCCGACGAGGTGCGGCAGGCGGTGCGCGGCTTCGCGGAACCGGCCATGTCGGGCCCCGTCACGCTCACCGCCGCGGGCAAGCGGTTCACGGTCGGCCAGGAGCCACTGGGCGAGCATCTGACCATGCGGCCGGACAGCAGCGGCGCACTGAGACCGGAGCTCGACGCGAAGGGCCTGCGCGCCGAAGCCGCCGTGGCCGGCCCGCTGGACGCCATCACCACGACCGCCGAGAACGCGAAGCTGCGGCCGGAAGGCGACAAGGCCGTGGTGGCCGAGGACGCCACGGTGGGCCGGTCGGTCAGTGACAAGGCGCTCGGCAAGGCCGTGCTGCCGCTGCTCACCCAGTCGGGTGCCGACCGCAGCGGAGAGGTGGAGGTGCGCCGGACCCAGCCGGAGGTGACCCGCGAGAACGCCGCGGAGCTGGGGCTGACGGAGAAGATGTCCTCCTTCACCGTCAACTTCGAACCGGCCGAGTACCGCACGAAGAACATCGGCCGGGCCGTGCAGCTCATCAACGGCTCCGTCGTCGATCCGGGCGAGACCTGGAGCTTCAACCGGACCGTCGGTGAGCGCACCGTGGCCAACGGCTTCATGGACGGCATCATCATCCTCGACGACAGGTTCCAGAAGGCGTCCGGCGGCGGGGTCTCGTCCGTGGCGACAACCCTGTACAACGCCCTGTTCTTCGCCGGGGTCAAGCCCGTGGAGCACGGAGCGCACTCGTTCTACATCGAGCGCTACCCGGAGGGCCGCGAGGCGACGGTCGCCTGGGGCAGCCTGGACCTGCGGTTCACCAACGACTCCGGCAAGGCCATCTACATCCAGGCCGAGTCCACGGACACCTCCGTCACCGTGTCCTTCCTCGGCACCCGCGCATACGACGAGATCAAGTCGGTCACGGGTCCGCGCGAGAACGTGACGAAGCCGGAGAAGAAGGTGAGCGACGACAAGGAGTGCGTGCCGCAGACGCCGCTCGAAGGGTTCGACGTCACCGTGGAGCGGGTGTTCTACGACGACGGCCGGGAAGTGAAGCGGGAGCCGTACCGCACGCACTACACGCCGCGTGACGAGATCGTCTGCGAGTGATCCACTCCTCGTTCGTCTTCCCCGGCAACTCTCCCTTCCGACCGGGCCGTTGACCCCGCCCCGGAGCGCCAGCACAATGAGCGGCCACTGATTGAGAGCGCTCTCAAGGGAGACCCATGACTGGCAGACACGGCCCGGCCCTCAGCCGGCGTTCGCTCATCGGCGCCGGACTCGGCATCAGTGCCGCGGGGCTCACCGGCGCAGGCACGGGCCAGGCCCACGCGGCCGGCTCCGCCGGTGCGCGCCCCTCGTCGGGCCCGGCCCGGGGGCACGCCTTCCTCGCCGCCGCCATGGACGCCTACCCCGACCACGGCCGCATCCGCCTGACACAGAGCTACACCGACCAGGCCGGTCTGTTCAGCACCGCGTTCACCTACGACAACGCCCTCGCGGTCCTCGCCCACCTCGCCGCCCGGACCCCGGCCGGCCTGACCAGGGCCAAGGCCCTGGGCGACGCCCTGCTCTACGCCCAGGGGCACGACCCGGCCCACGACGACGGCAGGCTCCGGCAGGCCTACAACACCGGGCCGTACACCTTCTACGACGGCTCGCTCCAGCCCGACGGCTTCGTACGGTCGGACGGCACCGCCAACGTCGGGACACAGTTCGGCTTCACCGGCACCGCCGTGGGCGACATGGCCTGGGCGGGCATCGCGCTCAGCGCCCTCGCCCGCCGCACCGGAGCGCGCCGCTTCCTCACCGGGGCTGTCCGGATCGGCGACTGGATCGAACGGACCGGCCGGACCGACGAGCCCCTCGGCGGCTACAAGTTCGGGGTCGACGGGGCGAACCAGAAGCTCCCGTTCACCTCGACCGAGCACAACACCGATCTGGTCTGCCTCTTCGGGCGGCTCGCCCTGCTCACGGGCGACCGGGTGTGGCGGGAGCGGCGAGCCCGGGCCGAGGCGTTCGTGAAGCGGATGTGGGAGCCGTCGGGGGGCTTCTTCTACACCGGCACGAACGACGGCGTGACGGTCAACAGGTCCCCGATTCCCGAGGACACGCAGACCTGGACGCATCTGGCGTTCGGTTCCCGCGGCCGCGGCTGCTCCCGTTCGCTGGACTGGGCGGCGGCGGAGCTGGCCGTCCTGGATCACTCGGGGCGTACCAACAGCACGGTGCCCGCGGGGCAGTCGTACGAGGGCGTCACGTTCAGCTCGGCGAGCCTGCTCGCGAACGAGGGCGCGCCGATCGCCGACGGCCGGCCCGAGCCCGACCGCAACGGTGTGTGGTTCGAGGGGACGGCGCATCTCGCGCTCGCCCTGCGCGACCGCGGGGCCCGCGGTGACGAGGCACGCGCGCGGCGGCTGCTCGACTCGATCGAACAGGCCCAGGACCTGCTGGGCGGTACTCAGACCGTCGGAGGCGGGGAACTGCCCGAGCGCGGTGGGGTGGTGTCCGCGAGCAGCCCGCTGGACACGGGGTTCGGCTTCGGCTACTACCCGTACCGGCACACCGGCGCGACCGCCTGGTACCTGATGGCCGCGGCTCGCTTCAATCCGCTCCGGGTGTGACGGGGTGCCCGGTCCGCTGCCGCGTGCGGCGGACCGGGCGGGGGCTCAGGCGAGGCGGTTCACGGCCTGGGTCGTCAGTTCGTAGCGGGCGCCGACGATCGCCAGCTTGCCGGTGGCGATCCTGGCGGCGAGTTCGGGTTCCGCGGCCAGCCGGGAGCGTACGAGCCGAACGTTGGCGCTCACGGTCGCGTCGATCCTGGCGTCCCCTTCCTGGCCGTGGTCTATGGCCGGGCGTATCTGGTCGACCAGGTACTGCATGTGGGCCGGCAGGTGCTCCCCCGACTGCTCCGCCGCCACGGCGGCACGTACCGCGCCGCACGACTGGTGGCCGAGGACGACGACCAGCGGTATGCCGAGTTCCAGGACGCCGTAGGCGACGCTGCCGAGCACGGCCTCGTCCAGCGCCTCACCGGCGGTGCGCACGGTCATCAGGTCCCCCAGTCCCTGGTCGAAGACCAGCTCCGGAGGTACGCGCGAGTCGATGCAGCCGAGCACGACCGCGAAGGGGTGCTGGGAGGTGGCCAACGTCCGCCGGACGGCGGGGTTCTCGTGCGGGTGGCGTTCCCGGTAGGTGCGCCAGCGGCGGTTGCCCGCGGCCAGCTCCCTCAGGGCCTCGTCCGGGGTGCCGGGTCGTGGCGCTGCGGTGCCGGGGCCGGCGGGAGCGGCGGTGGCAGTGCCGGTGGCTCCGAGGCCCGCGCCGAGGGCCGCGGCCCCGGTCAGCGCGGTGCGCAGCAGGGTGCGGCGGGCGGTGCCGTCGGTGGTCGGCCGTGCACCGGCGAAGGGGTGCGGTTCGGGGCCGGTGCCTCTGTGGGAGGCGGCATGTGAGTTCACGGCCAGAACGTATGCCCGAATGCGCGGTCGGCCGGGATCCTTGCCGTTTCATGGTGAGAGTTGGGTAAGTGATGTTCTTACCTTGAACGGACTTTGACGGTCCCTCAGGCAACCAGCGGGACGCCCGGGCCAGCCGGCCCGGGCGTCCTGTCATGCGGGGGTGATCAGACCAGGTCGAACCGGTCCAGGTTCATGACCTTGACCCACGCCGCGACGAAGTCGTTGACGAACTTCTCCTTCGCGTCGTCGCTCGCGTAGACCTCGGCGAGGGCGCGCAGCTCGGAGTTCGAGCCGAAGACCAGGTCGGCGCGGGAGCCGGCCCACTTGACCTCGCCGGTGGCGGCGTCGCGGCCCTCGAACGTGGTCTGGTCCTCGGACGTCGACTTCCACGTGATGCCCAGGTCGAGCAGGTTGACGAAGAAGTCGTTCGTCAGGGAGCCGGGCGTCTTGGTGAAGGCGCCGAGCTGGGACTGCTGGTGGTTGGCGCCGAGCACACGCAGGCCACCGACCAGGACGGTCATCTCGGGGGCGCTCAGGGTGAGCAGGTTCGCCCGGTCCAGGAGCAGGAACTCGGCCGGCAGGCGGTTGCCCTTGCCGTGGTAGTTGCGGAACCCGTCGGCGGTCGGCTCGAGCGCCTCGAACGACTCGGCGTCGGTCTGCTCCTCCGTCGCGTCCACGCGGCCCGCGGCGAAGGGGACCTCCACCTGGAAGCCGGCTTCCTTGGCGGCCTTCTCGACGGCGGCGGTGCCGCCGAGGACGATCAGGTCGGCCAGGGAGACCTTCTTGGCGCCGGAGTTGAACTCCTGCTGGATGCCTTCCAGCACCCGCAGGACCTGCGCCAGCTCGTCGGGCTCGTTGACCTCCCAGCCGCGCTGCGGCTCGAGGCGGATACGGGCGCCGTTGGCACCGCCGCGCTTGTCGCTGCCGCGGAAGGTGGACGCCGAGGCCCACGCGGTGGACACCAGCTGCGAGACGGACAGACCCGACTCGAGGAGCTTGGTCTTGAGGGTGGCGATGTCGCCGCCGTCGATGGTCTCGCCCTCGGCCTCGGGCAGCGGGTCCTGCCAGACCAGGGTCTCGGCCGGGACCTCCGGGCCGAGGTACAGCGACTTCGGGCCCATGTCACGGTGGGTCAGCTTGAACCATGCGCGGGCGAAGGCGTCCGCGAACTCCTGCGGGTTCTCGTAGAACCGGCGGGAGATGGGCTCGTAGATCGGGTCGAAGCGCAGCGCCAGGTCCGTGGTGAGCATCTTCGGACGGTGCTTCTTCGCGGAGTCGTGCGCGTCCGGGACGATCTCCGGGGCGTCCTTGGCGACCCACTGGTTGGCACCGGCCGGGCTCTGCTCGAGCTCGTACTCGAACTCGAAGAGGTTCTTGAAGAAGCCGTTGCTCCACTGGGTGGGCGTGCTGGTCCAGGTGACCTCGAGGCCCGAGGTGATGGCGTCGCCGCCCTTGCCCGTGCCGTAGGTGCTGCGCCAGCCCAGGCCCTGCTCCTCCATGGAGGCGGCCTCGGGGTCGGCGCCGACGTTGTCGGCCGGGCCGGCACCGTGGGTCTTGCCGAAGGTGTGACCGCCCGCGATCAGGGCGACGGTCTCCTCGTCGTTCATCGCCATGCGGCGGAACGTCTCGCGGATGTCGCGGGCCGCGGCGATCGGGTCCGGGTTGCCGTTGGGGCCCTCGGGGTTGACGTAGATGAGGCCCATCTGGACGGCGCCGAGCGGGTTCTCCAGATCGCGGTCACCCGTGTAGCGCTTGTCGTCGAGCCAGGTGGTCTCGGGGCCCCAGTACACGTCCTCCTCGGGCTCCCAGACGTCCGCGCGGCCGCCGGCGAAGCCGAAGGTCTCGAAGCCCATCTGCTCCAGGGCGACGTTGCCGGTGAGGATCATGAGGTCGGCCCAGGAGATGCTCTGGCCGTACTTCTTCTTCACGGGCCACAGCAGGCGGCGGGCCTTGTCGAGGTTGCCGTTGTCCGGCCAGCTGTTGAGCGGGGCGAAGCGCTGCTGGCCGGCGCCGGCGCCGCCGCGGCCGTCGCTGATGCGGTAGGTGCCCGCGCTGTGCCAGGCCATACGGATCATCAGGGGGCCGTAGTTGCCGAAGTCGGCCGGCCACCAGTCCTGCGAGGTGGTGAGCACCTCGGCGATGTCGCGCTTCACGGCCGCGAGGTCGAGGGCCTGGAACGCCGCGGCGTAGTCGAAGTCCTCACCGAGGGGGTTGGCCACCTCGGGGTTCTTGGCGAGGATCTTCAGGTTGAGCCGCTCGGGCCACCACTGGCGGTTCCCGCCGCCCTGGGTCGGGTGCAGGGCGCGGCCGTGGGCCACGGGGCAACCGCCTCCCGCCTCCTCCGTCTTCGAGTCGGTGACGATCGCGTCGTGGTTCTCAGTCATGGAAATCCTTCCGGACGGGGTGGATCACGGTGCTCGGGTGGATCACGTGCTCGGGAACGCTCGGGTGGATCAGGTGTGCTCGGGAACGCTCGGGGGGATCACGTGCTCAGTTGCTGCGGGCGGTGGAGCAGGCGGGGCACAGGCCCCAGTAGATGACCTCGGCCTCGTCGACGGCGAAGCCGCGGTCGTCGGACGCGGTCAGGCAGGGGGCGTGACCGACCGCGCAGTCGACGTCGGCGACGGCTCCGCACGACCGGCACACGAGGTGGTGATGGTTGTCACCGACCCGCCCCTCGTAGAGGGCCGGGCTGCCGGGTGGGTCGAGGCGGCGTATGAGGCCCGCCGCGGTGAGTGCGTGCAGCCCCTCGTAGACGGCCTGGACGGAGATGTGGCCCACACGGCCGCGCACCTCGGAGGCGATGGCCTCGGCGCCGAGGTGGTCACCGTCCCGCACGGCCTCGAGCAGCGCGACGCGGGCGGCCGTCACCCTCAGGCCGGCACCGCGCAGCTCCTCGGCTGTGGTCGGGTTCCCGGATGCGGTCATGCGTCCAACCTAGCCACACAAACACGAGCGGTTCAAGAAAACGAACGGTTCAATTTTGGTGTCGCGCGTGGAGCCTTTGTGGGGCGGCTTACTTACGGGCTGTGAGCTCAGTCACAGTCGCCATGATGGCGTCCCGGCGGACACCGGAGGGGGCGCGCACCGCCGTGTCGGTCAGCGGGTCACGCGTCCGACGAGGGTGCGGTCAGGCGTTCGAGCCGGGCGGCGGCAGTCGCGGCCTTGCGACCGGCCTCGCGGGCCCGGCGGTCGGCCGTGCGCGCCCGCTCCCGGGCCGCCCGCTCGGCGAAGCGGGCCTGCTGGTGTTCGCCCCTGACCTGTTCCAGTTCGCCGGTGAGCTCCTCGACGCGTCGCTGGAGGCCGTCCATCTGCCGTTTCGCCTCCGTCGCCTCCCGGCCCGCGGCGTCCGCCTCGTCCCGCAGCTCCCGTAGCTCGCGTTCGGCGGCTTCGGCGTCCTCTCGGGCCTGGGCGAGCTTGCGTCGCTGCTGCTCGCTCTCCTTCTTGCCCGGCCGGGAAGGGGCGGGCGTGGGAGGGGGCGCGGGACGCTGCGGCCGGGCGCCCTCGGCGGTGGCGGGGAAGCCGACGGCCGCGCTGAGCGGCTTGGCCAGGCGGCCGCCCGCCCAGGCCTCGGCGGCCTCGGGGTCGGCCAGGACGGCGTGCAGCGTGTTCTCGACCTCGCGCTGCACGCTCTCGCCGATCGGATGGCCGGCCTCCTTGGCGAGCTGCCGGGCCTGGAGGGACAGGGCGCGGATGAGCGCGTGCTGCCGACGGCTCAGCTCGCGCAGCTGCGTGCCGTCCAGGTCCTGGTGGGCCTGCCGCAGCCCCTCCCCCAGGCGCAGCAGGGGCTCGACCTCCCCGGGGCTGCCGCGGACCAGGAGATTGCTGACCCAGGCGGCGAGGCTGGGTTTGCGCAACGCGCGGATGCGCTCGGCGAGTTCCCGGTCTCCGGCGGTGCGGGCGGAGGCCATGGCGGAGGCCCGGGCGGCGGTGAACTCCTCCGGGCGCAGGGCGTACAGCTCGTCGGCGACGGAGTCGTAGTCCATGGGCACCCCTTTCGCACGGAAGATCCGCTTTCGATCGTCTCAAGCCCTGCCCTCAGGGGCGCGCGGAGCGTCCGCGGAACGGGGGTCGGAGGTCCCCCCTTCAAGATCGGGAAATCGACGGTTTAACATATGAGCGCCGCCTAGCTCGAAAGATGGACTCGTGACTGTCAACGACGACTCGTTCACCAACTGGAAGATCCGCGAGGAGATCGCGGAGTCGATGATCCCGATCATCGGGAAGCTGCACCGTGAGCAGGACGTGACGGTCCTGCTGCACAGCCGCTCCCTGGTGAACAAGTCGGTGGTGAGCATCCTCAAGACCCACCGTTTCGCCCGGCAGATCGCCGGCGTGGAGCTGTCGGTCACCGACACCCTGCCGTTCCTGCAGACCCTCACCACGCTCGACCTCGGCCCCTCCCAGATCGACATCGGCCTGCTCGCCGAGGCCTACCAGGCCGACGACCGGGGCCTGTCGATCGCGGAGTTCACCGCCGAGGCCGTCGCCGGTGCCACGGGAACCAACAAGATCGAGCGCCGCGAGGGCCGGGACGTCGTCCTCTACGGCTTCGGCCGCATCGGCCGGCTCGTGGCCCGCCTGCTCATCGAGAAGTCCGGCTCGGGCAACGGTCTGCGGCTGCGGGCCATCGTCGTGCGCGGGGGCGGCGAGCAGGATATCGTCAAGCGCGCCTCGCTGCTGCGCCGCGACTCGATCCACGGCCAGTTCCAGGGCACGATCACCGTCGACGAGGCCAACAGCACGATCGTCGCCAACGGCAACGCCATCAAGGTGATCTACGCCAACGACCCGTCCGAGGTCGACTACACGGCGTACGGCATCAAGAACGCCATTCTCATCGACAACACCGGCAAGTGGCGCGACCGCGAGGGCCTGTCCCAGCACCTGCGCCCCGGTATCGACAAGGTCGTGCTGACCGCGCCCGGCAAGGGTGACGTCCCCAACATCGTGCACGGCGTCAACCACGACACGATCAAGCCGGACGAGCAGATCCTGTCCTGCGCGTCCTGCACCACGAACGCGATCGTGCCGCCGCTGAAGGCGATGGACGACGAGTTCGGGGTCCAGCGCGGCCACGTCGAGACGGTTCACTCGTTCACGAACGACCAGAACCTGCTGGACAACTACCACAAGGCCGACCGCCGCGGCCGGTCCGCGCCGCTCAACATGGTCATCACCGAGACCGGTGCCGCCTCCGCCGTCGCCAAGGCGCTGCCCGACCTCAAGGCGCCGATCACCGGCAGCTCGATCCGCGTCCCGGTCCCGGACGTCTCGATCGCGATCCTCAGCCTGCGGCTCGGCCGCGAGACCACCCGCGAGGAGGTCCTCGACCACCTCCGCGACGTCTCGCTGACCTCGCCGCTCAAGCGCCAGATCGACTTCACCACGGCTCCCGACGCGGTCTCGAGCGACTTCATCGGCTCGCGCCACGCCTCGATCGTCGACGCCGGCGCGACCAAGGTCGACGGCGACAACGCGATCCTCTACCTGTGGTACGACAACGAGTTCGGCTACTCGTGCCAGGTCATCCGCGTCGTGCAGCACGTCTCCGGCGTGGAGTACCCGACGTACCCGGCCCCGGCGGTCTGACCCCGGAAGACGAAAGCGCGGGGCGTGCGGGCCCCGCGCTTTCGTGTGTCACCGACGGGTCAGCTCGATCCGGTACTCCCGTTCCTGTGAGCCGTCTTCGCTGGTCACGGACACGATGTAGGCCTTCTTGCCGCCGGCCGTGTCCCGCCGGACCGTCACCTTCGCGTAGGGGTCACGCGGTGTGGCGGTGATCTCGGCGCGGTCCGGGCGGCCGACCGCCACCCGGTAGGCCGTCCGGTCCGGCTCGAAGCCGCTCAGGGACTCGCCGTCCACCGCGATCGACGCGGCCGCGGCGTCGGCGGTCACGCCCGGTGCCTTGGCGAAGACCTCGATCTCGCCGAGGGTGATGTAGCCGCCCGGACGGGCCGTCATCACCACGCGCACACCCGTCACCGGGCCGGTGGCACGCACCGGGACGTCGGCCACGGGCGTCCCCTCGGTGCCGACCGCGACCTGGTCGCTCGCGTCGGACCAGGTGCCGTCGGCGCCGCGCACCTGCACCTTGAGGGACTCCGCGAAACTGACGTTGGTGCCGTCGCGGTGGAAGTGGGTCACGACCCGGGTCAGATCGCGCGCCTTTGGCAGCGTGAAGGTGATGGTGTCGGACGGGTTCTTCGTGCCGGACTTCCAGTTCGACCAGGCCTTCTCGGACGTGGTGCCGTTGCGCAGACCCTCGGCGGAGTAGCCGCTCTCGGTGTAGGTCGCGCCGACCGTGACGCCCCCGTCGCGCGCCGAGTTGGTCTCCTTCGGCGCGGTGACCTGGACGCGTACGGTCGCCGCGGCCGTTTCCCCGCCGGGTACCCGGGCCGTGCCGCGCAGGGTCACCACGCCGGTGTCGCCGAACGCGCCCTCGGGTGTGGCCTCCCAGGTGACCGGGAGGTCGGCCGTCCCGCCGTGCCGTCCCACGCCGGTGATCGTGTCGGGAAGGTCGGGCTGTCCGCCGGTGTAGGTCTTGGCGCGGGCCGGGAGGGTCGAGGCGATGGTGTCCACGGTGACGACCGCCTCCGCCGGGACGACCCGGCCGAGGGCGTCGGTGGCCCTGCCCTTCACGCGAACCGTTCCGGGCTTGCTCCAGCGCGACTCGGAGGGCAGCCTCCACTCGACCGGGAGCGTGCCCCGGGCGCCGTCGCGGAAGACGGGCGTCACGGTGCGGGTCAGCTCCGGGACGCGCCCGGGGACGGTGAACGCTGTCGCGGGTCGTGTACGCAGGACCGTCTCGTCGGTCACGCCCCAGCGCTGGTTCGCGTTGGAGGTCGGGAGGAGGGCCGACACGCGGGCGCCGTCCGCTGTCGACTGGTTGACGACGTCGAGGAGGCGGCCCGTAGCGGCGTTGACGAAGGTCCAGGTGCCGTCGCCCGTGGTGGACATGATCCACTGTGCGGCCGGCGTGTCCCCGTCCTCGAGTACGGCCTCGTTGTCGCGTACGGCCAGGCGCCTGCCGTCGGCCGCGTTGACGAGGGCATAGCGCTCGCGGTTGCTCTCGCCGCGGGTCAGCCGCTTCACGCTCCACAGCTGCGACGTGGCGGCCGGGTCGGACGTACGGACGACGACGCCGTTGCCGTCGGCGGACGGGGCGAGGGACTTGCCGCTCTGGGCGCCCTGGAGACGGTAGGTGTGGCCGGGCTGGACGAGCGCGGCGTCCTTCGCGGTGCCTGACACGCCGTCGACGAGGAGGGTGGTGACCGATTTCGCGGGGACGGTCACGGTGGCCGAGCGGTCCTCGACCCTGACGGGCGTTCCGCGGACGAGGGCGCCGGAGGCGCTGGTCACGACCGGGGTCACGGTGGCGCCGGGTGCGACCCGGCGGAACTTCGAGAGATCCAGGGTCACCGCGCGCGGGCTCGTGCCGTTGTTGACGTGCACCACCGTCGCTCCGCGGCCGGACCCCCGCACGGCGGCGACGCTGGAGGGGTCGTCGGCCTTGACGAAGTGGTCGCCGGGGCGGATGTGGTGGGTGAAGTTGCGCAGCGTGTCGAACTTGGTGTTGGCCTTGACCGGGCAGGTCTCCAGGGTGTCCTTCGCCGTGCAGTTGAACGGGATGTGGATGCTGCCCCAGTTCTTGCCGGCCTGGGCCTGGGGGATGGAGTCCTCGATCGGCTGCCACAACACCCAGGCGGACGGCTCCAGTTCACGCATGTCCTCGACGACCCGGGTGGCGATGCCGAGCCCCGGTTCCATACCGGTGAAGTCGGTGCCGGTCCCCCAGGTGCCCTCGACCTCGCTCATCCAGAACGGCTTGTCAGCCGCCTTGGCGCTGTCGCGGGCGCTGGTGCGCATGCCGGTGCCGTAGGTGTGCACGTTGAGCTGGTCGACGGCGGCCCGGGCGGATGGGTCGTAGGCGTTCCAGTTGCGGACGAAGGTGGTGGGGTTGGTCTCGTCCATCGCGGAGATCGTGGCGCGGGTCCGGGCCTTCTTCAGCGCGCGGTGCAGGGCCAGGACGACCTTCTGCTGGAGTTCGGGGCCTGCGTGCGCGCCCTCCTGGCGGCCGCCGGTGGGCTGTCCGTCGGCGCCGATCTGGGTGCCCCAGTAGTTGGTGTTGGGCTCGTTGAGCGGGGCGATGGTGTCGAACGTGATGCGGTGCTTCTTCTCCAGTTGGTCGGTGACCTTGACCAGGTAGGTGGCGAAGTCGTCGACGCGGTCCGCCCGTATCTGGTCCGTGTTGGCGTCGAAGCCGCCGGAGACGTAGCCGCTGACGGTCTGGAACCAGGGCGGCGAGTTGCTGAAAGCCTCCCAGCGGGTCACCTTGCTCTTGACGCGGTCCACCCACCAGCGCTGGCCGGCGTCGGCGGACCAGTCCCAGTGCCCCGGGTCGTCCGGGTTCCACCAGTCGGTGTCCTCCCTGGTGGTGCCCGCGGGGGCCTTCCAGAAGCCGTCCATCGTCGCGCCGGTCTTCATGTAGTCCTTGCGGACGTCGGGGGCGTTGCCGCCGCCGATGTTGTAGCGCGCGATGTTGAGGCGGAGCCCGTCCTCGCCGAACAACATGTCGGCGAGCTTCTGCCGGATGGGTTCGGGGTAGCGGCCGGTGATGTTGGCGAACCAGACGAGGCTGGTCCCCCATCCTTCGAACTCCTGCTGCCGGTAGGACGGGTCGATCCGTACCGTCACCGCACTCGCGGGCGGATCGGCGGCAGCGGCGGCGGGAGGCACGGTCACGAGGCCCGCGCCGAGTGCCAGGGGGACGGTGATCGCCAGTGCCGTCCGGGCGAGGCGATGTCTGCTGGACATGGATTCCCTTCGGGAGCGAACAGAACCGCGCAGAACCAATCGAGCTTCCCGAATGTTTTAGGACGGCAATCAACACGTCAAGAGGTGGGACGAGTTGGGAACCGGCACGCTGCCGCACGCGAAGGAGGAGAGAGACTGCGACGAACGAGGGAGGGGGAGGCGAATCTGCCGACCCTCAAGGACTCCGGTTCGGTCAAGCCGGAGGTGTGTACACGCGAGGCGCCGATCGGCGTCCTGGTTGCGCGACGCCCACCGTGCCGACATGCGTGAGGACACAGGGCACGGCCCTTTTCGGCGAGGCGGGGCCCGTGTCGGTGGCGGAGCGGACGTGATGCCCGCTCGGCGTGTCCATGTGCTGGGCGATCACCGTGAGACCGGCTGCGACTCACGGCACGCGGGGCGGATCTCCTTCGATCTGCCGGATGGCCGACGGATCTGCTTCGATCTGCCGGATGGCATGGCAATGTGCCGCGTCCGCCAGGGGACGCGGCACCGCCACAGGACCTCAGTGCTTGAAGACGTCCTTGGTCTTCTCCTTGGCCTGCCGGGCGTCGCCCTTCGACTGCTCGGCCCGGCCCTCTGCCGTCAGCCGCTCGTTGCCCACCGCACGGCCGATCGTCTCCTTGGCCTTGCCCTTGGCCTGCTCGGCCTTGGCCTTGCCCTTCTGCTCTCCAGCCACGGTTCGTTCACTCCAAGTCGTGTCCGACTACGGGGTCACCCCACGAGTGACCCTGAAAGGGCAGCTCAAACGTGCCGCGCCGGTGTCCGGTCCGTGAGGGCCTTTCCCCGATCATGATCAACGAGCCCGGAGGACGGCGAGGGGCTCCATCTGGACGACGCCGACGGCAGCGGGACCGGCCCGCCATGACCAGGGCGTTGGAGCGGGCGGGCCTGTACCGGCCGTGATCCGCTGAGGTCAGTGGCAGCACCCGTCGGCGGCCTGCGGGCCGGGCGTGGTGTCCAGGCGGCAGTAGCAGGACGCGTGGATCGGTACGTCGGCCAGCGCGGTCGCGAGCTTGAGCTGGTGGGCCACGAGGGCCGCCTCGCCGGTCCTGCCCGTCCGGAGCAGGCACTCGTGGAATCCGTGCAGCGCCCAGACGTTGCCGGGGTGCTGGAGCGGTCGGGGCAGGGTGTCATCGAGGCCGAGGTCGGCGCGGTAGACGGCTTCCGCCTCCGTCACGCGGCCCTGTTCCAGCAGCAGCGCGCCGTAGGCGTGACGGGTGGGCTGCATCCAGCCCCAGGGCTCGTCGTAGGGCAGGTTGTCGTCCAGCTCGATGGAGCGTTCCAGGGCGGCGAAGGCGAGGTCGTGTCGGCCCCTGCGGTATTCGAGTTCGCCGTCCAGCATGGCGGAGGCGATGGCGAGGATGTCCTCGCAGGTGTTGTTGAACAGCATCCGCGTCCCGGGCACCCGGCCCACCGCCGCGCGGAACAACTCGCGCTCGGCCTCCGCCCGGTCGACCTCGCCGGTCGCGGAGAGGGCGACGCCCCGGGCGTAGTGCCGCATGGCGACGGTCGTCGCGTAGAGCTCCGGGTCGGCGGGGGCGGGCAGTTCGAGGATCTCGGCCCAGCGGCCGAAGCGGATCAGGACGTGCACGCGCATGGCCAGGAAGGCCTCCAGCCAGTCGGCCATCGGGGGGCTCTGGACACGGAGCAGGTCCTCGGGGATGGCGGTTTCCAGCTGGGCGGCGGTGTCGAGGGCGACCTGTGCCTGGCCGAGGAACATGGCGCCGTAGATCTTGAAGTGGTGGTTGTGCGCCCGGTACAGGGTGTAGAAGTTCTTCGCGCCGGACCGCCGGCGGTACTTCTCGTCGGCGGCGATCGCGTCGCTGTTGGCGGAGACCACCTGGCGGTAGTCGCCGCACAGGACGTCCAGGTGCGAGGGCATGTGCAGCAGGTGCCCGGCGTCGGGCACGAGACGGCGCAGGCGGTCGGCGACGGTGAGGGCCTGCTCCGGTGTCGGGGACATCTCCATCAGATGGATGTAGAGGTGCAGGATCCCCGGGTGGCGCGCGCCGGCCTCGGTGGCGAGGGCGCCTTCCAGGACGGCCCTGGCCTCGGTGGTCCGGGCGCCCTCGGCCGGCCGCCCGGTCTTGAGATCCCACAACTGCCAGGGGGTGAGGTTCATCGCGGCGTCGGCGTGGAGGGTGGCGATGTCCGGGTCGTCGGGCGCCAGTTCGTAGACGCCGCGCATCGCGTCCGCGTAGGGCTCGTTCCACACCGAGCAGTCCTCCACGGCCTGCGATTGCGGGTAGCGGGCCCGCAGTGCGCCGATGAGGGCCTGCTCGACCGGGGTGCAGCGGGCGGCCTTCTCATGGGCCCGTTCCACGGCAGTGTGCGTGCGCTCGACTGTCTGGACCAGTTCCTCGCCGTCGAAGAATTCCCAGGGCTTGTTGTAGTTCGGGCCGAGGGCGTAGGCAATGCCCCAATGGGCCATCGCGCACTCCGGATCGGCCTCGACCGCCTTTTCGAAGCAGGCGACCGCTTCCTCGTGATGGAAGGCGTATGTCCACATCAGGCCGCGATCGAACCAGAGTTGAGCATCGGCGGAGGACGTGGTGACGGGACGGCTGTAGGTGCCGAGATCGTAATAGTCGCCCATGAGTTTCTCCTGGGAATGCGGCCGGGGCCGTGAGAACAGCGGTTACGGACACGCCCTCGACTTCCGATCAATTCACGTATTTCCAGATTAGCGGTTCGCGTAGCGGGCGCGGGGCGCCGATGCCGCTCCCCACGCGCCGCTCTCGATCGCCTCGGGCTGCACCGGGGCTGCCCCCGGTGCTGGTTGAGGGCACGACTGACTTCCCGAGCTTTCCGCCCGGCTTCGTGTTCGGGGCCGCGACCGCCTCCTACCAGATCGAGGGGCGGTGCGGGAGGACGGGCGCGGGCCGTCCATCCGGGACACGTACAGCCACACCCCGGGGCGGGTGGCGAACGGGGACACCGGTGATGTCGCCTGTGACAACTTCGAATGGGCCTTCCGCTACGACAAGCGCTTCGGGATCGTCCGCGTCGACTACGCCACGCAGCAGCGGCCCCCCAAGGACGGCTACCACTGGTACCGGTCACTGATCGCCGCGCAGCGACGGTGACTGTGCCGGCGAGTCTTCGAGTACCCCGTCCGGATACCGGTGACTCAAAGTTGCCGAATGGTCACATACAGCACACATGCGGCACGATCGGCAACCATCTTGTCGTTCGATCGTGGGCACCTTCGCCAGTGGGCTGGCACCGCCCAACTCCCGCTCCCTAGGATGTACTTCCTGTCCAGCCAGTCCGTTGGCGCGGCACCTTGCAGGGGGAACAATGCACTCCGAGAAGCAGCTGTCCACCGAGATCGACGCGAACGTGCCGACGGCAGCGCGCATGTACGACCACTACCTGGGCGGCAAGGACAATTACGCGGCCGACCGCGCCGCGTGCGAGGAACTCGACAAGGTCGTGCCGAGCACGCGCCGCCTCGCCCTGAACAACCGGCGCTTCCTCCAGCGGGTCGTGAAGACCCTCTCCGAGGAGTACGGCATCCGCCAGTACCTGGACCACGGATCCGGCCTGCCGACACAGGACAACGTGCACCAGGTCGCCCAGCGCATCGACCCCACGACCCGCGTGGTCTACGTGGACAACGACCCGATGGTGCTGGTCCACGGCCGTGCGCTGCTGGAGCAGGACGAGCGGACGACCGTCATCCACGCGGACCTGCGCGAGACCGACCAGATCTTCGGGCACGCCGACACCAAGCGGCTGATCGACTTCTCCGAGCCGGTGTGCGTGCTCTTCAACTCGGTCTTCCACTGCATCCCGGACAGCGACACGGACGGACCGGTCGCGGTGGCCCGCCGCGTACGGGAACGGCTGGCGCCCGGCAGCTTCATGGTGATGTGCCAGCTGGTCAGTGAGGACCCGGAGGTCCGGGCCTTCGTCACGAACTTCATGGACCAGGCGACCCACGGCAACTGGGGCCGCGTGCGCGAACCGAAGGACGTGGCGACGTACTTCGAGGGGCTGGAGATCCTGGAGCCGGGGCTCGTGGAGGTGTCCACCTGGCGCCCGGACACCGAGGTGGCGCCCCGTCAGCTCACGCACGAGTGGATCGAGTTCGGCGGCGTCGGGCGGATCCCCCTGGAGAAGTGACCACGCCGATGCCTCGCGTGGGACGGTCGTCGTCCCACGCGAGGCATCGGTGCGTCACGGGTAGCGCTGCTCCATCGTCTGCCGCAGCAGCTCCATCGAGTCACGCGGCTGGAGCGCCTCGTCCGCGAGCCGGTCCAGCGCGATCCGGTACTCCTCGGTCTCGTCGCGGTCCTCGAGGAAGTTCGCGCTCTTGATGTGCTCCAGGTAGACCACATCGGGGAGATCGAGGCCGCCGAAGCGCAGATACGTGATCGGAATGGCCGGTGCCGAGGCGTTGGTGACACTCAACGGCACGATCTGCAAGGTCACGTGGGAACGCCCGGCCATCTCGACGAGGTGCGCGAGCTGCTCCCGCATCACCTCGATACTGCCGAGGACGCGCAGCAGCACGGACTCGTCGATGATCGCCCACAGCTGCGGGGCGTCGGTCCGCGACAGCAACCGGGCGCGGTGCCTGCGCAGTTCGACGCGCCGCTCCACCTCACCGGCCGGCGCGTTGGGCAGGCCACGCTGCACCACGGCCTTGGTGTAGGCGGGTGTCTGCAACAGGCCGGGCACGTACTGGATCTCGAAGGTACGGATGGTGGCCGCGGCCTCCTGCAGCCCGACCAGCCGGTCGAACCACTCGGGCATCAGCCGCTTGTCGTACCGCTGCCACCAGCCCGGCTCCCCGGCCCGCTGAAGCAGCTTGAGCAGCACGGAGGCTTCGTAGTCGTCGGTGCCGTACAGCTCCAGCAGCGCGCGGACGTCGTTCTCCGTCGGCGGGCGGCGGCCCTTGCCGGACTCGATGCGGGACAACTTCGCGGCACTGAACCCGACAGCGCGCGCCGCCTGGTCCTGGGCGAGCCGGGCGTCCTCACGGAAGCCGGCGAGCTGCACACCGACCAGCATCTTCAGCAGAGTCGGCGCGGGCTCGGGCCTGTCCAGATAGGGTTCCAGGCGGGAGATGCGATGCGACGCGGCGGACATCCTGACTCCCAGCAGACCGACACAAGGGCGACTTACACTATCGCACTTCACCGGGCCTTCACGCATCCGCCCGCAGCGCCCCCGCAGAAGTAGGGAGTTGGGCTCCGCTTCGCCCTGAGAGCGTCGCGCCGCGGGCGGGCCGTCACCACCCCCTCACAACAGGTGGTCGAACTCGCCGTCCTTCGCTCCGGCCAGAAAGGCCGCGACCTCCGCCGACGTGTACACGAGGGCGGGTCCGTCGGGGTCGCGGGAGTTGCGCATCGCGATCCCGCCGTCGACGAGGGGGGCGACTTCGACGCAGTTGCCCTCGGCGTTGCTGTGCCGGCTCTTCATCCAGCAGGCTTCCAACGAGCTTGCCTGCACTCCGTTGCGCACTGATGGCACCGCAGTCTCCTTGCTGTTCTCGTTCTCCGCCGCACAGGGTGTGCCGGCCGTTCGTCCGAGCCCGGCCGCGTCCCTTCGACCGCACTCGTCCCGGCTTGCGTACCCACAACGGCTTGATTCTCACGCAATTTCTCGTGCAATTGCACGCGAGCGCCTTCAGCGTGGATAATAGCTGCGGCGTCAACCCCCGGGCTGGCGCCCCGTCCTGACGTCGCATCGGGGAGATGCCGTGTCATCACCTGCGCAGCACGTGCTCCGGCCGCCGAGTGGGGCTGCGGCGCACGCGGGCGTTCCCGGGGCGGGCCAGTCCTCGCCGGCCGGCCCGCACACGCTCCCGTCATACGGGAGCCCGCCCTCGGTGCCGAAGACACTGCCGCAGTTCTCGGGTGCCCTGTCCGCCTCGACCGCGCTGCGTGTCGAGTGCAGCCGGGAGGGGTTCGCACGAGCCCGGTCCTTCACCCGCGACACCCTGCACGGCTGGTCCCTCGACCACCGCTGCGACGACGCGACGCTCGTCATCACCGAGCTCACCGCCAACGCCGCGACGCACGCGGCGCGAAGATGCCCGGGTGTGCCGGAGATCCGGCTCGGATTCCTCCTGGACCCCACCCATCTGCTGGTCACGGTCGCCGACGCCGACGACCACCCGCCCGTGTACGCGCCGACCGGCGTCTCGCTGGAAGAGCACGGCCGGGGGCTCTGCATCGTCGACGCCCTGTCCGAGGAGTGGGGCTGGGCCCCCACTCCCCCTGCGGGCAAGACGGTCTGGGCCAGGTTGTCGACCCGGCCGGCCACACCCTGTCCACCCCTTTGACACGACTGCCGCGGAAAGGCCCCTCGCCATGCGCAGCGCTTCGACGGAACACCCGAGCAGCGAGCGCCCCGAGCGCCCCGACGCCCCGAGCGGGGTGGCCCGGAAGACGCCGCTCACGGCACTGGACCGCGTGCCGTGGGGCGACATCCAGGACTCCACCGGCTCGGCGGCGGCCATTCCCCACCTCCTCGACGGCATCGCCCGGGGTGATGCCGACACCGCCCGCTCCGCCCTCGACGACCTGCGGAAACGGATCTGCCAGTTCGGCTTCGTCGTCGAACAGGCGACCGCGGCCACGGTTCCCTTCCTGTGGGAGCTGGCGAAGCTGCCGCAGGTGACCTGCCGGGCCCAGATCATCGGGCTGCTCAAGAACATCGCCGACGCCCGGCAGTGGGAGAGCACCGCGGCCGTCTATCCGAAGCTGCTCAACCACCGGGAGAATCCGGTGGTGTGGGAGCGTGCGGCGCGCCAGGCGGTGCGGGCCCGGCGCGACGAGCTCGGCCGGCTGATGGCGGACGAGGACGGCGAGATCGCCCGGGCCACGTCCGAGCTGGCGCGTTCGCTGGGCGCGTGAGGCCGTCGGGACGGTCGCCGGGCAGGTAAGGACCGCCGGCCCGGTGGATGGGCGCGTGACCCTGGGGACCGCCGGCCCGCTGGGCGAGTGAGTCCCTCGGCGCGCTCGCCGGGCGCCTGAAGCTGTCGTACGTTTTCGGTGGGCAGGGCGGCCGTGCACGCCCGCAGACGTGACGAAACGGTGAGGACCCCCTGCCACCATGGGTGATGCCCCTCGCCTCCCGGGGCCGGGCAGTGTAGACATGGCACATGGTCCGACTCTTGGGTCGATCCGGGACTCGATCGCCCCTGCGGCCCGGCGCTGCGCCGTCCACACGGCAGCGGCGGGAGGCGGGCTCGTCGCGGTGGCAACCGGTGGCGGGGCTGCGGTCGGTGCTGGGCGGACGCAGCGTCGCCGGACAGGTGTTCCTGCTCGTCGTGGTGATCGTGCTGCTGCTGGTCGTGGCGGCCGTGGTGGCGCTGGTGCTCCAGGTACGGCACGACACGACGCAGGAGGCCCGCAACCGCTCGCTCGCCGTCGCGGAGACCTTCGCGAACGCGCCGGGCACCGCCGCGGCGCTGCAGAGCCCCGATCCCACCGCCGTGCTCCAGCCGCGCGCCGAGGCCGCCCGCGAGGCGTCGCAGGTCGACTTCATCGTCGTCATGAACACCGACGGGATCCGCTACACCCACCCCAAGCCGGACCGTATCGGCAAGAAGTTCGTCGGGACGATCGCCCCGGCGCTGGCCGGGGAGTCGTTCACCGAGGAGATCGAGGGCACGCTCGGCCCGCTCGTCCAGGCCGTGGTGCCGGTGAAGGACCCGGGCGGGCGGGTCGTGGGGCTGGTCTCGGCGGGGATCACCACCAAGAACGTCGGCGGCACCGCCGACCAGCAGCTGCCCCTCGTGCTCGCGGCCGCCGCCGTGGCGCTCGCCCTGGCGACGGCGGGTGCCGCGCTGGTGAGCCGGCGGCTGCTGCGTCAGACCCACGGCCTCGGGCCGCACGAGATGACCCGGATGTACGAACATCACGACGCCGTGCTGCACGCCGTCCGCGAGGGCGTGCTCATCGTCGACGACGGGGGCACCCTGCTGCTCGCCAACGACGAGGCACACCGCCTGCTCGGACTGCCCGCCGACGCCGAAGGCCGGCACGTCCTCAGCCTCGGTCTCGACCCGGGCACCGCCGACCTGCTGGCCTCCGGACGTGTCGCCACGGACGAGGTGCACCTGGTCGGGGACCGGCTCCTCGCCATCAACCAGCGGACCACGGACCGTGCGGGCGTCCCGCCCGGCAGCGTCGCCACCCTGCGCGACTCCACGGAGCTGCGGGCCCTGTCCGGGCGGGCCGAGACCGCGCGCGAGCGGCTCAACATGCTCTACGACGCCGGAGTGGCCATCGGGACCAGCCTGGACGTGACCCGCACGGCCGAGGAACTCACCGAGCTGGCCGTGCCCCGGTTCGCCGACTTCGTCACCGTGGACCTGTTCGACGCGGTGCTGGGCGGAGGGCAGCCGACCGCGGCGGCGGCGCTCAGCCGGACGGCGGTGAGCGGGATCCGCAAGGACGCGCCGCTCTACCCGGTCGGCGAGCGGATCAGATTCGTCGAGTCGTCCCCGCAGGGCCGCAGCCTCGCCACCGGCGGCCCGGTCCTGGAGCCCCGGCTCAGCGAGGCCCCGGGCTGGCAGGCCCAGGACCTGGAGCGCTCCGCGCAGATCGTCACGTACGGCATCCACTCGTTGATCACCGTGCCGCTGCGGGCCGGCGCCCTGGTGCTGGGCGTGGTCAGCTTCTGGCGCTACGAGAAGCAGGAGCCCTTCGACACCGACGAGCTGGCCCTGGCCGAGGAGCTGGTCGCGCGGGCCGCCGTCTCCATCGACAACGCACGCCGCTACACGCGCGAGCACAGCATGGCGGTGACCCTCCAGCGCAGCCTGCTCCCCCGCAACCTGCCCGAGCAGGGCGCCCTGGAGGTCGCCTACCGCTATCTGCCCGCGCAGGCGGGGGTGGGCGGCGACTGGTTCGACGTGCTGCCGCTGTCGGGGGCCAGGGTCGCGCTCGTGGTGGGTGACGTCGTCGGCCACGGGCTGCACGCCGCGGCGACGATGGGCCGGCTGCGCACCGCGGTGCACAACTTCTCCGCCCTCGACCTGCCGCCCGAGGAACTGATCGCCCTGCTGGACGAGTTGGTCGGCCGCATCGACCAGGACGAGACGGAGGACGAGGGCAGCGCCCCGGTCACCGGCGCGACCTGTCTGTACGCCGTCTACGACCCGGTCTCCCGGCGTTGCACCGTCGCGCGGGCCGGGCATCCCCCGCCCGCGCTGATCCACCCGGACGGCACGGTGGAGTTCGCCGACGTGCCCGCCGGTCCCCCGCTGGGGCTCGGTGGTCTGCCGTTCGAGACGGCGGAGCTGGAGCTGGCGGAGGGCAGCCGGCTGGTCCTGTACACCGACGGGCTGGTCGAGGACCGGGAGCGGGACATCGACGTCGGCCTGGAGATGCTGCGCGAGGCTCTGGGCCGGGCCGACGAGTCTCCGGAGGACACCTGCCGGGTCGTGCTCGACTCGCAGCTCACGGCCCGTTCCAGCGACGACATCGCGCTGATCGTCGCGCGTACCCGGGCGCTGGCCGCCGACCAGGTCGCCGAGTGGCCGGTGCCGGCCGACCCCGCGGCCGTGGGCGAGGTGCGGGCGGCGGTCAGCCGGCAGCTGACCGAGTGGGGCCTGGACGAGTTGACGTTCAGCACGGAGCTCATCCTGAGCGAGCTGGTCACCAACGCGCTCCGGTACGGCGGCGGCCCCATGCGGGTACGGGTGCTGCGCGACCGCAATCTGATCTGCGAGGTGTTCGACAGCAGCAGCACCTCACCGCACCTGCGGTACGCGACCATGACGGACGAGGGCGGGCGGGGCCTGTTCCTCGTCGCGCAGCTCGCGGAACGCTGGGGGACGCGCTACCTGCCCGCGGGGAAGGTGATCTGGGCGGAGCAGCCCCTGCCATAAGCGCCACTGGGGACTACCCATAAAGTAGCCTTATGAGCTCATAGACTGGACCCTCGTACCGACTTAGGCATGCCTTAGTTTAGGCTTCCCGTCGAGATCGCTTGTCGCCGCTCGAAGGGAACCTGACCATGCCCCGCCCCCTGCGGGTAGCCATCGTCGGATCCGGCCCCGCCGGGATCTACGCCGCCGACGCCCTGCTCAAGTCCGAGGTGGCCGCCGAACCCGGTGTGTCCATCGACATCTTCGAGCGCATGCCGGCGCCGTTCGGACTGATCCGCTACGGCGTCGCCCCCGACCACCCGCGGATCAAGGGCATCATCACCGCCCTGCACCAGGTGCTCGACAAACCGCAGATCCGGCTCTTCGGCAACGTGGACTACGGCACCGACATCGGCCTGGACGACCTGCGCGCGTTCTACGACGGCGTGATCTTCGCCACCGGTGCGACGGCCGACCGGGCGCTCTCCCTGCCGGGTATCGACCTCGACGGCTCGTACGGCGCCGCCGACTTCGTGTCCTGGTACGACGGCCACCCCGACGTGCCGCGCACCTGGCCGCTGGAGGCCGAGAAGGTCGCCGTGCTCGGCGTCGGCAACGTCGCCCTGGACGTCGCGCGCATCCTGGCCAAGACGGCGGACGAGCTGCTGCCCACCGAGATCCCGGCGAACGTCCACGAGGGCCTGAAGGCCAACCGGGCCAAGGAGATCCACGTGTTCGGCCGGCGCGGCCCGGCACAGGCGAAGTTCAGCCCGATGGAACTGCGGGAGCTGGACCACTCCCCCAACATCGAGGTCATCGTCGACCCCGAGGACATCGACTACGACGAGGGCTCGATCACCACGCGGCGCGGCAACAAGCAGGCCGACATGGTGGCGAAGACCCTGGAGAACTGGGCGATCCGCGACATCGGCGACCGTCCCCACAAGCTCTTCCTGCACTTCTTCGAATCCCCGGTCGAGCTCCTCGGCGAGGACGGCAAGGTCGTCGGTCTGCGCACCGAGCGCACGGAGCTGGACGGCACCGGCAACGTCAAGGGCACCGGCACGTTCCACACCTGGGACGTGGGCGCGGTGTACCGCGCGGTGGGCTACCTGTCCGACAAACTCCCCAAGCTGCCCTGGGACATCGACTCCGGCACCGTCCCGGACGCGGGCGGCCGGGTCGTGCAGGAGTCGGGCGAGCACCTGCAGTCCACGTACGTCACCGGCTGGATCCGGCGCGGCCCCATCGGCCTCATCGGGCACACCAAGGGCGACGCCAACGAGACCGTGGCGAACCTGCTCGACGACTACCGCAACGAGCGGCTGCACACGCCCGCGACCCCCGCCCCGGAGGCCGTGGACGCGTTCCTCGCCGAGCGCGACATCCGCTTCACCACCTGGGACGGCTGGTACCGGCTCGACGCGGCGGAGAAGGCTCTGGGTGAGCCCGAGGGCCGCGCGCGCGTGAAGATCGTCGAGCGCGAGGACATGCTGCGGGCCAGCGGCGCCTGACGCTTCACACCTGACGTTTTACCTTCCGCGGGGCGGGTTCGGTGGCAATGTCACCGGACCCGCCCTTTCGTGTACTTGAACCGTGTACGATCCGGATGCTTCACCGAACCATCACATCGCCTTCATCTGAAGGCCATGCAGGGGGGACGAACGTCCAATGCGTATACGCCTTGTCGCCACCACGGCCGTCGCCGCCGGGGCCCTGACCGCCCTGTCGGCGGTTCCGGCCCAGGCCGCCGAGTACGACTCCGCGCTGAAGATCCGGGGGATCCAGTACGACGCTCCCGGCCGCGACTCCAACCGCTGCTCGGGCGGGAACACCGCCGAGGAGTACCTGACCATCAAGAACTACTCGCGCTCCACGACGGTGAACCTCAAGGGGTACGTCGTGAAGGACGCCGCGGGGAACAAGTTCACCTTCACCGCGAGCCACACCCTTCAGCCGGGCGACTACGTGAAGCTGCGCGGCGGCAACGGGTCCGACTCCGACACGAAGAACGTCGTCTACCGCGACAACTGCAACTTCATGTGGAACAACGACAAGGACACGATCTACGTGTACAAGCCGTCAGGCAGCCGTGCCGACGTGCACTCGTACACCAGGAACGGCTCCGACGCGGACCACAACGGGTACATCACCTACCACGGCTGATCCCTTCGCCGAACTGGCTGCCGGCCCCTCGTCTAAGGGGCCGGCAGCCAGTGGTCGAGGTAGGCGCGCAGGCCCGTGAGGTCGGTGCCGCGCGCCAGGTATCCCACGTAGCCGTCGGGTCGTACGAGCGCGTGGGTGATGTCCGGCCACGGGCTCCGCGTGCCGAGGCGGTGCACGCTCACCAGGTCGCGGCGTCCGCCCAGCGACGGGTCTTCGGGCCAGGCGCGGTCGGGGCCGGTGAGCAGGAGGTGGTAGCCCGGTCCGGCGATACGTCGTTGGAGTCCGGCCGGGGTGTCGGGCAGGCGGTCTCCGGCGCGTGGCCCCTGCCGTGGACGGTGCGGTCCGGTGCTGGAGGCGGGGCCGCGGCGGTAGTGGATGGCGAGTTCGGACACCGTACGGAACAGGCGTGCCCGGGCGGCGGTCGCGCGCAGCAGCAGCGGGGCCACATGCGGGGCGAGACGCGTCCGGGCCAGTCGCAGGGCGGGGTGGCCGCTCGTACCGACGGTGAACGCGCGGTCGGTGAGGCGGCGGACGCCGTGGCCGACCGGGGCGCGTTCCGCCTCGTAGGTCTCCAGCAACTCCTCGGGTGCGGCGCCGCGGCAGACGTGGGCGAGTTTCCAGCCCAGGTTGAGGGCGTCCTGGATGCCGGTGTTCATGCCCTGTCCCCCGGCCGGACTGTGGATGTGCGCCGCGTCGCCGGCGAGGAAGAACGGACCCTTGCGGTAGTGGGCGGCGCCGCGGTTGTGAATGCGGAAGCTCGTCATCGAGACCGGATCGCGCAGGACCGGCTTGTCGGGTGTCCAGTCGTCGGCGATCCGCTGGAGAAGGTCCAGCGTCACCTCGCCGACGCGAGCGCCCGGCGGGTGCATCGCGATCATCCGCCAGGTGGCCGGAGTGCCCAGCGGGAAGAAGAACAGCAGCCCGGCCGCGGTCATGTACGTGTGCGCGGCACCCGGCTCCAGTCCGTCGGCCTCCAGATCCGCCAGCAGGAACGTCTGCGGATAGGCGTACCCCTCGAAGGGGATACCCGCCCGGGTACGCACGGTGCTGTGTGCGCCGTCGCAGCCGACGACATAGCGGGCAGCCACGGTCTCCTCGGTGCCGTCCTCGTGTCGCAGACGGCAGGAGACGAGGTCGCCCTCCGGTTCGGCGGTCAGCAGCTCCGTGCCCCGCTCCACCGTCACGTCCCGGGCGGCCAGATGAGCCGACAGCACGGCTTCCGTCTCCGACTGCGGGAGGAACAGCAGGTAGGGGTACGGCGTGTCGTCGCAGCCGACGTCGAACACCGGCACGCGCAACACCCGTCGGGGCAGGTGCAGGTGCAGTCCGACCGTCGCGTTGCCCCGGTCGACGAGGTCGTCCGTCACGCCGAACGGGGTCAGCATCTCCAGGGTGCGGGGCTGGATCGCCGGGGCGCGCGACTCCCGGGCCCGGGCCGGCGAGCGGTCCACGATCCGGAACGGAGTCGCGTAGGAACGCAGTTGGGCCGCGAGTGCGAGCCCGGTGGGGCCCGCGCCCACCACAAGCACATCCAGGGGTGCCGTCATGACACACACCGTAGACGCGGCCGGTCGCGCGCATGTCGTCGCCGTGCGGCGTGCCGGGGCCCTCCGCGACGCGTGCGTGGCGGAGGGCCCCCGTCCGGTGTACTGGTCTCAGACCTCCAGGTCGGCTTCGATCCGGCGCAGTTGGTGGCGGGCCATCGCGAGGTTGGCCCGGCTCCCGTCGAGCACGAGGTAGAGGAAGAGTCCGCTGCCTCCGCGCCCCTTCAGGAGACGGATGAGGTGGTACTGGGTGTTCAGGGTGATCAGGATGTCCTCGATCTCCTCCTTCAGTCCCAGGTGCTCCATGGTGCGCAGCTTGGACCGCACGACGTCGGTGTTGCCCGCGGCGGCGACTTCGAGGTTGAAGTCCTTGGTGCCGCCGAGGGTGCCGAGGGCCATGCCGCTGGTGTAGTCGACGAGTGCGGCGGCCGTCGCTCCGTCGATGGAGCTCAGGCATTCCTTCAGCGCGGTCTCCGTGTTGGCCATGCGCTCGGTTCCTTTCCTTCGGTCTTCTGCTTCGGTGGGTCAGGACGTTCGGGTGGCTCAGCTGCCGGTCTGCGGGCGTGGCTGGTGCGTGGGCCGCTGCGGGGTGCGTACCGGGAGGGTGCCGATGGGCCGGTCCGTGGCCGGGGCCACCGTGGCGAGGTGTTCTTCGGGCGCCGGCCGGTCGGCGTGGCGGCCGGTGCCCGGGCCCACGCGCGTGGCCAGCAGGTCGGCGATCCGGGCTCCGCTGCGACGGCCTTCGAGGTGGAGGCGGCCGACGTTGACCCGGTCCTCGGCCAGGAGGGTGAGCACGGCGGTGGTTCCGGCGGCGTAGGTCGCGACGTAGCCTCCGGAGCCCCGCACCAGCAGTTCGCGGAAGTCTCCGCGAGAGGCGGCGTCGGTCATGCGGTAGGCGACGCCGAGCGCGGCGGCGGTGAGCGCCGCGAGTCCCTCGGGCTCGGTGTCCGGCACGTCGTGGGCGAGGACGAGTCCGTCGACGGTGGCCGCGAGGGAGCCCGTCAGCCTGGGTATGCGGGTGCGGAGCCGACGCAGTTCGTCCAGGACGTCGGTCTCGACGGCCATGAGCAGTCTCCTTTCGGCACGCTGTCTTCGCGCGCGGATCACAGTGCCTCCAAGGCGTGCAGGAGCCGTCGCAGCAGTGCGGTGTCGGGCTCGTCCGGCGCGGGGGGACGAGGGGTGGGGCCCGGCTCGGCGGACACGATGGCGGGGGCGGACGCTGGGGCTGGGGACGGGGCTGAGGAGGGGCCAGGCAGGCGCGGGGCCACGGGAGCCACCAGCCCGGCCGCGGCCAGGCGGCGGAGTTCCACGAGGGTGTGGAAGGTGCGGCAGGCGAGGGCCGTCGCGATCTGGGCGGCGGTGCGGACACCGTCGACCTGGGCGAGGGTCCGGCCGCGGCGGGCCGGCAGATCCGTGGCGTCCGGCCCGGGCACCCGGGCGAGCGGCGCCCGGTCGACGGCGGGTTCGGGCCATATGCGGTGCAGCAGTTCGCGGCGGCGTCTGGACTCGCGCAGGACCGTGTCCACCGGCACGGACCGGACCGCGCCGAGCCAGTGTGCGGCTCCGGGACGGAACCGGAGCGCCGGCCCGTCGTGGGCGAGGACGAAGTACGCCGCGTCGAAGAGGGTGCCCAAGTGGCACAGTTCCAGCGCGCCGGCGGCGAGGTGGCCGCTGTCCACCAACTGCCGTCCGACACGGCAGCGGCGGCCGGCCTGGTCGATCGCCTCCCACCAGCCGTCCGGGGCGAGCGCACCGCTGTGGGTGAGCAGGTCGCCGAGGTCGGGCGTGACGGCGGACTCCACATGGACGACGCGTCCCTCGGCGAGGTAGACGATGCCCGTCTCGGTGGACAGGGCACCGGTGGCGCCTTGTGCGGCGAGTGTGCCGAGCAGGGCCGAGGCGGGTTCGTCCGTGCGCAACGCCGGGGTCGACAGGGTCATCCGAGCACCAGCCGGTCCGCCATCTCGGCCAGCCGTATGCGGGCCAGGGCGAGGTTCCCTTCGCCGCGGTCGAGCCATAAGTGCACGAACACGGTGCTGTCGAAGGTCGTGGTGACGAACCTGAGCAGGTGGTACGAGTCGGCGTTCGTGATGATCAGGTCCTGTACGGGGGGTTCCTTGCCGGACGGCCCGCCGAGGCCGCCGCCGGCGGTCTCCCCCGTGGCGTCGTCGCCGCCGGTGAGGGCGAGGACGCCGCTCTCGGTGGCGAGCCGGGCGAGTTCGGCGGTTTCGGCCGCCGTCGCCTCCGCGTCACCACCGGGTGCGTCGCCCACCGCGCCCAGCGCAAGACCACTGATCCAGTCGACCACCGACGCCCCTCGAGCACCTGGCAGCCGCATGGCCTCCAGCAGGCTCTCGTCGATTCCGGGCACGCCGAACCCCCTCCCCCTGCACGGCCGTTCCCGCGAACGTGAGCACGACACTACGGTGTGTGCTCGGCGCAGGTGAACGCTTTGGCATTTTCCAAAGGAATGTGCAGAGAAGCGATCGAGGGGTGAGCGGGGCCGGACCCAACCGGGCAGGATGGGTCGCGCACACCCCTGGTGACGTTGACCGCCCGCCTCGACCAGCCGTTTCCCGGGGCTTCGGCACGCGGAGCGGCTACCGTGGCAGTCCCTACGGAAGAGGCCCTGCATGGCGGTCCAGCGGATGGACAACGTTCTCATCGTCGTCGACGACCTGGAGGCCGTCATCGCGTTCTTCGTCGAACTCGGCTTGGAGCTCGAGGGCAAGGGGCCACTCGAATGGCGCGGGGCGGAGCGTGTCATCGGGCTCGACGACATTCGGCAGGATGTCGCCATGCTGCGGGTTCCGGACGGCCCCGGGCGGGTGGAGCTGGCGAAGTTCCACAGGCCGGCGGCCATCGCACCCGAGCCGAAGGACGCTCCGGCGAACACCCTCGGCCTCCGTCGCGTCATGTTCGCCGTCGACGACGTCGAGGACGTCGTCACCCGCCTGCGAGCCCATGGTGCCGAAGTGGTCGGCGAGATCGTGCAGTTCGAGAACATCTATCGGCTCTGCTACGTCCGCGGGCCCGAGGGGATCGTCGTAGGGCTCGCCGAGCAACTCGGCTGACCTGCGGTGTCGCGACATGTCACACCGGTAGGGCCGACGCGCATGACAGCGGAATCACCGGCGCGGACCGTGAATTCGAACTCCGGCAGATCTTCGCCGAGGGCGACGACGTAGTGCTCATCGGGCGCATGGTCTCCGAGGTCAGGATGACGGGCCGGGGCACCGACACCGCGTTCGCCCTGCACACCACGGTCCGGGACGGGCGGATCACCCGCTACCACCTCTACGAGGACAGCTACGCCGTCGCCGAGGCCTACTTGGGTGACTGACCGTCCCGGAGCGGCTTAAGCTTCCCGGACCCGCAGTCGCTCAGACATCGGGGAGCGTCTGCTCCGCCCAGATGACCTTGCCGTTGGTCGTGTGCCTGGCGCCCCAGCCCTGGCACGTCTGGGCCACCAGGAGCAGCCCCCGTCCGCCCTCGTCGTAGGTGCGGGCCCGTCGCATGTGCGGGGCGGTGGTACTGCCGTCCGACACCTCGCAGATGAGGGTCCGGTCGTAGATCAGCCTCAGCTCGATGGGGGGCTCGGCGTGCCGGATGGCGTTGGTGATCAGTTCGCTGACCACCAGCTCGGTGACGAACACGCAGTCGTCGAGGCCCCACTCGGACAGTTGCCGGCACGCGTTCTTGCGTGCCACGGCGACGGCGGCGGTGTCGGCCGGTACGTCCCAGGACGCCACGTGGAAGGTGTCGAGGGCGCGGGTGCGGGCCACGAGCAGGGCCACGTCGTCGGCCGGCCGTTCCGGAAGCATGGCTCGCAGGGCCGCGTCGCAGGTGCCCTCGAGTGAGGCGTCGGAGGTCCGCAGGATCCGGAGGAGCATGTCCATGCCCTCGTCGATGTCGCGGGCCCCGGCCTCGAGGAGACCGTCGGTGTACAGCGCGAGGACGCTCCCCACGGGCAGCTCGCGTTCGAGGGCCTCGAAGGGCAGACCGCCGAGCCCCAGGGGAAGTCCCGAGGGTACGTCGAGGAACTCCGCCCGCCCGTCCGGTGTCAGCAGCGCCGGGACGGGATGCCCGGCTCGTGCCAGGGAGCAGCGGCGGGAGACCGGGTCGTAGACGGCGTACAGGCAGGTGGCGCCGATGTCGCCGGTGCTGTCGGCACCCGCGGCCAGGTGGCTGACGAGGTCGTCCAGGTGGGTGAGCAGCTCGTCGGGAGGGAGGTCGACGTCGGCGAGGGTCCGCACGGCGGTCCGCAGCCGCCCCATGGTCGCCGAGGCCTGGATGCCGTGGCCGACGACATCGCCGACGACCAGCGCGACGCGGGCCCCGGACAGCGGGATGACGTCGAACCAGTCACCGCCCACCCCGGCTTGTGTGGTGGCGGGCAGGTAGCGGGAGGCCACGTCGAGGGCCGACTGTTCGGGCAGGCGTTGTGGCAGGAGGCTGCTCTGCAGGGTGAGTGAGGTGGCGCGCTCCCGGGTGAACCTGCGGGCGTTGTCGATGCAGAGGCCGGCTCTGTCGGTGATCTCCTGGCCGAGCAGCAGGTCGTCCTGTTCGAAGGGTTCCGGGTTCCGGTGGCGGGAGAACGTGGCCACTCCGAGGGTGAGGCCGCGCGCTCGCATGGGCACGGCCAGGACCGAGTGGAACCCGAACCGCCGCATCCGTTCCCCCCGCTCGGGGGTCTGGCGCAGGACGTCCGCCATGGCCTCGCCGGTGACCCGCTGGATCAGTGGCCGGCCGGCGGCCAGGCACTCGGCCGCCGCCGACTTGTCCGGGTAGACGGCCACGGTCCCGTTCGGGACGACGGCCTCGGGACAGCCTTCGAGAACCGACTGGTGGGCGACACGGCGCAGCCGCACGGGGCCGTGCGGGGAGCCCGCGGGCGGGTCGTCGCCGTCGTCGATGGAGGGCAGCAGGTCGACGGTGACGAAGTCGGCGAGCCACGGTACGGCCACGTCGGCGAGCTCCTGCGCGGTGCGGTCCAGGTCGAGTGTGCTGCCGATGCGCAGGCTGGCCTCGTTCAGCAGGGCCAGCCGCTGCCGGGCCACGTGCTGCTCGGTCATGTCGTGCGCCGAGAGCAGCACCCCTTGCGTCCGGCCGTCGCCGGCTCGTACCGGGGCGAGGGACACGTTCCACACGCTGGGGCGTTCCTGGCCCGCGAGCTGCAGCGAGAGCAGGAGATCCTGCCGCTCACCGGTGTCCAGGGCACGCCGCATGGCCTCTTCGGTGCGGTCGGCCTGCGGGTGGTGCACGATCTCCGAGACCCGCAGTCCGCTCATCGCCTCCTCGGACAGGCCGATCACCCGTTCCATGTCCGCGTTGGCCCTGACCAGCCGCAAGCCGGTGTCGTACAGCGCCGTCGTGCAGGTGGACTGGGTGAAGCTCCGCCTGAGGAACGCGTCGTCGTCGGGGCTCACCCCGGGGCGGCCGACCGCCGTGAGCAGGAGCCACTCTCCGTGACCGTCTCCGTCCTGCCGGAGGTGAGCCAGGAGGTTCACGGTGATGACGTGTCCCTCGCGGTGCAGCAGCGTCACCCGTCCGCACCACCTGGGGAGCGTGGGCAGGGAGCTCAGGGCCTGCTGCGGGGGCCCGTCGGCGAGCAGTACCGAAGCGGGCCGGCCGAGCACCTCCGAGGCCCGGTAGCCGAGCAGTCGGCGGGCCCCCTCACTCCATCCTGTGACGGTGCCGTGCCCGTCCACCACGGCCTTCGCGGTGGTCGCGGTGACGGTCTCGTCGACGAGGTCCTCGGGCGGTGGCCCACTGCCCTCGCCCGGGACGGACGCAGATCTCGCCATGGAGCCTCAACCCGCCTCACCCGCTCGGCATTCTTACTGCTTCGCTCAGATATGTCCCAAGAATGACAGATAGCCCCGCCCCGGGTTGAATGGCCAGGGACGCTGATGGGCCGCGTGGGAGCATCCGACGGCCAGGGCGGAGGTCGTGACCATGCCTGTCGACGGCGAACGGAACTGGCCGGACGCGGCCGAGTGGACGGGGAAGATCTACAGCGAGGGCTGGCGGACCGCCGGGGGCGGCACCAGCCCGGTGATCGAACCGGCCACCGGTGAGCCTCTGGCGCGGGTGGGCGTGGCCTCTCCCGCCGATGTCGAACGGGCGGGCGCCCGCGCCGGCCGGGCCGCGCCGGAATGGGCGGCCACCCCCGCGTCCGAACGGGTCGACGTTCTGACGCGTGCCGGTCACGCCCTGCGGGAGCACAGCGAGGTGGTCCGCGAATGGATCGTCCGGGAGTCGGGGGGCGTCCCGGCCAAGGGCGACTACGAGATCACGGCCGGTCTCGGCCAGCTCCAGCACGCGATCGGGCTCGCCTCGCAGCCCCTGGGCGAGGTCCTCGCGCCGCTGACGCCCGGCGGGACGAGTCTGGCGTGGCGGGTACCGCTGGGCGTCGTCGGGGTGATCACCCCGTGGAACGCGCCGCTGCTGTTCGCGATGCGGGTCCTGGCGCCTGCGCTGGCCCTCGGCAACGCGGTGCTGCTCAAGCCCGACCCGCTGACTCCGGTGTCCGGCGGTGTCCTGGTCGCCCAGTTGTTCCGGGAGGCCGGGCTGCCCGAGGGCGTGCTGCACGTCCTTCCCGGTGACGCGGCGACCGGGCGGGCGGTCGCCGCCGACCGGCATGTCGCGATGGTCTCGTTCACCGGCTCCACCGCGGTGGGGCGTGAGGTGGCCCGGATCGCCGGCGAAGGACTCAAACGCGTGTCGCTGGAGCTCGGCGGCAAGAACTCGATCGTCGTGCTGGAGGACGCGGACGTGGAGGCGGCCGCCGCGGCGGGTGCCATGAGTTCGTTCGGCTACCAGGGTCAGGCCTGCGTCGCCGCGGGACGCCATGTGGTCCACGCGAATGTCGTCGAGGCGTACACCGAGGCGCTCGTCCGGCAGGCCCAGGCGCTGCCGGTCGGCGATCCCCGCGTCGAAGGCATGGCGCTGGGTCCGGTGATCAGCGAGCGGCAGGCGGCCCGGATCGAACGGATCGTGGACGAGAGCGTGGCCGCCGGAGCACGCGCGCTGACCGGCGGCAGCCGCGAGGGGCTCTTCTACCCGCCCACCGTGCTGGACCGTGTCGACCGGTCCATGCCGGTCTTCCACGAGGAGATATTCGGACCTGTCGCTCCCGTCGTCCCGTTCCGCGGCGAGGACGAGGCCGTGGAGATCGCCAATGACACGGCGTACGGCCTGACCGCCGCCGTTCACTCGCGGTCCGTGCCCCGGGCGACCGCGCTGGCGCAGCGGTTGCGCACGGGCATGATCCACATCAACGACGTGTCCGCGAAGGACGCCGCGAACGCGCCCTTCGGCGGCATGGGTGTCTCGGGCAACACCTCCCGCATCGGCGGCACCGCGAGCCTGGAGCAGTTCACTCAGTGGCGCTGGATGACGGCGCCGGGGCGGTGGTAGCCGCTCGGTCTCGGCGAACATTTCGAGCCCAACATTGGGTGTTGCGGCATGAGCTGACGGCTCGTCAGGGCCTTACAGGTTTCTGGACTGCCGAGCCCAGGCCCGAAGTTTCGCCGGGTTGCGGACCGCCCAGATGCGTGTGACGCGACCGTCGGTGACCTCGAACGCGGCCACGGTCATGACGACGCCGGCACGCTGTGCCACCAGGCCCGGCACGCCGTTGACCGACCGCTCCAGGAGTTCGAGCCCCGGGGCCTTGTCGGCGATGGCCACCATGTACTGGGCGATGCGCGCGCCGCCCTCGACCGGGCGCAGGACGGCACCGACGTTGCCGCCGCCGTCGGCGGTCATCACGGCGGCCGGGTTGAGGAGGCGGACGAGGGCCGCGATGTCCTTGCTCTCCCACGCCTCTTTGACGTGCCGCACCACGTCGGCCTGGCCGATCGCCGTCGCCCGGGGGTGCGCGCCGCCCACCCGCCGCCGGGCCGAGGCCGCAAGCTGCTTGCAGGCGGCGGGGGTACGGCCGAGAACGTCCGCGATCTCGGCGAACGGGTAACGGAAGACGTCGTGCAGGACGAACGCCACCCGCTCGGCGGGCGTCATCGACTCCAGGACGACGAGGAACGCCACGGACACCGACTCGTCCAGGACGACCTGGTCGGCGGGGTCCGCAGGACCGGCGACGCCGGGGCCGCCCGTGTGGTCCCACTCGGTGCGGTCGGGCAGCGGCTCGGGCAGCCACGCTCCGACATAGCGTTCGCGGCGGGATCGGGCCGAGCCGAGCAGGTCCAGGCAGATGCGGCTGGTCACCGTCGTCAGCCAGGCCCCGGGCGACAGGATCTCCTCCTGCCGGCTTCGTGGCAGCGCGTACCAGCGTGCGTAGGCGTCCTGCACGGCGTCCTCGGCCTCGGTCACCGAACCGAGCAACCGGTATGCCACGTTGATCAGTTGGCGCTGTTCGCCCGCTATGTCATCCGTACTGGTCCCGACCGTCCCCATGCTTGCGGCGACCCCCTCGCCTTACCTTTGGCAGCCTCGCGTCGTCGGGCTGGTGAGACCTTATCGATCTACCGCCCGACGGCGGAAGAGAGGACTGTGACATGGCCACTCAGGTGACAGCGACGGCGCGGCGCGGCTCCACGTTCCTTCAGATCGCGATCGCCCTGCAGACGTTGACCATCTTCCTCCAGGCGGCCTCCGCCGGCCTGTTGCTGACCTCGTCCTACGGAGAGGTGCTGCACAGTGTCGGAGCCCGGGTGATGTACGGGGCGTCGATGCTGTACCTGCTCGCCGCGGTGCTGGCGTGGAAGCCGGGCGGCGGCTCGCCCCGGCCGGTCCGGCACGCGTCGGGTTTCCTCGTACTCGCCTCGGTCCAGGTGGTCCTGGGCATCGCGCACGTTCCGTCGCTCCATCTCCCCCTGGGCGTCCTGATGTTCGGCCTGAGCGTGCTGGCGTTGGCGCGGCGCTGAGGTCCGGCCACACCTGCCGGCGCGAGTCGGGGGTTGCGATAGTTTGCCCGCCATGGCTGAACTCGGAAGCGGCACCTGGCCACCTGCCACGTCGAGGACCGAACGGCTCGTGCTTCGCGCGTCCGAGGCCCGGGACCGCGCCGCGTTCATCGAGCTGTTCGCATCGCCGGAGGTGGGCACCTACGTCGGCGGCTCCCGGCCGCGTGAGGAGCTCGAGCGCGTGGTGCCCGAGGTGCCCGGGCGGCGCCCCGGGGTCTTCGTGGCCGAACTCGACGGGACGATGATCGGCATGGTCACGCTCGATCGGCGCGACGCCGAGCGTCCGGGTCACCTCGGTCCGGATGCCCAGGAGGCCGAGCTCGGCTACATGTTCCTGCCGGAGGCGTGGGGGCACGGGTATGCCGCCGAGGCGTGCGCCGCCGTCCTCGACTGGTTCGCCGCCACGTCCCCCGGCGAGCCGGTGGTGCTCTGCACGCAGAGCACCAACGACCGTGCGATGCGCCTCGCGGCGAAGCTGGGGTTCGCGGAGGTGGAGCGGTTCGAGGAGTACGGCGCCGAGCAGTGGTTCGGCGTGTGGTCCCCGGTCACCGCGTCCGGCTGATTCCGGCGGCTGCGCCGAGCAGTGAAGCGCTGTCAGTGGTGGGTGACAGCATCGGGCCCATGACGGACACCACGGCATTCGACTGGCGGTCGTTTCTGCGCGGATGGAGCGAGGAGTGGGCGGATTCCCTGGCTGCCGACGATGACACGCGGAGCGAGGACGACGAGGCCGCGCGGCAGGCACGCCGGCTGGGGTTCCCACCCGCGCCGGAGGGGCGGATCGCCGCCATGGAGCAGCGCCTCGGCCGGCGGATGCCCCCGTCGTACCGGGAGTTCCTGGGGGTCAGTGACGGGTGGCGGCACGCGGGCGGCTTCGTGTGGCTGTTGGCGGGGACCGAGGACGCGCGCTGGCACAACGACGAGTCGGGGCTCGGCGACATGTTCGACGAGTACCTGGACGAGGAAGCCGGGCCCGAGGAGCGGCAGGAGGCGGACCTCTGGCGACGCGGGCTGCAACTGAACGTCGAATCCGACGCCACCTACGTCCTCCTGGATCCCGACGACGTGGACGAGGACGGCGAGTGGGCCGTCTACACGTGGGCGAGCTGGCGCGCCGCGCCGCCCGAGCGGCACGCGAACTTCCGTACGTTCATGAGGGACATGCACCGGGAGTTCCACTGCCTGCGGGCGAACCCGGGCGACGGGGAGCCGGCGTTCGTCAACGACACGACGCGCCGGCTGGACGCCCAGGTGGAGGAGGCCCGGCTGGAGGCGCTGCGCGGCGGCTGGGAGCAGGCCGGGAAGGCGCTGGACGAGGCCAAGGAATACGGCCGGCCGCGGGCCGCCGGGCTGGGCGATCAGATACGGCGCCTGCTCGGAGAGACCTACCTGGTGTCCTTCGAGGGTGTGGCGACGGACCCGCGGTACGCGAGCGAGCTGCTGCCCCTCCTGGTCGCCGAGCACGCGGCGCACTCGTACCGGGACGACTCCACGCTGACGTTCGATCTGCGGGGCGCTGACGACGAGCTGGTGTCCATGGCTTACGCGCTGCTGGATCAGATGAGGAACGGCACGTACCGGTACACGGCGGCCGGACCGTTCGGGGAGGCGGTCGCCAGGGCCCGGGAGCTGGCGCGGTGGGGAGACACGGACGCGGCTTGGCGGACACTGATCGGTGCCGTGCCTCTGTGGGAGCCGCTGGGGCGGGACCACCTGGCGCCGCTGGGGTGGGTGGCCGATCCGGTGCTCGGGCCGCTGCTGACCCCGGAGCGGGGCCGCGAGCTGCTGTCCACCCCGCGGGGCGGGCAGACCGGTGAGAGACCGGATCCGACGGCCGGGCTCGACCCGGGCGGCCTGGCGTGGCTCGCCGAACCCGACTCGGGCAACAACCGCACGTCCTACCGGTTCGTCCTGGTGGAGGGAGTCGAGCCGGAAGAGCTGCCAGGGCGCCTCTCGGACGGGGACGACACCGTGCTGAACGCCCCCATGACCTCCTGGGACGCGCACCGCAACTCGCTGCGCGACAAGAGGGACTTCTCGTCCTACGACGACAGGGCTCTCATGGTGGTCGGCCGGGCGGGCACCGGCTGGAGTTTCGCGTTCGACGGCCGTCCGGACTCGTTCGACCGGCGGCGGTTCGTCTCCCCTGCCGCGGGCGCCAGTGCGGACACCCGCGCGGTGGTGGTGTGGAGCGACCTGAGAGCAGGGCACCGGGAACGGTGCTTCCACCTTTCGGTGGCGCGCGACGGTGTCGAGCAGTACGCGTTCACCTACGCGGACGGGGAGATCGGGCAGAGCGGGGAGATACCGCGGACGCTGGACCCGGGCCTGTTCTTCGGTGAGCGGGCCGACGGTGCCGAGACAGAGCGGTCGCTGCTGGAAGCGGTGGCGGGCGAGTTCGGTGTCCGTCTGCCGCGCCACGCGATCGTGAACGGGCGGCTGCACACGTTCGTGACCCGCTCCTGGACACGGCCGCCCAGGGACGGGGAGACGTACGCGGTGATCCGCTTCCACAGAACGGCCCCGATGCCGGCGGGCATCGAACCGGCGCCGGAGGAAGGCCCGGAGGGCGGGTAGACGACGGTTGGGGACACGGCCCGTTCTCGTCGAGCCGACCGGGACGCGCCCGTGGCACCGCGTCGCAGGCCCGCCCCCGCCGTTCCGGGTGGAACAATCGGCCGTACGAGCCCGAGCTGAGGAAGTCGGTCATCACGCCGTGAAACGACCAGCCGTCCCCTTTCCTCCCTCCCCGTGGCGCCTCACCGGCGACATGGTCGTCTCGCTGTGGCGCGTCCCGGTGGACGACCTGCCGTCCTGGCCCCTGCCGGCCGGCGTCCGCCCCTGGGTCGTGCGGCGCCGCGCCACTCTGGTCACCTTCTGGGTCGACTACCGGCCCGGCGGCGTCCTCGCCTACCGCGAGTTCCTCATCGCCCTGGCCGTGCGCCACGGGCACCGTCTCGCCGGCAGCACCGTCACCGCCTGGGTCGACGACGACGGGGCCCTGGCCGGGGGACGCGCGCTGTGGGGCATCCCGAAGGAGCAGGGCGTGTTCACGCTCCACGCGGACAGCCGGAGCACCCGGGCGGAACTGACCGCCGACGGCATTCCGGCTGTCCGCTTCACGTACCGGGACGTACTGCGGCTGCCCTTCCGGCTGTCCGCACGCGCCCACCTGATCCAGCAGCTGGCCGACGGTGCGGTGTGCCGTGTGCCCATGCGGATCAACGGCCGGCCGGCGCTCGGCCGCGGCCGCGTATGGACCGGGTCGGAAGGGCCGGTGGCCGTGCTCGCCCGGCGTCAGCCGGTGCTGTCCCTCGCCGTCCGCGAGTTCCGCAGCATCGTGGGAAGCTGAGCGGCAACCCCGTGGGGGCTGCTCAGCGTCTCCAGCTCGGCGTGGCGTTGCCGAGGGCTGTCCAGAGCTGGACCTTCAAAGGCTTTCGTGATCCGGCGGGGAAATGCCCCCGGAGGCTCCCCTCGGGTCCGCCTCCGGGGGTTTCAGCGTGTCACCGCCGGCGTGGGGCCGAAAGCGTCGGCGAGGCTGGTCAGGATGGAGCCGGGCCAACTGCTCTCCCCGAACACGCCGACCGGCATGGCGAGCACGCCGTACTCGCGCCGGAGCGTCTCCGCCGGGATCTCAACCGGGAAGAAGTAGTTGCCGGGACACGTCCGGCTCGCCGTGGGAATCGCTGCGCGCACTTCGTCCGGCAACCGTTCGAAAAGCCGCTCGGCCCGTGCGGCCAGTTCGTCGGCGACCTGCCGGGGCACGTCGCCGTGCTCGGTCAGCAGCCGGTCGGCGAGCCTCAGCTGTGCCGAGGTCGGCGGATCCGCCCGGAGCGCTTCGGCCAAGCCGGTGTGCGCCGGACCCAGCAGGACGACGCCGAACGTGCGTGGCCACAGCCATCCCTTGGTGACCGAATGCAGCAGGACCGCACGACCGGTGTCCAGCAAGCGCCGGGTACCGGCGGCGAACGGGGTGCCCAGGTCGTAGACGCTGTCGATCAGCAGGCGGCGGTGTGGTGATTGCCGCAACCACGAGATCACCGATGCGCACTCGGCATCGGACAGGTATCGGCCGAGTGGCTTGCTGGGGTTGGCGAGCAGCAGGTATTCGGGCCGGTGGTCCGTCGGCGACCCCGGCAGGGCAGGCACCGGCAGCGTCGGGTAGGAGGCGGGCGTCAGGCCGGCGGCGCGGGCCAGCTCGAAGTAGACCGGGTATACGTCGCCGGGCAGCCACAACCGCGCCTGCACGGAGCGCAGCCAGTGGAACACCGCGCCGAGCCCGTGCCGGACCCCTCGACCGACCATGGCGTGGCCGGACCACTCTTCCGGCAGCTCGTAGCGCCGCAGCCAGGCACGGGCGAGATCGCACCGGTGCACCGTGGTCATGTCGGTCGGCGGTTCCGGTCGCATCGGAGCAAGGGCCCGGTACACGTTGGTCTCGGCGGCGTCCAGGAGCGACGCGGAGCCACTGAGTCGGCGCTGCCGGAATTCCTGGAACTCGCCGAACCTCATGCCGTCGCACCTTCCGGCACGATCTCGCTGGCGCGGTCTTCCAGGGAGGCGTAGCAGCGTCCGTCGGCCATGACGTTCCAGCTGCGGGCGATCCCGTTGGTGCGTTCCCACAGCAGGCTGGGTTCGGTGTAGGCGGCGATCCGCATCGGTCGTCCGTCCCAACTGCCGTCGTAGACCGGCGCGCCCCAGGGCAGGCGGCTCGCGAGTTCGAAGCCGTGCTGCTCGGCGAACCCGGTGACGATGGACAGCGATACCTGGTGTTCTCGGCTCCAGACGTTGGCGGCGCGGTCGAAGTAGAGCGACTCGGTGCTGGTGGATACGTAGAGCTCCTTGAAGCAGACTTCCTCGACGCCTTGAGCCGCGGCCCACGAAAGGTAGTCGGCGACCTCGGCAGCGTCGGTGACGCCGCCGTGCTGGAGCACGCAGATCAGCCTCATCCGCAGCCCCGGCAGGCGGTCACGTTCGTTGCGCCAGCTGTCGATCACGGAGCTGACCGGCGTGCGCAGCATCATCAGCCGCTCGTTGACGGCGTCGTCATGGTGGTGCCGGGAGACCGCGAGCACGCTCAGACCCGCGGCGCTCAGGGCTGCGAGGCGGTCGGCCCGGTCAGCGTGCGGGCCTTTCGCCAGGGTGTGCGCGTTGGTGATCAGGACGACCTTCGGGAAGGCCGCCGAGCACGCGGACACCAGGCGCAGCTGCTGATCGAACGGTATGAGCGTGGGCTCCCCGCCGCCGGTGATCACCGCACGCTCGGCGCCCGCCGCACGGGCCCGCTCCAGCCAGCGGGTCACCGCGTCCCACGGGACCCGGGCCGGCGCCTGGTCGCTGGAGATCGAGGCCGAGGAGAAGCAGAACGAACAGCGGGCCTGGCAGGCGGAGGCGACCGGCAGAAGCGAAACCGAGCGCGGTCGTGTGTCGGCGTAGCGACGCAGTGCCGATCCGTGCAGGCGCAGGGAGGCCGCCATCGCATCCTCGATGGTCGTCGGGCGCAGAGTGAACTCGTCGCCCGCCTGGTCGAGCTCGTGGACCGCCGACAACCGGATGCGGGCCTCGTGCAGTTCCATGCCGAGGCCGGTCGACACGTTGGGCACCAGCGTGTCGGGGTCCACCATGGTTTCCAGCACCAGCAGCCGGTCGCCCGGGATGGCCAGCCGGTCCAGCAGGCGTCGCGCCTTGCCGATGCCTATTCCCAGCTCCGCACGCGTCAGCAGGTGGAACCGGTCGGGAAAGGTGCTCTCCGGAATCCCCGCCTTGCCGTAAGCGAACGCGTACTTGTCGAAGCCTCTGGCGAAGTTCGACAGCACGATGACGTGGAAGCGCTGGCCGCTCTGATTCATCCCGTCATCATGCATGAACGGGCCCGGCCCGCCATGGGCTTGGATGCGGGTGGAACCTGCCACTACGCACGGCGGCGGGCAGGGATGCCGGAAAGGGACGAACGGTCTCGCGCGGGGATCTCCAGCACCTCCACGACCGCTCGCGTCGCGTCGACGATCCCCGGAGTCTCAGGGACGGCGCCGCCCGCGCTGATCCCGGCTGTGGGTGCTGAGCGAGGCGCCGTCCCATCCGGGGGTGATCTTCTCCGGCCACCCGAGCGCTCAGGTCGACACGCGGTAGGTCACGTGCGTGACCCGGCTCGCCGCCCGTGACGTCAGCTGCTCCAGTTCCAGCGGCGGGACGCCCTCGAACAGTCGCGTACCGGCGCCGAGGGTGAGGGGCGCGATGTGCAGCCGCAGCTCGTGGATCAGGCCGGCGGCGAGGTACTGGTTGATCGTGGTCGCGCCGCCGAGGACGGTGACATCGCCGCCGCCGGCGGCATTGCGCGCCATGTCCAGGGCGGACACGATGCCGTCGGTGACGAAGTGGTACGTGGTGCCGCCGTCCATCGGCTGCGGCTCGCGCGCGTGGTGGGTCAGCACGAACACCGGCGCGTGGAACGGCGGATCACCACCCCACCAGCCGTTCCACCGGCGATCCCATGCGCCCCGTACGGGGCCGAACATGTTGCGCCCCATGATGAACGCCCCGGCCGTGTTCAGCCGGTCGATCTCGGCCCGGTTCTCGTCGGGTGTGTCGAACATCCAGGCGTGCAGCCCGGCGCCCGAGCCGTCGCCGCCGTCGTCTCCGAAGGGGCGCTCCTCGGTCTGGTCGAGCCCCGCCGAGTACCCGTCGGCCGAGATCGTGATGTCGCAGATCACCCTGCCCGTCGGCGTGGTCATGATGTTCTCCTCCTCGTGGCGTTCGGGTATCGGAAACTACGGCGTCAGGTTTCGGAAACTACGCGCACGGACCGCCGCCTTCCACAGCTGTGCCGACGCCACGCGGATGCGAAAGTGTGATCGCCCGTACGACTCGTGGGAAGGGACCCATCGGCATGGCCGTCATCCACCGCACCACCCTGAAGCCGACCAAGCTGGAACTGCTCACGTCCTGGCTGCCTTCCCGTCCGTGGTACCGGGGTGGCGCCGGCGAACCGACGTTGGCGAAGGCGGGCGGTTTCCGGCTCGACGATCCGCGGGGCGAGGTGGGGATCGAGTTCATGGTGGTCACCGACACCTCCGGCCCTCAACTGGTGACGTACCTGGTGCCCCTCACCTATCACGGTGCGCCGCTCGACGGGTCGGAGCACGCTCTCGTCGGCACGATGGAGCACGGTGTGCTGGGGCAGCGCTGGGCCTACGACGGTTGCCATGACCCGGTGCTGGCCGACCGGTTGGCGGCCCTGATCGAGGGGCGGGCGCGGGCCCAGGACCAGAACGTCAGTGACACCCCCGCGCGCGAGGTCGTCGCCTCTTACACCGGTGAAGGACTCCTCTCCAGGGACTTCACCGCGACCGACGACAGGGAAGGCACCGCGCTGACCACGCCGCAGGGCACGACCCTTCGTCTGCACCGTGCCCTTCAGCCGGCTCCGGACGGCCAAACCCTCCCTCCGCAGGGAGCCGTCGGCCACGTCAGCGGCTCCTGGGAGACGCCGGAGGGCACCCACGCCGCAGGGGTGTTCGCCGTCCTGTACGGCGCCGGACGGGCGTAGCTTCCCCGGAGTCAGCGAGTCCGTGAGCGGAACGGCCCAGGCGTCCGGGGGCACCCCGAGCGTGCGGTTGAAGTGGCGACGCAGCGTCGTGGCGGTCCAGGTGACGGGAGCTGGCCCCCGCTCGGCGGGCCAGGTCCCCCACGGTCAGCGGCTGGTCGAGCCTTTCGATGATCCAGGGGCGTCGGCCGACGCTGGCCGGAAGCGACTGGCGCTCTGTGCGCCGGCCCCTCACGGCGTGCGGAATCCGCGGAACGTCACGTGCTTCCGGGTCTCGAAGCCGAGCCGTTCGTAGAGCGCGAGGGCGCCGGTGTTGGCCTCGGCCACGTGCAGGAAGGGGCGCTCGCCGCGGGCGACGACGCGTGCGATGAGTGCGCGCATCAGGCGGACCGCGTGGCCCTGCCCGCGCGCCTCGGGTGCGGTGCAGACGGCGCTGATCTCGGTCCACCCGGGAGGCCTCAGCCGCTCCCCCACCATCGCCACCAGTGCACCGCCGCTGTCGCGGATGCCGAGATAGGTGCCGAGTTCGTGCGTCCGGGGCCAGAAGGGTCCCGGCCGGGTCCGCTCGACGAGGTCGAGCATCTCGGGCACGCTCTCCGCCCCGAGTTCGACCACGCCGGAGTCGGACGCGGCGCGAGACGGGTCCGGGTCGCCGTCACCGGCCCAGATCAGCTGGCGGCCCTCCATCACGAAGACCGGCTCCCAGTCGGACGGCGGCGTCGCCGGGCAGCTGAACATGTCCGCGAACTCGCCCGGGCCCAGGAGCTTCGCCAGGTCGGCCCATGCCTCCGCGTCCGGTTCGGCCGGCACCGCGGAGAAGGTCGCGACGGAGGGTACGTAGGTGACGGCGGCGCCGAGCCGCCGGGCGAGATGTGCGTGATGCCCGCGGAGCGACTCGCCCACCGGGTCGTCGAGTGCGACGGCGTCGCTGAGCCCCGTCATCGTGCTGCGCCTTTCCTGCCCACTGCCGGTGCCGGCCGGCCAGGAGGCCGGCGCGGCGTCTTCGGATGCCGACAGCCATGCTAGTCAGCCCCTCCGACCGGATCGCGGCGCTACCCGAGATAGCCGGCGAGCGGGAGGTTCTGCCTGCGCACGTCTCCGGCGACGAGCCCGGCGATCCGCTGGGCGCCGTACGTCTCGAAGTGGGTGTGGTCGTTGCAGAAGAAGGTGCCCAGGGGACCGCTGCCCCCGTAGTCGCCGTTGTTCGGGCAGAAGCGCAGGCTGTTGTAGAGCGAGACGCTCAGCGACTGCAGGTCGACGACCGGCGCCCTGGTGGCGGATCCGACGGCGAAGGTCTCGTTCACGAAGCCGCGGTTCTTCGTCGCGGTGCCGCCGGAACAGGTGATGGCCGCCACCGGGGTGAGCAGCACCGGGTGCGCTCCCCGGGCCAGGGCGGCCTGCACCATCGTGGTCATCAGCTGCCGGTAGCGGGCGGGGCCGACATGCCGGGGGCAGGTCGAGGAGGAGTCGTTGATGCCGAACTGGATGAAGAGGTAGTCACCGGCCTTCATTCCGGTGCTCGCGTTCAGCATCGCCTGCCAGCGGGACGAGTACGTGGTGGAGGTGAGGCGGCATTCGCCGTCCGAGCCCTTGGTGCTGCTGACGTTCCCTTCGTACAGCCAGGTCTGGATGCTGCGGCCGCCCACGGCCTGGTTTTTGACGGTGACGTCGGAGGTGAACAGGGCGTCGAACTGGCTTCCCCAGCCGACGGGGCAGCGGGCGGAACTCGGGTTGGCCATGGTGGAGTCGCCGGCCAGCCACACGGTGACCGGCTGGGCGGCTCGCGTCGCGGGTGCCGCGGCGCCGGATGTGCCGGTGCAGTGCTTCGCGGCGCTGTCGGCCGCTGAGGCGGCGCCGAGTCCGAGGCTCGACAGGGCGATCACCAGCGCGGCGGTGATGACGGTCCGTAAGTCCTTCATGTGTTATCTCCCGGGACGGGGATGGGCGCCCTCGTGCGCGGTCAGCGCAGGTGGGCGGCGAGGGGGAGGTTCTGCTCCCGGATGCTCTGGAGCAGCAGGCCGCCCATCTGGGTCGCGCCGTACTGCGAGAAGTGGGTGTTGTCCGTGACGCCGTCGACGGAGGAGCGGAGGAAGAGCTGTGCGGAGGCGGACGGGCCGAGGGACTCGACCAGAGCCTTGCTCCGGGCGGTCAGGTCGATCACCGGGACCCGCTGGGCCACGCCCACCGCACGCATTTCGGCGGGCAGGTTCACGCCGACGCCGTTGACGTGGAGTGCCGTGGGCGTGAGCCGGTTGCCGTCGAACAGCCGGCGGACCGGTGGCGTCACCAGGACCGGGACGCCACCCTTGGCGCGGATCCGCGAGATCATGGTGGTGAGGTTGTTCCGGTAGGCGGACGCGCTGGTCTGCTTGTCGTTGTGTCCGAACTGGATGAACACGGGGTCGTTCGCCCTCAGCTTCGACAGCAGCGCGGGAAGGAGCGCCGAGTTGCTCAGAAAGCTTGCCGAACTCTCCCCGGAATCACCGTAGTTGGCGATGGCCGCGCCAGGACGGACCGCTGTCGTGATCATCTGCCCCCAGCCGGTGTACGGAGCGGCCGGCTGGTCGCACACGGTGGAATCACCGGCCAGGTAGGCGACCAGGGGTTGCGCCGCCGGCTTCACCGAGACGGCCGAGACCTGCGGGCCGGCACCTGTGAAGCGGAGGTCCAGGCCGGGGTTCCCGTTGCCGCCCTGCCCGGTCGGCTGCCCTTCCGGTTGGCGCACGTTGAGGGTGAACGAGTAGGTGGCCACGGCTCCGGCCGCCGTTCTCGTCGCCGGGAGCAACAGGCGCCGGGCCTCCGCCCACATCTCGGTCTGCCCGGCCGAGGCACCGCCGATGGAGACCGTCACGTCGTAGTTGCCCGGCGCGACGGCGTAGCGGCACGTGATCGACGAGGTGCCGGAGCAGCCGGCCGGCAGCGCCTGCGGCGCGGCGGCGGCGCGGTGGGTCGCGCCCGTGCCGGCCAGAGCCGCCAGGGCCAGCAGGCCTGCCATTCCCAGCCGGGCGCCACGCCCGCCACGGCGTCTCAATGCCATGCTCATTACAATCATGAGTCCGTCCTTCACCACGTAGATGTACGGGTCGAGGTGTACGGGCCGCGGGGCTCGGTTCGCGGCTCAGGCCTGAGTGAAGCCGTCCGGGACTGGGGGTGATCCGCCCGCACATGCTGGGAGCGTTCACAACGTGAGGGGCACGAGAGGACGCTCCATCCTCGAAAGGGGAAGGGTGCGTGTGCGGAGATCCACGAACTGCCGTGCTCAGCGCCTGAGTTCACGTCCGGTCGACCAGTTCGACTGCCTTCGACCACAGTTGACCCGCGAGGCGCATCACGCAGTGTTCAAGCGTCTCCACCTCACTGTCAATCCATAGGAGCCGAGAAACTCACGGATCCCAACAGGGACGAACAGCCGACTGGACAGAATCCTTGACGAGGCATCAGCTCGTTCTTACGCTCCCTCCCCATGGGAGCGTTCCCATTCCCCCCACGTCCCGGAGGCCACCGTGACCGACTCGCACCGGCGCCCCCGCACCACGCCACGACCGCGACGATCGTCCCACCGGACGGGCAGCCGTTTCGTCGGCTGCCTCTCCGCCGCCGCACTGGCCGTCTCCGCGCTCGTCGCACTGCCGCAGAGCGCGCACGCGGCGACCGCCCGGCAGGTCGAGAAGCTCGACCGCGGACTGACCAGCGTGCACACCAGCAGCGGAAACCTGGTGTCCTGGCGGTGGCTGGCGACCGACCCGAACGATGTGTCGTTCAACGTCTACCGCGGCGGCACGAGGCTCAACTCCTCACCCGTCACCGCCTCGACGAACTACTTCGACCCGGGCGGCGCCGACTCGGCCGACTACACGGTGCGCGCGGTCGTCAACGGCAGCGAGCAGGCGGCGTCCGCGCCCGCGGTCCAGTTCCGCACGGGCTACAAGGACGTGCCGATCTCCCCGCCCGCCGGCGGCACCGCTCCGGGCAACTCGGCCTACACCTACGACGCCAACGACGCCTCGGTCGGCGACCTCGACGGCGACGGCGCTCTGGACCTCGTCCTGAAGTGGCAGCCCACCAACGCCAAGGACAACTCCCAGTCCGGCTACACCGGCAACACCATCGTCGACGGCATCAAGCTCGACGGCACCCGCCTGTGGCGCATCGACCTGGGCCGCAACATCCGCTCCGGCGCCCACTACACGCAGTTCCAGGTCTACGACTACGACGGCGACGGCAAGGCCGAGGTCGCCATGAAGACCGCCGACGGCACCCGCGACGGCACCGGCGCGATCATCGGCAGCTCCTCCGCCGACCACCGCAACTCCAGCGGCTACGTCCTGTCCGGGCCCGAGTACCTGACGATGTTCAACGGCCAGACGGGCAAGGCGATGCAGAGCGTCGACTACGTCCCGGCCCGTGGCACCGTCTCCTCCTGGGGCGACAACTACGGCAATCGCGTCGACCGCTTCCTCGCCGGCACCGCCTACCTGGACGGCGCCCGGCCCTCCCTGATCATGGCGCGCGGCTACTACACCCGCACGGTGATAGCCGCCTGGGACTGGCGCAACGGCGCCTTCACCCGCCGCTGGACCTTCGACACCACGTCCTCCACCAACAGCGGCAAGGGCTACGACGGCCAGGGCAACCACAGCCTGTCCGTCGCCGACGTCGACGCCGACGGCAAGGACGAGATCGTCTACGGCGCGATGACCGTCGACGACAACGGCAGCGGCCTGTGGACCACCAGGCTCGGCCACGGCGACGCCGGCCACGTCGGCGACCTGAACCCCTCCCGTCCGGGCCTTGAATACTTCAAGGTCTCGGAGGACGCCGGCAAGCCCGGCTCCTGGATGGCCGACGCCCGCACGGGTGCGCGGCTGTGGCAGACGGCGTCGGGCTCCGACAACGGCCGCGGCGTCGCCGCCGACATCTACGCCGGCAGCGCGGGCGCCGAAGCCTGGTCCGCCTCCGACACCACCCTGCGCTCCGCCACCGGCGCCTCCCTTGGCCGGGAGCCCTCCAGCATCAACTTCCTGTCCTGGTGGGACGGCGACCCCGTCCGCGAGCTCCTCGACGGCACGCGCATCGACAAGTACGGCACCTCCGGTGACACCCGGCTGCTCACCGGCTCCGGCGTCGCCTCCAACAACGGCACCAAGTCCACCCCGGTCCTGTCCGGTGACATCCTCGGCGACTGGCGCGAGGAGGTCGTCTGGCGTACCAGCGACAACCGGGCGCTGCGGATCTACTCGACTCCGCACCAGACCAGCACCAAGATCACCACCCTGCTCCACGACACGCAGTACCGCACGGCCCTGGCCTGGCAGAACACCGCCTACAACCAGCCCCCGCACCCGAGCTTCTTCATCGGCAACGCGATGCCGACGGCTCCCCGGCCGACGGTCTACACACCCTGACCCACGCTGAGCCTCGGGCTCTTGCCCCTACTGCGATCGCAGCAGGGGCAAGAGTCTGCGCTCGGCCGACGACGAGAGACCAGTGGACTGCGAGCGTTGCGGTGTGCCGGAGTTCCGGCCCGTGTTTCCTCTGGAAAGGCTCGTCGATGTCCCCTCTCGCCCGCTGGTGCCACCGGCACCGGCTCGCCGTCGTCCTGGCCTGGGTGGGCCTGCTGATCGCCCTGGGCGGGGCGGTCGGCGCGGCCGGCAGCAGCTTCGGCAACAGCCCGCTCTCCCAGGACACCGACTCGGCGAGGGCGACGGCTCTGCTGCAGAAGGGCGCGAGCAGCGCGGCGGGCAAGAGCGGCCGGGTCGTCTGGCAGGTGAGCGACGGCAAGGTCACCGACGGCGCGGCCGAGCGGGCGATGACGGGAGCGCTGGAGCGCATCGCCGACGCCCCGGGCGTGGCCTCGGTGACGGGCCCCTATACCCCCGCCGGCAAGGCCCAGGTCAGCGAGGACGGCAGGACCGCCTACGCCACGGTCGCGTTCGACGACGGTGTCGAGGACGCCCGGATCGACCAGGTGAAGGACCTCGCGACGGCTCCCGAGTCGAAGCGTCTGCACATCGCGCTCAACGGGCAGGCGTTCACCGTCAACCCGGAGCCGAACGCGGTCGCCGACGCCATGGGCATCGTCCTGGCCTTCATCGTGCTGCTGTTCGTGTTCCGGGCGGTCTGGGTGGCGGCGCTGCCGATCATCACGGCCATCGCCGGCGTCGGCACCTCCGCGGTCGCGGTGATGCTGCTCAGCCATGCCGTCACCCTCTCCGACACCACGCTGACCCTGGGTTCGCTGATCGGTCTGGGCGTGGGCATCGACTACGCGCTGTTCATCGTCAACCGGCACCGCGGCAACCTGCTGGCGGGCATGGGCGTGGCGGAGTCGGTCGCCAAGTCCCTCAACACCTCCGGCCGGGCCGTGGTGTTCGCCGGGCTGACCGTCGTGGTCGCGCTGCTGGGCATGCTCACCCTGAACGTCGGCATCATCAACGGCATGGCGATCGGCGCGGCGATCACCGTCGTCCTGACGGTGCTGGCCGCCATCACCCTGCTGCCCGCGCTGCTCGGCATGATCGGGCCGAGGATCCTCGGCCGTGCCGAGCGCCGAGCCCTCGCCGGACTCGGAGCGGTCCCGTCGACCGGCACCGGGCTGTGGGGCCGCCTGGCCGAGCGCGTCCAGGCGCGGCCCAAGGCGCTGGGTCTGGTCGGTCTCGTGGTGCTCGCGGCGCTCGCGCTGCCGGCGCTCTCCCTGCGGCTGGGTGCGTCCGACGACGGCAACCTGCCCACGACATCGACGAACCGTCAGGCGTACGACATGATCGCCGACGGGTTCGGACCGGGCGTCAACGGCCCGCTCGTCCTCGCGGTCCAGGCGCCCGACACCGCGGGCAAAGCCGCCGTGGCGAAGCTCGTCACCGCTCTCGAGCAGGTCGACGGTGTCGCCGGTGTGGGCGCCCAGCCGATGAAGGAGGGGCAGAAGGTCGGGGTGATATCCGTCGTCCCGACGACGTCCCCGCAGTCAGAGGCCACCTCCGACCTGATCCACCACCTGCGTGACGACGTGATCCCCGGGGTGGAGCAGGGGACGTCGATGAAGGTCTATGTGGGTGGCGTCACCGCGAGCAACGACGACTTCGCGTCGGTCCTGATGGGCAAGCTTCCGGTGTTCGTGCTGGTGATCGCGGCTCTCGGTTTCCTGCTGCTGACGGTCGCCTTCCGCAGTCTGCTCATTCCGGCGGTCGGCGCGCTGCTGAACATCCTCAGCATCGGGGTGGCCTTCGGCGCGATCGTGGTGGTCTTCCAGTACGGCTTCGGTGCCGGACTGCTCGGGCTGGGCGCGGCCGGGCCGATCGAGTCGTTCGTGCCGATCCTGGTCGTCGGCATCATGTTCGGCCTGTCCATGGACTACCAGGTCTTCCTGGTCAGCCGGATGCGCGAGGAGTGGGCGCACACCGGTGACAGCGGTCGTGCGGTCCGGGTCGGGCAGGCGGAGACGGGGAAGGTGATCGCCGTCGCCGCGACCATCATGGTGTGTGTCTTCGGCTCCTTCGTGTTCGGCGGCATGCGGGTCATCTCCGAGTTCGGCGTGAGCCTCGCCGTGGCCGTGGCCCTGGACGCCCTGCTGGTCCGCATGGTCGTGGTGCCGGCGCTGATGCACCTGTGCGGACGGGCCAACTGGTGGCTGCCCCGCCGACTGGACCGGGCGCTGCCCCGCGTCTCGGTCGAGGGCCCCGCGGAGGAGCCGGTGCAACCGCCCCGGGCGGTCCGGGAACCGGAGACAGCCGGTTTCCACGGCTGACGGACATCGGTGTAGGGCGCGGACCGGGTGGCGGGCTGACGCACCGCCGGCCGGTCCGTGCTGCGTAGAGTGAGGGAGTGCAGGTGGTTGCGTTGAGTCGGCGGTTGCTGGCCCGTCACGAGCGGATCCGGGACGCGCTTCCGGCGGTGGTGCTCGTTCTGGTGGGCGCGGCGGCGACAGCGGCGGGCGAGAACGGTTCCGGCTGGCACGCGCCCCGCCCGGGCGGCACGGCCTGGATGGCGCTGGCGTGCGTTCCGCTGGTCTTCCGCAGCCGATGGCCCCTTCCGGTCGTCTTCGCCTCGCTGGCCGTCGATCTGGCCCACCTGTCCGTCGCGCCGGACTTCTCCGTGACGCCGGCCGCGAGCCTGGTAGCGCTGTACAGCCTCGCCACCCGCAGCAGCCGGCGTACCGCCTGGATCGTCGGCATCACCGCGTCGGCCCTGGTCACGGCCGTCTACGCGGTCGCCGACTCCGAGCCGCCCCTCGCGGGTACCAGTCTGCTCAGGTTCGACCTCGCGATCGCCGCCACCGCGCTGGGCGACGCCGTCCGCACCCGCCGCCGGCACCTCGCCGAAGTCGAGGCGCGAGCCGAACGCGCCGAGCACACCCGCGAGGAGGAGGCCCGGCGCCGGGTCACCGAGGAGCGCGTCCGCATCGCCCGCGAACTGCACGACGTCGTCGCCCACCACATCACCCTGGTCAACGCCCAGGCGGGCGTGGCCCACCACCTCCTGCGCAACGATCCCGACCGCGCGTACGAGGCGCTGGCCCACATCAAGGACAACAGTCGCGCCGCGCTCGACGAACTGCGCGCCACCGTGGGCCTGTTGCGCCAGCCCGACGACGGGCCCGACTCCCGCGCACCCATCCCGGGGCTGGCCGATCTCGACGCCCTGGTCGGCGGTGTACGGGCGGGCGGGTTGTCCGTGCGGGTGGTGACGCCCGCCGGCACACCCCGGCCCGTCGCGCCCACCACGGAACTGACGGCCTACCGGATCGTCCAGGAAGCACTCACCAACACCCACAAGCACGCGTCGGCGACGCGGGCGGAGGTGGTGCTGGACTTCGGCCCGGACCGGCTGCGGATCACGGTGACGGACGACGGCCGCCCCGGAGCCTGTCCCGGACCCGGTTCCGGGCACGGTCTGATCGGCATGTACGAGCGGGCGACCGCCATCGGCGGGACGGTCACCGCCGGGCCGCTTCCCGGCGGCGGCTTCCAGGTCGTCGCCGAACTCCCGCTGGCCCTCGCCCCCGCGTCCACCTGACCCCACGAGGTAAGAGTCACCCATGACGATCCGTGTCCTGCTCGCCGACGACCAGGCCCTGCTGCGGGGCACCTTCCGGCTGCTCATCGACGCTCAGCAGGACATGGAGGTCGTCGCGGAGGCGTCCAACGGGCGGGAGGCCGCGGAACTGGCCCGCTCCGCACGCGCCGATGTCGTGGTGATGGACATCCGGATGCCGGAGGTCGACGGTATCGAGGCCACCCGGCTCATCGGCCGGGACGAGGATCTGGCCGGGGTGAAGGTGCTGGTGCTCACCACGTTCGAGGTGGACGAGTTCGTCGTCGAGGCGCTGCGGGCCGGTGCGAGCGGCTTCCTCGGCAAGGGTGTCGAGCCGGCCGAACTCCTGCACGCGATCCGGCTGGTCGCGGCGGACGAGGCGTTGCTCTCGCCCACCGCGACCAAGGGACTGATCGCCCGGTTCCTCTCCCAGCCCTCGCCCGGCGCCCTCGCCGACCCCGAGCGGCTGGCCACGCTGACACCCCGGGAGCGCCAGGTCATGACACTGGTGGCCACGGGCCTGTCCAACGACGAGATCGCCGAACGGCTCTTCGTCACCCCGGTCACCGTCAAGACCCACGCCAACCGGGCCATGGCCAAGCTCGGCGCCCGGGACCGGGCCCAACTCGTGGTCATGGCCTACGAGAGCGGGCTGGTCCGCGCCGGACAGACGCGGACCTGACCGTCACTGAGGCGTCAGCCGTCGCGCAGCGCCTTCTCGATCTGGCCCAGCGAATGGGTCAGCCGCCCGTAGTCCGCGGAGGCCAGCGGCGCCACGAAGTACCGCTCCACGACCTGCGCGTGGGCGGCGGCGGCCCGGAGGAACACCGCACGACCGTGATCGGTCGACTCGACCAGCACGCTTCTGCGGTCCCCGGGGGCCGGTACGCGCCGCACCAGGCAGGCCCCCTCCATGCGGTCGATCAGGCGAGTGATGCCGCTGCTGGTGAGCGTGAGGTCGTCGGCGAGCCGGCGCTGTGAGATCTCCTCGTCCGGGTGCGCCTGCACCGCACGCCACCCGAAGGTCACCGCCGACGCCGACGGTGCCCGCGTCCTGCGCAGCGTCCTGATGAAGCCGGAGTCCGAGGACCACGTCCACCGCCTGCACGAGCGGGTCACGCGTCTCGCCCGGTCATGACCGCTACCGGGTCACGCCCGTCAGGGCGAGGAACTCACCGCGGGAGCGTGCGTCGGAGCGCAGCAGGCCGAGCAGGGTGGAGGTCAGGGTGTCGGAGCCGGTGGCCTGGACACCGCGCAACGTCATGCAGGAGTGCTCGGCCTCGATGACCACGCCGACGCCCTTGGGATCCAGGTGGTCCTGCAACCAGTCGGCGACCTGCTTGGTCCGCGGTTACCTCGACGGCCTGGAGGTCAACGGTGTCCGCGCGGCGCTGGCCCCGGAGCCCGGGGAATGCTGCGTCCGGCTGGGCTCCGGCGACAGCGAGTCCGCCGACGACACACCCCGGGGCCGCTGACCTCTTCGACGAGCCGCCCACCCCGCCGCCCGCTCGTCCGGCGGGGCAGGTGAGCGAGCCACCCGAGATTCTCCTGCGGTTGCCGCGCCCCACGCGCCGGGTTACCACGTGATTACCGCGCGTCAGGCGGCACATCAACGAACCCAGGGAGAAATCACATGGCAGTGGAGATCAAGCCTCTGGTGAAACCCTCGAGGCTCAGACGTCGCGCAGGCCTGGCGGGCGAGTGCCTGGCGGAGTTCCTCGGGACCTTCGTCCTCATCTCCTTCGGATGCGGCGTCGTGGCCATGACGGTGGCGGCGCTGCCCGGCTCGGGCCGCACCGAGGGACCCACCATCTTCTTCCTCGGCGCCGGGGACTGGCTCCTGATCACCTGGGGCTGGTGCATGGCCGTGATCCTCGGCATCTACGTGGCCGGTGGCGTCAGCGGAGCGCACATCAACCCGGCGGTCACCCTGGCCTTCGCCGTCCGCCGCAAGTTCCCCTGGGTCAAGGTCGTGCCCTACTGGGTCTCCCAGGTGCTCGGCGCCCTGGCCGGCGCCGCGCTGGTCTACGCCGTGTACCACGACGCCATCAACGCCTTCGACGACGCCTTCAAGGGGCCGAAGACCAACGGGAAGACCCTCGCCTCGTTCTCGATCTTCGCCACCTTCCCGGCGCCGTACTTCAACGGCGGCGTCTGGGGCCCGCTGCTCGACCAGATCGTCGGCACCGCCTTCCTGGTCATGCTGGTGGTGGCGATCATCGACCTGCGCAACACGGCCGTGAAGGCGAACCTCGGCCCGCTGGTGATCGGCTTCGTCGTGGCGGCCATCGGCATGTCCTACGGCGCGAACGCGGGATACGCCATCAACCCGGCCCGCGACCTCGGCCCGCGCCTGTTCACCTGGATGGCGGGATGGGACGGACTGGCGTTTCCCGGCAGCCTGGCCGACGCGTTCAGCGACTACTGGTGGATCCCGATCGTCGGGCCGCTCGTCGGCGGTGTGATCGGCGTGCTGATCTACGACCTGTTCATCGGCGACGTGCTGCACGCCCGTGCGCTGCAGGGCGAGGCGCCCGAGCCCGGCCGGACTCGGCCCACCACGTCCGACGAGGAGTGAACGGTATCGGCCACGGGCGGGACCCGGGCCGATGCTAGATTCCTCTGGGCGTCCGGCCGTGAGCGGTGCGGATCGCCTGCCGGACAGGTGAACCGGCCCAGGGCAGGCCCGTATCGGATGGTGGCGCGATCCATGACTGACCCGGAGGAGATCCCCGGCGCGGCCGACGCTCCCCTTCCGCGGATCCTGGGCAACACCGGCTCACTCGTCGCGGCCGGCGCGGAATCGACCGGCGCCCTGTGGCGACTGGCCGAGCCCGGACGGCAACTGGACGCCAATCTCGTCCGCGTCCCGCCCCAGGGGTCCATCGACGCCCACGCCGAACCCGACCTGGACGTCCTCCTGCTCGTCGTCGACGGCGACGGCGTGCTCGGCTCGGCCGCCGGGCCGTGCGCGGTGGAGTCCGGCAGCCTCGTCTGGCTGCCGCACGGCAGCGTCCGCAGCGTGCGGGCCGGCGAGAGCGGCCTGTCGTACGTGACGGTTCACCGCCGCCGCCCCGGCATGCGGATCCAGAGCCGGCCCGGCGCGTGACTGAGGTGTCGGGCAGGAGGCGCGCGGTCAGGTGACCAGCCGCGTCGTCCTCATCTCGCCGGCGATGAACCAGTCGCTGCGGCAGGCACGCTTCGACGACGGGGGCACCCTCGACGCGGACGGACGGGCACGTGCCTCGGCGGTGGCCGGGTCGCTGCCCCCGGCCACCCGGATGGTCGTCTCCCCCGGCATGCGCTGCCGGGAGACCGCCGGAGCGCTCGGGCTTGAGGGGACCGAGGCGGCGGAGCTCGCGGGTCTGGAGGTGGGGCGCTGGCGCGGCCGGACCCTCGACGAGGTGGCCGTCGCGGAACCGGAGGCCGTGGGGCGGTGGCTGACCGATCCCTCCTGCGCACCCCACGGCGGGGAGTCGGTGCGGGACGCGTGCGCGCGCGTCGGCCACTGGCTGGACGCCCTGCGCGAGACGGACGGACGCACGCTCGCCGTGGTCGAGCCGGACGTCGTGCGGGCGGCCGTGGTCCATGCGGTGGGCCTGTCGGCGTCGGGTTTCTGGCGGCTGGACGTGGCACCGCTGACCGCGACGGAGCTCAGCGGGCGGGCCGGGCGCTGGAATGTGCGGCTCGGGCGGCCGCTGGACGCGCCGGGAGCCGGCGCCGGGTTGTAGGGCCTGTCGTTTGGATCACCGGGGCGAGGCGGTTCGGGCGGGTCAGTGGGGAGCGGCGACCGGCCGGGCCGTGGCGGCGGCCGTCTCGGGTCCGGGGTTCAGCAGCCGCTCGGCCAACTCGCCGAAGAGCAGGCCGAATCCGGCCCAGAGAGTGGTCTGTACGGCCAGCGCGGAGAGGCGGAACCGCCACAGCACGGCGGCCGGGAAGTCGGCCGGTACCTCGTTGACGGCCGGCAGGAACGCGTAGGCGGTCCCGACCGCGAGGGCGAACGCGGCCAGCGCGACGACCGTGGCCCACCAGGTGCCCAGGCCCGGCGCGAGGCGCCGGCCGAGGACGGTGGCGGCGATCGCCAGGAGGACGCCGAGCAGCATCATGAGGAAGTACAGGGTGGTCCGCTTGCCGATGGTGTCGGGGTTGCCGACGGCCGGGGGGTTGGCGGGGTACTTCAGGAACGGCACGACGTAGACGGCGAGCAGGGCGCTGCCGGACAGCAGCAGCGCGGTGGCCCGGGGGCTGAAGCGGCCCACGCGGCCGAGCGCGAAACAGTAGGCCAGAGCGGCGATGCCGCCGAAGGCGACGCCGTAGACGAGGACGCCGGTGGCCAGGCCGGCGGTGGACTGCAGGCCACGGGAGACGAGTTCGACCTCGTGCCCGTGGGCGGGGGCGTGGGCCTCCTCGAAGCCGATCGCCTTGTCGACATCCGGTTCGCCGAGGAAGTAGGCGGCGGCCAGGGCGAGTACACCGGCGGCGAGACCGGCGAGCATGCCCCGCACGAGCAGGTTTCTCACGGTGGTGGAGTTCATGAGGGTGTGGCTCCCCGGCGTCAGTGGCAGGGGAAGCCGAGCAGGTGGCGGGCGTCGTGCACCCACTCGTGGACGTCCTCGCCGGAGGTGACGGAGGTGGCGCCCTGCTCGGCGCCGACGAAGTAGAGCAGGACCAGCATCAGGATGCCGAAGAAGAACGCCCAGGGAGCGATCGCGCCGATCGGCAGCTTGGCGGGGAGGGCGGGGGTGGAAGCGGACGGCTGGGCGACATGCTGCGCCATGGCAGGTCCTCCTCGGGGAGCTCGCGTCCCCTGTCGGTGGTGCACTGGACGACGGCTACGGGTCTGACTCGCTCCCTCTCGTGTCGAGGGGGCACACAGTGGCGCGACCGTGCCGGATTCCCACCGGCTTCCGTTCTGGCGTCGTCGATTCGCCCTGACGGTACCCGTCGACCCGTACATGGCCAATGCCCGGCGGTGGGGCGGGGCGTGCTCTCACCGAACGCTTACCCGCGCACGAGTATTGACGGTGATGCTGCGCGGCCCCTACGTTCCCATCCGGCACCACGAACGTCGTTCGACATATCGATCGAGTGCGGTGAAGGACAGCTCACTCCCGAAGCCCAGAAGGACGAGCCGCCCATGCCTTTCCTGCCTGCTTCGCCCCGCCCCGCCCCGCGCCTGCCCCGACACCTGGTGATCCCGCTCGCCGTCGCCGCGTCGGCCTGCTCCCTGCTGCCCGCCCGGGCAGTGCCCGCGCCGACCGCCGGACCCCAACTCACGGAAGCCGCCGCCGCGTTGACCGTGTGGGACGCCGACGACGTACGCGGCCACCTCAGTCTGCCCACCACATCCCTGTACGGTGCGAAGGTGCGGTGGGCGTCCGACCGCCCCCGGACCGTCACACCGACCGGCGAGGTCAACCGCCCCGCCCACGGCCGGCCTCCCGCTCACGTCACGCTGACGGCCACGGTCCGGCTCGATCACCAGCAGGTCAAGCGGCGTTTCGACGTCACGGTCCGCGCTCTGCCGGAGCGAAAGCCCCTGGAGGGCTACTTCTTCGCCTACTTCGCGGGCGAGCGCTACTCCGACGGGGAGCAGGTGTACTTCGGCGCCTCCCGCGGCAACGACCCCCTCCACTGGGACGACCTGAACGGCAACAAGCCGGTGCTCACCTCGGACCTCGGCGAGAAGGGCGTGCGCGACCCGTTCATCGTCCGCTCCCCCGAGGGCGACAAGTTTTACCTGATCGCAACCGACCTGAAGATCAACGGCGGCAAGGGCTGGAGCCAGGCGATGCGCTTCGGCAGCAAGTACCTGGAGATCTGGGAGTCCACCGACCTCGTGCACTGGTCCGGACAGCGCCACGTGAAGGTCTCCGGCGACCGCGCCGGCATGACCTGGGCGCCGGAGGCCACCTGGGACCCGAAGCTGGGCGCGTACGTCGTCTACTGGGCGTCCAACCTCTACGCGGCGGACGACACCGAGCACACCGGCAGCACCTACCCGCGCATGATGTACGCCACCACCAGGGACTTCCGCACCTTCAGCGAGCCGAAGGTGTGGAACGACCCGGGCGGCGGCGTCATCGACTCCACCGTGGCCAAGGACGGCGACTGGTACTACCGCATCACCACGGACGACAAGGTCGTCGGATCGTGCTCCCGCGACGTCGTCCTGGAACGCTCCCGCAGTCTGACCGCCGTCGACTCCCCCGGTACGACACCCCGCAGGTGGGAAACGGTCGACGACTGCATCCGCACCGGCGTCGGAACCGACTGGGTCGAGGGGCCCACCGTCTTCAAGGACAACACCGGTGACGGCTGGTGGGTCTTCATGGACGAGGCCGGCGGACGCGGCTACCTGCCCTTCCACACCGACAGCCTCGCCGAACCCCACTGGTCACTGCCCGGCGACCACGCGCTTCCGTCTCGGCCCCGGCACGGAACGGTGCTGCCCGTCACCGCCGAGGAACTGGCGCGGGTGCGCGCCGCATATCCCGACCCCTCCTGAACGGTCTTCCGAACTCCGCCCGCCAGAGCGGCAGTCCGGTGTCCCCCCATACGCCCCTTGGAGAACAAGATGAGCGCGAACCCCCACCTCTCCCGCCGCGGTCTCCTCGGCATGACCGCCGCCGTGCCGCTCGCCCTGACCCTCGGCGGCGGCACCGCGCACGCCGCCGACTCGGCGTACGCCATGGTCTACTTCACCGAGTCGACCAAGCTCGGCGACGGCACCGACTACGGCCTGCACCTCGCCGTCAGCCCCGACGGGCTCAACTGGACACCGCTCAACCAGAACAACCCCCTGGTCACCCCGACCGCGGGCGCGCTCGGGCTGCGCGACCCGTTCCTGATGCGCAAGCAGGACGGCACCTTCGTGGTGCTCGCCACCGACCTCAAGGGCACCGACTGGAACTACAACAGTCAGTACATCCACGTCTGGGACTCGGCCGACCTGCGCACCTTCACCGGCTACCGGCGGCTGAAGCTGCACGACATGGCCACCCACAGCTGGGCCCCCGAGGCGTTCTGGGACGCGGGCCGGCGGCAGTACGCCGTGATCTACTCCTCGGTCAACTCCAGCGGCCACAACGTGATCATGGTGAACTACACGACCGACTTCGTGACCGCCTCCGCCCCACAGGTGTTCTTCGACCCGGGCTACGACGTCATCGACGGCGACATGGCCGTCGGCGTGAACGGCTACAACTACCTCTACTTCAAGAAGAACCAGACGCTGGTGGGCGCCAGATCCACCACCCTGAACCCGGGCAGCTTCACCGAGTTCAGCACCGGCGTGGCGCACGGCGGCACCGAGGCACCGACCCTGGTCAAGTCGCTGACATCCGGCACCTGGTGGCTGTGGGGCGACACCTACACCCCCAACGGCGTCTTCTACGCCTGGCAGACCACCGACCTCGCCTCCGGCACCTGGACCGCCCTCGACCAGAGGACCTACACCCAGCCGCTCAACTCCAAGCACTGCGGCGTCGCGGCGATCACCTCGGCCGAGTACGGCAACCTGCTCACCAAGTGGGGCGCACCGGCCTGGAACCGGCTCAAGTCCTACAACTACCCGTCCCGATACGTCCGCCACTCCAACTATCTGGGCCGTATCGACACGTACCCGATCGAGCCGTACAAGGACTCCCTGTGGACCCTGGTACCGGGGCTCGCGGACAGCTCCGGGGTCTCCTTCCGGTCCGTCAGCCACCCGACCCACTACCTGCGGCACTACAACTACGAGCTGCGCCTCGACGCCAACGACGGCACGTCGACGTTCGCCGCGGACGCGACCTTCCACCGCACGGCGGGCCTGGCGGACGCGAACTGGTCCTCGTTCCGCTCGCACAACAACCCGACCCGCTACATCCGCCACGCCGACTACGCCCTGCGCATCGACCCGGTCTCCACGACGACCGAGCGGCAGGACGCGACCTTCCGCGTCGGCTACTGAGCCCGCCCGGGCCGGTGGGCCGGCCCCTTGTGGGGCGTCAGAGACGGGGAGAGCGGGCGAGGCGCTGCGCCAGGGTGGCCGCGAACTCCTCCGCCCGGGACAACCGGGTGCGCAGCTCCTCGACCCGCTGCTGCGCGGCCCGCTCGAAATCACGCACCCGGTCCACCAACCCCTCGCGGTCCCCGGGCGTCAGTTCCTCGCCCGAGTCGAGGCGGTCGGTGGCCTGAAGGAGGGCGCGCATCTCGTCGAGGGTGAAGCCGAGCGGCTTCATGCGGCGGATGACCATGAGTCGGGCGACGTCGGCTTCCGTGTAGAGGCGGAAGCCGCCCCGGGAGCGGGCCGAGGGGACGACGAGCCCGGTCTCCTCGTAGTGCCGGATCGTGCGCAGCGACAGCTCGGTCCGGGCGGCGACCTCGCCGATCTGCATGTGCTCGGTGCTCACGCCGGTGCCTTCCTCGTCACTCGCCGCCGCTCGCGGACGGCCGACGCCGATCTCTACCCTAACGTTAGGGTAGAGTCGCCGTGGTACCGGCCCGGCCGACTGCCGCGCCCGTTCCCGTGGTGCGGGACGCGGGCCCCCGGTCCGTCCGCCGTGCCGGGGCCGACGAAGCTCCCGGCGAAGACCGATCCCGCAGGAGCGAGCGTGCGCGTGTGTGTGATGCCCGCCGCCTGCCCGCCGTGACCCTTCGCCCCCGGGCTGCGGCCTTCTCTCGCGCAGGTCGTCGCGGCGCTGCCCGCTGATCCCTCGGCCGGCCGTCCCGGTCTTCCACGCCTCCCCCGCCTTCCCGCGCGCCCGCCCTGAGGCGAGCGCGCCCGAGCCCGACAGGTTCCTCTCGTCTTGTCTTCCTCCGTACCGTCCCCGGCCGCCCGGCCGCGTGGCCTGCGACGTCCGGTCCGGCTGTCCGACCCGAAGGTGCTGCGCACCGAGGTGCTGGCCGGGCTCGTGGTGGCCCTGGCACTGATCCCGGAGGCGATCTCGTTCTCGATCATCGCCGGGGTCGATCCGGCGATCGGTCTGTTCGCCTCGTTCACCATGGCCGTGACCATCGCGGTCGTCGGGGGCCGGCCGGCGATGATCTCCGCGGCCACCGGTGCCGTGGCCCTGGTCATCGCCCCGCTCAACCGCGAGCACGGCTTCGGTCACCTCGTCGCGGCGGTCATCCTCGCCGGCGTGTTCCAGATCGTCCTCGGCGCGCTCGGCGTCGCGAAGCTGATGCGGTTCGTGCCGCGCAGCGTGATGGTCGGGTTCGTCAACTCCCTCGCCATCCTCATCTTCATGGCGCAGGTGCCGGAGATGACGGGCGTGCCGTGGCCCGTCTATCCGCTGCTGGCGGCCGGGCTGGCACTGATGGTGTTCTTCCCGAAGGTGACGTCCGTGGTTCCGGCGCCGCTGGTGTCGATCGTCATCCTCACGGTCGTCACGGTCGCGGCGGGGATCGCCGTGCCGACCGTGGGTGCCAAGGGCGAGCTGCCGTCGTCCCTGCCGGTGCCCGGGCTGCCGGACGTGCCGTTCACCCTGGACACCCTGACGACCGTCGCACCGTACGCGCTGGCCATGGCGCTGGTCGGGCTGATGGAGTCGCTGATGACGGCCAAGCTGGTGGACGACATCACCGACACGCACTCCTCCAAGACCCGTGAGTCGGTCGGGCAGGGCGTCGCCAACATCGTCACCGGGTTCTTCGGCGGCATGGGCGGCTGCGCGATGATCGGCCAGACGATGATCAACGTACGGGTGTCGGGTGCGCGCACCCGGTTGTCGACGTTCCTGGCCGGTGCCTTCCTCATGGTGCTGTGCGTCGTCTTCGGGCCGGTCGTCTCCGACATCCCCATGGCCGCTCTGGTCGCGGTGATGGTGATGGTGTCGGTGGGGACCTTCGACTGGCACTCCGTCGCGCCGAAGACGCTGAAGCGGATGCCGGCCGGGGAGATCACCGTCATGGTGGTCACCGTGGCCTGTGTGGTCGCCACGCACAACCTCGCCATCGGTGTCGTCGTCGGCTCCCTCACCGCGGTGGTCATCTTCGCCAAGCGGGTCGCCCACCGCGCCGAGGTCACCGCGATCACGGACCCCGACGGCGCCTCGGTCGTCTACCGCGTCACCGGTGAGCTGTTCTTCGCCTCGTCCAACGACCTCGTCGGTCGGTTCCGGTACGCCACCGACCCTGCGCAGGTCGTCATCGACCTGTCCGCCGCGCACATCTGGGACGCCTCCTCCGTGGCCGCGCTGGACACCGTCGAGGCCAAGTACGCGCAGCGCGGCAAGAGCGTCGAGATCATCGGCCTGAACGAGCCGAGCGCCCGGATGCACCGGACGCTCAGCGGCGAACTCACCGGCGGCCACTGACCCCGGCACCCACGGTGTTCGCGGCGTCAGGCCCGGCCGGGCAGAGCACCCGGACGCGCTGGACGAGGGTCGCCAGTCATGACGGTCCGGACCTGTTGCAGGAGGGCGAAGCCCGCGCGGCCGAACATCCGGCGCCTGAGTGTCTTGATCCGGTCGACATGGCCTTCTGCTATGAGGGCTTGAGGGGAGGAGACTGTCAGCGCGCGACGCTGACCAGTCCTGGCGCCGGCGTGTTCGTCTGGGTCAGTCCCCCCGGTCCTCCGTCACTGGCAGGCACTCGGCGAGCAGGTCGACGACGTCGCGCCAGGCTCGCTGCGCGTGCTGTGGGTGGTAGCCGACGCCGGGGACCACGGGGTGGTCGACCGGCGGGTGGTGGAAGGCGTGCAAGGCGCCGCCGTAGACCGTGAGGCGCCAGTCGATGCCCGCGGCCTGCATCTCAGCGGTGAACGCGTTTCGTCGCGCGGGCGGCATGATCGGGTCTTCCGATCCGACCCCGGCCCACACCGGGCAGCGGATGCGCGCTGCCTCGCCCGGTCGGCCCGTGGTAGTTGCGTTGACTGTCCCGATCGCACGCAGGTTGACGCCGGCTCGCCCGAGTTCCAGCGCGATGGCGCCCCCGGTGCCGTAGCCGATGGCGGCGATCCGGTCGGGGTCGGTCCGGGGCTCGGTGCGCAACTCGTCGAGTGCCGCGTGGCCGATGCGCCGCATCCGGTCGGGATCAGCGAGCAGTGGCATGCAACGGGCCAGCATCTCCTCGGGGTCACCCAAATAGCACCCGCCGTGAAGGTCGAAGGCCAGCGCTACATATCCCAGCTCGGCGAGAGCATCGGCCCGGCGGCGCTCGACGTCGCTGAGCCCCATGCCCTCTGGTCCGAGCAGCACTGCGGGCCGGCGGTCGACACCGGCCGGGAGCGCGAGGTGCCCGATCATCGTCAAACCGTCGGCCGGGTACTCGACCGTGCGCGTCGTGATCGTCGTCATGAGACTGGACTGTAGTGATCGTCGAACCCGGTCCGGCCGCTGTTCTGCCGCTGGCAGAACAGCGTTGGTGCTCACGTCGGCGGTGCGCCCGCCCATGCCCCCCTTGTCGTCCGTCCTCGCCGGACCGCCCGGACGGCACCCGGCCCAGCATGGCGCTTCTCGCGTGGCTGCGGTCCTGACAGATGTCAGGCACCGCTATGCCCTGGGCCTGCCTAGGGTGCGGAGCGTTGAGACGGCCACCGTCGCGTGAGCCGGACCGCCACGGCACCGAAAGGAATCGTCATGCGCAGGACGACCGCGGCACTCGCCGTCGCCGGAGCACTCACCCTCGTGGTCACCACCTCCCAGAGCGCCGCGGCCGACGGGCACGGCAAGGGCTGGTACGGCGTGTGGGCGGACGGCGTCAACGTCCGCGACATCAACGAGGGCAACTGCATCCACGCACCGAGCACCTCGAACTGCCCCACGGTGCTCGGACAGATCAACTCCTGGGACGAGGTGCTGGTGTACTGCCAGATCCCGGGCCAGTCGGTGGGCGGCAATCCCTACTGGCTGATGGTCCAGCCCCGGGGCTGGACCAAGTACGGGATCATTTCCAGCTACTACGTCGAGAACAGCACCAACTGGATCGACGGGGTACCCGGGCTGAACGGCTGTGTGATCTAGGGCGGGTCCCGTCGCGGGACGCGCATCCTGGGGAAGGAGGCAGGTCCATGGGAGGTGCGGTGAGCCGGATCCTGGTGACGGGGTCCGCCGAAGGGCTCGGGCGGGCCGTTGCGGAGGCGCTGCTGGCGGCGGGGCACGACGTGGTGGTGCACGCCCGGTCCGAGGAGCGGGCGGCGGTGCTCGGCGAGCTGGCCGACCGTGGGGCTCACCTCGTGGTGGGCGACTTCGCCGAGCGTGACGCCGTGCGGCGGGTCGCCGACGAGCTGAACGCCTCGCGGCCCCTCGACGCCGTCATCCACAATGCCGGGGTGTGGAGCGGACCGGCGGTCATGCCGGTCAACATCGTCGCGCCCTATCTGCTGACCGCGCTGCTGCGCGGGCCTCGCCGGCTGGTGTACCTGAGCAGCAATTCCCATGCCGGCGGGCGGCCGGCGTCGCTGGACGGGGTCGACTGGCAGGGCCGGAGCGCGGGGTCGTACGCCGACAGCAAGCTGTTCGTGACGACGCTGGCGGCCGCGGTGGCCCGGCTGCGCCCGGGGGTGCTGAGCAACGCCGTGGATCCCGGCTGGGTGCCGACGAGGATGGGCGGGCCGGGCGCGCCGGACGACCTGGAGCTCGGCCACCAGACGCAGGAGTGGCTGGCGGTGAGCGACGACCCGGAGGCTCTGACGGCGGGCGGCTACTGGTACCACGGCCGGCGGTTGGAGCCGCATCGCGCGGTCCACGACGAGGCGTTCCAGGACCGTCTGGTGCGGGCTCTGGCCGAGGAGACCGGCACCGCGCTCTGAGCGGCCGGCCGGGGCGCCCGTGCCCGGCCGGAGTCCTCGCACTTCACATGGGTGGGTCCGGGCGGGGCACCCGTGTCTCCGTTCACCGGGCGAGGGACGGGGAGTCGAGTGATGAGCGCCGAAGACGCGGACAGGCTGCTGGACGGGCTGACCGTGGACACCAGCCGACGGGAGCAGCCGATCGTGCTGGACGGGGACGGGCGCCCCATCCGGACATGGCGGGAGAACCATCCCTACGACCGCAAGGTGGGCCGCAAGGAGTACGAGCGGTCCAAGCGCATCCTGCAGATCGAGCTGCTCAAGCTCCAGCGGTGGGTCAAGGACACCGGCGCACGCCTGGTCGTCGTGTGCGAGGGGCGTGACGCGGCGGGCAAGGGCGGCACGATCCAGCGGCTGACCGAGCGGCTCAACCCGCGCGGCGCTCGCGTGGTCGCCCTGGACAAGCCCACCGAGCGCGAGGTGGGCCAGTGGTACTTCCAGCGGTACATCGCGCACCTGCCGACGGCCGGGGAGATCGTCTTCTTCGACCGCTCCTGGTACAACCGGGCCGGTGTGGAACGCGTGATGGGCTACTGCTCCAAGGACGAGTACGAGCTGTTCCTCGGCCAGTGCCCGGCCTTCGAGCGGATGCTGGTGGACGACGGGATCCTGCTGGTGAAGTTCTGGTTCTCCGTGTCCCGCTCGGAGCAGCGCACCCGCTTCGCGATCCGGCAGGTCGACCCGGTGCGCCAGTGGAAACTCTCCCCCACCGACCTGGCCTCGCTGGACCTCTGGGACGACTACACCGAGGCGAAGGTGGACATGTTCCGCGCCACCGACGCCGCCCACGCCCCCTGGACGGTCGTCAAGAGCAACGACAAGCGGCGCGCCCGGCTGGAGACCATGCGCAGTCTGCTGTCGCGCATCGACTACGCCAGCAAGGACCGGGAAGCGGTCGGCACACCCGATCCCCTCATCGTGGGTGCCGCCGACACCCTCCTGGAGCCGGGTGAGGAGGACACCACGCTGTCCCCCACTCCGTTGTCCCCCGGCGCCGGCGGTCCCGGCAAGCACCCCGAGAGCCACTGACACGGACCCGGGTCCCCTCTCGCCCTACGAGGAAGGGGACCCGGGTCCGCCTCATCACCGGGCCGAAGCGCGCGTCTCCGTACGGTGGTCGTAATACGCCCAGAGGGTCACGGCCACGACGGCGGTGAGCCCGACGGTCAGGACCCGCACGGGGCCACTGGTCAGGTAGGCGACCAGACCGGTGAGCCCCGCTCCGCACAGCATGATCAGGCGGCTGACGAAGCGGTTCTCGGACGGCTGGGGGTCCTCCCGGTCCTTGAGGTCGTGCAGGGCGTCGTGAGCCGGGTGCGCGGACCCGCGACGGGCGCGGACGCGGTACTGCAGTCCGTAGCTGATCAGTGCGTACAGGGCGAGGGCGCCCAGGACCCAGAGCCAGACGTAGGGGTCGTCGTCACTCGATCCTCTTGCCAGGTACACGACACTTCTCCTTCGGGAGCGGGCCTCGACGGTGAGCGGAACTCAACTGCTACCTGCCGCCCCGGCGGCCCGTGTCCGCTTCGGCATCTGCCGCGGGGTCGGCGGGACGGAAGCATGCCGTCACCGTCTTGCCGTGCCGCTGGCACCTCATCGCCCAGTCGTCGGCGAGCTGGCGCACGATCGCCACTCCGCGGCCGGAGACCTCGCCCGGCTCCGGATCGCGCTGGCGCGGCAGCGTCGGGTCCTCGTCGTGGACGCTGACGTGAAGGCAGTCGCCGTCCCAGGTGAGGACCAGGTGCGCGTCACTGTGCGCATGGATGTGCGCGTTGGTGATCAACTCGGACACCGCCAGCACGACGGCGTCCACCGTGTCCGGCTCGGCAGCCGCCCAGGGCAGGGTCTGGAGACGCCCGCGTGTCCACTCCCGCCCTGCTCGCACTCCTTCGGACATACGAAAGGAGTGCGCCCACCCCATCGCCTTCACCGCCACTGCCCCCGGCCCCCTCTTCTCGGCCACGCACGAACTCGTGCTCAGCCGGGTACCCCGCCGCGGCCTCGACAGGCATGGGCCGCACGGCACCGTCGTCGCCGCCGAACAGCGCGGAACCGCCCCGGCGCGATCGTCAGGGCCTGGAGAACCGGCCGGGCCACCCGGACGGCGGGGAACCGTCGGTGCGGACGCCGTTCGTGACCCGCGGGCCGAGCCCGGCACCGCGTACGAGGACCGGCTGAAGCTCCTCGACGGGGCTGGAGGCGGCGAACCACGCCCTTGACGGGGACGGCTGAACGGCGCCCCCCGCCTGGCGAAGCGAGCAGGACCCGCCCCGATGCGGATGGTGGGCGGGCCCTGCTCGTGCGCACCATTGTCGGGACCGGGCGGCGGGCGGGCCACGGGTGAGATCCGCGGATGTGTGCGCGGCGCGCACACCCCGCGTGCGTGGCGCACATCCCGCACCTCACGCCTGGCACGACCCCGGGCACTACCGGGTGTCGCAGCACGCCACCCCGTCGTCACACACCACCCCCCTCGCGCCACATGACGCAGCCCGGCACGGGTAGGCGGTGGGCATGAGCGACGGCGGGACGGAAGAGGGGACGGGCGTGCTCGACACGAGGAGCGACAATCAGGGTGACCGGAGCGCGCCGCGGGCCGGCCGGGGTGGTGAAGGGGCGTAGACACCTGCGTCACCGGCGACCGGAGCCGGGTGCGACCCCGGCTAGCACCCGTCGGCCTGCGGCGACGATACTGGCAAGCACACCTACCCCCGCTTACAGATGGACCCATGCTGACCTCCCCCACCGTTCGCCCCATGACTCCCGCCACGGTGTGGCCGGCGCGCGGCCGCCACGCCCCGGGATCCGCGGAAGACGTTCTCCGGCGCTCCCTGCAGCAGCGCAAGGACAGCCGGGCCATCGACGACTTCCTGGAGCTGCCCGAAGACGAAACCGCCCCGGCGGAACGGGTCTTCGAGGCCCGTTGGCGGGTCGGTGACGACGTGACCGTACGCGCCCGGCTGAGCCTGAAGCCCGGCCCGGGCGAGGGGGGCGGGCAGGAGTGGCTGCTGGTCGCGGAGGCCGAGCAGCCGTGGGACCTCGCATGGCCCTCCCCCGCCGGCCTGTTCTGGCCGGAGGACCCCGACTTCGCCTGGGACCAGGATCCCGCCACGCGTCTGGCCCTGGGAGAGATCAACCCCCTGCCCCAGGACGACCGGGAGATCCGCCGCCTGCTCAGGAGCGCCGTGCGCGGGGGGTGGCACATCCACGTGGTCGTCCACGAGGCGATGAGCACGGACGACCGGGGACGTACGCCGGTGGCCCGGTGGCTGCCGCCGGGCCTGCGCCACCGTGTGGTGGAGCACCACGCAGCCCCGCAGCAGCTGCGCGGCCTGAACTGGGCCCTGCGGGACTCCGGGGTCGAGGTGCCGCGCGGTGGCGCGGTGGTCCTGCCGGGCGTTCCGGCACCGGAGGGCTACGACGCCCGGGACTTCTCGGTCCGCGCCGTCTTCCTCGACGGCTCCGAGCCGGCCGACCTCGTCGACGCGGTGACGCGGTTCGCCGCACTCCCCCGGCCCCTGCCCGACGGTGCCGAGGACGCCCTCACCGCGCTGCGGGAGGACTGGCACCTGCTGACGCTCAGGGAGGAGCTGGACCGCCAGCGCGGTCTGGTGGCGATGTACGCCGAGGCGCTGGAGGCCATGACGAAGTCCCGTGACCTGTACCGGGAGGCCGCCGAGAGCGCCCACGAGGCCCTGGCCGTCTACCAGGAGGCCGCCCGGGCCGCTCCCGCCGGACCCCAGCCGTCGGGTCCGCCCGCCGCGTCCCCGCTGCAGCAGCTCACACGGACGTTCGAACGCTTCAAGGTCAAGCGTCCCGCCACTCCGGCCGGTGACCAGAAGAAGAGTGACGAGAAGAGCGACGCGCCGAACGACGCGACTAGCGACAAGACGAGCGACGTCGAGAGCACCGCCGACCAGCGCGTGACGTCGGAGCGGTAGCACCTCCTCGTGGGTCGCACGTGTCAGTCGTGCCGTCCTGGATACGCGGTCCGTACGGCATCACGGCCCGCCCGGGAAGGTCCTCCACGACATGGGCAACCATCGGCACCACTCGCGGACCACGCTCCGCGTCAACGGCAAACCGCACACGCTCACCGTCGACCACCGGCGGGTCCTGCTGGACCTCCTGCGGGAGGATCTCGAGCTCACGGGTGCCAAGAAGGGCTGCGACCACGGTCAGTGCGGCGCCTGCACCGTCCTGGTGGACGGGCGGCGCGTCAACAGCTGCCTGCTGTTCGCGGTCGCCCTCGACGGCCGTGAGGTCACCACCGTCGAGGGCCTGTCCGGCGACGGTGAGGAGCCGCATCCGCTGCAGCGGGCCTTCCTGGAGCGCGACGCGTTCCAGTGCGGCTACTGCACCCCGGGCCAGATCTGCTCCGCGGCAGGCGCGCTCGCCGAGGCCGCGGCCGGTCACCCCTCGCACGTCACCGACCCGGCGGCGCCCTCGGGCGAGCCGGTGCCACTGGACCGTGCGGAGATCCGGGAGCGGCTGAGCGGCAACCTGTGCCGGTGCGGTGCGTATCCGCGGATCGCCGAGGCCGTGGAGGACGTGATCCCGTGAAGGAGTTCGCCTACGTCCGCGCCGGCAGCGTCGAGGAGGCGACCTCCGCGTACGCCTCCCACGCCGGCGCCCGCTACCTCGGCGGCGGCACCAACCTCGTCGACCTCATGAAGCTCGGCGTCGAGGCGCCGAGCGCCCTCATCGACGTCACCCGGCTGCCCCTGGACAGGGTCGAGGAACTGCCCGACGGCGCGCTGCGCGTCGGGGCGATGGTCCGCAACAGCGACCTCGCCGCGCACCCCCTCGTGCGCGACCGGTACCCGGCGCTGTCGCAGGCGGTGCTCGCGGGCGCTTCCGGACAGTTGCGCAACGCTGCGACGACCGGCGGGAACCTGCTCCAGCGCACCCGGTGCCCGTACTTCCAGGACCTGTCGAAGCCGTGCAACAAGCGCGAGCCGGGCAGCGGCTGCGGCGCACGGGAGGGTGTCCACCGTGATCACGCGGTGCTCGGGCACTCCGCGCACTGCATCGCCACCCACCCGTCGGACATGGCGGTGGCACTCGCCGCCCTCGACGGGCGTGTCGAGCTGGACGGGCCCGAGGGAGCCCGGAGTGTCGCGGCGGCGGACTTCCACCGGCTGCCCGGGGACCGGCCCGAGCAGGACACCGAGATCCGTCCCGGCGAACTGATCACCGGTGTGGTGCTGCCGGCCGTCACGGCCGGGCTGCCGTCGGCCTACCGCAAGGCCCGCGACCGGGCCTCGTACGCCTTCGCGCTCGCGTCCGTCGCGGTCGTGCTGCGCCTGGAGGACGGGGTCGTCGGCCATGCGGGGATCGCCTTCGGGGCGCTGGCGCACCGGCCCTGGCGGGCCCGGCGGGCGGAGGAGGCGCTGCTGGGCGCGGCCCCGACCCGGGCGGCTTTCGAGCACGCCGTCGAGCGGGAGCTGTCCGCCGCGCAGCCGTTGCGGGACAACGCCTACAAGGTGCCGCTCGCCCGCAATCTCGCCGTGGACGTGCTGTCCCGGCTCACGGACACCGCGCTCGCCGGGAGGGCCTCATGACCGGCAGTGTGGGTGCCCCCGCCGAGCGCCGCGAGGGGCTGGAGAAGGTCGGCGGCACGGCCCGCTACGCCGCGGAGTTCCACTTCCCCGGCCGGGCCCAGGCCTGGCCGGTGCCGGCGAGTGTGGCCCGGGGCCGGGTGACCGGCATCGACACGGCGGCCGCGCTGGACGTGCCCGGTGTCCTCGGCGTCCTCACCCACGAGAACGCGCCGCGGCTGTCGGAACCGGACGATCCCACGCTCGCCCTGCTACAAGATCCCCGGGTACCGCACCGCGGCTGGTTCGTGGCCCTGGTGGTGGCCGAGACCCTGGAGGCGGCCCGCGCCGGTGCGGCGGCCGTCCGCGTCTCCTACGCCGCCGAGGAGCACGACGTGACCCTCACCGCCGAGCACCCGGGTGTCCATGTGCCCGAGGAGGCCAACGGCGGTCACCCGGCCGTCCGTGAACAGGGGGACGCCGACGGGGCGTTCGGTTCCTCGGCGACCCGGGTGGACGTCGCGTACCGGGTGCCGCCGCTGCACAACCACCCCATGGAGCCGCACACCAGCACGGCCCGGTGGGAGGACGGCCGGCTCAGCGTGCACACCTCCAGCCAGGGCACCGGTGCCGTGCGGTCCGTGCTCTCCGGGTTGTTCGGGCTGCCGAAGGAGCGGATCGTCGTCACCGCCGAGCACGTCGGCGGCGGCTTCGGGTCCAAGGGCACGCCACGGCCCGACGTGGTGCTCGCCGTCATGGCGGCACGTCACACCGGGCGGCCGGTGACGGTGGCGCTGCCGCGCCGGTACCTGCCCGCCGTCGTCGGGCACCGGGCCCCGACCCTCCACCGGCTGCGGCTCGGGGCCGACGCGGACGGCCGGCTCACGTCCCTGGCGCACGAGGTCACGACGCACACCTCCCGCATCAAAGAGTTCGTGGAGCAGGCGGCGGTGCCCGCACGGGTGATGTACGCCGCGCCGCACAGCCGTACGGTGCACCGGGTCGCGGCGCTGGACGTTCCCTCACCGTCCTGGATGCGGGCTCCGGGCGAGGCACCCGGCATGTACGCGCTGGAGTCCGCCATGGACGAGCTGGCCACCGAACTGGGCATGGACCCGATCGAGCTGCGCGTCCGCAACGAGCCGGACGTCGAGCCCGACAGCGGCAAGCCGTTCAGCAGCAGGCATCTGATCGAGTGTCTGCGCGAGGGCTCCCGGCGCTTCGGGTGGGACGGGCGCGATCCCCGCCCGGGCGCCCGCCGGGACGGGCCCCTGCTGCTGGGAACCGGAGTGGCGGCGGCGACCTACCCCGTCATCGTGGGCCCGTCCACCGCGGCGGCCCGCGCCCGGCCCGACGGGACGTTCCTGGTGCGGATCAACGCCACCGACATCGGGACGGGTGCCCGGACCGTGCTCGCGCAGGTCGGCGCCGACGCTCTCGGGGTGCCACTGGAGCGGGTGCGGATCGAGGTCGGCAGCACCGAACTCCCGTCGGCGCCGCTGGCCGGCGGCTCGTCGGGCACCGCCTCCTGGGGCTGGGCGGTGCACGAGGCCTGCGCCCGGCTGGCCCGGCGCCTGGCCGAGCACGCCGGGCCGCTGCCCGAGCAGGGCCTCGACGCCCGCGCCGACACCGAGGGGACCGCGGACGCCGAGAGCGACTTCGCGCGGCACGCCTTCGGGGCGCACTTCGCCGAGGTCGCGGTGGACACGGTCACCGGCGAGGTCCGGGTCGGCCGGCTCCTGGGGGTGTACGCGGCGGGCCGCATCCTCAACGCCCGTACGGCGCGCTCCCAGTTCGTGGGCGGCATGACGATGGGCCTGGGCATGGCACTGACCGAGGGCAGCACCATGGACGCCGCGTTCGGTGACTTCACGGAGTCGGATCTGGCCTCGTACCACGTGCCCGCGCACGCCGACGTCGCCGAGATCGAGGCGCACTGGGTCGACGAGGAGGACTCCCGCCTCAACCCCATGGGCAGCAAGGGGATCGGGGAGATCGGCATCGTCGGGACGGCCGCGGCGATCGGCAACGCCGTGCACCACGCCACAGGCGTCCGTTTCCGTGAACTCCCGCTCACACCGGACCGGGTGCTGACCGGGCTGCTCGACCACCGGGCCTGAAACGCGGCATGGCGGGGGCCGTTCCGCGGCCGGGCCATGCGAGGTCGTCAACGGCGAGAAACGGCTCGTCGGCCACGGTCGCGGGGGTTGCCCCGGTGAACGCCTTGACGTCCCGATGCAGGTGGGACTGGTCGGCGTAGCCGGTCTCGGCCTCGACGTGGGCCGCGGCGTCACCCGCGACCAGGCGGTGGGCGGCATGGTCGAAGCGGACCAGGCGGTGGGCGGCATGGTCGAAGCGGACCAGCTTCACGGCGCGCTTGGGCGGCAGGCCGAGCTGCGACCGGAACCGGGACCACAGCCTCTTACGGCTCCACCCGACCTCGGCTGCGAGTCCGTCGACTGGCGGTCCTCATCCGCCTCCGACTACCGAGCCGTTCCGGGCGCGAAGGTCGAGTTGCTGCCCGGTCTCGGGCACTCGCCCCTGCTGGAGGATCCACCGCGGACCGCGACCCCCCTGCTGGCCTTTACCGCGCTCCACCCCGAACGGGCGGATGAGTGAAGAGCAGGGGTGGCCGGCCCGGCACGGCTTCTCCGTCACCGGGCCATGCCGTCAACCTGTTTCGGCCCGCGATGAACGACCCTCCGTCGCCCATCCCATCAGGACGTCGGGCCGCATGAGTGGACCGGATCCGCAGGCGACGGCGCCGCGATCCGGTCCAACCCAAGGGAACCTTCCGGGCCTCACTCCGCCATGCCGTGTGCCTCGGACACCGGCGCGGCCTCCCACTGCCTGGCGGCGATGGGCGCCAGCACCCGGAAGACCAGGGCGACGAGGGCCAGCAGAGCCGCGCACCCGGCGACTCCGGCGGCCAGCCACGGCGGGGCGAGCGCCAGGTCGACGGCCCGGGACAGGGACGCCGACGGGAAGGAACTGCCGTACGCCTGGGCCCCGGCCAGCACCGTGGGCACCAGCACCGCGCCGGCCAGCACCAACGCCACGGGACGCAGCGCCAGCAGCACCGCAAGCACCGTGCACAGCACCGACAGGCCGAGGGCGAACGCGTGCAGCCGAAGGGACGCGTCGCCGCGCTGCAGCGGGAAGTGGACCACCGCGCACACGGCGAGGGCCAGGGCGGCGAGCCATCCCGACCAGGACACGGACCGGGCGTACCGGTCCGTCGCCGGCTCGCGCTCCGGAGGTGAGTCGTCGAGGGCGCGGTGGGTCTCGCGGACCGAACCCGCGCGTGCCGCACGGCGCTTGCCGGTGCGGCCGGGCGCCTCGGCCTTCGCGGTCTCGCCCTCGGGGCGCGACGTGCCGTTCGGGCGACGGCCGTTGCGGTCCAGCCGCTCCAGGCCGAGGCGGTCGATCAGCTCGACCAGTTCCCCGACGGAACGGCCGGTGGCGGCCGCGCGCAGCGCCTCCTCGCGGACGTGGGGCTCCTGCGGCTCCTTGTGCAGCAGGGTCACCAGCCGGGTCACTTCTTCCACCGGCCGGTGGGCGGCCGCGGCCCGGATCGCGTCGTCAGCGCGGTCGGCGTCGCGCGGGGGCTTCGTCAGCAGGGCGATCATCCGGGACACGTCCTCCACGGACCGGGACACCCCTGCGGTGCGGAGCGCGTCGACCCTCGCCTGCGCGTGATCGGGCGACTCCTCCAGCGAGACGATGAGGTCGACGACCTCCTCCAGCGGCCGATCGGCCACGGCGGCGTGCACCAGGTCGCTGACGGCGTCGCCGTACGGTGCGCCGGAGGCGGGGCCGCTACCGGGCCTCAGCTCCACCGGGTTGTCGTCGAGCGACCGGATGACGAACGGCCGTGCGCCCGGCCGGCCGGCGTCGTCCGGGCCGGGCCCGGCGGACGGAACGGCATCCTCCGGAGCGGCGTCCTCCGGAGCGGCGTTGGCCGGAGTGGCGTTGGCCGGAGTGGCGTTGGCCACATGGGCGGGCCCGGCGGACGGATCGGCATCATCCGGGCCGGTGGTGGTCACGTGTGCGGGCCCGGCAGGCTCCTCCGCGGGGTCCGGCCGGTTCATGGCGGGGGCGGCGGGCCGCGCCTCCGCGGGATCCAGCCAGTCCTCGGCGGGCGGTACGGGCCGCGCGGCGGCCGGGTCCGGCTCGGGGGCGGCCGGCCGCGTTGCCGCCCCGGCCGCCGGGTGGGAGCCGAGGGCCACGGGCCCGGCGTCCGCCCGGTCGGCCTGGTGGGAACCGGCGACGGCGGGCTCGGCGCGCCCCGCCGGGTCCGCCTCGTATGCCTCGTACGGCCCGGCGGCCGGCTGTGCGCTCGTCTGCTCCACCTGGTGCGTGCGGGTGGCGACGGTCGTCTGCTCCACCTGGTGCGTGCCGGTGGCGACGGTCGTCTCGGCGGACGGCTGGGCGGACCCGCTCGGCTCGTTCGGTATGGCAGGTTCGTTCGAGCGGGGTGATGAAGAGCAGGTGGTCATCCTCGCCTCCGTGGGAAGAGTGCGGCCGCTCCTGCGCCCCCCGTCGTGTGACGAGCGACGTTACGCTGACCATTACTAGGCGCCCCCGTCACCCCGTGCCACTCGGGTGAGCCAGCGGGATGACCACCCGTACGGAAAATGCGCCGACTCGCCGACCTATCGGGCCCGGGCCGCAATACAGCCGCCGGAAAAGGGAATCCAGCTAAGGACACCCCGTGTCGCGGCACGCCAGGAGGAGGGCAACCCGTGGATACGACCACCAAGGTGATCATGCTGGCCGCGGTTCTCGCGGCCTTCGTCCTCGTCTTCGCCGTCGTCGTCCTGGTGCGGCTGGTCCGGACCCGCCGCGATCTGCGGCGTGCGGGACTGCCCACGGGGCCGCGCTGGGTCTTCTGGGGCGCGGTGCTCTATCTCGTGCTGCCCGTCGACCTTCTGCCCGACCCGGTGTACCTGGACGACATCGGCGTTCTGCTGCTCGCTCTGCGCACTGTCCGCGGCTCCCTCGGCGAACGGGAGCGCAGTACGGCACACCGGTCGGACCGGCAACTGGCCGATGACTACGGAAAGTAAGGAAACCAACCACCCGTTCGATTCGTATAAGTCTCTGGAAGCCGAAACAGGCCGGCGGCCCGGGCGGCCGCGCCCCCAGGCCCAGGCCTGCTCGGCGCAGTACCGACGAGGGAGAGACGATGCAACCGTTCGCGCTCAACTACGCGCGCCCGGCAGTGGAGTTGGAAGCTGCCATTCCGTACGTGTACGACGCCGGACTGCAGTTGAACGTACTCCGCGACGGACGGGTCGCGGCCTCTGACTTCGCCCTGTTGAGAGAGTTCGGCACCACGACGTCCACCGCCGGCTCCAAGACGCACTTCGACGACTGACCGCGGGCCGTCGACGATGACCGTACTGATCCTCACCTGCGAGGAGGACGTCACCGCGGACATGGTGGTCGTCCACCTGAACGCGACGGGGGTTCCCGTGGTCCGGGTCGATCCCGCGGATCTGACCGGTGGAGTCGCGCTCTCGGGGGAGTACGTGCACGGCCGGTTCCGCGGCCATCTGTCCGCCGGGGGGCGGCTGGTGAGCATCGGGGGGCTCCGGTCCGTGTGGGTACGCCGGCCCGGCGTCCCGGCCGCACGGGCGGCCCAGCCGTCCGCGTGGCTGACCGAGGAAGCCGCCCAGGCGCTCTACGGCATGCTGCGCGGCTCGGACGCGCGCTGGATGAACGACCCCGACGCGGCGCGCCGGGCCCGGCACAAGCCGTGGCAGCTGCGCCTCGCCCAGAGATGCGGCCTGCCCGTGCCCGCGACGCTGATCACGACCTTCCCGCGCGCCGCCCGCGAGTTCGCGGAGCGTTACCCGGAGCTGGTGGTCAAGCCGGTGTCGGGCGCGCATCCGCAGGACCCGCCCCGGGCCGTGCCGACCAGCCGGGTCGCGCCGGACACGGACTTCTCGGCCGTCGCGTTCGGGCCGACGCTGCTGCAACGGCGGATCACCAAGCGGGCCGACATCCGGCTCACCGTCGTGGGCGAGCGGATGCTGGCCGCCCGCAAGGCGACCGCGGACGACGCGGACCCGGACGAGGTCGACGTGCGCTTCGCCGCGCCCGGCTCGCCCTGGCTCCCGGTCGACGTGCCGTCCCGCATCGCGCCGGGCGTGCTGTCCTATCTGCGGGAGGCCGGACTGGCCTACGGGGCTTTCGACTTCGTGGAGGACGCCGACGGGACCTGGTGGTTCCTGGAGTGCAACCAGTCGGGGCAGTTCGGGTTCGTCGAGGTGGAGACGGGTCAGCCGATCGCCCGGACCATCGCCGAGTGGCTGGTCCGGCCGGTGCCGGTCCAGCCGTCCCATGTCAACGGTTCCCACACAAAGGTCCGTTGAGTGACCGGGCCCGGCGGTCCCGGGCCCGGCCTGTCGTTCACTGCGGGCGCGGGCCGGGGAGCATGCCCGCGCGCTGCCAACCCGCGCCCGGGGAGTGCGGCCGGTCGTAGCCGAGGGACTGTGAGGGCCGCATGACCAGCTCCAGTTCCCTGCTCACACGTTCGGCCTCGCGGCGCACCTGTGCGGGTACGTCACCGCGCTCCGCGATGAGTCGGTCGTAGATGGGGGAATCCTGGAACACCCGTCAACGTGCCTTTCTGCTCGTCGGCCCCGTGATGGGGGCGAGACTGCGAGTGTAGGCGGCGCGGTGTCCCGGAGTGTGAATTCCTTGGGATGACTTGACGCAGACCGGACATCCGTGACAGGCGAGGGCGGGACTTGTTCAGGCTCCCGTCGTGGAACCCGGCCGGACGATCATCAGGACGGTGACCGTGACCCAGAGCAGGTTGAAGATGCCGGTGAACATGGCGAGTTGCACGGTGTCCCGGTGGTCGGGAGCCTGCTCGTCCTTCAGCCGGTCGAGGAGTTCCTCCTGGCGGGGCAGGACGAAGGCCACCAGGATGCCGGCGGCCGCGGCGGTCAGGGCGATGGAGGTGATGAGCCATCCGCTGCCGAGGACGCCCATCGCGGCCGCGGTGGCGAACCCGAGGGCCGGGACGGTCAGCCCGACACCGGCGTAGACACGGCAGATGCGGTGCAGGAGCGCCGGCGTGCCGATGCCGCCCGAGGGGGTCGCACGGCGCGCGGCGGGCGGGAACATGCTGGCCGCGACGGTCACGGGACCGATGGCGACGATGGCGGCCAGGACATGGAGGGACAACAGGATCTTGGTCACCGGGGCTCTTTCCGTGAATGCGGTCGACGCCGCCCACGCTAGGACGCCCCCCGCGGGTGCGCCCATGGGCTGGAACGACAGCTTGCAACGGGTTCTCGCCACCTCGCCCGACCTGTGCTCCCCTCTCCGAGACCGCCATTGCCCGCACTTCAGGGGGGTGGCGGGAAGTCGCCTAGGGTGGCGGACATGCACTCCGTGGCGATCCTGGTTCTCGATCACGTGGTGCCGTTCGACATGGCGGCACCCCAGCAGACGTTCGCCTGGACCCATCTGCCGGACGGACGGCCCGCCTACCGGGTCCGGTTGTGCGCCGAGACGCCCGAGGTGCGCGCGGACGGCGGCTTCACCCTGCGCATCGAGCGGGGGCTGGAAGCGCTGGCCGAAGCGGACACGATCATCGTGCCCGGCTGCTCCCCCGACGCCGCACCGCCGTCCGCCCGGGTGCTGGCGGCCCTGCGGGAGGCGGCCGAGGCCGGGACCCGGATCGCGTCGGTGTGCGTCGGCGCCTTCGTGCTGGCGGAGGCGGGGCTGCTGGACGGGCTGCGTGCCACCACGCACTGGGTGGCCGCCGGTGAACTCGCCCGCCGCTTCCCGCGGGTCGAGGTGGCGCCGGACGTGCTGTACGTCGACAACGGGCAGATCCTCACCTCGGCCGGGGCCGCCGCCGCGCTGGATCTGTGCCTGCACATGATCCGCCGGGATCTGGGATCGGCCGTCGCCGCGAACATCGCGCGGATGTCGGTCATGCCACTGGAACGCGAGGGCGGACAGGCCCAGTTCATCGTGCACGAGCATCCGCCGGTGCCCCGGGGCTCGGTTCTGGAACCGCTGCTGGAGTGGATCGAGGACAACCTGGCGCACGAGGTGACGCTGGGCGCGCTGGCCGCTCGGGCGGGAATGAGCGAACGGACCTTCAGCCGGCGCTTCCGCGAGCAGACCGGCACCACGCCGTTGCAGTGGCTGCTGCGGGCGCGGGTGCGGCGCGCCCAGTTCCTGCTGGAGAGTACCGACCACTCCGTCGAACGGATCGCGCGCCAGGCCGGGTTCGGCTCGCCGACGGCGTTCCGGGAGCGGTTCCGCAAGGTGGTGGGCACCACGCCGTACGCCTACCGGGCGGCGTTCCACGGAAGGACGAACGCCTCGGCGGCCCCTGCTTAGGGACCGCCGAGGCGCACGCCGCCCGGTCCGTGCCGGGCCTCACAGCTGTCAGCCGACCAGCGTCAGGCCGTTCTCGCCGCCCGCGCCGACGGCATCGGGCCGCCCCTCGGTGAGCAGCAGGACATCGGCCTTCGCGATGGCGTCGCTGATGTCGGACGTCCCCATCATCACGCACAGCGTGTAGCTGACGTCCTCCAGTTCGCGTGCCACCGTCGGCACGTGCCTCTCCGACTGAGCGATCCTCAGCGACGCGTACCGCGTCAGCAACTCCCTGACGATCTTCCGGTCCGGTACAAGCACGTAGCGCCCCTCTCTCTGTTTTCGCTGCGTATGCCCGAACCACGCGGAAACATTCACACGTTTTTCTCACCTGGGTCAGATTTGACGAGAAGTGATCGCATGCGACCGGTCTCAGACGATCTGGCCGCTGTGCAGGGCCGTGTAGGCCCCAACCCGGCGCAGGAGCTCCTCGTGTGGGCCGATCTCCTCGATGCGACCGTCGCCCATCACGACGATCCGGTCGGCGCCCAGCACCTTGGAGACGCGGATCAGGCCCGGGCGATGGCCAGGCGCTGCCGCTGACCGCCGGCCAGCCGGGCGCCGTGTTCGCCGACCAGGGTGTGTCGAGGCCCCTGGGGAGCCGGTCGACGAACACCAGCGCGTTGGCGTCGCGCAGGGCCGCCCGTACCGTCTCCTCGTCTGCACCGTCCATGCCGTGGGCGACGTTCTCGCGGATCGTGCCGTCGAAGAGGACCGACTCCTGCGGCACGACCGGGTGCTCGCCCCGGTAGCGGTGGTCGAGCGGTCTTTCCCACGGCGATGTCATCGGTGGAGTTCCTCCGGGGTGCCGGTGCGTGGCGCGTGCGCGGGCCGGCTCGTGTGCAGCGCGAGACCCGGGGCGGCGCGCGGCCGTCCCCGGGTCTCGTGGTCTTCTCAGGCGGCGTCCAGCTCCGCCAGTTCGTCCGCCGTCAGGACGAGGTCGGTGGCGGCGAGCGAGTCGCGGATCGTCTCGGGCCGGCTCGCGCCCGGGATCGGGACGACGACCGGCGACTTGGCGAGCATCCAGGCCAGGCACACGCGCTGCGGGCTGACACCGTGCGCTTCGGCGATGCGGGCGAAGGCCGCGTGGCCCGAGCCGAGTTCACCGGCCTTGGAGATCCCGCCGAGGGGGCTCCAGGGCAGGAACGCGATCCCGAGTTCGTCGCACAGGCGCAGTTCCGGCTCGCTGGAGCGGAAGGCCGGGGAGAACTGGTTCTGCACGGAGACCAGACGTCCGCCGAGGATCTCGCCGGCCTGCCTGATCTGTTCGGGGTTCGCGTTCGAGATGCCGGCCATGCGGATCTTGCCCTCGTCCAGCAGGTCGCGGATCGCGCCGACGGACTCGGCGTAGGGGACGCGCGGGTCGGGGCGGTGGAACTGGTAGAGGCCGATGGCCTCGACGCCGAGCCGGCGCAGGGAGTCCTCGCAGGCGGCCTTGAGGTGGCGGGGGCTGCCGTCGAGCGTCCAGCTCCCGTCGCCGGGGCGGAGGTGGCCGCCCTTGGTCGCGACGAGGACGTCGCCGCCGCGGTCGTGGGAGGCGAGGGCCTTGGCGATCAGGGTCTCGTTGTGACCGACCTCGTCGGCGTCGCGGTGGTAGGCGTCCGCGGTGTCGATCAGGGTCACGCCGGCGTCGAGCGCGGCGTGCAGGGTGGCGAGGGAGCGGTCCTCGTCCGGTCGTCCCTCGATGGACATGGGCATCGCGCCCAGGCCGATCGCGCTGACCTCGACGTCACCGATGCGGCGGGTGTGCATGGTTCGTGACCTCTTCCGGCTGTCGGGCGATGGTGCACTCCAGCCTGGACGCCGCGCGGCCGGGGGTCCAATAGAAGAAGGAGAACGCATTCAGCAGCGGGACCGCTGAATCGCGCCCCGACCCTCGCCGGCCCCCTTGTCACACACGGATGAAACCCCGCGCCCGAGGACTCATCTCCCCCACACAGACCGGCGATCCGTAGGGCATTCCTCCGCCTCACTGCCATATTCGAGGACCACTTCGGAGGTGGTTGTGAGCATTGAGGTGACGGCATCCGGTCCGGGGGAGACCGCGACGCGCACGCCCGGGGGCACCGCGGAGCGCGTCGACGCCCTGGAGCACCGCCGGGAGCGGGCGGTGACTCAGGGCGGTCCGCGCAGACGCGGGGAGTTCTCGGCCCGGGAGCGGATCGAGCGGCTCGTGGACAAGGACTCCTTCACCGAGACCGGTCTGTTCGTCCGCGCCCGGCCCGCGGAGCACGACGCCCGCCGCCCCTACGGCGACGGCGTGGTCACCGGGTACGGCACGGTCGACGGCCGCCCGGTCTGCGTGTTCGCCCAGGACTCCACGGTGTTCGGCGGCAGCATGGGCGAGGCCTTCGGGGAGAAGACCGTCGCCCTCATGGAGCTGGCCCTGAAGACGGGCTGCCCGGTGATCGGCCTGAACGACTCCGGCGGGGCCCGGATCCAGGAGGGTGTCGCCGCCCTCGCCCTCTACGCCGAGCTGGTCCGGCGCAACGTGAAGGCGTCCGGGGTGATCCCGCAGATCTCGGTCGTCCTGGGCCCGTGCGCGGGCGGTGCCGCGTACTCGCCGGCGATCACCGACTTCACGGTGATGGTGGACGGCGCCTCGCACATGTTCGTCACCGGCCCCGACGTCATCGAGACGGTCACGGGCGAGCGCACCACCGCCGAGGAGCTGGGCGGCGCCCGCACCAGCAACACCGTCAACGGCAACGCCCACTTCCTGGCCGCCGACGAGGGCGACGCCCTCGACACCGTGCGCGACCTGCTGTCGTACCTGCCGGCCAACAATCTGGAACGTCCCCCGGAGTACGCCCCCGGGTCCGCTCCGGCCGGTGTCGGGCTCGACACGATCGTCCCGGACCGGCTCGGCGAGGCCTACGACATGCGGGACGTCCTGCACGCGGTCGTCGATGACGGTGAACTGCTGCCGGTGCAGGAGCTGTTCGCGCCGAACATCATCTGCGCCCTGGCCCGGATCGAGGGCCGCTCGGTGGGCGTCGTGGCCAACCAGCCGCTGCACGCCGCCGGGGTCCTCGACATCGACGCGTCCGAGAAGGCCGCACGATTCGTCCGGTTCTGCGACGCGTTCGGCATCCCGCTGCTGACCTTCGCCGACGTGCCCGGGTATCTCTCCGGGGTGCGGCAGGAGCAGGCCGGGATCATCCGGCGCGGCGCGAAACTGCTCTACGCCTACGCCGAGGCCACCGTCCCCAAGGTCACGGTCGTGGTGCGCAAGGCGTACGGCGGCGGCTACGCGGTGATGGGCTCCAAGCACCTGGGTGCGGACGTCAACCTCGCCTGGCCCACCGCCCGGATCGCCGTCATGGGCGCCGAAGGGGCCGTGGGCGTCCTGCACCGGCGTGAACTCGCCGCGTCCGACGACCCGGAGGCGCTGCGCGCCGACCTCCTCGCCGCCTACGAACGCACCCACGGCACCCCGTATCTCGCCGCCGAGCGCGGCTATGTCGACGCCGTCATCGCGCCGCGCGAGACGCGCGAGCAGGTCTGCCGCGCCCTGCGCGCGCTGCGTGGCAAACGCGCCCCGATGCCGGAGCGCCGGCACGGCAACATCCCCCTCTGACCGCCCACTTCTCTCCCCCTCCCCCGTTCTTGCGACCCGTAGGCCGATCCGCGCCGTGAGGAGCCCCGCCCGATGGACAGCCGCCCCCCGCTCGCGCCCGCGTGCCCCACCCTGCCGGAGTACGTGCGGCACTGGGCCGAGACCACACCCGACCGCCGGGCCTTCACCTTCGTCGAGCACCCGGCGCCGCACTCGCGCGGCGTCCACCGCACCCTGACCTGGCGCCGCCTGGACGTGCGGGTGCGGGCGCTCGCCGCGCGCCTCGCCGCCGAGGCCGGGCCCGGGGACCGGGTCGCCCTGCTGTGCCCGCAGGGCACGGAGTACGTGGCCGCCTTCCTCGCGGCCCTGTCCGCCGGGCTGGTCGCCGTGCCGCTGTACACGCCGGGCCTGCCCGGGCACGCCGACCGGCTCGCGGGCGTCCTGGCCGACGCGCGGCCCTCGGTGGTGGTGACCACGAGCCGGGCCCATGACGAGGTGCGGGACTTTCTCGGGGCCGGCGGCCCGCGGATCGTCGTGGCGGACGAGGTGCCCGACGGCGGCCCGGACTGGCAACCGGTCCCCCTGGACCCCGCGGCACCCGCCTACCTCCAGTACACGTCCGGTTCGACCCGCGCCCCGGCCGGCGTGGAGATCAGCCACGGCAACGTCGTCGCCAACGCCCGCCAGGCCCTGGCCGCCTACGGCCTCGACACCCGCCCGATGACCAGTGTGGGCTGGCTGCCGCTCTACCACGACATGGGGCTGGTGCTCAGCGTCGCGGCCCCGGTGGCGCGCGGGGCGCTGTCGGTGCTGATGGACCCGGCCGCCTTCCTGCACGAACCGGTGCGCTGGCTGCGGCTGCTCGCCGCGCATCCGAACGCCGTGAGCGCCGCGCCCAACTTCGCCTACGACTACTGCGTCGCGACCGTCACCGCCGACCAGAAGGAGGGGCTGCGACTGGACGGGGTGACCGCGTTGATCAACGGCAGTGAACCGGTACGCCCCGGCACGGCCGACCGGTTCCACGCGGCGTTCGCGAACCAGGGCCTGGCGCCCGGGACGCACTGCCCGTCGTACGGGCTGGCCGAGGCCACGGTGTTCGTGTGCGCGGCCCGGCCGGGTGAGCCGCTCAGCCGGTTCGCGCTCGACCGCGACGCCCTGGCGGCCGGAAAGGCCCTGCCCGCCCGGCCCGACGAGCCCCGGGCGGTGCTGCTGACGGGCTGTGGCACGCCGGCGGGGCAGCGGGTGCGGGTCGCCGACCCGGTGACGCGGGTGCCGCTGTCGGAGGGTGAGGTCGGGGAGATCTGGGTGCAGGGGCCGAACGTGGGCCGCGGCTACTGGAACCGGGACTCGGAGGAGGTCTTCGGCGCGGAGTTCGCGGACACCGCGGCCGGTCCGGGCCGCTGGCTGCGCACGGGTGATCTGGGGACGGTGCTGGAGGGGCAGCTGATCGTCACGGGACGGCTGAAGGACCTGATCATCGTCGACGGGCGCAACCACTACCCCCAGGACGTCGAGGCGTCGGCGCAGGAGGCGCACGAGGCGGTGCGCCGGGACCGGCTCGCCGCCTTCGCCGTGCCGGGCGGTGCCGGTGGGGAGTGTGCGGTCGTCGTGGCCGAGCACGCGCGGACCGCCCACCTCGCCGAGCTGGACGTGGCCGCCCTGGTGCGTGCCGTGCGCGGCGCCGTCTCCGCCCGGCACGGACTGCGGCTGGCCGACGTCGTCGTGGTGCCGCCGGGCACCGTGCCGCGCACGTCCAGCGGCAAGGTGTCGCGGGCGCTGACCCGCGCCCGGTATCTGGAGGGTGCCTACGGCGGGCAGGCCCGGACGGGTGCCGCGGTATGAGGTCCCCCGACGAGGCCGCGCTGCGCCGGCTGATCGCCGAGCGGGTGGCCGCCTGGAACGGGACGTCCGCGGACGACGTCCCGATGGACCGGCCGCTCGCCGACCTCGGCATGGCCTCGCGGGACGCCGTCGCCCTGGCGGGCGAGCTGTCCCGCGCCACCGGCCGGGAGCTGCCGACGACGCTGCTGTGGGAGGCGCCCACCGGGGAGGCCCTGCTGGCGCGGCTGTGCGAGACACCTGCCCCGGGAGCCGAGGTGGCGCCGGTGTCGCGTCCCGCCGTGCCGGGCGGGACGGCCGAGCCGGTCGCGGTCGTCGGGGTCGGCTGCCGCCTGCCCGGCGGCGTGCACGGCCCGGACGACTACTGGCGGCTGCTCAGCGAGGGCGTCGACGCGATCCGGCGTGTCCCGGAGGACCGCTGGCGCGACTTCACGGCGTTCCCGCCGGCCGACGCCCATCCGTACGGCGGCTATCTGGATGACATCGCCGGGTTCGACGCGGACTTCTTCCGCATCACCCCGCGCGAGGCCGCGGTGGCGGACCCCCAGCAGCGGATTCTGCTGGAGGTCGTCCACGAGGCGCTCGACCATGCCGCCGTGCCGGCCGGGTCCCTGGCGGGGACGGCCACCGGCGTGTTCGTCGGCATCTCCGCACCCGAGTACGGGCAGTTGACGGGCGCCGACCCGGCCGCCATCGACCCCTGGGCCCCGGCGGGGGGCGCGCTCAGCGTCGCCGCCGGACGGCTCGCCTACGTACTGGACACCCGGGGACCGAGTCTGGCCGTCGACACCGCCTGCTCCTCCTCGCTGGTCGCCGTCCACCACGCCTGCGTCAGCCTGCGCACCGGCGAGAGCGACACGGCGATCGCGGCCGGGGTCAACCTGCTGCTGTCGCCGGCCGTCACGGTCGCCTTCCAGCGGGCGGGCGCCCTGGCACCGGACGGGCGCTGCAAGCCGTTCTCCGCGGTGGCCGACGGCATCGGGCGCGGCGAGGGCTGCGCGGCGGTCATCCTCAAGCGGCTGTCCGACGCCGAGCGGGACGGCGATCGTGTGCTGGCCGTCATCCGCGCCTCCGCCGTCAACTCCGACGGCCGCTCGAACGGCCTGATGGCACCCAACCCGGCCGCCCAACTGGCGCTGCTGGAAAGGGCGTACGCGCAGGCCGGGCTCGCCGCGGAACACGTCGACTACGTGGAGGCGCACGGCACGGGCACACCGCTGGGCGACCCGATCGAGGCGGGTGCGCTCGGCGCGGTGCTCGGCGCGGGCCGGGACCCCGACCAGCCGCTGCTGCTGGGGTCCGCCAAGGGCAATCTCGGTCATCTGGAGTCCGCGGCGGGCGTCGCGGGCCTGGTGAAGACCGTGCTGGCCCTGCACCACGACGGCATCCCGCCGTCCCTGCACTGCGAACGGGGCAGTTCCCTCACCGATCCCCGACTGCGGGTGGTGACCGAATCCGAGCCCTGGCCGCGCTACGGCGGCACGGCCGTCGCGGGCGTCTCCGGGTTCGGCTTCGGCGGCACCAACGCCCATGTGGTGCTGGAGGAGGGACCGCCCGGCCTGGTCCCGGTACGACCGGCCGAGGAACCCGCCGCCCGGGTGCACCTGCTGTCCGACCTCGACACCGAGCGCGTGCGCGACACGGCGGGCAGGCTCGCCGGCCGGCTGCGGGACGGCGCCGCGCACCCCGCCGACGTGGCCCGGACCCTGGCGGGCCGTACGGGCCGAGGGCCTGTGCGTGCCGCCGTGGTCGCCCGTGACCGGGCCGAACTGGCCGACGCGCTGGACGCGTTGGCGTCCGGGCGCCCGGATCCACGGGTGACGACCGGGGACCGCGACCGCGTGGGGCGGGGCCCCGTGTGGGTCTTCTCCGGGTACGGCAGCCAGTGGCCGGGCATGGGGCGCCGGCTGCTGGCCGAGGAACCCGCGTTCGCCGCCGCCGTCGAGAAGCTCGACCCGCAGCTCGCCCCCGAGTGCGGCCTGTCCCTGTACGACCATCTGTCCTCGGGCGACGGACTGGACCGCCTGGAGGTCGCCCAGCCGGTGCTGTTCGGCCTTCAGCTGGCGCTCGCCGAGCTGTGGCGTTCCCACGGTGTCGAGCCCGCCGGTGTGATCGGCCATTCCATGGGCGAGGTGGCGGCGGCCGTGTGCGCGGGCGCGCTGGACGTGGCGGACGGGGCGCGTGTCATCGCCGTACGGGCCCGGCTGCTGAGCGGGCTGCGGGGCGGCGCGATGGCCGTGGTGGACCTGGACGACGCCGAACTGGACGCGCTGGGACGGGACTTCCCGGAGGTGCATGTCGCCGTGCATTCCTCCCCGCGGCAGAAGGTCGTCACGGGTGAGGAGGCGGCGGTGGCCGGGCTCGTGCGCCGGCTGGAGGGGCAGGGCCGGGCGGCGAGGGTCATGCGGGTCGTCGGCGCCGGGCACTCGCCGCAGGTGGACGGGCTGTTGCCGGAGCTGGTGGACGCGCTGTCCGGGATACGGGGGCGGCGGCCGCGCGTCCCTGTCCACTCCACGGTCCTCGACGACCCGCGCGGAGACTGTCTCTTCGACGCCGCGCACTGGGCGGCCAACCTGCGCAGGCCCGTGCGGCTGGACCGGGCGCTCGCGTCGGCCGCCGCCGACGGCCACACGGCCTTCGTCGAGATCTCCCCCCACCCCGTGCTGACGGGGGCCGTCGCGGACACCGTGCCCGGCGCCCTCGCCCTGGCCACGCTGCGCCGGGACGCCGACGGGTCGGAGGCGTTCGCCGGGCAACTGGGCGCCCTGTACGCCGCGGGGCAGCGGCTGCCGGTGCCGCAGGGGCGGGTCATCGACCTGCCGCTGCCCCGGTGGCGGCACGTACGGCACTGGTGGACGGACGGCCGGGCCGGCCGCGTGGAGCCGCTGCCGGAGGAACCTCCTGCCGCGGTGACCGAGCCTTCTTCGGTCCTGGCCCGTTTGACCCACCACATCGCCGCCGTCACCGGCCACTCCCCCGCCCGTATCACCCCGGGCACCGCGTGGGCCGACCTCGGCCTGGACTCGCTGATGGCGGTCCGAATCCGCACGGCCGTGGAGCGCGAGTTCGGCATCGAACTGCCCCTGCGCGAGCTGTTCACCGCCGTCACCGTCGAGGACGCCGCCACCCGGGTCGAACGCGCCCTCCCCCGGGACGACACCCCGGTGCGGCCCCTGCGCGCCACCGGCTCGCGACCCCCGCTGTTCCTCGTCCACGCCGCCGGCGGCCCGGTCAGCGTCTACCGGACGCTGACCGAACTCCTCGGCGACGACCAGCCGGTGTACGGGCTGGAGCGGATCGAGGAAGCCGGGACCGTGCCCGAGAAGGCGCGGCGCTACGCCGAGGCGATCAACACCGTCCACCCCGACGGCCCCGTGCTGCTGGGCGGCTGGTCCTTCGGCGGCTTCGTCGCCCAGGAGACCGCCCGGCACCTGACCGCCGCCGGGCGGGAGGTGCGGCTGGTCGTGCTCATCGACTCCGTACGGCCCCTCCCCCGCCCGGGGTCGACGCGGTCCGAGCGGATCCGGGCGCACTTCGAGGGCTTCTCCCGCCATGTCGCCGACGCCTACGGGGTGCGACTGGAGTTGCCGTACGACGAGCTCGTGGCGATGGACGACGACGCGGCCCGTATCGACGTCGTGCTGCGGGCCCTGCGCGAGGCCGCCGACGTGCCGCCCGCGGCGCTGGAGCACCAGCGGTCCTCCTACCTGGACATGGGCATCGGCGAGTCGCACAGCCCCGCCCCCCACGACGGGCCGGTGGTCCTCTACCGCGCCACCGAACGCGCGCCGCACACCGTGCGTGACCCCGCCTACGAGCGGGACGACCCGGCGCTGGGCTGGGACGAGGTGTGCCCACGTCTGCGGGTGGTGCCGGTGGCCGGTCACCATCTGTCGCTGCTCGATCCGCCGCACGTCGGCGAGATCGCCGCCCATCTGAGCCGGACACTCGCCGAGCCGGCCCCCTGACATGGAACCCGAGGAGCCGTCATGTCCCACCTGCCGCAGAAGCCCGCCGCCGGAGTGTCCCGGCGCACCGTCGCCAGAGCTACGGCCGCCGCCGGTCTCGCCGCCCTGTTCGGGGCCGCGACCGGCACGGCCCGGGCGGCCACCCGGCTCGGGCCGCGCACGCTGGACGTGTCCGTGCCCTCCGCGGCGCTCGGCCGCAGCGCGCCGGTCCGGCTGATCCTGCCGTCGGACTTCGGTACGCGCCCGGAGAAGAAGTACCCGGTGCTGTACCTGCTGCACGGCGCGCACGACGACTACACCTCGTGGACCCGTGAGACGGACATCGAGGCGTTCACCGCCGGCCGCGACCTGATCGTGGCGATGCCGGACGCGGGCCCCACCGGCATCCCGAGCGTCTGGCGCGGCGGCCCCGACTACGAGACGTTCCAGGTGAAGGAGGTGCCGGCGCTGCTCGCCCGGGACTACCGGGCCTCCGGCGTCCGGGCGGTCGCCGGGGTGTCCACCGGCGGCTACGGGGCCATGGCCCACGCGGCCCGCCACCCCGGGGCGTTCACCGCGGCGGCCTCCTACAGCGGCGTCCTCGACACCACGGCCCCCGGTGTTCCCGCCATCATGGACGCGATCGTGGCCCGCGAGAACCTGCCGGCCGCGTCCCTCTGGGGAAATCCGGTGTTCAACCTCCTGACCTGGCGGGACTTCAACCCGCGTGCCCGCGCCACCGGGCTGCGCGGCACGGCCCTGTACGTGTCGCAGGGCAGCGGGGTGGGCGGCGGCGGTGATCCGCTGCCCGGGATCCTGGAGAGCGCCCTGTGGCCCTCGGCCCAGGGCTTCGCCCGCACGCTGGCCCTCATGGGTGTCCCGGCCACCACGCACTTCTACGGGGGCGGCGGGCACGACTGGGCACACTGGAAGCCGGAGTTCACAGCCTCGTGGCCTATCCTCGCCCGTGCACTGGGTGTGCCCGAGTGACGGGGGTGCCGTCGGGGCACGGAACGGAGCGCAGGGGTCGTCCGTCCAACACGGGACTCCCCACTCGTCCCGCGGGTGACAGCCCGCGGGTGAGCCGCTTCCGGTCGAAAGGAGTGTCCGTGATGGCTGTGCCCGCCCCGCACGGCGTGCCGGACCGTCCCGCCGCGCCGCAGGTCCCGCCCGAGCTTGCGGAGCTGCTGCGCGCCAATCTGGCGGCCGTCGCCGACGAGGTGGAGGAGGAGGTCCGCCGCCAGGTCCCCGAGTACGCCCGACCCGCCGACGGTACCTACCGCAAGGCCCTGCGGTCCGGGGTGGTGCAGGCGCTGACCCTGTTCGTCGATCACATCGCCGACCCGCGCGACGACGGGGGCGCGATCGCGGCGACGTACTACGAACTCGGCCGGGGTGAGGCCCTGGAGGGCCGCAGCCTGGACGCCTTGCAGTCCGCGCTGCGGATCGGCGGTATGCGCGCCTGGCGGCAGATGGGCCGCACGGCGGAGGAACTGGGGCTGGACTCCACGGTCGTCGCCGGGCTCGGGGAGCTGGCGTTCCGGACCGTGCACGAGGTCGCGCAGGCGGCCGCGTCCGGGTACGCCGAGGCCCAGCTGCGCAGCTCCGACGAGCTGGAACGGCGCCGCAAGCGGCTGCTGGACCTGCTCCTGGAGGACGGGCCGGTGGCGCTGGAGGCCGTGCAGGACCTGGCGCACAGCGCGCGCTGGCCGGTGCCGCGGACGGTCGCCGTCGTGGCGCTGGCGGCGGCGCCGGACCGGCGGGAGGAGGACCGTCCGCTGGCGGCGGCGGGCGCGCTGGTGGACATGGGGTGCCGACCGCCGCGCATGCTGGTGCCCGACCCGGACGGCTCCGGTGGCATCGGCGGCCGGGCGTTCACGCTCGCGCTGCGCGGGCGGCCCGCCGCGATCGGCCCGACGGTGGCGGTCACCGAGGCCGCGCAGTCGCTGCGCCTGGCCACCCGGGCGCTCGGGCTGATGGGCCGTGGGGTGCTGCCCCGCCAGGGCGTGGTGCGCTGCAACGAGCATCTGTCGACGCTGCTGCTGTACGGCGACGAGCCACTGCTGGAGCGGCTCCAGGCCCGGGTCCTGGCGCCCTTGGACACGGTCTCGGCGGGGCAGCGCGACCGGCTCGCCGAGACACTGCTGGCCTGGCTGCTCAGCGGCAGCAATGTGCCGGACGTCGCCGTGCGGCTGCACATCCACCCGCAGACGGTCCGCTACCGCCTGCGCCAACTGGAGAAGCTGTTCGGCGACGCCCTGCACGAACCGGCGACCCGCCTCGACCTCATTCTCGCGTTGCGCGCGGAATCACTGGACACACGGCAGAACTGACGTCCGTAATCAGGCGCTTGCTCAATCGGCGACAAAAATCCGCGGGTTTTCCGTAATCCCGTTCATAACAGCAGGCGAGAGAAAGCCCATACGTTCGGGGCGTCCTTTTTCGCAGGCGTTTCACGCGCCTTTCCACGCGGAGGATCCCCCATGCGTATCCGTATGTGTCTCGCGGCGCTCTCACTGGCCGGCGGGGCCGGGCTCGCCACCCTCTCGGCTCCCCCGGCCATGGCCGCGGCCTGCTCGGACGTCGAGGTCGTCACGGCCCGCGGCACCTTCGAGCCGGGCACGCTCGGCCTTATCGTCGGCGACCCGGTGTATTCCGCCCTGCAGAAGAAGGCGGCGGGCAAGAATGTCACCAGCTACAAGGTGAACTACCCCGCCGACCTCTCCCCCACGTCCGCGGCGCAGGGCAATCTGGATCTGGTGAACCACGTGAAGAGCCAGGCCGCCGCCTGCCCGAATCAGAAGTTCGTCCTCGTCGGCTATTCGCAAGGCGCGAACGTCGTCGACAACTCCATCGGCATCAGCAGCGCCGGTGCGGTGGTCGGCAGCCCCATCGTGGCCACCCTGCCCGCCGCGGTCGAGCCGAAGGTCGCCGCGGTGCTGTTGTTCGGCAACCCGATCCGGGCGCTCGGCAAGAGCGTCACCGGCACCTACCAGAGCCGCACCCTCGACCTCTGTGCCAAGGGCGACCCCGTCTGCGAGAACGGCGGGGGCGACGTCGGGGCGCACCTGAGCTACCGGGACGACGCCGAGGAGGCGGCCACGTTCGCCGCGGGCCGGCTCTGATCCCGTCCGACACGAAGGGGCCCGGGAGGATGTCCTCCCGGGCCCTGGGCGTGCGTACCGGACGGGGCTAGCGCGGTGTTTTCGCGAAGCCGGCGAGGCTGGTGGAGACGGGCTCCGGCCGGCCGTTGTTCTGCACCGGCGCGGCGGTCAGGACGTCGAGGTGCTGGTAGCCGTCCGCGACCACCGGGTGCAGGTCGGCCGGGACCCGGCCGGCCAGCAGGCCCTCCCCGGCGAGGACGGTGAGCACCGGGTTGGCCTTGAGCCCCTCGGGGTGGACGACGAGCTTCTTCACCTGCGGTGAGGTGGCCAGCTCGATGTCCGTGACCAGCTTGGTCGGGAAGTACTGCTCGGTGAAGTCCAGCGGCTGCTCGGCCAGGCTGCGGGCCAGTTGCCGCACGTCGGTGACCTCTTCGCCGGCGTCGGTGAACGGGGTGCCGTCGGCCGACCGGTAGCCGGGGTCGTCCGCGTCGCCGACACGGTCGTAGTTGCGCCAGGTGTAGAGCGGCCCCTTCGGACGGTCCGGGATGGCCTTGTACGCGGTCCCGTACAGCCCCTGTTGGGCGTCGCCCCCGTTGGCGGCGGGGAAGCTCTTGTCGGCGATCGGTCCGCCGTCGAAGAAGCCCACGCTGGTCTGGAGGAAGGCCAGCGGGACGGAGTTGTCGTCCAGCAGCGCCCCGAGCACCGCGCCGTTGGTGAGCCGGAAGTCCCTCACCGTCGGCGAGCCGCTGAGGAAGGCGGCGGTGTCCTTGGCGAACAGGAACCGGTTGGTGGCCTCGATGTTGAGGTTGCGGGGCAGATAGCCCAGCAGGTCCGACTCACCGTCCAGGTCCTTCAGGGCGCCCAGGCCCGCGATGCCGAGCAGCGTCATGGTCTCGGGGTTGAGCAGCACCGGCGCGGACAGGGTGCGCGGCAGCACCCCGCTGTCCAGCCCGGCCTGCACGACACCGTAACCGAGGCCGATGTCGGGCAGGTTGGTGTCGCCCGGGATGCTGCCGCTGAGGTCGCCCAGTGAGGTGGAGACGGTCGTGTCGAGGGCGAAGTAGCCGGCGCACTGGTTGTACCCGGCGTCCGCCGTGGTGGCGCGGTTGCCGTCGAAGTCGGCCGCGGCGAAGTAGCCGGTGATGACACCGCCCAGGGAGTGCCCGCCGCACAGCACCTTCCGCTTGCGCAGTGCCGGGGAGGGCAACTCGGCGGTGAGCAGGTCGTACTGGTCGCGTACGGTCTGCTCGATCCCGAGCTTCGCCGTCCAGCCGAGCTGTGCGTTGCCGGTGTAGCCGCCGAAGGTGCGGCCGTCGACCTGCTTGCCGCGGTAGTAGTAGTCGACGGCGGTGTGCTGGTCGCCGGAGGCGATGCCGGTGCGGTCCTCCAGGCAGTTGGAGCGCCGGTCCAGCGCCCAGAACTCGATGTGCAGCCCCTGCTCGGCTGCCTTGGTGACGGTGTTGCGGGCGACGCTGTCGAACGCCCCCGCCCCTTCCAGGATGCCGGGCTGGGCGATGAGGATCCGGTCCGCGTCGGCCGACGCGGCCGGACCGTCGGCGGAGCGGTAGCGCAGGTACGACAGCCAGTCGCACGCCGCGGGCCGGGGCCCGGCCGATTCGGGCAGCGGCACCTTCACCCGCACCATCGACTCCGTCACCCCGGTCACCGGCGAGGTCGACGTCACCGACGTCTCGGTGCGCGCTCCCTCGGCGCGGGCGCCCGGGGCGGCGGCCGTGAGTGTCCCGGCGGTCAGCAGTACCGCGAGCACGGCACCGCGCCACTTCCCTCTGTGCGTACGATTCATGTCCATGCCACGGACGCTAGGGCCGTGGCATGGCCGCTCTCAGGGAATGCTGATGAGAACTCAGCTTCCGGATCGCGCCTTGTCACCGGCGCACAGTGCGCCCGGGCTCGGGCGCGAGAGGGGGTCCGTACCGCTTCTGGACGCCACCGAGCTGCGGTCCGGTCGTTTCGGGAGCATGGTGGGGCTATGGACGGTCAACCCCCTGTGGTCGTGCAGCCGCCCGCGACGGACGGCGGACGGCTGGTGACCATCCACGGCGAGCGCATGGGCGTCGCCTACAGCCTCTTCGACGTACTGGACCTGCTGCACCGCGAGGGCCTGCCCACGGCCGACACGGCCGTCGACGACACCGAGCTGATCGAGTGGCAGGGCGGCGGGCCGTACGACTGGAACAACGGGGCGCCCGACGAGGCGTGAGCCCGCGTACGCCGGCCGAAGCAGGCCGCAGGGCGTGGCGGGGCCGGCGCGTGTCCGCACGCTCTCTCGCCGTCGGCACTGCCCGGCGCCGAACGGCCGGTGCTCGACCGGATCGTCCCCGCTCCGGGCGCGGGCGGGTCACCGCTCGTCCTGGCCGACGAGCGGCTGTGCGTGCGGGGCGGCGCGGAAATCGCCCTTCCCGGCTCCTCAGCCCGATTCGGCCCGTGCTCCCTCGTCACGGACGGCAGCCGGGCGGCTTCGGCGGGGGGCCGCCCGGCGAACAGTCCCGGCATGGTCGGCGCGAACGCCTCGGCCGGGACCGCGAGCATGCGCTCCGCCCCTTCGGCCCGGGAGCGCACCTCCGCCGCGGGCAGTGAGCCCTTCCAGCCCGCGTAGGTGTCGGCCAGGAGCAGGGTCCGCACGAGCTCGGCGTGGTGCCGACCCGTCGTGGCGGTCACGCGGGGCGGGCGTCAGTTTCAGGTCGGCCGCGGCGAGGTTCTTCCTCCAGGTGCTCGATCCGGGCCGTGCCCGGGATGGGCGGGACGACCGGAGCGCGGTCGAGGAGTCGGGCCGGCGCGACCTGCGTGGGCGCGGCCCCGAGCTCGGCCGCGACGGCGGCGTTCCCGACTTCGGCCCTCCGGGTTCCCGCAGGTCACCGGCCGCCACGGCAGGAATGCGCCCCCGGCCGCCGCGCACGCGTCCGGCACCGCCTCGTGCTCCCGGTCGAGCAGGTGGCAGCGGTTCTGCACTCTCACGACGTCGACGAGCTCCCGGACCGGCTCCAGCTCGTCGACGGTGACCTCCGACAGCCCGATCCGGCCGACCAGGCCCTCGGTCTGGACCTCGCGCGGCGTGCCGAGCTGGTCGGCGAGCGGCGTCCCGGGGTCGATGCGGTGCAGCTGGAGCAGGTCGATCCGCTCCATTCGCGGCCGTCGCAGGGCCTGCCGGACCTGGTCGCGCAGGAACTGCGGCCGTCCGTCGGACTTCCACTCGCCGCCGGGCCACCGCCAGGGCGTTCTCCCGTTCGGGGCCGGGCCCGGTGGGCAGATGCATGGCTCCGAAACCGAGCCGCCGTACGTCCAGGCCCCCGCCGACGCGGAACGTCGATGCCATGAGCCGCCGCCTCCCCCTCCACTCAAGCGGCCACGCCGACAGGGAAGTTGACGATGACACCGGCCGCTGCGGCACGTGGCCCCGCCCGGGCGCCGGCATGCTCGACGAGCCGTTGTCAGCGCCTGGCGATACGCTGCGCGAAAACTACCCTTTGCCCCCTTCTGGGAGGTTCTCATGGCCTCGCGCCTCAACCCGTACCTCAACTTCAACGGCGACGCCCGGCAGGCGATGGAGTTCTACAAGGAGGTCTTCGGCGGCACGCTCGACCTCAACAGCTACGGAGACTTCGGGCAGGCGGACGCCCCGAACGCGGACAAGATCATGCACGGCATGCTGGAGACCACCAGCGGCTTCACCCTGATGGGCGCCGACAACCCCCCGGGCATGGAGTCCGAGCAGGGCGGCTCCTACTCCGTGAGCCTGAGCGGTGACGACGACGCCGAGCTGCGGGGCTACTGGGAGAAGCTGTCCGAGGGCGGCTCGGTGTCGGTGCCGCTGGAGAAGCAGATGTGGGGCGACGTGTTCGGCATGTGCACGGATCGTTTCGGCGTCCCCTGGATGGTCAACATCGGCGCACAGAGCTGAGCGACCGAGCCCGGCGGTCCCCGACCGTCCGCCCCGAGGCCGCCCGTACGCACCGCTCCCCACCGGTGCGTACGGGCGGCCCTCTTTTGTTGGTACGTCCTGACAAACCTGTTGACATCCCCTCGGGGCCGCCGCATAGTACCTGCCACTAGAGCGCGCTAGTGACGCGCTCCAGTCGCCGAGTACACGGGGTCCGCACCCTGGACCGCCGCACCACCCATGACCGCCGCCGCCCCGGGCGCCCACCCACCGCCCGCCTCCCGGACCGGGCGCGGCCCTCTCGTCCCAGCACAGTGAGGTGCACCCGACATGCGCAGACACCACAGAGCCGCCGCCCTGACCACCGCCGTCGCCGTGGGCGCCCTGCTCGCCGCGGGCTGCTCCAGCGGCTCCGGCGGGAAGAAGTCCGAGGCCGGCGGCACCGACACCGCCGTGGGGAAGGCCACCACCCCGCGGATGACCGTCGCCCTGGTCACCCACGCGGCGCCGGGCGACACCTTTTGGGACCTGATCCGCAAGGGCGCCCAGGCCGCCGCGGCGAAGGACAACATCAAACTCGTCTACTCCAGTGACCCCGTCGCCGGGAACCAGGCCAACCTCGTGCAGAACGCCATCGACCAGAAGGTCGACGGCATCGCCCTCACCGCTGCCAAGCCCGACGCCATGAAGGGCGTCGTGGCGAAGGCCAAGGCGGCCGGCATCCCCGTCGTCGGCTTCAACTCCGGCCTGGACAACTGGAAGGAGCTCGGCATGCTCGAGTACTTCGGCCAGGACGAGAACATCGCGGGGCAGGCGTTCGGCGAGCGCCTCAACCAGCTGGGCGCCAAGCACGCCGTCTGTGTCATACAGGAGCAGGGCCAGGTCGCCCTGGAGGCCCGCTGCGCCGGACTGAAGAAGGGCTTCGAGGGCACGACGGAGAACCTGTACGTCAACGGCACGGACATGCCCTCGGTGAAGTCGACGCTGACCGCCAAGCTCCAGAAGGACTCCTCCATCGACCAGGTGGTCACGCTCGGCGCCCCGATCGCCCTGACCGCCGTGCAGTCGGTGAAGGACGCGGGCAGCAAGGCGAAGGTCGCCACGTTCGACCTCAACAAGGAGCTCGTCGGCGCCGTCCAGGGCGGCGACATCGAGTTCGCCGTCGATCAGCAGCCCTACCTCCAGGGCTACCTGGCCGTGGACGCACTGTGGCTGTACAGGACCAATGGCAACGTCAGCGGCGGCGGCACCGCGCCCGTGCTCACCGGACCGGCGTTCGTCACGAAGGACAACGTCGACAGCGTCGCCGAGTTCGCGAAGAAGGGCACACGCTGACGGAACCGGGCGGCGGGGGCACCCGTGTCAGGCCGGCCCCGGCTCCTTCGGGACCGGCCCGCTCGTCCCCCGCACCACGAGCTTGGGGTCCAGCACCGCCTCCCGCGGCTCCAGTTCCCCCTTCTCCAGCCGTTCGACGGCGAAACGGACGGCGTGCTCGGCCATCAGGACGGCGTCCTGGCGGACGGTGGTCAGGCCGATCGGCATCAGGTGAGAGAGGTGGCTGTCGTCGTAGCCGACGACGGAGAGGTCGCGCGGGACGTCCACGCCCGCCCGGGTCAGGGCCATCAGCAGCCCCATCGCGCAGCGGTCGTTGCCCGCGAGGACCGCGGTCGGCAACGGCTGCCCGCCGTCCCGTTCGGCCAGCAGCAGGCGGCCGGTCTCGATACCGGACTCTTCGGTGTGATGACCGGGGATCACCCGCGCCTCGGCCTCCAGCCCGTGGCGGCGCATCGCGGCACGGTAGGCGCGCCGGCGTTCCGCCGAGCCGGGGCCGCGTCCGCCGTCGATGTGCACGATCCGGCGGTGCCCCAGCTCCACCAGGTGGTCCATGGCCTGCCGGACGCCTTTGCCCTCGGCCGTGTGCACGAAGTCCACCCGGGCCCGGGGCACCCGGCGGCTGACCGATACGGCGACCGTACGCTGCCCGAGTTCGTCCAGGTAGGCGGACTCGGCGTCCGGGCCGAGCAGGATCACCGCCTCGCAGCGGTGACTGAGCAGCGCCTCGACCGCCTTGGCCTCGCTGCGGCCCCGGGTCGCCCCGGAGAGCAGCACGTCGTAGCCGAGCCGTTCGGCCTCGGGGTAGATGCCGGTGATGAGGTCCGTGTGGAACGTCTGCTGCACGGTGAACATGACGCCGAGCGTGCGGCTGCGGCCGCGGGCCAGCAGGCGGGCCGCGCTGTCGGGCCGGTAGCCGATCTCGTCGGCCACGCGCAGGACCCGTTCCCGGGTCTCCTGGCCGGCTCCGGCCTGGTTGCGGAAGACGATCGAGACGAGCGCGCGGGAGACGCCCGCCTTCGCGGCGACGTCCGCCATCGTGGGCCGCTGCCTGCCCGATGCATCCACCTGTGAACCCACCCTCCGACGCCGCACACCTTACGGGGTGCCCCGAACCCGACCTCGCACGAGGATCCTGCGATCTCTTGGCGACCGGCTATTGACATGACATTTGGACAGGGGTCATCGTACTCGAACTAGAGCGCGCTAGTAGAGCGCGACAGCCCGCGGAAACCGAAGCGCGAAGGACACCTCTCCATGGCAACGGCGCCTCCCCCTCTCCGTACCACCGTCGGCAATCTGTGCCTCGGGTCCGCCCCCGACTCCTGGGGCGTCTGGTTCCCCGAGGACGAGCACCAGGTGCCGTACACCCGTTTCCTCGACGAGCTGGTCCGGGCCGGCTACGCGTGGCTGGAGCTCGGCCCGTACGGCTACCTGCCCACCGACCCGCAGCGGCTGAAGGCCGAGCTGGACGCACGAGGGCTCAAGGTCTGCGGCGGCACCGCCTTCGGCGCACTCCACCGGCCCGAGGCGTGGGACGAGATGCTCGCCCATGTCCGGCAGGTCGCCGCGCTGACAGCCGCCGCGGGGGCGCACCACCTGGTCTTCATCCCGCCGATGTACCGGGACGAGAAGACGGGCGCCTTCACCGAGTCGCCCGAACTCACCGCCGGGCAGTGGGCCGGGTTCGGCCGGGCCGCGGACCGTCTGGGCAGACTGCTGCTGGACGAGTACGACGTGCGGCTGGTGATCCATCCGCACGCCGACAGCCACATCCAGACGCAGGCCGAGATCGAGCGGCTGCTGAACGAGTCCGACAGCCGCTACACCAACCTGTGCCTCGACACCGGGCATGTGGCGTACGGCGGCGGGGACAACCTCGATCTGATCCGCCGGTTCGGCGAGCGGATCGGCTACGTCCACATCAAGCAGATGGATCCGGAGATCCTCGCCCAAGTCGCCGCCGAGAACCTGCCGTTCGGTGAGGCCGTGCAGCGCGGGGTGTGCGTGTCGCCGCCCGCCGGGGTGCCGAAGCCGGCCGACGTGGTCGCCGAACTGGCCCGGCTGGACGCCGAGTTGTTCGTGATCGTCGAGCAGGACCTGTACCCGTGCGCTCCCGAGGTTCCGCTGCCCATCGCGGTCGGCACCCGTGAGCACCTGGCCGGCTGCGGCCTTTCGGGTACCCGGCGCCCCAACGTCGACAGGTAAGGAGCGGCCATGGACGTCAGGGACGACGCGACACCGGCCCCCACCCCCACCACAACCGGGGCGGACGACGCCCCTGCGGCGGTCTCCCGGCGGCTGCGGATCATCACGATCATCGCCACGTTCGGGGGCCTGCTCTTCGGCTACGACACGGGCGTCATCAACGGCGCGCTGCCCTACATGACCGAGGACCTCGGCCTGACCCCGGTCACCGAGGGCATGGTCACCAGCTCGCTGCTGCTGGGCGCCGCGCTGGGCGCGGTGACCGGCGGCCGGCTGTCGGACGCGCGCGGCAGGCGGCGCGCCATCCTGCTGCTGGCCGTGCTGTTCTTCATCGGCGCTCTGGGCTGCACGCTCGCGCCGACGACCGCCGTGATGATCGTGGCGCGGTTCGTGCTCGGTCTCGCGGTCGGCGGCGCCTCGGTGACCGTGCCGGTGTACCTCGCGGAGGTGTCACCCGCCGAGCGGCGCGGTGCCCTCGTCACCCGCAACGAGCTGATGATCGTCAGCGGTCAGCTGCTGGCCTTCACCTCCAACGCGATCATCGCGCAGGTCGGCGGCGAGTCCGGCGGCGTGTGGCGCTGGATGCTGGTCATCGCCACCCTGCCGGCCGTCGTGCTGTGGTTCGGCATGCTGGTGATGCCGGAGAGCCCGCGCTGGCTCGCCTCGCAGAGCCGTTTCGGCGAGGCGCTCGACGTGCTCACGCAGGTGCGCTCGCGCGCCCGGGCCGAGGCCGAGCTGAAGGAGGTCTCCGCGCTCGCGGTGAAGGACGAGCAGGCCAAGCTCGGCGGCTGGCAGGACATCAAGAGCACGCCGTGGGTGCGCAAGCTGATGTTCGTCGGCTTCGGCATCGCCGTCGTGCAGCAGATCACCGGCGTGAACACGATCATGTACTACGGCACGCAGATCCTCACCGACGCCGGTTTCGCCGCCGACAGCGCGCTCACGGCGAACATCGCCAACGGCGTGATCTCGGTGCTGGCCACCTTCGTCGGCATCTGGCTGCTGGGCCGGGTGCCGCGCCGCCCGATGCTGATGACCGGTCAGGTCGGCACGACACTCGCCCTGTTGCTGATCGGCGTCTTCTCGCTGGTCCTGCCCGCCGGGGACCCGAGGGCGTTCGCGGTGCTCGCGATGACGGTCACCTTCCTCGCCTTCCAGCAGGGCGCGATCTCTCCGGTGACCTGGCTGATGCTGTCGGAGATCTTCCCGATGCGGATGCGCGGCTTCGGCATGGGGGTGGCGGCCGTGGTGCTGTGGCTGACCAACTTCGTGATCGGTCTGGTCTTCCCGTCGCTGGTCTCCGGGATCGGGATCTCCAACACCTTCTTCCTGTTCGTGGCGGCGGGCGTGCTGTCCCTCACCTTCGTGAAGCGGTACGTCCCCGAGACCAAGGGCCGCACGCTCGAGACCCTCGAGGCCGAGCTGCGGGCGCGCTTGTCCTGACCATCCTCCGAGGAGTTTCACCATGACCGTACGAGTAGGCGTCATCGGCGCCGGAATGATCGGCCAGGACCACATCCGGCGGCTCACCGAGGTCGTCACCGGTGCCGCTGTCACCGCCGTGGCCGACGTGGACGCCGAGCGTGCCGCAGAGGTGGCGGCCCGGGTCGGTGCCGCCGCGCTGCCCACCGGCGCGGACCTGGTCGCCTCCCCCGACGTGGACGCCGTCCTCGTCACCTCCTGGGGGCCCACCCACGCCGAGCACGTCCTCGCCGCGATCGCCGCCGGCAAGCCGGTGTTCTGCGAGAAGCCGCTGGCCACGACCGCCGAGGACTGTCTGCGGATCGTCGAGGCCGAACGGGCGCACGGCCGCCGGCTGGTGCAGGTCGGCTTCATGCGCCGCTTCGACGCCGGCTACCGGCAGATGAAGGAGGTCCTGTCGACCGGTTCGCTCGGGGCTCCGCTGATCGTGCACTGCGCGCACCGCAACCCCACCGTGCCGGAGTCGTACCACTCCGCGATGGCCGCCCAGGACACGGCCGTACACGAGATCGACGTGCTGCGCTGGCTGCTCGACGACGAGATCGTCTCCGCCCAGGTGGTCACCCCGCGCGCCACGAGCAGGCGGTTCGCGCACCTCAAGGACCCTCAGATCATGATCTTCGAGACGGCCTCGGGCGTCCGGATCGACCTGGAGGTCTTCGTCAACTGCCAGTACGGCTACGACATCCAGTGCGAGGTCGTCGGCGAGGACGGACTGGTCCGGCTGCCGGACCCGGCGGCCGTCGGGGTCCGCACCGCGGCCCGGCACGGCAGGAGCGTGCTGCAGGACTGGAAGGACCGGTTCGCGGAGGCCTTCGACACCGAGTTCCGCGCGTGGGTCGCCTCCGTCGCGAACGGCACGGAGCCCATCGGCCCGTCCTCCTGGGACGGCTACGCCGCCACCGTCATCACCGACGCCGCTGTCCGGTCCCTGGAGGCCGGCGGCGAGACCGTCACCACCGACATGAAACCCCGGCCCGCGTTCTACGGAGGCACCGCGTGAAGATCGCCCTCGACCCGTACATGTTCCGCGCCCTGCCCATCGACGAGATGGTGCGCACGGTCGCCGACCTCGGCTACGAGTACATCGAGTTGTCGCCGCGTGCGGAATTCATGCCGTTCTTCCTGCACCCGCGTGCGGACGACGCGCGGGTGGCGGAGCTGAAGAACGCGCTGCGCACGCACGGTGTTCAGCTGTCCTCCGTGCTCCCGCTGTACAAGTGGTCCTCCCCGGACGAGACCGAGCGGCAGGCCGCCGTGCGCAACTGGAAGCGGATGATCGAGATCACCGCCGACCTCGAATGCCCGCTGATGAACTCGGAGTTCAACGGGCGCCCCGAGCGCGCCGCCGAGAGCGAGGCGGCCTTCTGGCGCTCGCTGGAGGAACTGCTGCCGGTGTTCGAGCGCGAAGGCATCGCTCTGAACCTGGAGGCCCACCCGGACGACTTCTGCGAGGAGAACACCCCGGCCGTCGATCTCGTCCGCGCGATCAACAAGCCCTGGGTGAACTACCTGTACTGCGCGCCGCACACGTTCCACCTCTCGGGTGCCTCGGAGGCCGGCGCGGACATCGCGCGGATGATGCGCTACGCCGGCGACAAGCTCCAGCACGTGCACATCGCGGACTCCTTCAACCACAAGGGTTCCAGCGGCCTGCGCTACATCCTCAACCCGCCGGGCACCCCGGCCCGGATCCACCAGCACCTCGACATCGGCCAGGGCGAGGTCGACTGGGACGTCTTCTTCGGCACCCTGCGCGAGCTGGGCTTCGACGGGGTCGCCACGGCCTGTGTCTTCGCATGGGAGGAGCGGGCCCGGGAATCGTCGGCGTTCATGCTGGACCGCATCCGCAAGGAACTGGCCTCCTAGGAACGCCGCCCGGGCCGGAGCGTCAGGAGCTCGTGAGGATCACGAGCTCCTGCGTGGCCCGGGTCATCGCCACGTAGTGGTCGACGGCGCCTTCGACGCCGTCGGCACCCTCGCCGAAGTTCTCCGGGTCGACGAGCACGACCAGGTCGAACTCCAGCCCCTTCGACAGCTCGGGGGTGAGCGACCGGACGCGGGGCGAGGCCGGGCGAAAACCGGGGGCGCCGATCACACAGGCGATCCCCTCGGAGTGTCCGGCCAGCCAGGTGTCCAGGACCGACGTCAGCTCCGCGGCGGACCCGTGGCGGACCGGGACGCCGCTGCTGCGGACGGACGTCGGCACGTTGGCGTCCGGCAGCGCGGCCCGGATGACCGGCTCGGCCTCCGCCATGATCTCGGCGGGCGTACGGTAGTTGATGCTCAGGGCGGCCATCTCGACCCGGTCCAGACCGATCCGCTCCAGCCGTTCGGGCCACGACTCCGTGAACCCGTGCCGCGCCTGGGCACGGTCCCCGACGATGGTGAAGCTCCGGGAAGGGCAGCGCAGCAGCAGCATCTGCCATTCCGCGTCGGTCAGTTCCTGCGCCTCGTCCACGACGATGTGCACGAACGGCCCGGCGAGCCGGTCCGGGTCGGCGGTGGGCACGGCGCTGTCGTCGACGAGGGAGTTGCGCATGTCCTGCCCGTGCAGCATGACCAGCACGCCTTCGCCGTCGTCGTACGTGTGGGCCTCCAGCAGGTCGTCGATGACGTCGGCCATGCGGTCCTGCTGTGCGGCCACGGCGGCCTCCTGCCGGCGCCTGCGCCGTGCGGCCTCCGGGTCGCCGAGCCGCTGGCGTGCCGCGTCCAGCAGCGGCAGGTCGGAGACCGTCCAGGCCTGCGGCCGGTCGCGTTGCAGGGTGCGCACCTCGTCGCGGTCGAGCCAGGGCGCGCACATCCGCAGATAGGCGGGCACGGACCAGAGGTCCCCGACGAGGTCGGTCGCCTCGAGCAGCGGCCAGGCGCGGTTGAAGACCGTGAGCAGCTCCCGGTCCCGCGCCAAGGCCTTGCGGAGCAGGTCTTCCGGGGCGTCGCCCTCGTGCTTGTCGACGCAGATCGTCAGGAGCTCCTCCCAGACCTGGTCGCGTGCCTCGTTGTGCGGTGTGCCGGGTTCCGCCGCCTGGAACGCCGCGGCCCAGTCGCGGGCGCCGAGGCGGATGTCGGACCAGTGGGTCGTGACGGTCATCGTCTCGGTGGGCGGTTCCTCGTAGAACCCGACCGCCTTCTCGATGGCCCGCACCATGTCCGCGGAGGACTTCAGGCGGGACACCTCCGGGTCGGCCTCGGCCTCGGCGGTGGCGCCCTCGTCGACGAGGTCACGCAGGATGCAGGTCTGCACGCCCTCCTCGCCGAGGCTCGGCAGGACGTCGGAGACGTAGGACAGGTACGGCCGGTGCGGGCCGACGAAGAGCACCCCGCCACGGCGGTGCTGCCCGAGGCGCGGGTCGGAGTAGAGGAGGTAGGCGGAGCGGTGCAGGGCGACGACCGTCTTGCCGGTTCCCGGGCCGCCGTCGACCACGAGGGCGCCGCGGGACCCGGCGCGGATGATGGCGTCCTGGTCGGCCTGGATGGTGCCGAGCACGTCCCGCATGCGGGGCGAGCGGTTGGTGCCGAGGCTCGCGATGAAGGCGGACTGGTCGTCGAGCGCGGCGTGCCCGTCGAACCCGTCGGCGGTGAACACCTCGTCCCAGTAGTCCACGACCCGGCCACCGGTCCAGCGATACCTGCGCCTGCTCGCCAGGCCCATCGGATTGGCGTGGGTGGCGCCGAAGAACGGCTCCGCGGCCGGGGAGCGCCAGTCGACCAGCAGCCTGCGCCCCTCGCTGTCCGTGAGGCCGAGCCGTCCCACGTAGACGGGCTCGGAGCCGTCCGCGGCGACCATGTGCCCGAGGCACAGGTCCAGTCCGAAGCGGCGCAGCGCGCGCAGGCGGGTGGTCAGTCGGTGGATCTCGGCGTCCCGGTCCATGGCCTGCCGGCCTTTGCCGCCGGGTGCCCTGCGCTCGGCCTCCAGACGGCCGGACAGTTCGGCGATCGACTGCTCCAGGCAGTCGGCGACGGCGGCGAAGTGCCGTTCGTCCCCGGCGATCGACGCCGGGGCGGCCTTGTGTGCGAGGCGGTCGGGAAGGTCGAACGCGCTCGTGGTCGCAGGGGTCACGTCATGCTCCCGTTTCCGCAGGTCCTGGGCTTAGGCCGGACATTGTGCGGGAGCCGGGGGGCCTTGCCGCAAGGCCCCCCATGGGCTATAACTTGAGACAGGCGAGGAGAACACTCCTTGCCTTTTCTGTTGCCCGCCCCTTGTTGCCGGCCCGCCGTTTCCGTGTGGCACGCTCGTCGTCCCGACAGCGTGGAGAGGCGGCGGCATGCGCATAGGACTGCTCGGCACCGGACCCTGGGCGCAGCTGGCCCACGCACCCGCGTTGAGCGGGCATGAGGAGCTGGACTTCGCGGGGGTGTGGGGCCGTCGCCCCGAGGCCGCCAAGGAGCTGGCAGAGCGGCACGGCGTCCGCGCCTACGACGACGCCGACGAGCTGTTCGCCGACGTGGACGCCGTCGCGGTGGCGCTGCCGCCCGAGGTGCAGGCCTCACTCGCCGCCCGGGCGGCCCGCGCCGGGTGCCATCTGCTGCTCGACAAACCCCTCGCGCCGACGCCTGCGCAGGGGCGGGCCGTGGTCGAGGCCGCCGCGGAGGCCGGGGTCGCCTCGGTCGTGTTCTTCACGACCCGCTTCCAGCCCGAACCGGCGGCGTGGATCGCCGAACAGGCGGTGGTGCCGGGCTGGTTCACGGGGCGGGCCGAATGGCTCGGGGCGGTGTTCACCAGCGAGAGTCCTTTCGCGACGCCGTGGCGGCGGGAGAAGGGCGCCCTGTGGGACGTCGGCCCGCACGCCCTGTCCGTGCTGCTGCCGGTCCTCGGCGACGTCCGGCGCGTGACGGCGGCGGCGTACGGCCCCGGCGACACGGCGCATGTCGTCCTCGACCACACCGGTGGCGCGTCGAGCACGCTCACCCTGAGCCTGACGGCACCGCCCGCCGCGGCCGGTGCCGCCGTGGAACTGCGGGGAGAGGCCGGGGTCGCGACGCTGCCGGACAGCTCCGACGGCGCGGTGCCCGCGCTGAAGCGGGCGGCGGACGCGCTGCTCGCCGCCGCCCGCACCGGCCGCCCGCACGCCTGCGACGCGGCGTTCGGCCTCCGGGTGACGGAGATCCTCACGGCGGCCCAGGAGCTGTTGAACGACTGAGGGCGACGTGACGGCCCCGGCCCGCGTAGTCCCGTCCGGCCGGGGCGAGTTCGCGGGCGGACCGGTTCCTACGCCGACGCCGGGTCGAAGTTGAGCCGCTCCTTCACCACCGGGTAGCCGGCCTTGGCGAAGTTCGCCGCCATGGGGACGTTGCCCCGGTCCGTGGCCGCGGCGACGAACTGCGCCCCCTGCTCGACGAGGAAGTGGGTGCACTCGGCCAGGAGGTCGTAGGCGTAGCCGTGGCCGCGGTGTTCGGGCAGGACGCCGATGAAGCCGACGCAGGGGCCCGACGGGTTGTGGGCCGGGATGTGGATACCGGCCAGGTCGCCCTGCGTCGTGTACGCGACCTGCCACCACTCGCGCGGCGACGGGCACCAGTGGAAGAAGTCGAGTTCCTCCTGGGCCGCCTGGTCGGTGCCGCCCTGCTCGATGGCCTTGAGCGCGTGGGCGTCCAGGGTGACGGAGTGGATGCGGCGCAGCGCGTCGAAGAACACGGCGTCGTCCGGTTCGGCGCGGAACTCGAGGCGCCCGGGCCGCTCGGGCAGGCCGTGCTCGGGGGTCCAGCGGTACAGGAAACGTTCGACCAGGAGGTCGTAACCGGCCTTGCGGGCGGCCGTGACGCAGGTTTCCGCGGCGCCGCGCAGGGCCGGGTCGTCGCGCCAGCCTGCGGGCAGGTTCAGCTCCAGTTCGACTTGCCAGGGGGCGGAGCGCAGGAGTGCGGCGCCCGCTTCCTCCTCGCCCTCGGCCACGTCGAACCAGTTGAGGTTGAGGGGCTCGGTGTCGTCGGGGCCGCCCCACCAGGCACCGCGGGCGACGACACGGCCGTCGCGCAGGGCCACCCGCTTCCACTCGGGGCGGTGCCGGGTCGTTCGGTGGCCCTCACGGGCGCCCAGCGGGTCGGGCAGGGTGTCGAAGAGTTCGGCGTCGCTCGGGTCGAGCGCGCGAATGACCACATCGGTCATGGGATGTCCTCCGGGACGCATGCTGCTCGGAGCGCTCCCGGTGGGTCAGTCGAGGCACGCCGGGACAACGGGGAGGGAGCGCGGGATCGGTGTGAACGGCACGGCTCTGCCCTCCTTCCGCTGGTCTCAGGGCGTGGCGCGCGACACGCTACGGGATCTTCCGACGGGCCGTCCATCGGTTTTCGGGCACGGCTCCCACGGGCATCCGGCTGACGCCGACGCCCTTCCGGACGCGTCCGAGGACCCCGCGGTGGGGCGGGCCCGGAGTGCGGCGGGCGGTCGGGCGTAGCAGCGTGGTGGTGTGAGCAGTGTGCGCGGCCGGCCGGCGCGCCGGGACCCGTACCGGCGGGGCTGGCTGCGCGGCGCACCGCCGCCCCTCTGGGCCCGGGTGCTGCCGTCGGCGCTGCTGGCGGGCGTCTGCCTGGCGGAGCTGGTCAGCCCCGAGCCGCTCGACATCGGTTTCCTGCTGGGCGCCATCCCGCCACTGGCCGTGCTGGCACACGGCCCGGTGGCGACGGCGGTACTCGGCGCGCTGGTGGTGGTCGTGCTGACCGTGCCGGTCTTCAGCCTCAACGATCCGGGCAGCACCGACCTGCTGACCGTGTGCTTCGTCTCGGTGCTGAGCGTGCTGCTGTCGTACGTACGCTCCCGGCGGGACGCGCAGCTGGTCACCGAGCGCACCGTCGCCGAGGTCGCGCAGCGGGCGGTCGTACCGCTGCTGCCGGAGCGGGTCGGGCCGGTGCGGTGCGCGGGGCTGTACCGGGCCGCGCAGCGCGGGACGCTGGTCGGCGGCGACTTCTTCGACGTACGGGCGGGCCCCTACGGCGTGCGGGCGGTGATGGGCGATGTACAGGGGCACGGGCTGTCGGCCGTGGCCACGGTCGCGTCGCTGCTGGGGGCGTTCCGGGAGGCGGTGCTGGACGAGCCCGACCCTCAGGCGGTGGCGGCCCGGCTCGACCGGAGGCTGGCGGTGGACTCGGCGGGCGACCCGCACGCCGAACTCTTCGCGACGGCGGTGCTCCTCGACTTCTCCGCCGACGCCCGGGTCGTACGGATCGTGGCGTGCGGGCAGGCCGGACCGCTGCTGCTGCGTGACGGCAGGGCCGTCGAGCTGGACGTCGAACCGTGCACGCCGCTGGGTCTCGGCCTCGCCGGGGCCACACCGCCCCAGGTCGTCTCGGTGCCGCTGAGGGCCGGTGACCGGCTCTTCCTCGCCTCCGACGGGGTGACCGAGGCCAGGGACGCGGACGGGGTCTTCTACCCGCTGGCCGATCGGCTGCCGGGCCTCGCCGCCGAGGACCCGGTCGCGCTGGCCGAGCGGGTTTGGAGCGACCTCGTCCGGCACTGCCCGGACGTGCAGGACGACGTCACGATGCTGGTGCTGGCGCCGCGTCCGCAGGACGAGCCCTGACAACGGCGGCCGGCGGCGGCCCGCGATGTTCGCGAGCCGCCGCCGGCGGGGTCGTGCGACCGATACGTCAGTCCTTGATCTCGCACTCGTTGCCGAACGCGGGGTTGAGCAGTCCGATCACGTTGATCGAGTTGCCGCAGACGTTGGCGTTGATGTCGATCGGGATCTGGATGACGTTGCCGGAGAGGAAGCCGGGGCTGTCGGTGGCGACACCGACGGGGCCGTCGTTCGCGCTCGCCGTACCGGCGAAGGCCAGCAGGGCGGCACAGGCCAGGCCGGCCGCGGCAGTCACACGTGTGCGCATGGGTAAAGCTCCTGTCAGTCGCAGGGACACGTGTCCCCACCGTCACCCGGGGTGAGCCGACGCGACATCGGTGAGCGTCCGAACGGGGTGCGCGGGGTCCGGCCGGGCCGCCGTCACGCTCTCCGGATGCACGCCGCGCTCCCGCGGGGAATGGTGATATCGGACCCGTTTTTCAGCACCGGGGCCGCACCAGCGATCCGGACCCTAGGAGCAGAGAACATGTCGACGTCAGAGCCCGCCGCATCCCGGCCGCCCGAGGACCACGCCACCCCGGACCGCCTGCTCCACGCCCGCACCGGCACCGACGTGTCGCCGGAGGACCTCGTCCTCGCCTCGGGCAAGGACCTCACCCCGCACAACATCGAGTGGGCCAAGCGCAAGCTGGCAGCGGAGGGACCCAGCGCCCTGGAGAAGCTGCTGCCCTAGGGCCTGTCGTTTGGATCAGGTCGCAGACGCGGGGCTTGGCACGCGCATCTGCCGCGTTGTCGTCAGTCGCCGACGCTCCGCGTCGACTCCCTCCTCCGCCTTGCAGCTACACGCACCAAGCCCCGCTCACCGGCATCGAGAAGCACCGCCGATTTCCTGCGACCTGATCCAAACGACAGGCCCTAGCCGCACCCCTCGGCACACGGAGGGCCACCGGCCCGGCGCCGTCGCGTCCGGGGCCGGTGGCCCTCCGTGTGCCCGGCGGGCGGGTCACACCCCGCCGTCGTCCTCGGGCAGGGCTGTCTCGTCCTCCACCACGTGTACGGCGGCCTCCTCCGCGCCGGCCGCTCCGCCGTCGATGCCGACGTCGGACGCGACGTTCTCCTTCGTGGTGTCCGCGTGCGCGCCCTCGTCCGGGGCGACCAGGCGGCCGGCGCGGGCGGTGCCCGCCTCGGGGTCCACCGGTTCGCCGTCGCTGTCCGGGGTGTCCCCCACGCCGTCCCCGCCCGGCTCCGCGGACACGTCGGGGACCTCCTGCGCCAGCCGTTCGTCGAGGGTCTCGCCCTCGTGCTGCTCCGCGGCGGTGGTGCCGCGCTTGGTGACGCCGAGGGGCTTCTCCGGCGGGGAGTAGCCCTCGTCCAGGGTGTCGTCGTACGTCCGCTCGTCGACGGCGTCCTGCAGGTCCAGCGGCGCGGCGTCCGCCTGCTCCTCGTTGGTCCCGGTGGGCTGGTACGCGTCGTCCGCCATCGGTTCGGGGCGCATCGGTTCCGTGCCCATCACTCCTGCCTCCCTGTCGCACTGCGTCGACTCGTTCGTCGTGCTGTGCGTTCCGCGTTTCCCGTTACGCGGTCTCTAACCTCGGCGGATGTTCCCCGGCCGGGTCGAATCACCGAACGTCTCGCGGGCCGGAGGGAGTTGAAACTCTGGGCCGAGCCGCACGTTACCCACCGGTCAATCTTGAAAGCTCAAGGAGTGGGACTATCATCACTCGCACACACGGTGTGACCGGCTGCCGACGCGGCGGCAGCACGGTATCCACCACCCCCTTTTCCATCGTCATCGGGCCCGAGACCACCTCCCTCCGTCCGGCGGCGAGTTCCACCCCACCCCCCAACGCCGGGACGGCCTGCCCGCCCCCGGTCGTGCACAAGTGAAAGCGGCGCATCCATGAGCTACAGCAGGGGCAGAGGGCTGCAGGCCAACGTCCTCAGCACGTTCGACACCGTGGTGATGGCGGTCGCCGGCAGCGCACCGGCGTATTCGCTGGCCGCGACCACCGCCGTCCTGGTGGGCGCGGTGGGGCCGGCCAGTCCGGCCGCCCTGCTGTATTGCGCGATACCCATGCTGGGCATCGCGCTGGCGTTCAGCTACCTCGGCCGGATCGACGTCAACGCGGGCGCCAGCTACTCGTGGGTGGGGCGCACGCTCCACCCGTTCCTGGGCTTCATCAGCGGCTGGGCGCTGGTGATCTCGGCGACGATCTTCATGGTGGCCGGTTCGCTGCCCGCGGGGTCGATGACGCTCGCGCTCTTCGACGACACCCTCGCGGACAACACCGCGCTGTCCACCGTGGTCGGCGCGGCCTGGTTCGTCATCATGCTGTGCGTGGTGCTGGGCGGCGCCCGGCTCACGGTGCGGGCCCAGCTGATCATGTCCGGCGTCGAACTGGTCATCCTGGCGCTCTTCGCGGTGCTCGCCTTCTTCCACACGGACAACGCCCGCGCCTTCGACTGGTCCTGGCTCGGCTTCTCCCACTTCGACGGCATGGCCGGTTTCGCCTCGGGCGCGCTCATCGCCGCGTTCTACTACTGGGGCTGGGACGTCACCAGCAACCTCAGCGAGGAGACCCGCAACAGCCGCCGTACGACGGGACTCGCGGGCCTGATCGGGGTGGGCATCGTCTTCCTGCTGTTCGAGGTGTTCACCATCGCGGTGAACGTGATCCTGTCCTCGAAGCAGATCGAGGAGAACGACGCGAACGTGCTGGCGGTGCTCGGCGAGGAGGTCTGGCCGGGCTGGGGCGGCAAGCTGCTGATCGTGGCCGTGATGCTGTCCACCATCGCCACCCTGGAGACGACGCTGATCCAGGTCACGCGCTCGCTGTTCGCGATGGGCCGGGACCGTACGATGCCGTCGGCGCTGGGCCGGGTGCACCGCCGGTGGAACACGCCCTGGGTGGCGATCGTGGTGGTCGGGTCGGTGGCGCTGGTGATGTTCATCGCCTCCAACGCCCTGGGCTCGGTGGGCGACATCCTCTCCGACGCCATCTCGGCGATCGGCCTGCAGATCGCGGTCTACTACGGACTCGCGGGGCTCGCGGTGGTCGTCGCGTACCGGAAGACGCTGCTGAAGTCCCCCGCCAACTTCCTCTTCGGCGGCCTGTGGCCGCTGTGCGGCGCCCTGTTCATGTTCTGGGTGTTCGTGGAGTCGCAGGGCGAGCTGAGCAGCGCCGCGATCTCGATCGGCATCGGCGGGCTGGCGGTCGGGCTGATCCCGATGCTCTGGTACTGGAGGCAGGGCAGCGACTACTACCGGCCCGCGAAACTGGACGCCTCCCGCGCGGTCGAGACGGACTACGTACCCGACGAACAGGACGCGCACGCCCGCGTCCACGAGGGTCTCTCCACCGACTTCTGAGGAGGACCCCGATGGCGCGAGGCAGTCTCAGACGTGGTTTCACCCCCGACTTCGACCCCGACTGCGGGGACACCGACCTGACCTCCGCCCGCCAGGACGTCGTGATCGGCCGCTGGCAGGGGCTGCGGGACCTGCTGGGCGCCACCGGCCGCGACTGGGCGTCCCGAGGACACCGGATACGGCAGCTCGCGCAGGTGTGCGCGGGCAGTTCGACGGTGGAGTCCTGGCTCTCCGCGGACGCCCACAGCGCCGACGCGCTGGTGCTGCGGGCGGCGACGGAGACGGCCCGGACCTTCAACGTGGCCATCGCGGCGGGCCGTGGCGTGCCGATCGACCAACATCGCGTGGACGCCGCGGTGCTGGCCTGCCTGACGGCGGCGCAGGCGCACCCGGAGGATCCGACGCCCTGGGTGTCGCTGATCTCCGTGGCGCGGCTGTACCCCTCGGGGGTCCGACGGCAGGAACTGGGGCGCTGGTGGGACGAGTTGCACGGGCGCGACCCGTACAGCATCGAGGGGCACCTGCAAGTGCTGCACTACTACTCGGCGCGCTGGCACGGCACGCACGGCCTGATGTACGACTTCGCCCGGGACGCGGCCGGGGTGGCACCACCCGGCTGTCCGCTGCCGGTGCTGGTGCAGTACGCCCGGGTCGAGGAGTACCGCTTCGCCCTGGACGCGGCTCAGGGCAGGCACTCCGCCGTGGGCCTGTCGCAGCACTGGAACCACGACGGTGCGGCGAGTGATCTGCGGCGGACCTGGCAGCGCTGGGTCATGGGCCGGACGGAGACCGGGATCCCGCCCGCCGAACTCCGCGACTTCAACTACCTGGCCCACGCGGCCTGCACAGCGGGTGCCAGGGACATCGCGGGCATCCTGCTGGGCATGCTGGGATCCCGCGCGACCCGCACGCCGTGGTCGTACACGGGTGATGCGGAGAAGCAGATCACCAAGTGGCGCAAGGAGCTGCGGCCGGGGGCCTGAGCGCCTGGCCGTAGTCTCCCCGCGGGGAGGGTGACATGGCTGATGACGGCTGGTACGAGGACGGCGACATGGTCCGGGAGGCCGCACGCGCGCGTCGGGTCGCCTGGCTCGGAATGTCCCTGGTGACGTGCCTGTTCGGTGCGGTCGTGCTCGCGGTGGCCGCCCTCGTCCTGTTCTTCGCCCTCGCCCTGACGGTCATGGACTGACTCCGTGCCCCGGCCCGGCCAGGCCCCCCGACCACTTCTCCTCGATGCGTCCGACCCTCCACACCACCAGGGCCACCACCCAGGTGGCGAAGAACAGGGCGACGACCGCGTAGCCGAGGATGTTGAGGTCCAGGCCGGAGATCCAGTCCCAGAACGGGCCGTGCAGGCCGAGCCGCTCGGCGAGGAGGCCGAGGAGTTCGGCCGTGCCGATGAGGAGGGCCACGGCGACGGACAGGCCGGTGATGGTGAGGTTGTAGTAGACCTTGCGGACCGGCTTGGAGAAGGCCCAGCCGTAGGCGAAGTTCATGAACGAGCCGTCGACAGTGTCCAGGAGACACATGCCCGCGGCGAACAGGACGGGCAGGCACAGGATCGCGTACCAGGGCAGTCCGGAGGCGGCGCCGGAGCCGGCCAGGACCAGCAGGGCGATCTCGGTGGCGGTGTCGAAGCCGAGCCCGAACAGCAGGCCCAGCGGGTACATGTGCCAGGGCCTGGACACCGACTTCATGACACGGCCCAGCAGACGGTTCATGAGGCCGCGGTTGTTCAGCTGCTCCTCCAGGGCGGCCTCGTCGTAGCGGCCGGAGCGCATCGCGCGGAACACTTTCCAGATGCCGGCCAGGATGACGAGGTTGACGCCCGCGATGAGGTAGAGGAACGTCCCGGAGACCGTCGTGCCGATCAGGCCGGTGACGTCGTGCAGGGAGGAGCCGTCGTCGCGGACCGGCCCGGCCAGGGTCTTCACGCCGAGGGTGAGCAGGAACGCCAGGACGAAGACGACGCTGGAGTGGCCGAGGGAGAACCAGAAGCCGACCGACAGCGGACGCTGCCCCTCCCCCATCAGCTTGCGGGTGGTGTTGTCGATGGCGGCGATGTGGTCGGCGTCGAAGGCGTGCCGCATGCCCAGCGTGTAGGCGGTGACGCCGATGCCGACGCCGAAGGTCTGGGTGCCGATGGCGTGGTGCTGCGGGGCGACGATCGCGACGAGGGTGAACCAGCCGATCACGTGCAGGGCCAGGATGAAGACCGCCATCCCCCCGACCCTGGTCCACTCCCGCCGCGTCATGGAGGTGCGGACGCGGTGCCAGGCCGTGCGCTGGGCGGGGGCCGGGGCGGGGAGGCGCGGAGTGGACTCAGGGGCGGCCGTCATCGGGGGGAAGGTCTTTCTGTCGGACGGACGGCTGCGGTGAACAGCCTCGTGCCATCCTCCGGCACCTGCAAGTGATGTGCAGTAAAGCCCGTGACAGGTCTTGTCCATGGAACCGAAAACTCCGCCGGGCGACGGGGAGCCGTCCGGTGTCAGACGTCGGCGTTCGGTCCGTCCGGCCGGGTGTGCCGCTGCTCGACCATCGCGCGGCTGAGCTCCTCCGTCTCCGTCTCGGCCAGTCGCTCGAAGCCGTCCTCGGTGATGACCGAGACGACCGGGTAGATGCGGCGGGTGAGGTCGGGTCCGCCGGTCGCGCAGTCGTCGTCCGCCGCGTCGTACAGCGCCTGCGAGGCGGCCAGGGCCGCCTCGCGCCGGGGCGTGCCTGGGCGGTACAACGCGCACCTTCCCCAGGTCACGCCGGGCGACGAGGTTGCCCAGCGTCGCCCGCCGGTCGCCCGCGATGAGCACGCCGTCGCGGTAGGTGAGGGCCGGCACGTCGACCGACTCCTACCTGACCGGGACGGACGGGAAGCGCGCCGCGCTGTGTCAGGGCCCCGGCGCGACACGGACGTCCAGGTCCGCGATCCGGTGGGCGGGCCAGGAGCGGGCGTAGCGGGGCGGGGTGGCGCCGGCCGGTGCGAGGTGGGCGACCGGGAGGCGGTCCGCGGTGCGCAGGACCCCGGCCACGGTGATGTTCTCGTTGTTTCCGGACGTCGCCCCCGAGGAGCAGCCGGTGTAGTAGCCGATCGGGATGGCCTCGTGGCCGGTGAGCAGGCAGGGTGGGCGGACGCCGAGCCGGTGCAGGGCGTCGGCGGTGCGGCCCCAGTCGCGGCGGCTCTCGGTGTTGCGCGACACGGCGCCGTCCAGAACGGCGAGCTGCGCCGCGAGATGCCCGGCCAGGACGAACGCGACGAGGGGGGCGGCCACCGGGCGCCATGATCCGCCCGGGCCTCCGACCAGGTGCCGCAGGGCATCGGCGACCGGGATCGCGAGCAGGGCGTAGGCCGGCTGGAGGAAGCGCGGGGCCGCGTAGCCGATCATGAACAGGTACGGCAGCGCGGCCGTGGTGGCGCAGACCAGCGGGACCAGGGTCCGTTCCGGGCGCCGGGCACGGGCCGCGACCACCAGCGCGAGGCCGGCCAGGACGGGCAGAGTGAACCACCAGAAGGTGACCAGCGGGGTGGGCATCGACCCGGTGCACGGCCGGCACAGGACCCGTCCGCCCAGGCTGCGCAGCTGGTCGTCGACGGCGATCTGCCAGCCCAGCCCGCCCTGGATCCGGGAGGCCTCCGCCAGCCGCGCCCCGAGGCCGCCGTGGCTCAGGTACGCCTCGATCACCCAGGGCACGGCGCCCGCCGCGAGGCCCGCCGCGAGCACGAGCAGGAGGCGCCAGTGGCGGCGCACCAGGGCGAGGACGAGCAGCGGCAAAGCCACGTAGACCGCGTCGGTGGGACGCATCCAGGCCATCAGCGCGCCGCCCGCCGCGAGGCCCCACAGCGTCCTGGAGGAGGAGCGTTGCGCCCGCGTCCTCAGGAAGCAGCCGACGCTGATCAGGGCACCGATCGCGACCCAGTAGTTGGGCATGGCCTGCGGACCGTAGAAGAGGGTCATCCACAGGGAGGCGAAGAGGGCCCCGCCGCCGAGCAGGACGCGGGTCGGGAACAGGCCGCGCCAGGCGCGCAGGGCCAGGTAGAGGGCGAGTCCGGACAGCAGGGCGAGGTAGACGCGCAGCAGGGGGACGGACGACGACCAGGACGCGACGGGCGCGACCAGCAGCGAGACGCCGCGGGAACGGGGGGCGCTGAAGAATGCCGCGGGGTGGTGCGAGGTGACCTGGCTGACGTAGACGATCTCGTCCCAGCCCAGGCCCAGGACGGGCCGGACGAGGGCGAGCTGCGCGAGCGTGAAGACGGCGGCCAGGACGGCCAAGGGGCGGTTGCCGCGCGTCCAGGGGGTGGTGCGCGGGCCGGCCGTCTCTTCGCGTCTTCGCCGCCGTACCAGGATGGCGTTCGCGCCATCGGCCATGTTCCGCCCCTTACCCCGTTGATCGAAAACACGATCAAGCTAACCCGGGGGACGTGGGGGCGCAGGGCGGAACTCGGCCAAGTGCCTGACCCGCGAGTGGGTCAGCGGGCGTTCGGGGCGCGGTGCGGGGGCTGGGCCGGGGCCGGGCGGTGGGGCAGGTCTGGGATGGGGTGGGAGACGGGGGCGTCCTCGCTCACCGTGAGCTCGGTGCCGTGGTGGCGGATGGTCAGGGGCAAGCCGGAGTTGAGGGTGTAGGTGGCCCGGTCTGCGGTCAGTTCGACGCGCAGGCACCGGTCGAGGAAGCCCACGGTGAAGGCGAGCCGGCTGTAGCGCTCGGGCAGGCGGGGCGCGAACCGCAGGGTGCCGTCGCTGCACCGCATGCCGCCGAACCCGGCGACCAGGGCCATCCAGGTACCGGCCAGCGAGGCGATGTGCAGGCCGTCGCGGGTGTTGTGCTCCAGGTCGCCGAGGTCCATCAGCGCGGCCTCGGCCGTGTAGTCGCTCGCCAGGTCGAGGTGGCCGGCCCGGGCTGCCATGACGGCCTGGACGCAGGCGGACAGGGAGGAGTCGCGGACGGTCAGCGGCTCGTAGTAGGCGAAGTTGCGGGCGATCTGCTCCTCGTCGAAGAACTCCTCGAAGAACGCGCCGCAGGTGTACATGGCCAGCACCAGGTCCGCCTGCTTGACGACCTGTTTGCGGTACAGGTCGAAGTAGGGGAAGTGGAGCATCAGGGGGTACTGGTCCGGGCCGGTGCGGGCGAAGTCCCAGCGCTGGTAGCGGGTGAAGCCGGAGTGCTGCTCGTGCACGCCGAGTTCCTCGTTGTACGGGACGTTCATGGCCTCGGCGGCGGCCCGCCAGGCGGCCCGCTCCTCCTCGTCGGCGCCCAGCCGCGCGGCCTCGTCGGGGTGGCGTTTGCAGGCGTCGGCGGCGGCCAGCAGGTTCGCCCGGGCCATGAGGTTGGTGTACGTGTTGTCGTCGGCGATGGCGCTGTACTCGTCCGGTCCGGTGACACCGTCGATGTGGAAGGCGCCCCGGTCGTCGTGGTGGCCGAGGGAGCGCCACAGGCGGGCGGTCTCCACCAGCAGCTCCACGCCGACCTCGCGTTCGAAGGTCTCGTCACCGGTGACGGCGACGTACCGCACGACGGCGTCGGCGATGTCGGCGCCCACGTGGAAGGCCGCCGTGCCGGCCGGCCAGTACGCGGAGCCCTCCGAGCCCTCGATGGTCCGCCAGGGGAACGCGGCGCCCCGCAGACCGAGTTGGACGGCGCGCTCGCGGGCGGCGGGCAGGGTCTCCAGGCGCCAGCGCAGGGCCTCGGCGGCGGACTTCGGCGCGGTGTACGTCAGCAGCGGCAGCACGAACGCCTCGGTGTCCCAGAAGGCGTGGCCGTCGTAGCCGGAGCCGGTGAGTCCCTTGGCGGGGATGGCGCGCTGTTCGGCGCGGGCCCCGGCCTGGAGAACGTGGAAGAGGGCGAAGCGGACGGCCTGCTGGATCTCCTCGTCGCCGTCGATCTCGACATCGGCGCGCGCCCAGAAGTCGTCGAGGTAGGCCCGCTGGTCCTCCAGGAGCCCCTGCCAGCCGCTGTGTCCGGCCGCCGCCAGGGCTGCCTCGACCTGGTCGCTCATCGCGGGCCGGGAGCGGACGCCGGACCAGCCGTGCGCGACCAGCTTCTCCACGCGCAGCCGCTCCCCCGGTTCCAGGACGGAGGTGACGGTCAGCCGGGCCACGTCCACGTTGGACTCGCTGCTCGTCGTGGTCCGTTCGGGGCCGGTGACGGTGTGGTCGGCGGCCACGGCGACCCGCAGGCCGCTGCGGCGGGTGCGGTGGACCAGGCGCAGCCGGCTGCCCGTGGCGAGGTCCTCCTCCGGTTCCAGCGGCGACTTCAGCGCCTTGGCGGCGCGCGGGTCGCCGTCCGGCTCGGGCAGGCTCTCGTTGGTGACGAGCTCCGACTGGACGACCACGCGGGTCCGGCTGTCGACGGGTTCCACCTCGTAGGCGACGGCGGCTATCGCGCGCTGGGTGAGGGACACCAGGCGCGTGGAGCGGACCCGGACGGTCGAGCCGGCCGGGGAGGCCCATTCGCAGACCCGCTCCAGGACGCCCCGCCGCAGGTCGAGGGTCCGCTCGTGGGTGACGAGCCGCCCGTAGCGCAGGTCGAACGGCTCGTCGTCGACCAGGAGCCGCAGCACCTTGCCGTTGGTGACGTTGATGGAGGTCTGACCCGACTCCGGGTAGCCGTAGCCGGCCTCGGCGTACGGCAGCGGGTGCAGTTCGTGAACGCCGTTGAGGTAGGAGCCGGGCAGGCCGTGGGGTTCGCCCTCGTCGAGGTTGCCGCGCCAGCCGACGTGCCCGTTGGACAGGGCGAACACGGACTCGCTCTGCGCCAGGACGTCGAGGTTGAGTTCCGTCTCGCGCACGGTCCAGGGCTCGACGTTGTACGCCCGCTGTGTGATCACTCGGTCTCCCCCAGTTCGGCGAGGTCCTTCACCACGACGTCGGCGCCGTGCCGGTACAGCGCGTCGCTCTGCCCGACCCGGTCGACTCCGACGACGTATCCGAAACGGCCGGCGCGGCCGGCGTCCATGCCGGCCAGGGCGTCCTCGAAGACGGCCGCTTGGGAGGCGTCGACGCCGAGGTCCTCGGCGGCGGCCAGGAACGTGTCGGGGTGCGGCTTGCCGGGCAGTTCGCGCTCGGCGGCGACGACGCCGTCGATGCGGACGTCGAAGAAGTGCTCGGCGCCGATCGAGCGGAGCACGTCTCGGCAGTTGGCGCTGGAGGAGACGATCGCGGTGCTCAGTCCATGGGCCCGGACGGCCTCCAGGTAGCGCAGGGTGCCGTCGTAGGCCTCGACGCCGTCGGTGCGGATCTTCTCGAGGACCAGCTCGTTCTTGCGGTTGCCGAGTCCGTGCACGGTCTCGGCGCCCGGTGGGTCGTCCGGGTCGCCGTCCGGCAGGTCGATGCCGCGGGAGGCGAGGAAGGAACGCACCCCGTCGGCGCGTGGCCGCCCGTCGACGTACTCGTCGTAGTCCGCCGATGCGAACGGCCGGTACTCCGCACCGTCCCGCTCACGCAGGAAGGCGTCGAACATCTCCTTCCAGGCGGCCGCGTGCACGACGGCCGTCTTGGTGACGACTCCGTCGAGGTCGAACAGGCAGGCGTGGATGTCTTCGGGGAGACCGAGCTGCGTCATACAGGACCGGTTCCCCACCCGGAGATGTTCCAGTGAGTGGCGCACGCCACACGCCGGGGGCGCGAGGGGTGTGACGCCCCCCGGCGTTCGCGCCCGCCCCGGGTGGCAGACTCTCTCTGTGCCGCTCACCTTCGACGACCTCGTCCACCGCGCCCGGACCCTCCCCCGGGGCGGCCGGCGCGCGATCCTCGGCATCGCGGGCAGCCCCGGCGCGGGCAAGTCGACGCTCGCCGAGCACCTGGTGCGGGAGTTGAACGGCACCGGCGACCCCTGGGTCGCACACGTCCCCATGGACGGCTTCCACCTCGCCGACGCCGAACTGGAGCGTCTCGGTCGCCGGGACCGCAAGGGCGCGCCCGACACGTTCGACGCGGCCGGGTACGCGGCCCTGCTGCGGCGGCTGCGCGACGAGCCCGGCGACGACGTGGTCTACGCGCCCGGTTTTGAACGCGTCCTGGAGCAGCCGCTCGCCGGCGCGATCCCGGTGCCGCCGACGGCCCGCCTGGTCATCACCGAGGGCAACTACCTGCTCCTGACCACCGGCGCCTGGCCACGCGTCCGCCCCCTCCTCGACGAGGTGTGGTTCTGCGAGCTGCCCGAGCCCGAGCGCGTCCGCCGGCTGGTCGCCCGCCACGAGCGGTTCGGCAAGACACACGAGGAGGCGGTGGCCTGGGTGTCGCGCTCGGACGAGCGCAACGCCGAACTGGTCGCGACGAGCCGGGGGCGGGCGGACCTGGTGGTTACGGAGCCGGCACTGCCGCGCCCGGAGGCGTGACCCCCTTCAGGCGTCCACGGCCAGCCGCACGCCCAGCCCCACCAGGACAGCACCCGAAACCTGCTCCATGCGACGCCGCACGGACTGCCTCCTGAGCACGCCCCCGACCCGCCCTGCCAGCCACACCACGGGCAGGTACCAGACCAGGTCCACCACGGCCCAGACCACCGAGAGGGCGAGCAGGGTGGGCAGCACGGCGGCCCCCTCGGGCACGAACTGAGGCAGGAAGGAGACCGCGAACAGCCCCGCTTTGGGGTTCGCGGCGTTGGTGACCAGCCCCTGCCAGTAGGCCCGCCGCAGTGAGACCGGCGCCCACGCGGCCGGCTCCGCTTCCCCGCCGCCGGGACGCCGGGCCCGCCACAGCGCACGGGCTCCCATCCACACCAGCACCACGGCACCCGCGATCCGAATGACGTCGTAGGCGATCTGCGAGGCCAGCAGCAGCGCCGACAGGCCGAAGGCGGCGGCCAGACCCCACAGCAGCACACCGCACTCGTTGCCCAGGACGGCGGCCGTTCCGGTTCTGCGACCGTCGGCCACCGACCGGCGCAGGATCACGACCGTACTCGGGCCCGGAGTGACGGCGATCAGGAAGGCGGCGCCGACGAACGCGACGAGGGAGGTCAACATCGCGCCAGAATCACCGAGTCGGTCCGCCCGGGCAAGCCGTTTCCCGGCCGCCCGCCGACGGGGCATGATCTGCCCATGATCAGGTCCGCCACCGTGAACGACATCCCCGAGATCCGCGCGATGATCCGCGAACTCGCCGCGTACGAACGGGCCGTGGAACAGGCCCGGGCCACCGAGGAACAACTTCGTGAAGCGCTGTTCGGGGAGCACCCCGCCGCGTTCGCGCTGATCGCCGAGGACGACGGCACGGGTGAGGTCATGGGCTACGCCCTGTGGTTCCCGCGCTTCTCCACCTGGACGGGCACGCGCGGTATGCACTTGGAGGACCTCTACGTGCGTACGCACGCCCGGGGGGTGGGGTACGGCAAGGCGCTGCTCGCCGCCCTCGCGGCGACCTGCCGGCGCAACGGGTACGACCGCTTCGAGTGGTGGGTCCTGGCCTGGAACACGCCGGCGATCGACTTCTACAAGTCGCTCGGGGTCGAGCTCCTGGACGAGTGGAAGGTGTGCCGGCTGAGCGGTGATCCCCTCAGGGAGCTCGCGGCTCAGGCACCGCCCGTCCGCCACCCGGCCGCCGACGCCCAGGAGAGGCGCTCGTGCGGCCCCCGGTGACCGAGGTGATCGCCGCTCATGCCGTGCTGGCTCGACTCGTCACACCGCTGGACGACGAGCAGGTCCGGGCCGCTTCCGCGCTGCCGGGCTGGACGCGGGGACACGTGCTGGCCCATCTCACCGACAACGCCCGGATGTTCACCCGTCTCGCGGAACACGCCCTGCGCGGGCAACTCGTGCCGGCCTACGGGGGCGGCACCGAGGAGCGGAACGCGATCATCGAGGCCGACGCGGGCCGAAGTGCCGCCGGACATCGTGCCGAACTCGCCGCCCGCTCGGCGGAGCTGGAGGCGGTGTGGGCGCGCTTCACCGAGGTCGACTGGAGCCGGCCCGTGACCTTCCGTGACGCGGACGTCTCGGCGACGGTCCACGCCCGGTGGCGCGAGGCGTGGATGCACATGGTGGACCTGGACCTCGGCGTACGGCCGCGGGACTGGCCGGAGGAACTGGCCTGCCATGCCATCGACTTCCTGCTGTGCCGGCTGCCTGCGGGCACCCGGGTGCACGCCGATGATCTGCGTCGGGAATGGGCCCGCGCCGGCCGGACCGGCCCGGTCGTCACCGGGCGGGTGCGCGACCTGGCCGCCTGGATGGCCGGGCGCGTGCCCGCCGCCCTGCCCGTCGCGGCGGAGGGGCTGCCCGTCCTCGGGCCGTGGCCGCCCCACCCTCCCCGGAGCCGCCGTTGAGCCGTGCACCGGGCCGGCAGGGGAGGTGCGCCGCGAGGTCAGCCCTTCGTGCCCGGGGTGGTCGCGGCGTGGGCCGTCCGTGTCATCCGGCGGGTGCGGACCGGTGGGCGCGCAGTGCGACGGTCAGTGTGTGCGGGCCGAGTCCACCGATGTAGACGCGGTTCCCGGTCGTCGCGTCGGTGCCGCCCACCACGCTGTAGTCCTGCCCCGGGTCGTAGCGCAGTACGTCGCTCCGGTCCGGCCCGGCCGTCGGTTCGCCTGACGCCACGTCGGCCTCGACCCGGATCTCGTCGTCACCGACCCGGTAGGTCATCGAGCCGGTCGTCAGGCACCAGCGCCCGTCGCCGATCGGTACGGCACCCTCCGGCACGCCACCGGACCGGAAGGTCAGCTCGAGGGCCCAGGGCACCCGCGGTCCGCTGATGTCGATCCGCAGGTCGGCGCCGTCCTCACGCAGGTCCACCTCGACACGGGTCGTGTGGGAGACCTCGTCCCGGGGCCGGTCCGCGAAGGACATCGCGGCCGAGAAGCGTCCCTCGTCCGCCATCCGGTAGGCGGCGTCGTCCCGCCGCAGGTCCGGCGGCAGCGGCTGGTAGTAGGCGGCCGTGAGACTCTCGGTGAGCCGGTACCGGTGGTCGGCGGGCCGCTCCACGTCGGCGGCGCGGAACGGGCCCAGGTCGAAGAAGCCCCGGGAGAGCCGGACCGCGTCGAGGACTGCTTCGCCGGCGAACAGGCGCATGAAGGTGGGATTGCAGGCGAGGCCCGAGCGGATGCGCCGGTGCTCGGGCACGTCCGAGCCGCCGTACACCACCGTGTGCGCGGTGGCCGACGCGCGTGCGGCGAGACGCGCCGTCGTGATGTACCGGCCACGCGGAAGCGGCTCCGCGGCCGGTTCCGGCAGGACGCGGCACAGGTCGGGGGTGAGGAGGGTCTCGGCGAGCAGGTCGGGGTCCTCGATGCCGCCGGAGGCCGCCAGCCGCGCCGCCCGGCTGAAGTCGCCCCGGCCGGTGCGGATCGCGAGCAGCCGGTAGTGCGGCAGGTAGGGCGCCAGCGGGAACGGGTGGTTCTGGTCCTGCCGTCGGGACAGGACGGTCTCCACGGTGCCGTCCGGCCTGATGAGGTCCAAGGTCGCGGCGAGATTGCGTTCGACGGCGTCCCGCAGGTCGGCGCGGTCGAGCACGTCGGCCAGCAGCAGCAGCGACGGGTTGGACACGTGGGCCGCGTAGTTGGCGCTCCGTTCCGAGTACAGGCCCTCCGCGTCGATGTCCACGCCCTCGGCGAGCCACTCCCCGACGCGGTCGAGGAGCCGGTCGTCGGGGAACGACCTGTGCAGCCGGGCCAGCGCCGCGCACAGCTCCCAGCGGTGGTTCGGGGTGTGCACCCCACCGGTCAGGAGACTGCCGGAGGCGGCGCCGGCGATCTCGGCGAGGGCGTCCGTGACGCCGCGCAGTTCCGGCCCCGCGCCGGCGGCGAGGACATGCGCGTCGCACACGTCGTTGACGGTGAACCCGGAGTCCGGCGGTGACTGCACGTTGTCGCCGTCGGCGAAGAGGCCGGTGGCCGTCTGCGCGGCGCGCAGCGCACGGAGGTGGGTCGTCGCGGCGGCGACGGCCCGCCCGCTGCCGTGCAGTACCGAGTCCGGGGACCGGTACGCGGCGATCAGCGTCTTCACCCGGCGCGCCAGAGCGCGGTGGGGCACACCGGCCGGTTCCTCGCCGGGGCCGGCCACCAGCGGGGCGGCCAGCCGGTCGGCGGCGCCGGCCACCGCGCGGACGAACTCGTGGTCGAGCGCAGTGGGCACGGTCAGTCCTTCAGTCCGGCGTTGATGTCGGCGCCCATGACGTAGCGCTGGAAGACCAGGAAGACGGCGATCAGCGGGATCATGGAGATGACCGACGCGCCGAGCAGGACCGACCAGTTGATGTTCTGCGCGCCGACGATGCTCTGGATGCCGATCTGCACGGTGAACTTGTCGGGGTCGTTGAGCATCAGCAGCGGCCAGATGTAGTCGTTCCACCGCCACTGGAAGGACAGGATCGCGAGGGTCAGCATGATGGGCCGGGACAGCGGCACCATGATCCGCAAGAAGATCGACAGTTCGCGGGCGCCGTCGATGCGGGCGGCTTCCACGAGTTCGTCGGGGACTGTCAGGAAGAACTGACGGAACATGAAGCATCCGGTCGCGGTGAGCACGGCCGGGAGGATGATGCCGGCGAACGAGTTGTAGAGACCGAGGTCGCGGACGACCAGGAACTCCGGGGCCAGCATGACCTCGGACGGCAGCATCGTGGTGGCCAGGATGCAGACGAAGAAGACCTTGAGCCACCTGTTGTCGTACTTGGCCAGCGCATAACCGGTGCAGCAGCTGACTCCCACCGTGAGGATCGTCGTGATCACGCACACGATGGTCGTGTTGATGAAGTACTGGGAGAAGTTGGCGCTGTCCCACGCCGCCTTGAAACCGGACAGGGTGGGGTTGTGCGGAAACAGCGTCAGCGGATACGAGAACAGGTCGCTGGCCGGCTTGAAGGAGCTGAGGACGAACCACAGCACCGGCAGTCCGTAGAGGCAGGCCAGGATCCACAGCAGTGTCGTCGCGGACACCGCCTGCCGGATCCCACCGGTGGCTGCCCGACGGGGACGCTTCTTGGAGACGGCCCGTGCGGAACCGGCGTCGACCGGGCGTGGCGTGTCTGTGGTTGTCATCGGTTCTCCACCCGTCGGTTGACGATCAGCTGGATGATCGCGACGGCCATCAGGATGAGCATGAGCACGAACGACGCGGCGCTCGCGTAGCCGATCTGGCCCCGTTTGAAGCCGGTCTCGTAGATGTACTGGACGAGCAGGTTGTTCGACGTTCCGGGTCCGCCGTTGTTGAGGGCGACGAACACCGGATACTCCTTCATCGCGTTGATCGTGTTGAGCAGGATGACGATGAACGAGGTGGGCGCGATGCTCGGCAGCGTGATGTGGAAGAACTGGCGCCAGGGGCCGGCGCCGTCGAGCGAGGCCGCCTCGTAGTACGACACGGGTACGTTCTTGATCGCCGCGATGAACAGCAGCATCGAGAAGCCCGTCCAGGCCCAGGACGCCGCCATGACCACCACCAGCAGCGACAGGTCCGCGTTCGACTGCCACGGAACGGCGTCCCCGCCGAGCTCGTGGATGAGGTAGTTGACCAGTCCGAAGTTCTCACCGAACAGCCACCGCCACAGCACGCCCACCACGATGGGCGACAGCAGCCACGGGATGAAGAAGATGACGCGGGCGACCGAGGCGCCCTTGGCGTGCTTGCTCACCACCACGTTCGCGATGAGCAGGGAGAACACGAAGTTCAGCGGGACGAAGAGCACGGTGTACAGCAGCGTCCGGCTCAGCGCGTCGTAGAAGGTGGAGTCCCCGAACAGGTTCTGGTAGTTGTCCAGCCCCACGAACTGGAAGACCCCTACGCCCGTGTAGTTCGTGAAGGAGTAGACGAGCCCGATCACCGCCGGCCAGACGAAGAAGAGCGCGAAGAGCACGACGTTGGCCGCGATGAGGACGAGCGGCGCAAGGGTGTACTTACTGCGTCTCCTGGGCGGGCTCACGGACACGTCCGAGGCGCGTTTGGTCATCTTCCTGACTCCGTGCTGGTGGAATGGGTTCCTGTGGGCTCAGGCCATGAGCCCGGCATCACGTGAGGGCCGGGGCCGGGCGGCGGTGTCTCGATCCGCCGCCCGTACCCGCCGGCCTGCGCTCAGCCGCCGACCTGCTGGTTGTAGACGTCCACGATGTTCTGCAGGGCCTTGTCGGACGACTGCTGTCCGTTGATCGCCTTGCCGAGCTCCGTCTTGGTCGGGTCCTCGGGGAGGCTCTTGCCCTTCAGCACCCACTTCGTCTGCGCGGTGTTGAAGTAGCCGGAGATGGGGGCGTAGAGCGGGATCGACTCGTTGTACAGCTTGAACGCCGCCTGCGCCGCCTCGGACTTGAAGGGGTACTTCGGGTTCAGACCGCTCTCGACCGGCAGGAAGCCGGACGTCTCGCACAGCACCTGGTAGTGGGCCGGCTCGTACAGCCAGCTGAGGAACTTCGTCGCGGCGTCGGCCGCGGCGGCGTTGTTGTTGAAGCCCACCGTCATGCCGCCGCTGTTGACGTCACTGGCCTGCACCGGCTGGGCGGGGGTCGGGACGCTCGCCCACTCGAACTTCTTGATGCTCTCCGCGAAGGCGGGGACCTGCCACACGCCGGACCAGTAGGCGACCACGTCACCGCTCTGGAACATGGCCGACGGGTCGGCGCCGCTGGTCCACACCGACTTCGGCATGGTCTTGTCGTCGTTCCATCCGACGAAGGTCTTCACGGCCTTCTTGGTCGCCGCGTCGACCGAGAACTTGCCGGAGGAGTCCGCGTGGACGTACTTCCCGCCCTTCTCGTACACCATGGCGCGCAGCCGGGACGGCGACTGGTCGAACGTGAGGGAGTACTTGGCGCCGGTCTTCTCGCGGACCTTGTCCGCCGCCTTGATGAAGTCGGTCCAGGTCCAGGTCTTCTGGGGCGAGGCCGGGAAGGAGACGCCGGCCTTCTTGAACAGCGTCTTGTTGATGAACAGACCGGAGGCGGTGACGTCCGAGGGGATGGACAGCACCTTCCCGGACGAGTCCTTGGCCAGGAAGTTGGCGTTGATCTTGTTGCTCTTCTTGTTGGCGATGGACTTGAGGTCGATCAGCTTGTTCGCCCAGATCGGGTCCAGCGCCGGCACGGCCGCGACGTCGGGCAGCGAGTTCGCCTGCGCGGCGTTGTGCAGCTTGGCCGGGTAGCCGTCGTAGGGGATGTTGACGAGCTTGACCTTGACGCCGGTTTCCTTCTTGTACTGCGCCACCATCTTCTTCCAGCCCGCGTCCTGACCCGGGACCGTGGAGATCCAGAACGTCAGCGACTTGGCGTTCCCGCCCGAGTCGGACCCCGACCCGCAGGCGGAGAGCAGAAGGGCACCTGCCGTGGCCACGGCAGCGAGGGGAACTACGCGACGTATGCCGCCGCGGCCGAGACGGCGGGAGCGCCGCACACCCAGACTGGTCATCTTCAATCCCTTTTCGTCGTAGCGGAAGAAGCACGGCGCCAGCCGAGGCGGCACGGGTGCATTTTGCAGGAAATTTCGCTTTCCGGGGGGCACGGCCTCGCCCGACCGCATCGCCCTGACGGATGGGGTCCCCGGCCATGACGGCCGTCGTCGCACAAGCACGCCCTCGTGCGGCTCCCGTACTTCGCGTACGGGCGGGAGGCTCACCCGGAGTCGGCGTCCCGGCCGACTCAGAAAGCGCTTGTCCGGACATTGGCAGACCGATGGCGCAGCCGTCAATGCTTCGCCCGCACAGCTCCGGTCACGGTTTGAATTCCATGGGCGACCGCGAGCCTGCTGGCGCCCGCCACGGTGCCGGTGTCGCCCACCACGCTGCTGACCACCTCGGTGGGCCAGCTCAGCCGGGCCAGCTCGGCCCGCACCCCGGGCAGGAGCTGCGGGTCCGCGCCGGTACCGCCGCCGAGCACGATCAGGCCGGGGTCCAGCACGGCGGCCACGGCGGCGGCGAGCCGGCCCACGTCGGCGGCGTGCGCGTCGATCACGGACCGGGCCGTGGCATGCCCCTGCCCGGCCAGGGCGAGGAGCCGCTCGGCGGTGCGCGGACGGGGGCCGTCGGTCTGCTGCCAGGCCTCGGCCGCCCGGCGCAGCAGCGTGCGCGACCCCATGCGCTGCTCCAGGCCCTCGTAGCGCGGGGCGCGGCTCTCGTCCCAGGGGTAGGGCAGCCGGGCCACCTCACCGGCGGCGCCGTTCGCGCCGCGCAGCACCCGGCCGCCGATGACGACGGCGAGTCCGATGCCGACGCCGATGCGCAGGTAGCCGAAGGTCTCGCGGCCGACGGCGGCCCCTTCGTCCAGTTCGGCGAGCGCGGCGCAGTTGACGTTGTTCTCCAGGTGGACGGGCACTCCCTCGGGCAGTGCGACGGCCATGGCGTCGAAGACGGGACCGGCCTTGGCGGTCGCCGGGCGCTCCCCCGCGCCTTCGCCGTCCCGGGTGGTGACATCGCCGACGGCGACGACGACGGCCCGCAGCGGGGCTCCGGCGGGCAGCCCGTCGAGGACCTTGCGGACGGTGTCGGCGGCCTCCGGCCTGGAGCCGGTGCCCTCGGCGAGCAGCGTCCCGTCCAGGGCGCAACCGCGCACCCGCGTCCTGGCGGGCCCGAGGTCGACGGCGAGTACGGCACCGGCGGCCGGGCCGAGCCGGTAGACGGCGGCGCTGCGGCCGGTGCCGCCGGAGGCCCGCCCGGAGTGGGCGGCGAGTTCCACGGCCTCCAGTTCGGCGACCGCGGTGGAGACGGTCGGCTTGGAAAGGCCCGCACCGGCCGCCAGCTGGGGACGGGTGGCCGTTCCCGCCCCGGCCAGTACGTCGAACACCACACGGGCACTCTCACTCAGGTGCATGGTCTCCCCAGGTCGTGCGGCGGCCGAGCAGGACGGCCGCGAGGGTCGCGCGGCATCGGGAATTCCGTGCCTCTTGACGCGCACCCTACTTCGTTAGTTAACTTCCTAACGAACTTCACGGTACTCGCCTGCCGTGTTCGGAAGAAGCCCGTCCCGGGGCTTCCCTACCTCTTCAACTGCCGTGGTACGACGGGTGGTTCGCCTGCCGTCGCCGTGCCGCGCAACGACGAAAGAGGACCCGTGCAGGACTCCATGCCTTACGCGGTCGGTACGCCTTACGCGGTCGGTATCGACGTGGGCGGCACCAAGACGCATCTGCGCGCCTTCGCGGACGGCGCGGGCGTCGTCGATCATGTCCGCGGCAGTACGGGCTGGCGCCCGCACGACGCCCGGGCCGCCGCCGACTGGCTGGCAGATCTGATCGCCGTCGCCCTGCCCTCCTCGCCACGACCGTCCGCCCTCGCCGTGGGCGGTCACGCCTGCGAGACGCCACGCCAGTGCGCGGGCATCCGCGCCGCCCTTCAGGAGCGGCTGGGGGTGCCCGCGCTCGTCGTGGGCGATGCCGAGCTGCTCGTTCCCGCCGCGGGGCTGGACAAGGGTGTGGGTCTGGTCGCCGGCACCGGTTCGGTCGCGGTGGGGCGGCTGCCCGGCGGCGAGGCGGTCCAGGTCGGCGGCTGGGGCGCGGTGCTCGGCGACGAGGGCGGCGCGGCCGGTCTCGTCCGGGAGGCGGCACGGGCCGTCTGGGCCGCGCACGACCGGGGCGAGGAGCCCGACGCACTGGCGACCGGGCTGATCGCCGCGTTCGGGGTGGCCGAGGTGCCCGCGCTCGGCGCCGCCATGGAGGCCGCCACGGACGTCTCGGCGGAGTGGGGCCGCCACTCCCCGGCCGTGTTCGCCGCCGCCGAGGCGGGCTCACCGCTCGCCCGGGACGTGATCGCCGAGGGCGGCCGGGCGCTCGCCGGGCTCGTCGTACGGCTGGCCGCACGCGGGGTCGCGGTGGACGACGTGGTGGTGGCCGGCGGCACGGTGCTCGCCCAGCCCGCGCTGTACGAGGCGTTCACCGCCGCGCTCGCCGAGTCCCTGCCCGGGGCCCGGACGCAGCCGCTGCGGGTGCCGCCGGTCGAGGGCGCGCTGGCCCTGGCCCGTTCGCTTCTGTGAGCCGGGCCGCCGTTCACCCTTCGGACACCGGCCGGTGACCGGCCCCTCTCCGAAGGGTCACAGCACGGCCGTAGATCTTCGCTCGTACGCAACAGGTGCCACAGAAGTCGCCACAGGCACCAGAAGTCGCACAGCCCGCACCACCTTCCCGGCCACACGGCCGACGCACCGTCGCGCAACGCCACGACACCTTCTTCGCAGAACTCCAGAGAGGCGCACCCATGTCTTCAGCCGGGCACCGCTCCCCCGCCACCGTCGACAGGCGGGGCTTTCTCAAGACCTCCCTCGGCGCCTCGGCGGGCCTGCTCGCCGCGCCGACCTTCGCGTCCTGGCTTGGCGCCGCGGACGCGCAGGCCGCCACCGGCTTCGCCGCGTTCGTCGACGACTACAAGTCGAACATCGCCGCGAACCTCACCCCGGAGACCAACGCCGTCGTCCGGATCCTGGGCGGCATGTCGAAGGTGTGGAAGACCGGCGGCGCCTGGAACACCGGCACACCGCTCATGCCGGAGATACTGCGCGCCAACGTGCGCTACTGCGAGCGGATCACCACCGAGCGCACCGACGCCGAGGCGAAGAAGGCCTTCGTCATCGACCGCCAGCACCAGAGCTACGCGATGATCGACGGACTCGGCCCGCTCGCCGTGCTCTACAAGACGGGGGCCAAGGCGGTCACCTCGATCACCAGTGCCCCGGACGGCACACCACCCGCCAAGATCGACGACGCCGTGCCCGCCGACGCCCCGGCGGGCTCCGCGCTGGGCGCCGGCTCGTACGACTCCGAACTCGGCCAGGTGGCCCGGCTGGTGGACACCCTGCGCGGCAACTGGGCTTCCGGCAACCCGTCCAAGTTCGCCTATCTGTATCCGCGGCCGTGGCGGATGAACGAGGACAGCGAGGTCGTCGACACCGGCCGGAAGGACGAGTTCGGCTTCCCGGTGTACGACTCGAAGGTCGTCGTCGCCCCGCAGCTGCTGCGTCAGCGCAGCGACAAGCCGGCCGAGGACGGTGGTTTCCCCAGCGGGCACACCAACGCCCTGCACCTGGCCTCGCTGGCCTACGCGTACGCGGTCCCCGAGCGTTTCCAGGAGTTGGTGACGCGCGCCCTTGAACTCGCCCACACCCGGATCGTCGCCGGCATGCACTCGCCCGTCGATGTGCTCGGCGGCCGGATCATGGCCACCGCGCTGGCCGCAGCCACCCTGGCGGACCCGGCCAACGCAGGGATCAAGGCGGCGGCCCGCGCCCAGGCCCTGGCCTACTTCACGAAGAAGACCGGTACGACGGCCGACACCCTGTACGCGTACGCGCACTCCGCGGACACCGGCACCGACCCCTACGCCGACCGGGACGCCAATGCTCGTGCGGTCCGGCCCCGGCTGACGTACATCCTGCCCCGCCGCGGCCGCAAGGACCCGCTGACCGTACCGAAGGGCGCGGAGGTGCTGCTGGAGACGCGGCTGCCGTACCTGAGCGCGGCCCAGCGTCGCGAAGTGCTGCGGACGACCGCGCTGCCCTCCGGCTACGTCCTGCTGGACGGCTTCGAGCAGTGGGGCCGGCTGAACCTGTTCGCCGCGGCGGACGGCTACGGCGCCTTCGACCGGGACGTCACCGTGACGCTGGACGCGGCGGCCGGGGGCTTTCACGCGGCCGACAGCTGGCGCAACGACATCGAGGGCGACGGCGGTCTGACCAAGCGCGGCTCGGGCACGCTCACCCTGGCGGGCCACAACCGCTACCGCGGCGGGACCGTCCTGGAGGCCGGCACTCTGGTCGCCGCGTCGCCGAACGCCCTGGGCGAGGGCGACGTCCGGGTCGCGGGCGGCACGCTCCGCGCGGCCGAGGTCCTGCGGGTGCGCGGCTCCTACGTCCAGGAGCGCGAGTCGACGCTGGAGCTGCCGCTGCGCCGGAACCACGGCCCGGCCCTCACGGTGGGCCGTCGGGTTCTGCTGGGCCGGGGCAGCGTGCTGTCGCTGCGGCTCGACGCCGAGCGGCCGCCGGTCGCGGGCACGACGGTTCCCGTCCTGTCCGCCGGGCAGCTGCGCGGCCAATTCGACCGCGTCGAGCTGGACTCCGGGACGCTGCGGGCGGTGCCCGTCCACACGGCTGACGGTCTGTCGGTGCGACTCGTGCGGCGGTAGCGCTTTCCACGGCGGGGGCTGTCGCAGAGTGGGCCCATGAGGGACCTCTGGATGGCTCCCGCCGTTCCCCGGGCCGTGTCGCTCTCGCCCCCGGCACCGGCCGAACCCGCTCGGTGGCCTTCGGGGGGCCGGGGCGGACCCGGCAGGGGCCGCACGACTCGAACGTCGACTGGGGGCAGGACCTCGGACGGCGCGCGGACCGACTCCGCGATCGGTACCCGGGTGAGCGGGTGTGGCTCGTCTACAAGGGCGGTGGGGTGCCGTCCTTCTACGGCGTCGAGGCCTCGGATCCCCGACGGGTGCCGGTCCACGCGGTGCGGGGGCTGCTGGTCGTGTCGGACTCGGCGGCCGCGAAGGCCTCGGGGCGGCCGGCCGAACTGATCTGCGGCAGCCGCCCCGTCGATGACGTCGGGCACTCGATCACGGTGTACCGCCGTTGAGTGCGGCGGTGCGCGTACGTCAGTGCGTCGCGCGGAAGAACCCGTCCGCGCTCACGTGCCGCATGACCCGGGAGGCCACCCGGTAGCGGCCGTTGGGCACGTCGGGGCACCGCGCCACGTGGACCGCCAGCAGGCCGGCGAACTCGTAGCCGCGGCGTTCCGCGTGGCGGGACAGACTGTCGGTGAGGGCCTGTCCCACGTCGGTGCCGGTGCGGGTCAGATGCTCGTGCACGTCTTCGGGCAGTTCGACGTCGTAGGCGTTGGGAACCATGACGCGTCCTTCACGGCACACCACGGCGTTGTCGTCGCACTCGCGTTGCAGGGCGTCGAGGATCTCGACCGGTTCCTTGTCGCGCAGCCGCGCCCACAGCGCGTCCCATCGGTTCTCCAGGGTCTGTTCCAGCGCACTCAGCGCGCTCATGCCGTCTCTCCTGCCGGAAGCGTCGTCGGTTCGGTCGGGGTGCCGGGGGTGCCCTACCGGTCGTCGTAGTCGTCGGGGCGCACCTCGGCCTCCTCCAGTGCCTCGCGCATCGTGCGGCCGGTCCCGCCCGGCGGGCGGGGGCGGTTGTCGTCCCTGTGGTCCAGCAGGTCGTCGGTGGTCTCCGTCTTGGGCCGGCTCTCCTCCGGGACGGTCATGACAGGGGCTCCTCTCGGGGTGGTGTGCGGCGGCGGGTTCCCGCCCGGCGTACGGGTATCCCCCCGCGGGGCAGCTCATGCTGCCCGAGGAAGCCCTGGTCACTACGGTGCGTGAGCTATGTTGAACGTCCGTGGGAGACGAAGGAGGCGCACCGGTGCCATCGCCGCAGCAGGCACGCGCACAGGCATCCGCGATCACCTCGGGGAAGGCCGCACCCGAAGCGGAGGTCTCCCCGTCCGCCCAGCTCAGGTCGCTCTTCGACCGGCCCCGGCTGTCCCCGGGGCAGCGGCGCATCGCGCAATACCTGATCGAGCACATCACCGAGGCGGCGTTCTTGTCGATCACGGATCTCGCGGACCGGGTCGGGGTGAGCCAGCCGTCGGTGACGCGGTTCGCCTCGGCGGTGGGCTTCAGCGGTTACCCGGCGCTGCGGGAGAAGCTCCAGTCGATCGCGCTGGGCACCCTCGCCGTCGGCCCGGCCGAGGAGACGCACGGCAACGAACTGCAGGCGGCGGTCGACGCCGAGATCGAGAACCTGGAGAACCTGCGGCGGGACCTGGCCGACCCGAACGTGGTCATCGACGTCGGCCGCGAGTTCTCCTCGTCCGCCCCACTGACGGTCCTCGGGCTGCGCATCTCCGTCTCACTCGCCGAGTACTTCGCCTACGCCGCCCGCCGGATCCATCCGGACGTACGGCTGGTGACCCGGGGCGGCAGCGTCGCCTACGACGCGCTGCTGCAGTCGCGTGAGGCGGGAGGTACATGGGTGCTGGCGTTCTCCATGCCCCGGCACGCCCAGGAGACCCTGACGGCCGTGCGGGTGGCGCGGGGCGCCGGGCTCAAGGTCGCCCTGATCACCGACCTGGCGCTCGGGCCGCTCGCGGACGAGGCCGACGTCGTCTTCGCCCTCGGGACCGGGTCGCGCCTGGTCTTCGACTCCTACGCGGCCCCGGGCGTGATGTGCTCGGCGCTGCTGCAGGCCATGACGGACGCGGATCCGGAGCGGACGCAGGCGCGGCTGGAGGAGTACGAGCAGGTCGCCGACCAGCACCAGTTCTTCCTCAGGGACTGAGCGGCACATCCGGACCGCACGCGAGGGGCGCCCACGTGCGCGGACCCCACGTGCGGACCTCGCGCGGGGACCTCACATGGGGATCATCCGCAACAAAGCGCGCATGAATGTTTTCATGCTCCTTGCAAACCAGATGGCATATATAAATACTGCTCACGGATCGCGACCCGGTGGTTTCCGGATCCGTTCCGCACCCGTGGAGCCGGGTCCTACCCACTCCGGGTCCCGGGTGTTCGTGGCGGCCCCGGCCATCCCCTAGGCCGGGGCCGCCCCGACCCGTCGTCCACCCACGCGACGCCGCACACCCGGAAGCGATGATCATGCCCCTGACGACTACGCGCATCAGCCCGGACTGGCCCTGCCAGGTCAAGACCCCCGGGAGCTACGACTGGGAACGCTCGGCGGCCAAGTGGCTGCGCGAGCTGGTGCCCACGCGCTACGCCGGATACCCCGTGTTCATCCGCCACCCCGTCCTGCTCGCCCGGCACGCCCAGATCCAGGTCCAGAACGAGATCCGGGTCGCCCGCACCGCCCTGCAGACCGCCCGCGCCGACCTGCCCGGACTCGGCCTGCACGAGGGAGTCATCGAGCACTCGATCAAGCTGTACGCGGCCGAGGTCATGCAGCTCCAGCACATCGCCCGCAGCGTCCGGGCGGTCACCCAGGCCCTGGTCGAGGCGAACCGACAGCCGTGACCCGGCGGGTATGACTCGCGCCGCGCGTGGCACACGTGGAGGAATGAGCACCACCGAATCCCGGCGCGACGAGCCCGTGACCACGGTCCTGACCTGGCAGGTGCGCCCCGGCCGCGAGGAGCGGTTCGAGGAGTGGACGCACGGCATCACCCGCTGCGCCCGGCAGTTCCCCGGCAACGAGGGCGTCTCCTGGCTGACGCCCGAGGACGGCCACCGCTACCACGCCGTGCTGCGCTGGTCCGACCGGCACCGGCTCGCCGCGTGGCTGGAGTCCGAGGAGCGGGCGCACTGGCACCGGCGGATCGAGGACATCGCCACCGAGGTCAGCAGTGAACGCCAGTCGACGACCGGCATGGAGACCTGGTTCAGCCTGCCCGGCACCACCGTGCAGGCCCCGCCCCGGTGGAAGATGGTCCTCACGACCTTCCTCGGCGCCTACCCCTTCACCCTGCTCATCCAGTGGCTGGTGACGCCCCACACCACCGGCTGGCCGCTGCCCCTGCGGGCCGCCGTCTTCCCGCTGGTCCTGCTGCCGGTGCTGACCTATCTGGTGATGCCGCGGCTGAGCCGGCTGCTGCGGCTGTGGCTGTATCCGCGCGACGGCGGCTGAACCGTCCCCACGAGGCCGGTGTGGCCGTGTGGCCGGTGAGGCGCCCGGGGCGGGTGATCGGTCCGTGCGCACAAGGCGTTCTTCGAATCGGGCCAGGTGTGCAATGCTCAACGCGTGACGAGCGAGCCCGTGACGCCGGCGCAGCCCGGTGCCGCACCGGACCTGGTCGAACTGGCCAAGATCGTCGCCCGGCAACGCGCCGAGATGGACCGGCTGCGCGACCAGGCGGCCACCTCGGCTGTCGTGGAACGGGCCAAGGGCGCGGTGATGGCGCTGCGCGGGTGTACCGCCGACGCGGCCGGCGAGCAGCTGCTCCAGCAGGCCAAAGCCGCACGTCGCACCCTGCTGGAGGAGTGCTGGATCACCCTGGGCGCCCTCGCGCCCGCGCCGCCCGGACCCGGCAGGATCGGTGGGGTCCCCGGCGTCGACGCACCCGGCTCCGGGGTGGCGGCCCTGGAGCAGTCGGCCACGCCGGACGACGTCACCGCCGCCTTGGGCCGCCTCGGACAGGCCCTCGTTCGGGTGATGACACCGCACGACCTCGCCCGGTGCCTGCTGGAGCACCTGGGCCCCGACATGTCGGCGGACGCGGTCCTGATCTACGCCCGCAGGCCCGACGGCGGCCTCGAACTGATCGGGCACGCGGGCATCGACGACAAGCTGGCGACCCAGTGGTGCCAGGTACCGCCACTGAGCGGGGTGGCGGCGCTGGACGCGCTGCGGTCGGGCGAGCCGCGCTGGCTGGAGGACTTCGCCGCGGACGAGCGTCAGTACCTGCTCATCGGGGATCCTCCCGACCGGTGGCGCTCGCGTGCCTGGCTGCCCGTCCTCGCAGGGGGCTCGGCCGAGGTCTGCATCGGTGTACTGCGTGGCCGCGCCGGGGAGTTCACCCCGCGCGACCGCGCCCACCTGCGGGGCGTCACCGGGCTGTGCGCCGGCCGGCTGCGCGCCTTCGACGCCCCGCCCGAGCGGCACGTCGACGCCGCCACGGACGCGGTGCAGGCACTGTTCGAGGCCCTGCCGATCGCGGCGATGCTGCTCACACCGTTGCGGGCCGCGACGGGCGAGGCCGAGGACTTCCGGGTGGAGGCCGCGACCGCCCAGGTGGGCGACCTGCTGGGCCGGACCGGTGAGGAACCGGCCGGGCGGCGACTGCTGGAGCTGCGCCCGGCCCTGGCCGTCGAACCGCTGTGGCAAGGCTGTCTGCGGTCGCTGGCCACCGGCACGACGTACGAGGGCGAACCGTTCGCGCACGAGGAGGTCGTGGCGGGCGTCGCCGAGCTGTCCCTCTACACGGCTCGGGTCGCGCCGCTGGGCGACGCCCTCGTCGTCTCGTGGATCCGGCACGGCTCCTCCGACCGGCAGGAGCAGCGGCTGGCGGACCTGCAGCGGCTGGGCAGTCTCGGCTGGGCGAACTGGAACCTGGCCACGCAGGAGGCATCCTGGTCGACCCAGGTGTTCTCCCTGGTCGGCCGGGACCCGGCGCACGGCCCGGTGCGCCTGCCCGAGGTCCCGGAGCTCGCGCTCCCCGAGGACGCTCCCGCGCTGACGCGCGCCGTCGACGAACTCGTCCACGGCGGGCGGCCGTTCGACGTGCCGTTCCGGATCCGGACCAGCGGCGGCATCCGGCACCTGCGGCTGGCGGCCGAGGCGGTGGCCGACCGGCACGGTACGCCCGTCGAGGTGCACGGCTTCGTGCAGGACATGACCGCCCGGCGGCGCGCGGAGCTGGCCCTGATCGAGAGCGAGCGGGCGATCCTGACGCAGCACGACGTGCTCCAGGCCGAGCGGACCCTGGCCACCCGGCTCCAGCACGCGCTGCTGCCGCTGGCCAACCGGCCGGTGCACCTGGCCGGGCTGCGCGTCGAGGTCGCCTATCTGCCGGCCCAGTCGGGTGTGCACGTCGGCGGTGACTGGTTCAGTGCCATCGAACTGCCCGACGGGGACGCGCTGCTGGTGGTCGGCGACGTCGCAGGGCACGGGGTCGACGCGGTGGCCACCATGGCCCAGCTCCGGTTCACCGCGAAGGGCATGGTCATCACGGGCTCGTCGCTGACCGGGGCGCTCGCCCGGCTGAACACGCTGCTGCTGCACTCGCGCGACTCCCACGCGACCGCCACGATGGTGCTGGCCCGCTACAACCCCCGCCGCCGGCGCCTGGTCTGGGCCCAGGCGGGGCATCCCCCGCCGCTGCTGCTGCGCGACGGCGAGGCGCGGTACCTGCGCCGCCCCGGCGGCATGCTGCTCGGGGCGTCCACCACGCCGGTCTACCAGGAGGCGGAGTGCCGTCTGGACCCGGGCGACCGGCTCATCCTCTACACCGACGGCCTGGTGGAGCACCCCCCGGACAGCATCGACCGGGGGCTGGAGCAGCTCGCCGAGGCGGTGGCGGCCCCGCACGGCGACGGGCCGGGGTCGCTGGGGCCGTTGCTCGCGCGGATGCTGCCGGACGTGCGGCGGGACGACGTGTGCGTGGTCGACGTCCGGGTTCCCGGGGTTCGGGACCGGTAGGGGGCACCGGCTCACGTGTCACCGCGGTGACGCCAGTACCACCACAGCCCCACGAGCGAGGCGAGCAGGAACAGGGTGGGCAGCACCAGGCCGGGGATGCGGGAGCCGTTCATGGGCGTGGCCTTCGGTTCGTGGCGGTTCGGGCGCCTCGTGCGTCGCCCACGCCCAGGGTGACGCCGATCGGCCCCGCCGTTCCGCCGCTTTTCCCAGCCGTTGCCCGGCGTTCGACGGAGAGGGTGGGACGTCAGTCGACCGGGTGGCCCGGGTGGATGGTGACGGCGTCGGACATGCGCAGCAACGGCCCGTCGTGCGCCCCGTGTCCGCCCCACTCGACCGGGTCGAGGACGAAACCGATGTGGTCGCCCCCGCCGGCGCGCGCCACGATCCGGCCGACGAACCAGGCCGGCGCCTCCTCCAGGACGAGGGCCCCGCCGTACGCCTCCCGTAGCCGGACGTCCTGGAACTTGTCGGTCCGGTCGCCGGTCCGCCCCCCGAACAGCTCGGCGAGGGCGCGCTGTTCGCGGCCGAGCAGGTGCACGGCGAGGACGTCCGCGTCGCGCGCCACCCGGAAGGTGTGGTTGAGCTCGGACAGCCACACGACGAACCGCACGGGCCGCAGCGAGCACTGCGAGGCGAACCCGACCAGACAACCCGCCCGTTCACCGCCCGCGACGGCCGTGACCACGTACATCTCGGGGTTCAGCCGGTCGATGAACTCGTCCATGCCGGCCATGGTCACACATCAGCTCGTGCCCGCCGCTGTCCGGGACTCCAGGGCGGCCCGGGTGTCGTTGCCGTAGACGCCGGTCTCGTCGCCGCGGATGCCGTACCAGAGCTGGAAGCGGGCGACCGCGGCCGTGAGGGTGGGGTCGTAGCTGCCGCTCGTGGAGCCGTCCCGGTAGACGTCAGGAACGTCCAGGAGACGTTGCTGGAGCTCGGTCACCTCAGGGCCGGTGGCCCCCTCGCGCAGCGTGCCGGCGCCGTCGGGGTCCGCGGGTGCGGGGGCGGCCGGGCCGGGCGGGGTGGGTGTGGGGTCGGGGGTCGAGGGGGCGGCCCGGGACGGGCCGGGCGCGGGCGCGGCACTGTCGTCCTTGTGCTCGCCGCGCAGCAGGAGCGCACCGCCGAAGCCGATCACCGCGGCGGCCAGGACGGCAACCGCGACGGCGGCGCGGCGCAGCCCGGCCCCCGGGGGGACGGCGCGGGTGGGCCGGCGGGTCTCGCGGGCTACGGGCGGGAGCTCCTGCGTCAGGGCCTCGGAGCCGGCCGGCGGCCCCGGCAGCGCGGCGGACTCGTAGCCGCCGGGGCCGCGGCCGGACTCGCAGCCGCCGAGGCCGCGGCCGGACGCGTGGCCGCCGGATGCACGGTCGGTCTCCTGCCGGCCCGGGCCGCCGCCGGTCTCCTGGCGGCCGGAGTCGCCGCCGGTCTCCTGCCGGCCTGGGTCGCGGCCGGTCTCCTGCCGGCCTGGGTCGCGGCCGGTCTCCTGCTGGAACTCCCGCATCAGTTCCGCGAGCGCGTCGGTGCGGCGGGGCCGCAGGACGCGGATGGGTTCGAGGGCCGGGCCGTCGTGCGGCGGCCGGGGCTCGGACGGTGTCGACACGCTGCTCTCCTTCGTCCGGGCCCGGGGTGCCCGTCCTTCGAGGATCGTCCTGCCGCTAGATACGCGGCGGGCGCGTCCGGGGTTCAGAGCCCGGTCGGCCGGGCGGGCAGAGCAGTCAGTACCTCCCGGCGAGTGCACTGAGTGCCATCAGTGGTCCCACGGGTGCTACGTTCGCGCTCATGAGCTCCGAGAAGGCCGAGGCCGGCACCGGGAAGCCGCCCATCCGGGACGCCCTGGTGGCCGCGGCCTTCCAGCTGTTCCCGGAGCGGGGGTACGAGCAGACCACCGTCGATGACATCGTGGCGCTCGCCGGTGTCGGACGGCGCTCGTTCTTCCGCTACTTCCCCTCCAAGGAGGACGTGGTCTTCCCGGACCACGAGCGGTGTCTCGCCGACATGACGGCGTTCCTGGCGGACAGCTCCGACGACGACGAACCCGTGCGGCGGGTCTGCGACGCGGCCCGCCTCGTGCTGCGCATGTACGCCGAGAACCCGGCGTTCTCGGTGCAGCGCTACCGCCTCACCAAGCAGGTGCCGGGGCTGCGGGCCTACGAGCTGTCGGTGGTGTGGCGCTACGAGCGGGCCCTCGCGGAGTACCTGCGCCGGCGTTTCGCCGCCCGCCGGGACGGCACGCTGCAGGCCGACGTGATCGCGGCGGCGGTGGTCGCGGCGCACAACAACGCGCTGCGTTGCTGGCTGCGTTCGGACGGGCAGGGCGAGGCGAGCGCGGCGGTGGGCCACGCGCTGGACTACGTGCAGTCGGCGTTCGGCGGGGTGCCGCTGCCGCCCGCCGTGGAGCAGCCGGAGGACGTGGTGGTCGTCGTGTCGCGGCGTGGGGCACCGCTGTGGCGGGTCGTGCAGGAGATCGAGACGACGCTGGGCCGGGGCTGAGGGCTCCGCACATCGAGGGTACGGAGTGCCTTTACGAGTGGCACTGAGTGCCATACTCTGTGCTGCGTGCACGGTGGCACGGCGAACCGCGCACACGTGTGCGCGGGTGATCGCGTGCGCGGATTCCGGCCGAGTGCAGGGAGTTGACCAGCGTGTACCACTCAGGAAGCGTCACTCAGCAGGCCGCCGGCTCCGCGACGGGTCTGCTGGACCCGAGGGGCCAGAACTCGGAGGCCATCCTCTTCCAGCGCTGCACCTGGTGCGGCACCGCCATGTACCACCGGTTGCTGTGTCCGGTCTGCCGGGGCAGCGAACTGCGCACGGAGCGCGCCGAGGGCACGGGTACGGTGCGCCACTCCACCGTCGTGCACCGCAACACCCCCGCGGCGCGCAACGTGTCGCAGATAGAGATGTCCGAGGGGTTCGTGGTGCGCGGCCGGGTGATGGGCCCGCCGATCGGCATCCACAGCGGGGACCGGGTGCGGCTGTCCACGGCCAAGGACCCGGTACGGGGGGAGCCGGTCTTCCAACTGCTGGACGAGCCGTACCGGGCCTGGCGCTGACGCGCCCTCAGCCCGCGATCAGCTCCTCGGTGCGCACGGGACGTCCGGTCTCGAAGCTCCGGTTCGCCGCGAGGCCCACCGCGAGGGCGAGCGCCCCGTCGCGTTCGGTGGCCGTGGGATGGGTCGCGGCACCGGTGTCCGCCGGGGCGGTGGGGCCGACGGGACCGAACAGCGCGTCGAGCATGCGCGGATCGCCGCCGCCGTGGGCCTCGTGGGCGACCGCGAGCGGCACGTCCACCGGGGGCTGCCACAGCGGGCGCAGGGTGAGGCGGGCGCCGCCCGCGTGCTCGGCCGCCGTGTCGCCGTGCACCGCGCCCACCGACGAGGTGATCCGGCTCAGCGGCGGCTGCCAGCGGCTCTCCTCGACCTCAAGTTCCAACCGGCCCGCGCTGCCGTTGAACATCACCCGATAGCCCTCCCAGGGGGAGTAGGCGGTCAGGTGGTACGTCATCGTCGCGCCGCGCGCATAGCGCACCAGGACGGACATGTCGTCCTCAATGGTGACCGGCCCGTCGAAGACGTTGCGGTCGCGCAGGTAGCCGTCGTCGCGTTCGGCGTCCAGGTAGAGGGCGCGCAGGGTGGCGTCGGACGCGAGGTCCAGGGCGAAGGGGTCGTCGGCCGCCCGTTCGGCGCCGTGGGCGCGGTCGTAGTCCCGGCGCAGTCCGTGCCGCTCCCCCGCCTCACGGCCGTAGAAGCCGAGCCGCCCGAAGCCGAAGGCCTCCCGGGGCTCGTCGGCGAGCCACCAGTTCACCAGGTCGAAGTGGTGCGAGGACTTGTGCACCATCAGGCCGCCGCTGTGCCGCTTCTCGCGGTGCCAGCGGCGGAAGTAGTCGGCGCCGTGCCGTACGTCGAGCAGCCACTCGAAGTGGACCGACAGCACCTCGCCGATCGCACCGTCGGCGAGCAGGGCCCGGACCTTCTCGTGCACGGGGTTGAAGCGGTAGTTGAAGGCGACGGTCAGGGAGTTGCCGGTCTCGCGGACGGTGTCGAGGATGCGGGCGCAGCGCCCGGCGTCCACGGTCATCGGCTTCTCGGTGACCACCCGGCAGCCCGCCTTCAGCGCGGGGACGATGTAGCGGTCGTGCTCGGCGTCGACGGTGGTGACGACGACCTCGTCGATGCCCTCCGCGGCGAGCAGGTCGGTGAAGCGGTCGGGCTCCCACGGGGTGGCGGCCGGTGCGCCGGTCTCGGCCAGCAGCCGGTTGTGGAAGGCCATCCGGGTCGGACTGGGGTCGCACAGCGCGGCCACGACATGGCCGGGGCGTTCGGCGAGGCCGCGGGTGAACAGCTGGGCCCGGTGGCCGGTGCCGACGACGGCTGCGCGCAGGACGGGAGTTCGGCTCATGGCAGGTGCCCTTTCCCGTGGACGGGGTCCCCACTCCCCCACGGCTGAAAGCGCTTGCCGAGGCTCAGGGGGTGATGCGGATGCCCACCGTGCCGTCCACGCCCCGGCGCAGCCGGCTGCCGAGCAGGGTCAGCCGGCCCGTCAGGCCGTACTTGCGGCCGATCAGCTGCCGGTAGCGGGCGGTGGTGGCCGCGTCGCAGATCTCCGCCGTCGCGGGCACCTGGCCGCCGGTGGGGTTGCCGCGCAGGTCGCAGGGGCCGATCAGCACATCGGCGCGGTTGCGGATCCGCTTCACCTTCCAGGAGTCGGCGGGCGTCCACACGCCGAGCGCGTCCCCGTCGCGCACCACCCAGACGGGAGTGGCTACCGGCGTGCCGTTCTTGCGGTAGCTGGTGACCAGCAGGTATGTGCCCGCGCCGAGTTCGTCCAGCGTCCTGTCGTCCATGGCGGGAAGTCTACGAGCGTGCCCGCGGGCTCAACGCAGCGCCGCCGCCATTCTCCGTACGCCCTCCGTGAGCACCTCCTGTGAGGTCCCCAGGTTGAGGCGGACGTGGCCGTCACCTCCGGTGCCGAACGGAAGGCCGGAGCTGAGGGCGACCCGGCCGCGACGCAGGAAGACCTCGGCCGGGTCGTCACCGAGATCGAGGGCGCGGCAGTCGAGCCAGGCCAGGTAGGTGGCGTCGCCCGGCCGGTAGCGGATCGCGGGCAGATGCTCGGCCAGCAGGTCCGCGAGCAGCCGCCGGTTGCCGTCAAGACCGGCCAGGAGGGCGTCCAGCCAGGTGACGCCGTCGCGCAGGGCGGCGGTGTGGGCGATGACCGCGACATGGCTCGCACCGTGCCCCACCTCCTCGGGCATCCGCTCCAGGTCGGCGGCGGCCCCCGGCCCGGCGATCGCGAGGGCGGCCTTGAGCCCGGGCAGGTTCCAGCCCTTCGAGGCCGACATCAGCGACAGGCCGCGCTCGGCGCCCGGCACGCTCAGATACGGCACGAAACCGGCACCTCCGAGCACGAGCGGGGCGTGGATCTCGTCGGCGACGACGCGCACGCCGTACCGCTCGGCGAGCCCGGCGACGGCGGACAGCTCCTCGGCTGTGTGCACGGTCCCGGTCGGGTTGTGGGGGCTGCACAGCAGGTGGGCGGCCCGCCGCCCGTCGGCCACGGCCTGCCGGAAGGTCTCCTCCAGGACAGCGAGGTCGAGGCGGCCGTCCGCCCCGAGCGGAGCCTCGGCCACCCGCCGGTCCATGTGCTCGAGGAACATGTGGAACGGCGGGTACACGGGCGCGTTCACGACCACCGTGTCGCCGGGGCCGGTGACCAGCTTGATCATCTCGACGACGCCCAGCATGACGTCGGGCACGATCGCGGTGCGTTCCACCGCGAGTCCGCTCCATCCCCACCGCTTCCCGGCGAAGGCGGCCAGGGCCTCCGCGTAGGCGGTGCCGGCCGGGTAACCGGTGTCGCCGAGGTGGAGTGCGTCGGTGACGGCGCGCACGACGGGATCGGCGAGCGGCACGTCCATCTCGGCCACCCACAGCGGCAGCACGTCCTCCGGGTAGGTGCGCCACTTCATGCTGGTGCGCTGCCGGAGCCGGCCGAGGGTGAGGGCTTGCAGGGGATTCGGTTCACCGGACGTCTCGTGCGGGATCCTGGTCATGGGCACACGATAGGGGGCTGTGCGGTGACCGGGAATCTTGTGGACGGGGAGCGGGGCGGGGCGGCGGGCGCGTTCCTGGAGATCGCCTGCGACGAGTCGGGGTCGGACGGCGAGAACCTCACCGGCGGGAACACGGACGTGTTCGCGCACGCCGGTGTGTCGCTGTCGGAGGCGGCGGCCGCGGCGACGGTACGGGAGATCCGGGACCGGATCCGGTCGCCCGCCGAGGAGTACAAGGCGAACCACCTGCTGCGGGAGAAGCACCGCGCGGTGCTGGAGTGGCTGCTCGCGCCGCGGGGGCCGATCCACGGGCGGGCCCGGGTGCACCTCATGGAGAAGACGTTCTTCGTGGTGGAGCGGACCCTCGGTCTGCTGCTGGACGACACGGCGGAGGCGGCCGTCCTGTTCCGCGCGGGGCGCCCCGCCTTCGGGGACGACGGCTGGCGGGCGTTCCTGGAGGCGGCCAACCAGCTGCTGCGGGTCCGCCACGAAGGCGACCCGGTGGACGCCTTCTACGGCACGGTCGGCGCCCTGCGCCGGACGCACTCCCGGACGGACGCGGCCGGGATCCTGGAGCGGCTCGCCGGGACCCGGCCCCGCGCGGTCTCCTACCGGGAGGGGTTCCTGGCCGGGCCGCCGCTGATCCCGTTGCTCAACCCGCTGCTTCCGGCGATCGTGCGGACGGCGGCGCTCTGGGGCCGTGACGGGCGGCCGGTCCATCTCGTGCACGACCGGCAGAACATGCTGACGCCGGACCGCATCGCGTGGATCGAGGGGACGGCCCGGCGGGCCGGGGTCCAGCTGGTAGGGGTGCGGCTCGTCGTCGCGCGGGACGACGCGCGGGTGCAGGTGGCGGACTTCCTCGCCGGGATCGCCCGCAAGATCGCCTCCGACGAGCTGAACGGCCGCGGTGACCCGGCGCTCACCGCCCTGCTGCGGCCCTACGTCGATCCCGACTCGGTGTGGGGTGACGCGCGCAGCGGGGCCCTGCTCGCGGCCCCGGTCGCGGGGTGAGACCGAAGAGATCACCGGTGCGCTGAACGCGGCACGGCTCCGCTCCGTATGGATGAAGGGCACTCAACTCAAGGAGGGCCCCGCGGTGTTCGCATCGTGATGTTCGGGTTCGGGAGCCATGCATGAGGCACGCACGACGACGGGTCGTCCGGCGAGTGACACGGCTGGCGGCCGTCGGCGGACTCCTCCTCGGAGGAGCGATGGTCACCAACGCCGTGGCGAGCGAGCCCCCGGCCCCGTCCATCGGCGTCCCGTTCACCGCGCCGCCGGCGACCGGTGAGGGCACCGACCTCGTGTCCCGGCTGGGGAACTCCCGCACCGCCGGCAGCTGGGTCGACAAGGCCGGGCGGCCGGTCGTCGCGGTCACCGACGACAGGGCGGCGGCCGAGGTGAAGCGGGCCGGCGCGCAGGCCAGGATGGTCGAGCACAGCATGAGCGACCTCAAGTCCGCGGCGGCGACGCTGCGTTCGGCGCCCCGGGTCTCCGGAACCTCGTGGGCCATGGACTACAAGAGCAACCAGGTGGTGGTGCGGGGTGACAGCACCGTCTCCTCCTCCGACTGGTCCCGGATGACGAAGGTCGCCGAGGGCATCGGCTCCTTCGTGCGCATGGAGCGCTCCGAGGGCACGTTCACGACGCGGGTCAACGGCGCGCAGCCCATCCTGTCGACCGCCGGGCGCTGTTCGGCGGGGTTCAACGTGACCGACGGGAAGAGCGACTTCATCCTCACGGCCGGGCACTGCGGGCCCGACGGTTCCGTCTGGTTCGCCGACGACCGCGGCCGGGAGCAGGTCGGCACGTCGCTCAAGGGGAGCTTTCCCGGCGACGACTACTCCCTGGTGAAGTACGACGGCGGCCGTGCGGGCAAGGGCGCTGACGTGGTCGCGGTCGGCGACGGCAAGGGCGTGCGGATCACCGGCGTCGCCGACGCGGAGGTCGGGCAGAAGATCTTCCGCAGCGGCAGCACCAGCGGGCTGCGCGAGGGCGAGGTGACCGCGCTCAACGCGACGGTCAACTACCCCGAGGGCACGGTCACCGGTCTCATCGAGACGAACGTGTGCGCCGAACCGGGCGACAGCGGCGGCCCGATGTTCGCCGACGGCGTCGCGCTCGGAGTGACGTCGGGCGGCAGCGGGGACTGCACGGCGGGTGGTACGACGTTCTTCCAGCCGGTGACGAAGGCGCTGACGGAGCTCGGGGTCAAGCTGATCGTGGCGAAGTCGTCCGGTGGCACGGGTGCCGCTCCCGCGCCGTCGGCGTCGCAGGGCGCGGCCTCGCCGGGTTCGTCGGCGCCCATCACGGGCACGGACGTGTCGACGCTGCTGAGCCGACTCACCGATCCGCGCAACGTCGGACCCGGCATGCTCGTCATCGGGGGCAGCCTCGTCGCCCTGGTGGCGACCCGGTGGATCCGCGCGGAGCAGGACCGCAAGGCGTATCGGCAGTACTACTCGGCCACTTGGGGATGATGCCGCGGCCGGACCGCTCCGGCGGGGCGTGTCCGTCAGCCCAAAGTGAGGAGCACGGTCACGATGCCCGCCCCGGCAGCCCCACCCCGGGACGGCAGAGCGCCGGTGGTGGGGGCACCTCCCTGCTCGAGCGAAGCCGAGAGCTTGGGGGACGACGGCCGAGGAAGGTGCGAGAAGGGCACCCATGGGATCAGGGGTGCCCTTCGACGAGGGTGCGACGCATCGGCAACGAGGGCCCGATGCCTCAGCGGGTTGGGACGAAGGTCAGGCCGCGGGCACCGACTGCGGGGCCGCGGCGGCCCACTCCAGGACGAGCCGCTGGTATACCTCTCGCTGCTCGACGCTCAGTGTCCCGCCCGACCGGCGCCACAGCGCGCGGATCTCCTCGTTGACCTCGTCAGCCGATCGCTCGGATGATGATTCAACAGTGGTGGACATGCTGTGAAGCATACGTCGCCGCACGTGAAGGCGATGTGAGTAATGACGACCTAAACGGTCATTTCGGACAGTGTTGCTGATCACGTCCATCTCCCGGTAAACGTGAGGCTGTTCACATCAGCCACCTGCGAGTACCTTTCGCCGCCCGGACGTTCGCCGTCGTTCACGCTTCGGCCGACCCCAGCACCAGCACCTTGATGGCCAACACGGCCGCGCCACGGGCCCAGTCGTGGAAGTCGGACACCTTCGTCTCCAGGCCGACCGGGGCGGCCAGCGGGTGCCGCAGGTCACGGACCGTCTCCTCGACCGTCTTCCCGGCCACGTCCATCAGCCCGACCCCCTCCCCCGCGAGCAGGATCTTCTGCGGCATCACGAAGTTGGAGATCTGCGCGACGAGCGTCCCCAGGGCACGCGCGGCCTCGTCGACGACCCGGGCGGGCATCGGGTCCCCGGCGGCGGCCAGGGCGAGGATCTCCTCGTAGCCGCGGTCGGTGCCGGTGGCGGCCCGGATCTGGTAGCGGATGCTGGGGATCGTCAGCAGCGAGACGGCGCTGCCGCGCCTGCCGTCCGGGGTGAGCGGCCCGCTGGAGTCGACGATCCAGTGCCTGCCGAAACCGCGGTCCTCCTCCGCGAAGGGCACCCGCTTGCCGCCCAGGACGAGCCCGTAGCCGAGACCGGCGCCGATGGTGAGGACGACGAAGCGGTCCAGGCCCCGTCCGGCGCCGAACCACGTCTCGGCCTCCACCAGGGCGGCGACGTCGTTCTCGACGACGACCGGCAGCCCGGTGCGCTCCTCGACCAGGTCGGCCAGGGGAACGTCCCGCCACAGCAGGAAGGGGGACTCGCCGACCACGGCGCGGTCCTGGACGAACCCGCCGACCCCGATGCCGATCCCGGCGAGGCGGGGGTGGCCCTTGGCCAGTTCGGCGGTCATCTCGGCCAGCACGTCGGCGACTTCGGCGGGGTCGTGGGTGGTGAGCGGGCGGTCGTGGCGGGCGACGATATGGCTGCGCAGCGTGGTGACGACGCCGTAGACCGTGTCCTCGGTGATCTTGAAGCCGAGGAAGAAGCCGGAGTCGGCGACGACGTCCAGCGGCTGGGAGGGGCGGCCCTGGCGCGTCTCCGCGGGCGCTCCCGCCTCGGGCACCTCGACCAGCAGGCCCGACTCGATCAGGGGCTTGGTCAGCCGGGTGAGGCTGCCGGCCGACAGGCCCAGCCTGCGGGCGAGCTCCGTGCGCGACAGCGGGCCGTGAACGAGCACTTCGATCGCCACGGAGCGCTCGCCCGCGCTCAGCGGCAGCCAGCCGGCGGTGCCGTCGGTCATGGCGGTCCGACTCCCCTCACCCATTTTTTTCGCACTGAAACCAACATGACCACTCTAGGCCGATGAAGGTTCGCGGGAAAAGATGTTTGCCTGCCTCTTGACGCAGCAATTGTTTCGCACCAAAAGTAAGTCCCGCCAGAGGACGAGCCGCCGCAGCGAGGGAGTCTCCCGATGACCATCGCCTCCAGCAGCCCTCCTTCACGTCTGCCCACGGGCGGCGCGGCGGAGGCCCGCAGCAGGACCGGGACACGACAGGGGGTGTCCGGCGAGGACCGGGGGGACGGCCGGCTGGCCGCGCTCTTCATCGCGCCGGCCCTGCTCGGTTTCCTGGTCTTCCTGCTCTGGCCGACGCTCCGGGGTGTCTACCTGAGCTTCACCCGCTTCAACCTGCTGACACCGGCGGAGTGGGTCGGCCTGGACAACTACGTCCGCATGGTCAACGACCCCATCTTCTGGGACTCCCTGTGGGTCACCGTCGAATACGTCTTCATCAACATCGGCGTCCAGACGGTCGCGGCGCTCGCCATCGCCGTCCTGCTCCAGCGACTGACCCAGTCGGCGATGCTGCGCGGGATCGTGCTGACGCCGTATCTGATGTCGAACGTCGTCGCCGGTCTGGTCTGGCTGTGGATCCTCGACACCCAGCTCGGCATCGGCAACGAGATCATCAGCGGCCTCGGCATGGACCGCATCCCGTTCCTGGCCGACGAGACCTGGGCGATCCCGACGATCGCGCTCATCAACGTGTGGCGGCACGTGGGGTACACCGCCCTGCTGCTGTTCGCCGGTCTGCAGGCCATCCCGAACGACATGTACGAGGCGGCCCGGGTGGACGGTGCGAGCGAGTGGCGGATGTTCTGGCGGATCACCATGCCGCTGCTGCGGCCGGTGCTCGCGGTTGTGCTGATCATGACGGTGATCGGGTCGTTCCAGGTCTTCGACACCGTCGCCGTGACCACCGCGGGCGGCCCGGCGAACGCGACCAACGTGCTGCAGTACTACATCTACGGCTCGGCGTTCGGCCGCTTCCAGTTCGGCTACGCCTCGGCCATGTCCGTGGCCCTGCTGGTCGTGCTGAGCGCTATCACCGTCCTCCAGTACCGGCTCACCCGGGCCGGCCGGACCGACCTCGGCTGAGAAGGGAGACACCGCCATGGCTGCCGTGACGACACCGCCGACAACATCGCCGACAACCCTGCGGCCGGTCCGGCGCAGGTTCCCCTTCGGGCGGGCCGCCGCCTGGACCGTGATGGGACTGATCATCCTCATCACCCTGCTGCCGTTCTACTGGATCCTGCGCACCGCGCTCTCCACGAACGCGGGCCTGAGCGCCGACCCGACCAATCCGCTGCCGGTCGACCTGACCACCAGCGGCTTCCAACGCGCCCTGGGGCTGCAGTCGGCCGAGGAGGCCGTCGCGCAGGGCGGCGCGGGCGGCGGCCTGGACTTCTGGCGCTACCTGCTCAACTCGGTACTGGTCTCCACCCTGATCACCGGCTGTCAGATCTTCTTCAGCGCGATGGCCGCCTACGCCTTCTCGCGGCTGCGCTGGCGGGGCCGGGACAAGGTGTTCGGGCTGTTCCTGGCCGGGATGATGGTGCCGGCCATCTTCACCCTGCTGCCGAACTTCGTGCTCATCAAGCAACTGCACCTGATCGACACGCTCCTCGGCATCGCGCTGCCCACCATGTTCATGACGCCGTTCGCGGTGTTCTTCCTCCGGCAGTTCTTCATGAACATCCCCAAGGAGGTCGAGGAGGCCGCGCTGCTCGACGGCGCCGGGAAGGTCAAGATCTTCTTCCGGGTGGTCCTGCCGATGGCGTCCACGCCGATCATCACGCTGGGCGTGCTGACGTACATCACCTCCTGGAACGACTACTTCTGGCCGCTGATGGTCTCCTACAGCGACAGCTCGCGGGTGCTGACCGTGGCGCTCGCGGTCTTCCGGGCACAGACCCCGGCGACCGGCGTCGACTGGTCCGGGCTCATGGCCGCGACGCTGATCGCCGCGCTGCCGATGCTGGTGCTGTTCGCCTGCTTCGCCCGCCGCATCGTCAGCTCCATCGGCTTCACCGGGATCAAGTAAGGGGACTGTGATGCGAATTCGACTTCGTCCGCTCGTCGCGGCGACCGGAGCGCTGGCGCTGTCCCTGGTCAGCGGGTGCGCGCAGGGAGATGCCACCGGGTCCTCCGCCCACACGGTCACGTACTGGCTGTGGGACGCCAACCAGCTGCCCGCCTACCAGGCGTGCGCGAAGGGGTTCGAGAAGGAGAACCCCGGACTGAAGGTGAAGATCACGCAGTTGGGCTGGAGCGACTACTGGACCAAGCTCACCGCCGGGTTCATCGCGGGCACCGCGCCGGACGTGTTCACCGACCACATCCAGAACTTCGGCCAGTTCGCCGACCTGAAGGTCCTCGAACCGCTCGACGACCTCGGCATCGAGGACTCCGACTACCAGCCGGGCCTCGCCGCCAACTGGGTCGGCCAGGACGGCCACCGCTACGGCGCTCCGAAGGACTGGGACACCGTCGCGCTGTTCTACAACCGGAAGCTGACCGAGGACGCCGGCCTCAGCGCCGAGCAGCTGAACGACCTCTCCTGGAACCCGAAGGACGGCGGCACCTTCGAGAAGGCCATCGCCCACCTCACCGTCGACAGGAACGGCAAGCGCGGCGACGAGGCGGGCTTCGACAAGAACAACGTCAAGGTCTACGGCATGGCCTCAGGCGGCGGCGGGTTCGGCGACGGCCAGACCCAGTGGAGCAACTTCGCCGCCTCCGCCGGGTGGAGCTACCTCGACAAGCCGCGCTGGGGCACGAAGTACCAGTACGACAGCAAGACCTTCCAGTCCGTCGTCCAGTGGTACTTCGGGCTGGCGAAGAAGGGCTACATGCCGCCCCTGTCCGACTACAACGTCCAGTCCAACCAGGCGAACACCCAGGTCGCCGCGGGCAAGGCGGCCACCGCGTTCGACGGGGCCTGGATGATCTCCACCTACGCCGGCTTCAAGGGCAAGGACATCAGGACCGCCGTGACGCCGGCCGGCCCGACCGGCAAGCGCGCCACGATGATGAACGGCCTCGCCGACTCCATCACCAAGGCCTCCGAGAACAAGGCGGGCGCCCGCAAGTGGGTGGCCTACCTGGCCTCGGACCGCTGCCAGACCGTGGTCGGCAGGTCCGGGGTCGTCTTCCCCGCCACCCCGGCCGGGACCGAGGCGGCCGTCGCCGCGTACCGGAAGAAGGGCATCGACGTCTCGGCCTTCACCGAGCCCGTGGCCGACAAGAAGCGCTTCCGGACCTTCTCCTATCCGATCGCCAGCTACTCGGCGGACATGACGGCCTTGATGGCACCCGCGATGGAGGACATCTACGGCAACGGCAAGCCCGTGAGCAGCCTCGACCGGACCAATGAACAGATCAACCTGATCCTCTCGCAGTGATCACCCACCAGTGAAGGGCAGCCTCCCATGACGTTCTCCCTCGGCATCGTCGGCGCCGGACAGTTCTCGGGCCAGTTCGCCACCCTGTTCCAGGCCCACCCCGGTGTCGGCGACGTCTACGTCACCGACCTGCTGCCCGAGCGGGCCGCACAACTCGCCTCCGCCCAGGGGCTGGCGGGCACCTTCCCGTCCTACCAGGCCATGCTGGAGTCGGAGGACGTCGACGCCGTCGCGATCTTCACCCAGCGCTGGACGCACGGGCCGCTGGTGCTCCAGGGCCTGAACGCCGGCAAGCACGTGTACTCCGCCGTCCCGATGGCCATCAGCACGGAGGAGATCGCGGCGATCATCGACGCGGTCAAGGCCACCGGGCTGACCTACATGATGGGCGAGACCAGCGAGTACAACCCGGCCACGGTCCACGCCCGCAACCAGATCGCCGAAGGCGCCTTCGGGCGGCTCTTCTACGCCGAGGGCGACTACGTCCACGACATGGACCTGGGGTTCTACGAGGCCTACCAGTACAGCGGCGGCGAGAACTGGAAGGCGACCGCCAGCTATCCGCCGCTGTTGTACCCGACGCACGCGGTCGGCGGGGTGCTGGGCGCCTGGAAGACCCACGCGGTGAGCGTGTCGGCGATCGGTGTCGTCGATGACCGGGGCGACGGCGTCTTCGACAAGGACGTCAGCCAGTTCGGCAACGACGTCTCCAACGCCACCGCGCTGTTCGAGGTGGCGGGCGGCGGCTCGTTCCGTACGAACGAGTTCCGGCGGGTCGGCTACCCCTCGCACATACGGGAGTCGCGGTTCCGCTTCTTCGGCACCGAGGCGAGCATGGAGCAACTCGCCACGGTCGCCCTGTGGCAGGACAAGAAGGGGGTGAAGGACATCAGCGAACTGCTGGAGCCCAAGCCCACCATGGCGCCCGACGACCCGTCGCTCCAGCACATCGCGCCGGAGCTGCGGGCGGCCTTCACCTCCGGGTCGGCGCCCGTGCACGACCGAGCGCGGCTGCCGAGGGAGTTCGACCACCTCCACAACGGCCATGAGGGCAGCCACCACTTCCTGGTGGACGACTTCGTGACCGCCGTCAACGCCCGCACGCTGCCGTCGGTGAACGCGTGGGTGGCCGCCCGCTACACCCTGCCGGGCATCATCGCGCACGAGTCGGCGCGGCAGGGCGGGGCCAGGCTGGAGATCCCGGACTTCGGGGACGCGCCCCAGTAGGGGAAACCACCGGACGCGAGCCGGGTGCCCGGTATCAGGTGCCCGGCTTGCGGCCGTAGACGAAGACGTCGTCGCCGTTCTTCAGCAGCGACCAGTACTTCTTGGCGTCGGTCTTCGTCATGTTGGTGCAGCCGTGCGAGCCCGGCGGGTTCCACATGCTGACGCCGACCGAATGGAAGGCCTGGCCGCCGTCGAAGAACTGGGCGTAGGGCATCGGCACGTCGTAGATGGACGACACGTGATCGATGTGGCGCCAGTAGATCTTCTTCAGGCCGGTGCGGGTCTCGTACCCGTCGCGGCCGGTGCGGACCGGGACGGGGCCGTAGACGAGCTTCTTGCCGTCCTGGATCCAGCTGAGCTGGAGCGTCAGGTTCACGCAGGCGATCCGGCCCTTGTTCACCGGGCACTTGCCGTCCTTGTTGGGGGTCTTCCCGACGGCCTTCTGCTTCTGCATCAGGTCCATCACGCCCCAGGTGACGGAGCCGGCGTAGCCGATGTTCGGGGTGATGCCGTGCGTGGTCTGGAAGGCCTTGATGGCCTTGCAGTCGGCGGCGGACTGCTTGCCGTCGACCGGACGGCCGAGGAACTTCTCCACCTTCTTCTGGTACGGGCCGGCCTGCGTGGTGCAGCTCGCCGCCTGGGCCGGTGCGGCCCCGAGCGCGAGCGTGAGCGGTGCCACCAGACCGGTGATCCCCAGTGCGACGGCGCTCCGTCTGCGTACGTCCCCCATGGCTGGTCCTGCCCTTTCGCGAAAGCGGTTCGGTGATGTCTGCCAGCTAGACGGACGGAGACCGCTTCCGGTTGTGCGGTCGGACGCGCTGGGACGGAACAGTGACATTCCTCATGAGCGTCCCGAGACCGGGCGAAGCAGTGGACAGGCGAAACCTATGCCGTAAGTTGCACATATAGGTTTACAACGTAAGGTTACAGATATCAGGTAGCAATTCATCCAGTCACACGGAGCACGTGATGATCGAGACGCTCTCACCGACAGCATCGGATCTCCGTCCGCGGTGTGACCCGGCGGCCGTCGCGGCGCTTCAGTCGCCTCGGGTGATCGTGCTCGTGCCCGCCTACCGGGAGGTGGACTCCCTCCCCCACGTGCTGGAGGCCCTGCGGGGGCAGACGCGTCCCGCGGACCGGGTGGTCGTCACGCTCGATCCGCACCAGGACAGCGGTCGGACCGCGGAGCTGGAGCGGATCGCCCACGCGGCCGGGGCCGAGGCCTGGCATTCGGTCGGCAACCGGCACAAGAAGGCCGGCAACCTGAACGGGGCGCTGGGCAGACTGCTGCCGTACCTCTCCGATCAGGACGCGATCCTCGTCCAGGACGCCGACACCTATCTGGATCCCCACTTCATCGAGGTGACCCTCAGGAAGATGGGCCAGGGGTACGGCGCGGTGGGCGGCAATTTCCGTGGTCGCTCCGGCGGCAGGCTGTGCGGAACGTTCCAGCGCAACGAATTCGCCCGCTACGCGCGGGACACCGCGCGGAAAAGGGGCAAGGTGCTGTGCTTGACCGGCACCGCGTGCCTCTTCCGGGCCGGAGCGCTGAAAGACGTCCTCACGGCGCGGTCATCGGGCCGGCTTCCCGCGGCTGACGGTGTCTACGACACGAAGGCGCTGACGGAGGACAACGAACTCACCCTGGCCCTCAAGCACCTGCACCACCGCATCGTCGCCCCGCCGCGGGCCACCATGACCACGGAAGTCATGGAGACCTGGCCGGCTCTTGCCAAGCAGCGGCTCCGCTGGAAGCGCGGCGCGCTGGAGAACCTGATCGACTACGGCCTCACCCGCTACACGACGGAGGGCTGGGCCAGACAGCTCGTGGCCTTTCTCGGAGTATCCGTGTCGACCGCCTACATAGGTTCCGTCATATGGTTCCTCGCCTTCGGCCAGGGGCTGCGGATCGCTCCCTTCTGGATCGCCTTCACGGCGTTCTACGCCATTGAGCGGGCCATCACCGTGAAATCACGCGGCTGGCGTGCGTCGATCGCCTCGATGCTGGTCCTGCCCGAGTGGTGCTTCGACCTGTTTCTCCAGGGCGTCCACCTCCGCGCGCTCGCGGACACGGCCCTGCGGAGGAACCGCAATTGGTGACACACGAACACTCACACAAAGACACAGACGAGGAATCGTCCGAAGAAAGGAAAAGATCATGGCGAACTATGTAGGTGCCGGCACCACAGCCGCTGGAACCACCGGAGCAGGACTGCTGCCGGTCACCGGGGGCCCTGGAAGTGTCTGGTTCTGGATCATCGTCTTCGTTCTGATCTCGGCGGGATCAGCCGCACTGCGACTGATCCCGCGCAAGGTCAGGGACGACGCCTGACAAGGTCGCCGAGGCGGGGCCACGGAAGTGGTCCCACCGCAATGCGGGAGGTCCGAAATGAGAAGGGTGATCCAGCTTCTGAGCGTCGGCCTGATTCTCGCCGGCCTGACCTTGGGCGGCCTCAAGCTCTTCCACGACGGGCACGCCGGCGACGCCTACGCCCAGACGCAGCAGTCGCTGCGCAAAGACCTCCGGCAGTCGGCCGCACCACCGCAGACGGCCCGGCAGGAGAAGGCTGATCCGCGCACCGGAGACGCCTTCGCCGTGCTGCGCGTTCCCCGATTCGGCCGGGACTTCGCCCCGGTGATCGTCGAGGGCGTGGCGCAGGCGGCCCTCGCGAAGGGCCCCGGGCACTTCCCGGAGACGGCACTGCCGGGCCAGCCGGGCAATTTCGCCGTGGCGGGTCATCGCACGGGGTGGGGACAGCCCTTCAACAGGCTCCCGGAGCTGAGGAAGGGCGACACGATCGACATCGAGTGGAAGCGGACCACCTACACCTACCGGGTCACCCACAGCAAGGTCGTGGAGCCCTCCGACGTCGGTGTCCTCCTTCCCGTTCCCGGCAAGCCGGGGGCTCGGCCCGACAAGGCCCGGATCACCCTCATCACGTGCACGGACCGCGGCTGGGACGGCACGTACGTCCACCGGTTCGTCGTGTGGGGCGAACTCGACAGGCCGTGACGGCGAGAGGCATCTTTGCGGAGGAGGCAGGTGATGGTGCACGGCGCGGGGCCGGGGGCCGACGAGGACGGACGCCACGGCAGGCTCAGTCGCGAGCGGGTCCTCGCCGCGGCCCTGGTCCTGGTCGACCGCGAAGGCCTCGCGGCCCTGACCATGCGTCGCCTGGGCGCCGAGCTCGGTGTGGAGGCCATGTCCCTGTACCGCTACGCGCCGGGGAAGACCGCGCTGCTGGACGGCGTGGTCGAGGCTCTGTTCCTGGAAGTGGAGGAGCGGCTCGCCCGGGCACCCGCCCCGGAAACGGCCGTTGCGGCCGGCGGCCCCGAGTGGCGGGCGGAACTGCACCGCATCGCTCAGATCACCTACCAGGTCTGCCTCGACCACCCGGAGGGGGCACCGCTGATCTTCACGCGCTTCACCGAGGTACCGCTGGCGCGCAGGGCGCCGGCGGTGCTCAGGGATCATGAACGCGTGCTCGGCGTCCTGTGGGACGCCGGTTTCGACGAGACCCGTTCCGCCCCGGTGCTGCGCGCCTTCACCGCCTGGGTCCTCGGGTACGTGTCCGTGGAACTGCGGGCCATGGTGGACAACCCCAAGGAGCCGGACCCCGCGTTCCGGCTCGGTCTGTACCGCATGCCGTCGGACGAGCTCCCGCGGTTGCGTGCGACCGCACCCACCCTCGCCGGCCGGGGCGGGCCGGAAGGGCTGGCGGCGGGGCTGGACGCGCTGCTGGACCGCTTCGTCGAGAGAGGCCTGTGAGCGAGCGAGGCCTGTGAGCGAGAGAGGCCTGTGCGGCCCCCGGAGCCCGTCCGCCTCACCGGACAACCGGTTCGGCGGGCGGGCCTCACCGATATCCGGTGACGTCCGCGGGCTTCCCCGCGTCCTGCACCTCCACGAGGTAACGCCAGGCGTCCGGGCGGCTGCCGTCGAGGTCGGTGAAGCCGTACACCTGGGCGAGTCCGCCGCTGGAGAGGGATGTGCCGTTGAAGCGGGACACGTCCGGGTCGGCGGCGAGTGCGGTCACGGCCCGGCCCACGTAGTGCGGGGTCTCCGAGATGGCGAAGTGGGGAACGCGCTCCAGGGCGTCGCGCCAGTTCTCCTCCCGTACCCCGAAGCCGTCCAGCATCAGCTCCGAGCGCAGCCAGCCGGGGGTGAGGGCGACGGCGGTGGCGCCGCGCGGGGCGAGTTCGTGGCCGAGGGCGAAGGCCATGCGCAGCACGGAGGCCTTGGCGAGGTCGTAGAAGAAGCTCACGCGGTAGTTCTCGGCGTTGTAGTCGGCGGTGCCGTCGGTGACCTCGACGACCAGGCCGCCGGGGTTGCGCAGCAGCAGGGGCAGGGCGTGGTGGCTCGTGACGGCGTGCGTCTCGACGGCGAGCCGCAGCAGACGCAGGCCGTTGTCGAGGTCGTGCTCCCAGAGGGGGGTGTCCCACTCGAAGAGCGTCTCGCCGCCCCAGATGTCGTTGACCAGGACGTCGAGGCGGCCCTGCTCGTCCGCGATCCGGTCCACGAGAGCCGTGACCTGCGCCCGGTCGAGATGGTCGGTGGGGACGGCGATGCCCGTGCCGCCGGCGGCGGTGACCAGGTCGGCGGTGTCCTCGATGGTCTCGGGCCGGTCGTACTCCGAACGGCGGGCGCGGGTGCTGCGGCCGGTGACGTAGACGGTGGCGCCGGCCGCGCCGAGTTCCACGGCGATCCCCCGTCCCGCGCCCCGGGTCGCCCCGGCGACCAGTGCGACCTTGTCCTGCAACGGAGCTGACATGTCCGACCTCCCGTGACCGTGGCTGCTTGTCGCCTCCAGGGTCACGGGTAAGCCGGACATCTTCTGTCGCCTTTTACCGGCGACACGCGGTCAGTGGCCCCGGGCGATCCATTCCTGAAGCTGCGGGGCCTCAGCGCCGATGGTCGTGGAGTCGCCGTGGCCGGTGCGGACCGTCGTCTCCGGCGGCAGGCTCAGCAGCCGGTCGCGGATCGAGTCGATGATCGTCGGGAAGTGCGAGAAGGACCGGCCGGTGGCGCCGGGGCCGCCCTGGAAGAGGGTGTCGCCGGTGAAGACGGTGCCCAGCCCCGGGTCGTAGAGGCAGACGGCACCGGGCGCGTGCCCCGGAGTGTGCAGGACCCTGAGGTCGGCGCCGCCGGCCTCGATCGTCTGGCCGTCGACGAGCCAGGCGTCCGGCTCGCGGTCCGGGTGGGTCTGCTTCCACAGCGGCAGGTCGTCGCGGTGCAGCCAGATGGTGGCACCGGTGCGCTCGGCGAGCGCGGGGGCGGCGTCGATGTGGTCGTTGTGGGCGTGCGTGCACACGATGGCGGTGAGCCGGCGGTCCCCGACGGCCTCGGCGATGGCGTCGGCGTCGTGGGCGGCGTCGATGACGATCGCCTCGTGGTCGTCGCCGACGATCCACACGTTGTTGTCGACGTCCCAGGTGCCGCCGTCGAGGCTGAACCGGCCGGAGGTGACGAGGTGTTCGATGCGGGTCGTCATCACAGCACCACCACCGAGCGCAGCACGTCACCGTGGTGCATCCGCTCGAACGCCTTCTCCACCTCGTCGAGCTGGATCGTCTCCGTGACGAACGCGCCGAGGTCCAGACGCCCCTGCAGATGCAGGTCGATCAGCATGGGGAAGTCGCGGGAGGGCAGGCAGTCGCCGTACCAGCTGGACTTCAGGGCTCCGCCGCGGCCGAAGACGTCGAGCAGCGGCAGTTCGAGCTTCATCTCGGGCGTGGGGACACCGACGAGGACGACCGTGCCCGCGAGGTCACGGGCGTAGAAGGCCTGCTGGTACGTCTCGGGACGGCCGACGGCCTCGATGACGACGTCGGCGCCGAAGCCGCCGGTGAGTTCGCGGATCGCCTCGACCGGGTCGTTCTCGCGCGAGTTGACGGTGTGGGTGGCGCCCATGGAGCGGGCGGTCGCCAGCTTGCGGTCGTCGATGTCGACGGCGATGATCGTCGCCGCTCCGGCCAGCCGCGATCCGGCGATGGCCGCGTCGCCGACTCCGCCGCAGCCGATGACGGCGACCGAGTCGCCACGGCCGACGTTCCCGGTGTTGATCGCGGCGCCGATGCCGGCCATCACACCGCAACCCAGCAGCCCGGCCACCTGCGGGGCCACGCGCGGGTCGACCTTGGTGCACTGCCCGGCCGCGACCAGCGTCTTCTCCGCGAAGGCGCCGATGCCGAGGGCCGGGGACAGCTCCTGGCCGGTGGAGGCGAGGGTCATCTTCTGCTGCGCGTTGTGGGTGTCGAAGCAGTACCAGGGGCGCCCGCGCAGACAGGCACGGCACTTCCCGCACACCGCACGCCAGTTGAGGATGACGAAGTCACCGGGCTCGACATCGGTGACGCCGGGGCCGACCGCCTCGACCACGCCCGCCGCCTCGTGGCCGAGCAGGAACGGGAACTCGTCGTTGATGCCGCCCTGCTTGTAGTGCAGGTCGGTGTGGCACACCCCGCAGGCCTGCACCTGCACCACCGCTTCGCCCGGGCCGGGGTCGGGCACCACGACCGTCTCGATCCGCACCGGCTCGTCCTTGCCGGGGGCGATCACGCCGCGTACTTCCTGGGCCATGCTGCTGACTCCTTCGTCGGCCGGGGTCCGTTCCCCTCCGACCCTACGCGCGACTGATCGGTAAGGGGCGCGGATCGGCCGGCCCGTTCTGCTCGAAAAGGGCAGGCCGCGCGGGTCGGCGGCGACGTAGCCTGAACGCTCCGCCGACGCCGAGGGAGCGCCGTGAGCATCGCAGAGACCGAGACCGCCACACCCCCGTGGCGGCAGCTCCTCGGATACGTACGGCCGCACCGCTGGTCCCTGTTCACCGGTGCGCTGCTCTCCCTGGTCACCGGGGCGACCGGGCTGCTGCTGCCGCTGGTGGCGCGAGGCCTGATCGACGACCTGTCGCACGACCGGGCCATCACCGGCGCCGTGCTGGCGATGTCGGTCCTGGTCGTGGCCAACGCGGCGGTGGGCGCGCTGGGTTCGTACGTGCTGACGCGCACCGCCGAGTCGGTGGTGCTCGGCGCGCGGCGGACTCTGTCGTCGTATCTGCTGCGGCTGCGGATCACGGCCGTGGACCGCAGCGAACCCGGGGACCTGATGGCCCGCATCACCTCCGACACCACGCTGCTGCGCGCGGTCACCACCGACTCGCTGGTCGGACTGGGCACGGGCGGGCTCACCCTCGTCGCCACGGTGGTGATGATGGGCTGGGTGGACGCCGTGCTGCTGGGCGTCACCCTGGCCGTGATCCTGGGCGCGGGCGTGATCCTCGGGGTGATCGTGCCGCGCATCAACCAGGCCAGCCGGCAGGCGCAGAACGCGGTCGGGGTCATGGGTGCCTCGCTGGAGCGGATCCTCGGCGCCCTGCGCACGGTGAAGGCGTCCGGCGCGGAGCACCGGGAGGAGCGGACGCTGCACGAGGCGGCTCAGGAGTCGTGGCGGCAGAGCGTGCGGGCCGCCAAGTGGTCGGCCGCCGCGGGCAACACGGCGGGGCTCGCCATGCAGATCGCCTTCATCACGGTGCTGGCCGTGGGCGGCGCACGGGTGGCGACCGGCGCGATCGACGTGGGCACGCTGGTCGCGTTCCTGCTGTTCGTCTTCTACCTGATGTCTCCGATACAGCAGGTCGTCGGCGCCATCACCCAGTACCAGACGGGCGCCGCGGCCCTCACCCGCATCGAGGAGGCCCTGCGCCTGCCCGCCGAACCGGCCGCCGGGGCCGCCCCGCTGCCCTCCCCCGGCGCCGAGCCCGCCGCCCTCGCCTTCCACGACGTCCGCTTCCGCTACGCCGACGACCTGCCCCACGTCCACCACGGAGTGACCTTCAGCGTGCCCGCGCAGGGCATGACGGCCTTCGTCGGTCCGTCCGGCGCCGGCAAGACCACCGTCTTCTCGCTGATCGAGCGGTTCTACGACCCCGAGTCCGGTGTGATCACGCTGGACGGGCGGGACCTGAACGACTGGGAGCTGCCCCGGCTGCGCGCCTCGATCGGCTATGTGGAGCAGGATGCGCCTGTCCTGTCGGGCTCCCTGCGGGACAACCTGCTGCTGGGCAATCCGGAGGCGGACGAGGACGCCCTCGCGCGGGTGCTCAAGACGACCCGGCTCGACGGTCTGGTCTCCCGGCTGCCCGGCGGCCTCGACACGCTCGTGGGGCACCGCGGCACCAAGCTGTCCGGCGGTGAGCGGCAGCGCGTGGCCATCGCCCGCGCGCTGCTGCGCCGCCCCCGGCTGCTGCTCCTGGACGAGGCGACCTCGCAGCTGGACGCGGTGAACGAGGCGGCGCTGCGCGACACCGTCGCGGACGTGGCACGCACGACCACGGTCCTCGTCGTGGCGCACCGGCTGTCGACGGTGACGATGGCCGACCGGATCGTGGTGATGGACGCGGGCCGGGTCCGGGCCGTCGGCACGCACCGTGAGCTCGTGACGGCCGATCCGCTCTACGCGGAGCTGGCGGCGACGCAGTTCCTGGCCACCGCGGACTGAGACCGGGCGTGCGGGAGGGCCGCCCGGGTCCGGGCGGCCCTCACGCACACGCCGCGGTCAGTGGACGTTCGGCAGGAGGCCGAAGACCGGGGAGACCAGACCGACGACCTGGTTCAGCTGGTCGAGGTCGTTGAGGCGGTTGAGCCCTGCCACCTGCGAGGAGGGCCGCGGGATCTCGGCCTTGTGCTCGGCGGGGATGTCGCTCACGGCCAGCGAGTCGAGCGTCGTCATCGGGCTGAGCGGGCTCTTCGCTTCCGCGTCGGCCGCGTTCGCCATCGGCGCGACGAGGCCGGTGACGCCAGCGGCGAGACCAACGGCGGCGACGATACGTCGTGTTGAGATCATGCCTGGCGCAACGCGAACGGGTCCCCGGCGGACACGGGCGGGCGGTGCCGCTCACCCGTCAGGCCCAGTGTTCCGGTTGCGCTTGCCGAGCCCGCCCGGCGGGAGGACGCTCGACAGGAGAGGCCTTTCGCGGCCCGCGTCCGCCGGGCCGCGGCCCTTCGAAGGAGGTCATCATGGGAACCGCGGCAGACCCCGCCTTCGACCGGGACACCCTGCGCCAGGGCGTGGAAGGGGATCCGGACATCCTGCTCTCCCTGTACGCCGACGACGCGGAGCTGCGGATCGTGGACCACACGGCCCAGCCCAGCCACCCCAAGGTCCTGCACGGCCGGGACGAGATCGGCCGGATGCTGGAGGACGTCTACAGCCGCGACATGTCGCACACGCTGGAACGGTGCGTCATCCAGGGCGACGAAGCCGCCTACAGCGAGAGCTGCCAGTACGCGGACGGGGTGCGCGTACTGTCCGAGTCCATGATCGGGCTGCGCGACGGCAAGATCGCCGAGCAGACCCTGGTCCAGGCCTGGGACGAGTAGCGCGAGCGTCACCGGGCTCCGTTAGGGTGGGGCCGGGCCGTGACTGGCGCTGAGGTGGAGCACCACCGGGGAGCGGCCCCGCGGAAGTCGATGCCGTGCGCCTGGGCGAAGCAGCACACAGGCCCAGGAGTGGATCATGTCGCAGGCACGGCTCATGGACGGCACCGCACTCGCCCGGCGGATCATCGAGGAGACCGGCGAGCGCGCGGCCGTCCTCACCGAACGGACGGGCACCGCGCCCTGTCTCGCGACGGTGCTCGTCGGTGAGGACCCCGCGTCCGTCACCTACGTCCGGATGAAGCAGAACCGCTGCCGCAAGGCCGGCATCACCTCGCGGCACGTGGCCCTGCCCGCCGCCACGACCACAAAGGAACTCGTCGGCACGATCGAGGCGCTCTCCGCCGACCCCGGGGTGCACGGCATCCTGCTCCAGCACCCGGTGGGCGAGCACATCGACGAGCGGGCCGCGTTCGAGGCGATAGCGCCCGGGAAGGACGTCGACGGCGTCACCTTCGCCTCCTTCGCCACCATGAGCTTCGGCCTGCCCGGCTTCGTGTCGTGCACGCCCGGCGGGATCATGCGGCTGCTCGACGCGTACGGCGTCGACCCGGCCGGGAAGCGGGCCGTGGTCGTGGGCCGCAGCGCGATCCTCGGCAAGCCCGTCGGCATGCTGCTGCTCGCCCGGGACGCGACGGTCACCTACTGCCACTCGCGCACCCGGGACCTGTCGGCGGCCGTGCGCGAGGCCGACATCGTGGTGGCCGCGGTGGGGCGGCCCCGGCTCATCCGCGGCCAGGACGTCAAGCCCGGCGCGGTGGTGATCGACGCCGGGTACAACGCCGGGAACGTCGGCGACGTCGACTTCGACTCCGCCGTGGAGCGGGCCTCGCTGATCACACCGGTGCCGGGCGGTGTCGGCCCGATGACCATCGCCACGCTGCTGGAGCAGACTGTGGAAGCCGCCGCCCGGCACCTCGGTGTCGCCGAGGTGTGATCAGCGCATCCAGGCGCTGTACGACATGACGTCGCCTTCTTCGACTCCGTACTCGGGATCCGGCCGCGTGAGGGTGCTCTCCAGGCCGAGGACGGTGCCGGTGGCCCGGTCCATGATGAGCATGCGGCGGAGGCCGCGGGAGTCGTTCACGTAGGCCTGGCCGCGTCGGCCCAGCCGGTCGGTCACCTGGCCGACCGGCCGCAGCCCCTCGGCACCGGCCAGGAGTCGTGCCAGCGCCGCGCTCTCCCGTGCCCCGAGGGTCCAGTTGTCCAGCAGCGTCGCCGTGGCGTCCAGCAGCTCGGGCGTGGTCAGCGGGGTGTCGGTGGACTGAGCCGCCATCAGGTAGGCGCGCAGCCGGGCCGGGTCGCGGGGCGGGGGTGAATTGGGCGGGGCGTCGCTCCAGCTCGGCGGGTAGGTCTGGTCGAGGAGGACGTGGCCGTCGTCGACGAGGTGCGGCTCGCCGCCCGCGTCCGAGAGGACCGGGCGGCCGGGATGCCTGGGGTCCGTGGCCACGACGAGTTGGGTGTGGCTGTCGTCGGCCCGCCAGCGCACGATGCGCTCTTCGGGCAGGGTGATCGGGGGCTTGTCGTCGGACATGCCGAGACTCCAGGACTGCACGTGTGTGCCCTTGCGCAGGCGGGGCGCGCCGTCGGTCCCGGCCACGGCTGACGCCAGCTCGGCCATGCGGTGCAGGGGCACGGGTGTGGAGCCGGTGTCGATCACCAGCGGTCGGGGCGCGGCGACCGCCGGCGGGGTGCTCGGTCCGCTCAGCACGAGGGTGAGGGTCAGGGCGGCGACGACGGCGGTGGCGAGCAGACCCCAGGCCAGCCGGAGCCGGCGGGGTCCCGGGAGCAGCAGGTCCCGCACGTGGCCGGGGCGCCGTCCCTCGGGGTCTCGACGGTCGGAGAGCGGGCCTCGTCGGTCGCGTGACCGACCGGGGAGCCCGTTCCCCCGGTCGCGCAGCAGTTGTTCGAGCCGGCGCTCGGCGTTGTGGTCCAAAGGGCCGTCGCCGAAATGGGGGCCGCCGGGCGGCACGGGATCGGCGCTGCGCAGCAGTTCGAGTTCGTCAGCCATGGCCGTGTTCCTTCGGGGCGGTCATGCAGGAGTGCTCGGCGATCGGGAGCTCGGGACGCATGCGGTCGATCTCGGCTCTGAGGCGGCGCCGCGCCCGGTGCAGCCGCATGGACGCGGCCCGGCTGCCGCAGCCGAGGGCGACGGCCACCTCGTCGACGCCGAGCTGCTCCCACGCCGTCAGCCGGAGCACCTCCTGGTCGGCCGCGGAGAGCCGGGCGAGTGCCTCGTGCACCCAGCCGCCGGGCGTGTCGGCCTCGGGGCCCGCCGCGATGTGCCGTCCGTGCGCGGTGGCGTCGTTGCCGAGCCGGTCGACGAGCCTGCGGCGGCGGCCGTGGCCGCGTACCGCGTTGGCCAGGCAGTTGCGTGCCACGCCGTACAGCCAGGGCAGCGCGGCGGCCGGGAGGTCGGCCCGGCGTCGCCAGGCGACCGTGAACACCTCCGCCACCACTTCCTCCACATCGTCGGCCCGCCCGTCCAGTCGCCGGGCGACATAACGGCTGACCGCCCAGTAGTGCTCGCGGTAGGCAGCGGCGAAGGTCTCGTCGTTGCTCATGTCCCGTTCTTGTCCGGCACCTTCCCGATCGTCACACCCGTTTTCGTGATGCTCGTCGCGTCGGTGAAGTGTGACGTGCGGGCGGGGCGCGGACACAGGCGGGGCATGAGGCACCTCAAGTGGCTGACGACCACTGATCACAAGACGATCGGCACGATGTACCTGGTGACGTCGTTCGCGTTCTTCGTCATCGGCGGTGTGATGGCGCTGCTCATGCGCGCCGAGCTGGCCCGGCCGGGTCTTCAGATCATGTCGAACGAGCAGTTCAACCAGGCGTTCACGATGCACGGCACGATCATGCTGCTGATGTTCGCGACGCCGCTGTTCGCCGGCTTCGCGAACTGGATCATGCCGCTGCAGATCGGCGCGCCGGACGTGGCGTTCCCGCGGCTGAACATGTTCGCCTACTGGCTGTACCTGTTCGGCTCGCTCATCGCGGTCGGTGGCTTCCTCACCCCGCAGGGCGCGGCCGACTTCGGCTGGTTCGCCTACAGCCCGCTCTCCGACGCCGTCCGCTCCCCGGGCATCGGCGCCGACATGTGGATCATGGGTCTGGCCTTCTCCGGCTTCGGCACCATCCTCGGCTCGGTCAACTTCATCACCACGATCATCTGCATGCGCGCTCCCGGTATGACGATGTTCCGCATGCCGATCTTCGTGTGGAACGTGCTGCTGACCGGTGTCCTGGTCCTGCTCGCCTTCCCGGTCCTGGCCGCGGCCCTGTTCGCGCTGGAGGCGGACCGCAAGTTCGGGGCGCAGATCTTCGACTCGGCCAACGGCGGGGCGTTGCTGTGGCAGCACCTGTTCTGGTTCTTCGGGCATCCGGAGGTGTACATCATCGCGTTGCCGTTCTTCGGCATCATCTCCGAGGTCATCCCGGTCTTCTCCCGTAAGCCGATGTTCGGTTACACGGGTCTGATCGGCGCGACCATCGCGATCGCGGGTCTGTCCGTGACGGTGTGGGCGCACCACATGTACGTCACCGGCGGCGTGCTGTTGCCGTTCTTCTCCTTCATGACGTTCCTCATCGCCGTACCGACCGGTGTGAAGTTCTTCAACTGGCTCGGCACCATGTGGCGTGGAAGCCTCTCGTTCGAGACGCCGATGCTGTGGGCGACCGGCTTCCTGATCACGTTCGTCTTCGGCGGCCTCACGGGTGTGCTGCTGGCCTCGCCGCCCATCGACTTCCACGTCTCCGACTCGTACTTCGTGGTGGCGCACTTCCACTACGTGATCTTCGGGACGGTCGTGTTCGCGATGTTCTCCGGCTTCCACTTCTGGTGGCCCAAGTTCACCGGCAAGATGCTGGACGAGCGCCTCGGCAAGATCACCTTCTGGACGCTGTTCATCGGCTTCCACGGCACGTTCCTGGTCCAGCACTGGCTCGGCGCCCAGGGCATGCAGCGGCGGATCCCGGACTACCTGGCGGTGGAGGGCCTGACCACGCTCAACACGGTGTCGAGCGTCTTCTCGTTCCTGCTCGGCATGTCGATGCTGCCGTTCTTCTACAACGTGTGGAAGACGGCGAAGTACGGCGCGAAGGTCACGGCCGACGACCCCTGGGGCTACGGCCGCTCCCTGGAGTGGGCGACCTCCTGCCCGCCGCCGCGCCACAACTTCGTCGCCCTGCCGAGGATCCGCAGCGAGTCCCCGGCGTTCGACCTGCACCACGACGCCATCGCGGCGGCGGAGCGGGAGTTGACGCTCCGGTGACCGCCATGGAAGGGCTCCCCGTGGACCTGCGGGCGTTCCACAACGAGGTCGAGGGCCATCTGCTGGCCGCCGCCGCACACGAGGAGTCCCGGACGGCCGCCGCCCGCTTCGCCGCCGGGCTCGACTGGCTGCCGGAGGCGCAACGGGCGGAGGCGGAACGGCAGTTCGCGGCGGAGCATCTGGCCCTCGCCCGGGCGTCGTGGCAGCGCACGGTCCGGCGCGGAGAGGAACTGCGGGGCGAGTACGAGACGGTGTACCGCGCGCTGCGCGCACGGCTGCTGGCCGGACTGCTGCTGGGCGTCGCGCTGCTGGTGGCGGTGGATCTCGTGGTGCTGGTGTCGGTCTAGCCGGTCATGTCCTGGTCTCCGGGGGGAGGCTCCTCGGTGCCTCGCTGGGACGGTGGCCTCGGTCGGCTGCGGGCGGGCCGACGCGGGTCCCACCTGGCAGGCGCCACCCCGCCTGGACCGGTGAGGACCCGGGCGGCGTGTGGCGCCAGGCAGGACGCTTTCCCCCCCGCCCAGCACCCCGCGCCCGGCGTCCCACACTCGGCATCCCGTACCGCCCTCACCCTTCCGGCTTCCATCCCGGCGGCCACAAGATCCCCAGCAACTGCCGGACCAGTTCGTCGACGACCTCGTCGAGGGTCGCGTCGACCCAGCCGGCGCTCCAGTCGTGCAGCAGGCCGTTGACGCTGCCGATGAAGGCCGTCGCGGGGAGGCGGTAGTCGCGGGGGGCGGCCTCGCCCCGCGAGACGGCCGCGTCGGCCTCGGCGCAGATGAGGTCCACCCAGCCGGCCCGGCGTGCGAGCCGCTGCTCCTCCAGGCGCGGGCTGACGCCGATGATTTCCACGAAGGTGATGCGGATCCGGCGGGGATCGGCGGTGACGTTCGCGGCGTAGGAGCGGAAGATGGCCGTGGCGCGCTCCGCGAGGGGCAGGTCCGCCGCGCCCGCTGCCGCCTCCAGCACCGCGGCCTCGGCCCAGCCGTTGACCTGGAGGTGCAACGCGGCGAGCACGTCCTCGAGGGTGCGGAACTCCTCGTAGAACTGACGCGTGGACAGCCCCGCCGTCTCGCTGAGGGCCGCGACCGTGGTGGAGCGGAAACCGGGGGCGTCACCGAACAGTTGGAGAGCTGCGTCGAGGAACCGCCGACGCCGCTCGGCCTGCCTCTCCTCTGCGGTCTTGCCGCCGTAGCGGCCGGTCGGCGCTCTGAGTCTGCCCGGCACCGGCTCTCCCTTCGTCGTTCGAACACTGATTTTGTCGTGCACGTGGTCTTGTGGAGAAGGCCGCCCCTTCCTTACTTTGCAGTAAGTTGACTCTGAAAGCGCGTGTGTTCAGATTCCACGCCCAGCTTTGGCATGTCCCACTCACGACGCGCACCCCCGGCCAAGACCCCACAGCAGAGAGGGGAGCAGTCATGCCCGTCTTCCGACGCAGGCACCTGTGCTCCGTAGCCGCAGCCCTCGCCCTGACCGCCACAGCTCCCGCGACCGCCGCCACCGCGGCCGCCCCGGGCTCCTCCGCCGCGCTGCGCGAGGTGCTGTTCGTGGGCAACAACTGGGAGGGCACCGCCGATGTCATCCGGTCCTCCGGTGACTTCGCGAAGGTCGGCCGCATCAACGTCATCCCCGACAAGGACGAGCGGATGGCGGCGATCAACGCCGATCCGATCAAGTGGATCTACTTCATGGCGATCCGCAACAGCGTCGGCGAGGGCCACGACCAGTTCGTCGACGACATGTACTCCACGCCGGACGGGACCTCGGTGGTCGTCTCCCGGCCGAGCTTCGCCGACGTCGTCTCGATCGACCTCGCCTCCGGGAAGCTCAACTGGCGCTTCCCCGTGTCCGGTTACCGCTCCGACCACATGGCCGTCTCCCCCGACGGCAAGCGGGTCGCGGTGTCGGCGTCGACCGCCAACACCGTCCATGTGCTGGACATCGTCTCCGGCAGGGAACTGGGCAAGTTCGGCACCGGCGACAAGCCGCACGAGAACATCTTCACCCAGGACGGCAAGTACATCTACAACATGGCGATCGGCGACGTGAACACGCAGACCGACGCCCCGTGGCTGGACTGGACGAAGGGCGACCGGCGCATCACGGTCGTCGACGCCACGACGTACAAGCAGGTCAAGGTCATCGACATGCGCCCGCAACTGGACGCGCTCGGCCTCAAGGACTACTCCGACGCCGTTCGCCCGGCCGTCTTCTCGCCGGACGAGTCGAAGCTGTACTTCCAGGTCTCCTTCTTCAACGGCTTCTTCGAGTACGACATCGCCACCGACAAGATCACCCGCACCAAGACCCTGCCGAAGAACCCGGCGACCAGCGACGACCGCACCACCTTCGTCAACGACTCGCGCCACCACGGCATCTCGATGAGCCCGGACGGCCGCAAGCTGTGCGTCGCGGGCACGATGGACGACTACGCCACCGTCGTCGACCGCGCCACTCTCCAGGAGGGCCCGCTCGTCACCGCCTCCAAGCCCTACTGGGCCACGGTCAGCGGTGACGGCAAGTCCTGTGTGGTCTCCGAGAGCGGCACCGACCAGGTCACGGCCATCGACTTCGCCACCGGCAAGAAGGTCGTGTCCGTGCCGGTCGGCGACCACCCGCAGCGCGTCCGGCTCGGCCATGTGGCGGCCGACTGGACGAGCCCGGCTGCTGAGGGCGTTCGTTCGGATCGGGCGGACCAGAGGAAGACTCCCGCGATGTGAAGTCCGGCTAGGTGGACGGCGGCGGCCTTCTCGTGGCGAGTGGCGATGCCGCGCCGCTGCTCGAGACGGTCGACGCACCGCTCGACCGTGTCGCGCCGCTTGTATCTCGTGGCCGAAGGCTGGTGGCCTGCCGCCCCGACTGCCGCGTCGCAGCCGGTGGCGGTCCGCCGGGACGGGGATCACCGCGCGGATGCCACGCCCGCGCGAGTGGTCGCGGATCGCACGGGACGGGTGGCCTTTTCCGCCAGGACCACGTCCGGCCTGGTGCGTGGCCGGCGGCGGCGTCGGGGTACGTGCCGGAGTGCCACGACGCCGGGGGCGGCAGGTGCGTGCCTTACCGGCGGACGCCCGCGCGCGGTGAGGGCCGGGCGCCTGGCCACGGTGGCTCCGGAGCGCGGCGTGCGCCGCGGGAGCGGTAGACGACGTAGGGGCGGACCAGGTAGCCGAGCGGTGCGGTGAACGCGTGGACGAGGCGGCTGAAGGGCCAGAGGGCGAACAGGGCCATGGCGAGCAACGCGTGGATCTGGTATGCGACCGGTGCGTGGGCCATGGCCGGCACGTTCGGGTCGAGGGTGAACAGGGAACGGAACCACACCGAGACGCCGAGCCGGTAGTCGTAGGAATGGGGTCGCACCGTGGTGGCCGTCGCGACGAGTCCGGCCAGCAGCACACAGGTCAGGACCGGATAGACGGCTCGGTCACTGCGGCTGGTCGCGGCCCGGACGGCGGGGACGCGCAGCCGCCGGTACAACAACAGGGCCAGGCCGGTCAGGGTGGCCAGGCCCGAAAGGCCGCCGACGGTGAGCGCGTTGGCGTGGTAGAGCCATTCGTGGACATGGGCGCGCTCGGTGAACGACTCGGGGACGAGGAGACCGATGACGTGCCCGGCCGCCACGAAGAGGAGCCCGTAGTGGAACAGCGGGCCCCCGATGCTCAGCAGACGGTGTTCGTGCAGCTGACTGGAGCGGGTGGTGAAGCCGAACCGGTCGTAGCGGTAGCGCCAGGCGGTGCCCGCGATCAGAGTGACGGCGACGACGTAGGGCAGGACTCCCCACAGCGTGATGTGCAGATGGGTCACCGGTGGGTCTCCTCCACGTGGGGCGGGCGGTGCGGGAAGGGGAGCAGTCCGACGGTCTCGGCGGGCGGGCCGGTCCGTGCCAGGCGCAGGGCGGCGGCGCGGTCGGCGGGTGAGGCGCCGGGCAGGGTGTGGCAGACCGCTTCCAGGACGTCGGCGTACGGGCTGTGGTGGTCGCGCAGCGCCAGGCGCAGGAGTTCCAGGGCGGCGCGGTGCTCGTGCAGGGCCCGGCGGCCGGGTTCGGGGCAGCGGGCGGCGAACTCCAGGGCCAGCGGCAGGAAGTCGGGCAGTTCGTCCGCGGGCGGCTGCCAGCCGTGTGCCTGGTACAGCCGCCGCCACGTCAGCAGCGACTGTCCGCGGCGGCGGGTGTCGCCGTCGGTGTAGTAGGTCAGGTGCAGTGTGCGGCGCCGGCTGCGGTCGAACGTGGTGACGTAACGGGCCGACAGCTCCAGGGCGGGGATGCCTTCGACGGCGGCACGGAACCGTGTCAGGCACTCGGCGGCCGGGCCGGTCGCGGTGTGGAGGGCGTCGGTGACCAGGTGCAGGCGCTCGGGCCAGTCGGGGCCGGGGTGCTGCAGGAGCAGCGAGGCCGCCTGGTGGATCAGGGCCGTGGTCACGCCTGCCGCTCCTCGCCCCTGGGGAACAGGCCGTCGGGACGCCCGCGGCCGTTCCAGTTCAGCAGGTTCACCCGGCCCCGCAGGGACTGGCCCGCGTGCTCCGGTTCCGGCTCGCCGGACAGCGGTGCGTGGAACATGTCGGGTGCGTACATGCCTGGGCCGCCCTGGCCGTCGAGGCTGCACCCCGCCGGCTCGGAGACCGCGGCGGGGTCGGCGGTGTAGCTGGTGGGGATGACGTACCGCTCGTCGTACTTGGCCAGGGCGAGCAGGCGGTACAGGGCCTGGATGCCGTCGTCGTCCATCCCGACCGCGCGGGCGATGGCCGGGTCCTGCTCCTCCCCGAGGTTGATCCGGCGCATGTGGCTGCGCATCGCGGCCAGTCTGCACAGGGCCGCCTCGACGGGGGCGGGGTCGCCGGCGGTGAACAGCCCGGCGAGGTAGGCCAGAGGGATGCGCAGGGAGTCGATGGCGGCGAAGAGCTTGGCGGGGTCCTCGCCGTCGTGACCGGTGGCGGTCAGGGACTCGACGACCGGTGACAGCGGCGGGATGTACCAGACCATGGGCATGGTCCGGTACTCGGGATGCAGGGGAAGCGCCACCTTGTAGCGGCTGATGAGCGCGTACACGGGCGAGTTGCGGGCCGCGGTGATCCAGTCGTGCGGGATGCCGGCCTCCTCGGCGGCGCGCCGCACCCGGGGGTCCTCCGGATCGAGGAAGCATCCCAGCTGTGCCTCGTACAGGTCCTGTTCGTCGGGGGTGGCGGCCGCCTCGCCGACCTTGTCGGCGTCGTAGAGGACGACGCCCAGGTAGCGCAGGCGCCCGACGCAGGTCTCGGAGCACACGGTGGGCTGACCGGCCTCGATGCGCGGGTAGCACAGGGTGCACTTCTCGGCCTTGCCGGTCCGGTGGTTGAAGTAGACCTTCTTGTACGGGCATCCGGTCACGCACATCCGCCAGCCCCGGCAGCGGTCCTGGTCGACCAGGACGATGCCGTCCTCGATCCGCTTGTACAGCGCGCCCGAGGGGCACACGGCCACGCACGACGGGTTGAGGCAGTGCTCGCAGATCCTCGGCAGGTGGAACATGAACGCCTCTTCGTACTCCAGGCGGACCCGCTCGTTCATCTTCTTCAGCACCGGGTCGTCCGCCAGGTGCGCGGGCCCGCCGCCCAGGTCGTCGTCCCAGTTCGGTCCCCATGTCACCTCGGTGGGGCGGCCGTCGACCAGGGAGCGGGGGGCGGCGGTGGGCACGTCGTCGCCGAGCGGTGCGCTGGTCAGGTTCTCGTAGTCGTACGTCCACGGCTCGTAGTAGTCGGCGAGCGAGGGCAGGTGCGGGTTGGCGAACAGGCGGGCCAGACGCCGGGCCCGGCCGCCGCTGCGCGGTACCAGGCGGCCGTGCTTGAGCTGCCAGCCGCCCTGCCACCGGTCCTGGTCCTCGTGGCCGCGGGGGTAGCCCTGGCCGGGCCGGGTCTCGACGTTGTTGAACCACATGTACTCGGCGCCCGACCGGTTCGTCCAGGTCTGTTTGCAGGTGACCGAGCAGGTGTGGCAGCCGATGCACTTGTCGAGGTTCATCACCATGGCCACCTGGGCCATCACGCGTCCGACGGGGGCTTCGCCGCGGGTCATCAGTAGTCGACCTCCTGGGAGCGGCGGCGGATGACGGTGACCGCGTCGCGCTGGTTGCCGGTGGGTCCGTAGTAGTTGGGGGCGAAGGACAGCTGCGCGTGTCCGCCGATCAGGTGGGTCGGTTTGATCAGCAGCCGGGTGAGGGCGTTGTGGACGCCGCCGCGCCGCCCGGTGGTCTCGGACTTGGGGACGTTCACCAGGCGTTCCTGGACGTGGTACATGAACACGGTGCCGGGCGGCATGCGGTGCGACACCACCGCCCGGGCCACGACGACGCCGTTGGCGTTGACCGCCTCGATCCAGTCGTTGTCGGCCACGCCGATCGCGTCGGCGTCGGCGACGCTGATCCACACGACCGGGCCGCCGCGGGCCAGGGTCTGCATCAGGAGGTTCTCCTGGTACTCGGAGTGGATGGACCACTTCGAGTGCGGCGTCAGGTACCGCACGGTCACCGAACGTCCGCCCGCTTCGCCGTCCACGCCCCGTTCTCCGAGCGCGGTCAGGTCCAGCGGCGGCCGATACACCGGGAGTTGTTCGCCGAACTCGGCGATCCACGGGTGGTCGAGGTAGAAGTGCTGACGGCCGGTGAGGGTGTGCCAGGGCTTGAAATGCTCGGTGTTGATGGTGAAGGGGGCGTAGCGGCGGTCCGGGGCCTCCTTGCCCGACCACTCGAAACTCGCCGACACCTGCACCGGCCGTGCCTGCGTGTCGGAGAACACCACGCGCCGCTCGGCCACCGAGGCGGCCAGTTCCGCCAGGCCCGAGTCGGGGCCGCAGCGCTCGGCGAGACGTTCGAAGCCCTCGGCGGCGAGCCGGCCGTTGGTCGTGCCCGACAGGGCCAGGATCGCCTCGCACAGTTTGACGTCCGTGTCCAGCAGGGGCCGTCCGCGCACCGGCGCGTCGGTGGCGGTGCCGCAGCGTGCGGCGAGCCAGCCGGACTCCCGTTCCGGCACGACGGTGACGCCCTTGACCGTCATGCCCTGTTCCTCCGCCAACGGCCCGAGTGCGGCGATCTTCGCGCCGATCGCGGTGTAGTCCCGCTCCACGACGGTGAACCGCGGCTCGGTGGGGCCGTCGGGCGGAGCCTCGCCGGGGGTGTCGTGCTGGAGTGCCGTGGCGACCAGGTCGTACGCCGTGTCCAGGCGTCCCTCGGCCAGGCGGCTGACCTCGGCGGCGAGGGAGTGGAAGATCTCGAAGTCCGTGCGCGCCTGCCACGGGGGGTCGATCGCCGGGGAGAAGGCATGCACGTAGGGGTGCATGTCCGTGCTGGACAGGTCGTGCTTCTCGTACCAGGTCGCCGCGGGCAGCACGAGATCGGCGAACAGGGTCGTGGACGTCATACGGAAGTCCAGCGCCAGCAGCAGGTCGAGCTTGCCGCGTGGCGCCTCGTCCCGCCAGAGCACGTCCCTGGGCCGGGCGTCCGGCGGGGCCTCCTCGGCGCTCGCGTTGTCCGAGGCGCCCAGCAGATGCCGTAGGAAGAACTCGTTGCCCTTGGCGGAGGAGCCGATCAGGTTGGCCCGCCACACGGTGAGCACACGAGGCCAGTTGACCGGATCGTCCGGGTCCTCGCAGGCGTAGCCCAGACGGCCCGCGTCCCTCTCCCCGGCCACCCAGCGCGCCGGGTCCGCGCCCGACTCGTGCACCCGGCGCCCGAGGTCGAGGGGGTTGGCGGCGAACGTGGGACACGACGGCATCCACCCCTGCCGGGCGGAGCGGGCGACGAGGTCCGCGGTGTGCAGCCCGCTCAGAGCGCCGGAGGCGGTCGGTGCCGCCAGGTCGTCCGCGCTGAACCGCTCGTAGCGCCACTGGTCGGTGTGCAGGTACCAGTACGGCGTCCCCGCCATCTGCCGTGACGGGCGCACCCAGTCCGCGGCCGTCGCCAGCTGCTGCCAGCCCGCGTAGGGACGGACCTTCTCCTGCCCCACGTAGTGTGCCCAGCCGCCCCCGTTGACGCCCTGACAGCCGGTGAGGAGCAGCAGGGACAAAAAGGACCGGTAGATCGTGTCGGAGTGGAACCAGTGGTTGGTGCCCGCGCCCATCACGATCATGCAGCGGCCCCGGGTCTGCTCCGCGGTCCTCGCGAACTCCCGCGCCGCCCGCACCACCGCGCCCGCGGGCACCGACGTGATCGCCTCCTGCCAGGCGGGCGTGCACGGTGTGGCGGCGTCCTCGTAGGACTGCGGCCAGGTACCGCCGAGGCCTTCGCGCCGCACCCCGTACTGGGTGAGCATCAGGTCGAAGACGGTCGTCACCAGCCGGTCACCGAGTCGGTACGCCGGTACGGAGCGGCGAACCACCTCGCCTTCCGCGTCGAACCGGGGCAGGTCCACCTCGGCCCGGGTCGCGCCGGGGTGGCCGAGAAAGGTGAGCAGGGGGGAGACGTCGCCCAGGTCCAGATTCCAGCGGCCCTCGCTCGCCTTGCCCCAGCGGTCGCCCAGTGTTCCGTTCGGCACCACCGGGGCGTCGGAGACCGTGTCGTACAGGACCGGCATCCAGCGTCGCGCCTCGGTTTCGGCGTCTCGGGCGAGATCCAGGTCCCTGGCCGTCACGAAGGCGCCCGGCGTGCACGAGCCCCTCCCGCGGTCGTCCAGGGCCACCAGGAACGGCAGGTCGGTGAAGCGCTTGACGTAGTCGGTGAAGTACGGCACCTGCCGTTCGACGAAGCACTCGCGCAGGATCACGTGGCCCATGGCCATGGCGAGCGCCCCGTCGGTGCCCGGATGGGGGTGCAGCCACTCGTCGGCGAACTTGGTCGCGTCCGCGTAGTCCGGGGAGACCACCACGACCTTCTGACCCCGGTAGCGGGCCTCGGTCATCCAGTGCGCGTCGGGGGTCCGGGTGACCGGAACGTTGGAGCCCCACAGCATCAGGTAGGCCGCGTCCCACCAGTCGCCCGACTCGGGCACGTCCGTCTGGTCGCCGAACACCTGCGGCGAGGCGACCGGCAGGTCCGCGTACCAGTCGTAGAACGACAGCATCGGCGCGCCGATCAGTGAGTGGAAGCGTGCCCCCACCGCGTGCGAGGCCATCGACATGGCCGGGATGGGCGAGAAGCCGGCGATCCGGTCCGGCCCGTACTCCCGCAGCGTGTGCACGTGCGCCGCGGCGGCGATTTCCAGTGCCTCGCCCCAGTCGATCCGCACCAGGCCGCCCCTGCCGCGCGCCGCCTGGTAGCGGTGCCGCTTTTCCGGATCTCCGGTGATATCCGCCCATGCCAGGACCGGGTCTCCGCCGAGCCGGCGTTTGGCGTCCCGGAACATTTCCACGAGCACACCCCGTGCGTGTGGGTAGCGCACCCGCGTGGGCGAGTAGGTGTACCAGGAGAACGAGGCACCGCGCGGACAGCCGCGTGGCTCGTAGTCCGGCCGGTCCGGGCCCGCCGAGGGGTAGTCCGTCGCCTGCGTCTCCCAGGTGATCAGACCGTCCTTGACGTATACCTGCCATGAACACGATCCGGTGCAGTTGACTCCGTGGGTGGAGCGCACGACCCGATCATGTGCCCAACGGTCCCTGTACGGCTGGTCGTTGACCGGTTGGTCGGTCCGGAACACCGCCCGGCCGTCCGGGGTGGCCGGTGCCTTCTGAAGCAGCCGTCCGGCCGCGAGGAGCCGTTCGGCCGCGTCCGACGCGACCCGCTCCGCCCTGTCCCTGCCACGCCCCACGCCTTCGGACTCCCCTCGTGAACCGGCGCGCGGGAATGGTCGTCCGGTTGCGCACCGTCGGCTGACGAGGGCGATGCTGCACCAAGTTCATTTGCAATGGGGATCACTTTTTGGCCAGTTGATTGCATCTAGAAGTTACTTTCCCGGTGCTTTACCGAGATCACTGTGTGGATTCGGACAACTGAATGCACCGGGAAGGATTGTCCGAATTCCCGGTGGCGGCCGTGCCGGGCTCGACTTCGACGTGTTCACGGAGCAAAATCCGCGCCGCTGAACGGATCGTCCGGTCCGCGTCGGCGGGTGAGCGCCCTCACGCGGTCGGCCAGGAACGCGCGTTCCGCCGGATTCCCGGCGAGCGCGGCAGCCTTCTCGTAGGCCTCAACGGCCTCGGCGTCTCGGCCCAGGCGGCGCAGCAGGTCGGCGCGGACCGCGTGGAAGACGTGGTAGCCGTCCAGGCCGAGGGCGTCCACCAGGGCGAGGGCCGGTCCCGGACCGTCGGTCTCGGCCACGGCGACAGCCCGGTTCAACGCCACGACCGGGCTGGGGGCGATCGCCATGAGCTGGTCGTACAGCTGCCGGATCTGGGCCCAGTCGGTACCTTCCGCGCCGGGCGCGTCGCTGTGCACGGCCTGGATGGCGGCCTGGCACTGGTAGGGCCCGGGCCGGTTCCGGCGCAGGCAGCGGCGGACGAGTGCCTGTCCCTCGGCGATCAGGTCGCGGTCCCAGCGGGTCCGGTCCTGCTCGGGCAGCGGCACCAGCGCGCCCCGGTCGCTCTCGCGGGCGGCGCGGCGTGACTCGACCAGAAGCATCAGCGCGAGCAGGCCGATGACCTCGGGCTCGTCCGGCATGAGTTCGGCCAGCAGCCGGCCGAGCCGCAGTGCCTCCGCGCGCAGCTCGGGCGAGCCCTCGTACCCCTGGTTGAAGATCAGGTAGACGACGGCCAGAACTCCGTCGAGCCGGTCGGGCAGGTCGGCGTCGCGGGGCACCCGGTAGGGAATGCCGGCGTCGCGGATCTTCGCCTTCGCCCGGACCAGCCGCTGCGCCATCGTCGGTTCCGGCACCAGGAAGGCACGGGCGATCTGCTCCGTGGTGAGGCCGCCGAGGAGTCTGAGGGTCAGGGCGACCCGGGTCCGGAGGGCGAGCGCGGGGTGGCAGCAGGTGAAGATCAGGCGGAGACGGTCGTCGCGCACGGGGCCCTCCTCGGACGGTGCGCCGGCGGCGTGCAGCAGGGCCGCCTCGGCGTGCCGGGCGGGCCGGGACGACTCCCGGCGCAGGCGGTCGACGGCCCGGTTGCGGGCGGTGGTGATGATCCACCCGGCCGGGCTCGGCGGGAGGCCGGTCTCCGGCCAGCGCCGGACCGCCGTGGTGAAGGCGTCCTGGACCGCCTCCTCGGCGAGGTCGATGTCGCCGAGGAAGCGGACGAGGACGGCGACCGCGCGGCCGTACTCCGCGCGAAAGACCGCCTCGACATCCACAACCATCAGTCGGCGTCTCCCAGGAAGGGGCGCACCTCGATCGGCAGGGTGGTGGCCAGGGCCGCCTTGCGCCCCCACTCCAGAGCGGCGTCCAGGTCGGGCGCCTTGACCAGGCAGACGCCTCCGAGCATCTCCTTGCCCTCGGCGTAGGGGCCGTCGGTGATCAGGACTTCGCCGTCGCCGGGCCGCAGCACGGTGGCGGACTCCGGACCGTGCAGCCCTCCGGCGAAGACCCACGCGCCCGCCTCCCGCAGCTCCCGGTGGAAGGCCTCCAGGTTGTCTCCGATCTCCTTGAGGACGTCGGGGGCGGGCGGGTCGCCGACCGGCTGCATCACGCTGAGCAGGTAGTACTTCATGACGGGCCTCCTCGGCCTCTGGTCATCCGCGTGTCCTTGCACCTCTTACACGAACGACACACGCCCGGATCGACAACCCGCGCCGAGCGACCGCGATAATCCCGAGAAGGCCGCCACCTGCGCCGGCTTCCCGCGCCGGGCCACCGCCGGGCTCGGCGGGCACGCCGGGCACGTTGGGCACGCCGGCCAGGGCGTCACCGTCGAACGCGTGCCGGCCGAAACCGCCTGGGCCCGCACCAAGAACACATGGCGTCAGCACTGCCGCGGCGTGGGCATCAGCCCCTGCCGGACCCGCCCCGCGCGGCCGCAGACCATCGGCAAGGTCGAACCCGCCCACCGCACCTGCTCGCCGAACGGGCCTACCAGCAGCCCTGCGCCTCGGACACCGAACGCCCCTCCGGACAGCACACCTAAGTGACCGCCCTCGCCGCCCACGCCGCCAGTTCGGAGCGGGCCGCGGTGAGCAGATCCGCCGAGGGAGCCGTCGCCCCGTTGGTCACCAGCGCGTAGTGCAGGACGCCCGAGTCCGGCGCGGTGAGCAGCAGACGGCGGCTTCCCGTGCCGCCGGGCTCCTGCGCCACGCCGACCGGCGTCGTCGAGGTGTACGCCGGCGGGGCGTGGACCGCGCCCAGGTCGGAGACGACCGTGGTGGACGCGGTCGGGAAGCTCGCCGGCAGGTGCAGTTCGGTGGGCGCCGTGCCGCCGTCGGAGCGCCACAGCAGCAGCCCGTACTGTCCTGCCCCCACGAGTCGTTGCACGTTCGGCAGGGAACTGGGCACCGGGTTCCAGGTCAGGGTCGTCGACCCGTCCCGGGAGCGGTCCTCGTAGGTGAAGCCGACGGTCCGGCCGGCCGTGGCGCTGGGGTAGACGCGGTCCAGGAGCCGGGCGTCCTGGCGCAGTACCGGCTTGCCCGCGTCGTCCAGGCGTACGGCGGACAGGTCCTCGTCGTTCCAGGCGTCGCCGGTGGTGAGCACCTTGTCGGGGTTGCCGTTCATCAGCTCGTGATGGCGGCCGTTGTAGATGTCCCACTGCCACTGGGAGCCGGAGAGCACGGGTCCCGAGGCGGCCGGGTCGGTCCACCAGTCGGCGCCCTTGAGGCGTGAGTCGAGGGCCTGGTACATCGCCTTGAGGACGGTCGGCGCCTTGTCGGAGACGTTGCCGGCCAGGGGGTGTCCGAACTCGCTGACCACGGCGGCCGTCTGCGCGGCGGCGGCACGGTCCCGGACGGTGCGGAAGTCACCCGCGTACTGGCCGTCGGCAGCCTTGCCCCACATGAAGACGCCTGAGATGGCCTTCTGGTCGTAGAAGTGGGTGTTGAAGACGTAGCGCGGCCCGAGTTCGCCGGCGTCGAGCAGGCCGCCCTCCTGCTTCTGGAAGTCGATGTTGGCGTTCCAGAAGAGGTTCGGCTCGACGAAGGCGGGCTTGTCGCGCCAGCCGGCCGTGTCCATGCGGGCCCGGAACTTCTCGTAGAACGGCCAGAGCACGTCCTTCTCCCAGGCGCGGCTGGTCTGCCCCGAGTCGTACACGCCCGCGTGCGGCTCGTTGTACGGGTCGAATCCGACGACGCCCTTGAACTGAGCGGCGCTCAGGTGCTGTTGGACGTAGGCCATGGTCGTCTGGGCGGTGGTGAGGAAGGCGTCCTGCACGCCGTGCGCGTTGTGCCAGAAGTCGTACGTGGCACGTGTCACCGCTTGATTCTGGGTGATGTTCTGCCCCCAGAAGAGGCAGATCCCGCAGGACTCGTCCGGGTAGTTCCCGGCGTCCACCGCCCACTTGGGCGCGCCGTCGCCGGTGTACCAGCTGTCGGTGTCGAAGAGGTGCCGGGAGTAGAGGTCCTGGTGGAAGTCGGGGTAGACGCGGATGCCGGCGTCGAGGAAGGCCTTCATCTGGTCGGTCGCGGCGGCCAGGTAGGCCGTGTCGACCTGGCCGCGCTCGGGCTCGGCGTACGCCCAGGAGAGCAGGAAGCGGACGGTGCTGCCGCCGCCGAGGGCGCGCAATGCGGTCGCCGACTTACGGGCGTCGGCGACCGAGGCGAAAGGCAGGCCCTTGTTCTCCGCGAGTTTGGTCTCACCGGAGACGTTGTAGCCGCGCAGCACGATCTCGCGGCCGTGGGCGTCGGTGAAGCGGCCGTCCTGGACGGTGACGGCCGGGTCGTCGAACCAGAGGGAGCCGGGAGGGGGAGCGGCGGTGGCCGGCGGGACGCCCGCCACCGACACGGAGCCGAACAGGACGACCAGGACAACCAGCAGACGCGCTCGGATAGTCGGCATGTCCACTACAGTCCGGCGATATCAGGACACCGTCAACACCTCTGACTCCGGAGTAAGTTCCGCTCGGCCGACCCTCACACTTCAGCCACTCACCCTCCGTGTCACGTTCAACACGTACTCCTTCCTGTTCAGCGGGTTGTGGTCGGTGCGCGGACGCTCGGGGATCGTGCCGTGTGTGACCGGCGCATAGTGAGCGAAGGAGCTCTCCAGCTCGCCCTCGCCCCGGGTCAGCCCCGGCAGCTTCTGTTCGAGGGCGTGCACCCGGGCGGCCGGCACGGTGCCTTCGAGGACGCAGACGTCCTCCCGGTTCCGTGTCGTCTCGGGCACGGCCCCGAGCCCGGCGAGGACCGGCAGCAGGGCGCCGAGGGTGTCGGCGGGCGCCTCGACACGGAAGCGGTGCAGCGGCTCGTGGACCCGCGTCCCGGCCCGCCGCAGCGCCTCGATCAGCACCAGCGGGGTCACGCCGCGGAAGTCGGCCCCCGTGCTGGACATGCTCTTGTCGAAGCCCTGGTGGGCGTGGCTCTGCCGGGGCGAGTAGCCGCTGTGGGTCATGGTGACCACGCAGTCGGTGACCTGCCAGCCGTGCAGGCCCTGGTCGAGGGTCTCGCGCACGGTGTCCTCGACGGCCTTGAAGAAGGCGTACGGCATCGACCCGAGCTCCACCTCCAGCCGGAAGCCGACGCCCGAGCCGACCGGCGCGGGGTCGACGCGCAGGCCGACCGTCGCGAGGAACGGATTGGGGTCCTTCTTGTTGAACTCCACGGCCTGCCCGGTGCCGACGGGCCGTTCGACGCAGAGCGGAGTCGTCTCGCGGAAGGTGACGTCGAGGCCGTACTCCTCGGCGAGGGTGGCCTGGATGACCTCCTTCTGCACCTCGCCGTACAGCGAGACCGAGGTCTCCTGGCGGCGTTCGTCGCGGCGCAGGCCGATCAGCGGGTCCTGTTCGGCGAGTTGGGTGAGCGCGAGGTGCAGCGCTCCCCGGTTCACGCCCGGGCCGGGGACGACGACCGTCTCCAGGGTGGGCGGGGCGAAGAAGTGCTCGTACGCCTTGCGGGGTTCGCCGATCGCGTCGCCGATCCGAATGTCGCCGAGCCCGGTGAGGCGGGCGATCCGGCCGGCGGCGACGGAGTCCTCACGCGTGTCCGTGCCGTGGCCGAAGACGCTGATGCCGGTGATCCGGCCCTCGGCGCCGTCCGTACCGAAGGGGACCCGGTCGCGGGTGCGCAGGGTCCCGGAGAACATCCGCGCGTAGGCGACCTTCTCCCCCGCCGGGCCCCGGTCGACCTTGAACACGGTGGCGGACACCGGCCCGTCCGGGTCGCCGTCGGCAGCCGGAAGCAGCGATTCGATGCCGGACAGGAGCGCCTCCACGCCCGCGCCCGTGGCGGCGGAGCCGAAGTAGACGGGGTGGACGAGCGCCTCCCGGGTCTGCGCGGCGAGGGAGCCGTGCAGCGACGCGTCCGTGACGGTGTTCTCGACGTACGCGGCCAGCAGGGCGTCGTCGTGCCCGGTCAGGACGTCGAGGGCGGCGGCCGGTGCGAACCCGGGGGTGAAGCGGGCCGCTCGGGTGCCGAGGCCGGCGGCGGTCCCCATCGGCACGATCGCGGGGGTCAGCCGGGCCGAGATCTCCCGCAGCACCGCCTCGTGGCGCGCCCCGCTACGGTCGATCTTGTTGACGAAGAGCAGGGTCGGGATGCGCAGCCGCCGCAGCGTCCGCATCAGCACCCGCGTCTGCGCCTGCACCCCTTCGACGGCGGAGATCACCACAACGACGCCGTCCAGCACGCCGAGGACGCGCTCGACCTCGGCGATGAAGTCCGGGTGGCCGGGGGTGTCGATGAGGTTGACGGTCACGCCGTCGAGCGGGAAGGAGACCACGGCGGACTTGATGGTGATGCCGCGCCGGCGCTCCAGAGCGAGGGTGTCGGTGCGGGTGTTCCCGTCGTCGACGCTGCCGATCTCGTCGATCACCCCGGCCGAATGGAGCAGCCGCTCGGTCAGGCTGGTCTTACCGGCGTCGACATGGGCGAGAATTCCCAGGTTGAGCATGTGCACGAAGCGTCATGTCCTTTGGAGAGAGGTCCTTTCCTGACTGGGGGGACATGCACGCAGTGCGCATCTGGCGCTCCTTCGGACTCGGTGACGTCGCTGTCCCGAGCAGTGCAGCAGACCGGCACGGAGGGCCACAACGGAATTAACCGCTGCCGGGGTACCCGGCGGGGTGCGCGCAAGGAAGGGAGCGGCTCGTGCGTGACGTTCTCCCGGTGCTCGGCCGCTGGTACGCGGCCGGGGTGCCGTTCGGACTCGCGACGGTCGTCCAGGTCAGCCGCAGCGCGCCGCGCGACCCGGGCGCGGCGATGGCGGTGGGCCCGGACGAGGAGGTCGTGGGCAGCGTCTCCGGGGGCTGTGTCGAGGGCGCGGTGTTCGAGCTGGCGCAGGAGGTCGCCGCGGGCGGCGAGGCCCGGCTGGAGACCTTCGGCTACAGCGACGAGGACGCCTTCGCGGTCGGCCTGACCTGCGGCGGCGAGATCACTCTGCTCGTGCGCGCGGTCACGGCCGAGCGGGATCCCGGCTTCGGCGCCGTCGCGGACTCGGTCGCGGCGGGCGAGCCGGTCACCGTGGCGACCGTGGCCGACGGCCCGGCCCCGCGCGGGGCGGCCCTCGCCGTCTGGGCGGACCGGACCCTCGGCACGCTCGGCGCGAGCGGCCTGGACGCGGCCGTGACCGCCGACGCCCGCGGCGAACTCGCTCTCGGCGCCACCGGCCTGCGGCACTACGGGCCCGAGGGGCAGCGCCGTGAGGACTCCGTGAGCGTGTTCCTGCAGTCCTTCGCGCCGCCGCCGCGGATGCTGGTCTTCGGCGCGATCGACTACGCCGCGGCCGTGGCCCGCATCGGGGACTTCCTCGGCTACCGGGTCACCGTCTGCGACGCCCGCCCCGTCTTCGCCACGCCCCGGCGCTTCCCCGAGGGCGTCGAGGTGGTCGCCGAGTGGCCGCACCGCTATCTGCGCAACACCACCACGGACGAGCGCACGGTGATCTGCGTCCTCACCCACGACCCGAAGTTCGACGTACCGCTGCTGACGGAGGCGCTGCGCCGCCCGGCCGCCTACATCGGGGCGATGGGCAGCCGCCGTACCCACGCCGACCGGGCGGAACGGCTGGCCGAGGCCGGGCTCACGGAGCGCGAGCTGTCCCGGCTGCGCTCACCGGTCGGCCTCGACCTCGGGGCGCGTACGCCCGAGGAGGTGGCGGTGTCCGTCGCCGCCGAGATCGTGGCGCTGCGGTGGGGCGGCAGCGGCGCGCCGCTGACCTCGACGGAGGGGGCGGTGCATCCGTACCGGTCCTCCTGATCACCAGTGCCCTTCCGTCACGTAGCCATCGATCCGGGTTCGTACGATCGAGTCGCCGACTGCACTGCAGCAATCAGCACTTCCGCACTTCCGCACTTCACCGAAGGGAATCCCATGATCTTCATCACCGCGAAGTTCCGCGTCCGCCCCGAGCACGCCGACCGCTGGCCCGAGATCGCAGCCGATTTCACCCGGGCGACGCGCGCCGAGCCCGGCTGCCTGTGGTTCGACTGGTCGCGCAGCGTGGACGAGCCGTCCGAGTACGTCCTCGTCGAGGCCTTCCGCGACGACGAGGCCGGAGCCGCACACGTTCAGTCCGCGCACTTCAAGGCCGCCCAGCAGACGCTGCCTCCGCATCTGGCCGAGACGCCGCGCATCGTGAACGCGAACGTCCCGCAGGACGACTGGTCGCTCCTCGGGGAGATGGCGGTTCCCGGACAGGAGTAGCTCACCGCCCGGGACCGGCCGGCCGCCTGAGCCGTGAGTCGTGGCGCTCCGGCTCTTGCCTCGGACGGCGGGCACCCGTACGCTCACGGCCGTACCGACTGGGCGGTATGTAGCTGAGGAGAGTCGCCGCAGATGAGCACGATCAACCGCCAGATACGCCTGGCCGCACGTCCCGTGGGAGAGCCGCAACCCACCGACTGGGAGCATGTCGAGGAGCCGGCGGCGCAGCCGGGCGACGGGGAGTTCCTGGTACAGGTGCTCTGTCTGTCGATCGACCCGGCGATGCGCGGCTGGATGAACGCGGGCAGGTCCTACATCCGGCCGGTGGAGATCGGCGAGGTGATGCGCGCCGGCGCGGTGGGCAGGGTGGTCGCCTCCCGGCACTCCGGATTCGCGGTCGGCGACCATGTGTCGGGCACGTTCGGCGTGCAGGAGTACTCCGTGTCGGACGGGCGCGGCGTGACCAAGGTCGATCCCTCGGCCGCGCCCTTGCCGACCTTTCTCGGCACGCTCGGCATGTCGGGCCTGACGGCCTACTTCGGCCTGATCGAGGTCGGACGTCCCGAGCCGGGGCAGACCGTCGTGGTCTCCGGAGCTGCCGGGGCCGTCGGCAGCGTCGTCGGGCAGATCGCCAAGATCCTCGGATGCCGGGTCATCGGCATCGCCGGCGGCGAGGCCAAGTGCCGCCTGGTGGTGGACGAGTTCGGATTCGACGCCGCGATCGACTACCAGAGCGAGGACGTCCGCAAGGCCCTGCGCGAGCACGCACCCGACGGCGTCGACGTGTACTTCGACAACGTCGGCGGCGACGTTCTGGACGCGGTGCTGCTGCGGCTGGCGCGGGGCGCCCGTGTCGTGGTCTGCGGCGCGATCTCCCAGTACAACAGCACCAAGCCGCAAGGCCCCGCCAACTACCTGTCGCTGCTGGTGAACCGCGCCTCCATGACGGGCATCGTGGTCTTCGACTACGCCGATCGGTACGCGGAGGGCATCGCGCAGATGGCCACGTGGCGGGCGCAGGGCCGGCTGAAGTCCCTGGAGGACGTGGTGTCCGGCTCGGTCGCGGAGTTCCCCGACACCCTGATGCGCCTGTTCCGTGGTGACAACCGCGGCAAGCTGGTGCTGAAGATCGCCGACTGACCGGGCCGAGGGGAGGGAGAGATCCGATGAAGGCACTGACCTACCACGGCCGTCACGACATCCGCTTCGGGGACGTCCCCGACCCGGCCGTCGCCGGCCCCGGGGACGCCGTGGTGCGGGTGACCGCGGCCGGCATCTGCGGCAGCGACCTGCACATCTACGGCGGCAACGGGTTCAGCCCGGACCTGGGCTACACACCGGGACACGAATGCGTCGGCGTGGTCGTCGAGACCGGCGGCCAGGTCACCCGCTTCAAGCCCGGCGACCGGGTCCTGGTGCCCGCCTCTGTCGGCTGTGCGCAGTGCCGGCAGTGCGCGGCCGGGTTCACCGCCCGGTGCGAGCGAGCCGCGTCGGCGACGGAGCTCTGCTACGGAGTCGGTCCGAAGCTCCAGGGCAGCCAGGCCCAGGCTCTGGCAGTGCCCTGCGCCGACGTCAATCTGGTGCACCTGCCCGAGGACATCTCCGACGAGGCCGCCGTCGTCCTGACGGACAACGCACCCACCGCCTGGTACGGCTGCCGCCGTGCCCGTATCCAGCCCGGTGAGACCGTCCTGGTCGTCGGCCTCGGCCCGGTCGGCCTCATGGCCGCCCAGTCCGCCTTCGCGATGGGCGCGGCCCGGGTGCTGGGCGTGGACCTGGTCGCGGAGCGCCGCGCCTTCGCGGCCGGCCTGGGCGTCGAGCCGGTCGAGGGTGACGACGTGCGGGCGGCCATCCGGGACATGACCGCCGGCCGCGGACCGGACGCCGTGGTGGAGGCGGTGGGTTCCGACGCCACCATCCAACTCGCCGTCAAGGCGGTCCGGCAGGCCGGCCGGGTCAGCGTCATCGGAGTCAGCCAGAACAAGGCGTTCCCGTTCCACATGTACCTGGCGCAGGTCAAGGAACTGGAGTTCGCGATCGGGCTGTGCTCGGTGCACTACGAGCTCCCTCCCCTGCTCGCCCTCACCCGTGCCGGACGGATCAAGCCCGAGGTCGTGGTCTCGCACCGCTTCGCCCTCTCCGACGGGCCGGCGGCGTACGAACTGTTCGCCGGCCGCTCCGACGGCGTCCGCAAGATCGTTCTCGACCCGACGGGCTGACTGCTCCCGCCTCTTCACTGTCGAGTGTTCAGCCGGTCTCCTAGGGTGATTCCCTCGGAAACCGGAGGCCGCCATGCCACAGCGCGACGAAGACGCCCGACCGACCCGACCGCGGCTGAAGCCGCTCACCGAAGAACAGTGGGACCCCCGCACCCGGGAACTGCTGGCCGTCGCTCCCCACGATCCCGGGGGCGGGGTCCCCAACATCTTCACCACGCTCGTGCGCCATCCCGATCTCTACGAGCAGTTCCTGCCGTTCGGCGGCCAGTTGCTCGGCAGCGGCCGGCTGCCGGGTGACGTGCGCGAACTGCTGATCCTGTGCACCGCGTGGAACACCGGCTCCCGGTACGAGTGGGGGCGGCACCTTCCCCTGGCCAGAGCCGAGGGCGTCACCGACGCGGAGATCGACCGCATCGGCGAAGGGCCGGAGGGACCCGGCTGGACGGACCTCCAGAGGCACTTGATCCGCGCGGCGGACGAGCTGCACCGTGATGCCACGATGTCCGACGCGACCTGGGAGGGTCTGGCCGAGCACTTCGACGAGGCCGGACTGATCGAGATCGCCATGCTGGTGGGGCAGTACCACATGGTGGCCTTCTTCCTGAACGCCACCGGTGTGGAACTGGAGCCCGGCTTCGACAGCACCGGTTTCGCGGAGGGACGGGTGGAGACCTAGACGAGTCGCTGCGCCCCGTCGTCTGCCGGTCTGCGGCCCCAGGCGGAGACCATCGGCGAGGTGGCGAGGTCCAGGCGTCCCCCCTCGACAGCGGCGAGATGCGCGTCGATCTCCTCGTCCGTGGCGAGGCCCGCGGCGATGAGCCGGTCCCGCACCTGCCGGACGGTGGCCGCCTCCAGGACGTCGCAGGCGGGCGAGGTGACCGGGAAGTAGGCGTCGGCCTCGACGTCCACGAGGCCCGCCTCGCGCAGCAGCCGCGGCAGTCTGCGTCCGTAGGAGAGATCGGCACCGCGCTGCCGCAGCAGTTCCCGGAAACCGGCGCGGAGCCGGTTGGACCGCTCCTGCTCGGGGCCGTGCTCGTCGGGGCAGATCAGCGGCTGCAGCGCGGGATCGGCGTCCTCGACCAGCAGCAGCCCGCCGGGGCGCAGCGCTCCGATCATGGCGCGCAGCGCGGCGTCGCGCTCGGTGACGTGGACCAGGACGAGACGGGCGTGCACCAGGTCGAAGGGGCCGGGCGGCGGATCGTCGCGGCCGACGTCGTGCCGGAGCACCTCGACGCCTTCGGTGGCGGTCGTCCCGGTCCAGGAGACGTCGATGTCGGTGGCGAGCACGCGCCCGGTGGGCCCGACCCGCTCGCGCAGCCACGCCGCCACGCTCGGCCCGCCGGCCCCGACCTCCCAGCACCGCCACCCCTCGGCGATCCCGGCCGCCTCGACGTGCCGGAACGTCGAGGCGTCGAAGAGGGCCGCCAGCGCGTCGAAGCGCGTCCCGGCCTCGGCCTGCCGGTTGTCCAGGAGATATCCCTCGTCCCGACCCATGCGCCGATCATGCCACGACGCGGCCGGGGCGGTTCAGCGCGGTGGGCGGGGCGGCAGCCGGTGCAGTTCCACGTCCGTGAGCCGCCCCTCGGCGATCGTGGCGGTCATGTACGTGCAGTGGGGCTGGCGGCGCCGGTCCGTCGGGGAGCCCGGGTTCAGCAGCCGCAGGCCGGAGGAGGCCGTGGTGTCCCAGGGGATGTGGCTGTGGCCGAAGACCAGCACGTCCAGCTCGGGGAAGCGGGCGGCACACCGCTGCTCCCGGCCCTGCTTGGCACCCGTCTCGTGGATCACGCCGAACCGCACCCCGCCCAGTGCCACGTACGCCACCTCGGGCAGCCGGGCGCGCAGATCGGGCCCGTCGTTGTTGCCGTACACCCCGACGAGCCTGCGACAGCGGGCCTCCAGCAGATCGAGGGTGTCCACGTCGACCCAGTCCCCGGCGTGGAACACGACGTCGGCCATCGGGAGTTCGGCGAGCAGGGGGGCGGGCAGTTCCCTGGCCCGCTTGGGCAGGTGGGTGTCGGACATCAGGAGCAGGCGCACCTCGTCAGCCTAGGGGCTGCGAGCCGCTCCCGCCCGCGACCCGCTTGACCGCGAACAGACAGACGCCGCAGCTCAGTTGCCCTGCCCATGGAGATGATCACGGCGAGGTCTCGAAAGGTGAGGCGACCTCGCCCAGCGGGTTAGCATCGGGCAACACGCAGTACAACAGGACGTCTACGGCAAGCGACCCGAAGGGGCCCGGAAACCCGATGCCGGTCAAGGTCAGCGTCATCGTCCCCGTGTACAACCCGGGGATCTACATCGAGGACTGCATCTCCTCGCTGCAGCGGCAGTCGCTGCCTCCCGACGAGTTCGAGGTGATCTTCGTCGACGACGGCTCGACCGACGAGACCCCGGCCCGGCTCGACGCGCTCGCCGCCGAGGACCCCCGGATGAAGGTCATCCACCAGGAGAACTCCGGCTGGTCGGGCAAGCCCCGCAACGTCGGCATCGAGGCCTCCCGGGGCGAGTTCGTGATGTTCGTCGACAACGACGACTACCTGGGCGACGAGGCCCTGGAGCGGATGTACGACTACGGCACGGCCAACGGCGCCGATGTCGTCGTGGGCAAGATGGCCGGCAAGAACCGCGGGGTGCCGGTGGAGCTGTTCCGCCGCAACCACCCGCGTGCCACCGTCGAGAACGCCCCGCTCATCGACAGCCTCACCCCGCACAAGATGGTCCGCCGGGCCTTCCTGGACCGGATCGGCCTGCGCTTCCCCGAGGGCAGACGGCGCCTGGAGGACCACGTCTTCATCGCGGAGGCGTATCTGCGCGCGGAGAACGTCTCGGTGCTCAGCGACTACGTCTGCTACTACCACATCCGGCGGGACGACGGCTCCAACGCCGGCTTCGAACGCTTCGACCCCGTCGGCTACTTCAGGAACCTGCGCGAGGCCCTCGACGTCGTCGAGCAGTACACGGAGCCCGGTCCGGTACGCGACCGGCTGTTCCGGCGGTGGCTGCGCGTGGAGATGGTCGAGCGGCTGCGGGCCCGGCGCCTGCTGAACCTGCCGGACGACTACCGCCGCGAGTTGTTCGGGGAGATCCACGAGGTCGTCGTCGAGCGCTTCGGGCCCGGTGTCGCGGCCGGTCTGCAGCCGACGCAGCAGGTCATCGCCGCGCTGACGGCGGCCGACCGGTACGACGACGTGGTGGCCTTCGCCGAGTGGGAGGCGGGTGTCGCCCCCACGGCGGCGCCCGTGGACATCGAGTGGAGTGAGGGTTCGCTCCGTATCGGATTCACGGCCGAGTACCTGTCCGGCGGCGAGCCGATGCTGTTCCCCGCCGACGCCGAGGCCGCGCCGCTGACCGACGTACCGAAGGACGTGACCGAGGCGGTGCGCTGGGTGGCCTCGGAGACCGCCGCTCGGTTCGGGCAGGCCACGGCCGATCTGCTGCTGCGGGAGCGCACCAGCGCCGCCCAGTACTTCCAGCCGGTGGAGTTCACCCGCGAGACCGTGCCGGTCGGGGACGGCGAGGAGGTCCGGCTGGTGCTGCGGGGGACGGCCACGGTCGACCCGTCCGTCCTGCCACGTGACGGCGCCTGGGACGCACTCGTCCGGGTGAAGTCGGGCGGCTGGACCAAGGAGTGCCGGCTGGGACCGGCGCCGCGCGAGGACCGGCCCACGCCCCGGGCGGGGATCGTCGGCGACCGCCCGGTCCTGCCGTACTGGACCACACCGCACGGCAATCTCTCCCTGGAGCTCGGCGCGCACGGCAAGCGGCTCGGGCTGGGCCGCGTGCAACTGGGGGACGTCTCCGTCTCCGACGACCGGTTCCGGGTCCTGCTCCCGGTGCACGTCCCGGGCGAAGCGGAGGTGCGGCTGAGGTTCGTCTCCTCCCGCCGGATCCTGGAGACACCGGGCATCCTCTCCCCCGACGCGGACCGGCCGGGCTCGGTGCTGGAGGCGGTCCTGTCCCAGGATCTCTCGGACGACGTCTGGCGGGTGGCCGTGTGCCCGAACCCGGGCTCCGACCAGGCCCGGTTCGCCGGTCTGCCGTTCGCGTTGCGGGCCGGGGGCGGAAGCGTGCTGGTGACGCCGGTGCCGGGGCCCGGTGTCGCGCTGCGGCTGGCCCGGCGCGCCCGACGCGTGCTCGGTACCGCACGCCGGAAGGTGAATTCCCGTATCAGGACCGGAGGGCGGTGACGGCATGCGACCACTGGGGATAGAGGGCGCCTGGGTACTGGAGCCCAAGATCTTCCCGGACGACCGGGGCAGCTTCCACGAGTGGTACCGCGGTGCGGAGTTCCGCGAGGCGACGGGACACGACCTGTCCCTGGCCCAGGCCAACTGCTCGGTCTCGCGGCGGGGCGTGCTGCGGGGTGTGCACTTCGCCGACGTGCCGCCCAGCCAGGCCAAGTACGTCACGTGCGTCCGCGGTGCCGTCCTGGACGTGGTGGTCGACATCCGCGTGGGCTCCCCCACCTTCGGGACGTGGGAGGCCGTACGGCTCGACGACGACACGCGGCACGCGGTGTTCCTCGCGGAGGGCCTCGGTCACGCCTTCATGGCCCTCACGGACGACGCGACGGTGGTCTATCTGTGCTCGGAGGGCTATGCCCCGGGCCGTGAGCACGGCATCCACCCCTTGGACCCGGCTCTGGGCATCGAGTGGCCCGAGAGCATCACCCCGCTCCTCTCCCCCAAGGACGAGCAGGCCCCGACACTGGCCGAGGCGGAACGCCAGGGGCTCCTGCCCTCGTACGAGGCCTGTCTGGCGTACTACGAGGAACTGCGGAGCGGGCAGGGGGCGTAGCCCCGGCCCAACCTCGGACACACCGCGGGCCCGGACGCGATCGGCGTCCGGGCCCGCGCTCCGTGCAGCCCGGGAAGGGCGTCGGCGCCGGCCACCACCCCAGGGCGGTGGCCGGCGCCGTCGTTCAGCGGCTCACGCCGACCTGCTGCAGGGCCTTGCGCAGGGGCTCCCAGCCGATGGAGCGGGGCAGGCCGCGGTTGCGGGCCTGGGCGAGGGGACGCCAGAAGCCGGCTTCCAGGAGGGTCTCGGGGCGGACCGCCCCGGCCCGCTCCAGGATCGCCTCGGGGACCTTCTGCGGGTCGGGGATCTTGTACTCGGCCATGATCTCGTCGTACTTGTCGTGCAGGACCCGGTTGTCCGGGTCGGCGCCGAAGACGACCAGCTGGCCGGTCGGGGCGGTGTCCACCTGCACCGTGACCAGGTCCGGGCGGTAGCGGGCCAGCACCTCGGTGACCTTGTAGACGTCGCCGGTCCAGGCGTTGGTGTGCCGGTCCCGGGCCGCCTCGTCCACGCTGCGCGGCAGCATGTCGTCGAGGACGATCACACTGCCCCAGTCCGAGTACTTCTCGACGTTCATGAAGTCGCGCAGCGCGAACTCGAACAGGTGCATGCCGTCGATGAACGACAGGTCCAGTGTCGCCTTGCGCCAGTAGCCGATCGGGCTGCGGCCACGGCGCAGGTTGCGCAGCGGGTGACGGCCGCCCTTGAGGTGCTGGAGGGGATTGTCACGCGCGAAGAAGTCGTCGCTGGTGGCCTTCACCAGGTGGACGTCGCACCTCAGCTCCGAGACCACCTTGAAGGCGGGGTCGATCGCGATGCTGGGGGCGCGGGACAGCGTCAGGCTGCGCCCGTCGTTGACGCCGATCTCCAGGTAGTTGCGATTGGCGCTGACCTTGTGCAGTTCCCGGAGGAACTCATGGCGTTTCACGAGGAAGACCTTCCTTGCGGATGCGGGGCAGTGCTTCGTGCAGGGCGGAGCGCCAGTCGCGCGGCAGCGGCAGGCCGATCTCCTGCCAACGGCGGTGCGCGAGGGCACTGTACGCCGGGCGGGGCGCGGGCCGGGGGAAGGCCGCGCTGCTGGTGGGGCGCACCCGGTCCGGGTCGGCGCCGATGAGGGAGAACACCTCGCGTGCGAGGTCGCACCAGGTGGCCTCGCCGGAGTTGGTCGCGTGGAAGACGCCGTGCGCCTCGGGGCCCAGCCGGGGGCCGAGGTCGGCGATCCGCTCGGCGACGTCGGCGCTCCAGGTGGGCTGCCCGCGCTGGTCGTCGACGACGTCGAGGGTGTCCCGGCGGGCTTCCAGTCCGATCATGGTCCGGACGAAGTTGGAGCCGTGGACGCCGTAGAGCCACGCCGTGCGCAGCACCGCGCTCGCCCCGGGGAGTTCGTCCAGTACGGCCCGCTCCCCGGCCAGCTTGGTGCGGCCGTAGGCGGTGCGCGGGCCGGTCGGGTGGTCCTCCGGGTAGGGGGTGGTGCGGGCCTCACCCGAGAAGACGTAGTCCGTGGAGACGTGGATGAGGCGGGCGTCGTGCGCGGCGCAGGCCCGGGCCAGCAGGCGCGGGCCGTCGCCGTTGATCTGAAGGGCGCGGGCCTCGTCGGTCTCGGCGTCGTCGACGGCCGTGTAGGCGGCGCAGTTCACGACCACGTCGGGGCGGTGCTCCCGCACGGCGGAGTCCACGGCCGGGGGGCTGGTGATGTCCAGGGCCGCGCGGTCGAGGCCCATGACGGTCTCGCCGCGGCGCGTGAGTTCCTCGACGACGTCACGGCCGAGCATGCCGCCCGCGCCGGTGATCAGCCACCTCATGCCCGCTCCTGGGCGACGCGCTGCTTCAGGGGCTCCCACCAGGCCCGGTTGTCGCGGTACCAGGCGACGGTCTCGGCGAGGCCGGTGGTGAAGTCGTGGCGGGGGCGGTAGCCGAGTTCGTCGCGGGCCTTGGAGCAGTCGACGGAGTAGCGCAGGTCGTGGCCCTTGCGGTCCTCGACGTACTCCACCCGGTCCCAGTCCGCTCCGCAGGCGTCCAGGAGCAGGCCGGTGAGTTCCTTGTTGGTGAGTTCGGTGCCGCCGCCGATGTTGTAGACCTCGCCGGGCCGGCCCTTGGTGCGGGCGAGGTCGACGCCCTGGCAGTGGTCGTCGACGTGCAGCCAGTCGCGGATGTTGCGGCCCTCGCCGTACAGCGGCACCGTGTGGCCGTCGAGGAGGTTGGTGACGAACAGCGGGATGACCTTCTCGGGGAACTGGTGCGGGCCGTAGTTGTTGGAACAGCGCGTGACGCGCACGTCCAGGCCGTGGGTGCGGTGGTAGGCCAGCGCGAGCAGGTCGGAGGATGCCTTGGAGGCCGAGTACGGCGAGTTCGGCTGGAGCGGGTGATCCTCCGGCCACGAGCCGGTCTCGATGGAGCCGTAGACCTCGTCGGTGGAGACGTGCACGAAGGGGCCCGTGCCGTGGCGCAGGGCGGCGTCCAGCAGGGTCTGGGTGCCGAGGACGTTGGTGCGGACGAAGTCGGCGGCGCCGCTGATCGAGCGGTCGACGTGGGACTCGGCGGCGAAGTGCACGACCTGGTCCGCGTCGGCCATCAGCTTGTCGACCAGTTCGGCGTCGCAGATGTCGCCCTGCACGAACTCCAGCCGCGGGTGGGTCAGTTCGAGGTTGTCGAGGGTGCCGGCGTAGGTGAGCTTGTCCAGCACGGTGATGCGGGGCGCGTCGGGCGCGTCCGAGGCGAGCAGGGCCCGGACGTAGCGGGAGCCGATGAACCCGGCGGCGCCGGTGACGAGGAGGTTCATGAAGTGATCTGCACCTTGCTGTGATCTCCGAGGACGAAGCGGTGGGCGCTGGGGACGCTGGGGGCGGGGGTCACCTCGACGTGCCGGCCGATCAGCGAGGCCTCGATGCGGCCGACGCCCTGGATCGAGGAGTCCCGCAGCACGATGGAGAACTCCAGCTCGCTGTCGGTGATCCGGCAGTTCTCGGCGACGGAGGTGAAGGGGCCGACGTAGGAGTTGCTGACGACGGTGCCCGAGCCGATGACGACGGGTCCGACGACACGGGAGTTGACGATCCGCGCGCCCTCTTCGAGCACGACGCGCCCGATGGTCTCGGACGCGTCGTCCACGTCGCCGTCGATGCGGCGCTCCATGGCTTCGAGGACCGTGCGGTTCACCTCGAGCATGTCGCCGACGTTGCCGGTGTCCTTCCAGTAGCCCTTGATGACCGTGGAGCGCACGTCGGCGCGGGTGTCGATCAGGTGCTGGATGGCGTGGGTGATCTCCAGTTCGCCGCGCCAGGAGGGTTCGATGGCGCGGACCGCCTCGTGGATGAGGGGCGTGAACATGTAGACGCCGACCAGCGCGAGATCGCTCTTGGGCTGGTCGGGCTTCTCCTCCAGGCCGATCACCTGGCCGGACGGGTCGAGTTCGGCGACACCGAAGGCGCGCGGGTCGGCCACGCGCGTGAGCAGGATCTGGGCGTCGGGCCGGTTGCCGCGGAACTCCTCGACGAGGCCGGTGATGCCGCCGACGATGAAGTTGTCGCCGAGGTACATCACGAAGTCGTCGTCACCGAGGTAGTCGCGGGCGATCAGCACCGCGTGGGCCAGCCCGAGGGGCCGCTCCTGGGGGATGTAGGTGACCTTGAGGCCGAACTTCGACCCGTCCCCGACCGCTTCCTCGATCTCCTCGGCGGTCTCCCCGACGATCATGCCGACGTCGGTGATGCCGGCCTCGGCGATCGACTCCAACCCGTAGAACAGCACGGCCTTGTTGGCTACGGGCACCAGTTGCTTGGCCGACGTGTGCGTGATCGGCCTCAGTCTTGTTCCTGCGCCGCCGGACAGCACGAGAGCCTTCATTCGGTTCACCTTAGTCGTGATCCGGCGGATGTGAACATCACTTCTTTTAGTTGTCGATGCGCGGAGTTACTCGGATCGACACCGCGCGGTCCACGAGGGAGGTATCAGTCCTCACCCCGGACGATGTTCCACTCCGCCCCGGAGTGCGTCACTCCGGGCGTGCCCCGGTCCTCGACGGCGGGGAGGCAGGTGCGCAGCGCGGCCTTTCCGCGCAGACGGCGTGCCTTCGACCAGCCGGTCTCGTGCTGACGGACGACGGGCTTCTCACTGGTGTCCATGGACTCCACGACTCATCATCTTCCTTCTGCTTCCACTGCTGTTCGAGTCCCCAGTGAAAAACCGAACAAACCCGGGCCGGAGCACCTGTGTCGTGGTGCCGAACTGCGGTGGCCCGACCCGGGGTTCGGAGGGTGTGTTCGGAAGACGCGTTCGAAAGGCGCCCGTCAGGCGTTGGGGCGCGCGGCGCTGATGTCACCGAGCGCCGATTCCGGGTCACGCTCCATGGCCATGTCGCCCAGGGAGACGATGCCCACGGGATGCCCGTGGTCGACGACCGGGACGCGGCGCACGGAGTGCTCGCGCATCAGCTCCACCGCCTGGGCCAGGTCCTCGTCGGGGCCGACGGTGACCAGCTCGTCGCTGCACGCGCCGGCGACGGTGATCCGCTCCGGGTCGCCGCCCCGGCTGACCGTCCGCACCACGATGTCACGGTCGGTGACCACCCCTCGCAGCCGGTCGCCGTCCGTCACCAGTACGGCTCCGAGGTCCTCGTCGCGCATGATGCGCGCGACCTCGGCGACGGAGGTGTGCGGTTCGACGGTGACCGGGTCGCTGGTCATGATGTCGCGGACATGCTGAGCCATGACGTTCCTCTTCCTTCGGCTCGTGGTGTTTCTCCGTCCTGCGCCGCGGCGGGTACCCGGTCGGCCCGTGGCGTCACCAGGTGCGGCCGGCCTCCAGCAGACGGTCGCGGACGAGGGTCACGTGCGGGTTGTCCGAGGTGCCCGGCCGCTGGACGAGGAAGCCGGTGTTGATCGGCGCGTCCTCGGGGGCGTCGAGGAGGACCAGGGCGCCGGACGCCAGTTCCCGGGCGCACAGGTAGCGCGGCAGCACGCTGTAGCCGGCACCGGCCGTGACCAGCGCGAGGACGGCCCTCAGGTCCGGGACCGAGACGGCGGCACGGCAGTTCAGGCGCCGGCCGAAGACGTGCCGCCAGTAGCGGCGCACGATGGGCAGGTCCTCGGCGTACGTGATCAGCGGGATGTCGTGCAGCGCGGCGGGTCCGTCGGCGGCCGGGCGCCGCGCGACGCGCTCGGCCCAGGCGGGGGCGGCGACCAGGACGAACTCCTCGTCGGTCAGCGGCACCGCGGACAGGGTGCGGCCGCGGGGCCGGGTGGTGGCGATCACCAGGTCGTGGCGGCCGGCGCGCAGTTCGTCGAGCAGGGGCTCGGTCAGCCCCATGGTCACGCGCAGCCGTACGCCCTCGGTGACGAGCGGGGCGAGGGCGGGCAGGGCCCGGGTGGACAGCAGCTCGGCGGGCCCGGCCAGGTGGACGGGCTCGGCGCGCGAGCGCTCCCGGGGCCCGTGCCCCGTGGCCTCCGCGAGCGCGTCGAGGGGGGCCGCGACGCGGGCGGCGAGGTCGTCGGCCACGGCGGTCGGGGCCACGCCGCGCGGCAGCCGTTCGAACAGCTCCCGGCGGGTCTGCCGCTCCAGGGAGCGGATCTGCGTGGTGACGGTCGGCTGGGACAGGCCCAGCAGCTGCGCGGCCGCCGTGAAGGAGCCGGACCGGTAGACGGCCAGGAAGGTGCGCAGCAGGTTGAGGTCGGGCTGCGCGGGCGTACCGGACGCGCTCAGGGGATCGATGGGCCTCACACGATCCGACCCTACTGCGCTGCGCCATTGGAATCCCTATGGCTGCCATTGGCTCTGCCATTGGAAAACCGGCGGTCCGGGGGCCTACGGTCGTCATCGTCCGAGTCATCGCCGCGCTGTCCGACCGCGGCCCGTCCTCACGGAGATGCATCCACCATGTCGAAGATCCTCTTCGTCGTCACCGGCGCCGACACCTGGACCCTGGCCGACGGCGCCGCACACCCCACCGGCTTCTGGGCCGAGGAGGCCGTCGCCCCGTACGAGGCGTTCCGGGCCGCCGGCCACGAGGTCGTCGTGGCCACGCCCGGCGGGGTCGAGCCCACCGTCGACCGGGCCTCCCTCGCCGCCGAGGTGAACGGGGGCCAGGAGAACGCCGACCGGATCGCCAAGGCGCTGGAGTCCTTCACCGAGCTGCGCCACCCCGTCCGTCTCGAGGACGTCCGGCCGGACGACTACGCGGCCGTCTTCTACCCCGGCGGCCACGGCCCGATGGAGGACCTCGCCGTGAACGCCGACTCCGGCCGGCTGCTCGCCCGGGCCCTGGAGTCGGGCAGGCCGCTCGGGGTCGTCTGCCACGGGCCGGCCGCGCTGCTGGCCGCTGTCGGGGCCGACGGCACCAACGTCTTCGCCGGCTACGAGGTCGCGGCGTTCACCAACGCCGAGGAGATCCAGGGCGGCCTCGCCGACCGCGCGAAGTGGCTGCTCCAGGACCGCCTCACCGAGGCCGGTGTGACCGTGCGGGCCGGTGAGCCGTGGGCCCCGCACGTGGTCACCGACCGCAATCTGGTCACGGGCCAGAACCCGGCGTCGTCGGCCCCGCTGGCACAGGAACTGCTGAAGCGGCTGGGCTGAGCGGGAGCACGGCCGGGCGGGTCAGCGTCCCAGCAGCAGTTCCGCCCAGACCTGCTTGCCGCCGCTGACCGGCAGGGTGCCCCAGGTCGCGGCGAGGGCCTCGACGAGGAGGATGCCCCGGCCGCCGGTGGCCTCCCAGCCGATGCTGGTCGGTCGGACCGGTGAGCGGGGTGAGGCGTCGGCGATGGCGACGCGCAGCCGGTTGTTGACGAGGGTGAGGTCCATCCGGACCTTGCCGTCGGTGTGGACCAGGGCGTTGGTGACGAGTTCGGAGACGACGAGGAGCGCGGCGTCGTAGTCCACGGTGACGCCCCAGGAACGCAGGGTCCGCCGGGCGAAGCGGCGGGCGTGCCCGACGGCCTGCGGCACCCGCCAGACCGTCCAGCTCTCCCTCAGCGGGCGCAGTTCCATGCCGTCGTAGCGCAGGAGGAGCAGGGCCACGTCGTCGCTGCGCGGGGCGTTGCCCAGGAGCGCGTCGGCGACGAGCCCCAGGTCGGTGGGGGCGGCTTCGGCGAGCCGCTCGGCCAGGTGCTCCATGCCTTCGTCGATGTCGGAGTCGGGCGTCTCGACGAGACCGTCCGTGGCCAGCGCGATGACGGTGCCGGGCGGGAGCCGCAGCGGGCTCATGGGGAAGTCGGCCCGGGCGACCACCCCGAGGGGCGGGCCGCCCTCCGCCTCCGCGATGTCGGTCCGGCCGTCCGGGTAGCGCAGCACCGGCGGCAGGTGCCCGGCGCGCACACACCAGGCGGCGCCCTCCTCCAGGTCGACGTCGACGTAGCAGCAGGTGGCGAAGAGGTCGCTCTCCATGTCGACGAGGAGCCGGTTGGCGTGCGCGACCACCACGTCCGGCGGGTGCCCCTCGACGGCGTAGGCGCGCAGGGCGGTGCGCATCTGGCCCATGAGGGTGGCGGCGCCGGCGCTGTGGCCCTGGACGTCGCCGATGACGAGGGCGACGTGGTTGTCGGGCAACGGGATGACGTCGTACCAGTCGCCGCCGAGTTCGAGCCCCGCCGTGCTGGGCAGGTAGCGGGCCACGGCCACCGCGCCCGGCAGCCGGGGCAGGCTGCGCGGCAGCAGCTGGCGCTGGAGCATGCCGACGAGTTCGTGCTCGGCGTCGAAGGCCCTCGCCCGCACCAGGGCCTGTCCGGCGAGGCCGGCGCAGGCGGTGAGCAGAGCGCGTTCGTCGGTGCCGAAGTCGTGCGGGGTGTCCCAGCCGATCAGACAGGCTCCGGCCATGCGGTTCCCGGCGGGCAGCGGCAGGACGGCGAGGCCGCCGGGGCCGACCTCGGCCAGGGCGCGTTCCAGGGGGCTGCCGGCGGGCCAGATCCGGGCCCGGCCCTCGCGCAGCGCGGCGGCGAGGGTGGGCATGGCGCGCACGGGTGCGTCGGGCCACTCGGTGCGCCACTCCGACCGCCACAGCTCGGGCCAGGCCTCGGGTTCGGGCGGGTCGAGGACGGTGACGACGAGCCGGTCGCTCTCCAGCTCGGCGAGGGCGATCCGGTCGGCCCGCAGCGGCCGGCGCAGCGCGGCGACCACGGCCCGTCCGACGTCGCGGACGGTGACGGCGGTGGCCAGCGCGGCGGCCAGGCGCTGGACGCGGGCGACGTCGGTGACGTCGGAGCGCAGTGTGGAGACGTCGACGACCGTGCCCACGAGGCGGGCCGGGTGGCCCTCGCCGCCGGGCAGGAGGCGGCCGCGCAGCCGGAGCCACTTCGGCGGCCCGGTGGGCTGGAGCACGCGGAACTCCAGTTCCCGGTCGCCGATGGACATGTGGTCGGCCTCCACCACGGACATCAGCGACGGCAGGTCCTCGGGGACGGTCAGGCCGAGCAGTGTCTCGACCCGGCCGTCGAACTCCACCGGGTCCAGGCCGAACAGGTCCAGCAGGTCGTCGCCGACCCGGACGCGGCCGGTGTCCATGGCGAGGCTGAAGGCGCTCGGCGGCAGTTCACCGGCCTCGGCGGGCGCGGCCGGGACGGTGAAGGCGACCGCGTCCGCGATGAGGTCCAGGCAGCGGAGGTCGTCGGCGCCGAATCCCCCGGGCCGTTCGGTCACGGCCAGCAGGCAGCCGGCGTCGCCCTGCACGGGCAGGGCCGTCAGGAAGAAGTCCCTCGACGGCACGCGCCGCGCCTGGGCGTGCTCGGCGAGTTCCGCCGGGCTCAGTGACACCGGCTCCCCCAGGCGGTGGGCCTCGGCGGCCGGGGACCGTCCGGCGCGCGGGTAGCTGTCGCGCAGCCCGTACAGCGTCCTCGGGACGCCGGCCGACTCCATCAGGCAGAGCAGCTCGCCGTCCTCGCTGGGCGCGTAGACGGCGGCGAGCGCCGCACCGGCGAAGACGAGCGCCTGTTCGAGGACGCGGCGCAACCGTTCGGGCGACTCGTGATCGACCGCGATCGCCTTGAGGGCACCTTCGGCACGCAGCGTTCGCGTTCCGCTCTCCTGGGCGCCCTGACTGACCACGTTGGCCATTACAGCGCTAATGAGACACCTGCGCAGCCCCTGTGGGCGTTCCGTGGACCAGCGGGGACGCGGGTGCTCGAAAGAATCCGAACATGTCTTGACGCATGCGTTCCGCACGGTGTTCTCGTGACAACCGTGACTGTCCGTGCCCGGCCGGTGACTGGAAGGCTCAGTGCTCGTCAGGAGGGGGACGCATGGACAAGCGGTACGAGGTGTACGCGCTGGCCGACCGGCATTTCTACGAGACGCCGGACCGGCTTGCGCGGGGCGGCCAGGGGACGGCCGACCACCTCTACGAGACGGCCCGCCGGCCGCTGCCGGAGGGCTGGGAGTCGGCCCGGATCGGCGACTGGCAGACCATGACGCCGCTCGGCCCGAACGGCGAACCGGTGCGGGGCCCGGCCCAGGGGTGGAAGATCCACGCCTCGGCGACCCGGGCGAACGCCGAGGAGATCGCCCGGATCGTGTGGGACTACTGCGTCGAGCGGCGCGTCCCCTTCAAGTTCGTGCCGGGCCCGCACCTGCTCCACCTGCGCAACACCAAGTACGCGCCGCGTGACGGCAGCGGCAAGTTCGTCACCGTCTACCCGGCCGACGAGGAGCAGCTGCACCACGTGCTGCGCGAGCTGGGCGCGCTGCTGGAGGGTTTCGAGGGGCCGTACGTCCTCACCGACCTGCGCTGGGGCGAGGGCCCGCTGTACGTGCGCTACGGCGCCTTCGCGCGGGCGTTCGTCGTGGACGAGCGGGGCTCGCTGGTGCCGGCGGTGCGCGACGGCGAGGGACGGCTGGTGCCGGACCGGCGGGCGCCGTCCTTCCAGGTGCCCGAGTGGGTGACGCTGCCGGCGTTCCTCCAGCCGCATCTGGACGCGCGGAACGACACGACGACGGGTGAGCTGCCCTACCGCATCGAGAAGGCGCTGCACTTCTCCAACGGTGGCGGGGTGTACGCGGGCACCGACACCCGCGACGGGCGCAAGATCGTCCTCAAGGAGGGGCGGCCGCACGCGGGGCTGGCCTCGGACGGGGCCGACGCGATCGCCCGGCTGGAGCGGGAGAAGCAGGCGCTGGAGCAGGTCGCGGGCACGGGCGTGGTCCCGGAGGTGCGCGACTGGTTCGAGCTCGGTGGGCACCGCTTCCTGGTGATGGACTTCCTGGAGGGCCGTCCGCTCAACGCCTTCTTCGCGGAGCGGCATCCGCTGCTCACCCAGGACCCCGACGCGCAGGCCGTCGCCTCCTACACGGCATGGGCGCTGCGCATCCACCGCAGGGTGGAGGAGGCCGTGGCGGCGGTGCACGCCCGGGGCATCGTCTTCAACGACCTGCACGTCTTCAACATCATGGTCGCCCCGGACGAGGAGACGGTGTTCCTCCTCGACTTCGAGGCCGCGGCCCCGGTCGGGGAGAACGGCCGTCAGGTCGTCGCCCACCCCGGGTTCTTCGCGCCGCCGGACCGCCGGGGCGCCGACATCGACCGCTATGCGCTGGCCTGTCTGCGGCTGGCCCTGTTCCTGCCGGTGACCACGCTGTTCGTGGTCGACCGCGGCAAGGCGGCACACCTGGCCGAGGTGATCGCGGAGCAGTTCCCGGACGTGCCGCGGGAGTTCCTCGACGAGGCGGTCACGGAGATCACCCGGGAGGTGTCAGGCCGTACGGTGGCCGCTCCCTCCGCGCCGGTGGATCCGGGCGACTGGCCCTACAGCCGCGACTCGATGGTCAAGGCCATCCTCGCCTCGGCCACCCCGGAGCGCGACGACCGGCTCTTCCCGGGCGACGTCGCGCAGTTCTCCGACGGCGGCGGGCTCGGGCTCGCCCACGGCGCCGCGGGGGTTCTGTTCGCGCTGGACGCGGCCGGCGCCGAACGGTACGAGGAGGGCGAGCGCTGGCTGCTGGACCGGACGGCACCGGCCCCCGTCGGTACCCCGCTCGGGCTGTACGACGGGCTCGCGGGCGTCGCCCTGGTCCTCGACCGGCTCGGGCACCGGCAGCGGGCTCTGGACCTGGTCGAGGGCATCCTCGCCGAGCGGTGGCAGAACCTCTCGTCCGACCTGCACGGCGGACTGGCCGGGCTCGGCCTCGTCCTCGGGCACCTGGCCCGTACGACCGGCGAGGCGGAGCTGGGCGAGCGGGCCCACGAGGCCGCGCGGATCCTCGTCCAGCGGCTCACCGAGCCGGTGCCGGCCACGTCCCGGCAGCGCGCCGGACTGCTGCGCGGCGCGAGCGGCCCCGCGCTGCTCATGCTGCGGCAGTACGAGTGGACCGGCGAGGAGGCCTGGCTGGAGGCGGCGGCCGTGGCCCTGCGCCGGGACCTGGCGTCCTGCGTGACCCGCGAGAACGGGTCGCTGGAAGTCGACGAGGGCTGGCGGACGCTGCCCTACCTCGGCGACGGCAGCGCGGGCCTCGGCATGGTCCTCGACGACCTCGTGGCCCACTCCCCCGGCCTGGCCGGGGAGTTCGGGACGGCCCGCTCAGGGGTGATCACCGCCGCGACCTCACGGTTCTACGCGCAGCCCGGCCTCTTCCAGGGCCGCGCCGGAATGATCCTGCACCTCAGCCGCACGACCGCGCCGGGCGCGACCGAGGACCGGCTGGCGGCGCAGATCGCCGGGCTCGGGTGGTTCGCGATGGCCTACCAGGGCCAACTGGCCTTCCCCGGGCACCAGATGATGCGGCTCTCCATGGACCTCGCCACCGGAACGGCAGGGTGCCTGCTGGCGCTCGGCGCGGCCCTCGACCCGGCGAGCGACGCCCACCTGCCGTTCCTCCCGCCGCCGAGCAGGCGGCCCCACTGACGCGGCTGCGCGATCCCGCGGAGTCGTGACACCACCCCGTCCCCACGGATGACCACGGACGGACACCCAATGGAAGGACACACCATGGCACTTCTCGACCTGCAGACCATCGAGACCGAAGAGCGCACGGACGGCGGCGGCAACAGCACGGTGAGCCTGCTCTCCTGCATCAGCGCCGCGAGCGTTCTGCTCTGTCTCTGACCTGCGGTCTGCTCGCTCCGGGCGGCTCCTTCCCTTCGGGGAGGGGCCGCCCGGGGTCCTTCCCGGCCCAGGAAAGGCCCGTATGACCTCGCGCGACGACGACCCGGCGGCCGGACACGCGCGCACCCTGCTGCGCGCGGCCACCCGGTACAGCGGGGCGCGCTGCCTGGCGCTGTGCCTGGTGTCCATCGCCGCTACGGGTGCCGGGCTGCTGCTGCCGGCCGCGCTGGGCCGGGCCCTCGATCTTCTGCTGGCGCACGCCCCCGCCACCCGCTGGGTGCTCTGCTGCGCCGGCCTCGTGCTGCTGCTCGGTCTGCTCGACGCGGTCCAGACCGTCCTCACCGGCACCGTCGACGCCCGTACCACCGCATGGCTGCGGCGCCGGCTGACCGGGCACGTCCTGGGCGTCGGGCCGCGCGCCGCGGACCGCTTCGGCTCCGGTGACCTCGTCGCCCGCCTGGTCGGCAACGCCGCCGAGGCGGGCACCACGCCGGCGGCCCGGGCGGCGCTCGTGGCCGCGCTCGCCGGGCCCCTCGGCGGGGTGGTCGCGCTGGGACTGATCGACTGGTGGCTCGCGGCCGTGTTCCTCGCCGGGGCCCCCGTGCTGGCCCTTCTCCTGCGCGCCGTCTCCCGTGACACCTCCGAGAGCGCGTCGCGCTACCAGCGGGCCCAGGGCCGGATCGCGGCCGCGCTCGCGGAGGCCGTCGAGGGCGTGCGCACCGTCCGGGCGGCCGGCACCGAAGGCCGCGAGACGGCCCGGGTGCTGCGGCCGCTGCCCGATCTGTCCCGGGCCGGGCACCGTATGTGGCGGGTGCAGGGGCGGGCCGCGGCCCGGGCGGTCGCCGTGGCACCGCTGTTGCAACTCGTGGTCGTCGCCGTGGCCGGGGTGCTGCTCACCCGGGACCGGCTCTCGGTCGGCGAGGTGCTCGCGGCCTCCCGGTACGCGGTGCTCGCGACGGGTGTCGGTGTGCTGGTCGGCCGGCTCGCGGGCCTGGCGCGGGCCCGGGCCGCGGCCCGGCGCCTCGGCGAGGTCGGCACCGAGCCCGCCACCGTGTACGGCACCCGCGGACTGCCCGACGGCCCCGGGCGGCTGGAGCTGCGCGGGGTGACGGCCCGGCGCGGCGGACGCACCGTGCTGGACGGGGTGGATCTCGACGTGCCGGGCGGCACGACCCTGGCCGTCGTGGGCCGGTCCGGCGTGGGCAAGTCGCTGCTGGCCGCGCTCGCCGGACGGCTGGCCGATCCGGACGCGGGCGAGGTGCTCCTCGACGGGGTGCCGCTGCGCGAGCTGCCGCACGACGTCCTGCGCGGCGCCGTCGGTCACGCCTTCGCCCGCCCCGCCCTCCTCGGCGGCACGGTCCGACAGGCGATCGGCCTCGGCCTGCCGTCCCCCTCCCCCGCCCTGGTCCGGGAGGCGGCCCGCACGGCCCTCGCCGACGACTTCGTCCGCCGCCTCCCCGACGGATACGACACACCCGTCGCCGACGCCCCGCGCTCCGGCGGCGAGACCCAACGGCTCGGTCTCGCCCGGGCGTTCGCGCACGGTGGCCGGCTGCTGATCCTCGACGACGCCCTCTCCAGCCTCGACACGGTGACGGAACGCCGCATCACCGACGCCCTGTTCGGCGACGGGCCGGGCGCCACCCGGCTGCTGGTCGCCCACCGCGGCGCGACGGCCGCGTGCGCCGACGCCGTGGCGTGGTTGGACGGGGGACGGGTGCGGGCGGTGGGGCGACACGAGGAGTTGTGGCGGCTGGCGGAGTACCGGGCGGTGTTCGGGGACGGCGCGGGCCCCGACGGCACGGACACGGAAGACGGGGCGGTGTTCGGGGACGGCGCGGACCCCGACGGCACGGACGCCGACGACGGGGCGGTGTTCGGAAAGGACGCGAACCCCGACAGCACGGATGACGACGGCGGCTCGCGGCCGGTCCCGGACACCCGGGACGGGACGAGCGGAGAGAGCGACGTGACGGGTACGAACGGCCGGAGCGGTGCGGACGCCGGGGGCGGGGCGCTGACATGACGGCCCGGATCCGTACCCGCGAACGGAGCGGGCGGGACGCGGACAGGACCGCCGAGACCGCGGCGGGAGCCGCCCTCCCCACCCGGGGCCTGCGTTTCCTGCTGGCCCGCCGACGGGTCCTGCTGCGGCTCACCGCCTGGTCCGTGCTGGAGACCGGGCAGACCTTCCTCATCGGGTACGGGCCAGCCCGCGCCCTGGACGAGGGGTTCCTGCGGGGGCGGGCGGATGTCGGACTGGTCTGGCTGGCCGTGACCGGACTGGGCGTCCTGCTCGGCGCGTACGGGACCGCCCGGGTCTACGCCGCCGTCGCCGCGCTGGTCGAACCGCTCCGGGACCGGCTCGTGGAACGGGTGGTCACGCGCGGGGTGCGCACCGGTGACGCGGGTTCCCTGTCCGGGCTCACCCAGCAGGTGGAGATCGCCCGGGACACCTTCGCCGGACTGGTCATGGTCTCCCGCTCCTTCGTGTTCACCGCCGCCGGTGCCCTGGCCGGCCTGTTCACGCTCGCCCCGCCGCTGCTGCTGGTCGTGGGGCCGCCCCTGGCCGTCGGCATGGCGCTGTTCGCCGCGACGCTGCGTCCGCTCGCCCGGCGGCAGGAGACGTTCCTGGTCGCCGACGAGGCCCTCGCCGGTGATCTCGGCGCCGTCGGACCGGGCCTGCGGGACATCACGGCGACCGGCGCGGAGGCGGAGATCGCCGCCGGCACCGGGGAACGGGTCGAGGCGGAACTGCGGGCGGCGCGCGCCCTGGCCCATTGGGGCGTGCTGCGCGTGGCGTCCCTGACGATCGGCGGCCAGCTGCCGATCGTGCTGCTGCTCGCCGCCGGACCCTGGCTCCTGTCCCACGGCGTCACGGCCGGTGCCCTGGTCGGCGCCCTCGCCTACGTCACCCAGTCCCTGCTCCCGGCCCTGCGCAACCTGATCCACGGCCTGGGCACGAGCGGCTCCCGCCTGACGGTGGTGCTGCGCAGGCTGGCCGGGACGGACACCGGCACACCCCGCCCGCCGGAGAGCCGGCCCGGGCCTTCGGGCACCGACGCGGACCACGGCACTCCGCCCCCAGCCTTCTCCCTCTCCTCCGTCACGTTCGCCTACGGGCCCGCCAGCGCGCCCGTCGTCCGGGATCTGGATCTCACCCTCCCGCCCGGCGCGCACCTGGCCGTCGTGGGTCCCAGCGGCGCCGGCAAGTCCACGCTCACCGCGCTCGTGGCGGGGCTGCTCACTCCCTCGCACGGCACGATCCGGGTCGGTGGACACCCCGTGCCCGGTCCGGAGGCCGCCGCCGAGCGGGTGCTCATCCCGCAGGAGGCGTACGTGTTCAGCGGCACCCTGGCCGAGAACCTCGCGTATCTGCGGCCCGATCCGGTGCCCGCGCAGGAGTTGCTGGCCGCGGCCGAGGCGGTCGGGCTCACCCCGCTGGCCGAGCGGCTCGGGGGGCTGGACGCCCGGGTCGATCCGGCGACGCTGTCGGCCGGCGAACGGCAGCTGGTCGCACTGACCCGGGCCTATCTGTCGTACGCCCCGCTCGCCCTGCTGGACGAGGCGACCTGCCATCTGGACCCAGGGACGGAGGAGCGGGCGGAGCGGGCGTTCGCCGCGCGGCCGGGCGGGACCCTGGTGGTCGTGGCTCACCGCATCAGCTCGGCCCGCCGCGCCGGCCGGGTCCTGGTGATGGACGGCCGGAGCACGGCGTACGGCGGTCATGAGGAGCTGATGCGGTCCTCCGCGCTGTACCGGGACCTCGTGGGGAGCTGGACTCCCGCACCGGCCCGGCGCGGGTCAGAGCCAGCCCTGGCCCTGGGAGATGCGTATCGCGTCGATGCGGTTGCGGGCCCCGGTCTTGCGGGTGATGGCCGCCATGTAGTTGCGCACCGTCCCGTGGGACAGGTGCAGGCTCCCGGCGATCTCCGCGATGGAGGCTCCCTCGGCCGCGAGGGATAACACGCTCAGTTCTCTGCGGGTCAGCGGCATCTCCGCCGCCTGGAGGAACCCGAAGCCCAGCGAGTCGTTGACGAAACGTTCCCCCTCGGCAACGCGACGGATCCCGCGCAGCAGATTCTGCGGGGATCCCTCCTTGTCCACGTAGCCGAGCACCCCCGCCTCGGCCGCCCGCTTCAGCAGGCCCGGCCGGTTCGCGCTGGCGAGCACGAGTAATCGGGGGCGCACGCGATCCGGGCCCGGCCGGCACAGTTCGCCCAGCGGTGGGATGCCGTAGGAGTCCGCGCACTCCAGGTCCGCCGCGCACACGTCCGGCCGAACCGACCGCACCGCACCCGGCGCGCCGCGCCACGACGTGTCGTGCACCGCCAGGTCGGTCTCCCGCCGCAGCCACTCCGCCAGCACCGACCGCACCAGACACTCGTCGTGCACCAGAAGCACCCGAATCACTGCCACCCCCCGCTCGACCTACGCCCCCTCGTCTGTTGAGCGCGTGCCCCATTGTTCGTGACCGTGACCCAGCGTGGGCGCGGAGAACCGGCCATCAGGGTGCGCGGGGGCGCACGCCCAGCGCCCGTACGCCCGGCCACGCTTCGACTACCGGCGCATGGGTCGGGGCAGTCGGGGTAAGCAGGCGCTCCCGCCGGGGCCGAAGCGCGTGTAACCGACGGTAACCGGGTCCGTGGCGAAACCGCTCGTCGTGCGGGACCGGCCGTCAGGGGGGAGATTTGTTCCTGGACCCGGTCGCGCGGCCGTGCGAGGAGGTGGTCGGCGTGTCCGACGGACAGTCGTCCGCGCAGGCGCCGGCCGCCGCCAGGACGCCGGTCGGCCGTCCCCTGCTCTCCCTGGCGCTGGCCTCGATGATGGACGAGGTGCACGCCCACTCCGGCGCGGTGTACCTGATGGCACCGGACCAGCCGGTGCTGGAGATGGCCGTGATGGCCGGTCTGCCCCGGGCGTTCGCGGCGCCCTGGGAGCGGGTGGGCCTGAGCGCCCCGATCCCGGTCGCCGACGCGGCGCGCGAGCGGCGGCTGGTGTGGATCGGCGGCGAGGAGGAGATGGCCCGCCACTATCCGCGGATCGCCGTGGTGCTGCCCTACCCGTTCGCCCTGGCCGCGGTGCCGGTCGCCACCGAGTCCACCGTGTACGGCGCGGTCTTCGTGACCTGGCCGGGAGCGCATCCGGCGCAGATGTCCGACCACGAACGCGAGCACCTGACCGCGGCCTGCGGCCGGCTGGCGGTCCGGCTGGAGCGGGCCGCCGAGCACAGCATCCCGCCGCACCCCGAGACGGATCTGCTCGCCTCCCCCCTGGTCGGCGGGATGGCCGGCACGCTGGGCACGGTCGAGGCGGCCCGGATGGTGAGCCGGCTGCCGTACGGACTGGTCTCACTGGACCTGCACGGACGCGTCGGCTTCGTCAACGCTGCGGCGGGTGAGCTGCTGAACGTCCCCGTCAGCCGGCTGCTCGGCACCCAGCTGTGGGCGTCGGTGCCCTGGCTCAACGACCCGGTGTACGAAGACCGTTACCGGGCCGCGCTGCTGAGCCAGCACGTCACCTCCTTCGTGGCGCTGCGCCCGCCCGGTGAATGGCTGTCGTTCCGGCTGTACCCGAGCACGACGGGCCTCAGTGTCCGCATCACCAGATCCCGGGCCGTGTCCCGGATGAATCGCACGGCACCGCCGCCCGACGGGACGCCGTCCCGCCTGGTCACCATCTCGCAGGTGCTGGACCTGGCCGGAGCGCTGACCGAGGCCGTGGGGGTGCAGGACGTGGTGCAGCTGGTCGCGGACGAGATCGCCCCGGCGGTGGGCAGCCAGGCCCTCGTCGTGCTGGGCTCGCGGGCGAACCGGCTCCAGGTGCTGGGACATCGCGGGTACCGGGACCCGCACGTGGTGGAACGGTTCGACGGTATGCCCCTGACCGAGCCGACACCCGGCACCCAGGTGCTCCGCACGGGCGTGCCCGCGTTCTTCGAGTCGCAGGAGCAGCTGGAGCGCCTGTACCCGGCGCGGCTCGCGACCCCCGACGGGTTCGCGGCCTGGGCCTTCCTGCCGTTGATCGCCCAGGGCCGTCCGGTGGGGACCTGTGTGCTCTCCTACGCCGAGCCCCACCCCTTCCCGACGGAGGAGCGGGCGGTGATGACCAGCATGGCCAGCCTGATCGCCCAGGCGCTGGAGCGGGCCCTGCTCTACGACGCCAAGCACCGGCTCGCGCACGGCCTCCAGGAGGCGCTGCTGCCGCACTCCCTGCCGTCGCTGCCCGGCATCGAGGCGGTCGGCCGCTATGTGCCGGCCACTCAGGGCATGGACATCGGCGGCGACTTCTACGACCTGGTCGGCGCCCAGGGGACCGCGGCGGCGGTGATCGGGGACGTCCAGGGCCACAATGTGACGGCGGCCGGGCTGATGGGGCAGGTCCGCACCGCGGTACGCGCGTACACGACCGTGGGGCAGGCGCCCGAGGAAGTCATGCGCAGCACCAACCGGCTGCTGCTCGACCTGGGGGCCGATCTCTTCGCCAGCTGCCTGTACCTGCGGCTCGACCCGGAGCACGGGCGGGCCGTGATGTCCCGGGCCGGGCACCCCCCGCCGCTGCTGAGACGGCCGGACGGCAAGGTGCGCGTCCTCGACCTGGCGGGCGGTCCGCTGCTGGGCATCGACGCCTCGGCGGTGTATCCGACGACGGAGGTCGCCCTGCCTCCTGGTTCGCTGCTCGTCCTCTACACCGACGGGCTGGTCGAGTCGCCCGGCACGGACTTCGAGGAGGCCCTCGCGGATCTGGGCCGGCGCCTGGCCGACGCCGGGGACCTGCCGCTGGACGAACTGGCCGACAGCCTCGTCCACCAGGGGCGGCACCACACGGACGGGGAGGAACGGCTCGACGACATCGCCCTGTTGCTGATCAGGGCGCTCGGATAGCCCGCCCCGGGCACAGCGCCGCGGACACGCCGATGGCCGGCCCGGTCCCGCCAGGAAGGGGGCGGGACCGGGCCGGCGGCGTCGGACCGGCTACCGACGGCTTGAGGAGGGGTCAGCGGGACTCGGTCAGACCGGAGTTGTCCTCGACGCCCTGACCCGCGTCCTGACCGGCGCCGGCACCCGCACCGGCTCCGGCACCCGCTTCGTCACCACCGGCCTGCTCATCGGCACCCGCGCCGGCTTCTTCACCGGCCCCGGCTCCCTGGCCGGCACCGGCCTCGTCGCCGGCCCCGGCCTCCTCGCCCGCACCGGCACCGGCCTCGTCGCCCGCACCGGCTTCCTCGCCCGCGCCCGCACCGGCCTCGTCACCGGCACCGGCACCGCCGCCCGCGGCACCGCCCGCGCCGAGGGTCGCGCCGACCGCCTCCAGGGCGGTGGTCACCGGCTGGAAGAACGTCTCACCGCCGGCCGTGCAGTCGCCGCTGCCGCCGGAGGTCAGGCCGATGGCGAGACCGTCCTGGGTGAACAGCGATCCGCCGCTGTCGCCGGGTTCGGCGCAGACGTCGGTCTGGATGAGGCCGGTGACCGTGCCCTCGGGGTAGTTCACCGTGGCGTCGAGGCCGAGGACCTGGCCGTCGTTGAGCCCGGTGGTGCTGCCCATCCGGAAGACCTGCTGGCCGACGGTCGCCTCGGCGGCCTCGGTGATCGGGACGGTCTGGTTGCCGGTGTTGACCTCGCTGGGCGCCTCGGTCGCCGGGTCGTCGTACTTCACGAGTGCGAAGTCGCCGTTGCCGGGGAAGGTCGCCTGGTCGACCGTGGCGATCGGCTGGCCGCCCTGGCTGTCGGACCACTCGTTGCCGCCGAGGGTGCAGTGACCGGCGGTCAGGAAGGCCGGGGAGCCGTCGCCCGCGGTGACGTTGAACCCGAGGGAGCAGCGTGAGCCGCCGGCGAAGATGGCGTCGCCTCCGGAGACGAACGGCTTGAAGGTGCCGGAGGACTTCTTGACGGTGGCCATGTCGGAGCCGAGCTCCTTCACGGTGCTCTCCAGTCTGTCCCACTTGGCACCGGTCACGGTGCTGTCCGCGGTCACCAGGAGCTTGTTGGTGCGCGGGTCGATCGACCACGAGGTGCCCGCGATGGTCGCCTCGGACTTGAGCGTCGACGCCCCGTCCTGAAGCTCCGACCAACTGTTCTCCACCTCGCGGACCTTCGCGCCGGCCGCCTTCGCCCGCACGATCACGTTGTTGTCGTCGCCCGGTACGACGTTGACGACGAGTTGCTGGCTGTCGCCGTCGTAGTAGGAGCCGCCGAACGCCTCACCGAGGAGCCCGGAGAGCTGCGAGGCGAGATCCGAGGCGTCGCCCGCCTTCAGGGTCTTCGGCGCGGCCGCCGCGTCGCCGGACGAACCGTCCTGCGAGGCATTGGCGTTGGGGAGCAGGATCGCGGCCGCGCCGAGCGCCACCACGCTGCCCGCCGCTATCGCGGCCTTGCGCTTCGGAATTCGCTTGTGACTCAAACTTCTCTCCTCCTGGGGAACGGAGTAGGTGCCGCCGTTCGGCAGCTTGGGGGGCGCCTGGATGGCTGTTGGTACGCACGGGCCGCACGGGGCGTTCAATTCCGATTGCAAGTGATCCGTTCGCATCGCGGAATCAGCCAACTCCCGCCGACCGCACGGCGACCGCTCGGTCCCGACCGCCCTGTTCACATGGCCCGCTCCGGCAGGCCCGACCCGGGCGGACGACGGAGAGCCATGGCCGGATGACGGCGTTTCAGCAACGGGCGCCGCTCCGGCCTGGCGGAACGCAACGCTCCGTATCCGGTCGGGAACGGTCTGTCGCAATCACGGAGTGGAATCCCGGCTTCAGCGAATCTGCACATCGAATGCTCAACCCGGTCACCGAAAGGAGGGTTATCCACACCCTGGCCGCGTCGGTCACGCCTTTGGGGCGGGAGTGCCGGATTCGCCGCCCCGCCGAGCAAGGGCCCGGATGCGCCGAAGCCGTGCGACATGTGAAGAACTCGCCGCCAAGCGGTGCGCAGACCTGCACGGATCGGTGCCACTGGGGCGCAAGTTCCCTGGTGAGAGGGCGGTTGATTGGAAGCGCGGACCCGCAGCGTGCTTTGATCCATCGCACCGCGGGGGCCGCTCAGGGCATTCGGAAACGGATGCCCGGTGCTCGCGGTCGCGGCCGTCATCTGTCCCCAGAGGGGGCCGCTCCCCCCTTGTGAGATATCCATATGAAGGGAAGTTCCATCATGAACTCCACCCCCCAGGTTGAGACCGTCGAGATCGCCGACGCCGAGCTCGACGCCGTCTCCGGTGGCCTCGCCGTGAACGCCGTGAACACCGTCACCGACACGGTCGACAGCATCGCTCCGGTCTCCGGCCTGGTGAACACGGTCGTCGGCACCGTCGAGGGCGCCACCGGCCTGAACACGGCCCCGGTCACCAACCTGGTCGCCGGTCTCTGATCGAGCCCTTGTGCCGTTGAGACCCGGAACCGCAGCCGGCGGTTCCGGGTTCTTCGGGTTCCGCATGCACCTCTTGCACGGTCGCCGACACCTTCGCCACGGCCGTGAGTACCTCTTCTACGGGTGAGGGAAGTTCCTTGCAGTTCCGCCAACAGGCCCTCGCCAAGCTCCAGTCACCGGAGGAACTCGACCTCCCGGTGCGCTTCGCCCGGCCGCAGGGCTGGCTCGTGCTCTCGGTGACGGTGGTCGCGATGGCCGCCGCCTCGGTGTGGGCGGTGACCGGCTCGGTGACCTCCACCGTCAGCGCACCCGCCATCATCACGCACGGGCAGGGCAGCTACCTCCTGCAGAGCCCCGTCGCGGGCCAGGTCACGGCGGTGCTGGCCAAGCAGGGCCAGCAGGTGCCCGCGGGCTCCCCCGTCCTCAAGGTCCGCACGGCCAAGGGCGACGCGGTCGTCCGCACCCTCGACGCGGGCCGCGTCTCCGCGCTCGCCGCGACCGTCGGGCAGATCATCCAGACCGGCGCGAACGTCGCCGCCGTCGAGAAGGTCGCCCGCACGAAGGACCCGCTCTACGCGACCGTGTACGTCCCCGCCGAGAACGCCGCCTCGATCCCCGACGACGCCGCCGTGGACCTGACCGTGCAGTCGGTGCCGACGCAGGAGTACGGCGTCCTGCGCGGCCATGTGAAGTCGGTGGACCGCTCGGCCCAGTCCCCGCAGCAGATCGCCGCGTTCCTCGGGGACAGCCAGCTGGGCGAGCAGTTCACGAAGAAGGGCAGGCCGGTGGCCGTGACGGTCCGGCTGGACACGTCCTCCGCCACGAAGAGCGGCTACCGGTGGTCGTCCGCGGACGGGCCCCCGTTCAAGCTGACCTCCATGACGCTGGCCTCCGGTTCGATCCGGCTGGCCGACCAGCACCCCGTCGACTGGCTGCTGCCATGAGCGCGACCGCACAGGAGCCCCGGAGCAGGCGCCGCGCCGCCCCGCCGAAGCGCAAGGTGCCCAAGGCCCGGGCCAAGACCGTCCGCACACCCACCGTGCTCCAGATGGAAGCCGTCGAGTGCGGCGCCGCATCCCTGGCCATGGTGCTCGGCCACTACGGCAAGCACGTCCCGCTGGAGGAACTGCGCATCGCCTGCGGGGTCTCCCGCGACGGCTCGCGCGCCAGCAACCTCCTGAAGGCGGCCCGCTCCTACGGTCTGACGGCCAAGGGCATGCAGATGGACCTGGCCGCCCTCACCGAGGTGAAGTCACCGGCCATCCTGTTCTGGGAGTTCAACCACTACGTCGTCTACGACGGCATGGGCCGGCGTTTCGGCCGCCGCGGCGTCTACATCAACGACCCCGGCAAGGGCCGCCGGTTCGTCCCCATGGAGGACTTCGACGGCAGCTTCACCGGTGTCGTCCTCGTGATGGAACCCGGCGAGGACTTCGCCCGGGGCGGCCGCAAGCCCGGTGTCCTGGGCGCGATGCCCGCCCGGCTGCGCGGCACGGCGGGCACGATGCCCGCCGCCGTTCTGGCGAGCCTGCTGCTGGTGGCGGTCGGCGCCGCGGTTCCCGCGCTGAGCCGCACCTACATCGACGAGTTCCTGATCGGCAACCAGACCTCGCTGCTCGGCGTGCTGTTCACGTCGATGGCGGCGTGCGTGCTGCTCACCGTGGTCCTGACCTGGCTCCAGCAGGCCAACCTGCTGCGCGGCCGCATCATCTCCTCCACGCTCTCCAGCGCCCGCTTCCTGCGGCATCTGCTGCGGCTGCCGGTGACGTTCTTCTCCCAGCGCAGCCCGGCCGACCTGGTGCAGCGCCTGCAGTCCAACGACGCGGTGTCCGAGACCCTGTCCCGCGACCTCGCCGCGGCGGGCGTGGACGCGATCGTGGTCGTCCTGTACGCGGTGCTGCTCTACACCTACGACCCGCAGCTGACGTTCGTCGGCATCGGCGTGGCCCTGCTGAACATCGTCGCCATGCGGGTCGTCATCCGGCTGCGGGCGACCCGCACGGCGAAGCTGCGCGCGGACACGGCACGCCTGACCAACACCGCCTACACCGGCCTCCAGCTCATCGAGACGATGAAGGCGACCGGCGGCGAGGACGGCTACTTCCGCAAGTGGGCCGGGCAGCATGCCACGACCCTGGAGGAGCAGCAGCGGCTCGGCGTGCCGAGTGCCTGGCTGGGGGTGGTCGCGCCGACGCTCGCCACCCTCAACAGCGCGCTGATCCTGTGGATCGGCGGCATGCGGGCGGTCGAGGGGCACATCTCGGTCGGTCTGCTGGTCGCCTTCCAGGCCCTGGTCACCCGGTTCACGGCCCCGCTGACCCGGCTGAACGGCGTCGCCGGCCGCATCCAGGACTTCGCGGCGGACGTGGCCCGGCTGAAGGACGTGGAGAACTTCAAGGCCGACCCGCTCTACGGCCGCCCCGGCTCCGGCGAGTCCACCCGCCGCCTCCAGGGCCATGTCGAACTGGAGAACATCACGTTCGGCTACAGCCCGCTCGACAAGCCCCTGCTCACCGGCTTCGACCTGACGGTCGGACCGGGGCAGCAGGTCGCGCTGGTCGGCGGCTCGGGCAGCGGCAAGTCCACGGTGTCCCGGATGATCTCCGGGCTGTACGCGCCGTGGGAGGGCGTGATCCGCATCGACGGGCAGCGCATCGACGACATCCCGCGGGGGGCGCTGGCCGCCTCGGTCTCCTTCGTCGACCAGGACGTGTTCCTCTTCGAGGGCACCGTCCGCGACAACGTGGCGCTGTGGGACCCGTCGATCCCCGACGAGGCGGTGGAGGACGCGCTGCGCGACGCCGCCCTGTACGACGTGATCACGCGCCGCCCGGGCGGCATCCACAGCAAGGTGGAGCAGGACGGCCGCAACTTCTCCGGCGGGCAGCGCCAGCGCCTGGAGATCGCCCGGGCGCTGGTGCGCCGGCCGAGCATCCTGGTGCTCGACGAGGTGACGAGCGCGCTGGACGCGGAGACCGAGCAGGTCGTGATGGACAACCTGCGCCGGCGCGGCTGCGCCTGTGTGGTGATCGCACACCGGCTGAGCACGGTGCGCGACAGCGACGAGATCGTCGTCCTGCAGCACGGCACGATCGTGGAGCGGGGACGGCACGAGGACCTGGTGGCCCGCGGCGGCGCGTACGCGGCACTGGTCAGGGAGCGGTGAGATGACGGCCGTTCACGAAGGGCACGACGGCGACCTGGTGCTGGGCGCCTTCGGGCAGATGGGTTCGCGCATCGACTGCGCCGGGTTCAACCGCCTCGACCTCGAGGGCCCGCAGGTGCTGTGGCTGGTCGCCTCCGGCGCCGTGGATCTGTTCGCGGTCGACGCCGGGCAGCAGGGCCACTGGCACCATCTGGGCCGGCTGGAGGCGGGCTCGCTGGTGCTCGGCCCGGTGCCGGGCCCGCAGCACACCCTGGTGGCCCGGCCGCTGCGGGACTGCGTGGTGCACCGCATCGGCCTGCGCGAGCTGTACCAGCCCGCCAACACGGCGACCTGGTCGTACGACGAGTACGGCAACCCGCAGTACGTGCCGCCGACGACGAGTCCGCTGGAGTACGCGCTGGCCCTCGGGGTCGGCCGCAGCCTGTCGATCCTCTTCCAGGCGCCGATGGCCACCGAGCGGGCCGCGGCGCCCACGGACGACGACGTGTTCTGGATGCAGGTGCCGCCGGGCAGCGTGCAGTACGGCTCGCTGTACGGCGCGGAGGCCGCGGCCGACCTGCTGATGGACCCCGCGCTGTGGCAGTCCATGGTCGACCAGCAGTACCGGCTGCTGACCACGCTGGACCGCTGGATCGAGCAGCTGGAGCGCACCCACGAGACGCGCACCGCCGAGGGCATCAAGGCCGGTGAGGCGGTGCGCGCCCAGGCCGACCAGACGCTGCTCGCCTCCATCGGCAAGCGCTCCTCGAAGCGCACGACCGCGGCCGACGCGGACGCCACGTACGCGGCCTGCAAGCTGGTCGGGCAGGCGGCCGGGATCCGTATCACCGAGCCGACCCAGAAGGGCACCGGCGGCGACCGTCTCGACCCGGTCGAGCAGGTCGCCCTGGCCTCCCGGGTGCGCACCCGGGCCGTACGGCTCGACGGCCGCTGGTGGCGGGACAACGTGGGGCCGCTGGTCGGTCAGCGGGCCCTGTCGGGTGCGCCGGTGGCGCTGCTGTGGCGGCGCGGCGGCTATGTCGCGGTGCATCCGTCGACCGGCCGTGAGACGCCGATCGAGAAGGCCAACGCCGAGGAGTTCGAGCCGCGCGCGGTGATGTTCTACCGTCCGCTGCCGGAGCGGGGGCTCAGTCCGCTGAGGCTGCTGCGGTTCTGCGTGCAGGGCATGCGCGGCGACCTGACGGGTCTGCTGCTCAGCGGTCTGGTGACGGTGGCGATCGGCGCGCTCGTGCCCATCGCGACCGGCAAGGTGCTGGGCGAGTTCGTGCCGAAGGCGCAGACCGGGCTGATCGTGCAGGTGTGCCTCGCGGTGATGCTGAGCAGTGTGGTGGCGGCGGCCTTCATGCTGTTGCAGAACCTCACGATCCTGCGGCTGGAGGGCCGGATCGAGGCGACGCTCCAGCCGGCGGTGTGGGACCGGCTGCTGAGACTGCCGACGAAGTTCTTCACCGAGCGCTCCACGGGCGAACTGGCCAGTGCGGCCATGGGCATCAGCTCGATCCGCCGGCTGCTGGCGGGGGTCGGGCCGACGGTCGCCCAGTCGGTGACGGTCGGCGCGATGAACCTGGGGCTGCTGCTCTGGTACAGCGTGCCGATGGCGATGGCCGCGATCGGCATGCTCGTCGTCATCGCCGCCGTGTTCCTGGGGCTCGGTTTGTGGCAGGTGCGCTGGCAGCGGCGTCTCGTGGTGCTCTCCAACAAGCTGAACAACCAGGCGTTCCAGACGCTGCGGGGTCTGCCCAAGCTGCGGGTGGCCGCCGCCGAGAACTACGCGTACGCCGCGTGGGCGTCGGAGTTCGCGCGCAGCCGGGAGCTCCAGCAAAAGGTCGGGCGCATCAAGAACCTCACGACGGTGCTGGGCGCGGTGTACCTGCCGCTGTGCACGCTGCTGATGTTCATGCTGCTGGCCGGCCCGGCCCGGGGGTCGATGTCGGCGGCGGCGTTCCTCACCTTCAACACCTCGGTGACGATGGTGCTGACCTCCGTCACGCAGCTGACGGGCTCCTTCGTCTCGGCGGTGGCCGCCCTGCCGCTGTTCGAGGAGATCAAGCCGGTGCTCGACGCGACGCCGGAGGTGCGCACGGCGAGCACCCGGCCGGGTCCGCTGACCGGGGCGATCGAAGCGCGGCGGGTGTCCTTCCGCTACTCGGACGACGGTCCGCTGGTCCTGGACGACGTGTCGTTCGATGTGCGGCCGGGCGAGTTCGTCGCGGTCGTCGGGCCGAGCGGCTGCGGAAAGTCGACGCTGCTGCGGCTGCTGATCGGCTTCGACCGGCCCGTGTCGGGCAGCGTGCTCTACGACGGGCAGGACCTGGCGGCCCTCGACCAGTCGGCGGTGCGCCGCCAGTGCGGTGTGGTGCTCCAGAACGCGCAGCCGTTCACCGGTTCGATCCTGGACGTCATCTGCGGCACCGAGCCGTACACGCCGGAGGAGGCGATGGCGGCGGCCGAGATGGCCGGTCTCGCCGAGGACATCAAGCGGATGCCGATGGGGCTGCACACCATCGTCGCGGGCAGCGGAGCCGTCTCCGGCGGCCAGCGCCAGCGGCTGATGATCGCCCAGGCGCTCATCCGGCGGCCGCGCATCCTCTTCTTCGACGAGGCGACCAGCGCGCTCGACAACGAGACGCAGCGCACGGTCATCGAGAGCACCAAGGCCCTCAACGCCACCCGGATCGTCATCGCGCACCGGCTGTCGACCGTGCTGGACGCCGACCGGGTCGTGGTGATGGAGGAGGGCAAGGTCATCCAGCAGGGACCGCCGGCCCAGCTGCTCGCCGACACCGGAGGCCGGCTGCACGAGCTGGTGCGGCGTCAGATGGCGTGAGCGGTCAGTCCAGTCCGGGCACCGGCGCGCCGGAGGGCATCCCCGCCGCGACGTAGGCGGCGTAGAGCTCCTTCCAGGGCGCGTCGGCCCCGGCGTGCGGACCGGCGGTCTCCTCGCCGCGCGCCCTGGCGTCCAGGGCGGCCAGGCACACCTCCCAGCCGGCGCCGTTGCGGGCGGCGCTGTCCTGGGCGTCGAGGACGTTGGTGAGCGTGAAGCGGGTGCTCTTCTCGCCGGTTTCCTCCAGGTCGAAGCGGAGTTCGTCCCCGCCCCACTCGAACGCCAGGTGCCGGGGCGGGTCGACGGTGAGGACCCGGCCGGTGGAGTTCTCCATGTGCGGGTCGCCGCTGAACCTGACGGTGCCGCCGGGGCGCAGTTCGATCTCGGCGCGGGAGGGGAACCAGCGCTCCAGTTCGTCCGCGTCGGTGACGAACTGCCAGACGCGGTCCACGGGGTGGGCGTAGACGCGGCTGAAACGGACGGCGGGGCGGCCGTCGTCCAGGGTCAGATAGGTGCCGGTGAGGTCGGCGGTCATGGCGGATCAGTCCTTCGGTGGGGTGGTTCGGGGGCGTGCGGCGTCTCGTCGAGGCGGCGGCCCAGCGTGTCGAGGCTCTTGTTCCAGAGCGCGCGGTAGGGGGCGAGCCAGGCGTCCAGGGCGGCGATCGGGGTGGGGTCGAGGGAGTGGACACGGCGTTGCGCGTCCTGCCGCACCCGGACCAGGCCCGCCTCGCGCAGCACCTTGAGGTGCTTGGAGGTGCTCGGCTGGCTCAGTCCGCACGCCTCGACGATCTCACCGACGGACCGGGGCCGCTCCAGGAGCAGCGCGACGATGGCCCGCCGGTGGGGATCGGCGAGCGCGGTCCAGAGGGCGGCGTCGGACATGACCCCAATATGCCTCGGTCGTTATATGCGCGTCAAGGAATATAGGAAGCCGGTGCCGGGCCGCCACTCCCCCGCTCATGGCCCGACGGCGGCGCGTCCTCGCCGCTGCCGCGCGTGTGGCCTGTTGGCCGGCCCCGTAAGTGGGTACCCACCGCCCATGCGTATCAGCGTGGTGGATGTGGGATCGAACGCGGTCAGACTTGTGGTCGCGGACGCGGCGGACGGAGTGCCGCTGCCCGTGCACACCGCCAAGTGGCGGCTGAGGCTGTCCGAGCAGATCACACCGGGGGGACTCGTCCCGGAGCAGGCCGTGGGGCAACTCGTCGACGCGGTGGCCGAGGCGAGCAGGACCGCCGCCCGGTGGGGTGCGGCCGGTCCGCTGGCGTTCGCGACCGCCGTGGTGCGCAACGCGCCGAACCGGCACGAGGTGCTGCGCACCGTCCGTGCCCGGACGGGCGTCGACCTGTGCACCCTGCCGGGAGAGGTCGAGGCCGAACTGACGTTTCTCGGGGCGCGGCGTTGGATGGGCTGGCGGTCGGGTCCGCTCGCCCTGCTCGACATCGGCGGCGGCACCCTCGAAGTCGCCTTCGGGCGCGGCCGGTTGCCCGACTTCGTGGCGTCGCTGCCGCTGGGCGCGCGGCGGTTGACGCACGAGTTCTTCGAGGACGAGGACCCGCCGTCGCCGGAGCGGATGCGGGCGCTGCGCCGCCAGGTCCGCCATCAGCTGCGGGACGTCGCGGCGCGGATCCGCTGGGAGGGCCCGCGCACCGCGGTCGCCACCTCCCGGACCTTCCAGCAGCTGGGGCGGCTGTGCGGCGCCGCACCCGGACGCCACGGCCCCTTCGTGGACCGGCAGATGCACCGCTCCGAACTGCGGGAGGCGATCACCCGGCTGGCCGCCCTGCCCGCGGCCGAACGCGCGCACCTGCCCGGCATCTCCGCCCCGCGCGCCGCACAGAGCCTGGCGGGAGCGGTGGTCGGGCACACCGCGCTGAAGCTGACCGGCATCAAGGCCGTCACGGTCTGCCCCTGGGCGATCCGCGAGGGTGTGCTGCTGCGCCACATCGAGGACGGCCCCTCCTGGTGGGGGGAGGTCGCCCGCCGCAGCGAGGAGGCCGCTCCTCCCGACCCGGTGCCGCTGCGGATCGCCGCCACCTCCGGCTGACCACCCGTGCCCGTGACGGGCCGTACCGAACACAGGAACAGGAAGGAGAGCCCCGTGTCCCAGCACAAGGATCACGGCAACGACCAGCACGGCAAGCCGCCCGAGACGGCGCTCGAGGAGGTGCTGCGCGAGGTCGAGGACGCCGAGAACCGCACCCGCGACTCCGCGGAGCAGCGCCGCCACCGGGGCGAGGCCGGGGAGGCCATCACCCCCAACCCGCGTGCGCAGGAGGAGTCCGAGGGGGACTGAGGAGGACCGGGCCGGGCTACTGGGGGCGGCGACCCGGGCGGTCGCGCCGCCAGGGCCCGCGCCACACCCGGCAGATCCGCCGCCATGGTCCGGCCGGTCGAGCGGGACCAGTCGCGGCCCTGCCCGGCGTCGAGGAAGCCCGGCCCGGGCCTGGGCCCCTGGTCCCGTACGTCCACGCCCGGCCGGGGATCGTGCGGCCGATGTCCTCCAGGCCGCCCGTGATCTCAGTGATCACGTGATGGTGGCACGCGAGGGGTGCCCGGTCGCCGGGCGGGTACCCGGCGCGCATGGAGCACGAAGGACCACGACTGCCGACCCCGCGCGGCCCGCTGAGCAGGGGTGTCGACGCGTATCTGCGAGGCGCGGGCCGCCTGCCCCGCCTCGAGGAGGTCGCCCGCGCCGAGGTGTACGGCGACGACCTCCAGCTCGCCCTGTACCTGTGCTATGAGCTGCACTACCGCGGCTTCGCGGAGGTCCCTCCCGAGCGTGAGTGGGATCCCGACCTGTTGCGCACCCGCGCGGCCATGGAGGAGCGCTTCCTGTCCGCGCTGCGCACCGACGCGCACGTCCACGAGAGCGTGGACGAGGCACTGGCCGGCCTGCTGGTCGAGCCCGTCGAGGGCACCGGCGTGACCCACTTCCTGCGCGCCGAGGGCGAACTGTGGCAGGTGCGCGAGTACGCGGCCCAGCGCTCCCTGTACCACCTCAAGGAGGCGGATCCGCACGCCTGGGTGCTGCCCCGGCTGTGGGGCCGGGCGAAGGCGGGGATGGCCGCGGTGGAGTTCGACGAGTGGGGCGGCGGCCGGGCGGAACGCGTGCACGCGGCCCTGTTCGCCGACCTGATGACGGATCTGGGCCTGGACACCGCCTACGGCCGCTATCTCGACGCCGCGTCCGCCGAGGCCCTGGTCACCGTGAACATGATGTCCCTGTTCGGCCTGCACCGGGCCCTCAGGGGCGCCCTGGTCGGGCACTTCGCGACGGTCGAGATCACCTCGTCGCCGGGGTCGCGGCGGCTCGCCGAGGCGATGCGCCGCACGGGTGCCGGGCCCGCGGCCGAGCACTTCTACGACGAGCACGTCGAAGCCGACGCGGTCCACGAGCAGGTGGTGCGCCGCGACGTCATCGGCGGACTGCTGGAGCAGGAGCCGCAGCTCGCCCCGGACGTCGCCTTCGGCATCGACGCCACCGAGTTCGTCGAGGAGCGCTTCGGCGCCCGGCTGCTCACCGACTGGCGTTCGTCACGTTCGTCCCTGTGTACACCGCTCGACCGGGAAACAGCTCATATCTCCTGATTGCCGGGGTACTCGGCGTCCGTGATTGCACTGGTACCCCCGGGCGTGTACGCCCCGCAGGAGGACACCGAGCTGCTGGCCGGTGCCCTGTACGACGAGCACCTGCCCCCGGGCGCGGAAGTCCTCGACGTGGGCACCGGCAGCGGCGCCCTGGCCCTGGAGGCCGCGCGCCGGGGCAGCCGTGTGACCGCCGTGGACGTGTCCTGGAGCGCCGTGTGGGCCGCGCGGCTGAACGCCCGGCTCGCGAGGCTCCCGGTCCACATCCGGCACGGAAATCTTTTCGAACCGGTACACGGAGAAACGTTCGATCTGATCCTGGCCAACCCGCCGTACGTGCCGGCGCCGGACGGTCATCGCAGGCCGCCTCGGGGTGCGGCCCGGGCCTGGGACGCGGGCGGCGACGGGCGGATGGTCGTCGACCGCATCTGCCGGGAGGCGCCCGGTCTGCTGCGGCCCGGCGGGGTGCTGCTGCTCGTCCAGTCGGCGCTCAGCGGCCCGGACCTGACCGTCGGACAGTTGCGCGCGGCCGGCCTGAAGGCCGCGGTGACCCGTCGGCGCCGGATCGCGCTCGGGCCCGTGCTGCGCGGCCGGGAACGCTGGCTGCGGGAGCGGGGGCTGCTGCCCGCCGCCGAGGACAAGGAAGAGCTGGTGGTCGTCCGTGCCGAACTCCCCGTCTGACCGGCCCGCCGCACCGCGCCGCGTCACCGTCCAGCGCAAGGGCCCACTGCTGATGGAGGGCCCGGTGGAAGTGGAGCTCGAGGACGGTTCCGTCGTCAGCTCCGACCGGTTCCGCGTCGCCCTGTGCACCTGCCGCCGCAGCCGGCGCTACCCGTGGTGCGACACGAGCCACCGCGACCGGGCGTGAGGCCCCGGACGCGGTAACGCCCAGAGGCCGGCGGGCGGCCCCACTCCGCCCGCCGGCCCCCTCGCACGAGATCGCGACTTCCGGTGACAACGGCCCGGCTCCCCAGCCACGGCCCGCTGCGCTTCACGGATTCAGCGCGATCCCGGTCTGTGGGTCCAGCCCTCTCAGAAGGAGAAGACTCCCGTCCCGTAGGCGTTCTTCATGCAGTCGTTGGAGAAGGTGCGCTCGTAGGAGACGCGCTTGCCCTGCCAGACGCCGTCCACGGTGACGACCACCGGGTCGTACTGCTTGGTGCACATCACTCCGTCTCTCGCGGTCAGGGCGTCGAAGTCCCCGCCGACGCCGCGCAGTTCCGCGCAGGCCGAGCCGGCCGCCGGGTGCGTGCCGGCCGCCGTCGGGGCACAGGTCAGGGTGACCGCGCGTTCCGGAGTCGCTGCGATCGCGCTCTCGCCGTGGCCCACCGTGAGAACGAGGGCCGACGGGGCGTAGAGCGCGGTGGGGGCCTGACCCGGGGAGGCGAGCGCGGCCCCGGTGAGGGGTCCGCAGACGGCGGTGGCCGTCATGCCGAGGATCATGGCCCAGCGCGCGGTGTTCCGCATTGTGTGCATCCTTCCGCTTCGATTACGGGGTGTGCCGGTCCGTGCTCGGTCGGTGCCCGGAGCGGCGAGCGCGAGTCTGCCGAGTCCGCCGCGGAAACACACATCGACCCCACGGGTTTCAGTAACCTTGCGTATTGAATCAGTGGCGCGAAGTTACGGAACGCGCGCCGGTGAAGCCCGTAACTGCGCGGTCTCCGGGGTCATGAAGCGGCCAGATGGCCGATTCCCGTGCGTTCGTTAATAGGCCTGAAACATTCCGATTCCGCTCTCGGCCGACTGCTTTGCGACCCCTTGTGTTCATGGGCTGGCCGCGTAATCGTCATTACATGATTACGAATGAGCAGAGAGAGAAGCTCCGCGGCTGGTTCGCCGGTCGCCTGCCCGACGACCTCTTCGAGGAGCTGACCGAGATCACGGTCGACCGCGAGGAGATCACCGTCATCGGCCGCGTCCCCGCCCCCAGACTGGCCGAGGACGCCCCGGCCACCGAACGGGAGGCGGCCCTGGAGAGCCGGGTGCAGGAATTCCGGGAGCGCACCCGCGAGGACCGCGTGGCCGTGGCCCGGGATGCCGAGCACCGGTTCGGGCGGAAGGTGTCCTGGGGCGTGGAGTGCGGCGGGCGGCGCACCCTCTTCACGCACGTGGCCGCGCCGGTCATGACGCGGCTGCGCCAGCCGGAGCGCCAGGTGCTCGACACCCTGATCGCCGGCGGCGTCGCGCGCAGCCGCAGCGACGCGCTGGCCTGGTGCGTGCGCCTGGTCCAGCGTCATACGGACGACTGGCTCGCCGAGTTGCGCGAGTCCCTGGAACACGTGCAGCGCGTCCGGGCCCAGGGCCCGGACTCCGAGCCGGACCCCGCCCCGCACGCGGACGAGGAGTGACCCGTTGTCGGACCCCTCGGCTACGTTGCCCGCATGACCGACTTCGTACTGGTGGCGGGGGCATGGCTCGGGGCGTGGGCATGGGACGAGGTGGCCGCGGAGCTGCGCGGCGCCGGGCATGACGTCCATGCGCTGACGCTGTCGGGCCTCGCCGAAAGACGGGACACACTTCCGGCCGGGCAGCAGACGCATGTCCGGGACATCGTGGAGGAGGTGGAGCGGCTCGGTCTGCGGGACGTCGTCCTGGTCGGGCACAGCTACGCGGGCGTCCCGGCCGGGCAGGCCGCCGAGCGGATCGGCGACCGGCTGCGGCGCGTGGTGTTCGTCGACGCGAACGTGCCCGTGGACGGGGAGTCGTTCCTGTCGGGCTGGCCCAGCGAGCACGTCCGGCGGACGATCGACGCGCGGGGCGGGTACTGGCCTCCGCTCGGCCCCGAGGACTACGCGGGGCAGGGGCTGACGGACGAGCAGATCGCCCGGATCGTGGGAGCGACCCCGCACCCGGGTGTCACGCTCACCGAACCGGCCGTCCTCGAGCGCCCTCTGGGCGAGCTGCCGGCGACGTATGTGAAGTGCCTCCTCGACGGGGACGAGCCGATGCCGGCGGTGGCCGCGCTGCTCGGGAGCGACAGCTGGGAGCTGGTGGAGCTGAACACCGGCCACTGGCCGATGTTCTCGCAGCCGAGCGCACTGGCCCGTGTGCTGCGGGAGGCGGCGGCCCGCCCCTGATCCACCGGAGCGCATACCGCTCGGTATCGTCGCCCACGGCACGGTCTCGACGAGGAGACGACGAGAGGCGGGGCGCACGTGGGCAGGCACTGGGCGGACTTCCAGTACGAGATCTATCTGAACGGGATGACGGGTGCCGTTCCGCGGCTGCCCACCGATCTGACCCGGCTGGAGGAGCTCACCGAGCAGCGGCTGGGACCCGGCCCGGTCGGGTACGTGGCGGGCAGCGCGGGCGACGGCAGTGAGGCCCGCGCCAACCGGGCGGCCCTGGAGCGCCGCAGGATCGTGCCGCGCATGCTGCGCGACGTGCACGACCGGGATCTGTCCGTCGAGGTCCTGGGCCGCACCCTTGCGGCCCCCCTCGCGCTGGCCCCGGTCGGCGTGCTGTCGATCATGCACCCGGACGCCGAGTCCGCCGCGGCCCGGGCCGCCGCCGCACAGGGCGTGCCGTACATCCTGTCGTCCGCGTCCAGCACGCCCATGGAGCAGGTCGCCGAGGCGATGGGTGACGCCGAGCGCTGGTTCCAGCTGTACTGGCCGAAGGACCCGGAGGTGGCCCGCAGTTTCCTGAACCGGGCGAAGGCGGCCGGGTTCACGGCCCTGGTGGTCACCCTGGACACGCCGCTGCTGTCGTGGCGGCCGCGCGATCTCGACCAGGCGTACCTGCCGTTCCTGCACGGGGTCGGCACGGCCAACTACTTCTCGGACCCGGCGTTCCAGGCAGGTCTGGCCAAGCCGGTGCACGAGGATCCGAACGCGGCCGTGACGCACTTCGTCGGGATGTTCTCCGACCCGGCCAAGAGCTGGCCGGACCTGGCGTTCCTGCGGGAGAACTGGGACGGCCCGATCGTCCTCAAGGGTGTCCTGCACCCGGACGACGCCCGACTGGCGGCCGAGGCCGGCATGGACGGCGTGGTCGTCTCCAACCACGGCGGCCGGCAGGTGGCCGGCGCCGTCGCTGCGGCCGACGCGCTTGCCCGCGTGGCGGAGGCGGTGGGCGACCGGCTCACCGTCCTCTTCGACAGCGGCGTCCGCACCGGCGACGACATCGTCAAGGCCCTCGCCCTCGGCGCCCGCGCGGTCCTCGTCGGCCGCCCGTACGTCTACGGCCTCGGCCTCGACGGGCAGTCCGGCGTCGAACACGTCATCCGCTGCCTGCTCGCCGAACTCGACCTCACGCTGGCCCTCTCGGGGCATGCGACACCGGACACCGTCGGCCCGGCCGACCTCGTCGAGCATCCGGCCTGACGGGCGGGCCGCGCGGCGCGCCGGCCGCGCAACCCCCGGTCAGGCCCCGGTGCCCCGCGTCACGTGGTCGGGCCGTCGGTGTCCGTCACCTGGCGGGCCGCCGGGTCGTCCTGCTCCTCTATCGACAGGGAGCCCTCCGTCGTCGGCAGGGACTCCGACTGCCAGCGCTGGTCCTCGGAGGAGCGGTCGCGGACCTTGACGACGACGTCGGCGCCCGGGTCGTCGTCGGCCGGGGCGAGGGCGAGCTGCTCGTCCCAGCGGGGCAGCAACTCCCCCTGCACGGTGAGGTCGTAGCGCACGTCGTCGCCCCGCTCGGCATCCTCGTCGGCGCAGGTACCGAGGACGACGACACCGGCGTCCTTGTGGGAGTCCAGACACAGGCCGGGATCGGCGACGCTGCGCAGGAGCCCGTCGTCCTCGTACGTCCACTGCTGGGTCCACACCGTCGAGCACGGGGCCAGCTTGATGCCCGCGCCCTCCTTCGGCAGGTCCCGGATGTCGAGGCACAGGTCGGCACCGGTGTTGCGCAGCCGGGTCACGCCCTGGGCCATGGGAAGCCCGGCGGTGCCAGGTGGCGTCACCGATGCGGAGCCCTTGCCGCCGGTGGCGCTGTTGGAGCCGGCCGGGTCGGCCTCGCCGCCGCCGTGAGACGACGCGCTGATGATCAGCACCGTCGCCAGCACCCCGGCCGAGACCGCGCCGACGCCCGAGAGCAGTGCCCGCGACGACCGCATCGCCTCCGGCACCCGGGCGGGCACGGGGAGCCGGGACAGCAGCCCGTGCCGCCCGCCGCCCCGCCGTCCGCCGCCGCGCCGGCCCGCCCGGGCACCCCGCGTACCGTGCGACGCGCGCCCCGGGCGTGAGTCGAGGTAGCGGCGGGCGCCCCAGCCGAGCACCGCCTCGGCGACCAGCGGCCCCAGCGGGCCTTCGAAATGGCTCAGCTGCTCCGCCGCGTCCCGGCAGTAGCGGCACTCGTCCAGATGCTGCTGGACGTCCGGCAGCAGTGCGCCGCCCCGGCGGATCGGGACGTCGAGGAGGCGGTTGTAGAACCGGCAATCGTGGGTCGGCGCGAGTTCGCGATGGGCACGTACGCAGCCTTCACGGAATTTGTCCCGCGCCTGTTCGAGGGCCGCCGACGCGATGTCGGTGTCCAAGCCCAGCAGTCCGGCCGGGACGCTAAAAGGATCTGCCTCGACCTCGACATGCCACAGCAAACAACGCGAGGCCGCGGGAAGTGCCTGGAATGCCCGCTCCGCGAGGATGCGATTTTCGGGCGTCATGGACGTCGCGGCGCGCAGCCCGCGTCCTCCGGCCGGTTTCTGCAACGCGGGCAGAACGGCCGATATTCGATCGTCGCCGGACCACTCGCGGATCGTGTCGCGCACGGTCACCAGAAGGGCGGGCCGCAGCGCGACGGCGGTCTCGCCGAAGGCGAGGCGGTTGAGGGTCCGGTGGAAGGCGGTTCCGGTCACCATGGCGGCCACCTGCGCCGACGAGGCGAGGCAGATGACCGCGTAGTCGTGCACCGGCTGGTAGTGCCGTGCCATCAGCAGCGCGACGGAATGGGCGGCGACCTCGCCCTCCGGTCTGCCTCTCAGCGGGGCGGCGAGTGATTCATCGGATTCCCCGGGATCCCCGCCGGGCGGGGGATACGGAGGACGAGGGGGGTGGGGGGTGGGCACTGAGATGGTTCCTTCCCACGCATGTGACACACACAGAAGTCCTGCCACCGAAAAGGAGGCCCGGTTGGTGCGTACCTTTTTGGCGGGGCGCGGGAGGTGCGAATTCACCGACGGCGAATCGGACGTGGTCCGCAAATCACGTGCGACACCCGGCCATTCCCCCCGCACGCGCGTTTCACTCTTGCACAACCCCTACACGGCCAACAAGGCGCCCGGACAACATCCCCGCCATTGACAGAAAGTCAGAAACGGGGAACGGATACGCGCAGATCGCACCCGTTTTCGACATTTCCCTGCGGCCTGTGTGAATCGGGCGCCGGCTCCGGACCCTCAGATCTGCCAGGAGCGCAACCGGTCCGCCGCGCCGTAGACGTCGGTGGCGCCGGACAACAGGTCACGGGCGAGGTCGACGAGGGCGCCGTAGGGCGGGTCGATACCGACACCGCTGACGAACATGTACGCCACGGCGGTCGCGCAGGCGAAGCGGGCGTTGGCCGAGGGCAGCGGTCGGAGCACCGTGATGGTGTGCAGCAGCGCGGCGGCCCGCCAGGCCGGGTCGGAGTTCACCCCGAGGCGCGGCGGGTCGACGCGGTGCCGGGCGACGGCGGCGACCAGCGCGGAGAAGTCGTTGACGGTGGGCTGGTCCGGCAGGACCTCCTCATGGCGCTGAAGCAGCCAGGGCACGTCGATATGGATCACGGGTGCCATGGGTCAGGCAGCCCGCCCTTCGCCCTTGGCGGGCGGTTCGTCGTCGGGGAACGCGGCGGCGAACTCGTCGGCGTGCGTGGCGAAGAACCGGCGGAAGGCCTCCGCACCCTCCTGCAATGCCCGGTGGCGGGCTATGTCGGCCGCGGCCGCCTCGCGCACGAGGGCCTTCATGGACGTACCGCGCTCCTTGGCGATCTGCCGCAGGTCCTCAAGTTCGCGGTCGCTGAACTCCACGTTGAGAGCTGGCATGCCTTCACGGTACCGCTCGGGTACTGACTGGTAAATATCCCCAGCTCAGGGAGGGTGCCCAAAGGTACCGGAGAGAAGAGCCGCCTGAGACGTGGGTCACATCGAGCCGTGCGATGTCACAAATCGGCGGGCTGTCCGGCTCGCAGTGATGAGCGCATCCACGGGAGGCACACCCATGACCGAGATCTCCGTAACCGGCACCGACGCCCCGCTCGACGCGGCGACCGGGGTGTTCGTCGACCATCGCGAGCTGCTGTTCGGCGTGGTCTACAACATGCTCGGCAGCGTCGCCGACACCGAGGACGTGCTGCAGGAGACATGGCTGTCCTGGACGGCACGCGGCGGGGGCGCCCCCCTGTCCGGCGTCGACAACCCGCGCGCCTATCTCGTCCGGGTGGCGGTCAACCACGCACTGCGCCGCCGCGCCGTGATCAGCCGCCGCCGGGAGACGTACGTCGGCCCGTGGCTGCCCGAGCCCCTGGTCGGCGCGGACACCGGGACCGCCGAGGACCCGGCCCTGCGTTCCGAGTCCGTGTCGCTGGCCATGCTGGTGGTCCTGGAGTCGCTGACACCGCTGGAACGGGCCGTGTTCGTGCTGGGTGAGGTGTTCGGCTACCCGCATGCCGAGATCGCGGAGATCATCGACCGCTCCCCCGCCGCCGTACGGCAGTTGGCGCACCGGGCCCGGGAGCACGTGCACGCGCGGCGGCCGCGGTACGAGGCGCATCCGCGGGTGCGGCGGGAGGCGACCGAGCGGTTCGTGCGGGCCGCGCTCGGCGGCGACATCGCCGAGCTGATGGAGGTGCTCGCACCGGACGTCACGGCGTGGACGGACGCGGGCGGCAAGCGCCGGCGGGCGAGCCTGCGCCCGGTGCACGGCCGGGACAAGGTGGCCCGTCTGCTCACCGCCGGGCGCGGCGGCCCGGACCACCCGGTCTGGCGCTACCGCCGCGTCAACGGCGACGAGGCGGCGGTGCTGTTCGACGGCGACGCGCCGTTCGCGGTCCTGGTCCTGGACCTCACCCCGGAGGGCGACCGGGTGCGCGGCATCTACGTGGTCGCCAACCCCGACAAGCTCGCCCACCTGCCCGCGGCGCAGGGCGACCGGTGGGGCGCCGGTCAGGAGTGAGCGCGGCAGAACTCCCGGACGGTCCGGTTGAACGGCTCGGGTGCCTCGATGTTGCTGAGGTGCCCGATGCCGGGGAGCACGACGAGCGTGGCCCGCGGGATCGCTTCGAGGAACTGGTGGGCGACGGGATCCACGGGTGAGCGGGCGTCGAGCTCCCCCCACAGCAGGAGTGTCGGCGCCTCGATCTTCGGCAGCAGATCCCGCAGGTCGGCCTCGACCATGACGGCGAGCTCGGTCCGCATGCTCTGGGCGCGGGTGTCGGCCGACATCAGGGACAGCAGCCGGACGGCTTCGGCGGGGGGCCGCCCGGCGAACAGTCCCGGCATGGTCGGCGCGAACGCCTCGGACGGGACCGCGAGCATGCGCTCTGCCCCTTCGGCCCGGGAGCGCACCTCCGCCGCGGGCAGTGAGCCCTTCCAGCCCGCGTAGGTGTCGACCAGGAGCAGGGTCCGCACGAGCTCGGCGTGGTGCCGGTAGAGCTCCAGCACGACGGTCCCGCCCCAGGAGGCGCCGAGGACATGGGCCGGTCCCAGATCCACGTCCTCGACGACGGCCGCCAGGCAGCGGGCGTAGTCGGCCAGGGTGAAGGAGGGCGGTACGTCGGAGGAGCGACCGGCGCCCGGTTCGTCCCAGGCGACGACGGTGAACTCGTCGGCCAGGTCCTCGGACTGGGGGCGGAACAGCCGGGCGTCCGCCGTGGCGCCGTGCGCGAGCACGAGGGGCGGGCCCTGGCCCACCCGGTCGTAGGCGACCTCGATGCCGTCGACCCGCACCGCTGGCATGTCACCAGGCTACGCGCGCGTGCCGGGGGCGTCCTGTCGGCGGACTCCCCCGGCACGCGGGCGGCGGCGCTGTCCGGTTCCTACCCCTGGTCCGCCACGAAGGAGGCCATACGGGTCAGGGCGGCGTTCCAGTTGATCGTGTGCTCGTTGGTCGACCAGGACTGGATGTCGTCGATGTAGCAGAACTGGCCGACACAGCCCTGCAGTTTGCTCTGTGCGTAGGGGTCCTGGATGCTCGAGTTCGGCCCGCCCGCGAGGGTGCCCTTCGGCGGGCTGGGCTGAGCCGGATCCAGCTGGTGGGCGTACCAGCGGCTGTGCTGGTTCTGCGCGCTGACCTCGCCGTAGCCGGTGACGTAGGAGATGTTCAGCGCGTTGCGGCCCAGGATGTAGTCCATGCTCTGCAGCGCGCCGTCCCGGTACTTGGCGGCGCCGGTGAGGTCGTACGCGGTGGCGAGGACGACCGCGTTGTTGAGGACCTGGTGGCTGGAGCCCCAGTCGTAGGTGTTGCCGTCCGGTGCGTACGGCATGCCGTAGGGGTGGGCCTTGAGGGTGGCCAGGTAGCGGTCGGCGCCCTTGACGACGGACTGGCGCACCTTGTCCCGGCCCGGCAGCCTGCTCGGCACCGTGGCGAGGTCCAGCCGGCCCGCCGCGCCCGTGCGGGCCCAGTCGAATCCGACGGGCTTGAAGAGGTCGGCCGTGTGGACCGGGGACTTCAGGACGTACTCCTCGAACCGCTTCTCCCCGGTGGAGAGGTACAGCTCGGCCGCCGCCCAGTAGAAGTCGTCGGTGACGTCGCTGTCGGCGTAGGCGCCGCCGCCGATGCCGTCGCTCTCGGAGGCGAGACGGTCGGGGTGGGCGAGCGCCGCCGACCAGGCCTTGCGTGCGGCGGCCAGTGCCTTGGCGGCGAACGGCTTGTCGTAGGAGCGGTACAGGCGGGCGGCCTGTGCGGCCGTGGCGGCCAGGTTGAGAGTGGCGGCGGTGGAGGGCGGGTGCAGCTCACGCTTCTGCGGGTCGTCGCTGGGCAGCAGGGGCAGGCCGGTCCACTGCTCGTCGTGCATCTTGTGGTGGGCCATGCCGGCCAGCGGCTTGCCGTCGGGCACCTGCATCCTCAGTAGGAACTCCAGCTCCCAGCGGGCCTCGTCGAGGATGTCGGGCACCTTGTTGCCGCTCTCCGGGATGGCGAGTGTGCCGTCACCGAGCTTGTCCGCCCGTCCGGTGCGGGCCGTGCGGGCGCGTTCGTAGGTGCTCAGCAGTTCCCAGGTGGAGATGCCGCCGTTGACGACGTACTTGCCGTGGTCGCCGGCGTCGTACCAGCCGCCGCTGACGTCGAGGGTGTAGTCGCACACGCCGGGCTGACAGGGCACGGCGGTGTCGCCCTTGTTGGGGGCCACGCCCACGTGACCGGCCGGGCGGCCGTAGCCGGGCCGCAGGTCGTCGCGGATCGCGAGGCCGCTGCGCTGCGTGTAGTAGTACTTCGCCGAGTCCAGCCGGAGCCGTTCGTAGGCGCTCGCGCCGATGTCGAAGGGCCTGCTGGTCTCGCCGTCGGCGACGAGCGTGAAACCCGTGCCCTTGGCGCGGTAGGCGCCGAAGTCGATCGAGTGGACGTTCTGTCCGGAGGAGGCGTCGACCCCGCGCGGCAGGGTCGTGCCCTTGGCGACGACCGTCCCGCCGGAGTTCTTCAGCTGCCAGGGCAGCCCGGCCGTGGCGTCGGTGACCAGGGTGGCGTTCTTCGGGCCGGCCGGGAGATAGCCGACCTGATTGACGCGCACCCGGGGACCGGTGTCGGGTTCGTACGGCTCCGGCGCCACTCCGCCGAGCAGCGAGACGTCGTCCATGCAGAAGCGCCAGGCGTCCGCGCTGCCGCCGAGCTGGAAGCCGACCTGGCCCTGCGCGGTGTCGACGGGCGAGGTGAAGGTGTAGGAGTAGCGGTCACCGGAGACGCTGAGCTGCGGCGTCACCTCGTGGTAGGTGTCGTACGGCGACACCGACAGACCCACGATCGCCCGCACCACGTGCCCGGCGGGTGTCCCGGTCGCGCTGAACGAGAAGCGGTACGACTCGCCCTTCACGAGGGTGATGTCGTTCTGCCCGACGGCGGCGTCCCAGCGGTTGGCGGTGCCGCCGGGGACGTCGGCACAGAGCCGGCCGTCGGACAGGCCCGCGGTGACGTTGCTGGTCGTCCACCAGGGGTCGGTCGCGGTGTCGAAGGTGCCGTTCCTGACCTGCTCGACCTCGTCGGCCCCGGCCGGCGAGGACGGCAGCGCGGTGAGCGCGGTCGCCAGCAGGGCCGTCAGGGACAGCAGGGCGGTTCTGCGTCGTTTCACGTCTGGGCTCCTCCGGGAGGTGCGGGCGGCGCTCTGCGTGGGAGCGCTCCCAGATGCGGATCCAGGCCATGGTTGTGGCTGATGTGACGCCCCGTCAACGGTCCGGACGGGAATGGCTGTTCACCACCCGTCCGGACCGTGGTGCCCGGGACTCAGGCTGCCGGGGCGTCCAGTCGGCTGATGCGGATCGCGCCACGCGCCTCGCCGGGGTGGCGGCTCGTCAGGGTGAGCCGGATCCGGGAGCCTCGCAGGGCCTTGAAGGTGATCACGGTGGGGGCGTCGGAGGCGGTGGCCCAGCCGATCTCTGTGTCCCGCGCGGTCTGCCACGCGCGGCCGTCCCAGACCGCCACCTCGATCGCCGCGGGCAGGCTGTGCGTGGCGTCCACGGTGAAGGAGACCTCCACCCGGTCGTAGCCTCGGGTGCGCCCGTGGTCGACGCGGACCCAGTCCTCGGTCCGCGCCCCGTCGAAGGCCGGCAGCAGGGGCGTGGCCTGCTTGAAGAAGCCGTTGGACCAGCCGGTGGCCGGGTCGCCGTCGAGCATGGCGGCGGGCAGGGTGTCCGGACGGCCGGAGTAGCTCGCGTCCGCGCGCGGGTGGTCGACGGGGGCCGGGTGCTCCGGCCCGAAGGCCGTCGGGGCCGTCTCGGCCCGGTCCTGCGCGCGGGTGGCCCGTACGGTCGCCGTGCCCGCGCGCAGCCCCTCGGCGCGGGCGGTCACCCTCACCGCACCCGCCTTCGTGCCGGACCGGACGATGGCGAGGGCCTTGCCGTGGAAGGCGGTCCGGGTGCTCGCCTGGTAGCGCTCGGCGCTCTCCTGCCGGCCGTTGTCGAGCCCCGCGAGGGAGCCGCCCGCCACCTCGAAGGACAGCAGGTGCTCCGCGTCGGGCACCACCACCCCGCGCCGGTCGACGACCTCGGCGGTCACGAAGACCAGGGAGCGGCCGTCCGCGGCGAGGGAGGGGCGGTCGGCGGTCAGGCGTATCGCGTGGGGTGCTCCGGCGGTGCGCAGCACGTCGGTGGCGACCACCTTGCCGCCCCGCCGGGCGACGGCCTTCAGCTCTCCGGGTTCGAAGGGCACCTTCCAGGTCAGGTGGAGCTTGCCGGCGCTGCCGTTCGGGCTGGTGTAGCTGCCGGGGTAGGGGCCGTCGGTGAAGGTCTTGTCGTCGCCGGTCGCCTCGGTGGTCTCCAGGTAGGTGCGGCCGTCGGCGGTCTTCTTGGTGTCGAACCGCCGTACGCCCAGGGACGTGCCGTTGAGGTACAGCTCGACGGTGTCGACGTTCGCGTACGCCCAGACCTCGACCGTGTCGCCCTTGTCGTGATTCCAGGTCATCGGCAGCAGGTGGACCATCGGTTCGCTGGTCCACTGGCTCCGGAAGAGGTGGTACATGTCCTTCGGGAAGCCGGCCGTGTCGACCGCGCCGAAGAAGGACGCCTTGACCGGGAAGACGTCGTAGGGGGTGGGTTCGCCGATGTAGTCGATGCCGGACCAGAGGAACTGCCCGGCGAACCACTTCCGGTCCCGGTCCTTCTTGTGGCCGTACTCGCCGCTCATGGTCCAGGAGGCGAGGTTGTTGTCGTAGGAGGAGGTCGCGCGTCTGCCCGGGGTGTGGTTCTCGCCGGTGTTGAGGTGCTCGGGCTCCTGGTAGGCGCCGCGGGTGGAGGTCTCCGAGGAGGACTCCGACTCGAAGAGGAACAGGTGCGGGTAGGCCGCGTGCAGCTGGTCGACCGACTTGGCGGTGTTGTAGTTGAGGCCGAGGCCGTCCAGCTTGGCCAGCATCAGGTCGGCAGCGGAGCCCTTGGCGGGCAGGCGGCGGTACTTGTCGGAGCCGATGACCAGCGGGCGGGTGTCGTCGGCGGCTCTGATCGCCCCGATGATCCGGTCGGCCATGGCAAGGCCGGCGGTGGAGGTGGAGTCGGGGACCTCGTTGCCGATGGACCAGCTCAGCACGGCGGGTGAGTTGCGGGCCGCCAGCACCATCTCGGTGGCGTCCTTCTCGCACCACTCGTCGAAGAAGCGGCCGTAGTCGTACGGGTTCTTGCCGGTGCGCCAGCAGTCGAACGCCTCCACCAGCATGACGATGCCGAGCTCCTCGCAGACCTGGATCACCTCGGGTGCGGGCGGGTTGTGGGAGGTGCGCAGGGCGTTGACGCCCATGGACCGCATGATCTCCAGCTGCCTGCGGACGGCGTCGACGCTGACGGCGGCGCCGAGCGCGCCCAGGTCGTGGTGGAGGTCGACGCCCTTGATCTTGTGGCGGGTGCCGTTCAGGAAGAAGCCCTCGTCCGGGTCGAAGCGGAAGGTGCGAAAGCCGAAGACGGTGCGGTGGGTGTCGGTGGTGCGGCCGCCGACGCGCAGCTCGGTGTGCAGGGTGTAGCGGTGCGGTGTCTCGAAGCCCCACAACTCCGGGCGCCGTACCGTCAGTTCATGGGTCTCTGTGTGCTCGGCGGTGACGGCCGCGGTGGAGGAGGTGCGGGCGACCGTCCGGCCCGTGCCGTCGACGATCCGGGAGACGACCTCGACGTCCGCGCCCGCGCCGGAGGCGTTGACGACGGAGGTGCCGACCCGTACGACGGCACGCTCGGCGGAGATCTCGGGCGTGGTGACGCGGGTGCCCCAGCGGGCCACGTGCACCTGCTCGGTGATCACCAGGCGGGCCTCGCGGTAGATGCCGCTGCCGGAGTACCAGCGGCTGCTGGGGAGCCGGTTGCGGACCTCGACGGCGATCACGTTCTCGGTGGCGCCGTCGGTGTGCACCAGGTCGGTGAGGTCGAGGGCGAAGCCGGTGTAGCCGTAGGGGTGGCGGCCGGCCTCCTTGCCGTTGCAGTACACGGTGGAGTCCATGTACACGCCGTCGAACTCCACCGAGACACGCTTGCCGGCGAGGGCGGCCGGCAGGGTGAAGGCCAGGCGGTACCAGCCGAGGCCGCCGGGGAGGAAACCGGTGCCGCTGGTGGTGCCGTGCTCGGTGGTGGGGGTCTGCTCGATGCTCCAGTCGTGCGGAACGGCGGTCTCGCGCCATCCGGAGTCGTCGTAACCGGGAAGGTGGGCGTCGGCGTAGGCGCCGGTCGGGTCGGTGATGCCACCCGGGTTCACCAGCGCGAAGCGCCAGCCGTCGCGCAGTGGGACGGTCCGGCGGCCGGACGCGCCACGCGCCTGCTCGGCGGCCCACGCCTCCGGGGCGCCGAGCAGCGTCCCGGCCGCGGGTGCGGCGGCGGAGGCGAGCAGGACCGATCTGCGACTGACCGACATGACAGCTCTCCCTCATCAGGGCCCAGAAGTACTCACAACTGATCGTGAACAAACAGATTCTGTCGAGGTGTCACACACGGCCGTCAAGGGTGCGGAAGCTCCCTTCTGCCTCACGGACGGCTTCGGCCGGATTTGTGCCTCGACCCGGCCCGGGGAGGCGGCAGCGGGGTTACCGGTCCACGCCGGGCGCCCACGGACTACGCTGGAACTCAACTGACTTCCCTGTTCACTGTGAGTGTCCGTATGGAGTCGCGACGATGAGTCCGGACGAGGCGTTGGACGATGGCGTGGCCGCCCGTGCCGTCATCGCCGTCGACGGCACGCTCACCGAGTGGAGCGAGGGCGCCCGCCGTCTGCTGGGCCACACGGCCGCCGAGGTCGTGGGCCGTCCCGCCGCCGACCTGCTGGCCGACGGCGCGGACCCGCCGACCGTGCCGGACGACTCGCGCTGGAGCGGCACCGTCACCCTGCGCCATCGTGACGGCCACCCCGTCACCGTCTGGGTGCTCGCCCACCGCCGACCGCCGGACGCGGCGGAGGCGATCGACTGGCTGGCGGTGTCCCCGCCGGAGGCCGCCGACCAGGCACTCGCGGACGACCCGCTGGTGCGTATGGCGCTGACACAGTCGCCCTGCGCCACGATGATCTTCGACGAGCGGCTGCGGCTGCGCGGCGTCAACGAGGCCATGGCCGATCTGCTGGGACTGCCCGCCGGGCGGATGCTGGGCCTCAGGCCCACCGACGTCGGCAGCCGGCCGCCGAACGCCGAGCTCGAGGAGCATCTGCGCCGGGTGCTGAGCACCGGACGGCGGCAGGAAATGCAGACGTACATGAAGGCGACCGGCGAGGACCGGGGCGCGCACGCGTGGCTGGCCCGGATGGCGCCGCTCACCGACGGGGCGGGCCGGGTGCGGGGCGTGTGCGTGACCGCCCACGACTTCTCCGACCAGTACCGCTCGCGCGAGCGGTTGCAACTGGTCAACGAGGCCAGCGTGCGCATCGGCACCACTCTCGACGTCACCCGTACCGCCCAGGAGCTGGCGGACGTGTGCGTCCCGGCGCTCGCCGACTTCGTCAGCGTCGACCTGCTCGACCCGCAGGAGCAGGGCGGCGAGTCCGCCGGACCGCCCATCCCGCCACTGAGTCTGCGCCGGTCCGCCCACCAGTCGGTGCACAAGGGCAGTCCCGAGGCCGTCGCCAAGCCCGGGCAGGTGGACGTCTACCCGGAGAACTCCCCGCAGTCCGCCTCGCTGGTCGCGGGGCACACGGTCGTGGCCTCAGGCTCCTCCGGCGACCTCGACCGCTGGCTGGCCTGGGACCCGGCGCGCTTCCAGCGGATCCAGGAGTACGGCATCCACTCCACGATGTCCGTTCCGCTGCAGGCCCGGGGCACGACTCTCGGAGTGGCGGTCTTCACCCGCTTCCGGCGCCCCGAGGCGTTCACCGTCGACGACGTGCTGCTGGCCGAGGAGGTCACGGCCCGGGCCGCCGTCTGCATCGACAACGCGCGCCGCTACTCCCGCGAGCGCGAGACGACGCTCACCCTGCAGCGCAGTCTGCTGCCCCGCACCCTGCCGCACACGGCGGCGGTCGAGGCGGCCTCCCGCTATCTGCCGGCCACCCGCTCCGGCGTGGGCGGCGACTGGTTCGACGTGATCCCGCTGTCCGGGATGCGGGTCGCCATGATCGTCGGCGACGTCGTCGGCCACGGCATCCAGGCCTCGGCCACCATGGGCCGGCTGCGCACCGCCGTCCGCACCCTCGCCGACATCGACCTGGCCCCCGACGAACTGCTCACCCACCTCGACGACCTGGTCGTCCGGCTGTCGGAGGAATCCGGCGGGGAGGACGGCACCGGAGAGGTGGGCGCGACCTGTCTGTACGCGGTCTACGACCCGGTCTCCCGGCGCTGCACCCTGGCCCGGGCCGGGCATCCGCTGCCCCTGCTGGTGCCGCCGGACGGCCCCGCGCAGCAGCTCGACCTGCCTTCGGGGCCGCCGCTGGGCGTCGGGGGGCTGCCGTTCGAGTCCGCCGAGGTGGAGCTGCGGGAGGGCAGCATCCTGGCGTTCCACACGGACGGGTTGCTGGTCAGCCGGGAGCGGGACGTCGACGCGAGCGGCCGGATGCTCCGCGAGGCGCTGTCGGCGCCCTCCGACTCCCTGGACGAGATCTGCGACCGCGTGCTGCACACGCTGCTCCCGCCGGGCGGCTCCAGCGACGATGTGGCCCTGCTGCTGGCCCGCACCCGCGGCCTGCCGTCCGCCCAGGTCGCCACCTGGGACATCCCCGCCGACCCGGCGCTGGTGGCGCCCATCCGCAAGCAGGTCGTCGACCAGCTCGAACGCTGGGGGCTGATCGAGGCCACGTTCACCGCCGAGCTGGTCGTGAGCGAACTGGTCACCAACGCCATCCGCTACGGCGCCCCGCCCATCCGGCTGCGGCTGATCCATGACGAGGCCACCCTGATCTGTGAGGTGTCCGACACCAACCACACGGCGCCGCACCTGCGCCGGGCCAAGACCTGGGACGAGGGGGGCCGCGGGCTGCTCCTGGTCGCCCAGCTCACCCAGCGGTGGGGCAGCAGGCACACCGGCGAGGGCAAGACGATCTGGGCGGAGCTGGCCCTGCTCGACGACGAGATCTGAGTCACCGACGGCACTCGGCCGCGGCCCATGGTCCTGGACAAGGGCCGCGGGGCCGCGGGGCCGCGGAGGGTCTCTTACCGACACCTGCCCCATCGCCCTCGACCAGGACCGCGGGGCCGCCGAGGGTCTCTTACCGACGCCTGGTTTCATTGGGCGGGCACCGCCAGATCGCCCCCCGGAGGACCCCGCCCTGAACACCCCGCTCGCCGAAGTCGTGTCCGTGACGCTGCTGGCCGCCGTGCTCGTCTGGGCCGTCGCCCGCCCGAAGGGCCTGCCGGAAGCCGTGCTGGCGGTGCCCGCCGCCGGGATCGCCGTCGCCCTCGGAGTCATCTCCCCGGATCACGCCTGGGAGGAGATCCAGCGGCTGGGGCCCGTCGTCGGCTTCCTCGCGGCCGTGCTGGTGCTCGCCCACTTCTGCGACGTCGAGGGGCTGTTCACCTCGTGCGGGGCGTGGATGGCCCGCTGGGCGGCGGGGCGCCCCACACGGCTGCTGACCGCGGTGTTCGCCCTGGCGTCCGTCATCACGGCCGTGCTCAGTCTGGACGCCACCGTCGTCCTGCTCACTCCGGTGGTGCTGGCCACCGCGACCCGCATGGGCGTGCGGGCACGGCCGCATCTGTACGCGTGCGCCCATCTGTCGAACACCGCCTCGCTGCTGCTTCCGGTCTCCAACCTGACCAATCTCCTGGCCTTCACGGCGAGCGGGCTGAGCTTCACCCGCTTCGCCGCGCTGATGGCGCTGCCGTGGCTGGTCGCGATCGCCGCCGAGTACCTGGTGTTCCGGCGGTTCTTCGACGACGAACTCGCGGCGCCCCTCCCCTCCCCCGACGCCGAGCCGCGTCCCGAGCCGCTCCCGCTGTTCGCCCTCGTCACCGTCGGCTGCACGCTCGCCGGGTTCGTGGTGGCCTCCGCGGTGGGGATCGCGCCGGCGTGGGCCGCGCTGGCCGGTGCGCTGGTGCTGGCCGGGCGGGCACTGGTGCGGCGGCGGGCCACCCCCCTGACGGTGGTGCGGTCCGCGGCTCCGGCCTTCCTGGCGTTCGTGCTCGCGCTCGGCGTGGTCGTGCGCGCGGTCGTCGACCACGGGCTCGCCGACGCGCTGCGGCGCGTGCTGCCCGGCGGGTCGGGCCTGCTGACGCTGCTGGGTGTGGCCGCGGTGGCCGCCGTCCTGGCCAACCTCATCAACAACCTGCCCGCGGTGCTGGTGCTGCTGCCCCTGACCGCCGGGTCCGGTCCGGGCCCCGTGCTGGCAGTGCTGCTCGGGGTGAACATCGGCCCCAACCTGACCTACGCCGGATCACTGGCGACCCTGCTGTGGCGGCGGATCGTGCAGCAGCACGGCCATCGGGTCGGGCTCGGGGAGTTCACCCGGCTCGGGCTGCTCGCCACACCGGCGGCGCTGGTGCCTGCCGTGATGGCCCTGTGGCTGTCGCTGACCGTCGTCGGGGCCTGAACCGGCCCGGTCAGCGGCGGCCGCCTCCGCCGTAGCCGTAACCGCCGTATCCGTAGCCGTAGCCGGGGTAGCCGTAGCCCGGGTTGCCGTACCGGCCGTCCGGGTCGCAGTAGTAGCCGTAGCTGTGGCAGGGCGATTCGGTGGCGGCCGGGCTGCTCGTGGTCGGCTGCGGGGCAGGGGACGTCGCGGAGGGCCTCGGGGTGGGCTCGGGCGTCTTCGACGGGGTGGGGGTCGGTGTGGGCGTGGGGTGCGGGACGGGAGCGGCGGCGTTCCAGTTGACGGACTCCATCTGGAGTTTCGCCCTGGAGGTGTCGATCACCCAGCGCTGGACCTCGTCGTCCGCCCGGGCCTTGAGGACCAGGGCTCCCGAGCCGTCGGTCGCGGCCGGGGTGAGGGCCAGGTCCTGGTCCGAGCGGGGCACCAGGGCGCCCTGCAGGGTGAAGTCGTAGCGGATGTCCTTCGGGTCGGGCCGGGACGCGCCCGTGCAGGGGGCCAGCCGCACCGAGTATCCGAGCCGCGAGTCCAGGCACAGGTCGGGAGCGGCGCCGTTGCGCAGCAGCCCGTCGGTCTCGTACGTCCACTGCTGGGCTGCGTCAGCCGAGCAGGTCGCGAGCTCGGCCTCCGCGCCCTCCACGGCCTTCTTTCCGTCGATGCCCACGCACAGGCCCGAGGAGACGTTGTGCAGCCGGCCGCGCAGGGCGCCCTTCTCGGCGTCGCCCGCGCCGGCCCAGGACGGGTCGCGGCTCGCCTCGCCCGCCTCGGAGTCGGGGGCCTCCCCGGTGGGCCGCTCGGGACCGGCCGGCGCGCCGTCGCCGGAGTTGCCGGTGGACCACAGGACCAGCGGCAGGACGACCAGACCGCTGACGGTCAGCACGCCCGCGGTGAGGTTGCGCCGCCGGGCGGTACGGCGGGCCGCCTTCTGGGCGGATCTTCGTGCGGCGGCCCGGGAGCCTTCGGGGCGAGGGGCCCGGGGTGCGGGGGCAGGCGGTACCGAGACGTCCGCGCGGGCCGGAGCCTGGGCGGGGCCCGCGGCCGGGGCCACGCCCTCGGGCCTCGGAGGGGGCGGCGGCACGGCCGCCGGGCCGCCCGGATCGGTGAACGACTCCCCGACCGCGCCGGCGAGGGCGACCTGGTCCGGGAAGGCCTCACGCCCCTGACGTACCGGTCCGGGGAAAGCCTCACGCGCCGTGTGAACCGGACCCGGGAAGTCCTCACGTGCCGGACCGGGGACCGCCTCGCGCGGTGCACGAACCGGGTCGGCCGGGAAGTCCTCACGAGCCCTGCCGACCGGGCCTGAGAAGGCCTCGCGCCCCTCGCCCGTCCACCCGGGGAATGTCTCGCGGGGTGCGCGGACCGGATCCGGAGCAGCCGCACGCCGCTCACGTGCCGACCCGGACGTACCGCGGGGTGGGCGAACCGGGTCCGGAATGATCTCGTACGCCAGATCGACCGGGTCGGGGAAGACCTCGCGCGCCAGGGCGACCGGGTCCGGGAACAGTTCACGCGCCGCACCGGCCGGCATCACGGCGGCGGCCGCACCGGCCGCAGTCCCGGGTCTCTCGGGCTTCCCGGCATGCCGCCCGCCCCCGGCACTCTCCCCCGCCTCGTGCGCCCGGCGCTCCGCGTAGTCCCGCCCGCCCCAGCCCAGCACCGCCTCCGAGAGGGCGACACCGAGGTCGTGATTGAACTGGTCGAGCTGGTCGGCGGCGGCGCTGCAGTGCCCGCAGCCCTCGATATGCGCGCGTAGATCCGGGTCGAGGTCGAGACCCCCGCGCCGGTACGTCACGTCGAGCAGCCGCAGATAGCGCCGGCACTGCTCGTCGGGGGCGAGTTCTCGGTGCAGCTGGAGGGACTCCTCGCGCAGCCGGTCCCGGGCCCGGCCCAGTTCGACCCGCGCGCCCTCTTCGTCCAGGCCGAGCAACCCGGCCGGGGAGGTGAGCGGTTCGGCCTCGACCTCGACGTGCCACAGCAGACAGCGCGCGGACTGGGGCAGCCGCTGGAAGGCCCCGGACAGCAGACGCCGGCGCGGCGAGGGCAGCAGCCGGGAGGCGGGCCGGTCCCCGTCGCCGGTCCCGGCGAGCAGGTCCGGGTGGAGCGTGTCGCACCGGTGGTCGCCGGCCCACTCGGCCGCGATGCGCCGCACCGTGATGAGCAGGTGGGGCCGCCATGCGGAGGTCGGGCCGTTCTGCCGGAGCGTTTCGCCGAAGAGGCGCGTGAAAGCCGCAGTCGTGAGCATTCCCGCGGAGCGCGGGCCGTCGGTGCACAGCCGGGCGTAGGCGAAGGCCGCCTCCCAGTGCCGGTCCAGCAGTTCGCCGACGGGCTGAAGCGCCGGTGTCGCCCCGGTCCACTTTCTGAGCTCCGCGCTCAGTTGCTCGTCCGTCGCGCCGAACCCGCGGGCCGAGGCCGGGGAATTCGACGGGCCTGCGTCTTTCAAGGCTGCATTCCTCTCAAGGACATACGCAATAAAGTCCGTACCAAGGGGTATGCCGGCCCGGCGGCCTCGCGCATACGAAAGAACGGCGTGTTGTGGACACGCCGACAGGGCACACCTTTGCACAGCTCAGCGACAGGGAACAAGTGATCCAGCGGTTTCGTCCATTGCGCGCGCGGTCAGCACCTTTTGACAAAATGTCAATCAAGTGAGCGAAAGCCATTCCCCTGGCGCCTCCCCCCTTTAGCCGCTCCCTTTCGACCCCCTCCAGCACTGTCCCGGAAACCATTGACACACCGCCTGACCAGCAGCTCACACCGTCGTCCCCGTTCTCCGCGCCGGCCTTTCCCGCCGGGCCGCGGAACCAATGGCACTGCTCAGCCGGACACATCGCCGTGCGTGGTGCGGTACGCCCCGGGCGGTTCCCCGTAGCGCTCGCGAAAGGCGCGGTTGAAGTGGAACGGGCTGACGAATCCCGAGGCCGCGGCGACGCGCTCCACGGGCAGGTCGGTGCTCTCCAGCAGCCGGGCGGCATGGCGCAGCCGCGCCTCGCGCAGGGCGCGCATGGGCGACTGGCCCAGCTGACGGCTGAACAGATGGGCGAACCGTGACGGTGACAGCGCGACGCCCCCGGCGAGCGAGCGGACGGTGTGCGGGGCTCCCGGGTCGGCGTCGATCAGCTCCTGGGCACGGCGGATCCGTGCGTCGAGGCCGGGCCGGGGCGCGGCCGGCCGGGCGTCGGCGGTGGTGAGGAGGACGATTTCCTCCAGCGCGCACAGGGCCAGTTCGCGGGCCGCGCTGCCGTGCGCCACGGCGACCTGCGGATTCGGGGGTGACGCGGCGGGCGGGGCATCGGTGCCGGTCCAGCGGGCGTCGGCGTGCATCCGCCGGAACGCCGCCCCGACGCGGCCCCGCACCCCGGCCGCGGCGGAGGTGACCGCGTACATCCCGTCGCCGGTGCCGTACGGCCGCAGCCACGTGACCCAGGACGGGCGGGCCTGGCAGTGCACCCACCAGAATTGCCAGTGCCGGGCACCGGGCTCGACGGCGTAACCGTGCGGGACGCCGGGGGCGAGCACGACCAGGTCGCCAGCGCCGGCCGTGGTCCGCGCACCGCCCAGCCACAGCCGGCCCCGGCCCGCGATGGTCCAGGTGAAGAGCCAGCTCGCGGATCCGTGCGGCCGGTTGACGCCGTAGCCGGGCGGCTGGTCGAAGTGACCGAGCACCACCAGCCCGGGGGGCGGGGCGGGATCCCCACCGTCCCCGGTGTTTCCGGTGCTCCCGGTGTCTCCGGTGCTCCCGGTGTCCCCGGTGTTCCCGGTGTTCCCGGATCTGCCGGTGTCCTCGCCGTCCCCGGAGTCCCCGGCGTCCCGGCTGTCCGGGTGCGCAGCAGTGTCGGGCAATCCGTCAGCACGCACAGGCATCCTCCTTCGCGGCCGGGCGGCCTAGCGTTTCGAACCGAGGACACCTGACCGAGGAGTGCGTTCATGACAGTCACGGGCAACAGCGCCGCCGGCGCTTCCATCCTGGACCCCGCCGGGCTCCGGCGGTACCGGGAAGGGTTCGAGGAGGACGGTTTCACTGTGGTGCGCGGGCTCTTCGGGTCCGACGAGATCGATCGGCTGTGCGGCGAGTTCACGGCGCTGCGGGCGGCCGGTCCGGTGCCCGGGCACTTCGAGCCGCGCGCCGAGGACGGGCCGGGCGCGGACCCGCTGCACGTCTGGCCGCGGGTGATGCACCCGCACGAGATCAACGGCCTCGCACGCGAGGTCCTGCTGGACGCCCGGCTGCGGACGGTTCTGGAGGCGCTCCTCGGGGAGGAGGTGCTGGCCGCGCAGAGCATGTTCTACTTCAAGCCGCCGGGGGCCCGGGGCCAGGCGCTGCACCAGGACAACTTCTATCTGCGGGTGGAGCCGGGCACATGTGTGGCCGCCTGGGTGGCCTGCGACGTGATCGACCGGGAGAACGGCGGACTGGAGGTCGTACCGGGCACGCACCGCATGGACGTGTTCTGCCCGGAGCCGGCCGACTCGGACGTCTCCTTCGCCCGGGAGTACGTTCCGCCGCCGCCGGGGCTGGCGCCGGTGCCGGTGGACATGGCGCCGGGGGACGTCCTGTTCTTCAACGGGAGCCTGGTGCACGGCTCACAGCCGAACCGGGCGCCCGAGCGGTTCCGCCGGTCGTTCATCGGGCACTACGTGGGGCGGTCGGCGGAGCGGATCGGGCGGTTCTACCGGACGCTGGCGATGAGCGGGGCGAGGGTGGAGCTGGCGGAGAGCGAGGGGGCGGGGCCCTGCGGAACCGAGTTCGAACCGCAGGGTCCGCACTGAGCCTTCGAGTGACCTGTTCAGTGCCCGGCGACGGGGTGGGGACCGTACGGGCGCTGCAGTTCCTCCAGTTCCTTCTCGCTCAGCTCGATCTCCACGGCGGCCACCGCGTCCTCCAGGTGCCCGGGCTTGGAGGCGCCGACGATCGGGGCGGTCACCGTGGGCTGGTGGAGGAGCCAGGCGAGGGCGATCTGCGCGCGGGGGACGCCCCGCTCCCCGGCGATGCGGGTGACCGCCTCGACGATGGCGCGGTCCCCCTCCTGGTACAGGGTGCTGCCGAAGCTGTCGGTGGCGCTGCGCTCGGTGGTGGTGTCCCAGTCCCGGGTGAGCCTGCCGCGGGCGAGCGGGCTCCACGGCAGGACGCCCACGCCCTGGTCCGCGCACAGGGGCAGCATCTCGCGCTCCTCCTCGCGGTAGATCAGGTTGTAGTGGTTCTGCATGGAGACGAAGCGGGTCCAGCCGTTCAGCCGGGCGGTGTACTGCATCTTGGAGAACTGCCACGCGTACATCGAACTCGCCCCGATGTAGCGGACCTTGCCCGCCTTGACGACGTCGTGCAGGGCCTCCATGGTCTCCTCGACCGGGGTCTGTGGGTCGAAACGATGGATCTGGTAGAGGTCGACGTAGTCGGTGCCGAGGCGGGTGAGGCTCTGGTCGAGCTCGGTCATGATCGCCTTGCGGGACAGTCCGCCGCCGTTCGGTCCGGGGCGCATCCGGCCGTGCACCTTCGTCGCGAGGACGATCTCGTCGCGGCGGGCGAAGTCGCGCAGGGCCCGGCCGACGATCTCCTCGCTGGTGCCGTCGGAGTAGACGTTCGCCGTGTCGAAGAAGGTGATCCCCGCTTCGACCGCCTGCCGGATCAGCGGCCGCGAGGCCTCCTCGTCGAGGGTCCACTCGTGCGTGCCGCGGTCGGGCAGACCGTAGGTCATGCACCCCAGACAGATCCGCGAGACGTCCAGGCCCGTCGAACCGAGCTTCACGTACTGCATCGATGCTGCTCCTGCCTTCGGAGGGTTTCCACGGGGAGCGTACGTGTTCGATCGCACTCGAAGTCGCGACCGGATGGGGCGCCTGACGGGCCGTCACCACGACTGACGGCGTCCGGCCGTCAGTCGCGTCCGACCAGCTCCAGCCCCCGTTCCCACTCGAACCGCGGCCGGGCGCCGTCCTCCCCCGGGTCTCCCGTGTACGGCTCGCCGAACCGCACGCCCATCCCCCGTAGCCGTTCGACGCTGTCCCGGTAGGCGGGGTGGGCGGCCAGCGCGCCGGCCACGCACGGCAGGACGGCGATCGGCACCCCGAGCCCCGCGCTCTCGCACAGGGTGCCCAGGGCGAGGGTGTCGGCGATGCCGGCCGCCCACTTGTTGACGGTGTTGAAGGTGGCGGGCGCGACGACCACGGCGTCGGGTGCCGGAAAGGGGCGCGGCTCGCCCGGGGCGCGCCAGGCCGAGCGGATGGGCCGGCCCGTCTGGGCCTCGACGGCGGCGGTGTCGAAGAAGCCGTTCATCGCGACGGGTGTCGCGATGACGCCCACCTCCCAGTTGCGTTCCTGCGCGGCGGTGATCAGCTTGCTGACGTCCGCGGCGATGCCTGCGGCGCAGACGACGACGTAGAGGAAGGGCTTGCGGGCGGCCTGTTCGGTCATCCGGGAAACCCTAGCGACTCCCCCGGACAGCCATGGTCACAGCCGGCGTCACCAGGAACGCCGAGCCCGCGGCCGAGGCGCGCGAGGCGGCCCGGCGGCTCCTGGAGGCCGGGTGAGATCCGGGGTCAGCCCACCGTCTCGGACACGCTGATGGCGCTGACCGGGCAGGCGCGGGCCGCCTCCCGCAGCAGCGGGCTGCCGCTGTCCTCGGCGCCGGGCAGCAGAGTGCTGTAGCCGTCGTCGTCCTGGGTGAAGACGTCCGGGGCGGTCAGGGCGCACTGGCCCGCGCCGATGCAGACGTCCTGGTCGATGTCGATGCGCATGTGCGGAAAGCCTCTTACCAGGTCACGGGGAGTTCCAGCATCCCCTGGATGGTGTCGCCGGGCTTGAAGGGGATCTCCTCGGCCGGGGCGGCCAGGCGCAGGGTGGGCAGCCGGTCGAAGAGGCTGTGCAGGGCGATCTCCAGCTCGGCCCGGGCGAGGTTCTGGCCGAGGCACTGGTGGATGCCGAAGCCGAACGCGACGTGGTGCCGGGCGGAGCGGCTCCAGTCGAGCGTGTCCGGGTCGGGGTAGACCGTCTCGTCGCGGTTGATGACGGAGGTCGCGAAAACCACTCCTTCGCCCTTGCGGATCGTCGTCCCGGCCACCTCGATGTCCTCGACTGCCAGGCGCAGCATGCCGTCCGCGATCGACAGCATCCGCATCAGTTCCTCGACCGCGGCCGGCAGCAGCCGGGGGTCCGCGCGCAGCTCGGTGAGCCGCTCGGGATGCTGGAGCAGGGTGAAGGTGCCGAGCGAGATCATGTTGGCGGTCGTCTCGTGGCCCGCGACCAGCAGGATGAGGGCCATGGCGATCAGGCCCTCGCGGTCGAGGTCGCCCTCGCGCAGCTGCCGGTGGACCAGGTCGTCCAGGAGGCCGGTGCCGGGGTCCTGCTGCTTGCGGTCGATCAGCTCGCCGAAGTACGTCTCCAGCCGGTCGCGGGCGTCGATCACGTCGGCGGCCTCGGGGCCGCGCAGCAGCCGTCGCGACTGGGTCTCGAAGAAGTCGTGGTCGGTGTAGGGGACGCCGAGCAGGGCGCAGATCACCATGGACGGCACCGGCAGCGCGAAGGCGCTGACCAGGTCGGCGACCGGGCCCGCGGCGATCATCGCGTCGAGTCGTTCGTCCACGATCTGCTGGATCCGTGGCCGGAGTTCGACGGCCCGCTTGAGGGTGAAGTCCCCGACGACCATCCGCCGCTGAGCACGGTGCTCGGGGTCGTCGACGCCGAGCAGGGCCGTTCTGCGGTTGCGGATCCCGGCGAAGCGCTTGGTGGGGGCGGGGAAGCCGGGCCGGTCGCGGTTGGACGACAGGCGCGGGTCGGCCAGCAGCGCGCGGGCGGTGGCGTGCCCGCTGACGAGCCACGCCTCGCGTCCGTCGAAGAGGGTGATGCGGGTCAGGGGGCGTCCGGTGCGCAGCGTGTCGTAGGCGGCGGGCGGGTGGTAGGGGCAGGTCCGGCTCTGAGGGAAGGCGACGGGTGCGGTCGTGTCCGTCATGAAGACCTCGCAGACGAGTAGTGCGTCGTACCGATCTTCATTAGATGCCCCAGGCACCTATGGGGCGACGCGAAGTTCGGCCAGATCGCCGACGCCGGCAACATGGCCGGGGAACACCGCCTTCCCGTTCGAACACCGGGGGGCGTAGGCGCGTGTTGCGGGTTCACCATCCTTGCCGGGGCGCGTGCGCGGTGGCGCCGATTCGAAAACCGGTTGTCGGCGGGGCCGGGCAGGCCTCAGGATCCGGCCATGTCTACGTTCGCCGTTCTTCTGCCGTTGTCCGCCGCCGCTTCCGCCGCGGGCCGACAGCAGCAGTCCGGACGCCGGGGAGGACCGACGCCGCCGCACTCATGACGGCCGCGCTCGTCGCGGGGCTGCTCGCCGGGTACGGCATCGCCGTCCCCGTGGGCGCCGTCGGGACCTACCTCGTCTCCCTCACCGCCCGCACCACTCTGCGCACCGGTGTCTGCGCCGCGCTCGGCGTCGCCACCGCCGACGGGCTCTACGCCCTCGCGGCCACCCTCGGGGGCACCGCTGTGGCGTCCGCGCTGCGGCCGGGGCTCGGTCCGCTGCGCTGGGTGTGTGTGCTGGTGCTGCTGGCCCTGGCGGCATGGGGCGCCGTCACCGCGCTGCGCGAGTATCGCGGCCACCGGCTCGCGACCCGTACCGCCCCCGCTCCCCCGGGCCCCGCCCGGGCCTACCTGGGCCTGCTGGGCATCACTCTGCTGAACCCCACCACCGTCGTCTACTTCGCGGCCCTCGTGCTCGGTTCCCGGGCCACCGGCCCGGCCGGTGGCCTGGAGCAGGGCGTGTTCGTGCTGGCCGCGTTCGCCGCCTCCGCGAGCTGGCAGGTGCTGCTGGCCGGGAGCGGCGCCCTGCTGGGCCGTGCGCTGACCGGCCACCGGGGGCGGCTGGCGACGGCTCTGGTCGCGAGCGGCGTGATGACGGCTCTGGCCGTGCGGATGGCGCTCGCGCCGGGGTGAGGACGTTTTCCGGCCCGATTCGCCCTGGTGCGGATGATTCCCGGGGGCATGGGTGTTGAGGACGGGTGGCGATGAGCCGCGGACGCGACGATGGGACGGATGCCATGCCTCTCGAAGGCGAGTACGAACCCAGCCCGACGCAGTGGGTGCGCGAACAGGTCGAGCTGTACGAGAGCTCCGGCGGGAAGGAGGGGACGACGCTCCAGGGCTCGAAGATGCCGGTCGTCGTCCTGACCTCACGCGGGGCGCGGAGCGGGAAGCTGCGCAAGACGCCGGTGATGCGGGTGGAGCACGAGGGGCGCTACGCCGTGGTGGCTTCGCTCGGCGGGTCGCCCAAGCATCCGGTCTGGTACTTCAACCTCCTGGCCGACCCGCACGTGGAGCTCCAGGACGGGCCGGTGAAGCAGGACATGACCGCCCGTGAGGTCACGGGTGAGGAGAAGGCGGCCTGGTGGGAGCGGGCCGTCGCGGCCTACCCGGCGTACGCCGACTACCAGAAGAAGACGGACCGGGAGATCCCGGTGTTCGTTCTGGAGCCGGCCGAGGGCGGCTGAGCACGGGGCCGGCTGCCCCGTGCGGGCAGCCGGCAAAAAAGAATCTTGCTCCCTGGATGTGTGAACCCGCGCCGAGGGGGCACGCGAGGTTCAGGCCCCGCCGCGTTCCCCCGTCGCGGCGGGGCTTTCCGCTGCCTCGCGGGCGGGTCGGTCCGTCACGTCGAGGAATATCTGGTCCGCCTCGGGCACGGTCCGCGCGATGGACCGCTTGATCCGGACGGCGACCTCCTCGACGCGTTCGCTGTCCAGGCCGGGCACGAGGTCGACGCGGGCGGCCACAAGGGCCGTGTCCAGTCCGGTCTTCATCGTGAACAGCGCCTCCACACTGTCGATCTCCGGCTGGGCCCGCAGCAGTGACTCGATCCGCCCGCTCGACTCCGGGTCGGCCGCCTCGCCGATCAGCTGATCGCGGGCGTCGCGGCCCAGTCGGAAGGCCACGTAGACCAGGAGCGCGCCGATCGCGAGCGAGGCGGACGCCTCCCAGACCACCTGGCCGGTGACCATGTGCAGCGCCATGCCCACGATGGCCAGGGTGACGCCTAGCACCGCGGTGCCGTCCTCGGCCACGACCGTACGCAGGGCCGGGTCGCGCATCCCGGCACCGGCGCCGCCCTGCTTGCGCACCTGGTAGAGCGCCCGCAGCAGCGAACCGCCCTCCGCGAGGAGGGCGATCCCGAGCACGATCAGGCCGGCCACATAGCCTCCGAGTTCCTCCTCCGCACCGCTCGCCAGGGCCTCGAAGCCCTGGAAGAAGGAGAAACAGCCGCCCATGACGAAGATCCCGACGGCCGCGAGGAGGGACCAGAAGAACCGCTCCTTGCCGTAGCCGAAAGGATGACGCCGGTCGGCGGGGCGGCGGCTGCGGCGCAGTGCCGCGAGCAGGAACACCTCGTTCAGGCTGTCGGCCACCGAGTGGGCCGCCTCGGACAGCAGGGCGGGCGACCCCGCCGCCAGGCCGCCGATGGCCTTGGCCACCGCGATCACCAGATTGGCCGCGAGCGCCACCAGCACGGTGACGCGTGTCCTGCGATCACTTCCTTCATCAGTCACCCACGCCGATTGCCCCGGACGGCGGTGCTCACACCGTGCCGTCGGCGGAAAACGGGGAACGCGTTCACCAGGGTCCACGTACGGCAAGGAGGTCACCCCCATGAGCCGCGACGACGGCGACGACGGCAACACCGGCTATGGAAGGAGGACGTTCAAACGGTCCAAGGCGCATTTCGCGGACCGCGTCACCGCGGACGGGCGGGACGGCTGGCCGGTCGAGGCCGGCCGCTACCGTCTGGTCGTCAGCCGCGCCTGCCCGTGGGCGAGCCGGTCACTGGTCTCCCGGCGGCTGCTCGGCCTGGAGGACGCCCTGTCCCTGGCCGTCGCCGACCCGATCCAGGACGACCGCAGCTGGCGCTTCACACTCGACGAGGACGGCCGCGACCCCGTCCTCGGCATCCGCTTCCTCGCCGAGGCCTACGACCGGCGCGAGAGCGACTACCCCGGCGGGGTCAGCGTGCCGGCGATCGTGGACGTGCCCAGCGGCCGGCTGGTGACCAACGACTACCAGCAGCTCACCCTCGACCTCGCGACCGAGTGGACGGCCCTGCACCGGGACGGCGCGCCCGACCTGTACCCGGACAAGCTGCGCGACGAGATCGACGAGGTGATGGCGGGCGTCTACGAGGACGTCAACAACGGCGTCTACAAGGCGGGGTTCGCCACCGGGCAGGAGGAGTACGAGGCCGCCTGCGCCGGGGTGTTCCGCCGGCTGGAGCTGCTCGCGGGCCGGCTGGAACGGCAGCGGTACCTCGTCGGCGACACGATCACCGAGGCGGACATCCGGCTGTTCACCACGCTGGTGCGCTTCGACGCGGTCTACCACGGCCACTTCAAGTGCAACCGCTGGAAGCTGACGGAGAACGAGGTGCTGTGGGCGTACGTCCGTGACCTCTACCAGACGCCCGGGTTCGGCGACACCGTCGACTTCGACCACATCAAGCGCCACTACCACCAGGTGCACACGGGCATCAACCCGACCGGCATCGTGCCACTCGGCCCGGACCTGTCCGGCTGGTTGACCCCGCACCACCGCGAGGAGCTGGCCGGCCGTCCGTTCGGTGACGGCACACCGCCCGGGCCGGTCCGCCCCGAGGAACGGATCCCGGCGGCCCACACCCCCTGACCACCGTCACCCCCTTCAGCTACCAAGGAGTCCCCGTGGCAAAGAAGAAGAAGATGTCCCTCGCGTACCAGCCCCTCGGGTTCGTGCTCGGCTGGTCGGGCGGTTGGCTGGCCGGGCTCGCCTTCCGCAAGACGTGGATGGCGATCCGGCACGAGGAGGACGCGCCCGACGCGCTGGACAAGGACCGCGGCTGGGGTGAAGTGCTGCTGGCCGCGGCGGTCCAGGGCGCCATCTTCGCGGTGGTGCGCAGCGCCGTGGACCGTGCGGGCGCCAAGGCGATCGAGCGTTCGACCGGAACCTGGCCGGCCGGCGAGAAGGGCGGCCGGGACTGACAGCAACGCGGCCCCGCCCGGCACCGTTCCGGGCGGGGCCGCGCTGTGCGTGCGGCCGTTCTTCTGGGTCGTCTTCGTGGGGGGCGCGACTCGGGGCGCGGGGCGACGGCCAGGGCCTGCCGGCGCCGGGCGTACGCCGGGCTCAGCCCTGCTTGGGTGCCGTCGGGGCGGTGCGGCGCAGGGTGAAGGAGTGGCCCGCCGGGTCGGCGTAGCCGCGTTCCTCCAGGGGGCCCGAGGGGTCCTTGGCCTCCAGGGGGCGGCCGCCGAGGCCGATGACGCGGCGTTCGACCGCGTCGAGGTCGTCGACCACGAACTCCAGGTGGGCCTGGAGGGAGTTCTCGGGGCGCGGCCAGCTGGGCGGGGTCGCGTTGACGTCCCGGCGCAGTGCGATCCGGAAGCCGTCGGCGCTCCTGATCTCCACCCGGTTGGCGGTGGCGTCCGACTCCTCTCCCTCCAGCAGTTCCTTGTAGAACGCGGCGAGCTTCTCGGGCTCGGCGCAGTCGAGCACGAGAACCCCCGCTTTCACCAGTGCCATGTCTCCTCCGCAGGATTCCGGTCGCGAGGCGGTCGTGCCCCGCGGACCCGTACCTTGCGGATATCCCGGAGCGGCGGATTCAGTCGGTCTTCAACCACCGTCCGTCGCGCATGAGTTCGCGCCCGTCGAGCTCGTCGGCCTCCCGCCAGGCCTGGATCCGCCGCGGCACGACTCGGAAGTAGAGGTACGGCGTGGCGAGTCGGCGGGGGTCGAAGTCGGTCTTGGCCGCGAAGAGTTCGGCGTCCTGCTCGGTCAGCTCGCCGGGCTGGACCGTCTCGACGGTGCCCTCGACGAGGACGACGTCACGGGTCGGCCCGATGCCCACCCGGGCCCGGCCGGAGGCGGCCAGGTTCCGTCCGGTGGGGCTGGAGGCGGGGGTGGCGAACAGCAGGTACGAGCCGTTCCACAGGAAGGACAGCGGGACGAGGTACGGCGTCCCCGACGCGCCGTCGGCCGTGGCGACCCAGGCGTCCACGTCGTGGTCCAGCCGGTGCAGGGTGTCCTTCTTGCGCTGCTCGGCGCTGCGTACGGGTGCGGACGTCATCGCGGTGGGCCTCCTGACGAGTCGTCGGACGGACTCGGACCAGTGTGGCGTCCCGGGACGCCGGAGGCTCGGGGACAAGCCGGGGCCTGGCGAGGGAGGAGGGAGTGTACGCAGCTCAAGCGCTTTCCGCCGTAACCGAGATCACGGCCGTGTCACGGAATGGCTCATTCACGCCGTGGGCAGTCTCGTACCGCTTCTCGGTTGAACTTTCGGACTGCGAAGACCAGTTCGAAGGTGCGGGCGGTCACCGCACCTTCCGCTCGCAGGGGTGGGGGCTCTGCCTTCCGTCTCCCGAAAGGAAACGCATGGCTCAGGACGTCCGGTTCGACCTGCCCTTCGACACCCCTGTCAGCCACCCACACGCCTCGGGCGACGTAGGGCATCCCGGATCCGTCGTTCGCGCTACGTCTGACGGGCCGCGAGTGCTTCCTGATCAGCACAGCTGAGGCGGCGATACAGGTGCTCGCCGTGCGGCAGGAGTGCCGTCGTCGCAGCGGTCGTGCCCCCGCGGCCGTTCGTAGCAGGAGGCGAAGCCGGTCGCGTGAGCCCGGCTGTCCGACGAGGCCGTCGCGGAAAGTACAGCAGATTCCCGGACCCGGCCGGTCAACGACCACGGTCGATCGATTCCGTTGCCAGGACCACAGATGATTGGGAGACCGGTGTGAAATCTCGAGTCGCAGGTGTTGTTCCGAAGGCGTCCGCCGACAGCTCGCTCCTGGCGCAGCCAACCGCCCAGCTCCACCCCACGGAGGCGGGGAACACCCTGGCCCGCCTCCTGGTGAAACACATCAAGGGGAGCACGGAGCAGCACCGAAGGTCCCAGAACGCCGCTCGGCAGAGGCTGACCGCATTCGGCTCCCCCCACTCCAGCACCACGCTGGAGGTGGAGGGAGCCCTCCATCTGGCGCGGCCCGCGCTCCTCCCGCCCGACGAGGAGGGCTACGCCAGGCTGAGGCACCTCGACACCAGCCTGCGCATGATCGAAGCAGCCTTCCCCCAAGTCAGCACCGACATCGAGGTCTGCAGACTGACCTGCACGATGCTGGAAGGGGCCTGGCGGAGCCGGGCGCTCACCCCGCCGCGCGAGGAGGAGCGGGCAAGCCTCTGCGCCTGCCCTCTGTGTCGTCGGCTGCCCACGCCCCCCGCGCGCACGCTGGACGACTACCGTTGGCGGCAGAGCGCGGGTCGTCCCCTCACCGTCAAGACCTGGCCGCACCGCCGGGAACTCGACAGTGTCCTGACCGGTGGATGGTCCTGGACCCGGCAGATGAACGACCTCGAACGAGACCTCGGCCACCGCCACCGCTTCGAGGACGACATCCTCGTCTTCCACGAATACAAACGCGTGATCGACACCATCGACACAACGCGCCTCACCCAACACGTCGAAGGCCGTCTGGCCGAGAATTTCAGCACCAACAGCGCACGGGCCCTGGTCTCCGGACTCTTCGCGGCCCACAAGCGATCCGTCGACGAGTACTGGCTCCAGCAGCACGACGCGGGCAGCGTCACGCTCCCCCAGACCAACCCGCTCAACCAGGGCGCCTACTCAGCCCTGCAGATGCTGGACTGCCTGTTCTGGCACGTCGCCCCCGACACCGAACTCTGGCAGGAGGAGAACCTCGCCTCCCTGCTGCTGTGCCGCGTCATCGACGACATGGCCGATGTCCGAGCCGACGCCCTCACCGGCGAGATCAGCAACTTCTGGCTCGCCGACATGCCCACCCACACCAAGGCGCTCTACGCCGCCTGCGCGATAGCCCTCGTCAAGTACGGCTGCATGCCCGAGGCCCACAGCGCGATGTGGAACACCTGGCTGATGACCACCACCATCGTCTGGATGGGGCTCACGGGCCGCCACGCCCTGTGGTTCGACGGCATCACCCAGGGCCTCCCCCCGGCCGAGGAGTGCCCGCTGTGCGACCTGCAGCCCAACCCGTGCACCGGCATCCTCACCCACGGCACCACCCTCACCATCGCCCCGCGGCCCACCGCGCCGGCGCTGAGCACCCGGACCGCCGAGCTGTCCGCACGCTGCCGAGCCCAGTTCCCCCGGACATGGCCCCTGTTCGACGCAGAGCTCCATGCCTTCGAAGCACTGCACGGCCCCTGGTACGGCGACACGGACAACACGTGGGAGATCCTGCGCCGCACCTACATCGCCGCCGTGGAGGCGTCCAGCGCCGCACCGTCGCAGGACCGCGCCCGTCATGTCCAGCAAGACGCCGGCGTAGTCGGATCCGAGAGGTTCCACACCCTGCACGACCCTCGGACCGGGAGGGAAGACACCGCACTGCTCGCCTACATGTTCGGCGGCGCCCACCCGCATTTCCTCTGGAACGCCACGGGATACCGTCCCACGGGCGTCGCAGGCGACTGGCTCGACGGCTGACGCCTCCGTCCTGCCGGCGCCACTACGCCGCCCCCGGGGAGTGGCCCGTGGCCACGGCGAACTCCCCGGACGCGGCTCGGCCGACGACCTGCCGAGCGTGTGAGCCACCGCCTGCACCCACGCACGGCGTTGCCCGGCCGGAAACCGGCCGGGCAACAGTGCGCCGACCACCTAGACGGCGAACTCGACCGGCAGGCTGTCCAGCCGGGACTCCCACGTGGAGGCGGTCGAGCCGAGTTCCTCCGGCGGTACGGCCAGGCGCAGGTCCGGCAGCCGGTGCAGCAGGACGTCCAGGCCGACCTCGATGATGGACTGGCCGATGTTCTGCCCCGGGCACTCGTGCGGTCCGGCGCTGAACGCCAGGTGCGACTGGTTGCCCTGCACGGCGACGGCCGAGTCGGGCCGTACCTCCGGGTCGAGGTTGCCGGCGGCCAGGCCCAGGATGAGCAGTTCTCCCTCCTGGACGTGGTGGCCTCCGAGCTCCAGGTCGGCGGTCGCGAACCGGCCCGGCAGCACGGACAGCGGTGGGAGGTCCCACATGACCTCTTCCACCACCGAGGAGATGTTCAGCTCCCCGCTGACCAGACCGGACAGCCGGGCAGCGTCGGTGAGGACCCGTTGCAGGACCCGGGCCAGCAGGTTGCTGGTGGTGGTGTGCGCGGCGATCAGCACCAGGCGCAGATGGCTGACGACCTCGTCGTGGTCGAGGCCGGCCGGGTGCTCCAGCAGAGCCGTGGCGAAGTCGGAGCCCGGCTCGGCCCGCTTGCGCTCGGCGAGTTCCGAGAGGATCTGCATGATCCGGTCGTTGTGCTCGAGGGCGCCCTCACCCCCCTTGAAGACCTGGGCGCACGACTCGATCAGGCGTAGCCCGTCCGCCGCGGGAAGGCCCAGCATCCTGGTGAGCACGAGCATCGGCAGTTGCTCGGCGTAGTCGGCCACGAGGTCGGCGCGCCCGGCATCGGCGAACGCGTCGATCTGCTTGTTCGCGAAGTGCGTGACGTGCCGCCGGATGCCCCGGGTGGTCGCCGCCTGCAACCCGTCGGTGACGGCGCCGCGCAGCCTGCGGTGCGGTTCGCCGTCCTGGGACACACAGTCGGGGCGCCAGCCGACCATCGGCATGATCGGCGAGGTCTCCTCGATCCGGCCCTCCCGCCAGTCCCGCCAGATCCTCGCGTCCCGGCTGAACTGGCGGGGGTTGTCGAGCACCCGCCGGTTGTCGCGGTATCCGAGCACCAGCCAGGCGGGCACGTCGCCTTCGAGCAGGACCGGCGCGACCGAGCCGTGCTCCTTGCGCAGGCGCTCGTAGATGCCCATCGGGTCGGTCGCGGCGTCCGGGCCGTACAGCCTGGTCAGGTCGGCGCCGTGGTGGGCGACGGGGCAGCCCCGTACGGCCTGGACTCCGGATTCGGTCGAATCGTTCATCGGGGCTCCAGGGCCACGGCCGAGCGTTCCTTCAGATGGTGGATCAGGGCGACGAGGACGTCCCGGCTGGAGGCCCGGTCCCGGGCGTCGAAGGCCACGACCGGGGTGTGCTCGGGGATGTCCAGGGCGTCCCTGATCTCCTCGGCCGGGTAGTTCCGCGAGTCGGGGAAGACGTTCAGCGCGACCACGAAGGGGACTTCCAGCCGCTCCATCTCCTCGATCGCCCGGAAACTGGACTCCAGGCGGCGCGTGTCCACCAGGACGACGGCGCCGAGGGCCCCCTTGAACAGCCCGTTCCACAGGAACCAGAACCGTTCCTGCCCAGGCGTGCCGAACAGGTACAGCACCAGGCTCTCGTTGATGCCGATCTTGCCGAAGTCCAGGCTGACGGTGGTCTGCGTCTTGTCGGCGACGCCGATGAGATGGTCGACGTCGGCACTGGCCTGGGTGAGGGTCTCCTCGGTGGTGAGCGGCTTGATGTCGCTGACCGACCGGACCATGGTGGTCTTCCCGGTGCCGAACCCGCCGGCGATCATCACCTTCACCGAACGGGTGTCCCCGGCCGAGCCTCCGGGTTGGTCAAAGCCTTTCAAGTCCACTCAGTACCTCCTCAAGGAGCGCGAGGTCGGGCCCGCGGCCGGCTTCGTGTGCCGGGATGGGGTTACGGGCTTCGACGCGACCTGCGTCCAGCAGGTCCGACAGCAGCACCGCGAGAATGTTGAAGGGGAGCCCGAGGTGAGCGCCGAGCTCGGCGACCGACAGCGGGTCGCGGCAGCGGCGGAGGATCTCCTCGTGCTCGTGCTGCATGCCCGGTAACGGGGCGGCGCGGGAGACGACGAGGGTCGCCACGTCGAGGCTCGACGCCGAACCGCCCGGTCCGCTGCGCCCGCCGGTGAGGACGTAGTAGCGCTCGAGACCGGACGGGTCCGACGGCCTGCGGGGAGCACTCATCCAGAGTGCTCCTCCAGGCGCGGAGTGGTGCCGAGGAGTTCACCCATCCTGCGGGCCAGGTCCCTCATCTGGTGGCCGAGCAGGCCCTGGTCGAGGCCCTCCCTGGCGAGGACGCCGAGGTACGTCTCCACACCGGCACGCACGACGAAGAGGTGCCCGCCGTCCACCTCGATCATCGCGAGGCGCAGCTGCCCGGCGTACGTGGGGAACTGCTCGGCGACCGGCTGGGCCAGGGCCTGCAGGCCCGCCACCACGGCGGCGAAGCGGTCGACGTCGTCGGGGTCTTCGGCGCCGTAGGAAGTGATGGCCTTGCCGTCGCTGGAGGCCACAAGGGCGAAGCGGATCTCCTGGATGCTCTCGACGAGATCGCGGAGCGCCCAGCTCACATCTGTTCCTTGTTGCGTCATGGGACTAGTCGCTCTCTTCGGTGCGGTGCTCGGTGAACTCGCGGCCGGCGAGGATGTCGCGGTCGCCGGCCGCCTCGGAGGCCTCCGCCGCGTCGCGTCCGGCCGTGGCGAAGGCGGCGAGACCCGAGAAGGACGCGTCCGGCGGGACGGCGGCCACCGTGCCCCGGTCGGTCCGCTCGGACGGCCTGGGCGCCTCCGTCTCGTTCCGCTTGCTGCGGCGCCGGGGCAGTCCGCCAGGGGTGGTCTCCCCGGTCTCCGCCTGCGCGGCCCGTGGTTCGGGCACGGTGGCCGTCTCGCGAGCCGGGGCCGCGGTGGCGGTGCGGGCCTGCGGGGCGGGCGCGGCCGGCGCGGTCGCCGACGTGGGCAGCGGGCTGAAGTACTTGTGCGGGACCACGATCACCACGGAGGTACCGAGCCACGGCGAGTCCGCGAAGGTGACGCGGATGCCGTAGCGGCGGGCAAGGGCGCCGACCACGCGCAGGCCGATGCTGGCGTCCTCGGTGATGCCGCCGAGGCCGGCGCCGGGCGCGGTGCCCGCGAGGGCGTGTTCGGCCTCGCGCTTCTTCTCCTCGCTCAGCCCCTTGCCGGAGTCCTGGATCTCGATGCCGACGCCGTTGGGGACCTCCTTGCCGGAGATGAGCACCGGCTCGGTGGGCGGCGAGTAGCGGGCCGCGTTGTCCAGGAGGTGGGCCAGGATCAGCGTCAGGTGGTCGACGAGGCCGCCGTCGACGCCGAGTTCGGGCAGGTGGCGCACCTGGATCCGGTGAAAGTCCTTGATCCGGCCGATGCCGCCGCGCACCACGCTGAGCAGCCGCTGCGGTTCCTGCCACTGCCGGCCGGGCCGGTCGGAGCCGCCGAGCACACCGATGCTCGCGGCGAGCGAGTCGGCGGGGCCGAGCTCCTGGTCGAGCTCCATCAGGCCCCGGGCGACGGCCGGCAGTCGGCCGTGTTCGCCCTGCATCTCGTGCAGCCGGCCACGGAGCTTGCTGGTCAGCACGTGGATGCGGTTGCCGATGCTGATCACGGCCTGCTCGGCGGAGGTGGAGCGGTCGAACTCCGCCTCGAGACCGATCAGGGAGGTGCGCAGCAGCTTGCGCAGCTCGGCCTGGAGTTCCGAGCTGACCTTGGCGCACTGGTTGACCGTGGGCAGCAGGTCGTCGATGGCGTCGCCGGAGCGCAGCTTCTCCATCGCGTCGGGCAGCTGCTCGTCGGCGAGCCGGGTGACCGCGGCGAGCTGGTGGGAGAGCTGCTCCTGCCAGACCGCGGCCTGGTCGGCGAGCTGGGCCTCGTACGACGTGGCCTGCTCGGTCAGCCGTTCCTCATAGGCCCGGGACCGGTCGGCGAGCTGCGTCTCGTACGTGGCGCTCTGGTCGGCCAGGCGCCGCTCGTACGTCGCGTTCTGCTCGTTGAGCTGGGATTCCAGGCCGGCGCGATCGACGGCGAACTTGCGTTCAAGTCCCGCCACATGCTGCTGCCACTGCTGGTTGTGCTCGGCCTGCGTGGTGCGGAAGGAGCCTTCCGCACGGAGCAGTTGGGCCCGGGTACGCAGCAGCAGGCGTACGCACACGGAGCCGGCAGCCGTCGCCGCGATGCCGGCGACGGCGACGGTTATTCGCTCCGAGCTCATGAACGTGGCGGCAACGGTCCCGCCTCCCAGGCCCAGCGGCATCAACCACCAGCTGTACCAGGCGACAGGGGCCCGCGCCGCCGGTGGCGGAGTGGCGAGTTCCATCTGCATCCTTCGAAGCAACACGAACGAACAGGGGGGGGGTGTGTGGACCGCACTCATGAGTACGCACCGCGAGCCGACTGGACGCGATCGCGTCAACTCGCAGCGCCGTTTGGAACCTTATCGGGTTTGGACCCGAAAGGATCAACCGCGGCCGCCCGCCGGACGTGAGGGCTCCGTCACGCTCCGACAGAAGGCAACAGTCGACAAATGGCTTTGCCGTCAGTGGAATTGGCGGTGCGTCAGGTCGCACGGCACCCCGCGCGCCGTGCCGTGCGCCGAGGTCGCGGAGGTCAGCGGGCGGTCTGGAACGTGCGGCGGTAGGCCTGCGGGGAGACCCCGATCGCCGCGTTCAGGTGCTGGCGCAGGGACGCGCCGGTCGCGAAGCCGACCCGGCCGGCGATCTGGTCCACTGTCAGATCGCTGGATTCGAGCAGATGCCGGGCCCGGACCACGCGCTGCTGGATCAGCCAGCGGCCGGGGCTGAGGCCCACCTCGTCGTGGAAGCGGCGGGCGAAGGTGCGCTGGCTCATCCGGGCGTGGCCGGAGAGATCACTGAGGGTGAGCGGTTCGTCGAGGCGCGACAGGGCCCAGGCGCGGGTGGCGGCGGTGCTCGCGGCGCCCTGCTCGGGAACGGGCTGCTCGATGTACTGGGCCTGGCCGCCGTCCCGGAAGGGCGGGACGACGCATCGGCGGGCGACGCTGTTGGCCAGCCGGCTGCCGTGGTCCTTGCGGACGAGGTGCAGGCAGATGTCCACGCCGGAGGCGGCCCCGGCGGACGTGAGGAACGGATGGTCGTCGACGAACAGCACGTCCGGGTCGAGGTCGACGCGCGGGAACATGTGCCGGAACCGGTCGGCGACCTGCCAGTGGGTGGTCGCCCGGCGCCCGTCGAGGAGGCCGGCGGCGGCGAGGACGAAGGCGCCGGTGCAGATCGAGACGATGCGGGCGCCGGGGCGGATGAGCGCGAGCGCGGCCAGGACGTCGTCGGACACCTCGTCGGCCAGGTGGGAGGGCGCCACGGGCGCGATCACCACCGTGTCGGCCGTGGCCAGGGCTTCGGGGCCGTGCTCCACGGTGACGCCGAAGTCCGCATTGGTGCGCACCGGACGGCCGTCGACCGAGCAGGTGAGGACCTCGTAGCGGCCGTCGGCCGCGCCGAGGATCCGGCTGGGGATGCCCAGCTCGAAGGGGTACACCCCGTCCAGGGCCAGGACCACCACTCGCTCACGTCGCATGGCACGATTCTATCGAAGGTTGGCAATCTTGCCATTGGCGGGGTGCGTGCGGACCGGCAGGCTGATTGACCATGAGCACACAGAACACGATGCGAGCCATCAGCCAGGACGTCCTCGGCGGTCCCGAGGTCTTGACGGAAGTACAGATCGAACGCCCGGTGCCCAAGCCGAACGAGGTACTGGTCCGGGTGCGGGCCGCCGGGGTCAACCCGACCGACTGGAAGCACCGCGCGACCGGCGGGTTCCTGGGCGAGCCGCCCTTCGTCCTGGGCTGGGACGTCTCCGGGGTGGTCGAGGCGGTCGGCATCGGTGTGGTGGCCTTCGCACCCGGTGACGAGGTCTTCGGCATGCTGCCCTACCCGTACGGGCACGGCTCGCACGCCGAGTACGTCATCGCCCCCGTCCGCGCCCTGACCCGGAAGCCGGCCGGGGTCGACCACACCCAGACGGGCGCGCTGCCGCTGGTCTCGCTCACCGCCTGGCAGGCGCTGACCGAGCACGCGGGGCTCCAGCCCGGGCAGCGGGTGCTGATCCACGCCGCGGCCGGCGGGGTCGGACACGTGGCGGTGCAGATCGCCAAGGCGCGCGGCGCGTACGTGATCGGCACGGCGAGCTCGGGCAAGCACGAGTTCCTGCGCGGGATCGGCGTCGACGAGACGATCGACTACCGCGAGACGGACGTCACCGAGGCCGTGAAGGACGTCGACGTCGTGCTGGACACGATCGGCGGCGACACCTCCCTGCGCTCACTGCGCGTGCTGCGCCCCGGCGGTGTCCTGGTGTCGATCCTCCCCGGCGGCTCGGACGACCTCTACGAGGAGGCCGAACGGCTCGGCGTACGTGCCCTGCGGATGCTGGTGGACGCGGACCGCGGCGGCATGGAGGCGATCGCGGACCTGATCGACACGGGCAAGCTGCGCGCGACGATCGCCGGCACCTTCCCCCTGGCCGAGGCCGCCGAGGCACACACCCTCGGCGACACGGGCCGCACGACGGGGAAGCTGGTGCTGCTGAACGACTGAGCCGGCACCGGGCCGGGCGGTTCAGAACGTCAGGACCGGCTTGATCGTCTTGCCGGACCGCATGTCCTGGACCGCCCGGTCGATGTCCTCGAAGGAGTAGGTGCCGATCAGGCGGTGCAGGGGGAGCCGGCCGTTCTTCACCAGGTGGACCAGGGCAGGGATCATGGTCTGGGTCTCGCTGTCGCCGAGGGTGAGGCCGACGATCCGCTTGCCTCCGAGGAGGCCGTTGACGTCCAGGGCTACCTCGGTGCCGAAGGGCGGGGCGCCGACGACGACCAGGGTGCCGCGGGCGGCGAGCGCGTCGACGCCCTGGCGCAGGACCCCGACGTGGCCCGTGGTCTCCACGACACCGTCCGCGCCCTGGCCGCCCGTGATGCCGGTGAGGGCCTCGGCCAGGTCCTCCCGGCTCGTGTCGACGGTGTGCGTGGCGCCCAGTTCCGTCGCCAGGGACAGGCGTTCGGCGACCCGGTCGACGGCGACGATCCGCGTGGCCGGGGTGAGGGCCGCCGCCATCACGGCCGACAGGCCCACCGCCCCGGCGCCCAGGACGACGACCGTGCTGCCGGTCTCCGGCTTCAGGACGTTCCACACGGCCCCGACTCCGGTCTGCACACCGCAGCCCAGCGGGGCGATCGACTCCAGCGGCACATCCGTGTCGACCTTGACCAGACTGCGCTCGTCGGCCAGCGCCAGCTCCGCGAAGGAGGACTGGCCGAAGAAGTGGCCGCCCAGGGCCTCGCCGTCCCGGCTGATGGTGTGCGACCCGTCGGCCCGGCCGCCGCCGAGCAGGTTCAGCGGCAGCCAGGTCGCGCAGTACGCGGGATGCCCGCCGCGGCAGTTGCGGCAGTCGCCGCAGGAGGTGAAGGAGAGCAGGACGTGGTCGCCCGGCGCGACGCCGGTGACGGCGGGGCCGACGGCCTCGACGACGCCCGCGCCCTCGTGGCCGAGGACCCCGGGCAGCGGGAAGGGCAGTCCGCCGCTCGCCACCCCCAGGTCGGTGTGGCACAGGCCGGTGGCGACCATGCGGACCAGCGCCTCGTGCGGGCCGGGCGCGTCGAGGACGACGTCGGAGAGGGTGAAGGGCGCGCCGCCGGACTCGACGACGGCGGCACGGGTGGTGGTGGGCATCGCGATGACTCCTTGACGGTGTCTCAGTCGAGCGAGACGACGACGGACTTGACCTTGGTGTAACCGGCGAGGGCCTCGGGCCCGTACTCGCGGCCGTGGCCGGAGTCCTTCACCCCGCCGAAGGGCACCGCGGGGTCGAGCATCGCCCAGTCGTTGATCCAGACGATGCCGGCCTGGAGCCGGTCGGCGACCCGGTGGGCGCGGGCGAGGTGGCTGGTCTGGATCCCCGAGGCCAGGCCGTACGGCGTGGAGTTGGCGAGGGCGACGGCCTCGTCCTCGTCGTCGAAGGGCTGCACGGTGAGGACCGGGCCGAAGATCTCCTCCTGGATCACGCGGGAGTCGTTCGCCAGGTCGGCGATGACGGTGGGCTTGTAGTAGTAGCCGCCGTCGAGGTCGAGCCGCTCGCCGCCGCAGACGATGCGGGCGCCCTCCATGCGGGCCAGAGCGACGTACTCCTCGACCTTCTTCAGGTGCTTCTCGGCGGCCATCGGGCCGATGACCGTGGCCGGGTCGCGGGGGTCGCCGACCGGCACGCCGGGCACGGCCTCGGCGAGGATGCCGAGCAGGGTCGGGTACACCGAGCGGGCCACCAGCAGGCGCGGCCCGCCCATGCAGAACTGGCCGGTGTTGAAGACGAATCCCTTGATGACCGCGCCGACCGCCTTATCCAGGTCGGCGTCCTCGAAGACGAGGTGGGCGGCGTTCCCGCCGAGTTCCATGGTGACGGGCTTCAGCGCCTCCCCGGCGACGCTCGCCACGTGCCGGCCGATCGCGGTGGAGCCGGTGAAGGCGACCTTGTCGACCCCCGGGTGCCGCAGCAGCGTCTCCCCCGCCACCGGGCCGGTGCCGGTCACGACGTTGACCACGCCGTCGGGGACGCCGGCCTCCTGGAGCAGCCGGGCCATGTACAGGGCGCTGAGCGGCGTCTCGTCGGCCGGCTTGTGGACGACCGTATTGCCGGCCGCCAGCGCCGGGGCGAGCTTCGAACCGGCCAGGATCAGCGGGAAGTTGAACGGGGTGATCGCGGCGACCACGCCCAGGGGCTCGCGCTTGGTGTAGGCGAGAGCGTTCATGGGGAGGTCGCGCAGGGCGCCGTCCTGGCTCTGGGCGAGATGGGCGTAGTACTCGTAGTCGTTGGCCGCGTTGGTGACGTCCACCGCGCCGCACAGAGTGATCGGCTTGCCGACGTCGAGACTCTCCAGCGCGGCGAGCTCGTCGGCGTTCTCCCGGATGAGCTGGGCGACGCGCTGGAGCACCCGGCCGCGCTCGCGGCCGCTCAGACCGGACCACGCTCCGTCGTCGAAGGCCTCGCGGGCTGCGCGTACGGCCGCGTCGACGTCGGCGGGGCCCGCCTCGGCGACGGTGGCGACGGCCCTGCCCCGGGAGGGGTCGATCACCTCTGTGCGTGCCCCGTCGGCGGCCTCGCGCCATCGGCCCCCGATGAACAGCTGCCCGGGTGTGCTCTCGAAGGTGGTCATCGCCACTCCTCAGCGTAGTCGCCAAGATTTCAACAAACAGGTTTCCTGTCTGTGCGCAGTCTCTTTACGGACAGGAATCCTGTCAATGCTCTAGCCTGCCTCCATGCTCGACACACAGGTGACCAAGGCGCCCCCGTCCCTGCTCTACATGGTCAAGCAGGTGGAGCTCGTGGTGCGCTCCCATCTGGACGAGCTGGTCAGACCCTCGGGGATCACCGCGCTTCAGTACACGGCGCTGACCGTGCTGGAACGGCACGACGGACTGTCCGCGGCCCAGCTGGCGCGCGACTCCTTCGTCACCGCCCAGTCCATCGCGGACCTGGTCCGCTCCCTGGAGGGCCGCGGACTCGTACGCCGGGAGCGCAACCCCCGCAACCGCCGGGAGCTGTTGATCCTGCTCACCGACTCCGGCCGCGAGCTGCTGACCCGGCACGCCGGGCCCGTCCGGGAGCTGGAGGAGCGGATGGTGAGCGACCTCACCGCGCACCAGACCGAGCAGTTCCGCCAGGCGCTCACCAAGGCCTGGCACGCCCTGTCGTAACCCGGCCGGGCCGCCGCGACGCGCCCCCGGAATCACGCCCGCGCACGCCCCGGCGTGAACCTCGGCCAACTCGGCTGGAATTCAAAGACATATGTCAATCGAACATGCTCAAATTCACTCGTTGGAGGGTACCTTGCACAGCGGGGACCGGTGTTGAGGCCGTCGCCCCTCCCTACGCACGGAGCAGGCTGGAGGCGATCTCGTCGTGCGGCAGGAACCTGCACCGCTCACCCGGCATCTGCGCGTCCGCCAGGAACGAGGACACACGGTGCTGGAGTTTCGCGGCGAGATCGACCTCGTCGCGGCCTCGGAGATCACCCCGCACCTGGACCGGGAGACCGGCCGCCCCGCCGCCCGGATCGTGCTCGACCTCAGCCGGGTCGACTTCTTCGACTGCTCCGGCCTGCGGCTGCTGTACCGGGCCCGCAGCCGGGTGCTCGACCGGCGGGGCCATGTGCTCCTCGTCTGTGCGCATCCGCTGACGCTGCGCGTCCTGCGGATCACCGGCCTGTCCCGGCTGCTGCCTCCGCAGCCGACGCTGGACGCCGCCCTGGAGCAGCCCGAGGCGACGTCCCGCCCCTGACGGTGCGCCCCGCGTGCTTCCCCCGGAGTCGTCCCGTCCTCGACTCCGCGGTCTGGCAGGGGGTCTGGCGGGCATCCGGACAGTAGGAAGGAGGGCCGTCGCATGACGACTCCCGTCAAACGCCTCCCCAGGCGTATGCCCGGCTGGGCGAAGGTGGTGGCCGCGTTCGTCCTGGTGCTGGTCGTGTTCTTCGCCGGGCTCCGGCTGAGCGTGCTCCCGGGCCTGAAGGACCTGTTCGGTACCGAGACGCACGACCGGTCCGGTCCCGCGCTGCTGAAGTCCATCCAGGACATCAGCCGCTACGACGCCGCCTCCGGCAACTTCCAGGTCGTCGTGGACCTGGAGAAGGACGCCAAGCTCCTGCCCGACGCGATCCGCGGCACCCGCACCCTGTACGTCGGTGCCGGCACCGTCGACGCCTACGTCGACCTGGGCAAGGTCGGTGACAACGATGTGAAGGTCAACGGCGACCGCACGTCCGCCACGCTCCGGCTGCCCCACGCGCAGCTGGGCAAGCCCGCCCTCGACCCCGAGCGCTCCTACGCGGTCTCCAAGCAGCGCGGTCTCTTCGACCGCCTCGGCGACCTGTTCTCGGACAACCCCAACGGTGAGCAGGCCGTGCAGAAGCTCGCCGTGCGGCACATCGGCGACGCGGCGAAGGAGAGCGAGCTGACCGCGCGCGCCGAGTCGAACACCACCGGCATGCTCGAAGGCCTGCTGCGCTCCCTCGGCTTCAAGGAGGTGCGTGTCTCGTACGGGAGCTGATCAGCTCTGCACCGGCACGGTGTCCGGGACCCGGCTGAGCCGCTGCCGGGGCCCGGGCTCCCCGCCGGACCCCGTCGTCTCGTAGCCGTCCCCTTCCTCCGGCCCCTGCGGCCGGGGGTCGAGGCCGAGGAACACCCGGGCGGCGACGCGCGGCACCGCCCCCGCGGTGACCGCGCTCGCGAGGACGTACGGCACGGTGAGCGGGGCGCCCACGGCTTCCTCCGCGACGGACTCGCCGAGCGCCGTGCCGAAGGGGCAGTCCGGCGAGGCCGAGGCCGCCGAGGGCGAACAGCGCGACGGCGATCAGGACTTGGCCAACGGCGGCGTTCCCCTCCCCCACGTGTCCCCTGCTGACAGGTTTCCGCGCGACGACCCGGCGCCGCAGCGGGCCGGTGGCGACGCCCCACAGAGCCGCGGCAGGGCCGGCGTCCGGGGGGCAGTGCCGCGGTGAGGATCCAGCCGTCACCTGCGGGTCACCGGCCGTCGCGCGGTCCCACCCGCCAGCGCTCCGAGGAGTGCGGCGAGCGCGACCCACCACCAGTGGTGTTTCGGCCACGCCGAGGAGCGTCGTACGGCCGTTCACACGCCACCTCCGCGGGCATGGGGCGATGTGGCGGCTCCCCGCCGGGAGTGCCCCGGCGGATCGCGGGCAAACCGAGGATGGGCACGGCCCCCGGCGACACCGCCGGGGACCGTGGCCGGGAATCACCCCCCACGGCATCGTCGGCCTGCCCGGGGGTAACCGCCCTGTCACGCAGGGACGTTGAAGACTGGAGGACTCCCCATGGCCAGTGCAGCCTCACGTCCCCGGACCACCGGGTCCGGGAGCGAGCGACGCCCGCTCCCGTGGCCCGTCCGGCTGCTGGCGATGCTGTGCGCGTTCGCGTTCATGGTGGCCTTCGCCGTGGTGCTGGCCCGGCTGACCCTGCAGCCCTCACCCGCCTCGGAGGCGCTGACCCACAGCAATCTCCATCCGGGCAGTTCCCTGAAGGCCTACCTCGACCAGCCCGAACTGCGGGACGCCTTCAAGCAGATCGGCGGCAACGTCCTGCTGGGCATTCCCTTCGGCGTCCTCGTGCCCGTGGTCGCCCCCCGCACCCGCGGCATCCTGCGTGTCCTGCTCCTGACCGCGATCGTGATGCTCCTGGTGGAGTTCGCCCAGGGCGCCCTGGTCACCGGCCGCGCCTTCGACATCGACGACGTCATCCTCAACACGACGGGCGCGCTCATCGGTTACCTGCTCCTGGGGCGTCGCCTCAGCAGGGCCGTGCACGCGCGCAAGCCCCGTCCGGGCCGGACGGGGAAGGAACCGTCGGCCGGCAAGGTCTAGGCCGACCTAGTGCACGGTCCAGGTGAACTTGTCGCCGCCCACCCAGCGGACCACGTCCGGATCGTCCATGTCGTGCACGGTGATCCCGAACGCGGCCGCGGCCGCCAGCACGTCGATGACGGCCCGGGCCTCCCCGACCACCTGGCCGTCGATCTGCACGATCCGGAACGGCGGTGTGCCCGGCTGTACCCCGAGCACCAGGATCCGTGGGTGGGATATGTACGGGCTCGCGCTTTCGGTCATGCATCGAGCGTAGAACGCAACCGGCGGCGGCGCGGGTCCAGGACGCCCGTCGGGCCGTCCCGCCGCTCAGGGGCGGCGCCAGTCGTGACTGGTCAGATGTGAACCGGCCTGCGGGCCCATCCGGAGCATGCCGCCGTCGACGCTCCAGGACGCGCCGGTCACGTACGAGGCGTCCGGGCCGGCGAGGAAGGCGATGACGGCGGCGACCTCGCGGGCGTCGCCGGGCCGGCCGAGGGGAATGCCCGGGCGGCTCTCGGTGTGCGGGTCGGTGTCCTCCTGCCCGGTCATGGGTGTGGAGATCTCCCCCGGGGCGACGGCGTTGACGGTGATGTGGTGCTCGGCCAGTTCGAGCGCCATGACCTGGGTGAGCTGCCCGAGCCCGCCCTTGGCGGCGCAGTAGGGCGCGGCCCCCACCCGCGGCTCGTGCTCGTGGACGGAGGTGACGTTGATGATCCGGCCGCCCTCGCCGTGCCCGATCATGTGATGCCGACGTCCATGCCCGCCTGCGCCAGGCGTACGGCGGTGGCGCGGCCGATGCCGGAGTCGGCGCCGGTGATCACGGCGACCTTGCTGGGTGACGCGCCGGGGGCGGACATGACGAGCCTCCTCGTCGACGGGGCCGGGACGAGGCATCGCAGTACCCGGGGGAATACCGGGCAAACCGCGCGTCCGTCGTGCGGCCTCCCGGGTGCTGGGGAACCCTTGAGGGGGAGGTGGCGATGGACCCCATCGAGGCACTGGAGCGGATCGCCTTCCTGCTGGAGCGGTCCCTGGCACCGACCTACCGCGTGCGCGCCTTCCGTACGGCGGCGCGCGTACTGAAGGACCTGGGCGGGGACGAGGTGCGCCGGCGGGTGGCGGACGGGTCGCTGGAGAAGCTCAAGGGGGTCGGCCCGAAGACGGCGCAGGTGGTGCGGGAGGCGCTGGCCGGCCAGGTGCCCGGCTATCTGGACAAGCTGGAGGGCGAGGCGCACGAGCAGCCGGCCGTGCGGGGCGGGGAGAAGCTGCGGGCGCTGCTGCGCGGGGACTGCCATCTGCACTCCGACTGGTCGGACGGTGGCAGCCCGATCGAGGAGATGGGCCGGGCCGCCGCGGAGCTGGGCCACGAGTGGGCGGCGCTGACCGACCACTCGCCGCGGCTGACGGTGGCCCGCGGGCTGTCGCCCGAACGGCTGCGGGAGCAGCTGGACGTGGTGGCCGAGCTGAACGGGACCTGGGCGCCGTTCCGGCTGTTGACCGGTATCGAGTGCGACATCCTCGAGGACGGCACCCTCGACCAGGAGCCGGAGCTGCTGGACCGGCTCGACGTGGTGGTGGTGTCGGTGCACTCCAAGCTGCGCATGGACGCCCGGTCGATGACCCGGCGGATGGTGGCCGCCGTACGCGATCCGCACTCGGACGTGCTCGGGCACTGCACGGGGCGGCTGGTGACCGGGCGGGGGCGGCCGGAGTCGGAGTTCGACGCCGACGAGGTGTTCGCCGCCCTCGCCGAGACGGGCACGGCCCTGGAGATCAACAGCAGGCCGGAGCGGCTGGACCCGCCGCGGCGGCTGCTGCGCCGGGCCGTGGACGCGGGGGTGCTGTTCTCCGTCGACACCGACGCGCACGCGCCGGGGCAGCTGGACTGGCAGATCAACGGGTGCGCGCGGGCGGAGGAGTGCGGGGTGCCGCCGGAGCGGGTGGTGACCACGTGGTCTCTCGACGAGCTCTTGGCCTGGACCCGTGAACGGCGGGTGCCGTCCGGCGTGGCGGGCGGCTGACGTGGTACCCGCGCTGCTGTAGAGGAAAGGACTGCACCTATGGGAAGCGCGGGACGGGCGGCCGTGTTCGACGTCGACGGCACGCTGGTCGACACCAATCATCTGCATGTCGTGGCCTGGTGGGAGGCCTTCCGGCAGGCGGGTCACGACGTGCCGATGCACGCCGTTCACCGGGCCGTGGGCCTGCCGTCGACCGACCTGGTCGCCCATGTGCTGGGCGAGGACCGGGACACGGACCAGGACGCCGACATCAGTGCCGGGCACAAGGCGCTGTACGGGCAGTACTTCGACCGGCTGCCCGCACTACCGGGGGCCGGGGACCTGCTGCGGCGGCTGCACCGGGACGGCTGGACGGTGGTGCTGGCCACCTCGGCGGGCGGCGCGGAGCTCGGCGCGCTGCGCCGGGCCATCGACGCGGACGAGGCCATCAGCGCCACGGCGAGCGCCGACGACGTCGATGAGGGCAAGCCGTCCCCCGAGCCGGTGGAGCACGCCCTGGAGCTGGCCGGGGTGCCGGCGGAGCGGGCGGTGTTCGTCGGCGACACCGTGTGGGACATGCGCGCGGGCAGCAGGGCCGGGGTTCGCTGCCTCGGCGTCTTGTGCGGCGGCATCCCGCGCGCCGATCTGGAGGAGGCCGGCGCGGACGCGATCTACGCCGACCCCGCGCATCTGTTGTCGGCCCTCGACGACGGCCCGCTGAAATGAAGAAGCGTGAAAGCGCCGGTCAGGCGGATACCCGCAGCGCATGACGCGTGTGACGAGTGCGGTACGGCGGAGGGCAGCAGCCTTCCGCGGGCGGAGGAACATGAAGGCGGACACGGGGGCGGCCTCGGGCGCGCGGCCCCAGGGAACATCCACGGAGCAGGGGCGGATCGGGAATCCGGACCAGAGAACGCGACGCGTACGGCCGGTGGATGCCGTGCGACGGGACTCGCGGTCGGCCCTGGAGGCCGTACGGGCGGCGTGGCGCGGTCCCGGACGCGAGCGGGACCTGGTCGTCCAGTCGCTGAAGGCGGCCGGGGCGGCCGTGCTCGCCTGGCTGGTGGGCGGCGTCTGGATGGGCGATCCACTGGCCCTGATGGCGCCCTGGGTGGCGCTGGTGCTGGTGCAGGCCACGGTCTTCAGCTCCCTGGTGCAGGGGGCGCGGCAGTTCGGGGCGATCTGTGTCGGCACGCTGGTGGCCTCGGGGGCACAGGCGATCACCGACGACACGACCGGCGCGCTCGCCCTGTCGGTACCGGTGCTGATGCTGCTCGCGAACTGGCCCCGCTTCGGTGACCAGGGCATCTACGCGGCGACGACGGCCCTGTTCACCATCTCCTCGGGCATGGTGAGCCTGTCGGCCGTCGGGCACCGCGTGGAGCAGGCCGCGATCGGCGCCGTCATCGGCGTCGCCGTCAACGCGCTCGTCCTGCCCCCGATCCACCTGCGGGACGTACGGGAGAACCTGGCGGCCCTCGCCCGGGAGGCGGGAGAGGTTCTGCACACCGTCGCCGGCGATCTGCGCGAGGGCGAGTGGGACGCGCAGACCGCGGCCGGCTGGGTGAGTGCCTCGAACCGGCTGGACCACCGTCTGAAGGCGTTGCGCTCGGCGCGCCGGTGGAGCCAGGAGAGCCTGCGCCTGACCTACGCGCCGCTGCGTGCCCTGCACCGTGTGCCGCACCAGGGTGGGGTCCTGCCGGCGGTGGACGAGGACGAGCGGCTCAGCCGGGTCACCGGGCACGTCGCCGCGCTGACCCGGGCGCTCGCGGTGTCGGTCGACGACAAGCGGACGCCCGCCCCGCCCGAGGGGCCGGTGCTGCGCTCGTACGCGCGTCTGCTGGAGCTGATCGGGGACGCCCTGTGCACGGAGGCCGACAGTCTGCTCGAGGGCAGTGTGATCGCCCGGCCGGACGACGAGACCGAGAAGGCCATGCAGGAGCTGCACGAGGAGTTGCAGGACGGGCTGCGCCGGCACGCCGGGGAGGGGGCCGCCCACACCGCCGTCCTGGGCACCCTGCTCCTCCAGGCGGAGAACCTCTGGGCCGAGACCGCCCCGGGCGACGAGGAGCAGTGACGCGCCTCACCGGGCAGGTGGGCCGCGCGCGGAACACCCCGATGTGGTTGCCCGTTGAACAGGACGTGGGTCCGGACAGGTCCCGCCCCTGAGCCGCCCCGGCCGTGATTCCCCCGTCCGGCCGGGGCTTGGCTCTGCCCACGTGCAAGACGCGCCACCCGGGTACTCGGTCACCTCTCGCGGAACCACGCGGCCGAGAGGAGCGCAAGGTGAGCAGCGCAACGGGCATGAGGGTCGTCGTCACGGGCGCCACCGGCAACGTCGGAACCAGCGTGGTGCGCCGGTTGTCGCAGGACCCGGAGATTTCCTCCGTGCTGGGCCTGGCCCGGCGGATCCCCGACTGGTCGCCCCCGAAGACGGACTGGGCCGCGGTCGATCTGGCCTCCGAGCGGTCCGATCTGGTGGAGCGGTTCACGGACGCCGACGCGGTGGTCCATCTGGCCTGGGCGTTCCAGCCGACGCACGACCCGGCCGCGACCTGGCGCACGAACGTCCTCGGCGGCATGCGCGTCCTCGAGGCGGTGGCCACGGCGGGCGTGCCGGCGCTGGTGCACGCCTCGTCGGTCGGCGCGTACTCCCCCGGCCCGAAGGACGAGGCCGTGGACGAGTCGTGGCCCACGCACGGCTGGCCGGACGCCGCGTACTGCCGGGAGAAGGCCTATCTGGAGCGGGCGCTGGACACGTTCGAGCGCGACCACCCCGAGACGCGGGTGGTGCGGATGCGGCCCGCCTTCCTCTTCCAGCGGGAATCGGCGAGCGAGCAGCGCCGCATCTTCGGCGGTCGGTTCCTGCCCGGCCCGCTGGCCCGCCCGGAGCTGCTGCCCTTCCTGCCGGACATCCCCGGGCTGCGGGTGCAGGCACTGCACACGGACGACGCGGCGAACGCGTACCGGCTGGCGCTGCGCTCCGACGTCCGGGGCGCCTTCAACCTGGCGGCCGACCCGCCGGTCGACGCGCGGCTGCTGGGCGAGATGTTCGACGCGCGTCCGGTGCGGCTGCCCCGCACGGCGGCCCGGTCGGCGATCGCCGCCGCCTGGGGCCTGCATCTGCTGCCCGCCTCCCCGCACCTGTTCGACGCGGTGCTGCGGCTGCCGCTGATGGACTGCGCGCGTGCGTGCACGGAACTCGGCTGGCGGCCGGAGCACACGGCGCCCGAGGTGCTTGAGGAGTTCCTGCTGGGCCTGAAGCAGGGGGCGGGGGCGCGCACGGAGCCGATGCGGGGACGCAAGGTGGGCTGATCCGGGCGGCCTGCGGATTCCCGAGATCCGGGCGGCCTGTGGCTTCCCGAAGTATCAAGACATGCCCGAGGGCCGCAGCCGACCCCCACAGCCGGCTGCGACCCTCGGTGGGATGCCCTCCTCAGGCGGAGGGCTCGTCAGGCACCGGGTGCTCGGGGTGTACCGTTCCCGAGTGCGGTGCTCCCTGCCGGCCCGTCCCCGCTTCATCGGTGTCGGGGACGTCGTCGGAGGGCTCGTCGGTCTGGTCGTCGTCGCGGTGCGTGTCGTCCTCACCGGTGCCCGTGAAGCGCGGGGCGACCTCCCACGGGTCCTCGCCGTCGTCGGCCTGCTGGTCCGGCATGTCCCGCGGGACGGGCTCACCGTTCTCGCCGGGTCCTTCGAGGCGGTGGTCGGTCACGGCGTCTCCCTTCTGTGGTCCGGGCGCCACGCGAGTACCTCCGCGGTGATCGGCGAAACCTCAGCGCGGCGTCCGCTCCTGAAGCGCCGTGCGCCAGGCCGGGACCGGGTACTCCGGTGCCGGGTCGGGGCGCCGTCCGCCGCGGGCGAAGAAGTCGGCGAGCGGCAGGATCGCGGCGCCGACCGTGACCGCGTCGGGCCCGAGCCGGCCGAGGTCGACGGTCACCTTCCCGGCCGGGTGGCGCAGTGCGTACGCCATGGCGTGGCGGCGTACGGCGGGCAGGAAGCGGGAGCCGAGCGCCAGGCCCGCCCAGCCGCCGATGAGGATGCGCTCCGGCTGGAAGAGGTTGATCAGGTCGGACAGACCCGCCCCGAGATACTCGGCGGTCTCCTCCAGGACGGCCAGCGCGACGGGGTCGGCGGCAGTGCCCTCGGAGGGGTAGGCCGCGGCGAGCATCGTGGTGAGGGCGGTCTCCTCGTCGGTGCCGTCCGGGACGCGTCCGCCCTCCTCCCGCCAGCGGGCGAGCAGCGACTCGGCGCCCGCGTAGGCCTCCAGACAGCCGAGCGCCCCGCACCGGCAGCGGCGGCCCCGCACGCGTACGGTCAGATGACCCCACTCGACGGCGCGGCCCTGCTCCACGTCGGGGGTGACGAGGCTGGCGCCGACGCCGGAGCCGAACAGCACCACGACGGCGTTGCGGGCGCCGCGTCCGGCGCCGAACCACATCTCGGCCTGGCCCAGCGTCTTGGCGCCGTTGTCGATGAAGTAGGGGACGGTGTCCGGCAGCGGGGAACCGGCGCGCAGCAGCGCCTCCAGCGGGACGGCGTCCCAGCCGATGGTCTGCCCGTGCACGAGCGCGCCGCGGTCCGCGGTGCGCTCGACGATGCCGGGGACGCCGATGCCGACGCCGAGGAGCCGCTCGGGCGCGAGGCCGGCGGTGTCCAGCACCTCGGCGATGCCGTGGCGGATGTGGTCGACGATGGCCTCGACCTCGTACCGCTGCGGCGACAGCGGGCGCTCGACGCGGGCGAGTTCGGTGAGGGTGAGGTCGAAGAGCTCGACGCGGACCCGGGTCTCGCCGACGTCGACGCCGATCATGTGGCCGCTGCCGGGCGCGACCCGCAGCAGGGTGCGCGGGCGGCCGCCGTCGGAGTCGACGCTGCCGGCCTCCTCGACCAGGCCGTCGGCGACCAGGTCCGCGACGACGTTGCTGACGGAACCGGAGCTCAGGCCGGTCACCGGGCCGAGTTCGAAGCGGCTGAGCGGGCCGTCGAAGTAGAGCCTCTGCAGCACGGCCGTGCGGTTGGCCCGCCTGAGATCGCGCACCGTGCGCCCGTTCCGCGCCGCCATGTGGCTCCCCTCGCATCCCCTGTCCGACCTGCAACATACCGTCGGGGCCGGGCTCGGCGCGACATTCCTCCACCCCTTATTTCACGATGTGAGCTAACAGCGGCCGACGGGGTCGGTCAGGAGGCCTCCGTGATCTCGTCCAGGGCCGCGACGAGCTCCGGGGCGACCCTCTCCTGCACCCAGCGCCGCTGCTCCTCGCCCGCCTCGCGGGGGACCGTCTCGGTGAGCATGATCAGGTACAGGTAGGCGCGGTACAGCGCGAGGCGCACACGGGCCGGGGTGTCGAAGCGGGCCGAGCCGCCGGCCTCCCGGTAACCCGCGAGGAACTCCTCGTCCTTCCTGATGTCGCCGAGCAGCGCGAGGGAGACGAAGTCCGCCAGGGGGTCGCCCCAGAACATGCGCTCCCCGTCGATGAGGCCGCCGATCCGGGCCTCTTGGCCCGTGCGGTCGACGAGGATGTTGCCCCGCCACAGGTCGAAGTGGACGAGGCAGGGGTCGGTGACCTCGTCGAGGGCGTCGTACGCGGACGCGGCGGCCCGGGCCACCGCGTCGACGGGACGGGGCAGCAGGGCCCCGTAGCGCCGGGCGTCGTCGAGGACGGCGTCGAACATCGCCGTGAACGCGGTGCGCCAGTCGGGGGCGAGCGGGCCGAGGGCGCCCGAGGGGTAGCCGAAGCCGGGGCCCGTCACGCGGTGCAGGCGGGCCACCTGGCGTCCCAGTTCCGTGCGCAGGGTCATCTGCTCGGTGTCGGTGAGCGTGCCGTCCCACGGCTCGCCCGGGACGGCCGTCATCAGCAGGAAGTGATCCCCCGCGGACACCTCGTGCGGTGCGGGGACACCGACCCTCGCGGCCGAGCGGTAGAACTCGGCCTCCGAGACGAGCAGCCGCTTCTCGTGCCGCAGCCCGGGGACGGCCGCGGCGGGCGGGACCTTCAGCACGTAGCGGCCGCCGTCGGTGAGGCGGAGCTCCTCGACGGTGTTGTACGTGCCGCCGGTCAGCGGGGCGAGGTGGGCGAGGCGGCCGGGGTCCAGGCCCGCCGCCGCCAGGACGTGCCGGGCCCGATCCCAGGAGTCCACCACCGTGTGCCCACCCCTCCCCTGCCGTTTCGGTCAGCCGGCGGCGTACACGTCCTCGACGTAACGCCCGTCCGCGATCAGGCCGTCGAGCCACTGCGCGGCGGCCTCGTCCGTGCCGTCGACGGCCTGCGTGTGCTTGCGGAACAGCGTACGGAACGCCTCCCGCACCCCGGGTGCCATTCGGGAACCGTCTCCGCAGACGTACACCCGCGCCCCGGCGTCCAGCAGGGCCCACACCTCTGCCGCCTCGGCGGCGATCCGGTGCTGCACGAACCGCACCTCGCCCTCGGGGGTCTCGCTGAAGGCGGGGCGCAGGGACACCGCACCGGCGGCCTCGGCGGCGCGCAGTTCCTCGGCGTGCAGGAAGTCCGCGTCGGGGGCGTCGCAGCCGAAGTAGCACAGGGCCGGGGCGAGTTCGGTGCCCGCCTCGACGGCCGCCGCACGGTCGGCGACGACGCCGCGGAACGGCGCGAGGCCGGTGCCCGCCGCGACCATGACGACCGGCGCCGAGTCGGCGGTGACGTCGATGCGGAAGGCCTCCCGGCAGGGCTGCACGCGCGCGTACACGGTGTCGCCGGGCTCGACGGTGGTGAGGTGCCCGGAGCCGGTGCCCCGGTAGACGCCCCGGCCGGAGCGGGCGGGTGCCTCCAGCAGCGAGACCATCAGGTCCACGTGGCCGGGATCGACGGCGGGCGAGGACGAGATGGAGTAGTGGCGCGGGCGCAGCGGGGTGAGGAGGTCGAGGAGCCGCGGCCAGTCCAGGGCGCCGCGCAGGGCCGGGAAATCCTCCAGGATCTCCACGAGGGTGCGCGGGTCGTCGCCGAGGGCGGCCAGCGCCACTCGCTCCGGCGGGCACGGGTTGGCGGCGGCGAGCGCGGCCAGCTGCCCGGCGCTCGGGCGCTCCTGCAGCTCCACGTGGTGGGTGAACAGCTGCCGTACCGTCACGGGCCGGTCCACGGCGATGCCGTCGCGGCGCGGGCGGGTGGCGCGGATGTCCAGGAACGTGTCGAGGTCGACGCCGAGCGCGGTGGCTGCGCGCGTGACGAGGTCCGGGGCGTTGGCGGGGAGCACGGTGAGGTGGTCGGCCGTGCGGTAGGTGACGCCGTCCGGCAGCGCGACGCGGACGAACCGCTTGCGGCGCGCGTAGCCGGGGGCGGTGAGGTCGCGGGCCTCGGTGACGCGCATGGGGACGAGTGCGTGCCGTTCGGCGAGCGCGTCGAGCGGGCCGCCGGTCACGGTGCGGACCTCGTAGGCGGTGGCTGGCTCGGGCTCCAAAGTGGTGGCGTCCGGGTCGCCGTAGCGCTCCAGGAGGGCGCCGCGCAGGGAGGCCGTGAAGGCGCGGACGGTGCCGGTGAGGTCGCCGGAGGCGTCGGCCGCGGCACGCGCCAGCAGCCGGCCGGCGCCGGACGCGGCGAGCCGCTCGTCGATGCGGGTGGGGACGTGCTGGTAGGTGGCGGCCCAGTTGCGGTCGCCGACGCCGAGGACGGCGTACGTCACGCCGGACAGGTCGTGGGTCTCCTCCAGCCGGGCGGCGAAGGCGGTGGCGTCGTCGGTGGGGCGGCCGTTGTAGGAGGCGGCGGTGATGACGACGGGCCGGTCGGTGGGCAGGCCGCCCGCGTAGGCGTCGAGCGGGGCCACCTCGGTGTCGCAGCCGATCGCGGCGGCCTCGTCGGCGAGCTGCGCCGCGAAGTCGCGGCAGGTGCCGTAGTTGCTGCCGTGCAGGAAGAGCGCGGCCGTGCCGGGGCGGACGCGGGCGGGCAGGTCCTGCGGCTCGGCCGACTCCGCGTCCTGGGCCGGGGCGGCCCCGGGCAGCGGCGTGTGGACGCGGTCGGCGGCGGTGCGCGGCGCGAGCGCGAGGGTGAAGCCCTCGGGCTTGAGGGTGAGGGTCTCCTTGACCGTGAGCCGGTAGTCGGCGTGGTCGCTCAGCCGGTAGCGGTGGACGAGCATGGCCAGCAGCATGGTCGCCTCGTGCAGCGCGAACTGCCGTCCGATGCAGGCCCGCTCGCCGGTGCCGAACGGTTTGAAGGCGTGCACCGGGCGCTCCGCCTCGGCCTCGGCCGTGAAGCGGGAGGGGTCGAACAGCTCGGGGTTGTCGCCCCACACGGACTGCCGGTGCAGCATCGGCGTGAGGACCAGGGCGGACTGCCCGGCGCGCAGCGGGATGCGCCCGCCGAGCAGGGTGTCCTCGCGGGCCTTCCGGGAGAAGACGGCGGCCGTGGGCCACAGGCGCAGGGCCTCGTTGAGGACCTGGCGGGTGTAGGTCAGCCTGCCGACCTCGTCGTAGGTCGGCTCGGGGTCGGCCGCGTCACCCCACAGCTCGTCGACCTCGCGCTGCACCAGCTGGAGGGCCGTGGGGTGCTTGGCGAGGTAGTACAGCGCGAAGGACATGGCGCCGGAGGTGGTCTCGTGGCCGGCGATCAGGAACGTGATGACCTGGTTGCGGATGTTGGCGGTGTCGAGTGTGGTGCCGTCGGCCGGGTGCTCGGCGGTGAGCATCAGGCCGAGGAGGTCGTCGGCGTCGCTCTGGTCGGTGCCGGTGCGCGCGGCGATGACGTCGTCGACGACGCGGGCCAGGTAGGCGGAGTCGTCGCGGAAGGCCGCGTCCTGCACCGTGTAGTCCTGGCCCGGGACGCGCGCCAGGCGGGTCATGCTCCACTCCAGGCAGCGGACCATCGACTCGACGAAGGGGTGCGGCTCGGCCCGTTCGAAGGAGCCGAAGTCGTAGCCGAAACCGGCGAGTCCGATGGTGTCGAGCGTCATGCGGGTCATGTCGTCGGGCACGTTCACCGGCTGCCCGGCGCGGGCGTCGCGGTCCCAGGACGCGATGAGCCGGCGGGCCACCTTCAGCATCACGGGGTGGTAGGTGCGCATCGAGCCCAGCGCGAAGGCGGGCATCAGGATGTCGTGCGCCTTGGCCCAGTTGGGCTCGTCGTTGTACGCGGTGAACAGGCCGTCGGCGGCGAACTCGCGGACGTTCTCCAGACCGGGGCCGATGTGCTTGGCGAACCGCTGCTCGTCCGCGAGGTCGGCCACGAGGTCCAGGTCACCCACGAACAGGGTGTCCCGCCCGTACAGCCGCCGCACGAACACGGGCCCGTGTTCGCGCATCAGGTCCATGGCCTGTTGGACGGGCGCACCGCCGGGGCCGGTGGCGGTGATGTCGGCGACGGGGACGCCGGGGAGGGTGTCGGCGGTCAGGGGAGGCTGTCCGGTGGGGGGCATGACGCGGCAACTGCCTTTCGCGGTACGGAAGTACTGTGCTCCAGCGTGATCCACCGGGCCCGGGAGGCGGTGCCGCGGCCCTACATGATTGTGTAGTGCGAGCAGATGCGCCGCTCTTGCGCGGGAGCGGCCCGGCGTGGCAGGAGAGGCTCGTGGACCTGGCCCGGCAGGAGGCCGTGACGTGGCGCAACCGCGCCCTGCTGCTGTTCGACCGGGTCGCGATGCCGGTCGCGGTGTGCGACGTGTACGGGGCGGTGCTGCTGGCCAATCCGGCGATGGCCGCGGAGTGCGGTACGACGCCGGGGCGGCTGCGCGGCCGGGACGTGCTGGATCTGTTCAGTCCGCGGGAGGCCACGCAGGTGGAGCGCATCGCCGAGGCCCTGCGGCTGCGCCACCGCTCGCGCTACCAGGTGTCGGTGCGCTGGCAGGCCCCCGGCGGCGTGCGGCGCTCCGGTGAGCTGACGGCGGATCCGGTCAGCGACACGGTGGAGGACACCCCGGCCCTGCTGGTGATGCTCCGGGTGGACGCCGAACGCGATCCCTCCCCCGCCGCGCCCGCCGGACAGGCCCGGGTCACACCGATGGAGGCCCGCGTCCTGGCACTGCTGGCCGCCGGCGCCACAACGGCCCGGGCCGCCCGCGAAACGGCTCTCACCACGGACGGCGTGACCTACCACCTGCGCCGCCTGTCGTCCCGCTGGGGCGCGTCCAACCGCACGGAACTGGTGGCCCGGGCCTATGCGCTGGGGGTGCTGACCCCCGGGGTGTGGCCGCCGGAGGTCTCGGGCCCCGAGTAGGCCGTGCCCGCCCCCTCCGGGGCGCCGAAGCGGGCGAGGGTGTGCCAGACCATCTTGAGGTCCTGCAGTTCGTAACGGCGGGTGCGCACGGCATCGCCGATGACCCGGGGGTCGACCAGGCCCTCCCGTGCGATCCGGGCACCCAGCTCGGCGTACTCGGGGCCGCGGTAGGACGCGCGGTGCCGCAGCTCGGCCACGGAGAGCCGGTAGCCGGGGTGCCACTCGACAGGGCAGGGCAGCGACCGGGCCGCCGCCTCGACGGGCGTGCCGCGGTAGCAGGCGTCCAGCACGAGCGCCTCCACGTCCCGGGCGAGGTCGACACCGCCGTGCACATGGGCCTCGACGTAATCGTTCAGGGCGTCCCGCTCTTCCGCCTCGGCCAACGCGATCAGCGACATCCCCGCCGCGATGCCGAAGTCGGCCGGCTCGGCGGCGCTGTCGGGGTAGCAGAAGGTGGCGCGGGCCAGGACCGCGGGCCGCAGCCGGAAGTGCGAGGAGCCGAAACGGGGTGCCGCGCCGACCACTTGCCGGCGGAAGTTCAGGGCGCCGTACACGGGCCTCTCGTGCCCGGCCGCCGTGTCGTAGGCTCCGCCGAAGATCCGGCTCTCCCATCGCCACCGGTCGCCGCCGGGGTGGGCGGTGAGGCCGCCGTTCCCGGTGCCAGTGACGAACTGCGAGTGGTAGGCGCCGTCGCGTGCCAGGGCCGTGAGGATCGGCCGACCGCGCGCCATGCGATCCGGATGGAAGTTCAGCGTGATGTGCAGGCGCGGGTCGATGGCGGGTCCCGCCGAGCGCGCCGCCACATGGCGCAGCGCCGCCCGGGCGCGCGAAGAGACGACCTCCCGGAAATCCACTGGCTCCCCCTCGTTGCCGGTGTTTACCCTGAATCAGAAACCTAGGGCCCCTAGGTTTTGGACGCGACGACCAGGAGCCCTCCTATGAGATCACTGACCGAACACGACATCCGCAACTCCTTTGTCAACTGCTCCAAGGGCGAGGCCAAGCGCCTGGCTGTGCCCCGGGACCTCGGCGAGCGTCCCTGGGGTGATCTCGACTTCCTCGGGTGGCGGGACCCGGGGGCGCCCGACCGGAGCTATCTGGTGACCGAGCGGGCAGGGCGGCTCGTCGGCGTGTCGATGCGGTTCCAGGCCGCGCAGCGCGGGTTCCTGCACCGCAGCATGTGTTCGCTGTGCCTGACGACGCACCCGCGGGGCGGGGTCGCGCTGATGACGGCACGGAAGGCGGGGGCCGCCGGGCGCGAGGGCAACTCCGTCGGGGCGTACATGTGCACCGACCTCGCCTGCTCCCTGTACATCCGCGGGAAGAAGGCGCTCGAGGCCGGGTCCCGGTTCGAGGAGAGCCTCACCGTCGAGGAGCAGATCGAGCGGACCACGGGCCATCTGGCCGCCTTCCTCGACAAGGTGTACGCCTGATCCCCTCGGTCGCCCGTGGTTTGCCCCGGCGCTAACGTCCTTCATGAGCGTCCTTCATGGATGTGTTCGACGGATGCGTTCGATGCGCCGGGAAGGGGAACAGCCCGAGGATGCGAGAGGTACGTGAGTGGACGGCGCACGCCGAGCGGATCGTGAGGAAGCGTCGTGATCCCGTGGTCGTCCAGACGCTGCGGTCCGCGACGGCGGCGACGATCGCCTACGTCATCGCGCTGCGCCTGAGCCCCGAGCCGGCCCCTCTCACCGCTCCCCTGACGGCGCTGCTGGTCGTCCAGGTGACGCTGTACGCCACCATCACCAACGGCTTCCGGCGGGTGAACGCCGTGGTGACCGGCGTCCTCGTCGCCATCGCGTTCAGCCTGCTGGTGGGCCTGACCTGGTGGAGCCTTGCCATGCTCCTGCTGGCCTCGCTGGTGGTGGGGCGGCTGGTCCGGGTGGAGGAGTACGTACCGGAGGTCGCGATCAGCGCGATGCTCGTCCTCGGCGTGACCAGCGTCGGCGACTATGCCTGGGCCCGGGTGGTGGAGACCCTGATCGGCGCGTCCGTCGGGCTCGCCTGCAATCTGCTGCTGTCTCCGCCGGTGTGGGTGGAGGAAGCGGGCCAGTCGATCGACGGTCTGGCGCGCCGGCTGCGGCAGCTGATGCTGCGCATGGGCGAGGAGGCCGCGGGCGGCACGCCCGTGGACCGCGCGGAGAGGCAGCTGCACGAGGCGCGCCGGCTGGACCACGACATCGTCGAGGTGGACGCGGCCCTGCGGCAGGCCGAGGACAGTCTGCGGCTCAACCCGCGGGTGCAGGACAGCGTGCTGCACCGGGTCGTGATGCGCACCGGCCTGGACACGCTGGAGATCTGCACGGTCGTCCTGCGGGTGCTCGCCCGCTCCCTCACCGACCTCGCGAAGGAACGGGCCCCCGAGCCGCTGTTCGAGGCCGAGACGGGCGCCGCCCTGGAACAGCTGCTGTCCGAGATCGCCGACGCCGTGGTGAGCTTCGCGGTGCTGGTCACCACGCACCTCAGCGCGAGCGCCGAGTCGGCGGAGGAGCGCCTCGCCGCCGAACTGCACACGGCCGCGGGCACCCGCGACAAGCTGGCCCTGCTGCTGCGCGAGGAGGCCGAGCGCGACCCCGCGCACTGGCAGCTGCCGGGAGCCGTCCTGACCGAGGTCAACCGCATCCTCGACGAGCTCGACACCGAGCACCGCACCCGGCGGCTGTTCGAGGAGCTGGACCGCGTGTCCGGTGAGCAGCGTGCCCGGATGCCCCGTCTGACGCGGCTGCGGGAGCGGCTGGGCGTCACGGAACAGCTGTGGCGGAACCGCGCGGGGTTCGACGGGCGTTCTCGCTGAGGGGAACGCCGGCAGGGGGCCGGCACCGGATGCGAGGAGCGGGCCGATGGCCGACACGACCGTGCGGATCGACGGGAACACACTGCGGCTGCCGGGCGGGGTGGCGGTGCGGTTCATTCGCACCCTGCGCCTGCCGGAGACCGGTACGCATCCGCTGCCGCCGGGCCTCGGGGAGTTCCCGGTGCGCCGGGTCGCCGACTACGCGGACAGGGTTCCCGAGGCGTGGCGGGCGCGTGGCGGTGTGATGCTGCCGGTGTATCTGCGCGAGGCGATGTGGCTGAGCTTCGCGGGCACCTCGGAGCCCGCCGCGCTCCAGGTCGGCGTCGGCAAGGTCTGCGCGGTCTCGGGCCGGCCCTGGAGCGACCGCCCGGCCCGCGACCCGCAGAACTATGTGGTGCTCCCCCGCCAGCCCTGGCTGGACGGCATCAACTCCGGCACGGGCACGGTCCGGCAGTTCGTGGCCGTCCCGCTCGGCCTGGGCGCCACCGTCGAGGGGCAGGTCACGGGCGAGGAGGTGTGGGGCGGCGTGCAGCTGCAGTCCTTCGCGCTGAACGACCGGGCACTGGCACGGTGGCGTGAGGAGGAGCGGCGGCGGCAGGTGACCCCGGCGCCCGCGCCGCCGGGCGGCTACGGCGCCGCGATGCCGGCCGCGTTCGGCAGCCCCGCGGCCGGTGGCTACGGTCCGCCCGCGGCCGGTGGCTACGGCGCCGCGATGCCGATGGCGGCGCCGCCCCCCGGAGCCGCGCCCTCGGCACCGGCGAGTGCTCCGCGCGCGGCCGCCGCGATGGGTCTGGGCGTCGGTGGCTCCATGCGGCAGGAGGTCTACCAGGACGAGCGGCCGCTCTCGGACTGGTCGGAGCAGCCGGCGGGCCGGGTCTTCGTGCACCTGGTGACGCCGCCGGAGTGGCGCCGCATCACCGGCGAGGCCGCACCGCCGTCGCCGGTGGACCGGGCCGCGTACACAAGGGCGGGCCTTCCCTGGTTCGACTACTACGACGAGGAGGCGGAGGACCTGGCCCCCACGGACACGCTCCGCTCCGTGAAGCCGGTCGGCGACTGGCTCGGTGACGACCACGAGCCCTGGCAGCCGCCCACACCGGGACAGACGCAGCAGCTCAAGGACGCCCCGGGCAAGCCGGTCGAGGACGGGGACTGGTAACCGGCTCGGGGCAGGTCGCGGCCGGGGAGGACCGCCCCGGGGAGTGTCGCGGACGGGGCGTCGGGCCCGCCGCGACGAACCGCACCGCGCGCAACACCCCTGCCGTTGTTGCACGCGGGGGCCGGGAAACGCCAGGGTGGCTGTCACGACGGGGACGAGTGACGACCTGAGGGGCGACATGGGCAATGGTGGCTGGAGCAGGCGCCGATTCGTCGGCGCACTGGCGGGCGGGACCGCGGCGGCGGCACTGCCGGCCTGTGACAACACACCCGCGACGACTGCGACCACGTCTCCGGAGCCGAGCACGTCACGGGAGGCTCACCGCCCCTCAGGACCCCGCCCCCTCTACCTCGGCACCTACACGTCCGTCGAGGGTGGCGGCAAAGGCATCGGGCTGGCCACGTACGACACGGCGACGGGCCGGATCAGCGGCGCCGGCACGATCCCCGGTGTCGGCGACCCGTCGTACCTCGCGATCCACCCGGACCGCGGCACGCTGTACGCGGTGGACGAGCGCGGCGACGGCGCGGTGACCGCCGTACGGCTGTCCGACCGGAAGGTGCTGGGCAGCCGGAGCACCGGTGGGGCGGGGCCCTGTCACCTGTCGGTGCATCCGGGCGGGCGCTGGCTGCTCAGCGCGAACTACGGCTCGGGCAGTGTGGCGGTGCACCCCATCGACGCCTCGGGCTCTCTCGGCGAGCGCACCGACCTCGTCCGGCACACCAGCCCGCCACCCGGCCCCGGCCAGGAGGGCCCGCACGCCCACCAGTTCGTCACGAGCCCGGACGGTGGCCATGTCCTCGCCGTCGATCTGGGCACGGACACCGTCTACACGTACCGGCTGGACGAGAAGGCGGGCACGCTCACCGAGGTCGCACAGGCGCACACCCGGCCGGGCGCGGGCCCGCGCCACCTCACGTTCCACCCGGACGGCCGGTACGCCTACCTCGCCAACGAGGCCGACAACACCGTCGCGGTCTGCTCGTACGACAAGGCCTCCGGCCGGGTGACCGTCGGCGAGGCGCAGTCCACGGGCACGGGTTCCGGCACGAGTTACCCGGCGCAGATCCTGGTGACCGCCGACGGCCGCCACGCCTATCTCGCCAACCGCGGTCACAACAGCCTCACCCGCTACGCCGTCGAGGCGGACGGCGCCCGGCTGCGGCTGCTCGACACGGTGCCGGTGGGCGGGGACTTCCCTCGGCAGATCGCCTTCTCGCCGGAGGGCACGCTGCTGTTCGCGGCGAACCAGAAGTCCTCCACCGTCACCGTCTTCCACGTGGACGAGGCGAACGGCGCACTGCGGCGCGCGGGAGAATCGTTCCCCTCACCCGTCGCCGTCTGTGCGCTGCCGTTGTAGGGCCCGCGGGCACGACGCGGCGGTGGCCTGGCTGAGCAGGATGTGCATGCGTTCGGTGAGCTGCGCGACGTCGTCCGCGGGGGCGTGGAAGGCGAGGCGTACGTCGCCGTGGGTGCGGGCCCGTTCGATGCGCAGCGTCAGTCCGTGCCGGTCGACGGCGAGCGGCTGGACGCGGACCGCGCCGTGCAGGCTGTCGGAGTCGACGAGCCGGGTGAGCCGCTCGACGGCGTCGGCGTGGCAGTCGGCGAGATGGGTGAGCAGCCGGGCCTCTGCCGTGGTGAGCGGGTCGGGCACGGCGGCGGCGAACTCGTCGAGGTCGACGACCACGGAGCCGGACGGCTGCCGCAGCACGACCCGCGTGGGCGTGAAGGCGAGCCGCTCCCCCTCGACCGCGAACCAGCCCGCGAGCCACAGCCGGGAGCGGATCCGGTTACGGACCGGGGCGGGCGCGACGTCGGCGAACTCCAGCACGGCGGACGGCTCTCCGCGGGGCGCGCAGATCGCGGCCGCGAGCAGGGCACTGTCCTCCGGCACCTCGACGAGCACCCGGCCGTCCTCGCCCACGGTGTGCGCGCCGACCAGTTCCTCCCGCGTGCCCTCCGCCGTCACGGAGCAGGACCACGCGGCGGCGAGCACCGAACGCGCCCGCTCCGCCGCGGCGGGAGCCGCCGTCCAGCTGTGGCTGTCGTCACCCATCCCAGACCTCCTTAGGTAAGCCTCACCTAACTTATCGAAGATCGGGGTGTCCGCCAACCACGTCACGTGCTCTTTTCGAGACCTTTCAGGGTGTGAGGACGCCGAGCAGGGCGCGCGTACACAGCTCGCGCACCTGCTCCCGCCCCAACTCCGTACCGCGCAGCCACTCCAGGCAGACGGCCGTGGTGAACGCCAGCCAGCCGCGCACGGCCAGCCGGACCTCCGGCCGCTCCTCGAAGGCGGGGCCGAACTCGGGGTCCGCGGCGAGCGCGGCGAGGATCTGCCGCTCCTGCGCGGCCAGGGCGCGCTGGTAGACCCGCCGGACCGCCTGGTCCCCGGCCGCGTCGGCGCGGTGGAAGGCCCGGTAGCCGTGCGCGTGTGCCTGCACGTACTCCAGGAACGTCTCCAGGCCGGCCGCGAGTTGTTCGCGGACCGGCACGCCGGGCACCGCCGCCGTCATGCGCAGCATGCGCTCGCTCTCGCGCTCGACGACCGCCGCGAAGAAGTCCCGCTTGGTCGGGAAGTAGTGGTACAGCAGCCCTCGTGACACCCCGGCGATCTCGGCGACCTGCTCGATCCACACGTCGTCGTAGGGACTCTCCGAGAACAGCCGCGCCCCGACCGACAGGAGCTGCTCCCGGCGCTCCTCGGTGCTGAGCCGGCGGCGCGTGCGCCCGCCCTGGTTCGCGGCCATGCCCGCACTTTACTTGACGTCGGTTCAACAACCGGATCAGACTGAAACCGCGCTATTGAACCCACGTACAACAGTGCGAACCCGCCGCCGGATCAAGGGAGATCGCGTCATGACCCAGGCGCCGATACGGACCGGGGAGCCCAAGGGTTTCCGGAGTGCCGAGCTGGGCTGGCCGGAGCTGGACCGCATCCCGCATCCGCCGCGCCGGATCCCCCTCCTCGGCGACGTGGTGGGCGTGAACCGGAGCACTCCCCTGCAGGACTCGCTGCGCTACGCCCGCCGACTGGGGCCGGTGTTCCGGCGGAAGGCGTTCGGCAAGGAGTTCGTGTTCGTGTGGGGTGCGCGGCACGTGGCCGACCTCGCGGACGAGTCGCGGTTCGCCAAGCACGTGGGGCTCGGCGTGGCCAATCTGCGGCCGGTCGCCGGGGACGGCCTGTTCACGGCGTACAACCACGAGCCGAACTGGCAACTGGCCCACGAGGTCCTCGCGCCGGGGTTCAGCCGCGACGCCATGGCCGGCTACCACCCGATGATGCTGGATGTCGCCCGGCGGCTGACGGAGCACTGGGACCGGGCGGCGGCGACGGGCCGGGCGGTGGACGTGCCCGGCGACATGACCAAGCTGACGCTGGAGACGATCGCGCGCACCGGCTTCGGGCACGACTTCGGTTCGTTCGAGCGCTCCCGGCCGCATCCCTTCGTGACCGCGATGGTGGGCACGCTGACCTACGCGCAGCGGCTCAACACCGTGCCCTTCCCGCTGGCTCCCCTGCTGCTGCGGAGCGCGACCCGCCGCAACGCGGCCGACATCGCCCACCTCAACCACACGGTCGACGAACTGGTCCGGGCCCGGCGCGCCACCGGCGGCGGCGACGGCGACCTGCTCGACCGCATGCTGGAGACCGCCCACCCCGACACCGGGGAACGGCTGGCGCCGCAGAACGTCCGCCGCCAGGTCATCACCTTCCTCGTCGCCGGGCACGAGACGACCTCGGGCGCGCTCTCCTTCGCCCTGCACTACCTCGCCCGCCACCCCGAGATCGCGGCCAGGGCCCGCGCGGAGGTGGACCGGGTGTGGGGAGACACGGCCGAGCCCGCCTACGAGCAGGTGGCCCGGCTGCGCTACGTCCGCCGGGTGCTGGACGAGTCGCTGCGGCTGTGGCCCACCGCGCCCGCGTTCTCCCGGGAGGCCCGACAGGACACGGTGCTGGCCGGGGAGCACCCGATGCGACGCGGGGCCTGGGCGCTGGTGCTGACGCCGATGCTGCACCGGGACCCCGAGGTGTGGGGCGCGGACGCCGAGCGGTTCGACCCCGACCGCTTCGACGCGCAGGCCGTACGGTCCCGGCCGCCGCACACCTTCAAGCCGTTCGGGACGGGCGCGCGGGCATGCATCGGCCGCCAGTTCGCGCTGCACGAGGCCACGCTGGTGCTCGGGCTGCTGCTGCGGCGCTACGAGCTCCGGGCCGACCCCGCCTACCGACTGCGCGTGACGGAACGGCTGACGCTGATGCCGGAGGGCCTCAGGCTGCGGCCGGAGCGCCGCACCGCGGTGCCGGAGCCGGCCTCAGACCTGCGCTGTCCAGTGCCCGGGGCGGGTGACTGACCCGGGCAGCCGGGTCCCGGCACTCCCCCGGGCCGCGTTCAGCTGCGGCTGGGTGAGGAAGAACGCCCCGGTCAGGTCGGCGTCCGTGAGGTCCGCGTCGCGCAGGTCGGCACCGATCAGGTCCGCGCCCCGCAGGTCCGCGCCGGTGAGGTCGGCGGCGATGAGATAGGCGCCGCGCAGACTGGCACCGCGCAGGTCGGCGCCCTTGAGGCGGGCGCCCATGAGGTCCGCGCCCCGGCGGTCCTTCCTGCGGCCCTTGGTGCCGGCCCTGGCCAGCTCGCTCGTCCTCAGCAGCAGGACGTTGACCTCCTGGCGGTGCGCCGCCACGTCCAGCCCGGCGAGCTCCTCAGGGGTCCCGCCGGTCAGCTCCTCGGTCTTCTCCAGGGCCTCGCGCAGCTCGGCGTGGACGGGACGGGCCGCGGGCAGGGCGAGCGCCTCGGTCAGGTACCACAGCAGTTCGTGCAGCTGCCGGACCACCGGGAACACCTCGAACATGCCGCGGGCCCGCTCCGGCGACCCGGTCCGCCAGTCCTGCCCGCCGAAGGTGATCTGCGAGACCTGCTGCCCGGCGCCGAAGCAGTCGTACACCGTGCAGCCGGTGAATCCCTTCTGCCGGAGCCTGGCGTGGATGCCGCAGCGGTGGTCCTCGCGGAGATTGCGGCAGGGCGTGCCGGCGGCCTTGTCGACCGCGAAGTCGGCCGAGGCCGAGAAGGGCAGGGCGACACAGCACAGCCCGAAACACCGCTCGCAGTCGCCGCGCAGTTCCGCCCGCTCGGCCTGATGATCTCGCATGCGGTTCAGCATACGAAACGACACGTCATCGGTCGGGTGCGGTCACCCCTCGCCCCCGGGCACCTCCAGACGCTCCAGCCGCTCGGGGTCGGCCAGGATGTACATGTCGGTGATGCGCCCGTCGGCGATCGTCACACCCATGACCGACTCGATACGGCCCTCCGGCGCGTTGATCATTCCGACCGAGCCGTTGACCAGCACCAGCTCCGCGGACAACGTGAACGGGGCGAACATGAGCGCCTGCTCCGCCACCGCCTTCGCGCCCTGGACCAGCTTGGAGGCGGCCGCTCCCCGCACGAGGGCTCCCGAGTCGGCCCGCAGCAGCACATCCGGATGGAGGACGGCCACCAGCGCCTCGAAGTCCCCGGCGCGCGAGGCGGCCAGGAAGGCGTCGAGCACCTGCTTCTGCCGGCCGAGGTCCGGCTCGTTCGACGGCGTCGCGCCGCGCACCCGGCGCCGGGCGCGGCTCGCCAGCTGCCGGGTCGCGGCGGCGCTGCGCTCCACGATCGGCGCGATGTCGTCGAACGGCACGGCGAACATGTCGTGCAGCACGAACGTGAGCCGCTCGTCGGGCGCCAGGTTCTCCAGCACGACGAGCAGGGCCAGGCCCACCGAGTCGGCCTGGAGCACCTCCTCGGCCGGGTCGATGTGTGACAGGGGCCGGAGCACCGGGTCCGGGACGAAGGCCCCCACGGTGTCCTGGGTGTCGCCCATCGGCTCCTCGCGGCGGGCGGTGCGCGAGCGCAGCATGTCCAGGCAGACCCGGCCGGTCACCGTGGTCAGCCAGCCGCCGAGGTTCTGGATGTCGTCCGTGTCGGTGCGGCTGAGCTTCAGCCATGCCTCCTGGACGGCGTCCTCCGCCTCGGAGAGCGATCCGAGCATGCGGTAGGCCACCGCCTTGAGGTGTCCGCGGTGTTCCTCGAACCGGTGCGCCAGTTCCTCGCTGCCTGTCATGGTCTCCCCCGTCGTCTGCCGGTCAATCGCTGATCATCTGCTGAACAGTTCGAACGCCACCGCCGGCCGGCCCCCGAACCGCTCCCCCGTCCTCTCGGCGTGCTGCGTGAGGAAACCGCGCACGTACGTCTCCGGGTCCTCACTGGTCAACACCTCGATGTAGGTGCGGTGTTCCAGCAGGGAGCGCACCGCCCGCTCCAGGCCGGGCGTCGCGTCGGCGGCGTGCGTGGGGGTGCTGGAACCCGCGACGGCGACCCAGCGCACGCCGTCCCAGGGGTCGAGGCCCTGCTCGACGAGCTCGGGGAAGATCCACCGGTTGCCGGCGTCCCCGGCCGCGTCCAGCGTGGCCCGGCCCACGGCCACGTGGTCCGGGGTGTTCCAGGCGACACCGCCCCAGGTGTCGCGGTGGTTGAGCGTGATGACCAGCTCGGGCCGGTGCCGGCGGATGGCGGCGGCGATGTCCCGGCGCAGGGCGGTGCCGTACTCGATGACCCCGTCCTTGTGGTCGAGGAACTCCACCTCCGACACTCCGACCACCGCCGCGCTCGCCCGCTGCTCCCGCTCCCGCAGCGGCCCGCACCGCGCGGGCTCGATGGTGTCGATGCCCGCCTCTCCCCGGGTCGCGAGCACATAGGCGACCTCACGGCCCCCGTCCGTCCAGGCCGCGATCGCCGCCGAGCAGCCGTACTCGAGGTCGTCCGGGTGGGCCACGACCGCGAGGGCACGCCGCCAGTCGTCGGGCATGGGCTGCAGTTGAGTGGTCGTCATGTCCGCAGACTAGTCCGCGCCGCCGACATCACCGGGCGTACGGCACGGCATCACGCTTCACCCCGGACGAGCGCCAGCAGCCGGTCGAGGACGCGGGGGCCGCCGGTGCGGATGCCGTCGTGCTCGAACTCGTCCGTGATCCAGGTGCGCAGGCCCCGGATCGTACGGGCGGTGCGCAGGGAGTGGGCCGTGTCGACGTACATGTCGTCGTGGTAGACGGCCGCCACCACCGGCACCGTGTTGGCGGCGAGGCGGGCGGGGTCGTACAGGGGCGTCCAGTCGGTGCGGGCGGCGAGCAGGTCGGCGGTCTCGCGCAGCGGGCGCAGCGCCGGGTCGCAGTCGAACATCCAAGGGTGAATCGATTCTCCGGTGAACAGCAGAGGCTCGTCGCCCGCGAGCGCCTTGGCGGCGTCGAACTGCGGGAACTCGGCGCGGACCCGCTCGGCGGACCAGGCCGTGGGCCGCTCGTCCTGGCCGTAGATCGACTCGTGGACCAGGGCGTACAGCGGGTGGCGGGCGTAGGAGAGCATGGACTGCGCCTGCTCCTGGAACGCGTCGGAGAGCGTGGAGCCCTGCGGGGTGCGGACGAAGGCGTTCTCCAGGAGGTAGTGCAGGCGGTGGGTGCCGTCGCCGGTGCCGAGGGCGATGCCGAGGGACTGGAAGGCCTCGACGGTGAGCCGGTAGCCGTTCGGCAGCACCACCTCGTGGTGCAGCAGGTGCTCGGCGATGCGGCGGGCGCGCTCGGCGTCCTGCGGGTAGCGGGCGTAGTGGGCGGCGACCTTGCGTTCGATGCGCGGGAAGGCGGCCCGGTAGACGTCGTCGGCGTGGGCGTCCAGGGAGGGCAGACCGCCGGTGATCACGGCCGTTGCCAGGCCCTCGGGCGCCAGGGACAGGTAGCTGGTGACGCAGAAGCCGCCGAAGCTCTGGCCGAGGACGGTCCAGGGCTTGCCGCCGGTGAGCTCGGCGCGGATGGCCTCGCAGTCGCGGACGATCGCGTCGGCACGGAAGTGCGTGAGGTAGCCGGCCTGCTCGGCGGGGCCGCCGCGCAGCGGGAGCGTCTGGCGGTTGGCGGGTGTGCTGTGGCCGGTGCCGCGCTGGTCGAGCAGCAGGACGCGGTACTCCTTCAGGGCCCGGCCGAGCCAGCCCGGCCGGCCGACGGAGCGGTCCGCGCCGAACCCGGGGCCGCCCTGGAGGTAGAGCAGCCACGGCAGGTCCTGGTGCGTCTTGTCGCTCGCGACGACCTCGCGGGCGTACAGCTCGATCGTCTCGCCCCCGGGACGGTCGTGGTCGAGGGGGACGGTGAAGCGGCGGTCGGTGAGGACGACTCCGGGCTGGCGGTAGCTGGCGGTCAACAGGGCTCCCGGGACGGACGGATTTTCGGGCCGCGTCCCAGTTCATCACAGCGATCGTGCGCGGGTGAGCCGTTCGATCATGAAACCTTGCTGAACGGCCGTTCAGGCCTGGACCGTGCATCGAAGCCCACCGCTCGCCGAAGGGCGTCAGCAGGGGGCAGGCGAAGGCCCCGACTGGTTCGGGGGAACCCCAGCCGGGGCCGATCGAGAGTGGGCGCGAAGGGCGGTCGCCTCGCGGCGGGGGCTCCATGAGGCTTCAGCCGAACGATCGTCCTCATGGGCTGAAGGTGAGGCCCGGGGACACAGTTCCCTTCACGTCCACATAGGGGTCAACGATGAAGCCCCCTCGAATGTTCCCTGGGAGCGGCTTATACCGGGACTTTCCGGATGCTCGTGTGAGCGGGTCCGGTGACGGCGCCTGTCGCGCGGTTCCCGGCGCGATCAGGTAATCAGGAACGGTGAACAAGGACGCGACCGACCCCTTCGTGCATGTCCGGGGTGCCGGTGAGAACAACCTGCGGAACATCGATGTCGACGTTCCGCGGGACGCGATGGTCGCCTTCACCGGCGTCTCCGGTTCGGGCAAGTCCTCGCTTGCGTTCGGCACGCTCTACGCGGAGGCCCAGCGGCGCTACTTCGAGTCCGTAGCACCGTACGCCCGAAGGCTGTTGCACCAGGTCGGCGCACCGCACGTGCAGGAAATCACCGGACTGCCACCGGCCGTGGCCCTTCAGCAGCGACGCGGGTCGCCCAGCTCGCGCTCGACGGTCGGCACCATCACCACGCTGTCCAATCTGCTGCGCATGCTGTACTCCCGCGCCGGCACCTATCCGCCCGGGGCCGCACGGCTGGAAGCCGAGTCGTTCTCACCCAACACCGCGGCCGGCGCCTGCCCGGAGTGCCACGGACTGGGCGTCGTGCACGATGTCGCCGAGGACCTGCTCGTCCCGGACCCCTCGCTGAGCATCCGCGACGGCGCGATCGCCGCCTGGCCGGGCGCCTGGCAGGGCGCCAACCTGCGCAGTGTCGTGAACGGCCTGGGGATCGACATCGACCGGCCGTGGCGCAGGCTCAGGAAGAAGGACCGGGACTGGCTGCTGTACACGGACGAGCAGCCCTCCGTGTACATCGAGCCGGAGGAGGACCGCGTCGACTACGGCTACCAGGGCACATTCTGGAGCGCCCGCAAGCACGTCATGCACGTCCTCGCCGACTCCAAGAGCGAGAAGATGCGTGAACGGGCGCTCCGGTTCGTCAGGAGTGTGCCCTGCCCCGAGTGTCACGGCAGCGGACTGCGGCCCGAGGCGCTCGCCGTGACCTTCGCCGGAGGTTCCATCGCCGAGATCAACGCGATGCCGCTCACCGAGGTGGTGGCGCTGCTGCGGCCCGTCGCCGGGCGGTCCGAGGCCGACGCCACCACGTCGACCGCCCGCTCCGGGGAGACGACCGAGGTCGCGGTCCGGATCTGCGGCGATCTGGTCGCGCGGATCGACGTACTGCTCGACCTGGGCCTCGGATATCTCAGCCTCGGCCGCCGCTCGACGACCCTGTCGCCCGGCGAGGCGCAGCGCCTGCGAATCGCCACCCAACTGCGCTCGGGGCTGTTCGGCGTCGTCTACGTCCTCGACGAACCCTCCGCGGGCCTGCACCCGGCTGACGCGGAACCGCTGCTGGACGTGCTGGACCGCCTCAAGGCGGCGGGCAACTCGCTGTTCGTCGTGGAGCACGACATGGACGTCGTACGCCGGGCGGACTGGGTGGTCGACATCGGCCCCGGCGCGGGCGAGGGCGGCGGACGCGTGCTGTACAGCGGCCCGGTCGCCGGTCTTGAGCGGGTCGGGGAGTCGGCCACGGGCCAGTACCTGTTCGGGCGCGCGCAGCCGCTCGATCACCGCCCGCGCACCCCGCACGGCTGGCTGCACCTGAGCGGCGTCTCCCGCCACAATCTGCACGACGTGTCCGTCGACGTACCGCTCTGCGTACTGACGGCGGTGACGGGCGTGTCCGGTTCCGGAAAGTCGACGCTGGTGACACAGGTGCTCGCCGAGGTCGTCCGCGGCCACCTCGGACTCGTACCCGAGGAGCCCGACGAGGCGCAGCTGGAGGTCGATGTCCAGGACGCGTCGGGGGTCGAGTCGTTCGACCGGCTGGTCCTGGTCGACCAACGGCCCATCGGCCGAACCCCCCGGTCCAACCTGGCCACGTACACAGGGCTGTTCGACGCGGTGCGCAAGCTGTACGCGGCTACGGACGAGGCCAGGGCGCGCGGGTACTCGGCCGGGCGGTTCTCCTTCAACGTGCCCGAAGGGCGGTGCGAGACCTGCCAGGGCGAGGGATTCGTCGCGGTGGAACTGCTGTTCCTGCCCGGCACCTACGCGCCGTGCCCGACCTGCCGGGGCGCCCGGTACAACGCCGAAACGCTGGAAGTCACCTACCGCGGCAAGAACATCGCGGAAGTGCTGGCGCTGTCCGTCGACGCCGCCGCCACGTTCCTGTCCGCCGTCCGGGCCGCCTTCCGCAGTCTGGAGACGTTGCGCGAGGTGGGACTGGGGTACCTGCGCCTGGGCCAGCCCGCGACGGAACTCAGCGGTGGTGAGGCGCAGCGCATCAAACTGGCCACCGAACTGCAGCGAGCCCGGCGTGGGCACGCGCTCTACCTGCTCGACGAGCCGACGGCGGGGCTGCACCCCTCGGACATCGCGCTGCTGCTGCGACAGCTGCACCGGCTCGTCGACGCCGGCAACACGGTCGTCCTCGTCGAGCACGACCTGGACACGATCGCCACCGCCGACTGGGTCATCGACCTCGGTCCGGGCGGCGGCGACGCGGGTGGGCGGGTGGTCGCGGCGGGCCCGCCGGCCAAGGTGGCGAGGACCCGCCGCAGCGCCACCGCGCCCTATCTCGCGGCCCGGCTCGCGCGCTCACGTCGAGCACCGGGTGTCAACAACGCTCGTGATCAATACACCTAGCGGGCGGAGAGGCTGGAGCGGCGGACCACCAGCTCGGGCTGGAGGACGACCCTGCGGTGCTCGTGTGCGCGCGCCGCGCCGTCTTCCTCCGTCTCCTCCAGGAGCAGGTCGGCGGCCATGGCTCCCATGGTGACGGCGGGCTGCCGCACCGAGGTGAGCGGGACGGCCGCGGCGGCGGCGAACTCGATGTCGTCGTAGCCGACGATGGCGAGGTCGTCGGGGACGCCGACGCCGGCCGCGTACATGGCTTGCAGGACGCCGAGGGCGAGCAGGTCGTTGGCGCAGAACACGGCGGTGGGCCGGTCGGCGAGGCCGAGCAGTCGGGCCCCGGCGTCGCGGCCGGCGGCGACGTCCAGCCGTTCGGTGGGCAGCTCGCGCAGCGCGTCGGGGCCGAGTCCGGCCTCGGCGAGCGCCTCCAGGGCGCCGGTGCGGCGGTCGCGGACCTGGTTCAGGCCGGGCGGGCCGCTGACGTAGGCGAGGGAGCGGTGCCCGGCGTCGACGAGGTGGCGTACCGCGAGGGCGCCGCCCGCCACGTCGTCGACGGAGACGGAGCACTCGGTGGTGCCCTCGGCGACCCGGTCGACCAGGACGAACGGGATGTTGTGCCGGCGGAACGCCTCGATGTTGCGGCCGGTGGCGTCGGCCGGGGTGAGCAGCACGCCGCGCACCCGCTGCTCGGCGAAGAGCGACAGGTACTCGGCCTCCTCGCCCGGGTTCTGGGCGCTGTTGCAGACCATCACGCCGAGTCCGGCCCGGCGGGCGGCACGCTCGGCGCCGCGCGCCACGTCGACGAAGAAGGGGTTGCCCATGTCGAGGACGAGCAGCCCCATGATGCGGCTGCGGCCCGCGCGCAGCTGGCGGGCGGACTCGCTGCGGACGTAGCCGAGCCGGTCTATCGCGGACAGCACCCGGGCCCGGGTCTCGGTCGCGACCGTGTCCGGGCGGTTGATCACGTTCGAGACCGTGCCGACGGAGACTCCGGCGACGCGGGCGACGTCCTTGATACCCACCGACTGGGCCATCGGGCAGGGACCTCCAGAGGGGAGACGAGGGGGCGGCCGGGGCGGCCTCACATTACCGGCATGCCGCCCCGGGAACCGGATGCGGTCAGGCGGGCAGGCGGAAGTCCGTCACGTGCAGCGCCGAGGGCGTCGTACCGCTGGACTTCTCCTGGTACATGAACGACAGGACCCCGTCCTGCGCGACCCGCGTCTCGTCGATGACGACCTCGCCGAAGGCGTTGAGTCCGCTGCCGTCGAAGAGGATCCTCCAGTCCGTGTACCCGGAGGCGGCGGAGGCCGCGGCGATCCTTCCGAAGGGGAAGACCGCGTACGCGTTGTCGTACGTGTCCAGGATCAGCTTGGTGCGCTGGCTGGAGTTCAGCGGGACCGGTATCTCGGTCTTCTGCCAGCTGCCGGAGGCGTTCTTGCGGACGTGGAAGGCACGGCCGCCCGCGGTCCGGTCCGCCACGTAGTTCGTGGTGCACTGGCCGAAGCGGCCGGGCACGTAGGAGATGATCGCGTGCGGCCGGCCCGCGGAGTCGGTGAACTGGCTCTCCTGGTTCATCAGGGAGTGGTCCGGATTGAGCGGGTCGATCACCAGACCGGCGTCGGTCACGGACACCTTGTCGGAGCCGCCCGTCACACCCACGACGGTCCCGGCGTTGTTGCGCCAGGTGCGGCCGCGGTCGTCGGAGTAGACGTAGCCGGTGTCGTGATTGGTGATGCCGCCGCCGTTGCACATCACGGCGCCGTTCTGCTCGCGCCAGGTGAAGAACGAGTGCAGCCGGCCGTTGCGGTCGTAGTCGATGCCGTGCAGGTACATGTTGCGGGCCGTCGAGGAGCCGTGCTCGCTGGTGTACGTGCCCGTCGAGGCGGACCACTCGCCGAGATTGGTCCACTTGGTGCCGTCGTACTCGGCGAGGGCGTTGCGGCCGTTGCCGGAGACGGCGACGCGGTAGCTCAGCTGGAGCTTGCCGTCGGGCGTCGACACGAACTGCGGATAGGTGAACTGCGAGGTGAGCGCCACCCCGTCCAGGGTCGACTGGGGCGCCTCGAAGCGGCTGGCGGTCCAGCTCAGCCCGCCGGGGTTGTCCATGAGGCCGGCGACGGACTTGACGTAGGTGAAGCCGTCGCTGTGGGAGTCCATGTTGAGGTGCAGCCGGCCGTCGATCTTGGAGACGCCCATGGAGATCACGTTGTGGGAGTCGCTGGCCTTGAGCGTGTGCCCGACCTTCACAGTGGACCAGGTGCTCCCGCCGAGGACGCGGCGGCCGACGACGGCGCCCCGGTCGGCGGTGTACCAGACGGCGTACTGGTAGCCCTTGTAGGTCAGCAGGCCGTTCTTCTGGAAGGCGTTGTTGTTGACCAGCCCGTCGTAGGACACGAAGAAGATCGCCCGGCTGTCGAGCGTGGTCGTGCCGGTGCGGGTGACCGAGGGGCCGGGGTCGGCGGCCCGCGCGGTGCCGGAGGCGAGGGCGGGGGTCACCACTGCTCCCGCGAGGGCGGCGGCCAGCAAGGTACGTCTGTGCATCTCGTGGACTCCATCGTCATGCGAGGTGGAACACTTCGGTGAGCGGTTTCATGGCCTCGTCGGGCCGGGCGCCGTCCAGCGACTCGAAGAACGGCGCCATCTCCGCCTGCCAGCGGGCGTTGACGTCGGTGGCTTCCATGGCGGCCTGGGCGGCGGCGAAGTCCTCGGTCTCGAGGTAGCCGACGAGCAGTCCGTCCTCGCGCAGGAAGAGCGAGTAGTTGTGCCAGCCGGTCTCCGAGAGTGCCTTCAGCATGTCGGGCCATACCGCGGCATGCCGCTCGCGGTACTCGTCGAGGCGCTCCGCCCGGACCTTCAGCAGGAAGCACACGCGCTGCATCAACGACCTCCCAAGGTCTAGAAGTTGAACTGGTCGATGTTCTTCGCGTCGAACACGGTCGGCTTGCCGAGGCTGATCACGCCGTCCTTGCCGATGGTGTACTCGCCCATGGAGCCGGCCTTGAAGGTCTCGCCCTCCTTGCCGGTGATCTGCCCGGAGGACAGGGCGACGGCGGTGCGGGCGGCCAGCTCGCCGAGCTTGGCCGGGTCCCACAGCTCGAACGCCTCGACGGTGCCGTTCTTGACGTACTTGCGCATGTCGTTCGGGGTGCCGAGGCCGGTCAGCTTGACCTTGCCCTTGTACTTGGAGCCCGACAGGTACTGGGCGGCGGCCTTGATGCCGACCGTGGTCGGGGAGATGATCCCCTTGAGGTTCGGGTACTCCTGGAGCAGGCCCTGGGTCTGCTGGAAGGACTGCTGGGCGTCGTCGTTGCCGTACGCGGTCTTCACCAGCTTCATGTTCTTGTACTCGGGCTTCTTCAGCTCGTCCTTCATGAAGTCGATCCAGGTGTTCTGGTTCGTCGCGGTCTGCGCGGCGGACAGGATCGCGATCTCGCCCTTGTAGTCGATCTGCTTGGCGAGCAGCTGCACCTCGGTACGGCCCAGGTCCTCGGCGGAGGCCTGCGAGACGAAGGCGTTGCGGCAGTCGGGCGTGGTGTCGGAGTCGTAGGTGACGACCTTGATGTCGTTCTTCATGGCCTGCTTGAGCGCGGTGCACAGCGCCCCCGGGTCCTGCGCGGACACGGCCATCGCGTCGACCTGCTGCTGGGTGAGCGTGTTGACGTAGGAGACCTGCCCGGCGGTGTCGGTGGCGCTGGACGGCCCGACCTCCTTGTAGCTGGACCCCAGCTCCTTCAGCGCCTTCTCGCCGCCCTTGTCGGCGCTGGTGAAGTACGGGTTGTTGACCTGCTTGGGCAGGAACCCGACGGTGAGGCCCTTCTTGGTGGCCGCGTTCGGGTCGGCCTTGCCGGCGGTGGCGGCGCTGCCGCCCTCGTTCGCGACGTCCTTCTTGGTGGTGCCCCCGCAGGCGGTGAGCGCGAGCGCGAGGGAGGTGGCGGTGGCGAGGGCCGCGCAGCTGCGGCGGAGAGTCGACCTACGCATGACGGTTTCCTTTGAACGAGGTTGAGGGACGCGTCCCTTCAGGGGCGCGGGGAACTGCGCGACCAGCCACACAGGCGGGTCAGCCGGACGATTGAGCACGCGCTACGGCGATTTGCCGCGCCACCCGGGGTCCGAGCACGGAGAGCACGAGCAACACACCCGTCACGACGATCTGCGACTGCGCCGAGACATCCTGGAGACTCATCACGTTCTGCAACGCCCCCAGCAGGAACACTCCAGCGATCGCCCCGCCCAACGTGCCCTTGCCGCCGTCGAAGTCGATGCCGCCGAGCAACACGGCGGCCACGACGGACAGTTCGAGGCCGGTGGCGTTGTCGTAGCGGGCGCTGGCATAGTGCAGCGCCCAGAAGATGCCGGTCAGGGAGGCCATGAGACCGGTCAGCGTGAACAGGATCAGCTTCTGCCGCTTGACCCGGACGCCGGCGAAGCGGGCCGCCTCCTCGCTCGCGCCGATCGCGAACAGCGACCGCCCGAACGGTGTGGCGTGCAGCGCGACCACGGCGATGGCGAGCAGGACGAGGAACGGCAGGAAGGCGTACGGGATGAACGTGTCGCCGATCCGCCCGGCCGCGAAGTCCAGGTACTGCGTGGGGAAGTCGGTCACCGCGTCGGAGCCGAGCACGATCTGCGCGATGCCCCGGTAGGCGGCGAGGGTGCCGATGGTCACGGCGAGGGACGGCAGCCCCAGCCGGGTCACCAGCAGCCCGTTGACCAGTCCGCACACGACACCGAGCAGCAGGCAGACCGGGATGATCGTCTCGATGGTCATGCCCTGGTTCCACAGGGCGCCCATCACGGCGCCGGACAGTCCGGCCGTGGAGGCGACCGACAGGTCGATCTCACCGGAGACGACCAGCAGCGTCATCGGCAGGGCGATCAGCGCGATCGGCAGCGTGTTGCCGATCAGGAACGACAGGTTGAGCGCGTTGCCGAACCCGTCGACGAACCCGAAGGAGAACAGCAGGACCACGACGAGGAGTGTGCCGACGGCGGAATCCCACCTTTTCAAGGCGGACCAGCGGACCGCTCGGCTCAGGGATATGTCAGCCATGGCGGGCGTTCCTCTTCTTCAGGGCGAAGGCCACGCGCAGCGCGACCACCCGGTCGACCGCGATCGCGAGGATGAGCAGGATGCCGTTGATCGCGAGCACCCATACGGAGCTGACGCCGAGGGCGGGCAGCACGCTGTTGATGGAGGTCAGCAGCAGCGCGCCGAGGGCGGCGCCGTAGACGCTGCCGGAGCCGCCGGTGAAGACGACGCCGCCGACCACGACCGCGCTGACGACGGTCAGTTCGTAGCCGGTGCCGGTGCCGGAGTCGACGTTGCCGAAGCGGGCGAGGTACATCGCGCCGGCGAGTCCGGCGAGGGCGCCGCAGAAGGTGTACGCGGCGAGGATCCGCTTGCGGACGGGGATGCCGGCGAGGCGAGCGGCCTCGGGGTTGGAGCCGAGGGCGTACAGCTCGCGGCCGCTGGCGAAGTGCCTGAGGTAGTAGGCGGTGGCGATGAGGACCGCCAGCGCGATCAGTGCCAGGTACGGCACCGCGGAGATGCCGCCGGAGCCGAAGTCGACGAATCCGCCGGGCAGATCGGCCGCGGTGATCTGCCGGGAGCCCACCCAGATGGAGTCGATGCCGCGGATGATGTAGAGCGTGCCGAGGGTGACGACGAGCGCGGGCACCTGGCCGAGGCTGACGAGCAGTCCGTTGAGCAGTCCGAAGCCGATGCCGAGCAGGACCGCCAGGGCGATCGCCACGACGGCGTCGCCCCCGCCCTGGAGATACGTGCCGGCGGCGAACGCGCTGATGCCGAGGGTGGATCCGACGGACAGGTCGACGTTGCGGGTGATGACGACGAGGGACTGGCCGGTGGCGACCAGGACCAGGATCGTCGCGTTCAGCAGCAGGTCCTTGATGCCCTGCTCGGACAGGAACTCGCTGTTGCCCGCCTGGGTGACGCCGATCATCACCAGGAAGACGAGCAGGATGGCGAGTTCGCGCATCTTGAAGACGCGGTCGACCAGCCGGGTGCCGCTCGACTTGGGCACGTCGGCCACGGGGGCTTCTTGCGGGGTGACGACCGTCATGCGGCGACCCTCCCGGTGGCTGCGGCCATCACGGTTTCCTCGGTGGCGTCGGAGCGGGGGATCTCGGCGGTGAGGCGGCCCTCGTGCATCACCAGCACGCGGTCGGCCATGCCGAGGATCTCGGGCAGGTCGGAGGAGATCATCAGGACGGCCACGCCGTCGGCGGCCAGTTGCGACAGCAGCCGGTGCACCTCGGCCTTGGTGCCGACGTCGATGCCGCGGGTCGGCTCGTCGACGATCAGCACCTTCGGACTGGTGGCCAGCCACTTGGCGAGCACGACCTTCTGCTGGTTGCCGCCGGAGAGGGTGTTGACGGTGTCGGCGATCCGGGCGTACTTGACCTGGAGCTTGACGGCCCAGTCGAGGGAGCGGCTGTGCTCGGCGCCGCGGTCCATCAGCCCCGCCTTCACGGTCGTACGAAGCCCGGTAAGCCCGATGTTCCGCTCGATGGACATGTCCATCACCAGGCCCTGGGCGCGCCGGTCCTCCGGGACCAGGGCGACTCCGGCGGCCATGGCGGCGGAGGGCGCGCCGTTGACCAGGGACGTGCCGTGGACCAAGACCTCGCCGGCGTCCCGGCGGTCGATGCCGAACACCGCACGGGCGACCTCGGTGCGCCCGGCGCCGACGAGCCCGGCCAGGCCGACGATCTCGCCGTGCCGGACCTCGAAGGAGACGTCGGTGAAGACCCCCTCGCGGGTCAGCCGGCGCACGCTCAGGGCGACTTCGCCCGGCGTCACGTCCTGCTTGGGGTAGAGCTCGTCGAGGTCGCGGCCGACCATGCGGCGCACCAGGTCGTCCTCGGTCATGCCCTCCAGGGGCTCACTGGCGATCCAGGCGCCGTCGCGCAGGGTGGTGACCCGGCGGCAGATCTCGAAGATCTCCTCCAGCCGGTGGGAGATGAACAGCACGGCGGCGCCCTGGTCGCGCAGGGTGCGGACGACGCCGAAGAGGCGGGCGACCTCGCTGCCGGTGAGGGCGGCGGTCGGCTCGTCCATGATCAGGACGCGGGCGTCGAAGGAGAGCGCCTTGGCGATCTCGACGATCTGCTGGTCGGCGATGGACAGACCGCGTGCGGGCCGGTCGGGCTCGAGTTCGACACCGAGGCGCTTCATCAGGGCGGCGGTCGCGTTGTGGGTGGCCTTGTGGTCGATCCGGCCGAGGGCGCGGCGCGGCTGGCGGCCCATGTAGATGTTCTCGGCGATCGACAGGTCGGGGAAGAGCGTGGGCTCCTGGTAGATCACGGCGATGCCGGCGTCGCGGGCGTCGCCGGGTCCGTGGAAGGCGACGGGAGCACCGTCGAGCAGCACCTGGCCGGCGTCCGGGCGGTGCACTCCGGCGAGCGTCTTGATGAGGGTGGACTTGCCGGCACCGTTCTCACCGGCGAGTGCGTGCACCTCCCCGGGGAACAGCTCCAGGGAGACGTCCCGCAGTGCGCGGACCGCGCCGAAGGACTTGGAGACGTCCCTCAGCGCGAGAACCGGGGCCGGACCCGTGGTGGACGGGTGGGTCATGAGGGCTCCTCGACGACGCCGGCGGGTCGGCCCTCTCGGCGTCGTGAAAGGTTTCAACTGGGTTGCCGGGACGTTAGGCGGGTCGCGCATGTCACGTCAATGGGTTCCGGTCGAAAAAGTTTCGAGGACAGAAGGTCACGCATGGGTCACGGGAAACCGTCTCGGCCGCGGGGGTTGACACCCCTTCGGGGGGCCCATAACTTCGCGTCCTGAATCGTTTCATTCAGTGGTCGTCACGACCCGATGTCACAGGAGCCTGACGTGACCGAGCTCGCCGCGGCGAAGGCCGCTCTCAAGACACAGGCCGTCGAGACGCCGTCGTGGGCCTACGGGAACTCGGGCACGCGGTTCAAGGTGTTCGCGCAGCAGGGGGTGCCGCGCACTCCGTTCGAGAAGCTGGACGACGCGGCGAAGGTGCACGAGTTCACCGGCGTCGCCCCGACCGTGGCCCTGCACATTCCGTGGGACAAGGTCGACGACTACGCGGCGCTGGCCAAGCACGCCGAACAGCGGGGCGTGAAGCTCGGGGCGATCAACTCCAACACCTTCCAGGACGACGACTACAAGCTCGGGAGCATCTGCCACCCGGAGGCCTCCGTACGGCGCAAGGCCGTGGATCATCTGCTGGAGTGCGTCGACATCATGGACGCGACGGGCTCGGCGGACCTGAAGCTGTGGTTCGCCGACGGGACGAACTATCCCGGGCAGGACGACATCCGGGGGCGGCAGGACCGGCTGGCCGAGGGGCTCGCCGAGGTCTACGAGCGGCTCGGGGACGGGCAGCGGATGCTGCTGGAGTACAAGTTCTTCGAGCCGGCGTTCTACACGACGGATGTGCCGGACTGGGGTACCGCCTACGCCCACTGCCTGAAGCTCGGACCCAAGGCGCAGGTCGTCGTCGACACGGGGCATCACGCGCCGGGGACGAACATCGAGTTCATCGTGGCGACGCTGTTGCGTGAGGGCAAGCTCGGCGGGTTCGACTTCAACTCGCGGTTCTACGCGGACGACGACCTGATGGTCGGGGCGGCGGATCCGTTCCAGCTGTTCCGGATCATGTACGAGGTGATCTGGGGCGGGGGATTCACGCCCGACGTCGCCTTCATGCTCGACCAGTGTCACAACATCGAGGCGAAGATCCCGGCGATCATCCGGTCGGTGATGAACGTGCAGGAGGCGACGGCGAAGGCACTGCTGGTCGACGGTGACGCGTTGCGGGCGGCGCAGCGCGGTGGTGATGTGCTGGAGGCCAATGCCGTGCTGATGGATGCGTACAACACGGATGTGCGGCCGTTGCTGCGCGAGGTGCGGGAGGAACTGGGGCTGGACCCCGACCCGGTCTCGGCGTACCGGCGGTCCGGGTGGGGCGAGCGGATTGTTGCCGAGCGGGTTGGTGGGCAGCAGGCGGGGTGGGGTGCGTAAGCGTCTGCCGAGATTTGCTGTCTGCGGGGTGCGGGTTGTCTGAGGCTGATCGCGCAGTTCCCCGCGCCCCTAAAAGCGAGACCTTCCACCTCCTCTTTCTCGAAAAGGAACTGGCATGGCTGTTCATCCCGAAGCCGCCGCTCTGCTCGCCCGGTCGCACCGGCTCGGGGCCGATCCCCGGAACACGAACTACGCGGGGGGCAACGCCTCCGCCAAGGGCACCGAGACCGACCCGGTCACCGGCGGTGACGTCGAGCTGATGTGGGTCAAGGGGTCCGGTGGTGATCTCGGGACGCTGACCGAGGCCGGGCTCGCCGTGCTGCGGCTGGACCGGATGCGGGCGCTCGTGGACGTGTACCCGGGTGTCGAGCGCGAGGACGAGATGGTCGCCGCGTTCGACTACTGCCTGCACGGGAAGGGCGGGGCCGCTCCGTCCATCGACACCGCCATGCACGGGCTGGTCGAGGCCGCGCACGTCGATCATCTGCACCCGGACTCGGGGATCGCGCTCGCGTGTGCCGCCGACGGGGAGAAGCTGACCGCCGAGTGCTTCGGGGACAGCGTGGTGTGGGTGCCGTGGCGGCGGCCCGGTTTCCAGCTGGGGCTGGACATCGCCGCCGTGAAGGAGGCCAATCCGCAGGCCATCGGGTGCGTGCTCGGCGGGCACGGGATCACCGCCTGGGGTGACACCTCCGAGGAGTGCGAGCGGAACTCGCTGCACATCATCCGGACCGCGGAGACGTTCCTCGCCGAGCGGGGCAGGGCCGAGCCCTTCGGGCCGGTGATCGAGGGGTACGCCGCGCTGAGTGCCGTCGAGCGGCGGGAGCGGGCCGCCGCGCTCGCCCCGTACATGCGCGCCCTCGCCTCGCGGGACCGGCCCCAGGTCGGGCACTTCGACGACTCCGAGGTCGTGCTCGACTTCCTCGCGAGCGCGGAGCACCCGCGGCTCGCCGCGCTCGGCACGTCCTGCCCGGACCACTTCCTGCGGACCAAGGTCCGGCCACTGGTGCTGGACCTGCCGCCGAGTGCCCCGCTCGACGAGGCGATCGCCCGGCTGAAGGAGCTGCACGCCCAGTACCGCGAGGAGTACGCCGCCTACTACGAGCGGCACGCCGAGCCCGACTCCCCCGCCATGCGCGGCGCCGACCCGGCGATCGTGCTGGTGCCGGGCGTGGGCATGTTCTCCTTCGGCAAGGACAAGCAGACCGCCCGGGTGGCCGGCGAGTTCTACGTCAACGCCATCAACGTGATGCGCGGGGCCGAGGCCGTGTCCACGTATGCGCCGATCGAGGAGTCCGAGAAGTTCCGGATCGAGTACTGGGCGCTGGAGGAGGCCAAGCTCCAGCGGATGCCGAAGCCCAAGGCGCTGGCGACCCGGGTGGCCCTGGTGACGGGGGCCGGCAGCGGCATCGGGAAGGCCATCGCGCACCGGCTCGTGGCCGAGGGGGCGTGCGTGGTCGTCGCCGACCTCGACGCGCAGAACGCCGAGGCCGTGGCCGAGGAGCTGGGCGGCCCCGACAAGGCCGTCGCCGTGACGGTGGACGTCACCTCCGAGGAGCAGATCGCCGAGGCGTTCCGGGCGGCCGTGCTGGCCTTCGGCGGAGTCGACCTCGTCGTCAACAACGCGGGCATCTCGATCTCCAAGCCGCTGCTGGAGACCTCCGCCAAGGACTGGGACCTCCAGCACGACATCATGGCGCGCGGCTCCTTCCTCGTGTCGCGGGAAGCGGCCCGGGTGATGATCGCCCAGGAGCTGGGCGGCGACATCGTCTACATCGCCTCGAAGAACGCCGTGTTCGCCGGTCCCAACAACATCGCCTACTCCGCCACCAAGGCCGACCAGGCCCACCAGGTGCGGCTGCTCGCCGCCGAGCTGGGCGAGCACGGCATCCGGGTCAACGGGATCAACCCGGACGGTGTGGTGCGCGGCTCGGGCATCTTCGCCGGCGGGTGGGGCGCCAAGCGGGCCGCCGTGTACGGGGTGGAGGAGGAGAAGCTGGGTGAGTTCTACGCCCAGCGGACCATCCTCAAGCGCGAGGTGCTCCCGGAGCACGTCGCCAATGCCGTCTTCGCGCTGACCGGCGGGGACCTCACCCACACGACCGGTCTGCACATCCCGGTCGACGCGGGCGTCGCGGCCGCCTTCCTGCGATGAGCGCGACCGTGAAGTCCTACGCCGCGGTCGACCTGGGCGCGTCCAGCGGGCGCGTCATGGTCGGCCGCGTCGGCCCCGACTCGCTGGAGCTGAGCGAGGCGCACCGCTTCCCCAACCGGCCCGTCCGGGTGCCCGAGGGGCTGCGGTGGGACGTGCTCGGGCTGTACGCCGGGGTGCTGGACGGCCTGAAGGCGGCCGGTGCCCACTGCGGTGGACGGCTCGACTCCGTCGGCATCGACAGCTGGGCCGTGGACTACGGGCTGCTGGACGCGGACGGGGCGCTGCTCGGCCATCCCGTGCACTACCGCGACTCCCGGACGGAGGGCGTCGCGGAGAAGGTGTGGGCGACCGTGCCCGCGGCGGAGCTGTACGCCGCGACCGGGTTGCAGTACGCGCCCTTCAACACCCTCTACCAGCTGACCGCCGCGCGATCGACGGCTCAGCTCGCCCAGGCCCGGCGGCTGTTGCTGGTGCCGGACCTGCTCACGTACTGGCTGACCGGCGAGCAGGGCACCGAGCTGACCAACGCGTCCACGACGCAGTTGATCGATCCCCGCACCCGTGACTGGGCGTACGGCATCGCCTCCCGGCTCGGCATCGACCTGGACCTGTTCGCGCGGTTGCGGCAACCCGGCGATCCGGCCGGGCTGCTGCGCGGCGAGGTGCTGGAGGAGACCGGGCTCGCCGGTCCGGTGCCGGTGACGGCCGTGGGGTCGCACGACACCGCTTCGGCGGTCGCGGCCGTTCCGGCGTCGGGCGAGCGGTTCGCCTACATCTGCACGGGCACCTGGTCGCTGGCCGGCCTGGAGCTGGACGCGCCGGTGCTGACCGAGGAGAGCCGGGCCGCCAACTTCACCAACGAGCTGGGACTGGACGGCACGGTCCGCTACCTGCGGAACATCATGGGGCTGTGGCTGCTCCAGGAGTGCGTGCGGGCCTGGGGCGAGACGGACCTGGGCGCGCTGCTGCTGGAGGCGTCCAAGGCTCCGGCGCTGCGGTCGGTGGTGGACGCGGGTGACGCGGCGTTCCTGGCGCCCGGGCGGATGCCGGAGCGGATCGCCGAGGCGTGCCGGGCCTCGGGGCAGCCGGTGCCCGAGTCTCCGGCCGAGGTGACGCGCTGCATCCTCGACTCCCTCGCTCTCGCGCACCGCAAGGCCGTCTCGGACGCCCAGCGGCTCGCGGGGCACGCGGTCGACGTGGTGCACGTGGTCGGGGGCGGGACGCGCAACGCGCTGCTGTGCCAGCTGACCGCCGACGCGTGCGGGCTGCCGGTCGTGGCGGGGCCGACCGAGGCCGCCGCGCTGGGCAACGTCCTCGTCCAGGCGCGGGCGCACGGGCTGGTCGGTGACCTGGCCGGAATGCGGCGGCTGCTCGTGAACACACAGCCGCTCACGCGGTACGAGCCCCGGGGCGGGACCGAGAGGTGGCACGCCGCGCAGGACCGGCTCGCCGGGGAGTGACGGGGTCTCCCCCCGGCCTTGTCCCCCTACTACGCTGCACTCATCCGATGATCGACCACAAGGAGCCGCGATGCGTGTCGCCCTGTTCCTGACCTGCGTCAACGACACGCTGTATCCGGACACCGGGCGCGCCGTGGTGAAACTGCTGACCAGGCTGGGTGTCGACGTCGACTTCCCGAGCGGGCAGACCTGCTGCGGGCAGGCGCACTACAACACCGGCTACCGCCACGAGGCCGAGCCGCTCGCCCGGCATTTCTCCGATGTCTTCGGCTCGTACGAGGCGATCGTGACGCCGTCCGGGTCGTGCGGGGCGATGGTGCGGGAGCTGTATCCGCGGATGGGCGAGCGGGCCCGGGCCGAGGGGCGCGGGGACAGCCTCGCGGCCACCCTGGCGCCGGTGGTGCCCAAGACGTACGAGCTGACCGAGTTCCTGGTCGATGTGCTGGGTGTGACGGACGTCGGGGCGTACTACCCGCACAAGGTGACCTACCACCCGACCTGCCACGGGCTGCGCGGACTCGGGCTCGGTGAGCGGCCGCGGCGGCTGCTGCGGGCGGTGAAGGGCCTGGAGCTCGCCGAGCTGCCGGGGGCCGACGAGTGCTGCGGGTTCGGCGGCACCTTCGCGCTGAAGAACGCCGACGTCTCGGCGGCGATGGGCGCGGACAAGGTGCGCAACGCCGAGTCGACGGGTGCCGAGGTGCTGTGCGCGGCCGACAACTCCTGTCTGATGCACATCGGCGGGACGATGGCCCGGCTGCGCACCGGCATGCGGCCGGTGCACATCGCGGAGATCCTGGCGAGCACGGAGGAGGAACCGGCCGTATGAGCGGGACGTATCTCGGTATGCCGGCGTTTCCGGAGGCCGCGCGGGAGGCCGTGGGGAACGCGACCCTGCGCGGCAATCTGCGGCACGCCACGCACACCATCCGCGCCAAGCGGGCGAAGGCGGTGTCGGAGGTGTCCGACTGGGCCGAGCTGCGCGAGGCGGGCAAGCGCATCAAGGACCACACGCTGCGCCACCTCGACCGCTACCTCGTGCAGTTGGAGGAGTCGGTCACGGCCGCGGGCGGCGTCGTGCACTGGGCCGCCGACGCGGACGAGGCCAACGAGATCGTCACGCAGCTCGTGAAGATGACCGGCGAGTCCGAGGTCGTCAAGGTCAAGTCGATGGCCACGCAGGAGATCGGGCTCAACGAGGCGCTGGAGGCCGAGGGCATCCGCGCCTACGAGACCGATCTCGCCGAGCTGATCGTGCAGTTGGGCAAGGACCGGCCCTCGCACATCCTCGTCCCGGCCATCCACCGCAACCGGGGCGAGATCCGGGACATCTTCACCCGGGAGATGAGCGAGTGGGGCCGCCCCGCCCCCGAGGGCCTGACCGACACACCGGCCGAACTCGCCGAGGCCGCCCGCCTGCACCTGCGGGAGAAGTTCCTGCGGGCCAAGGTCGGCATCTCCGGCGCCAACTTCATGGTCGCCGAGACGGGCACGCTCGTGGTCGTCGAGTCCGAGGGCAACGGCCGGATGTGCCTGACCCTGCCCGAGACGCTGATCTCGGTCGTCGGCATCGAGAAGATCGTGCCGGCGTGGCAGGACCTGGAGGTGTTCCTGCAGACCCTCCCCCGCTCCTCCACGGCCGAGCGCATGAACCCCTACACCTCGACGTGGACCGGCACCACGGACGAGGACGGTCCGCAGAACTTCCATCTGGTGCTGCTGGACAACGGCCGCACCGACACCCTCGCCGACGAGGTCGGCCGGCAGGCGCTGCGCTGCATCCGCTGCTCGGCGTGTCTCAATGTGTGCCCGGTCTACGAGCGGGCCGGAGGGCACGCCTACGGGTCGGTGTACCCGGGGCCGATCGGCGCGATCCTCAGCCCCCAACTGCGGGGCACGGGCAGCGAGATCGACGCCTCGCTGCCGTACGCGTCGTCGCTGTGCGGGGCGTGCTACGAGGTGTGCCCGGTCGCCATCGACATCCCCGAGGTGCTGGTGCACCTGCGGGAGCGGGTCGTCCAGGGCGGCGAGGTCACCAGCGGGGGCAACAAGGTGGTGCTGCGGCCCGCCAAGGGGCATGCCGCCGAGCGGGCGGCGATGCGCGCGGCCCGCTGGGCGTTCCTGCACCCGGGCGCGCTGCGCACGGGCCAGCGGGCCGCCTCCCGGACGCGTCGCTTCCATCCCCGGACGCTGCCCGGCCCCGGTCGGGCCTGGAGCGGGACCCGGGAGCTGCCGCCGGTGCCCGCCGAGCCGTTCCGGGACTGGTGGCAGCGCACGCGCGGCGGGAAGGACGGGGACAGGTGAACAGCAGGGAACGGATCCTGGGGCGGGTACGGCGCGCGCTGGCGGACGCACCGGCCGACGAGACACCCCTCTCGCGGGACTACCTCCGCGAGCACGGGCAGCGGACCGTCGCGCAGACGGTGGATCTGCTCGCCGAGAACCTGGCGGACTACCGGGCGCTCGTGCACCGCACGGACTCCGGCGGGCTGGCCCGGCTGATCGCGGCGCTGCTGGAGAAGCGCGGGGCGGCTTCGGTGCTGGTGCCGCCCGGACTGGACGAGGGGTGGCTGGCGGCGACCGGGGCGACGCGGGTGGCGGACCGGGCCGGGAGCACCTCGGGCGAACTGGACCGGGTGGACAGTGTGGTGACGGCCTGCGCGGTCGCCATCGCCGAGACCGGCACCATCGTGCTGGACGGCTCGCCCGACCAGGGCCGGCGCCGGATCACCCTCGTCCCGGACCACCACATCTGTGTGGTGCGGGTGCCGGACCAGGTGGTCTCCTCCGTGCCACAGGGACTCGAACGCCTCGACCCCGCGCGCCCGTTGACGTGGATCTCCGGGCCGTCGGCGACCAGCGACATCGAGCTGGACCGGGTCGAGGGGGTGCACGGTCCGCGCACGCTGGAGGTGATCCTGGTCTGCGAGGACTGATCCAGGGGCTCAGGGCAGGATCGAGTCGGCGTAGCCGCCGTCCACCCGAAGGGCGCCGCCCGTGGCTCGGCGACCGGCTCGGGCACCGGCCCGGCCCGGCGGGTGCCGCGCACGCCGGGCGGTGCGGGGGGGGTGGTGGTGGCGTCGGCCGCGTGAGGACGGGCCGGGCGACGGGTGGTCGCGGTGGCGGCCGCCCTTTCACCGTGTGCCGGCGGCGTCCAGCAGCGCGGTCACCGTCGCCGTGGCCAGGCCGTCCAAGCTCTCGATCCGTGCCCCGGCCCGGGCGCTCGCCCCGTCGAAGACCAGCATCAGCTGACGGGCGAGCAGCTCGGCGTCGTGCGCCCCGCCCTCCGCGGCCTGCGTGCGGAAGAAGCCCAGCAGCCACTCCTTCGCCCCGCGGGCGACGACGCTCGCCGGGTGCTCAAGATCCTTCAGCTCGACCAGCGCGGCGAGATAGGGGCAGCCCCGGTAGGCGGGCTCGGCCGAGGCCATCTCCAGTCGCTCGAAGACGTGCAGGATCCTCTCGCGCGGGGTGCCGGCGTCCTCCTGCGGGCCGGGAGCCAGCCGCTCCTCGTACGCCGGGAGCCGCCGGGCCAGGCTCGCCGCGAGGACCTCGTCCTTGCTCGCGAAGAGCTGGTACATGGAGCGCTTCGAGACTCCGGCGCTGCGGCACAGCGTCTCGACACCGAGGGAGACGCCGTCGCGGTAGAACAGTTCGGCCGCCGCGTCGAGGAGCCGGTCTCTGGTGGACGCCTTGTCGGTTGTGGCCATACGGGCGAGAGTACCGCGCCCCGGACGCCGGGGAAACCGATCGGTTTAGCAAGCTGACGGGAAGAGGACCCCCGTGACAGCGTGGGTGAACAAGCGCTTAGATAGTGCTCTGCCCGTTCGTCCCACGCCGCCGTCCTGGAGGCCCCGTTGTTCACATCCGTCGACGACGTCTCCGCACGCCTCGCCGAGACCGGCTACCTCGCCTCCCCCGCCGTCGCCACGACGGTCTTCCTCGCCGCCCGGCTCGGCAAGCCGCTCCTGGTGGAGGGCCCGGCCGGTGTCGGCAAGACGGAACTCGCCAAGGCCGTCGCCACGGTGGCCGGGGCCCGGCTCGTCCGCCTGCAGTGCTACGAGGGCGTCGACGAGTCCCGCGCCCTGTACGAGTGGAACCACGCCAAGCAGCTTCTGCGCATCAGCGCGGGCCGCGACGAATCGTGGGACGAGGCCCGTACGGACATCTTCAGCGAGGAGTTCCTGCTCACGCGGCCGCTGCTGACCGCGATCCGGGGCGACGACCCGAAGGTGCTCCTGATCGACGAGACCGACAAGGCGGACGTCGAGGTGGAGGGCCTGCTGCTGGAGGTGCTCAGCGACTTCCAGGTGACCGTCCCCGAGCTGGGCACGATCACGGCGACGCGGCGCCCCTTCGTCGTCCTCACGTCCAACGCGAGCCGGGAGCTGTCCGAGGCGCTGCGCCGGCGCTGTCTCTTCCTGCACATCGGCTTCCCGGACGAGGAGCTGGAGCGCCGGATCGTACGGCTGAAGGTGCCCGGCCTCGACGAGGCGCTGGCCCGCTCGGTCGTCCGGGTCGTGGGCGCGCTGCGGGCGATGGACCTGCGCAAGGTGCCGTCGGTCGCCGAGACCGTCGACTGGGCGCACACCCTGCTCGCCCTCGGCGCCGACTCCCTCGACGAGACGGTCGTGCGGGCCACGCTCGGCGTGCTGCTCAAGCACCAGGACGACGTCCTCAAGGCCTCGGCCAAGCTCGACCTGGACGCCCTGGACGCTCCGTGACGACGCCGACGGGCATCGCAGAGCGGCTGACGTCCCTGGTCGGGGCGCTCCGCGCGCACGGCATGCGGATCGGCACCGGCGAGACGGTCGACGCGGCGCGGGCGGTCGGGGAACTCGGCCTCGCGGACCGGGAGCTGCTGCGCGAGGGGCTCGCGGCGACGTTGCTGCACGGGCACGGACAACGGCAGGTGTTCGACCCCGTCTTCGACCTCTATTTCCCGCGCGGCGTCGGCGGCCCGGAACAGCGGACGGCCGGGCGGGAGAACCTGCGGGACCGGCTGGCCGACGCCCTGACCGCCGACGACCGGGCGATGCTGGGCCGGCTGGCCATCGAGGCGGTCGACGGTTTCGGCGGCTACGGCTCCTCGCCGGAGTCGGACGGCTGGTCGTCGTACCAGACGCTCGAACGGCTGCGGCCCCAGACGCTGCTGGCCCGGGTGCGCGACAACGTCCGGGGGCAGGACGGGGGTCAGGGGTTCGCGGACCGGTTGCTGGAGGACGAGGTCCGGCGGCGCATCGACGTCTTCCGCGCTCTGGTGGCGGCGGAGGCGCGGCGGCGGGTCGCCGAGCGGCGCGGCCGGGACGAGATCGCCCGGCGGGCGGTGGCCCCGACCGCCGACCGGGTCGACTTCCTGTTCGCCGGGCAGGACCGGCTGGCCGAGCTGCGCAGGACGGTTCAGCCTCTGGCCCGCAAGCTCGCGACCCGGTTGGCGGCCCGGCGCCGTCGCGCCTCGCGGGGCACGATCGATCTGCGGCGGACCCTGCGCGGTTCGCTGTCGACGGGCGGGGTGCCGATGAAGCCGGTGCTGCGCCGACGGCGGCCCGCCCGTCCCGAACTGGTGCTGCTGTGCGATGTGTCGGGGTCGGTCTCCGGCTTCTCCGACTTCACGATGCTGTTGGTGCAGGCGCTGCACGACCAGTTCAGCAAGGTGCGCGTGTTCGCCTTCGTCAACCGGATCGACGAGGTGACCGGGCTGCTGGAGCGCGGCCGGGCCGACCCGGAGGGGCTGAGCAGCCGTATCCAGGGGGAGGCGGCGGTCACGGGCTACCACGGCAGCAGTGACTACGGCATGGCGCTGGGCGAGTTCGCCGAGCGGTACGCGGACGCGGTCGGTTCACGCACGACCGTGTTCGTGCTGGGTGACGCCCGCACGAACCGGAGCGACCCGAACCTGCCCGCCGTGCGGCAGGTCGCCGAACGCGCCCGCCGCGTCCACTGGCTGAACCCGGAAGCACGCTCCCGCTGGGGTACGGGAGATTCCGTCGCGCCCGCCTACGCCGAGCTGGTCGCGATGCACGAGTGCCGCAACGCCCGGCAGTTGAGCGAACTGGTGGCGCGGCTGCTGCCGGTGTGATCAGGCGGCGGTGAGCTGCGGGTAGAGGGCGGCCGGGTCGGCCGCCAGCCCCGCCTTGACCTGCCGCGAGACGTCGTCGGCCAGGACCTCGTAGGCGCCGGACGCGATGCCGTCGAGGGCCTGGGCCGCGACGGACCCGGCCGTGGACTTGGGGGCGTCGACCCCGACGGTCATGTCCGTGTCCACGTAGCCGACATGGAGACCGGTGACGTCGATCCCCCGCGGCTTCAGGTCCAGGCGCAGCGAGTTGGTCTGCGACCAGAAGGCGGCCTTGGACGCGCTGTAGGAGCCGGCGAGGCCGATCCAGGACAGCACGGAGTGGACGTTGAGGATGTGGCCTCCGCCGTTGCGCTCGATGACGGGGACGAAGGCCCGGGTCACCAGGAGCGGCCCGTAGAAGTTGGTCTCGAACTCGCGGCGGACGTCCTCGACGGGCGAGTCGAGGAAGTTGGCGTTGACCGACGCACCGGCGTTGTTGATCAACAGGGTGACGTCCTGTGCCCGTTCGGCCGCCGCGGCGACGGACGTGGGGTCGGTCACCTCCAGGGCCAGCGGTACGGCGTCGGGGTGCGTGACGGTGCGCGGGTCGCGGGCGGTGGCGTACACCTTCCGCGCGCCCCGCTCGTACAGGGCCTCGACCAGCGCCCGGCCGATGCCGCGGCTGCCGCCGGTGACCAGGGCGACGGAACCTTCGATGGTGGTCATGGGAGTCTCCCTCATTGCTCACACCACGGAAACCGATCGGTTTCCCATGTCGGGAAGCGTAAACCGATCGGTTTCCGAGAGCAAGGGCAGGACTCGCTACTCCTGCTTCGCGTACTCCTTCGCCGTCTGCCCCTCGAAGTCGTAGAGCACGACCTGCTCGTCACCCACGACCCAGGCGTCATGACCGGGCGAGCAGACGAAGACGTCGCCGGGGCCGACCTCGGTCTCCCCGCCGTCGTCCATGAGGATGTGCAGGTGGCCGTGCGCCATGAAGCAGTAGTGATGCATCTGGCAGGTCGCGGTGCCCGCCATCGGGGCCACGGACTCCGTCCAGCGCCAGCCGGGCTCGAAGGTGGCCACGGCGAAGTCGAGTTCCGTCATGTGGACGGCTTCGAGGTGGCCACGGGGGAAATCACGCCGTTCATCGGGCTTGTCGAGCGTCTTCACTTCCAGCATGACGCGCTCCCTTCCGGCCGCGACGGTCCGCGGCCGGGGCCGGCCCTCCCCGGCGGCCCTGGACACCGCCGTCAGCGGTCGGCCCGTACCACTCAATCGTCCGCCCTGCCATCCGGGGCCGCCATTCGGGGAAGGCGCTCAGCGGCCGCTGCCGCACAGCTCGGCGAAGCGCCCGGTGTCGATGTTGCCGCCGGAGATGATCACACCGACGCGCCGCGGCAGGGGGCCCGCCCGACCCGTGAGCAGGGCGGCCAGCGGGGTGGCGCCGCTCGGCTCGACGACGATCTTCAGGCGTTCGAAGGCGAACCGCATCGCGTCCCGGATCTCGTCGTCGGTGACCAGGACGACGTCGTCGAGGAGCCGTTGGTTGACCGAGAAGGTCAGCTCGCCGGGTGTGTGCAGGGCCTGGCCGTCGGCGATGGTGTGCGGGACCGGGATGCTGACGCGCCGGCCGGCCTCCAGCGAGCGCTTCGTGTCGTCCCCGGCCTCCGGCTCGACGCCGATGGTGCGGATGCCGGGGTGCAGGCCCTTGGCCGCCGTGGCGCTGCCGGCCATCAGCCCGCCGCCGCCGACCGGCGTCAGCAGCGCATCCAACTCTCCTACCTCTTCGAGGAGTTCGAGGGCGGCCGTGCCCTGTCCGGCGATGACGTGCGGATGCTCGTACGGCGGGATGAGAGCGAGGCCGCGTTCGGCGGCGAGGGCCTCGGCGAGGGCGACGCGGTCGCCGGTGTAGCGGTCGTACGTGACGATCTCGGCACCGTAGCCGGCGGTGGCCGCCCGCTTGGACGGCGGGGCGTCCTCCGGCATGACGATGACCGCGGTGGTGCCCAGCTCGCGGGCGGCCAGGGCGACGGCCTGGGCGTGGTTGCCGGAGGAGTAGGCGGCGATCCCCCGGGACAGCTGGTCGGGGGTGAGACGGGAAGCGGCGTTGTAGGCACCGCGGAACTTGAAGGCGCCCACGCGCTGGAAATTCTCGCACTTGAGGTGGACTTCGGCGCCGGTGAGGGCGTCGAGGGTGCGGGAGCGCAGCACGGGGGTGCGGTGGGCGACGCCCTCGAGGCGGGCGGCGGCGTCGCGGACGTCGTCGACGGTGACCGGTGGGGTGGTGGTCGTCACGCGGGTCCTCCGGTGGAAGGGTCGTGGGCGGCCCGGGCCCGGGAGAGGTAGTTGTAGGCGGAGGCGCGGGAGATGCCGAGCCGGGCGGCGACCTGCTCGACGGCGCCGCGCACGGCGAAGACACCACGGGTGTCCAGCCCGCCGAACAGCTCCAGGCGCTCCGCGCGGTCGAGCTCCGCCCAGCTGCCCCGCTGCTTCGACTGGTGGACGTCGACGAGGGCGTCGACCACGGCGTCGATGTCGTTGCCGAAGGTGGTGGTCGGCAGCTCGGCCGGCGCGGTACCGATTCCGGCGAGCGCGCCGAGCAGGCCGTGGACCTGGGTGACGGCACTGACGTCCACGTTGACACACAGGGCACCGAACACGGATCCCGTGGAGTCCCGCAGCACCATCGTGGAGGACTTCACCAGCGTCCCGTGGCGGGTGCGGGTGACGTAGTTCAGTTCGTCCTGCGCCTCGTCGCCACGGGCGAGGACGCGCATGCCGATCTCGCTCATCGCGCCGCCGGCCGCGCGCCCGGTCAGGGACCCGGCCACGGCGACCACCGACTCCTCGGGGTGGCGGTAGTCGTGCAGCACCACGTCGCACACCGGCCCGAAGGTCGCGGCGATTCCGTCCACGACCGGCCTCAGCGCGGCGAGGATCGCATCCCGCTCGCCATCCGGCTCGCTGCCCATCCCGCCTCCTCTCACTTCCACCACCTTAGACTACAAGTCCAGCCTTTGGATAGACGGTCCAAGTGGTCGCCAACAGCTGGCAATGGTTTTCACATGACTTCGACTCGAACCCGGTTTTGACATTCATTCCCACTTAGCGTGATGCCTGCCGATCACCCCCGTGCCCGTCCGCCCTGGAGGAGTCATGCCCTTGTCCACGTCCCGCCGCCTGGCGCTGCTGACCAGCGCGTCACTGGCCCTGCTCGCGGGCTGCGGCAGCTCCTCGGACTCGGCCGACGGCAAGAGCGCACCGGCCCGCGTGGCCGTGGTCGCCTCCACGAACGTCTATGGCGACATCGCCCGGCGCATCGGCGGCGACCGGGTCGACGTCACCTCGGTCATCAGCGACCCCGACCAGGACCCGCACTCCTACGAGGCCGACCCCCAGAACCAGCTGGCCCTGTCCAGGGCGAAGGTCGTCATCGAGAACGGCGGCGGCTACGACGACTTCGTCGACCACATGCTCAAGGGCGGGCACAACGACTCCGCCGAGGTGATCAACGCGGTCGACGTGTCCGGCCGGACCGCGCCCAAGGGCGGGGAACTCAACGAGCACGTCTGGTACGACTTCCCCACCGTCGCCGAGGTCGCCGACCGGATCTCCACCGCCCTCGCCGAGGCCGACCCGGGCGATGCGGCCGCCTTCGAGAAGAACACCGCCGCCTTCCAGGCGAAACTCAAGCCGCTGGAGGCCCGGGAGGCGCAGATCAAGAAGGCGCACGGCGGCGAGGGCGTCGCCATCACCGAACCGGTGCCGCTGTACATGATCGAGGCGAGCGGCCTGGTGAACAGGACGCCCGCGGAGTTCAGCGAGGCGATCGAGGAGGGCGACGACGTCTCCCCGCGCGTCCTCCAGAAGAGCCTCGCGCTGTTCAGCGGCAAGAAGGTGAAGGCCCTCGTCTACAACGTGCAGACCTCCGGCCCGCAGACCGAGAAGGCCGAGGCGGCGGCCAAGGCGGCCGGCGTCCCCGTCGTGCCCGTCACGGAGACCTTGCCCAAGGGCAAGGACTACCTCGGCTGGATGACCGCCAACCTCGACGCGCTCGCGAGCGCGCTGGCCGCGTGACCCCGATACCCCGGCAGGACGGCACGCCTGTCGTCGCCCTGCGCGCGGCAGCCCTGTCCTACGGCGACCGCGAGGTCTGGAGCGGCCTCGATCTCGACGTACGGCCCGGCGAGTTCCTGGCCGTGCTGGGCCCGAACGGTGCGGGCAAGACCAGCTTCGTCCGGGCCCTGCTGGGCCGCCGGCCGTTGTCCGGCGGCACGCTGACCGTTCTCGGCGGTCCCGCGCGCGAGGCCGCCCGGCACATCGGCTACGTCCCACAGCAGGCGGCGCTGTCCGCGCAGGCCATGCTGCGCGCCCGCGACCTCGTCCGGTTCGGCATCGACGGCCACCGCTTCGGGCCGCGACTGCGCACCGGCGGGATCCGCCGCCGCGTGGACGAGATCCTCGAGTCGGTCGGCGCCTCGGCCTACGCCGACGTCCCGCTCGGGATGCTCTCCGGCGGCGAGCGGCAGCGTGTGCGCATCGGGCAGGCCCTGGCGACCGACCCCCGTCTCCTGCTGTGCGACGAGCCGTTGCTGTCGCTCGACCTGAACCACCAGCGGGCCGTCACCGAGCTGATCGACGCCCGGCGCCGCTCCCATGGCACGGCGGTGGTGTTCGTGACGCACGAGATCAACCCGGTGCTGGGCCTGGCAGACCGGGTGCTGTACCTGGCCCGGGGCGGCCACCGGGTCGGCACCCCCGACGAGGTGCTGACCTCCGAGTCGCTGTCCCGTCTCTACGGCACCCGGGTCGACGTGGTGCGCGTCCGGGACCGGGTGGTCGTCGTGGGAGCTCCCGACGAGACGGCCGGTCCGCCGCACCACCCCGAGCAGGCCCACGAGACGGACGGAGTGCGCGCATGACACTCGCCGACGGGATCTGGCACCAGATCTTCGATTTCACCGACTACGGCCAACTCCTCGCCCTGGTCCGCAACTCGCTCGTCGCCGGCGTCGCGCTCGGCCTGGTCGGCGGACTGGCCGGGGTGTTCGTCCTGATGCGGGACCTGCCGTTCGCGGTGCACGGCATCAGCGAACTGTCCTTCGCCGGGGCCTCGGCGGCGCTGCTGCTGGGCGCGAACGTCGTGGCGGGCTCCCTCGCCGGTTCGCTCCTGGCGGCCGGTGCCATCGGCGTCCTCGGGACACGGGCGCGGGACCGCAACTCGGTGATCGGCGTCATCATGCCGTTCGGCCTGGGACTCGGCGTGCTCTTCCTCGCCCTCTACAAGGGCCGGGCGGCCAGCAAGTTCGGGCTGCTCACCGGGCAGATCGTGGCCGTGGACACCCCGCAGATGTCGTGGCTGCTCGGCACGTCCGTCCTGGTGCTGGCCGCCCTGGCGGTGATGTGGCGCCCGCTGGCGTTCGCCAGCGCGGATCCGGACGTGGCACAGGCCCGTGGGGTCCCGGTGGGTGCGCTCTCCTTCGCGTTCATGCTGGTGCTCGGGCTCGCGGTCGCCCTGTCGGTGCAGATCGTCGGGGCGTTGCTGGTGCTCTCCCTGGTGGTCACCCCGGCCGCGGCGGCCGCCCGCGTCACCGCGTCGCCGGTGCTGCTGCCCGTGCTGAGCGTCCTGTTCGCCGTGGCCTCCATCGAGGGCGGCATCCTGCTCGCCCTCGGCGGCGGCATTCCCATCAGCCCCTACGTCACGACGATCTCCTTCACGACCTACGCGGTGTGCCGGGTGGCCGGGCGGTACCGGAACCGGCGCTGGGGGGCGCGACGCACGGTGGTGCGGGCGGCCTGAGCAGCGGTCCTCACCGTTCGAAGACGACCCGCCCGTCGAAGACCGCGAGATCCACCCGCACCTGGGTGATCTCGTGCGGATCCAGGTCCACCAATGGCCGGTCCAGGACGCACAGATCGGCGGCCCGGCCCGGTGCGAGGGTGCCCTTGAAGTCATCGGCGCAGCCGCCCATCGGGGCGGCAGGAGCAGGACGCTGACCCGGGCCTGGAGTTCGCCGTTCGCGGCGAGGTCGGCGTAGGCGGTCCAGTTGTCGGTGCTCAGGCCACCGAAGAGGGAGCCGGCCCCGCCGGGGCCGAGGCCTGGCTCGGTGTAGCTGGTGATCCCCCGGGAGTGCAGCTCGCGGATCACGCCCTGGACGGCTCGGCGGCGCTGGGCGGGTGTGGGGGTGGGGAGTTCGGCCTGGTGGAGGTCACCCCGGCCTGACGCGAGCCTCCGGGCGGAGGGGGACCCGAACCGGCACGGCCCTCCGCCGGGGGCGGCGCATGCTGCGGACATGCGTCGCTCCGCGGTCGGCGAGAGGCTGGTGATGTCAGCACGGGCCCGCGCCCCGAGGAGATCGTCATGGACACCGCCACCCTGGAAGACATGCGCACATCGCTGCGGGGGCCGGTGATCGGCCCGCGGGACGCCGGCTACGACGAGGCGCGCAAGATCTACAACGCGATGATCGACAAACGACCCGCCGCCCTCGTGCCCTGCACGGACACCGCCGACGTGATGGCGGCGGTCGGCTACGTCCGCGATCACGGCCTGGAACTCGCCGTGCGGGGCGGCGGGCACAGCGGCCCCGGCCTGTGCCTGGTGGACGACGGCGTAACGGTCGATCTCTCGCCGATGCGCTGGGTGCGGGTCGACCCCGAGGCCCGGACCGCCGAGGTCGGCAGCGGCAGCCACCTCGGCGACCTCGACCACGCCACCCAGGCCTTCGGCCTCGCCACCCCCACCGGCATCATCTCCATGACGGGCGTCGGGGGCCTGACCCTCGGCGGCGGCCATGGCTACCTCACCCGCAAGTACGGGCTGACCGTGGACAACCTGATCGCCGCGGACGTGGTGCTGGCCGACGGCAGCTTCGTCACCGCGAGCGAGACCGAGCACCCGGACCTGTTCTGGGCCCTGCGGGGCGGCGGCGGCAACTTCGGCATCGCGACCTCCCTCACCTACCGCCTGCACCCGGTGGGCACGGTCGGGGCCGGGGTGACGGTCTGGCCGGTCGAGAGCACGCGCGAAGTGCTGGCCTGGTACCGCGAGTTCCTCCCGCAGGCACCCGAGGACGTCTACGGCTTCTTCGCCGTCATCGTCGTCCCGCCGGGCCCGCCCTTCCCCGAGGAGCTGCACGGCAAGAAGGTGTGCGGCGTCGTGTGGTGCTGCACGGGTGACCTGGACGGGCTCGACGACACCCTCTCGGTGGTGAACGACGCGGGCCGGCCGGCCTTCCACTTCACGACACCGATGCCGTACGACGCGCTGCAGGGCATGTTCGACGAGATGATCCCGACCGGCTACCAGTGGTACTGGCGGGGCGACTTCTTCGACAGCATCCCCGACGCCGCCCTGGACGTGCACCTCGAGTACGGCCGGAGCAACCCCACGCCGTTGTCGCTCATGCACCTCTACCCGATCGACGGAGCCGCCCACCGGGTCGGCCCCGACGACACCGCGTGGAGCTACCGGGACGCGCTCTGGTCCGGCGTCTTCGCCGGTGTCGATCCCGACCCGGCCAACGCCGGGACGATCAGGCAGTGGTGCGTGGACTACCAGGAGGCACTGCACCCGTACTCGATGGGCGGCTCGTACGTGAACTTCATGGGATCGGGCGAGGGCCAGGAGCGGGTCCGGGCGACGTACCGCGACCACTACGACCGGCTCGCCAGGATCAAGCGGACCTACGACCCGGACAACCTCTTCCACGCCAACCAGAACATCGAACCGGCGCGCGGGTGACCACCCCCGGCGCCCCGTACAGGGGGTGCGCGGGCGGAGCGCGTCGCGTGGGCAGGCCGGTCATGTGATCCGGACCACTACCGCGGAGTCGGTGCCTGCGGCAGCGCCACGGCAGAATCCCCGGCGTGGACATCACCGCACAGGAACTCAATCGAGCCACCCTCGGCCGCCAGTTGCTGCTGGGGCGGGAGGCGATGGAGCCCGGGGAAGCGGTGCGGCGTGTGGTGGCACTGCAGGCGCAGCACGCCGCCTCGCCCTACGTCGGGCTGTGGAACCGGCTGGCCGGGTTCGCGCCGGCCGAGCTGGACGCCGCCTTCTCGGGGCGCGCGGTGGTCAAGGCGACCCTGATGCGGATCACGCTGCACGCGGTCCACGCGGACGACTATCAGGTGTTCCGGGAGGCGATGCAGCAGACGCTGTACGCGTCCCGGCTCGGGTACCGCTTCGCCGCGGCGGGGCTCACGCCGGCCGACGGCCAGGCGCTGGTCCCCGAGTTGCTGGACTTCGCGGACCGGCCGCGGACGGCCGCCGAGGTGCGGGACTGGCTGGCGGAGCGGGTCGGTGAGGAGCGGAAGGCCGGGGCGTGGTGGGGGCTCAAGGCGTACGCGCCGCTGCTCCATGTCCCGACCGGCGGGCCGTGGTCGTTCGACGCCCGGTCGTCGTTCGTCGCGGCGCGAACCGGTCCCGTGCCCGAGGGGCGGGAGACGGTGACGGAGGCGCTGAACCACCTCGTCCTGCGCTATCTGGCGGGCTTCGGGCCCGCCTCGGTGGCGGACGTGGCGCAGTTCGCCATGGTGCCGCGGGCGCCGGTACGCCGGGCGCTGCTCGCCCTCGACGACGCGGTGGAGCGACTGCGGGGACCCGACGGGACCGTCCTGTACGGCGTGCCGGGCGCCTCGCGCCCACCGGCGGACACCCCCGCGCCGCCCCGGCTCATGGCCATGTGGGACAGCGTCCTGCTGGCCCACGCCGACCGCAGCCGCGTGATCCCCCCGGCGTATCGCCGTCTGGTGATCCGGGTGAACAGCGACGTGCTGCCCACGCTGCTGGTCGACGGCCGGGTCGCCGGCGTGTGGCGCGCGCTCGACGGCGGCATCGAGGCCACGGCCTTCCACGACCTGCCGACCGCCGCGTGGAACGGACTCGCCGAGGAGGCCGCGTCGTTGACGGCGCTGCTGGCCGGCCGGGACACCGAGGTCTACCGCCGCTACCACCACTGGTGGCCGAAACTCCCCGACGGTCAGGTGCGCCTGCTCAAGGGCTGAAGCGCGCGCGGCACGGCGGCTGTGCCGGGGTGTTCGGCTAAGGCCGGGCCGCGTGCCGCCGCGTCACCGGCCACCAGCGACTCTCCGCATGCCGCCGCGTCACCGGCCACCAGCGACTCTCCGCATGCCGCCGCGTCACCGGCCCCGGGCGACTCTCCGCCGCCACGCCCCGAGGCGGCGGCGCAGTCCGCTCCGGGGGCGGGGGCGCCGAGCTGCCCCGGCTCCGCTCGAACTGTCCCGGGCGGGGCGCCAGGGGTCGCCGGGTGCCGCGGCGGGGCTCTTGGCCCGCGCCTGGGCCTGGATCTCGTAGTGGGAGTCGTGGGCCGTCACCCTGAAGGCCTCTTCGTAGGAGGCCATGGCCGCGCGGAAGCCGGAGCCGGCGAGTCCGCGCCGCCGGACCACGGACGCGAGCCAGGCGAAGAGGCCCATGACCACCGCCAGGGCGCCCGCGACGATCAGCAACGGGAGCAGTCGCCCCGCCCACACGGTATGCGTCATACCGGGTCAACGGCTCCTGGCCCGGCCGGGTTCCCGCGGCGCCGTACGGGGTGTGACGTCGCGTCAGTGGTGGGCGTGGACCACGGCGTGGCCCTTGCCGCGGCCGATCATCCACTTGTTGACCGGGGTCGTGATCAGGAAGGCGACCGCGAAACCGCCCAGGAGGGCGTACCAGAAGAGACCGTCCGACAGTTCGGCGTCCATCGCGCCCGGGGTGAGCGTGATGATGAGGTTGTCCACGAGTTCCATCACCGCGATCGAGACCGTGTCCGCGGCGAGGGCGACCCGGATCGCGGCCTTGAGGTCGAGGCCGGTGCGCAGGACCGCGAACAGGGTGAGCGAGTAGCCGAAGAGGAACGCCAGCCCGATCGCCACCACCGTGGTGGGCACGTTGCCCCATCCCGCCGCCGTGCCGATCACCATGCCGAGGATCTCGCCGATCGCGCACCCGGTCAGACAGTGCACCGTCGCCTTCACCGCGATCCCCCAGGACGCGGTCCCGTGCCGGTGCTTCTCAGGTTCATGAGCGGTGTGGTCCATGAGGCCGACTCTATACCCCCCAGGGGTATGTGCGCGACAGGTCGGCCAGAGCTCGCCGGGCGAGCCGGCAGGTGGCGACCAGTACCGCTCGACGGCTGCCCGGATGATCAACCTAGAGTGGGTCGCCATGACGACCTACCCGACGCCATCGCCCGAGCCGACCCGGCCACCCCGGCAGACCGGGGCGACTTCACCGTCCCGGGTGCCGCGGGACTACCTCTCCGAGCTGTTCTCCCTGGAGGGCCGGATCGCGGTGGTCACCGGCGGCAGTTCCGGCATCGGCCGCGCCATCGCCGGCGCTCTCGCCCGTGCCGGGGCGAGCGTGGTGGTCGTGGCACGCGGCGAGGGCGGGCTGGCCGCGACGGTCGAGGAGCTCACGGCCGAGGGTTGCCGCGCCGCGTGGGTCAGCGCGGATCTGAGCACCCGCGAGGGGGTGCGGACGGCCGCCGAACGGGCGGCGGGGGTGTTCGGGGAGCCAGACATCCTCGTCAACAGCGCCGGGATCAACCTGCGTCCGCCGATGGACGAGCTCGGCGAGGACGTCTGGGACGCCACGATGGCGGTCAACCTGGAGGCGCCGTTCCTGCTGGGGCAGCGCTTCGGACCCGGTATGGCGGAGCGCGGGTACGGGCGGATCATCCACATCAGCTCGCAGCAGGCGCATCGCGCGTTCGTCCAGAGCGGCGCCTACGGCGCCTCCAAGGGCGGACTGGAGGCACTGGCGCGCTCCCAGGCCGAGGCGTGGTCGCCGCGCGGGGTCACCTGCAACCTCCTCGTGCCGGGCTTCGTCATGACAGCGCTCAACGCGCGGCTGTCCTCGGACCCGGAGAAGGTGGCCGCCCTCGCCGCCCGCACGATGATCGGGCGCAACGGTCTCGCCGAGGACTTCGCGGGTGCGGCGGTCTACCTGGCGAGCGCGGCGTCCGCCTACGTGACCGGGCAGTCGGTCTTCGTCGACGGCGGGATGTCGGTCCACTGACGCCGCCTCCGGCATCCGCCGGGGGTCCCCCGTACGGCGAGCGGCCGACGGGCGACGGGCGGTGCTCGGTGTCACGCTGGGCACACAGGCCCCGCGGAAGGGAAGCATCGCCATGATCACGACGGAGTACGTCCCCGGTTCCCCGTGCTGGCTCGACCTGGGCGCTCCGGACGTCCCGGCCGCCGCCGCCTTCTACGGCGCCGTCCTCGGCTGGGACTACGAGTCCATGGGCGGGAGCGAGGACTTCGAGGGCGGGATGTTCAAGAAGGACGGCAAGATCGTCGCCGGGCTCGGCAAGCTCACCGAGGAGGGCGCGCGCCCGGCCTGGATGCTCTACTACAGCGTCACCGACGCGGACGCCACGACCCAGGCCGTGCAGCAGGCGGGCGGCACCGTGCGGGTCGCGCCGATGGGCCTCGACGACTGGGGCCGGATGGCGCAGTACAGCGACCCGCTGGGCGGTCAGTTCGCGGTCTGGGAGCCGGGCACGAACAAGGGCGTGGAGCTGGTGGACCAGCCGGGCTCGCTGTCGTGGACCGAGCTGTACACGACCGACGCCGCGGGCGCGCGGGACTTCTACGGCGGCCTCTTCGGCTGGCAGTTCAGCGACATGCCGCTGCCGGGCGACGCCGGCACCTACACCCTGATCACCCCGGCGGGACTCCCCGAGGACCGGATGCACGGCGGGCTCATGCAGCTCGGCAAGGAGGACCTGGCCATGACGGGCGGGCGGCCGTACTGGCACCCGGTCTTCGCCGTGGAGGACTGCGACGCCGCGGTGGCCCAGGTCACCGGGAACGGCGGCAGCGTGCAGATGGGCCCGGTGGACATGGAGGGCGTAGGCCGGCTCGCCGTCTGCCTCGACCCGGCGAGCGCGGACTTCGTGGTGCTCGCCCCGTCCGAGAGCTGAGCGGCCGCCCCGGCACGACTACCGCCGCGACACGATCGAGCCCGATCCGGCAGACGAACTCCACCTCGTCCGGCCGGCGAAGAGCCGGGCCGGGGCGACCGTCTCCGACGACACCGTGCCGGTGACGGGCCGGGTGACCAACACCGCCTACCACCGGGGCGAGCGCCACGACGCCGACGAGCGGACGACGGACGTGTTCGTGCGGTGGCGGGGCCGCCGGCTGTAGCTGGGTCGCCATCGGTGCCCTGATCAGCGTCGGCTGCTTCCTGTGCGTGCTGAGCCACATCACGCCGGTGACCCTCGGCCGACGCTCGAATCCCTCTTGCATATGATGCGCAAATGCGTGAGTACAGCATCAGGGAAGCCACGGCCACCGACATCGACGGAGCCCGGGCGGTGATGCTCGACGCCGTGTACCGCGACTTCGGCATGGGTTACGTGCCGCGATGGCACGCCGACATCATCGATCCGGTGCCGTTCTACGTCACGCCGCCCCGACATGCCCTCCTGGTGGCCGTGGACGAGCGGGACGGGACGGTGGCGGCCACGGCGGCACTGGACGCGCGCGGCCCGGAGCACCCGCCGAACCCGCACTGGCTGGCCGAGCGTTTCCCCTCGGGCGAGACGGCTCAGCTCCGGCGGGTGTACGTCCGTCCAGAGCACCGGCGGCGCGGCCTGGCCCGGCACCTGGTGGACGGCCTGCTGGAGTTCGCCCGGAGCGACGGCGGATACCGGTCCGTGTATCTGCACACCTATCCGCACTCCCCGGGCGCGATGGGCCTGTGGCGGGCGCTGGGCAAGGTGGTCTGCGACGAGCGGGAGGAGGCGCCCGGCGGGGGCAGCGGTGTCGTGCACTTCGAGATACCGCTCGCTTAACGAAAATGGTATTCATATACACTATGAGAACTCCCCGCCGGCTCATAGCCGGGCTGTTCGTGCTGCCGTTGCTCTCCGGCTGTTTCGCGTCCTCAGGCGACGACGCGTCGGCCTCCCCCGGCTCCGGCGGCGGCGCCCGGCTACGTGTCGCCCTGCCCTTCGCCCCGACCGAGAACTACTCGCCGTACGGCCAGGACGCGATGCTCCTGTCCCGGCTCGGCGTCATCGAAGGGCTGACCAAGCTGGACGCGAACGGCACGGCGGTCCCCGCGCTGGCCGAGTCGTGGAGCAGTGAGAACGGCGGCAGGAGCTGGCTGTTCACCCTGCGGGACGCGAGGTTCCAGGACGGCGAGGCCGTCACCGCCGAGGCCGTCGCCGCCGCCCTCACCGCCGCCGGCAAGGCCGACCCGGCACCGTCCGCGCTCGCGGGAGTGAAGCTGACCGCCACGGCCGAGGACGACCGGCGGGTCCGGGTCGGCACCGCCGAGGCCGACCCCGTCCTGCCGTTGCGGCTCTCGAACCCGTCCCTCGCGGTGTTCGCGCCGAAGGCCTACGCCAAGAAGGGCACGGTGAACGTCGAAGGCACCGCCACCGGTCCCTTCGCGCTGACCAGGATCGACGGTGACACCGCGGCCACGCTGGACCGCTTCGACGACTACTGGGGCGGCCGGGCCCAGGCGTCCGGCGTCACCGCCCGGTTCGTCTCCGACGGCACCGCCCGCGCCAACGCCCTGCGCACCGGCGACGTCGACATCGCCGAGTCCCTGCCCGTCGCCCAGGTCGCCTCCCTGGACGAGGACGACGTCCACGAGGTCGACACCGCCCGCAACACCAGCCTGTACCTCAACACCAAGTCCGGCGCCTTCACCGACGCGGGGCTGCGGGCGGCCGCACGCGAGGCGATCGACCCCTCGGTCATCGCCAAGGGCGCCTACGAGGGGTACGCCGTGCCCGCGCAGGGCCTGTTCGGCCCGGCCCTGACCTGGGCCGCCGGCAAGCGCGTCGAACCGACCGGGCGGGCGCGGGCGAGCCGCCCCGACGGCGCGCGCATCACCCTCGCCACCTACAGCGACCGGCCCGAGCTGCCGGAGACCGCCCAGGTGCTCCAACAGCAGCTGCACAAGGCGGGGTTCGAGGTGAAGCTGGAGGTGCGCACGTACGCGCGCCTCGAAGGCGACCTGCTGGACGGCACGTTCGACGCCGCGGTCTTCTCCCGCAACATGATGCTGGACACCGGCGACCCGGTCACCGTCCTCGCGAGCGACCACACCTGCGACGGCTCCACCAACCTGTCGTTCCTGTGCGACAGGAAGGTGGACAAACTGGTCGCCGCCGCCCAGGCCGAGTCCGACACCGCCGAGCGGCAGGACGCCGCCATGAAGGCGGAGGCGGCCGTCCTCGGTACCGACTCGGTGATCCCGCTGGTGCATCTGAAGCTCGTCGCGGGCATCGCGACGTCCGTCCGGGGCGCGCTGCCCGATCCGTACGAGCGCACCCTCATAGGGACGGGGACCCGGCGCTGAACAGCTCGAACACCCCCTGGACGAACGGTGTCGCCGCCCGTGTGCGCGCACTCGCGGGCGGTGGCGCCCCGGCGCTGCTGTGGCGGACCGTGCTCGTGGCCGCCCTGGTGTGCGGTGTCGGCCTGCTGCCGTGGCTGTCGCGTACCGACCCCGCGCTGACCGTGCTCAGGGCGCGGTCGGCGGACCGCGACCCCGATCCCGAGACCCTGCGCGCCATCCGCGACGACCTCGGTCTGGACGACGGCCCGCTCGCCCTGCTCGGCCGCTGGCTGGGCGGACTGCTGCACGGCGACGCGGGCACGTCCTGGGTGTCCGGCAGCCAGGTGCTGCCCGGCGTCGTACAGGCGCTCGGCGCGTCGCTGCTGCTGATGGCCGGGGCCCTGGCGGTCGCCGCGGGCACGGTGGCCGCCGTCTGCGCCCGTACGCTCCGGCTGGGCGCACGGGGCCGGCTCGGGGCGCGTCGCCCCGGCGGGACGGCGACGGCGGTGCTGGCCGCGCTGCCCGAGTTCCTCGTCGCCGCGGTACTGGCCTCGGTGATCGGTGTGCAGCTGGGCTGGCTGCCCGCCCTGGGCTGGTACGGGCCGCAGTGGATGGTGCTGCCCTCGCTCGCCCTCGGTCTGCCCGCCGGGGCGGTCCTGGGGCGGATGCTCGACGACCTGCTGCCCGGCGCGTTCGGAGAACCCTGGGCGACGGCGGCAGCGGCACGCGGTGTGCCGTCGAGGTCCGTGGCGCGTCAGGCGGTGCGCCGTTGCGTGCCCGGACTGCTGCCGAACCTGGCGCTGTTCGTGGTCGGCCTGACCGGCGGATCGGTCGCCGTCGAGCAGATCTTCGACATCCCGGGCCTGGGCCGGCTCACGCTGCAGGCCGCACTCGCCCAGGACCTGCCCGTCCTGCAGACCGGCACCCTCGCCCTCGTCCTGCTCGCGGCCGCCGCGGGACTCCTCGCCCGGCTCGCCGCCCGCCTGCTGATCGGTCCGGCGCTGCGCGACGGCGCCCTGCAGTCCCTGCACCGGCCCCGGCCGCCCGCACCCCGCACCCTCCCCCTGCTCTACGGAGGGCTGCTGGCCGCCGTCATCGGCGTCGGGCTGGCCCGCGACCCACTCGCCCTGGACACCCTCGCCCGGCTGCGCGCCCCCTCACCCGAGCACCCCTTCGGTACGGACGCGCTCGGCCGGGACGTGCTCGCCCGCGTCTCCCACGGCGCGCTGACCACCCTCGGCACCGCCCTCGCGGTCAGTGCCGCCGCCCTCGTCGCCGGGCTGCTGCTGGGGCTGCTGCCGAGGGTGTCCGGGCCGCTGGTCGACACCCTCAGCGCCGTACCGCCCGTACTGGCCGGGCTCCTCGTCACCGGCGCCATGGGCAGCGGGCCCTGGACGCCCGCGTTCGCCGTGACCGTCGTGGCCTGGTGCCCGCTGGCCGCGCACACCTCCTCCCTGCTGCGGCAGGAGCGCGCGACCACGCACCTGACGGCCACCCGGGCGCTGGGTGCCGGCCGCTGGTACCTGCTCCGGCACGAACTGCTGCCCGCCGCCCTGCCCCCGGTCGCCCGGCACGCCCTGCTCCGGCTGCCGGGCATCGCGCTCAGCCTCGCAGCGCTGGGCTTCCTCGGGCTGGGCGCCCAGCCGCCGTCCCCCGACTGGGGCCTGCTGCTGGCCGAGAACCAGCCGTACGCCGAGCGCGCCCCGTGGGCCGTCCTCTTCCCCGCCGCCGTACTCGCGCTGCTCGGGGCGCTCGCGGTGACCGCCGCGGGCGGCGTACGGCTCCCCCGGCGGCGTACCCGGCCCGCCGGCCCGGCCGGACCGCCCGCGGACCGGGTCGTGCCGGCCCCGCGCCGGCAACCGGACCACCACGACGCCCTCCTGACGCCCGTGTCCGCCTCACAGACAGAAGAACGATGACCGACCCCGCCCCCCTCGCACCGGCCCACGAGGCCGCCCGCAGGTCCGACGCCGCGACCCGCGACAGCACCTGGCGCCTGTGCCGGGAACTGTCGCCGCTGCTGCGGCTGCTGATCCTCACCCAGCTCGCCTTCAACATCGGCTTCTACGCCGTCCTGCCGTTCCTCGCCGAGCATCTCGGCAGCGCCATCGGCATGGCGGGCTGGCTGGTCGGGTTCGTGCTCGGGCTGCGCACCTTCAGCCAGCAGGGGCTGTTCGTGGTCGGCGGGTGGCTCGTCGACCGGTTCGGGGTGCGGCCGGTCGTGCTGGCGGGGTGCGTGCTGCGGATCGCCGGGTTCGTGTGGCTCGGTTACGCGCAGGCGCCGGGGGCCGTGATCGGGGCGGTGCTGGTGATCGGGTTCGCCGCCGCGCTGTTCTCCCCCGCCGTGGAGTCCGAGGTGGCCCGCCAGGCGGTGGTCTGGGAGGAGGTCGGCCACGGGCCGCGCACCCGGGTCCTCGCCCTGTTCAGCGTGGCGGGCCAGGTCGGGGCGTTCGCCGGGCCGCTGCTCGGCGCGCTGCTGCTCGCCGTGGACTTCCGCACCGCGTGCCTCGCGGGTGCCGCGGTCTTCGTCCTCGTCCTCGCCGGGCACCTGTGGCTGATGCCGCAGCACATCCCCGGCCGGGTCCGCGTCCGGGAGCGGGGCGGGGCCCGCGCCCTGCTGCGCAACCGGCGCTTCCTCGCCCTGTGCTGCGCCTACGGCTCCTATCTGCTCGCCTACAACCAGCTGTATCTGGCGCTGCCGGACGAGGTGCAGCGCGCGGCCGGCTCCCAGGCGCCGCTGTCCTGGCTCTTCGCGCTGTCCTCGGTGCTGGTGGTGTTCACCCAGCTGCCGGTGACCCGCTGGGCGGGCGACCGGCTCGATCTGCGCCGCTCGATGACCGCGGGCCTGCTGCTGATCGCGTCCGGTTTCGCGGTGGTGGCCGCGGCCCGCCCGGCGGGCTGGACCGGCACCGCCGGGCTGCTGCCGGCCGCGGGCTTCGTGATCTTGCTCACCGTGGGGCAGATGCTGGTGGTGCCCGCCGCCCGCGCCTGGGTGCCCGACCTCGCCGAGGAAGGACGGCTCGGGCTCTACATGGGCGCGCTGTCGTCCGTCTCCGGCCTCATCGTCCTGGCCGGCAGCGCCGCCACCGGCTCGCTGCTCGACCTGGGGCTGCCGGCCGCCGTGCCGTGGCTGGTCCTCGCGGCCGTACCGGCCCTGGCGGTGGCCCTGTTGCCGCGCCGTGCGAAGGAGACGGGCGGGGCGGTCTGAGAGGCGCCGGCGCCCCGGGACGCCCGAGCGCGCCGGAGCGTCACCCCGGCGGGTGACCTCTTCGCGCCGCATGTGCGAGACGGCGCCCGGTGAGGACACTGCTGCGGCGATCGGTGGTCACGCCGCGCCAGTATCCTGGGTCGGCTGCGGCACCCCCCACCAATCCCCGTGCAGAAGCGGGGAGTTCGGCCTGCGGCAACGACCTTTCCACACGCATGAGACGAGGACGAGTGCTGCTAGCGGGCCGCTACCGGCTGGATGTTGAGATCGGGCGCGGTGGAATGGGAGAGGTCTGGCGCGCGTACGACGAGACGCTCGCCAGAGCGGTGGCCCTCAAGCTGCTGCTCCCCCAGGACACCGATGCCACGGCGACCTCCCGGTTCCGTCTGGAGGCTCAGACCGCCGGGCGTCTCAACCACCCCAATGTGGTCGGCGTCCTGGACTTCGGCGAGTACGACAACCGGCTGTACCTCGTGATGGAGCTGGTCGAGGGCGACAGCCTCGCCGGGGTGCTGACCGGCTCCGGCGCGCTCCCCGCCGAGCAGGTGGCCGATCTGGCCGCACAGGCGTCCGCCGGGCTCGCCGCCGCGCACGGGCAGGGCATCGTGCACCGGGACGTCAAGCCCGCCAACCTGCTGCTGGACGCGAACGGCACCCTGAAGATCGGGGACTTCGGCATCGCGCGGTTCCTCGACGACCCCGGCGCCGCCCTCACCGCCACCGGCCAGATCGTCGGCACCGGCCTGTACCTCGCGCCCGAGCGTGCCCTGGGCAAGCAGGCGGGACCCGCCTCCGACATGTACTCCCTGGGCTGCGTGCTCTACCAGCTCCTCAGCGGGCGCCCGCCGTTCCAGGCCGACACCGCCGTCGCCCTCCTGCACCAGCACCTCGACTCCGCCCCCGTGCCGCCCCGCGAGCTCGGTGTCGCCGGACTGCCGCCCGCGTTCGAGAACTACCTCCTCGGTCTGCTCGCCAAGCAGCCCGAGGACCGGCCCACCGCCCAGCAGACCGCCGAATGGTTCGCCGGGGGCGCCTGGCGGGGCCTGCCCGAGCCGCTGCCGGAGGCCTCGCCGCCGCTGCGGCCCAGGACCACGTCCGCGGCGATGCCCGCGGGGCCGGGCCCGTACGCGGCGACCGGGACCGGCAACCCGACCACGTACGCGCTGCCCGCGACTCCGGGACACCGCAGCGCGGCCCGGGCGGCCCAGGCGGGACGTTCGGGCCGCTCCCGGGGGCGCGGGGGCCCGGGCAACCGGTCGCGACTGGCCGCTACGGCCGCCGCCGCGGCGCTCTTCCTCGCCGCGATGCTCATCGGCATGCGCTGGTTCTCGCCCGACACGAGCGCGGAGGGCACGGAGCCGGACGCGTCCCCGACCGCGAGCAGCCCCGTCGCCACGCCGTCCACCGACTCCACGTCGGCTTCGTCCTCCGGTTCCGAGGCCGGCCCCGGGGCCGGTCCGGCGGCCGGGCCGGGGGCGGCCGAGGCGCCGGCCGCCGGCACCGTGGCCGATGTCACTCCGTCCGCGCCGACCGCTTCACCGACGCCTGTCGCGCCCGCGCCCGGCACCGCGACTCCGACGCAAGAGGCGGGCCCCGGCGGGCCGGAGCAGCCGCAGCCGGAGAAGCCGGGCCAGGCCGGGGACGACAGGGAAGGCGACGGCGGCGGGGACGACGGGGGCGACGACTGACGCGGCCCGGACGTCGCCCGGCGAACCCCTGACCGGAGCGCGTGGATCAGCCGGGGGATGCGCCGGTGTGCGAGCAGGCGCCCCCTCGCGCGCCCCTTGGGTGGCTTGTCATCGCCCTTACCCCGGCCTTATTGTCACCAGGCCTTGGTGAACGGGAAATCCGGTGTGATGCCGGTGCGGCCCTCGCCACTGTGAATCGGGAAGTCCGGCTCCGGCCCTCACGGGCAGCCACTGGGTCCTTGCGACCCGGGAAGGCGGAGTCCGGGCGGTGGTACCCGTCAGCCAGGAGACCGGCCAAGGCGCGTCAACCATCCACGAGGTGCTGGAGAGGGTCTGCTGAGCCATGCACATAGCCGAGGGTTTCCTTCCTCCGGCGCACGCGGTCGCCTGGGGCGTCGCGTCGGCGCCGTTCGTCGTCCACGGGGTCCGGTCGCTCACCCGTGAAGTGCGCGAGCACCCCGAGAGCACCCTGCTCCTCGGTGCGTCCGGCGCCTTCACGTTCGTCCTGTCCGCCCTGAAACTGCCGTCCGTCACCGGCAGTTGCTCCCACCCCACCGGCACGGGCCTCGGAGCCATCCTGTTCCGGCCGCCCATCATGGCGGTGCTGGGTACCATCACCCTGCTGTTCCAGGCGCTGTTGCTCGCGCACGGCGGCCTGACCACGCTCGGCGCCAACGTCTTCTCCATGGCGATCGTCGGCCCCTGGGCCGGATACGCCGTCTACAAGCTGCTGCGGCGCTCCCACGCGCCGCTGATGGTGGCGGTGTTCTTCGGCGCGTTCGTCGCCGACCTGTCCACCTACTGCGTCACGAGCGTGCAGCTGGCGCTCGCGTTCCCGGACCCGGGCAGCGGATTCCTGGGCGCGCTCGGCAAGTTCGGTTCCATCTTCGCCGTCACCCAGATCCCGCTCGCGGTGAGCGAGGGTCTGCTGACCGTGCTCGTGATGCGGCTGCTGGTGCAGTCCAGCAAGGGCGAACTGACCCGGCTGGGTGTGCTCCTCGCCAAGAAGCAGACCCGGACCGAGACCGAGGTGGCGGCGCGATGAAGAGGAACACGAAGATCAACCTGGTGCTGCTGTTCCTCGTGGCCGCGCTCGCCGTGCTGCCCTTGGCGCTCGGTCTCGGCGACCACAAGAAGGAGCCGTTCACGGGGTCCGACGCGGAGGCGGAGACGGCGATCACCGAGCTGAAGCCGGACTACGAGCCGTGGTTCTCGCCGCTGTACGAACCGCCGTCCGGTGAGATCGAGTCGGCGCTGTTCGCCCTTCAGGCGGCTCTCGGCGCCGGTGTCCTCGCCTACTACTTCGGTCTGCGCCGGGGCCGTCGGCAGGGCGAGCAGCGGGCGCTGGAGCGGGAGGCCGACAGCGCGCTCGCCGGCGTCGCCGGGAAGTCCACCGCGGAACAGGACTGAGCCCGGGTGCTGCCGATCGACGCGGCGGCGCACAGCAGTCGCTGGCGCCGCCGCCATCCCGTGGACAAGGCCGTGCTCGGGCTCGGCCTCACCGTGCTCGCGATCTCGCTGCCGCCCTGGCCGGGCGCGGCCCTGGTGCTGCTGACCGCCCTGGTGGTGCTGCTGGGGCCGGCCGGTGTGCCCGGCCGTCGGCTGTGGCGGGCCTACCGGGTGCCGCTGGGCTTCTGCGTGACCGGCGCGGTCACGCTGCTCGTCCAGGTGGGCGGGCCGGGGGGTTTCGTCTCCCTCGCGGACGACGGGCCGCTGCGGGCCGGGGAGTTGCTGCTGCGTACCTCGGCGGCCTCCCTGGGCGTGCTGCTGTTCGCCTTCACCACGCCCATGTCCGACCTGCTGCCCCGTCTGGTCCGGGCCGGGGTCCCCGCGCCGGTCGTCGACGTCGCACTCGTGACGTACCGGATGAGCTTCCTGCTGCTGGACTCCATGCGCCGCATCCGGGAGGCCCAGGCGGCCCGGCTCGGCCACACCGGCCGGGGCGCTCAGTGGCGTTCCCTGGCCGGGCTCGGCGCGACCGCGTTCGTCCGCGCCTTCGACCGGGCGACCCGGCTCCAGGCGGGACTCGCCGGGCGCGGCTACGACGGCACCCTGCGCGTCCTGGTGCCCGAGGCCCGGGTCTCCGCCCGCTTCACGGCTGCCAGTTGCGCGCTCCTCGCCGCGCTGGCCGTCCTCACCCTCGTCCTGGAAAGGCCGCTGACATGAGCGAGCCCGCCCTCGTCGCCCTGCGGGGCGCGTCCTTCGCCTACGAGGACGGCCCGGCCGTGCTCAGCGGCCTCGACTTCGACATCCGCGAGGGGCGCGCGCTCGCGCTGCTCGGCCGCAACGGCAGCGGCAAGACCACGCTGATGCGGCTGCTCTCCGGTGGGCTGAAACCGCACGAGGGGCGGCTGACGGTCCAGGGGCAGCCGGTGTCGTACGACCGCAAGGGGCTGACCCGGCTGCGCACCACCGTGCAGCTGGTCGTGCAGGACCCGGACGACCAGTTGTTCGCGGCGTCGGTCGAGCAGGACGTGTCGTTCGGGCCGCTGAACCTCGGCCTCGACGACGCGCAGGTGCGGACGCGGGTGGCGGAGGCGCTCGCCGCCCTGGACATCACGGCCCTGGCCGACCGGCCCACCCATCTGCTCTCCTACGGGCAGCGCAAACGCACCGCCATCGCCGGTGCGGTCGCCATGCGGCCGCGCGTCCTCGTCCTCGACGAACCGACGGCCGGACTCGACCCCGACGGCCAGGAGCGGCTCCTCACCACCCTCGACGGTCTGCGTGCCTCCGGCACCACGGTGGTGATGGCCACCCACGACGTCGACCTCGCCCTGCGCTGGGCCGACGACGCGGCGCTGCTCACCCCGTCCGGTGTCCGCACCGGGCCCGCGGCCACGGCCCTGGCCCGCACGGACCTCCTGCGGGAGGCGGGGCTGCGCCTGCCATGGGGTGCGGCGACGGCGGAACTCCTGCGCGCACAGGGCCTGTTGGCCGAGGCGGAGCCGGGCCCGCGGACACCGGACGAGCTCGCCGCCCTGGTAGGGGGACGGCTGGGGGCTCCCGGAGGGTGAGGGGCGCCGACGCGCGTGACGCGTTCGGGTCGCGCAGTCGCCCGAAACCGGCTTGTCCGGCGTCGCGGCGCCGCACTACGTTGCCGAGGTGGATCTCTTCTCACGCACCTGGACGGCATTGCGCGCGGCGGTGGCGGATCTCTCCGACGAGGACTTCGGGCGGCCCTCCGGCTGTACGGGCTGGCTGGTACGGGATCTTGTGTGCCATCTGATCGTCGACGCCCAGGACGTCCTGATCACCCTGGCCACCCCGTCCGAGCGGGAACCGACACGCGACGCGCTGACGTACTGGGACGTCTCCGGTACTCCGCCGACCGGTGACGACCCGCTCGACGCGCTGACCGTCCGGCTGGCCGCCGCCTACGAGGATCCGCACCTGCTGAAATTCCACCTGGACGACGTCGGCTCGGCCGCCGGCCGCGCGGCCCTGCTCGCCGACCCGGCAGGCCGGGTCGGCACCCGTGACGAGATCCTCACCGTGGATGACTTCCTCTCCAGCTACGTCATGGAGTGGACGCTGCACCACCTCGACCTGATCGCCTACCTCCCGGACGCGGAACAGCCGCCCGCGGAGGGCCTCGTCCGGTCGCGGGAGATGCTGGAGCGGATCGCGGGGAGCCCGTTCCCGCCCGCCTTCCACGACGTGGACGCCCTGCTGATCGGCACCGGGCGGCGGGCGCCGACCGAGGAGGAGCAGGCGGGGCTCGGCGAGCTGGCCTCGAGGGTGCCGCTCTATCTGGGCTGAATTCCCGGTCGCCGCCGTGTCGCCCACCGGCCCGCCGCCCCCTCGCTCCGGCCGAGGTGGGAGCATGGCCGGTATGGACATCCGCCGCAGGAACAACGTCAATGTCATGGGCCCCGACGACGCACCTGTGCTGCTCCTGGCACACGGGTTCGGCTGCGACCAGAACATGTGGCGGCTCGTGGTGCCCGAACTCTCACGGCGGTACCGGGTGGTGCTGTTCGACTACGTCGGTTCCGGCGGTTCGGACCTCGCGGCCTGGAGCGAGGAGCGGTACGCGTCGCTCCCGGGCTACGCCGCCGACGTCGTCGACGTCTGCGAGGAGCTGGACCTGCGGCAGGCGGTATTCGTCGGTCACTCGGTGAGTGCCATGGTCGGGGTGCTGGCGGCGCAGGCGGCGCCGGAGCGGATCGGGGCGCTCGTGATGGTGACGCCCTCGCCCTGCTACATCGACGACGAGGGGTACCGCGGCGGCTTCAGCACGGAGGACATCGACGAGCTGCTCGCCTCCCTGGAGGCGAACTACCTCGGCTGGTCGTCCGCGATGGCCCCGGTGATCATGGGCAACCCGGAGCGGCCGGAGCTGGGCCAGGAGCTGACCAACAGCTTCTGCGCCACCGACCCCGACATCGCCCGCGTCTTCGCCCGCACGACGTTCCTCACCGACAGCCGCGAGGACCTGAAGGGCGTGTCCGTGCCGACCCTCGTGCTGGAGTGCGAGCAGGACGTCATCGCGCCCCGCGAGGTCGGCGCATACGTGCACGCGGCGATCCCCGCCTCCCGGCTGGTCACGCTCGACGCCACCGGGCACTGCCCGCAGCTCAGCGCGCCACAGGCCACCACCGGGGCGATCCTCGACTTCCTGGAGTCCTTGAAGTGATGTGTCGTACGGGCGGCGTGCCGGACCCCGCCGAGACGGGGGGCGAGGCGAGCACGGACGCGGCATTCTCCGCGCTGCTGGAGGACAGCGCGGAGGATCTGTACGAGTCCGCGCCCTGCGGCTACCTGTCCACGATGATGGACGGCACCATCGCCAAGATCAACACCACGCTGCTGAACTGGCTCGGGCTGGACCGTGAGGAGGTGGCGGGCCGCAAGCGCTTCGCGGACCTGCTCACCATCGGCGGGAAGCTGTACCACGAGACGCACTTCGCTCCGCTGCTGCGCATGCAGGGAGAGCTCAGGGGCATCGCCCTGGACATGCGGCGCCAGGGGGGCGGCCCGCTGCCCGTGCTGGTCTCCGCGGTGATCAAGTACGGCAGCGAGGGCGAGCCCCTGCTGATCCGGATCACCGTCTTCGACGCCTCGGACCGCCGCTCCTACGAAAAGGAGCTCCTGCGCCGCCGCGAGGAGGCCGAGCGGGCCCGCGCCGAGGCGGACGAGGCCCGACGGCAGGCCGAGGCCGACCGGGCGAGGCTGGCCGACGCGCTCGCCGTCCTGCAGCGTTCCCTCGTGCCGGACTCGCTGCCCGCCGTGCCGGGCATCGAGTCGGCCGTCCACTACCACACGGCTTCGCCGGACCAGCTCGGCGGCGACTTCTACGACCTGTTCCCCGTGGCCGGGGACCGCTGGGCGTTCTTCCTCGGGGATGTGTGCGGGAAGGGTCCCGAGGCCGCGTCGCTCACCTCGCTGACCCGCTACACCCTGCGCGCCGCGGCCCACCACGACCCGGATCCGGCCTCGGCGCTGACCACGCTGAACGCCGTGCTGCACGAGCGGTACACCGGCGACGGCAATCCCCGGTACTGCACCTGCATCTTCGGGATCGTCGAGCCGGGGGGCGAGCACGGGCCGACGACCGTGCGCCTCGCCTCCGGCGGCCACCCGCCGGCGCTCGTCCTGCGGTCCGACGGCCGCGCCGAGTTCCTGCCCACCCCCGGAGGGCTGCTCATCGGCGTCCTCCCCAGCGCACCGATCGGCACCGCCGAGACCGTCCTGGCGCCCGGTGACACGGTCGTGCTGTACACCGACGGCCTCACGGAGGCCCGGACCGGCCCCGGCCGCGACAACCTGTACGGCGAGGACGCCCTGCACGCCTTCGCCACCGACCACGCCCCCGCCTCAGCGGACGAAGTGATCACCGCCCTCACCGGGCTGCTGGAGAGCTTCGGCGACGGTCTCGACGACGACACCGCCCTGCTGGCGCTCGGCGTCCCCGCCGCCCCTTCCCCCATATCCTCCTCGGCGAATCACACCTCATGAACCCGCTCACCGTCAGACAGCGCGACACCCCGACCGGCCCCGTTCTGCACGTGGCCGGCGACCTCGACTTCGACCAGGCCCCCGTCCTGCGCGGCCGGCTCGACCAGCTGGCGCTGTCACCGGGGCAGTGCCTGGTCCTCGAACTGTCCGGCCTCGCGCTCTGCGACTCCTCGGGCATCACCGCCCTGCTCGCCGCCCGCCAGCACGCCCTGGCCGCCGACGCCGACATCGTCCTGGCCGCCGTACCGGCGAACCTGCTCCGCGTCCTCACCCTCGTCGGCCTCAACCAGGTCTTCACACTGCGCCCGGACTCCAGCGCCGCGTCATGACCCGTTCCTGACCCAAGCGCGGCACGCAACCGCTGGACCATCCGGCCTCCCGGTCGGGGGCGCTCATCGTCGGCGCGATCCGGGACCGACCGCCCTGTGCCGCGGGCTCCCCTGCCGGTTCCTCAGCCGCCGAGGCCCAGCTCCCCCGCGCGCACGCCGGCCTGGAACCGCGACCCCGCGTCGAAAGTGTCGAGCAGTTCGGCGACGCGGCGGCGATAGGTCCGCACGGACATGCCGAGTTCCTTCGCCGCCGCCGTGTCGGTGGCGCCCGAGCTCAGCGCGCGCAGAACCCTGCGGCTGACGGGGTCGAGCCGGGGCCGCTCCGCGTCGAGGAAGGCCTCGAGGTCGAGGGCGTTCTCCCAGGCGGCGTCGAAGAGCGCGTACACCGCGCCCACCAGGGTGGCGCCCGAGGTGACGGTGTACTCGCGGCCGCCCGGGGCGTCCAGGCCGGCGAGGATCGCGTACCTGCGGTCGATGATGATCGTCTCGTGGGGCAGGGCCGTCGCAGCGACACGCACCCGCGCGCCCTTGGCGGCGATGTCGCGCAGGTGCTCACGGCCGCGCTCGTCGGCCAGCGCGGCCGGGCTGCACAGCTTGCGCACCTGCCGGCCACCGGGCTCGCGCAGCCACCCTTCGGCGGTCTGCCGGGCGCGACGCAGCTGGGAGAAGGTGTCGAGATCGCGGACGGCGCAGATGAACTCCTCACGGACCGAGGCGAACAGGTGCTCGGTCCGTGCGAGGAAATCGAGGTCACCGCGGACCGTCACGATGTCTGCCACCCGCCCATTCTGCCCCGTGGCAGCTCATTGCCACGGGATGGCTCCCGGGACGCCCCGTGGCCGAGGCTGCGTGCATGAGCAACGACTTCCTTCTCGGCGGCGACCTCCCGGTCGGCCGCATCGGCTTCGGCGCCATGCGTCTGGCGGCGAACGGCTTCACCGGCCCGTCCCGGGACCCCGGGGCCGGCCGTGCCGTTCTGCGCCGCGCCGTAGAACTCGGCGCCGACCACATCGACACCGCCTCCTTCTACGTCAGCGACGACCGGTCCGTACGCGCCAACGACCTGATCCGCGAGGCCCTGCACCCCTACCCGGACGGCCTGGTCATCGCCACCAAGGTCGGCCCGGCGCGCACGCCCGACGGAGGCGTGACCCAGACCCACGACCCCGCCGGGCTGCGCCAGTTGGTCGAGGAGAACCTCGAAACCCTCGGCGTGGACCGGCTCGACCTGGTCTATCTGCGCATCGGCCTCATGGAACCGCCGCACGGCGAGTCCGTCGCCGCGCGTTTCGAGGCGCTGGCCGCCCTGCGCGAGGAGGGCCTGATCCGCCACCTCGGACTGAGCAACATCGACTCCGGTCACCTCGCCGAGGCCCGGACGATCGCGCCCGTCGCGGCCGTTCAGAACCACTTCCACGCCGGCAAGCGCGACGACGCCCGGCTCCTGACCACCTGTGAGGAGGCCGGCATCGCCTTCGTGCCGTTCTTCCCGCTGGGCGGCGGCATCAGCGACCTCAGCGGTGACCGCATGACCAAGGTGGCCGAACGGCACGGGGTGAGCGTCCCGCAGATCGCCCTGGCCTGGCTGCTGGCGTCCTCCCCCGTCACGCTGGCCATCCCCGGTACCGGCTCCCTCACCCACCTGGAGGAGAACATGGCCGCCCGGTCGATCGCCCTCACCCCGGAGGACCTCTCCGACCTCGCCTGACGCACCGGCAGGGGCGCCTCCGCCTCGCTCACCGACGCGCGCCACCGTCCCACCCCGAATCCGCCCGCCGCGCCCCAGGGCGCTCCCCGCACACCACCCCCCGGCCGGAAAACGCTTGGACGCCGTGGCCTGCGTCGCGGGACACTTCCGGACTCGACCCGAAACCTCACACATCCGTTGCGGCGATGGCCCCTGCCCGCTCGCGCGGCGTGGCGGGCGGCCACAGGACGACACAGGGGTGGGATGGAAACGCCGGAAACACACAGGGTATTACCGGGCAGGCGCTCGGTACTTCTCGCACTTCGCTACTACGGGCGGGAGTTGTCCCGGCTGCGCCGGTGGGCGGCGCCCGCGATGCTGCTCTCCGCGCTGGGAAACATCGGAATCAACTACGTCGCGCCACTGATCGTCGCCAGGCTTGTCGGCGACATCGCGGGAAACAAGGACGTCTCGGTCGACGCGATGCTGCCGTACGTGCTGGCCTTCGCAGGCGTCCTGCTCGCAGCGGAGGCGCTGTGGCGCGTCGCACTGCACTGCCTCAACCGTCTCGACGCCCTGGGCATCGAGCACCTGTACGTGATCGGCATGGACGAACTGTTCGCCAAGGACGCCGCGTTCTTCCATGACAACTTCGCCGGTTCGCTGACGAAGCGGGTCCTCAGCTTCGCCTCGCGGTTCGAGCAGTTCGTCGACACGCTGACGTTCCAGATCGTGGGGAGCTTCGTGCCGCTGACGTTCGGCGCGGTGGTGCTGTGGCGCTACGAACCGCTGCTCGTCGTCGGTCTCCTGGTGATGATCGCGCTGACCGCGGTGCTGGTCGTGCCGCTCATCCGGCGGCGCCAGGCGCTGGTCGACCGGCGTGAGGAGGCGATCGCCCGGGTGTCGGGCCATGTCGCCGACAGCCTGATGAACATGGACACGGTGCGGGCGTTCGCCGCGGAGGAGCGCGAGGCCTCCGAACACCGCTCCCGGGTGGCGACGTCGCGCCGGCTCACCATGCGGTCGTGGGACTACGGCAACCTGCGCATCGACACGCTGGTCGCGCCGATGTCCGTCCTCACCAGCGCGATGGGTCTGCTGCTCGCGGTGACGCTGGCCGGTGGCGCGCACGGTGTGGAGGCGATCGTGGTCGCCTTCGCCTACTACACCAACGCGACCCGGATCATGTTCGAGTTCAACCAGATATACCGCCGGCTGGAGAGCTCGATGACGGAGGCCGCGCAGTTCACCGAACTGCTCCTGGTGCCGCCGACCGTGCTCGACCCGCCGGCCCCGGAGCCGCTGCGGTCCCGGGCCGCCGACGTCCGCTTCGAGAAGGTGACCTTCGCCCACCGGGGCGGCCGGCCGCTCTTCGAGGGACTCGACCTGGCCGTGCCGAGCGGGGCGAAGATCGGTCTCGTGGGCCGGTCCGGCGGCGGCAAGACCTCCCTCACCCGGCTGCTGCTGCGGATGACCGACATCGACGGCGGCCGCATCCTGGTCGGCGGCCAGGACATCAGCCGGGTGCGCCAGGCGGACCTGCGCGGGCGGATCGCGTACGTGCCGCAGGACCCGGCGATGTTCCACCGCACCCTGCGGGACAACATCGCCTTCGCCCGGCCGGACGCCTCCGACGCCGAGATCCGCCGGGCGGCCGAGGCGGCCCATGTCACCGAGTTCGCGGCGGCGTTGCCGGACGGCTTCGACACCATGGTGGGCGAGCGGGGCGTCAAGCTGTCCGGCGGTCAGCGCCAGCGGGTCGCCCTCGCCCGGGCGATCCTGCGGGACGCGCCGATCCTGCTGCTCGACGAGGCCACCAGCGCCCTGGACTCCGAGAGCGAACTGCTGGTCCAGGAGGCGCTGTGGCGGCTCATGGAGGGGCGGACCGCACTGGTGGTGGCGCATCGGCTGAGCACGGTCGCCGGCATGGACCAGCTCGTCGTCCTCGACCGCGGCCGGATCATCGAGCAGGGCACCCATCAGGAACTGCTCGCGACCGAGGGTGCGTACGCGAAGCTGTGGCAGCACCAGTCGGGCGGTTTCCTGGACGACACTCCCGGGCGAGCCGAGGTGCTGTAGCGCGCGGGGTGGCTCACCGTCGTGCGCGGTCCGCCAGGGCCTCCGGCAGGACGCCCACCGCCGGTTCGAGGGAGCTGTCCGCCCTCGCGGGCAGCTCCCTCGAACCGCGGTCAGGGACGGGGACGCCATCGGATCGAGGTCCTGGTAGACGTGTGAACCACGTCGACGACATCACCATCGCCGCGACCCGGGTCCTGGACACCTTCGTCGAGGGGCGGCGGGCGGGTCCACACCGGCAGCTGAGGCGTGTTCCAATGCTCCGGGGTCCGGATGTCACGGAGGGGGATGAGGCGCGGTGGGGTCGTCGGGGGCCGGGGTCATGCGGTCCGTGGTGTGGATACTGCTCGCCGTCGTGACGCTCGGCGTCGGAGTGGCGTCGGCCCGCGAGGTCGGTGGGGCGCTGGATCGGGAGCGGGAGTACCGCGGCGCGCGGGCCTGTGCCGCGGTTCCCGTCGAGGCGTCGGGGTGTGTGTGGGAGCAGGAGTTCACCGTACGGAGCGCCGCCATGAACCGCGGGAAGCGGGGCGAGGCCCCGGAGGCGGAGTTGGTGCTGCCGTCGGGCAAGCCGTGGGAGGTGACGTTCCGGCGGACCGAGCCGGTGATGTCCGAGATGGCTCCGGACGAGAAGGTCGTCGGCGTGATCTGGCACGGGCAGGTCGTCGAGGTGCGGGACGCCGAGGGGCGTCGGCAGCAGACGTCCGACGGGCCGGTGGGATGGCCCGAGGACCGTCTGGGCGGTGCGCTGGCCTGCGTCTCGTTCGGCCTGGCGGCCCTCGTCGGCGGGGTGTGGCCGCTCTTCGCGCGGGGCGACGAGCGTCGTGTGAAGGCGGCGAAGATGGTGCGGGGGCACGGCGTCTGCCTCGGCGCGACGGCGATTCTGACGCTCTGGGCACAGACGGCCAACGAGTGGCCGCTCTGGGCCGTTCCGGCGATCTGGGGACCGCTCGCGCTGCTGATCCTCGCGTCCATGACGGCTTTCGCCCTCGGCGCGCTGCGCGGCGAGCTGGACGACGACGCCCCCGCCCCGCAGCAGCCGCAGCCGCAGGCCTCGTGACCGCGTGATCGCGTGACCGCTCAGGTCTGCCGGGCGTGCACCGGGCTGTCGGCGATCTCGTCCGGGCACGGGGAGGTGCGGCCCGCGCGGCTTCGCCGTCCGGGCACGCGGCGTGCCGCGCACGTTCACGGTCGCGCCGCCGCACGCGTGCCGTGGGGTCCGGGGAGGACCCGCCTTCCGGAAACTCGCCGCCTTCCACCTCGGCAAGCCGGCCGACGCCCGCGGGTTCCCCGACGCGGGTCGCGTCGCCGCTCAGGTCTGCCGGGCGTGCACGGGATTGTGGGCGACGTCGTCCGGGCAGGGGCCGTGCGGCTCCCGCGTGCGTCGGTCGCGCCGCCAGTCGTACGCCGCGAGGGCCAGGGACGCGGCCATGCCGACGAGCCCGGCGGCCATCGCGAGGAAGAGGGCGCCGCGGTAGTCGTCGCTCCTGCTGCCGAGCACCAGGTAGTAGAGGCCGGGCAGGGCGGCGGTGCCCACCGCGGCGCCGAGCCGCTGCCCGGTCTGCAGGGCGCCGCCCGCCGCTCCCGCCATGTGCACGGGCACGTCGCGCAGCGTCATGGTGATGTTGGGGGAGATCACGCACCCGCCGCCGACACCGCCGAGGAACAGGACCGGGGCGGCGATCCAGGGCGCGACGTCGAGGGGCGCGAAACGCAGCAGCAGCGCGGTGCCGCCCAGTCCGAGGATCACGCCCGTGAGCCCGCCCACGGTGAGCAGGCGGCCGAGCCGGTCCACGAGCCGCCCGGAGACGGCGGCCGCGACGGCCGAGCCGAGGGCGAAGGGGGTCACGGCGAGGCCCGACTCCAGCGGGGAGAAGCCCAGGCCGTGCTGGTAGAAGAGGGCGAAGACCAGCCAGACACCGCTGAAGCCGATGAAGTACAGCGTGCCGACGCCGGCGCCGACGGCGTAACCGCGCACGGTGGTGAACAGGCGCGGATCGAGCAGCGGCTGGGTACCGCGGTCCAGCAGCCGACGCTGCCAGCGGGTGAAGACGAAGAGCAGCGCGGCACCGGCCGGGAACATCCACCACAGCCCGGTGAGGCCGCCGGCCTCCGCCTGGACCAGCGGGTACATGAACGCGAGCACGCCGAGGCCGAGGAGCAGGACACCGGGCAGGTCCACGTGTTCCCGCCCGGAGCTCCGGGTGCGGGGCAGCAGGCGGCGGCCGAGGAGGACCGCGAGGATGCCGATGGGGACGTTGACGTAGAAGATCCAGCGCCAGCCCTGGGTGCCGTCGGCCAGGGCGAGGATCAGGCCGCCGGCGAGGGGGCCGACCGCGGAGGAGACGCCGACGGTGGCGCCGAAGAACCCGAAGGCCCGGCCACGTTCGGCGCCGCGGAACATCTGCTGGATGAGCGCGGAGTTCTGCGGGGCCATGAAACCGGCCGCCAGGCCCTGGGCGAGCCGGGCGACCACCAGCAGGGTGATGTTCGGGGACGCTCCGCAGGCCGCGCTGAAGAGCACGAAGCCGCTGAGGGCGATGAGGAAGATGCGGCGCCGGTCCAGGGCGTCGCCGAGGCGGCCGGCGGTGACGAGGGCGAGGCCGAAGGAGAGGGCGTAGCCGGACACCACCCACTGCACCTCGGCCGCCGAGGCGTGCAGCTGCTGCTGGATCGTGGGCAGGGCGACGGCCACGATCGACACGTCCAGCAGGCTCATGAAGCCGGCGACCAGCGTGACCCACAGGGCCCGCCACCGGTTCGGGTCCGGCTCGTAGCCGCCCGGCTGCCCGCCCTGGTCCCGGCCGCCCGCCGCCGACGCTGTCACTTGGGCTCCTCTCACCGGGCACGCACCCGGCGGAACAGGTTCCCCCACCGGGCCGGGGGCACACACCCGCCCCAGTGATTCTCGCGGACGGCGCAGCGACCCGCGCCCCGGCCCGAGCGCCCGCTCGTCACGTTCCGTGATCAGCCGGACGCCGCGCGAAGGGGGTCGTTTGAGCGCGTGAGATTCGTGCAGGCGTTGTGTTCGGAAGGAAGACCGGCGAAAGGAACCACGTGATGGCGGCGCCCGACAACGACGAGTCGGTGGATCCCGCGGCTGTGAGACGACACCGCGTGCTGTTCCGGGCGATCGAGAAACGACGTCACCCGAAGCTGCGCCGCAGCGACATCACGGTGACCGACGATGCGGCGGTCAAGCGCGCCACCAAGGCCGCCGCCCTCGGCAACGCGATGGAGTGGTACGACTTCGGCATCTACAGCTATCTGGCGGCGACGATCGGGAAGGTCTTCTTCCCCTCGGGCAGCGACACCGCCCAGTTGCTCGGCTCCTTCGCGACGTTCGCGGTGGCCTTCCTGGTGCGGCCGCTCGGCGGCATGGTCTTCGGGCCGCTCGGGGACAAGGTCGGCCGCAAGCGCATCCTCTCCCTCACCATGATCATGATGGCGGTGGGGACCTTCGCCATCGGTCTGGTCCCCTCGCACGCCGTGATCGGCCTGTGGGCCCCGGCCCTGCTGATCTTCTTCCGGCTGGTGCAGGGCTTCTCGACGGGCGGGGAGTACGGGGGTGCCTCGACGTTCATCGCGGAGTACGCGCCCGACAAGCGGCGCGGCTTCTTCGGCAGCTTCCTGGAGCTCGGCACGCTCGCCGGCTACGTCGGCGCCTCCGGCCTCGTCGTCGTCCTGCAGACCCTTCTGAGCGACGACCAGATGCTGTCGTGGGGCTGGCGCGTGCCGTTCCTGGTCGCGGCCCCGCTCGGCCTCATCGGGCTCTACCTGCGGCTCAAGCTGGATGAGACGCCCGCCTTCCAGAAGCTGGAGGGCGGCCAGGCGAAGGCGAGCGAGGCCGCCGACGCCGTGGAGACCTCGGCCGCCGCCGACCTCGGCAAGATCTTCACCCAGTACTGGCGGCCGCTGGTGCTGTGCCTCGCGCTGGTCGCGGCGTACAACATCACCGACTACATGCTGCTGTCGTACATGCCGACGTACCTGTCCGACGAGCTGGGCTATGCCACCAACCACGGCCTGCTGATCCTGGTCGTGGTGATGGTGCTGCAGATGTGCCTCATCAACCAGGTCGGGCGGCTCTCGGACCGCTTCGGGCGCAAGCCGCTGCTGATGGCGGGGATGCTCGGCTTCCTTGTCCTGTCCCTGCCGTCGTTCCTGCTCATCCGGCAGGGCAACGTCGTCCTCATCACCGTGGGCCTGCTGCTGATGGGGCTCTCCCTGCTGCCGATGCTCGGCACGATGTCGGCGGCGCTCCCGGCGATATTCCCCACCCAGGTGCGCTACGGCTCGCTCTCGGTGGCCTACAACCTCGCCACGTCGATCTTCGGCGGCACGACTCCTCTGGTGATCACGGCTCTGATCAGCACCTTCGACTCGACTCTCATGCCGGCGTACTACGCCACGGGCGCCGCGGTCGTCGGTGTCATCGCGGTGCTGTGCATGCCGGAGACCGCCAACAAGCCGCTGGCCGGCTCCCCGCCGTCCGTGGCGACGGAGGCGGAGGCGGAGGAACTCGTCCAGGCGCAGTCCCCTCAGCCCAAGTTCTGAGCCTCCGTGGAATGCCCCGTCCGCCGTCGCGGGCGGGGCATTCCACGGTTGGGTCCGGTCAGGTCGGGAACGCGGTGCGCGCTACGACTGTCGAGGCGAGGCCGGTAAGGCGATGACCGAGTACGAACGTTCCCGCACGATGCCCGCGCAGCCCGAGCACGTCTTCGACCAGGCAGCGAACGTCGGCCGGCTGGACAGCTGGCTGCCGGAGGCCCTGCACGTGGAGGCCGAGGAGCTGCCCGCCGTCACCGTGCACGAGGACCGCACCGATGAGGACACCTCCGCCGTGCTGCGCGCCCGGCGGGAGCAGATGCGGCTCGAGTGGGGCACCCGTGACCAGGGCGGCTACGCGGGGTGGCTCCAGGTCGCCGGTCTTGACGGCGGCGCCAGTGAGGTGACCGTGCACCTGTCGTTCTTCGACGCCGGCCACGACCCGGGCGAGCGCGCCGTCGCCGAGGCCCTGGACACCAGCCTGCGGCGGCTGGAGGAGCAGGTGCGGCTGCACGTCGACCATCCGGCCGGCTGACCCGCCGTGGCGCGCACGAAGCAGTACGCCGTCGCGGCGTCCGGGCAGTGGACCGACGAGGAGGAGGGCCGGCGCCGGCTGCCCTCCGGTGAGGTGCACGCCTGGGAGCCGGGCCGCAACGAGACAGTCTGCGGCCTGTCCCTCAGCCGCTCCCGGCTGGTCCGCTTCCCGCACGTCGGCTGGTCGGACACCTTCCCGGAGTCCGGCGGCGCCGCGGACCGGGTGCGGCGCCTGTGCCCGCGCTGCGCCTCGGCGGCGGGACGCCGCGGGCCGGACGCCCGCCCGCGGTGGCGGCGCATCGATCCAAGACCGTGAAGGCCCCGGCACCGGTGGGCGGGAAGGCCGTCGCCCACCCGGGCCCTGGGACCGTCCGACACCGGCCGGGGTGGCCAGGAAGGCGGTCGCACCCGGACCCTGGGGCTGTCCGACACCGGCCGGGGTGGCCAGGAAGGCGGTCGCACCCGGACCCTGGGGCTGTCCGACACCGGCCGGGGTGGCCAGGAAGGCGGTCGCACCCGGACCCTGGGGCTGTCCGACACCGGCCGGGGTGGCCAGGAAGGCGGTCGCACCCGGACCCTGGGGCTGTCCGACACCGGCCGGGACACGGCCGGCCGCAGCGCATCCGCACAGCGGGCCGGGGGCCGGGTCGTCCGGGTGGGCCGCGCGGAGACCCTCACCCGCGCGCGGCGCCGGGCCGGGGCGCGCCGTCAGGGACGAGCGGGGCGTCGTCCGCGCCTCCCGCGTGGCTCCGTACGCATCCGCCGCCGGTGAGGGAAGCTCAGCGTTTCCCGGAGTCGTCCCGCTGGACCTGCCGCCCCGCCGCGGTGACATCACGCATGGCCAGCAGAAACCGCCGCACGACCGCCAGTTCCGCCTCGTCGAACGACCGCATCGTGTCGACCATCTCGTGGATCAGCGGCCCGAAGAAGGACCAGCCCAGCCGGACGGCCTCGTCCTGCACGACGAGCAGCACGCGTCGGCGGTCCCGGGTGTCCCGCTCCCGGCGCACCAGCCCGAGCCGCTCCAGCCGGTCGACCAGGGCCGTGGTCGACGCCGAGTTCACCCCCAACTGCGCACCCAGCCACCCGGGCGTGGCCCGCACACCCTCCCGGCCTGCGTCGAGCAGGTGGATCAACGCCCGTACGTCCGTGGGGTGGAGCCCGTTGCGTCCGGCGAACTCGGCCGCGAACAGGTCCAGTTCCATCGTCACGGCTCGCAGCAGATGAACCAGTCGCAGACCGGGATCCTGGTCGTCCATGCTTCACTCCCCTAATATCTCGCCTGTCGAGAGTATCGGTGAACGAGTCATACGGGTGGGGACATGGATGACACGGAAGCTTTTTTCGCGGCGTACGACGCCGTCCTGCGACGGTGGCCCGTGGAGGTGGACGGCGTCGACGTCCCCACCCCCTACGGCAGCACCCGGGTCCACATCGCCGGACGTGAGGACGGCCCTCCCCTCGTTCTGCTGCCCGGCGGTGGAACGACCTCGACCGCCTGGTTCGCCAACGCCGCCACCCTGGCCCCCGCTCACCGGATCCATGCCGTCGACCTCATGGGCGACATCGGCCGCAGCGTGCACGACGGAGCACCACTACGCGGCGCCGCCGACCTGATGGCCTGGCTCGACTCCCTCTTCGACGAGCTGAAGCTGGACGGCGCGCAGCTGTGCGGCCACTCCTACGGGGCCTGGATCGCCCTCAACTACGCGCTGCACGCGCCTCATCGTCTCGGCAGGCTCGCCCTGCTCGACCCGGTCGGCTGCTTCACCGGCCTGAGCCCGCGCTATCTCACGCACGCCCTGCCGATGCTGCTGAAGCCCACCGCCGAGCGCGTACGCGCCTTCCACCGGTGGGAGACCGGCCGCGACCCCGAGGATCCGGTGTGGCAGGCGTTCCTGGGGAGCACCGCCTCCGCGCACCGCTCGAAGGTCGTGGCGCTGCGGCGCCCCGCGGAGCGGGATCTCGCGACGTGTGCCGTCCCGGCCCTGGTCGTCCTGGCCGAACACAGCAGGGCTCACAACCCGCGGCGTGCGGCGGCCACCGCACGCCGGCTTTTGCCCGGGGCGAGCGTCGTCGTGCTGCCCGGTGCCACCCACCACTCCCTGCCCACCGAGCGACCCGCCGAACTCAACCGGCTGCTGACGGAGTTCCTGTCCTGACCCCGCCGGCCGCGTCCGCACCCCTAGCCGGCGGCACCGTCGGCACCTGCCATCGGCGACGGCCCACGGTCCTGCCCGTCGCACACCGAGGCGGCGCCGCACGCGCCCCGGGGGCGGATGGGGACGCCGTTGGCCCGCAGGACCTCGCGGACGTCCAGGATCAGGGAGAACACCTCGCGGTTGCGGTCCTCGCCCTGCTCGTCCCAGGCCCGTTGCTCGGCCTCGACGGCCATCCGGTCCTCGGCGAACACCCGCTCGGTGAAGCGCCTGATGAGCGGCCAGGCCAGGTGCAGAGCGCCGGGAATCCGGGGCTTCTCGATCATGAGCAGGCCGAAGGTGTGGCATCGGCGCTGTTCGGCGTCCTCGGGCACGTAGGCGACCCAGAGGCGGAAGGCCGGCCGCTCGGCGTTCTCCGGGACCAGGTCGAGGGTCTGGTACGGGTACGAGGTGCGGATCGTCATGACGTCCCGGGAGTCGCTGCCGCCGATGCCCTCGGAGGCCAGCAGGCTGGCCCCGCGGTTCCGCTTGCCCCCGGCGTGGCTGAACAGGTACCTGGCCTCCACCGAGCGCTCGTCGGTCCGGAAGTCGAGCAGTTCGGGGCGGAGTTTGCCGACCACGCCCCGGTGGAGGAACTGGTGGTTCATGTCGAGGAGGTTCTCGTGCATGAACGAGTAGTGGCAGCGCACGGTCCGGGAGTACGTCATCGTCTTGTACCGCGGCGAGCCGAACGCCGGCAGGTCGGGCAGCGGGGCGGCGGCCGCCTTGTCCGGGTCGCCCGGGAACACGAACACCAGGCCGTACGCCTCGCGCACGGGGTAGCCGCGCACGCCGCGCGGCGGCCGGCCGTCGCCCTTGGAGAGGTACGGGATCTGCGAGATGCGGCCGTCGCCCCGGTAGGCCCAGGCGTGATAGCAGCAGCGCAGGGCCTCGCCCTCCACGACGCCCATGCTCAGCGGCACCTGACGGTGGGCGCACCGGTCCTCCAGCGCGTACACGGTGCCGCTCTCCCCGCGGTAGAGCGCGATGCGCTCACCGGCGAAGGCCGCCGCGAACGCCCGCTTGCTGCGCACGTTCTTCGACAGAGCGACCGGGTACCAGAAGTCCGGGTTCGCCCCGACGCGCCGGAGGTCGACCATGCCGGTACTCGGGTCGCGGTGCTCCGAGGGCCATGCGGCCCCGGCAGAGAAGGTCCCGGCCTCGTCGGTCTCGGTCATACGTCTCCCTCGCGCGTACGGGCAGCGACAGCCGCGCGTCGCGTCGGGCAGCACCGGGCTGCCGATGCGGGCGCCCCGGCACCGTCCATGCTGACCGCGACGCGCCGCTCACGCCCTGCCCGGCACGTACGAACGGGTGACTGCAACGGGTGGCTGGAGGTCGAGCGCGGGGAGACCGGCCAGGCCGGTGTCGAGCATGATGCGCTCCACGGTCCGGGGCAGGGTGCTGTCGGCGCCGATGACGGTCTCGACGCCCCGGGCAGCAGGTCGAGTTCGCGGTACCAGTCGCGCAGCCGCGCCTCGCCGACCTCGTGCGCGATCGGCTTGGTGGCATGGCGGAGGAGGGTCTGCTCGAACGGCACGTGAGCACGCCGGCGAGCAGGCTTCCTCCGGTGAGGAGCCCGCCGTAGCCCAGGTCCCGGGCGGCGAGCCGGGTGTCCCCGCCGGGACGGAGGGACTCCACCAGGGCCCCACCAGGGAGAGCGCGGCCCGCCGGAGGACGGGAGCGCACGCCATGAGCAGGGCCACCCGCACACCGCGCCCCGCGATGCCGCGTCTCTCGGCGCGCTCCACGTCAGGGCCTCACCAGTCCGCCGACCCACCAGTCGTGGGGACGGCCGTCGTTGGCGATGCCGCGGTTGCGCAGCGTCCCTTCGACGGTGAAGCCCAGTCGCTCGGCGACGGCGCGCGAGCCGGTGTTCCCGGTCATGGCCCACCACTCGATGCGGTGCACGTCGAGCGTGGCCCACCCCCAGTCGCACAGTGCCCGCGCGGCCTCGACCGAGTAGCCCCGGCCGCGCTGCTCCTTGACCGCCCAGTAGCCCAGCTCGTAGACGCCCTGGCTCACCTTGGTGAGGCAGTACGAGCCGACGAGGGCCGAGGTGTCCTTGCGAAACGCTCCGAGGACGTAGTCCTTGTCGGTGGCCCAGCCCTCGGGCCACTCCTCGCAGACCTTCTTCTCGGCGTCCCGCCGCCCGAAGGGCACGGGGACCGGCGTGTAGAACTGGATGTCCTGGTCCTGGCAGGCGTCGTACACCGCGTCCACGTCGCCCGTGTCGAACGCCCTCAGCACCAGACGCCCGGTCTCGAGTGTCACTGGATCCACCGCGTCAGTATGAGCGCCACCCAGGGCCTACGACCAGCGAATATCACTGCGGAGGGCGGGGGCGGGGCGTTCCGGGCAAGGCCCTCCACGACGGCGGCGCGGGGCGGGACGAGGGCATCGGGCAAGGCCGTCCTCTCGCCCGGGGCTCGGCGCCGGTCATCTCCCGGGGATGCGCAGGGCCAGGAGGGCGACGTCGTCGTCGTTGCCGGCGGGGCGGACGCGGCGCAGGAGCTGGTCGGTGAACGAGGCCAGGGGCCGGTGGGCGAGGGCGGCGGCGTGCTGGCTCAGTTGTTTCAGTCCCTCGTCGAGGGTGCGGCGGGGCGCTTCGATGAGACCGTCGGTGTACAGCACCAGGGTGGAGCCGGGCGGGAGCTGCGCGGTGGCGTCCGGGCGCCGGGTGCCGGTCTGGGTGCCCAGGAGGATGCCGTGGCCGTCGGTGAGGTACTCGGCCAGACCGTCCCGGCTGATCAGCAGCGGCGGGGGGTGGCCGGCGTTGGTCCAGGAGAGTCGCCAGTGGCCGTCGTCGGCCGGTTCGATCCGGGCGAAGATCGTCGTGGCCATGGTGACGTCGGTGATGTGCTGGATCGCCTCGTCGAGTCGTTCGACGATCCGGCTGGGCGGTTCGTGCTGGGACCAGGCGTAGGCGCGGAGCATGTTGCGGACCTGCGCCATGCCGGCCGCCGCTTCCAGGTCGTGGCCGACGACGTCTCCGATGGCCAGGGCGGTGGACGCGTCGGACAGGGGGAAGGCGTCGTACCAGTCGCCGCCGACCTGTGAGGCGTCCGGTGCGGGCAGGTAGCGGACGGTCATCTGCAGGCCCGCGACACCCGGCATCTGCGGCAGCAGATGGTTCTGCATGGTCTCGGCGACCTTGCGCTGGCGCTGGTAGAGGCGAGCGTTGTCGAGAGCGAGGCCGGCACGGCGTGCGATGTCCTCGATCAGGGGGAGGTCCACGGGTGTGAAGGGTGCCGGGTTCTCGTCGCGGCCCAGGGTCAGCGCTCCCAGGACCGCGCGGGTGCTGCGGATGGGCGCGATGGCCGCGGAGTGCATGCCCGTGGCGTCGAAGAGGCGGCGCTGCTCGACCGCGATGCCGGAGTCCGGTGGCCCCTGGTAGGTCTGCGGTCCGGCCAGGTTGGAGGCGACACCGCGCAGGGCCCTGGAGAGCGGCATCGGGGATTCCTCGGGGACCGGTGGCATCGGCCCCTGCAAGTCCTCGCGGTGCGTGAGCGTGTCGCCGTCGGTGTGGACCACGACAGTACGCCACACCTCGTCGCGCTCGGTGATCAGGTCGACGACCGCCCAGTCCGCGAGGCGGGGCAGGACCAGCGCGACCAGCCTGCGCAGCGCCTCGTCGACGTCGAGCGTGGAGGTCAGCTGCGCGGTGGTCTCCGCGAGCAGGGCCAGCCGGTGCAGCTCCGAGAGCGGCTGGGCCGCCGGCTCCGGCAGCGGATCGGGGGCCCGGTCCTGGTCGGGGGTGTGGAAGACGACGAGCGTGCCGGCGTGGCGGCCGCCCACGTCGTACGGCGTGATCAGCCAGGAGATGCGCAGGAGGGTGCCGTCGGCGCGGGCGAAGTAGTCCTCGTCGGCCTGGGCGGTGTGCCCGGCGTGGAAGGCCTGCCGCATGGCGCACTGGGTCCGCGGCAGGGGCTGCCCCTGCGGGTCGCGGTGCAGCAGGTCGTGTGCGTCATGTCCCGTCAGCTCGTCGGCGGACCGGCCGAGGAGCTGCTCGGCGCGGGTGTTCGCGGCGATGATGCAGCCCTGCTCGTCCACGACGTAGGCCCCGGCGCCGATGGCCTCCAGGGTCCCGGCCAGCACGACGGACGCTGTCGGCACGGACGGCCCGTGAACAGACTCCGTGTGCTCCAGCCCCGCCATCGCGGCCTCCTTGCTGATCGGTCCGGCGTCCCTGCCGCCGGCATGCCCTGTGTGCTGCCTCCCCGTATGCCCATACGACAGTAAATTCCACGTCGCCGGACAGCGCGCGTCCTCCCGGCGGGCCGTGCGGGCCGCTGACCTGCGGTGCCGGGGAGCCGGGCGGGCGGGGAGCGGTCGGAGGCGCGGCGGAACGTGCCGGCGCGTTCGTGGCGATCAGTGCGGCTCAGGTCGGGTCGACGTCGGTGTGCAGCGGGTGGTGGTCCGAGTACGGCGTCGGATGCACACGGTGCCTGAGGGGGACGAAGCCGCGCAGGAACACGTAGTCGAACTTGCTCTGCCAGTCGGTGGTCGGCTGACAGGTGCCGGTGGGCGACGGGTGGCACTGCGGGTCCGCGTCCGTGGCCAGTGCCCAGATCCCCGTCAGTTCGGGAGAGTCCGGCACGGCGTTGAAGTCGCCGAGCAGGATGGCGCGGTCGTGCCGGGCGACCTCCGCGGCGAGGACGCGCGTCTGGTCCGCCCGTACCGTCTCCTGACGCCGTTGGGCGAGATGCGTGTTGAAGACCCGGACGGAGCGGTCGCCCACGGTGGTGGTGACGGCCATGTACCCGCGGTCTTCGGAGCCGCCGTCGGGATACTCCACGTTGACGGGGTCCGTCATCGGCGCCGCGGAGAGGATCGCCTGGCCGAAGGCCCCCGGACTCCACGGGCTTCCCCCGCAGCGGCCCCATTTCCGCAGTACCGACCCGTACTCGACGTGGTAGACCAGCCCGTGGAGGTTCCGCAGGTACTCCCGGATCCTCTCGACGTCACGCACGCACGCTTCCTGCAGGCCGATGACCTGGGGCGCGGCCGCGGCGATCTCCGCGGCCCGGTCGACGTCGCTCACCTCGCAGGGGTTGCAGATGTTCCACGTCATGACCCGGTTCGGTACGACGTCCCTGACTGCCTGCGCGGACTGGACCCCGGCGAAGAGGGCACCGGTCGGTGCGCTGGGGCCGACCAGCGCCATGCAGAGCGCCAGCACGGCGCCCGCGAACAACCGCACCCCCGTGCTCCTACCGAGCACCCTCGTCTCCTCACAGTGGACCCACGTGGCCTCTGGGGCCTTCACGAACGAGGTTATGGGACGAGGACGTCGGCGATACACGCCCTGTGCGATCTCGTGATCGCGACGCCCGGCCCCCTCGCAGCCGGGAGCCGCCGAGGCCCGCGCCACGCTCCCTGGTCCTGGCCTCTTCGACGGGGAGGGACCAGGCTGTGCGTAGGGTGGTCGGACTGATGATCGACGCAGGCGGTGAGGCATGGACTGGCAGAAGTTCGCCGAGGAAATGGCCCTGCTCGCACGGAGCCTGCTCAAGCAGGACTCGGTGCAGCAGACGTTGGACGAGATCGCGGCGTCGGCCGTGAAGCTGGTGGACGGCTGTGACGCTGCCGGGATCCTCGCGGTGCGCAAGGGCCGCGCCGTCACGCTGGCCTCGTACGGCGACATGGTCGAGGAATCCGACCGCCGGCAGGGTGAGCTGGGCGAGGGTCCGTGCTTCGACCTCGCCCGCCGCTCCGACGAGGACCGGGTGTTCCGGATCGTGGACATGACCAAGCCCCAGCCGGACTGGCCCCGCTACGCCGAGGCCGCGCGCGAACTGGGCATCGGCAGCATGACCGGGGTCCTGCTCTACACCCACGAGGAGGACTTCGGCGCGCTCAACCTGTACTCCCGCCGCCCGGGCACCTTCACCGAGGACATCGCGACCGCCGGCTGGCTGCTCGCCTCGCACGCCGCGGTCGCCCTCGCGGACGCCCGCACCATCGACCAGCTCGAACACGCCCTGGAGACCCGGCACGCCATCGGCGAGGCCATGGGCATCCTCAGGGAACGCCATGGGCTGAGCGACGAGGAGGCCTTCAGCGTGCTGCGGAACATCTCCCAGCACCACAACATCAAACTGCGGGACGTAGCCCAGCGGGTCAGGGACAAGCGCACCGACGATCCGGCGTGAGCGCCCTGCTCAGGTGCGGGTGAGCAGGTCGGCGACCCGAGCGATCATCTGGCTCTCGGCGCCGTCGCGTGCTGTCGTCGGGTGGTAGGCGAGCACGAAACGCCGGCGCTGATCCCGAGTGGAGAACGCGGCGTTCTTGTAGCCGTACGTCTCACCGGTCTTTCCCCAGAGGGTCACGCCGTTGACGGTGGCCTGCTGAAGCCCGGTGCTGTAGCGGGCCGGGGAGCCGTCCAGCATGCGCACGTCGTCCGGTGGCAGCGTGAACATGAGCCGGAGCAGCTCCGGCGGAAGCAGTTCGCCGGAGAACAGGGCGGTGAGCAGCCGGTCGAGGTCGCCCGTGGTGGAGATCATGTCGCCCTCGCCCCGGGCGGACGACTGGTCGTACACGGTGATGTCCTCCAGGCCTCCGTCCGCCATCGACAGGTAGCCGTGCACGTGCCGGCCGTGGATGTGCGGATCGTTGCCGGGTACGGCGGTGTGGGCCAGGCCCAGCGGGCGCAGGACGCGGGCCGCGACGGCCTCTCCGTACGGACGGCCGGTCACCTTGTCGATGATCAGTGCGGCCAGTACGTAGTTGATGCCGCGGTACTCCTGCCGAGCCCCCGGGGCGAATTTCAGCGGTCCGTGCGTCGCTGTCGCCACCCACTCCTGCGGCGTCCAGTGGTCGAAGCGGTGGCGCAGGACGTCCTCCGCGGTGGTCGGTTCGGGGATGCCGACGTGGTCCGGCAGCCCGCTGGTGTGATTCAGCAGGTGCGCGACGGTGACAGGCGCGAAGCGGGCCGGCAGCAGCCCCGGCAGGACGCGCCGCACCGGCGCGTCCAGCGCGACCCGGCCGTCAGCCACCAGTTGCAGCACCACGGTGGCGACGAAGACCTTGGTGATGCTGCCGATGCGGACCTTGTCGTGGACCGTCACCGGCCGTTGCGTCCTGATGTCGGCCACGCCCGAGGTACCACGCCAGTGGCCGGCCGCGCCGCCGACTCGCAGTTGGGCCGCGGTCGACGGCGGATGTTCGAGGTCGTGGATCGCCGCTCGCAGTGCGGTGCCGTCCAGTGGCGGGAGAGGCGTGGGAGACGCGGCGGCGCGACGCGCGGGCAGCACGGCAGTGGTGGCCAGCGCGGCCGCACCGGACAGGGCGGCTCCCGCAAAGGCCCTTCGTGACATGCGAGTTGGGGTCATGCCCCGCACACTGTCAGCGCGTGGGTGGCCGGGCATCGGGGTCGCCCCGGAGGGATCCCCGATTGCCCCCTGACACCTTCCCGCACGCGCGTGTCGTACATCGGCCCCCACCCGATCGAGACGGACGCCGGTCGACACCTCGGCGCATTCGGCCGGTCGGCCCCGCTCTCCAGGCTCAGGACCGAGCGTGGGCACCCGACCCCAGTCGGGCGGTGACGTCGCCGGGGGCGAGGGCGGAATGGTCGGCGCAGCACTCGACGACGACGCGGACCGGGGCGTCGCAGTCCGTGTGGCGGAGATCCAGCAGCGGGCCCTCGGGGCCGAGCGCGTGCAGTTGACCCCACTGGCTCAGCGCCATGAGGACGGGCCACAGGTCCCAGCCTTTGCGTGTCAGCCGGTACTCGTTGCGGGAGCGGCTGCCCGGCTCACGGTAGGGGACGGTCTTGAGGATGCCCGCCGCGACCAGTTTGCGCAGGCGGTCGCTGAGGACGGCCTCGGAAAGGCCGATGTGGCGGCGGAAGTCGTCGAACCGGCGGACTCCGTTGACGGCGTCGCGCAGGATCAGCAACGTCCACTTCTCGCCGACCACGTCGAGCGTGCGCTGGACGGGGCAGTTCTCCGTGCTCGCCTCAAGCCACTCCATCCCACCATCCTAGGGCCCTGACTTCGCCATTGACAGTCAGCCGAGCCCTTGGCTAGCTTCACCTGTAAAAGCCAGACGGGAAGGCACTCGGCCGTGGGACGAACACGTACGTATCAATGGGAAGATCCCGCGACCCTGGCGGAAGCGGCCGGGCGCATGGCAGGCATCGACTTCCTGCGTGCCCTGCAAGCGGGGCGACTGCCGAGGCCGCCCATCAACCACGCGATCGACTTCACCCTGGACGAGGTGGAACCAGGTCGTGCGGTTTTCTCGCTGACACCGCAGGAGGAGCACTACAACCCGATCGGCAGTGTGCACGGCGGCGTCTTCGCCACCCTGCTCGACTCGGCGGCCGGCTGCGCCGTCCAGTCCACGCTCCCGCAGGGCATGGCGTACACCTCGCTCGATCTGACGGTGAAGTTCCTGCGGCGGATCACCGTGGACACCGGGACGGTTCGCGCCATCGGCACGGTCGTCAGCAAGAGTCGCCAGACTGCCCTCGCACAGGCGCAGTTGATCGACGAGACGGACCGACTGCTCGGCCACGCCACGAGTAGCTGCCTGCTCTTCCCGGTGCCTCCCTCGAAGGGGTGAGAGGGCGCGCCTCTCGCGCGCCGGGCGATGTCGTCGGCGTGGGACAGGTGCGGGGGGGCGCCCGGACGGAACGCGAAGGCTGTGGTGTTTTCCACCCAGCTCGCCGAGGAACCGAGCAACCGCGTCGACGCCTCGTCCCGTCCAACGGATCTCACCGGAACCGGCGGAGCCGCCGGTACTGCCGAAGGATCCGAACCCGTGCCGGGAATCAGGCCGCGACGAGCTCCGGCTCGCGGTCCGGGGTTTTGAGCTTGGGCTTCTTGTTCGGCAGTGAGAGCCGGAAGACCTTGCGCCACGCGGAGAACACCTGCTTGGGCAGCGGCCCGGTGACGTATTCCAGCTCGTACTTCTCGAACAGCGCGCGCACCTTCACCGCGACCTCGGCGTACCGGTTGCTCGGCAGGTCCGGGAACAGGTGGTGCTCGATCTGGTGGGACAGGTTGCCGGTCATGAAGTGCATGGCCTTGCTGCCGCTGATGTTCGCCGAACCCATCATCTGGCGCAGGTACCACTGGCCGCGCGTCTCGCCCTTGATCGACCGGCGCTCGAAGACCTGCACGCCCTCGGGGAAGTGCCCACACATGATCACCGAGTGGGACCAGATGTTGCGGACCAGGTTCGCGGTGAACGTGGCGGCGAGCGTGGGGAGGAACGACGGGCCCGACAGCAGCGGGTGGATCACGTAGTCCTTGAGCACCTGGTTGCGGATCTTGCGGCCCACGGCCTTGGCCCGCGCACGGAACTCCGGGTTCTTGCGGCGGCGCTTGTGCAGGTTCTTGCCGAGCTCCAGGTCGTACGCCGCGATGCCGTACTCGAAGAAGCAGGCGTTGATGAAGTTCCACAGCGGCTGGCCGAGGTGGAACGGGTGCCACTTCTGGTCCTCGTCGACGCGCATGATGCCGTAACCGAGGTCGTTGTCCTTGCCGATCACGTTGGTGTACGTGTGGTGCAGCTCGTTGTGCGAGTGCTTCCACTGGTCGGCCGGCGAGACGTGATCCCATTCCCAGGTGGTGGAGTGGATCTTCGGGTCCCGCATCCAGTCCCACTGCCCGTGCAGGATGTTGTGGCCGATCTCCATGTTGTCCATGATCTTCGCCACGGACAGACCGGCGGTGCCGATCACCCACGCGGGCGGGAAGATCGAGAACAGCAGCACGCCCCTGCTGACCAGCTCGAGCTTGCGCTGAGCCGAGATGACCTTGCGGATGTAGGCGGCGTCTTTCTCGCCGCGGCCGGCGATCACCTCGTCGCGGATCGCGTCCAGCTCGCGGCCGAGTTCCTCGATCTGCTCCGCGCTCAGGTGGGCGGTGGGGTCGATGGCGGTCAAAGTGCTCCTACCGTTCGATGTCGCAGGGGCCCGCCGCGGCGGACACGCAGGTCTGGATGAGGACGCCCGGCTCGGCCTCGGTGATCTCGCCGGTGCGCAGGTCGCGGACGGCGCCCGCCTTGAGCGGCGTGACACAGCCGAAGCAGATGCCCATGCGGCACCCGGACGGCATGAGCACGCCGGCCTCCTCGCCGACGTCCAGCAACGGCGTGCCGCCGTCCGCGTCGACGGTCTTGCCGGTGGTGCTGAACGTGACCTCGCCACCGTCGCCGGCGGCGACGATGCCGGGGCGGAAGCGTTCGGTGTGCAGGCGCTCTGGGACGCCGTGCTCGGCCCAGTGCTTTTCGGCGGCGTCGAGCAGACCCGCGGGCCCGCAGGCCCAGGTCTCCCGCTCGGCCCAGTCGGGCACGAGTTCGTCGAGACGGGCGATGTCGAGCATGCCGTCCGTGTCGGTGTGCACCTCGGTGAGACGCAGCTTCTTGTCCGCGACCAGGTCGTGCAGATCGTCGCGGAAGATCACGTCCTGCGGCTGTGGCGCGGAGTGGACCATGACGACGTCGTCGAACTCGGTGTCGCGCAGCATGCCCATCACGGGCGTGATGCCGCTGCCGGCTGTCAGGTAGAGCACCTTGGCGGGCTTGGCCTGCGGCAGCACGAAGTCACCGGTCGCCTGGTCGAGGTGGATCAGCGTGCCCGGTTTCGCCCTGCGGACCAGGTGGTTGCTGACCTTGCCGTCCGGGATCGCCTTCACGGTGATCGTGACGCGGCCGTCCGGGCGGTTCGTCGGCGAGGTGAGCGAGTAGGCACGCCACAGGCGCACCCCGTCGACGTCCACCCCGATCCGCACGTACTGACCGGCCGTGTGGCCGCGCCAGCCCCGTCCCGGCCTGATCACGATGGTCGCGGCGTCACGCGTCTCGGGGTGCACGGCCTCGATGCGCCCACGCAGGTCGGCGCCCGCGCGCAGCGGGCTGACCAGGTCGAGGTAGTCCGACGGCAGCACCGGCGTCGTGACCATCTCCAGCAGTTTCCACGCCCTGCTGCGGAGGGCTGCACTCGTCATGACTCCAGCTTGATGCGCCTCAGCGCGTAAAGTCCTGTCCGCAAGACGTGAATCTGGTCGGCCGAATTGTTCGCAGGGAACAAACCATGAGCCATGTACAGCTGAGGGCCACCGAACTGGCCCTGGATGAGACAACGGTCACCGCACTTCGTTCCGCGCTGAAGACCACCGCCGACGAGGTCGTCCAGGCGATCATCGACGAGGTCCCTTCCTACGCCAACGCCCTGTCGGGCCACATGGGCGGCACCATCCGCCGAGCCGTCCGCACCGCCCTGGGCCACTACCTGGACGTGGCGAGCGGGAACGCCACGGGCGGCGACGCCGGTGACGCGGCCTACGAGCTGGGCCGCGGCGAGGTGCGTGACGGCCGTTCGATGGACGCCCTGCTCAGCGCCTACCGCGTCGGCGCCCGCGTGGCCTGGCGTTGCCTGGCCGCGGGTGCCGTACCCGCAGGTCTGCCCGCGGCCGAGGTCGCCAAGTTCGCCGAGCTGACCTTCGCCTACATCGACGAGCTCTCCGCCGCCAGCGCCGCGGGCCACGCCGACGAACTGGCCGCCCGGGGCCGGGTTCATGAACGCCACCTGGAAGAACTGGTCCGCGACCTCCTCACCGGCGCGAGCCCGGACGCGCTGCTGGCCGCTGCTCAACGGGCAGGGTGGCAGCCTCCGGTTTCGCTGACCGCGGTCCTGTTGCCCGCCGCCCAGGCCCGGCCTGCCTACCGCGCTCTCGACCCGAGCACGCTCGTCCTCGACGATCTGCCGGACGCCTCGGGCGTGCTGCTCGTCCCCGATGCCGACCGATCACATCTGTTGAGGCAGCTGGCCGACCGCACCGCCGTGGTCGGCCCGGCCCGGCCGTGGACGCGTGCGTCCGCCTCGTACGAACGAGCCGTACGCGCGCGCTCCCTCTCCACCGATATTCGCGACACCGAGGACCACCTGCCCGAGCTGGTGATGAGCGCCGACGCGGAGGCGTACGCGGACCTGCGTGCCCGAGCTCTCGCACCGTTGCGGACCGTGCCTGTCGCGACCGCGGGGCGCCTGGAGGAGACGTTGCGGGCGTGGCTGCTGCACCAGGGCAGGCGGGAGGAGGTGGCGGCAGCGTTGTTCGTCCATCCCCAGACCGTCCGGTACCGGATGTCGCAGCTGCGGGAGCTGTTTCCGGATCTCGCATCGCCACACCGGGTCCTCGAACTGACTCTGGCGGTCGGTCTCCGGGTCAGCTGACGCGTGCTTCCAGAGGTCCTCATCACGGAGGCTATGGAAGGGTGGCTTCAAGCAGCAGTTCGCTCAGGTCCGCCGGCATGGTGATCATGCAGTCGTGTCCGGTCGACAGTTCCCGTATCCGTGCTGGGGAGCCGTTGGGCTGTGTCGCGGGGACGGGCCGCCGCACGATGCCTTCCGGCTCCACGCCGACGCAGTGGATGTGCGTGCGCGGAATGGAGTCCACGGCAGGGTTGTCCAGTCGGACCGGTTGCCGCAGGCAGCGCACCGGCATGTCTGAGAGCGTCGCACGCAGCCAAGCGACGTCCGCCGGGTCGGTGACTCCGAACAGGCCGAGGGGCGGGGGCATCTCGGTGCACAGCCAGGGAGGTTCTGCCACGTCCACGGCCGTTCCCGCACGGCCGCGCAGATCATCCGGGCCGGCCGTACTCGTTCGTCGCTGAGATGGCACCGAACCGCACCTCATGGACCGCCATGCTGGACGAGGTCCGCCTCGGGCCCGCTGACGAGGTGGGCTGGGCGGTGGTCTGGGGCGTGACCGTCGGTATCATGGTCGTCCCAAGACAGCACCGGCTCATCGCCCCCGGCCCCGCCGCCGCACCGGTCGGGCCGGCGCACGAGTGGGGGCTTGCCCCGGCCGAACTCGGGCTGGGGGCCGCCACCGTCACCGCCTGACCCTCCTATGGCACCTGGCAACCACGCGTCACCACGCCGCACCCATGACACCGGACCCGGCCCCGGCCAACCAGCCGTCGGCACCGGTGACATCACGCGTTCAGCCTCGGAAGGTGGAGCAGGTTGGCGCGCCGTTAAATACCTCGACATCGGGTGTGGTGATCGGGGACGCTTCGCGCGATGACAAGAATCGACGACACGCCGCCCGCGTGGGACGAGCGCACCCAGCTCACCACGTTTCTCGACTACACACGTGACACCGCCCGCGCCAAGTGCGACGGCGTCTCCGCGGAGAACGCCCACAAGGCGCTCCTGCCGGGCTCACCCCTGATGACCATGAGCGGAGTGATCAACCACCTTCGCTGGGTCGAGTACTACTGGTTCCAGGTGGTCTTCCTCGGCGAGGAGGACTCGGGCCCCTGGACCGAGGAGGACCCCGACCGCGAGATGCGTATCGCCGTCGACTTCCCGCTCACGCAGTTGCTCGACGAATACGCCGCACAAAGCGCCCGCTATCGCGAACTGGTCGCCGAGAACGGCCTGGACAAGCGGGCCCAGCGAGCCATCCGCGACGGTCTCCATGTCGACCTGCGCTGGATCCTCCTTCATCTCACCGAGGAGACAGCCCGCCACAATGGCCACCTGGACATCCTGCGCGAGATGCTCGACGGCACGACCGGCGACTAGATCCGGGGGAGATCAGGGGCGGGGCCAGTCGGATCGAGGCGACGGTGCCGGTGCCGGTGCCGGTGCCGGTGCCGTGGAGGATGTGACCGCGCCTGTCGAATCTCGTGGCCGCGGTCCGGGAGGCCTTCAACTCGTTGATCGTCCCCTTCCGGCGAACTTCGGGAATCGGAAGGCGTTACTACTTCGGTCACGCGCCCGCGGGCCGAGCCCCCGATAACGGCGGACCCGGCCGTGCCGCCGGCACCGGGCCCCGCGCCGCGCTCAGGCCAGTCCGCCCGTCGCCCGCAGGTTCTGGCCCGTGATCCACCTTCCCTCCGGACTGGTAAGGAACGCGACGACAGCGGCCACGTCGGACGCCTCCCCGAGGCGGCCCAGAGGTGTCATGCCGGCGACGGCCTGGAGCGCCTCCGGAGGATTGGCGCCACGGAGCATGTCCGTGTCGGTCGCGCCGGGAGAGACGGTGTTGACCGTGATGCCCCGTGGCCCGAGCTCCCGGGCGGCGACCGCGGTCAGTTGCTCTATCGCACCCTTGCTGGCGGCGTACGCCCCGATACCCGGCACGGGACGCACCGTGTTCATGGTGGAGATGTTCACGATCCGCCCGCCGTCGCGCATCTGCCTTGCTGCGTAACGCATCGTCAGGAAGACCGATCTGGTGTTGACCGCCATCACGCTGTCGAACACCTCCACCTCGGTCTCGGCGAGCGGGGCCGGACTGAAGACCATCGCCGCGTTGTTGACAAGGATGTCCAGGCCGCCGAGATGCACCTGTGCGGCGTCCATCAGCTGCTCCGGCGCCTCCGGCTCCTTCAGATCAAGGCAGACCGCCCGGACCTTGCCGCCGTCCGCCCGAACGGCACGGACGACGTCGGCGGCGGCTTCCTCGCTGGTGGCGTAGTTGAAGACCACGTCGGCCCCGTCACGGCACAAGCGTTCAACAATCGCCCGGCCGATCCCGCGGGATCCGCCCGTGACCACGGCCGTCATGCCTTTGAGCACTGTTCCTCCACGCCGGCGAGAAGATGATGTGGGACCTTCGAACGTACTGGTGCCACCGCTCCCGCTCAACGGCCCGTCGCCGGCATGATCCGCCGGACAGGCCCTCATAGTGCTTCGTCACGTCGGGTGATCGCGCCTGGTGTTGGGCATCTTCTCCGGTATGAGGCTGGGGGAAGTGGAACGACTCCGGGGTGAGTTATCGGAGTTCGTTGCCGATGTGTTCGAGTCGTTTCAGCGGCGGGATCAGCGGCGGTGGGGCGAGTGTTATCTGCGGGGCCTGATGCTGGATGGCCGGCGCAAGTCGGTCCAGCCGATGGCCGAGCGGCTGCCGGACGGGAACATGCAGGCCCTGCAGCAGTTCGTGAACCAGTCGCCGTGGGATCCGCTGCCGGTCAGGCAGCGGATCGCCGAGCGGCTGTCCGATGTGATCACTCCTGAGGTGTGGGTGATCGACGATGTGTCGTTCCCCAAGTGCGGCAAGGCGAGAATGGACCACTTCGAGGGCCGCACCTGGCGCGGCTGGCACCACCACGTCACCCTGGTCACCGCCGCCCAGGCCTTCCTCACCCTCAGGCGGCTCGACCCAAAAGTCCGCACACCGGCCTGACCCTCTACCAGGTCCTCGACGTTCTTCAGGACCTGCTGAGGTGCTGGACCGGTACCTGCACCACCTGCGGCCGCCCCCTGCCCAGCCCCCGGAGCAGCCACAGACAGCCCCCAACCTAACGAAGCACTACTAATTTCCGCACCGCGACCAGTCCAGCTCGCCACGCGTGCGGCTCTTCTCGCACTGCCCGAACTGGAGCGCCTGCGCAGGAACACGGAGGCAGGCTTCGCCCGCATCGACGGCTCCGTTGCCCTGCCTGTCCAGCGTGTTGACCTGGCTTTGTCGGGTCGGTCTCGGCTCTGGCCGGAGTCACCGACAGCCGTCCCCATGTCCCTCATCCAGGCCCTCGCCGCAGCCCTCGTCCTGACCTGCGTCGCCACCCTCGCCCACAGCCGCCTCAGCACCGGCAAGCACACGTAGCCCTCGCAGCGAGCACCGCGAAAGGGACGACGAACAGCGCCCGAGGTGCCGACTACCCCGCCCCGGCCCACGGTGTTGTTCACGAAGGCACCGGACCTGACGGACCGAACGCACTCCCTGCGTTCGCCACCGCCCCCGGCTTGGGCGCCACCCCCGCCACCACCGCCCGCACCGATGATGGTCACCCAGACCGTGAGGTTGCCCTCCGGGAGCTCGCAGGACACAGCTCCCGCAGTCTTGTACCGTGTCGGCGCCGTTCACCCGCACGATGACGCTCCCCGTGCCGCGTGCCCGGTCAATGGTCGGAGAGTGTGGAACGCGGCGGCAGGCCGTCTCCTTACCGCGTCCCACCGCTCCTTACGGCGCCCCGCCGGCGATCGCTGCCAGGTGGACACCGCCCCGCAGAACGACATGCAGATCGTGCACCCCGGTCACCTCCTCCGGCATGGGCGCGCTGACCGCGCGCCAGTCGTACCGGCCGTCGGTGCCGGTGGTGACACGGAGAACGGCGAGCAGGGTTCCGGCACCGGGAGCGCCGTCGGCGTAGATCTCGACGGTCGCGTCCTCCTCCGTCGCGCACGACACCTCGGCCGTGAGGACCCGCGGCCCGTCTGCCGGGCTGCCCAGGTCGACTGAGCCGTAGCGCAGTGCGCAGGGGATGTCAGCGGTCGCCGGGGTGACCGCCTCCCCCTTCTCCCGGGTGGCGTCGACGAGCGTGCCGCCCTCGCACTCGTCGAAGTCGACGGCCTCCAGTCGTCCGCCGAGGAGAGTGCGCGCGGGGAGCGCCGACCCCGTCACGGTGAGGGGCGCCGTCAGGGCGACGGCTTCGGCCGAGTGCCCGATCAGGATTTCGTACGGCCCCGGGTCCACGGCGAGGGCGCCGGCCGAGACGGACCAGTGGGCCAGGGCCGCGACGGGCAGGTCGAACTCCAGCCGGCGCCGTTCACCGGGGGCGAGGCAGACCTTGCGGAAGTCCGTCAGTCTGCGCCTGGGCGCGCGGTGGCGGGCGGCGAGCGCGCGGGTGTAGAGCTGCACGGTCTCGGTGCCCGTGCGCGTCCCGGTGTTGGTGAGCTCGACGCTCACCACCAGGGTGTCGTCCTGCGCCGCTTCCCGCGCGGACAGCCGCAGGCCGGCGTAGGCGAAGCTGGTGTAGGACAGGCCGTGCCCGAACGGGTACAGAGGTGCGGCGTCGTAGTACTGGTACGTCCAGCCGGCACTGATGATGTCGTAGTCGAGGCGGCCGGGCAGCGGGTCGTCGCCGCGGTACCAGGTCTGCGGGAGCCGTCCGGACGGTTCGGCCTCGCCGAGCAGGATCGCGGCGAGCGCCCGGCCCGTCTCCTGCCCGCCGTGGGAGGTCCACACCACGGCGGGCAGGTGCTCGTCCGCCCAGTCGACGGCGTACGGGTAGCTGCTCATCACGACCAGTACCGACTCGGGACGCTCGGCGGCGACGGCGCGCAGCAGGGCCTCCTGCGCGGGCGGCAGTGAGATGCCCGCACGGTCCTCGGTCTCGCGGCCGTTGATGTGCGGGTCGTTTCCGAGGACGACCACGGCGACGTCCGCCGAGGCGGCGGCCGCGACGGCTTCGGCGATTCCGTCCCTGACGACCGTTCGGGTCCAGAGTTCCGCCTGTTCGGGAGCTTCGGCGGAGAGGGTGACGCGGCCGGTGGCGGGGTCCACGGCGGCGTAGCGGCCGTTGCTGATGTTGCGCAGCAGTTCCGTGCCGTCCGGCTGGGGTTCCAGCCGGAAGGTCTCGTGGACGAACCAGCCGTTCGGCTGCGTCTGGTCGGCGGCGAGGGTGAGGTCGCCGTCCTTGAGGGTGACGTAGCGTTCCGTGCGGGCGTTGCGGAGGGTCAGCACGCCTTCACCCCAGTCGAACAGGTCGTGGCAGGGGCTGTCGCCCGCTTCCTGTTCGTCCGAGTGAGCACTGGCCACCATGGGCCCGCCGGGGTCGAGCGCCGACACACGCAGAAGGCCTCCGGTGGAGGCGGCGCGCAGCGTGATCCGGTCGACCCCCTCCGCGCGGACCGCTTCGACGCCGCGTTCCTCGAGGGCAGCCTCCAGGCCGGTGGCTATGGTGATCCGGTACGGCATGGTGCCGCTGTACCAGTCCTCGAAGAGGGTGTCCGCCAGGGGACCGACGAGCGCGACGCGCGCGCCGGGGGCCGGTGACAGCGGCAGTGCGCCGTCGTTCTTCAGCAGCACCACCGACTCCGTGGCGGCGCGCAAGGCGAGCGCCCGGTGTTCGGGGCTGTCCACGACGTCGTCGCGGATGCCGGCGTAGGGGTCGAGGTCCGGATCGAACTCGCCGAGGCGGAAGCGTATCGACAGCTGGCGTCGCGCGGCGCGGTCGATGTCGTCCTCGGTGAGCAGCCCGCGGTCGACCGCCGTGCGGAGCCGGTCGAGGGTGACGCTGCCGTCCTCGTCCAGTTCGGTGATGCTGTCGACGCCGGCGCGTACCGCGGCCGCGTGGGAGGTGGGGTGGTCGTCGAAGTAGTGCTCCGATTCGGCGAGGTTGGTCACCGCTCCGGCGTCGCTGCAGACGAACAGCTCGTGGCCGGTGGGCTCGGCCCAGCGCCGTACCTCGGTCTCGAGCAGTGGACTGACATGGCAGGGGCGGCCGTTGATGAGGTTGTAGGCCGGCATGACGCCGGTGGCGGCGCCGGACGCGATCGCCGGGCGGAAGGCGGCGAGGTCGTACTCGTGCAGCACCCTGGGCGGTACCACGGAGGAGGTGATGTCGCGCTCGTCCTCGTTGTTGTAGGCGAGGAAGTGCTTCAGGAGCGGTGCCGTGCGCAGATAGACCGGGTGGTCCCCGGCCAGCCCGCGGCAGAAGCTGACGGAGAGCCGGCCGGTGAGCAGCGGGTCCTCCGCGTACCCCTCCTCGTTGCGGCCCCAGCGGGGGTCGCGCAGCAGGTTCACCACGGGGGCCCAGACCTGGAGGCTGGGCCGGCGGCCGTCGGCGGCGGGGCGCTGGTGCAAGGCGCGGGCCTCGGTGCCGACGGCCGTGGCGACCTCGTGCAGCAGCTCCTCGTCCCAGGTGGCTCCCAGACCTACCGCCTGCGGGAACACGGTGGCCGGCCCCAGCCAGGACACGCCGTGCAGCCCTTCGGTACCGGTCTTGAAGGGGGCCAGTCCGAGGCGCGGGACTCCTGGTGAGTACTGGTAGAGCAGCTCGATGCGCTCGTCGAGCGTCAGCCGGGAGATCAGGTCGTCGACTCGCCGGGCGAGGGGCAGTGCGGGGTCACGGAACGGCAGGTCGGTGATGGGCGGCTCGGGGGATGTGGCGGCGTTACTCACCTGAGAAGTCCCTTGCAGGAGGTCGACGGAGAAGGCGGGGAAGCGTGGGCGACTGCGGAACCGGGTGGCGTACGGCTTCTGTCGAGCGCACCGTCGTAGAGTCGAAGCGCTTCGACGTTGACATGACGCTGAGTCGTGTGTCAATCACAGGTCACCCAGCGATCGCGAGCCGCTCTTCCGGCGTTGGTGTTCCTCTTTGGGGCTTCACCTAGAAGGCCAGGTCACATAGGGCGAAGCCGCATGGAAGACTGAGCGTGACCCCCACACCCCAACGTGCCCGTTATCGAAAAGTTACCTTGACGACCCGTTGTGATCCACGGAAAGACGGCCTTAGTCTCAGCGACACGTCGAAGCGCGTCGACGCACGCGGCTGCCGCCTTCCGGACATGAGACCACCGGACGACGCAGCGTCTGCCCGCACGCCGGTCGGATCGACGCAAACGGAGGGCCGCCACGACATGAACAGTGAGATGAATTGCCGTGTCGCCCTGCGAACAGTCGTCGGCGTGGCGGGCGCCGCCTCCCCCTCACCGCTGCCGTCCGCCGGTAACGAGGACTACCGGGCCGTGTCCCGGGCGCTGAGCACCATGATCAACATGCAGCCCGCCGGCGGGAACACCATCACCGGAGACCCCCGGATCTACGGTCGCGTCTACTTCGGGACGAACGGACGAGGAGTCATCTACGGCGATCCCAGCTGAAGTTGGGCTCCCGGCAGCCTCGCTCCACGCCCGCCGTCCCGAAGGGGAGACCGACGTGGCCCTGCCGCCATGGCAGGACGACCGACTTCTCCCCTCCTGTGTGATCCCCCCACCCAGCACACATTCCGGAGGGCTGATGAAATTCCGTATCGGCTGGGCCGCGCTTCTCACGGCTCTGACTCTCGTCTTCACCCTGCCGAACTCGGCAGTGGCAGCGTCACAGACGTACTGGTTCAAGCACTACGCGACCGGCGGCAACGCCTCGACGTGGTACGGCAACGACAACTCCTGGGGTGTGAACTCCTCGACCGGCACCGGCTTCGTCGCCATGGTCAACGGCAAGGACTGGGGCTGGACGTCCCCGGTGACCACACTCCCCAAGAAGATCCGCGACGTCAGCCCCAACAACAACACGTGGTTCAGCCAGTCGGCATACCCGAAGTCCGGCTCGTACTACGACGCCACGTACGACATCTTCATCGACCCGACCCCCGCGCCGACCGACCGCAACTCCAAGACCGAGCTGATGATCTGGCTCAACTGGTACAACACCAAGCCGCTGGCCGACCGCTACGACGCGAACGGCAACGCGATCCCGGCCGCGACCAACGTCAGCCTGGGCGGCCGCACCTGGGACATCTACGAGTACACCTGGAGCGATGGCGGCCACACCCTCAGCTTCCTGGACCGGAGCAAGTCCGGCTGGTGGTCCGGCAGCCTCACCCCGTTCTTCAACTACGGACTGAACAGGGGCTTCTACACCGGCGACCACTACCTCAACAGCGTCATGGCCGGCTGGGAGTTCGGGCCGGGCGACTACACGGCTCACTCCTGGGGCGCCGTGGGCTTCTGACGTCGCGCCGCCCTTGTGCGTCACCGCGCCGCACACCACCGTGCTCGCCGTCGAGTTTCGACGGCGAGCACGGCATGAACCGAGACACCGGCCTCACAGCCCACGAACTGCCGACCGGTGGCTGCGCGGTCCCGTGCGGCCACTGACCTGGAAAGGACAGACATCATGGGGAACGAACAGCAGAGCTTCCGCTGGGGTCACGACACCTTGCATCTCGAGTTCGTCCTCGGCGACGACGGCGGCGCCCGCCTGACGCATCTCGGACCGCCCGGCGAAGCGGGCAGCGACCCCGGCGCGTCCCTGCCGCTGGTCGAGGTGACGGCCGCGGGTCACGGCCGTCACTGGTCGGGCAGTCGTCTGATCGGGACCGCTCTCGGCGGACGGCTGCGCCACCGGGCCCACCGCGCGGGCCGAGACGGCGACTGGCACACGCTGACCGTGTATCTCCACGACCCGGAAACCGGGTTGGCCGCGGAGGTGACCTACCGGTCGCCGGACGACATCCCCGTGCTCCGCAGCGAAGTGATCCTGCGCAACGAAGGGCGCACCACACTGCACCTGGAGTCGGTCAGCTCACTCACGGTGGGCTGCCTCACCCCGCAGGACCCGGCGGCCGTCGACGCCGCCGACCTGTTGTGGGCGGACAACGACTGGCTCGCCGAGTGCCGCTGGCAGCGGCAGCCGATGCGCCGGACCACACCCGGCGTCAGCGGACGCGTGACGTACGGGCACGGCAAGGCCGGCTTCGCCCTGAACGGCCAGGGCACCTGGTCCAGTTGTGGACACCTGCCCATGGGCGGGCTGACGGACCGGCGTACCGGCCGCACCTGGGTGTGGCAGATCGAGCACAACGGAGGGGGCTGGCGCTGGGAGTGCCAAGAACACGACCGGGCGGTCTACGCGGCGCTGTTCGGACCCACCGACGCCCACCACGGCTGGCGCCACCCCCTGGAACCCGGCGCCGCTTTCCGCACCGTACCCGCCGCCCTGTCCTTCAGCGCCGACGGCGGCCCCGACGCCGCGTTCGCCGCGCTCACCCGCTACCGCCGCGCCCACCGCCGCCCGCACGCCGACCACCGCCGTCTGCCCGTCGTCTTCAACGACTACATGAATTGCCTGATGGGCGACCCCACCACCGACAAACTGCTGCCGCACATCGACGCGGCGGCCGACGCGGGCGGGGAGTACTTCGTCATCGACGCGGGCTGGTACGACGGCGACAACGGCGGCTGGTGGACCACCGTCGGCGCCTGGGAACCCGCCGCCTCCCGCTTCCCCGGCGAAAAGGGGATCCACGAGGTGCTGGACCGCATCAGGGAGCGCGGCATGGTCCCCGGCCTGTGGCTGGAGCCTGAAGTCATCGGCGTCGACAGCCCCATGGCCAAGTCCCTGCCCGACGAGGCGTTCTTCCGCCGCGACGGCGTCCGCCTCACGGAGACCGGCCGGCACCACCTGGACCTGCGCCACCCGGCCGCCCGCGCACACCTGGACCAGGTCGTGGACCGCCTGGTCGGCGAATGGGGCGTCGGCTATCTCAAGCTCGACCACAACATCGACCCCGGCACCGGCACCAGCGCCCACCCCGGCGAGACCCCGGGCGCCGGACTGCTCGGCCACAACCGGGCGCACCTCGCCTGGCTGGACGGCATCCTGGACCGTCATCCGCACCTGGTGGTGGAGAACTGCGCCTCGGGCGGCATGCGATGGGACCACGCCCTGCTGTCACGGCTGCAACTGCAGTCCACCAGCGACCAACAGAACCTGCGGCTCTACGCACCCATCGCGGCCTCAGCCCCCACCGCCGTCACCCCCGAGCAGGGCGCCGTGTGGGCCTATCCGCAGGCGGAGGACTCCCTCGACGAGGTCGCCTTCACCATGGCGAGCGCCCTCCTCGGCCGCATCCACCTCTCCGGCAACCTGCCGGAACTCGGGCCCGAGGCCCGCGCCCTGGTCCACGAGGCGGTCTCCGTGTACAAAGCCGTCCGCGCTGACCTGCCGGGGGCCGTGCCGTCCTGGCCGCTCGGCCTTCCCGGCTGGGACGACCCGTGGATCGCCCTGGCCCTGCACACCCCCGCCACCACCTACCTCACCGTCTGGCGCCGCTCGGGCGGCGAGGCCACCACCACCCTCCGGCTGCCTGAACGGGCGGGCGGCGCGGCCCGTGCCGAGGTGCTGTACCCCGCCGCAGGTCAGGCCGTTGCCGTCTGGAACTCGAACACGACCGACCTCACCGTGACCCTGCCCACCGCGCCCTCCGCGGCGTTGCTGCGCATCACCCGCACCGAGCCGGACGCTCCCTGAGCGCCGTCCCCTCTGCCCACCCGACGAAAGGACGACCAGGGTGCTCGCCCAGAACCAGTCCGCGCCACCAACCCTGTGCTCCCCGGTGAGCCTCACCCCACCGGCCTGGGCCCAGGCTCTTGTCGATCAAGGTTCCGGGTGAGTCCGACGGCAACTGCGCCGTGGGAGCCGGCTCCTCCGGCCAGAGAGCGAGAGCCTTCCTCCAGCCAGCTGATCAAAAGGAGGCGGCGTGGGCCAAGAGAAGCACACCGCAACTCCTGGAACAGCGTCGTCCAGACGCTGTTCAGCGCCTAGCGCGCCACGACGTGATCTGAAAAGTCTCCGGCTCGCGGCAACCTGTGCGGAAGCTGTGACGACAAGGAAGCGGATCCGGCCACGTACGGGGGCGGGATCCTGCTTTCCGCTGTTGAACAGTTTGCAAGGAGAACGCCTCCCCATGAACAACCCCACGAACGGCGGGCGCCGAGGGCGTCACCGCCGCCGCTGGACCGCCACTGGGCTGCTGCTCGGCGTGCCCGCCGTTCTGGTGCCGTATCTCCTGTTCGCGCAGGAGGATTCGCAGGCCGCGACGGTCGACGGCGATGCCTACTACCGGCTGGTTTCCGTGCGCAGCGGCAAGGTGCTGGAGGTCAACAGCTTCTCCACCGCCGACGGCACCCGTATCCAGCAGTGGACCGACCAGAACACGGCCAACCAGCAGTGGAAGCTGAAGTCCACCGGGGACGGCTACTACAAGCTGGTGAACCGCAACAGCGGCAAAGTGCTGGGCATAGCAGGCAATTCCCGCGCACAGGGGGCTACCGCCGAGCAGCAGACCAACAGTTCCGCCACCTCGCAGGAGTGGCGGATCAGCGACGCGAGCGGTTCCGACGCCGTCACCTTCACCTCCCGCAGGAGCGGCCTGGTCCTCAACGTCTCCGGAGGCTCCTCGGCCCAGGGTGCGCAGGTCGTGCAGTACTCCGACCGGGGCGGCACCAACCAGGAGTGGAAGCTGGTGAAGACGGTTGAGACCCGGGCGGCCGGGGCGGGCAGGGCGCGGACCACGGCCGCGGCCGGTCCGTATGTGTGGAAGAACGCCCAGGTGGTGGGCGGCGGTTACGTCACCGGACTGGTGTTCAACCCGCGCGAGAAGGGCCTGCTGTACGCGCGCACCGACATGGGCGGCGCCTACCGCTGGGACACCGGGGCCGAGCAGTGGATCCCGCTGACCGACTGGATCGGCGAGAAGGACTGGAACCTGCTGGGCATCGACTCGGTGGCCACCGACCCCGCCGACCCCAAGCGGCTCTACCTCTCGGCGGGCACCTACACCAACGAGTGGGCGGGCAACGGCGCGATCCTGCGCTCCACCGACCGGGGCCGCACCTTCAAGCGCACGAATCTGCCCTTCAAGATCGGCGGCAACGAGGACGGCCGCGGCGCGGGCGAACGGCTGGCGATCAACCCCGCCGACAACGGAACCCTGTTGCTGGGCACACGCAAGAACGGCCTGTGGCGCAGCGACGACCACGGCGTGACATGGAGTCAGGTCTCCGCTTTCCCCGTCGAGGACGGCGCGAGCAGCGGCGCGGGCATCTCCTTCGTTACGTACGGCCCGGTCGGCAGCAAGACGATCTATGTAGGCGTCGCCGACAGGTCCACCTCCCTGTACCGGTCAACCGACGGTGGCGGCAGCTGGCAGGCCGTCTCCGGGCAGCCCACCGGCCAGTTCCCGCAGCATGGGGTGCTCTCCGGTGACGGCTCGCTGTACCTGACGTACACCGACAACCTCGGACCCAACGGCGTGACGGCAGGCTCGGTGTGGAAGTACACGCCGGACCGCGGGGCGTGGAAGAACGTCTCCCCCTCCCAGGGCAGCTACGGGTTCTCCGGTCTGGCCGTCGACCCGCGCAAGCCCTCCACGGTGATGGTCACCACCCTCGGCCGCTGGTGGCCCGAGGACGAGGTCTACCGCAGCACCGACGGCGGCACGACCTGGAAGGCACTGGCCGACAAGTCGGTGCGCAACGCCTCCGCCGCTCCTTACGTCGGCACTCACACCGGGCACTGGATGACCGCCCTGGCCATCGATCCCTTCAACTCCGGGCACGTGCTCTACGGCACCGGCAACGGCATCCTGCGCAGCAAGGACGCAGGCGCCTCCGACAGCGGCGGCACCAGCCACTGGAGCATGGGCGCCCGAGGGCTGGAGGAGACCGCACTGCTGGACGCGATCGCCCCGCCCGGCGGCGCCGCCGTCATCACCGCCATGGGCGACCAGGGCGGCTTCCGGCACGACTCCCTGACCAAGGTGCCCGCCGGGCGGCTGAACAACCCGCTGATGACCAACAGCACCGACATCGACTTCGCCCAGTCCAAGCCCTCGATGATGGTCCGCGTCGGCCGTGGCGGCAAGCAGGACGGCGCCTACTCCACCGACGGCGGCAGCAACTGGAACGGCTTCAAGGCAGAGCCCGTGGCCAGTGCCCAGGACGGGCATGTAGCGCTCGCGGCGGACGGCTCCACCATCGTCTGGACCCAGGCCGGACAGGCCCCCTACCGCTCCACCGACAAGGGGGCAAGCTGGTCGAAGGTCCGCGGCCTGGGCGACGGCGCCGTTGTCGTCGCCGACCGTTCCTCGGCCAGGACCTTCTACTCGCTGTCCGGCGGCACGCTCCACGCCAGCACCGACGGCGGCGCGACCTTCACCGCCCGCGCCGGCAACCTGCCCTCCGGCAAGCTCACGGCCGTACCCGGCGTCGCCGGAGACCTGTGGATCGCCGGCAGCACCCAGGGACTGCTGCACTCCACCGACGGCGGCCGGACCTTCACCACGCTCAAGACGGTGCAGTCCGCCTCCGCCCTCGGCTTCGGCAAGGCCAAGCCGGGCACCAACTACCAGGCCTTGTACCTGATCGGCACCGTCAAGGACGTCACCGGCGTCTTCCGCTCCACCGACAAGGGCGCCACCTGGCTCCGCGTCAACGACAACGCCCACCAGTGGGGCGCCATCGGCGGCGTCGGCGTCATCACCGGCGACCCCGACACCTACGGCCGCGTCTACGTCGGCACCAACGGACGCGGTCTCCAATACGGCGCCCCGTCCTGACCCACCGGCGCGTTCCACGGCGGCGCCTCCGGCACCCTCTACGGCGTGTACGGGCCACACCGAGCGGGGCCGCAGCCACGATGGCCGGCGGCCCCGCCACGGCGGAGGGACCTGGTCCGAGACGTAGGCCGCGTCACCTCACCCTGGCGGGGCGTCCAACACGGCCCGTTCGACACGCGCACCGGCGGAGCGGAGCACGGTCCGAAACCTTGATGACCGATGGCGACGCTCGGCGGACCACCACGTTGAAAAGCGGTGCGAAGCCAGCCCTTCGAAGGACGTCGGCGGTGACACGTCCGCAGGCCGGAAGAGCCGGCGCTCCCCGTAGACGCGCAGGCCAGGACCTCTCCCTGAGCGACGAGAAGTTCGCCGGCCTGGGCGATCCTGCGGGCATGGAGGCGTCGATGCCTCGGAGTGCGCAAGCCACCCACACACTGGAACGCCGATCTCGTACCACGGGTCGGCGAGGCGGCCTCCCCGGAAGCCCGGCGCGATGCCGAGGGGCCCGAAGATCACCTCGGCCATACCGTCCCCGTCGCTGGGGTACCCCCGAACGCACCGGTCGGAGCGCCGTGGAGCAGGGCCAGATCTAGGCTGGAAACAGCCACTGGAAACCAGCTCTGACGGTCACGGCTGTCCGGGGTCAGAAGCGCCACCAGCAGGGCGGTCGCTGTGGTTAGCAGTGCCCGTACAACTCCCGTATCTCCGCCACGAAACCCTGAATGCCATATGCATGCCCTTCATTCGTTGCGCCATGTTATCGAAGCGCTTCGAATGTAGCGGGCCGTAGCAATCTCTTTCTCGAGACGGTCTACACAAGGGTGAGACAGATAAACGCAGGGAGTTCTGTTGAAGCGTTGCCCTGCGTCAAAGGCGAAGGCCGTCCTCCACCTTCTCGAAGAAGAACTCGTGCTTCAGGAAGGAGACGTCGTACTCGTGACCGGGCTGCGGGGGCAGCAGTTGGGAGGCCTGGAACAGGCGCCACCCGTCCTGCAACGCGCCAAGCCCGGTGGAATAGGGCGGCTCGTCGCTGTCACCGGTCGTCGGACGGGTCCGGCCGGTCCCGTCGTAGCGGGACCAGCCCACGACGGGGGAGTCCAGCGCCGACGTCGCGAGATAGAGGACCAGAACCTGCTGCCTCATGCGTGACTCCTCAGGGCCGGCCGGTTGCTGACGCGCGTGACCCAGTAGTCGACGTCGAACGAGTCGTCTCCGGTCAGGGCCCGCCACAGCAGGACGCGGTTGTAGATCTCCAGTCGGCCCGTGGCCCACTCGTACCAGGGGAAGGACGTGCTGAGTTCCGCGGTCACCGCGGGGTCGTGCAGGTCGGAGACGTCCCACAGACGTACCTGCGGCACGGTCGGGTTCAGGCGGAGTTTGTACATGTAGCGCCGGCCCGCGGTGTCGTTGCGGCGGCCACTGTGCCAGATGCCGTGATGCACGAGAACGACCGTGCCCGCCGGGCAGGTCAGACGGGTCTGTCCCCGAAGGTTCTGGACGCGGCCGACGTCTGTCTCGTTGATCCTGCGCAGATGGCTTCCGGGCACGCTGAGGGTGCCGCCCATCTCGGCGGTCACCTCGTGCGGGTAGTACATGAGCTGGATGTCGAACGCGTCCGGCCGCACGTCGATGATCGCGTCGCCGTGGAGCGGCTGCGCCTGTCCCTCGTGCGGCTCGCGCACATGAACCGCATGGTGGTCGACGGTCGGCTCGGGGCCGACCAGGCTCTCGACAGCGCCCGCGACGACCGGCAGAGCGAGCAGCTCGTGGACGAAGGTGTCCTGCGCGAACGCCCCGCCCAGCGGAGTGCCGTAGGGCACTTCAGGCAGGCCCTCGTCCAAGGTCGCGACGGCCCGTTCGTTGATCTCCTGCGGCACCACCCCGTCCAGGCGCAGGAATCCCTGCCCGACGAAGCGCGCCACCTGAACAGATGTCAGGAGTTGCTTGCTGGTTGACATGCGACGAACGTACGTGCCCGGTCCGGCTCGGTCGTGGGCTGAAATCGTCCAGTGCTGGTAATTTTCCGTCCTCGTGAAACACATAACGCTGCAGCTCGACGAGGCGCCCACCGTGGTTGATGCCGGCATCGCGGTACACGGCGTCTCAACCTCCCACGATGTCTTCCGGCTGCCTGATCTGTGGCAGTTGCACCTCTACAACTACGAGGGTGCACTGTCCCTCGGGCAGTCGGTCCACCCCATACGTCCCGGCCACGTCAGCCTCGTGCCGCCGAACACGGAGGTGCACTTCCACTACCGGGGCAGGTCGGAACATTTCTACGTCCACCTGCGGCTGCACGACGGCGGAACCGCGCGGGTGGTGCCGGTGATGCAGGACGCCGCGGCCGAGAGCACCCACCTGGCCGACCTGCTCCGACACGCCGTGACGGCCATGCCGACCTCTCCCCCACGAGCCACGGCCGAGGTCTGGACCGCGCTGTGGCGCATCGCCGAGCTACCGAGGGGCGAGGGAGCCGGGCGCCGCCACCCCTTCGTGGCCGCAGCCCAGGCGTACGTCGAGGAACACCTGGCAGGTCCGCTGTCCGTACCGGACGTCGCTCGCGCCGTCGGAATCTCCCATACGCACCTGACACGCGTGTTCCGCGCGGAAACCGGCCTCACGGTCGTGTCGTACATCCGGCACCGACGCCTTCAGCGCGCCCGTCACCTTCTGCTGTCCTCCACCCTGCCCATCACCGCCGTCGCCGCGGCTGTGGGCATCGCCGACCTCCAGGCATTCAACAAGGCCTGCCGCCGTGAACTCGGCGCGAGCCCGCGAGACGTACGTGCGGCTGCCCCGGCGGGGCTGGACGGCCGAGGCCCGCGCGAGAGCCCCATCGAGGCCGCACGCCAGTGCCGCTGACGGGGCCTCATTGCTCGGCGTGCCCCCGAGCGGCTACGGCCCGGACGACGAGTGATCGAATGACCGTCGAAGCGTACTCCCCGCCCAGCGGGCCCGCGTCGACACGGGGCGGGCTCCACCAGTCGGGTCCGGCCAAGGAGTGGGTACGACATGGGTGGGCAGAGTGAAGTGCGCATGTGGAACAGGTGAGTTCGCGAACGAGCCCCGCGAGGCCGCGCCGCGCAGGTGGCTGGTGTGGTTCCTGGCGTTGTGCGCGGTGTGGACGCTGGGCGCGATCGCTTGTGCGGCCGTCGCGCTGCTCACGCCGGCCGGTGACAGTCCGCAGGAGGCAGTGGAGCGCAAGGCGGGGACGCACCATGACGCGGCGCGCCCTGGCGTATTGAAGCGCTTCACTTCATAACTCGAGTTGATGAGAATCCCCTGCTGAGACAGAGGGACAGGCGAGGCAGCCTTGCATTCCAGGCATTGACACCATGCCCACGACAATGGAAGCGTCGAAGCGCTTCACCACCCGGTCATATCCCCCGGCCGCGCCAGACTCCAGAAAGGACACCGTCATGTCCCGGAAGTCCAAAAAGAAAAGCGTCACATATGTACTGGTAGCCCTGCTGATGGCGATATCGCCGCTGATCGCGGCGCTCGCCCTGACCGGGGCCTCGGCCACCACCGCGTCGGCCGCGTCACTGACCGAGGTGACCAACTTCGGCAGCAACCCCGGCAACCTGCGGATGTACGTCTACAAGCCCGACAGCGCTCCGGCCCGCCCGGCGGTGGTGGTTGCCGTGCACTACTGCACCGGCACGGGGCCCACGTTCTACGCCAACACGGAGTTCGCCCGCCTGGCCGACCAGCACGGGTTCATCGTCGTCTACCCGGACGCGAACGTCAGCGGGCAGTGCTTCGACGTCTCCTCACCCCAGGCGCTCAAGCATGACGGGGGCAGTGACCCCACGAGCATCGCCCAGATGGTCCGGTACACCCTGCAGAACATGAACGCCGACCCCAGCCGGGTCTACGTCACCGGCGCCTCGTCCGGCGCGATGACGACCAATGTCATGCTCGGCGCGTACCCCGACCTGTTCAAGGCCGGCGCGGCGTTCATGGGTGTGCCGTTCGGCTGCTTCGCCACCACCAACGGCTCCGGCTGGAACACCGACTGCGCCACCGGCAAGATCAGCAAGACCCCGCAGGAGTGGGGCGACCTCGTCCGCAACGCCTACCCCGGGTACACCGGTCCCCGGCCGCGGATGCAGTTGTGGCACGGTACCGAGGACGAAGCGCTGTACTACGCGAACTTCGGTGAAGAGATCAAGCAGTGGACCAATGTGCTCGGGGTGAGCCAGACCCCGGTCTTCACCGACTCCCCGCAGTCCAACTGGACCCGCACCCGCTACGGCTCCACCGGCGCGCAGGCACCGGTCGAGGCGAACAGCTTCCAGGGTGTCGGGCACTCCCTGCCCGAAAGCGGCATGGCGGCCCGGGCCATCACCTTCTTCGGACTCGACGGCTCCGGCGGGACCACCACAAGTCCGATCCGCGCAACCGGTTCCGGCAAGTGCCTGGATGTGCCCGGCGCTTCGCAGACCAACGGCACCCAGACGCACATCTGGGACTGCAACGGCCAGACGAACCAGACCTGGACCAGCACGTCGAGCAAGCAGCTCACCGTCTACGGCGGTGCGAAGTGCCTCGACGCGGCCGGCGCCAAAGTCGTGCTGTGGGACTGCAACGGCGGCACGAACCAGCAATGGAACCGCAACTCCAACGGCACCATCACCAGCGTCCAGTCGGGCCTGTGCCTGGATGTGACCGGTGCCTCCACCGCCAACGGCGCCCTGGTCGGACTGTGGGACTGCAATGGGGGCAGCAACCAGCAGTGGCGTCTCGGCTGACATCACCACCCAGGGCTTGGAGGGCTTCTCGAAACCACCACCACCCTCGGTTTCGAGAAGCCCTCCAAGCTCACACCCCGATACTGCCGCCGTCCTGGTCTGTCTCGGCGGAGCAAGCGCACTGGCCGGCCTGCTCACGCGCTGATCGGCCGCAGCGCACTGCCGGCTCTGCACCCGTCGGGTCAGTGTCGACTGAGCGCCGCACCGGCTCGCCATCTGTGCTGAAGCGCTCCGGCCGTGTCTGCCCGAAGGTCGCAGCGCCAAAGAGGTGCAGCCGAACGGCCTACCGGCCCGCTCGAAGGGAGCATGCCTCCGAGCGTATCGGCGAGCTGGCTGCCGAGTGCTTACGGCGGTCAAGAGAGCGGTTCCTGATCCCGCCCGGAACCCGCCCGTCAGTTCTGCGCTGCCGATCCGGAGGGCAGGAGTTCGCCGGAGCGCAGGTGTTCCCTCAGCCACTGCTCGGTGTTGCTCACGTGGAGCAGCGCCGCCGCCTGACTGAGCGCGGCGTCCCGGGTGGACAGCGCGTTGAAGATCGCCTCGTGCTCGGCGAGGGTGCGTCCCGCGGCCCTGTCGTCGACAAGACCGCGCCAGATACGGGCACGCAGCGTGCGGCCGGAGATCCCTTCCAGGAGGGTGAGGAGGCTCTCGTTGCCCGTGGCCGAAACCACGGCGCGATGGAAGGCGGCGTCGTGAGCGTTGAGCTGTGCGACGTCGTCGCGGGCCTCACGCATGGCGTCCAAGTGCCGCTTCACCACGGCCAGTTGGACGTCGGAGATTCGGGTCGCGGCAAGGGCCGTGGCCATCGGTTCGAGGAGCCGCCGCACCTCCATGAGGTCCTGCAGGGCGACCGAGTCACCCTGCAGCAGTTCCACCGCGCCGCCGAGGCCCTCCAGCAGCAGGCTCGGCTGGAGGCTCGTCACATACGTGCCGTCGCCCCGCCGGACCTCCAGGACCCGCGCGACGGCCAGCGCCTTGACCGCTTCGCGGGCGAGATTGCGGGACAGACCCAGCTGAGCGGCCAGATCCGGTTCCGGCGGGAGCTTCGAGCCCGGAGGCAGGGCACCGGTCCGGATCAGCTCACGGATCTGCTCGATGGCCTTGTCCGTCAGTGACACCGCTCATCACTCCCCTACCGTGCCCCATGAGCACGTCCGACCTGATCAGCTCCTGAGTGCGGAGATCATCCCAGAGCCCGCCAAGGACTTGCCGATCATGGAGTTCACGTTTCGTCCGACCTGTTCCGGAGGCCGCATGGCGAGGGTGGCGTCGATGATACTGGGATGCGTCTGCGGGCAGACGATCACGGCGACGCGCAGAGTGACTCCCTGCGCCGAACAGGCCTCGGCGACCGCCCGAGCGCGGGAACCAGAGTCGGCGGGGGTCCTGGTGCGCGAATCTCCGAGGCAGGGTCGCCTGACCCGTCCAGGTGCTCGGATGTCCGGAAGCGCACGCCGCGAAGCGCCGCGAGACATGCCATGTTTCATCGATCGAAATGCACGCCAGATCGATACAAATCAGGCAAATCACCCAAAGACGTGGGCTCTTTCATCCCTGCATACTGATTGACATCCATGGTCAGATGACCGACCTTCATGCATGACCCCTGCATTCCCCTGCCCCTTCCGCATCAGGGATGTGTCCATGTCGAGTTCGATCAACCGACGTCAGTTCGTGGCATCAGCAACCTGCGTGGCCGCGGCGGCCGTTGCCGGAGGTCTGTTGGGTGTCGGTGACGCCGAGGCGGCGCCCGGCACGTACACGCCCGACTGGAACTCCGTCGACCGACACCCGCCGGCGCCGGAGTGGTTCAAGGACGCGAAGTTCGGGATCTACTTCCACTGGGGCACCTTCAGCGCCCCCGCCTTCGACAACGAGTGGTATCCCCGCGGCATGTACCAGGCCGGGAGCTCACCCAACAAGCACCACATCGCGACCTACGGCCAGCCCTCGGCATGGCCGTACCACAACTTCATCCACGGGGCGAAGGACCTGGCGGGCAACACCGTGAAGTTCGCTCCGCGGCTGAAGTCGGCCGGCGGGAAGTTCGACCCGGACGAGTGGGCGCAGCTGTTCGTCGACTCCGGCGCCAAATTCGCCGGGCCGGTCGCCGAGCACCATGACGGCTTCTCCATGTGGGACAGCCAGGTCAACGAGTGGAACTCGGTGAACAAGGGCCCGGGTCTCGACCTGCTGCGGCTCTTCTCCACCGCCATCCGCGCCAAGGACCTCAAGCTGCTGGTGGCCATGCACCACGCGTACAACTTCACCGGCTTCTACGAGTACGCCCCCGCGCAGACGGACGAAAGCCTCAAAAAGCTCTACGGGCAGCTGGACCCGGCCGCTGCGAACCAGCTCTGGTTCGACAAGCTCAAGGAGGTCGTCGACCGCGCCCGTCCCGACATCCTGTGGCAGGACTTCAACCTGGACGCCGTCGACGAGAAGCAGCGCCTGAACTTCCTGGCGTACTACTACAACCAGGCGGCCAGTTGGGGCCGTGAGGTCGTCGCCACGTACAAGGACGGCATGAACGGCAAGGGCGAGGTCTTCGACTACGAGCGCGGTGGTCCGGCCGACCTCACCACCCCGTACTGGCTGACCGACGACAGCATCTCCAGCAGCAGCTGGTGCTACACGCAGGGCATCGGTTACTACAGCATCCAGCAGATGCTGCACTCGTTCCTGGACCGGGTCAGCAAGAACGGCAACATGCTGCTGAACATCGCGCCCATGGCCGACGGCACCATCCCCCAGCAGCAGAAGGACATCCTGCTCGGCATGGGCGACCACCTGAAGCGCTTCGGCGAGTCGGTGTACTCGACCCGCGCCTGGACGGCGTACGGCGAGGGACCGACCAGGATGGGCGGCGGCTCCTTCACCAAGCCGACGGCCGGCACGGCGCAGGACATCCGCTTCACCCGCAACAAGGCGGGCAACGTCCTGTACGCCACGGTCCTGGGCTGGCCCGGCAGCTCGCTGACGATCAAGACCCTGAGCGCGGACCGCATCAACCTCTCCTCGTTGACCTCGGTGAAGCTTCTCGGCACCACCGCCGGCAGCTACATCGACCTGCCCAAGCCGGTCCAGAACGCCTCCGGCCTCACGGTCACCCTGCCCTCCTCCGCGCCGTACGGCGCCACCGCCTACGTTCTGAAGCTCGACTTCTCCGGCACGATCCCCGGCCTGCGGCCGCTCGCCGGCGCCGTCGCCTTCACGGACGTCCACTACACCGGCAACGCCGCCGTGCTCACCGTCGACGACCACACCGCGGACGCCCTTGCCGCGGCCGGACTTCGCCCGGGCACGGTCTCCTCCCTCCGGCCGGCCCCCGGCCACCAGGTGGTCGGCTACTCCGGAGACAACTTCACCGGCACCTCTTGGACCTTCACCGCCGACAACCCCGACCTCAGGGTCACCGGCAACAACGACCAGATCACCTCGCTGAAGGTCCAGTTCGCCCCGGCGACGTACTTCCGGATCACCAACGCCACCAACGGCCTCGCCCTGGACAGCGGCGGCAACGTCGCCTCCGGCTCCAACCTCAAACAGTGGACCTGGGACGGCAGTTCGAACCTGCAGTGGCATGCGGAGGCTGTCGAGGGCGGCTTCTACCGGCTGGTCAACCGCACGAACGGCATGGTCGCCGACGGCTGGGGCGCCACCGCGGACGGCTCGGCCGCACGGCAGGCCGCCTGGAACGGCGGCCCCAACCAGCAGTGGGCCATCACCCATCGGGGCGGCGACCGCTATTCGATCGCCAACCGCACCACCGGTCTGGTCCTCGACGGAGGCGGCAACGTCGACTCGGGCTCCAGCACCAAGCAGTGGACCTACGGCAGCAGCACCAACCTGCTGTGGAGCTTCACCGCGCAGTAGCCGACGCAGAAGCTGCCACTGACACCGACCGCCCAGGGGAGCACCACAGATCCGGCCACGGAACCTCCGACGCGTGCCGCGCCCGTCGTCGAGCGGGGCCGCGCAGTCCCCGGCCCCGCTCGGTTCCGCCCGCGGGGGGGTCAGGCACGCACCGGCCGGGGCGCCGTGGAGCAGAAGCGGACCTAGGCTGGAAGCTGCGGCTGGAAACCGGCCCTGACAGGCACGGCTGTCCGGACGGAGGCGAGGCCCGTGGACATGGCCGGCAAGCAGGAGGCCCGCGCTGCCGTGCTCGTGGTGGGGCCGGACGGCGTGGTGAGCGGCTGGAGCGAGAACGGACGGCTACTGCTGGGCTGGGCGGCCGAAGACGCCGTGGGGCGCCCGGTGACCGACCTGCTGGCCGCTCCCCCACCACCCGGCTTCCCCGAGAACTCCGGCAGCGGCCCCGACCACGCGGAGCTGATCCCCCTGCGCCACCGGGACGGTTCCACGGTCGACGCCCTGGTGTCGGCTCATCCGCTGTTCGGCGCCGACGGCCGGGTGCTGGGCCACGCGATGACCGTCCACCGCTGGGAACGCCGCCCGGTGATCGCCGACCTGGCCTTCGAACAGTGCCCCTTCGCTCTGGGCGTCTACGACCCTGAGCTGCGGTTTCTGTGGGTCAACGCCTCCGCGTGCCGGGTGATGGCGCACTCGGAGGAGCAAGTGCTCGACGAGAAGTACCGCGAGCTGTTCCCCGAACTGGACGACAAGGCGTACACCGACCAGCTCTCCGAGGTGGCGAGGACGGGTGAGCCCGCGCGTCTCATCACCGTCTTCCGTCCGCTCGGCAGCGACTACGCCAATGCCTGGGCGACCAGCATGTGGCCCGTACGGGATGCTGAGGGCAGGGTTCGCGCGGTCGCCAACTGGGGATTCGACATGAGCGCCGAGTACTGGGCCCGGCAGCGCCTGCTCATCCTCAACGAGGCGAGCGGTGGCATCGGCCGGACACTCGACGTGCTGGGCACCGCCCGGGAACTGGCCAGGGCCCCGGTCCCGGGATTCGCCGACCTCGTCACCGTCGACCTCTTCGACGAGGTGCTGCGAGGAGAAGAACCACCCCTGCCCCCCGCTTCCGGCGAAGCCGTCGCGCTCCGTCGTGCCGCCCGGCACGGCGCTGAGCACGCCACCGACCGGGACCCCGGCCACCCTGCCCCGGTGCGTCACGCTCCCGATTCCGTCGCCGCCCGTTGCATGGCCACCGGCACGTCCACGGTTCAGCTCGCGGCCGAGCCCGGCCCTGGCGGCGAATGGGCCTTCGGGCCCGGGCTCGCCGCAGACCCCGCGCACTGGCCGCCGGGCAATCCGTTGATCGACGAGTCCCTCGCCGCACAAGGGACGACCGGCCGGATCACCGTGCCGCTCCGGGCGCGCGGCGCGCTGCTCGGCGTGGTCGCGTTCTCCCGCAGCGACCGGCCCGAGGCCTTCACGGCCGACGACCTGATCCTCGCCGAAGAGCTCACCGCCAAGGCGGCCGTCGCCATCGACAACGCCCGTCGGTATTCACGCGAGCGCACGACCGCGCTGACCCTGCAGCGCAGCCTGCTGCTGCAGCGGCTGCCGGTCCAGGAGGCGCTCGAGGTGGCATCCCGCTACCTGCCAGCCGGGACCGGCTCGGAAGTGGGCGGTGACTGGTTCGACGTCATTCCGCTCTCCGGTGCCCGGGTCGCCCTGGTCGTCGGCGACGTAGTCGGTCACGGCCTGCATGCCTCCGCCGGCATGGGCCGGCTGCGCACGGCGGTCCGCACGCTCGCCGACGTGGATCTGCCACCGGACGAGTTGCTGACCCACCTGGACGATCTGGTCATCCACCTCGCCAGCGATCTTCAGCCCGCCGGCCACTTCCAGCCGACCGGCGAGTTCGGCGCCACCTGTCTTTACACCGTCTACGACCCGGTCTCCCGCCGCTTCACCCTGGCGAGCGCAGGTCATCCGCTGCCGCTGGTCATCTCCTCGGACGGCACCAGGACGCCGGTTCCCGCACAGCCGGGACCACCGCTCGGCATCGGCGGGCTGCCGTTCGAGGCGGTCGAGCTCGAGCTGCCCGAGGGCAGCCTGCTCGCCCTCTACACCGACGGACTGGTGGCGAGCCGTGAGCGCGAAGCCGACCAGGGGGTCGCCGCGCTGCTGCGTGTCCTGAACCAGTCGGCCACCTCGATGGAGGGCCTCTGTGACACGGTCATGGACGCCATGCTTGTCGAACGCCGCACCGACGACGCCGCCCTGCTGCTCGCTCGCACCCGCGCGCTGGATCCCGAGCATGTCGCCGACTGGGACGTCCTGCCCGACCCCGCACAGGTGCCGCGCGCCAGGAAGTTCGCCCTCGCCCAGCTGGAGGCCTGGGGCCTGGAGGAGGCGTCGTTCGTCACCGAACTGGTTGTCAGCGAACTGGTCACCAACGCCATCAGATACGGCGAGCCCCCGATCATGCTGCGGCTGATTCGCGACACCTCCCTGATCTGCGAGGTCTCCGACGCCAGCAACACCGCCCCGCACCTGCGCCGGGCACGCGCCTTCGACGAAGGCGGCCGGGGTCTGCTGCTCGTCGCCCAGCTCAGCCAGGGTTGGGGCGCCCGGCACACCACCGACGGCAAGACGATCTGGTGCGCACAGACCCTCGCCGAGCCCCCATCGCCATGAGATCCGCACCTGGCGGGCCATCATCCTGCTCTCGGTGAGCACGGGCGCCGGCGCCCTGCGTTGCTCCTCGACCTCCTCCGGTGCCCACTGATGTGGCGGGCGCGATCAGCACGGGTCGAACTCAGCAGTCAGACATGGAATGTTGCCAGGCCGGCTTCAGAGGCGGAGAGAACGTCCCACTGGCCTTCGGAACAGCGCCGATGGGACGCAACGGCGAAGAACTCGCCCTCAGGTCCACGCGAGTGTCGAAGCGCTTCGACGATCATGCACCCCGACGGACTGTCGATGAGCCAGCAGAGGAGGGTATGTCGTGGTCGGACCCCTTGTTCAACAAGGAAAATGCCCGTTAACTGGCGCCTGGCAGTGAAGCGCTTCGACAGCAAGTGAAGGGCCGACATGACCAAGGAACAAGGGACCTTCCACTGGGGGCATGAGGCACTTCACCTCGAGCTCGCGCTCCATGACGACGGCAACCCCCGCCTCACACATCTCGGACCGCCTTGCGGAGCGCAGAGGGCCTGGATCGCCCTGGCCCCCAACTGCGGGGCACCACACCCCGTGTCAACGTGCTCTACCCCTCGGGCAGCCCAGCCTTTTCCGCCTGGCTCCCCGAGACGACCGGGTTGAGCCCGGCCCTGCCCACCGCGCCGTCCGCCGTCCTGCTCCGCATGCCCGCCCCCCACGGCCGCCGGCGCTCCCTGAACGACCCCACGCTCGCATCACGAATCGACGAGAGGACCTATCGGGTGCCCCCTCTGCGCCGGCCGGACGGACGCGTCGCCAACCCCGTGATCCCCGGCTTCCACCCCGACCCGAGCGTCTGCCGCGTCGGCGACGACTATTACCTGGCCTGCTCCAGCTTCGAGTACTTCCCCGGGGTGCCGCTCTTCCACAGCCGCGACCTGGTGCACTGGACGCAGATCGGCAACGCCCTGGACCGGCCGGAGCAACTGCGTCTGCCCGCCTCCATGGCCTCCTCCGGCGGGATCTACGCCCCGACCCTGCGCCACCACGAAGGCCGCTTCTGGCTGATCGTCACCAACTGCAGCGAGGGCGGCGGCAACCTGATCGTCACGGCCACCGACCCGGCCGGACCGTGGTCGGACCCCATCTGGGCGCCGGGTGTTCCCGGCATCGATCCCGACCTCGTCTGGGACGAGGACGGCACCTGTTGGTGCACGGTCGCCGGGGTCTCACAGGTCCGTATCGACCCGTCCACCGGGCAGACGTACGGAACACCGCACAGGCTCTGGTCCGGCGGGCCCGGCGCCAAGGCCCCGGAGGCGCCGCACCTGTACCGGCTCGGCGACTACTGGTACCTGCTCATCGCCGAGGGCGGTACCGAGCGCGGCCACGGTGTCTCGATCGCCCGCGGCCGTACACCCGCCGGCCCGTTCGAACCGTGCCCGGCCAACCCGATCCTCACCCATCGCGGCACCGACCACCCCGTCCAGAACACCGGGCACGCCGACCTGGTCCAAGGCCCGGACGGCTCCTGGTGGATGGTGCTGCTCGGCGTCCGGCCGGGCGGCGGCACGCCGGGCTGGCACGTGCTCGGCAGGGAGACCTTCCTGGCCCCCGTGACCTGGGTGGACGACTGGCCGGTCGTCGGCGCGGTCGCCCCGGACCTGCCCGAACTCCCGTGGCCGCTCTCCCCCGGCCCCGTCGAGGAGCACCGGGACGACTTCGAGCTCGCCGAACTGCGACCGTCCTGGATCTCCCTGCGCGACCGGCCCGCCGCACTCTGCACCACCAAGGAGCGCCCTGGATGGCTGACGCTCCGCGCGCGGGGCGGCTCCCTGGACGAGCCCGACGTGGTGTTCACCGGCCGGCGCCAGCAGCATCTGTCGTGCCGGGCGCGCACGCTGGTCGATGCGGCGGAGGGGAGCGGTGGCCTCGCCGTCAGGCTCGACGAGCGGCACCACTACGCGGTCGAGGTGTGCGGCACCCAGGTGCGGGTGGTCGCGCGCGTCGGCTCCCTGCGCACAGTCGTGGCCGCACGGCCTGTGCCCGCCGGGCCGGTGGTCCTCGCCGTCACGATCACGGAACCGCCGTCACCGCACGGGCCGTGCACGGGCCCCGACGTCGTCACCCTCGGCTTCGAGCAGCCCGACGGCACGTTCACCGAGTTCGCGCCCCTCGACGGCCGCTACCTGTCGACCGAGGTCGCCGGCGGCTTCACCGGTCGGGTCATCGGCATGTACGCCGCGGCAGGCACCGTCCACTTCGACTGGTTCGACTACGAGCCCCTCGACGGCTGAGTCAGGGTCCCTCCCTGCGCTGACAGGCACTCAGGACGCTCAGCCGGGTGGTTACGGCAGTGGTGGCCGGCGGTGGCGCCTGGTCGCTGTCCCGCCCCCGGACCGGAGCATCCGCACCACCGGCCGAAAGGCGTGACTCATGAAGGACATACGGAATCCTGACCGGCCGGCCCCGGTCCTGGTTGCCCACCTCCCGAGCAACCAGGACACGGGCGTTTCTCCGGACCGCCGACTCCCCTTCTCCGGGCCGCGGGGTTGCCACGTCCCTCACGCGCGGTTCCACTTCTGACCGGCCTGGCCGTTGCAGGTCCACAGGACCAGCGGGGTTCCGTTGGTGGTGCCGGCCCGGTCGACATCGAGGCACAGCCCGGCGTGGACATTGCGGATCGAGCCGTCGGAGCCGACGGTCCACTTCTGGTTGTCCTGGCCATTGCAGGGCCAGGTGATCACACGGGTGCCGTTGACGGTGCCCCGGTCGTAGGCGTCCAGACACTTGTCGCCGAAGACGCGGATCTCGCCACCGGCCCACGTGGTCCACAGTTGGTTGGCGGCCGTGTGGCAGTCCCAGATCAGTACCGTGGCCCCGGCCGTGGTGGAGGCGTTGTCCACGTCCAGGCAGCGGCCGGACCCGTTGCCGCGCAGCCGCGAGGTGGTGGCGGCGAGCGGGCTGCCACCGCTCACCCGGAACACGGCCACGCCGTGCGCGGGGACGCTCGCCGAGATCTGCCCGGACGTGCTGGACGTGCCGCCGGTCCACAGGTCCGTCAGGGTGAACGGACCGCCGGACAGCCCGACTTGCGCAGCCGTGGTGGTGACCGTCGCCGTGCCGCTTCCCCGGTTGAACAGGCCCACCGCGATCGAGCCGTCGGACAACGGCTTGGCGAACACCTCGGTGCCGCCGTCGTCACGCACCCTGCGCCCACCCGCGCCCAGCGGGTCCTGGTTCACAGCCAGCAGACGGGGGTTGCGCAGGATCGCGCTCACGTCGGCGGACATGGTGCGGATGTCGTTGCCGGCCATGAGCGGTGCGCCCAGCAACGCCCAGAGGCCGAAGTGCGAGCGGGACTCGGTCAGTGACAGGCCGGGCCGGCCGACGACCAGCATGTCGGGGTCGTTCCAGTGTCCTGGCCCCGACTGCGCCGCCAGCGGCGCGGTGACGTCCAGGACGTTGCCGACGCCCATCGGGTAGCTGTTGGTGTTGCCGTTCTGCCAGATGTCGAGCAGGTCCTCGGTCGTCCGCCACAGGTCGGCGACCTCACCCCAGTTGTATGCGGCGCCGGTGATGGCGTGGAGGCTGTTGGGGTTGATGCTGTAGACGATCGGCCGCCCGGTGGCGCGCAGGGCGTCGCGCATCAGCGTGAAACGCGCGACCTGCTCGTCACGGGTGCCGCTGGAGGAGCACCAGTCGTACTTGAGGTAGTCGACGCCCCATGAGGCGAACGTGGCGGCGTCCTGAGCCTCGTGCCCCCTGCTGCCCGTGGATCCCGGGTAACCGCCGGTGGCCTGCGCGCAGGTGCGCTCGCCCGGCACCTGGTAGATGCCGAACTTCAGGCCCTTGCTGTGGATGTAGTCCCCGAGCGACTTCATCCCACTCGGAAACTTGCCCGCATTGGCCCGCAGGTTGCCCGCCGCGTCTCGCTGTGGGTCGAACCAGCAGTCGTCGACCACCACATAGCGGTAGCCGGCGTCCCGCATGCCCGATGACACCATCGCGTCGGCGGCCTGACGAACCTGGGTTTCGGTGATCCCGCACCCGAAGCTGTTCCAGCTGTTCCAGCCCAAGGGTGGAGTGAGCGCCGGGCTGCCGGGCGCGGCGGAGGCGGTGGAGTGAGCGGAGGCCGTCACGGACGCCGTGACCGTCAACATGGCCGCGAGGAGGCGGAGCAGTCGTCTTCCAGACCGTATGGGCACCGGGGGCTCCTTTCCCGGAAGGGGCGTGGTGTCATATTCATGACATCACTGGGGTGGGGACGGGGGGTTCGCAATTTCGACTGCCGTTCGGAAACATCAGGCCTCTCGGATACTAGGGAGGCGTCCGAGCATGTCAACACCAGCCGCCCTCCGGTTCCTCACTCGCGTTCAGCGAGGCACGAATGCGCCCGAATGTTTCGTTGGCTCAAACGAATCATGCGAGACGTATTGACGGCATCGACCAGCCTCCTACCATCCAGAATGCTCGACGAGTCGGTTGCGCGTTCGAAATCACGAACATAGATGGGATCACTCCGATCCCTTCGCACCGCACGAACGGGGGGCGGCGTAAGGAGAACCTCCCTCATGAATATGTCATGACCTCGTCATCTCACGAGACACGCCGTGCGTCGACCCCCACGCAGGCGCTCGGCGGCACGGTCCGCGTCTTGGCGGTTCGAGCTGTCGACGCCCGGATCCGGCCCCACCGACCGCACCCCCATCGGCGCCCTGGTGACACCCGGTGCCGCGACAGCCGTACCCGACGCCGCCCGGGCGTCCACTCTCGGGGCCCAAGCGGCCCAGTCCGGACGGTACTTCGGGACCGCTGTGGCCGCCGGAAGGCTCGGCGACGGCACGTACACCAACATCCTGGACCGCGAGTTCAACTCGGTCACACCCGAGAACGAGATGAAGTGGGACGCGACCGAGCGATCCCGCGGCTCGTTCACCTTCGGGCCCGCCGACCAGATCGTCAACCGCGCGACGGCCCGCGGTCAGCGCGTCCGCGGCCACACCCTGGTATGGCACTCCCAACTGCCCGGCTGGGTCAGCTCCATCAGGGACGCGAACACGCTGCGCAGCGTGATGAACAACCACATCACCACGGTGATGAACCGCTACAAGGGCCGGATCCACTCCTGGGACGTCGTCAACGAGGCCTTCGCCGACGGCGGCAGCGGCCAAATGCGCAGCTCGGTCTTCCGGGACGTCCTCGGCACCGGCTTCCTCGAGCAGGCCTTCCGCACCGCGCGATCGGCCGACCCGGCGGCCAAGCTCTGCTACAACGACTACAACATCGAGAACTGGAGCGACGCCAAGACCCAGGGCGTCTACCGGATGGTGCGCGACTTCAAGGCGCGCGGCGTGCCCATCGACTGCGTGGGCCTCCAGGCCCACTTCGGCGCAGGCGGCCCGCCCGCCGGCTTCCAGACGACGCTGTCGAACTTCGCAGCCCTCGGCGTCGACGTGCAGATCACCGAACTGGACATCGCGCAGGCGCCTCCGAACGCGTACGCGAACACCGTCAGGGCCTGTATGAACGTGGGGCGCTGCACCGGCATCACCGTCTGGGGCATCCGCGACAGCGACTCCTGGCGCAGCCAGGAGAACCCCCTGCTGTTCGACCGCAACGGGAACAAGAAGGCGGCCTACCAGTCAGCGCTCACCTCGATGGGCGGCTCGGCCGCGGTGAAGCAAGCTGACACCCGTTCGCCCCGGTCCGCCGCCGCGCTGCCCTCCCGCTTCTCCTGGAGCTCCAGCGGCACGCTGATATCGCCGAAGTCGGACGCCACCCACAACATCGCCGGCATCAAGGATCCGACGGTCGTCCAGTACAACGGCAAGTACCACGTGTTCGCCAGTACCGCGAGCTCCTCCGGGTACAACCTGGTCTACCTGAACTTCAGCGACTGGTCGCAGGCCGGCTCGGCCACACACCACTACCTCGACCGCAGCGCCATCGGGAAGGGTTACCGAGCCGCGCCGCAGGTCTTCTACTACGCGCCGCAACGCCTGTGGTACCTCGTGTACCAGACCGGCAACGCCTCGTACTCGACGAACCCCGACATCAGCAACCCGAACGGGTGGAGCGCGCCGCGCAACTTCTATTCGTCGATGCCGGACATCATCAAGCAGAACATCGGCAACGGCTACTGGGTCGACATGTGGGTGATCTGCGACAGCGCCAACTGCTACCTGTTCTCCTCCGACGACAACGGGCACCTGTACCGCTCTCAGACGAGCGTCGGTCAGTTCCCGAACGGCTTCACGAACACCGTCATCGCGGCCCGGGACTCCAAGTACGCCCTCTTCGAGGCGAGCAACGTGTACAGGGTGCAGGGCTCCAACCAGTACCTGCTCCTCGTCGAGGCCATAGGATCGGACGGCCGACGCTACTTCCGCTCCTGGACCACGACCAGCCTCGCCGGTTCCTGGACCCCGCTGGCCGCGTCCGAGAGCAACCCGTTCGCCAGGGCGAACAACGTCACCTTCCCGTCAGGAGCCTGGACCAGGGACATCAGCCACGGCGAGATGATCCGTGCCGGTTACGACCAGACACTCACCATCCCCGCCTGCCGGCTCCAGTACCTCTACCAAGGCATGAACCCCAATGCCGGCGGTGACTACAACACCCTGCCGTGGCGGCTGGGCCTGCTCACCCAGACGAATCCCACCTGCTGACCCTGTGAGCCCCGCCGCTCGTGCGGGGCTCACGTCAGACGGCGTCACCTTCCGACCAGCCCCACCTGGAGGCGCTTCCCTCGGACGCCATGCGGTACTTGCCATCGCGTGAGGACGTGCGGGAGTGCGCGGCGGCCGGCCGGGGCCGGCCTCACCGTCACGTCCGTCAGCGCGGACCGGTCAGGCGCTTGAGCGGATGACCAGCCGTGTGGGCAGGATCAACGGGGTGGGGTCCTGTCCGTCGATGAGTGTGACGAGCATGCGCGCCATCTCCCGTCCGAGCGCCGTTATGGGCTGATGCACGGTGGTGAGGGGCGGATCGGCGACCTGGGCAACGGTCAGGTCGTCGAAGCCCACCACGGCGACATCGGCAGGGACCGCCCGGCCGGACGCACGCAACGTGCGCAGCGCCCCCGCCGCCATGTTGTCGTTGGCGGCGAACACCCCGTCCAGGTCGGGATGTTCGGCCAGCAGTGCGGCCATGGCGGCCGCACCGCTGGGCTCGGTGAAGTCTCCCTCTTGCGGCGGCAACGGATCGAGGCCGGCCGCCAACAAGGCGTCCCGGTGGCCGCGGTACCGGGCGCGCCCGGCCTCGGTGTCCAGACGCCCGCAGATAGCAGCCACGCGAGCCCGGCCGAGCGAGACCAGGTACTCGGTGGCCTCCCGCGCTCCGCCGACGTTGTCGACGTCCACATACCACCGGGGAGCCGAACCGACCGGGCGCCCTCCGAACACGACGGGCATCTCCGCCTCCTGGGCCACACGGGTCAGCGGATCGTTCTCGCGCAGCGCCATCAGCATGACGCCGTCGGCCCCCCTGGACCGGAAGAGCTCCTCCACCCGCCTGCGGCCCCGGCCGGAAGCGGCCAGACACAGCATCAGATGCAGGTCGGCCTCCTCCAGAGCCTGCGAGGCCCCCACGATCACCTGGGCGTAGAACGGATCCGCGAAGATCGACGGATCCTCTCCCGAGACGACCAGGGCGGCGGCTCCCGTCTGACGCGTGGCCAGCGCACGGGCGGTTGGATTGGGCACATAGCCGAGTTGCCGGGCAGCCCGTTCGACCGCCTCACGTTTGGAACGGCTCACGTGAGGAGCGTTGTTGAGCGCACGGGAGGCCACGGAACGGGAAACACCGGCGCGTTCGGCCACCTCGACGAGCGTCGGCTGCCGACGCGGCGCACCTTCTGCCATGAACCACGAGCCTTTCCCTCACGACTGGACGGGAAGCGTCTCACCCCGGGTCGTGGCAGTGCCAGCCACCTGAAGGACGCGCAGGGCAGGCAGAGAGTTCTCGCCGCCCTACGGCTGGGACCGCTTCCAGTTTCGGAAACCCCCGGAGGCTGGTTCCCGCCTCTGCGCGTCGAGTTGCGCATCTGCTCTTGACAGCTCAACTACCCCGCCACACCATACCGAGCACACACCCCAACGATGTCCGGTGCTGTTGGGAGCGCTTCCAATGGGAGCGCTCCCAAAGCAGGCGTACCACCGCTCTCGCTCAGGTCGCACGCTCGGGACCAGAGGTGCGACACACCCCTGCCAGGAAGTTGAGGTTCAGTCATGCGCCGCCGACTCCGCGCCTTGGCCGTAGCACTCTTCACTGCGCCGCTGGCGCTCACCGTCGCACCGTCCGCGCACGCGGCCGACCCGACGACCATGACCAGTGGGTTCTATGTGGACCCCGACTCCAGCCCGAAGAGGTGGGCGGCGGCCAACCACGGTGACGGCCGAGCCGCCGCCATCAACGCCTCCATCGCCAACACCCCGATGGCCCGCTGGTTCGGCTCCTGGAGCGGCTCCATCGGTACCGCCACGGGAGCGTACGCAGGAGCGGCGGACCGAATCGACAAGCTGCCCGTCCTCGTCGCCTACAACATCTACAACCGCGACTACTGCGGCGGGCACTCCGCAGGCGGAGCCGCCTCGCCGTCCGCCTACGCCGACTGGATCGCCCAGTTCGCCGGCGGTATCGCCGGCCGCCCGGCCGTGGTCATCCTCGAACCGGACTCCCTCGGGGACTACGGCTGCATGACCCAGGCACAGATCGACGAACGCGAGGGCATGCTCACGGGGGCCCTCGCCAAGTTCAGCCGCCAAGCCCCCAACACCTGGGTCTACATGGACTCCGGCAATCCGCGCTGGGCCGACGCGGCGACCATGGCCCGGCGCCTGCACGAGGCCGGCCTCCGACAGGCCCACGGCTTCTCGCTCAACATCTCCAACTACATCACCACCGCCGAGAACACCGCCTATGGCAACGCCGTCAACCGTGAACTGAGCTCCCGATACGGCTACACCAAGCCGTTCGTCGTGGACACGAGTCGCAACGGCAACGGCTCCAACAACCAGTGGTGCAACCCCTCAGGCCGTCGTATCGGCACCCCCACACAGGTGGGCGGCGGCGCCGAGATGCTCTTGTGGATCAAGACACCGGGCGAGTCCGACGGCAACTGCGGCGTCGGAAGCGGTTCCTCGGCCGGCCAGTTCCTCCCCGAGGTCGCCTACAAGATGATCTACGGCTACTGATCCCAGACGCCCCTGGCCCGGTACGTCCCCGACCGGGCCACGGGCGTCGCGCCGCGCACGACAGAATCCGCCGTCACCCCCTCCCGCAAATCCGCGGAGGGCACGCCCCCGCCCCGGCATACCCGTGGCTCGGGCAGGATCTGGCACCGTCGGCCAGGAGGCGGAGCGCGGCGAGGGCGGCGAGGGCGGCAGGGCCGCGTGGACAGGGAGATCGGGGTGTCGATGGACCGTTCCGGTTCGAGGTAGCCGAGTTCGCGACCGGTGTGCCAGAACCTGCACCGCAGCCGCTCGGTGTCCTCCACCTCCATCGCGGTGCCGGCGACGTGGTGGTGTGGGGAGGGGCCTTGTTCTTCTTCGCGAACAGCGGCACCTGCTTCGTCACCGTCGAGGCGTAGGCGTCGAATGCCCGGCTGACGGAACATCCCGGCTACCCGCGCTTGAAGGTGTTCGCACCGCGAACTGGCCGGACTCGCCGACGGCCGGCCAGCACGCCGGGCTGCGCCCCTACGCGCCCACCTACCCCACACCGGACCGCGCAGTCCGAGGCGGACTTCCTGCACACTGGTCCCCGACAACGGGAGCGCTCAATCGGCGAAGCCGTGGGGCCCGGCCGTACTCGCCCGAGAGTGTGAGCACTACCAGTACCGGACCGTCACCCACGAAGAGATCGACCGAGCGTGTCTTCGGGGACCTGAGGTTCAGGCCCACGCGGGTCGTCGCGGGCGCGCATCGCGCGGACCTCCGTGGAGGCGGCCTCGCCGGCCCATCGTACGAGATCGGTGTTCCAGGTCGCACCGAGGCCGACCGCCTCGGCGAGAACGGTGGCCTGGCCCATCCAGGCGACGCGATGCAGGGCCTCCTGGCCGGAGTGGAAGGCCGCGATGCGCAGGTACTCGACGGCGGGCGTGAACTGATGCAGGCATCCCATCCCTTCGTCGCGGGTGAGCCGCGACAGAAGGTCGTCGATGCGCTTCGGGAAAGCCAGCTGTGAGCACGGAACGGCGGTGGTGTCTGCGCCGTGTGTGCTGACACATGGGATTACCTTGAGGTATAGCGGAGAGTGCTTTCGAAGCGCTTCGATGGCTGCCAGGGCACTGGGAGAGTGTCAAGAGATCGACACCGCTCACCAAGCAGAACATACGGAGTACCTCCTCCAGTGCCTCGGAGGAATCTTTGAAGCGACCCTTGTGCGCCTATGGGCGTTCACTTAACCTCACAGCAACATCGAAGCGCTTCGACTACGTAAACCTCGCCAGTGATGGGATGTTCACTTTCCAGCTCAGCTGGTTCAAGTCACGCCACCGCAGCCGACGGCCCACCGCCGGGTGTCCAGGTGCGCCACGAAGGGTTGACGCAATGACGCCGAACGCCGCCTCCGCCCCCTCCGGACCCAGCAGGAGAAGCTTCCTCGCCTCCACGGCGGTCGCCACCGCCGCGGTGGCCGGCGGGATGCCGCTGCTCGCCGCCTGCGGCGGTTCGGAGGGCGGATCGCGCGAGGGAACCACGTCGGGCAAGGCCGCGGACAAGCTGCTCCCGACGTACGTCGCCAGCACGTTCGCCGAACCGGACCTTCCCTCGAAGAACGGTTCGGCGGCCGGTTACACCGGCAAGGTCGACCTCGCGGCCCTTTCCACCTCGGTTCCGGAAAAGCTCGCCACCGGCGCTCCGCTCAAGATCATGGCCCCGCTCTGGGGTACCCCGCCGAAGCCCGGATGCGCGTACTACAAGGCGGGCGACGCGGCCGCCGGCACCAAGATCACCTGGCAGAACCAGGACGGCCAAACCTACGCTGAGAAGCTCGGTGCCGTACTCGCCTCCAGCTCCATACCCGACATGGTGGTCGTGCCCAGCTGGAACATGGTCGGCAAGATCTCCAGCGCGGTCACCGCGAAGTTCATGGACCTCGGCCCCTACCTGTCGGGCGACAAGGTAAAGAAGTACCCGAACCTGGCCGCGATCCCCTCCGACGCCTGGCGCGTGAGCATCTTCGGTGGCGCCCTGCGCGGCATCCCGATGCCCATGGCCTCCGTGCCCAACATCGTGCCCTTCTACCGCAAGGATTTCTTCGACAAGAAGGGCTACACCGTCCCCAAGTCGGCCGACGAGTTCCTCAGCTGGGCCAAGGAGGCCACCAGCGCCAAGGCCAAGGTGTGGGCCTGCGCTGACATGAGGTGGTCGGCGGCAGGCATCTTCGGTGTCCTCCCCGCCGCGTCGCTCGGCTGGAACATCGGGGACGACGGCAAGCTGACGTACCGCATCGAGCATCCTGAGTACCTCGAACATCTGGAGTGGGTCCGCAAGCTGTTCGCCGCCGGTGTGGTACATCCCGACGACAAGGCAAACACGGGCGACCCTGCCCAGCGGTTCACCGCCGGGCAGACCCTGGTCTACAACCAGAACATGTCCGACTGGTACGGCAAGACCGCCGAACAGGCCCAGACCAACCCGGACTTCGAGATCGACGGCATGGACTTCTTCGGCGCCGACGGCGGCGACCCGACCCTGTATGCCGGCCAGCCCGCCAGTATCTGGTCGATGATCCGCAAGGGCGCCTCGAAGGAGACGGTCGAGAACGCGCTGGCCGCCGCCAACTTCGCGGCGGCGCCATACGGCACCAAGGAGCGGATGTACGTCGACTACGGCGTCGAGGGCACCCACTACACGCTCAAGGACGGCGCCCCGGTCAAGAACGATCGAGGTCTCCAGGAGGTGAACAACGCCTGGGTGCTCCTGGCGGCCCCGGCTCCCTACCTGGCCCACCCCGACCTCCCCGAGGTCACCCGCAAGCAGGTCGAGTGGCAGCAGCGGCAGGGTGCCTTCGTGAAGAAGACGTCCACGTACGGCATGAACATCGTCGAGCCGTCCCGCTACGCCACCCTCTCCAGCCAGTTCGAGCAGCTGGAGATCGACTTCGTGCGCGGCAACAAGAAGCTGTCCGACATCCAGCAGGCCATCTCCACCTGGAAGTCCTCCGGCGGCGACAAGCTGCGCGACTGGTACAAGCAGCTCCTCGACAAGAACGGCAGCGGAAACTGATGTCCCTCACGGCTGGGAGCAGGCCCGACGGGACGCGCCCCCCCACGGCCGTCGAGGAACCGGCGGCCGCGGTCGCCGCGGCCACCGTCAAGGAGAGCGTGCCGCGCGGGGCCGGCAAGACGGGCAAGGTCCCCTTCCGGGTCCGGTGGGGCCGCGACCGCACGCTCGTCCTGATGACGCTGCCCGTCGTCGTCCTGCTCGTGATCTTCAACTACGTCCCGCTGCTCGGCAATGTCGTCGCCTTCCAGGACTACGACCCCTACGCCGCGGGCAACGGCATCACGGCGATCTTCCACAGCCCCTGGGTCGGGGTGGAGCAGTTCTCACGGATGCTCGACGACCCGCTGTTCTGGAGCGCCACGAAGAACACCCTGGTGCTGTTCGCGCTCCAGCTGGTGCTGTTCTTCCCCGTCCCCATCGCCCTCGCGCTGGTCATCAACAGCGTGATCCGGCCGAGGGTGCGGGCCGTGGCGCAGGCGATCATGTATCTGCCGCACTTCTTCTCCTGGGTTTTGGTGGTCACCGTCTTCCAGCAGATCCTCGGCGGCGCGGGCATCATCGCCCAGACCCTCCAGGACCACGGCTGGAGCGGCTTCGACCTGATGACCGACGCGGACGTGTTCAAGTACCTGGTCACCGCGCAGGCCGTGTGGAAGGACGCCGGCTGGGGCATCATCGTCTTCCTCGCCGCGCTGTCCGCGGTCAGCACCGACCTGTACGAGGCGGCCGCGATGGACGGCGCGGGACGCTGGCGGCGCATGTGGCACGTGACGCTGCCCGCGCTGCGCCCGGTGATCGCGCTGCTGCTGGTGCTGCGGGTGGGTGACGCGCTCAGTGTCGGTTTCGAGCAGTTCCTGCTCCAGCGTGACGCGGTCGGCGCGGGGGCCAGCGAGGTCCTCGACACCTACGTGTGGAACATGGGTATCCAGAACGGCGACTTCAGCTACGCGGCCGCGGTCGGTCTGGCCAAGGGAGTCATCGGACTGTGTCTCGTCCTGGGTGCGAACAAGTTCGCGCACCTGCTGGGCGAGCAGGGGGTGTACAAGAAGTGAGCCTCAACACGCAGCTCGTCCGCAGCCTGAAGGCTCCCGCCCGCCCCGGGTGGGAGGAGCCGCCGAGCAAGGCCGGCCTCACCGCCAAGAGTGCCTTCCTGGTGCTCTGCTGCCTGGGGGTGCTCGGTCCGCTGTGGATCGTGATCGTCACCAGTCTCTCTCCCAAACCCGTGATCGACCGGGTCGGCGGCCTCGTTGTGATCCCCCAGGGCATCACCTTCGTCAACTACACCGAACTGCTCAGCGGTGGTCAGGTCAGCCGGGCCATCATGGTCTCGGTCGGCGTGACCCTCTTCGGCACGCTGTTCTCGATGACCGTGTCGGTGCTCGCGGCCTACGGCCTGTCCCGGCCGGGCAGTCTGGGCCACCGGTTCTTCCTGATGACCATGATGGCCACCATGTTCTTCGGGGCGGGGCTCATCCCGACCTACCTTCTGGTGCAGTCGCTGGGCCTCACGGACACCTATCTGTCGCTGATCCTGCCGAGCGCGGTCAGCGTCTTCAACATCCTCGTCCTGCGGGCCTTCTTCATGGGCATCTCACCCGAACTCACCGAGTCGGCCCGCATCGACGGAGCCGGAGACCTGCGGATTCTGCTGACCATCATTCTGCCGCTGTCGCGCGCCGTGCTGGCCGTCATCTCCCTGTTCTACGCGGTCGGATACTGGAGCGCCTGGTTCAACGCCTCCATCTACCTCACCGACCAGCAGATGATGCCGCTGCAGAACGTCCTCATCCAGCTGGTCCAGAAGAACACCGAGGCCCCGACGGGTCTCCAGCAGGCGGTCCGCTCCGGGCAGCTCTCCTCTCTGGGATTGCAGATGGCCGTCATGGTCCTCGCACTGATTCCCGTCGCGGTCGCCTCCCCGTTCGTCCAGCGGCACTTCAAGAAGGGCATGCTCACCGGGGCCGTCAAGGGCTGACCGCAGTTGTCGCCCGTGGCCGTGTCGTGGCTTGTCGCGCAGTTTCCCCGCGCCCCTCACGGGACGCTTCCCCCCTCCTTCCAGAACGACGAGGTGTGTGTCATGCATGCGTCCAGTCTCAGCAGGCGTGCCGTTCTCGCCGGGACCGCTGCCGCCGCCGCAGCCATCTCCCTTCCGATGACACAACGGCGGGCGCAAGCCGCCGCCACTCTCACGGAGAGCGGATACCGCTGGCGCAACGCGGTCCAGGGCGGCACCGGGTTCATCACCGGAGTGCTGTTCCACCCCTCCGTGCGCGGGCTCGCCTACCTGCGGACCGACATCGGCGGCGCCTACCGGTGGGACGACCGGACCGACCGGTGGATCCCGCTCACCGACCACCTCGGCTGGGACGACTGGAACCTGCTCGGCGTCGAGGCCATGGCCGTCGATCCGGCCCACCCGAACCGGGTGTACCTGACCCTCGGCGCGTACACCCAGTCCTGGGCCGGCAACGGGGCCGTCCTGCGGTCCGAGAACCGCGGGGCCACCTGGAAGCGCACCGACCTCACCGTCAAGCTCGGGGCCAACGAGGACGGGCGGGGTGCGGGGGAGCGGCTCCTCGTCGATCCGCGGGACAGCGACACGCTGTGGCTGGGAACCCGGCACGACGGGCTGCTCAAGTCGACCGACCGGGGCGCCACCTGGAAGACCGCGAGCTTCCCGGCCACGCCCAGTGCCACCGGCCAGGGCATCACCTTCCTGGTCGCCGCGGGCCGTACGGTCTACGCCGGCTGGGGCGACTCCGACGGCACCGCCGGCAAGCCCAACCTGTACCGCACCTCCGACGGCACGACCTGGAAGGCCGTCCCCGGGCAGCCCACCGGCACCGCCGCCAAGGTGCCGATCCGCGCCGCGTACGACCGGCACGCACGCGAGCTGTACGTGACGTACGCCGACGCCCCCGGCCCCAACGGGCAGTCCGACGGCAGCGTGCACAAGCTGCGCACCAGCAGCGGAAAGTGGAGTGAGGTCACCCCGGTGAAGCCGGGCGGCACGACGGCCGACGGCTCCGCCGACTCCTTCGGCTACGGCGGTGTCGCCGTCGACGCCCGCCGCCCCGGCACGGTGGTCGTCTCCACGAATAACCGCTGGGCCGACATCGACCCCGTCTTCCGCTCCACGAACGGCGGCCGCACCTGGACGTCCCTGAAGGACAGGGCCGTCCTCGACGTCTCCGAGACCCCCTACCTCAAGTGGGGCGGGGACAAGCCCAAGTTCGGCTGGTGGATCCAGGCCCTCGCTCTCGATCCATTCGACTCCGGGCACGTCGTTTACGGCACCGGCGCCACCCTCTACGGCACCCGCGACCTCAAGCACTGGGCCCCACAGATCCGCGGCGTGGAGGAGGCGGCCGTCCGCCAGCTGATCTCGCCGCCGACCGGCGAGGCGCACCTGATCAGCGGCAACGGGGACATCGGTGTGATGTACCACGAACGGCTCACGGCGTCGCCGTCGCGCGGCATGGCGTCGAACCCGGTGTTCGGCTCCTCCACCGGCCTGTCGCTGGCCTCGGGCAAGCCGTCGTACGTGGTCCGGGCGGGCTGGGGCGACCACGGCAACGGCGCCTACTCGAACGACGGCGGCAAGACCTGGACACCCTTCAAGACCCAGCCGGACGTCGCCAAGTCCGCGCCGGGCCCGATCGCCACCAACGCCGACGGCAGCGTGCTGCTGTGGTCCTTCGGCACGGCCAACCCCGGATACCGATCGGCCGACAACGGCGCCACCTGGTCCGAGATCGCCTCCTTCCCCCAGGGAGCCGCTCCGATCGCGGATCCCGTCGACCCGACCCGCTTCTACGCCTACGACACCACCACCGGGACGCTGTTCGCCAGCACCGACAGCGGCCGGACCTTCACCGCGCGGGCCGCCGGCCTGAGCACGGGCGACAGCGAGTTCCAGCTGGTGGCCGCTCCGGGGCGCACCGGTGACCTGTGGCTCAGCCTCAAGTTCAACGGGCTGTACCGCTCGACCGACGGGGGCGCGACCTTTGCCAAGGTCAGCAGCTGCCACGCCGCACACACCCTGGGCTTCGGCAAGGCCGCCAGGGGCGCTTCCTACCCGGCGATCTACATGGTCGGCGCCGTCGAGAGCTTCAACGCCGTCTACCACTCCGACGACGAGGCGAAGACCTGGGTGCGGATCAACGACGACCGGCATCAGTGGGGCTGGACCGGAGCCGCCATCACCGGCGACCCCCGTCTCCACGGCCGGGTCTACGTCGCCACCAACGGACGCGGCGTGCAGTACGGGGAGCCCGTCTGATAGCCGATCCGGCACAAGCTCGGACCTTACCCAGGCGCACGGCGGTTCGGCTGCTTGGGCAGGCTCCCGGAGCTCATGCGGGCAGGCGGCATCGGCGCGGTTCTCGCCACCCCACCTCAATCGCCCCGCCCTGCATGGGCCGGCTGAACGTTTTCGGAGAGCCGGATGCCGAGTGGGACGTCGTCACGCATCACACCGTGACACGGCGGGACGGCGATCAGCCCCGCTGACTGAGCAATCACTCACAGAACAGAGGAAACTGCATGAAAAAGTCTTGGATTCCTCCCCTGATCATGCTTGTCGCTATCGCGCTCGGGGTGACGGCGACAGATGTGACCCCGGCCTCCGCTGCCTCCAACACGCCTTTGCGAATCATGCCGTTGGGCGACTCGATAACCTGGGGCGTGGGAAGCAGTACGGGCAACGGCTACCGCGCGCCGTTGTGGAACCGGCTCGCGGCGGACGGCCATCCGCTGGACTTCGTGGGCACAGTGCGGAACGGTTCGATGTCCGATCCGGACAACGAAGGCCACTCCGGGTACCGCATCGACCAGATCGCCGCGCTCGCCGACGCCTCGCTGACCCGCTACCGGCCCAACGTCGTGACGTTGCACATCGGTACCAACGACCTCCAAGGAGCCTCCGAGGTCGACAGCGCCATCGCCCGGCTGAGGTCGCTGGTCAACCAGATCACCGCCGACGTCCCCGACGCCATCGTTCTCGTCGCCTCCCTGGTCGTGTCCACCAGCAGCTCGGAGGAGCGGTTCCGGGGCACGTACAACCAGGCCACCCGGCAAATCGTCAGCGACGCGCAGGCCGCGGGCAAACGCGTCGCGTTCGTCGACATGAGCAGTCTGACCACGGCCGACCTGGCCGATCCCCTGCATCCCAACGACTCGGGCTATCAGAAGATGGCCGACGCCTTTCACCGTGGTGTCCAGTCCGCGGACAGCGCCGGGTGGCTGAAGACCCCCGCCCCCGCGCCCGCCCGCGTGCAGTCCGGCGTGGCCGGCAAGTGCATGGACGTCAACGGCTCCAGCACCGCCGACGGGACCGCCGTCCAGACGTGGAGCTGCGGCGACGGTGCCAACCAGTACTGGTCCGCCTACACCGACGGCACCCTGCGCTCCCTGGGCAAGTGCCTCGACGCCGCCGGCGGGACCACCGCCAACGGCACCAAGCTGCAGCTCTGGGCCTGCCACGGCGGTGCCAACCAGCTCTGGCAGCCCTACAACGGCGGCTACCGCAACCCCGCCTCCGGCCGCTGCCTCGATGTTCCAGGCTCCTCCACAGCCGACGGCACACAGCTCGTACTGTGGGACTGCAACGGCGGCTCCAACCAGAAGTGGACCACTCTGACCACCGGATGACACCGGCTCCAGTGAGGGACTACGCAGGACGGCCGACTGACTGTCACAAGCCCGTCAGTCATTCCTACAGGTCAGCGAGCCCTTCCACGCGGCATAAGCGGCACTGGAGGCAGCGCAGGAGCAGGCAGCGGAGCGCCGTCGTAGCCCTTCACCTCGCCGAACCTCGTCCCTTCCATCCAGTCCCGCCGCGCCTGCGCGTTGCATGGACTCACCCCGTCCGGCGCCGGAGGAACAGACCGAGCTCGCACGCAAGATCGGGGAGGCCGCCCCGATGTTCGACATCGACGTGTTCACGGCAGGCACTTACCACAGCGAATGCGAGGCGTGGCCGACGCCGCCGACACGCGAGGAGCCCTGGCTCTCCGATGTCGAAGGCATCCCCGAGACGCTCGTCGTATCGGGCACCGGCGATCCTGTGACGCCGCACGAGGGCGGCATCGCGATGGCGAAAGCCCTCGGCGGAAGCCTGCTCACAGTCGACGGCAAGCAGCACGGCGCCTACCTCCTCGGCGGCAGCAAGTGCATCGACGACGCGGTCAACAATTACCTCCTCGACCTCGAGACCCCGCCCACCGACGCCCGTTGCAGCCTGTGACACGCTCGACTCCGGCGTAGATGCCCCGGCCGGTACTGGTGACTCGCGGGCCTGACCCGACAGGCTTCACGCATGGTGAACACCCGCCCCCATGTGCCGTCGACGGCCCACATCCGCAGCCGGTTGTAGACGCCTCGCCAGTTTCCGTACTTCTCCGGAAGGTGGACCCACTGCGTTCCGCTCTGGAACCTGAAGGCGATGGCGCCGATCACCTCACGATGCATCGCCAGCGGCTTCGGCCTGTTGTTGCTGCTCCGTCTCGCCACACTGCTTCGAGGCATCGACCGACAGTCGATGCCAGCCCCGGGATTCTCGGCATCATGCGCGGCATCTCGGCTCCGACGCCACCTGAACCCGGCCCTTCTCCCCGAACAGCAGCAGGGGAACGACGTCTTCGACGTCGTTCCCCTGCGCCGGCCGTGAGCTGGGTTCACCCGCCGGAGTGGACCTCAACCGGCCACCCAACCGAGACACTCCCGCCGCGGCCTACGTCGTTACTCAGACCGCAGTCCATCAGCGCTGACGGCCTTAACGCCCTGAATCCTCCGGGTGATGGCCACGGCCATGTTCTTCTGGGCGTCCGTGAGCATCGTGGTGCTGAAGAGGGTTACCACACCTTGGTTCGTCTCGACCTTGATGTCCGAACCGGGGATGCCCTTTTCAGTCACCAGGTCGGCCTTCACCTTCGTGGTGATCCACGTGTCGCCTACGTCCTCTTTCATCTCCGCCATGGCTGACTCCTCCTCCGCCGCAAATGAATGGTCACGATACGTGATCATGGCACACCATTCAGTGAAACTTTTCAGCCTTGCCGCTCCAGGGTGAGGACGACTGCGGCGATTGACGACATTCGATTCGGGCTGCAACGGGACCTGCGGAAGATCCGCCACGACTTGAGCCGTGCGACGCCGCGCTCGACCGGCGCCCGGGCGGCATCGGAATCCTGTGGAATCGCAAACAAGGCGGCAGCGCGAGTGACGCCGTCCCTCCGCAACGCCCGACTCGACCGCCAGCCGGGGCAGCATCGGTCCGGACACCGCCGAACCTGCGAACGCCCACACATGCGCTGACGCTGAGAAAAGGACCTCGCATCCCAGCCTGACGAGGCGTCAGCAAAGTCAGCATTAGGTCAGCAAGAGTCCTGCCACAGCCGCCCACAGACAGCCACACCGTGGAATCGCCAACCGCACCGGCCCGAGCCGGCCGGCCGTTTGGACGCCTTCCGGCAAGCAGGTGGAAGACAGCGAGAATGGCCCGACCGTCTTCCGACCCGCGGCCACCAATGCTGACGCGTTTCCGCAGGTCAGCGCACCCTTCCCCGCGGCTTCAACGGCACCGGTGGCAGTTCCGGTGCGGGCAGCGGGTCCCCGTCGTACCCCTTAACCTCTCCGAACCGGGAGCCTTCCATCCAGTCCTGGCGGGCCTGTACGATCTCCTCCTGCGACCGTCCGATCCAGTTCCAGAACATGATCAGTTCCTCCTCGAACGGTTCGCCGCCCAGGAGCATCAGGCCCGCGTCGGACTCCGCCCGCAGGGGCAGTTCGGTGCGGCCGCAGCCGAGGTAGAGCATGGAGCCGGGGAGTACGGGGACGCCGTCGACGTGGGCCTCTCCGGACATGGACAGCACGGCGTACTCGAAGTCCGGTTCCAGGGGGAGACGTACGTCCGCGCCCCGGGTCAGGGCGAGGTCGGCGCCGACGATCGGGGTGTAGGCCGTGCCGGGTGACGTCGCGCCGTCGAGGTCGCCGAGGATCAGCGTCGCCGTGACGCCGGGTGCCGTGACGACCGGCAGGTCGGCGTGGTGTTCGAAGCGCGGGTCGGTGTGGCGGTGGCCGTCGGGGAGCGCGACCCACAACTGTGCGCCGTGCAGGAAGCGGGCGTGCGAGCGCGGGCTCTCCTCCGAGTGACTGATGGCCCGGCCGGAGGTCATCAGGCCGAGTTCGCGCGGGCGGATCGTCTGGAGGCTGCCGGTGGAGTCGCGGTGCAGCACCTCCCCCTCGTGCAGCCAGCTCACGGTCTGCAGACCCATGTGGGGGTGCGGCGGCACCTGCATGCCGGGCTCGTCGGCGATGTCGTCGGGGCCGTAGTGGTCGACGAAGCACCAGGCTCCGACCATGCGGCGGCCGAGATTGGGCAGCAGCCGGCGGACCTCGCTGGACTCACCCAGCTTCACCCGGCGAGGGCTGAGGAGTTCACGCACCGGCTCCGCCACCACGAAGCCGCGGCCACCGCACAGGGAGGGTGCCGCTTCGCGCTCAAGATTGCTCATGGCGCACAACCTAGTCCGGCACGAGGGCTTGCGTCAGCGTCACGTTCGGGCCGCGCCGCGAGTGTCCAGTCGGCTTCTCATCGACCTCCCGTCGACGGCCCGTCGGCCCCCCGTCGGCCCCCCGTCGGTGGCCCGTCTGCTTCGTGCAAAATAGTAGCCATGTACATAGTAGCCATGTACCGTATCTGTCATGAGCAACGGTTCCGAGGGCGCGACGCCCGGCTTCCTGGTGTGGCGGCTGTCGATGAAGTGGCGGGTCGCGGTCGACCGCGCGGTGGCCCCGCTGGGGCTCACCCACGCGCAGTACTCGCTGGTCGCGTCGCTGTACGGCATGCGGCACACCGGCGAACGGCCCAGCCAGCGCCGCCTCGCCGACCACACCGGCCTCGAGCCGCTCTACGTGTCGAAGCTGGCCCGTGCGCTGGAAACCGCCGGTCTCCTGGAGCGCACCAAGGACCCCAGCGACCCGCGCGCGGTGCAGCTCGCCCTCACCGAGCAGGGCCGCGAGGTCACCGGGCGGGCGATCGAGGTCGTCCACGGACTCCTCCAGCAGTTCCTCGACCCGCTCGGCGGCCTCGACAGCGCGCGCACCCGGGAGTTCAAGCGCGAACTGACGGCCCTGCTCGACGCACCTCTTGATCCCTTCAGCGAGCACGAGACGGAGCAGTCATGACCACCACCACGCCCCTGGTCAACCCCCGTGACATCGCCCTTGCCCACTACGCCGGGCGCGCCGTCCTGGAGACCGTGCTGGCCCGGCACGGCGTCACCTTCCAGCAGTCCGTCACCCTCCGGCTCGCCGCCCTCACCGACGGCCCGGTCGGCCGCGAGCAGCTCGCCGACGGCGTCACCGGCGCCCTGAAGATCGACGCGGCCGAGGTGCACGGCGTCGTCGACGAGCTGATCGCCGCGCAGCTGCTGACCCCGGACGGGGCGTCCGACGTGCGGATCACGGACGCCGGGCGCCAGCTGTACGCCACCACCTCGGGCGAGACGGCACCCCTCACCGCCCGGATCTACGACGGCATACCGGCGGAGGACCTGGCCGTGACGGGCCGGGTGCTGCGCCTGATCACGGAGCGGGCCGGCGCCGAGCTGACGGCGCTGCGCCGGTGAGCCCGATGACGTAGTGGAATATCGAACCAACAGGTTCGGTTGTCGGCCTCGAAGGAGGCCACACGTGAACACCACCCAGGACACGACGTACTACGCCCAAGGAACTCCGGCCGAGCGCTGGGAGCGCGCGCAGCTGTTCTTCGAGGCCAAGGACTACGCCGCCGCCGCGCGCGTCCTGGTCGGGCTCGTCGAGGAGGTGCCCGAGCAGACCGGGCCCCGGCTGCTCCTGGCGCGTTCCTACTACCACTCGGCCCAACTGCGTCGCGCCGAGGCCGAGTTGCGGACGATCGTCGAGCGGGACCCGGTGGAGCACTACGCCCGGCTGATGCTCGGCCGCACCCTGCAGCGGCAGAGCCGGCACGAGGAGGCGGAGTCGCATCTGCGGATCGCCTCGGCGCTCGCGGGTGACTTCGAGCAGGTCTGACCCGCGCCGCACATGAAGATGCCCGGCTCCGTGGGAGCCGGGCATCGGTGTGCCTGAGGGCCTGCTACGAGGCCGGTGTCCCGTACGAGCGCCGCCCGCGCCGGTAGGCGATCTCCCCCAGCAGGATGTCGACGGCGAGGAAGGCCGCCAGCGGGATGCCGAACAGGGGCAGGAAGTACCCGAGTACGGCGATGCCCGCCAGCAGCGGCACGAGGATCTGTGGCGGGACCTGCTGCCAGGCGCCGCGCGGGATCGGACGGCCGAAGGCGGTGCCGCGGCCACGCTGCCACCACATGCGGTAGCCCCAGACGATCAGCAGGATCAGGGAGAGCGCCAGCAGCATCAGGGCGATCTGGTTGACCAGTCCGAACAGGATGCCGGTGTGCAGGTCGATGCCCCACCGGGTGAGCTTCGCGAGGACCGGGTGGTCCTCGAACCGCAGCACGTCGGTGACCTCGCCACTGGCCGGGTCGATCGCGACGGCGTCCTGCTTGGAGGGCCAGCTGCGCTGCACCTGCTTCACGACGTACGCCGAGGTGGCGTCGGCGGGGGGCACGATCTCCACGGGGTCGCCGAGCCCCTCGGCCCGCGCCGCCGCAAGGACCTTGTCCAGACCCACGCCGTGTGCGGCGTCGCCCGCCTGCCCGGCGGCGGAGCCGTGGCCGGAGTGCTCACCGCCCGCGGCGGCAGACACCGACGGGGTGGCCTGGCCCAGCGAGGTCCGCAGCTCGTCGATGTTGGCCCCGGCGTAGGCGGACCAGGTCAGACCGGTCGCCGAGAGGAAGAAGAACCCGGCCGCCGCCCAGACGCCGACACTGCCGTGCAGCCCGAGGGTGCGGCGTCGCCCCGTCGCCCCCCGCACCTTGCGCAGGGCGCGACGGCGGGAGAACCACAGCGCCAGACCGCCCGCCGAGATGACCCACAGCCAGCTGGCCGCCAGCTCGCTGTACAGCCGCCCCGTCTCCCCCAGGTGCAGGTCCCGGTGGAACTCGTCGATCCAGGTGCGCAGCGGCAGCGCTCCGGTGGAGCCGTACTGTTCGAGCGCGCCGCGCACCTTCGCGGTGTACGGGTCGACGAACACGGCGAGCGTGTGGCCCTCACCGACGCCCGGGACGCCGGACAGCATCACCCTGGTCGTCGCGTCGGCCTCCGGTGAGGGGCGTACGGCCGAGACGGTGCCCTCGGGGTGCGCCTTGCGGGCGGCGGTCACCTGCTCGCCGATCGGCAGCTTCCGCTCGCCCACGGGGACGGTCAGTTCGTGGTCGTAGACGAGCTTCTCGGCCTGGAAGGAGCCGGCGTACAGCAGGCCGGTGACGGCGGCGACGAGGAGGAACGGCGCCACCAGGACCCCGGCGTAGAAGTGCAGACGGAGGATCAGCGGGCGCAGGGGGGCCCAACTGCTCCTCGATGGTGCCGGGGCGGCTGGTTGCGGGGCCTCGTCCGTGGTGGTCGAGGGAGCGGTGGTCATCGGCGGGCTTCTCCGGGGACGTCTTCAGGGCCGGTGCGGTGTGGGCGGTGGCCGTTGCGGTGCAGTAGTCGGGGCGCCTGGGGGTTCAGTTCCCGCGGGTGATGTGTGACGTGGGTCACGCATGGGTGGGGGGTGCCGTGCCATCCTGACGCGATGGGAACCTCGAAGGATCACGCACCCCTGGCCGAGCGGGTCGAGCAACTCCTCGACGGAGGTCTCCCGTTGACCATCGTCGCGGCCGGCGACCCGGTGCTGCGGCGGGGCACCGAACCGTACGACGGCCAGCTGGGGCCCGCGCTGCTGGCCCGGTTCGTCGAGGCCCTGCGGGTGACCATGCGCGCGGCGCCCGGGGTCGGTCTGGCGGCGCCGCAGGTCGGTGTGAACCTCAGGATCGCGGTGATCGAGGATCCGGCGCCGGTGCCGGAGGAGGTGCGGCTCACGCGCGGGCGGGTGCCGCAGCCGTTCCGGGTGCTGGTCAATCCCGCCTACGAGCCCGTCGGCGCCGCGCGGGCCGCGTTCTTCGAGGGCTGCCTCAGCGTGCCGGGCTGGCAGGCGGTGGTGGCGCGGCCCGCCGCAGTGCGGCTGACCGGGCAGGACGAGCACGGGCAGGCCCTGGACGAGGTGTTCGAGGGCTGGCCGGCACGGATCGTGCAGCACGAGACGGACCATCTCGACGGCGTCCTGTACCTGGACCGCGCCGAGCCGCGTTCGCTGTCGTCCAATCTGGCGATGGCGGAGCGCTGGGCTCAGCCGACGCCGGAGGAGGCGGCGCGGGCGCTGGGCTTCGAGCTGCCGTAGCGCGCGGGGCCGCTCCGCCGAAATTCGCAGGCGCCGGTGGCGGGGGCTCCGTTACCGTGACCGCATGTCTACGCCCCGAATCTCCTAGCCGAGGATCCACTCCCACGCCACCCGTGTGTCCTCTTGCTTGTTCGGAGCGTTTTCTCATGATCACCGTTCGTGATGTCGACGTGCGCGTGGGCGCGCGTCTGCTGCTGTCCGGCGTCTCCTTCCACGTCTCCCCCGGCGACCGCATCGGCTTGGTCGGCCGCAACGGCGCGGGAAAGACCACCCTGTTGCACACCCTGGCGGGCGAATTGCGACCCGCCGCCGGCTCGGTCGTTCGCGCGGCCGGAGTCGGGCATCTCCCCCAGGACTCCCGCGCCGCCGACCAGTCGGTCACCGTCACCGACCGGATCCTGTCCGCGCGGGGCCTGGACCTGGCCGTGCGGGCGCTGCGCGGCGCCGAGGCCGCGATGGCGGACGGCTCGGAGCGGTCGATGAACGCCTATGTGCGGGCCGAGGCCGAGTTCCAGGCCCGCGGCGGTTACGCGGCAGAGGCGGAGGGCGCCAGGGTCGCGGCCGGTCTCGGCCTGCCGGCGGGGCTGATGGAACGCCGGCTCGGCGCGCTGTCGGGCGGTCAGCGCCGGCGCGTGGAGCTGGCGCGCATCCTGTTCGCCGGGCACGGGACGCTGCTGCTGGACGAGCCGACGAACCATCTGGACGCCGCCTCGATCACGTGGCTGCGCGGCTTCCTGACGAGCCATCAGGGCGGGCTGGTGATGATCAGTCACGACACCACCCTGCTCGCCGGCACCGTGAACCGGGTCTTCCACCTGGACCCGGGGCGGGCCGCGCTCGACATCCACAACACCGGCTGGGAAACCTACCTGGAGCAGCGGGACGCCGACGAGCGGCGCCGGACGCGCGAGCGGGCGAACGCCGAGCGCAAGGCGGCCACGCTGCACGCCCAGGCCGACAAGATGCGCGCCCGGGTGGCGACCGCGGTGGCCGCACGGAACATGGCACGCCGCGCCGACCGTCTGCTCGCGGACCTCGAACCGGCCCGGCACGCCGCGAAGACGGTCAGGATCCGGCTGCCCGAGCCGGCGCCCTGCGGCCGCATCCCGCTCGGCGCGGTGAGCCTGACCAGGTCCTACGGCGGTCAGAGTGTGCTGCGGGGTGTCGACCTGGCGGTCGACCGGGGCAGCCGCCTGGTGGTACTGGGGCCCAACGGCGCCGGGAAGACCACCCTGTTGCGCATCCTGTCCGGGCGGGACACGCCCGACAGCGGCCGGGTGGTCCACGGGCACGGTCTGCGCCTGGGCTACTTCGCGCAGGAACACGACACCCTGGACCCGGAGTCGACGGTCCGCGAGCACCTGGCCGGAGCCGCGCCGCACCTCACCGACGGGGAGGTGCGGCGGGTCCTGGGCGCGTTCCTGTTCACCGGCGACGACACCGGCAAGCGGGTCGGCGTCCTGTCCGGCGGCGAGAAGACCCGGCTCGCCCTCGCGGGTCTGGTGCACTCGGGCGCGAACGTCCTGCTCCTCGACGAGCCCACCAACAACCTGGACCCGGCCTCCCGGGCCGAAGTCCTGGCCGCGGTGGGCACCTACCCGGGCGCGATCGTCATGGTCACGCACGACCAGGGCGCCGTCGACGCGCTGCGGCCGGACCGGGTGCTGCTGCTGCCGGAGGCGGAGGAGGACCTGTGGGACGACGACTACCGGGAACTGGTGGTGCCCGCGCACCGGTGACCCCGGCCGGGGCCGTCCGGCGCGGAACGCCGGACGAGCCGCGGGTCAGGCGTCGCGGTAGGCCTCCAGCAGCCGCAGCCACACCTCGCTGATCGTGGGGTACGAGGGGACGGCGTGCCACAGACGGCTGATCGGGACCTGGCCGGCGACCGCGATGGTCGCGGAGTGGATGAGTTCGCCGACGCCGGGGCCGACGAGGGTGACGCCGCGCAGGATCTCGGCCTCGAGGTCGACGATCATGCGGGCGCGGCCCTGGTAGCCGTCGGCGTACAGGCCGGCCCCGGCGACGGTGGACAGGTCCACGTCGACGGCCTTCACCCGGTGCCCCGCCTGTTCCGCCTCGGCCAGGGACAGGCCTACGGCCGCGGCTTCCGGGTCGGTGAAGACGACCTGCGGGACGGCGGCGTGGTCGGCGGTCGCGGCGTGGGCGCCCCAGGGCTCGGCCACGAGGGTCTCCCCGGTGGCACGGGCGGCGATGGCGGATCCCGCGATGCGGGCCTGGTACTTGCCCTGGTGGGTGAGGAGGGCGCGGTGGTTGACGTCGCCGACCGCGTACAGCCAGTCGTGGCCGTCCACGCGGAGGCTGTCGTCGACCGGCAGCCAGGAGCCGGGGTCGAGGCCGATGGTCTCCAGGCCGATGTCGTCGGTGCGCGGGGCGCGGCCGGTGGCGAAGAGGATCTCGTCGGCCTCGATGCGGTCGCCCGTGTCGGTGACGGCCACGACCGTGCCGTTCTCCCGGGTCACCGACTCCACCGAGGTGCCCGTGCGGACGTCCGCGCCGGCCTCCGTGAGCGCCTCGGCGATCAGTTCCCCGGCGAACGGCTCCATGCGGGGCAGCAGGCCCTTGCCGCGGACCAGCAGGGTGACCTGCGAGCCGAGGGCCTGCCAGACCGTGGCCATCTCGGTGGCGACCACTCCGCCGCCGATCACGATCAGCCGGCCGGGCACGGTCTTGGAGCTGGTGGCCTCCCGGCTGGTCCACGGCTTGACGGCGTCGAGCCCGGGCAGGCCGGGCAGGGCGGCGCGGCTGCCGGTGCAGACGGCGACGGCCTGCCGGGCGGTCAGGACTCGCTCGCCGCCGTCCGGACCGGTGACCGTCACGGTGCGGGGGCCGGTGAGGCGCCCGTGGCCGCGGTACAGGTCGGCGCCGATGGAGTCGAGCCAGCCGACCTGACCGTCGTCCTTCCAGTCCGAGGTGTAGTAGTCGCGGTGGGCGAGGACCGCGGAGGCGTCGAGGGGGCCCTGCACGGACTGGCGCAGGCCGGGGACACGGCGGGCGTCCGCGCGGGCGATGACCGGCCGCAGCAGGGCCTTGCTGGGCATGCACGCCCAGTAGGAGCACTCGCCGCCGACCAGTTCGCTCTCCACGACCGCGGTGGTCAGTCCGGCGGCGCGGGTGCGGTCGGCGACGTTCTCCCCCACGGGTCCGGCACCGAGCACCACGACGTCGTACGTGTTGGTTTCCGTTTCCGTCATGGGGTCAGTCTGGTGGGTGGTGTGCGCCCTGGCCACATGGGTAGGGGCGCGGAATACGTGTCCGGTCGGCCGTGTTGTGCCGACGGCTTGACCCCACACCAGGAAGAGGGATTTACGCCATGAGCAGCACCGTGGAGCTCACCAAGGAGAACTTCGACCAGACGGTCACGGACAACGAGTTCGTCCTGATCGACTTCTGGGCCGACTGGTGCGGGCCGTGCAAGCAGTTCGCCCCGGTGTACGAGAAGGCGGCCGGGGAGAACCCGGACCTGGTGTTCGGCAAGGTGGACACCGAGGCGCAGCCCGAGCTGGCCGCGGCCTTCGGTATCCAGTCCATTCCCACGCTGATGATCGTCCGTGACCAGGTCGCCGTGTTCGCCCAGCCCGGCGCCCTGCCCGAGGCCGCCCTGACGGACGTCATCGGGCAGGCCCGCAACCTCGACATGGACGAGGTGCGCAAGTCGATCGCCGAGCAGCAGGCCCAGCAGCCGACCGAGTGACGGGTCCCGGGACCCCGGGCCCGTCGGGCCGGCTCCTGGAAGGGGTGCCGGGTCCTGGAGGGGTGCCGGGTCCTAGAAGGGGTACGGAGCGACGTCTCCGCGTACCGTCGTCCAGCGCAGCTCGGTGAAGGCCTCCAGATTGGCCTCGCCGCCGAAGCGGGCGCCGGTGCCGGAGGCGGCGACTCCGCCGAAGGGTGCCACGGCCTCGTCGTTGACCGTCTGGTCGTTGATGTGGACGATGCCGGTCGGGATGCGGTCGGCGAGGTCCAGGCCGCGGGCCGGGTCCCTGGTGACGATGCCCAGGGAGAGGCCGTACGGGCTCTGTGCGGCCAGCGCCGCCGCCTCGTCGGTGGTGGTGAAGGGCCGGACGGGCGCCACCGGACCGAAGACCTCCTCCGTGTACGCGGGGGTGCGGTCGTCCACGTGGGCCAGGACCGTCGGCCGGTAGAAGAGCCGGTCGTGGGTGCCGCCGGCGGCGAGCTTGGCCCCCGCGGCCGTGCTGGCCTCGACCAGACCGCTGATCTTGCCGAGCTGGCCGGAGTCGATGATGGGACCCAGGTGGACCTGGTCCCGGTGCGGGTCGCCGACGGCGAGTGAGTCCGCCTTGGCGGCCAGCCGCTCGACGTACTCGTCGTAGAGGGACGCGTGCACCAGATGGCGTCCGGTGGTCATGCAGATCTGGCCCTGGTGGAAGAACGAGCCCCAGGCGGCCGTGGAGATGACCGCGTCGAGGTCGGCGTCCTCCAGCACGATCATGGCCGAGTTGCCGCCCAGTTCCAGATGGGCCCGCTTGAGGTGACGGCCCGCGGCCTCGCCCACGGCCCGTCCGGCGGCGGTGGAGCCGGTGAAGGAGATGACGGGCACGCGCGGGTCGGCGACCAGGGCCTGTCCGGCGTCGGCGCCACCGGGGAGCACGTGCAGCAGGTCCTCCGGCAGGCCCGCGGCGGCGAAGACCGCTGCGAGGGACAGCCCTCCGCAGACAGCCGTACGCGGATCCGGCTTGAGCAGCACCGCGTTGCCCAGCGCCAGGGCCGGAGCGACGGAGCGGATCGACAGGATCAGCGGGGCGTTGAACGGCGAGATCACGCCGACCACACCGGCCGGCACGCGGCGCGTGTACGACAGGCGCGGCGCCTCGCTGGGCAGGACCTGACCCGCCGGGCGGGAGGCGAGCGCGGCGGCCTCGTAGCACTCCTGGGCGGCGACGTGCAGTTCGAAGTCGGCCTTGCCGGGTACGGAACCCGATTCGCGGACGAGCCACTCGCGCAGTTCGGCGGCGTGCTCGGTGAACAGGTCACCGGCCTTGCGGAGCACGGCGGCGCGGGCGAAGTGCGGGGTGCGTGCCCAGTCGCGCTGGGCGGTGGCGGCCCGCCCTGAGGCGGCCCCGACGTCCTCGGGGGTGGCGAGGGCGAGGGTGCCGAGTTGCTGGCCGGTGGCGGGCTCGGTGACGGTGTACCCGGCCCCCGCGAGGCGGCGGGGCTGCCAGGTCCTGGTGTCGAGCAACGGCATGACGGCTCTCCGATCGATCGGTCACCGGCTGCCGGGTTGGGCACAACTCCCGTACGTGCGCGGCCGGTTCGGCGGTCACATGGCGGGACGCGTCGAGCGGGCGCGGCGGTGTGCCGCGGCCCGCGCGGAACGCGTCCCCGTTTTGTTGAGCATGCAACATCCTAGTCATGCCTCGGCACGAAAGCGGGGCAGCCGGGCCCCGCCTGTCGGCCCGGTCCGTGCACGGCCGGACGTTTCGACCGGTCATGCGTGGCCGGACGTGCACGACCGGACGCTCCGACCGATCATGCGTGGCCGGTCGTGCACGGCCGGTCGTGCCGCGCCGGGTCAGCTCGATTCGCGGTGCAGCACCGTCGCCCCCAGCACCTTGTGCGTCTCGGGCTCGCTGGTGGGCTTGCGCACCGCGCGGTCGACCAGTTCGGCGAGTTCACGGCCGCAGGGCAGCTCCAGGTGGACCGTGCTCAGCCGGGGCCGCAGCAGCCGCCCGAGCATCAGGTCGTCGGCGCCGATCACGGCGGTCTCCTCGGGAATGCGGATGCCTTCGTCCAGCAGGGCCCGCATCAGCAGCATCGCGTACTCGTCGTTGTAGGTGAACACGGCGTCCAGGCCGAGGGCCCGCCAGCGGACGGCCAGGCGCGCCGCGGCCTGTTCGTCGTAGGCGAGGGGCAGTTCGGTCACCGTGGCGTCCGTGCCGCGCACCGACTGGCGCACACCGTCGAGACGGGGTGCGGAGAACGCCTCGAGGCCGGGTTCCTGCGGGACGACGACGCCGATCCGGCGCCGGCCGCGGTCGTAGAGGTGGGCGCCCGCGCTGTGGCCGACGACGTCGTGGTCCATGAGCAGCGCGTGCGCGCCGTCGATGGTCTCGGGGCCGAGGGTGACCACGGCCCGGGCTCCCGAGCGCTTGAGCACCGCCACTCCGCGCGGACCGAGACCGGAGCCGGGCACGAGCACGGCCACGGGCCTCAACTCGGCCCAGGCGCGGGCCGCTTCGTCGCTGTGCGGGCCACCGGTGCCGTACTGCACGACCGTGTAGTCCAGGCTGCCGAGCGATCCCTGGAGGTCATTGAGGAACCGGTTGTAGAGCGGGCCGACGGGGAAGGTCGGCGCGGGGATGAGGACCATGCGGCTGTGCCCGGCGCGCAGACTGCGGGCCGCGGCGTGCGGTACGTATCCGAGTTCCCTCGCGGCCTCGTGCACACGGCGGCGGGTGGGTTCACTGATGCGTACGGCGCTGGTGTTGTTGAGGACGTAGGAGACGGTCGCGCGCGAGACGCCGGCCAGGCGGGCCACATCGGCGCTCGTGGGCACGGAGCGCGACGGTGCGGGGGACGGGGGCGCGGGCGTTTTCGGTATCTGCACCATGACGTACGGCATCTTGGCAGAAGCCCCAATGCGCCCTTCCGGCGGGGGAGTTGTGACTGAGCCGTGAACGCTCACGACGTGCGGGGGGGGCTTTCAGCGGGTGGCGCCCGTGCTCGTCACCCGGTCGACCAGGTCGGTCCACGCAACCTCGAGGCGGGACAGCGGTATGCCGCACTGCCTGGTCAGGTGGTGCACGAGGGCGGGGTCGAGCTGACCCATCAGGCCGTGGGAGAGGAGCTCGCAGTCCGCTTCGGGGACCGCCTGCCGCAGCAGCATCTCGATGTGGTGCCGCAGCACACGCCGGGCGGGGGTGACGTAGCGGCGGCTCGCGCCGGGCTCGGCGGCCAGTTGCAGCTCGAGTTCGTCGGTCGAGCGGCGCAGCATCGCGCAGCCGAACGCCCGCAGCCGCTCAACGGGCGGCGCTCCGGGTCCGAGCGGCGGCGGGCCGCCGAGGAACGCGGCCTGGAACTTCTTCTCGGAGTGGTCGAGCAGCGCCGTCAGCAGGCCGGTGCGGTCACCGAACCTGCGGAAGACCGTGCCCTTGCCGACACAGGCCTCGGCAGCCACCGCCTCCATCGTGACGGCCTCCGCGCCGCGCTCCGCCACCAGCCGCCCGGCGGCCTCCAGCAGCCGGGCACGATTGCGCGCGGCGTCGGCCCGCAGGCACGGCTCGTCCTCCTCCGGGGAGATGCCGAGCTGGAGCAGCTCGGGATGGTCGACGGGCTCCTGGGGCGTCGGGAAGGGAGGCGGGGCGGCGGACATGAAGCCAGCGTAAAGCATCGGGAACAAAACTGGACCGCGGTCCGGTTAGGGTGCTAGAAAGTTAAACGGACCCCGGTCCGGATCATCAGTGCCTCAGAGCAGTGCCTCAGATGTGGGAGTCAGCATGTCCGTTCGTATCCTCGCCCTCGTGGGCAGCCTTCGCGCCGGTTCGCACAACCGCCAGCTCGCCGAGGCGGCCGTCAAGCTCGCCCCCGAGGGGGCCGAGGTGGACCTGTTCGAGGGTCTGGCCGAGATTCCCTTCTACAACGAGGACATCGACGTGGAGGGTGACGTCCCGGCCGCCGCCGCGCGGCTGCGCGAGGCCGCGAACGCCGCCGACGGCCTGATCCTCTTCACCCCCGAGTACAACGGCACCATCCCGGCCGTGCTGAAGAACGCCATCGACTGGCTGTCCCGCCCGTACGGTGCCGGTGCCCTCAACGGCAAGCCGGTCGCCGTGGTCGGTACCGCGTTCGGCCAGTACGGCGGCGTCTGGGCGCACGACGAGACCCGCAAGTCCGTGGGCGTGGCCGGCGGCAAGGTCCTGGAGGACGTCAAGCTGTCCATCCCCGGCTCGATGACCCGCTTCGCCGAGACGCACCCGGCCGACGACGCCGAGGTCGCCGAGCAGCTGACCGAGGTCATCGCGCGCCTGCACAGCCACGCGTCGGAGCCCGCCGCGGCCTGACCGCGTCGTTTCGCACCCGTGGAGGGCCGGGGCCGATGACGGCCCCGGCCTCTTCGGCATTCCGGCGGAGGCCTCGGCCGGCCGGGCCGAGAGCAGGCTCGGCGCTTGCCCGGAGCGACCCGCTGCTGCCCCGGCAAGCGCCGGACGAGCTGAGTCAGACAGCCCGGCAACGCGCCGGGCACCTGGCGGCCCTCAGCGATCGAGCAGCCCCCGAGCGTGACCAGCACCGGCCCCCGGACGGGCACGCGGCCCTCCAGCCGGCACCCGACCGGTCCCAGGCGGCCGCGCAGCACCCCGGGAAAGCACACGACCGGCTCGGGGCGGCCGTCAGGCGGGTTGCGGATGCGCCTGCCGGGCGGTCCTGTGGATCGGTGTGGCCGAACCCGTGAGCGGCGCCCCCGTGCCGCCGTGCCGGGCTGCGATGATCTCCGCCGCGATCGACACGGCCGTCTCCTCGGGCGTACGGGCTCCCAGGTCGAGGCCGATCGGTGATCTCAGCCTGGCCAGGTCGCGCTCGCTCACGCCCGCTTCCCGCAGCCGCCGGTTGCGGTCCTCGTGGGTGCGGCGGGAGCCCATCGCGCCGATGTAGGCGACGGGCAGCCGCAGCGCCTCCGTCAGCAGGGGGATGTCGAACTTCGCGTCATGGGTGAGCACGCACAGCACCGTGCGCCCGTCGGTCTCCGTGCGCCGGAGGTAGCGGTCGGGCCAGTCGACGACGATCTCGTCGGCCTGCGGGAAGCGGGCCCGGGTCGCGAAGACGGGGCGCGCGTCGCACACGGTGACGTGGTAGCCGAGGAATGCGCCCGCCCGTACCAGGGCCGCCGCGAAGTCGATCGCGCCGAAGACGATCATGCGGGGCGGCGGAACGGCCGATTCGACGAGCAGGGTGAGACCGCCCGGGCAGTGCGACCCGTCCTCGGAGAGCTCCACCGTGCCGGTGCGGCCGGTGTCCAGCAGGGCCCCGGCCCGGTCGAGCACCGCGCGGTCCAGCTGCGGGCCGCCGCCGAGGCCACCGTCGGACGAGCCGTCGGGGCGGACCAGCAGGGCCTGGCCCAGGAGGCCGGACGGGCCCCGCACCACCCGGGCCAGGGCCACCGGCTCGGCCCGGGCGGCGGCCGCCAGCGCCGCCCTCTCGGCCGGGCGCCCGCCCGCGAACGGGGTGATCATGACATCGATCGTCCCGCCGCAGGTCAGCCCCACCGCGAAGGCGTCCTCGTCGCTGTAGCCGAACCGCTCGACGAGCGTCTCGCCGTCTTGGAGGGCCTGAAGGCAGAGGTCGTACACCGCTCCCTCCACACAGCCCCCGGAGACCGAGCCGACGGCCGTGCCGTCCGCGGCGACGGCGAGCGCGGCGCCGGGAGGGCGCGGGGCGCTGCCGCCCACGGCGACGACCGTGGCGACGGCGAAGTCCCGGCCCTCCTCGATCCACTGGTGCAGAGGTTCTGCGAGATCAAGCATCGCCGCCCGCCAGCAGCACACGGTCGGGGCGGATCGGCAGGTCCCGGTGGCGTACGCCGGTCGCGTGCCACACCGCGTTGGCGACCGCCGCGGCCGCGCCCACGATGCCGACCTCTCCGATGCCCTTGATGCCGACCGGGTCGTCCGGGTCGGGGTCGTCGACCCAGTCGGCCTCGATGTGCGGGATGTCGGCGTGCGCGGCGACGTGGTAGCCGGCGAGGTCGGCGCCGTAGACGCCGCCGCTCGCCCGGTCCCTGACGGCTTCCTCGTGCAGGGCCATGGAGATGCCCCAGATCATGCCGCCGACGAACTGGTTGCGGGCGGTGAGCGGGTTGACGATCCGGCCCGCCGCGAAGATGCCCAGCATGCGGCGCACGCGAACCTCTCCGGTGGCGGGGTCGACGGCGACCTCGGCGAACTGCGCACCGAAGGCGTGCCGCTCCTTCTGAGCGAGGGCGCCGAGCGCTTCGGCCGTGTTCGACCGTACGGTGACGCCCTCCGGCGGGATGTCCGCGCCCGGCGCGAGGCTCCGGCGCAGTTCCTGGGCGGCGGCCGTGACGGCCCAGCCCCAGGAGCGGGTGCCGGCCGAACCGCCGGCGATCGACGCGGCGCCGAGGTCGCTGTCACCGATCCGCACCCGGACGCGGTCCGCGGGCACCTCCAGGACATCGGCGGCGACCAGGGTGAGCGCGGTGCGGGCGCCGGTGCCGATGTCCGCGGCGTTGATCCGCACGGTGAAGGTGCCGTCCGCCTCCGCGGTCAGGGCCGCCGTGGACGGCATGGCCAGCGTGGGGAAGGAGGCGGCGGCGGTGCCCGTGCCGAGCAGCCAGCGGCCCTCCCGGCGCACGCCGGGCCGTGGATCCCGCCCGTCCCAGCCGAACCTGCGGGCGCCTTCCCGGAAGCAGGGGATGAGGTTGCGGCTGCCGAACGGCAGCCCGGACACGGGGCCCACCTCGGGCTCGTTGCGGACCCGCAGCTCGATCGGGTCGATGCCGCACCGCTCGGCGAGCTCGTCGAGTGCCGACTCCAGCGCGAACGAGCCCGACGCCTCGCCCGGGGCGCGCATCCAGGTCGGGGTGGGGACGTCGAGCTTCACGAGCCGGCTGGCCGTGTGGTGGGCGTCGGCGGCGTACATCGACCGGCTCGACGCCGCGCTCGGCTCGACGAAGTCGTGGACGGTCGAGGTCTGGTTCAGCGACCGGTGCTCCAGCGCGAGCAGCCGTCCGTCCGCGTCGGCGCCGAGCCTGACCCGCTGGGCGGTGGGGCTTCGGTGACCGGCGAGGGAGAACATCTGCCGGCGGGTCATGACGACCCGGACCGGGCGTTGCAGCACGGTCGCCGCCATCACCGCGGCCACCTGGTGCACGCGAACACCCTTGCTGCCGAAGCCGCCGCCCACGTGCTCGGACCGGACCCGCACCGAAGCGGGGTCGAGGGAGAACAGGCTCGCGAGCTCGCCGGCGACCCAGCCGGTGCCCTGGTTGGAGTCGACGACCTCCAGGCGGCCGCCCTCCCACCGGGCCGCCGCAGCGTGCGGCTCCATCGGGTTGTGGTGCTCCTCCGGGGTGGTGTACTCGGCGTCCACCACCACGGCGGACGCGGCGAGTCCGGCCTCCAGGTCGCCCTTCTCCACCACGGCCGGCATGTGCCCGTCGAGCGCGTACGCCTCGGCCTCGCGACCGGCGGAGAACGCGACGTCGTGCGGCTCCCGGTCGTAGTGCACCACGAGAGCCTCGGCGGCCTCCCTGGCCTGCTCGGAGGTCTCGGCGACGACCAGGGCCACCGGCCAGCCCATGTGGGGCACGCGGTCGTGCTGGAAGAGGCCGACGGTGGGGTCCGGCGGGGTGCCCATCATGCCGGTGTAGTCGATGTCGACGCGCGGGGCGTTGTGGTGGTGGAGCACGGTGAGCACCCCGGGCATGGCGAGCACGGCCTCGGTGTCCAGGGCGCGGATGCGGCCGCGGGCGACGGTGGAGACCACAAGCCAGCCGTGGGCGAGCTCCGCGAAGGGGATCTCGCCGGCGTAGCGGGCCGCCCCGGTGACCTTGTCGCGGCCTTCCACGCGCGGGTGCGCGGTGCCGACTGCTCCCCTGGTGGCGGTGGTCATCGGGCGGCCTCCTCGGCGAGTTCGCTCAACACGGCCACGACGAGGTTGCGCATCAGGATCACCTTGTATCCGTTGTGGGGCAGGGGCCTGGCGGCCGCCAGTTCGGCGTCCGCGGCGGCCGCGAAGTGTTCGGCGTCGGCCGGGCTGCCGGTCAGGGCCCGTTCGGCCGCGCGGGCGCGCCAAGGACGGGAGGCGACCGCGCCGAAGGCCAGGCGCACGTCGTGGACGAGGCCGTCCCGGACGTCGAGCGCGGCGGCGACGGAGCCGATGGCGAAGGCGTACGAGGCCCGCTCGCGCACCTTGCGGTAGCGGGAGTTGGCCGCTGCGGCGGTGGGCGGCAGGGTGACGCCGGTGATGAGCGCACCCGGCGGCAGGGCGGTCTCCAGATGCGGGGTCTCCCCCACCGGCAGGTAGAAGTCGGCGAGCGGCAGCTCCCCCGCCCCGTCGGCCGTTTCGTACGACACGCTCGCGTCGAAGGCGGCCAGTGCCACGCCCATGTCGGAGGGGTGGGTGGCCACGCAGTGGTCGGAGGCGCCCAGGACGGCGTGGTTGTGGTGCTCGCCGGTGATGGCGGGGCAACCGCTGCCCGGATCGCGCTTGTTGCAGGGGGAGGTGACGTCGGCGAAGTAGCCGCAGCGGGTGCGCTGGAGGAGGTTGCCGCCGACGGTGGCCATGTTGCGCAGCTGCCCGGAGGCTCCGGCCAGCACGGCCTGCGCGAGTGCCGGGTAGCGGCGCCGGACCTCGGGGTGGGCGGCCAGGTCGCTGTTGGTGACGGTGGCCCCGATGCGCAGCCCGCCGTCCTCGGCCGGCTCGACGCGGTTCAGGGGCAGTTCGCGTACGTCGACGAGCCGGGCGGGCCGTTCGACGCCGGTCTTCATCAGGTCGACGAGGTTCGTGCCGCCGCCCAGGAAGCGGGCTTCGCCGTCGCCGTCGAGCAGTGCGACGGCGCCGGAGACGTCGTAGGCCCGCTGGTAGCCGAACTCCCTCATGCCGCAGCTCCCTTGGTGCTCTCCTCGGCGGCCCGGGCCACGGCCTGGACGATCGACACGTACGCGCCGCAGCGGCACAGGTTGCCGCTCATGCGCTCGCGGATCTCCTCAGGGGTCAGCGGCGGTGGTCCCGCCTCGGGCCGGACGTCGCCGGTGACGGCACTCGGCCAGCCGGCCGCGTGCTCCTCGATCACGGCGATGGCCGAACAGATCTGGCCCGGCGTGCAGTAGCCGCACTGGAAGCCGTCCAGGTCGAGGAACGCCTGCTGCACGGGGTGCAGTCGCTCGCCCTCGGCCACGCCTTCGATGGTGGTGATCTCGCGCCCCTCAGCGGCCACGGCGAGCTGGAGGCAGGCCACGCTCCGGCGGCCGTCGAGCAGGACCGTGCAGGCACCGCACTGGCCCTGGTCGCAGCCCTTCTTGGTGCCCGTCATGTCCAGTCGTTCACGCAGGGCGTCGAGCAGGGTGGTGCGGTGGTCGACGGTCAGCGTGTACTTCTCGCCGTTCACGGACAGGGTGAGGTCGCTGGACGTCGATGGGGGCATGGAAGCCTTCTCTCTCACATCGCGAGGTCGGGGGTGGGCAGGGTCGCTGCGGGCGGCGATGCCGGTTCGCGACCGTGCGGGATGCGGGGCGGGCGGGCCCGGGGCACGGCAGCCGCGGGCTGTCCGCACCCGCGGCACGCCGATACGATGGGCAAGCGGACAGTTGTCCGTTACTCGGAAAACTTAACGGACAACTGTCCGCTTAACAAGGGGCTGGTTTCGGCCACGGCCCGGGAGGAGGGCGGGTGCGGCAGAAGAAGGACGCTCCCCTGCGCTCGGACGCGCAGCGCAACCGCGAGCGCATCCTGGAGGTCGCGCTGGAGCAACTGACGCGCTCGGCGGGCGTCCCGCTGAGCGCGATCGCCAAGAAGGCGGGCGTCGGGCAGGGCACCTTCTACCGCCACTTCCCCACCCGCGAGGCACTGGTCCTGGAGATCTACCGGCACGAGATGCAGCAGGTCGCCGACACCGCCCCGGTGCTGCTGGAGAGCCGGGAGCCCGACCGGGCGCTGCGCGAGTGGATGGACCGGCTGGCACGGTTCGCGATGACCAAGGCGGGCCTGGCCGACGCCATTCGCCAGGCCACCAGCGCACCCGGTCAGCCGGAAAAGCCGGGCCACGCCCCCGTGACCGACGCGGCCGAACTCCTCCTGCGGGCCGCGGAGGAGGCCGGCACCATCCGTCCCGGGGTCACCGCGAGCGACCTCTTCCTCGTCATCGGCGGACTCTGGACGATGGACCCCCACACCGACTGGCAGCCGCGCGCCACTCGCTTGCTGGATTTCGTCATGGACGGGCTGCGGGTGGGGGCGGCCGGGGGGTGACGGAGGTCTGGCTACGACCGCCCGGCTCCTTCAGGCGACCGCCGTGCGGGCCAGGCCTCGTAGTTCCTCCAAGGCCTCCGCCACCGCCGGGCGGGCGTGCCCGCCGGTCCGGGTGCAGGTCAGGAGCTTGCGGTGGGGATCGCCGGTGCAGCGGACCCGGGTGATCGGCAGGTGCGGGGTCAGATGCGCCAGGCGCGGAATGAGGGCTACGCCGAGCCGGTGGGCTACGAGGTGGGCGCAGACGTTCCAGTCGAGGGCGTGATGGACGACCTCGGGGGTGAACCCGGCCGCGCCGCAGGCGGAGAGGACGTGCGGCCGGCAGGGACTGTCCTCCACCGGCGCGATCCACGCCTCCCGCGCAGCCTCGGCGAGATCGACCCGGGTCCGTCCCGCCAGCCGGTGCCCTTCGGGTACGACCAGGTCGAACGGGTCGTCGAGCAGCGGCCGCTGGTCGAACCGGTTGTCGCTCAGCGGCGGATTGCGCGGGGTCGCTTCGACGACCGCCAGGTCGGTCCCGCCCTCGAAGAGCAGGTCGAAACTCTCCGGGACACCCGCCTCGGTGATCCGGACGGACAGCCGCGGGTGCCGCTCCGCCAACCGGGCCGCCATCGGCGCCAGCAGCACCGAGACGGCCACCGGGAAGCCGGTGACCCGCAGCACCCCGGAGGGCGCCCCGTGGTCGGCCCGTAGATCCAGTTCTGCCTGGTCCCAGCGGGCCTGGATGGCGTCGGCGTGCGCGAGCAGGCTCTCGGCGGCCGGGGTGAGACGCACCCCGCGCCCCTGTGGCTCCAGCAGGTCGACGCCCAGGTCGCGGGCCAGCTGCCGTACCTGCTGGGAGGCGGCGGACGGCGTGAAGTGCAGGGCTCTGGCGGCCGCGGTGACGGTGCCGTAATGGGCGACCGCCCTCAGAACGTGCAGCCGGCGCAGGTCAATCATGAAGGCCAGGCTTCACAGTGAGGTCCACAAAGTCAACCTGGACGTGTACGGATCTTCGGACGCACCCTTGGGGTGTCGCGACGGTCAACCACCACGACGTACGAGGAGTCGGACATGACCAGCACCGAGGCCACCGCCGCCTGCCCGCACTGCGGCTGGCCGGACCGGGGCGAGCCGTTCCGGGTGCTGTCCCGGCACAGCACCGCGACGGGCCACACGGAGTGGACGCGCTGCGGATGCGGTTCGTTGCAGATCCGGGTCGCCGACGGCCGCGGGACGCGCGTCGTCTCGCGCAGCGGGCCCGCGACCACGACTGCGACTGCCGCGAGCCGTTGAGTGCGGCTCCGGGGCCCCCGCCGACGGGACACGGGCGCCCCGGCCGCACTCGACCGGCCCGACCCGATGGGGAGCGCCCGCTCGGTTGAGATGACCTTGCCGGTCGTCGTGCAGCGGGTGCCCCACTGCTGGGCGAGCTGGGCCACGATGAGCAGCCCCCGGCCCCCCTCGTCGGTGGTCCGGGCGTGAGCAGGCTCGGAGGCGCCGCGGGTTCCGGTCAGAACCGGGTCCCGTTCCCCTGCGGGCCCGGGATGCCGAGCACAAGCAGCGTCACGTCGTCGTCAGACGCGTCCGCGTCCGCGATCAGGGTCTTGATCAGGCAGTCCGCGGCACGGTCGAGGGTGCCGGGGTCGTCGACCCGGGCGCCCTTGAGCACGGCGTCGACGGTGTGGGTCAGGAGGTCGACCTGGGCCTCGATGTCCGTGCCGGGCCTCTCGACCAGCCCGTCCGTGTAGAGCACGAGGGCGCTGCCCGGCGGCAGCGGCAGGGTCGCTTCCTCGAAGGGCACCACGTGCGCCGCGTCGTTGACGCCCAGCGGCACCCCGACCGGGGCCCCCAGCCGGCACGCGGGCCCGTCGGGCGGCAGAGCGATGACGGGCAGGTGCCCCGCCGAACACAGGGTGACTTCGTGCCTGTCCTGGTCCAGGACCAGGTAGACGCTGGTGACCAGTTGGCCCGCCAGGTCGCCGACGAACCGGTCGAGCGCCCGCATCAGTCCGCTGGGCGTGGCCCCCGTGCGGGCCAGGGCGTGAGAGGCGGCGCGCAACTGCCCCATGACGGCCGCGGCCTCCAGGCCCCGGCCCATGACGTCACCGATGAGGACGCCAGTGCGGTGCTCCTCGAGCGGGATGACGTCGAACCAGTCGCCGCCGACACCGGGGTCCTGGACGGACGCCAGATACCGGTAGGCACAGGGCAGGTACGCCAGGCGGGGCGGCTCCCCCATGAGACTGTGCTGCAGGGTGTAGGCGATCCGCCGCTGCTGCTCATAGCGCTCGGCCCGCTCGGCCTCCAGCCGTCTGCGCTCGGTGATGTCCCGGACGGTCAGGACCACGATGGTCTCCTGCTCGGCCCGCAGACTGCTGACGCTCACCTCGACGGGGAACTCGGAGCCGTCGCCGCGCGCCCCGTACAGGTCCTTGTCGAGAACCGCCGGCTTCGGATCACGCAGGCGGAGGTAGGCACGCAGGAGCGCGCAGTGCCGCCGGCGCCGGCCAGCGGGTACCAGGCTGACCACATCGGAGCCGACGAGATCACCCGGGTCGCGTCCGAAGAGCCGTTTCACCTGCGGGTTGGCCATGACGACGATACCGTCGCCGTTCGTGATCAAGGTGGCGTCGGGAGCGGACTCCAGCAGCGCGACGAACCGCCGGTGCGCCCGCTGGACCTCGCGTTCGGCCGCGACGCGATCGGTGATGTCGATGTACACGCCGCCCAGGGCGTACGGCGCGCCGGAGGTGTCGTTGAGCAGGAACCGGGTGGACAGGAACTCCCGTCGGCCTCCCGGCAGGGCGAACGTCTTCTGCCGCTGTACCGGCCGGCCCTCCGCCAGCACGGCGCGGTCGGAGGCGCGCGCCTGACGCATGAAGTCGGGCGGCAGGACGTCCCGGTCCAGGCGGCCCAGGACCTGCTCCCGGGACAGGTCCAGAGTCTGCTCGAACCTCGTGTTGACCGCCAGGAGACGGCCCTCGAGGTCCTTGATGAACACCATCGCGGGCGTGTACTCGATGAAGGCCTGCAGCAGTTCGTTCTGACGCACCCGCCACTCGAGACGGGCATGCGCCACCTCGACCCGGCGGCCCACTGCCAGGGTCGTGAAGATCACCGCCGTGAACACGGCCACGTGACCGAAGACGAGCAACCCGGTTCCCAGCCGCTCCCCGAACAGCCCGGCGTCCTCGGCGACCAGAACGGCCCAGCCCAGCAGCGGCGGCACGATGACGACGGTGACGAACAACCATCGTCCGAGCGCGCCCGTCGTCCCCGCGTTCAGCAGCAGCCCCGCACCGCCCTCGCCCGGTCGAGCCAGGAAGAGCGCCGTGCCGAACAGCGTCAACGCCGCCGCGGTGTGCAGGGCCATGCCCGAGTAGGGGCCGAACTGCTCCAGTTCGGTCACTCCGTAGGCGGCCCCGTACAGCCTCAGCATGCCGAGTGCGCCGACGCCGAGGCCCAGGATCTGACTCGCCCAGGCAGGGATCCGGGGCACACCCGCGCACAGGGAACCCACTCCCCCGGCCATCAGGGCCGCGGTCGTGTTCGGTGCCATCCGCCCTGGCGGCCCCGTCCCCTGGAAGACGGTGTCGTCCCTGAAGAGCAGCTCGTCGAGGCCCAGGTCAGCCCCGGACACATACTCCGCGAGGGTGAGCGTGCCGATCAGGATGACCAGGACCGCCGCCGCACGGGACACGGCGAGCGCGAACGGGCCGATCCGGCGCAGGAAGGAGAGCACGTACAGGGAAAGCCCGAGCGCCACGACAGCCACGGCGGTGTTGGCCTTCATCGCCACCGAGGCCCCGGGCAGCACTTCCTTCAGCGCGTCGGCCCCGGAGATCCAGCCGACCAGACTGACCAGGCCCAGCAGACCGGCTGTCAGGGCCGCGATCCCGGCCACCCGGCGCGCGGTGGCGAGAACACGTGGGCGCAACGGCAGTCCGTCGACCTGCTCCGGGCTGCCCACACCGGGGGATCCCGGCGACTGCGGCTCCCTCATCACCTCATACTCATCCCTGCCGGATGAACACGAACCATCATCAATCAGCTTAAGTAATGAAAAGAGTCTGGCTGCGGCGAGCAGCGGGCCCTGGAGCGCCATCGGAGGCGGGGAGGCGGCGGGCGCCCTCGGGCAGCCGGGGTCGGCGACACCCGGTGCCGCCGACCGCACGGGCGGGGGCATGACCTCCGCCCCCGGCTCTCTCTCGGCACGCCGGTCATGACCCGCGTCGCACCGGCGAAACCGCACATCACCGGCACCGCGGTCCCGCCAAACCACCCGCCGGCGTGATCCGGATCGCGTCGGTGGCCCGCCCCCGCGCCCTCCCCCTGCGGCAGACTGTCCCAGCGCCCCCCCGTACACGATTCAGGAGCTTGAGGCATGAGCGTGCAGCGGTATCCCCTGGCCGGGGTCACGGTGGTCAGCCTGGAGCAGGCCGTGGCCGCGCCCTACGCCACGCGGCAGCTCGCCGACCTCGGTGCCCGGGTGATCAAGGTGGAGCGGCCGGGCGGCGGTGACTTCGCCCGCCGGTACGACACGACCGTGCACGGCCACTCCAGCTATTTCGTGTGGCTCAACCGCTCCAAGGAGTCCCTCACGCTCGACCTGAAGGACCCCCGCGGCCACGAGATCCTGCACGACCTCCTCGACGGCGCCGACGTGTTCGTGCAGAACCTCGCCCCGGGCGCCGCCGCCCGGCTCGGGCTGGACGCCGCCGCCGTCACCGGCCGCCGCCCGAACCTGATCCCGTGCACGATCTCCGGCTACGGCACGACCGGCCCCTGGTCCGACCGCAAGGCCTACGACCTGCTCGTGCAGTGCCAGACCGGGCTGGTGTCGCTGACCGGAACCCCCGAGGGGACCGCCCGGACGGGGATCTCCGTCGCCGACATCGCCGCCGGGATGTACGCCTACAGCGGCGTCCTCACCGCCCTGTACACCCGTGCCACCACCGGCGAGGCCCACCCCGTGGAGGTGTCCCTGTTCGAGGCACTCGCGGAGTGGATGGGCCAGCCCGCCTACTACACCCGGCACGGCGGCGCCCAGCCCCCGCGGCTGGGCACGCAGCACGCCACCATCGCGCCGTACGGGACGTACACCGCCGCCGACGGCAAGGAGGTGCTGTTCTCCATCCAGAACGAGCGGGAGTGGGTGGCGCTGTGCGCCGAGTTCCTCGACCGTCCGGAACTGGTCGACGACCCGCGTTTCGCCACCGGCTCCGACCGTGTCGCCCACCGCGAGGAACTCAACGCCGTCGTCGCCGAGCGGTTCGCCCGCTCCGGCTCCGACGAGATCCTCAAGGACCTGGAGCGCATCGGCATCGCCTGCGCCGGGGTCAACGACGTCGCCGCGTTCCTGGACCACCCCGTGCTGGCCGCCCGTGGCCGCTGGAGCGAGGTCGAGGTGCCGGGCGCCACCGTGGAGGCGCTGCTCCCGCCCGCCGACCTCGCGGGTCTGCCCGCGCGCATGGACCCCGTGCCGGCCGTGGGCGAGCACACCGAGGCCATCCTCACCGAACTGGGCCGCACCGCCGAGGAGGTGGCGGCCCTGCGCGCGGACGGCGTCGTCTGACGGCTACCTCCGACGGCGAGCCACTCCGGGAGGTCTAGCTGGACTCAGCGGACGGCTGCGCCGCCTCCGCCTCGGCCTCGGCCTCCTGCTTCTTCGACGCGCGCAGGCTCGTGACCGTCGTGACCGCCAGGACCAGCACGATGAAGCCCAGCGAGAACGGGATGCCGATCTCGGGGACGTGCACGCCCGACTCGTGCAGCGCGTGCAGCACCAGCTTCACGCCGATGAAGCCCAGGATGATCGACAGGCCGTAGGAGAGGTGGACCAGCTTCTTCAGCAGGCCGCCGATGAGGAAGTACAGCTGGCGCAGGCCCATCAGGGCGAAGGCGTTCGCGGTGAACACGATGTACGGGTCCTGGGTGAGGCCGTAGATCGCGGGGATGGAGTCGAGGGCGAACAGCACGTCGGTGGAGCCGATCGCGAGCATCACGACCAGCATCGGGGTCATGATCCGCTTGCCGTTCTCGGTGATGAACAGTTTCGTGCCGTGATAGCGGTCGGCCACGCCGAAGCGCTGCTCCGCCATCTTCAGCAGCTTGTTCTCCTGGTACTCCTCCTCGTGGTCCTGCGTGCGGGCGTCCTGGACCAGCTTCCAGGCGGTCCAGATCAGGAAGGCCCCGAAGAGGTAGAACACCCAGGAGAAGGTGGAGATGATCGCCGCGCCGGCCGCGATGAACACCGCCCGCAGCACCAGGGCCATCAGCACGCCGACCATCAGCACCCGCTGCTGGTACTGCGAGGGCACCGCGAACTTGCCCATGATCAGGACGAAGACGAAGAGGTTGTCGACACTGAGCGACTTCTCGGTGATGTACCCGGCGAAGAACTCGCCCGTGGGCCCGCTCCCACCGAAGTACCAGAGTCCCGCGCCGAACAGGCCCGCCAGGACGACCCACACCACCGTCCACGTCCCGGCTTCCCTGAGGGACACGTCGTGCGGCTTGCGGCCCACGAAGAAGTCGACGGCGACCAGCACGCACAGGGCGGCCACGGTCAGCAGCCACACGGACAGCGAGACGTTCACTTGTTGCTCCTGATGCAGGTGTGGGGAAGGGACATCGTGATCCGCCGCGGCCGATTTCCGCCACTCCCGCCAGGTGAACATTGAGTCAAAGCTGCACGTGCAGCGCCTCCAGCACGTCCTGGTCCGTCAACTGGTCGAAGTCCTCGTACCAGAGGCCCACCGCCATGAACGCGGCCGGCCGGTGCAGGCAGACCACCTCGTCGGCCTCTGCCCGCATCAGGTCGGCGCCCTCCGGGGAGCACACGGGCACGGCCAGCAGCACCTTCCCGGGCGCCTGACGGCGTACGAAGCGCAGCGCGGCGCGGGCCGTGGAGCCGGTCGCCAGGCCGTCGTCGACGACGATCACGGTCCGTCCGCGCAGGTCCGGGGCGGGTCGGCCCTGCCGGTACAGCCGCTCGCGGCGCCGCAGTTCGGCCCGCTCACGCTCGATGACGGGGGCGAGCGCGGCCTCGCCGAGTCCGAGGTGGCGCAGGGCCTCCTCGTCGAGGAGCGGCACCTCGTCCCCGGCCATCGCGCCGACGCCGAGCTCCTCCTGGTGGGGCGCCCCGATCTTCCGTACGACGAGTACGTCGAGCGGGGCGTCCAGCGCGGCGGCGACCTCGCGGGCCACGGCGACCCCGCCGCGGGGCAGGGCGAGGACGAGGGGATCGGGCAGGTGCCCGTCGCGCTGCCGGGTGCGCAGTGTTTCGGCCAGTTCCTCACCGGCCTGCCGGCGATCACGGAACCGCATGACGGTCACCTCCGCTTCCCGCACGAATGAGGGCCCCGGGCGGTCCGGCTCCCGCGTACCCCCACCACACCGGGCCGTCCGGCTCCCGCGCGCCCCCGCCCCAGCCGGTCCGGTTCCCGCGTACCCCCCGGCCCACCGGACGATGCGCGCCGACCGGTCACCCTCCGGTGGCGGCCCGTATCCGCTCGTCGCACCACTGCCGGGCCGCCTCGGCGACCTGATCGAGCGCGCCCGGTTCCTCGAACAGGTGGGTGGCGCCGGGCACCACGTGAAGGGTGTGCGGGCCGGGCAGTCGCCGTGCCGCCTCCTCGTTGAGCCGCAGCACGTGCGTGTCCCGGCCGCCCACGATCAGCAGCACCGGGGCCCGTACCTCGTCCAGGGCGTCACCGGCCAGGTCGGGCCGCCCACCGCGCGAGACGACCGCCCGTACCCGGTCGGGGCGCTGCGCGGTGGCGACCAGGGCCGCGCCCGCGCCGGTGCTGGCGCCGAACAGGACGACGGGCAGGTCCGAGGTGCCGGGCTCCCGCGCCAGCCAGTCGAGGGCGGCGACCAGTCGGCGACCCAGCAGGGGGATGTCGAAGCGGAGTTCGGCGGTGACGGCGTCCTGGTCTTCCTCCTCCTGGGTGAGCAGGTCGATCAGCAGGGTGGCGAAGCCGGCGGTGCGCAGACCGGCGGCGACCTCACGGTTGCGGGGGCTGTGCCGGGAGCTGCCGCTGCCGTGCGCGAACAGCACGATCGCGCGGGCGTCCGGGGGCACGGCCAGGTCACCGGTGAGGTCCGCGCCGCCGGCGGGCAGGGTGACCGTTCGGGCGTTCATCGTCAGCCTCCTCTCCCCCGGTTCCCGTGGTACCCACGCCGCGGTGGACGTCCCATGGCGCGATCTGTGGGGTGCGTGTCGTTGACGCCGTACCGCGCGCGGATGGAGCGTGAGGGGCGTGACCGATCGCCGTATCGTCTTCGTCGTTTTCGACGGCTTCCAGCCGCTCGACCTCACCGGACCGCACGAGGTGTTCCACAGCGCGGGCGAGTACGCCTGCGAGGTCGTGGCGACCCGGGCGGGGCCGGTCCGGTCGGTGAGCGGGCTGGTCATGCACGCCGCCCACGGCGTGACGGACCTCGACCCGGCCGGGACGGACACCCTCGTGGTGGTCGGCGGCCGGGGCGTCGACCGGGCCCGGGAGGACGAGTCGCTCGTCGCCTGGGTCGCCGCCGCGGCGGCGGGTGCCCGGCGGGTGGCCTCGGTGTGCAGCGGGGTGTTCCTGCTGGCGGCCGCCGGCCTGCTCGACGGGCGGCGGGTCACCACGCACTGGGCGCGTGGGGAGCAACTGGCCCGGGAGCATCCCGAGGTGCGCGTGGACTGCGACCCGATCTTCGTCCGGGACGGGCGGGTGTGGACGTCGGCCGGAGTGACCGCCGGGATGGATCTGGCGCTCGCCCTCGTGGAGGACGACCTCGGCCGGGACGTCGCGCACGAGGTGGCCCGCCGGCTGGTGCTGTTCCTGCGCCGCCCGGGCGGGCAGTCGCAGTTCAGCGTGGCGCTGTGGTCGCGGCAGCCGGCCACGGACCCGGTGCGGGCCGCCGTCGGCGCGATCCACGCCGATCCCGGTGCCCGGCACGACATCGCGGGTCTCGCCGCACACGCCGGGCTGAGCCCGCGTCATCTTCAGCGGCGCTTCACCGCAGAACTCGGTGTGCCGCCGGCGGCGTACGTCGAGCGGGTGCGCGTCGAGGCGGCCCAGCGGGCACTGACGGACGGGGACGAACCGGTCGAGGCCATCGCCCGGCGCTGCGGCTTCGTCACCGCCGAGACCCTGCGCCGCACGTTCCACCGCCGTCTCGGTGTCGCGCCGTCGGACTACCGCGCCAGGTTCCGCTCCACGACCGGAGCGTTGGCCGATCTCGCAGATCTCTCAGATCTCGCAGATCTCGCAGATCTCGCAGAGGAAGGAAGAAGCGCATGACGACTTACGGCCTGCTGGTCTTCGAGGATGCCGAGGAGCTGGACTTCGTGGGGCCCTGGGAGGTCTTCACCGTCTCCGCGCGGCTGCGGGACAGCGGCGACACGGCCGTACTCGTCTCCGAGCACCCCGGCGCCGTGCGTTGCAACAAGGGCCTGCGCGTGCTGCCCGACCACACCTTCGACGACCATCCGCCGCTGGACGTGCTGCATGTGCCGGGCGGTCTTGGCGCCCGTGAGACCCAGCTGCACAACCCGGTGGTCACCGGCTGGATCGCCAAGACGGCGGAGCGGGCCGCGTGGGTGCACGGCGTGTGCACCGGCACGTTCCTGCTGCATGCCGCCGGACCCGCCCGGGGGCGCCGGGTGGCCACGCACTGGAGTCAGGAGGACACCCTGGAGGCGCGCGGGGACGTGACGGTGGTCCGGGACGCCCGCTACGTGGTCGACGGCGGCCTGGTCACCAGCCAAGGCGTCTCGGCCGGGATCGACAGCGCGTTGTGGCTGGTCGGGCGGCTGCACGGCCGGGATCACGCGCGGGCCGTACGGCGCTACATCCAGTACGACCCGGCGCCGCCGTACCTGGCGGACGAGCCCGTCTGAGTGACCCGTGGGCGCCGGGCCGCATGGGTGGGCAAGGCTCGGGCAGGCGATGTTCATGGGCGGTGACACGAGCAACGGCGGGCAAGGGCGGCAGCCGGGCGAGTGCGGGCACCGGGCGGTGCCGCATCCCGGCGACATCCGGATCGAGGCGTGGGCGGCGTGCAGAGAGCACTGCCTGGCAGAGGCCGTCCTGGCGATGGTCGAGTGTTTCGCGGACGTCTCCGGGGTGCGGCCCACCGCCGTGGACCGGGTGCGGTTGCCCGAGGCGAGCAGCGACGATCTGCTCGCCTCGCTGCTGGAGGAGATCATCTTCCAGCTGGAGGCGTACGGGCAGGTGCCCGTGGACGTGGAGGCGGACGAGGCCGACGGCGGCCTGGACGTACGGCTGGCCGTCACCGGCATCACCGACGTGGAGATCACGGGGGCGGTGCCGACGGCGGTGGCGTGGGACGAGCTGCGGATCGGGCCGGATCCGTACGGGTGGTCGTGTGCGGTGACGATCGACGCCTGACCCTCGCGGCCCGGGGTGGCGCCTGCCGGTGACGCCCGACGCCTGACCCCGGCGGCCCGGGTGCGCCTGCCGGTGACGCCCGACGCCTGACCCCCGCGGCCCGGGTGCGCCTACCGTTGAGGGATGGGCGGCGGCGTCGTGACGCTGTTCCTGTGCGGTGACGTGATGCTCGGGCGCGGCGTCGACCAGATCCTCGCGCACCCCGGTGACCCGGCCCTGCGGGAGGCGTATGTCGGGGACGCCCGGACCTACGTCCGGCTGGCGGAGTCGGCGCACGGGCCGGTGCCCGCGCCCGTGGACGCGTCGTGGCCGTGGGGTGAGGCGCTGCGGGTGCTGGACGGGGCGGCCCCGGACGCCCGGATCGTGAATCTGGAGACGTCCGTGACGGGCGGCGGCACGTTCGTACCGGGCAAGGAGATCCATTACCGGATGCACCCGGCGAACCTGCCCGCGCTGGCCGTGGCCCGGCCCGACGTGACCGTCCTCGCCAACAACCACGTCATGGACTTCGGCAGGCCGGGCCTGCTGGACACCCTGGACGCGCTGGCCCGGGCGGGCCTGCGGACGGCGGGCGCGGGACGCGACAGCGACGAGGCGTGCGCGCCCGCGGTGATCCCGCTCCCCGGCGGCCGCCGGCTGCGGGTGTCCGCCCTCGGGGCGTGCTCCAGCGGCATCCCGCCCGGCTGGGCGGCCACGGCGGACCGGCCGGGTGTGGCGTATCTGCCGCGCCTCTCGTCCGGTGCGGCCGACACCGTGCTGCGGCGGCTGGGGCGGGCCGGTGGTGGCCTCACCGTGGTGTCGGTGCACTGGGGCTCGAACTGGGGGTATCGCGTTCCCCGGGAGCAGGTCCGCTTCGCGCACGCGCTGATCGACGGCGGTGTCGACGTCGTCCACGGGCACTCCTCGCACCATCCCCGCCCGCTGGAGGTGTACCGGGACCGGCTGATCCTCTACGGCTGCGGCGACTTCGTCGACGACTACGAGGGCATCTCCGGCTACGAGGAGTACCGCGACGACCTGCGGCTCGCGTTCCTGGTGTCGGTCGAGGCGGACAGCGGACGGCTGGCCGGGCTGCGCATGGTGCCGTTCCGGGTGCGGCGGATGCGTCTCGAGCCCGCGTCCCGGGAGGAGGGTGCCTGGCTGCGTGCCACGCTGGACCAGGTCAGCGGTGGGGTGGAGGTACGGCAGGAGTCCGACGGGTCGCTGGTCGTTCCCGCGCCGGCGGCGTGATGGGGGGGCCGCCCGCGGGGTCGGGCCGCCCAGGCCGGTCGCGGGGAGTTCAGCCCGCCCAGGCCACGAGCCGGTCGCGATTTTCCGGCTCCCGCAGCCGGGTCAGCGACTCCTTCTCGAGTTGGCGTACCCGCTCCCGGGTCAGGCCGACGCGCCGTGCGACCTCGTTCAGGGTGCGGGTGTGACCGTCGTGCAGCCCGTAGCGCAGGCTGAGGATCATGGCCTCGCGGGGCGCGAGCGTGCCGACGGCCTCGCGGAGTTCCTCGGCGAGTGCCCGGAACTCGGCCACTTCCGGGGCCTGGAGCACCTCGGTGTCGGCGATGAGGTCGCCGACGACGGTCTCGCCCTTGTCGTCCACCGGCGTGTCCAGGCTGACGGCGTCCCGTCCGACATGGCGCAGCCAGGTGATCCTGTCCTCGGCCAGGCCGCTCTCCCGGGCCACCTCCTCCACGCTCGGCTCGCGCTCCAGGTCGAGTCGCAGCCGCCGCTCGACCTTGGCGATCTTCTGCAGCTGCTCCACGACGTGCATCGGCAGCCGGACGGAGCGCGCGTGCGCGGCCAGACCCCGCTCGATCGCCTGGCGGATCCACCAGGTCGCGTACGTGGAGAACTTGAAGCCCTTGGCGTGGTCGAACTTCTCCACGGCCCGGATCAGCCCGAGGTTGCCCTCCTGGATGACGTCCAGCATGGGCAGGCCGCGGTGGGCGTGCCGTTTGGCCATCGACACCACGAGCCGGAGGTTGGCCCGGACCATGTGGTCCTTGGCCCGCTGCCCGTCGCGGACGGCCTCCTCCAAGTCCCGGTGCCGCTCGGGCGTGAGGTCGTGTTCGCCGGCGTCGGCCGGTTCCAGTTCCGCCAGCGCCCGCACACCGGTCTCCATCCGCCGCGCCAGCCGCACCTCGTCCTCGGCGGTGAGCAGGGGGGTCGCGGAGATCTGCGCGAGGTACTGGCCGAGGAGGTCCGGTTCCTCGTCCGGCTCGGGGATGCGGTTGCGCAGCCGGGCGGTGCGGGCGGGGGCCCGCCGGTCCTCCCGGACGTCCGCCGCGGGGTCTTCTGCCAGGGGAGACATCGTCGGGTTCCTCCCTCTCCCGCCTCGTTCCGGCTCGCCCCGGCGGGTACCCGGGCAACGACTCCCGAACCGTGTGTCCCGGTGCCCTCGGGGGTACCCCGGGCCACATGACCGGCATCGAACTGAGCAGCAACGCGTTCAGCGACCACTCGTTCATCGCGCGCCGGCACGCGTACGAGGGACCGAACGTCTCTCCGCCGCTGGCCTGGAGCGGTGTACCGGACGACGCGGCCGAACTGGTCCTGCTGTGCGAGGATCCCGACGCCCCCTCGGGCACCTTCGCGCACTGGGTCGTGGTCGGTATCGACCCGCACAGCGACGGTGTGGAGGCCGGGCAGAGCCCACCGGGCGGCACGGAACTCGTCAACGGCTACGGGCAGCACGGCTGGGGCGGCCCCCACCCCCCGCCGGGTGACGACGCCCACCACTACTTCTTCCGGCTCTACGCCCTGTCCGAACCGTGTGTCCTGCCCGACGCGCCGCGTGCGGACCAGGTGCACGCGGAGGTGGAGAAGCGCCGCCTCGCGGACGGGACGCTGGTGGGGCTGTACCGGCGCTGACCTTCCACCTTCGGTCGGGTCAGCCGACGACCGTCCAGGTGTCGCCGCCCGTCAGCACCCCGCCTCCCCGCATCACAACGGTTGGTTGTGGTGCGGGGGCGGATGGTTGTTTGCCCGGCCCGCCCGCTTCTGGCTTGGATGACTCCCGGACAACGCGGGGTTGTCCGGGAGAGCGGGGAGTGCGCCGGATATGGCGGGCAGGCGGTCGCTTGGGCGGCGGTTCGGGTGGCTGTGGGGCGCGTACGCGGTCAGCACGGCCGGCACATGGCTCGCGTTCGACGCGTTCGCCCTGATCGCGGTCCTGGCGCTGGACGCCGGGCCGACGCAGGTGTCGCTGCTCGCGGCGGTGGGGCCGGCGGTCGGCGCGGCGGTGTCGGTGCCCCTCGGGCCGTGGGTGGAGTTCCGCCGCAAGCGGCCGGTGATGATGGCGGCGGACCTGGTCCGGTGCGTGGTGCTGCTGAGTGTCCCGGTGGCGTTCGCGCTCGGGCGGCTGGGCTTTGGCCAGTTGCTGCTGGTGTCGGTGGCCGTCGCGGCGGCCGACATCACCTTCAACGCGGCTGCCGGGGCGTTCCTGAAGGACCTGCTGCCGCGGCAGGACCTGCTCGTGGCGAACGGCCGGTTCGAGGCGACGACCTGGACCGCCAGCATGGTCGGCCCGCCGCTGGGCGGGGCCGCGATCGGCCTGTTCGGGCCGGTGACGACGGTCGTGGCCGACGCGGTGAGCTACCTGGTCTCGGCGTTCGGCATCCGGGCGATCGGGGACGCCGAGAAGCACGCTCCACGACCGGGCCCCGCGGTGACCCGGGCCGGCGACCTGCTGGAAGGCTGGCGCCACATCCTGGCCGACCCGGTCCTGCGCCCGCTCTTCTTCAACTCGCTCCTGGTGAACTCCCTGATCATGGCGGCCTCTCCCCCGCTGCTGATCCTGATGGTGGACGACCTGCACTTCGCGCCCTGGCAGTACGCCCTCGCGTTCGCGGTGCCCTGCACCGGCGGCCTGCTCGGCTCCCGGCTCGCCCCACGCCTCGTCGCGCGCCACGGCCGGCACCGGGTCCTGCTCGCGACGGGGGCGCTGCGGGCCTGCTGGCCGGTCGGCCTGGCCTTCACCGGCCCCGGGGCGCCCGGCCTGGCCTGGGTCATGGTGGTCGAGTTCGGCCTGATCACCTGCTGCGGCGTGTTCAACCCGGTCCTCGCCACACACCGTCTCGACCGCACCCCCACGGGCCGGGTCACCCGCACCCTGTCCGCCTGGTCGGCCAGCGGCAAGGCAACCACCGCGGCGGTCACGGCCCTGTGGGGCGTACTGGCCGCCTGGACGACTCCCCGCACGGCCATCGCGGTGGCCGGCGCCCTGCTCCTGGTCACGCCGTTGCTGCTGCCCCGCCGGGACCACGCCACGGGGGCCGGTCATGAACCGGCCCCCGTGGCGGTCGAGTCGGACGGCGGCTGACCCGACCGGGTCGACTCAGACCGCCCCGGGCACGTCCTCCGTGACGCCGTTCAACTCGGAGGCCGGGTCCGTTCCGTACGGGCGGGTGAGGATCTCCAGGCCGTGGCCGGCCGGGTCGGGGAAGTAGACGCCCCGGCCGCCGTCGTTGCGGTTGATGCGGCGGGGGTGGTTGCCGTGCGGGTCGGCCTGGATGGGGATCCGGGCCTCGACGAGACGGGCCAGGGCCTCGTCGAACTCCTCCTCGGAGACCAGGAACGCGTAGTGCTGCATGGGGATGTCGGCGTCGATGGTGACGAAGTCCAGCGTGACCCCGTTGGCGGTCGTCACGGGCAGGAACACCCCGGTCGGTGCCCCGACCTCGAGTCCCAGGATCTCTGCGAGGAAATGTGCGGACTTCTGCCGGTCCTTGGACAGGACGATGGTGTGGTTGAACTCGACTGACACGGTTGAATGCCTCCACGGGCATCTCGGCGGCGCCTCCATGCCTCACCCGGCCGGTGACCGGCACGCGATGCCGCGCGGTGGATCGTAGACAGCGGCCATGGAGATCGTCGAGCGGTTTTCGGCCGTGTTCGGGACCGCTGCCGGGACCGCGGGCCGTGTTGGAGACCGCAGGCCGGGGCCGCCCGTCCCGGCTGTCCCGACCTGATCCTGACAATTGTCAGGACCGTGTGGTTCCTGGGCTCCCTACAGTTCTGAACGTCGGCAAGCAGCCCGTACCGGGGCGCTGCGGACCCGGAACAGGACCGCTTCCGGCCACACCATCCTCATCTTCGTCCTTCGGGGGACACACATGAAGCGACTGATCAGCCGTACCGCCATGGGCCTCGCGGTGACCGCTCTCGCCGTCGGCGGCCTCGCCACCACGGCCCACGCGGCCCCGGCCGCCGTGGCCAACAACGGCGACCCGACCCTCACCGACGTCTACATCTGGGCCACCGACGTCAATCTGCGCCAGCAGCCGACCACCGACTCCCCACGGCTCGCGGTCCGTTCGCAGTGGTGGGGCGACGCCCTGTGCCAGAAGCAGGGCCAGACCGTGCACGACCCGGCCGTCGGCACCAACAACTGGTGGACCGCCGTCATGGAGTTCTCGGGCAGCGACATCGCCTGGGTGAACAACCTGTACATCCGGGGCGGCGAGAAGATCGCCGGCGTCCCGGACTGCTGACGCGCAGCACCCTCCACACGTCTGTGGCGGGTCACCGGGAAACCGGTGGCCCGCCACAGACGTGTGCGCACCGAAGGGGCGGCCGGAACACCGGCCGCCCCCGTAGGGCGAGTTGGGCGGTTCAGTACCAGCCGGTGTTCACCAGGTCGTGGCCGTCGCACGCGAGCAGGGCGCGCGAGACGCGGCCGTTGAGGTTGCTGCCCATCTTCGTGTAGGCGTAGGTGATGCCGGAGTCGACGGTCTCGGAGACCCAGCCGTCGTTGCGGCCCGCGCCGTTGTCGGAGCGCTGCAGGACGGCCGCGCAGCCGGGCCGGGAGTTCTCGATCCGGGCGAACGAGCCGCACTTGTCGGAGTAGAAGTACTTCAGGGCCATGCCCTCGAAGTACTTGGTGGCTCCGATCTGCCGGAAGGTACCCGAGCAGAACGTGGTGGTGGGGTACTGCCCCTCCTGCCCGTAGATTCCGTAGTTGCCGCCCGAGAACGGCTGGGCCTGGGCGGTGGTCGGGAGGAGCGCCATCACCGCGGCGGCGCCCCCCGCGGCCAGCAGTGTCGTGAGTGATCGGCGACTCATGAGCCCTCTTTCGTATGTCGGCGGGTGATGCGGTCGTGTGCGCGGCGGCCGGCCCCCGGGCCGGCCGCCGCTCGCTGGTCGTGACCGTACGGGGCGTCACGGCACCGCCGACACCTGACACTTATCAGGGTCGAAGCCGCAGGTCGCCCCCGCCGGGCGGGGCCCTGACATACGTCAGGACCGCCCGTCGCGCTCGGGCTCCTATCGTGGCGCCGCGGGCCAAGGCCCCGTAGGACCACCCGGGCGATCCAGGAAGGGCAACCATGCGCATGCTCCTGCGCGGCGCGGCGGCGCTCGCGGCCGTCGTCACGGTCGCGTCACTCACGAGCGGTGCGGCGGCACACCCCCGGACGGGCAGGGCCGCCGAGGCCGTCCGGGCCGGCGCGGCCGCCCAGATCCCGCCCGGTGTCACCGCCGGCGTGGCCGTCTACGACCGTGAAGCAGGCAGGTTCACCGAACAGGTCAACGACAGCGCGCAGTTCCGGTCCGCGTCGGTCGTCAAGCTCCTGCTGACCCTGGACTTCCTGTGGGACCGCGGGCCCGACTACACCATCCCCCCGGCCGACCGCGCCCGGCTGGAGCCGATGCTGCGCGGCAGCGACGACGACGCCGCCGACCACTACTGGTCGACGTACGGCGGCTCGGCGATCATCAAGCGGATGACCGACCGGACCGAGCTCGGTCTGCGCGACACGGCGCCACCGCCCGCCGACTACCCGGGCTTCTGGGGCTACACCGCCCTCTCCGCTCGGGACACCGTGGCGATCTACCGGTACATCCTGGAGAAGGCGCCCGCCCCCGTGCGTGACTTCATCATGGACAACCTGCGCCGCTCCACCCGCTGCTCGGCCACTGACCACTTCGACCAGCACTTCGGCATCGCCGGGGCGTTCGACAAGCCCTGGGCGGTGAAACAGGGCTGGTCCGGGAAGTACGCGAAGGGCACCTGCGGCTCTCAGGCCGCGTCCTCGGGAGCTCAGGCGGAGTCGGCCGCCCCGGCTCCCCGGGCCGCCGCGGCCGTGGACCTCTCCCGTCCCGCGCTGCACTCCACCGGCACGGTGGGCGCGAACGACCGCTCGATCGTGGCCGTGCTGACGCTGCACCCGGTCGGCACCTCGTACGGCAAGGCGTACACCGACATCGGCCGGCTGACCCGCTCGCTGAACGTGCCGGGGGCGAAGCGGCCCGCCGGGACCTGGTTCGGCACCTGGGGCGAGTTCGTGAACGTCCGCAGGGGGCCCGCCACGGGCGGTGACCGGATGACGCAGCTGCCCGCCGGGGTCGAGGTGCTGGTGGGCTGCCAGGTCCGGGGCGAGGTGGTCACCGTGCCGCCCTACACCAACGAGTGGTGGGCCTATCTGCCCCAGTACGGCGGCTACATCTCCAACATCTACATCAGCTCGCCGGACAACCGGCTGCCGAACGTCCCGGAGTGCGCCGCGTAGCGGCCGCGCCGGGAACGGGGGACGAGCGGTGGGCAGGGCTGCGGCCCCGCCCACCGCTCGCGGTCGTACGGGTCAGCGCTCGTACTCGGCGAGGTAGCGCATCACCTGGTCCACGTGCGGTTTCACCCGCTCCGGAACGCCGCGTTCCTCGATGACCGTACGGTCGCTGGTGCGGTAGCCGGCCGCCACGAGCGCGGGCAGGTCCTTCTTCGGCAGCCCGGCCTGTTTGAAGCGCTGGTCGAGCCAGCACACGTACAGGCTCATGGTGGAGATCGCGTCCGGCGGCGACATGTGGTCCTTGTCGCCGTCACCGTCCCCGTCGACCGCCCAGGCCCGGAACACCGACGGCGTCCACATGGCGATGCCGTACTCCTCGCTCTGCGGACGGGAGGCCTTCGGGTCGAAGTCGCTCTCCGCCTTGATGAGCGCGGCGAGCAGGGCGGGCGTGATCTCCTCGTCGGAGCAGCGGTGGGCCGCGCGGGCGATGACGGGGCGCAGCGCCTCGGGTACGTCGGAGTCCTCGGGGATCTCACCGGCCGGCGGGGTGGACGTGCCGGTGACGGCGGAGGTGGGGGTGGCTCGGTCGCGTTCGTCGTCCTGGGTGCCGCCGCTTCCCCCGAGGAGGGCCGCCCCGGCGACCGCGCCTGCGGTCAGGACGACGATCCCGGCCGCGAGGGCGGGCACCACACGTCTTCGGCGGCGGTGCGGGCCGGCGGTGGCGGCGTCGACCCGGGCGGCGACGCCGTCGGCCGTGTGCGGGAGCCGGGCGGCGTGGTCCGGGGCCAGGCAGTCGGCGATCAGCCGGCGCATGTCCTCGTCGAGGCCGGCGTCGAGCCGCAGGGGCGCGGTACCGCGGGCGTAGGTCTGGGCGGCCAGCGAGCGGGCCCGGGCCGTCGCGCCCGGAAAGGGGTGGAGCCCGCCCGTGAGGACCTGGTGGGCGAGGACGCCGAAGGCCCAGATGTCGGCGGTGGGCCGGACGACGGCGCCCTGGGTGCCGGTGCGCTGGGACCACCACTCGGGCGGCAGATGGTCGAGGGTGCCGAGCGGCGGCAAGTGGGCGTGGGTGCCGTCGAGTTCCGTGGCCAGGCCGAAGTCCGCCAGCCATACCTCACCGCCCGGACCCAGCAGGACGTTGGCGGGTTTGAGGTCGCCGTGCACCCACCCGGCGTCGTGCATGTGGGCGAGTCCGGCGGCGACCCCGCGCAGGACCGGGCCGGCGTCGGCGATCGGGCCGCCCGCCTCGGCGGCGTCCAGTACGTCCCTCAGACTGGCCTCGGCCCGGTCCATGACCAGCGCGATCGCGCCGTCCAGGGCGGGCAGTTCCGGTGCCTCGACGGTGCACACGGCCAGGGTGCGGACGAGGTGGGGGTGGTCGGCCTCGGCGCTGAACCGGACTTCACGCGCCACGAGTTCATCGAGCGCGGCGCGCTGCCCGGGCCCGAGGGAACCGGTCGGGAGCACCTTCACCGCGGCGGGTGTGCCGTCGGCGACCGCACGGGCTTCGTACACGGTTCCCCAGCCGCCGGAGCCGATGACCGTGCCGACCTCCCAGCCCTCGACGCGGAAGCCCTCCGGGAGGCCGGGCGGGCGGGGCGCCTCCAGCTCGTCGTCCCGCTCCTCGGACGTCATGCGCCGGCCTCCTGCGGATCGGTGAGGCGTGCGGCGCCGCGGGGCGGCAGCAGGCCGAGGTGTTCCTCGCGGACCAGGCCGAAGCGCAGGGCGACGGAGGCGAGCCGGGTGCGCTTGGCGCCGGTGCGGCCGCCGTCGGTCGCGGTCGTGGCCTCCTCACCGAGGTCCAGGCGCAACTTGGCGAAGGCGAGGTAGTCGATGTGGTAGTTGACCGCGGAGCGCGTCAGGTCCCGGCAGGACTCCAGAGGCCGCAGCCGCTCCACGATCTGCCCGACACCGGGCAGTGCCGAGTCGGAGGGGTCGCGCAACCGCGGTTCGCACAGGGCCACCAGGACGAGGAAGTACTTCGACGTCGGGTCCAGGGCGAAGGGGTGGACGGTCTGTTCGCCGCCGCCCGGCACGGACTGCTCGCCGAGATAGGCGTGCTGGGGTGCGAACACCTTGAACGTGGCGGTGCCGGACAGGGCGGGCAGCACCACGCGGGAGAACTCGAAGGGCACGGGCGCCCCGAGCCGCCCGGGCGCGACGGTGAGGTACTCGCCGGCCCCCTCCAGGTTCTCCACCACGTACGACACGCTGCGGCTGAAGTTGGACAGGCGCCAGTAGTCCCCCGCGGCTTCCAGCTGCCCGGCACGGCGGGAGATCCCCGGGTCGGTCAGGACGATGCGGACCCCCGCCCCGCCACGTCCGAAGTCCGCGATGTCCCCCGGCCCCAGATGGATCAGTTCGGGACTGCCCGTCTCGTCCACGCCCCACTGGGCGGTACCGGGCAACTGCACGATGATCGTTTCCACGCGGACTCCCCCGCTGATGTCGCCCCCGATTTGGTCGCGAGGATTGTACGGTCGGCGTCCAGGTGCCGCGGAGCCGGCGGGGCCGTCTCAGCGGGCGGTTTCCGGGCGCCGCGCGACGAACACGAACTCCCGGCCCGGCCGGTCCGGTGCGTCACGTACGTCCTCCACGACATAGCCCTGCGCCGCGAGTGCCGCCTCGACCTCCTGGCGCTCACGAAAGCGCAGCGTCGAGTCCGACGTCAGCGTCTGCCCGTCCGCGGCGAACACATAGGTCCACCGGAACGTCACCAGCGGTCCGCTCACGTCGAGCAGGTCGACCCAGGACTCGACGGCGCCGACACCGGCAATCTCTGTCACGCCGTACGTGGCCTCGCGGTTCCACTCCTGCCAGGCGCGACGGGCCGGTATCCGCGTCTCGAACACCAGCCGCCCGCCGGGCCGCAGTGCCGCCCACATTCCTTGCAGGGTCCGTTGCCAGTCCTCCGGGCCGGTGATCTCCTGGGCGGCGTTGCCCGTCATCGTCGCGAGGTCGGCGCAGAGGGGCGGCAGGGTCGTCGCGTCACCGTGGAGCCACCGCACCCGCTCACCACCCGGCTTGCCGCGCGCCACGTCCAGGGAGGCCCGGGCGGGATCGACGCCGGTGACTTCGATGCCGCGTGCGGCCAGCAGCAGCGCGAACACCCCTGCCCCGCAGCCGATGTCGAGGACGTGCCGCGCCCCGGTCTCCTCCGCCGTGCGCAGGTAGGGGGCGAGGTCGCGTCGGTCGGGGTCGAGTTGGTCGTACACCGCGGCGAGGCGCGGATGCCGGAAGCACTCGTCAGCCATGGGCCCGACGGTACGAAGGGCGGCCGCGCGCGGCCACCGGTTTACGGCGGCCCGCGTGGCGTCTCGCGTCGGCGGCCGCGTGGGTGCCTCGCCTCGGTGGCCGCGTGGGCGCCTCGCGTCGCCGTGTTCGCTCGGCCGTGTTCGCTCAGCCGTGGGAGATGCCCGTCAGCCGAGGCAGATGACGAGCAGGCAGAGTTCCTTCGGCTTCGAGTCGGCGGGAGACGTGTCGGGCGGGGTGGTCGCCGCGGGCGGGGGTGTCGAGGGGGACGTCGGCTGCTGGGCCTCGGAGCCGGACCCGGCGGCCGGCGGTGTCGTCGACTCGGTGACCTTCGACGCGGCCGAACCGGCGGTGCGGGTGGCCGTGTCGACGGTGTCGGTGACGGTCTTGCGGGGCGCGGTCGTCAGCGGCAGTTCGCGCGGCGCGGCGGCCGCGTCCGTGTGGGTGTCCGCCGGCGTGGTGCGGGGGTCGGCGGCCCGGGACCGCTCGTGGCGCGAGGCGCGGTCGGCGTGTGACGGAGTCGTGGGGGTGGCCGCCGAGCGCGGGGTGTCCTTGTCCAGGCCGTACTGGCTCGACGTCGGTTCGGCGTACGTCGGTGCCTCTCCCGCGGCGCCGCCCATGGTCGTGTCCTCCGGCGTCGCGGCCGCCTGCACGCCGGGCTTCGCGTTGCCGTTCATCGCGGCGACGGTCAGACCGCCTCCCACGAGCGCGACCGCCGTCGCCACCACGGCCCGGCGCTGGTTCTTCTTCCAGCGCGCCATCTGGCGGCGCCGGGCCGCCCGGCCCTGCGGCCGGGCTTCGTAGCCCTCGGCCGTGTCGGTGTCCGGGGCGTCGTACGCGTCGGACGAGCCGGAGCCGGGGCCCTCCGGCGTGCGCGCGGGGGTCTCGTCCCACACGGTCCCGTCGTGCCAGGTGCCGGTGGCGGCCGGGTACTCCCAGGTGGCCGGTCCACCGGGGGCCGCGATGGGCGCGGGTGCCATGGCGGGCACGGGGGCCACGGCGGGCACGCGGGCTGTGCCGCTGCGGCCGCCGATGGTGGAGGGGTCGATGTCCGGGGCGTAGGCGCCGCACCCCGGGCAGACCAAGGCGCCGTTGAGGTGCCGACGGCACGAGGAGCAGTAGTCCATGTGTGGTTTTCCCGATCTGGCTGTTCCGGCGGCTCGCCGGCCGCGCCTGGTCACGTTCGCACGTGGGATCGAGCCGCAACGCTAACGAGACTTTGAAAGGACGGTGTGCAGCCTGTGTGACACCCCTGCACAGATCCTCTGGATCTCGCGTGTGCCATGAGTGGCCCATGAGTAGAGGAACCGGAGACTGGGAACGATCGGGCCCCCGCGGCCACCACACCTGGGCCCGGGCACGCACTCCCTCAACTCTCCCAATTTTCCTGCGAACTGACGCACAACCCTTTGGGCGGCCCGCGGGTCACACCATGCAGGAGCAACCACCTCGAAGAGTTGCAAGGGGGAAATATGCGATTCACGCGTTCTGTCCTGGCCGCGTCCGCTGTGGCGGCACTGTCCGTGGGGACCATGACCGCCCTGGCGTCGCCGGCGTCGGCCGCGCCCAACACCACTCCGCAGAAGGTCTGCGGCAGTGGCTACAAGACGGTCAACTCGGCGACCGTCGGCTCGCTGGGGACCGTCTACCTGACCTACAACGCCTCCAACGGCCAGAACTGCGTCACGACCATCCGCAACAACCCGGGCAAGGCCGTCGACATGTCCGCCTGGGTCTCCGTCCCGGACACCGAGCAGAGCGACTACGACGAGGGCGTGTTCACGTCGTACGCCGGTCCGACGTACGCCTACGGCAAGGGCCACTGCGTGGACTGGGGCGGCAGCATCGCCAACACGTACGTGCAGGTGTACGGCTCCAACTGCGGTTCCCTGAAGGAGCACCGGGTCACCTTCACCCGCTGACCCCCCTCCGGCCGGGCCCCACGGGCGACCGTGGTGGCCCGGCTTCTCCGTGCCGGCCCTACGCCCAGGCCGTCACCGGCACGAACGAGCTGTCCTGCCGGAACAGGTCCGTCCCGTCGGAGCGCTCCACGCGGAGCTGGTAGGCGTAGTGGCGCAGGTAGTGCCCCGGGTAGTTGTACGACTCGAAGCGGACGGAGCCCGAGGACGCGCCGGCACGGAGGAAGAACGTGGCGTCCTTGGCGAAGGTCCTCGTGCCGTTGTCGGCGTCGAAGCGGGCGCGGAAGTCCCAGTGGCGCAGGTAGTTGCCGGCCGCGTCCCGGAAGGAGTAGCCGCTGCCGTCGGCGAGGCCGGCGACGACCGTGAAAGTGGCGGCCTGCTTCTCGGCGGTGGTGCCGGCGGTGCCGACCACGGGCAGGTTGAGCAGCGAGGACTGCTGCTGCCAGTAGCGGGTGGTGTAGTTGGCGGAGCGGAAGGAGCGCGTGATGTTCCGGGCCAGGCTGGGGCCGCCCGTGACCGTCTCCTTGACCACCGTGAAGTGCCGGGCCGTGCCGGAGATCGCGGGCAGCGCGGCCGGTGCGGTCCAGGTCGCGAAGGTGTCGTGGCTGTCGCTGTAGTAGTAGGTGCCGTCACCGTAGCCGTCGAAGAACATCCGCCAGCCGCCGTTGTCGAGCTGCACGAGTGCCGGACCCTCGCGATAGCTGCCCCAGCCGGCCCAGTTGCCCGTCCGGCGGATCGTGTAGGGGCCCGCGAGGTTGGAGGCGGTGGCGTACTCGATGTACTTCGTCGTCTCGTTCTTAGGGAAGGCGTGGTACGTCGAGCCGATCTTCACGATGAACGTGTCGATGTGGTTGGCGCCGATGCCCGAGAGGGCGACCGGTGACCTCCACGCCGTCAGGGCCGAGTTCGTGGCCCTCAGCAGGTAAGGCGTGAAGATCCACTCGTCGTTCGTGGTGGAGCAGGACACGATGATGTTCACGCTGCCGTCGCTGTCGACGAACCACTCCGGGGCCCAGGCGCGGGAGAGGCCTGTGATCGGGACGGTGTAGTCGTACAGGAACGTCCAGTTGACGCGGTCGGAGCTGCGGGCGAAGCCGATGGTCGTGCTGGGGTCCTGCCAGGTGTGCGTGGTGTAGGTGACGTAGTAGTAGCCGTCGGTGTGTCTGATGACGCTGGCGTCGCGGATCCGGTTCGCGGGCGGTGTGTACGCGGAGGAGCGCAGCAGTCTGAAGTCGGTGGCGTCGTCCGACTGGTAGACGTTGACCGTGCCGTCGTTGCTGTTGAGGAAGGGCACGATGGTGTAGCGGGTGGCCGAGCCGTTCGGGGGTGCGGCGGCCAGGGCGCTGCCGAGCAGCCCGGGGGCTTCGCCGAGCAGGGCCGCCGAGGCGGGCACGGCGGCCAGGGCGCGCAGCAGGGTGCGGCGGGACGGGGCGGCGGGGTGTGGGGTCACGGCGGCTCTCCCTGGGAGACCAGAAATTCGATATATCGAACAGGGTTCGGCGACTCGCTCAGGAGGGTGGGGCTCGAAAGGTAAGGGCGAGGCAGAGGTGCGTCAATGGTTTGAGCAGGTGCCGATGTGCCCAGTGAGGAGGATGCGGCCGATGGTGAACTTCCACTTCTGTCGTCGCCGTTCCGCCACCGGCCACCGGACGTTACCGTTCGGTAGAGAAACCGCTTCCGGAGGTGTGTCCGTATGACGCTCGACCGCTGCGAAGGCCTGGCGGAGACCGCCCGTGCGCTGGCCGCGGGGGAGGCGACGTCACGGGCGCTGGTCGAGCGGACACTGGCACGGATCGAGGCGACGCAGGGCAGCCTCAACGCCTTCCGGATCGTCCGGGCCGAAGCCGCGCTCGCCGAGGCCGACGCCGCGGACCGGGAGCTGGCAGCGGCCTCCGGCCGGGACCTGCCCGCCGAGCGCGCGCACCGGCCGCTGCTCGGCGTCCCCGTCGCGGTAAAGGACGACATGGACGTCGCCGGTGAGCCGACCGCGTTCGGCTGCTGCGGGGAGTTCCCGCCGGTCGCGGAGGACGGCGAGGCGGTGCGGCGGCTGCGCGCGGCCGGGGCCGTGATCATCGGCAAGACCAACACCTGCGAGTTCGGGCAGTGGCCCTTCACCGAGGGGCCCGCCTTCGGCGCCACTCGCAACCCGTGGAGCACGGAGCACACGCCCGGCGGTTCCTCGGGCGGGTCGGCCGCCGCGGTCGCCGCCGGTCTGGTGCCCGCCGCCCTCGGCTCGGACGGCGCGGGTTCGGTGCGGATCCCGGCCGCGTGGACGCATCTGGTCGGCATCAAGCCGCAGCGCGGCCGTGTCTCGACCTGGCCGCGCGGCGAGTCCTTCCAGGGCATCACCGTCAACGGCACCCTGGCCCGCACGGTCGCCGACGCGGCCCTGCTGCTGGACGCGGCGAGCGGCAACCACGCCCAGGACCCGCACCAGCCCCCGCACCTCGACGTGTCCGGGGCCGTCGGCCGCGATCCGGGCCGGCTGCGCATCGCGCTCTCCCTCAAGCCGCCGTTCACGGCGGTGCCCGCCCGGCTCCTGCCCGAGGTGCGGACCCGGGTCGTCGAACTGGCCGAGCGGCTCGCCGAGGCGGGGCACTTCGTCGAGGAGGCGGACCCGCCGTACGGGCAGATCGGACTGACCTTCGTGCCGCGCGCCACGGCCGGGATCGCCGAGCGCGTGGGCGAGGCGCCCTTCCCGGCGCTGCTCGACCGGCGCACCCGGGACGCGGCCCGGCTGGGCCGGCTTCTCGGCGGTGCCCCGCTGCGGGCGGCCCGGCGCGCGGAAGCGGTGCTGCACCAGCGTATCGGCGGGTTCTTCACCTCCTACGACATCGTCCTCGCGCCGACGACCGCCGCTCCCCCGCCGCGCATCGGCGCCCTGCTCGAACTCAGCGGGTTCGCCACCGACCGGGCGATGATCGCGGCCTGCCCGTACGCCTGGCCGTGGAACGTGCTGGGCTGGCCCGGCGTCAACGTGCCCGCCGGGTTCACGCCGGACGGACTGCCGGTCGGCGCGCAGTTGCTGGGCCCGGCGAACAGCGAGCCGCTTCTCGTGCAGGTGGCCGCGCAGTTGGAGGCGGAGCTGCGCTGGGCCGAGAAGTGGCCCTCGCCGCCGGTCACGGAACGTTTCGCCGCCGCCTGAGCGACCGTAGGCTGTCCTCATGGCGGACGCGTCGATGGTCGGGCTCATGGGACGGGTCACCGGGACGATCGGGCCCGGGCTGGTCGGCGAGGTGATCGTCCGAGTACGGGGCGGCGCCGAGCACTTCCTCGCCCACCCGGCTTCCGCGACGGACCGCTTGGAGACGGGCACGGTCGTGATGGTGGTGGAGTACCTCCCCCCGAGGACCGTCTACGTCACGGCGGCGTACGACAGTTGAGCCCGCTGCGACGCAGGTGAGAGCCGTACGCGTCAAGCTTCTGCCAAGGATGCGCCGGTGGCTGTACCCGGGCTTCGCCGAGGAGCACACTCCCCTTCGTTCGGTGCCGAGAGGGCACCATGCAAAGGGGGCGAATGCCGATGGTCGTCGGCGTCGTAGCGGGGGTGGCGGTTGCCGCCGTCCTCGTGCTGATCGGTCTGTTCAAGCTCATGTGGCGGGTCGCCGAACCCAACGAGGCACTGATCATCTCGGGCTCCAAGCACCGCACGGAGGGCATCGAGGAGGGCCTGGGGTTCCGCATCGTCACCGGGCGCGGCACGCTCGTGATGCCCGGGGTGCAGGCGGTGCGCAAGCTCTCGCTCGACCTGAACGAGACGGAACTCCAGGTGGACTGCGTGACCCACCAGGGCATCCCGCTGAAGGTGCGGGGCGTGGTCATCTTCAAGGTGGGCGACGACTTCGTGTCGATCGCGAACGCGGCCCGCCGCTTCCTCGACCAGCAGAAGCTGATGTCGGAGCGGGTGCACAACGTCTTCGCCGGTCATCTGCGGTCGATCGTGGGCGGGTTGACGGTCGAGGACATGATCCGGGACCGGGAGAAGCTCACCGGGCAGACGCGTGCCGCCTGCGGCACCGAGATGGAGAAGCTGGGCCTGATCGTGGACTCGCTGCAGATCCACGAGATCGAGGACCCGACGGGGTACATCCAGAACCTCGCCATGCCGCACGCGGCGGCCGTGCAGCGCGACGCGCGCATCGCGCAGGCGGAGGCGAACCGGCTGGCCACCGAGGCCGAGCAGCAGTCGTTCGCCCGGATGGCGGAGGCGACCCGGGACAGCGAGATCCTCCAGGCCGGCTACCAGGCCGAGCGCGACAAGGCGGCCGCGAAGGCCCGGCAGGCCGGGCCGCTCGCCGAGGCCGGTGCCCGGCAGGAGGTCGTCGTCCAGGAGACGCGGGTCGCGGAGCTGGAGGCGCACCGGCGCGAGCAGCAACTCCAGGCGGACGTCCGCAAGCCCGCCGACGCGGCGGCCTACGAGACGCGCACCCTGGCCGAGGCCGACCGTGACGCGCGGATCTCCTCGGCGCAGGCACAGGCCAAGGAGACGGAGCTGGCGGCCGCCGCCGAGGCGACCCGGGTCAAGACGGCCGCGGGTGCCGAGGCCGAGGCGACCAAGGCGCGGGGCGAGGCGGCCGCGCAGGCGACCCGGGCCACCGGTGCGGCCGAGGCGGCAGCGGCGCAGGCCAGGGGCCTGGCGGAGGCCGAGGCGGCCAAGGCGAAGGGCCTCGCGGAGGCGGAGGCCATCAAGGCCCGTGCCGCCGCCCTGGCGGAGAACCAGGAGGCCGTCGTCGCCCAGCAACTCGCCGAGAACTGGCCGGAGATCGTGAAGGCCGGCGCGTCCGCCTTCGGCAACGTGGACAACATGGTGCTGCTCAACGGCGCCGACGGTATGGCAGACATGTTCGCCAAGGCGCTGACCATGGGCGGCACGGGGCTGGGCCTCGCCCGCCAGTTGCTCGCGTCGATGGACCGCGGCGGGCCGGCACCGCAGGGCGCCTCGTCCCTGAACGGGCAGGCCCAGAAGGTGCCGGTGGACGACAAGTGACCCGGGCGGCGTGCTCGCGGAGGCAGCCTCTAAGGTGCCCCCGTGAGCACGTTTGCCGACGAGAACGTCCCCGGCCGTCACGGCCCCTCCGCCACCGTCCAGGCCGACCCGCGCGGGGTGGGCCGGGTGCGGACGGAGTACTCGCCCGCGCACGACGGCGACCCGGATCCCGGGGAGATCGTCTGGACGTGGGTGCCCTTCGAGGAGAACGACGGGCGGGGCAAGGACCGCCCGGTGTTGGTCGTCGCCCGCGAGCCGGGCGGGACGTTCCTGGCCGTGCAGTTGTCCAGCAAGCGGCACGACGGCGACCTGGAGTGGGTGCCGATCGGCAGCGGGCCGTGGGACCGGACGGGCCGGGACTCGTGGGTCGACGTGGACCGGGTGCTGCGGCTGCACGAGGACGGCATGCGCCGGGAGGCCTGCGCCCTGGACCGCATGCGGTTCAACCTGGTCAGGCGCCGCCTGCAGGAACGCTACGGCTGGAGCTGAACGCCTCCTCGAAGGCGCCCGGCACCGGACGGTCAAGCGTCCGGTCCAGGACCCCGAACACCACGTGCTCGAAGGCCCGCGCGAACCGGCCGCCGGGCTCCGGCAGCGCCCGGAACGCCTCCGCCACCTGCGCGGGGTCGTTGCGGAACACCCCGCAGCCCCAGGCCCCCAGGACGAGCCGGCGGTGCCGTGGGCCCGCGGCGGTCTCCAGCACGCGTTCGGCCCGAGCCGCGAGGGCCCGCGGCAGTTCGGGGGCCCGTTCGGGCGCCGTGCGGTGCACCACGCCCGCGTTGGGCGCGGGAGAGGTCAGGAAGCCGGCGGCGTACGGCTCGGCCAGCAGGCCGCCCCGGTCGTCGCGGAAGACGGGCACGGCCGGTGAGCGGATGACACGGTCCGTGCAGAACGGGTCGCGGTGGGCCCGGTGGTGGTCGTAGAAGGCGCGGGCCTCGAGGAGGCAGGTGTACAGCGCGCAGGCCCGGCACATGGCCTCCTCCTGGGCCCGGGCGCCGTTGAGATGACCGCTGCCGGGATTGCGACCGGGTGCCCGTCACCCCCGACTGGGGCGTGGCCCGGCGCGCCGAGCGCAAGGCACGCCGCGAACGGGCCGCGCGGGCGCCGGCCGCCGACCGAGGCGAAGTTCAGCACGGCCACGTGCCCGCCGAGTCCCACAGGTGCCGCTGGGCGGCGAAGCACTCCATGGCCGTGCAGCCGGCGGGCGGCTTCCAGGCTGCTCTCGCCCGTGACCTCGATCAGCGTCGCCCGTGCCCCCGTCACCCGATCGGCGGGTACCGGCACCGGTTCCGGCCCGTGCAGGCGCGTGCCCTCGCGCGCCGCCCGCACTTCCGCCGCGATCGAGACCTCGCGCCCGTCCGGGGCGCGGTAGGCGCCCGCCGCGACGATCTGTTCGGTCTGCTGCGCGACGCCGCGCAGGCGCGCGGTCACGGCGCGACCCCCGTGCGCGCCGTGACCGCGCGCCGCGCGGCCGTTCTTGTCGTGCTCACGCAGGCATCGTGAGTGATGCCGGATCTCCGGCGCAACAGAGTTTTCGCCGTGGGAGAACGCCCGGGAAAGTGCCTGGAAACACCAGGGCGGGCCGGATGACCACCCGGGAACGCCCCGCTTCGCCCCCTTGTGCCGAGCGGCGTGAGCGTCTTGGGTGGGACAGATGATCCCGGCCCGGGCCGCCGAAGAGCCCGGACCGGTGGCATGGTGGAATCTCAGGAGGATCCCGACATGTCCGATTCGGTAAGTGGCTGTACCCGGCCACGCACCTCACTGTCCGAAGCCGAGGTCGAGGCTCTCGTCCGCGGCATCTGCTTCAAGACCGGCCCGCCACGACGCCTCGGTGTCGAGGTGGAATGGCTCGTCCACGAGATGCGCGCACCGCAGCTCCCCGTCACACCTGAACGACTCGAAGCGGCCTACGCCGCGCTGCGGACCGTGCCTCTGCGGTCGGCGCTCACCGTGGAACCCGGCGGCCAGCTGGAGCTGAGCTCACCCCCCGCCGCCTCCCTGACGGAAGTCATCACCACCGTCTCCGCCGACCTCGACGCCGTCCGCGCGGTTCTGCGCGAAGGCGGCCTCGCCCTCGTCGGCCTCGGCCAGGACCCCTGGCACGAACCCCGCCGGTTCCTGCGTCAACCGCGCTACGACGCCATGGAGGCGTGCCTGGACCGCACGGGCCCCGCCGGCCGCGCCATGATGTGCACCTCCGCCTCCGTGCAGGTGTGCCTGGACGCCGGCCACGAGGAGCCCGGGCCGCTCGGCCTGGTGCGGCGCTGGTGGCTGGCCCACCACATGGGCGCGGTCCTGGTGGCCGCGTTCGCCAACTCCCCGCTCGCCGCGCACCAGCCGACCGGCTGGCTGTCCACCCGGCAGCTGACGTGGACCCGGATCGGCGCGGGCCGGGCGGGCGGACCGCGGCTGGACGCCGACCCGCGCGGCGCCTGGGCCCGGCACGTGCTGGACTCCCCCGTGATGTGCGTACGGCGGGACGGTGGGCCCTGGGACATCCCCGAAGGCCTCACCTTCCGGGACTGGATCCGCACGGGCACGCCCCGGCCGCCCACCCAGGAGGATCTCGACTACCACGTCACGACGCTGTTCCCGCCGGTCAGGCCGCGCGGCCATCTCGAACTGCGCATGATCGACGCGCAGCCCGGCGACGACGGCTGGATCGTGCCGCTCGCCGTGACGGCGGCGCTGTTCGACGACCCGGAGGCCGCCGAAACCGCCTACCGGGCCGTGAAGCCACTGGCCGAGCGGACGCTGGGACTGCCCGCGCCGCACAACCCGCTGTGGCTCGACGCGGCCCGCGGTGGCCTGGCCGACGCGGAACTGCGCGAGGCGGCCATCACGTGCTTCACGACCGCGCTGGACGCCCTGCCCCGGCTCGGCGCCGCCCCCGAGGTCATCGAGGCCGTCACGGCCTATCTGGACCGCTACGTCGTCCTGGGCCGCTGCCCCGCCGACGACCTGCTCGACCGACAGCGCGGCACGGACGGCCGCGCCCACGGGAAGGACTTCCGCCCATGACCGACACCGATCCCGCCGTCGACGCCCAGGCCGTCGACCCCGAGGTCCTCCGTGAGCGGGCGGTCGCCTCACTCGTCGTGGCCCGCGACCGCACCACCCTGCTGACGAGTTGCGTGGAGGAGCCCGACCTGACCGCGCAGCACTCGCCGCTGATGTCGCCGCTGGTGTGGGACCTCGCGCACATCGGCAACCAGGAGGAGCAGTGGCTGCTGCGGGCCGTAGCCGGGCACGAGGCGATACGGCCCGAGATAGACGGCCTCTACGACGCCTTCGAGCACCCCCGCGCCGAGCGGCCGAAGCTGCCGCTGCTGTCGCCCGCCGAGGCCCGCACCTACGCGGCCGACGTCCGCGGAAGGGCACTGGACGTGCTGGAGCGGCACGCGTTCCACGGGACGCGGCTGACGGAGGCCGGCTTCGCCTTCGGGATGATCGCGCAGCACGAACAGCAGCACGACGAGACGATGCTGATCACCCATCAGCTGCGTACGGGCCCACCGGCCCTGACGGCACCCGACCCGGAGCCGGCGCCGCTGTCCACGGGCCCGTCCGAAGTCCTCGTCCCGGGCGGCCCGTTCACGATGGGCACCTCCGGCGAGCCCTGGGCCCTGGACAACGAACGCCCCGCGCACCGGCGCGAAGTCGCGGCCTTCCACATCGACACCACCCCGGTGACCAACGGCGCCTACCGGGCGTTCATCGAGGACGGCGGCTACGACAACCCGCGGTGGTGGACGGCCGACGGCTGGGCACACATCCGGAAGCACGGCATCGACGCCCCGCTGTTCTGGCGGCGCGACGGACAGCAGTTCCTCAGGCGGCGGTTCGGCGTCACCGAGGTCGTCCCGCCGGACGAGCCCGTGCTGCACGTGAGCTGGTACGAGGCGGACGCCTACGCCCGCTGGGCGGGTCGCCGGCTGCCCACGGAGGCCGAGTGGGAGAAGGCCGCCCGGCACGACCCGGCCGGCGACCGCTCGATGCGCTACCCGTGGGGCGACGCCGACCCGGGGCCCGAGCACGCCAACCTCGGCCAGCGGCACCTGCGCCCGGCACCCGCCGGGAGCTACCCGGCCGGCGAGTCGCCGCTCGGCGTACGGCAGTTGATCGGCGACGTGTGGGAGTGGACGGCGAGCGACTTCCTGCCGTACCCGGGGTTCAAGGCGTTCCCGTACAAGGAGTACTCGGAGGTCTTCTTCGGGCCCGAGTGCAAGGTACTGCGCGGCGGTTCGTTCGCCGTGGACGCGGTGGCCTGCCGGGGCACCTTCCGCAACTGGGACTACCCGATCCGGCGACAGATCTTCTCCGGGTTCCGCACGGCCCGGTCGGAGGACGTCTGATGTGCCGGCATGTGGCGTACGTGGGGCCCAAGGAGCCGCTGGGCCGGATCCTCGTGGACCCCCCGCACGGGTTGTACCGGCAGTCGTGGGCGCCCCGGCACCAGCGGTACGGGACGGTCAACGCCGACGGGTTCGGCGTGGGCTGGTACGCAGAGGGCGACCCGGTGCCGGCCCGCTACCGCCGGGCCGGGCCGATCTGGGCGGACCTGTCGTTCGCCGATCTGGCCCGGGTCGTCAGCTCCCCCGCGCTGCTCGCGGCGGTGCGGGACGCGACTCTGTCGGGCGCGGACGCGGAGGCCGCGGCGGCCCCGTTCGCCGCGGGAACCTGGCTGTTCAGCCACAACGGGGCGGTGAAGGGCTGGCCCGGCTCGCTGGCCTCGCTGTCCCGGACGCTGCCGCACGAGGACCTGCTGTCGCTGGAGGCCCGCAACGACTCCGCGCTCGTGTGGGCGCTGGTGCTGGCGCGGCTGCGGGGCGGCGACGAGGAGGGCCGGGCGATGGCCGACACCGTCCTGGAGGTCGCCGCGGCGGCCCCCGGTTCGCGGCTCAACCTGCTGCTCACCAACGGCGACACCATCACCGCGACCGCCTGGGGCGACGCCCTGTGGTACCTCACCCGGCCCGGCGGCGGCACCGTCGTGGCCTCCGAGCCCTACGACGACGATCCGCACTGGCAGGAGGTCCCCGACCGGACCCTGCTCGCGGCGAGCCGCACCGACGTGCTGCTGACGCCGCTGAAGGAGCCGACCGACGCCACCGAGCCCGCACCCTTCAAGGAGCCCCGTACGTGAGCCCGTTCCACGTCACCCGCACCCTGCCCGAGGACACCACGGGCGCCGCGCTGCGCGCCGACGTCCACCGGGGTCTGACCGGCCGCCCCAAGACCCTGCCGCCGAAGTGGTTCTACGACGCGCACGGCAGCGACCTGTTCGAGAAGATCACGGAACTCCCCGAGTACTACCCCACGCGCGCGGAGCGGGAGATCCTCCTGGCGCGTTCCGGCGAGATCGCCGCGGCGACCGGGGCGCGCACCCTGGTCGAGCTCGGCTCCGGATCCTCGGAGAAGACACGGCATCTGCTCGACGCCCTCGCCGACCTGCACACCTACGTCCCGGTCGACGTCAGCGGGAGCGCCCTCACCCAGGCCGGGCAGGCGCTCGCCGCCGAACGGCCCGGGCTGGACGTGCACGCGCTGATCGCCGACTTCACGGCGGAACTGACCCTGCCGGACACGCCGGGGCCACGGCTGGTGGCGTTCCTGGGCGGCACGATCGGCAATCTGCTGCCCGCCGAACGCGCCGCGTTCCTCACGTCGGTACGTGCCCTGCTCACCCCGGGCGACGCCCTGCTGCTGGGCACGGACCTGGTCAAGGACGAGGACGTGCTGGTCCGGGCGTACGACGACGCGGCCGGGGTGACGGCCGCGTTCAACAAGAACGTCCTGACCGTGATCAACCGCGAGCTGCGCGCCGACTTCGAGCCTGACGCGTTCGACCATGTGGCGCTGTGGAACGCGGAGCGCGAATGGATCGAGATGCGGCTGCGCTCCCGTACGGCGCAGACGGTGAAGGTGCCGGCGCTCGATCTCGTCGTCGACTTCACCGCGGGTGAGGAGATGCGGACCGAGGTGTCGGCGAAGTTCCGGCAGGAGGGCGTGCGCGCCGAACTGTCCGCGGCGGGGCTGGAGCTGGCCCACTGGTGGACGGACGACCCCGGCCGGTTCGCGCTGTCGCTGAGCGTGGCGCGCTGACATCGGGGAACCCGGGGGCGGCGGCGACGGCGGGAGACGACGTCTCGCGCTTCGCCGCCGCTTGGGGCACCGTGGAATGACGCGTGACACTCCCGTCACAGGAACGTCAGGGGAAGAGGAGCAGCGGCATGTCGAACCACACCTACCGGGTCACGGAGATCGTCGGCACCTCACCGGACGGCGTCGACCAGGCCATCCGCAACGGCATCGACCGGGCCTCGCAGACGCTGCACAACCTGGACTGGTTCGAGGTGACGCAGGTGCGCGGCCAGCTCGAGGACGGTCAGATCGCCCATTGGCAGGTGGGGCTCAAGGTGGGCTTCCGTCTCGACGAGTCGGAGTAGTCCTCAGGTCCGCCCTTCGCGCTCCTGCGCGGCCTTCATCTCGGCGGACCGGGTCACCCAGTCGGCCCGTACGACGGTGAAGCCCGCACGACGGGCGTCCGCGCAGACCAGTTCGTCGTCGTCCACGAGGACGCGGACCTCGCGGGTGCGGGCGAGCCGCCGCAGGATCTCCAGCTTGGTGAACCGGGCGGGCCGCCGGTCGGCGTCCCGCCGCATGTACACGCGCCCCTCGGGCAGCCCTTGGGCGGCGAGCCACTCCAGCGTGTCGCGCCGGCAGCGCTCGGGCCGCCCGGTGAGGTAGACGATCTCGCACTCCCCTGCGCGCTCCCGGACCAGCGCGATGCCCTCCGGGACGGGCGGGTCCTGCGGCGCCGCCGAGAAGAATCCGTCCCAGTCCTTCGGGGTGCGCTGGAGGAACTCCTGCCGGTGCGTGGTGTCGGCGAGGGTGTTGTCCAGGTCGAACACGGCCAGCGGGGCCTTGCTGCGGTCGTCACTCACGCCGCTCAGCCTAAGCGCATGTGAGACAGCGCGCGTGAACAAGCCAGGTAAGCGGGTCAATTCACCGTCACAGTTGATGGCTCAAGCACAGCACTGACATACTCCGCTCTCAGCCTCGCCACCACCCGTGGCCGGGGCTCGTCGGGGGTCCCCACAAAGAACCCCGAGGCCGTCCGCGTGAATCCGGACAGCTGGTTATCCGGATTCACGAGCCCCCACAGAGCCCGCACCCCCACCGCGCGTCCGGCACCCCTTCACCCTGCCCGAAAACCGGACGCGTCCACTGACCCGACGGGGTCGAGTGCGGGGCACGATGCAGCGAAGAAGGTGCGCCTGTGCCCGAATATTCACCGCGGCGGGAAGACACTCCCACATTCCCGCTGCCGCACATCGAACAAACTCCGCCGTCTCGCATATCTGACCATCCCGAATTTCACTCTCTGCGTCGCGCGCAGCGCCGGTTCGGCATCCGGGCGACAATCCTGTCCGTCGGTGGATTCCTGCTGTATGTGCTGCTGTCGAGTTTTGTGCCCGCGGTGATGAACCAGCCGCTTTTCGGCCGTCTCACGCTCGGACTGACCCTCGGTCTCGGGCAGTTCGTCGTCATGGGCGTGACCGCGTGGTGCTACGTCCGGCACATGCGCACCCGGGTCGATCCGCTCGCCCGCGGCCTGAGGTCCCGGCTGTACGAGACCGAGAGCCGCCGTGCCCGTGCGGCGGCTCCCGCACAGGGAGCCCAGCAGCCGCTCCAGCACGGGACGAGGGGGTTCCGCACGTGGTGAGCGCCGCCGCCATCGACGACAGCAGCCTGCAGCTGACGTTCGTCCTGTTCCTGACCGTGGTCGTGATCACCCTGTTCACGGCACTGCTGACGGCTCCTCAGCGCGACGAGATCAGCGAGTTCTACCTCGGCGACCGCGCCATGTCCCCGCTGCGCAACGGTCTGGCCATGTGCGGCGACTACCTGTCCGCCGCCACCCTGCTGGGCAGCACCGGGCTGGTCGCGCTGACCGGCTACGACGGGCTGATGTACCTCGGCGGCACCACCGTCGCCTGGATGATGGTGCTGCTGCTGATCGCCGAACCCCTGCACCGCACGGGCACGTTCACGGTGGGCGACACCGTGGCGCTGCGGCTGCCCCGGCAGCAGCGGCCGGTGCGGGTCGCGCTGGCAGTCTGCATCCTGGCCATCGCCACGCTGTACCTGGTGGCCCAACTCGTGGGCAGCGTGGCCCTGCTGACCCAGTTCACCGGTGTGCCGAGCGGCACCACCCGCACCCTGTGTGTCGTCGTGATCGGCGCCTTCGTGATCCTTTACGCCTCCCTCGGCGGCATGCCCGGCGCGACGGTCATCCAGATCATCAAGGCCGTGATGCTGGTGGTGGGCGTGCTGTTCACCGCGGGCTGGGTGCTGCACCACTTCGACTGGAACCCCCACTTGCTGCTGGAGAGGGCGTCCGAACGCAGCGGGTCGGGCCTGAGCTTCCTCCAGCCCGGGCTGCGCTACGGCGGCACCGTCAGCAACAAGCTGGACTTCCTCAGCCTCGAACTGGCCATCGTCCTCGGCCTCGCCGCCCTCCCGCACGTGTTGATGCGGCTGCTCACCCCGCGCAACAGCGGCGTCCTGCGTTCTTCGGTGCTGTGGGCCGTCGGCCTGGTCGGCGCGGTCTGTTTCGGGGCCGGCATCATGGGGCTCGGCGCCACCGCGCTGCTCGGCCGGGACACCATCGAGAGCACCGACCGCACCGGCAACGCCTCCGTGCTGCTGCTCGCCCACGAGCTGGGCGGCAGCGTCCTCACCGCGCTGCTGACCTGTCTGGCGTATCTGACGCTGCTCGCCGTGGCGGTCGGTCTCACCCTGGCCGCGGCCTCCTCCCTCGCGCACGACCTGTACAGCGAGGTGATCCGCAAGGGCCGGGCGAGCGAGACGGAGGAGCTGACCGTCGCCCGGCTGTCCGGGGCCGTCATCGGCGTCCTCGGCATCCTGCTGGCCCTGATCGCCTGGGGCGCGAACACCGCGACGCTCGCGTTCCTGGCCTTCGCCATCGCGGCGTCCGCGATCCTGCCGACGATCATCTACACCCTGTTCTGGCGGCGATTCAGCGCGAAGGGCGCCCTGCTCAGCCTCTACGGCGGGCTGCTCTGCTCCGTCCTACTGGCGGCCTTCTCCCCCGTCGTCTCCTCCGCCCCGGGCTCGTTCTACCCCGAGGTCGACTTCGCCTGGTTCCCGCTCCAGAACCCCGGCATCGTCTCGATCCCCGCGGGCTTCCTGCTGGGCTGGCTCGGCACGGTGCTGGACAAGGGCCCGGCCGAAGAGCCTGCCGCCCACGAGGAGTTCGAGGTGCGGATGCTGGTGGGCGCCGACGACTGAGACACCTTCGAGGGACCGCGGCGGCCGGGCACCGGGACGCTCATTGTTAATGGGATCCATTTTCATGTAGCGTCCTCGGTGCCCGACCCCCCGAGGAGGAGTCCCATGGCTGTCCCGAAGCGGAAGATGTCCCGCAGCAACACCCGCCACCGCCGCGCCCAGTGGAAGGCGGCCACCCCGACGCTGGTCCCCGTCACCGTCGACGGCGTCCGTCACCTCGTCCCGCAGAACCTGGTCAGGGCCTACGAGCGCGGTCTGCTACGCCCCGACGGCTGAGTGCGCCGCCCCGGCGAGGAAGTGCGCCCGGACCCGGCGCAACCAGTCCTCGACCGGCGCCTCGTCGGGTTCGTCCGGCAGCACCGTGGGACCTTCGTCGAAGGCCGCCTCGTAGTGCCGGAGCAGGGGCAGGGCGACCGACGGATCGGCGGCGACGCGCTCGCCGAAGGCGTGGTACTCGTCCGGGTCCTCGACACGGATCGTCAACCGCCCGGTGGCGTACAGCTCCAGGCCCTGCCCGCACAGCCGTTTGAGATGCCGGGCGTGCTTCGCGGTCCGCTTGCGGGTGTCGGCGGAGAACGAACCGTCGCCGCGTGCCTCCAGTCGCCGGAACTGCTGCGTGGCGTACCCGAGGTAGGCGTCCCTGACCCGCTCGGCGCACAGGAACGCCGTACGGATGCCGATGAGCTCGTCGCCGAGCGGGGTGCGCACCTCGTACAGGTCGTCCGGGAGCCACACCAGCTCCATCGCGGTCGGATTGCCGCCCAGGGCCAGCCGGCACCACTTGGCCGCCTCGTGCAGGGTGCGGTCCGGTGCCGTGCTGACGTGGGACTCCTTCGGGCGGCGCAGACCGTGCAGTTCCTCGGTGGGCACGGCGAACAGACCGAGGCGGTCGATGTCCGAGCCCGGGCGGGCGAGACCGTAGGCGGTCGATCCGACGATGCCGGAGAGCAGGACATTGGGGACGGTCACGGTCGGCCGCCTTTCGCTTCTGGAGACCGGCCCATTGTCCTGACGTGCCAGGACGCGGTCACCCGGTTTTCCCGCGCGTGGTCCCGCTGCCGCCGCGGCGGAATACCTGCGGCCCCGTCCGGCGTAGAACCAGGTATGGATCCCGTGCGCCTGTCCGTCCTCGACCGCTCCCGCACCCGCGAGGGGCACACCCACCCCGAGGCGCTGCGCGACACCGTGCGGCTGGCGCGGGAGCTGGAGCGGCTCGGCTACCACCGCGTCTGGGTCTCCGAGCACCACGGCGTGCCCGGGGTCGCCGGTTCCGCGCCGACCGTGCTGGCCGCCGCCGTCGCGGGCGCGACCAGGACGATCCGGGTCGGGACCGGCGGGGTGATGCTGCCCAACCACCGGCCACTGGTCGTGGCCGAGCAGTTCGGCGTCCTGGAGTCGCTGTTCCCCGGGCGGATCGACATGGGTCTGGGCCGGTCCGTCGGCTTCACGGACGGAGTGCGCCGCGCTCTCGGCCGCGACAAGGGCGACGCCGAGGACTTCGAAGGCCAGCTCGCGGAGCTGCTCGGCTGGTTCCGGGGCACCTCCCCCACCGGCGTGCACGCCCGCCCCGCCGAGGGCCTGACCGTGCCGCCGTTCGTCCTGGCCATGGGCGAGGGCGCCGGCATCGCCGCCCGCGCGGGCCTGCCCATGGTGATCGGCGACCTCAGGAACCGGGACAAGATGCGGCACGGCATCGACCACTACCGCGAGCGGTTCCGCCCCTCCGTCTGGACCCCCGAGCCCTACGTCGTCGTCTCGGGCACCATCGCCGTGGCCGGCACCCCCGAGGAGGCCCGGCGGCTGCTGATCCCCGAGGCCTGGTCCATGGCGCACTCCCGCACCCGCGGCACCTTCCCGCCGCTGCCGCCCGCCGAGCGCGTGGAGGCACTCACCATGACCGGCAAGGAGCGCGACTTCTACGAGTCCGGCCTGACCGGCCACATCGCCGGCACCGAGGAGCAGGTCGCGCACGAGCTGGAGACGCTGCTGAAGGAGACCGGCGCCCAGGAGGTCCTCGTAACGACCAGCACGTACGACCGCGAAGCCCTGCTGGACTCCCACCGGCGGCTGGCCGCGATCACCTCCGGATAGATCCGGTTAGAGTCGTCTTCCATGCGCGACCGCGACCCCCATGACCCGTACGTCCGTGTCCGCGGAGCCCGTGAGCACAACCTCCGGGGCGTCGACGTCGACATCCCCCGGGACGTGCTGGCCGTTTTCACCGGCGTGTCCGGCTCGGGGAAGTCTTCGCTGGCGTTCGGCACGATCTACGCGGAGGCGCAGCGGCGCTACTTCGAGTCGGTCGCGCCGTACGCGCGCCGGCTGATCCACCAGGTCGGCGCGCCGAAGGTCGGGGAGATCACCGGCCTGCCCCCGGCCGTCTCGCTCCAGCAGCGCCGCGCGGCGCCCACCTCCCGCTCCTCCGTCGGCACCGTCACCAACCTCTCGAACTCCCTGCGGATGCTGTTCTCCCGGGCCGGCACCTACCCGCCCGGCGCCGAGCGGCTCGACTCCGACGCCTTCTCGCCGAACACGGCGGTGGGGGCGTGCCCGGAGTGCCACGGTCTGGGGCAGGTGCACCGTACGAGTGAGGAGCTCATGGTCCCCGACCCGTCGCTGTCGATCCGCGACGGGGCGATCGCCGCGTGGCCGGGAGCCTGGCAGGGCAAGAACCTGCGGGACATCCTCGACGCGCTCGGCCACGACGTGGACCGGCCCTGGCGGGACCTGCCCGCCGGCGAGCGGGAGTGGATCCTGTTCACGGACGAGCAGCCGGTGGTGACGGTGCACCCGGTGCGGGACGCCGACCGCATCCAACGGCCCTACCAGGGCACGTACATGAGCGCCCACCGGTACGTGATGAAGACGTTCTCGGACTCCAAGAGCCCGACCCTGCGGGCCAAGGCCGAGCGGTTCCTCACCAGTGCGCCCTGCCCGGCGTGCGGCGGCAGCCGGCTGCGCCCCGAGGCCCTGGCCGTGACGTTCGGCGGCCGGACCATCGCCGAGCTGGCGGCACTGCCGCTGGTGGAACTGGCCGACGGTCTCGACGGGACCTCGGAGGCCGCCCGGGTCCTCACCGACGACCTGCGGTCCCGCATCGCGCCGGTCCTGGAGCTGGGGCTCGGCTACCTCAGTCTCAACCGGCCCACCCCCACCCTCTCCGCCGGCGAACTGCAGCGCCTGCGCCTCGCCACCCAGCTGCGCTCCGGCCTCTTCGGCGTCGTCTACGTCCTCGACGAGCCGTCGGCCGGACTGCACCCGGCGGACACCGAGGCGCTGCTCACGGTGCTGGAGCGGCTGAAGACGTCCGGGAACTCGGTGTTCGTGGTGGAGCACCACCTCGACGTCATGCGCGGTGCCGACTGGCTGGTCGACGTGGGTCCGGACGCCGGCGAGCACGGCGGGCGGGTGCTGCACAGCGGCCCGGTGGCCGAGCTGGCCGGTGTCGAGGAGTCGGCGACGGCCCGCTATCTGTTCGACCGCTCCCCCGCCCCGGCCCGGGACGTGCGCGAGGCGACCGGGTGGCTCAAGACCGGCCCGATCTCGCGGCACAACCTGCGTGGGGTGACGGCTGAGTTCCCGCTCGGCGTGTTCACCGCGGTGACCGGCGTGTCGGGCTCGGGCAAGTCCACGCTCATCGGCGAGATCACGGAGGACTCGGCGGGGGTGGGCCGGCTGGTCTCGGTCGACCAGAGGCCGATCGGCCGCACACCGCGCTCCAACCTCGCCACCTACACGGGCCTCTTCGACGTCGTGCGCAAGGTGTTCGCGGCCACCGAGGGAGCGCGTGAACGCGGTTTCGGCGTCGGGCGGTTCTCCTTCAACGTGGCGGGCGGGCGCTGCGAGACCTGCCAGGGCGAGGGATTCGTCAGCGTGGAGCTGCTGTTCCTGCCCAGCACGTACGCGCCCTGCCCGGACTGCGGCGGAGCGCGCTACAACCCGGAGACGCTGGAGGTGACGTACCGGGGGCGGAACATCGCGCAGGTGCTGGATCTGACGGTTCAGAGCGCGGCGGAGTTCTTCGCGGACACCCCGGCCGTGGCCCGCAGCCTCTCCACGCTGCTCGACGTCGGTCTGGGCTATCTCCGCCTCGGCCAGCCCGCGACGGAGCTCTCCGGCGGCGAGGCCCAGCGCATCAAGCTGGCGAGCGAACTGCAGCGCGGCCGGCGCGGCCACACGCTGTACCTCCTCGACGAGCCCACGACCGGTCTCCACCCGGCCGACGTGGACGTCCTGTTGCGCCAGTTGCACGGCCTCGTCGACGCCGGGCACACCGTGATCGTCGTCGAGCACGACATGTCCGTCGTCGCCCGCGCGGACTGGGTGATCGACCTGGGCCCGGGCGGCGGCGACGCGGGCGGACGCATCGTGGCGGCGGGTCCGCCGGCGGATGTCGCGCGCTCGGTGGAGAGCCGGACGGCGCCGTATCTGGCGCGCACCCTCAGCGGTTCCCGCTGAGCCCCTACGCGACGAGCACCGTGTGCGTCCAGGCCGGCGCGGCCGTCTCCGGCTGCTGTGCCGCGCGGGCGAGGGCGCGGCGGTCGGGGCTGCCGCCCGGGGGGACGGGGTCGCGGACCTCGACCTCCGCGATCAGGCCGCGGGTCGTCGCCACCCGCCACAGGGAGGCGAGCAGCGTGTCCTCGCCGACGTACGCGGGGGCCGTGGTGGCCGTGCCGCCGCTGAGCCGGTAGCCGATGCGCACCGGCTGGACCGGCACCTCCGCGTCCAGCGCGGCCTGGAAGACGGCCCGGCGGAAGGTGCCCTGCGCCCGGCCGCACCAGGTGCTGCCCTCGGGGAAGGCCGCGACCGCGGCGCCCTCGCGCAGCGCACCGGCGATCCGGGCGACCGTCTCCGGCAGAGCCCGCAGCCGGTCCCGGTCGATGAACAGGGTGCCGCCGCGCGCGGCCAGCGCGCCGGCGACCGGCCAGTGCCGTATCTCCGTCTTGGCCAGCATCCGGGCGGGGCGGACGGCGGCGAGCAGGGGGACGTCCAGCCAGGAGATGTGGTTGGCGACCAGCAGCAGTCCGCCGGTGGGAGCGGCGGCACCGGTGATACGGACACGGACACCGGCGGCCCGCACGATCCACCGGCACCAGCGCCGGACCAGGGACGGCGGGATCCGGGCGCCGAAGGGCGTCAGCGCGATCCCCGCGAGGAGGAGCAGCAGGACCGCGCCGAGCCGCAGCACGGCACGCGGCACGGCCCGCGCCCGCACGGCCGCCGACGCCTCGACACAGGCACGCGGCGTGCAGGGCGCGGTGGGCAGCCAGGCGCTCATCAGGCCGGGACGAGGGAGAGGAAGTGCCGCAGGTAGCGCGCGTTGACGCGGCTCATCGGCAGCAGCACGTACAGGTCGGCGACGCCGAAGTCCGGGTCGTGGGCCGGCGCGCCGCACACCCAGGCACCGAGGCGCAGGTAGCCGCGCAGCAGGGCGGGCAGTTCGACGCGGGCGGCCGGCGCGGGGCCGGGCGTCCACGGCAGCAGCGGCCGCACCCGGAACTCCTGCGGCGCGAGGTGCTTGTCGCTGACCCGGTCCCAGGTGGCGGACGCGAGGGTGCCGCCGTCGGCGAGCGGGACGGAGCAGCAGCCGGCGAGCCACTCGTGGCCGCGGTCGACCATGTAGCGGGCGATGCCGGCCCAGATGAGGCTGATGACGGCCCCGTCGCGGTGGTCGGGGTGCACACAGGAGCGGCCGACCTCGACGAGCTGCGGCCGGATCCCGTCGAGCGCGGTGAGGTCGAACTCGCCCTCGGAGTACAGCCGCCCGGCGACCGCCGCGCGCTCCGGCGGCAGCAGCCGGTAGGTGCCGACGACCTGGCCGGTCGTCTCCTCCCGGACGAGCAGGTGGTCGCAGTACGCGTCGAAGGAGTCGACGTCGAGGCCGGGCTGCGGGCCGGCCAGCAGGGCGCCCATCTCCCCGGCGAAGACGTCGTGCCGCAGCCGCTGGGCGGCACGCACGTCCTCCTCGTCGCGGGCGAGGGTGACGGTGTAGCGGGTGGGGGCCGTGGGCTGCGCGGGGCGGTCGACGGTCAGTACGCCGGTCATGGCACTCTCCTGGTCACGGGCCGGTCGGTGAGGCGGGGCGGGGCGCTGAGTGGTGGCGTGCGAACCTCCGCCTCTGTTCTCCCGATACCGACTGACCTGCGCGTGTCATGTGCAGAGAGAACGGGTGTGGGGTTGTTGAACGGCTCGCGCCCCCGTGCCCCGGCCGGTTTCACGACCGCGGCCCGGATGGCCTAGCTGTGCACGCGTGCACCGGCTCCTGCGGTGAGAGTGGGCTGCATGACAGAACCCGGAGGCGACGGGCGACGCGGTGGCTCGGCCCCGCCCACCAAGCGCAGGCGCACCGTGCGCGGTGCCGGTGAGGCCGCCCGGCGCGCCGCCGAGGCGCTGACGGAGCTGATCAGCCACCGCCTCGAAGGGGTGTCCGCGGTGCGCCCGGGCGAGGACGACGGCTGGGTCGTCGACGTCGACGTGCTCGAACTGGCCCGCATCCCCGACACCACCAGCCTGCTCGCGACGTATCAGGTGGAACTGGACTCGTCGGGCGAACTGGTGCAGTACCGCCGGATCGCGCGCTTCCGGCGCGGCGCCCAGGACCAGTGACCGGACCGCCGCACCCGCCGACCGGAAGGACCGCCGCATGACCGTCTACAGCGATGAGATCGTCTGTTCGCCTCGCGCCGGAACGCTCTACGACGTGCTGGAGCTGATTCTCGACCGCGGCATGGTGATCGACGTCTTCGTGCGCGTCTCGCTGGTCGGGATCGAGATCCTCAAGGTCGACGCGCGCATCGTGGTCGCCAGCGTCGACACCTACCTGCGCTTCGCGGAGGCGTGCAACCGCCTGGACCTCGAGAACGACACGCGTTCCAAGACCGTGCCCGAGCTGTTCGGCGGGCCGGTCTCCAAGGCCGTCGGCAAGGCGGGCGCCAAGCGCGCCGCCGGTTCCCTGACCGACAAGGTGCGCGACGCCCTCACCCCGGACGACGACACCGAGGACGACGTGGTAGACGACGAGGCCGACGCCCGCACCGAACGCGCCCGGCCCGCGCGCAAGCGCCGCAGTGACGACGACCGCCCGCGGCCCCGGCGCCGCAAGGCCGAGGAGGAATGACCGTGACGGCCACCGCCGCCCTCACCACCGCCGGCACGCTCGGCACCCTGTACGTGTACGGCATCGCCCCCGCGGGCGTCCGGACCCCGCGGGCGTCCGGGGTGGACGGTGCGGCGGTGCGGCTGCTGACCGAGGACGGGCTGTGCGCGGCCGTCTCGGACGCCCCGGCGTCCGTCCGGGCGCGACGACGAGACCTGATGGCCCATCAGGCGGTGCTCGGCGAACTCGCCGCGCAGGGCCCCGTCCTGCCCATGCGGTTCGCCGTCCTGACCCCCGACGCGGAGTCGCTGCGCGGGCAACTACGAACCGAACGGGCCCACTTGGCGGCACAGCTCGACGTGGTACGGGGCTGCGTCGAGATGAACGTGAAGGGTGCCGTCGTGCACGGGTACTTCGCCGACCTCGTGCGCCGGGACGACGCCCTGCGCGCGCTCGCCCGCCAGACCCGGCACCGCCCCGGCTACGAGGCGAACGTGCGGCTGGGCGAGGCACTCGCCAAGGCCGTCGCGCGCGAATCCCGGGGCGCGGCTCGGGAGGTGCTCGCCCGCCTGGCTCCGCTCGCCGTGCGCACGGCGCCGGGTCCGGTCGACGACGAGCAGGTGCTGAGCACGTCGTTTCTGGTACGGTCCGCCGACGAACAGCGCTTCCGGCAGGCCGTGGCCGCGCAGGCGCGCGAGGTCGGGGACCGGCTGGCGCTCAGCGTGACCGGTCCGCTGCCGTGCTACAGCTTCGTCGACGCGCCGTCCGCCACCGCGGGCCGGTGACCCGGTGGGACTCGTGACCGGGCTCCTGCTGCTGCCGCTCGCCCCGGTGCGCGGCACGCTCTGGGTCGCCGACCACCTGCTCCAGGAGGCCGAACGCCAGGCCGGCGATCCGCGTGCGGTGCAGGCACGCCTGGCGGCACTCAACCGGGCCCTGGAGGAGGGCGCCATCGACGAGGCGGCCTTCGAGGAAGAGGAGGAGCGGTTGCTCGCCCGCCTCGACAGCCCGGTCCGGTACACAGGACATCGCGGGGGCGCTTCGTGACCGACCTCGGCACCTGGCCCGCGGGCCCCGGAGTACAGCCGGCCGGGCCGCCCTCCGGCAGCCTCGCGGACCTCCTCGAACGCGTCCTGGACAAGGGCATCGTCATCGCGGGCGACATCAAGATCGACCTGCTCGACATCGAGTTGCTCACCATCCGTCTGCGCCTGTTCATCGCCTCGGTCGAGACCGCCAAGAAGGCGGGCATCGACTGGTGGGAGACGGACCCGGCGCTGTCCTCGCGCGCCGCGCGCGACGCGCTCACCGAGGAGAACGCGCGGCTGCGTGCGCGTCTCGAGGCCCTGGAGGACGCCGATGCCGACACCTCCGAGGTGACCCGATGAGCACGCTGCCGGCCGACCGGGTGTCCGCGACCGCACCGCAGGTGCCGTGCCCCACCGTCACCTGCGTGTTCGCCGTGACGGACACGCCTGTGCCGGACGAGGCGGTGTCGGCGACACCGGGCCATGACGGCGGCGGTCCGCTGCGGGTCCTGGCCGCGGGGCCGCTGCACCTGATCGTGCAGGACGTTCCCGCGGCGGCCTTCGGCGAGGAGGCGCTCGCGGAGCGGCTGAACCGGCCGGACGAGCTGGAGCGCTGCGCCCGCGCCCACCACCGGGGCGTGGAGACGGCCGCGAGCGCGGGTCCCGTCGTTCCCCTGCCGATGGCGACGCTGTACCTGGACGACCACAACGCGGTGCGGGCCGTCACCACCCGGGCCGCGTCCCTGCGCACCCTGCTGGACCGGCTGCGCCACCGCACCGAGTGGGCGGTGAAGGTGCACGGCCCCGGAATCGCGCGCGCGTCCGGCGGCACCGAGGACGGCCCCGCCGACGGGCGGTCCTACCTGCGCCGGGTGAGCGAGCGGCGGCGCACCGAGCGCGAGGAGCGCGAGCGGGCCCTGGCGCAGGCCCACGCCGTCGACCGGGAGCTGCGGCGCTACGCCGTCGCCGCGACGCGGCACCGGCCGCAGAGCGAGCAGCTGACCGGCCGGAGTGTCCCGCAACTGCTCAACGCGGCCTATCTGGTCGACGACGGCCGGCGCGCCGAGTTCGTCCGGGCCGTCGGCGAACTGGCCCGCGACGCCCACCGCTTCGCCGTGGAGGTCACCCTGTCCGGGCCCTGGATCCCGTACTCCTTCGCCCGCTCGGACGAGGCGGAGCGCGACGCGCACGAGGAGGTCGGCGCATGACGGTACCCGTCCCCGGCGGTGCCGACCGCACGGCGGTTCCCTGGGACGGCCCGGAGCCGTACGCGCCCGTCGGGGTGCCGCTCGTCGACCTGCTCGACCGGGTGCTGGCGACGGGCGTCGTGGTCAGCGGTGACCTGGTGCTGGCCATCGCCGACGTGCCGTTGGTGCGGATCTCCCTGCACGCCCTGCTGGCGTCGGTCAGCGACCGGGTCCCCGCGCCCTGGTCGGACAGCGGGCCGCTGTGACCGCGCCGCGCACCCACGCGCTGGACCTCGATCCCGAGCGCGTCACGAACGATCTGGCGGCCCTGGTGCTGACCGTGGTGGAACTCCTGCGGCAGCTCATGGAACGCCAGGCGGTGCGCCGTTTCGACGAGGGCACGCTCAGCGCCGAGCAGGAGGACCGGCTCGGCACCGCGCTGATGCTGCTGGACGAGCGCATGGACGAGCTGTGCGCACAGCACGGGCTGCGGCGCAGCGACCTCAACCTGGACCTCGGCCCGCTGGGGCCCTTGCTGGCCGACCCCCGCCCGTGACGCGCGCATCGCGAGACGGGGCCGGGGATGAGCACCACTCCCGGCCCCGCCCGTCCGCACCGACCGGCGAACGTTCACTGCGCCCCTGGGAGCGCGCGGAACTGCGACCCCCCAGGGGCGCGGGGAACTGCGCGACCAGCCACCACCCACCCGCAGCCGCCGAACAACCGTCCCCGCAAGGGCGCTACCGCTTCACCTTCCGCGCCGCCCGCAACCACTCCTTGTTCATGCCGGTGATGGACATGAGCGGAATCCCCTTGGGGCAGGCGGTGGCGCACTCCCCGGCGAGGGTGCAGCCCCCGAACCCCTCCTCGTCCATCTGCTCCACCATGTCCAGCACCCGCGTCTCCCGCTCGGGCGCCCCCTGCGGCAGCACGTTGAGATGGTTGATCTTGGCGGACGTGAACAGCATCGCCGCCCCGTTCGGACAGGCCGCCACGCACGCCCCGCACCCGATGCACTCGGCGTGCTCGAAGGCGAGGTCGGCGTCCGGCTTCGGCACCGGCGTGGCGTGCGCCTCGGGAGCCGCCCCGGTCGGCGCGGTGATGTACCCGCCGGCCTGGATGATCCGGTCGAACGCCGACCGGTCCACGACCAGGTCCTTGATCACCGGGAACGCGGACGCCCGCCACGGCTCGACGTCGATCGTGTCGCCGTCCTCGAACGACCGCATGTGCAGCTGACAGGTGGTGGTCCGCTCGGGCCCGTGCGCGTCGCCGTTGATGACGAGCGAACACGCCCCGCAGATGCCCTCACGGCAGTCGTGGTCGAAGGCGACGGGATCCTCGCCCTTGACGATGAGCTCCTCGTTGAGTGTGTCGAGCATCTCCAGGAAGGACATGTCGGGTGAGATCCCGTCCACCTCGTACGTGGACATCGTGCCGTCGGCGTCGGCGTTCCGCTGCCGCCAGACGCGCAGGGTGAGCTTCATGCGTAGCTCCGCTGGGTGGGGTGGACGTACTCGAAGACCAGGTCTTCCTTGTGCAGGGCGGGAGCCTCGCCGGTGCCGGTGAACTCCCAGGCGGCCGCGTACCCGAACTCCTCGTCGTTGCGGGCGGCCTCGCCGTCGGGCGTCTGGGACTCCTCGCGGAAGTGACCGCCGCAGGACTCCTCGCGGTGCAGCGCGTCGAGGCACATCAGCTCGGCGAGCTCCAGGTAGTCGACGATCCGGTTGGCCTTCTCCAGCGACTGGTTGAACTCCTCGCCGGAACCGGGCACCTTGATGCGCCGCCAGAACTCCTCGCGGATCTGCGGGATGCGCTCCAGCGCCTTGCGCAGGCCGGAGTCGCTGCGGGCCATGCCGCAGAACTCCCACATGAGTTCGCCGACCTCGCGGTGGAAGGAGTCGGGGGTGCGATCGCCGTCGACGGACAGCAGCAGATTGAGCCGGTCCTGGGTGTCGGCCAGCACCTCCTGCACGACGGGGTGTTCGTCGGTCACCGCGTCGTGGTGCGGGTTGCGGGCCAGGTAGTCGTTGATGGTCGAGGGGAGGACGAAGTAGCCGTCCGCGAGTCCCTGCATCAGCGCGGAGGCGCCGAGCCGGTTGGCGCCGTGGTCGGAGAAGTTGGCCTCGCCGATCGCGAACAGCCCGGGGACGGTGGTCTGGAGGTCGTAGTCGACCCACAGGCCGCCCATCGTGTAGTGCACGGCGGGGTAGATCCGCATCGGCACCTCGTACGGATCCTCGTCGGTGATCCGCTGGTACATGTCGAAGAGGTTGCCGTACTTGGCCTCGACGGCCCCCCGTCCCATGCGGGCGACGGCGTCGGCGAAGTCCAGGTAGACGCCCTGCCCGCCGGGGCCCACTCCCCTGCCCTCGTCGCAGACGTTCTTCGCGGCGCGGGAGGCGATGTCGCGCGGGACGAGGTTGCCGAACGACGGGTAGACGCGCTCCAGGTAGTAGTCGCGCTCGTCCTCGGGGATCTCGTTCGGGGGCCGCTGGTCGCCCTTCGCCTTCGGCACCCAGATGCGCCCGTCGTTGCGCAGCGACTCGCTCATCAGCGTGAGCTTGGACTGGTGGTCGCCGGTGCGCGGGATGCAGGTGGGGTGGATCTGGGTGAAGCATGGGTTGGCGAAGTGGGCGCCACGCCGGTGGGCCCGCCAGATGGCGGTGGCGTTGGAGTTCATGGCGTTCGTCGACAGGTAGAAGACGTTGCCGTAGCCGCCGGAGGCGAGGACGACGGCGTCCGCGAAGTACGTGTCGATCTTGCCCGTGACCAGGTCCCGGGCGACGATCCCGCGCGCCCGTCCGTCGACGACGATCAGGTCGAGCATCTCGGTGCGCGGGTGCATCTCGATGTTCCCGGCGGCGATCTGCCGGCTGAGGGCCTGGTAGGCGCCGAGGAGGAGCTGCTGGCCGGTCTGGCCCCGGGCGTAGAACGTGCGTGACACCTGCACGCCGCCGAACGACCGGGTGTCGAGCAGTCCGCCGTACTCCCGGGCGAAGGGCACGCCCTGGGCCACGCACTGGTCGATGATCTCGACGGAGATCTGTGCGAGCCGGTGGACGTTGGACTCGCGGGCGCGGAAGTCGCCGCCCTTGACGGTGTCGTAGAACAGCCGGTGGACGGAGTCGCCGTCGTTGCGGTAGTTCTTCGCGGCGTTGATGCCGCCCTGCGCGGCGATCGAGTGGGCGCGGCGGGGCGAGTCCTGGTAGCAGAACTGGACGACGTGGTAGCCCTGTTCGGCGAGGGTGGCGCCGGCGGAGCCGCCGGCGAGGCCGGTGCCGACGACGATCACGGTGTGCTTGCGCCGGTTGGCGGGGTTGACCAGCTTGGCCTCGAAGCGCCGCGTGTCCCAGCGCTCGTTGATCGGCCCGGTGGGGGCCTTGGTGTCGACGACCGGCTCGCCGGTCGTGTAGGCCGTGTACTCGCGGTAGGAAGTCATCTTCAGCTCACCACTCCGGTCATGACGCCCACGGGTACGGCGATGAAGCCGGCCGTGAGCAGCAGCGCGAGGACGTCGGCGACGGTCTTCAGGGCGCGGTCGCGGGTGCGGCTGCCGACGCCGAGGGTCTGGGCCGCGCTCCAGAAGCCGTGCCGGATGTGCAGGCCGAGCGCGAGCATCGCGACGATGTAGACGACGTTGCCGTACCAGGTGGAGAAGGTGTCCACGACGTTCTGGTACGGCTGGCCCTCCTGGAAGCCGCCGGAGTGCACGGTGCCGGTCGTCAGGTCGAGGATGTGCCACACGATGAACAGGCCGAGGATGACGCCGCCCCAGCGCATGGTCCGCGTCGCGTAGCTCGCCCGTGCCTTCTTGTGCACGTACTTGCTCGGCCGGGCCCGGATGTCGCGGCGGCTGAGCTGGTACGCCGAGGTGGCGTGGGCGACGACGGCGACGACCAGCACGATCCGGACGAGCCAGAGCGTCCACTCGTAGTGCATGAACGGCTCACCGACGACGCGCAGCCAGTGCGCGTAGTGGTTGAACTCTCCCGCCCCGAAGAAGATCTTCAGGTTTCCGATCATGTGGACGACCAGGTACAGCAGCATGATCAGACCACTGACCGCCATCACGGTCTTCTTGCCGACGGTGGAGTCCCACACGGTGCGTGCGATGGACGGCCGTCGGTCCGTCCGCGTTGCCAGAGCCATGGAACAGCACGCTACGGACCGGCGGACGATCGGTCCAAGACATGGTCCGGCTTGAATCCATAGGCTGGAGCTATCGTGGGAGCATGCAGTTCCAGCAGCTCCAGTACTTCGTGGCCGTTGCCGAGACCCGGCACTTCACCCGGGCCGCCGATCTGGTCCATGTCGCCCAGCCGTCCCTCTCGCAGCAGATCAAGGCGCTGGAGCGGGAGCTGGGCGCGGACCTGTTCCTGCGCGCCCGGGGCAACATCACGCTCACCGACGCCGGGGAGGCGCTCCTGCCGCTGGCCCGGCGCATCCTGGCCGACGCCGACACGGCCCGGCACGAGGTGCAGGAACTGGTGCAGCTGCGCAGCGGCCGGGTGCGGCTGGGAGCGACGCCGAGTCTGTGCACGGGCCTGCTGCCGGATGTGCTGCGGGCCTTCCACGACCGCTACCCCGGGATCCGGCTGCTGATCGAGGAGGGCGGCTCGCACGACCTGGTGCGGGAGCTGGCCCGCGGGGCGCTGGATCTGGCGCTGGTCGTGCTGCCGCTGCCCACGCCGTCACCGGCGCTGACCACGGTGGAGCTGCTGCGGGAGGATCTCGTCGTGGTCTCCTCGCCGGACGCCCCGCGTCCGGGCCGGGGGCGCCGCACCGTGCGGGTCTCCGACCTGGAGGGTGAGCGGATGGTGATGTTCCGGCACGGGTACGACCTGCGGGAGCTGACGGTGGCAGCGTGCCGGGCCGAGGGGTTCGAGCCGGACCTCGCGGTGGAGGGCGGGGAGATGGACGCGGTGCTGGGGTTCGTGCGGGCCGGGCTGGGGGTCGCCGTGGTGCCGCGGATGGTGGCGGCGAGGTCGGGTCGTGGCCTACGGGTGACGCCGTTGGCCAGACCCGGCCTGTACCGCACGATCGCCCTGGCGCACCGCAGCGACGTGGCGCCGCCTCGGGCCGCTCGGGAGTTGCAGCGGATGCTGCTGGAGCGGTGAGGCGGCTTCAGAAGCGCCGGGTGTGAGCGCCGTTCGAGGGTGCGGGACGACCGTGGCTGGTCGCGACCACGCGGCGGAGCCGCATATCGCATACGGCCCCGCGCCCCCGGGGCGCCACCCCTACCCCGTCGCGTCCACCAGGGCCAGCTGGTGCAGGCGCTCCGGTGGGCCCGGCCTCGCGTAGTACCAGCCCTGGGCCGTGTCGCAGCCGAGTATGCGCAGTTGTTCGGCCTGGGCTCCCGTCTCCACGCCCTCCACCGTCACCGCCAGGTCCAGGCTGTGGGCCAGGGAGACGATGCCCTCGACGATCTTCAGGTCGACGGGGTCCGCCGGGAACTGCTGCATGCTCTGGGTGAAGGAGCGGTCCAGCTTCAGGATGCTGACCGGCAGCCGGCGCAGGTTGGCGAGGTTGGAGTAGCCCGTGCCGAAGTCGTCCAGGGCGATGTCGACCCCCATCTCCGCCAGGCGCCGCAGCGGCTTCAGCAGATCGTCGTCCGCCCCGATCAGCGCCGACTCCGTGACCTCCAGGCACAGCGCGTCCGGCGCGACGCCCGTGCGCTCCAGGATGTCGACCGTGTCCTGGACCAGACCGGGGTGCGTCAGCTGGCACGGCGACAGGTTCACGTTGATGCGCAGCGGCCCGGCCGCCTCGCCCTGCAGTTCCCGCCACTCGCGGGCCTGGCGCACCGACTGCTCCAGCACCCACCGCCCCAGCGGCACGATCAGCCCGGTGTGCTCCGCGAGCGGGATGAACCGGTCCGGCCCGAGCACGCCGTGCTGCGGGTGCAGCCAGCGCACCAGGGCCTCGGCTCCCCGGACGCTGCCGTCACCGAGATGCACCAGCGGCTGGTACTCGATGAAGAACTCGCCCCGCTCCAGCGCCGTCGGCAGCGCCGTGGTCAGGCCGTGCCGCGTGATGGCCCGGGCGTCCGCCTCCGCGTCGGCGAGTTCGAAGCGGTTGCCGCCCGCCGACTTGGCCCGGTACATGGTGATGTCCGCGCTGCGCAGCACCTCCGCCGGGCTGCGTTCCCCGGCCGGGCCCTCCACGACGCCGATGCTGCCGCGCACGGTCAGTTCCCGGCCGTCGACGCTGATCGGCGCGAGCAGCGCGTTCATGATGCGTCCGGCGAGTTCGTCGACCGCGTGCTGGGTGTCGGGTCCGGTGGTCAGCGCCACGAACTCGTCGCCGCCGAGCCGCGCGACCATCTCACCGGGCGCGGTGGCGCAGGACTGCAGCCGGTCGGCGACCTCCACCAGCAGCCGGTCGCCGGCCGCGTGGCCGAGGCTGTCGTTGATGGTCTTGAAGCCGTCGAGGTCCAGGTAGCACAGCCCGAACCGCTGGCCCTCCCCGGCGCCCAGCGCCTTCTCCAGCCGCTCGAAGAAGAAGGTGCGGTTGGGCAGCCCGGTCAGCGCGTCGTGCGTGGCCTCGTAGCGCAGCCGCAGGTTGAGCAGCCGCCGCTCGGTGGTGTCCTCCATGAGGGCGAGCTGGTACTGCGGATCGCCGTCGGCGTCACGCAGCAGGGAGACCGTCAGATTGGTCCACAGGACGGTTCCGTCGGGCCGGTAGAACGCCTTCTCCAGGTGGTAGTGCTCCCGCTCGCCCCGTACGAGTTCGTCGTAGAGCCGCCAGGTCTGCGGGGCGTCGTCGGGGTGGGTCCAATCCCGGACGTTGCGGCTGCGCAACGTCGGCTCGGAGACGCCGAACATGCGCAGCAGCGCGCCGTTGACCTGCAGCATGTTGCCCTCGAGGTCGGCCATGCCGATGCCTATGGCCGCGCCCTCGAAGACGGCGCGGAACCGCGCCTCGCTCGCGTGCAGGGCCTGCGCCACCACGCCCTGCGCCTGCAGGGCGGCCTGGGCGATGGCCTCCTGCTCGGCCAGGGTCCGCTCGCGCAGCGTCCGGGCGAAGCCGGCGGCCATCGCGTGCTGCAACCGCGCGCACCGGGCCCGCAGGTCCTCCTGGTCGCCGTCGCCGCCGCAGTACAGGACCAGGTAGGCGTCGACGCAGTCCAGGGTGCGGCTGAGCGCCTCCGGGTCGGTGCAGTGCGCGTCCACGAGGGCGGCGCCGACCGCCCGGCCCGCGTCGGAGTCGAAGGTCCGGGCCAGCAGGGCCTCGCTCAGCCGCCGGGCCAAGGGCAGCAGGTGCGCCTCGAACTCGGGGCGGGTCGACGACGTCGAGGTCACCGGGAAGACGGCCCGGCTCCAGATCGTCGCGAACCGGCGCAGTCTGTCCTCCGGCCCGTCCGGTTCGGCGGTCACGCCGTACGCCCCACGCCCGCGAACCCGGAGAACGCGTACGGATCCTCGTCCTCCGGTGCGGTGTCGGGGCGCCAGTGCGGCATCGCCACCAGTCCGGGTTCCACCATGTCGTACCCCTCGAAGAACCGCGCGATCTCGTCGCGCGAGCGCATGATCAGCGGGTTGCGGATGCCCTCGTACACGTCCACCGCACCCCCGGCCCTCTCCGGCGGCAGCGGGATCCCCTCGTAGGAGGCGTGGGTGAGCACGAGCAGGCTGCCGGGCGCGAGCGCCTGGCCCAGTTCGGCCACGGCCGCGTACGGATCGTCCTCGTCTTCCACGAAGTGCAGTATGGCAACGAGGAGCAGCGCCACTGGCTGATTCAGGTCGATCAGCCGCTCCACCTCGGGGCTGCGCAGGATCTCCTGGGGCTTGCGCAGGTCCGCGGCGACGACGCCCGCGTGGTCGTTGCCCTCCAGCACCGCCTGGCTGTGCGCCACGGCCACCGGGTCGTGGTCGACGTACACCACGCGCGCACCGGGGCGGGCGGCCTGCGCGACCTCGTGCACATTGCCGAAGGTGGGGATGCCGGAGCCGACGTCCAGGAACTGGGAGATGCCCTGGTCTGCCGCGTAGCGCACGGCGCGGCGCATGAACGCGCGGTTCGCCTGCATGACCTTGGGGAGTCCCGGCATGAACTCCATGGCCCTGCGGGCCGCTTCCCGGTCGACCTCGAAGTTGTGCGATCCGCCCAGGTAGTAGTCGTACATCCGGGAGACGCTGGGCACCGAGATGTCGATGCTCCGTGGGGCCCAGGCGGGACGCTCCATCTATCTCTCCAAGGCGTTAGGCGATCCGGTGTTCGAGCAGAGGCTACTGATCGCCCGCCAATGGAGCGACCCGAAACGGAAATTGACCATCCGTTCCCGGTCACTGCCTGCGGCACGTGCCGAATTGATACCCCTGCGCATGCCCTTCGAACATATGACGAACAGCACTCGAGGCACTCCGGAGAGTTCCGGTCCGGAAGGGGAAGAGTGGGTGGAATTCGATGAGTTCAGATGAAGCACGGCAAAACGGCCCACCCCTCCGTGGAGCACGGAGGGGTGGGCCGCGGCCTGCGCTTCGGGTGGACGAAACGATCTACCTCGGGGAGGTTTCTCTACTTCTCCGACGCGCCGACCAGCTTTCCGTCGGGCCGCACGGCGTACCAGGTGCCGCCGACGCCCTGGCCGTTGGTGTCGCCCGGAGCCTTGTCGCCGGCGAAGGTGTAGATGGGCGAGCAGTTGATCGTCTGCTGCTTGCCCTTGCCGTCGGTCCGGTCGAAGTTCATGTAGCCCTTCTTCTGGATGCCCTTGGTGTCGGCGAAGTCGACGGGCTCCACGAGCGGCCACTTCTCCAGGCACGCACCGGTGCAGTTGGAGACCGGCTCGGGCCAGGCCTCGTCCTTCTTGAACCGGTAGACGGTCATGCCGTTCTTGTCGACGACGATCTCGCCGAGCTTGGCGTCGTTGCGCGTGGACAGCCCGGCCTCGACCGCCTCGCCGCCACCCGCACCCCCTTGCGCCTTCTTGCCGTCGGGGGCGAGCGCGTACCACTTGCCGCCCACGCCCTGACCCTTGACGTCACCGGCGTTGACGTCCTTGGCGTAGCGGTAGGCGGGCCAGCCGCCGACCGTGAGCTGCTTGGTGCCGTCGGCCCGGGCGACCGAGCCGAGCAGTGCCTTGTCGATGCCCTCGCCCGCCTCGGCGTCGTCGGCCGGAACCGGCGGCCAGGTCTTGGCGCAGTCGCCCTCGCAGTTCGACTTGGGCGGCTCCTCCGTGTCCTGGTCGAACCGGTACAGGGTGAGGCCGAGACTGTCGGTGACCACCTTGCCGACCTTCTCGGCGGTGGAGACGGACAGCTTGCCGGCGGGGTTGGACGGGCTGGAGGCGCTCGGCGCGGACGGCTGAGCGTTCGCGGCGCCGCCCGCCGCGCCCGCGGTGCCCGAGCCGATGCTTCCGTAGTCCCCGGGCGCGGCCGTGGCGCCCACGTTCTGGCTGGCCGCCGGTGGGCTGTCCTGACCGCACGCCGTCGTCAGCGCCAGGACCGCCGCGGCGCTCGCCACGAGTGAGGCGCTCCGCCAGGAGGTCTTCATCGTCAACTCCCCATAATCGCAAGGGTGTTGCAGCGCCCTGCTGCGCCGCCGCACGGCCATGAATACGCACGGGAGCGGCGCTCGTGTTCAACGGTCGGCCAAATTTCTTTCCGGAACCCGCGATGAGCCCCTCGTACCGTCGTACACACGTACGCAGGACACACCCTGCGGGTGACCGCCGATCAAACCGGCACCCCCCGAAGATCCCCCTTTCGGGGCAATCCCCTTGCGCCCCGGCCCATGCAGGCGGCACAGGGCTCATGATCTTCGTCGTGCATGGACCTCTCTCGACTCAACCCGCCCTTGCGGCACGGGCCTTGGCGGCGGCGACGCTGACCTGGGCGCTCGTCGGCGCACCGGCCGGGGTCGCGGTGGCCGACGCCTGCGCGTACGCCTCCACGGGGCCGGACGGCACCGAGGCGGTGGCGTACGCCGGAAGCAAGAAGACCTGGCCGTGCCCCACACCCACGCCAAGCCCCTCCCCCACGCCGACCCCGACCCCGACCCCGCCACCCACCCCGCCACCGAAGCCACCACCGAAGCCGACGCCCCCGCCGAAGCCGACGCCGGACCCGCCGCCCCCACCGAAGCCCCCGCCCCCCGAGCCGCCCCCCACGGCCAGGCCCGAGCCGCCGCCCCCACCGTCGCCCGCGCCACGCCCCGTTCCGCCCACGCCCCGGCCGGTCCCGAAGCCCGTGCCGCCGGCACCCGCTCCCCCGGCGCCGGCACCGGCCCCGCCGGCCACCCCCGCACCGCGTCCGTCCGCGACGCCCGTGCACTACCCGCGCTACCGCGTCGCGTCCCTGCGGCCACGGAGGGCGGACGGCGCGCTGTCGCCGCTCACCTTCGTCCTGCTCGTCACGGTGCCCGCGCTGGTGGCCGTCGCCGCGCTGCGCGCGCGCTGATCCCTGAAGCCCTGGAGGTACCTCTTGCCGGAATGGCTTGTTCTCACCCTCGCGATGCTGGCCGCCTGTGCCGTGGTGGTCATCATCACCTTCGTACGCCACCGCGCGGCGCCCGAGGACGAGGATCCCAGTGAGACCCCGGACGTCATCGAGTACATGACGATGTGGATCGGCGTGGTCTACGCCATCGTCCTGGGCCTGGCGATCGCCGGGGTCTGGGAGGGGCGCAGCGCCGCACAGGACCACGTCCAGGCCGAGGCGACCGCGCTGCACGAGATCTCGGAACGGGTACGGGTGTATCCGACCGAGGAACGCGACCGTATCCGGGACGACATCCGGACGTATGTCAGCCATGTCGTGACCACCGAGTGGGACACGATGGCCGACAAGGGCGAGGTCACGCCGCGCGGCGCCGAGCTCTTCGAGCGGATCCGCCAGGACGTCACCGACTACGAGCCGGCGACGGACTTCGAGGCCCAGGCCTACCAGCCGCTGCTGGACCAGGTGACCGCGGCGAACCAGGCCCGGATCGCCCGCGCGGAGTCGACCGGGGAGACCATGCCGGGGGTGGTGTGGTTCGGGCTGATCGCCGGGGCCGTCATCACCATCGGGATGATCTTCGCCCTGCAGATCCGCAGAACGACCCGCGAACTGGTCCTCGCCGGGCTGTTCTCGGCGCTGATCGCCTTCCTGCTGTTCCTGATCTGGGACTTCGACTCGCCCTACAGCAGGGGCGTGACCGCCTCGGCGGACCCGTTCCTGAATCTCTTCCCGGGCGTCGGGGACTGACGGCGCCGTACAGCACGGATCCCGGCCGGGGGGCGCGCGACACACCGTCGCCGTCCCCCGGTCGCGTGGGCGGCGTTCCCCCGGGCGGCCCACACCGGTGCCCCATTCGCGCTACTGCGATCGCGCCACCCCGCTCGCCTTCTTAGCGTTTCGGGCATCGAGGTGCATTTGTGACGAGAGCGGAACAGGTCCGCGATTGCTCCTCGGGGACCCGGAGGATTCACCATGCGCGCGATAGGCCTCGCTTCGGCCGTACTGCTGGGCGCCGGCGCCCTCACCTCCTGCGTGCCCGCCGCCGACGCGGCGATCCGGACCGACTTCGGCTTCAGCGTCATGCCCTCCACCGTGGCGGCGGGCGGTGAGGTCACGGTGCGGGTGGACCGCAACGAGGCGTGCCAGGGGGAGGCGGCGGTCGACTCGGAGGTCTTCGACATGGTCACCATCCCGCCGGAGGAGTCCTGGGCGACGGCCGTAGTCGACTGGGACGCCAAGCCCGGCGCCGTGTACGACGTGGAGTTCGAGTGCGACGAGTCGAGCGGCACCGCGCGCCTGACGATCGCGGGCGGCCGTCCGACACACCACCCCACGCACCACCCGACGCGCCACCCCCACAAGGGTGTGCACGCCGGTGAGGGCGGCACCCTCGCCGGGTTCGACCTCAAGGAGATCGGCCTCGGCGCCGCACTGATCGCCGGATCCCTCGGCGTCGCCTACCACTTCTCGCGCCGCCGCACCGACGAGGACGCCGGCTGACAACCCGCCGCAGGGCAGGGCTTCGCCCCGGCTCCCCTGAACAAGGGGAGCCGGGGCGATTCCGTTCACGTGCGAGGCGATGACTCGTCGAAGGAACGCCTGGCGAGGCGTCAGATGCGCCGCTCGGCCCGGCGTCGCATCCAGAACACGCCGCCTCCGACGACGGCCGCGGCCACGAGACCACCGCCGATGGCCACGTCGGTCGGGGTCGCACCCGTGGTGGTGCTGCCGCCGATACCGCCGCGGACACCGCCGAGCACGGTGAAGGCCTGCGGCTTGGTCAGGGTCCTGCCGTCGCAGGTGACCGTGATGTCGTACGAGCCAGGACGAGCGTTGCTGTTGATGGTGGCGGTGCCCCGCGCGGCCCCGTTGCCGGCGCTGCCCCCGCCGGCCTCGTTGTTGCCGGCGCCGCCCCTGTCGCCCTCATTGCCCTTGCCGGCGTGGTGGACGGGCGACAGCCGCGTCGGCGCGAACGCGTTGGACGTCGCCGTGCCGCCGCCCCGGCAGCCGTCGACCGAGATGGTCAGCTGGCCGCCGGCAGCGATCACGCTGGGCAGGGCGGTGATGTTGCTGGGCGTCTCCCACGCGACGGCCGCGGGGGCCGAGAGGCCGAGGGCGGCGACCGCGGCGCCGGCGACCGCCAGGGCACGAGTGTTACGCATGTGAACCTCCGCGGAAGACGCCCCGGGACCCGTCCCCGGTCGATCGGCGAGAAAGCGCCTCCCAGAGAGACAGTCAGTTGCCGTGCCGCGAGCCGCATTTCGGGGATGGTCCGTCCTGGTGAGACAAGGTGGTGCCGGAGAACCGCACAATCGGACATCGCCGCAGGTCACGGACCGTCAGAAATTTCCTCGCGGCGGCAACTCGGATGGCGCACCTCCTGTCCCCGCCGCACCCCTTCTGTGCCGGGGCCACCCGTTCGCCCCCGCCCCCGTCGCCGGTTTCGCGCGTGCCACTTAGCGTTCGGATATGCGCGACTGACACGGCGACGGCCATGTCGAGAGGGGATGGCGAATGTCTGCGTCCGAACTGGCCCAGGCGGAAGAGGAGGCGCGGCCGAGGAAGCGCGCCCCGTGGGGCGTGATAGCGCTGGTTCTGCTGACCGGCCTCGCCCTCATCCGGAACGGTTCGGGGGAGTTCGACGAGGGCCCGCCGCAGCCGGCGACGGCGGCCGCCGCGGACAACCGGGTACCCGGGGCCACGTTCGCCGGGACCGTACGGCCCCTGCCCTACTCCCTCCCGGACCGGGTCAGGATCCCGGCGATCCAGGTCGACGCGCCGATCATTCCCGTGGGCCTGGACGCGGACGGCTGGGTCGGCGCACCGCCGCCGGAGGACCCCAACCTGGCCGGCTGGTTCACCGGAGCCGTCACCCCCGGCGAGAAGGGCACCGCGGTCGTGGTCGGCCATGTCGACAACCAGCAGGGACCCGCCGTGTTCTACGGACTCGGGGCCCTGAAGCAGGGCAACCGCATCGACGTCGCCCGGCAGGACGGTAAGACCGCGACGTTCGAGATCTACGGCGTCGAGGTGTTCGAGAAGAACAACTTCCCCGGTGACCGTGTCTACGCGTCCAAGGGCGCGCCGGAACTGCGGGTCATCACCTGCGGCGGGGGTTTCTCCAAGCAGGAAGGCTATGCGGGTAACGTCGTCGCCTTCGCCCGCCTGGTCGAGGTGCGCTGAGCGTTCCCGGCCGGGCGGGCGAAAGGCCCGAGGGCGTCCGTCACGCGTAGTGCCGCCGGGGCACGGTGACGTGGTAGCCGGAGTCCAGCAGTTCGGGCAGGTAGCGCCGCAGGGCCCGCACGCTCTGCGAGCGGTCGCCCCCGGCGTCGTGCGAGAGCACCACGACGCCGGGGGCGGCGCCGCGTTCGACCCGGTTCGCGATGGACCGGACTCCCGGGGTGGTCCAGTCGAGGGTGTCGACCGTCCAGCCGAGCGGTTCCATGCCGAGTTCGGCACCGAGCTGCAAGGCGGCGCGGTTCCACTCGCCGTAGGGTGCGCGGAACCACTCGGGGCGCTCCCCGTAGGCGTCCTCGATGACGTCGCTGGTGCGTTCCATCTGGGAGCGGATCTGGCGACGGGTGAGGCGGGTCAGCAACGGGTGGGACCAGGTGTGGTTTCCGACGACGTGCCCCTCGTCGGCCATCCGGGCCAGCAGCTTCCTGCCGCCGGCGACCATCTCGCCGCACACGAAGAACATCGCGCGCACGTCGTACTCGGCCAGGGTGTCGAGGATGTCCGGGGTGAAGCGGGGATCGGGGCCGTCGTCGAAGGTCAGCACCAGGGTGCGGCCACGGCCGGACACCTTCAGCGGCGCTTCTCGGGGTACCAGGGTCCGCCGGGGCGCGGCGCGCGGCGGGCCGTAGCCGGTCACCGGCTGCAGCCGGTACGCGGAGGACTTGACGGGCCGGGCCTGGGGTCCCGCGGCCGGGGCGGAGGTGACCGGTCCGTCCCCGGTGACAGTCGTGATCACTCCGGCCGTCGCGGCCGCTCCCACGGCGCCGGTGGCAGCGATCAACGCCCGGCGCCGGGTGAGCAGCCGGGTGAGCAACTGATCCTTCTTCATGACTCATCAGTCGCCCGGCCGAAGGCCGACGCTCGCGAGCAACACCGGTGTGGCGGCACACATTCACCCGTTCGGCCCACGCAGACGGGTCAGCGGCGGCGCACCAGGGGGAAGGGCAGGGTCTCCCGGATGGTCAGTCCGGTGAGGAACATGACCAGTCGGTCGACGCCGATGCCGAGGCCGCCGGTGGGCGGCATGGCGTATTCGAGGGCGTCGAGGAAGTCCTCGTCGAGTTCCATCGCCTCGGGATCGCCCCCGGCGGCCAGCAGGGACTGGGCGGTGAGGCGGCGGCGCTGCTCGACGGGGTCGGTGAGCTCCGAGTAGGCGGTGCCGAGTTCGGTGCCGAACGCGACGAGGTCCCAGCGTTCGGCGAGGCGCGGGTCGGTGCGGTGCTGCCGGGTGAGCGGGGAGACGTCGGTCGGGAAGTCCTTGTAGAAGGTGGGCAGCTGGGTCTTCTCCTCGACGAGTCGCTCGTACATCTCCAGGACGACGTCGCCGTGGCCGTCGTCGGCGGTGTACGGCACGCCGACGCGATCGCAGAGCCGCAGCAGCTCGGGCAGTCCGGTGCCGGGGTGGATCTCCTCCCCGACGGCCTCGCTGACGGCGCCGTAGACGGTCTTGACGGGCCACTGCCCCGAGATGTCGTACACCTCGCCGTCCTTGTGGGCGACGGGCTTGCCGAACGCGGCGGTGGCGGCCTCTTGGATCAGCTCGCGGACGAGGTCGAGCATCACGTCGTAGTCGGCGTACGCCTGGTAGGCCTCCAGGATGGTGAACTCGGGGTTGTGCTTGTAGTCCGTGCCCTCGTTGCGGAAGGTGCGGCCCATCTCGAAGACCTTCTCCATTCCGCCCACGCACAACCGCTTGAGGTACAGCTCGGGGGCGATGCGCAGGTAGAGGTCGAGGTCGTAGGCGTTGATGTGGGTGGTGAAGGGCCGGGCGTTGGCGCCGCCGTGGATCTGCTGGAGCACCGGCGTCTCGACCTCCAGGTAGCCGCGGGCCAGCAGGCCCTGACGCACGGCCTGGACGGCGGTGGAGCGGGCGCGGACCACGTCGCGGGCGGCGGGGCTGGCGGCCAGGTCGAGGTAGCGCATGCGGACCTTGGCCTCCGGATCGGCCAGGCCCCGGCGCTTGTCCGGCAGCGGGCGCAGGCACTTGCCGGTGAGCTGCCAGGAGGTGACGAACACGGTCGGCTCGCCCTTGTCGCTGACGCCCGCCTCGCCGGTGGCGGTGATGTGGTCGCCGATGTCGGTGTCGGCGGTGAAGCGGTCCAGGGCGGGGCCGGAGCGGTCGCGGGTGAGGGCGAGTTGGTGGTCGCCGGACCAGTCGCGCAGGACGGTGAAGACGATGCCGCCGAAGTCGCGGACCAGCATGATCCGGCCGGCGACGGTGACCTGCTCGCCCGGCCGGACCTCGGCGAGGGTGTGGGTGCGGGCCGGGATGCCCACCGGGTAGGGGTCGATGCCGTCGGCGCGCAGCCGGTCGAGCTTGTGATGCCGGACGCGGACCTGGTCGGACAGGCGGGAGAGGGGGTCGGCGGGCTCGGTCCCGTCCCCTCCGGCGAGGCCGAGCGCCGCCAACGACGGCAGCCCCTCCGTGGTGGCGGGCCGCTGTCCGCCCTTCGGGTGCCCCTTTCCCTTTCCCCACAACTTGCGCATCGACGGTACGGAGACGAAGCCCTCGGCGATGCCGGAGGCGAGACCGACCCGGGCGAGGGAGGCGGCCTCCGCGTAGCAGAGGAAGCGCGGGTACCACTCGGGGTGGTACTTGGCGTTGGAGCGGTACAGGGCCTCCAGTTGCCACCACTTGGAGAAGAACAGCAGCAGGCGGCGCCAGAGGCGGATCACCGGTCCCGCGCCGATGCGCGCCCCTTCCTCGAACACGGAGCGGAACACGGCGAAGTTCAGCGAGACCTTGCGCACGCCCAGCTTCGGGGCCACGGCGCACAGTTCGGCGACCATGAACTCCATGACGCCGTTGGGGGCGGTGCGGTCACGGCGCATCAGGTCCAGGGAGACGCCGTCCTTGCCCCAGGGCACGAAGGACTGGATGGCGAGGAGCCGGCCGTCCTGGTCGAGGGCCTCGGCGAGGAGGCAGTCGCCGTCGGCCGGGTCGCCGAGGCGGTCCAGGGCCATGGAGAAGCCGCGTTCGGTCTCGGTGTCGCGCCAGGCGTCGGCGCGTTCGACGAGCCGGCGCATCTCGTCCTCGCCGAGGGTGGAGTGGCGGCGGACGCGGCAGGTGACGCCGGTGCGGCGGACCCGGTTGACGGCCTGGCGGGTGACGCGCATGTCGCGGCCGTCGAGGTCGAAGTCGAGGACGTGAAGGATCGCCTCGTCGCCGAGCTGGAGCGCGCCGAGCCCGGCGCGGACGAAGGCCCGGGCCCCCTCCTCGGAGGCGCCCATCACGGCCGGGACCCAGGCGTAGCGGCGGGCCACGTCCTGCCAGGCGGCGATCGCGTGCGGCCATGCCTCCCGGTCGCCGACCGGGTCGCCGCTGGCCAGGCACACCCCGGCCTCGACGCGGTAGGTGACGGCGGCCTTGCCGCTGGGCGAGAAGACGGCGGCCTTGTCGCGGCGGGTGGCGAAGTAGCCGAGGGAGTCCTGGTCGCCGTAGCGGCCGAGGAGGGCCCGGATGCGGGCCTCCTCGTCGTCGTGCAGGGCGGCTTCCAGGCGCTGGGAGCGGAACAGGGTGGTGGCGGCGTTCAGCAGGGCGAGCGCGCCGAACAGGCCGAGCAGGAAGTACAGGGCGTGCGGCGGGCGGCCGTCGAAGGAGCCCGCGGACACCAGGCCGCCGCAGACCCGGTTCGCGGCCCAGGCCAGGCGCTCGCCGCTCGGCAGACTGCCCGGGAACGCCTCGACCAGGGCCCAGCCGACCAGGATCGCCACGACCAGGCCCGCCACCAGGACGCCCAGAGCCCGGCGTACGGCGGCGCGGCGGGAGGCGGCGTAGAACTCCCTGCGGGCGTAGATCAGCAGGATCAGGGCGAGGCCGCACACCACGAGGGAGGGGACGGACTCGGCGAACTCACCGACGGCCATGCCGAGGATGTCGGTGAGGACCAGCAGCCCCAGGTAGACGACGACGAGCCACCAGGCGACCTTCTTGCGGGCACCGGTCGCGGCGGCGAGCAGGAACAGGAAGACCGCGTAGGCGAGGTTGGCGCTGACCGGGACGAGCAGCAGGTCCAGGAAGCGGACGAGGGGGCGCAGCCCGGTGCGCAGCGGGGGGATCAGCGCCAGCAGGGCGCAGAGCAGTCCGAGGGCCCCGAAGAAGACGGCGAAGCCCTGCGGTACCCGGCTCAGGAAGCCGTGCGCCCGGTGGGGCGGCCGTATCGGGCCTGAGGTGTCCTCGGCCGCCCCGGTGTCCGCGATGACGCTCATGCTTTCGACTCTAGGAACACCCGCGCCTCCTCGCCCGTCGAGCGCTCCGGTCCCGCGGGGCCCAGGAGGCCCCGGGATCCCGTCCGCAACCGGGTGCCCGGACTCGGGCCTCCCGCCCGGCGGGCGGACCGGGGGGTTCCGATAGCCTCGCGGCGTGACGGAACAGCACTCCCATCGGTTCGAGCGGGGCACGGACGGTCCGAAGGTGATCGTGGTCGGGTTGGACGGCTCCGATTCCTCCCTGCGCGCCGCGGCCTACGCCGCCGGCCTGGCCCGGCGGCAGCACGCGCTGCTCGCCGTGGTGTACGTGCAGCCGGTGCTGGCGGCGGGCGCCGCGCTGGGGGTGCCGGTGGCCGAGACCACGGACGAGATCGCCGAGGACCTGGTGGCGCAGATCCGGGAGTCGGCCGAGCGGCTCAAGGGGATATTCGAGGTCCGCTGGGAGTTCCACACGTTCCGGGGTGACCCGTACAACGGCCTGGTGACGGCGGCCGACGAACTGAAGGCCGACGCGGTCGTCGTGGGCGCCTCGGAGCAGGCGGGCCACCGCATAGTCGGCTCGGTGGCGGTCCGTCTGGTGAAGGCGGGGCGCTGGCCGGTGACGGTGGTGCCGTAGGGCGCCGCGGGATCCCGCCCGATCGTTGCGCGGTGCTGACGGGCATGCAGGACTACAAGGACATCGACCCGGAGAGCGGCTTCTCGACGGCGTTCACGTCGGTGGGGCTGGGCGGCCTCGCCGACGTCCCGGGACGCGCTGCTGCCCAAGTGGTTCGCGAAGACCCGCCCGACACGGCATGCGCCGACGCGGGTCACCTGGATCGTCGGGGTGGCGTCGGCCGCCATCGCCGGGTTCCTGCCGATCGGCGAGGCGGCCGAGCTGACCGGCATCGGCATCCTGCCGGCGTTCTGCTTCTCCTGCTCCTACCGCCGCTCCGAGCCGGCGAAGCGGGGCCTGAGCGGCAGCCGTAGGCGTCGCGGACGGGGCGGCTACTCCCCCATGGCCAGTCCGTCCCCGGCCGCGCCGCGGCTGAGCACGATGTCGCGGATGCGGTCGCGGACGGCCCGGACGTCGGCGCCCTGGGCGAGCGCCCGGTTGAGGTTCACGACCCGGCCGGCGTCGACGTCGAACAGCTGCGGGACGAACTCCGCCTTGGTCACCTTCCAGCGCTCGCCTGGCCGTGCGGGCGGGGCGAAGGTGAAGCGGCCGAGGGTGGACTGGTTGCCGCGTGGGTCCTTTGCGCCCTCGTGGTTGGTCATCTCCCCGGCGATCTGGTCGCCCATGCCGTAGACGACCCAGGTGCCGTTGACCTTCTCGTAGGCCTGTGGGACGTGCGCGTGGGTGCCGAGGATCAGGTCGATGTCGGGGCGGTTCCCGGTGCGCGCGGCGGTGAGGTTCCGGGCCAGGGTCAGCTGCCGGTCGTCTGGGGCGTCCTGCCACTCGGTGCCCCAGTGCAGGGAGACCACGACCACGTCGGCGCCCGCCCGGCGCGCGGCCCGGGCGTCCTCGACGATCCTGGCCTCGTCGATGAGGTTGACGGCCCAGGGCTGCCCCTCGGGGAAGGGGAGGCCGTTGGTGTCGTAGGTGTAGGCGAGGTGGGCGACCTCGGCCGGTCCCGACTCGAGGACGGTCGCCGTCCGGGACTCCTCCTCGGTGCGTGCCGAGCCGGCGTGCCGCACGCCCACGCGGTCGAGGGCGTCGAGGGTGCGGCGGATGCCGTCGGCGCCGTCGTCCAGGGCGTGGTTGGAGGCGGTGGAGCAGCCGTCGTAGCCGGTGGCGGTGAGGGCCCCGGCCACCTCGGGCGGGGATTTGAAGGTGGGGTAGCCGGTGTAGGCGCCGTCCGCGCCGTAGACGGTCTCCATGTGGCACAGGGCGATGTCGGCGCGGGAGACGACGGAGCGGATCCCGGCGAGCATCGGCCGGAAGTCGTAGCCGGTGCCGCCGGCGTCGAAGCGGGCCCGGTCGATGATCGTGCTGTGCGGGAGGACGTCACCGGAGGCGACCAGTGTGAAGCCGCGGGGCCCGGCGGCGGGTGCCGGACGCCCGGAGCCGGGCTTGTCGTGTTCGCGGGCCTGGCAGGCGGCGCCTGCGGCGAGGACGACGGTCAGGGCTAGGGCGATCTGTCGACTGCGTGCGAGCATGCATTCACCCCACTGTGGGCGTTGTGGTCGTATTTACGCACAATCAGGAAAGAAGGCACGCGGCGCCCCACGCGGCTTCGACACGCTCATCAGCCCCTCCGGCACCCACATGGCCGGGCGCCCTGACCGTTCGTCGAACCGTTCGTCGACGCGATCGACCGTCCGCCGCACAGCCGGGTACGTGCCCTGTGCCCGGGCCGCGCCCTGCGGTGGCATACGGCCATGACGGCCGGATCCACTCTCACGCACGGAACGACCGCCGAGCACGAGCTCGCCGCACTGCAGCGGGAGCACGGCCGGCCCCTCTTCGCGCTGCTGCTGCGGCTCTGCGACGGTGACCGGCAGCGCGCGGAGGACCTGGCCCAGGAGACGCTGGTGCGCGCCTGGCAGCATCCCGAGGCCCTGCGCGCCGACGACTTCGACTCCGTGCGGCCCTGGCTGATGACCGTCGCGCGGCGCCTCGCGATCGACGCCCGGCGGGCGCGTCAGGCCCGTCCGCCCGAGGTCGGCGACGCGGTGCTGGAGAACGCGCGGGTCGTCTCCGACCATGCCGAGCGGGCCGCGGCGACGCTCGACGTCCGCGAGGCTGTGAAGACACTCACTCCGCAGCACCGTGAAGTCCTGGTGCTCGTGTACTTCCAGGGGGCGAGTGTGGCGGAAGCCGCGGCGACCCTCGGCATCCCGCCCGGTACCGTGAAGTCCCGCGCGTACTACGCGCTGCGCGCCCTGCGCAGGGTGCTACCGGGATACGCCGCCGACCTGCGATGAAACCAACGGGTGGGTCAAGCCTCCGTAAAGCGCCTTGCGATGACCCCGGTTGAGTAATCGGCTGTTCTCATCCGTGTTCCGGAGGGGGCCGTCAGCGTCCCCCGGGGCCCGGTGTCGGGCGACGCGCACGTACCGGAGGAAGGCAGGAAGGGATGCTGGACAGAGAGCAGGGGAGCACGGAGGGCGCCGACGGCGAACTGACCGTTCCCATGGCGTGGTTGTACGCCGAGTACATCGCCGACGAGCTGCTGCGGACCGGCGACCTGATGCCGCCGACGTCCTTCGAGTTCCGCGCCGGGCGCGATGCCCTGGCGCTGACCATCTTCCTGTCCGACACCGACGGGGAGCTGTCCGGCATCCGGGTCGTCACCCAGCTGGAGACGTGGCTGTCACTGACCGCGTACGACCAGCCGTGGCAGGAGTGGGTGCGTGAGCGGCTGGCCGAGCTCGCCGTGGGCGCCGCGCGGTCGGGGCGGCCCGCGCCGGATCTGGGTCTCGCCGAGGAGGCCTGGCGCTGGCTGCAGGAGACGGAGCTGCTCGCGCCCGATCTGAACGCGGTGCCGGGGGGCGCTCCGGTGGTCGGGGAGGACGACGGGCCGAAGGTCTGGACGCCCGCCTGGCAGCTCGGACTGCCGCTGGGACACCTCGCTATCCATCTTTTTTAGATTCCCGCGACCCCGGACCAATCCGGGGGCCGGAGGGCTCCGAATCCTTTGGTTGCGATTGTGTCACCGGCTTGAGTGATTCCGCTGCCTGGTCCGTACCGGTGGGAGCAAGGAGTAACCCCACCCGCACCCAACGGCACGAGGATTCGGCATGAGGTCCCTGGAAAGGCATCACGACGTCGCGGCCTACGCGCTCGGCGTGCTGGACGAGGCGGAGGCATTCCGCTTCGAGGACCACCTCATGGAGTGCCCTCGGTGCGCTGCAGAGGTGACGGAATTCGGCGCGACCACACGGCAGTTGATGCTGTACCGGCGGTCGACGCCACGGTACGTGCACCCGATGGCGCAGCCCGGCCCGCGCATGCTGGACGGGCTGCTGGCCGAGGTGGCGACCCGGCGCCGGACCGGACGCAGGCGTCTGCTGTTCGCCCTGGCCGCCTCGGTGGTTTTCGCGGCGTCGGTCCCCGGCATCGCGATGATGGCCGAGGGCAGCGCCGAGGAGCCCCGGACGGTGGCGGCGACCGACGCGCGCACGGGCGTGTGGGCACAGGTCACCACCGAGGACGAGGCCTCGGGCAGCCAGGTCGAGCTGAAGGTGAAGGACGCCTCGGGTCCGCGCCCCTGCCACCTGGTGATCGTCGGACACGACGGCACCGAGGAGACCGCGACCAGCTGGCACGGGCCCGGCCACGACGACCAGCCCCACACGATGATGGCCAGCTCCTCCATGCATCCGGAGGACATCGCCCGCTACGAGATCCGCTCGGCGGCCGGCGATGTCCTGTGGAGACTCCAGCCGAGCTGACCATCCGTCCGCCCCTGTCACCGGGCGCCGCCCGCGCCCCGGTGTGAGACTGCTGGACGACGCACCCGGGAGATCGCCGGGTGCCCGCGGTCCCGCTGAGGGGAGACGAGGTGACGACGGCAGAGACCGGGGACGGTCACCTGGAGGAGTTCCTCGCCGATCCGGAGAACGCCGCACTGGACCTGCCCACGGCGGCGGCCCGCTGCACCAAGGCCCTCGGAATCCAGCACTCCGTGGTGTACCTCGCCGACATCCAGCAGCGCCGGCTGGTACCGCTCACCGACGTGACCTCCTCCCTGCTCGTCGACGGCTCGCTGGCGGGCTGGACCTACCGCACCCAGTCGCTGCGCGTGGAGGAGTCCGAGACCGGCGGTATGACGGCCTGGATCCCGCTCATGGACGGCGCCGAACGCCTCGGCGTCATCGCGGTGAACTGCCCCTCGCTGACCCCGGCCGTGCTGCTGCGCGGCAGGGCTCTGGCCAAACTCCTCGGCATGATGATCACGTCCGCGCGGGCGTACCAGGACTCCTTCGTACGGCGCCTGCGCGCCCGGCCGATGCGGCTGCCCGCCGAGATGCTCCGGGCCTTCCTGCCGCCCCGCACCATCGGCACCTCGCACGTCGTGTCGACGGCCGTACTGGAGCCCGCCTACGAGCTCGGCGGCGACGCCTTCGACCACTCCCTGACGGAGACGACGTTGCACGTCGCGGTGCTCGACGCCATGGGGCACAACCTGGCGTCCGGGCTGACCACGGCGGTGTCGCTGGCCGCGTGCCGCAACGCCCGGCGGACCGGGGCGGACCTGCCCGAGCTGGTGGAGAGCGTCGACGACGCGTTGTCGCAGTGGCTCCCGGACCAGTTCTGCACGGGTGTCCTGGCCCAGCTGGACCTGGCGTCGGGGATGCTGCGGTGGGTCAACTGCGGGCACCCCACCCCGCTGCTGATCCGTGACCGGCGGCTGCTCGTCGACGCCATGCGGCGCGAGGCGGACCCGCCGATGGGGATGCCGTCCCTGCTGACCGAGGGGAGACGGGAGACGCACGAGATCGCGCTGAAGCCCGGCGACCGGGTACTGATGTACACCGACGGGGTCACCGAGGCCAGGGCCGTCGACGGCGCGGAGTTCGGGCTCGAACAGTTCGCCGACTACATCATCGGGGCGACGGCCGCGGGCGAGCTGGCACCCGAGACGCTGCGGCGGCTCATCCACGCCATCCTCGACTCGCCCACCAGCCGGCTGCGGGACGACGCGACCATCCTGATGTTCGAGTGGACACCGCCGGCCCCATGACCTGGGGCCCGGGTCACTTCAGCAGGCGGGACAACCTGCGGTCCGCGAGCGGCTTGCCGCCCGTCTGGCAGGTCGGGCAGTACTGGAGCGAGGAGTCGGCGAAGGACACCTCGCGGATGGTGTCGCCGCACACCGGGCAGGGCTCGCCGGTGCGGCCGTGGACGCGCAATCCGCTCTTCTTCTCGGCCTTCAGCCGCCCGGCCGCCACGCCCCGGGAGCGTTCGACCGCTTCGGTGAGCGTGTCGCGCAGGGCCGCGTACAGCCGCCCGGTCTCCTCCTCGCTCAGGGACGCGGCCAGTTTGAAGGGCGACATCTTCGCCGCGTGCAGGATCTCGTCGCTGTAGGCGTTGCCCACACCCGCGATGAGGCTCTGGTCCCGCAACGCGCCCTTGAGCTGCCGCCGTTCGCCGGCCAGGAGCTCCGCCAGGCGCCGCTCGTCGAAGTCATCGGCGAGCGGGTCCGGACCGAGCCGGGCCACACCCGGGACCTCCTGCGGGGCGGCCACGACGTACACCGCGAGGCGCTTTTGGGTGCCGGCCTCGGTGAGGTCGAACCCGGCACCGGTCTGAAGGGCCACGCGCAGCGCGAGGGGGCCCTTGCCGGGGCGGGGCGGCCCGTCGGGCAGGCGGTCCTTCCAGTGCAGCCAGCCGGCCCGCGCCAGGTGCGTCACGAGGTGCGGTCCGTCCGCGGTCCGCAGGTCCAGGAACTTGCCGTACCGGCGTACGGCGGTGACCTCCCGGCCCTCCAGCGCGGACAGGGGCGGTTCGTACGTCTTCAGGACGCTGATCGCGACGGGCAGCACCCGTACGATCTCGTGGCCGACGAGGTGCTCGGTCAGGAAGTCCTTGAGCGCCTCGACCTCGGGGAGTTCCGGCATGAGTCCAGAGTGCCACGCCGGGTCAGCCGGAGTCGGGCACCACGAACTCGCACCACACGGCCTTGCCGCCGCCCCGGGCCTCCACGCCCCAGACGTCGGTGAGCAGCTCGACCAGGAGCAGGCCTCGCCCGGAGACGCCCGACTCGCCCGCCTCGCGGCGGCGCGGCAGCGCGCTGGAGGAGTCCTCCACCTCGACGCGCAGCCGGCGCTCGGAGCCGGTGAAGGCCCGCAGGGTGACGACGGCGGCGCCCTCGGTGTGCATCAGGGCGTTGGTGATCAGCTCGTCGGCGACCAGTTCGATCTCGTCGGCGCGCTCGCCCGCCCCCCAGCCGGCGACCGCGGTGCGGATCATGTGCCGGGCGTCGGCGAGGGCCCCGGGGTCGCCGGGGGCCACGTGCCGCTGGAGCCGGCGGCCGGACTGCGGATGCTCGGGGCCGCGTCGGCGCAGCAGGAGCAGCGCTACGTCGTCGTCCCCGCCGCGTTCGGCGGCCACGTCGATCAGCCGGTCGGCGAGGTCCCGTACGTCGTCGGGGCCGGTGGCGACGAGCGCGCCCAGGGTGCGCATGCCGTCGTCGAGGTCGGCGCCGGGCTGCTCCACCAGACCGTCGGTGCACAGCAGCAGGGTGTCGCCGGGGTCGAGCTCCAGGGTGCCCACGGGGTATTCGAGGCGGCCGAACTCGGCGGACAGGCCGAGCGGCAGCCCGCCGGGGACGGTGACACGGCGGCAGGAGCCGTCGGTGTGGCGCACCAGCGGATCGATGTGGCCGGCCCGGACCATCTGGAGCACGCCCGTGGACAGGTCGGCCTCCGCGTAGAGGCAGGTCGCGGAGCGGTCGGTGTCGAGTTCGTGCAGGAAGACGGAGGCGCGGGCCATGACGGTGGCCGGCGGGTGCCCCTCGGCGGCGTAGGCGCGCAGCACGATGCGCAACTGGCCCATGACGGCGGCCGCGTGGGTGTCGTGGCCCTGGACGTCGCCGATGACGGCGCCGACCCGGCCGCCGGGCAGCGGGATCAGGTCGTACCAGTCGCCGCCGATGTCCCGGCCGACGGAGCCGCCGATGGTGGCGGCGCGGTAGCGGACGGCGACGTCGGCGCCGGGCACGCTCGGGATGGTCCGGGGCAGCATGGCCTGCTGGAGGCCCTGCGCCAGGTCCATCTCCTGCTCGTAGAACATGGCCCGCTGCAAGCTCTGCGCGATGCTGCTGCCGAGGGCGACGAGGATGTTGCGCTCCTCGGGCGTGAAGCCGTACCGGTCGCTGTAGAGCAGGCCCATCGCGCCGATCGGCCGGGCCTGGACGATGAGCGGCAGGTAGGCGGCCGAGGTGATGTCGAGGTCGGTGAGGTGCGGCCACAGGACCGGGTACCGCTCGGCGAACTCCTGTGGTGACTCGATGAAGCACGGGGCGAGGGTCCGTACGGCCTCGCTCATCGGGTAGGGCTCGTCGATCCGGGTGACGCGGGTGCCGGGCACGGAGCTGTCCACGGGCCCCTCGGCGACCAGGCGGATGCGGCCGGCCTCGACCAGGCCCATGACGAGGCTGGTGGCGCCCAGGTGGACGAGGCCGTGGGTGTCCTTGAGGACGTCGATGACGTCCTGGACGGTGCGGGCGTGGGCGAGGGCGGCCGTGGTCAGTTCGACGACGCTGGTCTGCTCGCGGCGGGCCTCGTCGCGGGCGGCCTGGTCGAGGCGGGCGTCGCTCTCGCCGAGTTCCCGGGTGGCGTCCCGGATGATGCCGATGATGCGGCGGGGCCGTCCGGTGTCGTCCCGCCTGATGTAGCCCTGGGTGTGGGTCCAGCGCAGAGAACCGTCGCGGCGGCGGACGCGGAAGTAGGTGCCGTAGTTCTCGCTGCCGTCCTTCAGGGCCTGGGAGACAGCGGTGTCCAGGCGCCGTGACTCGTCGGGCGGAACGCGCTTGGCGAGGGTCTCGGGGTGGTCGTCGTACTCGTCGGGGCGCATGTCGAAGACTTCGTGGGCCTGGGCGTCCATCTGCATCAGGCCGGTGTCCAGATCCCAGTCGAAGCTGCCCATCCGGTTGAGTACGAGGATCGGGTCCGGGTGGGCGGGCCAGTCGTCCGGAAGGGACAGGGCGCTCGCTCCCCGATCAGCCATGGGCCCACCTTGCCAGGATTCGTCCGATTCTTCGACTGGATGTGCTGAGTTTACGAGCCGCGACGCCGGATCGGCCCTCCGTTGCTGAAGACGCCTGTGGGGCTGCCGGGGATGCGTTCGGCGGCCTGGGCTTCGGGGATGAGCCCGGCTCCGTCGGGCGGATCGGGGTGGTCCGGGACCGCGTCGGGGCCGACCTCGTCGGGTCCTGCGGGGTCCTCCGGCTCGGTCGGCGGGACGGTCTCGCCGGACGCCGGAGGGGGCGTTTGCGCGTCCGGGAGACTCGCCTCGGCCGGGGTGTCCCCGGGGGATGCGCCGCCCGGGTCGGGATCCGGTTGCGGGGACGGGTCCGTTTCCGGCGGGACGCGGATCTGCGGCGGCGACGGTGCCGGCCGGGACGGGTCCGGGGGGTCCGTCACCCGGGCGGGGGGCGGCAGGGTCCGGTCGTGGCGTACGTCGTGGCCGGTGCGGCGTTCGATCCAGGTCCGGGCGGTGACGTCGATGATCGTGAAGCCGGCGACGGCCCGCGGGGCGGGGGTCACGGCGATCACCCGGCCGGGCCGGTAGCCGGGCCAGGGAGTGCCTCTGGTGACCGGGGCGCCGTGCGCCTCGGCCGGCGGCCCGAGCGGGTTGCCGCAGGCGCACCGGACGCGCGGCAGGCCCCGGTCGTCGACGAGGACGGCGGTGCCGGCCTGGAGGACGGACTGGTAGCGGGTGATCCGCCCGGCCCGGAAGCCGTGGCTTGTGACGCGGGTGTCGGCGCGCAGCACGACCGGGGTCAGCGTGCGCACGTGGTCGGGGAGCGCCGCCGGGGAGATGCCCACGACCTCGGCGAAGGCGCGGCCCCTGGCGGGGTCGCGGACGAGGTGGCCGACCTGCCGGCCGATGTCACAGCTGCCGGTCCGCTCGGTGCCGCCGTACAGGCCGGGCGTTCCGCCGGGGAGGGAGCGTGGTCCGCCGGCTGCGGCGGACCGGTCGGTGCGACGTGGCGTTCGCGGGGCGGGAGGCGGGGTATCCGCCGTGAGGGCCGTGGAGTCCGTGAAGGGGTCGGGCCCCGGAGCCGCGGCGGGCAGGAGGATCAGTTCTCCAGCGGTGCCCGCGTCGCCGTCGAGGCGGGCGGTGTCGGGGTGCCGGGTGGTGTGGCCGCCGCAGCCCGAGAGGAGGAGCGCCGCCGAGAGCACACAGGCCAGGACGACGGTCCCGGTGGGTGTCCGCACCTCGTCCTCCCGCTCACCTCGGCCCGTTCGGGGCCGTTCGTCACTATTGTTTGCTTCGGTCACTTGTGTCACGCAACCGGAGCGGCGGCACACGGAGCGTGACGTCCGGGCAGGGCGCCGCACGAGGAGGAGGACCGCACGGTTGTGGACTGGTTCGGCGCGTCCGACTACTGGCTGACCCGGCTGGTCTTCCAGCGGGCGCTGGCCGCCGTCTACCTGGTGGCGTTCCTGACGGCGGTGCTCCAGTTCCGCCCGCTGATCGGGCGGCGCGGCATGCTGCCGGTGCCGCGGTTCGTGGAGCGGGTGCCGTTCAAGCGGGCGCCGAGCCTGTTCCAGTGGCACTACACGGACCGCTTCTTCGCGCTCTGCGCCTGGGCGGGCTGCGCGGTGTCGGCGGCGTTGCTGGCGGGGCTCGACTCGCTGCTGCCGTTGTGGGGCGGCATGCTGCTGTGGCTGGTGCCGTGGGTGCTGTACCTGTCGATCGTCAACGTCGGGCAGACCTGGTACTCGTTCGGCTGGGAGTCGCTGCTGCTGGAGGTCGGGTTCCTCGCCGTGTTCCTCGGCAACGACGAGGTGGCGCCACCGGTCGTCGTGCTGTTCCTGCTGCGGTGGATCCTGTTCCGCGTGGAGTTCGGCGCGGGCCTGATCAAGATGCGCGGGGACGCCTGCTGGCGCGACCTCACCTGCCTGGACCACCACCACGAGACCCAGCCGATGCCGGGCCCGCTGAGCTGGTTCTTCCACCATCTGCCGGGGCCCCTGCACCGCGTCGAAGTGGCCGCGAACCACGTCACCCAGCTCGTGGTGCCGTTCCTGCTGTTCACCCCGCAGCCCGCCGCGACGGCCGCCGCGTCGCTGATGGTTCTCACCCAGGTGTGGCTGGTGCTGTCGGGCAACTTCTCCTGGCTGAACTGGATCACGATCGTGCTGGCGCTGTCAGCCGTGCGGTTCCCGGCCGATCCGCCCGACGTGCCCGGCGCCCCGCTGTGGTACGTCGTGGTGGTGCTCACGGTGGCCGTTGCGCTCCTGGGCCTCAGCTACCGGCCGGTCCGCAACATGCTCTCCCGCCGCCAGGTCATGAACCGCTCCTTCGACCCGCTCCACCTCGTCAACACCTACGGGGCGTTCGGCAGCGTGAGCCGGGTGCGGTACGAGGTGGTGGTGGAGGGCACCGCGGACGACGTGCCGCGCGAGGACTCGGGCTGGCTGGAGTACGAGTTCAGGGGCAAGCCGGGCGATCCGCGGCGCTGGCCGCGCCAGTTCGCGCCCTACCATCTGCGGCTGGACTGGCTGATGTGGTTCGCGGCCCTCTCCCCCGCCTATGCCGACCCCTGGTTCGGGACGCTGGTGGAGCGGCTGCTGGAGAACGACCGGGCCACCCTGAAGCTGCTGCGCCGTTCCCCGTTCCCGCCGGACGCGCCCCCTCGGTTCGTGCGCGCCCGCCTGTTCCGGTACCGCTACACGACGTGGCGCGAGCTGCGGGAGACGGGCGCGTGCTGGGAGCGTACGTACGTGAGGGACTTCCTGCCGCCGACGCGGCTGGCGGGGCCGGTTCAGAGGCCGTAGGCGCGGCGTGCGGGGCCGGTTCAGAGGCCGTAGACGCGGGTGGCAGGGCCGGTTCAGAGGCCGTAGACGCGGGTGGCGGTGGTCTCGAGGATCTGCGGGTGGTCGTGCGGGTCGGTCAGCCGGCGGGTGAGGTCCAGGGTGTCGCCGTACGCCGCGCCCAGGGTGCACACCGGCCAGTCAGAGCCGTACATCAGCCGGCCGGGCCCGAAGACCTCCAGGGCCATGTCGGCGTAGGGGCGCAGGTCCTCGACGGTCCAGGAGGCCGGGTCGGCCTCGGTGACCAGGCCGGACAGTTTGGCGACCGTGTTGGGCAGGGCGGCCAGGGCGCGCAGGCCGGCCGCCCAGGGTTCGAGGGCGCCGGAGGCGATGGGCGGTTTGCCCAGGTGGTCGAGGACGAAGGTGAGTCCGGGCAGGGCGGCGGCGGCCCGGACGCAGGCGGGCAGTTGGTGCGGGAGCACCACCAGGTCGTAGACCAGCCCGGCGTCGGCGACGGCGGCCAGGCCGCGCTGCACGTCCGGGCGCAGCAGCCACCCGGGGTCGGGTTCGCCCTGGACCTGGTGGCGGATGCCCTTGAGGTACGGGCCGCCGGGGAGCGCGCGCAGGCGGGCGAGTTCGTCGGTGACGTCGGGGCGGGTGAGGTCGGTCCAGCCGACGACGCCCGCGATCAGGTCGTGCTCGGCGGCCAGGGCCAGGAACTCCGGGGTCTCCTCGGGCACGGTGACCGTCTGGACGAGCACCGTGCGGGCCACTTTGGCCGCTCTCGCCTCGGATGCGAGGTCCTCGATGGTGAAGTCGCGCCGGAGCGGGGCGAGTTCGGGGCCGGTGATCCAGTCCTGGTCCCGTACGGACAGGTCCCACACGTGGTGGTGGGCGTCGACCACGGTCATGCCGGCAGCTCCCAGACGACGGGCAGGCCGGCGTCGGCGCCCTCGCCGGAGTAGTCGTGCACGACGTCCAGCAGTTCGGCCATGCGGGCCTGCCAGGCGACGTTGACCGGCAGCTTCTCCAACTCGGCGAGGAGCCGGGCGTAGTCCTCGCACTCCAGGACGTGGAACAGGTCGGTGCCGCTGCGCCAGATGGTCCAGGAGGTGGCACCCGCGGCGCGGATGGCATCGGTGAGTTCTTCCGGGACCTCGCGGTGGGCGGCCTCGTACGCGGCGACGCGGTCGGCGCGGACCTTGGTGTGCAGGGCGACTCTCATGACGGCTCCTCGGACGACGCCTCGGCGGGAACGGGCGCGTCGGCGGGCAGCAGGCCCTCGGCGCGCAGGTCCTGCCAGAACCCGGCGGGCACCCGGGCGGCGAACTGGTGGGCGCAGTCGCGCACTTCGTGGGCCGAGCGGGCGCCGACGAGGACGCTGGCAACGGCCGGGTGGGCGGCGCAGAAGGCCAGGGCGGCGGCGCGCAGCGTGGTGCCGTGCCGGTCGGCGACGGACTTCAGGCGCAGGGCGCGCTCGACCAGTGCCGAGGGCGCGACGGTGTAGTTGTACCTCGCCCCGGGCTCGGGGTTGGCCAGCAGGCCGGAGTTGAAGGCGCCGCCGATGACGACGGACGTGCCGCGCTCCTGGGCCGCGGGCAGCAGGCCGGAGAGGGCGCTCTGGTCGAGCAGGGTGTAGCGGCCGGCGCACAGGACCACGTCGACGTCGGTGTCGCGGACGAAGCGGGTGAGCATCTCTGCCTGGTTCATGCCGGCGCCGATCGCGCCGACCACCCCCTCGGAGCGGAGCTTGTCCAGCGCCGGATAGCCCTCGCGGAAGGCCTGTTCGGCGTGCTCGTCGGGGTCGTGGAGGTAGACGACGTCGACCCGGTCGAGGCCGAGGCGTTCCAGACTGGAGTCCAGGGTGCGGCGGATGCCGTCGGCACTGAAGTCCCACACGCGGCGGTGGCTCGCGGGCACGGCGAAGCCGCCCGCCAGGTCGTCGCCGCCGCCGTCCGAGGGTTCCAGGCGGCGACCGACCTTGGTGGAGATGGTGTACCGGTCGCGGGGGTGGTCGCGCAGGGCGGCGCCGAGGCGGCGTTCGGAGAGGCCGAGGCCGTAGTGGGGGGCGGTGTCGAAGTAGCGGATGCCCCGCTGCCAGGCGGCCTCCACGGCGTCGTGCGCCTGCGCCTCGCCGACCTCGGTGTACAGGTTGCCGATGGCGGCGGCGCCGAAGGACAGGGCGCTGACCTCGACGCGGCTGCGGCCGAGCCGGTTCACCGGGCCGCCGGTCGCAGCCGCAGGCCCTGCATGCCGCCGTCGACGGCGAGCGCGGTGCCGGTGGTGGCGCCGGACAGGGGGCTCGCCAGGTAGGCGATGGCGCCCGCGACCTCGGCCGGCGAGACGAGGCGGCCGGTGGGCTGGCGGGTCTCCAAAGCGGCCCGTTCGGCGGCCGGGTCGGGTGCCGCGTCGAGGAGGCGGCCGACCCACGGGGTGTCGACCGTGCCCGGATTGACGCAGTTGACGCGGATGCCCTCGCGGACGTGGTCGGCGGCCATGGCGAGGGTGAGGGAGTACACCGCGCCCTTGGTGGCGCTGTACAGGGCACGTTGCGGCAGGCCGGCGGTGGCGGCGATGGAGCAGGTGTTGACGATCGCGGCGTGCGCGGAGGCCCTCAGGTGGGGCAGGCAGGCGCGGGTGGTGCGGACCATGCCGAGCACGTTGACGTCGTAGACGCGGTGCCACTCGTCGTCCGGGTTGTCCTCGACGGTGCCCTGTGCGCCGATGCCCGCGTTGTTGACCAGCGCGTCGAGCCCGCCGAGGCCGGCGACGGCGGCGGCGACGGCCTCGCGCACGGACGCGTCGTCGGTGACGTCCGCGCGGTGGGCGAGCAGCGGCTTGTCGACGGGCGACGGATCCAGGTCGAGGACGGCGACCTGGGCGCCGCGCTCGGCGAGGAGCTCGGCGGTGGCCCGGCCGATGCCGGAGGCGCCGCCCGTCACCAGGGCCCTCAAGCCCTCGAAGTCGCTCATTCAGCCTGCTCCTTTTGGAGGTCGGCGGCCCAGAACGCGCCGCCCGGGTAGGTGTACCGCGCCAGGGACTCGGGCCGCATGGCCGCCGAGAAGCCCGGCGCGGTGGGTGCCGTGTACCGACCTTCGCGGATCACCACCGGGTCGAGGAAGTGGTCGTGCAGATGGTCGACGTACTCGATGACGCGGTCCTCGGTGGTGCCGGTGAGGGCCACGTAGTCGAACATCGACAGGTGCTGGACGAGTTCGCACAGGCCGACGCCGCCCGCGTGCGGGCAGACCGGCACGCCGAACTTGGCCGCGAGCAACAGGACCGCGAGGTTCTCGGGGACGCCGCCGACGCGGGCCGCGTCGATCTGGACGACGTCGAGCGCTCCGGCCTGGAGGAGCTGCTTGAAGACGATCCGGTTCTGCACGTGTTCGCCGGTGGCGACCTTCACGGGGGCCACGGCCCGGCGGATCGCCGCATGACCGAGGATGTCGTCGGGGCTGGTGGGTTCCTCGATCCAGTACGGGTCGAACTCGGCGAGCGCCTTGGTCCAGCGGATCGCCTCGTCGACGTCCCAGCGCTGGTTGGCGTCGACGGCCATGCGCACGTCGGGGCCGATGACCGAACGGGCCACGCGGCAGCGGCGGATGTCGTCGTCGAGGTCGGCGCCGACCTTGAGCTTGATCTGCCGGAACCCGTCGGCGACCGCCTCGGCCGCGAGCCGGGTGAGCTTCTCGTCGTCGTAGCCGAGCCAGCCGGGCGAGGTGGTGTAGGCGGGGTAGCCGGACTCCAGCAGGCGGGCCGTGCGTTCCCCGGCGCCCGGCCGGCCCCGGCGCAGGAGGGTCAGGGCCTCCTCCGGGGTGAGGGCGTCGGTGAGATAGCGGAAGTCGACCTGGCGCACGATCCATTCGGGTTCGGCCTCGGCCAGCAGCCGCCACAGCGGCAGTCCGGCACGCTTGGCGGCCAGGTCCCACACGGCGTTGACGACGGCGCCGATGGCCATGTGCATCACGCCCTTCTCGGGTCCGAGCCAGCGCAGCTGGCTGTCGCCGATCAGGTCGCGGTTCAGGGTGGAGGGGTCGGCGCACAGCTCGTCCAGGTCCCGGCCGACCAGGTGCCCGCGCAGTGCCTCGATCGCGGCGACCTGCACCTCGTTGCCCCGCCCGATGGTGAAGGCGAATCCGTGCCCCTCGTGCCCGTCGGCCGCGTCCGTGCGCAGGACGACGTAGGCCGCCGAGTAGTCGGGGTCCGGGTTCATCGCGTCGGAGCCGTCGAGCTCGCGCGAGGTGGGGAAGCGGATGTCGTGGGTGTCGACCGCGGTGATGCGGGCGGGCGTCGGGGACACGGAGTGCCTTTCGGGTCGGGTGCACAAGGGCGGGGGTCAGTCCTGGGCGCGGCCGGTGGTGACCCGGGCGATCATGAGGGCGACCAGGATGATCCCGCCGTAGATGGCCTGGATCCAGAACGACGGAACTTGCGCGAGGGTGAGCAGGTTCTGCACGACACCCAGAAGGAGTACGCCGGTCAGGGCGCCGAACATGGTGCCCTTGCCGCCGTCGAGGGCGATGCCGCCGATCACCGCGGCTGCGAACACCGTGAAGATCATGTTCTGGCCCTGGTTGGCGCTGATCGCGCCGACGTAGCCGGTCTGCATGATGCCGCCGACCGCGGCGAGGACGCCCGCGACGACGAACACGCCGAGCATGACGCGCTCCACGCGGATGCCCGCCGCCCGTGCCGCGTCCGCGTTGCCGCCGATGGCGTACAGGGCGCGTCCGACCCGGTGGTACTTCAGGACGAGCCCGGCGACGGCGAAGGCGATCGCGGCGAGCCACACCGACAGCGGGACGGTGAGGAAGGTGGTGGTGGCCAGCGAGTAGAAGCTGTCGGGCATGCCGAACAGCGTCTTGCCCTTGGTCGCGCCGACCAGCAGGCCGCGCAGCACGATCAGCATCGCCAGCGTCACGATGAACGCGTTGAGCTTGAACTTCACGACCAGGACGCCGTTGAAGGCGCCGACGGCCGCGCCCGCGACCAGGACCGCGAGCAGGGCCAGGGCGGCGGGGAATTCGGTGCCCCAGCCGGACTGGGCGGCGGGCAGCACGAGCAGTGCTCCGACGGCGGGCGCGATGCCGACCACCGACTCCAGGGACAGGTCGAACTTGCCGGTGATGAGGACGAGCGACTCGGCGAGCACGACCATCGCGAGGGCGGCGGAGGCGCCGAGGATCGAGATCAGGTTCCGTTCGGTGAGGAACGAGTCGTTGACGATCGTTCCGAGCACCATGAGCAGCAACAGGGCCGGTACAAGGGCCAGTTCGCGGGCACGGCGCAGCAGCACGGTCCTCGCCGACCCGGTGCCGGTCACGAGCACCGGCTTCACCGGCGGGGCCTTGGTGTCAGCCATGGTCCACTCCTTCGATGGAGGCGATGAGCTCGTGGTCGCGCCAGCCCGCCCGGTGTTCGGCGACGACACGGCCGTGGAAGAGGACGAGGACCCGGTCACAGCGCCTGAGGTCGTCGAGTTCGTCGGAGACGACGAGCACGGCGGTGCCGTCCTCGCGGGCACTGTCGACGCGGGCGAGCAGGGACTCCTTGGACTTCACGTCGACGCCCGCGGTCGGGTTGACGAGGACCAGGAGCCGCGGGTCGGAGGCGAGGGCCCGGGCCATGACGACCTTCTGCGCGTTGCCGCCCGACAGGTCCGAGACGGGCTGCTCGGGGCCCTCGGCGTGGATGTCGAGCCGTTCGATCAACGCGGTGGCGACGCCGCGCCTGCGGTCGGTGCCGACGAAGCCGAAGCGGCCGAGCCGGTCCAGGACGCTGAGGGTGGCGTTGTCGCCGATGGACATGCCGAAGACGAGACCTTGGTCGTGCCGGTCGCGGGGCACGAAGCCGACTCCGGCTTCGAGGGCTTTGCGGACATCGCCGAAGGGCAGCGGCGCGCCGTCCAGCCGGGCCGTCCCACCGGTGGGCGTGTGCAGTCCCGTGAAGGTCTCGGCCAGCTCGATCTTGCCGCTGGCGCTGGACCCGGCGAGTCCGACGACCTCCCCGCGTCGGACGGTGAGGTCGACGTTCTCGTACGCCGTCGAGCGCAGGCCGCGGACGTCGAGGAGGACGGGGCCCGCGGCCTCGACGGCCCGCTGCCGCTCGGCCGCCTCGGCGATCGTCTCCCCCGCCATGGCCTCCACCAGCGCCCGGCGCGGGAGGTCGGCGACCGGCGCGGTGGTGATCCAGCGGGCGTCGCGCAGGACCGTGACGGTCTGGCAGACCTCGTACACCTCCTGGAGATGGTGCGAGATGAACAGGAAGGTGACGCCCGACTCCTGGAGGGCCCGCATGCGGGTGAAGAGGCGCTCGATCTCCCGGTTGTCGAGCTGGGCGGTGGGTTCGTCGAGGACGATGAAGCGGGCGCCGAAGGACAGCGCCCGGGCGATCTCCACCATCTGCCGGTCCTCGACCTTGAGGTCGGCGGTGCGGGCCTCGGGGTCGACGCGCACGTCCCAGGTGTCGAGGAGCGCGGCCGCTTCGGAGGTGAGGCGGCGCCAGCTGATGAAGCCCTTCCTCAGGGGCTGCCGGTTGATGAACAGGTTCTCGGCGACGGTCAGTTCGGGGACGACCGTCGGATGCTGGTAGACGCAGGCGACCTTGCGGCGCCAGGCGTCCCGGTCGGAGAGCGGGGGCGCGGGCTCCCCGTCGAAGTGGACGGTGCCCTCGTCGGGGGCCTGGAGCCCGGTGAGGATGCGGACGAGGGTCGACTTGCCCGCGCCGTTGCGGCCGACCAGGGCGTGGGACTCGCCGGGCAGGACGGTGAGCCGGCCGTCGGCGAGGGCGGTGGTGGGGCCGTAGCGCTTGACGACGCCCCGTGCCTCGACAAGTGGGCTGCTCATTCGACCGTGTTGCCCCACAGCTCGGGGTCGTCGACGTTGTCCTTGGTGACCAGCGGGGCGGGCAGCTGGTCCTCCAGGATGCCGCTGGGCAGCTTGACGATGGTCGAGTCGTGGTCCGTCGGGCCCGGCTTGAACTGCTTCCCCCGCATCGCCGCCTTGATGTAGTACATGCCGTACTTGGCGTAGGCGTCGGCGGGCTGGGAGACGGTGGCGTCGATCTCGCCCTTGCGGATCGCGTCGAACTCCTGCGGGATGCCGTCGTTGGAGACGATGGCGATGTGGCCCGACTGCCCGGCCTTTTTCAGCATCCCCTTGGACTTGAGGGTCTGGAGAGTGGGCGCGAGGTACACGCCGCCCGCCTGCAGGTAGATGCCCTTGATGTCGGGGTTGGCGTTGAGGAGGGTGTCGAGCTTGGAGGCCGCCGTGTCGGACTCCCACTTGGCGGGGATCTCCAGGACCTTCAGCTTCGGGAAGTTCTTCTTCGCGCAGGCGCGGAACGCCTCGGAGCGGTCGCGGCCGTTGACCGAGGCGAGGTCGCCCATGATCTGCACGACCTTGCCGGAGGTGATGTGCTCGCCGAGGTACTGGCACGCCTTCTCGCCGTACGCGACGTTGTTCGCCCGGACCACCATGGCGACCTTGCCCTTGTCGGGTGCCACGTCCACCGCGACGACCGGCACGCCCTTGCGTTCGGCCTGGTCGAGGCCGGCCTCGATGGCGGCGCTGTCCAGCGGGGCGACGACGAGGCCCTTGACGCCCTGGTTGAGCTGGTTGTTGATGTCGGTGATCTGCTGCGAGGGGTCGCTGTTGGAGTTGACGGTCTTCATCGCGTCCACGCCCTCGGACTTCGCCATCTTGGGCACGTAGTCGTTGTACGACTGCCAGAACGGCGAGGTCAGCAGGGGCAGCACCACCCCGACCTTGCCGGTGCCGTCACCGCCTTCGGCCCCGGAGGCTCCGGTGTCCTTGGTGCTGCCGCACGCGGCGAGCACCAGGGACGCTCCGGCGGCCAGGGCCACCGCGCCGAGCATCCGGGACGTGTTCCGCTTCCGCACTGTGCTTCCGGGCATCTCAGGGGGCTCCCATCGACCGGTGTTCCAGCAGATGCCCGCATACTTATCAGACCACTCCCCCGCCGGAACACCCTTCGGCGGCGGATTTCCCCGCTTTCACCTCGTAGTGGTCCGACCACCTGGCTGGTTAGACTGCGCCGGAGCGCTGTGATCGGAGGAGTGGCGTGGACGACGAGACAGCCCCGCAGAAGGGCACCGTGACGCAGCGCGCCATCGAGCGGATCAAGGCGATGATCGGCGAGGGCCGGCTGGAGCCGGGTCAGCGCTTGCCCACCGAACGCGATCTGGCCGTCCAGCTCGGCATCTCCCGCAGCTCGATGCGGGAGGCGATCCGCGCGCTCACGGTGCTGGGCGTGCTGGAGGCCCGGCACGGCTCGGGCATCTACGTCACGCAGCTGGAGGCCGGCGACCTGCTGGAGACCTTCGGTGTCGTCGCGGACCTGTCGCGCGGCCCGCAACTGGTGGAACTGCTGGAGATCCGGCGGATCCTGGAGTCGACGGCGACGGCGCTGGCCGCCGCCCGGATCACCCCGGACCAGCTGGCCGAGGTGGAGAAGCACCTGGCGGCGATGAACGCCACGGACGATCCGGAGGAGATCCTCGCCCACGACCTGGCCTTCCACCGGGAGATCGCGGCGGCCGCGGGCAACGAGACGATGGCCGCGATCCTGGAGGGCCTGTCGTCACGGACCTTCCGCGCCCGCGTCTGGCGCGGCTACCAGGAGGAGGGCGCCTTCGCCCGCACCCGCCGCGAGCACGCGGCGATCCACCGCGCCCTGGCGGCCCGTGACCCGGAGGCGGCCCGCGCGGCGGCGGCCGCGCACGTGGGCGAGGTGGAGCAGTGGCTGCGGGCGCAGCTCGGGCCCTAGGACGGTCCCAGGGCCCGGTGCTTCGCGGCTACTTGAACTGACCGGCCTGGTAGTCGCCCGCCGGCTGCTCCAGCAGGACGTTCAGCCGGTTCGCGGTGTTCATGAAGGCGATCAGGGTCACCAGCGCCATGAGCTCTTCCTCGTCGTAGTGCTTGGCGGCCCGCTCCCACACCTCGTCCGGCACCCCGCCGGCGCCGTCCGCGATCCGGGTCCCCTGCTCGGCCAGCTCCAGCGCTGCGCGCTCGGCGTCGGTGAAGACTGTCGCCTCCCGCCACGCCGCGACCAGATGGAGCCGCACGGCGCTCTCGCCCGCGGCGGTGGCCTCCTTGGTGTGCATGTCGATGCAGACCGCGCATCCGTTGATCTGGCTCACCCGCAGCGAGACCAGTTCCCGGGTGGCGGCCGGCAGCGGTGACTCCACCACCAGCCGCCCCACGGAGGTGAACTGCTTGACGAGCTTGCTCCCGCTCGGGCTGCCGAAGATGTCCAGTCGTGCGCTCATGGTGAGCTCCTCTGCCGTTGTCGGTGCGTACACCCCTATGAGCCAGCGGCTCACCACGATGTGACATCGACAGATGTGACCCGCGTCACTATCGCCCCCGCGCAGCCGCAGCGACGCCGGCTCGAACGGGCGCAGCCGCACCGCGTTCCGCCCGCCGCGCGCCTCCGGCGTCGCAGGCGAGGTCCAGGTCGTCCTCGGCAGGCCGGGACTTCAGGCTGCACAAAAGTCCGCGCACCGGCCTGACCCTCTACCAGGTCCTCGACGTTCTTCAGGGCCTGCCGAGGTGCTGGACCGGTACCTGCACCACGACCAGGTCGACTGAGAGAGACTGGTGCCGGACGAGTTGCGGGAACTGTTCCAACGCGGCTGCCACCATCGGGCCATCGAACGCGCCGGCATCGCCCGCACCCTCATCCGCTACCGCAGACGCACCAGATGAGATGACCGTCAAGCCCGTCCCTCTTCCCGCCGAGGAGTCTCTGTGACCAGTTGGGCCGGCCGCACCGCCGCCGAGATATCCGCCGCCGTCCGCGAGAAGCGGGTCACTCCTCGCGAGGTGGTCGCCGAGCACCTCGACCGGATCGAGCGCCTCGACGGCCGTGTGGGGGCCTTCCGCACGGTGCGCGCCGAGGCGGCGCTCACCGAGGCCGAGGAGGTGGCCGAGCGCGGCGAGTTCGCCGAGCTGCCCCTCGCGGGGGTGCCCGTGGCCGTCAAGGACAACCTCGCGGTGCGCGGCGAGTCCACCCGGGTCGGCTCGGCCGCGACGCCGGACACACCGGCCACGGAGGACCATGTGACGGTGGCCCGGCTGCGGGCGGCGGGCGCGGTGGTCGTGGGGCTGACGAGCGTGCCCGAACTGTGCGTCTTCGGCACGACGGACGGCGTGCTGGGCACCGCCCGCAACCCCTGGGACCCGACGCGCTCGGCGGGCGGTTCGTCGGGCGGCAGTGCCGCCGCGGTCGCCGCCGGGATGGTGCCGATCGCCCTCGGCAACGACGGCATGGGCTCGCTGCGCATACCGGCCGCCAACTGCGGCCTCGTCACCATCAAGCCGGGGCACGGGGTGGTCCCGGCCGGCGTCGGGGACAGCGACTGGTTCGGCATGTCGGAGAACGGGCCGCTCGCCACGACCGTCGAGGACGCCCGCATGATGCTCTCGGTCCTCGCCGGCACCGGACCCGAAGTCAGGTCCGAGCCCGGCGCCCTGCGGGTAGCGGTGTCGCTGCGCAGCCCGCTGGCCGGGGTCACCATCAGCCGGCCGTACGCGGCGGCCACCCGGGAGGCGGCCGGGGCGCTGATGAAGGCGGGCCATCAGGTCCGGCGTGCCGACCCGCCCTATCCGATGTCGCTCGCCACGACCTCGCTGGCCCACTGGACGGCGGGCACGGCCGCGGACGCCCAGCGCCTCGACCGGCGCCTGCTGACGCGCCGCACCCGGGTCCATGCCGCACTCGGCCGGCCCTTCCTGGGCACGGCACGCTCCGGGGCCGGCCGGGAGCGGCTGCGCCGGCGGCTGGAGCCGTTCTTCGCCGAGTACGACGTGCTGCTGACGCCCGCGCTCGCCCGCCGCTCCCCCAAGGCCGGGCCCTGGCACGAGCGGGGCTGGCTGAGCAACGTCCTGGCCAACACGAACTACTCGCCCCTGACGCCCCCGTGGAACCTGACCGGCTGGCCCGCCCTGTCGGTCCCCTGCGGCACCCTGCCCTCCGGCGCCCCCTGTGCCGTGCAGCTGGTGGGACGCCCCGGCACGGAGTCCCGACTCCTGGCCCTGGCCGAGCAGTTGGAGGAACGAATCCCGTGGCGGCGTACGGCACCGATGAACTAGGGTCGGCCGGGTGACTGCCGGGTCGGCCGTAGGCCATGCACGAGTGAGGCGCCCGGCCTCGGCGTGAGCGCGGCGGGGGGCACCCCGCCACAGCCCGTCCGAGAGCCGGAGAGGGCACGAGCCCCGCCTCTCGTCTCCGTATCCCCCACTCCGCGCCGCTGCGGCGCATCACCATGGATCCGAGACCCGGAGACGAACTCACTCATGTCCCACGCAACGCACACGCCTGAACTCCCGGCCACCGTCGCCCACCTCGACCACACCGCCGTCTACGCCTCCGACCGCCGACTGTCGGCGGAGTTCCTGGCGGCCGTCCTGGGTCTGAGGGTCGGCGCCCCCTTCGGCCCGTTCCTGCCCGTCGACCTGGGCAACGGCGTGACCCTCGACTACTACGAGATGACCGACGAGCCGATCCAGTCGCAGCACTACGCGTTCCTCGTGCCCGACGAGCGGTTCGACGGCATGATCGGCCGCCTGGAGGCACTCGGCGTCACCTACTACGCCGACCCCCGCCACACCGAACCCGGCCGCGTCAACGACCTCTTCGGCGGGCGGGGCGCCTACTTCGACGATCCGGACGGTCACAACATGGAGATCATGACCCGGCCGTACGTCCGTCCCTGACGGCAGCCCGGGCCTTCAGAGCGCCCGGTACATGATGTGCAGCCCCACCAGTCCGTCCCGGGGATGCTCGAACGCGTCGGGCACCGTGCCGAGGATCGTGAAGCCGAGGGAGGTCCACAGCTTCACAGCCGGGTTGGTCTCGACGACGGCGTTGAACACCATGCCCCGGTAGCCGGCGGACCTGGCTTCGGTCAGGAGGTGCTCGGCGAGGGCACGGCCGTAGCCGCGGCCGCCCTGGCCGGGGCCGACCATGAAACCGGCGTTGGCGATGCGGGCGGCGGGGCCACCGTAGTTGGGGGTGAGGTAGGCGGAGGCGACGACGGCTCCACTGTCGTCCTCGACGACGTAGACGCGTTTCGCCGGGTTCATCCACAGGACCCGGGCCTCCTCCTCGGAGGTGCCCGGGTCCCATGCGTAGGTCTCGCCCGCGGCGACGATGCGATGCCAGAACGGCCAGATGCGAGGCCAGTCGTCAGCCGTTGCTTCCCTGATCAGCATGGCCGTGAGTCTGGCACGGCCATGCGCTCGGAGGTCGCGGAGGGGTCCGCCCCGGGTCAGTCGACGCTGGGCAGGATGTGGGGCTCTGCGAGGTCGTCCTCGTAGCCCGCGAGGCGGATCGGGGCCGAACGGGCCCACACGTCGAGGCTGCCGAGCTCGTCGGCCCGTCGGCCGGCGCGCTCGCCGCGTTCCTTGGGGCGTTGATCGCGATTCGTCTTCTCCGGTGTCACCGCGCACTCCTTATGTGTCGGTCACCCTCGGGACGTACGCGCCGGTCCTGCTGCGCCTGACGCCCGCTCGGGCCTCTATGTCAAAAGCAGTTCGGACGCGGTGGCGCCGGTCGACTCACGGGAGAGCAGGCCGTGGTGAACCGGCTGGTCCCATGACGGACCGTGGGTGTGGGTAGGACCCGTGCTGCTGTCCGTCCGGATCAGACTAACCAGATGAGCGGAGCCCCGCTCGATGGGGCTGAAAACAGCCGGTAACAATCACGCGTCATCTGCCGTTTCACTCGTGTTTACGTACGGATTTGTACGCATAGGGACCTTTTTGCAAATCACTCGAACGGCGTACGTCGGCGGCAGCGCTTTCCAGACGGTTGCGCAGTTCAAGCGGCGTTGGCCGAGTAGCAAGCTCGCCATGCTCTGCTGCCGTACGCAACGGCTGTCTCGCGGGAGGACTGACGCATGGAGCTGCGCAGCGTCGAGGAGCTGATGGATCTGCTGTACGCCTGCCGGGGCACCCGGGACGTCCCGGTCCGCGCCCGCCCGCCGGTCGACCCGCACGACCATGCGCTGCGGACCGCGGCGCTGCTGCGCCGCGGCCGTCCGGCGGACAAGGAGCTCCAAGTCGCGGGCCTGGTGCAGCCCGTCGGCGGGCTGCTGTGGCCCGGCGATCCCGCCGGGCGCGCGGACCAGGCGGCCGACGCGGTGCGCGCCCTGCTCGGTGAGCGGGTCTCCCGCCTGGTACGCCGCTGTCCCCGCCGGGACGCCCCGGCCGACGACGATCTCCTCACCCTCCGCCAGGCGACCGAGGAGGGCCGCACAGCCGGTTTCGACGCCGGGGCCCTGGAGGACTGGCGCACCGTCCTGGAACTGCTGGCGGCACGCAACTCCCGCCTCGGAGCGGTGGACTGACGAGCCGTCACCGGACTGATGCGCCCCGCTCCGGTCACCCCGGGGGGCATGACCGACTCAGGGGCGCGGGGAGCCGGCCCCGCCTACCACTTGCCCGGCGCGTAGTCCTTCATGAAGACGCCGTACAGGTCCTCGCCCGCCTCGCCCCGTACGATCGGGTCGTAGACCCGGGCCGCACCGTCGACCAGGTCGAGCGGGGCGTGGAACCCGGCCTCGGCGAGCCGCAGCTTGTCGTAGTGCGGCCGCTCGTCCGTGATCCAGCCCGTGTCCACCGAGGTCATCAGGATGCCGTCGGCCTGGAACATCTCCTGCGCGCTGGTCCGCGTCACCATGTTCATCGCGGCCTTGGCGGCGTTGGTGTTCGGGTGTCCCGCGCCCTTGTACCCGCGGCCGAAGACGCCCTCCATCGCGGAGACGTTGACGACGTACGCGCGGCCGCTCTCCGCCTTCTTCGCGGCCTCGGCCATGGCCGGCCGCAGCTTGCTGATCAGGATGAACGGCGCCGTGTAGTTGCACAGCTGCGTCTCCAGCAGCTCCACGGGCGAGATCTGCTCGATCGTCTGCACCCAGGTGTTGGAGTCGACCACGTCGGGCACGAGGCCGCCCGCGTCGATCGCCGTGCCGTCCAGGTGCCGTTCGACGCTGGCGTTGCCCGCGACGAGGGCGAGGTCGGCGACCTTCTGGGCGTCGAGGCCGCTGGTGCCGAGGGGCAGCGCCGCGATGCCGTCGACCGCGCCGGAGTTGAAGGCACCGATGACGTGGTGTGCGGGCAGCTCGCCGGCGGGCAGCGGGGCGCTCTCGCCCTCGACCAGCGCGGCGTAGGCGGAGGGCAGGCGCCGCACGGTCTGGGTCGCGTTGTTGACGAGGATGTCGAGCGGTCCCGCGTCGGCGACCTGGTCGGCGAGGGCCACGGCCTGGGCGGGGTCGCGCAGGTCGATGCCGACGACCTCCAGGCGGTGCATCCAGTCCGCGGAGTCGTCCATGGCCTTGAAGCGGCGGATGGCGTCCTTGGGGAAGCGGGTGGTGATCGTGGTGTGCGCGCCGTCGCGGAGCAGCCGGAGCGCGATGTACATGCCGATCTTGGCCCGGCCGCCGGTGAGCAGGGCGCGTTTGCCGGTGAGGTCGGCGCGGACGTCGCGCTTCTCGCGGTTCACGCGGGCACAGTCCGGACAGAGCTGGTGGTAGAAGTAGTCGACTTCCACGTACCGGGCCTTGCAGGTGTAGCAGGAGCGCGGGCGCTGGAGTATCCCCGCGATCCTGCCCTCGTCGGTGTTCGACGACGGCAGCAGACCCTCGGTCTCGTCGTCGATGCGCTGGGCGGAGCCGGTCGCCGTGGCCTCCGTGACCGCCTTGTCGTGGGCGGTCTTGGCGGCCCGGCGCTCCTGGCGGCGGCGCTGCTTGACCGTGCGGTAGATGCCCGCGGTGGCCCGGCGCACGGCGATGGCGTCCGGGTGGTCGACGTCCAGCTTGTCGAGTTCCTCGAGCACGCCGAGGCAGACGGCCAGGCGCTCCGGGTCGATGCCGGGTCCGTACGAGAGCCCGCCGGCCCCGTCCATGGCCTGCGGGCCGTCCTCTGTCACCGTCATCGCCGCTGTCGTTCCCTGCTCTGCCGTCGCGGCGCGCCGGTCGCGCCCGCATTCGAAGGGCGAATTCTACGGAGGGTCGGGCCGCACCGCCAAAGTCGCCTTGATCACGACCGGCAGGCCTTGATCAGCGTCGCCACCTCCTGGGAGACGGCCGTGGCGAACAGGTCGAGGTCGGGGACCGCCTCGCCGTCGGCGACGAGGCCGTAGTGGACGCTCCCCCGGTACGTCGAGACCGCGACGGCCAGGGAGTGGCCGGGGGCCAGCGGGGCGAAGGGGAAGACGGCGGTGAGCGGGTGTCCGCCGAGCTTCAGGCCCAGGCTGGGCAGGGGCACGCTGGTCACCAGGAGGTCGAACCAGAGCCGGGCCGCCTGGCCGACCAGAGGGCCGCCGAGCCGGTGGGCGAAGGCGGGGACGTGGTCGGCGAGCAGGGCGACGGCGCCCGCGCCCCGGTTGGGGCCGGCGTCCTTGTTGCGGTCCATCGCGTCCCGGACCGAGGCCAGTCGGGCCAGCGGGTCCGGGTCGTCCACCGGAAGCCGCATCAAGTACCCGGAGAGCCGGTTGCCCTGCGGGTACGCGGTGCGCGGGCGACGCTTGGAGACGGGGATCAGGGCGCGGGGCGCGACGCCCTCGCTGCCGTCGCCGCGCTCGTCGAGCCAGCGGCGCAGGGCGCCCGCGACGACCGCGATGAGGACGTCGTTGACGGTGCCGCCGACGGTCTTGCGGACGCGGTGCACGTCGTCGAGGTCGAGCACCACTCCGGCGGTGCGGCGGGTGCCGCTCGGCTCGCAGGTGAGCGCGGGGGTGGAGCGCACGTCGAGGGAGGAGCGGGCGACGGAGGCGCCGATGTCCAGGGCGCGGCTCATGTCGGACAGGGCGCCGCGCACCATCCCGGGCAGGTCCCGCACGTCCGGCACCAGAGGGCGGGGGGCCTCGGCGGGGCGGGGCCGGGGGGCGGGCATGTCCATCGGGTCCATGACGCCCGCGGCGAGGGTCAGCGCCCGCAGCCCGTCGGCGAGGGCGTGGTGGAACTTGAACAGGACGGCGAAGCAGACTCCGTCCTCGCCGGGCAGGACGTGGGCCTCCCAGGGCGGCCGGTCGCGCTCCAGGGGGCGCTCCATGAGACGGCCCGCGACCGTGTGGAAGTCGGCGGTCGGCGCGTGCAGCCGCACATGGTTCAGGGGGTCGAAGTCCGCGTCCGCCTCGCGGGCGGCACCGCCGAAGGCGAGCGGGCGGCGCAGGGCCGAGGGCAGCGGCTGCCACACGTCGCGGATGCGCATCCGCAGTCCGGGGACACCGGCGGCCCGGGCCGCGAGCAGGTCCGCCGCGTGGGCGCCCGCGGCGGGCGAGTGGGCCGAGAAGATCCCGAGCGCGCCGAGGTGCATCGGGTGTTCGGCGGACTCGATGTTCCAGAACGCCAGGTCGAGAGGAGCGAGCAGATCAGCAGTCAAGGCCTTGCCTCGCGTCGACGACGGGTGGGTCAGCAGTCAACCGCTCCCAATCGATTACGGTCAAGTACGATCACGCTACGTACAGTTAACATCAGATTAAGTCCCGCCCCGGCGAAAGGGGCGGGACTTATGGTGCATCTGCGGTCAGTTCAACACAGGTTGCGCCGCCGGGCACCCCGTGGGAGTCACCCGGGAGGCGTCACGGATCAACGCCTCGTGCGCCGCCCTCAGCTTCACCGTGTCGGGTTTCAGCACCGCGCGGTCATAGGTGAGGAAGCCGTTGAGCTCACCCTCGACGTCCGTGATCTGGGTGTACACGGCCCCGTTGCTCCCCTCGCAGACCAGCGCCCGGACCTCGTCCAGCTTCGTCAGATAGTCCTCGGTGTAGGTGGCGGGGTCGACGTCGACGTAGGACTGCTGCACCGACCAGGCGTGGCCGGGCACCGCGAGGCCCAGGCCGCCGTACTCGCCGCTGACCAGGGCACGCTCGCCGTCCGGCCGGGGCGGCAGGGCGGGGCTGGGGTAGCCGTGCTCGTCCATGAGGTCGCCGGTGCCGCCGTCGGCACCGAGGTTCAGCCCGGACTGGTTGTTGACCAGCCGGGTCGGGTCCCAGGCCTTGGCCTGTTCGGCGACCCGGCCCACGTCGTACTGGCCCCAGCCCTCGTTGAAGGTCACCCACATGACGACCGACGGGCTGCTGACGTGCTCGTCGATCATCTCCTTCATCTCGCGCTCGTAGCGGGCACGGGAGGCGGCGCTCGGGTTCACCCCGGCCGTCATCGCGGGCATGTCCTGCCACACCAGCAGCCCGAGCCGGTCGGCCCAGTAGAACCAGCGGTCCGGCTCGACCTTGATGTGCTTGCGGACGGAGTTGAAGCCGAGCCGCTTGTGCGCCTTCAGGTCGTAGGCGAGGGCCTCGTCGGTGGGCGCGGTGTGCAGGCCGTCGGGCCAGAAACCCTGGTCGAGGGTGGCCATCATGAAGACCGGCTTGCCGTTGAGGACCGTACGCGGCACGCCGTCGATCTTCTCGACGGCGATCGAGCGCATCCCGAAGTAGCTGCCGACCCGGTCGGCGCCGGCCTTCACCTCCAGGCGGTAGAGGAAGGGATCGTCAGGCGACCACAGGCGCGGGTCGTGGACGGTCAGGGTCAGCGGCCGGCCGGTGCGGCCGCTCGCCGTGGCCACCTTGCGCCGGCCGTCGTACGCCGTCGCCGTGATCGGTACGCCGTCCCGGACGCCCCGGGCCTCCACGGTCAGCTTCTCGCGGGCCACGTCCGGAGTGAGCTTGAGGGAGTCCACGTGGTCGCGGGCCACCGGCTCCATCCAGACCGTCTGCCAGATGCCGGAGGACGGGGTGTACCAGATGCCGCTGGGGTCCAGGCGCTGCTTGCCGAGCGGCGGGTTCTCGCCGGACGCCGCGTCGGTCGGGTCGTACACGCCGACGATCAGTTCCTGGGTGCGGCCGGGCTTCAGCGCGTCGGTGATGTCGGCGGCGAACTTGTCGTAGCCGCCCTCGTGCGCGGCGACCTTCGTGCCGTTGACGTAGACCTCGGAGCGCCAGTCGACGGCGCCGAAGTTGAGCTTGAGCCGCTTGCCGGAGCCGATGTGCCAGCCGGCCGGGACCGTGAAGGTGCGGCGGTACCACATGCGGTCCTCGTGCCGTTCGATGCCGGAGAGCTGCGACTCCACCGGGTACGGGACGAGGATGCGCTCCTTCAGCGTCTTACCGACAGGCGGCTGCTCGCCCGGCTCGGCGGCGGCGAACTGCCACCGGCCGTTGAGACCCTGCCAGGCGCCCCGGGTCAGCTGCGGACGCGGGTACTCGGGGTGGGCGTTGCCCGGGCCCACCTCGTCGGCCCAGCGGGTGCGCAGCTGGTGCGTCGAGTGGTTGGGGCCGCTGGTCCAGAAGGCCTTGACAACGTTGCCTTCGGTGTCGGTGAGACCGCCCTCGCCGTCGTAGCGGAGGTCTGCCGTGCCGCGGGCCGTGCCGGTCTTGTTGCCGACGACCGGCTCGTCGAGCGCGACGAGGAGCGAGGTGGGATCGGACGGGTCGACCCGGGCCGCGCCCAGGGGCCACGCCGCGCCGCCGATCACGGCGTCGAGGTGGTCGGTGAGGCCCGCCGGGGGTGCGGCGAGGGGCTGGGCGAAGTCGAGCTTCAGGGTGCGGCCGGTGGCCTGGACGGTGGCCGCGAGGGCTCCGTCGTAGTCGAAGCCGTCCGGGAGGCGGAACGCCGACTGCGGTACGGGTTCCTTGGCGGCGCCCGGCCGGGTCCAGCGCAGGTGCAGGTTGGAGCCGCCGTAGTGCTCGAAGTACTCGACCTTGATGTCGTGGGCGCGGCCGGCGGTCAGGTCGACGGGCTGGGACGTCTGCTCGCGGTCCCAGTCGTCGACCCAGTGGTCGATGACGAGCCGTCCGTCGATCCAGAGGCGGAAGCCGTTGTCGCCGGTGATCGAGAAGGTGTGGGAGCCGGTCGTCTCCGGGACGATCCTGCCGGTCCAGCGGACGCTGACGTCGTCGGAGCGTCCGGTGGTGAAGTTCAGGCGCGGCTCCAGGTTGTCGAAGTCGAGGTCCTGGTCGAACGTGGTCGCCTTGAGGGTGTGGAAGTCGAACGCGCCGGGTGCGGACTGGGTGTAGTACTCGCCCTTGAGGCCGTGGATCTCGGCCGGGTCGTCCGCCAGGGCGGGTGCGGCGGCCAGGCCGGTGAGGGCGAGGAGCGCGGAGAGCAGTAACGCGAGGCGGCTTCTGAGGCGTCGGGGACGCACGGAACCTCCATGCCAACGTTGTCATGTACAGGAGGTGGCATGACAACATGGATTCCGCTCTTCGTCCAGAGGCAGGACAAAGTCCCGGGGCCGCCCTACGTCAGGTGACCAACTGCCCCTTCCCGAGGGCGATGACCCCGGCCTTGGACATCGTGTACAGCTCCGCGTCCCGCTCCGGGTTGACGCCGATGGTCGCGCCCGGCGGCACCTCGACGTTCTTGTCGAGAACGGCGCCGCGCACCACCGCGCCCCGGCCGATGTGCACGTTGTCGTGCAGGACCGAGCCCTGCACCACGGCCCCCGGGTCGACGAGCACACCCGGCGACAGCACGGACCGCGTGACCTGCCCGCGCACCAGGCAGCCGGCGCTGATGATCGACTCGCTGGCGATGCCGCCGGCGTTGAAGCGGGCCGGTGAGAGCTGGTACGAGTGCGTGTAGATGGGCCAGCTGCGGTTGTACAGGTTGAAGGCGGGGCGCTCGGCGATCAGGTCCATGTGGGCCTCGTAGTAGGCGTCCAGCGTGCCGACGTCCCGCCAGTAGCCCTGGTCGCGGGTGGTCTCGCCGGGCACGTGGTTGGCGCTGAAGTCGTACAGCGCGGCCTCGCCCCGGTCGGTGAGCTGGGGCAGGATCGAGCCGCCCATGTCGTGCACGGAGGACTCGTCCTCCGCGTCCCGCTTCAGCGCCTCGATGAGGGCCTTGGTGGTGAAGATGTAGTTGCCCATCGAGGCGAAGATGGAGTTGGGATCGTCCGTCAGCCCGGGCGGGGCCGACGGCTTCTCCAGGAAACGCTCCACCGTCTGGCCGTCCGAGCCCGGTGTGATCACCCCGAAGGACGAGGACTCGGTGCGCGGCACCCGGATCCCGGCGACCGTCACGCCCGCGCCGCTCTCGATGTGCTGGTCGAGCATCTGGCGCGGGTCCATGCGGTAGACGTGGTCGGCGCCGAAGACGGCGACGTACTCGGGGCGCTCGTCGTAGATCAGGTTCAGCGACTGCAGGATCGCGTCGGCGCTGCCCAGGTACCAGCGCGGGCCGAGGCGCTGCTGGGCGGGCACGGGCGTCACGTAGTTGCCCAGCAGGTTGGACATCCGCCAGGTGGTCGTGATGTGCCGGTCCAGCGAGTGCGACTTGTACTGCGTCAGGACGCAGATGCGCAGGACGCCCGCGTTGACGAGGTTGGACAGGACGAAGTCGACCAGACGGTACGTGCCGCCGAAGGTCACCGCCGGTTTGGCACGGTCGGCGGTCAGGGGCATCAGTCGTTTGCCCTCGCCGCCCGCCAGCACGATCCCCAGGACCGAAGGACCACCACCACGCATGGCCGCTCCCCTCACGCCGATTTCCCGATGCCTGCCCCCGGGCAGGACGCGTTAAGCCTGTTTGAGGATCTCCTCGTAGAGCCGGACCGTGCGCCGGGCCACCGCGTCCCAGCCGAACTCGCCGACCGCGCGCTCCCGCCCGGCCTCACCCATCCGCCTGGCTGCCTCCGAATCATCCAGCACCGTGTCCATGGCCCGGGCGAGACCCGCCTCGAAATCGTCACCGGGCGGCACCAGCAGCCCGGTGGTGCCGTCGTCCACGACCTCGGGGATGCCGCCGACCGCCGAGGCCACCACGGGGGTGCCGCAGGCCATCGCCTCCAGGTTCACGATGCCGAGCGGCTCGTACACCGAGGGGCAGACGAACAGGGCGGCGTGCGTCAGGAGCTGGATCACCTCCGGGCGCGGCAGCATCCTCGGGATCCAGAACACGCCGTCGCGGACCGCGCTCAGCTCCCCGAACAGCTCGCGGAACTCCTGGTCGATCTCCGGCGTGTCCGGGGCCCCCGCACACAGCACGACCTGCGCGGCCGGGTCGATGTCCCGTACCGCGCGCAGCAGGTGGGGCACGCCCTTCTGCCGGGTGATACGCCCGACGAACAGCACGTACGGGCGGGAGCGGTCGAGTCCGATCCGCTCCAGGGCGTCCGTGCCGCGGTCGGGCCGGTAGAGGGTGGTGTCGATGCCGTTGTGCACGACGTGGACCCGCTCGGGGTCCAGCGCCGGGTAGCAGCCGAGGATGTCCTCGCGCATGGCTCCGGAGACGGCGACCACCGCGTCGGCGGCCTCGATCGCGCTGCGTTCGGCCCAGCTGGACAGTTCGTAGCCACCGCCGAGCTGCTCGGCCTTCCAGGGGCGCAGCGGCTCCAGGGAGTGCGCGGTCATCACATGCGGGATGCCGTACAGCGTCTTGGCGAGATGGCCGCCGAGGTTGGCGTACCAGGTGTGGGAGTGGACCAGCTCGCGGCCCTCCAGGGCTGCGGCCATGGCGAGGTCGACGGAGAAGGTGCGCAGCGCGTCGTTGGCGCCGTCGAGCGCGGACCAGGGGCGGTGGCGCCGCACGCCGTCGGCGCGGCCCTCGCCCCAGCAGTGCACGTCCAGGTCGACGAGCGGTCTGAGCTCGCGGGCGAGGAACTCCACATGGACGCCCGCACCGCCGTAGACATCCGGCGGGTACTCCCGGGTCAGCAGTCCCACTCGCACCCGCAACTCCCTGCTCTCAGCGGCCGTTCCCTTTCATGGTCACCCAGAAGGGGCGCGTGGGGAAGAGCGGGGCGGCCGTGTGAAGCAACAGTCGCCGCAGACGCCCCCGCCGGGCACCCGGTAGTACAGGCAGCAGCTGCGACGCCGCAAGGCGGTGCCGTCGAGGGTCCCGGCGCCGGTGAGCAGGGGGTGGGCGAGGAGTTCCGCGGTCAGGGTGCGGGCCCGGGCGGCGACGTCCGTACGGCCGTGCCGCCGGGCCCAGCGGTCCAGTTCCCGGGCGGCGACGGCCAGCGCGGAGGCGGCGTTGCCCCGCAGCAGGCCCGGGGCGAGGCGGTAGTGGGCGCGCAGGGCCGCCGCCAGGGGGACGAGGTGGCCGTGCAGGACGACGTCCGCGAGGGCCGCGGCGTCCCCCGGGAGGGGCCGTACGTCCGTGAGCCACAGGTCGTCCGGGGCGCTGCCGTCGGCGTCCCAGCGCAGCAGCCGCGCGTCGAGGTCGGGGACGCCGCCGTAGAGCGCGGCACAGCCGAGGGCGATCGACCAGAGCCGGGCCGCGAGTGCCTGGTGGGTGACGGACGCGGCGACGCGCGATTCCGGGACCCGCAGGGCGGTCGCGACCTTACGCACGCGAAAAATCAGCGGATTTACCGATACATCCGGTGCCACTGAGGTGTAGGCCTGTGCGAGAGTGGGAAGAGACCCGGCCGATGCTCCTTCCGTGCGCAGCACGAAGAAGCCGGCGAGCGGGCGGAGCGCGGCAAGGTCGGGGTCGAGGTCCACGAAGAGCAGTAGTACCAAGACCCCTAAGGGATGTGACCCGGTGGCCCCCGACCGGACTCGCCCACCCTGGGGATGATGGGGCTCCCCTCGTACTCCATCGGCAGTAGGACCCAATGAGTGCTCAGGGACGACGACGGGAAGACCTGGACACGGCAGGGTGTTGGTCATGAAAGCCCACCTTTCGCCGTGCCGGGCCGAGCGCCCCCGCCTGACGCAGAGGATCAGCCGATGAGCGCCCTCGCGTTGTCCGTCCTGCTGTCCCTCGTCTCCGCGTTCGCCTACGCGGGCGGGGCGATCGTGCAGGAGCGGGTGGCGGAGTCCTCCGGCGAGCAGTACGCGCCGCTGCGGCGGCCGGGCTGGTGGGCGGCTGTCGCGCTGAACGGCCTCGGTGGGCTGCTGCACGTGGTGGCGCTGGCCTACGGACCGCTGAGTCTGGTGCAGCCGCTCGGCGCGCTGACCATCGTGGTGGCCCTGCCCATGGCGGCGCTGTTCGTCGGGCGCAAGGCCGGTGCCACGGCCTGGCGGGGCGCGATCATGGCGACGGTCGGGCTCGCGGGTCTGCTGTCCCTGGTCGCCGCCTCCGACGCGCGGTCCCTGGACACGGTGGAGCGGGTGGCCGTCGCCGTCGTCACGGCCGGTGTGGTCGTGGCGTTGATGATCGCCGCCCGGGCCGCGCACCGGCACCCGGCGGTCCGCAGCATGCTGCTGGCGACCGCCTCCGGTATCGCGTTCGGCATGTCCTCGGTGTTCACCAAGACCGTCGCGGTCGACTGGACCGGCGGTGTGTCGGCGGCGGACGTGCCGTCCCTCGCCGTGATCGGCGTCCTCGCCACGGCCGGCATGCTGCTGTCGCAGGCCTCCTACCGGGGCGCCGGCCTCGCGGCCCCGCTGGCGACACTGACGGTCGTGAACCCGGTGGTGGCGGCCGCGGTCGGCATCACGATGTTCGGAGAAACCTTCCGCTACGGCACGACGGGCACGGCGCTCGCGCTGAGCTGCGGCGTGGTGGCCGCGGGCGGCCTGATCCTGCTGACGACCGAGCGGCTCACGCACGGGCAGCCCGCGGCCGCGGAGGGCCTGCCGGCGGCGGAGCAGGTGTCGGAGGCCGTGGGCGCCGGTTCCACGGAGGTGCCCGCACGGGTGGGCGGGACCGCCGAGGGCGTGGACGGCCGCCCCGAGCCCGTGGCCGGCGGAGCCGATGCCGTGCCCGCCGGTGGGCGCCTGATGGTGGAGGACGTGCTCGCGGCGGGGCCGAGGGCGGGGGCGGTGTCGGCGGTGCTCGTGCCGGGGCCGGGTACGTCGGCAGCGGTGCTCATGCCGGGGCCGGGTACGTCGGCAGCGGTGCTCATGCCGGGGCCAGGTACGCCGGCGGCGGTGCTCGTGCCGGGGCCGGGGACACCTGCGGTACTGGTACCGGAGTCGGAGGCGACAGTGCTCCGGGGCGTGCAGGAGACGGCGGCGGAGGTGCTCGTGCCGGTGTCGGACTCAGCGGGCGCGGCACGGGTGCCGGTTCCGGACGCCTCGGCCGCGGTGCCGGGGCCGGGCGCAACGGGCGTGCTGCCGGGGCCGGGTGCAGCGGGCGCGGTGCTCGCGCCCGAACTCGAGAAGGCGGGCGCGGTGCCCATGCCCGGGCCGCCCATGCCCGGGCCGGATGCCGTTGCAGCGGCGGCAGCGGTGGTCGCTTCCGTGGCGGATGCCTCGTACGAGAGCGGGGAGCCGTCGGTGGCGGCGGCCTCCGACGACGAACGCCCGCTCTCCTACGTGCCCTTCTACGGCATCCCGTACGTCCCGCTGCCCACGGTCGACCGGCACCGCATGCGGGTCAGATCCTGACGCCGCCGGCCCGGAGGTACGCCACCGGGTCGACGTCCGAACCGAAACCGGGCCCCGTCCGCACCTCGAAGTGCAGATGCGGGCCCGAGCTGTTTCCGGTGGAGCCCGAGCGGCCGATGCGCTGGCCGGCGCTCACCGACTGCCCGTTCCGCACGGAGATCGCCGACAGGTGGGCGTACTGGCTGTAGCGCCCGTCGGCGTGCCGGACCACGACCTGGTAGCCGAACGAGCCGCCCCATCCCGCGCTGACGACGCTGCCCGCCGCGACCGACTTGACCGACGTGCCCGTGGGCACGGGGAAGTCGATGCCGGTGTGGTAGCCCTTCGACCAGGAGGAGCCCGCCTTGCGGTAGGGCGTCCCGAGGGAGGCGCCGACGGGGGCGACGAGGCCCTGCCGGGTGGCCGTGGACCGGCCGGCGCGCTCCTTGCCCTCGTCGTGGGACCGCTCCTTCGGCCGCTCCTTGGAGCGCTCCTTCGGCCGCTCCTTGGCGCGGTCCTGGACCGGCTTCTTCGTCGAGGGCTTCGCCGACGGCGCCGGCCGGTGCGCCGGCCGCGTCTTCGTGGCACCCTCGCCGCGCAACGCGAGACGCTGGCCGGGCACGATCAGGTCGGGGTCGGACCCTATGGCCGAGCGGTTGGCCGCGTACAGGCCCCGCCAGCCGCCCCGGACATCCTGGTCGTCCGCGATGCCGGAGAGGGTGTCGCCGTGGACCACGGTGTACACCTCGGCCTTGCCCGCCCGGGACTGCGGCGTGGACTGCGGCCGTACGTCCTCGATCGAGGTCTTCTTCTTCGTGTCCTTCTGCTTCGTGCGCTCGGCGGCCGGCCGGATGTCGGGCTCGCCGCCGCCCCGGGTCAGTCCGGCCCGTGCCGAGCAGACCGGCCAGGCGCCCGGACCCTGCCCGTCGAGGACCTTCTCCGCGACGGCGACCTGCTGGTCCTTGCTCGCCAGGTCCGCGCGGGCCGCGTAGGCCCGGCCGCCGTAGGCCTCCCAGGTGGACTGGGTGAACTGAAGTCCGCCGTAGAAGCCGTTGCCGGAGTTGATGCTCCAGTTGCTGGTGGACTCGCAGGCGGCGACCTTGTTCCAGGTGTCCATGTCCGCCGCCTGGGCGGCGCCGGTGCCCATGAACGGCAGTGCCATGCCCGCGCCGCCCGCGGTGACGGTGAGTGAGGCGCGGTTGATCCTGTTCGGCTGATACCGGCGGTGCCGGCCGCGTACGGCCATCGAAAGCCCCCCTAGACATGCGTCTGGAGGGGCAAAAGTAAGCGCAGCGAACCGGCCAGAACAAGACGGCTTTTCGCCGCCCGGGAGTCCAAATGGCCGGTATGAGGCCCCTGTTGCGCGACGTGCGCCACGGTGGCGCACCGTGGACGGCACACGGTGCGCGGGTGCGCCGTGCGCGGGGACGCGTACGTCGGCTGAGTGCGACGGGGCTCTCGTCCGTATCAGCCTGCGCCACGTCGTGCGACCCGCGCGTGCGGACGAGGTAGCGGCACGTCAGGATGGTCGACGGGGGACGCCCGTGGGCACCCCCACCGGCAGCACCGATACCGAGGTCTTTAGGAGCGAACCGAATGAGCAGTACAGCGCAGATCGGCGTCACGGGTCTCGCGGTCATGGGCCGCAACCTCGCCCGCAACTTCGCCCGCAACGGCTACACGGTCGCGGTGCACAACCGGACGCCCGCGCGCATGCACGCCTTGGTGGAGGAGTTCGGCGGCGAGGGGGAGTTCGTCGCGTGCGAGAGCGCGAAGGACTTCGTGGCGGCGCTGGAGCGGCCGCGGCGCCTGATCGTGATGGTGAAGGCCGGTGAGCCCACGGACGCGGTGATCCAGGAGTTCGCGCCGCTGCTGGAGCCCGGCGACATGATCATCGACGGTGGCAACGCGCACTTCGCGGACACCCGGCGCCGGGAGCGCGACCTGCGCGAGCAGGGCATCCACTTCGTCGGCATGGGCGTCTCCGGCGGCGAGGAGGGCGCGCTGAACGGCCCGAGCATCATGCCGGGCGGCCCGAAGGAGTCCTACGACTCGCTCGGCCCGATGCTGGAGAAGATCTCGGCGAAGGCCGCCGACGGCTCGCCGTGCGTGTCCCACGTCGGTCCGGACGGTGCCGGGCACTTCGTGAAGATGGTGCACAACGGCATCGAGTACGCGGACATGCAGCTGATCGGTGAGGCGTACCAGCTGCTGCGGGACGTCGCCGGGTACTCCCCCGCCGAGATCGCCGAGATCTTCCGGACCTGGAACCGGGGCCGTCTCGACTCGTACCTGATCGAGATCACGGCCGAGGTGCTGTCGCACGTGGACGCGGAGACGGGCAAGCCGTTCGTGGACGTGGTGGTCGACCAGGCCGAGCAGAAGGGCACCGGCCGCTGGACCGTGCAGATCGCGCTGGACCTGGGCGTGCCGGTGTCCGGCATCGCCGAGGCGGTGTTCGCGCGCTCCCTGTCGGGCCACGCGGCCCTGCGGGACGCCTCGCGCGAGCTGGCCGGCCCGAAGGCGCAGCCGCTGAGCGAGGCGGAGGCCCGGGCGTTCGCGGACCGGGTCGAGCAGGCGCTGTACGCGTCGAAGATCGTGTCGTACACGCAGGGCTTCCACGAGATCGACGCCGCCCGTGGTGAGTACGGCTGGGACATCGACCTCGGCGCGGTGTCCGCGCTGTGGCGGGGCGGCTGCATCATCCGCGCGGCGTTCCTGGACCGGATCCGCGCCGCGTACGACGCCCGGCCCGACCTGCCGAGCCTGCTGTCGGACGCGACGTTCGCGCAGGAGATCGCGGACGCCCAGGACGACTGGCGCGAGGTGCTGGTCGCCGCGACCCGCCAGGGCGTGCCGACGCCCGGGTTCGGCGCGGCTCTCGCCTACTACGACGCCCTGCGCGCGGAGCGGCTGCCGGCGGCGCTGACGCAGGGGCAGCGGGACTACTTCGGTGCGCACACGTACCGCAGGGTCGACCGTGACGGGTCGTTCCACACGCTGTGGGGCGGGGACCGGTCGGAGACCTCCGCGTAAGGACTGCCGCCGAGGGACGTGAGCGGGGCGGTGGACGGCACGGGATGCCATCCGCCGCCCCGTTCGCGTGCGGGTCGGGACCAGGCGTCAGGGGTCAGGACAGGGGTGGTCCGGGCTCCGGGCTCGGGACGGGATCCGGCCCCGGGGGGATCGGAGACGGGTCGGGGCCCGGCACGGGGCCGGGGGCCGGGGGCGCCGGTGGAGTGGGCGCGGGTGGGGGCGGGGTCGGCTCCGGGCCCGGCGGGGGCTGTGGGTTCGGCACCGGGTCGGGGTGCGGCTCCGGGCGCTGGGGATCCGGGCCAGGGGTCGGCGCCGGCGGCACGGGGTCGGGAATCGGGTTCGTCATCAGGTCCTCCAGCCAGTGGGACGACTCCGGCTCTGGACTACTTCCCCCGCCTACCCGGCCCCCGCCTCGGCAGTCACTCCCCGGCGGGACCGGGAGGGGACCAGGTGGAGGTAGGGGGGCCGGGGGTGGCGTGTGGCGGGGGTGGGCCGGTTCGGGGCGCGGGCCGGTTCAGAAGCGGCCGGGGTAGGCCGGTTAGAAGCGGCCGGGGTGGGCCCTCAGCCAGTCCTTCGCCGCCGCCAGCAGGTCCTGGTCGGCCGGCGAGGCCTCGTCGGGGTGACGTTCGATCCACCGGGTGACGTAGGGGCAGAGCGAGGCGACCACGCTGTGCTCGCGGCCGGCGAGGGCGAAGAGCTCGCGCGTGAGCGAACCGGCGATGCCCTTGCCCTCGTGGGCCGGCTCCACGATCGTGTGGACGGGCACGAGCGCCCGCTCGGGGCTTTCGAGCACGAAGTACTCGATGCGGCCGACGACTTCACCGCCGGACACGGCCTCCAGCCGGCCCGCTGCCCGGTCGTCACGGATCTCCGGGTCGCTCATCGACACGCTCCTCCTCTGTTCGCGCCCTCTGTTCGCGCCCTCTGTTCGCGGTCAGGCCCCGACGGCCTGCGGGCTGCGCTGCTGGTCCGAACCGGGCACCGGCTCGGACGGGTCCGCGCCCAGGGCCACGATCCGGTTGTCGCCGTCCACGTGCACGACCCGGGGGGTGAGTGCCCGCGCCTCTGCGTCCGTCACCTGGGCGTAGCTGATGATGATCACCAGATCGCCGGGGTGGACGAGATGGGCGGCGGCCCCGTTGATCCCGATCACGCCGGATCCGCGCTCGCCCTCGATGACGTAGGTCTCCAGCCGGGCGCCGTTGGTGATGTCGACGATGTGCACGAGCTCACCGGGCAGCAGATCGGCGGCGTCGAGCAGGTCGGCGTCGATGGTCACGGACCCCACGTAGTGCAGGTCGGCCTGGGTGACGGTGGCTCGGTGGATCTTGGACTTGAACAGAGTACGCAGCACTTTGGACTCCTGGAAGACGGCTCCCTGCCTGCTTTGTGCAGGTCAAGGGCGGCCTTCACTTTACAACCGGCATACGTCGGGGACGATGACTGTGAGGAACATCGCTTCACTCCGGGGTGGAGGCTTCCTGCCTGCGTCTCCGCGCGAACCGGGCTGCTGCGACGCCGTCGCCAAGGCCCCCTGCTCAGACAACCGTCTCGGAATGTGCAGGGACTGATACTGATCAGATGCTGACCTAGCTGACGCCATATCAGGCACACGAGGGGCTGGGCACAGCATGGCGGTCATGCACATCGCCGAGTTCAACAACGTCGAGCCAGAGGCCGACAGCCCCCGCGAAAGCCCGCCGACCCTCTCGCTTCCTTCCTGTATGGGCTGCTCACCATGGACGACCTCTTGACGTCCGGAGGCCTGTGCGTCACCGACACCGTCACTCGCCGAGGGCAGGGTCCGTCTGACCGTGGACGCAGAGCGGGACAACAGCGCCGTGAGCCGTTTCGCCGTCTTCCGCCAGGCGAAGTCTCGCCGTGCGGCACCAAGAGGGCCGTACCTGATAGCGCCAGCGCGTGCCGTCCGGTGTCGTCATCCCAATGAGGCGGTCTTCCGCATCCCACTCGTAGCGCATGGTGTCCGGTTTTGGGGACAGCGCGTCTTCGGGCGCAAGGCTCTGCAAGTAGTGGCGGCTTCCCGCACAGACACGACCTCACCCCGAGCGGTGCTGTCCCTGCAACTGACCAGCCCAAAATGAGGCTGGGAAAGCTTACTGCCTCAGCCTTTCGAGATGTGCACCTGCAGCAGATGCTGGATGATGAGTTCGAAGTCAGACTGCGCTTTGAGGCAAAAATCTTGATCTTGAACGTTGATAGAGTGAACAACGTCTCTGAAGCTGGGGTCCGCGAGCCCGTGCGCCTCACGTAGGACCCGCGTCGGGACCAGCACCCAGTTTCTGCGCGTTCTGTCGATTTCCCAGTCGACTTGCGTCGGCAGTGCCTTTACGGAAGCTTCAATGAGCTGCGCCACCCCTTCTTCCGGGGACGCGTAGCGCCACCCCATGTAGGGTACCTGAGGGTAGCCATATGCAGCATTGAATTCCGTGGGCAATTTGAACCATGCGAGTTCTCCGAACCTGCTCAGCGCCTGCACTGCCTGCTCGCCACGACTCGACACAATCATCCATTCATTCGTCACCAGAGGGGGGCCGGAGCCCCCTCGCCCTCCCCCTCTCTTAGGGTGCACTCTGCAATCTCCGAACAGTCGATATTCCCACCAATCGGAGCAGACCTCATGGCTGCGACGGCTGCTTCGTCGGCCGGACTGTTCGGGTTCGGCTCCCTGAAGTCGTAAGTGCCGCGCCCATTCTTGCCACGAGGACATTCGGGAGCAATTCCGAGTGAATCAGATTGTCCGTGTGGATTACGAAGATAGGTGGTCGGGTTGGGCGCCTCTCTGACTTTGTCCGAAAATTTTGCCTTTACTCACCGACTGTAACGGCGGTGAGGGTCGCCCCTCTTTCTAGCGTTCCCGCCACCTCGCCCGACATGTGGACCTTGGCACTATGGGGCGGATCAATAAAATCCACTAGCCGCTCATAGCGGTTGATCCAGTCCAGGATCAAGGGTGCTGCAATCACGTTGGAGCCGGTATCTGAGTCGATGCTGAAATGCTGGCCAGTGCGCACCACGCCCGCCACGCAGCGAACGATGCAAGTCACTGCGGTGGCAGTCCTCTCCTCAATCTCGTAGATCTGCAACTTCCCCGCAGTACTGTCAGCCATGCCTGTAGGCCTCCGCCACGAATTGTTTGATCTGTTCAGGTGCAAGTTTTGGTATGTCCCATTCCAGGGCATCACTGATTCCTTCGTAGGTATTGATTCGAGGAACGTGAATCCCCATACCTTGAAGAATACTATGAGCGGTGCCAACCGGAAGCTCCACACTAGCTCGGCGAGTCAGCTCAGAAGCAGATAGGTTCACACCGACTTCTGCCTCTGCCCGGATGTAACCTCTCGCAGTGTCAACCCCCTCGAGCGCACTCCGGGGAATTACCTGGACTACGGATTCCCCGAATTGTTCTGAGTGTCTGGCAAACGCGGTTGCCACCCCTGGGTCCGTTGATGTGGGAGTGAAGCCTGACGTTTGCGTACCCGCACTGGCTTCAAATCCCTTTGTGGTTCCTCGGAAGAGGTGGTCCTCTTCGGGACATCCGACTGGCGCCAGACCGAGAGGATCGGGAGTAAGGTAGCGCGCCGTTTGCGGGTCGTAGTGGCGGAAGTAGTTGTAATGCAGGCCCGTTTCCGGGTCGTAGTACTGGCCGGGGAAGCGGAGGGGTGTGTAGGTGGTGCTGTTCGCGGCCCATGAGGTGGTGCCCCACAGGGTGCTGCGTGTTCGCCAAGCCAAGTCTCCGTGTTCGTCAACCAGCTCGGTCGGCGTGCCGATCAGGTCGGTGACGATGGAGAAGGAGCGGGAGTCGATCTCCTCCTGTGGTGCGTCTGCGGCCGTGATGCGCTCGGTCTGGGCGACGGGGTGCAGGCCCCGGTGGTCCCACGTCAGGGTGACTGGGTTGGGTAGGTCGATGGACGTGGTGGTCTGTTCGCACAGGGTCGTGCCGTCCCAGGTGAAGTCCACGCGCTCGACGACCGTTTGGGTGTCTTCCGCCAGGCGGAGCTTCGTCGTGCGGCGGCCCAGGGGGTCGTACGTGTAGCGCCAGCGCGTGCCGTCCGGAGTCGTCACCGAGGTGAGGCGGTCCTCCGCGTCCCATTCGTAGCGCCAGGTGTCCGGCTTGCGGGACAGGCGGGTCTTCTGGCGCAGGATGATGCGGCCGAGGGCGTCGTGTTCGTAGCGGACGTTGCCGGCCCGGGTGATGCGGGTGCCCACATACTCGCGGGTGCCGGTCGCCTCACCGCCGGGATGGGATGTCGGCCAGTGTGCCGTCGTCTGGTTGCCGGCTGTGTCGTAGGCGTACGCCTCCGACCAGTTCGCTGCGTGGACCGCCGTCACGCGGCCCGTCGGTCGAGCCTTTCGGTGCTTCACTGCCGGAACCGGTACCGGAATCGGTTCCGGAACCGATTCCGGTACCGGTTCCACGGGGCTCTGTACGATCGGCCCTTCGGTGCGGGAGGACGTCTTCCGCCTCTGCAGGAAGGGAGGGGAGGTGCCACGTCAGGCCTTGCGGGTTGGTGACCTTCGTCAGCCGCAGTTCCAGGGCTTGTCGTGGGCGCCGTCCCACGGGACTGCGGTGATCTTGACGTCAACGCTGCCAAGCGGCACCTCGGCGATGTTCACCACCAAGAAGTTGTCAAGCTTCCCGGTCTTGGCGTCGTAGATGTCACCGCCCTGCCACCACCAACCGGGAGGGCGGTGAGCAGACGGCGCGCCACCTGCTGGACATCGGCCGCCGTCGCCCTCTGGTGGTGACGACCATGCCGTGCAACACCGCTCCTACACCTACCGCGCCGACGGCAACCTGATCGGCATCGACGACCACCTCGCCGGCTCCCGCCGCTTCGACCTGGACGCGACCGCCTGCTCGAAGGGGGGCAGGAACCACGAGCGCAGCTTGCGGGGGCTGAGATCGGCTTCGCTGGCGTCGGACCTCCGCGGCCGCCACACGACCACGATCGTGTCCGACCGCGCCGGCCTCCCCCTTCAGATCACGGCCCCCCTTGGCCTTGCCCGCGCCGATCTCGGTGGGGGCATCGTTGCCGGGGCACGCGCCCGGCCAGAACGAGTGGCCGTGGATGCCGTCATCGGCTGTCAGCCGGGCCGTCGCCCCCTCCTACAGCCATGCCCGGGATCATCACATCCGCATATTGTCGAGCGCAAACAGGCCGGAAACAACTCGTTCACCGGCCCGTCCCGGCTTCGACGATGGGGCCGAAGCGTGCCGGACGACCTCCACCCACCCCTCCGACCTGGGCGGTCACCGAATCCGAGCCCGCCACTGCCCGGGGCGGCGCGGTTCGCGACCACCCACGACAGCCGGTGAACTGCCGGTCATGTCAAAGCAGTCACGCCCGGACCGTTGACGCGGAGGTCGGATTGGGCTTCATAATCGGGCACTCGCTGTCATCGATGACACAAGTCAACGATGACACCCCGAGCCGACGACACGGATGGTCGGTCGGCCCGGGGTGCACTTTCGGTCCGCCGCGCAGAAGCCGCAGTCACCGCTGCGTGGACGGCCGCGGGACAAGGAGACACCATGAGCTCTGTACGCGTATCCCGGCATGCCCGCATACGGATGATGGCGGCGGTCGCGACCGTCTGCGCCCTGTCAGCAGCCCCGCCGGCCCCCCAGGCCGTCGCCGCCGACACCCCGACCTACACCGAGACCTACAGACCCCAGTTCCACTTCACCCCGCAGAAGAACTGGATGAACGACCCCAACGGCCTCGTCTACTACAAGGGCGAGTACCACCTCTTCTACCAGTACAACCCGGGCGGCAACACCTGGGGCGACATGTCCTGGGGGCACGCGGTGAGTAAGGACCTCGTGCACTGGGAGGAGTTGCCGCTCGCCTTGTCGCACGACGACGAGGAGATGGTGTTCTCCGGCAGCGCGGTCGTCGACTGGAACAACACCACCGGGTTCGGCACGAAGAAGAACCCGCCCATGGTGGCGATCTACACCAGCACCTACAAGAACGGCGGCAAGCAGGCCCAGTCGCTCGCCTACAGCACCGACCGCGGTCGCACCTGGACCAAGTTCCAGGGCAATCCTGTGATCGACATCGGCTCCGACAACTTCCGCGATCCCAAGGTCCAGTGGTACGCGCCGACCAAGAGCTGGCTGATGACGGTGTCGCTGTCCGCCGAGCACAAGGTGCGGTTCTACACATCGAAGAACCTCAAGGACTGGGAGGTGCAAAGCGAGTTCGGACCGGCCGGTGCGACGGGCGGCGTGTGGGAGTGCCCCGACCTGTTCCCCCTCGCCGTGGACGGGGACAAGAAGAACATCAAGTGGGTCCTGGTCGTCAACATCAACCCCGGTGGTATCGCGGGCGGTTCGGCCGCCCAGTACTTCATCGGCGACTTCGACGGCAAGAAGTTCACCGCGGACGACAAGGGCACGTACACCCCGCCCACCGGGAATGTCGTGCAGGATTTTGAGGGCACCGGCTTCGGTACCTGGACGAGCACGGGCACCGCGTTCGGCCAGGGACCGGCGGCCGGGGCGGTGGACGGGCAGGGGGCCGTCGAGGGCTTCGACGGCAAGGGCCTCGCCAACAGCTTCCACGGCGGTGACGGCGCCACCGGCATCCTCAGCTCCCCCTCCTTCACCGTCGACAGCCCCTACCTGAACTTCAAGATCGGCGGCGGGCGGCATCCGCACGAGGCCGGGACCGTCATGGACAGCACTCCGCCCGAGGGCACGGTCCTCGCCGACTTCGAAGGCGGAACGTACGGCGACTGGACGGCGACCGGGGACGCTTTCGGCACCGCACCGGCTACCGGCACCCTCCCCGACCAGGGACAGGTATCCGGCTTCCGGGGAGACGGGCTGGCCAACACCTACCTGAACGGCGACTCCACCACCGGCACCCTCACGTCACCCGAGTTCACCATCGACAAGAAGCACATCAACTTCCTCATCGGCGGCGGCAATCACCCGGCCGGCTCCGGCAACCCGACCGCCGTCGAACTCCTCGTGGGCGGCCGGGTCGTCCGCAGCGCCACCGGAAAAGACGCCGAGGCACTCAACTGGGCGTCCTGGGACGTCAGGGACCTCGCCGGCAAGCAAGCGCGGATCAGGATCGTCGACGACAACACCGGCGGCTGGGGCCACGTCAACGTCGACCACATCCTGCTGTCGGACAGCCAGGCCCAGCGCGTCTCCCAGGAGACGTCCGTCAACCTGATCGTCGACGGCAAGGTCGTCCGCAGCGCGACCGGCGCCGACAGCGAGATCCTGGACTGGGCCTCCTTCGACATGCGCCCGTACGCCGGCAAGAAGGCGCAGATCCAGGTCGTCGACATGAACGCCGCCGGCTGGGGCCACGTCATGGCCGACCAGTTCACCGCCGCTGACAAGCCCGCCAGGTCCGTCGTACAGCGCGCCGACTGGGCCGACTACGGCAAGGACTACTACGCGGCGGTGTCCTGGGAGAACGCGCCGGGCGGTAAGCGCTACATGATCGGCTGGATGAACAACTGGGACTACGGCCAGTCCGTCCCCACCTCCCCCTGGCGCGGCGCGCAGAGCGTTCCCCGGAAAATGTCACTGCGCACGATCAACGGCCAGGCCCGGCTGACGAGCAAGCCGGTGGGCAGCCTGGAGTCCCTCCGGCAGCAGCACCCGGCGACGGCGTCAGGCGTCACCGTCAAGAGCACCTCCAAGCCCCTGATCGGCCCCACGGCCAAGGGCAAGGCACTCGACATCGAGGCGACCTTCTCGCTCAAGGACGCCGACCGCTTCGGCCTGAAGGTGCGCACCGGCGCGGGCGGCGAGGAGACCGTCATCGGCTACGACACCACGACGCAGGAGCTGTACGTCGACCGCACCCGCTCCGGAGCCGGGGACTTCAACAGCACCTTCCCCGGCGTCCAGACAGCACCACTGAAGCCCAAGAACGGCAAGGTCAAACTGCGGATCCTCGTCGACTGGTCCTCCGTCGAGGTCTTCGGCGGCAGCGGCGAGGCCGTGATCACCGACCAGATCTTCCCCGACCCCTCCAGCACCGGCGTCGAGGTCTTCGCCGAAGGCGGCACCGCCACCCTCGACCACATGCGGGCGTGGCGGCTGAAGTCCGTCTGGCGGTAACGCGCCGGGGTCCGCGCGCCGGTCGGCCAGGAGCCGCTTCCGGCGCGCGGGCTCAGAAGTGGGTGGTGATCCCGAGGGTCTGCCGGAGCCGGGCCATGTCGTGACGATCGTGATCAGCAGGTTCATAGCCCTGGTGGAAAGAGACCTGCTGCTCGGGCGACAGGCACGGGACGGTGACCCCGAGGATCGTGCCGGTGACGAAACACGAGGCGGGATAGGCGAACGGGTGCCCCGCGTCGAGTGACGCCTGCACGGCGGATCCGTCCGCGGCGAAGACCAGCGGGTGAAGATCGATCTCCCGGTCATGAGGACCGGTGACGACGAACCGTACGGGGCGCCAGTCGAGGGTCTCGACGAAGCCGGCGTTCGCGAGAGCCGCCACGACGTCAGCTTCCTGGTCCTCCCGGTGCATCAGGTCCAGTCGCGGTGCAGGCGGGTTTGCTCGCCGACCAGGGCGTCGATGCCCCAGCCGCCGCCGATCCAGATGTCGACGTCCGCGTTCCGCAGCACCGCAAGGATGGACAACACATCGTCTGCCGTCATCACCTTGCGCACGTTAGCGGTGATCACGTGGGCGGGCGAGTGGATTCATGTGCGGTCGATCTCCTCGAGGAACGTCAGTACAGAGGCGTCCTCCTCGATCAGTGGGATGAGGGCGGCGTTGAACGGGGCGCCGTACGGGGCGTTCAGGTGTGCCGTGAAGGCGTCCTCGTCCCGGTAGACCTCGAAGATCCAGTAGGCGCGCGGATCGGTCGCCTTGGTGTAGACGTCGAAGGCCAGGTTTCCTTCTTCTTCGCGCACTTTCAGGGCGTAGTCCCGGATCAGGCGAGCGACCTCGTCCTCTGCTCCCTCTCGGGCGGTGAACTCGGCCAGCAGGATTTTCGTCATGGTTTCCTGTCCTTTCAGTGGGTGGAGTCGAGGTGCCGGACGACGGCCTTGTCCGTCGGGAACGGCGCCACCTGGTCGCGCCACGGCGGGTTCGGGCCGGCGACGGAGCAGGTCAGGGCCGCGACCTGTGCGGCGAACAGGCAGGCTGCCTCGACATCGCCGAGACGCAGGTCCGTCAGCCTGCCGCCGAGGAGTCCGCGGGTGCCGAGGTGGTGCAGCAGTCCCGCGGTGAAGGAGTCCCCCGCGCCGACCGTGTCGACGACCGGTGTCGACACCGCCGGCACCTGCACCCGCTCCCCGTCGAGTGAAGCCAGGGCGCCGTCGGCGCCGCGTGTGATCACGACGAGCCGCGCGCCCGCCGCATGCCAGGTGTCGCACGCCTGCTCGGGCGGCGTTCCGGGCAGGAGGAGTTCCAGGTCGTCCTCGCTCAGCCGCAGCACATCGGCGAGGCCGCACCAGTGCGCCAGGCGGGCACGGTAGACCTCGGGACGTACCAGGAGGGGGCGGACGTTGGGGTCGATGCTGATGGTGGCCCGAGGGGCGGCCGCTGCCAGGAAGTCCTCCACCACGCCTGCCCCGGGTTCCTTGACCAGGGCCAGTGACCCGGTGTGGACGCAAGCGGTGTCGGTCAGGTCCACCTCGGCCAGTTCCGCGCCGGTCCACTGCCAGTCGGCGGTGGCCTGGGCGTGGAAGGAAAACGTGGCCTGCCCATGGGCGTCCAGCTCGGCCACGGCGAGCGTGCTGGGCTCGGCGGCCTCGACGGCGTGCGAGAGGTCCACGCCCGATGCCTCGAGGTGGGCCCGGAAGAGGCGGCCGAACACATCACCGGACAGCCGTGCGAGGAAGCGGGCCGGAGTGCCGAGCCTGGCCAAGGCCACCGCCGTGTTGGCGGGTCCGCCGCCCGGCAGCACACGCAGGGCGAGTTCGTTCCGGGCACGCGCGGGTTCGGTGAAGGCGTCAGCGACGCACTCTCCCAGGACGGTGATCTGGCGCGGGTTCATGGGCTGCTCTCCTCTTGGAACGCGCCTTCTTGGAACGCGCGGAGCGGAAACGGGCATGACCCGGGCACACCGGTTGACGGCTTCGGGGCGGGCGACCGCCGAGGGACGTTGCCGATTTGTGACGGGTGCAAGGCATTGACGTTGCCGGTGAGCGGAGTCCATCATCCTCGCCAAGCAGTGTCAACGATGACATCAGTCATCGTTGACATCGCGGGACGGCAGGCCTCGCTGCCGACCACCCGCCCGACATCCCGCTGGAGTCGTTCATGTCACGCACCTCTCGTCTGCCCTCCTCCTTGCTCAGAGCCGCCGCGTGCACGGGCATCGCGGCCCTCACCCTGACCGCCTGTGGATCCGGATCCGGATCGGGCAGCGCGAGCACCGGTTCGGGCGAGGTCAAGGTCGGCCTGATCACCAAGACGGACACCAACCCGTTCTTCGTCAAGATGAAGGAGGGCGCGGAGAAGTCCGCGAAGGCCGAAGGCGTCAAGCTCATGACCGCGGCCGGCAAGTTCGACGGCGACAACGCCGGTCAGGTCACCGCCATCGAGAACATGGTCGCCTCCGGCGTCAAGGGCATTCTGATCACCCCCAGTGACTCGAAGGCGATCGTGCCCGCGATCGAGAAGGCCAAGGCCAAGGGTGTCCTGGTCATCGCCCTGGACACCCCGACCGAGCCGCAGAGCGCCGTCGACGCTCTCTTCGCCACCGACAACCTCAAGGCCGGTGAGCTGATCGGCGAGTACGCCAAGGCCGCGATGAAGGGCAAGACCGCGAAGATAGCCGCCCTCGACCTCGCGCCGGGTGTGTCCGTCGGCGTCCAGCGGCACAACGGTTTCCTCAAGGGCTTCGGCGCCACCGACAAGGACGTCGCCTGTGCTCAGGACACCGGCGGCGACCAGTCCAAGGGCCAGACGGCGATGGAGAACTGCCTCCAGAAGGAACCCGGCATCAACGTCGTCTACACCATCAACGAACCGGCCGCCCTGGGCGCGTACACCGCGCTGAAGGCCAAGGGCCGGGAGAAGGACGTCCTGATCGTCTCCGTCGACGGTGGCTGCACGGGCACCCAGGCGGTCAAGGACGGCAAGATCGCCGCGACCTCGCAGCAGTACCCGCTCAAGATGGCCGCCGAGGGCGTCAAGGCCGTCGTGACCTACGCCAAGGACGGCAAGAAGGCGTCGGGTTACACCGACACCGGCGTCACCCTGATCACCGACAAGGCGCAGGACGGCGTCACGTCCAAGGACACCGCCTACGGCCTGGAGAACTGCTGGGGCTGAGCCCCAGCTGCCGCCGTTCGACACCCCTCAGCGGGGCGGCCGGCCCCTCCTCCCCGACCGGGGACGGCCGCCCCCTCCCCCTCCTGCCGTCCGACAACGACTGACCAGTCCTGACAAGGACTTGTGTCTTCCGACAAGGACCTCGCATGACTGCCACGTCCACGCCACCCTCCACGTCCACGCCGTACGCGGAACTCAAAGCACCGACCCCGGTCCGCAGACTGCTCACGCAACCGACCACCGGCCCGCTGGTCGCCCTCCTCCTGGCCTGTGCCTTCTTCTCCGTCTCCAGCGACCAGTTCCTCACCGGCGGGAACTTCTCCCTGATCGTGCAGCAGGTCATGGTCGTCGGCACCCTCGCCATCGGCCAGACCCTGATCATCCTCACGGCGGGCATCGACCTGTCGTGCGGAGCGGTGATGGCGTTCGGCAGCATCGTGATCGCCAAGATGGCCGCCGAGGGCTCCCTGCCCCCGCTCGCCGCGATCGCGCTGGGCCTCGTCGTCTGCGGCGGCTTCGGCATGCTCAACGGCGCGTTGGTGCAGAAGATCCCGCTGCCGCCGTTCATCGTCACCCTCGGCATGCTCAATGTGGCATTCGCGCTGACGCACATCTACTCCGAGGAGCAGACGGTCACCAACCTGCCCGGCCCGCTGACGGCTCTCGGGCAGACCTTCCCGCTCGGCAAGACCGACATCACCTACGGCTCGCTGGTCACCATCGCCCTGTTCCTCTTCCTCGCCTACGCGTTGAGCAGCACCGGCTGGGGACGGCACGTCTACGCCCTGGGCAACAGCCCGGAAGCGGCCCGGCTGAACGGCATCCGGACCTCCCGGCTGACCATCGGCGTCTACACCGTGGCCGGCATCCTCTACGGCATCGCCGCCCTGCTGCTCATCTCCCGCACCGGCGTCGGCGACCCGCAGGCCGGACAGACCGACAACCTGGACAGCATCACCGCCGTGGTCCTCGGCGGCACCAGCCTCTTCGGCGGACGCGGATCGGTCCTGGGCACGTTCATCGGCGTCCTCATCGTCGGAGTCTTCCGCAACGGCTTGCAGCTGATGGGCGTCGCCTCCATCTACCAGACCCTCATCACCGGAGTCCTGGTGATCCTCGCGGTGACCGTCGACCAGATCTCCCGGAAGAAGGCCCGTTGATGAGCGCCACCTCCTCCCCCACTCCTGTCCTGCAGGCCCGCGGTCTGGTCAAGCGCTACGGTCACGTCACCGCCATCGACGGCGCCGACTTCGACCTGCTGCCCGGTGAGGTCCTCGCTGTCATCGGTGACAACGGCGCCGGCAAGACCAGCCTCATCAAGGCCCTCACCGGCGCGGTGGTACCGGACGAGGGCGAGATCCGCCTCAATGGCAAGACGATCCAGTTCTCCGGCCCCCAGAGCGCACGCGCTCACGGCATCGAGACGGTCTATCAGGACCTCGCCGTGGCAGCTTCCATGGACATCGCCTCGAACATGTTCCTGGGCCGCGAGCTGCGCCGCCCGGGCATCCTCGGCAGCGCCTTCCGCATGCTCGACAAGAAGCGCATGCGCCAGGAGGCCGCCGAACACATGGCCGACCTGAAGATCGGCCTGCGCTCGCTGACCCAGGCGGTCGAGACCCTCTCCGGCGGACAGCGGCAGGCCGTCGCGGTCGCCCGCGCCGTCGCCTGGGCGCGCAGCGTCGTCGTCATGGACGAACCCACCGCCGCCCTCGGCGTCAAGGAGTCCGGACAGGTCCTCGACCTCATCCGCCGCGTCCGCGACAAGGGCATGCCGGTCGTTCTGATCAGCCACAACATGCCCCATGTCTTCGAGATCGCCGACCGGATCCACGTCCACCGGCTGGGCCGGCGCGCCGCCGTGATCAAGCCCTCCGACTACTCCATGGCTGAGGTCGTCGCCATCATGACCGGCGCCCTCACCGTCGACGCGGCCGGAGATACTGTCGTAGCGGATTCCGCGGCGGCGAAAGCCGCCGGAGTCCAGGCCACCTGACAGCTCAACCCCGCTCCCGCATGTTCCGGCCGAGGCCACTGCCGGAACCCGAGAGCACTCAGGAGACGGTTTCTTCCCATGGCAGCGAGCCGCCGCCCCACCCTTGCCGATGTCGCACGAGAAGTCGGCGTCAGCGCCAAGACGGTCTCCCGTGTCCTCAACGAGGACGGGCCCGTCTCGGCGCAGACGCGGGAACAGGTACTCGCCGCGGTGGCCGAGTTGGGCTTCCAGCCGAACCTCATGGCGCGCAACATCCGCGTCGGCGGTCCGGACACCACCATCGGACTGGTCATCCCCGACCTCGCCAACCCTTTCTTCGGAGCCGTGGCCCGCGCCATCGAGGACACCGTCCGTGAACGCGGACTGACCCTCCTCATGGGCTCGTCCGCGGACGAGCCCGACCGCGAACGAGCCCTGACGGACAAGTTCCTCGCCCGGCGCGTCAGCATCCTCATCGTCGTGCCGTCCGTCGGCGCGGACCACTCCCACCTCAAGTCCCACCGCACGGCGGGGCTGCCCATCGTCTTCCTCGACCGCCCGGGAGTCGGCCTGCCCACGGACAGCATCGTCAGCTCCAACCGTGCCGGAGCCCAAGAAGGCGTCGCCCACCTCATCGCCCACGGGCACCGCCGCATCGGATTCGTCGGCGACCTCCCCACGAAGCTCTACACCCGTCGCGAACGCCTCGCCGGATACCGCTCGGCCCTGCAAGAAGCCGACATCCCCTACGACCGCGCGCTCCTCGCCAACAGCCACGACCAGCCAGGCGCCGAGGCCGCGACCGCCCAACTCCTCGCACTGGCCGATCCTCCCACCGCCCTGTTCTCCGGAAACAACATCATGGCGCTGGGCATCGTCGCCGAACTCGCCCGCAGCAAGCGCAAGGACGTAGCCGTCGTCGCCTTCGACGACGTATCACTCGCCGAGGCACTCGAACCGGCCCTTACCGTCGTCGCCCAGGACCCCGAAGAACTCGGCCGCACCGCCGCGGCCACCGCCCTGGCCCGCCTCGACGGCGACCGCTCCCGGGCTCGCACCATCACCGTTCCCACCCGGCTGATCGTCCGGGGCTCGGGGGAACAACCTGCGCCCAGGCCGTAGACGGGATGCCGCTGCTTTCGAGGGCCTCATAACCCTGAGGCCTCGACAACCCAGCAGTTGGTTGCGAGCACAGTGGTGGTCACTCTGACCTGCGGAAACACCCAGACACTAGGTCTTGGACTTGAACAGAGTACGCAGCACTTTGGCCCCCTGGAAGACGGCTCCCCGCCAGTTCTCTGCAGGTCAGGGGCGTCGTTCGCTGTACATCGGCATGCCTTCGGCTCGAAGACCTTCCACAACATCGTGCGCCGTGGCGAGCAGGCTTCTCACCTGCGTGATCTGCGTGATCTGCGCGAAACGCAAGCTGCCGCGAAGCCGTCGACCAAGAGCATCTACGGAAGGTTCTCCCGGTCCAATGCTGACTGGATGCCGACTTACCAGGTGCGGAACAGCGCGGAGTGGCGCCGGCCTCGTTGAAGCGCCGCCTCAGCACGAGGGCTCGAGGCCGGGTTCTCATCCGGCGGATGTCTCCGACCTGCTCGATCGCCTGCCTGACGGTGAGGGCAAGCAGTTCGGGTGACGCACCCCACTCATCACTTCGGTGGCGCCCGGGAGTCGCGCGGCCCGCAGTTCACCGCCTCGCTGAAGCGGATCTGTTCGGGCGGCGGGACCACGAAGAGAGGGGTCGCCGGCGATGACTCAGAGCGTGCTGAGGAGTGACCTCCGAGAGCATCGACGCCGACGGCCCGGACTACTCGCCGACAGCGCCAGGGCCGACCCGAGCACCGCACGGAGGACGCTCGAGCCGTGACCACCTGCTGTCGCGAAGACGGACGGCAACAAGCGCTGAGTGAAAGGGACTTGCGGGACCACGGCCGGGACCGGACGCGCGCCCGCGAGTTCGTCACCCAGGAGCAGGACCCCCGTGGGGACGCGTCCAGAGACGCGTTCACCAGGGCTCCAGCCATCCTCATTCACCCGATCTATCGGACCATTCACATCAACCGCTTCGGCAGCCGAGTCTGAGGCTTGGGCATCCCATCAGCTGCAATCGCGAAGTTCCTGCCGACCCCCTGGACAGACTCCAGCTGAAGCTCCTTAATAGATCCGATGTCCCTGCGGCGAAGCACACACCATACGGGTGGTTTCTTCCTGCTCGCCGTCCGAGGACGGCTGGTCACTCCAGCCCCCCGGTCGTCGAGCGGCGACACGGTGTGTTGTCCCGCCGGCCAGGGGCAGCGGGCAGCCCCGACCCGCACGGTTACCGCTCGATGCCGAGCCCACCGAGCCACCCCACGACGGCCTGGAGGCCAACCTTGGGCGGTCACCTTCCGCTTGATCCCCCACTGACCGGCAGGTCCCAGCAGAGCACCGTGCCACAGCCACTTTGACGATCCGCGCATGTCCCGGCCCCAGGGTCGACGTCGACTGCACCTGGGACGTCGTCACCGTGATCAATGCCATCGATCCACAGGAGTGAGCCATGTCCTCACGCAGAATGACTCGCCGCACGTTTCTCGGCGCCGCAGGTGCCGCGACCGCCGCGACCGCCCTACCGATCGTCCCCGGCTTCTCCGGCCTTCTGCCGCAGGCGGCCGCCGCGGACGCACAGAGCAATCTGAGCAAGATGGTCGACATGCGGTTCGGCATGTTCAACCACTTCAGCCTGGGCACCTTCACCAACCAGGAGTGGGCCGAACCCCACCAGAGCCCCACCCTCTTCGCTCCCCCGAGCGTCAACTGCGCACAGTGGGCCGACGCGGCGGTCGCCGCGAAGATGCGCTACGGCATCCTGACCACCAAGCACCACGACGGCTTCGCCCTGTGGCCGAGCGCCTATGGCACCCAGAACGTCGCGAACAGCTCCTACAAGCACGACGTCGTCCAGGCGTACTGCGACGCCTTCCGGGCGAAAGGGCTGAAGGTCGGGTTCTACTACTCGATCTGGGACCGCACCTTCGGTGTCGAGGCGTGGGAGAGCCGGCACAAGGTGACCGGGCTCGAAGTCACCGATGCCGTCAAGCCCGACCACATGACCTTCATCCTCGGTCAGATTCGCGAGCTGCTCACCCACTACGGCACCATCGACATGTTCATGACCGATGGTTACGCATGGCAGATGGGGCAGCAGGCCGTCTCCTACCAGCGGATCCGTTCGCTGGTGAAGCAGCTGCAGCCGGACTGCGTCATGATCGACATCGGCGGACTGTCGGAGCCCTTCCTCAGCGACGCGATCTTCTTCGAGGAGCCGTTGGGGGTGACGGCGCCGGGGGGCAACACCTACGCCGGAATGCAGGGGCAGACGATCAGCAACGGCTGGTTCTGGCATCCCTCCACTCCGACCGAGGGCCTCATGAGCAAGGCCGCGATCCTGTCGCACCTGGCCGACCTGGAGCCGAAGTACACCTCGTTCATCCTCAACTGCCCGCCCAACCGCAACGGCCTGCTGGACACCAACGTGGTCAACCGGCTTGCAGAGGTCGGCGCGGCATGGAGCCCGGGCACCTCCCGGCCGCCGCTCCCCGCCCAACTGCTGCGCGCCGAGCACCCCGTCACTCCGGTCAGCGCGTACGCCACCGGCTTCCACACCGGCGAGGGACCACTCCACGCCATCGACGGACTCAGTGACGTCCGCTACGAGACCTGCTGGTCAACCTGGGGGCTGCGGGCGCCGCTGCCGCAGTCCATCACCATCGACCTGGGCGGTGTGTGGAGCAACGTCTCCACCCTGGAGTACCTGCCCAAGCAGTGGAACCGCGACAACTCCACCGACGGCGACATCACCTCGTGCACCATCCTGACCAGCACCGACGGGGTCGACTTCACCCAGGTCGCCACCGGCACCTGGGCCGGCAACCAGAAGACCAAGCTGGTCGAGTGGCCCAACCGGAACGTGGGCTTCGTACGGATCGAGGTCCACGCCGCCACCGGCGACTACGCCAACATCAGCGGCGTCAGGATCGGCGGCCGGTCGGCCAAGCCCACGCTGGTGACCACCACACTCCCCGGTGACGGCACCGTCTACCGGCTGCTCGCCCGGCACAGCGGCAAGATCACCGACGTGGAGGGCGGGCGCACCACCAACGGCACCAACGTCCATCAGTGGCCATGGCTCAACCAGGCGAACCAGAAGTGGACCTTCACCAGCACCGGCGACGGCTACTACACGATCAAGGGTGCGGGCAGCGGCAAGCTGCTGGAGGTCGCGGGTCTCTCCCGCGATGACGGCGGCAACGTCGGCATCTGGGCAGACGCTCGCGCCCCCCAGCAGCACTGGGCCGTCACGCCCACCGGTGACGGACACTACTTCCTCATCAACCGCTACAGCGGGCTTTGCCTCGGCGTCGACGAGGGCAGCGCCGCCGACGGAGCCAACATCGAACAGCAGCCATACGCGTCACAGGCGTGGCAGCAATGGCGGATCACCCCGTCCTGACCTGCCCTCCGCCCCTCTCCTCCGCTACGGCCTGCTGGACGCGAACGGCCACAAACACCGCTCGGTACCACCAGAAGCCAGGCGACCGTGCTCAACGAGCCCCATGCGGACGCCTACCACCACACCGGCCAGCCCCACACCGTCAGGCCACCGACGACGACGGAGTTCTGTGCGGAGACGAACCCTCCTGCCACTGCCCACCCCTGACCATGTGTCACATCGACCTTTCAGTCCAGCAGACCGAGGGAGCCGTGGGCTCCGGGCGCATGCTCGGCGGCGACTGGCACCTTCCGGCCACCGGATGGCACAAGACCTCGCCTTGGCCTCCCCACCCACACCGGACCGGCCCGTGTCACGCGGCTCCCGCTCCGCCAACCCGCCGAGACAGCATGTCCGTTTTCCGGCGAGGCCGCCACGCCCTCATTCGTCCCGCCGAATGGGACAGCCTCGGCAAGCCCGCCCGATGCCCACCGATGCCGGCAACCGCACCAAAGACCATTGCCCGCCCGCATCGCACTGAACGGTGTCGCTAGTCCTCGATCACCAGCCCCTTCGACGCGAGAAGCGGGGCGAGGTTGCACATCTCGACGACGGTTTTGCCCGTCCGGTAGGCAGCGATGTACCCGGCCTCGGCATCGACCCGTTCCTGCGACGCGGTGACCACCTCCGCGGCGTCCTCGCGGCGTATGACGACCACGCCGTCGGCGTCGGCTCGCATCACGTCGCCAGGGCGGACGAGCACGCCGCCGATGGTGACCGGCTCGCACATCGGTCCGACAGTCTCCTTGACGGTGCCTTTGATGCAGACACTGCGGGAGAAGACGGGGAATCCCAGGGCGCGCAGGTCCTCGGTGTCCCGGACGCCCGTGTCGGTGATCAGGCCGCCGAGCCCCTTGGCCTGGCAGGCGTTGGCGAGGACGTCCCCGAAAGAACCCGCCTCCTCGTAGGCACCGGCGGACACGACCACGACATCACCGGGGCGGGCGTAAGCGATGGCGGTCTGCAGCATCAGGTTGTCGCGGGGTGCGCACTGGACCGTGAAGGCGGGGCCGCACAGGGACATGCGGTGGTCGACCGGCTTGATGGCCGAGTCCAGCGCCCCGAGTCGGCCCTGCGCCTCGTGGATGGTGGCCGACGAGAAGGCACGCAGCTGCTCGACCAGCGCGGCGTCCGGCCGCTCGAATTTCGTGCTGACGCGGATCATGATGACCTTTCAGGCGGAGGGGCTTTCAGACGGAGGGAGCGGAGGACAGCTCGGCGCATGCGGCCGCGATGCGCGCGCATGCCTCGGTGAGGACGTCCGCAGACGTGGCGAACGAGATGCGGAAGTAGCCGGTCGCGCCGTAGGCGGCTCCGTGGATCACCGCTACCTGCCGGCTGTCGAGCAGGTGGCGGGCGAAGTCCTCGTCGTTCTGGATCGGGCTTCCCGACGGTGTGAACTTCCCTATGACGTCACGGCAGTTCACCAGGAGGTAGAAGCCTCCGTCGGGCACGGTGCAGCTGAGCTCCGGAACGTCGTTGACGAGCTTCACCGTGGCGTCGCGGCGTTCGCGGTAGACGCGCACGGTGTCCCTGACGAAGTCCTGCGGTCCTGTGAGCGCGGCGGCAGCGGCGGCCTGGCTCACCGAAGAGGGGCAGGAGGACGTCTGGGACTGCAGGGTGTTGATCGCGGTCACCAGATCCGCCGGGCCAACCCCGTACCCGAGGCGCCAGCCTGTCATCGCGTACGTCTTGGAGACGCCGTTGGTGAGGAACACCCGCTCGGCCAGCCGGGGTTCGACCGCAGCCAGGGACGGGGCGACCTCCTCTCGGTACCAGATCTCGTCGTAGATCTCGTCCGTGAGGACGCTCACCCGTGGATGGTCCAGCAACACCTGGGCCAGCGCGCGCAGTTCGGCAGGGGTGTACGCCGACCCGGTCGGGTTGCCTGGCGTGTTGAGCACGACCCAGCGCGTTCGCGCGGTGATCGCCGCCCCGAGCCGCTCCGGAGTCAGCTTGAAGCCGTCCGCCTCAGGGCAGTCGACGACGACCGGTGTGCCGTCGTTCGCGCGGACCATGTCCGGATAGGACACCCAGTACGGGGCGGGGACGATGACCTCGTCCCCTTCGTCCAGGGTGGCCATCAGGGCGAGGAAGATGACCTGCTTGGCTCCGCCGCCGACCGTGATCTGCGCGTCGGTGCACTCCAGCGCGTGGCGCTCGCGGAGTTTCCCGGCGATGGCCGAGCGCAGCCGCGGCGTGCCGTTCACGGGGGTGTACTTCGTCTCGCCCGCCTCGATGGCCTCGATCGCGGCGGCCTTGACGTGATCGGGGGTGTCGAAGTCGGGCTCGCCGACGGTCAGATCGAGGATGGTGAGGCCCTGGCTCTTGAGTTCGCGTACGCGCTGCGCCGCCGCCGTGCTGGGCGAGGGCTTGATACGGCGTACGCGCTCCGCGGTGTCCATGGCTCAGCCCTCTCGGCGCTCGAAGTTGAGGCCGCCGGGGACCTGGAAGGTGGGCAGGATCTCGATGTGGCCGAGGTTGACGTGCCGGGGCGCATCGACGGCGAACTCGATGGAGTCGGCGATGTCCTCGGGCTTGAGGGACTCGTAGCCGTCGTAGAACTGCCGCTGGGCCTCCTCCATGTCGCCGAGCAGGCGGCCGAAGATCTCGGTCTCCACGCGCCCCGGGCAGATCTCGGTGACGCGGACCCGGCGGCCGTAGCCGTCGACCCGCAGCTGGCGGGAGAGGGTGTGCACGGCTGCCTTGGTGGCGTGGTAGATGGTGTTGCCGCCGAAGTTGTAGACGCCGGCGATGGAGCTGATGTTGACGATGTGGCCGAGGTCGCGCTCGACCATGCCAGGCATGAGCAGGCGTACCAGGTGCAGGACGGCCTGGATGTTGACGGCGACCTGCTCGTCGACGGCGAACTCGTCGGCGGTCAGGATGTTGCCGGTGCGCGAGACGCCGGCGTTGTTGACGAGAACGTCGATCTCCAGGCCGTCCAGTGCGGCGGTGAGCGCCTGGGTGTCGGTGATGTCGACGGCGTGCGGGATGCAACCGGTGTCGCGGGCGAGGGCGTCGAGCCGCTCGGCGTTGCGCGCCACCGCGTGAACCTCGAGGCCGCGTTTGGCGAGTCGCTCGACGACCACGGCTCCGATGCCGGTCGACGCTCCGGTGACGAGGGCCGTCCTGTAGTCGGAGATGGGCATGCTGGTGTGCTCCTTGGTGTGGGGGGTGTGTGCGGTTGCGTGGGTCGGTCAGGCGTCGCGCAGGGGCAGATGGGCGCGGTCCTTCACACGGGACACGGCGATGAGCGTGCCGAGGGCGGTGACGACGGCGTAGAAGGCCGGCATGTTGACGTTGCCCGTGCGGGCGATGAGGTAGGTCATCAGCAGCGGGGCGGTGCCACCGAAGAGGGCGGAGGAGACGTTGTAGCCCAGGCCGTAGGCGGAGTAGCGCACGCGGGTCGGGAACAGCTCGACGAGCAGGATGTGGATGACGCCGGTGTGCCCGGCGAACACGACGGCCATGAGACAGGCGCCGAGTACGGCGAGGGCGACGTTCCCGGTGCCGATCAGCAGGTAACAGGGGACGCCGACGACGGCCATGGCGATCGCCGAGCCGGCGATGACCTTCTTGCGCCCTATTCGGTCGGAGAGACGGCCCATGTAGGGGATGGCGATACAGATCGCGACCAGGCTGGAGGCCGTCACGAGCAGCCCCTGGACCTTGCCGAAGCCGAGCTCGGTGCTCATGAAGGTGGGCATGTAGCTGAACAGGACGTAGTAGCCGGAGCCGTTCATCAGTGGGATGAACAGGGCCAGCAGCATGGCGCGGCGGTGTTCGGCGGAGGCGAACGCTTCCTTCAGGGGGTTCTTGGACAGGCCGCCCTTTTCCTTCAGGCGCGTGAAGTTGGGCGTGTCGCTGATGCGCTTGCGGATGTAGATGCCCGTGATGCCGAGCGGGACGGCGAGCAGGAACGGTATGCGCCAGCCCCAGGACTCCATGCGCTCGGCGCCGAGTCCACTGGTCATGGCGGCGGCGACCAGCGTGCCGGTGAGCAGGGAGAGGAACGACGCGATCTGCGCGTAGCTGGTGTAGAGGCCGCGCTTGCCCTCCGGGGCGTGCTCGGCGAGGAAGCTCATGGCGCCCGACGCCTCGCCGCCGACGGAGAAGCCCTGGGCGACGCGCAACAGGATCAGCAGGGCCGGCGCCGCGATGCCGATGCTCGCGTAGGCGGGCAGGATGCCGATGGCCGCGGTGGCGGCACTGATGAGCAGGATGACGAAGACCAGCATCCGCTGGCGTCCGATGCGGTCGCCGAGGTGGCCGCAGATGACGGCGCCGAGGGGGCGGAAGAAGAAGGAGACGGCGTAGCCGAGGAAGACGAGCTGGATGGCGTTCTCGGAGCCGGGGAAGAAGACGGCGGCGAGCGTTCCGGCCATGAACCCGAAGATGCCGTTGTCGTAGAGCTCGGCGAAGATGCCGACGCATCCCGCGAGGGTGACCTTCCGGGCTGTTCTGGCATCGACTGTGTTGGGGACGGGGACTGGCTGAGCGGCCATGGTGGTCATGGCGTCTCCTGTCTTGCGGCGGGCTGGGGACGAGGGGCGTTCGGCTCCGTGCGGGGGGCGAGGGGTGCGGTCGGGCGGCGGTGGGGATCGGGGGTCAGCCGGCACCGGGGGCGCGGATGCGCAGGGCGTCGAAAGCTGTGCGGACGCGGGTTCGCAGTGCGTCGACGGCGTGGCGCTGGGTGCGGTGGGCGGTGACCGCCTGGTCGAGGGTGCGGTGGCGGAAGCGGATGGTCTGCCCGGGGCGCACCTGTCCCAGGGCGGACAGACCGGTAGCGGTGACGACGGCCAGGACGGGGTAGCCGGCCGTGACGCCGCGGCCGCGGTGCAGAACGAGGAGTTCGTCCCCTGCCGGCACTTCGACGGCGCCGATGGGGACTCCGCGTGAGAGGACCTCGCCCGTGGTGACGCGGCGGGGCACGTCGCCCTGCAGGCGCAGGCCGATGTGGTTGCTGCGCGGGCTGACGGTGAAGGGGGCGTCGAACAGGCGGCTTCCCGTGTCTGCGAACTCGGCCCGGTCGGGGCCGTCGGTGACGTCGATCGTCCAGGTGGCGGGGAACGGGAGGACGGGGGCGTTCAGGCGGAACAACGGGATCCGTGAGAAGGGGTGGTCGATGGGCGGGCAGGTCGTGCGCAGCACGAGTTCGTCACCGTCACGCAGGGCGGGGCCGAACCCCAGGATGGTGTCAGGAGCGCAGCTGCCCTGCAGGTAGTCGGCCTCGAACGAGCCGAGCACAGCCAGGTAGACGCGCAGTCCCTGACGTATGCCGCTGACGCGGAGGATCTCGCCTGCGCGCACGGAGACCGGTTCCCACTGCGGGCGGACGACTCCCTCGACGGTCACGTCGGCGGGCGCGCCGGTCACCGCGACGAGGATGTCGCCGGAGGGAACGCACGCGAAGTCGAGTGCCGTGATCTCCAGCAGCGGGGCGCGGTCGTCGTTGCCGCACAGGACGTTGGCGACGCGTGCCGAGTGCTGGTCGACGGCTCCGCCGGCGGGCAGGCCGTAGCGGGAGCGGCCGACTCGGCCGAGGTCCTGCACGGTGACGATGCCGGCGGTGCGGATCGTGAGGGTGTCAGCCATGACAGGCCGCCAGGGGCGTACCGGCGTAGTCGTCCCACTCGTCGGGCGTGATGGGGACGAAGCGGAAGGTGTCTCCGGGCCGGTAGGCGGTGATCGGGTCGCTGTGCAGGTCGAGGACGCGTACGGGGGTTCGCCCGAGGAGCGGCCAGCCGCCGGGCGAGGGCATCGGGCAGATGACGGCCTGCCGGCCGGCGACGGCGACGGAGCCGGGATCGACGCGGGTGCGGGGGGACGCCAGCCGCGGCACCGGTTTCGGGAAGGCCGGGCCGTCCGTCATCGGTGCCCCCGCGGGTGCGCCGAGGCAACGTACGGTGAGGTCGGTCCCGGAGTGGAGGGCGATGACCTCACGCTCGGTCAGGTCGAGTTGTCGGGCGACGTCGGGCAGGTCGGGCCCGTACTCACCGCCGTAGACGGCGGGTACGACGAAGCGTCGTGGCGGGGCCGTCGGTGCGGGGTGCGGCCCGAGGCGGGCGGCCTCGTGCGCCACGATGCGCCGGAGGGTGTCGTGGTCGGTGCGGGTGCAGTCGAACTCCACGAGGAGGGCGTCATAGGTGGGCACCACGTCGTGGACTCCGGTGAGCCGTACGGCGTCCAGGGCGTCGGCCAGGGTGTGGACGAGCCGCCAGGCGTCTTCGGCGTCCAGCCCCACGGCCCTGGCGGTCAGGGCGGAGTCACCGCAGTCCGTGATCGTGATGTTGCCGTTCATGTCAGGCGCCCGTCCCGCTCAGCGCCTTGTCGAGAGAGGTGATCTCGACACCGGCGGCGAGGAGTTGCTCGCGGATGCGGCCGGCCAGCGCGATCGCTCCGGGGCTGTCTCCGTGCAGCAGGACGGTGTCGCAGGCGACCGGGATGTCCTTGCCGTCGACGCTGCGGATGACCCCTTCGGTGACCATGCGCAGGGTCCGGCGGGCCACCTCGTCGGGGTCGTGGATCACCGCTCCGGGCTCGGAGCGGGGGACGAGGGTCCCGTCGTCGCGATACGCGCGGTCGGCGATGCCGACGATGCCCACGCGCAGTCCGCGGGCCCGGGCGGCGTCGGCGAGCTCACCGTCCTGCGCGAGGACGATCAGCGACTCGTCCAGGGAGGCGACGGCGTCCACGACGGCACCGGCGTAGTCGGCGCGTACGGCGACCAGGTTGCCCAGGCGTCCGTGCGGGGCGACGTGCTGCACCCGGGTGCCGTGCGCGACGGCGAACGCCTGGAGGGCGCCGATCTGGTACAGCACGTCCGTGCGGACCTCCTCGGGCGTGAGGTCCATCGCGCGGCGGCCGAAGCCGACCAGGTCGGGAAAGCTCGGGTGAGCGCCCACGGCCACCCGCTTCTCCACGCAGGTCCGGACGGTGGCGTCCATGATGCGCGGATCACCGGCGTGGAACCCGCAGGCGACGTTGGCGGACGTCAGCATTTCCAGGAGGGCTGCGTCGTCGCCCATCGTGTAGGCGCCGAATCCCTCGCCGAGATCGGCGACGAGGTCAACCATGGGGGTCATGACGTCCTCCGGGAAAGAATATGAGGAAAGAGATGCCATCACGTCTTCGCGATATCCCGATTGAGATCCGCACTCTCGGACACAAGGACGAAGGTCGCGAGCAGAGAGAATTCCTGGGAACCGATTCCTTCGACTTCTTCGGGCGGTTCCGGGCTGGATGTTCCGCTCAACTTAAGCCCATGCTCGCCTGACCGCCAATATGCGTTCGATCTGGCGTTATCGCGGATGGTTATGACCTGCCTCACACGCCGGGCGCTCACGGGGCTGCGCTCACGGGCGACCCCTCCCTACGATGAGGCTCCGCTCCCCGTGGAAGGCCCCGCATGGACACCAGGCGTCTGTACTCGTTCATCAAGATCATTGACGCGGGGAGCATCACGCGCGCGGCCGACATCCTGCACATCGCGCAGCCCGCGCTCAGCCAGCAGCTGTCCGCGCTGGAGGCGCAGTTCGGGCAGCAGTTGCTGATCCGCAGCAAGCGCGGGGTCGCCCCGACCGAGGCGGGCAGGGCTTTGTACCGGCATGCGCAGCTGATCCTGAGGCAGGTGGACCTCGCGCACGCCGCCGTGGAGGTCTCCGGCCGGGCGCCCGCCGGCAGCGTGTCGGTGGGCCTCGCGCCGTACAGCCTGGGGGCGGCCCTCGCGCTGCCGCTCCTGAAGAGTGTGCGTGAGCGCTACCCGGACATCCTGCTGCACATCAACGAGAACTTCGGCGGCGTGATCAGCGAGGCCATCATGACCGGGCGGATGGACATGGCGTTCATCTACGGGGCCGGCCCGCTGCGGGGCGTGCAGTTCGAGCCCGTACGCACGGAGGACCTGTTCCTGATCGGCGCATCCGGCGCGACGGCCCCGCCGGGACAGGGCGAGGTCAGCCTGGAGGAACTCAAGAGCGTGCCGCTGCTGCTCCCCAGCCGCATCCACACGATCCGGCAGGTGGTGGACGCCGCCTTCCAGCAAGCGTCGCTCCGGCCGCACGTGGTGGGCGAGGTCGAGTCCGCGCTGACGCTCGTCAACGCCGTGGACGCGGACCTCGGCGCCACCGTCCTGCCCTGGTCGGCGGCGCGCGCGATCCTCGACGTCCGCGCCCTGTCCGTGCGCCGCATCGTGGATCCCGTCATCCAGGTCAAACTGTCCGTCGTGACGTCGGACAATCAGCCCCTTTCGGAACCCGCCCTGGCGGTGCACGATCTTTTCCTCGAGCTGATCACCACCTTTGACGGCTCCCCCGACGGGGATAAGGATCGCCAATAGCGTCACACAAATCCGTTATTTGTTTCCCGTGACCGCCCCGGCTAGCGTCTTTCAGAACCAGCGCCATACAGAACCGCGTCTTACAGGCCCCGGTTCTTTCGACGCCAGCCGCCGGTCGGCACATGCACGGCTCGTCACTGGAGACATAGATGAAAAAGCGTGTCCTCATCACCCGTGAAAACCTGCCCGGCCGCGGCCTGGACCGTCTGTCCAGGGTGGCGGAGGTGGTGGCCTGGCCCGGGACCGGGAAGCCCGGGCCCGCCGACCTCGCCACGCCGGCCGCCGGGGCGAGTGGCGTTCTGGCCCTGGGCAACGATCCGGTGGACGGAGCGCTGATGGACGCGGCGGGCCCCTCGCTGCGGGTCATAGCGCTGGCGAGCATGGGTTTCGACAACGTCGACCGGTCCGCCGCCGCCGAGCGGGGCATCGTCGTCACCCACACCCCTCGCGTGCTGGCGGAGACCACTGCCGACCTCGCCTTCGCCCTGATCCTCGCCGCCCGCCGGCGGATCGGCGCCGCCGAAGCGAGCCTGGCCTCGGGCTCCTGGGAGCTTTTCCGAATGCACGACTACCTCGGTCTGGACATCCACGGAGCCACGCTCGGCCTGATCGGCTACGGTCAGATCGGCCGCGCAGTGGCCCGCCGAGCCCACGGCTTCGGCATGCGCGTGCTCCACCACGACCCCTACGCGCCCGACGACGACCTGTCGGCCTCGGTGGATCTGCCCACGCTGCTGGCCGCGTCCGACGTAGTCTCGCTGCACGTGCCACTCACCGAGGAGACGCGGCACCTGATCTCCGGCCGCGAACTGGCCGCGATGAAACCCACGGCCACACTGGTCAGCACCTCCCGCGGCGGAGTCGTCGACGAGGAGGCCCTGCTGCACGCCGTCCGGGAGGGGCGGCTGCACTCCGCCGGGCTCGACGTCTTCGAACGCGAGCCGATGGGAACGGACTTGTCCCCGCTGGTCTCCGAGCCCCACGTGGTCACGCTGCCCCACATCGGCTCGGCCACCGAGGCCACCCGAGCCGCCATGGTCGACCTGGCCGTCGACAACATCCTCGACGTCCTCTCCGAACGCCCCGCCCGGACGCCCCTCCCCGGCAGCCCGGCGGTGCCGGGCACCCCGGCCGGCACCGCCGGAGCGCGCGCATGAGCCACCCACTGTTCGACATCACCGGAAAGACGGCCCTGGTCACCGGCTCCAGCCGCGGCATCGGCAAGGCGCTGGCCAAGGGTCTGCTGGAAGCCGGCTGCACGGTCGTCCTCAACGGACGCGACACCACCGCCCTGCAAGCGACCGCCGCGGAACTCGCGGACTCCTTCGGGGACCGGGTACGGACCGCCGCCTTCGACGTGACGGACTCGGCGGCCGTCACCGCGGCCATCGCCCGCATCGAGGAGGAGACCGGGCCGATCGACATCCTGGTGAACAACACCGGAGTCCAACACCGCAGTCCCCTCCTGGAGTTCACCGACGCCGACTGGCACCGTCTCCTCGACACCAACCTCACCAGTGCCTTCCTCGTGGGACGCGAGGTCGCGCGTCGCATGGCGCCCCGAGGCCACGGCAAGATAGTCAACATCTGCTCGCTCCAGAGTGAAGCGGTCCGGCCCGGTATCGCCGCCTACTCCGCCACCAAGGGCGGCCTGAAGATGCTCACCAAGGGCATGTGCGCCGACCTGGGCCCCCTGGGCATCCAGGTCAACGGCATCGGCCCCGGCTACTTCGCCACCGAACTCACCTCGGCCCTGGTGGCCGACGAGGAATTCAGCGCCTGGGTCCGCAGACGCACACCGGCCGGCCGCTGGGGCGCCGTCGACGACCTCGTGGGGGCCCTGATCTTCCTGGCGTCCCCCGCCTCCGACTTCGTGGGCGGCCAAGTGCTCTACGTCGACGGCGGCATGCTCTCCGTCCTGTGACGGACGCCGCAACGAAAGGGAACCCACCATGCAAGCCTGCGTCGTCCACACGGCAGGAGACCTGCGGGTCGAGCACCGCTCCCCCACCCGACCCGGCCACGGCCAGGTGGCCGTCGCCGTCGCCCTCGGCGGAATCTGCGGATCGGACCTGCACTACTACCGCCACGGCCGGGTCGGCGACTTCACCGTCCAGGAGCCGATGGTCCTCGGCCACGAGGTCGTCGGCCACGTCGCCGCGCTAGGAGCCGGCGCCGAGGGACCGGCCGCAGGAACCCCGGTGGCGGTCCACCCCGCCACACCGTGCGACCACTGCCCCGACTGCGTGGCCGGCCGCCGCAACATCTGCGCCGACACCCGCTACCTCGGCAGCGCCGCCCGTACGCCCCACGTCCAGGGCGGCTTCGCCCAACTCGTCACCGTGCCCGCAGCGCAGATCCGCCCGCTGCCGCCAGAACTCGACCTGCGCCACGCCGTCCTGGCCGAACCCCTGTCGGTGGCCCTGCACGCCGTGCACCGGGCCGGTGACGTCACGGGCAAGCGCGTCCTGGTCACCGGAGCAGGGCCGATCGGCTGCCTGGTCACCGCCGTTCTGCGCCACAAGGGCGCAGCCGAGGTCGTCGTGAGCGACCTCCTCGACACCCCCCTGCGCATCGCCACCGCGTCCGGGGCCACCGCCACGGTACGGGCGGACGCCACCGACGACGGCGGGTGGAGGGACCCGTTCGACATCGCCGTCGAGGCGTCCGGAGCGCCCGCGGGGCTACGAAGCTGTGTCGAACGAGTGCGGCGCGGGGGCACCGTCGTACTCCTCGGTCTGCTGCCGCCCGGCGAGGTGCCCCTGCTGGGCAACATCGCCGTCACCCGCGAACTGGAGCTTCGGGGTGCCTTCCGCTTCGACTCGGAGTTCGACGAAGCGATCGACCTGCTGGCCCGGGGTCTGCCCGTCGACGCGATCGTGACGCACACCTTCCCACTCGCCGAGGCGCACGCCGCCTTCGACATCGCCCATGACCGGGCCGTGGCCTCCAAGGTCCTGCTGGACCTGACTCGCGTGTGACGGAGGACTCGGTCACAGCATCGATTGCGTCCCGTGGTGGTGTCCCACCAGCGAGAGACAGGACGTGGTTATCCGAGGTGGCGTCAGGTAAAAAGCGACTGCCGCAAGCTCTCCTCTGTATCGCACCGTTCGCGCGTCTGCCGTGCCCCCAGCACACGTCGGTACTCCCCTATCGGCGCCGTGTAGCCCATCGGTCCTGGGTGTCGATCACGTGCCGCCCGTGGTCCGCCGCACATCAACGGGGCGAGGGCGGCGTCGCCCGATGGAGGAGTTGATCGGGGCCCGCGAGGAGCCGCAACGAGTCGCGACATACAGCACATCATTGGGGGCATGCATGACTCATGCATGAGGAATCCAACACGGCGAATCTCTTGGGGGCCGCCGCACTTGCCCTCAGCGATGTGGTGGTCGCCGAGGCGACACGGGCGGCCGGCACGAGTTCGAGCGGGGCTGCCGCGCTGGTGGTGTTGTCCACGGATCCTGGCTTGAGTGTCACCGAGCTGGGTCGGCGGGTGGGACTGAGCCAGTCTGCGGCGGCCCGTATGGTCGATGGCCTGGAAAAACAGGGACTGGTACGCAAAGAAGCCAGCTGGGGGGCGTGGGTTCGCCTTCAGCTCAGTGATCTGGGCTCGCAGGCAGCGCACGCTCTCCTCACCAGCCGGAGCGACGTCCTGCGACAGGCGTTGAGCCGTCTCGATGACGGCGAGCGTGAGCAGCTCGGTCAGTTGCTGGGCAAGGTCCTGGCGGGTTTGTACCGGCAGCCCGGTGACGCCGAACGTATCTGCAGGCTGTGTGACCGGTGTGCCTGCGTTCGGGACGGTGCGACTTGCCCGGTGGGCCAGGCGGACCGGGACCATCGGGCAGGCCACGAGCGCGACCATGGGTGAACTGCTCGCTCTGCTGTCCGCTCTGTGTTTCGGCATCACGCACTTCGTCAACGGCCTGGTCTCGCGCCGACACAACGGGCTGACCGTCGCTCTTCACGCCCAACTGGCCGGCACCGCACTCGGGCTGCTCCTGGCACTGTTTCTGGACGGTGGAACCGCCTCGCTTGCCGACTACGGTTGGGGGGCGCTGTCGGGCATGGGGACGGGAGTCGGGGTCGCCTTCCTGTACCGGGCGATGTCGCAGGGGGCGATGAGTGTGGTCGTCCCGGTCAGCGATGTCGGAGCCGTGGCTCTTCCGGTCCTGGTCGGAGTGTGTCTCCTCGGAGAGCGCCCAGCCCTCCCGGTATGGGTGGGCATCGCCGCAGTCCTGCCAGCGCTGTGGCTGGTCTCGCAGAACTCTGCGGATCTCGGTGACCAGCAGCGTCGGGCGATGTCCGCAGGGGTCCCCAGCGCCTTGATTGCCAGTGTGGGATTCGGCGTGCAGTTCCTCGCCATGGCACAGATAGGCACAGACAGCGGCTTGTGGCCGGTGGTACTGAGCCGGGTGGTCTCCGTCCTGGTCATCGCCGCGGTCCTGGGTTCCTACGCTGCCCCTTGGGGGCTGACGGGAAAGCCATGGGCAGCGACGGTGGCGGCCGGTGCCCTGGGCACGCTGGCGATCGTGCTGTATCTGGAAGCCACCAGACAACAGCTCATGGCCATCGCCACCGTGCTCTCCGCCCTCTACCCCGCCATCCCCGTCCTCCTGGCCCTGGTGCTGCTGAAGGAGCGCCTGAACCGTCGGCAGGCCGTCGGTCTCGTCTGCGCGGCACTTGCGATCGGGCTCATCGCGCTGCGCTGAACCCCCGCCGGCCCGCTTCCACCAGGGCCGGCGGGCGCGTCCAGGACTCCGGGTAGGACATGACGTGTTTGGTGCGGGTGTAGTCCTCCAGGCTGTAGGAGGAGAGGTCCTTGCCTTATCCGGAGTGTTGAATCCGCTGTGTGGCATCTCGGCGGCGACACGGATATGGCAGTCGATCCAGACACAACCCGCGTCGATCTTCCGGGCCGCAAAATGTCGACCATCAACGACCACTGAATCCTGCTCCGCGTCCAGGGCGCGGCTGCCGGGTACGCCGTCGCAGTAGGCCCCACCGCTGGGAGTGCGGTCAGGCGGCGAAGGAGGCGAGTAGTTCGTTGTACTGCTTTGCGGCGGCGGTCAGGTTCTGGTCGGAGAGGCCGAAGGCGGTGCCGTACAGCGTGACCATCGGCTGGATGTCGAACTGGCACAGCCGCAGGGTCGCGTGCCAGTTGCTGAGGAGGGTCTCGATGGTGGCCTGGTTCGAGCCTTCGGGGGTGTAGTGGTCGGCAGGCACGCCGGCGGTGACGGCGACGACGGCCTTCTTGCCGGCCAGCTGTGAGGGCGAGCCGTCCATGGTGAAGGCCCAGCCCAGGGTGAAGACCTTGTCCTGCCACTGCTTGAACAGAGGAGTGGTGTTGTACCAGTACACCGGGTGCTGGAAGACGATCACATCGTGCCCGGCCAGCAGCGCCTGCTCGGCGTCGGCGTCGATCTGGAAGTCGGGGTAAGCGGCGTAGAGGTCGTGCACGGTGACATGGGCCAGCTCGCGGACGGCGTCCACCAGGGCCCTGTTGGCCTTCGACTGGGACAGGTCGGGGTGACCTACGACAAGGAGAACCTTCGACATGATCAGGAACCTCTTCAGTGATCAGGGAGGGGTGAGGGATGCGTTGATGGGTGTGACGGGTCGGGGATTCACCGAGGCGTGATCACCGGTCGATGGTGGCCATGTTCGCCTCGTCGTGACGCTCGCCCGCGGCCGGCGTGAGGTTGTTGAGGCGGTCCAGCTGAGCGGCGCTGAGTTCGATGCCGTCAGCGGCGGTGTTCTCCTCGACGCGCGAGACCCGCCGGGTTCCGGGGATCGGGGCGATGTCGTCGCCGCGGGTCAGCAGCCACGCCAGCGCGGTCTGTGCCGGGGTGGCGCCGATCTCGGCGCCGATGGCCCGGACTTCGTCGACGATGCGCAGGTTGCGCTGGAAGTTCTCGCCGATGAAGCGCGGGTTGGTCTTGCGCCAGTCGTCGTCGGCGAAGTCGTCGACGGTGCGGATCTGCCCGGTCAGCAGGCCGTGGCCGAGCGGCGAGTAGGGAACGAACCCGATGCCGAGTTCGCGCAGCAGCGGGAGGATCTCGGCCTCGACGTCACGGGTCCACAGCGAGTACTCGGTCTGCAAGGCGGCCACCGGATGCACGGCGTGTGCCCGGCGGATCGTCTCGGGACCGGCTTCCGAGAGGCCGATGTGGCGCACCTTGCCCTCGGCGACCAGCTCGGCCAGCGCGCCGACTGTCTCCTCGATTGGCGTGTTCGGGTCGACGCGGTGCTGGTAGTAGAGGTCGATGTGGTCGGTGCCGAGCCGCAGGAGCGAGCCCTCGACCGCGGCCTTCACATTGCCTGCGCTGCTGTCGATCACACCGGGGCCGTCGCCGGCGTGGGAGACGAGACCGAACTTCGTCGCCACGACGACGTCATCGCGGCAGCCCCTGATGGCCTTACCGACGATTTCCTCGCTGTGGAAGGGGCCGTAGATCTCGGCGGTGTCGATGTGAGTGACCCCAAGCTCCAGCGCCCGGTGGATGGTGCGGATCGACTCGGCGTCGTCGAGCCCTCCGCCCGTGGTGTACATGCCGGCCATGGTCATGGCTCCCAGGCCGATGCGGGAGACATCGAGCCCGCCCAGTGTCACGTGCTTCATCAGGTACTCCTAGTCGTTGACGGCCGACAGGCCGATCGGTGGTCATGATCAGTGAGGTGCGCCAACCAGTTGGCGGACGGTGCTCGGGTGGTCCGCGCGCTGCCGGCACGGGCACCGTTGCCCGGCCGGCGGGTCAGCTGCCGAAGGTCCACCCGGAGGCGGCTTCCGGCTCGGCCGGGGGTGCGGGGCGCCCTGCCCAGCTGTGGGGTTCGTCGTCGGCCGGCGCCGACGAGATCAACGCCGTGGTCGCCGGTAATGCACTTCGTGCAGGCGGCCCGGGCCGTCCGTGAGGGATTCGAGCCGGCCGCTGTCAGGAGGGTCTGACGCCGGTGTTGCCAAGGGCAGGTGGCGGGGGATCCGTGGGCGGCACCGGCTGCGCCGCGTCAGTGCTCCCGGGCCGCCGGCTCCAGAACGAGGACCGGGATCTCGCGGTCCGTGTTCTTCTGGTACTCGGCGTAGTCGGGGAACGCCTCGACGGCCCGGGTCCACCACAGCGCCTTCTCGTCCCCGCTCACCTCGCGTGCCAGCATGTCCTGGCGCACCGGGCCGTCCTGTAGCTCGACCCGGGGGTCGGCCACCGCGTTGTGGTACCAGACCGGGTGCTTGGGGGCTCCTGCCATGGAGGCGATGACGGCGTAGGAGCCGTCGTGCTCCACCCGCATGACCGGGGTCTTGCGGATCTTGCCGCTCTTCGCGCCCAAGGTGGTCAGGATGACGACGGGCAGGTCCCGGAGCCTCTCGTCTTCTTCCCGTGTGACCAGGACACTCAGCGTCGTTCCCTGGGTACCGCCGGAGCTTTCGTACAGCTCCACCTGGTCACGTACAAACTGCGCCTTGCTCGGCTCGTACTCCCCTTTGAGGGGCATGCTGACTCTCTCCGTGTTGTCGAAACGCACCCGGCGCGGTCCTGCGCATCAGCCGGGGTGCGGGGCGTGGTGCTCAGGCGTGGGCGTCGTCGTAGGCGAGGCTGCCGCCCAGTTCGCGGGACGCCTCGGCCTGGGCGAGGAGCTCCTTGGCCTTGGCCTTGGCCGCCTCGATGGCGTCCGCACCGGCGACGAAGCGCTGCAGGGGCTTGTCATGGCCGGCGATGGTGAGCAGGGCGCGGGCGAGCTTGGCAGGGTCGCCGGGCTGCTTGCCGTTCATGCTCTTCATGCCCTCGATCCTCGGGGCGGTGCGCGGGGCGTAGTCCTCGATGGACAGCTCGGGCCAGTTGGTGGAGCCGTCCACGAGGAGTTCGGTGCGGAAGTAGCCGGGCTCCACGATCGTGGTGTGGATGTTGTACGGCTCGACGTCGTAGCGCAGGGACTCCATCCAGCCCTCTTCCGCGAACTTCGAGGCGGCGTAGGCGGAGGTGAATTCCATGCCGACCAGACCGGCGGTCGAGGTGATGGTGATGACGTGGCCGGCGCGCTGGCGGCGCATGATCGGCAGGACGGCGCGGGTGACGTTCATCGGGCCGAAGAGGTTGGTCTCGAACTGCCGACGCATCTGCTCGGGCGAGATCTCCTCGAAGTAGCCGGTGAAGAGGTTCCCGGCGTTGTTGATCAGGACGTCGATGCGACCGAAGCGGTCGACAGCGGCCTGCGCGGCGGCCTCGGCGTCCTCGATGCTGGTGACGTCCAGCGTTGTGACCAGCAGGTTGTCCTGTGGCCCGCCCAGGGTCTTCTCGACGTCTGCGGGGCGGCGGCCGGTGGCGACGACCTGGTGGCCGGTGGCGAGGGCCTCGCGGACGATGTCCGTGCCCAGACCGCGTCCGGCGCCGGTGACGAAAATGACCTTGCTCATGGGGGTCCTGACTCTTGTCGGGGCGCCGTGGTCGGGCACCCGGTGTGTGCGGGGGCGTGCGGCCCGCGCGGCGGCACGAGCGCCGCCGTATCCGGGCCGTTCACACCGTCGTGGGCGGTGCACCACCAACAGAACCGGTTGTCACGGGGGTGTGGGAGTCCCTGGTGAGGGGGTCACTGACAGGGACCCCCAACCCGGCGGATGCGCTCGTAGAGTGAAACGCATGGCAGGCAGAAACGACCCCAACGGCACCAACCGCGACATCCGTGATGATTTCCGCGCGGAGATCCGGGAATTCCTCGGCACGCGACGGGCCAGGGTCACCCCTGAACAGGCCGGACTGCCCCTGTACGGCGGAGAGCGCCGACGGGTCACCGGGCTGCGCCGTGAGGAGGTCGCCCTCCTCGCGGGCATCTCCAGCGAGTACTACACACGGCTGGAGCGCGGCAACGCCACCGGCGTCTCCGAGAGCGTCATCGAAGGCATCGCCCAAGCGCTTCAGCTCGACGAGGCCGAACGCATCCATCTGCTCGACCTCCTGCGCGGCGCCGGCACCACCCGTCCGCCGCGCCGACGCCCGGCCCAGCAGCGCGTGCGGCCCGCAGTGCAGCGCGTCCTCGACTCCATGGCCGGCACACCCGCGTTCATCCTCAGCGGACGCGGGGACATCCTGGCCGCCAACCACCTCGGGCGCGCCCTGTTCTCCCCCGTCTACGCCGATCCGGTACGGCCGCCGAACAACGCCCGGTTCGTCTTCCTCAGCCCGCACGCGACCGAGTTCTTCCGCCACTGGGACGAAGTCGCAGGCGACACCGTCGCCATGCTGCGTGCCGAGGCAGGCCGCGATCTCTACGACCGGCGGCTCACGGACCTGATCGGCGAACTATCCACCCGCAGCGAGGAATTCCGTCGCCGCTGGGCGGCCCACAACGTCCGCATGCACACCACCGGCGTGAAGCTCCTCCACCACCCGGTCGTCGGCGATCTCGACCTGCCCTTCGAAACCTTCCCACTCGGGGACGGCCCCAGCCAGTTCCTCCTCACCTACACCGCCGAGCCCGGCTCTCCCTCTCAGGACGCCCTCGACCTGCTGGCCAGTTGGGCCGCGGCCAACGACGACATCGAGCGGTCCGCGTCGGCCGACGGCCCCCGGTCGGCCGACTCGTCCGAGACGCCCGACTGACCTACCCGCCACGCGAGTCGATCCGCGAAGTCGTCAACGGCTCTGACATAGCGGCACGGTCCGCCGTGTTCCGTGTCCGACTCGTTCTCTTGGTGGCCACAGCGTACGCAGAGTGCCCAGCAGGTCCTCGTCGCCCACGTGCATCACGTGGAGGTAGGCCCGACCGAGCGGGCTGAGGGCACGCAGGAGCGCCGGGTACAGTTCGGCGGTGTCGGACTCGGCGATGTCCAGAGTCGATGAGGCCGGCCTACCGGGAGCTCGTCGATCTCGGCGGCCGGTGGATCGGGCCGGTGATCTGGGTCAGGGGCCGGCCCGTTCCCTGGTTGGTGTGGGCGATGATCTCCGCGATGATGGAGATGGCCGTCTCCTCGGGCGTGCGGGCTCCGAGGTCGAGGCCGATCGGGGAACGCAGCCGGGCCAGGTGGTCTTCCGTGACGCCCACCTCGCGCAGGAGCTGCTGGCGCTCGTCGTGGGTACGTCGGGAGCCCATGGCCCCCACGTAGGCGACCGGCAGGTCGAGGGCCAGGCGCAGCAGGGGGATGTCGAACTTGGCGTCGTGGGTGAGGACGCAGACGGCGGTGCGCTCGTCCACACCGGTGCGCTCAAGGTAGCGGTGGGGCCAGTCGACGACGACCTCGTCGGCGTGCGGGAAGCGTGCCGCGGTGGCGAAGACGGGGCGGGCGTCGCAGACGGTGACCCGGTACCCCAGGAAGCGGCCGGCCCGGCTGAGGGCGGCGGCGAAGTCGACCGCGCCGAAGATCAGGATGCGGGGGCGGGTGGCCGCCACGTGGACGAGGACGGACAGGTGCTCAGGGCATCCGTCCCCGGTCCCGCCGATGTCGACACGGGCGGTGCGGCCGGCCCGCAGCAGGGCCCTGGCCCGGTCGGCCACCGCCCGGTCCGCCCACCCGCCGTCCACGCGCCCGCAGGCGACATGGTCACCGCCGAACATGCTCAGCGTGGAGCCCAGGAGGCTCTCCGGGCCGTCAATGACCTGTGCCACGGCGGCAGGCCGACCCTGAATGACCTCGTCGAGGGCGTTGACGAGATGCGGCTGGGCCCTGGGGTCGACGCGCTGGACGAGGACGTCCAGTTCGCCGCCGCAGGTCAGGCCGACGGCGAAGGCGTCTTCGTCTGAGTAGCCGAACCATGCGCGCTGCGGAGCGCCCCGGTCACGGAGCACCTGTCGGCACAGCTCGTAGACCTGTCCCTCGACGCAGCCGCCGGAGACGCTGCCGACCGCGTCGCCGTCCTCGTCCACCGCGACCGACGTGCCGACCGGCAGCGGGGCGCTGCCGTGCACACCGACGACGGTAGCCAGGGCGAAGGGACGTGCCTCGCGGCACCAGCGGTGCAATGCGTCCGCGATGTTCAGCATGGCAGTTCTCCATGTCCCCATGGCGGGATCAGGATCGGAAGGTGAGCGGGCCGCCGCCGCGACGCGGGGAAACGTCACGCGGCGGCGGCCCGGGAAGTCCGGCAGCCGGACGGGGGGACAGGCTGCCGGACGAGCGGTGCGTGCTCCGTCGGCCCATGGGGCCTGGGGTCAGAGCAACGCCTCCGCCGTGATGGGCAGTTCGCGGACGCGGCGGCCGGTGGCGTTGAAGACCGCGTTGGCGATGGCGGGCGCCACCCCGATCATCACCAGCTCTCCGAGGCCCTTGACGCCGAGCGGGTCCGCCTCGCGGTCCTCGCCGTCCAGGTAGATCGCCTTGAGGTCCGGGATGTCGGCGTTGACGGGCACGAGATAGTCGGCGAGGTTGGCGTTGACGATCCGCCCGTCGCGGTGGTCGGTGACCGTGTGCTCCAGCAGGGCCGTGCCGATGCCGCCGACCATGCCGCCGAGGGCCTGGCTGTCGGCGAGCTTGGGGCTGATGATGCGGCCCGCGTCGTAGACGCCGAGCACGTGCCGCACGCGTACCAGGCCGAGTGTCGCATCGACGGCCACTTCGGCGAAGGTGGCGTTGTAACCGTAGAAGGAGTGCCGCTCCGGGCCTGTCGGCGGCGCGAAGGAGCCGTCCGCTTCGAGGTGGGTGCGGTCGTTGCGGGCGAGCAGCCTCCGGTACGTCTCCCCGCGCGTGGGGTCGTTCTTCGCGTGCAGTCGGCCGTTGCGTACGACGACATCGTCCGCCTGTGTCCCGTACAGCGGTGATTCGCGGTCCTCGACGGCCAGTCGGATCGCCTGACGGCGGACCTTGTTGCAGGCGTCGAGGGTGGCGGAGCCGACGCTGGCCATGGTCATCGAGCCACCGTGCGGTGGGGTCGGCGGGTAGAGGGAGTCCCCCAGCCGGAAGGTGACCGTGCGCACGGTCAGCCCGAGGGCGTCGGCGGCGACCTGGGTCTGGGAGGTGTACGTACCCGGGCCCATGTCCGTGGCGGCGGCCTCGACCAGCGCCGTGCCGTCGGCGTCCAGGCGGGCTCGCGCCTGAGCGGGCATGCGCGCGGTGTCGTAGACGCCGGCGGCCATGCCCCTGCCGATCAGCCAGTCCCCCTCACGCGTCGAGCGGGGCTTGGGGTTGCGTCGGTGCCAGCCGAACTCGCGGGCGCCGACGGTGTAGCACTCGCGCAGGCGGCGGGTGGAGAACGGCAGCCCGGACGACTCGTCCTCGTTCGGTTCGTTGCGCAGGCGCAGCTCGATGGGGTCGACGCCGAGCTTGTGGGCGAGTTCGTCCATGGCCGACTCGATGGCGAAGGAGGCCGTCTGGAAGCCGGGGCCGCGCATGTACAGCGGCGTGGGCAGATCCAGCGGCACCGTCCGGTACCTCTGCGCCACGTCGGGCATGCTGTAGAGCATCTGCCCGGCCGTGAGGATGGACTCGGTGAAGGTCTCGTACGACGACGTCTCGGCGTCCAGCTCGTGCACCGCGGCGGACAGCCGGCCGCGCCGGTCACTGCCGAGGCGCAGGTGGTAATCGTACGAGGGCCGGAAACCGGTCCCGAGGTACATCTGCTTGCGGTTGAGAACCAGCTTGACCGGGCGCTTCGCCTCACGGGCGGCCAGCGCGGCGACGACCACGTGCGGCCAGCAGCGCAGGGCCGAGCCGAAACCGCCGCCGACGAACGGCGAGATGACGCGCACCGCGTCCATGTCCAGACCGAACACCGCGGCGAGTTCGGTCTGGGTGCCCACCACCCACTGGGTCTTGTCCCACACGGCGAGCTTGTCGCCGTTCCAGCGGGCGATGGTGGCGTGCGGCTCCATCGGGTTGTGGTGGTTGCGCGCCGTGCGGTACGTCAGGTCCAGTCGTACGGCCGCCGAGCGCAGGGCCGCTTCGGCGTCGCCGCGCGCGTAGGTGGTCGGCTTGTCCGGTTCGGCCTCGGTCAGGTCGGTCGAGGGCTGTTCGGCGTCGTAGCCGACCTTGACCAGGCTCGCACCGTGCTGTGCGGCCTCCAGGGTGGTGGCCACCACGACGGCGACCGGCTGGCCGTGGAAGCGGACACGGTCGTCCTGGAAGACGCGCAGTCGCCGGCCGGGCGGATTGTTCGACCCGGAGTTGTCGCGGTACGGCAGCTTCGGCGCGTTGCGGTGGTGCAGCACCTTCAGCACGCCCGGAAGGGCTTCGGCGGCGCCGGTGTCGATCGACGTGATGCGGCCGAGGCCGATGCTCGCGTCGACGATCACGGCGTGCACGGTCCCCTCGACCTCGTGCTCGGCGGCGTACAGCGCCTTGCCCGTGACCTTGAGCCGGCCGTCCACCCGGGACAGCGGCGCACCCACGGCTGCCTGCGGCTGGGGACTCACTTGGTACCTCCTACGACACGCAACTGGCGTTCGACCGTGCGCTTGAGCAGCTCGACCTTGAAACGGTTGTGCTGCAGGGGACTGGCGCCGTCCGCCGCCTTCGCGGCAGCGGCCGACCACAGGGCCCCCGAGGGGCGTTCACCGACGAGGTGCTGCTCGACGGCGGGCAGCTTCCACGGCACCGTGCCCACTCCCCCGGCGGCGACCTTGGCCTCACGGATCACCCCACCGCGCACGTGCAGCGCGACGGCCGCTGAGGTAAGGGCGAACTCGTAGGACTGCCGGTCCCGCACCTTGAGGTAGCCGGACTTGAGCGGCCGCGGAAGAGCGGGGATCTCGACCGCCGTGATCAACTCACCTTTACGCAGGGCCTGTTCGCGTTGTGGGGTGCTGCCGGGCCGCAGAAGGAAATCGGCGAAGGGGACTTGGCGTGCTCCGTCCGGGCCCAGCAGGTGCACCCGGGCCTCCAGGGCGGCGAAGGCCACAGCGGCATCGGAGGGGTGGGTGGCCACGCAGGCGTCGGAGGTGCCGAGGATGGCGTGGGTGCGGTTGAAGCCGTGCAGCGCGGCGCAACCGGAGCCGGGCTCGCGCTTGTTGCAGTCGGCGGTCACATCACGGAAGTAGGTGCACCTGGTGCGCTGCATGATGTTGCCGCCGATGGTCGCCATGTTCCGCAGCTGCGCCGAAGCACTCAGCTCCAGCGCCTCGGAGACGACGGGATACAGGGCGCGCACCTTGGCGTTGCCGGCGGCCTCGGACATGGTCACCAGGGCGCCGATGCGCAAGCCCCCGCGTTCGGTGACGGTGACCTCGCCCAGCGGCAGGGCCGCGATGTCGACGAGGGTCTCGGGGCGTTCGACGGTCTCACGCATGAGGTCGACCAGCGTGGTGCCCCCGGCGATGTAACGTCCGCCGTGGCGCCCGGCGTTGAGGGCTTCACGGGTGTCGGAGACGCGTGTGTAGGAGAAGGGATGCACGGTTGCCGCTCCTTACTTCCGGCCCGCGGTCTGCTCCACCGCGCGCACGATCTTCACGTAGCAGCCGCAGCGGCAGATGTTGCCGCTCATCCACTCCCGGATCTCCTCCGGCGAACCGGTATGCCCCTCCTGGATGCAGCCGACGCCGGAGACGATCTGGCCGGGAGTGCAGTAGCCGCACTGGAAGGCGTCCTGATCGATGAAAGCCTGCTGCAGCGGGTGGAGTTCGTCCCCGTCGGCAAGGCCCTCGATCGTGGTGACCTCTGCGCCCTGCAACCGCACCGCGAGCGTGAGGCAGGCGTTGTGCCGCTGCCCGTCGACCAGGACAGTGCACGCACCGCAGGCCCCGGCGTTGCAGCCCTTCTTCGAGCCGGTCAGGCCGAGGTGCTCGCGGAGCAGGTCCAGCAGCGAGGTGCGGTTGTCGACCGTCACGGTCCGGCGGGTGCCGTTGACCGTCAGGGAGACCCGGCTGGACGGCGGCCTCTCGACGGCTGTCGCCTCCTCCGCGCCGAGGGGGGAGGTCCCTCCGATCACGCCGCCCGCGACGACGGCACCACCGACCGCGGTACTGGTGGCGATGAACGTGCGCCGCGTGGGCGCCGGGGAGGACTCGCCGGCTCCGGCGGAGGATGGAGCGGCGGGCTCGGGAAGTTCAGTTGACATACGTACGCCTTCGTATCGCGGACGGATCGGCCGTACACAACAGCGGGACGGGAGACCGGATCGTCGTCACCGCAGGGATATGGGCAACCGCGCGCTTCGGCAGCGGCGACTGGTCACCTGGGGAGTCTCGCACCGCCGGCAACGCTCGTGACAGGGAGACTTTCCTCCCCCTTTACGCTCCGCCAGGAGCGACTGGCCGACGTCGTCGGGGGCACTTGCGCGCCGGGCGAGGCAGGGCAGAGCCGCGGCGCCTCCCCGCTTGTGGGTGGCGTCCGCGTCGCTCATCGCGTCGTTGTGCGTGGCGGACTGATCGTCCGCTTCGAGCAAGTCTCCGGCCACGGCCCTTCTGCGGGATGCCCTGACGTCCTGGGTGAGCCCGGGTTGCGTGATCGAAGGGCCGGGGCTACCGGTTGCGGGTGCGAGGGCCGTCGTACTGCTGGTCGGTGACCGGCTCGCCCCAGGCGGTCTCCGGGGTGTCGTCGCCCGTGCCTTCCCACAGGGCGATGTGCTCCATGAACCGGTCGGGGGCGGCGCCGTGCCAGTGTTCCTCGTTCGGCGGGCAGGCGACGGTCTCGCCGGGGTGGGCCTCGAAGACGGTGCCGTCCCGGGTGCCGATCAGGGCGATGCCGGAAACGACGTGCAGGGTCTGGCCCAGGGCGTGGGAGTGCCAGTTGGTGCGGGCGCCCGGTGAGAAGCGGACCAGGTTGGCGCGCATCTTGGACGGGGCCTGGCCGGCCACGATGACGTCCCACCAGACGTCGCCGGTGAACCAGTCCGCCGGGGCCTTGCTGCTGGGCTGCTGCTTGATGAATTCCATGGTGTCTCTCCGGTGTTGTCGATGCGTGGGCTGTCTCTAGCGGGCGACGTAGCCGCCGTCCACGGGGAGGGCGACGCCGATGACGAAGCCCGCTCCGGGGCTGCACAGCCACAGGACAGCCTGGGCGATCTCCTCGGCGGTGCCGAGTCGGTTGATGGGCTGGTTGGCCTCGGCCTCGGCGCGGTCCAGCTCCCCCTTGGCGATCATGTCGCTGACCATCGGGGTGTCGATGGTCCCGGGGCAGACGGCGTTGACGCGGATGCCGCGCGGGGCGTATTCGAGGGCGGCGCTGCTCGTCAGGCCGATGACTCCGTGCTTGGACGCGTGGTAGGAAGCGCGGCCGGGGAGGCCGACGAGGCCGCCGAGGGAGGAGCAGTTGACGATGGCGCCGCTGCCCTGGGCGCGCATGTGCCGCAGCTCGTGTTTCATGCAGGCCCAGACGCCACGGAGATTGATTCCGTTGACGCGGTCGAAGCGTTCGGCGGGTTCGTCGGCGGCGTCGCTGGGCGGGATCTGGATGCCGGCGTTGTTGTAGGCCATGTCGAGGCGGCCGAAGGTCTCGACGGTGCGGTCGACCGCGGCGGCGACCTGGTCCTCGTCGCTGACGTCGCAGGTGAGGGCGAGGACGTGGTGGCCCGCGTCGGTGAGGTCCTTCGCGGCTGCGTTCAGGGCGGCTTCGTCGACGTCGGTGAGGGCGACGGCGGCGCCGGACTCGGCGAACGCGCGGGCGGTCGCCAGGCCCATACCGGCGCCGGCTCCGGTGACGAGCGCGACCTGGCCGGTGAAGTCGTACGTGGGGTTCACGTCGTGGTCTCCGTTCGAGTGAAGAGGTGTGCCGGCGCGAGTGGCGTCGGGGCTGCACGGATGGGCTGCGGCGGCACGACGCCTTGCCATGGACCGCCGTCAGACGGTCTGACCACCGTCGACGACCAGGGCGTGGCCGGTGGTGAAGGAGGCGGCGTCGGAGCAGAGCCAGAGGACGGCGCCGGCGATCTCGTCCGGTGTGCCGAGGCGTCCGACGGGCTCGTCCGCGATCAGGGCGTCCCGTCCTCCGGGTGTGCTTTCGGCGAAGCGCTGGATCATCTCGGTGTCGACGATGCCGGGGCAGACGGCGTTGACGCGGACGTTGGACGCCGCGTAGTCGAGGGCCGTCGAGCGCGTCAGGCCGATGACGCCGTGCTTGGCCGCGGCGTAGGCCGCCTGTCCCTTGAAGCCCTTGACGCCGGCGCCCGACGAGGCGTTGACGATCGCGCCGCCACCCTGCTGGAGCATGAGGGGGATCTGGTGCCTCATGCACAGGAACATCCCGGTCAGGCTGACGCCGATGACGCGGTCCCACTCGTCCTTCTCGATGTCCGCGGCCGGCTTGACCGGCTGCTCGACTCCGGCGTTGTTGAAGGCGGCGTCCAGTCGTCCGAACGCCTGAAGGGTGCCGTCCAGCGCGGACCGCACGTCGTCTTCGCTGGTGACGTCACAGGCGAGGGCCAGAGCCTGCCCGCCCGCTTCCTCGAGGAGCCGTACTGTCTCCCGCAGGCCGTCCGAGGACAGGTCGGCGAGGGCGACGCGGGCGCCCGCGCGGGCGAAGGCTACGGCGGTGGCGCGGCCGATGCCGGAGCCGGCTCCGGTCACGAACGCCACCTTGCCGGTGAAGTCCGCGGTGTTCACAGTCATGTGCAGATTCCTCTCGCATGCTGGTACGTCGTCGGGTACGTGTCGGCAGGACGCGGATCCGGGCTTGAGTCAGTGCTGCGACGACACCTGCGCGGGTTCGTCGTGTCGCGTGTGCGTGGGAGCGACGCCCCGGGCCACGATCCGGCCCTTGTCAGAAGTGCCGTGGACGGCGAGGGCGATCAGAGGCAGCAGCGTGAGAGCGGCGATGACGGTGCCGACCAGGGGCGGGCCGGTCAGGCCGAGGGAGGAGTCCAGGGACGTACCGGCGATCGCCGAGCCGGCGGCGATGCCGGTGTTGAAAGCGGAGGTGGTCAGCGAGGAGGTGAGGGTGGGGGCATCGCCTGCGAAGCGCATGGCGAGGGCGGTGACGACCGGGTTGACGGTGAAGCCGGTCAGGCCCATGAGGAAGACGAGAAGGGTGGCCGTCACCGGGTTGCCGGACAGCGGGATCATCAGCAGCAGGACCAGAGCGGTGGCCGCGGCGGCCGTGATGGTGGTGACCATCGGACGCCGGTCGCCCAGGCGGCCGCCCGTGGTGGTGCCGCCCAGGGCGCCGATACCGAAGGCGATGAGGACGAGCGGTACGGCACCTGCGGGGATACCCGCGCGGTCCGTCAGCAGCGGCGTGACATAGGTGTACGTCGCCAGGACACCGCCCATGATCAGCATCGCGGCGCCGAGCGCCAGCCACAGCCGGCCCTGCCGCAGAGCCCGGACCTCGGCCCGGAGGGACACCTCGACGCGCTCCTGCTGGGCCGGGATGAAGCGGCCGATGAAAGCGGCGGCAAGCCCGGAGAGGACGGCCAGGGCCCAGAAGGGGCCGCGCCAGCCGGTGAACTGGCCGGCGAAGGAGCCGATCGGCACGCCGACGACGTTGGCCAGGGTCAGGCCCCCGATCATGACGCCCGTGGCGCGGGTGGCGTTGCGCGGCCCGGCAGCGCTGGTGGCGACGACGAAGCCGACGGACCAGAACGCTCCGGTGGCCAGGGCCGTGACGACGCGGGCGATGAGGACGACGGTGAAGGACGTGCTGAGGGCGGCGACCAGATGTCCGAGGCAGAACACGGCCAGGGCCAGGATGAGTGTCTGGCGCTGAGGAAGGCGCAGGGTCGCCATGGCCATGGTCGGCGCGCCGATGATCATGCCGATGGCGAAGGCGGTGATCAGCAGACCGGCGTGGGAGACGCTGACTCCGAGGTCACCGGCCAGCTCCGGCAGGAGGCCGGCGACGACGAACTCGGTGGTCCCCATCAGGAACGTGCCGGCGGCGAGCACCCAGACGACGAAGGGAAGCTTGCCGGGGGTGGTCCCGGATGCGGAAGGCATACGTGTGGTCTCACCTTGCGTGGGAATCGGCGGATCGGGGGCGGCTGAAGCCGTCGCGGCGGATGGGCGGACGGCGCAGCCAGGTCTTCGACGGTTCCATGGAACGGACCGGGCGAAAAGGGGAGGATCTCCTCCCCCCTTCTTCGGGTGCTCTGCGTGACGGGCGCGCGGTGGGGCGGGTCAGGGCGCGGCTTCGATGGCGATGCGGTCGGTCCCGGCAAGCCTGTCCGCATCGGCGTCGATGCTGCCGAGGATCAGCAGGTCGGCGTTGGCGGAGTCGCCGTCGCGGTAGAAGAGGGCCACATTGCCCCAGGGCGCGTAGTAGGCAAGGTCGCCGGCCTTCGGCGCGCGTGGCTCGGGAGCGCCGGAGGTTGTCAGCCTGCGCGGCAGGTCGGCGATCCGCTCCGTCTGGTGGAAGTCCTTCAGGTCCAGGGTGAGCGGGAGCAGCTCGGCGAAGTCACGGGCGGCAGGGCTGTCGTTCAAGGTGGCGCCGACGGGGTGGCCGTCGAGGGTGACCCGGATGTTCATGGCGGTGTTCCTGTCGGATGGTGCGGTGTGTGCCTCGGGCGTCGGCGTCTGCTGCTCGGTGGTGGTCCCGGACGGGGAGGCCGGGGAGGTGTCGGTGCAGGCCGCCACGGTCAGCACGAGAGCGGTGGCAGTGACGGCACGGGCGAGGACACGGAGGGCGGCCGAGTTCATGGACGTCGTCCAGAAGATCAGTCGGGCAGGGGCTCGGAGTAGTGGCGGAATCCATCGCGCTGCTGGTGGATGTCGTACAGCCGCTGTGCCAGCACGTCGGGGCTGCTGTGCTCGGCGTCTGGCCGGATGGCGCCCGGGATGATCAGCTGGGCGGCGTAGATGTTCTCCTCGGCGAGCGTGTCGTGCAGCATGCGGGCGTAGGCGCTCTCGGCGGCGAACGCGATCGAGGTGCCGGCCACCTTCGGGTTGGGGCGTACGGCGCTGGAGCCGTTGACGAACAGCAGAGTGCCGCGGCCGAGGTCGCGCATGCCGGGCAGGACGGCGTTCACGGCGGTGACGGGGCCCTTGACGGAGAAGGCGAGGGGCGCGTCGAGGTCGTCGGCGCCGGTGTCCAGGGCCGGCTTCATGAAGTCGGCGCGGGGCACGGGGCTGTACTGGAGGACCTCGATGGGACCCAGGTCCTTGGCGGCCGCGTACAGAGCCGCGTCCAGTGACTCGATGTCGAGGACGTCGGCGGTGAAGCCGCGCGCCTGAATACCGTCACGTGCCAGCTCGGCGGTCATCTCCTCCAGGCGCTCGGCGTTGCGGGCGATGAGGGCGACGGTGCGGCCGGCGCTTCCGAAGCGGCGGGCGGTGGCCAGCCCGAGTCCCGGGCCGGCGCCGATGAGAGCGAAGGTCGTCATGGGGTTCGTCGTTCCTTGCGTGAGGTGGTGGTTCCCGCCCGCATCCGCGCTGCCGGTCATGCGGTCCGATGGTGTGGATGCGGGGCGAGAGGAGGCCGAGGGCTGAGGACGATGTGCGCCCGGCGCCCTCCGGTGCGGCCAATTTCTGTGGTGCTTGACAGGGGCAGCGGGTCACAGGGCGGTGGGGTCAGGGCTTGAGGAGGGCCTTGATGGCGCGGCGTTCGTCCATCGCCTTGTAGCCCTCGGCGACCTGGTCCAGGGGCAGGGTGAGGTCGAAGACCTTGCCCGGGTTGATGCGGCCGGACAGGACGCGGTCGATCAGGTCGGGCAGGTAACGGCGGACCGGGGCGGGGCCGCCGCGCAGGCCGACGTGGGAGAAGAACAGTTCCTCGCCGTCGACCGCCACGTCGTGCGGGACGCCGACGAAGCCGACGTTGCCGCCGGGCCGGGTGGCGTGCAGGGCCTGCCGCATCGACTCGGCGGTGCCCACGCACTCGAGCACGGAGTCCGCGCCGATGCCGCCGGTGAGGTCCTTTACGCGGGCGATGCCCTCGTCGCCGCGCTCGCTGACGGTGTCGGTGGCGCCGAACTCCAGGGCGAGCCTCTGCCGGGAGTCGTGGCGGCTCATCGCGATGATCCGCTCGGCGCCCAGTTCCTTGGCGGCGATGACGCCGCACAGGCCGACCGCTCCGTCGCCGACGACCACGGCGGTGGAGCCGGTCTTCACCTCGGCGGCGAGGGCGGCGTACCAGCCGGTGCCCATCACGTCGGAGACCGCGAGCAGACTCGGCACCATCTCGGCGTCGGGGTGCTCGTCGGTGGCGACGAGGGTGCCGTGGGCGTTGGGGATGCGCACGTAGTCGGCCTGGCAGGTGCTCATGAACTCGCGGTGCAGGCAGGAGGACTGCCAGCCGCCCAGGCAGTTCACGCAGGTGTTGTCCGAGGTGGCGAAGGAACCGACCACGAACTGGCCGGGCTTGACGTTGGTGACCTGGCTGCCGACCTCTTCGACGATGCCGACGTATTCGTGCCCCATCGGGTGCGGGTCGCCGATGGGTTCCGCGCCGCGGTAGGGCCACAGGTCGGAGCCGCACACGCAGGTGGCGACCGTGCGGATCACCGCGTCGGTCGGGTGGAGGATCTTCGGGTCGTCGAGGTTCTCGAAGCGCACGTCGCCGGGGGCGTAGATGACTGCTCCGCGCATGGGGGACTTCCTTCGGGGCGAGGATCGGTGAGCGCGCAGCCGGGGTCGGGATCGGCTGCTCGCTTTCGAGCCTCACAGGCGGGGGAAGGTGCGAAAAGCGGAGAAATTCATCCCGGGAGGAGAACATCCTGGGAGTGAAATCTCCCCCCTTTCCTGAGTGGAATCGGTGTCATGCTGGGAAGCATGACCGCCAACGTCCCCCTCAATGAGCTGGGAGAATTCCTCAAGAAGCGCCGCTCCGAGCTGAGCCCGCGCACGGTCGGACTGCCCGAGACCGGCAAGCCCCGCCGGGTTGCCGGGCTGCGCCGCGAGGAGGTCGCCCAGCTCGCCAGCATCAGCACCGACTACTACACCCGCCTCGAACAGGGCCGCATGCAGGCATCGGCGCCCGTGCTGGATGCCCTCGCCCGGGTGCTCCATCTGGATGACGACGAGCGCGGCTACCTCTTCCAGCTCGCGGGCAAGACCACCACCCGCGCGCGGCGCCGAGGCCGGCAGAAGGTCCAGCCGCAGCTCCAGCGCGTCCTGGACGACCTCACCGCCACCCCGGCCGTCGTGCAGGGCCGGCGCGGCGACATCCTGGCCTGGAACGCGCTGGCCTCCGCGCTGGTCACCGACTTCTCCCGCGTCCCGGAAAAGCACCGCAACTATCCGCGGATCATCTTCACCACTCCCGCGATGCGCAATCTGTACGCCGACTGGGAGACCTCCGCGCACATCGCCGTCGCCCAACTGCGCATGGAGGCCGCGAAGTACCCCGAGGACCCCCGTCTGATCGAGCTGGTTGGTGAACTGTCCCTGCGGGACAAGCAGTTCGCCCGCTGGTGGGGCGAACACCACGTCGCCGCCCGCACCGTCGGCACGAAGACCCTCAACCATCCGGTCGTCGGCGAACTCGTCCTCGACTGGGACACCCTCACCGCCAACACCGACCCCGACCAGCACCTGACCGTCTGGACCGCCGCACCCGGCTCCCCCACCCACGAACGACTGCGCATCCTGGCCTCCTGGGCCGCCGACCAGAACCTGCCGGCCTCCTCCCCCCTCAGCTGACCGCGACCGGCAGCTGCTGTAGGAGCGGCCGGTGGATCGTGCCGGTCGCCCGGCACAGAGGGAGGCTCGTGCCTGGTCGGTGTGGGCGATACTTCCGCAGCCGATGGACATCTCCGTCTGCCCAGCCGCGAGCCCAGCGGTACCCCGGCGACGGTGGCCAGGTTCAGGCCCCCGAGCAGCAGGCCCAGGGCCCGTGATGTCACCCCGCCCTGACGAGGTCACGTCACCATGTCTCTGTCGGCGTCCCGGAGTCGATCAGGCGCCGCCAGGGGCCTTGTTCCGGAAAATGTTCGGCTCAGGTTCGCTCTCACAGATAATTTTGCGGTGATCCATTGACCGGGGCCAAGGCGCCCGGATAGAAAGATCACGACCAGGATCGCGATCCGAGTCCGGTCCAACAGCTCTGCCCGGGGGATTGCGCCACGGTCCTCGCCAACGCCGCCCTGCAGTTGGTCTCCGTCGCCGTGCTGCTCGGGCTGCGGCTGCCCACGGGAGCCGGGCCCCGTGCCCCCGCCGCCGAGGCGCCGGGCGGGGTACTGCGCAGCGCCGCTCTGCGGGACGTGCGCTATGTGGCGGTCGCGCTGATCTGCGGCGCTCTGGAGCTGTACCACCCGCTGCTGACGGTCGGTCTGCCGCTGTGGATCGTCACCGGCACCGACGCGCCCGCGCTGCTGGTGTCGAGGCTGCTGATCCTGGACACCGTCCTGGTGCTGTTGTTCCAGGTCACGGTCAGCAAGGGCGTGCGTACCCCGGCGGGAGCGGCACGTATGCTGCGCTGGGCGGGGTGGGCGCTGGGGGCGTCCTGCCTGGTCTTCGCGATGAGCGGGGGGCACGGCGCGCTCCTGGACAGTGCGGCCCTGCTGGGCGGTGCGCTGGTGCTCGTCCTCGGCGAGCTGTACCAGGCGTCGGCGAGCTGGGGCCTGTCCTTCGGGCTCGCCCCGGCGGGCCGTCAGGGGGAGTACCAGGCGGTGTTCTCCCTGGGGCGCGGGCTCCAGCAGTTCGCCGGGCCGTGGTTGATGACCTCCCTGGTCGTCGGCGCGGCGGGGACCGGCTGGCTGATCCTCGCGGCGCTCTTCGCCCTGCTCGGGCTCGCCGCGCCGCCGTTGGTGCGCGGCCTGGAGAAGACCCGCGCGCGGACGGAGCCGGCGCCGGCCTGAGCGGACCGGCCGGCGCCCGTCCGGACCCCATGTGTCACACCCGTCCGACCGAGACAAGTAAGCGAGCGCAGCATGACCGTACAGCGACGACACGACCCGGAAGAGCGCGGCTTCGCCAGCGACAACTACGCGGGCGTGCACCCGGAGATCCTTACAGCGATCGCCCTGGCCAACGGCGGCCACCAGGTCAGCTACGGCGCCGACGTCTACACCGAGCGCCTCCAGGAAGTGGTGCGCGGCCACTTCGGCCCCACCGCGCACACGTACCCGGTCTTCAACGGCACCGGCGCGAACGTGGTAGCGCTCCAGACCATGCTCGACCGCTGGGACGCCGTGGTGTGCGCCGAGTCGGCCCACATCAACGTCGACGAGGGCGGGGCGCCCGAGAAGGTCGCCGGGATCAAACTCCTGACGGTGCCCGCATGGGACGGCAAGCTCACCCCTGAGCTGATCGACCGTCAGGCCTGGGGCTTCGAGGACGAGCACCGGGCCCGGCCCAGGGTCGTCTCCATCGCCCAGTCCACTGAGCTCGGCACCTGCTACACGCCGGACGAGATCCGTGCGATCTGCGACCACGCGCACGACCTCGGCATGCTCGTCTACCTGGACGGCGCCCGGCTCGCCAACGCCGCCGCCACCCTCGGCGTGCCCCTGCGCGAGATGACCACCGACGCCGGCGTGGACGTCCTCTCGCTCGGCGGCACCAAGAACGGGTTGCTCTTCGGCGAGGCGGTGATCGTGCTCAACGAGGACGCGGTGCGCGGCATGGCCCATCTGCGCAAGACGAGCATGCAGCTGGGCTCCAAGATGCGTTTCATGTCGGTGCAGTTCGAGGCGCTGCTCGGCGGTGACCTCTGGCAGCGCTCGGCGGCCCGCTCCAACGCGATGACCCAGCGGCTGTACGAGGCGGTGCGCGAACTGCCGGGCCTGGAGATCTCTCGCCCGGTGCAGGCCAACCAGATCTTCGCCGTCCTGCCGCCGGCCGTCACCGAGCGTCTCCAGAAGCGTTTCCGCTTCTACACCTGGGACGAGCAGGCCGGCGAGGTCCGCTGGATGACCTCCTTCGACACCACCGAGGGCGACGTGGACGCGTTCGCGGCGGCGATCGCGGAGGAGCTGGCGACGGAGCGAGGCCAAGGGCCGGCGGGGGGCTTGACCGTGGCCGAGCGCGAGGAACTGGTGCGACTGCGCCGTAAGGTCCGCGAAATGGAGGAGACGATCGAAGCGCTGGGGAAAGAGCCTGACTCGAACCGCAGGACGAAGTAGACGGCGGCGGGAAGCCTGAGGGGGGACAGCCGAGCGCCCTGCCCCCCGGCAGATGAAGCACGAAGAGGTCCTCCAGTTCGAGGTCCACTGCTCGGCACCATGCCCGGGATCACGTGAGGAGGCTGCCCCCGCCGCTGCCACCCCCGCGACGCTGTCGTTCGACCGCCACGTCAGCAGCGTCACGGTGTACGAGGTCCCCTCCAGTCGGCCCAGGACCATGTCCCAAGGGGTGTGCCATCTCGTCCAACTGCGCTCCTACCACATCGAGAAGCTGCGCTGCTTCACAGCGGCACCCGGCGCGACACAACGGGCCGACGGTTTTGGGACGACTCCGGTCTGTACCACTGCCGTTGGTGCGTCTGGCAGTAGTCGGCTGAGCGGTCCGGCGGCGGTCCCGGAGCGACGGCCGTCTCGTTCACGGGGCCCAAGGCTGTGTGAGGGCCAGTCAGCCGATCGTCGGTGTCAACTGGTCGACCACGAAGTGCAGATGCTGAACATGCCCCACCTGGATCCACTTTTCGGCGCTGCCGGATCCACGCGCCCCCTCGCCGTACGCGCACGCGTGCAGCCAGCGTTCCCCCTCGCTCTGGCCGATCCGACGGAACCATCCGGACTCCACGATCCAGCGAGCCATCTCCCGCGCCCGCGACCGGTGATCAGAGCCCCGCGTGGGTGCCCGGGCGATGAGGAAGCCCTCGGGCGTGGTGTAGCGCACCAGTCCCCAGCCCGGGCCGGGCTGCCGTACCGACGCCATGTTCGCGCTGAATGCGTGTTCCGTGGAGTAGTCCCCGTAGACGATGTTCCCGCGGGCCCCGGAGCGGGCCGCCCGCAGTAAGCGGTTCAGTTGCCAGTCATGGCGCTCGACGTGGCGGGTGGGACGTACCTCGAGGTCCCGCAGAGTGCGGGGGAAGGCACCCGACACGAGGACGACTCGGCGCCAGGCGACAAGAGCCCCGAGGACGTCGACCGCGGCGAGGGCCCTCTTCCCCGCGTCCGACGAGTCCGTGACCGGCCCGATGTCCAGGAGAAGGTCGAGTTGTGAGGACTGCAGGCGCAGCCGGTCGACCAACTCCATGAGTTCCGTGGCGGAGTGTGCCTCCGGCAGATCGTCGACCAGGACTCGTATGCCGAGACCGCGCCCGCTCATGAAAGCCAGGTCGGCGGCATGACGCTGGTGCTCCCGACCCCGTTCCGGTCCGGTGACCAGCCGCAGTGTGCTCCTGGTCGTCAGCTGCCACAGGCTTGAGGCCCATGCCTCGACATGGCATTCGACATGCGCCGCGTCCACCCAGCCGGGTAGGCCGTCCATCACCTCGACCAGGGGCCCCACGCGTGAAGCGAGCCACCTGCCGAGTTCAGCCGAATCCGTGTCGGGGTCAGGGAAGGTACGGCGTCCCCGTGGGCGCTCGGGCCCGACTCGTGGGGCCAGCGTCCACAGCGGTGCGATGCGTCGCCTGACGCTGAGATCCAGCTGCGCGTAGGCCGACCGGGCCGCCCGCGTCGTCGGTAACACCGGTACGTAGATCGGCTCCACCATCGCGGCTCCCCCGTCGATTCCGCCTGTCGCCGTATCGCCCCTGATCGAAGGGTGCGGGGAGCAGCTGCTGCTCGAAAGAGCGCGATTCAGGCCAGCCCCTTACCGGTTCGCCGTCCAGAGCAGCCATCATTAGGTTAGCCTTAGCTAATGTGGGTACCCCGAGCTTTCTCCGGGTGCCGTGGGCCGCGGCGTCTTCCCGCGCAGCCGTCGCCACGAAACGGAGTGACCGCGTGACCGTGACACACGCCCGAGCAGGGGAGCCGTCCGCCCAGCCCCTTCCCTGGCCCGAGGACCTGCGGGGCAGCGTGGTCGTGGTCAAGTTCGGCGGCCACGCCATGGTGGACCCGGGACTTCAACTGACGTTCGCCCAGGACGTGGTGGAGTTGTGGCACGCGGGCCTGCGCCCGGTCGTCGTGCACGGCGGCGGGCCGCAGATCAGCGCGATGTTGGACCGGCTCGGCCTGGAGACGCGCTTCGAGGCGGGGCTGCGGGTGACCACGCCCGAGACCATGGACGTGGTGCGCATGGTGCTGACGGGTCGCGTGCAGCGGGAGCTGGTCGGACACATCAACGCCCACGGCCCCTTCGCGGTGGGTCTGACCGGGGAGGACGCCCACACGATGACGGCCGTGCGGCGGCCGGTCCGGGTGGACGGCAGGGCGGTGGACATCGGCCTCGTCGGCGACGTCGTGGACGTCAATCCGGCTATGGTGCGCGCCCTGTTGGAGCAGGACCGCATCCCCGTCGTCTCCCCCGTCGCACGCGGCGCGGACGGGCAGGTCTACAACGTGAACGCCGATCTCGCGGCGGCCGCCCTCGCCGTCTCACTCGATGCCGAGCGGCTGGTGATGCTCACCGACGTCGAGGGGCTGTACGCGGACTGGCCGCGTAGCACCGAGGTGATCGGGCATCTGACGGCCCGGGAGCTGGACGGGCTGCTGCCCGGGCTGGCGAGCGGGATGCTGCCGAAGATGGAGGGCTGTCTGCGGGCCGTCCGCGGCGGGGTGCGCAAGGCGCATGTGGTGGACGGGCGCGTGCCGCGCGCGGTGCTGCACAGTGTGCTCGCCGGGACCAGCCCCGGCACCACCGTGGTTCCCGACGCCGTCACCACGTCCTGACCAGGACGCGTGCCCCGCGCCGCGGGTCCAGGGACTCCGCCCAGGGCCGTGGCGCACGGTGCGCGGTCGTGGGCGTGAAGCCGTGGCGGAGGAACAGTCCGGCGCCTCCGGTGGTCGCCGTGAACAGGGCGTCGAGCGACCGGGCGTGTGCCGTGGCGAGCACCGCGCGTAACAGCCCCGCGCCCGCTCCGCTCCCCTGCCGGTGCGCGGCCACGCAGAAGTTGTAGATAACGCCCGCGCGTTCGCGGCCCTCCCCCGGGTCCGCGGAGTAGGCGCGCAGGCCCACGCAGCCGTCGAGGGTGCCGTCGGGAGCCTGGAGCACCAGGAAGTCGGCCGCGTGGGCGGCATAGAGGGAGACGGGACGTTCGCGCAGTGCGCCCGAGCGCACGAAGGGCCGAGACAGGGCCGCGAGGGCGGCGGCCTCGTCGGGGCGGGCGGTACGCACGGTGGACGTCGGTGCGGCAAGGGCGTGCGGGAGCACGGCAGGGCGCGGCGCAGCCGTGGTCAAGGGGTTCCTTCCTCGGTTCCGGACCGGGGATCAAGCGCGTGGACGGCTCGGACGGCCGTCCACGTACGTCTCCACGACCTCGATGGTGCCGATGCGCGAGGTGTCGACGCTCCGGGGGTCGTCGGCGAGGACGACCAGATCGGCGTTTTTGCCCGGGGTGAGAGAGCCCAGGCGGCCCTCCCAGTGGCAGGCGCGGGCGCCGGCGACGGTGTACGCGTGCAGGGCCTGGTCGACGGTGACGGCCTCGTCCGGGCCGATGAGCTGCCCGGAGGCAGAGGCGCGTTCGACCATGAACTGGACGGCGAGCAGGGGCGATCCGTCGGCGACGGGCCGGTCGGAGCTGCCCACCAGGGGAATGCCGTGATCCAGGAAGGCCCGGCCCCGGTACATCCAGGGCGCCCGTTCCTCGCCCATGATCGAGGCGTAGTCGTCGCCGAAGCAGCGCAGGAAGTTCGGCTGGACGACCGCGCTGACGCCGAGCCGCGCCATGCGCGGGAGCTGGTCGGGCCGGATCAGCCCGGCGTGTTCGATGCGGTGGCGGGCCTCGGGGCGGGGCCGGATCCGCTGGGCGCGCTCGATCGCGTCCAGGGCGATGTCGGCCGCACGGTCGCCGATGGCGTGCACGGCGAGCTGCCAGCCGGCGAGGTGGCCGTCCACGATGAGCTCGGTGAGCACGACCGGGTCGTCCTGCAACTGCCCGGCATGGTCGAGCCCTTCGTACGGGCTGGTCAGTGCGGCCGTACGGGCCATCATGCCGCCGTCGGTGTATACCTTCAGCGCGCCCACGGAGAGCCGGTCGTCGCCGAAGCCGGTGCGCAGGCCGAGGTCGAGGGCGCGCGGGATGCCGTCGGCCTCGTGCGCGGCAACCCGGCGCAGCCGGTCCGCGGACACCATGAGCTGCACCCGTAGCGGCAACAGGTCCTTGTCCCGGGCGAGTTGGTAGGCGCCGAGTTCGACGGGGCTGTGACCGAAGAGGGTGCCGCCGATGCCCGCTTCGGCGCAGGCGGTGACGCCCTCGGTCAGACAGGTGCGGGCCGCGCGGCCGATCGCCTCGGCCAGGTCCTCCTGGGCGTGCGGAAGGCGCAGGGCGCGGGCGGCGCCCATGGCCCGCTCGGCGAGGAAGCCGTTGTCGTGCGGGATGCCGGCGGGGAGCAGGTCCAGGACGGCGGTGTTGACGACGCAGCCGTGCCCGGAGTCGTGCAGCAGATAGAGCTTGCGTCCGTCGCTCACCCGGTCGAGTTCGGCGGCGGTCAGATGGCGGCCCAGGGCCCGCTGGTCGTAGCCGGCGATGCTCACCCAGTCGCCGGGGGCCCGGGTGCGGGCGACCGCCTCGGCCCCGACCGCGAGCACGTCCTCGACGCGGGTGCGGCCGGCGACGCTCGGGGTGTTCTGCTTGAACCCGGTCCAGGCGAGGTGGACATGGGCGTCGATGAACCCCGGCAGCACCGTGGCGCCCTGGAGGTCGACGATGTCCCGGGCGGGCAGGGAGGTCACGGCCTCGTCGAGGCCCGCGATCCGGCCCTGCCAGATGCCCAGGTCATGAGCGACCGGGTGGTCCGGATCCATGGTGAGGAAACGGGCGTTGGTCAGCCTGGTGCACAGCATCGGCGGTATCAGGCGTCCTGGGACGCGGCGAGGGACCGGGGGCGCAGGTCCGTCCAGTGGGTCTCGACGTACTCCAGGCATGCCTCGCGGGTGTTCTCGGCGAAGGCGATCGCCCATCCCCCGGGGACCTCGGCGAAGGACGGCCAGAGGGAGTGCTGGCCCTCGTCGTTCACCAGGACGAGGAACCGGCCTTCGTTGTCGTCGAAGGGGTTGGTGCTCATGCTTCGCGCCTCCTCGAAGGGGTCAAGATTAGGTTAGGCTCGCCTAATTGACGGAGCTTAGCCTTTGCCCCTTCCCTCTCACAAGGAGACGCTCATGCGCGTGGCCGCGGCCGGCAGTCAGGACGCGTTCGCCGGGTTCGGGCTGCCGGGCGCGCCCGGCAGTTCCGCGTTCTGGGCTGCTGTGGGGGCGCCCTCGTCGGTGCCCGCCGAGGGCGGCGGCTGGGTGACGCTGTTCCTGTGGCGCGGGTCGTCGCCGGTGACCATCGAGTTCGAGAGTTGGTCGGAGCCGGTCGCCCTGCGCCGCTGGCAGGACACCGACTGCTGGTACGCCGAGGTACGCATGCCTCAGCGGCTGCGGGTGACGTACCGGTTCCTGGCGGGTGAGGTCTTCCATGCCGACCCGTTCAACCCGGCCGGGGCGGGCGGCGAGCGGTCCATCGCCGCGACCCCGGATGCCCCGGAGCAGCCGCACTGGCCCGTCCTCGGGGCGGACGCGGTGCTGCCCCTGCCGCGGGCGCGGATCCGGTGGGCCAGTGAGCGACTGGGCGGGCGGCGGACCGTGCGGGTTCATCCGGCGGGGGGCGGTGGGCCGGTGGTGCTGCTGCTCGACGGCGACGACTGGCTCCATCTGCATCCGGCCGTGACCGCGTTCGACTCGGCGGTGGCGGCGGGTGAGGTGCCGCCCGTCACTCTGGTCTTCCTGCCCGCCAAGGACCGGGTCGCCGAGTTCACGTGCCGGCCCCAGCTGTGGGAGGCGGTGCGGGACGAACTGCTGCCGCTGGTGGCGGAGTCGGGCGTCCCTGCCGATCCGGAGCGGCTGGTGGTCGCCGGGCAGAGTCTCGGGGGGCTGAGTGCGGTGTACGCGGCGCTGGAGTATCCCGAGTTGGTGTCGCGGGTGGCGTGTCAGTCGGGGTCGTTCTGGTGGACGCCGGATGCCCTGCGGGCGGCTGATCCGTTGGGGGGTTCGGTCGGGGGTGTGATCGCCGAGCGGTTGCGGGCGGGGGTTGATCTGTCGGGGCTGCGGGTCGCGTTCGATGTCGGGGAGCACGAGGACCGGATGCTGCCCCACTGTGAGGTGACCGAGGGTTTGGTGGAGCGGGCCGGGGCGACCGTGCGGGTGTCCCGGTCCGCGTCGGGGCATGACCGGGCGGGGTGGCGTCATGCGCTGCTCAGGGATGTCGGCTGGGCGCTTCGCGCGTAGCGCCGTTGTCGGGTGCGGGTGCGTGGGGGCCGGTCGCGCAGTTCCCCGCGCCCCTTGAGGGCATGTCCCCCTGGCCCCTTCAGAATCGACACCTGACCTCGGCGCTTCGCGTGTAACGCCGTTGTCGGGTGCGGGTGCGTGGGGGCCGGTCGCGCAGTTCCCCGCGCCCCCTGAGGGCATGTCCCCCTGGCCCCTTCAGAATCCACACGTGGACTCGGCGCACGGCGTCGGGTGCCGGTGCGTGGGGGCCGATCGTGCAGTTCCCCGCGCCCCCGAAGGTCAGCGTGCCACCGCCGAGCGGTATTTCTGGTCTCTTGCCAGCAGGTTGCGGTGGGTGTCCTCTGCTGTGATGGCTCCGTCGTCCAGGACCAGGACGCGGTCCGCCGCGTCCAGGAACGCCGGGCTGCTGGTGATCACGATCGTCGTGCGGCCCCGGCGCAGCTTCGCCACGTTGCGGGCGACGAGTTGTTCGGTGACCGCGTCCACCGCCGTCGTCGGGTCGTGCAGGACGAGGACGTCGGTGTCGGCGGCCAGGGCGCGTGCCAGGGAGAGGCGTTGGCGCTGACCTCCGGAGAGGTTGGCGCCCCGGTCGCGGACGCCGTAGTCGAGGCCCTCGCGGTGCAGGGCCACGACGTCGGTCAGCATGGACGCCTCGACCGCCTCGGGGACCGAACGGCTGGTGCCCGACGGGTCGATGTTCGTGCGGAGGGTGCCTGCGAAGATCTCCCCGTCGTAGGGGTTGACCAGCAGGTGCTCGCGGATCGCCTCGACGGAGAGGTCCGCCAGGTCCTTGTCGCCGATCCGTACCGTTCCCTCGTACGCGGTGGGCGGGACGCGCACGGCCAGGACGGCGGCGAGGTCGGCCGCCGCGCGCGGCTGATAGGGGGCGATGGCGACGAACTCACCTGCCCTCACCTGGAACTTCAGGTTGGTCAGGGTGCCGTGGCGGACGCAGTCGATCTCCAGGTCGCCGCCCCCGGACGGGCGTTCGGAGCCCGGGGTCATGACCGGCGGGGCCGACAGCACCAGAGCCATCCGCTCGGCCGAGGCGCGCGCGATCATCACGTACTTGGGCATCTCGGAGAACAGCTTGAGCGGTTCCATGATGAACTGCGCCAGGCCCACGGCCATGACGAGTTCGCCGATGGTGACCCGTCCCTCGAACGCCAGCCAGCCCGCCGTCAGGGTCACGGCGCCGGCGAGGACCGCGTTGAGGGCCAGCGCGGTGCCCGCGTAGGCGCCGTTCACCTTGGCGACGGTGATCGACTGGCGTCTCGCCTCCGTGCTGACCTGCCGGTAGGACCGGAAGGCGGCGTGGTTGCCGCCGAAGCCGTGCAGCGGGCGCAGGCCGGCGATCAGGTCGGCGACCTTCGCACCCGCCCGCGCCACCCGGGCCTGCTGCTCCTGGGTGCTGCTGCCGATCCGCTTGGACATCACGCTGAGGATCGACAGGATCGCGACGGTGCCCACGATCACCAGCAGCCCCAGCCGGATGTCCGCCAGGCCCAGGGCGACCGCCGCGACCAGCACCGCCACGAGCGAGCTGATCAGCAGCGGCACCACCTCGATGATGTCGGCGGTCTGGTCGGCGTCCTCGGTGGCGATGGTCAGCACCTCGCCGGACTTGAGGTCGACGTCCCGGGCCACGGGCTGCAGACCGCAGGCCGCGACCTTCACCCGCCAGCGGTGCGCCTCGGTCGTGTTGGCCTTCTGCAGGATCCGCATGCCGAACCGCCACGACAGCGAAACCGTCGTGATGATCACGGCCAGGGCGCCGATCGACACGGCGAGCGCCTGGAGGCTGCGGCCGTCCCGCAGCGTGTGCTCGACGATCAGGCCGAGTGCGATGGGGAAGGCCGTCTCGCCGGCCTGGTAGAGGCCCATGAGGAGGGTGCCCCAGGCCATGGCGCCGATGTTGCGGCGCAGGGCGGTCCGGAGGATGGCGGCCCCGTGGCGGGGCCGCTGGGTGTCAGTTGTCATCGAGGTGGCGGGCAATCGCTTCCGGGGTTCGCAGGGTGAACAGATCGCGGATGGTGAGCACGGGACCGTACTCGCGGCGGAGCAGCCCGACGAGCCGCACCGCCAGCATGGAGTGTCCCCCCAGGGACACGAAGTCGCTCACCGCGCTCACCTCGTCGTCGTCAAGATGCAGTGCCTCGGCGAAGTACTCGCACACCACGGTCTCGGTCTCGGTCTGCGGGCCCCGCTCCCCCGCCGTGGTCAGCGCGCCCAGCGGCTTGGCCTCGGGCAGCGCCTTGGTGTCAGCCTTCCCGTTCACCGTCAGCGGGATGCTGTCGACCTGGGCGTAGTGCGTGGGCCGCAGGAAGTCCGGCAGTCCGGCGCCCACGTCGGCGGCGACGTCCGCCAGATCCGCCCCGTCCAGGACCAGGTAGGCGGCCAGCCGGTGGGCGCCGTCGACCTGCGGGTCGGGCTGGGCGACCGCGGCGACGAACCGCACCGCCGGGTGCGCCGCGAACACCGCCTCGACCTCGCCGAGTTCGACGCGGTGGCCGCGGATCTTGACCTGCTGGTCGGTGCGGCCCAGGTACATCAGGTTGCCGTCCGGACGGCGGACCACCAGGTCACCGGTGCGGTACATGCGCTCGCCGGGCTCGCCGAACGGGCAGGCGACGAAACGGTGGGCCGTCTGGGCGGGCTGCCCGAGGTAGCCGCGCGCGATGCCGATGCCCGACACGTACAGCTCGCCGGGCACACCGTCCGGCAGCGGCCGCAGCCACGGATCCAGGACGTACACGTCGGTGTTGTCGATGGCCACGCCCACGACCGGGTCCTGGCACTCGAAGGTGCCGACGCCCAGGGTGTTGATGGTGTACTCGGTGGGCCCGTACAGGTTGTAGCCCACGGTGCCCTCGGTGTCGGCGAGCCGCTGCCACAGCGTCGGCGTGACGGCCTCGCCCCCGAGCAGCACCAGCGCCGGCCGCCGCGCCGGGTCGTCGAGCAGGCCCTCGGCGACGAGTTGCTGCGCGTAGGTCGGCGTCACGTTGATGACGTCGATGCCGTGCTCCAGGCAGTACGCGACCAGCCTGGGCGCGTCCCGGCGCAACTCCTCGTCGCAAATGTGCACTTCATGGCCGTCGGCGAGCCACAGCAGCTCCTCCCACGACATGTCGAACGCGAACGACACGGTGTGCGCGATCCGGAAGAGGCGGTGTCCGTGCTCGGCCAGCACCGGCTCGAAGATCCTGCGCTGGTGGTTGATCAGCATGTTGGTGAGACCGGCGTACTCGGTCACCACGCCCTTGGGCTTCCCGGTGGAGCCGGAGGTGTAGATCGTGTACGCGGGGTGGCGCAGCCGGTCCGGGTCGTCCGGCGCGAACGTCACGTAGGGCTCGGCGTCGGGAAGTGGCCGGTCCAGTTCGATCAGGTCGCCGGTCAGCCGGGGCGAGACCGCGCTCACGGTGAGGATCACGTCCGGGCGGGCGTCGTCGACGATGGCCGCGATCCGCTCGTCCGGGTGGTCCAGCTCCAGCGGCACGTATGCGGCGCCGACCCGCAGGACGGCGAACAGCGCCGCGATCCAGTCGAGGGAGCGCGGGATGGCGAGCCCCACGGTCGTCTCCGGTCCGATGCCGCGCGCGGCGAGCACGCCCGCCACGGCCCGGCTGCGGTCGCGGAGTTCGGCGAACGTCATCGTCGAGCCGTGGGCGACGAGTGCCACCCGCTGCGGGTCGCGGTCCGCCGCCCGGTCGAACCGGTCGACGACCGTGTCCGTGCCGACGTCGGTGCGTGCGGCCGGCTCGGGCACCGGGCCCAGACCCCGCAGCGCGCCGACCGGCCCGGTGGCACGGGCCAGGTCTTCGAGCACGCCCAGGTAGTCGTCGAGGAGACGGCGGGCGTTGCCGGTGTCGCCGTCGCGGTACTCCAGCTTGACCGTGAGCCGGTCGCCGGGCGTGACGACCCAGGTGAACGGATAGTGGGTGGAGTCGTCGGCCTTCACCGAGGTGATGCCGTGCCGGGTGTTCATCTCGGCGAACGCGTCCATGTCCAGGAAATTCTGGAGCACGAAGAGGTTGTCGAACAGGGTGTCGTGCCCGCTGGCCCGCTGGATCTCGCCGAGCCCGAGGTGCTCGTGCTCCATTGCCTCGACCCGGGCGGTCTGGACGGCCGACAGGTAGGCGCCGACCGTGTCGTCGGGGCGGGTCCGGGTCCACATCGGCACGGTGTTGAGCAGCACGCCGACGATGTCGGAGCGCCCCTCGCCGTCCCGGCCGGAGACGGTCACGCCGAACACGGCGTCGGCGCGGCCGGTGTGCGCGCCGAGGAGCAGGCCGAACGCGCCGGTCAGCACGGAGTTCAGGGTGACGCCGTGCACCCGGGCCGCCTCGCGCACCAGCGCGGACCGCTCGGCGGACAGGGTGTGCACGAGCGCACTCGGCAGGTCGTCCGAGAAGGACGGCGATGGTCCGGCGAGCAGCGTCGGGCCGGGGAGAGCGGCCAGGTGGTCCGCCCAGAAGCGCTCCGACGCCGCCGGGTCCCTGGCGTCGAGGGCCCGGGCGTACTCCTCGAAGCTCGGTGTGGCGGGCGTCGGATCGAGCGGCTCGCCGGCGAGGACGGCGCGGTAGGCGTCGAAGAGGTCCCGCAGGACGATCTCCCGGGACCAGCCGTCCCACAGCAGCAGGTGGTAGCTGAGCAGCAGGCCGTCCCGGTCGCCGGGCAGGTGCACGACGGTCAGCCGGATCAGCGGCGGCTCGCCCGGATCGAAGCCCGTGTCCCGGTCCCGGGCGCGCAGGGCGTCGACCTCCGCGTCCGTCGACAGGGCGATCGTACGGACGTCGACCCGTCGCCCGGCCTTGAGGATCTGGACCGGGTTTCCGTCCTCGTCGGTGCCGAAGCCGGCGCCGGCGACCGGGTGCCTCGCGATCACGTGGGTCATCGCCTCGGCCAGCGCGCCGGTGTCCAGGCGCCGGTCGAAGGTGAACCAGTTCTGTGCGACGTAGTGTCCGGCCGAGCCCGCCATCTGGGCCTGGAAGAACAGGCCGCGCTGGAGCGGGGTGACCGGTGCGGTGCGCTCGGCCGTCGTCGCGGCGTCCGCGAGGTGCTTCAGCGCGCTGCGCCAGTACTCGGTGATCGCGTCGGGGACGCCTTCGGCGAGGACGAACTCGGCGAGCAGGGCGCCGGTTGCCTCGTCGGTCCAGGCGTTGACCTCGACGGCGTACGGGCTGCCCTGGTCGCCGCCGGAGAGGTGCAGCGCCTGGGACTCGCTGCCCCGGCCGAGGTAGTTGAACAGCACCTGCGGGCGGGCGGTGAGCAGTGGGGCCGTCTGCGGGTCGAGGTACCTGAGCCGGCCGTAGGCGACGTGTCCGCGCTCGTCCGGCTGGCGCTCGGCGACCTCGCGGGCCGCGGCGACGGGGTCGGTGTGCGCGGTGAGCCGTACGGGCGCGATGGCGGTGAACCAGCCGACGGTACGGGTGTAGTCGTGCTGTTCGAGGACCGGGACCCGGCCGTGCCGCTCCAGGTCGATCGCGAGGTCGCCGGGGGACGGCTGGATGCGGGTCAGCGCGGTGCGCAGGGCGCCGCAGAGAAGTTCGGTGAGGCCGACGCCGAGTGCGGCGGGGGCGGCGCGGGTGACGCTGTCGCTCACGTCCGGGGCGAGTACCACCGTCGTCCTGCGCAACGCCCCCGTACGCGGAAGCAGTTCGGGAGCCTGGAGGGTGGTGACCCAGTGGCCGAGGTCGTCGAGGTCCTGGGCCGCCCGGAGCGTCAGGGCTTCGGCGTACTCGGCGTACGAGGTGGTCGGCGGGGCGAGGGGCTCGCCGCGCAGGGCCGTGGCCAGGTCGTCGAGCAGGATCAGCCAGGAAACCGCGTCGACGGCGAGGTGGTGCACGGTGACGACGAGGGTGTGACTCGCCTCCAGCCACGCGAACGCGATGACGTTCCCTGACTCGGGGTCGAGTCGTCCGGCCGCCTCGTTCGCCACGGCCGTCGCGTCGGTGGTGTCCGGGCGTACGACGGTGACGTCGTGGGCGGGTTCGGTGCGCAGGGACCACACGCCGTGCTCTGTGCGGAGCCTCAGCCGCAGGGCCGGGTGGGCGGCGACCACGGCGTTCGCGGCGCGTACGGCGTCCGTGAAGCCGGTGCCGTCGGGGGCCCGGAGTGTCCTGGCCTGGGCGAAACGGGTGAGGGAGCCGCCGAGTTCGCGTTGGCGGAGGATGATCGGGGTGGGTGTGAGGGGGCCGTCCTCGCGGCGGGTGGGGGCTTGAGGGGTCGGGGCTGTGCTGGTGCTCAGGTGTTCGGCCAGCGCGCGGGGGGTCTTGAGCAGGAAGACGTCCCTGGGTGCGATGGGCAGGCCGAGGGTGCGGGCCCTGTTCACGACCGTGATGGCGATGATGCTGTCGCCTCCGGCGCGGAAGAAGTCGGTGTCGGCGTCTACGGAAGCGCCGGGCAGCGTCTCGGTGAAGATGTTGGTGAGTGCGGCTACCGCGGTGGTTTCGTCTGCGGGTGCGTGGGGGCTGGTCGCGCAGTTCCCCGCGCCCCTGAGGGGGCGTTCGGCCAGGGCCTTCCGGTCCAGCTTGCCGTTGATCGTCAGCGGTAGGGCCTCGATCGTGAGGATCTGGCCCGGGACCATGTGGACGGGAAGACTGGACGACAGACGGGCCGTCAGGTCGGGCGGCACGCTGCCCACCACATGCGCCACCAGGTGATCCCCGGTGTCCGCCACCGTCACCGCCACGTCGGTCACGCCGTCGATGGCCCTGATCGCGGACTCCACCTCGCCCAACTCGATGCGGAATCCTTTGAGTTGCACCTGATCGTCCGCGCGGCCGGTGAAGACCAGTTCGCCGTCGAGGGTGCGGAGCGCGAGGTCGCCCGTGTGGTACATGCGGGAGCCGTCGGACGTGAACGGGTTCGCGACGAAGCGGCCCGCGGTGAGCCCGGGCCGGCCCAGGTAGCCGAGGGCCACCTGGTCGCCGGCGACGTAGATGGCGCCCTCGCGGCCCGGCGGCACCGGGCGGAGCCGGTCGTCGAGCAGGTAGGTGACCAGGCCGGGGATCGGGCCGCCGATGGGGCTGACGTCGTCGCCGGGGCCGAAGTCGGCGTCGGTCAGGACCCGGTGGGTGACGTGGACGGTGGTCTCGGTGATGCCGTACATGTTGACCAGCTCGGGTGCGGACGTGCCGTGCCGTTCGACCCAGCCGCGCAGCCGTCCGAGGTCCAGTGCCTCGCCGCCGAAGATGATCCGGCGCAGTGCGGGCAGCGGTTCGCCGGCGAGCCGGTCGGCCTCGATGAACTGGTGGAAGGCGGACGGGGTCTGGTTGAGCACGGTCACGCCGCGTTCGCGGACCATGCGGTGGAAGTCGACCGGGGAGCGCGTCAGCCCGTACTCGGGCACCAGCAGCTCGCCGCCGAACGCCAGCGCGCCCCACAGCTCCCAGACGGCGAAGTCGAAGGAGAAGGAGTGGAACTGGACCCAGACGTCCCGTGGGCCGAAGTCCATGTCCGGCCCGGTGTTCGCGAGCAGCGACACGACACTGGAGTGCGGGACGACGACGCCCTTGGGGCGGCCCGTGGATCCGGAGGTGTAGATCACGTAGGCGGGGGTGTGCCAGTCGGGCTCGGGGGCGGGCTCCGTGGGAGCGGCCGGGGGCTCTTCGCCCTGGACCAGCACCTGGGCCGGCGCCCCCGCCCGGGCCAGGAGGTCCGTGAAGCGGTCGCGCTGGTCCCGGTCCACGAGGACGACCTGCGGGGCCGCGTCGGCGAGGATGTACTCCAGCCGCTCGTCCGGGTAGGCCAGGTCGAGGGGGACGTACGCGCCGCCCGCGCCGACGATCGCGACGAGGGCGACGACCTGCTCCAGGGAGCGGGGGACGGCGACGGCGACCCGCTTGCCCGGGCCGACTCCTGCCACGCGCAGGGCGGAGGCGAGGTCGTTCTTTGCGGCGGAGAGTTCGCCGTAGGTCAGGGAGCGGGTGGCGCCGTCGAGGCCGCACTGGGTGACTGCGGTGGCCGCCGGGTCGCGGCGGGCCGCGGTGTCGAACAGTCCGCCCAGGGTGGTCGGGGTGAGAGGGGCGGGGCGTCGTGCGGCTCCCGCCGCCAGGTCGTCGACCAGGGTGTCCGGCTGCGCGAGCAGGCCGGTCAGGGCCCCGCTGAACGTGTGCAGGATCGCCCGGGCGGTCGACTCGCGCAGCAGTTCACCGTCGTAGATGAGGTTGAAGCGCGGGCGGCCGTCGGGGGCGCGCTCGACCACGAGGGTCAGCGGGTAGTGCGGGGCGCCCTCGTTGACGAGGGCCGTGATGGTCAGGGTGTCGCCGGGGCTGCGCAGCGCGGTCAGGTCGGTGGTCACGTCGAACACCACAAGCGTGTCGAAGAGGGAACCGGAGCCGGCCTGGCGGCCGATGCGCGCCAGGGAGACGTGCTGGTGCGGCAGGACCGTGCTCTGGTGGTCGCGCACCGAGGTGAGCAGGTCGGCGGCGGTGGTTCCGGGAGCCCAACGGGCGCGTACGGCAATGGTGTTGATGAAGAGGCCCACCATGTCGCCGATGCCGGGCACCTCTGCGTCGCGGCCGGAGACCGTGGAGCCGAAGACCACGTCCCGGCCCTGGAGGATGCCGCCGAGGGTGACGGCCCAGGCGCTGTGCACGGCGACGCTCAGCGGCACTCCGGCCTCGCGGACGGCGGTGTCGAGGTCGCCCTCGGGTTCCACGGAGGTGTCGGCGAACCGGTCGGAGGGGGTGTGTCCCTCGGCGACCAGCGACGGGCCGGGCAGCTCGGCGAGTTCCTCGCGCCAGACGCGGTCGCTCTCGTCGGCATCGCGTCCGGCGAGCCAGTGCACATAGTCGGCGAAGCCGCCGATCGGGTGGACGGTGCCCGGCGCGTGGTACTCGGCGAGCAGCGCGCGGAGCATCGGCGGCACGGACCAGCCGTCGGCGATGATGTGGTGCACGGTCTGCACCAGGACGTTCCGGCCGGAGCCGGTGCGGATGAGCGTGTACCGCATGAGGGGGCCGGTGGCCAGGTCGAAGCCGGTGCGGCGGTCCCGTTCGGCGAGGTCGCCTATCTCCTCGTCGCTGATGTTGGGGCGGTCCAGCGTGGTGAAGAGGGCTTCGACGCCGTTCTCCAGGACGGAGACCACGCGGCCGTCGGCCAGGGCTGTGAAGCGCGCGGCCAGGTTCGGGAACAGGGTGAGCAGCCGGGTGGCCGCCGCGGCGAGCCGGCCGGCGTCCGCTTCGCCTTCCAAGGTGAGCAGTTGCTGCTCGACGTAGGCGGCCGAGGAGTCGTCGTCGAAGACCGAGTGGAAGTAGAGGCCTTCCTGGAGCGGCGTCAGCGGCAGGACGTCCCGCAGCGCCGGACCGTCCAAGGCGTCGACGTCGGCCTGGGTGAGCGGTACGAGGGGGAAGTCGCTGGGCGAGTGGCCGCCCTGATCGAGTGCGGCGAGGCCGGTCAGGGCCGTGCGGAAGTAGTCGCCGAGTGTCGTGATGTCGGCGTCGGTGAACAGGCCGTCGGGCCAGGAGACGGTGGTGACGAGTTCGTAGGCGCCGGAGGCGGCGGGTTCGGCGATCGCGTTGAACTCCAGGGCGCGCGGCAGCCGCATCCGGGGGTCGCGCCTTTCGCCCAGCTGGCCGGTGGTGCCCGCGAGTTGCCAGTCGCCGGGGGCGCCGGCGGCGAAGCGGCCGAGGTAGTTGAAGAGCACCTGGGGTGCGGGGGCGTCGAACTCGCTGTGGGTGAGGTAGCGCAGGGCGCCGTAGGAGACGCCGTTGTCCGGTACCCGGGCGAGGTCTTCCTTGACCGCTTTGAGGGCTGCGGTCAGATACTCGGGGGTGGTGAAGTCGGTTGCCGTGCCGGGGTCGACGGTCACCGGGAAGAGGGTGGTGAACCAGCCTACGGTCCGCGACAGTTCCGGCTCGAAGCCCGCGGAGCTCGCGACGAACTGTCCTTCGCGGCCGTGGCCTTCGAGTTCGATGTGGGCGAAGGTCTGGTCCTGGCCGAGGTCGCGGCGGTGCCGGGCGAGGGCGACGGCGAGCGCGGTGAGCAGGACGTCGTTGACGCCGGCGTGGAACTTCGCGGGGATCTCGTTCAGCAGCGCGGCCGTGACTTCGGGGCCGACCGTGACGGTCCGCAGGCGTTCGTTCGCGACCGTGTCGGTCGCGGCGAGGGGGCGGCGGGCCAGCGGGCGGTCCTCGCCGGGCAGGGGCCGCCGGTAGGAGGAGCTGTCGGCGTCGAACGCGGCGCGTTCCAGCAGCTGGGTCCAGCGCCGGAACGACGTGCCCACCGGAGGGAGTTCGACGGGCCGGCCCGCGCTGACCTGCCGCCAGGCGGTGGCCAGGTCCTCCATCAGGACGCGCCAGGAGATGCCGTCGACGATCACGTGGTGGGCGACGAGGACGAGTTGGCGTGCCTCGGGGCGCCAGACGGCGCGGAGCATCACGCCGCCCGTGGGGTCCAGTGCGCCGGTGGCGAGGGCGACGCAGTCGTCGAGCGGCCGGTCGCTGCGCTGCCAGCCCGGCTCGGCCCGGTCCGCGTCGGGGATGTCGAAGCTCCATCGGCTGCCGCGCACCAGCTTGGCGCGGAGCATGTCGTGCCGGGTGACGAGGGCGGTGAAGATCGCGTCGAGGGCGTCGGCGGTCAGGTCCGCCGGCGTGTTCAGGACGACCGACTGGACGAAACCGTCGATGGCGTCCGTGGTCTCGCCGAGCCACTGCACGATGGGCGAGCCCACGACGGTGCCGGTGGCCACATCGGCGTGGTCGACGGTGGAGACGTCCTCGCGGCTCGCGACCGCGGCCAGGGCGCCCACCGTGCCGTGGGTGAAGATCTGCCGTGCCGTGACGTGCAGGCCCTGCTCGCGCAGCGCGCTGAGCAGGGAGATCGCGAGGATGCTGTCGCCGCCGAGCTGGAAGAAGTCCTGGTCGACACCGACCTCTTCGAGGCGCAGCACCTCGGCGACGGCGGCGCACACAGCGCGCTCGTCGTCGGTGGTGGGGCGGACGAGCGGGCCCGCCTGGGTCGTGGGCTCGGGCAGCGCGTCGCGGTCGAGCTTGCCGTTGGCGGTGAGCGGGAACTCCTCCATGACGACGATGTGGGCGGGCACCATGTACTCGACCATGTGCGCGCCGGCCCACGCCTTGACCTCGTCGGCCCGCAGGTCGGCACGGCCGGCGGCGGGGATGACGTAGCCGATCAGGTAGGTGCCGCCCGCCGCGTTCTTCTTCGCGACGACGCAGGTGTGCCGGACCCCGGGGTGTTCGGCGAGGCCGACCTCGACGTCCTCGATCTCCAGCCGCATGCCGCGGATCTTGATCTGGTTGTCGGCGCGGCCGAGGAAGTCCAGTGATCCGTCGGGGGCGAAGCGGGCGAGGTCGCCGGTGCGGTAGAGGCGGGAGCCGTCGTTCGCGAAGGGGTTGGCGACGAAGCGGGAGGCGGTCAGGCCCGGCGCGTTGACATAGCCGCGGCCCAGGAGGAAGCCGCCGACGTAGAGTTCACCGCCGACGCCGACCGGGACCGGACGCAGTTCGTCGTCCAGGACGTAGAGCTGGGTGTTGGGGTTGGCCTTGCCGATGGACGTCGACAGGCGTTCCGCGGCGCCCCGGTAGATGACGTGCGAGACGCCGATGGTCGTCTCGGCGGGGCCGTAGCCGTGGTACATGGGGATGTTGTCGAGCTTGGTGCGGAACCGCTCGTACAGCTCGGGGGTGAGCACTTCCCCGCCGCACCACACGTGCCGCAGGCTGTCCAGGCGGCCGGAGTCGCCGGCCATCTCCAGCAGCACGTCCAGCATGGACGACACCAGATAGGTGAAGGTGACGCGCTGTTCGGCGATGACGCTCAGCAGGTGGTGCGGGTCGCGTTCGCCGCCGGGCCGCAGGACGACGAGCCGGCCGCCGCAGACCAGCGGCAGGAAGATCTCGTTGATGGAGATGTCGAAGGACAGTGGCGCCTTGAACAGCGAGGCGTCGTCATGGCCGAAGCCGAGGATCTCGTTCACCTGCCACAACAGGCGCTCGCTGATCGCCTCGTGGCGGATCATCGCACCCTTGGGCCGCCCGGTCGAACCGGACGTGAAGATCACGTAGGCCAGCGCGTCGCCGAGGACGGTGACGCCGGTCCCCTCTTTCGGATGCGCGTCGTACCGCCAGTCGCCGAGGTCGACGGCCACGGCGTCCGGTTCGGCCGGGTCGTGCTCGCCCGTGGCGTTCAGCTGGACGACGACCCGGGCGTCCTCGATGACGACGGCGCGCCGCGCGGCGGGCCACTGCGGGTCGAGAGGCACGAAGGCGCACCCGGCCTGGAGCACGGCGAGCAGCCCGACGACCATGTCGGCGGAGCGGCTCAGGGAGATGCCGACGACCTGTTCGGGGCCGAGCCCCCGCCCGAGCAGGTGATGCGCCAACTGGCTGGAGTGTTCGGCGACTTGGCGGTAGGTCAGCGACCGGTGCTCGTCGACGACGGCTAGGGCGTCCGGCCGGGCACTCGCCTGCGCGCGGAACATCTCCACGAGGGTGGGACGGTCCCGGTCGGCCCGGTTGTCGTTCCACTCGGCCAGGGTCCGCAGCCTCGCCGTCACGCCGGAGGGGCCGACGGTGCCGAGCGGCCGGTCCGGGAAGTCGGCCAGGTCGTCCAGCGCGAGCTGCGCGTCCTCGGGTGTGACGCCGTCGGGGACGGTGATGCCGCGGCCGTCCGGGGAGATCTCCCAACCGGCGGGTGCCGCACCGCCGTTGTCGACCCAGCCGAGGACGTCGGCGAAGAGCGTGCCGGGGGTGAGGTCGATGCCCTCGGGGCTCCGGCCCGTCGCCCAGTACGACAGGGCGATGGCGCAGGCCTCGGTGATGGTCCTGTCCGGGTAGTCGCCGATCCGCCGGCGCACATCGGCCAGGCGCGTGGGAGAAAGCAGTGCGAGACGAGCGCGCGATTCCATCATCGAAGACTCAGCGTCCCTTCCAGAATGTGGAGTTAGGCTAACCTAAATTAGGGTTGCCTAACTATCCTCGCGCCAGGCCCGCCACAGTCGTGCGTACCGGCCGCCCAGAGCCACCAGTTCCTCGTGCGTCCCCTGCTCCACGACGCGTCCCGCGTCGAGCACGGCGATCCGGTCCGCCGCCATCGCCTGGGTCAGCCGGTGCGCCACGAACAGCGTGGTCCGGCCCGCGCACGCGGCCAGCACGGCCCGCTCCAGCTCGGCGGCCCCCTCACTGCCGGCCTCGGCGGTCGACTCGTCGAGCACCACCACCGGCGCCCGACCCAGCACCAGTCGCGCCAGGGCGATCTGGGCGACCTTGGTGACGTCCAGACGCTCACCGCCCTCCCCGACCGGGGTGTTCAGCCCCTCGGGCAGCGCGGCGACCCAGCTCTCGGCGCCGACGGTGCGCAGCGCGTCCAGCAGCTCGGTGTCGGTGGCCCCGGGGGCGGACAGCCGCAGGTCGTCGGCGAGCGGGCCGGAGAAGACGTGCGTCTCCTGCGTCAGGATGCTGACCAGGGCCCGCGCCCCGGCCTCGTCCAGGTCGGCGAGATCGGTCGTCCCGATGCGTACCGACCCGGCCTGTGGGGTGCCGATGCCGGCGATCAGCGCGGCCAGTGTCGTCTTGCCCGCGCCCGTGGCGCCCACCAGGGCGAGCGACCCGCCGGCCGGGATCGTCAGGTCGACGTCCCGCACCACCGGCTCCTCGGAGCCCGGGTAACGGAACGTCAGCCCCTCGACCGTCACCGGGTACGCCCCGGGCCCGGCGGCCGTGACGGACTCGTCGCCGACCAGCCGCTCCTCGGCGCACTCCCCCAGCACCCCGACCAGGCGGGTCAGACTCGCGCCCGACTTCTGCGCCTCGTCGAAGGTGAACATGATGGCGCCGAGCGGGGTGAAGAGCCGGTGGAACAGCAGCGGGGCCGCCGACACCTCGCCCAGACTGGCCGCATCGGCTTCCAGCAGGGCGTACCCCACCACGAGGATCAGGACCAGGCCGATGAACTCGGCGCGGTTCTCCCGGCCGACGAACCGGCCGAAGAACCGGAACACCTCGATACCGAGCTCGCGCACCCGCCACGACTCGGTGGTGACCTTCTCGCGGAAGGCACCCTCCAGGCGGTACGCCCGGACGGTGTCGATGCCGTTCAGGCCGCTGATGAACGCCTGGGCACGGTCGGCCTGGGCCACGCGCTGCTTCCGGTAGAGCGGGGCGGACCGGGGCAGGTACCAGCGCAGCGCCAGCGCGTACGCGGGCAGCGCGCCGGCGCCGGCCAGGCCGAGCCGCCAGTCCAGGCCGAACATGCCGAGGGTCGCGATGACGACCAGGACGCCCGCCGAGAACACCGTGGGGACGGCCGTGCGGATGCCTTTGGAGATGACGGCGACGTCGTCGCCGACCCGGGAGAGCACGTCTCCCCGGCCGACCTGCTCGATCCGCGTGCTCGGCATGCCCAGCACCGCCCGGACGGCGCCCTCGCGCAGCCGCGCGAGCAGATCCGCGCCCAGCCGCCCGATCAGGTAGGTCGACACCGCGGTGGCCGCCGCGCCGAGCAGCGCGGCGGCACCGATCAGCACCCCGATCGTGACCAGGACCGAACGGTCCTCGCCCCTGACGACCCCGTCGACCACCCGGCCGAGCAGGAGCACCGGGAGCACTTGGAGCGCCGCCCCCGCGACCGTGGTGAGCACGGTCGCGGCGGTCAGGCCGGGCATCGCGCGGCAGTGGTCCGCGACCCATCGGGCGGCCTCACGGCCGGTCGTCGTGCGCAGGGTCGCCGGGGCGACGCGCGTGTCGGTGGCGCTCACCCCCTACTCGACCGACTTGACGAGCTCGTCGATCGCGTACGGCATGGACAGCAAGGTGCCCTGGGAGATGGCCGCGCCGACCGCGGGTCCCTCGCTGTCGAGCAGGTAGGACACGTTGCCCTTCTTGACCGCGTCGAGGTTGGCGAACAGCTTGAACTTCTTGAGCGCCTCGGTGTCGGCCTTGTCGTTGATGACGAAGATGTGGTCGACGTCGACGAGGTCGATGCGCTCGGGCGAGAGCTTGGTGTAGAAGTTGCCCCCGGCGACCTTGTCGATCCCGGTCTGATACTTGAAGCCGATGCCCGACACCAGCCGGCCGCGCACGTCGGTGGAGGTGAAGGGCGCCACCGAGTTCTCGTACCAGGACAGGGCGACAGCGGTCTGCTTGCCGAGTTCCGGGTGCTCCTTCTTGGCCGTGTCGAGCTGCCCCTGGATGTCGTCGACCATCTTCTGGCCCTCATCGGCCTTGCCGAGGGCCTTGGCGATGTGCAGGGCGTTGTCCTGCCAGGGAGCGCTGAAGGGCTCCTTCTCGCCCTTGGTGCGGGCCACCGTGGGGGCGATCTTGGAGAGTTTGTCGTAGGCGGCCTGGTCGATCTCGGAGTACACGGCGACGATCAGGTCGGGGCGAAGGGCCGCGATCTTCTCGTAGTTGGGGCCGGAGTCGCCGTTCTTCATGACGACCTCGGGCTTGGTGTCGCCCCACTTGTCCTTCACCCAGGGCCACTGGGTGTTGATGTCGGGGCTCTTGCCGGGCGGGTTCGGGTACTGGTCGACCATGCCGACGGGCTTGATGCCGAAGGCCAGGACGGTCTGGTCGTCGGTGTAGCCGACGGAGACGACCCGCTGGGGCGCCTTCTCGACCGTGGTGGACCCGAACGCGTGCTCCACGGTGACCGGGAAGTCACCGGCGGCCGCGGCCTGAGTGCCCTCGCCCTTGCCGTCCGCCGAGTCCGTCGAGCCGGAACCGCATCCCGCGAGGAGACCGACCCCGAGGGCGGCCGCGGACAGGACCGCCACCAGCCGCCGCCATGGCTTCCCGGGTGTCGTTCGATGGAGGAGCATCCACATCCCCTTGCTTTCGCGCCAGTTCGCTGCACCCTCGCCTAAGGGCAGGCAAACCTTATCGCGAGAGAATGAGGTTAGCCTAGCCTTACTAATGCTCCGCTGCGGGGATGTAGCCGGGCAGCACATGGGTGCGTCCGATCGGCACGATGAGCGGCCGGTCGCCGACCGGGTCGTCGATCACCCGGGCCCTCAACCCGAAGGCCTCGTCCAGCAGTTCGGCGGTGATGACGTCCCGCGGGTGCCCCTGCGCCAGGACCGTTCCCTCGCGCATCACCACGAGGTTGTCGCTGTAGCGCGTGGCCAGGTTGAGGTCGTGCAGCACCATGACGACGGTGCAGCCCGACTCGTGCAGGTCGTCCACGAGGTCCAGGACGTCCACGGCGTGCGCCAGGTCCAGATAGGTCGTCGGCTCGTCCAGCAGCAGCAGATCGGTGCCCTGGGCCAGGGTCATGGAGATCCAGACGCGCTGGCGCTGCCCGCCGGACAGCGCGTCGACCGGGCGGTCGGCCAGGTCGGACACGCCCGTCATGGCCAGGGCGCGCTCCACCACGTCGGCGTCGTCGGACGACCACTGCCGCAGCCAGCTCTGGTGCGGATGGCGGCCCCTGGCGACCAGGTCGGCCACGGTCAGCCCCTCCGGCGCGACCGGCGCCTGCGGCAGCAGGCCGAGCTTCTTCGCCACGTCCCGCGTCCTGAGCCTGCCGATGTCCTCGCCGTCCAGGACGACGGCTCCCTTGGCCGGCTTGAGCAGCCGCGACAGCGTCTTCAACAGGGTCGACTTCCCACAGCCGTTGGGGCCGATGATCGTAGTGATCACGCCGGGCGGTATCGCCACGTCGAGTTCGTCGATGACGACCCGGCCGCCGTAGCCGACCGTGACGCCTCGGGCTGCCAGCCGCGAGGTGCCGCCGACCGCGGCCTCGGTGACGGACTGTGCGACCACGGGTCCCCCCTTGCTTAGGTTCACCTGACTCTTGTACATCTACCGCAGGTTCGCCCGCACCAGCAGATGGACGAGGAAGGGCCCCCCGATCGCGGCGGTGACCACGCCGACCGGGAGCGAGACCGGCAGCGCCGTGCGCGCCACGAGGTCGGAGCCGATCAGCAGCAGCGCGCCCACCAGCCCCGAGGCCACCATCGGCGGTGTGGGGCAGCGCGCCAGACGCATCGCCACCTGCGGCGCCACCAGCGCGACGAAGGGCACCGGACCCGCCGCGCTCACCGCCACACCGGCCAGCAGCACCGCGCACAGCAGCAGCACCGCCCGCACCCTCGTGTACCGGACGCCCAGCCCCGCGGCCACCTCGTCGCCGAAGTGCATCGGCCTGAACTGGAAGGCGACACAGGAGACGACGAGCAGGAGGACGAGCCCGCACCACAGGGCCGTCCAGACCTCGCCCCACGAGCGGTCCTCCAGCGAGCCGACCAGCCACGCCTGGGCCCGGGCCACGTCCCGGATGTCGGCCGTGACCAGCAGCCAGGTCGTGATGGCCTCCATCACGGCGCTCACCGAGATGCCGATGAGGATGAGCCGGAAGCCGTCGATCCCGCGCCGCCACGCCAGGAAGTACACCAGCAGCCCCGTGCCGAGCCCGCCCGCGAGCGCCGCGGCCGACAGTCCCACGGAGTTGACGATCGCCGCGGCGGTCCCGCCCGAGACGGTCACCAGGAACACCGCGACGGCACTGGCGCCCGAGGTGATCCCCAGGACGTCCGGGCTGGCCAGCGGGTTGCGGGCGATGGACTGCGTGATCGCCCCGGACACCCCGAGCGCGACGCCCACGACGAGCCCGGCCAGGGCGCGCGGCATCCGCAGGTCCATGATGATGAACTGGTCGACCTGCTCGCCCCGTCCGAAGATCGTGGCGATCACCTGGGGGATGCCCAGGGGGAAGTCCCCGACGGCGATGGAGACGCAGAACACCAGGAAGGTCGCCGCCACGAGCAGCAGCGTCACGCTCAGGAGCCAGGGCCGCCAGACGAACGACACCCGGCCGAGCCGCACACCCGGCGGCAGTGACGGCTTCACCTCGGTCACGTTCATGCCTGCCTGAACTTTCCGCGCCACACGAGAACCGCGAAGAAGGGGGCGCCGAGCAGCGCCACGAGAACACCGGCGTCCAACTCGCCCGGCCGCACCACCAGTCGGCCGACGATGTCGCAGAAGAGCAGTACGACGGCCCCGAGCAGCCCGGCGTACGGCACGAGCCAGCGGTAGTCCGGGCCGGTCAGGTACCGGGCCACGTGGGCCACCATGAGGCCGAGGAAGGCGATGGGCCCGCACGCGGCCGTCGCGGCTCCCGCCAGCAGGGTGATGGCGGTGATGCCGACGGTCCGGCTCAGCGCGAGGTTCACGCCCAGGCCCCGGGCCACGTCGTCGCCCAGGTTGAGCAGGTTGAGGGAGGGCAGCGTGGTGAGGGCCAGCACCAGCCCGGCGCCGATGAACGCGGTCACCGGCCAGATGACGTCGAATCCGACACCGGCGAGGGAGCCGCCGTTCCAGAACCGCAGCGCGTTCAGCGACGCCTGGTTCGACAGCGCGACCGCGGTGGTCATCGCCATCAGGAACACCGTGATCCCCTGCCCGGCCAGCGCGAGCGTCAACGGGTTGCCGGCCCCTCGGCCGATGCTCGCGAGACCGAACACGACGACACCGGCGACGGCCGCGCCGAGGAAGGCGAACCAGACGTACTGGAACGGGTCGGAGAACCCGAACACGGCGATCACCGACACCACGGCGAACGAGGCGCCGGTGTTCACCCCCAGCAGGCCCGTGTCGGCGATCGGGTTGCGCGTGTACCCCTGGATCAGCGCACCGCCGACCCCCAGGGCGACACCCGCCACGATCCCGAGGACCGTGCGGGGCACCCGTACGGTCTCCACGATGAGCCGGATCTCGGTGAGCCGCTGATCGGACTCGGGGGCCGCGAACAGCCCGTGCCACACCTGGGTGGGAGTCAACGCGCGGGCCCCGACGGCCAGCGACAGCACCGTGGCGGTCACCAGGAGCGCCACGAGGATGCCCAGACCCGCCACGCGACGCCGCCGGGCCGGTGACGAGCCCCTAGTCGCGGGGCGTTCCACTGCAGCAGTCGTGCCCATGTCGACGTACGTTATCCCTTGCACAGTGGGCGAGTTGACCGGACGGTGCCTCGCGACCCGGATCGTGTCCGCACTTTCCCGCCGGTCCTAACGGGCCGCGCTGCCCGTGCCGTCGGCGAGCGTTCGCCTCTGGTCCGCGGGCTCGGCCACGCGGCCGAGGAGCGAGTCCAGGATCTCGCCCACCCTGATGGCGGTGTTGGAGAGCAGCGACGAGGTGATGCCGTGCGTGTGCTCCGTGCCGCCCTGCAGATAGATGCCGCAGTGCAGGGTGGGTTCGGTCACGATGCTCCAGTCGCGCTCCACACGCACCCGGCCCTCGTCGTCGCGCAGGCAGCGGTCGGCGACCTCGCCGAGCAGGCTCGTGGGGTCGACGGGGCTGTAGCCGGTGGCGAAGACCACGACGTCCGCTTCGAGGTCGGTGTCCTCGCCGGTGACGAGGGACGTGACCGTGGCGCGGACACTCGACGGCGACTCCTTGACGCCGGTGAGGCGGGAGACGTTGAGGAACCGCAGGCGCTCGGTGCCGAGGACCTTCTCCTGGTACGACTGCCGGTAGAGGTCGTCGATCAGGTCGATGTCCACCACGGAGTAGTTGGTGTTGCCGTGGTAGTCCATCAGCCGGCGCTTGACGTCCTCGGGGGCGGCGAAGTACTCGTCGACGGCCTGGGGGTCGAAGATCCGGTTGGCGAAGCTGCTGTCGTCGGCGGGGCTGTAGCCGTACCGGGAGAAGACGGCGCAGACCTCGGCCTCGGGGAAGCGGCGGTGCAGGTAGGCCACGTTCTCGGCGGCGCTCTGGCCGGCGCCCACGACGACGAACCGGGACGGCGAGGCGCCTTCCAACTCGTCGACTTTGGCGAGCAGTTCGGAGTTGTGCCAGACGCGTTCGCCGCGCTCCACGCCCTCCGGCATCAGGGGGCGCAGGCCGGTGCCGATGACGAGGTTGCGGGCCCGGTGGACCTCCAGGCCGCCGCCCGAGCGGACGGTCACCTCCAGGTACTCCACGACGCCGTCCCGGGTGACGGGTGCGACGCCGACGACCTCGTGGCCGTAGGAGACCATGTCGTCGACCTGGGCCGCGGCCCACTCGAAGTAGTCGTGGAACTCCACGCGCAGCGGGAACAGGTTCTTGTGGTTGATGAAGTCGATCAGCCGGCCCTTGCTCTGCAGGTAGCAGAGGAAGCTGTACTCGCTGGCCGGGTTCCGCAGTGTCACCAGGTCCTTGAGGAAGGAGACCTGCATGGTGGCGTCGTCGATGAGCATGCCGCGGTGCCAGCCGAAGCGGGGCTGCTGCTCGAAGAAGTGAGCGGTGACGGCCTCCTGCCTGCCGACGCGGTTGTTGTGCTCGCGGAGCGCGATCGCCATGGCCACATTGGACGGCCCGAAGCCGATACCGATCAGGTCGTGGACCGGTGGTGTGTCACCAGGAAGAACCTGCGACATGTCACTCCCATCGTGCGGGGCAGCCGCGTGTCAGGTGTGGAGGGAACGAAAGGCGGGCATGCCAACGAGGCGGCACACCAAGGAACTTAGGTGAGCCTAAGCTAAACGGGTTGAGGTGTCGACAGGGCAAAACGGACACCCCCCGGATCGGGCTTTGTCAACTGAGCCGCCCCGCAGGCCCGTTGCGAACTAAGGTAAGCCTTGCTTTACTTGCGTCGGCCACTGTCTTGCTCTGAGGAGGAACCCCATGCGGGTCGTCATGTTCGGTTACCAGACCTGGGGGCATCGCACCCTGCAAGCCCTCCTGGAGTCCGAGCACGACGTCGTGCTGGTCGTGACCCACCCCAAGAGCGAGCACGCCTACGAGAAGATCTGGAGCGACTCCGTCGCCGACCTCGCCGAGGAGCACGGCGTCCCGGTGCTGATCCGCAACCGCCCGGACGACGAGGAGCTGTTCGAGCGCCTCAAGGAGGCCGATCCGGACATCATCGTGGCCAACAACTGGCGCACCTGGATCCCGCCGCGCATCTTCGGCCTGCCGCGCCACGGCACGCTGAACGTGCACGACTCCCTGCTGCCGAAGTACGCCGGGTTCTCCCCGCTGATCTGGGCGCTCATCAACGGCGAATCCGAAGTCGGCGTCACCGCGCACATGATGAACGACGAGCTCGACGCCGGCGACATCGTCCGGCAGGAGGCGGTTCCGGTCGGGCCGACGGACACGGCGACCGACCTCTTCCACAAGACCGTCGACCTCATCGCCCCGGTCACCATCGGCGCGCTCGGCCTGATCGCCGCCGGCCAGACGGAGTTCACCCGGCAGGACCGCTCCCAGGCGTCCTTCTTCCACAAGCGCGCCGACGACGACAGCCGCATCGACTGGAGCTGGCCGGCCGAGGACCTGGAGCGTCTGGTGCGCGCCCAGTCCGAGCCGTACCCGAGCGCCCACACCTTCCACCGGGGCAGGCGGCTCGACGTCCTGGCCTCGTTCGTCTCCGAGGGCCGCTACGGCGGCACGCCCGGGCGCATCTTCTACCGCGAGGGCGACGGCGTGGTGATCGTCGCCGGCGCCGACGCCCGCACCGGACGCAACCGCGGCCTCGCCATCACGCGCGTACGCACCGAGGACGGCCGGGAGTTGCCCGCGGCCGAGTACTTCACCTCCATGGGCGGCTATCTCACCGACCGCCCCTGACGTGCCGGCCCCGGTACGGTCCCGGGGTCGGCCGGCATCCCGCCGCGCGGGCCCGGTCCGCGCGGCGGTGATCGCGCGCGCGATACCTCCCGCTTCCCCTTCCCAAGTAGCCGATTTACGACCGGCGTTCACAGCGGGGGCACGGCCGGGCTACCGTTCACGCATGACCCCGCCCAGCGTGCTGAACCTCAGCGCGTACCTGATGTACGCCACGGGAAAGGCCGCCCGCCGCACCCTGTCGGAGAAGCTCACCGCGAAGGGGCTGCGGTTGTGGCATCTGACCGTTCTGACCCTGGTCGCCGACCTCGGCGCGCAGCCCAAGGGCGTGCTGGCCGCCCGGCTGGACATGAACGCCAGTGACCTCGCGAGGATCGTGAAGGACCTCGCCGACGCCGGGCAGGTCGAGTGCGTCCGCAGCCTCACCGACCGCCGCCGCGTCGACGTCCGCATCACCCCGGAGGGCAGGAGTGCCCTCGACCACCTCAACGCCGACATCGCCTCCGCGGACGACGACATCCTGACGCCGCTGAGCGAGGCCGAGCGCGAGCAACTCGCCTCCCTGCTGCGGCGCGTGCACGCCCACCACGAGGCGACGGGCCCCGCCGCCGGGGCGCGGCCGGCGGTTCAGGCCCGCCAGGCGTAACGGCGTTCGGGCCGGCCGGTGGCGCCGTAGCGCAGGGACACCTCCGCGCTGCCCGTGCCGTGGAAGTACTCGAGGTAGCGGCGGGCACTGACGCGCGAGACGCCGGTCAGAGCCGCGCATTCGGTGGCGGACAGGGTGCCGTCCGCCTCGCGCAGGGCCCGTTCGACGAGTTCGGCGGTCTCCACGCTCATGCCCTTGGGCAGAGTGTGCGCCGGGGCGGGGACGAACGCCCCGGCCAGGACGCGGTCCACGTCCGCCTGCCCCCGCACCACCGTCGTGAGCAGCCGGCCCCGCTGGACGGCGTATCTCTCCAGCCGCAGACGCAAGTCCTCGAACTCGAAGGGCTTGAGGAGGTAGTCGACCACACCGCGGCGGACCGCGCCCCGTACGGTGTCGGCCTCCGTCGCCGCGCTGATGACCATGACGTCGCAGTCATGGCCCGCGGCGCGCAGCCGGGGTATGACATCGAGCCCGAAGAGGTCGGGCAGGTACAGGTCCAGCAGGATGAGGTCGGGGCGCAGCTCGTCGACCGCCTCGACGGCCTGCTCCCCCGTGTGGGCCGTGCCGACGACGCGGAACGGCCCGACGCGTTCGACGAACGCGCGGTGGACCCGGGCCACCATGAAGTCGTCGTCGACCACGAGGACGTCGATCGCGCCCGCCTTGTCGCTCGCCTCGGTCATGGGGCCGCTCCTTCCGCCACCGTGCCGGTGAGGTGGCTGACGGTCATGCGTGCGGTGAACACGGCCCCTTCGGGGGTGTTGGCCACCGAGATCTCTCCCCCGTGCCGTTCGCAGACCAGCTTGGTCAGGGCCAGTCCGATGCCGCGCTCGCCCTCGCGGGCGGCCTTGGTGGTGAAGCCGTGGGAGAACACCTCGCGGGCCAGCTCGGGAGCGACCCCGGGCCCGGAGTCGCGGACCGCGATCTCCACGCTGGAGGCGTCCTGGCGCAGTGCGACCTCCACCCAGGCGTCGTCCCGGGCGGCGGCGGCGTCGACGGCGTTGTCCACCAGGTTGCCCACCACGGTCGCCACATCGGCGGCGTCCTCCGGGGCGAGGCGCTCCAGCGCGGTGTCGTCCGAGATCCGAAGGCTGACCTTCCGCTCGGCCGCGAGGGACGCCTTCGCCATCAGCAGCGCGGCCACCGCGGTGTCCCGGACGCGGCGGCTGAGGGTGACGTCGAGGGACTGGCGGTGCCGGCTCAACGCCCGGATGTAGCGGACGACTTCGTCCTGCTCACCGATCTGGATCAGTCCGGAGATGGTGTGCAGCTGGTTGGCGAACTCGTGTGCTTGTGCGCGCAGCAGTTCGGAGGAGCTGCGGAAGGATCCGATCTCCCGCTCCAGCCGGGCCAGTTCGGTGCGGTCGCGCAGGGTGGTGACCGAGCCGAGAGGCCGGCCGTCCTTGGTGACGGTCATCCGGTTCATCACCAGGACCCGGCCGTGGCGGACGACGACCTCGTCGCGCTCGCCGGCGGCCGTGCCGGACAGTACGTCGCGCAGCCGCCCGTCGATGCCGAGGCCCGTGAGGCTCTGGCCGACACAGTCCTCGGGCAGGTCGAGCAGCCGACGGCCCATGTCGTTGACGAGGGTGAGCCGGTGCTGCGGGTCCAGGGCGATCACCCCCTCGGCGATCCCGTACAGCATCGCCTCCCGGTGCTCGGCGAGCCCGGCGATCTCGCCCGGCTCCAGCCCGAGGGTCTGCCGTTTCACCCGTCGCGCGAGCAGCCAGGAGCCGGCGACGCCGAGTCCGCTGGCGATGCCCAGGTAGGCGAGCAGGTAGGAGGAGGCGCCGTTGAGCCGCTGCCACACCGTCGGATCGGCCTCGCCGATCATCACGGTGCCGAGGATCCGGCCCAGGTTCTCCTGCGTGGCCCCGAGGACGGGCACCTGGGCGGCCAGCTCGCGCTCGCCGTCCAGGGTCAGCTGCCCGGACCAGCCGCGTCCGCGGGCGGTGCCCGGCCCGAGCCGCATCCGCTCCCCGACGACCGTGGGGTTCGTGGAGCTGACGATCCGCCCGGCCCCGTCGGCCACCGACACCGACGTCACCCCCGACTGGGCCTGCGTGGCGAGCACCAGCGGGGCGAGCGCCTCGCCCGGCGCGGGGCGCACCAGCTGGCTGCGGACCAGGGGGTTGGCGGCCAGCTGTTCGGCGAGCGCGCTCACCCGGCGTCCCTCGACGCGGTTGAAGGTGGCCTGCGACTGGGCGAGGGAGACCGCGGCGACAGCCAGCAGCACCACCACCACGATGGCGAGCTGGAGCACCAGCATCTCGCCCGCGAGCGAATGGCGACGAAAGGTGGCGACCACGACGAACTCAATCTCCGATGCCGCCGCGAGGGGGGCGGCTCATGTGCCGAGCCGCACCATCATGACGCCCACCAGCCGAAATCGAAAGAGAGCTGTCAGCGCCCGCCCGGCTTGGGGCCGATGCCCCGCATCTCCCTGATCGTGCCGCCGAGCTTCGCGCGGAAGGACTCCAGCAGTGCCGGTTTCACGCTGACCACCCAGCGCGTGCCGACGAGGTACTTGCCACCGTAGACGCGTGCCTCCTCCAGCCAGGTCTCCTTGTACTTCTCCTCGGGGAAGGTGGTGATGAGGTAGTCGGCCTTCTTGGTGTGGCACAGGCCCTGGCGCAGTTCGTCGGCGTCGATGCGGATCTTCGCCTTGCAGCCGGTCAGCCCGGCGATCACCTCCACCTTGGCCGGTGCGACGACTCCGGCGGCGGGGGCGGCGGTCACGCTCGGTGCCGCCTTGCCGCCGTTCGCGCCTTTGCCGTCGCCGCCGCAGGCCGTGACCAGGGGGAGGACGATCAGGGCGCCGGCCGTCGCGAGGGCGCGCGGCCGGAGGGCGCGGGAGGGGGTGCGGCGGGGGGATCGTGCGGTCGGTTGCTGCTGGGACACGTCGCCTCTCCGGGTGCGCTGTTTCGGCAGGTGTTCGACAGGAGTACGCACAGGTCCGGGCGGGCGTTCACGCCTCACGCGGCCTCCTCCACCGCCTCGCCCCGCGTTCCGTCGGCCGGTCCCGCGAACTGGGTGCGGTACAGCTCCGCGTACCGCCGCCCCGCCGCCAGGAGTTCCTCGTGCGTGCCCCGCTCCACGATCCGGCCGGCCTCGACGACCAGGATCTGGTCGGCCGCGCGGACGGTGGAGAGACGGTGGGCGATCACGACGGCGGTCCGGCCCTCGAGTGCTTCGGTGAGGGCTTCCTGGACGGCGGCCTCGGAGGTGTTGTCGAGGTGGGCGGTGGCCTCGTCGAGGATGACGACGCGCTGGCGGGCCAGCAACAGCCGGGCGATGGTCATGCGCTGGCGCTCGCCGCCGGACAGGCGGTAGCCGCGTTCGCCGACCACGGTGTCGAGGCCGTCGGGCAGGGACCGCACGAGGTCGTCGAGGCGGGCCCGGCGCAGGGCGTCCCACAGGTCGTCCTCCGTGGCCTCGGGGCGGGCGAGCAGGAGGTTGGCGCGGACCGTGTCGTGGAAGAGGTGGCCGTCCTGGGTGACCATGCCGAGGGTCTGCCGCAGCGACCCGGCCGTGAGGTCGCGGACGTCGACGCCGCCGATGCGCACGGCGCCCTCGTCGGTGTCGTACAGGCGCGGCATGAGCTGTGCGATGGTCGACTTGCCCGCTCCGGAGGAGCCGACGAGCGCCACGGTCTGGCCCGGTTCGGCCCGGAAGGACAGGCCGTGCAGGACCTCGTCGCCGCCCCGTTTGTCGAGGGCCGCGACCTCTTCCAGGGAGGCCAGGGAGACCTTGTCGGCGGCGGGGTAGCCGAAGCGGACCCGGTCGAACTCGACCGCAACGGGGCCGTCGGGCACCGGGCGCGCGTCCGGCTTCTCCTCGATGAGGGGCCGGAGGTCGAGCACCTCGAAGACCCGCTCGAAGCTGACCAGGGCGCTCATCACCTCGACGCGCGCCCCCGCGAGCGCCGTCAGCGGCGCATAGAGCCGGGTCAGTAGCAGGGCGAGCGACACGACCGCGCCGGGTTCCAGGGCGCCGCGCAGGGCGAACCAGCCGCCGAGGCCGTAGACGAGGGCCAGGGCGAGGGCGGAGACCAGGGTGAGAGCGGTGATGAAGGCAGCCTGGGCGGTCGCCGTCCGGATCCCGATGTCCGCGACCCGACGGGCTCGTTCGGCGAACTCCCGTGACTCCTCCTCGGGACGGCCGAAGAGTTTGACCAGGGTGGCGCCGGGGGCGGAGAACCGCTCGGTCATGCGGGTGCCCATCGCGGCGTTCAGCGTCGCCGCCTCCCGCTGCATCCGGGCCATCCGGCTGCCCATCCGCCGGGCCGGGATCACGAACACCGGGAGCAGCACCAGGGCGAGCAGGGTGATCTGCCACGACAGCGTGAGCATCACCGCGAGCGTGAGCAGCAGCGTGACGACGTTGCTGACCACTCCGGAGAGGGTGTTGCTGAACGCGCGCTGGGCACCGATGACGTCGTTGTTGAGCCGGGAGACGAGGGCGCCCGTACGAGTGCGTGTGAAGAACGCGACCGGCATGCGCTGCACATGGTCGAAGACGGCGGTCCGCAGATCGAGGATCAGATGCTCCCCGAGCGTCGCCGACAGTCTCCGGCCGAGGATGCCCAGCGCCGCCTCCGCCACCGCGATCAGCGCGATGAGCAGGGCCAGGCGTACGACTCTGCCCTCGTCGCCCTCTTTCACGATCGTGTCCACGACCCACCCGGCCAGGACGGGTGTCGCCACGGCCAGCAGGGCGGTGCCCACGCCGAGCAGGACGAAGAGGGCGATGCGGCGCCGGTGCGGGCGGGCGAACGCGCCGATGCGGCGCAGGGTCGCCAAGGCGAAGGGACGGCGGTCCTGTTCGGCGTTGATGACGCTGTGCAGCTGTGTCCACGCTGTGGTCTCCATGCTCATGGAAGCGACCATAGAACCTCAAGCAATCTTGAGGTCAAGGAGCTCGCACATTTCCCCGACATCCCGCACAATCAGCCCGATCCCCCTCTTCCCCGTCCCTCCGCTCAAAGGCCCCGATGACGCTCCCCACCCAGCCGCTTCCCGCGCGCAATCCCCAGTCCCCGCTCCCGCAACCCGCAGTTGGCACGGCCTGGACAGTCTCTTCAGACGTGACAGCGGTACAACTCCCCGAACTCCGCCCGGGACGACTCCCCCGTCGCGTCCCGGTCCGCCGCCTGCGGCAGATCCTGTGTCTGCTCCCGCTCCTGCTCGTGACCGTGGTCGCGGTGCAACACCGGTCGGTACTGGCCGCCGGTTTCGCGCATCTGGGCACCGCCGAGTGGCCCTGGCTGCTGGCCGCGGCCGGCGCGACCTGCCTGACCTGGGTCGCCGCCTCCTGCACCCGGCAGGGCGCGGTCGTCGAGCGGCTGCCCCGACGACGGCTGCTGGCCACGCAGTTCGCGGCCGGCGCGGCCAACCACCTGCTGCCGACCGGGCTGGGGGCGAGCGCGGTCAACCTGCGGTTCATGACCGTGTGCGGGCTGCCGCTCGCCCGCTCCTCGGCGGCCCTCGGCCTGTACCTGCTCGCCGAGAGCATCGGCCGGGTGGCGCTGCTGGGTGCCCTGCTCGTCGCGTTCCCCGACGCGCTGCGGCTCGGCGCGCTGGTGCCGGAGACGGCGTTCGGCCCGCTGCTGGCCGGCGTCGCGGTGGTGCTCGTGATCGCCGTGACCGTGCTCGCCCTGGTGCGGCGGCTGCGCTCGGCCCTGGTGTCGTTCCTGCGGACGGCGCTCGGCGAGGCGCGTACGGTGCACACCCGTCCGGCCCGGGCGCTGGCGCTGTGGGGCGGGTCCTTCGCCTTCCCCGCCCTGCAGGCGTCCGTCCTGGTGCTGGTGGGGCGGGCCCTGGGGCTGGACGTTCCGGCCGCGCACATGGCGGTGGCCTACCTGGCGGCGACGGTCGCCGTCGCGCTGGTGCCCACACCCGGCGGCATCGGCTCGGTGGAGGCGGCGCTCGTCATGGCGCTGGTGGCGGCGGGCGGCCCGGCCACGGTGGCCACCGCGGTGGTCCTGGCCTTCCGGGTCATCACCGTCTGGCTGCCGCTGGTGCCGGGCGCGCTGACGCTGGCGGCGCTGGTCCGGCTGAAGGTGATCTGATCTGATCCGGGTTCCGGCTGAAGGTGATCCGACCCGGGTGGCGTGCCGATTCCGTCACGCGGAAGGGACTTCACCATGCCGGTGTCGTCCTGGACCAGGAGTGCCTGGACGAACCGGCCGCGCCGCACGCCGAGTTCCGGCATGGCGCGGGCGTCCTCGCCGAGAGCCTCGAAGGAGCCGCCCGGTTCGCCTCGGGCGAGGGCCGGCACGGGTCGTTCACGGGCCTGTGAGCGAGCCGGGCGTGACGGCGCGTCATGTGCAGTAACTCACCCTTCGCTCACCCCCGTCTCCGGTACGGAACCCCGTACGGGATACGGCAGGATGAACGATCGTGCCGACCGCGGGTCAGGGTGGTCGGGCACCTTCGGACATCCCGGAAGACGAGCAGGTGACGACGTGACGAGACTTCACATCCGGCCGCCGGTGGCGGCGTTCGCGGCAGCTCCACGCCCCGGAGGTGACCGGTGAACCGGGCACTCACCGTGGACGATCTGCTGTTCGCCGGCATCGCCCTCGGCTCGGGCCTGCTGACGGCGTTCGCGCTGCGCATCCTGCTGCGCTGGCTGGGCGGGCACGCCGACCGCACCCGCTGGACCGGCGACGACGTCATCGTGCACGCGCTGCGGGCCGTGGTGCCCTGGGCCGCGGTCGTGGGCGGCGTGGCAGGCGCGGCGGCGGTGCTGCCGCTGACCCGCACGGTGCAGCACACCACCAACCAGGTGCTCACCGTGCTGCTCATCTTCGTCGCCACGGTGTCGGCGGCCCGGGTCGTGACCGGGCTGGTGCGCACGGTCACCCAGTCCCGCTCCGGGGTCGCCGGTTCGGCCACGATCTTCGTCAACATCACCCGGATCCTGGTCCTGGCGATCGGCTTCCTGGTGGTGCTCCAGACCCTGGGCATCTCCATAGCGCCGCTGCTCACCGCCCTGGGTGTCGGCGGTCTCGCGGTGGCGCTGGCGCTTCAGGACACCCTCGCCAACCTCTTCGCGGGCATCCACATCCTTGCCTCCAAGACGGTCCAGCCCGGCGACTACATCAAGCTCAGCAGCGGCGAGGAAGGCTACGTCGAGGACATCAACTGGCGGCAGACGACGATCCGCAACCTGTCCAACAACCTCATCGTGCTCCCCAACGGCCAGCTCGCGCAGGCGAACATGACCAACTTCATGCGCCCCGAGGAGCAGCTGACCGTCCTGGTCCAGGTCGGGGTGGCCTACGACAGCGACCTGGAGCACGTGGAGCGGGTCACCAACGAGGTCATCGCCGAGACGATGACCGAGGTCGAGGGCGCGGTGCCGGACCACGAGCCGATCATCCGGTTCCACACCTTCGGCGACTCGCGCATCGGCTTCACCGTCATCCTGGGCGTCGGCGAGTTCAGCGACCAGTACCGGATCAAGCACGAGTTCATCAAGCGCCTGCACAAGCGCTACCGCGCGGAGGGCATCCGCATCCCCGCCCCGGCCCGCACGGTGGCGCTCCAGCAGGGCGCGGTCGCCATCCCGCAGCAGCGGACCGGCGCGATCGAGCCGGGCGGGCTGAGCACCGCCCGGTTCGACTGAAAGCTGAGCACCGCCCGGTTCGACTGAAACTCGCCGGGGCGGACCAGGGGCGCGCTCGGCCGAGGCACGCGGGCCCGGCCGAGCGCGCCCCGGTTCGTCAGAGCGTCGCGGAGTTCTCGTGGTGGTGGCTGTCCCTCCGGTCGCGCGGCGTCGAGAGGGACGCGTTCACCGGCGTCACCGTCCAGTCCGGGTGCCCCGGCATCCGCGGCGTCTTCGTGCCGTACAGCCAGTCCCGAAGGAAGCCGGTGAGGTCCTGGCCGGAGACCTCGGAGGCGACGGCGATGTAGTCCTGCGTGGAGGCGGAGGAGTCGCGGTACCGCTCCAGGAACGCACGCTCCAGGGCCGTGAAGGCCGCCTCGCCGACCTGCTGCCGCAGCGCGTACAGCACGAGCACGCCGCCCAGATAGCGCTGGCTGTCGAACAGGTTGGCCGCGTTGGGCGCCGCCACCGGCCCGGAGTCGCGGCGCCACTGGTCGCCCTGGGCGTAGGTGTGCTTCATGCGGGCTTCCAGCGTGGTCAGGCCCAGCGAGTCCGCCCAGCCGCGCTCGTAGCGGTACAGCAGCCCGTAGAAGTCGGCGTGGCCCTCGTTCAGCCACAGGTCGGCCCAGGTGGCGGGGCTGACGCTGTTGCCGAAGTAGGAGTGGACCAGCTCGTGCATCATGTGCGAGCCGATCTTGCTCTCCTCCTGGAGGAGGTAGTTCGGCTTGTAGAGCGTGAGGGTCTGGGTCTCCAGGCCGGTGAAGTCGAAGGCGTTCGAGGCGTCGTTGTTGCAGGGCAGCAGGCCGTACGTCTCGAAGGGGTAGGCGCCGAGCCGCTGCTCGACCCACGCCACCAGGGCCGGGGTGAGCGCGAGGGCGGGCTCCAGGGCGGCGGCCCGGGCGACGGGGACGACGTCCCGCAGCGGGAGGCCGTGCGGGCCCTGCCGGTCCTTGATCACGTAGTCGCCGACGGTGATCTGCACCACCTCGGTGGCGATCGGCGAACGGGAGCGGTACGTGTACGCGGTCCGGTCGCCGGACAGCTGCTCGGTGCGTACCAGCCGGCCGCTGGCGACGCCCCGCAGCCCGGCGGGCACGGTCAGACGGAAGGTGAAGTCGGCCTTGTCGGAGGGGTGGTCGTTGCAGGGGAAGACGGTGTGCGCCACGTCCGGCTGACCGCACACCGCGAACCCGTCCGGGGTGGCCACCCAGCCGCCGGCGGGCGGCGGGATCCGGCGCGGGTCGGCGCCGTAGCCCACGGACACCGTGGCCCGGGCCTTCGCCGCGAGCGGGCGGGCGGGAGTGATCCGCAGCTTCCCGGCCACCTGCTCGAAGGCGGCCGTGCGGCCGTCGACGCGGACCGAGCGTATGTCCAGGCCGAGCGCGTCCAGGGAGAAGCGGCTCAGGGCCTGGGCGGTGCGGAGGGTCAGGGTCGCGGTGGCCTCGACGAGCTTGGTCGTGGCGTCGTACGCGAAGTCGAGATGGTAGGCCGAAACGCGGTATCCGCCATTGCCCAGGGCCGGGTAGACGGGGTCACCGAGGGTCTCGGAGCCCGGCCCGGCGCCGGTCCTGCCGGCCGCCTGGGCCGGAACCCCCGTGGTCAGAGCCGCCGCCGTGCCGAGAAGGGCAACTGCCGGGGCCGTCACTCTGGTGCGATATCTCATGGTCCGCCTTCGCTCGGACGGCCGGGTGGTCAGGTCCGGCCGCGGCTTGGAGTGAGTGATCTCTCTCCAGGACACGGGAACGAGGCGATCGGTTGCACGAAACTGGTCGCGGACCCCTGTCGAGACGAGGTCGATCACGAGATATCTTGATGTCGAGCAATGTTGCAGACGTGGAGCGGAGCACCCGGTGACTGACTCGACCATCATCTATACGCACACTGACGAGGCCCCCGCCCTGGCGACGTATTCCTTCCTGCCGGTGGTCCGGGCGTACGCGTCGCAGGCGGGTGTCGCCGTGGAGACCCGCGACATCTCGCTGGCCGGACGCATCATCGCCGTGTTCCCGGAGTACCTGACCGAGGACCAGCGCATCCCGGACGCCCTCGCGGAGCTCGGTGAGCTCGCCAAGACGCCCGCCGCCAACATCATCAAGCTGCCGAACATCTCGGCGTCCATCCCGCAGCTCAAGGCCGCCGTCGCCGAGCTGCAGGGCCAGGGCTACGCCCTCCCGGACTACCCGGACGACCCGAAGACCGACGAGGAGCGCGAGATCCGCGCCCGCTACGACAAGATCAAGGGTTCCGCCGTGAACCCGGTCCTGCGTGAGGGCAACTCGGACCGCCGCGCCCCCGCCTCGGTCAAGAACTACGCCAAGTCCCACCCGCACCGCATGGGCGCCTGGACCGCCGAGTCCAAGACCAACGTGGCGACCATGGGCCAGAACGACTTCCGCTCCACCGAGAAGTCCGTCGTGATCGCCGAGGACGGCGCGCTGCGCATCGAGCTGGTCGGCGACGACGGCACCACCACGGTGCTGCGCGAGTCGGTACCCGTGCTCGCCGGCGAGGTCGTCGACGCCTCCGTGATGCGCGTCGCCGCGCTGCGCGAGTTCCTGACCGCGCAGGTCGCCAAGGCCAAGGCCGAGGGCGTGCTGTTCTCGGTGCACCTGAAGGCGACGATGATGAAGGTCTCCGACCCGATCGTCTTCGGCCACGTGGTGCGCGCCTTCTTCCCGAAGACGTTCGCGCAGTACGGCGACAAGCTCGCCGCGGCCGGCCTCACGCCGAACGACGGTCTGGGCGGCATCTGGAAGGGTCTGGACGCCCTGCCGGAGGGCGCCGAGATCAAGGCCTCCTTCGACGCCGAGCTCGCCGAGGGCCCGGAGCTGGCCATGGTCGACTCCGACAAGGGCATCACGAACCTGCACGTCCCCTCGGACGTCATCGTGGACGCCTCCATGCCGGCCATGATCCGCACCTCCGGCCACATGTGGGGCCCGGACGGCAATGAGCACGACACCCTCGCGGTCCTGCCGGACTCCTCCTACGCGGGCGTCTACCAGGCCGTGATCGAGGACTGCCGGGCCAACGGCGCCTTCGACCCGTCGACCATGGGCACGGTGCCGAACGTCGGCCTCATGGCGCAGAAGGCCGAGGAGTACGGCAGCCACGACAAGACCTTCGAGGTCCCCACCACGGGCACCGTCCGCCTGGTCGACGCGAGCGGCACCGCGCTCATCGAGCAGGCTGTCTCGGCCGGTGACATCTTCCGCGCCTGCCAGACCAAGGACGCGCCGATCAAGGACTGGGTGAAGCTGGCCGTCACCCGCGCCCGCGCCACCGGCGACCCGGCGGTGTTCTGGCTGGACGAGACCCGCGCGCACGACGCCAACCTGATCGCGAAGGTCAACACCTACCTCGCCGAGCACGACACCGAGGGCCTGGACATCCGGATCCTCAACCCGGTCGAGGCCACGAAGCTGTCGGTGGAGCGCATCCGCCGCGGCGAGAACACGATCTCGGTCACGGGCAACGTGCTGCGCGACTACCTGACCGACCTGTTCCCGATCCTGGAGCTGGGCACCAGCGCCAAGATGCTGTCGGTCGTCCCGCTGATGGCGGGCGGCGGCCTGTTCGAGACGGGTGCGGGCGGCTCGGCGCCGAAGCACGTGCAGCAGCTGGTCAAGGAGAACTACCTGCGCTGGGACTCCCTGGGTGAGTTCTTCGCCCTGGTGCCGTCCTTCGAGCAGCTCGCGAAGGTGGCGGGCAACGCCCGCGCCCAGGTCCTGGCCGACACCCTCGACCGCGCCACGGCGACCTTCCTCGAGGAGGACAAGTCCCCGACCCGGCGTGTCGGCGGCATCGACAACCGCGGCAGCCACTTCTACCTGTCCCTGTACTGGGCGCAGGAGCTGGCCGGGCAGAGCGACGACGCGGACCTGGCGAAGGCCTTCGCCCCGCTCGCCGAGACGCTCGCCGCGAACGAGCAGAAGATCGTCGACGAGCTGAGCGCGGTGCAGGGCAAGCCGGTCGACATCGGCGGCTACTACCAGCCCGACCCGGCGAAGGCCGCGGAGGCCATGCGCCCGTCCACCACGTGGAACGAGGCCCTGGCGTCCCTGAGCTGACGCTCCGGGCCCCTTCGGCCCGCTGACTCCGCCCCGGCCGGCACAGCGCCCGGCCGGGGCGGAGCCGTGTGCGCTCCTCCTCCGGCCCTCACCACTCCCGCGTGGCGATCAGCTCCTCCACGTCCGCGTCCGGGAAGCCGTACGCGGACGCGACGAAGGCGAAGTCCTCGGCCATCTCCTCCCGGGCCACCGTCTCGATCTCACTGCCCGCCGCCTCGAACGCGGCCTCCAGGTCGTTGAACTCCTCCGTGGCCGCCTGCGTCAGCGCGTACAGCGCGGCGAGGCCGGCGGGGCGCTCCCGCTCGATGCGCTCGCACAGGGCGAGCAGGACGGCGCGCCCGCGGTCCACCACGTGGTCCGGGTAGTAGCCGTCGTCGTACAGGCGCCGGAGGAACGGACGGGTGCTCACCCGCTGGTCGCTGATCGGCATGGCGTCCTCGGCCTCGGTGGTCGGTCGATGTGGCACCTTGATCCTGCCGGACACCACTGACAACGCCCCTGGAGCCGCCTCGTGACCGACGCCCCGCCGCCCTTCGAGCTGCTGCCCGGGGCCGGGCGGTCCCCGGTGATCCTCCATGTGCCGCACGCCGCGCGGGAGATACCGCGCAGCGTGCGCGCGGGGATCGCGCTCGGCGACGAGGAGCTGGCGCGGGAGCTGGACCACATCACGGACGCGCACACGGACCGGATCGCCGAGATCGCGGCCGGGCCGGCCGGCGTCACGCCGTGGCGGTTCGTCAACCGGCTGTCGCGGCTGGTCGTCGACCCGGAGCGGTTCCCGGACGAGCGTGAGGAGATGCTCGCCGTGGGGATGGGGGCGGTGTACACGCGGACCACGCACGGCGACGCGTTGCGGTCCGAGGGCATCGATGCCGGGCCGCTCGTCGAGCGGTACTTCCTGCCCTACGCGCGGGCGATGACCGAGGCCGTGGCGGACCGGCTGGAAGCCACCGGGCGGGCCGTGATCATCGACGTGCACTCCTACCCGAGCCGGAGGCTGCCCTACGAGCTGCACGGGGAGGGGCCCCGCCCGGCGGTCTGTCTCGGCACCGACTCCTTCCACACGCCTCCCGCGCTGCTGGACGCCGCCCGGGAGGCGTTCGGGGAGACGGAGCTCGACACGCCGTTCAGCGGGACCTACGTCCCCCTGGAGTTCTACGGGAAGCGGCCCGAGGTGAGCGCGCTCATGGTGGAGATCCGCCGGGACACCTACATGACCGAGCCGGGCGGCCCCGCCGGGCCCGGGCTGGAACGGCTCGGCGCGGCACTGGCCGGGCTGGTCGACGCCGTGTCCCGCTGAGCCGTCCGGCCGGTGATCCGGGGCCCGGCCCGGTGGCTGGGCCCCCGACCCGGTGCCTCATCCCCCCGACCTGGTGACTAGGCCCGCAGCCACTCCGTGACCACCACGTCCTCACCCGTCCGCAACCGCAGGGCGAACGGGCCGGACAACGGCACGTCGCCGGCGAAGCGGCCCAGGTCGTCGGCGGTGAGCGGGGAGCCGGGGCGCGGTCCGCCGAGGACCTCGATCCGGGCCGGCTGGGGCGGCAGCACCTGCCCCATCAGCCCCCGTGCGGTCACCTCCACGTCGACGGTCACCTCGCCCGCCCGGAAGGTCAGCATCCGGGGCGCGTCACCGACGCCCCGGACCGGGAGGGCGTCGACCAGCGAGTCGAAGGTCAGCTCGGCCACGCGCGCGTCCAGGTCGTGCAGCGCGTAGGCGTCGACCGCGATCTGCTGGAGCTCCGCCGGCACCGGGTCGAGGACGGCGGCGGCCTGCCGCAGCTCCTCCTCCAGCAATCCGGCGGCGAACTCCTCGTCGCCCCAGTCCTCTTCGCCCGACGGGCCGTCGTGGTCCAGGCCGTCCCTGCCCCGCGAGGACAGATCCTCGTTCAGGTCGTCGGCGTTCATGACATCGTCGATGTCGTCGTCGTTCATGTCGTTGTCGTTCACGTCGCTCACATCGCCCCCCGCGCCTCGAGCCGGGCCCGCAGGCGCCGCAGACAGCGCTGGCGCAGGGGCCCGATGCTGCCCACCGCGATCCCCAGCGCGGCGGACACGTCCTGGTAGCTGGGCGGCGGCGTGGCCATCAGCACCCGCAGCAACTGTCTGCACCGCTCGCCCAGTTCCTCGAACTCCTGCCACAGTCGCCGTACGCGTTCGCTCTGCGCGGCGGCCTCCTCGGAGTCGAGCAGCGACTGTTCCGGCGTGCCGTCCTCGCTGACCCGGTCCAGCAGCCGGGGATCGTCCGTCAGAGTCAGCCGCTGGGAGTTCCTGATGACCTTGAGACACTCATGGCGCGCGGTGCTCGCCAGCCACGCGCCCGCCTTGCCGGGCTCGCGGATCCGCCCGAGGTGCTGGGCGAAGCGGAACCAGGCCGTCTGGTACACCTCGTGGGCGTCGGCATCGGAGAGCCGGTGGGCCCGGACGACGGACCACACCAGCGGGCTCAACCCCTCCACGAGCGCCTTCCAGGCCCCCGCGTCACCGTCGGCGGCCGCCTGGACGAGCGCGCCGGCATCAGTACGGTCCACGGCAGCCCCACCCCTCGAGTACGGCACGTCATCGTACGCCGTGGAGGGGACGGCTCCGGTCCTCACAGCCCGGGGCCGAGGCGCACGACCGGGACCGGGCGCCAGGTGGGCGGACGCAGTGCCGGGACGTGCGCGCCACGCACCTCCGCGAACTCCGTGTTGGCGGCGAGGAGTTGCTGCCGCGCAGTGCGGGGATCGGTCTCCTTGTGCGCCGTCATGTGGGCGGCGACCAGGCCGGCGGTCACGGGGGCCGCGAAGGAGGTGCCGCTCCACTGCGCGTACCCCTCGAACATCACCTGGTCCGGCTTGGCGGCGTTGCCCTCGTCGCTCAATACGCCGCTGTGGCGGGGGTGCTGGCAGGTGCAGCCGTAGGAGAAGCCGTAGCGGCAGGCGTCGTACGTGGAGTGCTGGTACACGTACGGGACGGGCGAGTCGAAGCCGGTGAGGGCGCTGATGAGGCGCTCTCCGGGGGCGTAGACCTTCACCCAGGGGCCGTGGTTGGTGAAGCAGGCGCCGAACTCGCCGTCGCTGCGCAGGGCGCCGACCGACAGCACGGAGTCCTCCCAGCCGGGCAGATCGGCGTAGGCGGCGGGCCAGAAGGGCGCCGCGCTGGCGTTGTTGCCCGCGGCGGCGACCAGCAGGGTGCGCTGCTCGCGCAGTTCCCGCATGAAGGTCTCGACGCCGAGCAGACCGTCGGTGCGGCCGTTGGAGGTGCCGGCGGAGAGGCTGAGGACGTCGGGCCAGCCGCCGGCGTCGACGGCCTCGAAGAGCTTCTCGCCGAACTCCGACTCCAGGACGGCTCCGGCGTCGTTGAGGGTGCCGCGGACGGTGATGTCGGTGTTGGGCGCGACGGCGGCGACGAGCCCGGCGATGAACGTGCCGTGGCCGACGTACTGCTGGAGGACGCCCTGGTCGTCGCACTCCCGCACCTGGGCGTCGCCGTCGGCGTGGGCCAGCAGGCCGCAGGAGCGGTAGTCGCGCATGAGGCCGGTGTCGACGACGAGGACGCCGACGGCGGTGTCCGGGTCGTGGGGGGTGTCGGCGGCGGCCGGGTTGGGCGGCTCGCTGAGCGGGGCGGGGACCGGTTCGTCGCCGGGGCAGGCGTTGACCGCGATGTGCACCACGTGGTTCCGGGCGACCATCCGGCGCCCGGCCCGGGTCTCCTGTTCCCGTACGGAGCGCAGGGCGTGGGCGACCGCCCGGTCGGCGTCCCTGGCGCCCTCACCGGGGTCGCCGACACGGATGCGGGTGATGCCGCTGCGGCTGGTCCGCGGGCCCGCCCGGCGGATCTGCTCCTGGTCGAGGTCGGGTGCGGCCGTGAAGTGCGCCCGTACCGTGTCCTCCACGATCCGGGCCTCCTCGCCGTCGCGGACGAGGACCACACCCTTCTCGTACATGAACTCCGCCGAGTCGTCCGGGCCCATCGCCAGGGGGACGTCCGGCATCGAGCGCTGGATCTGGTCGAACTGCTCGTGGAATCGCTGAGGTGCCATGGCGGGTCCTCCCGTTGGTGCGACGACGTCGACCGGTTCCGCTGAGCGGTCGTCAACATGAGGCGCTTCGCCGTCTCTTGATACAGCTCGACACCTGTGTGGTGCGCTCCGGGACCACTACCATCCGAGGGTGACAGCGGGAAGCAGCGACTCGGTGACGGAACTGCTGCCGATGGTGTTCGCCGACCCGGGCGAGGCTCTCGCGAGGGCCCGGGCGCTGCTCGACGCCGGTCCCTCCCCGCTGGACGCCTCGGTCGCCCACCAGGTGATCGGCATCTGGCAGCGGGACTTCGGCGATCTGCGGCTCGCGCTGCACCACCTGCGGCGGGCCCGAGAGTGCGCGGCGCGCGCCGGCTCGGCGGACCGCGAGGCGGACGTGCTGGCCACGCTGGGCGTGGCGCTGGTGCACGCGGGCCGCACCCGGGAGGGCCTGTCGGCCTTCGAGCGGGGTGTCGCGCGGGGCGCGGGGCACACCAGGGCGCGGGTGCTGTACCGGCGAGCGTATGTGTGGTGGGTGCTCGGTCACCACCGGGAGGCGCTGGAGGACGTGCGCCGGGCAGTGCCCGTGCTGCGGCAGGCGGACGACGTGATCTGGACGGCGCGGGCCCTGACCCTGCGGGCCACCGTGCATCTGGCGCTGGGGTCGGTGGAGCGGGCGGAGGCGGACTTCACGGCGGCCGAGGCGCTGTGGGACACCACCGGCCAGGAGCACGACAAGGCCGACGCGGTGGAGAGCCGGGGTCTGGCCGCGTTCCGGTCGGGGGACGTACCGGCGGCGCTGCGGCTGCTGGACGAAGCGGAGGAGCGGTACGCCCGGCTCGGCACACCGACGTTCATGCTGAACATCCGGCGCTGTGAGGTGCTGATGGCGGCCGGTCTCGCCCCGGAGGCGCTGGCCGAGGCGGACGCGGCGATCGGAAAGCTGGACGGGATCGGCGGGCAGTCCACCCGCAAGGCGGAGCTGCTGCTGGCCGCCGCGCGGGCCGCCCGGCCGGCGGGCGATCCGCACACGGCGATCGCCCGTGCGGCCCTCGCGGTACGGCTGTTCGCCGGGCAGCGGCGCACCTGGTGGGAGACGCACGCCCGGCTGGTGCTGATCGAGGCTCGGCACGCGGCCGGGCGGGGCTCGGGGCGGCTGGTCGCCGACGCCGCCGCGGTGGCCGGGAAGCTGGCGTCGTTCGGCTCACCGGCCGCGCCGGAGGCATCGCTGCTCGCGGGCCGGATCGCGCTGGATCTGGGCTGGACGGCGGACGCGGAGCGGCACTTGGCCGTGGCCGCGCGCAGCCGGCGCAGCGGTCCGCCCCTGGCACGGATGACGGGCTGGGCGGCGCAGGCGCTGCGGGCGCAGGCCGCCGGGTCGGCCCGGGGCGTCCTGGAGGCCTGCCGGCGGGGCCTGGACGTCCTGGACGACCACCGGATGACGCTGGGTGCCTCGGAGTTGCGGGCCCGCGCCACCGAACAGGGCGCGGAACTGGCGGCCTTGGCGCAGCGGGCCAGTCTGGTCTCCGGCGGGCCGCGGCGGTTGCTGGTGTGGAGCGAGCGCTGGCGTGCGACCGTGCTGTCCACACCGCCGACCCGGCCGCCCGCCGACCCGGAGCTGCTCAGCGGCATGACGGCCTTCCGCGAGATCGCCTCGCGTGCGGAGGCCGCCCGGATGGAGGGCCGGCCGGTCCCGGCGCTGGAGCGTGAACAGCGGCGTCTGGAGCGGGAGATCCGCTCCCGCACGCTGCACATGAGGGGCGAGACACCCGGGGGCGGGGACCGGTTCGACGTAGGCCGGCTGCTGGAGCGGCTGGGTGACGAAGTCCTGCTGGTGGAGCTGGCCGTCCTCGACGGGCAGGTGCAGGTCCTGCTGTGCGGGCGGGGGCGGGTGCGCCGGTTCGAGGCCGGGCTGCTCGCCGAGGCTGAGACCGAGGCCGAGCACGTACAGGCGGGGCTGCGGCGACTGGCCCACCCCGGGGCGGAGGCCCGGCTTCCGGTGGTGCAGGCGGCGGGACGGCGGTTGGAGGAACTGCTGCTCGGCCCGGCGGCGGCGCAGCTGGGTGGCGGCCCGGTGGTGATCGTGCCGCCGGGTCGGCTGCACCGGGTGCCGTGGGCGCTGCTGCCGTCACTGCGGGAACGGGTGCTCAGCGTGTCGCCGTCGGCGGGCAGCTGGCTGCGGGCCCGGGAGACCGCGCCGCCACCGGAGGACTGCCAGGTGCTCGTGCGCGGCCCGGGCCTGGCGACCGGCGGTGCCGAGGTGCCCGAGCTGGCCGGCCGGTACGGCTGTGCGACGGTCCTGGAGGAGGACGAGGCGCGGGTGCCGCGGGTGCTGGAGGAGCTGGACGGGGCGGCGTTGGCGCACATCGCCGCGCACGGCACGTTCCGCGCGGACAGCCCGCTGTTCTCGTCCCTGCGGATGGCCGACGGGCCGATCGTCGTGCACGACTTCGAGCGGCTGGACCGCAGCCCGTACCGGATCATCCTGTCCTGCTGCGACACCGCCCGCCTCGCCTCCGTCGGCGCCGACGAACTGCTGGGTTTGGTCACGGCGTTGCTGCCGCTCGGCACGGCCGGGGTGGTGGCGTGCAGCGCGCCCGTGAACGACGCCGCGGTGGTGCCGCTGATGCTCGCGCTGCACAAGGGCCTCGACGCCGGCCTGTCCCTGGCGGAGGCACTGCGCGACGCCCGGGCCGCCCTGCCGGGCGACGCGCTGCACCAGGCGACGGGCTGGGCGTTCTCGGCGTTCGGGGCGGCCTGACCCAGGTCTTGCCCGGGGGCCGGCCCCGGCCCCAACCGTCGGGAAGGGCCTGACCCGGTTCCCCTGCTCGGGGCGGCCTGACCCAGGTCTTGCCCGGGGGCCGATCCCGGCCCCCCGTCAGGAGGGGCCTGGCCCGGTTCCCCTGCTCGGGGCGGCCTGGCCCGGTTCCCCTGCTCGGGGCGGCCTGACCCAGGCCTTGCCCGGGGGCCGACCCCGGCCCCACCCGTCAGGAGGGGCCTGGCCCGGTTCCCCCGCTCGGGGCGGCCTGGCCCGGTCGCCCTGTTCACGACCCACCCTGTGTGGCGGCCTGACCCGTCCCCTGTTCGGGTCAGGCCGCCGGTCCCGGGCCGGTCAGGCCGGCTGGGCTTCCGGTGTGCGGTCCAGCCAGGGCAGGGCGCCGCGGTCGCTCGCGCCCAGTCGGGCGTAGGCGCTGTACAGGTGGTTGCCCACGGTGCGGACGGACAGCGTGAGGCGCTCGGCGATCTGCCGGTTGGTGAGACCTGTCGCCGCCAGGGTGACGATCTGCCGCTGCCGGGCGGTGAGTTCGCCGAAAACCAGCCCGGACAGCGCGGGCGTGCGGGCGCCCTGGCAGCGCCGGGCCAGGGCGACGGCCCGGGTGCGGGAGTGCCGGGCGGCGCGCGGGTCGCGGTGGACGCCCACGGCCTGGGCGTACGCCTCGGCGGCGAACAGCAACAAGCCCCGCTGCTCCAGCTCCCCGGCCACCTCGTCCAGGTCCGGTCCGTCGGCACGGGTCAGTGCGTCGGCGTGCCGGGCGAAGACGCCGCCGAGCCGGTCGATGACCTTCTCGGGGGCGCCGAGGCGTACGGCGTCGTAGGGGTCGGTGAGATCCTCCAGGTCCGCGTCCGGAGCGCCCGGCCTGTCCAGCACCGTCGAGGCGCGGTCGAGTTCGGCCCGGCAGGAGGCGTGTCCGGGCTCGCCCCGCAGGCCTTCCCGCGCCCAGGCCGCCGCCTCCCGCACCTCCCCCCGCAACCACGCGAACCGGGCGCGTACGGCTGCGTACCCGCCCGGCAGCACCCCGCCCTCGGCGACCAGCCACTCCCCCGCCGGCGTGGCAATCGCCCGTACGTCGGCCTGCTCGATCCGGCGGGCCAGGGCGGCCGACTCGGCGTCGAGGGCGGCGGCGTACGCCTCGGCCGTCCGCGCCAGCCGTCGGGCCCGCAGCCGGCCCGACGCGGCCCGCAGCACCGGCCCGTACAGAGGGTGGGCGAGACGGACGGCACCGTGGTCGTCGGCCTCGATCAAGCCGTCGGACTCCAGCACTTCGAGGGCGCCGAGGTCCAGGTCGTCCAGGTGCGACGGCAGGGGCTCGGCGAAGGCGAGGCGGTCCAGGGTCTCGCGTTCGAGCGGGCAGGTCCGGCCGAGGACCGGGGCGGTGCGTTCACGGACGGCCGTGGTCAGCGGGACGGGTCCCCGCCAGGCCCGCTCGTCGGTGTCCGGGACGGGGGTCAGCAGCCCGCGCACCGCCCCCAGCAGGTCGCGCAGCAGCCGCAGGTCGCCCCGGCTCAGACGGCACAGCCGGTTGGCGGTGAGCGCGTCGAGCGGGCCGACGCCGGCCGTGAGCAGCCGGCCGGTCTCCTCCTCGGGCAGCGGCTCCAGCGCGAGACGCGGCAGGAGTTCGCCGGTCCACAGCCGGGAGATCGCGCCGGGCACCGGGGCGCCGTCCGTGGCGACGACCAGCAGGCGGGTCCGTCCGTGCACGGCGAGTTGGTGGACGAGGGCGGCGGAGGCGTCGTCGAGCAGGTGCGCATCGTCCACCAGCAGCGTGCGGACACCGGACAGCAGCCGGACCGCGCGGTGCAACGTGACCGACTCCGGCAGCAGATGGGCGAACGCCGCGAAGGGGATGGCCCGGCTCTCGGGCGTACCGGCCGCCCGCGCGCAGTCGGCGCCGCGCATCGCCTCGGCGACGAGGCGGGTCTTGCCGCAGCCCGCCGGGCCTGTCACCACGATGCCGCGCCGCACGCCGGTCAACGACCGCCGGACCAGATCCAGTTCATTCTCCCGCCCGGCGAACGGCCAGGGCAGCTCCAGCGTCGTCGCGTCCCTCTCGTAAGTCATCACACAGACATGAGCGCGGCTACTCACCTTTGATACAGGGCGACTTGAGTAGCCCCCGACTCAGGCGCCCGGGGCGGTCCGCGGGGCAGGCTGTGGCCCATGACCGCACGCTACTGCTCGCTGGCTCAGGTGCCGGCGCCCGCCTTCGCACCGGGGCCGGCGGCCGAGCGGCTGAGCGCGCTCGGGGGCGGGCGGCGGAAGTGGGTCAACGGCACCGTTCTGCACTACTGGTTCTTCGACGGTGACACCGACGCGTCCGTCATCCCCGTGCCGGGGAGGGGGATGACGCGGCGGGTGTCGTGGGCCGGTGCCGAGGAGCAGCGCGACGTGGTGCGGTCGTGCTTCCGGGAGTGGCAGGACCTCGGCATCGGGATCGCCTTCACCGAGGTCGACGACCGCTCGGAGGCGGAACTGCGCATCGGGTTCCAGGCCGGCGACGGCTCCTGGTCGTCGGTGGGCCGGGACGCGCTGCTCGCCGGGCGGCAGGAACGCACCATGAACTTCGGCTGGGACCTGACCGCGCCCGGGGAGCGCGCGACGGCCCTGCACCAGATCGGGCACGCGCTCGGCATGCTGCACGAGCACCAGAGTCCGTTCGCGGGCATCCACTGGGACGACGAGGCCGTCTACGCCGAACTGGCGGGCCCGCCGCACCACTGGAGCCGGGAGCGGACGCACTACAACATCCTGCGCAAGCTGGGCCCCGACGAGGCCAACGGTTCCTTCTGGGACCCGCAGTCGATCATGGAGTTCCCGTTCGCGCCGGGGCTGATCCTGGAGCCGGAGCAGTACCGCGGCGGCCTCGACCCGCCCGGCACCCTGTCGGCCGCCGACAAGGAGTCGGTGCTGCGCTGGTATCCGCCGCATCCGCAGGGCTCGCCCGCGCTGGTGCCGTTCCGCTCGGCACCCCTCGGGCTCGGCCCGGGCGAACAGGCGGACTTCGTGATCGACCCGCCGGAGACCCGCACGTACACGCTGGGCACCTTCGGCGACTGCGATGCCGTAGTCGTGCTCTTCGAGGAGCGGGACGGGCGGCCCCGTTACGTCGCGGGCCGGGACGACGGGGGAACCGAGCAGAACGCCACGATCGGCGCCCGGCTCGTCAAGGGCCGGCGCTATGTCGTCCGCGTACGCCTCTACTCCGCCTGGGGCAGCGGCGAGACGGCGGTGATGTGCTGGTGACGGCACCCGTCCGCCGCGCGGACACCTGAGCCACAGTCCGGCACCGGGGGAACGGTCGAGGACGTCGCCCATGGGGGTGGGTGACGTCCTCGACCACGCCATGTGCCGGGGCACCGGCTCCCGCGGGCAGCGTGCGGCCCACCGGCGCGTGCGCCGCCCTCCGCGCGTGCGCCGCCCTCCGCGCGTGCGCCGCCCACCGCGCGTCCACGCCGATGTCCGGCCGGGGGCGGGGGCGCACACGCGACCGGCGCACGAGGTGCCTATGACCCGACGGCGCTCGCGGCGCAACACCGGGGATGAGGGGAAGCAAGTGGAGGTGTCCCGCCCCGATCGTGCCCGGCGACAATCTGCCGCACTACGGAGCGCAGATCGCGTTCGGCTGCCGGTCCCGCCACCGAGCCGGGAAGAAGCCGCACCCCGCGGCGGTGCCGAAGCCTCTCCCCCGGCATCCGGCATCCGGCATCCGGCGGCGGCCCGCCGGGCGGGGCGTCGGCCTCGGCCGACGGACTGTGGTCCTCCGCGTACCCGCACGGATGCGGCGGTCCCTGACGCCAGACCCCGTGGAGTAGCTGACGGCCCCCCGGCGGTGGAGCATGGAGGCAGCGGAAGGGGGGCTCTCGGCAGGAGACGCCGGTGGTGGACACAGACGTACTGATCGTGGGCGCGGGACCGGTCGGGCTGACCGTGGCGGCCGAGTTGCGGCGGCAGGGGGCCACCTGCCGGATCATCGACAGACTGCCGGCCAGGCTGCCCTACGCCAAGGCGGTGGGCGTGCAGCCGCGCACGCTGGAGGTCTGGGACCGGATGGGCATGGTGCGCGCCGCTCTGGAGGCCGCCGTGCCGATGCGCGGGCAGCTGACGTACGCCGACGGCGTCGAGCAGGCGCGCTTCGAGCTGCGGCTGCCGCCGGAGGTCCCCTACGGCTTCGCGGCCCTGCCGCAGTACGACACGGAGCGGATCATCGAGGAACACCTCGCCCGCTTCGGCACCGGGATCGAGCGGGGCACGGAGCTGCTGGGGTTCACACAGGACGAAGACGGGGTCGTGAGCCGGATCGTCACGGCGTCCGGCGCGCCGGAGGAGGTGCGGTCGCGCTTCCTGGTCGGCTGCGACGGGGCGCACAGCACCGTCCGCAAAGGGCTCGGGCTCACTTTCGAAGGGGGCGCGTTCCCGGAGGAGTACATGCTCGCCGACGTGGAGGTGGACTGGAACCTCCCGGAGGGCCACGCGGTGCGGTCCATGCACCACGGCGCCGACGGCCGTATCGACGACGCCCTGGTCTGCATCCCGCTGCCCGGAGAGCGCCGGTACCGCATGTCGATGCAGGTGCCGCCCGAGCTCTCGACGAAGGCCGAGAACCCCGCGCCGGGAGAGACGGCCCACGGCCTGGAGGGCGGACGGGCGCCCCGCCTGGAGCACATCCAGGCGGTCGTCGACCGGCTGTCGCCGGAGCCCGCCACCGCGTCCGCCATGCGCTGGTCGTCGGTCTTCCGCATCAGTCACCGGCTCGTCGACCGGTACTCCGTGGGCCGGGTCTTCGTCGCCGGGGACGCGGCGCACATCCACCCGCCGACCGGCGCGCAGGGCATGAACACCGGTATCCAGGACGCCTGCAACCTGGCCTGGAAGCTGGCCATCGTCCTGGACGGCGGCGCGCACCCCCGGCTCCTCGACAGCTACGACGCCGAACGGCGACCCGTCGGCGAGGAAGTGGTCGGACGCACGGTCCGCCATGCCACGGCGGGCGGCGTCCAGACCGCGAAGGACGACAGGACGACGGTGATGCTGCGCGAGGCGCAACTGCTCGTCGCCTACCCCGACAGTCCCCTGACCGCGACGAACGGGGCGGGCCCCACGGACGCGGACCGCCCCGGCCCGGGCGACCGGGCGCCCGACTGCCGCGGCCTCACCACCAGCCTGGCCATGACGCCCCTGCGCCTCTACGACCTGCTGCGCGACCGCGGGCACGTCCTGGTCCTCCACGCCGACTCGGCCGACGCGCTCACCGCCTGCCGCGACACCGCCGCTACCGCCGACCGGCTGACGGGCGGCACACTGCCCGCCTTCCTCGTCGCCGCCGGGGACTCGGACGCGGGGCGGGCCGTGCACGTCCCGGTCGGCGCGGACGGCAGGCGCCTGCCCGTGTTCCGGGACGAGGCGGGAGAGTTCGCGCGACTGTACGGCGTGGAGGGGGCGACGGCCTTCCTCATCCGCCCGGACGGCTATCTCGCCGCCCGCCTGACCGGGCTCGCGGCCGCGGAGACGGAGCCCGCGCTGGCCGACGCGCTCGGACGGGTCTTCCGCCTGTGACAGCACCGGACGGGCCGAGAGGCCGTGACGCGCCTGCGAACGCAAACGGGTGAGTGGCGGCTGCCACTCACCCGTTTGCGTCGGCGCGCCCGCAGGACTTCTCAGGACTGCGGACGGCTGCCGTGGTTCGCGCCGTTCTTGCGGCGGGCCTTCTTCTTGCGACGTCGCTTCGAGGACATCGAACCTCCTCTTTCGGGCTTTCGGTCACCAGCCACCGGATTGCGCGTCCGGTGACTACAGAGCCACTTTCCAGCCGACGCGAACGCAAACGCGCACGGGGAAAACGCACCCGGGTGGCCTATGTCACGGTGCCGGCCTGGCCGCGGTCGCACCTGCGCGGACATACCGAAGGGCTGTCTTCGGATGCCTCCGAAAACAGCCCTTCCATGCGACTCATACGAGTCGGGACGACAGGATTTGAACCTGCGACCCCTTGACCCCCAGTCAAGTGCGCTACCAAGCTGCGCCACGTCCCGATGCGCGTCGCGCGGGTGAACCGCGTGATCACGCAGGTCAACCCTACCGCATGGGGAACCGTCCCCCGGCCCGTGCCGACAGTCGTTCCGGGCGCCGGGTCCAGCCGGCGAGACCCACCGCCGAGACGGCGACGGCGAGGACGGCCCACCAGGGCAGGTCCGCCTTGGTCGCGTGGCCGGCGCAGGCCGCCACGGCCAGGAGTGCCGTGACGGCGCCTCCGGGCAGCCCGGTCCGCCGGGCGGGTCGTCGCCCCGTCTCGTCCACGTCCTGTTCCCCCTTCACCCACGCAGTCGCATGCCTTCGGGCATCTCAACTCCCGGGCATATGCCGCAAACAATACGCCAATCGGTGGGAACTCCCGACCAGGGCATAGGGGTTGAGACGGACACCGGGAGCTCTGTCAGTGGGCGCCCAGCAGCGTCCTGCTCGTCCCGCCCTCGGCCGTTTGACGCGACCCGCGCACGGCGGCCAGGCCGATGAACACCATGGAGCTCACGCCCGCCAGCGCGAAGGCCGTGAAACCCCAGTCCCCCTCGCCCGCGGCGAGCAGCTGCCCGCCCAGCCACGGCCCGAAGACGGCGCCGAAGCGGCCCATGCCGGAGGTCCAGCCGACGGCGGTGGCGCGGCTGTCGGGGGCCGACCGGATGGAGACGGTCGCGTAGATCATCGTCTGGGCGCTGTTGAGGAAGACGCCGGTGAGGAAGACCACCGTGAAGGTGAGGGCGAGCGGCATGTGGACGCTGAGCAGGAAGACGCCGGCGGCGGTCAGCGCGAACCAGATCGCCGAGATGCGCGGAGCGCCGAATCGGTCGGAGGCGCGGCCCGCCACCAGCATGCCGACGATGCCGCCGAGGTTGAACAGGACCACGAAGGTGAGGGCGGAGCCGAGTTCGTAGCCCTCGCTGCGCATCAGGGTGGGCAGCCAGGTGGCGACGCCGTAGACGAGGAGCAGGCCGCCGAAGGACGCCACCCAGTAGAGGAGGGTCTGGATCCATTCGCCGCCGCGGAACAGGCCCGCCAGAGAGGTCCAGCGGGAGGGGGCGGGTGCGTCCGCGCCGGTCTTCGCCGAGGGCAGCTCGACGTCGTAGCGGCTCGCCAGGGCGCGTGCTTCGTCGGTGCGGCCGTGGGCGAGCAGGAAGCCGAGCGATTCGGGCAGCAGCCTGGCGAGTACCGGCACGAAGAGCAGCGGGAGGACGCAGATCCAGAACGCGGCGCGCCAGCCGAGCGGTTCGACGACCCACAGGGCCACGTAGGCGGAGAGGATGCCGCCGGCGTGGTGGGCGGTCATCAGCAGGCCGATGGTGAGGGCGCCGCGGCCGCGGGGAGCGTAGTCGGAGACCATGCTGATCGCGGTGGGCAGCAGACCGCCGAGGCCGACGCCGGCCAGGGTGCGGCCGAGGCCGAAGAGCGTGACGCCGTTCGCGAGTGCGCACAGGCCGGAGGCGAGCGAGAAGAGCGTCACGCAGCCGACCATCAGCTTCTTGCGGCCGATCCGGTCGGCGACCGTGCCCGCGGTGAGCGCGCCGACCAGCATGCCGAAGGTGGCGTAGCTGCCGAGGTCACCGGCCTGGCCGGAGGTGATGCCGAGGGCCCGCTCCTCCAGCATGTGGGGCAGCACCGAGCCGTAGATGAACATGTCGAGGCCGTCGAAGAGGACGGCCAGCCAGCACAGGGCCACCGCCAGGAGGGCGAGTTTGCTGCCGCGTACGGCCAGGGAGGGGGAGGACGACATCGTTGGCTACCTCTCGTGCGTGAGTGCGCTCGACGCTAAGGACCCACCCCGAGAGAGTCAACAGTTTTGTCAACAATCTCATCGACAGTGGTCTCCGCCTGCCGATGTCCGGGGTGGGTCGCGCTCCGCTCAGGCCACCGGCGGGGTCCCGTGCGTGTGGAAGGACTCGATGGTCCGCAGACCCCAGGCCTGGCCCCGGGAGCGTTCCGCCTCGGTCCAGGTGATCAGCGGCCAATCGGGGGCCAGGACCAGGCGGGTGAGCGGATTGCACAGTTCGACGCGGTTGCCGCCCGGCTCGTAGACGTACAGGAAGAACGTCTGCTGGATGGCGTGCTTGTGCGGGCCCGTCTCGATGAACACGCCCGTGTCGATGGCGAGATCGGCGGCGCGCAGGATGTCCTCGCGGGTGTCGGTGGCGAAGGCGATGTGGTGCAGACGCCCCGACGAGCCGGTCCAGTCCTCGGTGTAGACGACGTCGTACGACTTGTCGGTGAAGGTCAGCCAGCGGGCGGCGATCCGGCCGCTGTCGAGGCGGATCTGCTCGGTCGGCCGGGCCCCGAGGACCTGTTGCTGGAACTCGGCGTTGGCGAGGACGTCGGCGGCGAGGAAGTTGACGTGGTCCAGCCGCCGCACCCCGACGCCTCGGTTGGGCTTGGCCTGCGGCTGGTTCTTCAGGGCGGGCTTCAGCTCGTCGGGGGCCCGGTAGTGCTCGCTCTCCCAGTAGAGGGCGTGTTCGTGGCCGTCCGGGTCGGTGGTGACGTAGAGCTTGCCGAGGCCGGGTTCGTCCTCGGTCCAGCGGCCGGAGCCGCCGGCCTCCTCGACCGCCCGCACCCTGCGGTGCAGGGCCTCCTCGCCGGCGGTGCGCAGGGCGAGCCGGCCGAGGCCGGGCCGGTCGCGGGCGGTGAGGACGAGGCTGTGGTGCTCGTAGTCGTCGTACGTCCGCAGATAGACCGTGCCGCCGTCCCGGCCGCTGACGGTGAGACCGAGGTAGTCGGTGAAGAAGGCGACGCTGGCGTCCAGGTCGGGGGTGAAGAGCTGGGTGTGGCCGATGTGGGCGATGTCGCCCAGGGGTGGGGTCATCGGGGGTCCTTGAGGGGTCGGTCGGGGCCGGGGAAGACCGTGCCGTCGAAGATCTTGCGGGCGGTGCGCACCACGGCCGTGCGGCGGGCCACGGGCCTGCCCCCGGCGTCGGTGCCGATGCCGCTCTCGATGTCCAGGTGACCGGTGGGGTGTTCGATGCGCACCCGGTCGCTTCCGGCGGGCGGCCGGGCGAGGTCCGCGCCGACACTGCCCTCGATGCGCAGTCCGGCGGCGACACCGGCCGCCCCGAGGACGCCGATCGAGGTGTGGCAGCGCGCGGGGATGAAGGTGCGGGTGCTGACCGTCCCGCCATGCCTGGGCGGGGCCAGCAGGGTCAGTTTGGGCACGGTCGTGTTCGAGACGTCCCCCAGTCCCATGAGGCGGCCCGCCTTCAGCCGGAGCGCGTGCAGCCGGTCGGTGAGGGTGGTGTTCTCCTCCAGGTCCGCGGGTGCCTCGTAGCCGGTGACGCCGAGGGAGGAGGCCGCGATCAGTACGGTCGGCATGCCGTTGTCGACGCAGGTGACGGGGACGCCGTCGATGTCGTCCCGGGCCTGGCCGGTCGGCAGCAACTCCCCGTCGCCCGGCGGGAATTCGATGGTCACGGCGGCGGCGGTGCCGGGCACGCCCGCGATCCGGGTGTCTCCGGCGTAGTCGACCCGGCCACCGGGGGTCGGGAAGGTCGCCGTCGCGAGATCACCCGAGTTGACCATGCGGATGCGGACGGCGGTCCGCTCCTCCCCCGCCGGGACCAGCCCGCGCTCCACGGCGAACGGGCCGACTCCGGCCAGGATGTTCCCGCAGTTCTGACGGCTGCTCACCTCGGGCCGGTCGACGGCGACTTGGAGGAACAGGTAGTCGACATCGGCACGCGGGTCGGTGGACGGTGACACCACCGCGACCTTGCTGGTGAGCGGGTGGCCGCCGCCCAGTCCGTCGATCTGCCGCGGGTCGGGGCCGCCCATGACGCGCAGCAGGAGCGCGTCCCGGGCGTCCGGGTCCGCCGGCAGGTCCTCGGCGAGGAAGTAGGCCCCCTTGGAGGTGCCGCCGCGCATCAGCATGCAGCGCGGGGTCACGACCGCTCCCCGTCCCTCGCGTGTTCCTCGTACGACGTGTAGGTCACGCCGAGCTGCGCGAGCTTGCCGCGCAACCCGTAGCGGTCCAGGCCCAGTTGGCCGTCGAGGAACGCGGCGCGGGTGGCCGCCTCCTTGCGTTCGCGGGCCTCGGAGGCCTCGGCGGCGCGCCGGGCCTGTTCGCGGGGGACGACCACGACACCGTCGTCGTCGGCGAGGATCACGTCGCCGGGGCGGATCACCTGGCCGCCGATCGCGACCGGCACGTTGACCGAGCCTCCGGTCGCCTTGACCGTGCCCTGGGCGGACACGGCGGCGGCCCAGGCGGGGAAGCCCAGCGCGCGCAGTTCGGCCGTGTCGCGGATCCCGGCGTTGATGACCAGGCCGCGCACGCCGCGCCGGTGGAGCGCGGTGGCGAACAGTTCGCCGAACATGCCGTCGGTGGAGGGCGAGGTGGTGGTGACCACCAGGACGTCCCCGGGGCCGCACTGCTCCACGGCGGCGTGGATCATGAGGTTGTCGCCGGGCCAGCTGAGCACCGTCACGGCGGTGCCCGCGATCCGGGTGTCCTGCTGGATCGCGCGCAGTCCCGGGCCGAGCAGGCCCGTGCGGCCCATGGCCTCGTGGACGGTGGCGACACCGTGGCCGGCGAGGGCCTCGACGTCCTCGGCGGACGCCTTCGGCGGACCGGTGACGATCACGCCGCTCATGCCAGCTCCTTCGCGATCTGCGGGTAGGGGCGCATGTACGCCTCGGCCATGGTCGTGTGGGGCAGGCCGAGGTTGGGCCCGGCGTTGCGCTTGAGCTGGACTCCGCGGCGGACGGCGAGGTCGGTGTAGTAGTCCCACAGGTGGCGCTGGGCGGCGAGGCACTCCATGGCCGTGCGCTTGGTCTCCCACACCTCGGTGATGTCGAGCAGCACCTCGGGGCGGAAGCCGCTCATCTCGGGCTGGTGCGGCTCGAAGTAGAAGACCGGAGGGGCGCCGATGATCTCGCCCGGCCCCGGGTAGCCGATGGCCTGGGCGAGCACCCTGGCCTCCAGGGCCATGCGGTTGGCGGCCGGATGGTCGCCGTTGTACGGGTCGTCGACGGGGTGGGTGAGCACGACGTCGGGCTGGACGTCCCGGTAGACCTCGACGAGTCGGTCGGTCAGCTCGGGGGTGGCGAGGAGCGGGTAGTCGCCGGCGTCGAAGAAGCGGACCTCCGCGCCGAGGGTGGCGGCGGCCCGCTCGGCCTCCTCGCGGCGTATGGCCTTGATCTCCTCCAGCTTCTTCCCCTCGCGCCAGGCCTTGGCGGACTCGCCGCGCTCGCCGAAGGTCAGGCACGCGATGGTGACCTGCTCGCCGCGGGCGGTGGCCTGGGCGATGGCGCCGCCCGCCCGCCACACGAAGTCGCCCGCGTGTGCGGTGACGACGAGGGTGGACCGTGGTCGGGTGCCGGCGGGCGCGTTGCCGTGGGTCATGCCGTGTCTCCTTGCTGAACAGGTGAGGCGCCCGCCTCGCGCGTGTGCGTCAGTCGCGCAGCGCCTCGATCACACTGCCGAGGTGGGCGCGGACGACCGTCTCGGCCGCCTGCGGGTCCCTGGCCTCGATCGTCTCGATCATGGCCAGATGCTCCTTCAAGGATTGCTGGGGGCGCCCGGGCCGCAGCGCCAGCTGGAAGCGGTGGCGCACCAGTTGGGCGTTGAGCCGCTCCAGCAGCTCCACGGCGGTCCGCTGGCCGGAGAACTCCCGGATACGGGCGTGCAGTTCGTGGTTGAGGTCCGAGTAGGTGACCGGTTCGCCGTCGGCCACGGCCTTGGTCATCGCCGTGCCGAGGGTGGTGAGTTCGGCCAGTTGCTCGTCGCTCGCCGCCACGGCCGCCTTCGCCGCACAGAGCCCTTCCAGGACCATGCGGCACTCGGTGATGGCGACCGCCTCCTCCACGGTCACCACCCGGACCCGCGAACCGCGGTTGCGGATCCGCTCGACCAGGCCCTGTGCCTCCAGATCGATCAGTGCCGCCCGGATGCTGGCCCTCGTCACACCGAACTGCTCGGCGAGTTCGTTCTCCACCAGCCGCTGCGCCGGTGCCATCTCGCCGTGCAGGATCGCCTGCCGCAGCTGCGCGAGCGCGTGCTGCTTGGCCTGCTCCCCGGTGCTCGGACGGGCTTCGTTCGGCATGTGCCCTCCCTGAATGAGTGCCTGTCGAACGTAAATCTAGCCAAACACTATTGTCAACAATTTTGTTCGCCGTATTGGCGTGGATGTGGGCATCGGGGTGGCAACGCCCGTGGGCTCCCGCGGAGTCGGAGCGGCTCGTCCGCGGATCGGAGCGTCGTGCCTTGCGGAGCCGGAGCGGTCCGTCCGCGGAATCGGAGCGACGAAGTGTCCGCCCGGCCCGGTCGGCGCCCCACACTCTGTCCAGGCCGCTCCCCCGCTCACCAGGTCTAGGGTCGGCGCATGACGCACAGCTTCGTACTCCACATCCCCGACGCCGAGCTCGAACCCGAGCCCCTCGCGCCCGCGCAGATCGTCTCCGGGACACCCGAGGTGACCGGGAAGGTGGTCTGGGAGTCGGAGGACGGCCGTCAGGTCCGGGGCGTCTGGCAGATCACGCCCGGTGTGGTCACCGACACCGAGGCCGACGAACTGTTCGTGGTGATCAGCGGTTCGGCGACGATCGAGGTCGAGGGCGGGCCGACGCTCACGGTCGGGCCCGGCGACATGGCCGTCCTGCGCGAGGGCGACCGTACGACGTGGACGGTGCACGAGACCCTGCGCAAGGCGTACGCGATCACCCTCTGAGTGAGGTGCGCGATCAGGGCGCCGGGGCCGACGATCCCCGGATCTCCAGGGTGGGCGTGGCCAGTTGGACCCGGCCCGCCCCGCCGGCGCCCTCGAAGCGCTTCAAGAGGCACTGGGCCGCGCGGCGGCCGACCTCGTGGCTGGAGTTGTCGACCGACGTGAGCCACACGTGCCGCAGCCGGGCGATGCTCGTGTTGTCGTAGCCGACGACGGACAGGTCGCGCGGCACGCGCAGCCCGAGCTCCTCGGCCGCCGAGAGCACGCCGATGGCCGCGATGTCGTTGACGGCGAAGACGGCCGTGGGCCGGTCGGGGCGGCTGAGCAGCCGGACGGTCGTGCGGTAGCCGCCCTCCTCGGTCATGTCGCTCGGCTCGACCAGCACCTGGTCCGCGAGACCGTGCCGGCGCATCGTCGCCTCGAAGCTCCGGCGGCGCAGCTCGCCCACCGCTCCGTAGCCCGCGATGTGTGCGATACGGCGGTGCCCGAGGCCGATCAGGTGCTCGGCGGCCAGCAGGGCGCCCCGCTCGTCGTCGCCCGCCACGACGTCGACCCCCGGTGGGGCCGGTTCGCGGGTGCCGGACAGCACGACCGGGATCCGCTCGGCCACCTGGCCGAGGGCCGCCGGGTCGGGCAGCGTGCCGACCACGACCAGACCGTCGACCCGCAGGTCCAGCAGCGGATCGGCCGGGTCCTGACCGGTGCGGCGGTTGAGGCGGGCGTCGGCCAGCAACATGCGGAGGCCACCCGCGTGCAGCAGGGAGTTCAGACCGTCGAGGAGGTCCACGAACCAGGGGTTGCGCAGGTCGTTCAGGAGGACGCCGACCGTGCGGGTGCGCTGCTCGCTGAGGCTGCGGGCGGCGGCGTTGGGCCGGTAGCCGAGCTCCCGGGCGGCGCGGAGCACGGCGTCCCGCTTCTCTGGGCGCACCTGGTCGGAGCCGCGCAGCACGAGAGAGACCAGCGACTTGGAGACGCCGGCCCGTTCGGCCACGTCCCGGATCGTCGGCGCTCTCATGGGATGGACCGTTCCATGCGACGCCACGGCTTGTCAAAGGGTTGACAGCGTCGGCGAACCCCACCCAGGGTGGCCTGAACAGGTTCTGGAACGGTCCAAAGAGGGGCTCTCATGGTGGACACGCTCGGCGTCGCCGTCATCGGATTCGGCTGGATGGGGCGGGTGCACACCCAGGCGTACGCGCGTGTGCGGCACCACTATCCGCGGCTCCCCCTCGTCCCGGAGCTCGTGACGGTCGCGGAGGAGGTGCCGGGCCGGGCGGAGGAGGCCGCCGCGCAGTTCGGGTTCGCCTCGACGACGCGGGACTGGCGCGAGGTGGCCTCCGACCCACGCGTGCGGGCGGTCAGCATCACCGCGCCGAACTTCCTGCACCGCGAGATCGGTGTCGCGATGGCCGAGGCGGGCAAGCACATCTGGATCGAGAAGCCGGTGGGCCTGACCGCCGAGGACGCGGGGGCGGTCGCGGACGCGGTCGCCCAGGCCGGTGTGCAGGGCGCCGTGGGCTTCAACTACCGCAACGCACCCGCCGTGGAGGCCGCCCGCGAGCTGATCACCTCCGGGGAGATCGGCACGGTCACCCATGTCCGCGTCCGGCTGTTCAGCGACTACGCGGCCCACCCCGAGGGCGCGCTGACCTGGCGCTACGAGCGGGAGCGGGGCGGCAGCGGGGTGCTGGGCGACCTGGCGTCGCACGGCGTGGACCTGGCCCGTCATCTGCTCGGCGACATCACGTCCCTGACTGCCGACACGGCGATCTTCCTCCCGGAGCGGGCCCGTCCCACCGGCGCCACGGCGGGCCACAGCCGCGCCGCCGGAGGCGAACTCGGCCCTGTCGAGAACGAGGACTACGTCAGCTGCCTGCTGCGCTTCGCCTCCGGGGCGCGCGGCGTCCTGGAGGCCTGCCGGGTCTCGGTCGGCGAGCAGAACAACTACGGCTTCGAGGTGCACGGCACCAAGGGCGCCGTGTTCTGGGACTTCCGCCGCATGAACGAGCTCGGCATCAGCCGGGGCACCACGTACCAGGACCAGTCCGTCACCACCGTCCATGTCGGCCCGGGCCACGGGGAGTTCGCGGCGTTCCAGCCGGGCGCCGCGAACGCCATGGGGTACGACGACCTGAAGGTCATCGAGGCGTACCGCTTCCTCAGGTCGGTCGCCGAGGGCACGCCGCACGGAGCGACGCTCACGGACGCCGTGCACAGTGCGGCCGCGCTGGACGCGATGGCGCGGTCGGCGCAGAGCGGGAGCTGGGCGGAGGTGACGGGGCGGAAGTGACCCCCCACCCCGCCGGGCCCGGACTCGGGCGCCGGCTCGGGCTCGGACTCAGGCCCGGGCTCGGACTCAGGCCCGTGCCCAACCTCGGGCCCGTGCCCGTGCCAGGCCTCGGGCCCGGGCGCGATTCCCGCCCTCAGCCCGGGCGGTGCAGCCTTCGGCCCAGGTAGACCTTCACCGGCACGAGGGCGAGCCACATCCACATGATTCTCGGGCCCGTCACCAGGACCAGCGGGACGGTGGCGAGGAAGACCACCACCGACGTGGCGCTGTCGAGGAGGTACAGCGTGGTCGCCGCCTCGGAGGGCCTGTCGTGGCGCAGCCAGGGGCGCCTCGCCAGGACGGCGGCCACCGCGAGGTGGCAGGCGCCCAGAGCGGCGACGGCGCCCGCGTAGACGGCGACCGACACGGACTGCGCGCCGTACTCGGCGAGCAGCCGGGTCGGGAACGGCACCAGGGCGGCGACGCCGAGGCCGACCATCGAGATGCCGATCACCTGGCCGTCGATCTCCCGGACGTCCTGGAAGATCCGCCGGTGGTCACGCCAGAAACTCCCCAGCACCGCGACGCTCAGCGCGTACGCCCCGAGGTCCGGGAGCAGCTCGCCCAGGGCCCGGCGGTAGGCGGCGGGGTCGAGCTCCCGGGGCACCGAGAGATCCAGGACGAGCAGGGTGATGGCGATGGCGAACACGCCGTCGACCAGGGTCACCAACCGCTCGGGGCCGCCGTCCGGGCGCGAGGTCCACATGCGCCCGACGGTAGGGGCCGGCACGCGGCTCCTCCCGGACCCACGCCCCGCATCGCCCTCGGATCACACGGCCGCCTGCGGGGGCATGTTGTACGGCGTCACCACCTGGATCGCCGACGGCAGGGTCGGCCCCGCCGGCGGCAGCGCGTCGTGGGCGCGCATCACGGTGTGGCAGGCCTCGCGCACGTCCTGGCGCAGGTCGTGGTGGAGCACGGCGGACAGCCGGTGCTCGCGCAGCAGACGGGTGTTGTCGTGGTCGAGGTCGTGCGCGACGAACACCGCGCACTCGCGCCCGAGATCGTCGAAGGCCCGCAGCGTGGCGATGTTGCCACCGCCGATCGAGTACACCGCGCGGATGCCGGGGTCGCGTTCCAGAGCGGCCCGGACGAGGTCGTACTGGGTGGCGTCCAGCCCCTGTCCCTCGGCGATCTCGACCAGTGTGCGCTCGGGGTGCCGGGCGCGCATGGCGCTGCGGAAGCCCATCTCACGCTCCTCCTCGTTGCGGAAGAAGCCGCTGCTGAGGCTGGTCAGGATGTTGCCCGGGCGCTCCCCCAGCCACTGGCCCATCAGGTACGCCGCCGTCGCGCCCGCGGCCCGGTCGTCTATGCCGACGTAGGCGAGGCGGGCGCTGGCCGGCAGGTCGGTCACCAGGGTCACGACCGGCACCCCGGCGGCTTCGAGCCGGCCGACCGCGGCGGTGACCTCGGGGACGTCCGGGGCCTTGAGGATCACGCCCTGCGAGCCGCGCCGGGCGATCCGGTCCAGGATCCGTACGAGTTCCCCGGCCGGGCCGGTCTCGCGGAAGTGGAAGCGGGAGCGCAGCACCGCCGGACGCAGCGACGGCAGCTCGGCCTCCAGGGCGGCGCGGATCGCCGTGGTGAACCGCTCGGGTGCCTGCATCACGATGTCGACCATGAACGTGCGGCCGACGAGCCGCACCTGGGTGCGCTGCCGGTCGAGATCGGCGATGGCCTGGCGGACCTCCCGTGCGGTGCTCTCGCGCACGCCTCCCCTGCCGTTCAGCACCCGGTCGACGGTCGCCTCGCTCAGGCCCGCCTGACGTGCGATCTCCCGGATCGGGAACGGGTGGCCCATGCGCCGGCTCCTTGAGGGGTTTTTGATGGCTCGCTGCTGGTTGTTCGAGGGGTTTGTACTGACAAGAATGACAGGGCTGCGTCGCTCCGTGACCCCGAAGGGACGACGATGTCCTTCACTTCCGTCCACCACCGTTCCTGGCTGTCCGAACAGGACTGCGATCTCGACGCGTTCCGCGCGCTGGTCGAGCAGGCCACCGATCCCGCCGACTATCCGCACGCCTCCGCCGTGGAGCGGAACGTGCTCGTCTACGACTGCGGTCTGCTCGAGGGCGACCGGGTGGTCCAGGCCGAGCTGGTGCGGGCGCTCGCCGACGGGCCCGGCATCGTGGTCTTCCGCGGCGCCTTTCCCGACCCCCGGGTCGTGGACCGGGCCACCGACGTGTTCGAGGCGCTGATCGCCGAGCAGCGCGCCTCGGGTGCGGCGGCCGGTGACCACTTCGCCAGACCGGGCGCCAACGACCGGGTGTGGAACGCGCTGGAGAAGGCGGCCCTCTACGACCCGGAGGCGTTCGCCGACTATTACGCGAACGACATCCTGGCCTTGGTGGCCACCGCCTGGCTCGGCCCCGGCTACCAGGTCACCTCCCAGCTCAACGTGGTCAACCCGGGTGGCGCCGCCCAGACCGCGCACCGCGACTACCACCTGGGCTTCCTGTCGAACGAGGTCGCCGCCGCCTACCCGGCGCAGGTGCACCGCCTCTCCCCCGTACTGACGCTCCAGGGCGCGGTCGCGCACTGCGACATGCCCGTGGAGTCCGGGCCGACGATGTACCTTCCGCACTCGCAGAAGTACGAGCCGGGCTATCTCGCCTGGCGGCTCCCGGAGTTCCGGGCGTACTTCGACGCGCACCAGGTGCAGTTGCCGCTCGCCAAGGGCGACGCCGTGTTCTTCAACCCGGCCCTCTTCCACGCGGCCGGCACCAACCGCTCCGCTGACATCCGACGCATGGCCAACCTGCTGCAGGTGTCGTCCGCGTTCGGGCGTGCGATGGAGACGGTGGACCGGGAGGCGGTGGCCAACGCGGTGTACCCGGTCCTCCTCGAGCGCAAGGCGGCAGGCGCCGACCAGGCGTGGCTGGACAACGTGGTCGCGGCGAGCGCCGAGGGCTACCCCTTCCCCACCAACCTCGACAGCGACCCGCCGGTCGACGGCCTGGCCCCGCCCTCGCAGGCGGACCTGGTGCGGCGGGCGCTGCGCGAGGCATGGACGCCCCAGGCGCTCCGAGCGGAGCTGCGGGCCGGCGCCGAACGGCGAGAGAGCTGAGGAATTCGATGGGACTTCTCGACGACAAGGTCGTCCTGGTCAACGGCGGCAGCCAGGGGGTCGGCGCGGCCATCGCGCGGGCCGCGGTCCGCGAGGGGGCGGTCGTGGCCGTCACCGGGCGGCGCCCGGAGCCCGGCGAGGCGCTGGTGGAGGAGCTGACCGCCGCCGGCGGCAAGGCCCTGTACGTCCGGGCGGATCTGTCGGACGCCGAGCAGGCCAAGGCCTCCGTGGCCCGGGTCGTCCGGACGTACGGCCGGGTCGACTGCCTCGTGAACTCCGCCGGTCTGACGTCCCGGGGAACGCTGCTGGACACCACGCCCGAGCTGTTCGACCAGCACATCGGGATCAACCTCAAGGGGCCGTTCTTCGCGATGCAGGCGGCGGTGGCGGACATGGTGGGGCGCGAGGCGCCCGGCACGATCGTCAACATCATCACGTCGTCGGCGCACGGCGGGCAGCCGTTCCTCGCGCCCTATGTCGCCGCCAAGGCCGGGCTGATCGGCCTGACCCGCAACGCCGCGCACGCGCATCGGTGGGACCGGGTCCGGATCAACGGCCTGAACATCGGCTGGACCGCGACGGAAGGCGAGGACGCCACGCAGAAGGCCTTCCACGGGGCCGGGGACGACTGGCGTGACGAAGCCGCCGCGAAGCTGCCCATGGGCAAGCTCGGCCAGCCGGACGAGATCGCCGACTTCGTGGTCTTCCTGCTGTCGGATCGCTCCGGGGTGGTCACCGGGTCGGTCATCGACTGGGACCAGAACGTCCTCGGTGGACTGGACTGACAACTCTCCGCAAGACACCCGCACCCTCTCTAGGAGCAACACCCCCATGCGTATCGGAATCCTCGGCCTCGGCCGCATCGGCGCCTTCCATGCCGAGACCCTCTCCGGACTCGACGCCGTCGACTCCCTCGTCCTCACCGACCCGTTCGCGGACGCCGCCAAGGCCGCCGCCGAGCGGTTCGGAGCCGAGGTCGTGGACTCGCCGGAGGCCCTGCTGGCCGCCGGTGTGGACGGCATCGTCGTCGCGGCCGCCACGGACGCCCACCCGGCGCTGATCCTGGCCGGGGTCGAGGCCGGCGTCCCCGTCTTCTGTGAGAAGCCCGTCGCCAGGACCATGGCCGAGGGTGTCGAGGTGCTCAAGGCCGTCGCCGGCCGGGACGTGCCGATCCAGATCGGCTACAACCGCCGTTTCGACGCCGGGTTCGTGGGCGCCCGCGCCGCCGTGCGGAGCGGTGAGCTCGGCAAGCTGCACACGGTCCGCTCCACCACGCTCGACCCGGCGCCCCCGCCGGCCGCCTACATCGCCTCCTCCGGCGGCATCTTCCGCGACTGCTCGGTGCACGACTTCGACATCATCCGCTGGGTGACCGGCCGCGAGGTGACCGAGGTCTACGCCGTCGGCGGCAACCGCGGCGCGCACTTCATCAAGGAGGCCGGCGACGCCGACACCACCGGCGCGATCCTCACCCTCGACGACGGCACCATCGCGGTGGTGTCCAACTCCCGCCACAACGCCCGCGGCTACGACGTCCGCATGGAGATCCACGGCTTCCAGGACTCCATCGCCGTCGGCCTGGAGGACAAGTTGCCGCTGCGCTCGGTCGAGCCCGGGGTGACCTTCCCGGCGGGCACCCCGCACGACTTCTTCATGGACCGCTTCACCGACGCCTACCGCGCCGAACTGACCGCGTTCACCGAGGTCGTCGCCGGCACCCGCCCCTCCCCCTGCACGATCGAGGACGCCCTGGAGGCGGGCTGGATCGCCGACGCGTGCACCCTGTCCCTGCGGGAGCACCGGCCGGTGACGATCGAGGAGGTACGGGCGGTCTGACGTACCGCGTGGCGCGGTGGGGCGGGCCGGGCCCCCCGCGTCTCCACTCCGATGTGGGCCTGCCACAGGCGTGGAAGTCGGCGGGCAACAGGTCCAGCAGGGATCAGCGGCCGCAGTGTGGTGAAAGAAGACGGCTCACGCACCCCGCCAGACGTTGGCGAACGCCGCGTTCTCGACGGCCCGTCGCCGGCGGACGGCGTCCAGCTCCGTCACGGCGCCGACCACTGCGGCGAACACGGTCTGGGCGGCGCCGTGGGGCACGGCGAGGTCCTCGGGCACGTCGTCGCGCGCTCCGACAGCGGCCGCGAGTGTGGTGAGCACGGGCTCGTCGGCCGCCCGGCGGTCCCTGGCGCGCTGCCGGGCGGGAGAGCTGACCGGCGTCGGCCCGGCGGCGCCGCGGAAGGGGAGCCAGGAGGCGCGGGGCCGTGCGACCAGCCCCTCCTCGGTCAGGACGGTCAGGTACCGCTCGGCCAGTCCGCGGCCCCTGCGCCACAGCCAGTCCTCGACCGTCTCGTAGGGCTTGTCACGCACCAGCCCGGCCGCGGCCTGTTCGAGCAGAGGGTCGTCGAGGGGCGGCGTGAGGCGGGGGACGATGCGGTCGTCGTCCAGCGCCACCGCTTCGACGGCGAGGAGGTCGAACACCTCGGCCCCGGCCAGCCCGAGCGACAGGTCACCCTGCGTCACCGGCCGGCTCGTCGCCCCGTCCACCGCCACGATCATCAGGTCGCGTGCCGTGCCCATCACCGCTCCCCTCTACGCCTGTGTTTACGCTACACGCGGCAAGGGGCCGGGGCTGTGTCCCGCGCCCCTGTCACGCGTACAGCGCCGGACGCCCCACCAGCTCGACCTCCACCCGGCCGCCTTCCTCCAGGGCCCGCACTCCCGCCTCGCACACCGCCGCCGCGGCGTAGCCGTCCCAGGTGCTCGGGCCGGTGACCTCGCCGCGGCGGGTGGCGTCGATCCAGGTCTGGATCTCGTGGTCGTAGGCCGTCTCGAAGCGTTCGGTCCAGTCCTGGGCGATGGTGCCGCCCCAGCGGCCGGCCATGTTGGTGACCAAGGCGTGGCCGTCGCCGATGCGGGCGGTGCCGCGTTCGCAGACCACCTCGGCCTGGACCTGGTAGCCGAAGCCGCAGTTGACGAAGATCTCGACGTCGCTGAGGGCGCCGCCGTCGGTCTCGAAGACCACGAACTGGGGGTCCTGGAGGGCGTCCGGGGCGCTGGCCGAAGGGGTGGGGCGCAGCACCGTGACGGCTGTGATCTCGTGGCCCAGCAGCCAGCGCGTCGCGTCGGCCTCGTGGGCGACGGAGTCGCTGATCAGCATGGAGCTGGTGAAGAAGGGCGGACTGGCGACGTTGCGGTGCCGGTTGTGCAGCATGAGCGGACGGCCCAGCTGACCCGTCGTCAGCAGGGCCTTCAGCTTCGCGTACTCGGGGTCGTAGCGGCGCATGAAGCCGACCTGGACCCGGCGGTGGCCGAGGCGCTGTTCGGCTTCGAGGACGCGCAGCGCGGACGCCGCGTCGGGGGTGAGCGGCTTCTCGCACAGGACGGGCAGATCGTGCTCGAAGGCGGCGAGGAGGGTGGCCTCGTGGGCCGGGCCCGGGGAGGCGATCAGGACGGCGTCCACGCCGGCCGCCGTCATCGCGGCAGCCGGGTCGGTGTAGGCGGTGCAGCCCTCGACACGGGCGGCGACGGCCTTCGCGCGCTCCGCGTCGACGTCCACGACGGCCGTCACCCGTGCTCCGCTGGTGACTTCGTGGATGCGGCGCACATGGTCGGCGCCCATCCTTCCGGTACCGATGACCGCGACTCCCAGAGGGGCACGCTCCGTCATGGCCGTCCTTTCGGGTCGTCAGGCGCCGCAGGACCTCAGGAACTTACGGGTGCGCACCGCGATCGGCAGCGGCTTGTCCGGCTCACAGGGGTACATGTCCTGCTCGACGATGGCGAAGAGGTCCACGCCCAGCTTCTGGGCGGCCGTCAGGACGGGGCCCAGCTCCGGTACACCGGCGGGCGGTTCGCACATCACACCGCGCGCGACGGCCGGGCCGAAGGGGACCTCGTTCTTGACGACGTCGGCGAGGATCTCCGGGTCGACCTGCTTGAGGTGCAGATAGCCGATGCGCTCGCCGTACGTCTCGATCAGCTTGACGCTGTCGCCGCCGCAGTAGGCGTAGTGCCCGGTGTCCAGGCAGAGGTTGACCGCGTCGGAGTCGGTCGAGTCGAGGAACTGCTCGACGTGCGCCTCGGTGTCGATGTGGGTGTCGGCGTGCGGGTGGACGACGATGTCCAGGCCGTACGTGTCCTTCACCTCGCGGCCCAGGCGCTCCATGCCCGTGGTGAGGTGGCGCCACTGCTCGGTGGTGAGCTCCGGCGCCTCCAGGATCTCCGCGGTCTTGTCGTCGCGCCAGAAGGACGGGATGACGACCAGGTGCTTGGCATCCATGGCCTGGGTGAGGGCGGCGACCCGGCTGACCTGCTCCCAGGTGGAGTCCCACTCGGAGGGGCCGCGGTGCAGTCCGCAGAAGATGGTGCCGGCGGAGACCTTCAGGTTCCGCTTGGTCACCTCGTCGGTGAGCCGGGCCGGGTCGGTCGGCAGGTAGCCGTACGGACCGAGTTCTATCCAGGAGTAGCCGGCCTCGGTGACCTCGTCGAGGAAGCGTTCCCAGGGCACCTGCTGGGGGTCGTCGGGGAACCAGACGCCCCAGGAGTCGGGGGCGGAGCCGACCCGGATGCGGTCGAGCGCGTGGGCCATGTCAGGACTTTCCTTCCGAGGACGTGGCTACGGGAGCGGTGAGGTCCCCCTCTTCGGGGAGCCCTTCGACGTCGACGCCGCGGACCTGCGCCAACTCGTGCTTGAGGGAGGCCAGTTCGGTTCCGCCGGCCATGTGGTTGGTCAGCTCTTCGAGGCTGACCTCGCTGCGGGAGGCGGACAGTTCCATGGTGCCGAGGCGCAGCACGCTGAAGTGGTCGCCGACCATGTAGGCGTGGTGCGGGTTGTGGGTGATGAAGATGACGCCGAGACCCTTCTCGCGGGCGGCGGCGATGTACTTCAGCACCACGCCGGACTGCTTGACGCCGAGTGCGGCGGTCGGCTCGTCCAGGATGAGGACCCGGGCGCCGAAGTAGACGGCGCGGGCGATGGCGACGCACTGGCGCTGGCCGCCGGAGAGCGTGCCGATGGGCTGCTCCATGTCGTCCAGGACGATGCCCATGTTGCGCAGTTCCTCGTCCGCGGTCCTCTTCATCGTCTCGATGTCGAGGCGGCGCACGGGCCAGGGGCCCTTGGTCATCTCGGAGCCGAGGAAGAAGTTGCGCCACACCGGCATCAGCGGGACGACCGCGAGGTCCTGGTAGACCGTGGCGATGCCCTTGTCGAGGGCCTCGCGCGGGGTGGAGAAGCGCACCGGTTCGCCGTCGACGAGGAACTCGCCCTCGGTGTGCTGGTGCAGTCCCGAGATGATCTTGATGAGGGTGGACTTGCCGGCGCCGTTGTCGCCGAGGACGCAGGTCACCCTGCCGGGGTGGACTTCGAGGCTCACGCCGTGCAGGGCACGGATGTTGCCGTAGGACTTGCCGGCGTCGCGCAGTTCCACCAGGGGACGCTCGTCGGCGGGCGGGGTGTCCTTCAGGACGGCACCGTGGGTGCCCGTTTCTTTGCTGGTCATCGCGGTCACCTCCGGGTCGCCGTGCGCTGGACCCACAGATTGATGAGAACGGCGCCGAGGAGCATCACGCCGAGGAAGGCCTTGAACCAGTCGGGGTTCCAGCCGGCGTAGACGATGCCCTGCTGCACCATGCCGAACATGAAGGCGCCGAAGACGGGGCCGATCGCGGAGCCGTAGCCACCGGTGAGCAGACAGCCGCCGATGACGGCCGCGGCGATGTAGATGAGCTCCTGGCCCACGCCCTCACCGGACTGCACGGTGTTGAACGAGAACAGTTGGTGCATGCCGACGAACCAGGCGCCGAAACCGACCAGCATGAAGAGGGAGATCTTGGTGAAGGTCACCGGGACACCGACGGCTCGCGCGGAGTACTTGTTGCCGCCGACCGCGAAGATCCAGTTGCCGTACTTGGTGCGCAGCAGCACCCAGGTCGCCAGGGCCGCGAAGACCAGCCACCACACCACGGTGATCTTGACGTTGACCCCGCCGACGGTGAAGGTCGAGGCGAAGATCTTCTGCGCCTGCGTGAAGCCGTCCATGTCGCTGATGTCGTCGGTGGCCACGTTGCCCGTGACCAGCTTGGTGATCGCGAGGTTCACGCCCTGGAGGATCAGGAAGGTGCCGAGCGTGACCAGGAAGCTCGGCAACCCGGTCTTCACCAGCAGCCAGCCGTTGAACGCGCCGATCGCGAGCGACACGAGCAGGGCGACGATCACGCCGACCCAGACGTTCATGGTCAGCTGGTAGCTGAGCATCGACGCGGTCAGCGCCGAGGTGATCACGGCGACGCCGGCGGACAGGTCGAACTCGCCGCCGATCATCAGCAGGGCCACGGGCAGCGCCATGATCCCGATGGTCGACGACTGGTACAGGATGTTCGCCATCGAGCTGCCGTCGCGCACCGGCGGTGCGGCGAACAGGAAGAACACGAGCACCGCGACGGCGCCGAGGAAGACACCGACCTCGGGCCGGGCGAGCAGCCGCAGCGCCAGCGGGCGCTGCCGCGTCCGGCCGTCGGACTGCTTGCGGCCGGGGGCCGGCGGTGTGTCCACCGCCGGCTCGGCGTGCTGGGTCATGCTCATCACCGGGTGCCCTTCGCGGCGAACTCCCCGATCTTGTCGACGTTGGACTTGTCGACGAAGGCCGGACCGGTCAGCACGGGCTGCTCACCGCCACCGCTGTAGTTGCCGTTGTTCTTGTAGAGCCACAGGCCGTCGACGGCCAGGTAACCCTGGAGGTAGGGCTGCTGGTCCACCGCGAACTGGATGTCGCCGCTCTTGACGGCCTTGATGAGGTCCTTGTTGAGGTCGAAGGTGGCGACCTTCGCCTTGCTGCCGGCGTCGCCGATCGACTGCACGGCGGTCAGCGCGAAGGGCGCGCCGAGCGTGACGACGTAGTCGATGGACGGGTCCTGCTTCAGCTTGGCGGTGATCGTCGACTTCACGGACGGCATGTCGGTGCCGTTGACGTTCTGGGTGTCGAGCTTGCCGTCGAAGGTCTTCTCCACCCCGTCGCAGCGCTGGGTGAGGCCCACGTTGCCCTGCTCCTGCACGACGCACAGGGCGTGCTTGGCGCCGACCTCGTTGAGCTTCTTGCCGAAGGCCTCGCCCGCGACGGACTCGTCCTGGCCGAAGAACTCCAGCAGGTTGAGGTTCTTCCAGTCGCTCAGGCCGGAGTTGAGGCCGACGACGGGTATGCCGGACTTCTCGGCCTTGCCTATGACGCCCTTGAGCGCGTCCGGCTTGGCGAGGGTGACGGCGATGCCGTCGACCTTCTGGTCGATCGCGTTCTGGACCAGGTTGGCCTGGTTGCCCGCGTTCGGGTCGGCGGAGTAGACGAGCTTGATGTTGTCCTTGGCGGCAGCGGCCTCGGCGCCCTTGCGGACGGTGTCCCAGAAGGTGTCGCCGGGCGCCTGGTGCGTGACCAGGGCGACGGTCATGCGCGGCGTGGTCGCCTTGCCCGCCGAGGCGTCCGCGGCGCCTTCCTCGGACTTCTTGCCTCCGGAACTGCTGGAGCAGCCGGCGAGGGTCAGGGCCGCTGCCGCGGCCACGGCGACGACGGGCGCGAACCTGCGAGAGCGGGGGTGAGAAGAGCGGTCCATCTTTCCTGGCACCTCACTGTGCTACTGCGGGGGAAAGGAGGGGATCACGAAGGGATCCGTGGTCCCGGAGCCTTACGGAGTCCGGATCATGATGCCGCAAACCGACTGTTGCGATGGCACGGGATACAAGTCCCTGCCGCGCCCGCTGTCAATAATTTGTCAAGACATCATTTCACGAGCAGGTCCGAATGTAAGTACAAACTATTGACAGCGTCGCCCTCCGAGACCTACACCTGGGAGGCGGCAGGTCCCGTGGATCCACGCCCCCACCGTGTCAGGGCGCTTCTGGACCCGCATCCCCAGCTTCCCGAGGAGGTCGCGCATGGCCGAGCCAGCCCAGTATTTCGATGTGATCACGATGGGCCGCATCGGGGTCGACCTCTACCCCCTGCAGACGGGGGTCCCCCTGGCCGAAGTGGAGACCTTCGGGAAATTCCTGGGAGGTTCGGCGGCCAACGTGGCGGTCGCCGCGTCCCGCCTCGGACGCCGGACGGCGGTGATCACACGCACCGGCGACGACCCCTTCGGCACCTACCTGCACGAGGAGCTGAAGGGCTTCGGCGTCGACGACCGCTGGGTCACCCCGGTCGGCGCGTACCCGACGCCGGTCACGTTCTGCGAGATCTTCCCGCCGGACGACTTCCCGCTGTACTTCTACCGCCGTCCCAAGGCCCCGGACCTGGAGATCCACACCGACGAGCTGGACTTCTTCGCCATCCGCGGCGCCCGGATCTTCTGGATCACCGGCACCGGCCTGAGCGAGGAGCCGAGCCGGTCCGCCATGCTCGCGGCCCTCAAGGCCCGCGACAAGTCGGGGATCACCGTCTTCGACCTCGACTGGCGGCCGATGTTCTGGCGCGACCCCGAGGAGGCCCGCCCGTACTACCGCGAGGCACTGCGGCACGCCACGGTCGCCGTCGGCAACCTCGACGAGTGCGAGATCGCCACCGGTGTACGCGAGCCGCAGGCCTGCGCGGACGCGCTGCTGGAGGCCGGCGTGGAGCTTGCCGTCGTCAAGCAGGGCCCCAAGGGCGTCCTGGCCGTGCACCGCGACGGCACCCGGGCCGAAGTGCCGCCCGTGCCGGTCGAGGTGGTCAACGGCCTGGGCGCGGGCGACGCCTTCGGCGGCTCGCTCTGCCACGGTCTGCTCGCCGGCTGGGACCTGGAGAAGACCATGCGCCACGCCAACGCCGCCGGCGCCCTCGTCGCCTCCCGCCTCGCCTGCTCCTCCGCGATGCCCACCGAGTCCGAGGTCGCGGACCTCCTCGCCGGGGTGCCGTCGCCGAGCACGAGCCACTGATGCCGTCGCCGAGCACGAGCCACTGAAACGGAGCCTTCCTTGAACATCGGCATCCCCGACCTCACCACGGTCAGAGCCCGCAATCCCGAGGCGGTCGCGGAAGCGGCCGCCCGCCGGGTGCGGCGCCCGCTGCTCGGTACGAGCGGCCGCCTGATGATCGTGGCCGCCGACCACCCGGCGCGCGGCGCCCTCGGGGTCGGCGACCGGCGCCTGGCCATGGCCAACCGCGCGGACCTGCTCCAGCGGCTGTGCACCGCGCTGTCGCGGCCCGGCGTCGACGGGGTGCTCGCCACCGCCGACATCCTGGAGGACCTCCTGCTCCTCGGCGTCCTCGACGACAAGGTCGTCATGGGCTCCATGAACCGCGGCGGTCTGGCCGGGGCGTCCTTCGAGATGGACGACCGCTTCACCGGACACCGCGCCGAGGACATCGCCCGGCTCCGCTTCGACGCGGGCAAGCTCCTGGTCCGCGTCGACTACGACGACCCGGGCTCGCTGACCACGCTGGAGTCCACGGCGCGGGCGATCGACGCCATGGCCGAGCGGCGACTGCCCCTGTTCGTCGAGCCGTTCATCTCCCGGCGGGTCGACGGCACGGTCCGCAACGACCTGTCCGCCGAGGCCGTCACCCGGTCCGTCGCCATAGCCTCCGGGCTCGGTGGCACCTCCGCCTACACCTGGCTGAAGCTGCCCGTCACCGACGACCCGGACGACATGGCCGAGGTGCTGGAGACCTCCACCCTGCCCGTCGTGCTGCTCGGCGGCGAGGTGGGCGAGGACCAGGAGGGCGCCTACGAACGCTGGCGCAAGGCCCTGCGCCTGCCCACCGTCCAGGGCATGGTCGTCGGGCGGTCGCTGCTCTACCCGGCCGGGGGCAGCGTGGAAGAGGCCGTGGACACGGCCGTCGGTCTGCTGTGATCCGGAGGACGCAATGACGTACCACCTTCCCGCCGGCAAGGCCCTCGGCGGCCCCTACACCGTCGACGTCACGCCCGAGAAGGCCGGCTGGGGGCATTCCAGCCTGCGGGTCCTGGAGCTGCCGCCCGGCGGCGCGCACTCCTTCGACACCGGCGACAGCGAGTGGATCGTCGTCCCGCTGAGCGGCGGCTGCACGGTCGCCGCGGCGGACGACTTCGGTCAGGAGACGTTCGAACTCCAGGGCCGCGCCGACGTGTTCAGCGGCGTCACCGACTTCGCGTACGTGCCGCGCGACGCCCGCGCGACCGTGACGTCCGCCGGCGGCGGACGGTTCGCGCTGACCGGCGCACGCTGCACCCGCCGGCTGCCCGCGCGCTACGGCCCCGCGTCCGAGGTGCCGGTGGAGCTGCGGGGCACCGGCACCTGCTCCCGGCAGGTCAACAACTTCGGCGCGGCCGGGGTCTTCGAGTGCGACAAGCTCATCGCGGTCGAGGTGATCACCCCCGGCGGCAACTGGTCGTCGTTCCCGCCCCACAAGCACGACGAGCACCGGCCCGGCGAGGAGTCCGTGCTGGAGGAGATCTACTACTTCGAGTTCGCCGGCCACGACGGCGTCCCCGGCCTCGGCTACCAGCGCGTCTCCCCGTCCGGTCCGGGCCGGGACACCGACGTGCTGGCGGAGGTGCGCGACGGCGACGTCGTCCTGATCCCGGACGGCTGGCACGGGCCGTCGATGGCCACGCCCGGCCACCACATGTACTACCTCAACGTCATGGCGGGCCCGGAGGCCGAGCGCGCCTGGCTGATCTGCGACCACCCCGACCACGCCTGGGTCCGCGAGACCTGGCCGGACCAGCCGGTCGACCCCCGGCTCCCCCTCTACACCGCCCCGGAGACCTCCGTATGAGCGCCCCCACCCGCAGACTGACGACCGCCCAGGCGCTGGTCCGGTTCCTGTCCGCCCAGTACACCGAGCGCGACGGCGTGCGCCGCCGGCTGATCGCCGGGACCTGGGGCATCTTCGGCCATGGCAACGTTGCCGGGATCGGCCAGGCGCTCCTCGAGGCGGGCGAAGAAGCCATGCCGTTCCACCAGGGCCGCAACGAGCAGTCCATGGTGCACGCCGCCGTCGGCTACGCCCGGCAGCTGAACCGCCTGTCCGCGCAGGCGGTGACGACCTCGATCGGCCCGGGCGCCACCAACCTGGTCACCGGCGCCGCCCTGGCGACGATCAACCGGCTGCCGGTGCTGCTCCTGCCCGGCGACTACTTCGCCTCGCACGCCCCCGACCCGCTGCTCCAGCAGCTGGAGCACCCGGTCGAGGCCGACGTGTCGGTCAACGACACGCTGCGCCCGGTGTCGAGGTACTTCGACCGGATCACCCGCCCCGAGGCGCTGATCCCCTCGGCGCTCCAGGCGATGCGGGTGCTCGCCGACCCGGCCGAGACCGGCGCGGTCACCCTCGCCCTGCCGCAGGACGTGCAGGCGGAGGCGTACGACTGGCCGGAGGAGTTCTTCGCCGAGCGGGTCTGGTACGTACGGCGTCCCGCGCCCGACCCGGTCGAGCTGACCGCCGCCGTCGAGGCGATCCGGTCGGCCGAGCGGCCGCTGATCGTGGCGGGCGGCGGCGTGCACCACAGCGAGGCCGAGCAGGCGCTGAAGGCGTTCGTGGAGGCCACCGGCATCCCGGTCGCCTCCACCCAGGCCGGCAAGGGCTCGCTGCGTCACGACCACCCCGCCGACCTCGGCGGCATCGGCCACACCGGCACGGCGGTCAGCGACGAACTCGCCCGCACCGCCGACCTGGTGATCGGCGTCGGCACCCGCTACACCGACTTCACCACCGCCTCCGGCACGCTCTTCCAGCACCCCGGCGTGCGGTTCCTGAACCTCAACATCACCGCCTTCGACGCCCACAAACTGGCGGCGCGGACGCTGGTGTGCGACGCGCGGTCCGGCCTGGAGAAGCTGGCCGAGGGGCTGGCCGGGCATCGCGTGCCGGAGGCCTACGAGGCCGAGTGCCGCATCGGCAAGGAGCGTTGGGACGAGGTCGTCGAGGCCGCCTACCGGGCCGAGAACGAGAACGCGGTCCCGACCCAGACGCAGGTGCTCGGCGCGCTGGACGCGGCCGTCGGCGACGACGACGTGGTGATCAACGCGGCCGGTTCGCTCCCCGGCGACCTGCACAAGCTGTGGCGCTCCCGCAGCCCGCGCCAGTACCACCTGGAGTACGGCTACTCCTGCATGGGCTACGAGATCCCGGCCGGCATCGGCGTCCAGCAGGCCGCCCCGGGCACCCCGGTCTGGGCACTGGTCGGCGACGGCACCTACCTGATGATGCCGACGGAGATCGTCACCGCCGTCCAGGAGGGTCTGCCGGTCAACATCGTCCTCCTCCAGAACCACGGCTACGCCTCGATCGGGGGCCTGTCGGAGGAGACCGGCGGCGAGCGGTTCGGCACCGCCTACCGCTTCCGGGCCGCCGACGGCACCTTCACGGGCGCCCCGCTGCCCGTCGACCTCGCCGCCAACGCCGCCAGCCTCGGCATGGACGTGCTGCGCGCCAAGACGGTGCGCGAGCTGCGCGAGGCGCTGGCCGCGGCCCGCGCCTCGGACCGCCCGACGTGTGTGTACGTCGAGACCGACCCGGCCCCGACCGCTCCCCCGGCCGAGGCCTGGTGGGACGTGCCGGTCGCCGAGACCGCCTCCCGCGAGGCGGCCGTCGAGGCCCGCGAGCGCTACGACCGCCAGGTGGCGGACCGCCGCCGCCACCTCTGAACCCCCGCCGAACTCAGGCTCCACGAAAGGCCCCCCGCACCATGAAGACCATCACCCACTGGATCGACGGCAAGCCCGTCGAGGGCAGCTCCGGCCGGTTCGGCCCCGTCTACAACCCGGCGACGGGCGCCCAGGAGAAGCAGGTCGCGTTCGCGTCCGTCGACGAGGTCGACGCCGCGGTCGCCTCCGCCAAGGCCGCCTTCGCGAGCTGGGGTGAGTCCTCCCTGGCCAAGCGCACGGCGATCCTGTTCAAGTACCGCGAGCTGCTGGACGCCCACCGCGACGAGATCGCCGAGCTGATCACCGCCGAGCACGGCAAGGTGCACTCCGACGCGCTGGGCGAGGTCGCGCGCGGCATGGAGATCGTGGAGCTGGCGTGCGGGATCTCCGTCCAGCTCAAGGGCGAGCTGTCCACCCAGGTCTCCACCCGGGTCGACGTCGCCTCGATCCGCCAGCCGCTGGGCGTGGTCGCGGGCATCACGCCGTTCAACTTCCCGGCGATGGTGCCGATGTGGATGTTCCCGCTGGCGATCGCCTGCGGCAACACCTTCGTGCTGAAGCCGTCGGAGAAGGACCCGTCGGCCTCCTTCCGGCTGGCCGAGCTGGCCACCGAGGCGGGTCTGCCGGAGGGCGTCCTGAACATCGTGCAGGGCGACAAGACGGCCGTGGACCGTCTCCTGGAGCACCCGGACATCGAGGCGGTGTCCTTCGTCGGCTCGACGCCGATCGCCAAGTACATCCAGCGAGCGGCGGTCGAGCACGGCAAGCGGGTGCAGGCCCTGGGCGGCGCCAAGAACCACATGCTGGTGCTGCCCGACGCCGATCTGGAACTCGCCGCCGACCAGGCGATCAACGCGGCGTACGGCTCGGCGGGCGAGCGCTGCATGGCCGTGTCGGTGGTCGTGGCCGTCGGTGACATCGGTGACGCGCTGGTCGGCAAGATCGCCGAGCGGGCGAAGAACCTGAGGATCGGCCCCGGCGACGACCCGGCCTCGGAGATGGGCCCGCTGATCACGCGCGAGCACCGCGACAAGGTGGCGTCGTACGTGGCGTCGGCCGCCGAGCAGGGCGCGGAGGTCGTGGTCGACGGCACGGGCTTCTCGGTGGAGGGCCATGAGGACGGCTTCTTCCTCGGCGTCTCCCTGCTGGACCGGGTGCCGCTGACGGCGGACGCGTACCGGGACGAGATCTTCGGCCCGGTACTGGCGGTCGTCCGTGCGGAGACGTACGAGGAGGCCATCCAGCTGATCAACTCCTCGCGCTGGGGCAACGGCACGGCGATCTTCACCCGGGACGGCGGCGCGGCCCGCCGCTTCCAGCTGGAGGTCAAGGCCGGCATGGTCGGCGTCAACGTGCCGATCCCGGTCCCCGTCGGCTACCACTCCTTCGGCGGCTGGAAGGACTCGCTCTTCGGCGACCTGCACGTCTACGGCAACGACGGCATCGCCTTCTACACGCAGGGCAAGGTCATCACCACGCGCTGGCCGGACCCGTCCGACGGCGGCATCAACCTCGGTTTCCCGAGCAACTCCTGACACCGTAAGGGGGGTTCGTCCATGGCGAAGACAGGTGACCGGGCCCGTACCACGGCCGCCGCCGCGCTCGGCTCGCTGGACTTCGCCCTGGACCGGGGCAGTCCCGTGCCGCTCTACCACCAGCTCGCGCGGCAGCTGGAGGCGGCGATCGAGCACGGGGTCCTCGCCCCGGGGAACCTCCTGGGCAACGAGGTCGACCTGTCCGTGCGCCTCGGCCTGTCCCGCCCCACCGTCCGCCAGGCCATCCAGTCCCTCGTCGACAAGGGGCTGCTGGTCCGGCGGCGCGGGGTGGGCACGCAGGTGGTGCACAGCCAGGTCAAACGCCCGCTGGAACTGAGCAGCCTCTACGACGACCTGGAGACGGCGGGGCAGGCGCCGACCACCGAGGTCGTGCGCAACGAGGTCGTCCCGGCCTCCTGCGAGGTGGCCGCCGCCCTCGGCGTGCCGGAGGGCGACGAGGTGACCGTCCTGGACCGGCTGCGTCGCACCCATGGCCGGCCGGTGGCGCTGCTGCGCAACCACCTGCCGGTGTCCCTGCTGGACCTGGACAGCACCCGTCTGGAGTCGACGGGCCTGTATCGCATGATGCGCTCGGCGGGCATCACCCTGCACAGCGCCCGCCAGACCGTCGGCGCCCGCGCGGCGACCGCCGGGGAGGCGGCCCGCCTGGACGAGCGGGAGGGCGCGGCGCTCCTCACGATGCAGCGCACGGCGTACGACGACACGGGTCGCCCGGTCGAGTACGGAACGCACATCTACCGGGCCTCGCTCTACACGTTCGACTTCCAGTTGCTGGTCAGGTCCTGAGACTCACGGTGAACGGTGTGGCCGGGCGCTCCAGCTCTTGGCCGTCCACCATGATGTCGACGGCCTCGTTGTAGAACGCGAGCAACTCCCGCACGACGGTGACCGCCGGCAACGGATCCGGATAGCTCCAGAGGACGTTGCGGGGCACGTCGCCCTCGCCGCGCCAGGTCCAGTACCGGGCCCGTCCCTTGTACGGGCACGCGGTGCGGTGGTCGGTCGGCTCGAACAGGTCGAAGCGGACGTCGTCGCGGGGAATGTAGTAGCGGGTCGGCAGGGACGTCTCGAAGAGCAGCACGGGGCTCACGGTGTCCGCCACGAGGATGCCTTCGATGCCGACCTGGACGTGTCGGCTGCTGACCAGCGCGTCGACGCGTTTGTAGGGGTCGCGCGGGTGGACGAAGATCTCTTCCTCCTCCTCGTACCAGTGGTCCAGGCCGCTGTCCCGGCGCCGGAACCACTCGAAGGCGATGTGTCCGGCCAGGTCGTCCGCGGGGAACGTCCAGGCCGCGTTCGCGACGCGTTCGCCGCCTGCGTGCAGGTCGTAGAAGATCTGTGATCCGGTGTGCGTTCCCGTGGGCGGGTGCGCGGCGGGGCGCAGGAGGTCCGTGCGGACGTCTCCCCGGGGGAAGGCGTACTGCGGTACGGGCAGGTGGGGCTCCCAGACGAGGACCGGGTGCCGGCTGTCGACGACGGTGACGTCGCCCTTGCGGCCGCGCACCCAGCGCTCGCTGGGCTCCCACAGGAGGCCATCCGGGGTGGTGCGCACGGGTCGGGCGGCGGGGTGGGTGGTCATGGCCGGTGCTCCCTCCGGATGTCCGGTACACATCCACGGTCCCACCACCGGGCCGCTCGGGCCCTCACAGAGTGGTCAGTGCGCCGCCTCCAGCCGGGCATGCTGCTCCGGCGTCAGTTCCAGATCCACGGCGGCCAGGTTCTCCTCCAACTGCGCTACCGACGACACGCCGACCAAGGGGACGACGGGCAGCGGGCCGCCGATCTGCCGGGCGAGCACGACCTGGCCGACGGTCGCACCGGTTTCCAGGGCCACCTCGTGCAGCACCTTCAGGCGGGCAGGCGTGCCCGGGTGGTCGTAGTCCGAAGGCAGCCGCTCCGGCCGGGTGTAGGCGCCCTTCAACAGCGGCGAGTAGGCGACCAGCGTGAGCCCCGGCTCGTCCCGCAGGTAACCGAGGAGGTCGGGGCCTGCGTGGCCGAGGCTGCCGTCGGGGAAGAGGTCGCCCGGCATGTCACTGCGGGGACGCAGATGACTGTGGGCGTACTGAAGCACCTCGTAGCCGGGAAGCCCGGCCGCCGCCGCGAGAGCCCGGGCCCGCTCCACGCGCCATACGGCGTGGTTGCTCACACCGAGCACACCGACGGTGCCCTCGGCGACCAGGGCGGCGAAGCCCTCGACGGTTTCGCGCAAAGCCACCTTCGGGTCCTCGATGTGCGCGTACAGCACGTCCAGGCGGTCCACCCCCAAGCGCTCCCGGCTGCGCTCGGCGGACTCCCGGATCACCTTCGCCGACAGTCCTTCCGTATGGTCGACGTAGCTCGTGCCCGGGGCGAGAGGACGGGCGCCCAGCTTGGTCGCGATGACGACCTCGTCGCCGGTCCCCCTGCTGCGCCGCCACCGCCCCAGCAGTTCCTCGCTCTGCCCGCCCTGGCCCCCGTCGACCCAGAAGGCGTAGTTGTCGGACGTGTCGATGAAGCTGCCGCCCGCCTCGACGTATCGGTCGAGGATGGCGAAGGACGTCTTCTCGTCGGTCACCGAGCCGAACAGCATCGCGCCGAGTGCGAGCACGCTCACCCGGCGGCGAGTCCGCGGATCGGTACCTATGGTGCGGTACTTCATGGTCGTTTCCTCCCTCGCCCACCCCGCTCCGGGGCGTTTCGCACGGGAGTCTTCAACTTGAAGTGCGCTCCACGTCAAGGACCGGTCGACGGATATGGCCGGGTCGCCATGAGCGGGCGAACGCACCTTGACTCAGGTGGGGCCTGTGACGCAGAGTTGTACATATACACCGTAAACATACGGTACCTTCGATCGCACCCAGGATGTTTCCCCTATGGCGCGCAACAGGCCGGTCTCGGCCGATCCTCCCGGGGCGGATACCCGCCCTGAGTCGAGCACGCCCGCCGGAGCCCCATGGGCGCCGTCGACCGTCCTGGTGACCGGTGGAGCGGGATTCATCGGCAGCCACACCTGTGTCGAACTCCTCGACCACGGCTACGAGGTGATCGTGGTCGACGACTACTCCAACAGCTCTCCACAGGTCTTCGCCCGGGTGGAACGGGTAGCGGGCCGCTTCGTCGGTGCGGTCTACGAGCTGGACATCCGCGACCGGCGCGCCCTGTCGGCCGTCTTCGACCGGCATTCCGTGGACGCCGTCGTGCACTTCGCCGCGTACAAGACTGCGGAGCGGTCGAAACGAATGCCCGTGCAGTACTACGACACCAATGTCGGCGGCACGACGTCCCTGCTGCGGACCATGCACGACCACGGCGTGCATCACCTCGTGTACCCGTCGTCCTGCTCGGTCTACGGCGACGCCGGCCCCGGCCCGCTCGACGAGAAGACGCCCGCCCGGCCCGCCAACCCCTACGCGGCCTCGAAGTGGATCTGCGAGCAGATTCTGGACGACGTGTGCCGCCACTGCCCCGAGTGCACCGTGCTGTGCCTGCGCTATTCCACCCCCGCCGGGGCGCATCCCAGCGGGCTGCTCGGCGAGGACTCGCGGGACTCACCCAACACCCTGATGTCGTACGTCGCCCAGGTGGCCGACGGCAGACGTGGGCGACTGCGCGTCTACGGCGACGACTACCCCACCCGGGACGGAACCGCGGTCCGGGACTACCTGCACGTCATGGACGCGGTCGAGGCACACCGCGTGGCGCTCGACCATCTCACGGACGGGCCGGGCATGCGCGTCTACAACATCGGCGCCGGGCAGGGCAGTACGGTCCTCGACGTCATCGCCGCCTTCTCCCGGTTGAGCGGCCGCCCCATCCCCTACGACATCCTGCCCCGCCGCCCGGGTGACGTCCCCGAACGCGTCACGGACCCGTCCGCCGTCACACTCGCCTGGGGGTGGCGCCCCACCCGGGGTCTCGCCGACGTGTGCCGGGACGCCTGGCACTTCCAGCGGCTCAACCCGTACGGCTACGCGGACGGCCCGCGACAGCCGGACGGGCACGAGTAGGGCCTGTCATGTCGCCCCGGGCCCAGCGCACTGATCACCGGGCAAACCCGTTCGCTCGACCGGGGCGGCCACTGGCTCCGCGCGACCGCCCCGCGGACCGCGTGCGCAGGCCCGGCGGGACGCCGGTCGGCCATCGGCTCATGACCGCCTTCCTCGTCCTGGCCGGCACGCTGACCATGCTCTGGATGACCGTCCCGGAACTGCGTACGCCGCTGTGGGCCCTCATCGGGCTGGCGAGTGTCGGCGCCGTCTGCTGCGGTGTGCACGTCCACCGGCCCGCGCACCACTGGCCTTGGTGGACGCTCGCCGCCGGCCTGCTCGCCTTCACAGCGGGCGACACGTACTACAACGTCCAGGAGGCGTACTTCACCACGGCCAACCCCTTTCCGTCCCCGGCGGACGCCTGCTATCTGGCGGTCTATCCCCTGTTCGCCGCAGGCCTGTTCGGTCTGGTGCGGTACCGCTGGGCGGGCCGCGCGGTACCCGGCCTGCTTGACGCCCTGCTGGTGACCACCGGTCTCGGCCTGGTGGTATGGGTCCATCTGGTCCAGACACTCACCCGGCTGGAGGGTTTGACCTGGCAGGAACGCGCGATCGGCATTGCCTATCCGCTCGGGGACGTGCTGGTGCTGGCCCTCCTGGCCCCCCTGCTCTCCCCCGGAACCGCGTCCGGCGTGAACCGTGCCGTGCAGTTCCTCGTGCTGGGCACACTCACGCTGCTCTGCATCGACATCGCCTACGGAATCCAGCAACTCGCCGGCGCATGGCAGGCGGGCACGCTGCTGGACTCCGGCTGGATCGTCTTCTACACAGCGTGGGGACTGGCCGCTCTGCACCCGTCCATGGCGGGTCTCAGCGCCGCTCAGTCCCCGCCGCGCTCGCTGCTGCCACCGTGGCGGCGGCTCCTGATCCTCGCGGCGGCCACGCTGGTGTCACCCGTGCTCCTCATCCACGAGGAGGCCCTGGGCCGGGTGGGGGACGCGACGGCGCTCGCCGCGTTCTCCGGCACGCTGTTCCTGCTTGTGATCCTCCGGCTCGCGGTGATGGTCCTGGCGTACCGGGAGGCAGTGGCACGCGACCAAGCACTGCGCGCCGCCGCCAGCGCGCTGGTGGCGGCGTTCTGGCCCCATGAGATCGCGCAGACCTGCGAGGCGGCGGTCGTCGGCCTGGTCGGCGGGAAGGTGCGGCACGCGACGATGCTCCTGCCGGCCGAGGACGCCCACGACCTCTACGCACGCCTGGCGAGTTGCTCCCGCAACGGCGACGGCGTCGCAGGCGAGGGGCGGCCTGTGCCCGCACGCGGCGGCGCCGTCCGGGATGAGACCGCCCGCGGCGCGCTCCCCGAGCCGGTCGGCCCGCGCACCCTCATGGTCCCCACCTCGGACTGCGGGCCGGTCGTCGCCGCCCGGCTCCGAGGTCTGCCGACCGCTCTGGTCTGCCCCATGGTCCAGCCCGACCGACCAGCGGGCGGCGAGCCACCGGGCGTGCTGGTGGTGGCCGGCCACGATCAGCACCTCGCCGAGGTGCGCGACTCGCTGGAGATCCTCGCCTCGCACGCCGGGCTGGCGACGGAACGCGTCGCGCTGCGACGGGAGATCGTCCGCAAGCAGAGCGAGGCGTACTTCCGCACCCTCGTGCACAATGCTTCGGACGTCATTCTGATCGTCGACGACGACATGACCGTCCGTTACGCCAGCCCGTCCTCCCGTGCCGTGTTCGGCAGCGCCGAGCTGACCGGGGCCCGACTGCCGGACCTGGTTGGCTCCGGGGAGAGCGACCGCGTGGTACGGACCCTCACCGCACTGCGGAACCCAGAGCGGCAGGAGGTACGCGACCACTGGTGGGTGGCGCGGGACACCAGACGGATCGAAGTGGAGGTGCGCTGCCGTGACCTGCGGCAGGATCGGACCGTCGGCGGCCTGGTCGTCACGCTCCGGGACGTCACCGAGCAACGGCAGCTGGAGCACGACCTCACCCAGCGGGCCTTCCACGACTCGCTGACCGGCCTGCCCAACCGGACCCTGCTGCTGGAACGCACCGAACGGGCGCTGCTCCGCGGCCGCCGGGAGTCGACCGTCACCTGTCTGCTCTTCGTCGACCTGGATGACTTCAAGATCGTCAACGACACACTGGGCCACGCGGTCGGAGACCGCCTGCTGTGCGCCGTGGCGGAACGCCTGGCGGCTGTGTTGCGCCGTACCGACACGGCGGCCCGCCTCGGCGGCGACGAGTTCGCCGTACTGATGGAGGACGCCAAAGAGCCCTTGGACGGCGAGCTCCTTGCCGCACAGCTGATCCAGACGCTGAGCAGGCCGTTCCAGCTGGCCGACGCGTCGGTGCGGGTGTCGGCCAGCGTGGGCATCGCCACCGCCAGGGACAGCACCGACACCCAGGAGTTGCTGGCCCTCGCCGACGTCGCGCTGTACGCCGCGAAGGCGGCCGGGAAGCGGCAGTGGCGTCGCTTCCAGCCGCAGCAGCGCGTACGAATGGCGGCACGGCACGACCTCAGGGCAAGGCTGGACAGCGCGGTCGCCCGGCAGGAGTTCGATCTGCGGTACCAGCCGGTCGTGGACATCGCCGCGGACGAGGTGGTGGGCTTCGAGGCCCTGGCGCGCTGGCCGGGACAGCACCGCGAACCGGTCCCGCCGACGCAGTTCATCCCACTCGCCGAGGAGACCGGACACATCTCGGCACTGGGCGCCTGGGTGCTGCACAGCGCCGCCGCCGACATGGCCGGGCTGCAGCATCGCACGGCGGGGCTCACGCCGTACCTCAGTGTCAACGTCTCCGCCCGTCAGTGGCACGACACGGACTTCCTCGAGCAGGTGTGCCGCGCCCTCGACGGCGGGCTGGCTCCGGGCACGCTGCAGCTGGAGCTCACCGAGTCGGTCCTCATGCGGCGCACCGAGCAGATCGACACGCTCCTGCGGGCCCTGAAGGACCGCGGCGTGCGCATCGCCGTCGACGACTTCGGCACCGGCTACTCCTCGGTGCGCTATCTGCGGGATTTCCCAATCGACGTACTGAAGATCGACAAGTCGTTCATCGACGACATTCCGGCGGACCCCCGGCAGATCGCTCTCGTCGAGGGCATCGTCCACCTCGCCGCCGCGCTGGAGCTCCAGGTGATCGCGGAGGGAATCGAGCAGCCGGCACAGCGGGAGCTGCTGGAGAGGGTCGGCTGCCGGTACGGGCAGGGATACCTCTTCGCCCGGCCGATGACGGTGGAGCAGAGCGAGACCGTACTGCGGCGGCAGGCCGCCGACCGCATGTCACCACGCGACTGAACATGGACCAAGAAGGTCCGCTCGACGAACCGCTCACCCACCGACCGGCACCGCGGAGCCACGCGGAAGCCTGCCGAGGCCCTGCCGTCGCATGCTCACCGGCGAGCGCGCGGTGCCGTCTCGCCACGGCGGGAGCTCGCCCGATGCCGCTGACAACGCGAACGCCGTCTCCACCAGCGCGACATGGCTGACCGCCTTCGGCGCGTTGCCCAGTTGCCGGCCCACGTCCGGGTCCCACTGCTCCGCGAGCAGCCCCACGTCATTGCGGACGGCGAGGACGCGCTCGAAGGCCTCACGAGCCTCCTGCGGCCGCCCGGTCGCTGCGAGGGCATCGGCGTACCACAGGGAGCACGAGACGAAGGTCCCGTCATGGCCGGGCATGCCGTCCGACGCCCCCCGGCGGCCCGGGCCGTACCGGCGCATGAATCCTCCGTGCCCGAGCCTGCGCATGGCGCGGACGGTGCCGCGCACCCGCTCGTCCCCGGCCGGGAGAAAGCCGAGCCGGGGCATGAGCAGGGCGGAGGCGTCCAGGGCCGACGAGCCGTACGACTGCACGAAGGACCCCTGGGCGGTGTCCCAGCCCTCCCGGCAGACTTGCCGGTGCGCCTCATCCCGCATGGCCCGCCACTCCCCGGAGGAGCCGTTACGGCCGAGCAGTTCACCCATGCGCAGGGCGCGGTCTGCGGCCACCCACGCCATCACCTTGGAGTGCACGAACTGTTGCCGCGGTCCCCGTGCCTGCCAGAGTCCGAGGTCGGGTTCGCGCCAGTGCCGGTGGAGGAACCCCATCAGCGCTTCGACCAGGTCCCACACATGAGCCGGCATCGCGATCCCGGCCCGCAGCGAGTGCCACAGCGTGTCGATGACCTCGCCGTACACGTCCAGCTGGAAGGAACGCGCCCCGGAGGTACCGAACCGCACCGGCCGGGACCCCTCGTAGCCCGGCAGCCACGGCGCCTCGGTCTCCGTCAGCAGCCGCTGTCCTTTGACGCCGTACACGGTCTGCAGATCGGCGGGGTCACCCGCAATGGCGCGCACCAGCCAGTCCAGCCAGGCCGTGGCCTCCTCCCGGTAACCACTGCGCAGCAGGCACGACAGGGTCCGTGTGGAGTCGCGTAGCCAGCAGAACCGGTCGTCCCAGTTGCGCTCCCCTCCGATGGTGCCGGGGAGTGAGGTGGTCGGCGCGGCCACGATGCCGCCCGTGGGGGCGTAGGTGAGCGCCTTGAGCGTGATGAGGGAGCGCACCACGGCGTCCCGCCAGGGGCCCTCGTACCGGCACTGACCGCTCCAGCGGCGCCAGAAGTCGGCCGTCTCCTTGAGTGCGGTCTCGGCCGGCACGGACAGAGGCTCGGGCGGGCCGGGCCGGTGGGAGGGTGACCACGCCAGCGTCAGCGCCACTCGCCGGCCCGCCGGAACGGTGAAGTACCGGATCGTGGCCTCTTCACCGCCTTCGACCCGCTCCGGAGTGTCACCACCCAGCCAGACGGCGTCCGGCCCGGCGACCGCGACGGTGCAGTGTCCGACGTCGCGGACCCAGGGCACCACGCGGCCCTGATGGAAGCGCAGGCGCAGTTCGCTGCGCACCGTCACGCTCCCCGTCAGGCCCTCGATCACCCGCACGAGACAGGGCAGCCCCCCACGGGGCGGCATGAAGTCCGTGACACGCACGGCCCCGGTGGCCGTCTGCCATACGGAGTCCAGAACCAGTGTGTCGGGACGGTAGGCGCGGCGGGTGCAGGGGCCGCCGGAGACGGGGGCGATCCGCCAGAACCCGTTGCCCTCGGTGCCGAGCAGCGCGGCCAGACAGGCCGGCGAGTCGAAGCGCGGCAGACACAGCCAGTCGATCGCCCCGTCCCGGCCGACCATGGCAGCGGCCTCCAGATCACTGAGGAGTGCGTAGTCCTCGATCGGTGCGCTCATGATCGGTGCCTCCGCCCCCGGGGACTGGCCCCGAGGGACTCCCGTTTCAGTGACGTATGTTTACGTCGTATATTTACAATCTTCTCCCCGCCGTCGGCCGGGGTCAACCCCGTTCCGGCGACGCCCTTCGCCCGTTGGCACGCCCGCGCGGCGTGGGTGACGATGAAAGGGGTCAGCCCTTCAGGGACATGGCAGGGGTGCTGCACATTGAGCTGCTTGCACGTGCGCCGCACGGGCCCCGGGTCGGTGGCGGCGCCGTCGTGAAGACCCGGCACCGCCCGGTCCGTTCCCGTCTCGGCAGGCTTCGCAAGCGGAGGGGTGCCGTGGCCGAGCCCGACGGCCGTGTCGGTCGGGCCGAGACCACCAGCGACCGGACGGTACGCACCGCCCGCACCATCGTGGTGCTCGGCGTCACCGAGGTCATCGGCAAGCTGTCCATGGTGCTGGTGGTCATCGGCGCCGCCCGGCTGCTCGGAGTGGCGGACTTCGGCGTCTTCGCCTACGCCCTGGCCGTGGGTGCCCTGGCCACGACTGTCCCCCTGTGGGGCTACGACACGATCGTGGTGCAGCGTGCCAGCGCCGCACCCGAGCGGCTGCGTGCGCTGCTCGCCGAGCTCCTGGTCATGCGAACCGGCCTGGTGGTACTGGTCTTCGCGGTCATCTGCGGGGTGCTCGCACTCTCCCGGCCCTCCGACACGGACACGGCCCTGGCGGGGCTGATCGTGGTCGCCGCCGTCCTGCTGGACACCTTCACGGAGGCGTACCGGTCGGTCGCGGCGGCCCGGCAGCAGCAGAACACCATCGCCGTCGTTCACCTGATGCAGCGCCTGCTGACCGCGGCCTGGGTACTGACCGCGTTGCTGCTCGACACCGGTCTCATGGGACTGGCCCTCGCCTATTTCGCCGGAACCGCGGTAGGCCCGGTGGCCGCCATGGTGCTGATCAGACGCCAAGGGACACGCGCCGACTGGGGTGCCGTGTCGGTCGGGTCGCTCGTCCGACTCAACCGCGGAACCTGGATGATCGGTCTGGAATCCATCGTCGCGATGGCTCTGTTCAGGCTGGACACGCTGTTCCTCGGCTGGCTCGCGGGCAACCGGGCGGTCGGCATCTACGCCGCGCCCTACCGTCTGCTCGAGACGGCCGTGTTCGTCTGCTGGGTCGTGAGCCGGGCGGTGTTCCCCCTGATGGCCTCCGATCCGAGGCCACACCGCGTTCGCCGCCACACCGAGCGCGGCATCGGTGTCCTGGCAGCCGTGTTCATCCCCTACATGACGGTGCTGTTGTGCCGGGGGCACGACGTGCTACTGCTGCTCTACGGTGAGCAGTTCGCCGACGCCGGCACGGACATGCTGCGCTGGCTGGCCCCGGCGCCTCTGCTGTTCGGCATCGCCTACCTGCTCAGCGACGCCCTGACCGCGGCCGGCCCGACCCTGCGTGCGCTCACCGGAGCGGTGACGGCCCTGGTGGTCAACGTGGTGCTCAATCTTTCGCTCATCCCCCACTACGGCGGAGTCGCCGCGGCGTTCGCCACGTCGTGCTCGTACGCGGTCGCAGCCGTCGTGCTGATCCTTCTCGGCCCGGCGAGAATAGGGCGCCCCCGGCTGACACGAACCGTGCTGCCCGCCGTCGTGGCCTCGGGTCTCGCCGCCGGGCCGCTGCTGGCTCCCTGGCCCCTCGCACCGGCTCTGCTCGCCGCCGCGGTGGTCTATGTGTTTTGCTGGGCGGCCATCGCACGACGCCTCGATCCGGAACAGATCCAGGTTCTCCGCCAGATGTCCAGAAGACGCAGGAGCGGATGACCGACGCCGGGCGGGGAATCGGACAGCCGACGATCAGTGGAGCCGCTCCACGGCCCCGGCCGCCTTGACGGCGACACGGCGGACCCTCGGGTGGGAGCGGACCACGGCGCGGACGGTACGGTCCGACGCCGTCCAGGCCCGCCACAGCGCCGCCCTGGGAGTGCGTCGGGCCACGTACCCCTCGGTCAGCGTCAGATCCGCCGTCTTGAGTTCCTGCTTGTGGCGCTCGGCCCCCTTGCCCAGGTCTATAAGGGCGATGCCCAGATCCGCGGCGGCCTCGGCGACCTTGAGGGACAGCACGACTCCGGGCGAGTACCAGGCGAACCGCGTGTCGTAGGCGGGGAACCAGCAGGCGAGCACCTGCCGAGATCGCAACTCGTAGCGCATGGCGACGAGTTCCTCGCCCGCGTAGAGCGCGGACAGCGTGCCCGAGCAGGAGTCGGAGGGCAGGTCGAAGAGCTCCCGGAGGATCACTCGGAACCACTCCTGGGAGAGGAGATTGCGACGAACCCCCTTCGCCCGCAGTTGGGCGGACTTCCAGCGGATCAGGGTTTCGAGGAGATCGGGATCGGGCGTATGGAAGACGAGACGGACCTGGCCCACTTCGCGGCTCAGTTTTCGCTCCTTTCTCCGCGCCGCTTTGAGGGGTTTGCGCCGAAGGTTTTCCAGACGTTCGAGGTACGAGCCGCGGTCGCCGTTCAATTCCATGATGGGCGAGGAGGCGCGCCCGCGAGGCGTTCCCGAGTCTTCGAAGGGGGTCTGTCCAGCGGCCAAGTGGTCGTACTCCCAGACCGAGAGATCACAGGCGCGCAGCAATTCCTGAGGGTCCCAGTCGAGATCCGGCTCGTGAATCAGCCCCTGGCAGTCGCAGAATCCCGAGCCGATGGGTTTGCCGGCGCCGAGGGCATGCCGTTCGAAGGGGAAGAACCCGACGATGCGCGGGCCGTCCGGGGCCGGGACGGTCAGCCGGGCCACCCTGGCGTTGGCGCGCTGTCGCCCCACCGCCCTGGTGAACTCCGGTGAGAAGAAGGGATTGGCCAGCGCCAGGTCTGCTCGCTGCATGGCGTGCCACGCGGTGATGTCGGCAGTGGTCAGTTCGTCGGGCCGGAGGACCGTGACGTCCATCGCGATCACCTCAGTAGGACAACGGCTGCACGACCCACCACATGAACAAGTCTAAGTTGCCTTTTCCCTTTCCAGCCAGGCGAGCGTTCAGCAGTGATTCGCTACCTGCAATCCGGGTGCGTCCCTTGCCATTTGATCAATGCCGGACGGATCTCTCTCGATGCTTCACCGAGATGCCCGCCCGTTCTGCGCGGCCTAAAATCGGAACGTGGGCACTGGTGGGTCCCTCCTCGAGCGAGGCGGGAGAAGGCTGTGAGCGGATCTGCTGCACTGCTGATCGACACGCGCGCCGGTCCGGTGCGGGTCACCACCCCGGCGCCACGTGAGACCTGGCGGGAACTGGCCGAGCGGGATCCGGCAACACAGGTCACCCAGATTCCCGAGTGGCTCGACTGCATCTGCGCGACGGGACCGTACCGCGATGCCAGCCGCTTGTACGAGTTCGAGAACGGCAGGCAATGGGTGCTCCCCCTGGTGGGCATGCGGAAACGTCCGCGGTGGCTGGGTGAGGAGGAGTCCTGGCCGGGCGAGTGGGGCATCGGGGGGCCGGTGTTCCGGGGAAGCGTCGGTTCGGCGGAAGCCGAGGCGTTGTTCGACGACTTGTCGCGCCGACCGGCCAACCGAGTCGGTGTGTGGTTCCGCCCCGGGGACGACGACGTGTGGACGCGCACCGCCCCCGACAACTTCCGCCTCGAGCCGCACACCGCGCATGTCCTGGACCTCGAGGGCGGGTTCGACACGGTGTGGGAACGTCGCTTCCACCAAGGGGTACGGCGCGGAGTCCGTCAGGCCGAGCGCTGCGACATCGAGGTCGAGGTGGACCGCACGGGCCGTCTGGCGCCGGAGTTCTACCAGTTGTTCGAGCTGTCGATCCCGCGCTGGGCCGGCCAGCAGAACGAGCCGCTGGCCCTGGCCCGCTGGCGCAGAACACGCGTCTTTCCCCGGCAAAGACTGGAGGCGGTCGCGGCCCGGCTCGGGGAACAATGCGCGATCTACATGGCTCGGCATGCCGGGGAGCCCGCCGCGGCGATCGTCGTCCTACGCCACGGCAACCACGCCCTGTACTGGCGCGGCGCCATGAACCGGGAACTGGCCCATCCCATACGGGCCAATCACCTGTTGCACAGGCTGGCGATCGAGGACGCGTGCGCCGCGGGCTGTCTGCGGTACGACATGGGAACCTCGCGCGAGGGAACGACACTGCGCAGATTCAAGGACAGCTTCGGAACGGAGAGCACCTCGTCTCCACGGTACTTCCGTGAGCGGCTTCCCACATCCATGCCCCGACGGGGGCTCTGGTGGGCCGTCAGGCGCGCGATTCGCTTCAAGCCGGTCTGACGCTTCATCACCTGCATGGTGATTCACTACGCCCCGCCGGCGGGATCGCCAGGCGACGGCCGTCCGAACGCCCGGAACGTCCATCCCGAATTCCGCCATCTCGCCGCGTCAAGAGCGTGGCGTGCATCGAGGATCACCGGTCTGCGCACCACCTTCGCGAGTTCGGCCGGATCGATCCCGCCGTACTCGGGCCATGCGGTCAGATGCAGGACGACATCCGCTTCCTCACACGACTTGGGCACGTCCAAGGTGAACTGCAGCCCGGGAAAGACGGCGCGGCCGCGGTCGGCGGCCTCCGGGTCATGCACGCGTACCCGCGCACCTCGGGAGCGGATGCCGTCGGCGACCGCAAGGGCCGGCGAGTCACGCACGTCATCGCTGCCGGGTTTGAAGGCCGCGCCCAGCACCGCGACGTTCCGGCCGGAGAAGGACCCGCCGGCGAGCTGTTCCGCCAGAGTGATGGTGCGCAGGCGCTGGCGCATGTTGATCTCGTCGACCTCGCGCAGGAAGCCCACCGATGCACCGAGTCCCAGTTCCTCGGCCCAGGCGACGAGAGCACGGATGTCCTTCGGCAGACAGCTGCCTCCGAACCCGAGGCCTGGCTGCAGGAACGGGCGTCCGATCCGCGGGTCCCGGCCGACGGCCTCCGCCAGGGTCACCACGTCGGCACCCATGGCGTCGCACAGTTCCGCCATCGCGTTGATGAACGAGATCTTGGTGGCGAGGAAGGAGTTCGCCGCGAGCTTGACCAGTTCGGCGGTGGCCAGATCGGTACTGATGAAGGGCGTTCCCGCGTGCACCATGGGCGCGTAGATCTCTCGCAGCGTCGCATCCGCCCTAGGGGACACGACACCGGCCACCAGGCGCTCCGGCATGAGGGTGTCGTGCACGGCGAAGCCCTCGCGCAGGAACTCAGGATTCCAGGCGATTTCGGCGTGCGGTGCGACCTCGCACAGCCGGTCCGCCAGTCGTGTCGCGGTTCCCACCGGCACAGTCGACTTCCCCACGACCAGGCACCAACCCCGCTGATCGCGCAGATGGACGGCCAGTTCGTCCATGACACCGTCGACGAAACGCAGGTCGGCGGCGTGGGAGCCGGGCTGCTGCGGAGTCCCCACGCAGACGAAGTGTGTACGGGCGAACCGGGTCGCCTCGGCCAGGGAACAGGTGAAGCGCAGTTGGCCCGACTTCAAGTTCCTGTTGAGCAATTCGTGCAGACCCGGTTCGTAGAAGGGCACTCTGCCCTTGGACAAGGCCGTGATCCGGTCGGCATCACGGTCGATGCCGAGGACCTCGTGCCCCATGTCCGCCATGCACGCGGCATGCACGAGCCCGACGTATCCGGTTCCTATGACTGTCAGCCGCATGGGAACCCTCCATCACCAATACGTTCGCTAGGTATGAACGTTCGTTTCGGAATCACTCGCCGGCGCCGGAAGGTCGCGGGTGGTCAGTAGGCACCTGTACCCCGCACCACAGCGCCGGCCGTGCGCAGTAGGATCTTCATGTCCAGCGCGGGTGACCAGTTCTCCACGTAGCTGAGGTCAAGGCGAAGGCTCTCCTCCCGCGAGAGGTTGCAACGGCCGCTCACCTGCCAGAGTCCGGTCATGCCGGGCTTCACGAGCAGCCTGCGCTTCATCATCTCCGTATAGGCGCTGGGCTTCGCCGACAGCGGCCTGGGCCCGACGAGCGACATCTGCCCCATCGCGACGTTGAACAACTGGGGGAGTTCATCGAGCGAATACCGACGCAGAATCGAACCCACCCTGGTCACTCGGGGATCATCGGCGACCTTGAAATACAGACCGTCGCGCCTGGAGTCGAGTGCGATCAATTCGGCTTTGCGCTTCTCCGCGTCCCGCTGCATCGTACGGAGCTTGATCACGGTGAAGGACCGGCCGTCCAGCCCGAGCCGCCGTTGCCGGAAGAACACCGGGCCCGGACTGTCCAGGCGCACCAGAAGCGCGAGGGCGACCAGGAGCGGGGCGAGGAGCACGAGACCCAGGCTCGCCAAGATTCGGTCGGACAGTGCCTTGGGGATGCGCGCTACCCGGGAGAGATTGGGCACCCGCACGCGCAGTAGTGGCATTCCCGCGACCGCCGTGACGCTGATGCGCGCAGGAGCGACGTCGGGGAGCGCCGGGGCCAGCAACAGCTCGACGTCTTCTCCCCGCAGGCTCCAGGCCAGCTCTCGCAGCGCCTCGGCACCGAGGTCGGGGTGCGGCAGGACCAGCACCGCGTCCGGTTCGCAGCGGCGTGCCGTAGGGACAACGTCCTCGATTCCGAACACCGGCACACCGAGCGAGGTGACCTCGTCGGCGCGGGCCGGATCCGTAAGGCAGGCCGCCACGGCCCTCAGACCGCAGGGAGTGTCCCGGTGCAGTCGGGTGATCAGTTCGGCCGCCGGACGGGCGGGCCCGACGAGCAGGATGAGCGGCCCCTGCCGCCGCCCGGCGCGGGCGGGCGGCATCCGCCCGCGCCGGCCCTCGTGGAACAGGAAGGCCAGCAGGACCGTGATGGTCACGGCGAACAGCGCCACACGGAGCAGCGTCCCCGCGGCGAGGAACCATACGACCGCCCCCGCCGCGATCACGATCAGGCCGACTGCCTGCGGTGCGGCGTGCGAGAGCCTGCGCCTCCTCGCCCCTCCCAGCCGTGAGCCCCCGGACCCGCCGTGCGGCGGGCGGGTGTGCGTGCGATGCCGGACTCCCGGCGCAGCGGGGCGCCGGTCGGTGAGAGCGGTCCTGGACATTGCGGTCACGCCTCCTGCGGAGCCTGGCACAGCCCCCTATCGCAAGCGACAGGGCGTACGTTTACGTCATATACGTACATACTATCCCAATAGGTCCACATGTCGATACACTGCATATATACGCCGTAAACGGACACTTGAAGATCTTTCTGAGGAGCTCTGGCGCCGTGCTGACGACCCGCTTCGAATCAGATCAGCCCCTCGGTCGTGCACACGCTCAAGGCCATCACCGCACGACCGTCCTGCATGTGGCGCAGTCCAGCGGAGGTGGTGTGTCCCGCGTGGTGGCGAGCCTTGCGACCGGCCAACTCGCCTCGGGTGACCGAGTCGTCGTCGCCTGCCTGCCGAACAGCGGACTCTCCGCTGCGGCCGCGCGGTGCGGGGCCGAGGTGCTGGCCTGGCGGGCCACGCGGGAACCGGGCCATGAGCTCCCCCGCGAGGTGCGGGATCTGTATCAGCTCATAAAATCGGTCCGCCCCGACATCGTGCACCTGCACAGCTCCAAGGCTGGTCTGGCCGGCCGCCTCGTCGTGCGCGGCCGGCTCCCCACCGTCTTCCAGCCCCACGCGTGGTCGTTCAACGCGGTCGGCGGCGGCCTGCGGATCGCTTCCATCCACTGGGAGAGAGCAGGGGCTCGATGGGCACACCAGGTGGTCTGCGTCAGCGAGGCAGAACGCGCCCAGGGCGTTGCGGCCAAAGTCGCGGCGCCCTACACGGTGATACCGAACGGCATTGATGTCGACCACTTCGGCCTCACGGAGCCCGCCGCGCGCGCGGATGCCAGGCTGCGGCTCGGCATGGCTCCGTCCGACCCGCTCGCCGTCTGCGTGGGACGACTGTGCCGTCAGAAGGGGCAGGACGTTTTGCTGAACGCCTGGCAGGACATCGGCGACCGGGTTCCCGGAGCACGATTGGTCCTGGTCGGCGACGGGCCGTACCGCGAGCTGCTCAGGCACCGGGCGCCTGCCGACGTCGTCTTCACCGGAGAGGTCGGGGATCCCCGGGACTGGTACCTCGCGGCGGACCTCGTGGTGCTGCCCTCCCGGTGGGAGGGAATGGCACTGGCCCCGCTGGAAGCCATGGCTTCCGGCCGCGCCGTCGTCGTGACCGACGTCCCGGGGGCGCTCGAGTCGCTGCCGCCGGGCCATGCCGGGCGCATGCTGGTACCGCGTGGCGATCCCCGGGCCCTCGCCGATGCCGTGACGGCCCTGCTGCCTGATCGCACGGCCTGCGACGACTTGGGGAGGCAGGGACGTGCGCACGTACGACGGCACCACGACGTGAGCTCCATGCTGGAGCGCACAGAGGCCGCCTACCAGGCCGCCCGGACCACCCGGAGGCCTGCCGCCCGCGGACGTGCGTCCCGGACCGCAACACGACGGACCCCCGTCAGTGCCGTGCGGCGCGGCCGATCAGGGAGTGCAGAGCCGGACGCAGCGCGGGAACGCGCCCGGTGACCCGACGCATGGCCGGGTAGCCGCGCAAGGTCTTGATCCGGAACGTCGTGTCCGTGTCGGTGGAGTTGACGTCGACACGGGGCACGGCATACCGCCCTCCTCCGTGGTGGGTGCTGAACGCAACCTCGAAGCCGGCCTCGGCGACCGCTCGACGGGCCGTGGCGTCGTGCTCCCCGTAGGGGTAGGCGAATGCGCGCGGGCGGCGGCCGGTGAGGTCGCGCAGAGCCCTGGCCGCGTCCACGACATTGCGGACCAGGGTCGTGGGATCCGCCGCCGTGAGACATCTATGGTCCCAACCGTGGCACTCCACATCCAGTCCGGCGCGAACCAGCCTCGCCACGTCTTCGGCGTCGACGAGTGCCTCGTCGGGCATCTCCGTCATCCACCGGGACCTGCCGCCCAGCAGGCCACTGAGCACGAAGACGGTGGCGGGCACGTTGAGCTCCCGCAGGATCGGGAGCCCTTCGTCCACCATCGCCCGGTACCCGTCGTCGAAGGTCAACAGCACGCTTCGGCGCGGGGCGGTGCGATGCAGATACTGCTCGAGGGTCAGCGGCGTCCAGCCGCGCCGGAGCAGAGCGGTGAGCTGCCCGTGGAGCCGGTCCGGTGAGACGAACAGGTTGAAAGGATCTTCCTGGCCACTACGCCGGCCCACCCCGTGGTACATCAGCACCAGGGGACCCTGTCTCGACGCGGTCATGTCTCCTTCCCCGCTCGACGGCTGAGCTGCCGCACGGCGAAGCCGACCCAGCCCGCCACCAGCAGGGCAGCGGCCACGACGACGACACGGAGCAGCGTGCGGGACGGCTTGAGCTGTGCCGCCGTGGGGTCGGCCCGAGCGGTGATCTCCCCTGCGATCAGCCGGTCGTTGCCCGCCGCTCGGTTGACCGTGTTCGCGATCGAGTTCGCCGCCACGGCGGCTTGGCGGGCGTTGCCGAGCGAGACGGAGATGTTGAGGTTGCCGGTGTTCGGCTCCACGGTGGCGGACAACGTGTCCCGGAGCTGCTTGGGCGTGACCCCGGCCGTGTCGGCGGCTGAATCCACGGTCGCCGTCGCGCCTGCCACCACCGAGTACTTGTTGGCGATCAGTTCGACGACGTCCGCGTCGACGACGTTCAGCGAGCGGGGGGCGAAGGAGATCGTGCTGGTCGTCGAATAACGGGTGGGCAATTGCTCGACCACCACGAGACCGGCGCCGAGCACGATCAGGCCCGCCAGGAGCGCCGCCAGCAGTCCGCGCCGACGCGGGCTGCCGGAGCTCAGAAAGCCCGCCGGGCCGGACTTGCCCGGTGCCGCCGCCTCGTCCGGATCGGCGGTGTCCGGTCCCGTCCCGGTTCGGGACGCCGAACCACCGGATGCTCTGGCTTGCCAAGCTCTCATTTCTTCCGCCTCAGGATGGGTGGGTAGAAGTCCGGCGCGTTCGTGCGCACGCCGCAAGAAGGCCGATGAACAGCCACGTCATGGTCGCGATGATGGGATTGCGCAAGGGGTAATCGACCACCCCGTGGCCGAGGACGGCGGCAAGCGCGGCGGCCGAGCCCGCGGACACCATGCGCACCGTCGGATCGCCGCCGCGATCTCCCCGCGCACCCCCATTGCGCAGCGCGGCGGCCGCACCGACACCGACCGCGGTGACGAGCAGGGTCACGCCCAGGACTCCCTGCTCCGCGCCCACGGCGAGATACAGATTGTGGGCGTGCTCCTCCCCCTTTGCAGCCGGTACGTGGGCGAGGCCCTGCTGGGCAGCCCACGAATAGGAGGCGGGTCCACTCCCCAGGAGCGGACGCTCGGACATCTGGACCACGGCCTCGGCTCTCGCGGCCGGCCGCTCGTCGTACGGGTTGCCCGGACCGCCGAACACGGACAGCAGCCGTTGGGCGATGACCGGAGGGTTCACCGACGGGACGACCACCAGCAGCGCCAAGCCGATGGTGACCACCGTGGCCAGGCAGAGCAGCGCCGGACGCGCCTCGCGCAGCAGCAGGGCGAGGACCAGGAGTCCCACCACCGTGCCGATCCAGGCCCCACGGGACAGGCTCAGCAGCAGGGCTGTCAGGGCCAGCAGCGCCGCCACCACGCACAGTGCGACCAGCCAGGAACGGCGCTGACGACGAGTCAAGATGATCATGGCAAAGCTGAAGCAGAAGACCATCGCCGCACAGAGACCCAACTCGTTGGGCTGTGCGAAGACTCCCACCGGCCGGTTGCTGACCACGGCCGCGTCACTGCTCGCCACCTCGAAGTCAGGCATCTTGGTCAGGGCCGTCACACACAGCAGTGCCCCTCCGAGGCAAAGGGCCAGGGCGAGCAGGAACAGGTCGGAGTGATCGGCCGTCGCCATGACGATGGCTGCCGCCAACATCAGTCCGACGACGTAGGCGAAGTCCTGCCGCAGCGCACGGCTCGGATCGACGCCGAAAATCGTGGACAGCAAGGCAGCCGTGACCAGCAGAGCCATGACGGCGAGCAGCGGCGACCAGCCGATGGGCCGTCCTCGTCCGCACAACCGGGCCGTCACGACGATCACCACCGCGCCCAGGGCGAGCAGCCGTACGAGCGGAATCCCCGGCGGCAGGTCGACGTCTCCCGATACCAGAAGGACGGCGACCACAGCCAGGGCCAGCACCGGCCGATGGACGGCGATGACGGCCGCGATGACGAGCACCGGTACCGCGAGCAGGAGGACGACGCGGAGGGGCACGCTCTGCCCGGTGACCCAGACGCCGACAGCCACGAGCGTCAGGGCGAGGGCGCCGAACACGCCTCGGAGGTCGACGGCCTTGTTCTGCTCCATCAACGGCCGTCCCTGTCCGCAGCGGGCTCCGTGGTCCGACCGGCCCTCAGTCGTTCGGCCAGTCCGTGTACCGTGCCGACCGCCTTGGCGAGATCGCGTACCACCACGACCAGGGGTAGGACCGGTAGGACGGCCCAATGACGTTCGCGCACGGCCCGCGCTGCCGGCAGCGACAGGTAGACGAGGGCCGCTACCGCTGTGACGCGTCGGCCGCGGGGTGTTCGCACGGCGGTCGCGGCGGCCGGGTAGGCGATCGCTCTCGGGATGTCGCGCATGATCAGGCGAGGATCGGCCGAGCGCCCGCTGCCCTGGCCGTAACGGAAGTACATCCGGGCCGTCTTACGCAGCGTCGGATGCTGTTTCCAGACCACTACGGCGGACGCGACGACCACGGCCCGATGGCCGGCCGCGATGGCGCTCTGCCCGAAGGCGATGTCCTCAGCCGACGTGAGCCCTTCGCGGAACCCGCGCGCGCCCTGCCATGCCTCGCGGGTGAAGGCCATCGAACGGCCCGGGGGTCTGGCCGCGTCGAAGGCCCGGCCGAGAAACCGCGAGTACACACGGGTCCACGGCCCTGGATGACGCGCCTCCTCGGGGAGCGGAGACCCCACCAGCGCCATTGCCTTGTCGAGCGTGCCGTGACCGCTCACCCGGTAGACGCCGGCGAGAAGATCGGCGGGGTTCGGCTCGGCCCACGCCGCACGCAGCCTGGCCAGCCAGTCGGGAGCAGGGTCGCACCCCGCATCGGTACAGGCGATCAGCGAGTGCCGGGCCGCGCGGACACCGGCGTTGCGGGAAGCCGAGATGCCCTGGTGAGGGAGGGCAAGGAACCGTACACGCGCGTCCTTGGCAGCCCAGGCGGCGACTCGATCAGCCGTGTCGTCCATGGAGCCGTCGTCCACGACCACCAGTTCGTCGCCGTCCACGGTGAGTTGTGGCAGGAGGAGACCGAGGAGTCGGTCGACGGCCTCTCCCTCGTTCCAGAAGCACGTCAGGACGGATATCGGCGCTGTCCCGGTCAGTCCCGCACCGGGCAGGCGGGCAGCTTCGGACAGAGCCTGCGCGAGCAGCGCGGCGCACGGAACCGCGCTCGGATGAGAGGTGGCGCGGGACCGTCCGGCCCGGCCCATCGCAGCACGGGCTGCCGGATCCTCCATCTGGTGCAACGCATCGGCCACCTCGACGGGTTGCGCGGGCGGCACCGTGATCCCGGGACGTTCACCCGGCCCGCCCATCCGGTCCGCGACAGGGCCGGGCGCCGTCGCGATCACGGGGACGCCGGACACCATCGCCTCGAGCGCGACCGCACCGAAGCTCTCCTGCTCCGGGCCGCTCCCGTACGGCTTGGTCAGCACGGCGACCGCGTCGGCGCCGGGGAGGAGCCGCCACGCGTCCGGCACCCAGCCGGTGAAGTCCACCCGGTCGGCGACGCCCAAGTCCGCTGCCAGTGTCGCGAGTCGCCTGTGTTCGTCCGGTGCCGCCGGGTCTTCGGGGCCGATCACGGCAAGCCGCCAGCGGGATCCGCGCGGTTGTGCGAGAGCCGTGACGGCGTCGTCCACGCCCTTGTATCCGACCAACCGTGCCGCCATGACCAGCAACAGCTCATCCCGGTGAAGTCTCACCCCTCGTCGGACGAGTTCCTGACGCGCGGTGTCCCGAGGCAGAGCATCCCGTCCCGGAGCGGGAAAAGGGACGAGGGTCGCCCTGGGGTGCCGCGAGTCGGCGAGCAAGGCGGCCTCGGTGGCGACGCAGGCGTCGGTCAGAGCGGCGAGTGACGTCATGACAGGGCCGTCGAACGAGTGGTCATGCTTGGCCCAGACGCACCGGATCCCCGCGAGCCACGCGGCTGGAGCGGCCACCACCGCGGCCTTGACTCCGTTGGCGAGGACCACGTCAGGGCGGCTGCCCCGCAGTCGGCGGGTCAGCCACGCGGCTGCCCCTGCCACCGCACCGCCAGACGCGCCGGTCGGGCGTACGACGCAGGGAATGCCCCGGCGGGTGAACTCGTCGCGCAGCGGCCCGTCGGCAAGCATCACGACCTCCGGCGCGAGCCGGTCGGTGGCGTCCAGCAGGGAGAGCAGCCACAGCTCGGAACCACCGAGAACACCGACAGGGGCCACGACGGTGACGCGCAGCGGCTCGATCATGTGCTCCTCCTCGGCATGAGGATTCCGCGCAGGACGTGCACCTGTTCCGGACCGGCGTATGGTGCTACGAGCGCATACGCAGAATTGCCGATTATCCTGACGCCGAGCTCCGTGGTGGCAAGAAAAGGGAAAAGAAAACGAGGCGGGAACTCCTCGGCGGGGAGCCCTTCATCAATCCTTACTCACACCGCTCGGGCGTGCCAACAGATGACAGCCGTCCTGAGTACGAGCCCCGAGTTGCTGCGCCAGAGCCGCACATGTGCGGTGGCCCCGCATATCTTTACGTTGCGGAAAACGGATACCGACCCCGCGTCACCGGGTCGACGTGAAGGAGGCACGCGCATGGCGAACGGCTCAGGGGCGAGCCCGGCTCGACGCGCCAGCGATCGCGGGCGCTACGGCAGGCTCAACCGGGAACGGGTACTGGCAGCCGCCCTGGAACTGGTGGATCGCGAAGGCCTCTCGGCTCTGAGCATGCGACGGCTGGGTGCCGAACTCGGAGTGGAGGCCATGGCCCTCTACCGGTACGCGGCCAGCAAGGACGCCCTCCTGGACGGTCTGGTGGAGGCCCTGTACCTCGAACTGGAGGAACGGCTCGACACCGGGGAAGATCCCCATGCCCTCGCCGACGCCCCCGCATGGCGCAACGGACTCCACCGCATCGCCCGGACGACGTACGACGTCTGCCTCGCCCATCCACGGGCGGTGCCCCTGCTCGCTACGCGCATGCTGGCGGTGCCCCTGGCGCGGCGGCCGTCGGCCGTCCTCCTGGACCACGAACGGGTGCTCGCGCTACTGAAGGAGGCCGGGTTCGACCAAGCCACCGCGTCGACCGTCTTCCGCGCGTTCACCGCGTGGCTACTGGGCTATGTGTCGGTGGAGCTCCAGCCCATGGTGGACAACCCCGAGGAACCGGAGCCGGCCTTCCGCCTCGGCCTGCACCGTCTGCCGGCCCAGGAACTGCCCACGCTCCGGGCAACGGCCGCGGCGCTGGCCGAGCCCGGCGGGCCGGAGGCACTGGCGGCCGGGCTCGACGGGCTGCTCGACCGGTTCGTTCCGGGCCAGGACGCCGGAGCCCAGGGCTGATTTCAGTGATCGCTCTCGCTTCAGCGACAGGGAAAGGCCCTCACAGGCCATGCCTGTGAGGGCCTTCCACACCGTCGGGACGACAGGATTTGAACCTGCGACCCCTTGACCCCCAGTCAAGTGCGCTACCAAGCTGCGCCACGTCCCGGTGCGCGCCACCCGCGGTGAACCGCGTGATCGCGCGAACAGCACTTTACCCCACACCCCTGGCCGCGCCGAAAACGGGCCGGGCGGGACAATCGGCGTATGGGCAGCACAGGAGAGACCGACCCGGGCCGGCCGGGCGACGCACGGGACCGTGACACTGAGGGGCGGGCGCGCAACGCCCGGCCCCGGGACGGGCTCGGCCGGCCCTTGCCGTACGACGCCGACGGTGTGCCCCGGCAGCCCGAGGGCGTCGTCCGCACCCCGGAGCAGACCGTGGTGGAAGCGCAGCGGCTGCTGGACGAGGGCAAGCCGTTCCACGCGCACGAGGTCTTCGAGGACGCGTGGAAGTCGGGGCCCGACGAGGAGCGCGAGCTCTGGCGCGGCCTCGCCCAGCTCGCGGTGGGTCTGACGCACGCCGCCCGCGGCAATCTGACGGGCGGGGCGCGGCTGCTCCGGCGTGGGGCGGGTGCGACCGAGGCGTGGGTGTCCGGGCCCGGGCAGCCCCGGCCGCACGGCATCGACGTGGCGAGCGTGGCCGCCTGGGCACGGCAGCTGGCCGGGGACGTGGAGCGGGAGGGCCGAGCCGTGGACGCGGGTGCGCGGGCGCCTCGGCTGCGGGGCGGGGCCCCCGGGCGCTGAGCCGGGGCCGATGACGGGGTGCCCGAGGGCTCGGCCGGGGGCCGATGACGGAGGGGGCCGGGCTCCGAGCCGGGGACCGACGACGGAAGGGGCCGGGCTCCGAGCCGGACGACGGGGCCGGACCCCGAGTCGAGGGCCGGAGGCCCGACCGCGGTGAACCCGGCCACATCCCCGTACGGCAGACTCGGGGCGTGCGAAAGATTCATGTCATCGGTATCGGCGCGGGCGACCCCGACCAGCTCACCCTCCAGGCGGTCAGGGCACTGCGGAGCACGGACGTGTTCTTCATCCTGGAGAAGGGCGAGGTGAAGGCGGATCTCACCGGGCTCCGCCGGGACATGCTCGACGCGCACGTGCCCGAGGGGACGTACCGCGTCGTCGAGGCGCGTGATCCGGAGCGGGACCGGAGCGCCGGCGGTTCGGCCTACTCCCCCGCCGTCGGGGACTGGCGCAGCGCCCGCGCCGACATCTACGAGCGGCTGATCGCCGAGGAGCTCGGCGAGGAGCAGACCGGCGCGTTCCTGGTGTGGGGGGACCCGTCGCTGTACGACAGCACGCTCGGGATCCTGGAGGAGGTGCTGGAGCGGGGTGCGGTGGCGTTCGAGTACGACGTCGTGCCCGGCATCAGCAGCGTCTCGGCGCTCGTCGCCCGGCACCGCACGGGCCTCAACCGCGTCGCGCGGCCCGTGCAGATCACCACCGGCCGGCGGCTGGCGGAGGGCTTCCCGGAGGGCGTGGACGACGTCGTGGTGATGCTCGACGCCCATCAGGCCTTCCGACAGTACGCGCAGGAGGACGTCGACATCTACTGGGGCGCCTACATCGGCACTCCGGACGAGATCCTCGTCGCCGGTCCGATCGCCGAGGCCGCCCCCCGCATCGAGCGGTTGCGCGCCGAGGCCCGCGAGCGCAAGGGCTGGATCATGGACACCTATCTGCTGCGCCGCAACCCCCGCGACTGACGGGACCGGCGGCCGCATCACCGGGCTCTCGTACGGCCGTTCCGGCCTGCGCGCGTAGCCCACAGGTGTGCGGGTGACGACGTGACCGTCGCGGGCGAAACCGCCCCGCCCGACTCCCCGCCGCCGGTGCTGAACGCCCGTCGTCGCACCATGGGCTGCCGCGCAGTGCGGAGAAGTCCCTCACGGCCGGCTCGTGTGAGCGCCCTAGTCGAGCCGCAGCCGTTCCAGCACGCCCTCCACATCCGCTACCGCCGTCACGCCGTCCGGCAGTGGCGGCCGCCGTACGACCACGACCGGCAGTCCGAGGTCCCGGGCCGCGGTCAGTTTGGCAGCCGTCGCCGCTCCCCCGCTGTCCTTGGTCACCAGGACGTCGACGCGGTGCTCGCGCAGCAGGGCCGTCTCGCCGGGGACGGTGAACGGGCCGCGGGCGAGCAGCACATGGGTGTCGGGCGGCATCGGCGGCTCGGGGGGATCCACCGACCGCACGACGAAGTGCAGGCGCGAAAGGTGGGCGAAGGAGGCCAGGCCGAGGCGCCCGGTGGTGAGCAGCACCCGGCGGCCGAGGCGCGGGAGCAGGTCCGCGGCCGCGTCCAGCGAGGGGACGGAATGCCACCGGTCCCCGGGGCCGGGCCGCCACCCGGGGCGGCGGAGCAGCAGCGCGGGCACGCCGGTCTCGGACGCGGCGCGGGCCGCGTTGGCCGTGATCGACTCGGCGAAGGGGTGCGTGGCGTCGACGAGCGCGTCCACCCGCTCCGCCCGCAGCCAATCGGCCAGCCCCGACGCCCCGCCGAAGCCTCCGACGCGCACCTCCCCGTGGAGCGCCCCCGGCTTGGCCACGCGCCCCGCGAGGGACGTCGTGACGCGCACGTCGGGACGCGTGCACAGCGCGGCGGCCAGGGTTCGTGCCTCGGCCGTGCCGCCGAGGATCAGGACGTGAGGGGACACGACGTCGAGCGTACGAGGTCGGGTGCTGCGGGTGCCGGGACGGGTGCCGGGACGGGTGCCGACCGGCTGACGGCAGCGGGACGGGGGTGCCGAGCGGCGAACCGGCGAACGGGAGCCGCAGCGCGACGGTGCCGACCGGCGAAGGCCGCTCTCCGTGGTTATCGTCCTGCCATGGAGTCCGTGCGTGCCGTGCTCATCGACATCGACGGGGTGCTCACCGTCTCGTGGCGGCCGTTGCCCGGGGCCGTCGAGGCGTTGCGGGAGGTCCGGGAGGCCGGGTTCGGCGTTCTGCTGGTCACCAACACCACCTCCCGCACCCGGGCTTCGATCGCCGCGACATTGGCGGAGGCGGGGTTCCCGGTGTCCGCGGAGGACATCCTGACCGCGCCCGCCGCCACCGCCGCGTACCTCGCCGAGCAGCACCCCGGCGCCCGCTGCGCGCTGCTGAACAGCGGCGACATCGCGGAGGACCTCGACGGGGTCACCGTCGTCGAGGCGAGTGACACCGAGGCCGTGCCGAATGTCGTCCTGGTCGGCGGCGCCGGCCCCGAGTTCGGCTACGCGGCGCTCGACCGGGCCTTCGGCCATCTGCAGCGCGGGGCCCGGCTGGTGGCGATGCACCGCAACCTGTACTGGCGCACGTCCGAGGGGCTGCGGCTGGACTCGGGGGCGTTCCTGGCCGGGCTGGAGCGGGCCGCGCGGGTGGAGGCCGAGATCACCGGCAAGCCGGCGCGGGCCTTCTTCGCGTCGGCGCTCGCCCGGCTGGGCGTCGGCGCGCAGGAGGCATTGATGGTCGGGGACGACGTCGAGTCCGACGTGCTCGCGGCGCAGCGCGCCGGGGTCACCGGCGTACTCGTGCGGACCGGGAAGTTCCAGCCGGAGACGCTGCGGGCCGCCGACGGCACGCCCGACCACGTGATCGACTCCTTCGCGGACCTTCCGGCACTGCTGCGGCGGTCAGCGCAGCAGTAGTTGCAGACCACCCACGACGGTCGCCGCGATGACGAGCCGCTCGAACAGCCGCTGGTTGATCCTGTGCACGGCCCACTTGCCGCACAGCGCGCCGGGCACGACGAACACCACGAGCGCGAGGTCGAGCAGCAGCGAGCGGCCGTCGATCAGGCCGAGGCCCGCGCTGAAGGGCAGCTTGGAGACGTTGACGATCAGGAAGAAGAAGGCCGAGGTGCCGAGGAAACCGAGCTTGCGGAAGCCCGCGGAGAGCAGGTACATCGACATCACGGGGCCGCCCGCGTTGGCGACCATGGTGGTGAAACCGCCGAGGACGCCGTAGGAGCGGGCCTTGAGGCGACCCGACCGGGTGGTGACCGACTCCGGTTCCTCCTCCTTGTCGGCCGCACGGCGGCGCCACACCGTCACGGCCGCCATCAGCAGCAGGATCGCGCCGATCGAGGTCCGTACGATCGCGTCGTCCGCCCAGAGCAGGAACACCGTGCCGACGACGACGCCCGCGGCGACCGCCGGGAACAGCCGCCACAGCGTGGGCCAGTGGGCGTGCCGCCGGTAGGTGGCGACGGCCAGGAGATCCCCGGCGATCAGGATGGGCAGCAGCACGCCGGTGGAGGCGCGGGCGGGCAGCACGGCGGCGAAGATGGCGAGGCTGACCGTGTTGGCCCCGCTCACGGCGGTCTTGGAGAAGCCGACGAGCAGGGCCGCGAGGGCGAGGGCGGCGAACTCCCAGCCGGTGATGTGCCAGAGCGTCATGGTGTTCATGCGAAGACTGATGCTATGTGCAACGAACAGGGGTCCGTAAGCGCTGTCTCGCCTGGTGGGCCAGGCCGGGGTCGCGAAGGACGCACGACTGCCGCGAGGGACGTGCGACCGCCGCGAGGAGGGTTCGCCTGCCGCTAGGGCCGTTCGACGAGCATCGCGCTCCCCTGCCCCACCCCGACGCACATCGTGGCGAGACCCCGGCCCGCTCCCGTACGCCGCATCCGGTGGAGCAGCGTCGTCAGGATGCGGGCGCCCGAGCAGCCCAGGGGGTGGCCGAGGGCGATGGCGCCGCCACTGGGGTTGACCAGGTCGGGGTCGATGCCGAGCTGGTCCACGCAGGCCAGGGCCTGGGCGGCGAAGGCCTCGTTGAACTCGGCCTCCTCCAGGTCGCCGACGCTCCAGCCGGCGCGGGTCAGCACCTTGCGGGTGGCGGGGACAGGCCCGATGCCCATGACGTCGGGGTGGACACCGGCGGAGGCGCCGGCGACGTAGCGGCCCAGGGACGTAAGGCCCAGGTCGTTCAGGGCGTCCTCGCTGACGAGGAGGAGACCGGCGGCGCCGTCGTTCATCGGCGAGGCGTTGCCCGCGGTGACCGTGCCGCCGTCGCGGAAGACCGGCTTCAGCCGGGACAGCTTCTCGTACGAGGTGTCCTCGCGGACGCACTCGTCGGTGTCGACGACCACGCCGTCGGGGCGCTCCACGGGGAGGAGTTCGTCGTCGAAGTGGCCGTCCTTGCGGGCCAGGGCGGCGCGCTGGTGGCTGCGCAGGGCGAAGTCGTCCTGGCGTTCACGGGGGATGCCGTACCGCGCGGCGACCTCCTCGGCCGTCTCGCCCATGGCCAGCAGTCCGTGCAGATCGCGCATCGCCGGGTTGACCAGCCGCCAGCCGAGGCGGGTGTCGGCGGTCTCCATGCGGTGCGGCAGGGCCTCGTCGGGGCGGGGCAGCACGAAGGGGGCGCGGCTCATCGACTCCGAGCCGCCGGCGATCACGATGTCGGCCTCGCCGGAGGCGATGGTGCGGGCGGCCGTGGTCACGGCCTCCAGGCCCGAGGCGCAGAGGCGGTTGACGGTGGCGCCGGGCACGGAGTCAGGGAGGCCGGCGAGCAGCGCGGCCATGCGGGCGACGTTGCGGTTGTCCTCGCCGGCCTGGTTGGCGGCTCCCCAGTAGACGTCGTCGATCCGGGCGGGGTCCAGCGCGGGCACGCCGGTCACCAGGGCGCGGACGACGGTCGCCGCGAGGTCGTCGGGCCGTACCGAGGAGAGGGCTCCCCGCAGCTTGCCGATGGGGGTGCGGCGGGCGGCCGCGAAGTGGACGGGACGCACGAGAGGCTCCTCACGCCGCGCATCAACGCGCATTAATTAGCACTGCTAGTTTCGGACTATAGACCCTCGCCCCGCCGTCTGTGAAGATTCCGCGCCTTCCGGCGTTCCCCAGGGGGCATATCGCAGGCCGGACGACTCCCATGCGTCGCGTTTGCACCAGGACGCCCGGGGCACCCGCGCGTCCATGGAGTGGTTGCGGAGCGCCGCCTGCGTGGACGAGGACCCCGAGTTGTTCTTTCCCGTCGGCACCGCCGGCCCCGCCCTGCGTGACGTGAGCGCCGCCAAACGGGTCTGCGCGCGCTGCCCGGTGACCGACCAGTGCCTGAGTTTCGCGCTGGGCAGCGGTCAGACCACGGGCGTGTGGGGCGGCACCGGCGAGGAGGAGCGCGACCGACTGCTCCGGACGACCAGGAACGACGCGAGAAGGAGAAGCGCCCTATGACGACTGTGAGGAGCACACTGCCCGACGACGCCCGGAAGGTCGCCTGCGAGGCACTCCAGGACACCTTGGTGGATCTGCTCGGGCTCTCGCTGGTCGGGAAGCAGGCGCACTGGAACATCGTCGGACCGCGGTTCCGGTCCATTCACCTCCAGCTCGACGAGGTGGTCACGGCGGCGCGGGACTTCGCCGACACGGTCGCGGAGCGGTCCGCGGCGCTCGGCGTCCCGCCGGACGGCCGTCCGGAGACCGTCGCCAAGGCCTTCACCCTGCCCGCCCCCAAGGAGGGCTGGGTGCGCGACTCGGACGCCGTTCAGGTGATGGTGGAGGCGCTGCAGGAGGCGGTGGGCCGGCTGCGCGAGCGCATCGACGCGACCGAGAAGTCCGACCCGGTCACCCAGGACCTGCTGATCGCCATCACCGCGGAGCTGGAGAAGCAGCGGTGGATGTTCGACGCCGAGAACTTCCCCCGCTGACCCGCGGAGCGACGGCACAGAACATCCGACGGACGTACGGAAGGGGCAGGCGATGACCGACGCCCTCGAACTCGACGCGCTGTGGGAGGACTTCCACCGCGTGGTGAACATGACCTCGCAGGAACTCGCGGCCTGGCTGCGGGTCCGCGACGCCGACGAGACCACCGAGCCGCTGCCGGACCAGGCGGGCTCCGCCACCGGACAGCACGTCCTGGCGATCCTCCAGAAGCGGCGCACCGACCTGACCGAGGACGACCTGCGCGTGATGCGGAAGGTCGTGGAGACGGTCACCGACCAGGTGGACCTGGAGAACGAGCCCGAGCCCGAGGTGACGGCGGAGGACACCCGCCGCCGGCACCGGCTGATGACGGTCGGGCACGACCCGCTGCGGGGATAGGCCCGTGGGCCGCGAGGAACGCGTCGTACGGGAACTCGTCGGCGCGCACGGCCGGACGTACGCCGAGGAGGCGGGCATCGCGCTGAAGGACACCCCGCAGCCGCTGTACCGGCTGCTGGTGCTGTCCCATCTGCTCAGTGCCCGCATCCGCGGTTCGATCGCGCTGGCCACCGCCCGTGCCCTGCACGAGGCGGGGCTGCGCGATCCGCGGCGCATGGCACAGGCCTCCTGGCAGGAGCGGGTGGACGCGCTGGGCCGGGGCGGCTACCGGCGCTACGACGAGCGGACGGCGACCCAGCTCGGGGAAGCCGCCGAGCTGCTGAACGACCGGTGGGGCGGCGACCTGCGGCGGCTGCGCCGGGAGGCGGACGGCGAGGTGCCCGAACTGCGCCGCCTGCTCCAGGAGTTCCCCGGCATGGGCCCGGCCGGCGCCGGCATCTTCCTGCGCGAGGCGCAGAGCGTCTGGCCGGAGGCGGCCCCCTGCCTGGACGCCAAGGCCCTCCAGGGAGCCGAGCGGCTGAATCTGCCGAAGGACCCCGAGCGCCTCACCGCACTGGCCGGGGACACCGACCCGGCCGTGCTCGCCGCCGCGCTGGTACGGGCGGCGGTGGACAAGGAGGTCGTGCGGGACACGCTCAGCCGCGCCGGGTGAGCAGCCCCGTCGCCCGAGCTGCCAGGCTTCACCCGAGCAGCCTTGGCCTCACCCAGGCAACCTGCCCTCACTCGAGCAGCCGGGCCTCACTCGGGCAACCGGCCCTCACCCGAGCAACCAGCCCCCGTCCACGGTCAGTTCGACCGCGTTCACCGATGCGTTCCGCAACAGGAAGTCCACCGCGTCCACCACGTCGACCATCGCGGCGAGCCGCCCCGTGGGAGTCTCGGTGCGCAGCGTGGCGAGGACCTTCTCCGGTTTGGCCTGCCAGTACGGGCTGTCCCCCACGACACCGGGATGCACGGCGTTGACCCGAACGGGAGCGAGTTCCACGGCGAGGGAGTTCATCAGGCCGCGCACCCCCGCATTGACCGTCGCCACCGTCGTCGCGCCCGGATAGGGGCGTTCCTTGGCCTGGCCGCCGAAGAGCACGATGGCGCTGTCGTCGTGCAGCCGGCTGCGCAGCGTGTGCACCACCTCCGTGTAGCCGACGAGTTTGAGGGTGACCAGCCGCAGGGCGGCGTCGATGTCGTAGTCGGTGACCTTGTTGTCGTCGCGCGAGACGCCCGCGATGACCAGGTGGTCGACACGTCCCATGCCGGCCAGGGCCGCCGCGATCTCCAGCGGCCGTTCCAGGTCGAGGGCGAGTCCGCGCGCGCCCACCTCCTTCGCGACCACGTCGGCGCGTTGGGCGTCGCGGCTGGTGAGCACCACGTCGTCCCCGCGCTCGGCACGTGTGCGGGCGAACTCCAGCCCGATCCCGGACGTTCCGCCGACGACGAGCACACTGCTCATGACTTCTCCTCCAGTGCCGCGCGCAGGTAGTCCCAGTCCCGCGTGAACCGGTACGAGTGCCGCGACGGCGGTTGCGGCGCCTGTGTCTCCAGCCAGCGCAGGGGCCCCCGCCCCGCGTTGCCGAAGCCGTGCACGCATCCGGCGCCCGCCCAGGCCAGGTCGCCGGGCTCCAGCCGGTACCGCTCGCCGTCGAGGGTGGCCTCCGCGACGCCCTCCAGGATCAGATACGTCTCCTCGAAGGGGTGGTCGTGGGTGCCGATGATCCCGTCGGACGCGTACTGCACCATGAACATCGTCGAGGCGACCGCGCCCAGGTCGCCGTCGATCATCATCTTCACCGTGATCCCGCTGTAGACCAGCAGCGCGGTCCGCATGCTTGCCGTGGCGGCCAGCAGCTCCTGGGACTGTTTGCCCGGGTCCATCTGGGCGGGCTCGAAGTGGCCGAAGGCGCGGGTGCGCGGGTCGCGGACGTCGACCCGGGCCGGCTCGCGCGCGGGCAGATCCGGCACGGCCTGGGTGTCGTGTCCGTAGCGGGCCCGTGGCACGGGGGCCAGCATGTCCGCCCAGCGTCCGCCGGTGCTCCCGGCCCCGCGCCAGGCGTGCGGGACGCCGGTCGGCAGCAGTCCGTGGTCGCCCTCCTGAAGCAGGTACGAGCCGTCCGGCAGGTCGAGGATCAGCGCCCCGTCGAGGACGAAGAAGGTCTCCTCGTACGAGTGCACATGGGCGGGCACCCGGCCGTCGGGCCGCAGTTCGCACAGGCCGAAGCCGGTGTGGACGCTGCCGTCGTCCTCGCCGACCATCGTCCTGCGCCGGTGGCCGTGGCCGTCGTACGGCGGCTCGGGCAGGTCGGCGGCGTGGCGCACCAGGTGGTTCGTCATGCCGGCGCCTTCGCCCCCTTGGCCTCCTTCGCCGCGAGGAGCCGGTCGCGGGCCTCGCCGACGAGCCGCAGGGCGCGTGCGGTATCGCCGAGGAGCCGGCCGTCGCGTTTGTGGATCACGCCGTCGACGAGGACGGTGTCCACGTTGGAGACGTCGGCGCACAAGGTCACCGCGGCCGCCGCGTCGTGCACCGGGGCGACGTTCACAGCGGTGGCGTCGATCGCGACGATGTCGGCGCGCTTGCCGGGGGTCAGGGAGCCGGTGCGGTCCTCGAGCCCGGCGACGTGGGCGCCGTTCACGGTGGCGATCTCCAGCATCTGACGTGCTGTCAGCATGGTGCTGGGGACCGGCATGTTGGACTGCCAGCAGTCGGCGTTGACGCGGGCGCGTTCGGCGCCGAAGGCCGCCCGGATCTGGGTGAACATGTCGCCGGGTACGGTGGTGACGACGTCGATGCTGAGCGCGGGCCGCAGGCCGTACTCGATGGCCTGCATCACGGGCGGCCAGCCGTGCCCCATCTGGAGCTCCACCTGCGGCGCGACCGACACGGTGCCGCCGCTGTCGGCGACCATCCGCCACTCCTCCCCGCTGAGGTGGCAACTGTGGACGTAGGTGGTGTCCGGGCCGAGCAGCCCCAGGTCGTGGAGCTGCTTCACCATGCCGAAGCGGCCGGCCAGCCGTCCCATGGCCACGTGCACGGTGATCGGGAGGCCCAGCTCGCGCGCCATGGCCCACTCGGCCGCGACGACCTCGTCGACGCAGAAGCCGGGGCCGCGGGTGGCGAGCCCCATGGTCAGCAGCCCGTCGTCGGACGCGAAGTGGGTCGACCGGATCCGCCGTACGTCGTCCGCCGGGATGGCGATCCTGCTCTCGAACCAGTATTCCGCGAGGGAGGTGTTGGCGCTGCCGTACGCGTACTGCGCCCGGATCCCGGACTCCGCCAGGCCCTGGATCGCCGCGTCCGGGTGCTCGGGGGTGTTGTTGATGTGCGACCAGTCGACGAGCGTGGTGATGCCGGCGTTGAGGCACTCCAGCGCGCCCGCGAGGTTGCCCGCGTACACGTCCTGCGGGGTGTACAGGGGTGCGAAGGTGTCGAGGATGTCGACGAAGTAGTCGTCGAGGGTGGCGTCGGGGGCGACGCCCCGGATGGGTGCCTCCCAGGTGTGGCGGTGGGTGTCGACGAAGCCGGGGATCACGATGTGTCCGCTCATGTCGAGGACTTCGGCGTCGGCGCTGATCTCGGGCTCGACGGCCGTGATCCTGCCGTCCTCGACGAGGACGTCCCCCTGGGGCAGGTCCCCGATGTCCGGGTCCATCGAGATCACGTGACCGGAGCGCAGCAGTGTCCTTGTGGTCATCGCGCTTCCTCCCATGGGTGTTCGGTGGCGGATGTGCGGCCTCAGTACGCGGCGAGCCTGCGGACCTCCGTGACGACCTTGTCGACGGTGGGGATGACCTGCTGCTCCAGCGCGTCGGCGAACGGCAGCGGGACGCACTCCCCCGCCACCCGCCGCACGGGCGCGTCCAGCAGGCCGAACCCCTCGTCGGCGACGACCGAGACGACGGTGGCGCCCCAGCCGCCCTGGTAGGGGTTCTCCTCGACGGTGACGAGCCGTGAGGTCTTGCGCAGCGAGGCGAGGACGGTGGCGGCGTCCAGCGGGACCAGGCAGCGCAGGTCGACGACGTCGGCCTCGATGCCCTCCTCGGCCAGTACGCCGGCGGCCTTCAGGGCCAGGGGCACCATGGAGGCGAGCGCGACGAGCGTGATGTCGCCGCCCTCGCGGACGACGGCGGCCCGGCCCAGCTCGACTACGTGACCGGGCGGGGGCGGTGGGCCCTTGGTCGCGAGCAGCCCCTTGTGTTCGAAGAAGACCACCGGGTCGTCGCTGCGGATGGCCGCGGCCAGCATGCCGATGACGTCGGCGGGTGTGGCCGGCGCCGCGATCTTCAGCCCGGGGACGGTCAGGGCCCAGTTCTCGGTGGCCTGGGAGTGCTGGGCGCCGAAGCCGAGTCCGCCGCCGTTGGCGGTGCGCACGACGAGGGGCACGGTCACCTGGCCGCCGGTCATGTAGCGGACCTTGGGGATCTCGTTGGCGAGGTAGTCCCAGCAGCAGGCCAGGAAGTCGGAGAACATGATCTCCGCGACGGGCCGCATCCCGGTCATGGCGGCGCCCATCGCCGCGCCCACGATGGCCTGTTCGGAGATGGGCGTGTCCCACACCCGCTCGGGTCCGAACTCCTCCAGCAGGCCCGTGGTCGTCTTGAACACCCCGCCGGCCGCGGCGATGTCCTCCCCGAGGCACACCACCGACGCGTCGCGCCGCATCTCGCGGGCGATGCCCTCGGCGACCGCGTCCCGGTAGGTGATCACGTCCGCCATGCGGCGCCTCCGTCCGCCCACACGTCGGTCAGTGCCTCGCGTGGATCGGGTGGCGGCGCCGCCTTCGCCGCCTCCACGGCCCGTTCCACGACGACCCGGGCCCGCTCGTCGGCCTCGGCGACCGTCTCCTCGCCCACGCCCAGTTCGGCCAGGCGCCCCCGCGCGAGGTCCAACGGGTCGTGCTTCAGCCAGCGTTCGACCTCCTCGGCCGGGCGGTAGGCCGCCGGGTCGGCGCGGCTGTGCCCGAAGTGGCGGTAGGTCTCGGCCTCCAGCACGGCGGGCCCGTCTCCGGCCCGGGCCCGTCGCGCGAGCCGCCCCACCGCCTCCTCGACCGCCACGACGTCGTTGCCGTCGACGACCTCGCCCGGGATGCCGTGGGCGGGGGCCCGGTCGGCTGCGGGGCGGGGCACGGCCGTGACGTCGGCGATCGGCGTGTACTCCATGTACAGGTTGTTCTCGCACACGAACAGCACCGGCAGCCTCCACACGGCGGCCAGGTTGAGGGACTCGTGGAAGGCGCCGATGTTGGTCGCGCCGTCGCCGAAGAAGGCGACCGCGAGCTGCTCGGTGCCGCGCAGCCGGGCCGACCAGGCCGCGCCGACCGCCATCGGGAGGTGCGAGCCGACGATGGCGTACGAACCGAGCATGCCGGTGGCCGCCTTGGTCAGGTGCATGGAGCCGCCCTTGGCCCCGCACAGCCCGGTCGCCCGGCTCATCAGCTCGGCGAGGCACTCCTCGGGTGTGGCGCCCCGGGCGAGGGCATGGTGGTGGCCCCTGTAGGTGGCGAACACATAGTCGTCCGGGCGCAGGGCGGCGCTCGCCCCCACGGCGATCGCCTCCTGCCCGGCGGCCAGGTGCGTGGTGCCTTTCACGAGGCCCTGGAGGAACAGGTCGTGGGCGGCCTTCTCCGTCCGGCGGATGACGTTCATCCGCTCGTACCGGTCGAGGAGCGCGCCCGCGTCCATCAGCGGTCCCCGTGGGTCGTCCGCGGGCCGTGATCGGTGTGCGCGCGTGAGCGCTCCCCGGTGTCCGCCCGTGCCCGGTCCCCGGTGTTGAGGTGGGACTGCGCCTCGCGGCGGGTGTTCAGCTCGCCGCCCACCGTCCAGTACTTGCGCCCGGCCACCAGCAGTTCCTCGGCGGGGAACTTGGTGATGACCTCGCAGCCGTCGGCGGTGACGACGAGTTCCTCCTCGATGCGGGCGGCGGACCAGCCGTCGGCGGCCGGCCAGTACGTCTCCAGGGCGAACACCATGCCCTCTTCGAGGACTTCGGGGTGGTCCAGGGAGACCAGCCGGCTGAAGATCGGCTTCTCCCAGATCGACAGGCCGACGCCGTGGCCGTACTGGAGGGCGAAGGCGGCGGTCTCGTCGGCGAAGCCGAACTCCTCGGCGCGCGGCCAGAGCCGCACGATGTCGGCGGTGGTGGCGCCCGGCCGGACCAGCGCGATCGCCTCGTCCATGTACTCCCGGCAGCGCACGTACGCGTCCCGCTGCGCCCGTGAGGCGCTGCCCACGGCGAACGTGCGGTAGTAGCAGGTGCGGTAGCCGAGATGACTGTGCAGGATGTCGAAGAAGGCCGGGTCGCCGGGGCGGATCAACCGGTCGCTGTAGACGTGCGGATGCGGCGAACAGCGCTCGCCCGAGATGGCGTTGACGCCCTCGACGTACTCGCTGCCGAGGTCGTACAGCACCTTGCTGACCACGCCGACGCACTCGTTCTCGCGCACGCCCGGGCGCAGGTAGCCGTACAGCTCCTCGTAGGCCGCGTCGACCATGGCGCACGCCTGGGTGAGCAGGGCGATCTCGTCGACGGTCTTGAGGCGGCGGGCCTCCAGGAAGACCTGCTGCCCGTCGACGACGTCGATGCCCTCGGCGCGCAGCGCGGCGAGGACCGGCATCTCGGCGACGTCGACGCCGAGGGGTTCGCCCGCGAGCCCGTGGTCGCGCAGTTCGGTGGCGATCTTGGCGGCCACGTCCTCAGCGATCCCGGCGTCCGGGTGGAAGGCGCCGCGCAGGGTGGAGATGCCGGCCCGGGCGCCGGTGGGCGGGCCGGCCTTGCCGTCGCTGTAGTCGAGCCACGGGTTGTACAGCTGGTGGTGGCGCGCGGCGGAGCCGAAGTCCCAGACGACCGGTTCGCCGTCGCGCACCAGCAGGGCGAAGCGGATCAGCTTGTCCATCGCCCAGGTGCCGATGTGGGTGGCGGTCATGTAGCGGATGTTGGCGAAGTCGAAGCTGAGCACCGCGCCGAGCTCGGAGCGGTTCAGGGACTCGTGCAGCCGGGCCAGCCGCTGCCCGCGCAGCCGGTCCAGGTCGATGCGCTCTTCCCAGTCGACGGCGTTGGGGCCGTATGTGCGGATCGCCATGGCGACCACCCCCACTTCGGAGTGAACGCCCGTGTGCCATGGGTGTCAAGTGTCACTGAACATCGCCGGACACGAACCAGACGCCCACAGCCGGTACCTCTCCATCGTTGCGGTATCGGTGGGGGGTCGTCGACTCGAAGCAGACGGAGTCGCCCGCCCGCAGCGTGTACTCCTCGAAACCGAGGGTGAGGACCAGCTCGCCGGAGGTCAGATAGCCGTACTCGGTGCCGGCGTGCCGCATCAGCCCGCCGGAGCCGGAGGACGAGCCGCCGGGCCGGTACGTCACCAGCAGGAAGTCGGCCTCCGCGCCCGGCACCCGCCCGAGACGCTCCCACACGACCCCCGAGTCCAGCTCCAGCGTCTCGCGTCCGCCCGAGCCGACCAGGGGCCCGATCCGCCGCCCCGGATCGGCGGCGAAGGCGGCGAGGGCGTGCGGCACGGTGGCCGGGGGCGTCCCGGGCGGGCTCGCGGCGGGGCCTTCCCGGGCGTCGAAGAGGGACTCCACGGAGATCCCCAGCGCCATGGTGATCGCGTACAGCGTGCTGACGGACGGCTGGCTCTTGCCGGTCTCGATCTGCGACACCAGACTCGCCGACACCCCGATCTCCCGGGCCAGCGCGCGCAGGCTCGTGCCACGCTCCAGGCGCGCCTGCCGGATGCGCGCCCCGACGGGCGGCACGACGGCGATCGACACAGTCGGCTCCTCTGCTCTGCTCTGCTCTGCTCTGCTCTGCTCTGCTCTGCTCTGCTCTGCTCTGCTCCGGAAGAGTGTGCAGTTTCATTGAACAGCGCAGGCACGTCCCGGCGCCAGGATCCGCTCGACGCGGTCGCCCGGCTCCTGTCGCCGGCGGCCCGGAACGGGAGCCCCCGGCACCCCCGGCGGCGCTCACCCGAACGGTCCGGTGCCGGTGGTGGGCCGTCGGTGGCGGTGGTGCGCTGAGGGCACGCGCCACGTTCTCAGGAGGCACTCCCGATGACCCGTCGTCCGACCCGGCTCGTCCGCGTCCTCTCCTGCGCCCTGGCGGCAGGCACGCTGCTCTCCATCGCCGCCTGCTCGGACGACGGCGGCACGGACGGTTCGCGCGTCTCCGGCGTCACCGCGTCCCAGGCCGCCGAAGTGCGGCAGACGCCCTCCCCCACCGCCACCCTCTCCACGAACGGCGCCCGCACCGCGCTGATCACCGAGGCGGACATCGAGGACAACTGGACGCAGGTCAAGGACACGGAGGCCGAGAACTGGCACGACAGTCTGCTCATCGGCACGGTCGACGTCTCCGACTTCCTCACCGCCAAGGCCCAGGCGTCCGACTGCCAGCGACTCCTGGACTCGCTGTTCGACGACGATCTGCTGGGCAGGCCGTCGGGCGCGTCCGAGCTGCGCGGCTTCGCGCAGGGCGACTCCCGGCTGCTGTACCAGGTCGCCTCCTACGACCGGACCGACCCGCAGGACTCGCTCAACTGGATGGCGACCCTGCCGGAGAAGTGCGACCAGTTCACCGTGACCGACGGCAAGGAGAAGCGCACCGTCCAGGTCATCGAGATCTCGCTGCCGAAGGTGGGCGACGCACGTGAGGGCCTGCGCGTGACCGTGCAGGGCTCGGCCGGCGGTGACGACGCCACACTGACCCTGGACGTCGCCGCCGTACGGGTCGGCGACGACGCGATCACCGTCACGGCGGGCGGGCTCGACGGGGACGAGAACGACTCCGTGAAGCAGGCGGTGCAGCAGGGAACCCAGCGCCTCAAGGACATCCTGGCCGGGAAGTCGCCCGCCGCGAGCCCCAACTAGGGCCCGTCGTTTGGATCACGCCGCAGACGCGGGGTCTGGCACGCACATCTGCCGCGTTGTCGTCGGTTGCCGACGCTCCGCGTCGACGCCCTCCTCCGCCTTGCAGCTGCACGCACCAGACCCCGCTCACCGGCATCGACCCGCACCGTCAGTTTCCTGCGGCCTGATCCAAACGACAGGCCCTAGACCGGTCGGCACGGCAAGCAGCTTCCTCCCGCACGCCGGACCGCCCCAACCGCCGTGTCCGCTCCCACGATTCCCGGGACAGCGTGATCACCGGAGCGGCACAATGGCGGCGGCGACCGGCCTCGGTCGTGCGTGCGAGGAGAGGACGAGTCGTGAGTGATGGCCACACCCCTTCGGGAGGGTCGGCGAGGCTGAACACCGGTGTGGCGCACAACGCGCGCGTGTGGAACTACTGGATCGGCGGCAAGGACAACTACGAGGTCGACCAGCAGGTCGGCGAGCACGTCGCCGGCATGTTCCCGATCATCCGGGACATCGCCCGCGCGGACCGGGACTTCCTCGGCCGGGCCGTGTCCTTCCTCGCCGGTGAGCGCGGGGTGCGGCAGTTCCTCGACGTCGGCACGGGACTGCCGACGGCGGACAACACCCACCAGATCGCCCAGCGGATCGCGCCCGACTCGCGCATCGTCTACGTCGACAACGACCCGATCGTCCTGGTGCACGCCCGCACCCTGCTCACCGGGACCCACGACGGCGTCACCGCCTACATCGACGCCGATGTGCACGACCCGGACGCCATCCTCGAACGGGCCGGGCACACCCTCGACTTCACGCGGCCCATCGCCGTGATGATGCTGGGCATCCTCAACTTCGTCCTGGACGTCGACAAGGCCCGGGACATCGTGCGCCGGGTAATGGCCGCGGCACCGTCCGGCAGCTTCCTGGTCCTCACCCACCCGACCTTCGACGACGAGCTCGGCGGCGCGGGCCAGATCCCGGCCATGAAGTTCTGGAACGAGAACGCCACTCCCCCGATCACGGCCCGCAGCGGCGCCGACATCGCCGCGTTCTTCGAGGGCCTCGAGGTCCTCGAACCGGGCATGGTGTCGTGCGGGCAGTGGCGCGCCGAGCCCGGCTCGGCGGTGCTGGTACCGCAGTACGGCGCGGTGGCCGTGAAGCCCTGACGGTGCCGCCTTCGCCGGAGAAGAACGAGGACAACCGCGGAGGACGTATGACCACCCTGGCCGATCCCGTGCCCGGCGGCCGCCCCGGCGACGTCGAGCGGGCCACCGCGCTGAGCGGCGAACTCGCCGGCCGGGGCGTGCACGGCGTCGTGCTGGCCTACGTCGACACCGCGGGCATCGGCCGGGTGAAGACCGTCCCGACGGCCCGCCTCGCCTCCGCGGCGGCCTGGGGCGTCGGCATGTCGCCGGTGTTCGACACGTTCCTGGCGAACGACTCCGTCGTCACCACCGACGTCCTCGGCTCACCCGACGGCGATCTGCGCCTCTACCCGGACCTCGACCGGCTCGTCGTCCTGGCCGGGCAGCCCGGCTGGGCCTGGGCGCCGGTGGACCGCGTCACGCAGGACGGGGAGCGGCATCCCGGCTGCACCCGCACGTTCCTGCGCCGGATCGTCACCGAGGCGGCCGAGCGGCACGGCCTGACCTTCAAGGCCGCCATCGAGATCGAGTGGAGCGTGGCCCGGGGCGACGCGCCCGGCGACGCGTTCGTGCCCGCGACGACCGGACCGGCGTACGGGGCGACCCGGCAGATCGAGCTCGGGGACTACACCGCCGACCTGCTGGCGGCATGCGCGGCCCAGGGCGTGGACGTCGAGCAGGTCCATCCCGAGTACGCGGCCGGACAGTTCGAGATCTCGGTGGGTGCCGTCGATCCGGTGGCGGCGGCCGACCGGAGTGTGCTGGTCCGGCAGACCGTCCGGGCGGTGGCCCAGCGGCACGGACTGCGGGTCTCGTTCGCCCCGGCCGTGGTGGGCCGCGGCGTCGGCAACGGCGGGCACGTCCACCTGTCCGCCTGGCGTGACGGGGCGAACCTGCACGCCGGAGGCGATCGCCGCCACGGGATGACGGCTCAGGCCGAGTCGTTCACGGCCGGCATCCTGGCCCACTTGCCCGCCCTCACGGCCGTCACCGCCCCGAGCCCCGCCAGCCGTCTGCGGCTCAAGCCCTCCCAGTGGGCCGGGGTGTTCACCGCCTGGGGCCGCGAGACCCGGGAGACCGCGCTGCGGGTCGTCACCGGCACCGCGGGGCTGCGCGACCGGGCGGCCAACCTGGAGATCAAGCCCGTCGACCTGGCCGCCAACCCCTACCTCGCGATCGGTGCCCTGATCGCCGCCGGGCTGGACGGCCTGACGTCGTCCGCCGTCCTGCCCGACGAGACCACCGGCGACCCGGCCCACCTGGGCGAGGCGGAGGCGGCGGCCCGGGGCGTGCGCCGGCTGCCGGAGTCCCTGGAGCGGGCCGTCGAGGCCTTCCGCGACGACGAGGCCCTGCGGACGGCCCTCGGCCCGGTCCTGGCCGACGCGGTCGTCGCCGTACGGCGGGGCGAGCAGGCGTCCGTCGCCGGGCTGGACGACGACCAGGTGGCGGCGGCGTACCGCTGGGTGTACTGACGTGAGCGCGGTCCGTGAGGCGCTCGGCTCCGTGCGGCTGGTCGACCACCACTGCCACGGCACGGTCACGGCCGACCTCGGCCGGGAGGCCTTCGAGGCCCACCTCACCGAGGGCGAGGTGTGGCCGGGGATCTCCCCCTTCGACAGCCCGGTGGGCGTGGCCCTGCGCCGGCACTGCGCTCCCCTGCTCGACCTGCCCCGGCACGCGCCCGCCGAGGAGTACCTCGCCCGCCGCTCGGAACTCGGCCGGCGCGAGGTGCAGCGCCGCTTCCTGCGCGCCGCGGGCACGGACGTCTTCTGCGTCGACACCGGCTACGCGCCCGACCCCCTCACCACGCCGCGGGAGATCGCCGAGGCGGCGGGCGGGACCTCGTACGAGGTCGTGCGGCTGGAGGGCGTCGCGGAGTCGGTGCAGGCCGCGGGGGTCGACCCGGACGCCTACGCGGACGCCTTCCACGCGGCCGCGCTGGCCGCCGTGCGGCGGCCCGGTGTTGTGGCCGTGAAGTCGGTGGCGGCCTACCGCACCGGCTTCGACCTGGACCCGGCCCGCCCCTCGCAGGCGCAGGTCACCGAAGCGGCCCGGCGCTGGCTTTCCGGGGGCGGACGCCTCGACGACCCGGTCCTCGTGCGACACCTGCTGTGGACCGCCGTCGACCTCGGTCTGCCGCTCCAGCTGCACACCGGTTTCGGCGACAACGACATCCGGCTGCACCGCGTCGACCCCACCCACCTCACCGACTGGCTGCACCTCACCGCCGGGACGATCCCCGTCCTGCTCCTGCACTGCTGGCCGTACCAGCGACAGGCGGCCTACCTCGCCGCGGTCTTCGAGCAGGTGTACCTCGACGTCGGACTCACCCTGCACCACGTCGGCCCCGCCCGGGCCGGTGCGGTCCTGGCGGAGGCCCTGGAGATCACACCGTTCCGCAAACTGCTGTACAGCTCCGACGCCTACGGTGTGGCCGAGTTCTACCACCTCGGGGCGCTCGCCTTCCGGCAAGGGCTCGCGGAACTGCTCCAGGAGCGCGTGGACGCCGACGAGCTGTCCCTGCCGGACGCGCTGCGGATCGCGCGGTGGACCGGGCGGGACAACGCCCTGCGGGTCTACCGGCTGGAGACCGACGGGCCGCAGGACGATTGAACAGGCGTGTGGCCGGTCACAGTTCTCCTGGAGCGGCTACCCAGGAAGTCCGAACGGCTGAAAGTATGATCAAGCAATGTCTGACATGACCGAAACCACGCCCGGCTGGCTGTCCTCCGACGAGCTGGAGATGACACGCGCCCGCATGCCGATCCTCTACGTCGAGGCCGTCCCGGTCCGCGTCGACGACAGCGGCGAGGTGACCAGCGTCGGCCTGCTGCTGCGCATCGGCCCCGACGGTACGGTCAGCCGGACCCTGGTCTCCGGCCGCGTGCTGCACCACGAGCGCGTCCGCGACGCCCTCCTGCGCCACCTGGAGAAGGACCTCGGCCCGGTCGCGCTGCCCCGCGTCCCGGCGTCGCTCCAGCCGTTCACGGTCGCGGAGTACTTCCCGACCCACGGCGTCACGCCGTACCACGACCCGCGCCAGCACGCGGTGTCCCTCGCCTACATCGTGCCGGTGACGGGCGACTGCCGGCCCCGGCAGGACGCGCTCGACCTGGTGTGGTTCAGCCCCCAGGACGCCGTCTCGGAGGCCGTGCAGAGCGAGATGCCGGGCGGGCACGGAGTGCTGCTGAAGCAGGCGCTGGCGCATGCGGGCTGCGCGATCTGAGGCCTGGGCTCTGTCACGTGACCGGCCTCCGGCCTGGAGGTGCAGGTGATGGACGCGGAGCGGGACCCTTTCCCGGGGCAGCCGCATCTGCCGAGCCGCATGTGCGCCTGCGCACGGAGCTGAGCCCGCTCGACGAACAGCTGCGCGCCCGGCTGGACGCGATGGACCGGATGCGGGGTCTGCTGGACGCCGTGGTGGCCATCAGCCGTGAGGTGGAGCTGCCCGCCACCGGGCCGGCTTCCTCGGCTTCCCGCTGCTGATCCGGGTCGGCTTCCGCTTCCGGCTGGCCGGGGCCGCGACCTGCGCCCTCGCGGTGTCGGTCATCGCGCAGGCGTGCAGACAGCTCTCCGAGCTGGTGGCCAGAAGCGCCACCAGCGACCGCCGGCCGGCTCCCCGTCCGTAGACATGATCAAGAGGCCGTATCCGTGGAATCCGATACGGCCTCTGAATGACTGCCTCACAGTCGGGACGACAGGATTTGAACCTGCGACCCCTTGACCCCCAGTCAAGTGCGCTACCAAGCTGCGCCACGTCCCGTTGCCCGTCTGACCTGGGAGTTCCCCCGGCCCAACGCGCAGGGAAACAATACCGCACTCGCACCACTGATCGCGCATCCGTTTCCGGGCCGTTGAGGTTGCACGCTCGTCGTCATGACCGGCGACGAGAAGCACGACCCGGCCGCGGCGTCCACGCTGGACGTCTTGTGGGCGCTGTCCGACCGGGGCCGAGATCGACGGCCGCCGCGAACGACGCGCTGCCGGATGTGCCGCACCGGGCCCTCGGGCTGGGCGTGGGCCGCCGCGAACCGCGGCGGTACGGGCTGCTGGAGGAGCGTGTCGCCGCCCATGGTCTCGACGCCCGGTCACTGCGGGAGCGCGTCTCGGGGTTTCTCGGGGCGACGGTCCGCGTCTGAGATCAGGAGGTCGTCACTCCGCGGGCAGGCCGAGCCGCGGGTGAACCTCCAGGAGCCGGGTCGGGGCCGCCTGGCGCCAGGAGTCGGCGAGGATGTCCCGCAGCTCGCCCTCGTCCTCGATGGCGTCGAGCCGGGCCCGCACCCAGGCGAACTGGGACTCGTGGTCGGCGATCCAGAACTTCCCCGGCTCGGCGAGCACCAGTTCGTCGCGCTCCTCCTTGGGGCAGCGCACGGCGATGGAGGTCTCGTTCTCCGGCAGCGTGGCGAACATCTTTCCCGCGACCCGGAACGTGGGCATGCTCCAGGCGATCTTCTCCGTCGTGTCCGGCAGGGACAAGGCGATCCGTCGTACGTCTTCGGCATCCGGCATGGCAGGCACCGTATCGGCTCCCACCGACAATCACCTGGTGGGAGCGGTTACCGGTACGTGCTTGTAGTAGATCGTCGTCGGCCGCAGCACGCCGCCGGGGTCGGCCGCGTAGTCCGGGATGGCGCCGATGGGGGTCCAGCCGCTGGAGCGGTACAGCTGTTCGGCGAGGCTGCCGGTCTCGGTGTCCAGGTGCAGGAGGGTGATGCCGGCCGCCTCGGCCGCGGCCTCCGCCGTGGCCAGGAGCCCGCGGCCGAGGCCGCGCCCACGGGCCTCCGGCGCCACCATCAGCTTCACGAGCTCGGCGCGGTGACGGCTGTTGGCCTTGTCGGCAAAGGCCAGGCTGACGGTGCCGAGCACCCGCTCCCCGTCACACGCCACCCACACGGCGAGCCGGCCCGCGGCGACGTCGGCGGCCCGGCCCTCCCACCAGGCCATGGCCTCCGCCCGGCCGAGCGGGGCGAGGAAGCCGACGGAGGCACCCCCGTTCACGGTGCCGGTCAGCAGATCCGCCAACTCCGTTGCCCTTTGCAGCAGCTGGGCCTCGTTCAGTCGGTTCACGGTCGCACCACCGCCAGCAGGTAGCGGACACCCTCGGGGTCCGCGCACCGGAACCGGGTCGGGCCCCACACCCGCATCCGCAGGCAGTCCCCCGCGTGCAGACGGTGCTCGGTGTCCTGCGCGGTCACTTCCAGGACGCCTTCCAGGATCCAGATGTGCTGCTCCAGTCCCGCCACGGGCGGACGGTCGTAGGCGAGGTCGGCGCCGGGTGCGAGGCGGGCCTCGACGAGTTCGCCGCGCAGGGCGGCGTGCGGGGGTGACACGGACCGGCGTACGAAGCCGGAGGTGCGGTCCTGCCACACGGGCTGGGCAGCGGAACGGACGACGGCCTCCGGTTCGGCCTCGACCTCGCTGAGGAGCTGGGACATGGTGCGCCCGTAGACGGCGCACAGGCGGTTCAGGAGGGAGGCCGTGGGGCTGACCTCCGCCCGCTCGGCCCGGGACAGGGTGGACCGGCTCACCCCGCTGCGGTCGGCCAACTCGCCCAGGGACCAGTCGTGTTCGGCCCGCAACTCGGCCAGGCGCGCACCCAGCCGGGCGTCCACGGGGTCCGTCTCGTCGCGTCTCACATTCGGGACGCTATCCCGGATATGAGACGAGGGCGTTACGGGACGCTCACAGCCGGGCCGCCTCGCCGAGCGCGTCCAGCACGGGGCGGATCAGGGGGTGCTCCTCTGCTCCCCTGCGGACGGCGGCGAAGACCCGGCGGGTGGGGGGTGTTCCGTCGACGGGGCGTACGACCACCCCGGCGAGGTCCATCCCGCGCAGCGCCGAGCGCGGCACCAGGGCGACGCCCGCGTCGGCCGAGGCGAGGGCGACGACCGCGCGGAAGTCGTCGGAGGAGTGCTCCATGCGCGGCTGGAAACCCGCGTTCTCGCAGGCCAGGATCACCACGTCGTGGCAGGGGTTGCCGGGGTACTGGCCGATCCACGGGTCCTTGGCCAGGTCGGCGAGGGGCACCTCGGCCGCATCGGCCAGGCGGTGGGTGACCGGGACGACCGCGTCGAAGGGCTCGGCGTACAGCGGTACGTGGGCCAGTCGCGGGTCGTCGGCGGGCGGGGCCCCGCGGTACTCGACGGCGACGGCGACATCGACCTGCCGGTCCAGCACCATCGGCAGGCTGGCGTCGCCCTCGGCGTCCTGGACACGGATGCGGATCCCGGGCGCCGAGCGCGCGAGAGCGGCCACCGCGGGCGCGACGACCAGGGCGATGCCGGTGGCGAAGGAGGCGACCGTGACGGTGCCGGCCGCTCCCGAGCTGTACGCGGCGAGCTCGGCCTCGGCCCGCTCCAGCTGGGCGAGGACCGCGTTGGTGTGGTTGAGCAGGATCTCGCCGGCAGGGGTGAGCCGTACGCCCTTGGCGCCGCGCTCGACGAGCCGGTGGCCGGTCTCCTGCTCCAGGGCGGCGAGCTGCTGGGACACGGCTGACGGCGTGAGATACAGCGCGGCGGCAGCCGCCGTCACCGTACGGTGGTCGGCCACCGCCCGGAGGATGTGGAGCCGCCGCGCTTCGATCATGCGATCGATTGTCTCAAATGCGCCCCGTGCCGGCGGTCAGCCCTCCAGCTCGGCCCGCGCCGCCACGAAGGCGTCGACGGCGCGGTTGACGTCGTCCGTGGAGTGCGCGGCCGACAGCTGGACGCGGATCCGGGCCTGGCCCTGCGGCACCACCGGGTACGAGAAGCCGATGACGTAGACGCCGCGCTCCAGCAGCAGCTCGGCCATGCGCCCGGCGACCGCCGCGTCGCCGATCATCACCGGGGCGATGGCGTGGTCGCCGGGAAGGACGTCGAAGCCCTCCTCGGTCATCCGCCCGCGGAACAGGGCCGTGTTCTCGGCCAGCCGGACGCGCAGGTCGTCCGCGGCCTCGAGCAGGTCGAGGACCTTCAGGGAGGCCGCCGCGATGACCGGGGCGAGGGTGTTGGAGAACAGGTACGGCCGGGAGCGCTGGCGCAGCAGGGCGACGATCTCGGCGCGGGCGGCGACGTAGCCGCCGGAGGCGCCGCCGAGGGCCTTGCCGAGGGTGCCGGTGATGATGTCGACGCGGTCCATGACGCCGTGCAGCTCGGGCGTGCCGCGGCCGCCGGGGCCGACGAAGCCGACGGCGTGGGAGTCGTCGACCATGACCATCGCGTCGTAACGGTCGGCGAGGTCGCAGATCTCGCGCAGCGGGGCGACGTAGCCGTCCATGGAGAAGACGCCGTCGGTGACGATCAGGCGGCGGCGCGCGTCGGAGGCCTCCTTGAGCCGCGCCTCCAGCTCGGCCAGGTCACGGTTGGCGTAGCGCAGGCGGCGGGCCTTGGACAGGCGGATGCCGTCGATGATCGACGCGTGGTTGAGGGCGTCGGAGATGACCGCGTCCTCCGGGCCGAGCAGTGTCTCGAACACGCCGCCGTTGGCGTCGAAGCACGAGGAGTAGAGGATCGTGTCCTCCTGGCCCAGGAAGGCGGACAGGCGAGCCTCCAGCTCCTTGTGCACCTCCTGGGTGCCGCAGATGAAGCGGACGGAGGCCATGCCGTAGCCCCAGCGGTCCAGGGCCTCGTGGGCGGCGGCGACGACCTCGGGGTGGTCGGCGAGACCGAGGTAGTTGTTGGCGCAGAAGTTCAGGACCTCGCCGGGACGGCCGCCCGCGGTGACGTCGACGGTGGCGGACTGCGGACTGCCGATCACGCGCTCGGGCTTGTGCAGGCCGGCGGCGCGGATCTCGTCGAGGGTGGCGCGCAGGTCGTCGCGCACGGAGTCGAACATGGGGGAAGCTCCTAAGGTGCTCGCGGAGAAGGGGGGTTACGCGGTCCAGTCGAGGATGACCTTGCCGCCGCGGCCGCTCGCCGCGTCCTCGAACGCCGCCTCGAAGTCGCGGTGGCCGTAGCGGCCGGTGATGACGGGCGCGAGGTCCAGGCCGGCCTCCAGCAGGACCGACATGGCGTACCAGGTCTCGAACATCTCGCGGCCGTAGATGCCCTTGATGGTGATCATCGAGGTGACGACGCGGGCCCAGTCGACGGGGAACTCCTGCGCGGGCAGGCCGAGCATCGCGATCCGGCCACCGTGCGTCATATTGGCGATCATGTCGCGCAGGGCCTCGGGGCGGCCGGACATCTCCAGGCCGATGTCGAAACCCTCGCGCAGCCCGAGCGTGCGCTGCCCGTCGGCGATGGTGGAGCCGGAGACGTCGAGCGCGAGGCTCACACCGATCTTGCGGGCCAGCTCCAGCCGCTCCGGGCTGACGTCGGTGATCACGACGTTGCGGGCGCCGGCGTGCCTGGCCACGGTGGCGGCCATCAGGCCGATGGGTCCCGCGCCGGTGATCAGGACGTCCTCGCCGACGAGCGGGAAGGACAGCGCGGTGTGCACGGCGTTGCCGAACGGGTCGAAGATCGCGGCCACGTCGAGGTCGACGGGCACCCGGTGCACCCAGACATTGGCGGCGGGCAGGGCGACGTACTCGGCGAACGCCCCGTCGCGGCCCACCCCGAGCCCGACGGTCGCCCGGCACAGGTGCCGGCGCCCGGCCAGGCAGTTGCGGCACTTGCCGCACACCAGGTGGCCCTCGCCGCTGACGCGGTCGCCGATCGCGATGTCGGTGACGTCGCGTCCGGTCTCGACGACCTCGCCGACGAACTCGTGTCCGAGGACGAGCGGGGTGCTGATCGCCTGCTGGGCCCAGCCGTCCCAGGCCCGGATGTGCAGGTCGGTGCCGCAGATTCCGGTGCGCAGCACCTTGATGAGTACGTCGCCGGGCCCGACGGTGGGCTCGGGGACGTCCACGAGCCACAGCCCGGGTTCCGCCTTCTGCTTGACCAGCGCCTTCACCGCTACGGCTCCTGGGGGTACGTCCCGGCTCCGGGTATGCCGAAGGAACCCCTGGACCGGGAGAGGAGTGGGATCGCACTGAAATCTGCCGTACGGCGGGCGCGCCGGTCCATCGAGGATTTCTTAAGCGCCGCCGCAGCTTTCCTTCACGCCCCGGGGCCCGGGCGAAACCCGGGTTTCAGTAGGGCGGCAGGCCGTCCCGGCTCTCCAGCTCCACGACGAGCTGCGCGGCGTGTTCCTTGATCGCCGTCAGGCCCGGTTTCCCCCACGGCCGCGGCTCGACGTCGGCGACGCTGATGGTGCCCAGCACCAGGCCCGTGCCGTCGATGAGCGGCGCCCCCAGATAGGAGCGGATGCCGAACTCGTCGACCACCGGATTGCCCGCGAACCGCGGATAGTCGCCGACATCTTCCAGGGCGAGGGCCTTGCGGCGCGCCACCACATGGGGGCAGAAGCCGTGGTCGCGGGGCAAGACGCGGCTGAGGCGCGGGCTGGTGCCGTCGCTGCGCACCACCGGCGCCACGGCCGGCACGTGCAGGCCCGCGTAGAACTGCCCCTGCTCGTCGGGCAGGTTGACCATGGCGTACGGCGCACCGGTGAACTCGGCGAGGCGGTACGCGAAGGAGTCCAGTGCGGGTTCGGGGCGCTCCCCCAGGCCCAGTCTGCGCAGTCGGCGGGTGCGGGCGGGGGCCTCCTTGTCCTCGGGTGTGAGCAGCAGACGACCGGCCGGGCGCGGCGGGTCGTAGGTCATGGGCGTGCTCCCGGGGTGTGAACTCGCGTCATATATGGCCTCCGTGGCGGGTGTGAGGGGGTCACGTGTGGGCGCCGTACCCCGTCGCGGGGGCCGGGGTGTGGGCGATGAGGTGGCGCACCAGGGTCAGCAGGGTCTGGACCCCGGAGCTGGAGATCCGCGCGTCACAGCACACGACGGGCACGTCATCGGACAGGTCGAGGGCACCGCGCACCTCCTCGGGGTCGTAGCGGTGGGCGCCGTCGAACTCGTTGACGGCGATGATGAAGCCGAGGCCGCGCTGTTCGAAGAAGTCGACGGCGGCGAAGCACTCCTGCAGCCGGCGGGTGTCGGCGAGGATGACCGCGCCGAGCGCCCCCTCGCACAACTCGTCCCACATGAACCAGAACCGCTCCTGCCCGGGTGTACCGAACAGGTACAGCACGTGTCGCGGGTCGAGGGTGATGCGGCCGAAGTCCATGGCCACGGTCGTCTCGACCTTGTTCTCGATGCCGTCGAGGTTGTCGGTCGCGGCGCTGACGGTGGTGAGCAGTTCCTCCGTGCTGAGCGGCGCGATCTCGCTGACCGCGCCGACGAAGGTCGTCTTGCCCACGCCGAACCCGCCCGCCACCAGGATCTTCAGCGCGGTGGGGAACGGGTCGGCGCCGTGGCCCGGTCCGTCGGTGTAGTCAGAGCTGTCGTCGTAGTCCATCGAGCACTGCCTCCAGAAGGGCCCGGTCCGTCGGGTTGTGGTGGAACGCGGGGGGCTTGGTGGTCAACGCCCCGCAGTCGACGAGGTCCGCCAGCAGCACCTTGGTGACGGCCACCGGCAGTGTGAGATGGGCGGCGACCTCGGCGACGGCGACGGGCACCCGGCACCGTTCGAGCGCCTGCGCGTGCTCGGGGCCGAGATAGCCGAGGGGGGTCGCCCCAGTGGCCATCACCTGCGAGACGAGGTCGAGCGCGACGGACGGACGGGTGCGGCCGTTGCTGACAGTGAACGGCCGCACCAGCCGCCCGGCCGCGTCGTCCAGCCAGGGCCCGTCACCGGCCGCCGTCACTCTCAAGGCCTCATCGCCGGGGATTCGACGGACTGCCGGGGAGCGGTCACCAGGTAGGGGCGGACGCTCTTGACCAGCATCGCCATCTCGTAGCCCAGCACGGCCGCGTCGGCCTCGCGGCCGGCGAGCACGGCCAGGCAGGTGCCGGAGCCGGCGGTGGTGACGAACAGCAGGGTCGAGGCGAGCTCGACGACGACCTGCCGCACGTCGCCGCCGTCGCCGAAGCGGACACCGGCGCTGCGGCCGAGGGAGTACAGGCCGGAGGCCAGGGCGGCCATGTGGTCGGCGCTGTCGGGGTCGAGACCGTGTACGGATTTCACGAGGCCGTCGCAGGACAGCAGCACCGCGGCGCTCGTGTGCGGTACGCGCTGTACGAGGCCGCTCATCAGCCAGTCGAGATCGGAAACATGGGCGGTCGGCGCATCGCTCGCCATGGTGGATCGACTCCTTGGGGTACGAAGGTCTGCGGAAGCGCTGGGGGTGGGGGTGGGAAGGGGGGTGGTCATCCGGCGGGTGCGCTCCCGTCCTGCCGGGTGGTGGTCGTGCGGTGGTCGGAACGGGACCCGGGCGTCGGCCTGTTCGAGGGGGACGGCTCCGAGGGGAGCGCCTCGAGATGGACCGGGCGGACGGGCATCGGGTCCCTGCGGGTGGAACCCGTGGGTGCCGGGTCCGTGTGGGCGGAGTCCATGTAGGAGGAGTCCATGTGGGCGACCTCCGTGTGGGCGACCTCCGTGTGGGCGGAGTCCGTGTAGGAGGAGTCCATGTGGGCGACCTCCGTGTGGAGGGACTCCGTGTACGCGGACGCCATGGGGGCCGACTCCGTGTGCGTGGACGCCATGTGGGCGGACGACGTGTCACCCCACTCCGTGTTGCCGGCCTCCATGCTCTGCTGGGCCTCCGCGAGGCTGATGCCGCGCTGGAATGCCGCCATCAGGCCGGGGTCGTGGCCCACGAGGTACTCGGGGTCCTGGCGTGGCGTCGGGCCGTCGCGCAGCTGGGGCACGATGTGCTCCTGGGCGCGGCGACGGGGCAGTTGGGGCTTGCCCATGGTGCCGCGGACGGTGCCGTTGCGGGGGGTCGGCGGCTCGGTGACGTTCTCGGCGAGGATCCGCCGGTCGTCGGGACTGATACCGGGCCGTGCCTCGGCCGGCGTGGGACGCTCCCGGCGGGCCCCGCGCATGGGCAGGGGCGCGGGCCTGCCGTCCGGTGAGCTCCCGCCCGGGGCCGGTTCGGCTTGCCGCTCGTGCCTTCGGGGCGCGGCGGATGAGGGGGACGCGGTGGGTGCGGTGAGCGGAATCGACGGCCCTGCTCCGGACGCGGGAAGCGGCACGGACGAGACCCCGACCTCACCGCCGTCGACGACCGGGGACAGCCCCCTGGACGCGCCACAGGCACCGGCAGTGACCTGCCCGTTCTGCCCGGCCTGCCTGCCCGGGGCGGCCGGACCGCTCCGACCGGCCTGCCCGTCCGGCCGCGCCGGCAGCGCCGGACCATCCGCACCGGGGGCGCCTGCCGCCGGCTGCCCCGCTCCCCCGGGCGTTCCCGCCCCCGCCTCGGCTCCGAGAAGCGCCTGCGGTACGACGAGCACCGCCTGCACTCCGCCGTAGATGTTGGTCTGGAGGCGGACGGTGATGCCGTGCCGCCGGGCGAGCTGGGATACGACGAACAGGCCGATGCGGCCGTCCGCGAGGAGCCGGGCGACGTTCACCTGGTCGGGGTCGGCGAGCAGCGCGTTCATCCGCGTCTGCTCCTCCAGGGGCATGCCGAGCCCGCGGTCCTCGACCTCGACGGCGAGCCCGGAGGTGACGAGGTTGGCCCGCAGCAGGACCTGGGTGTGCGGGGCGGAGAACACCGTGGCGTTCTCGACGAGTTCGGCCAGGAGGTGGATGACGTCGGCGACGGCGTGGCCGCGCAGCTGCCCGTCGATCGGCGGCACGAGCTTGACCCGCGAGTACTGCTCGACCTCGGCGATGGCCGAGCGCAGCACCTCGGTCATGGAGACCGGGTTGCTCCACTGGCGGCGGGAGACGGCGCCGCCGAGCACGGCGAGGTTCTCGGCGTGGCGGCGGATGCGGGTGGCGAGGTGGTCGACGTGGAAGAGCCCCTTGAGCAGCTCGGGGTCCTCCATCTCGTTCTCCAGCTCGTCGAGGATGGAGATCTCGCGATGCACCAGGGACTGCAGCCGCCGGGCGAGGTTGACGAACACCTCGAGCTTCTGTTCGCTGCCGGCCTGGCTGGAGAGCTGGGAGGCCTGCACGACGGCGGTGACGGCGCCGTCGTGCGCGCGGGACAGGTCGGCGGAGAGGAGGTCGAAGTCGTCGCCGTCGTCGCCGTCCTCGGCAGGACCCGCGTGACGGCTCTGCGGGGTGAGCTGCGGCGGGCCGTCGCCGCGGCGCAGCGCCTCGACGAGGGTGCGCAGGTCGGCCTCGCGCCGTGCGGTGCCGCGGCGCAGGACGCCGATGCGGTCGTGCACGGACCGGGCGGCCCGGTTGGCCGCGACCGCGGCGACGGCGATGCCGACGAGGGCCACGAAGACCGCGCCGCCGAGCACGGCCCACAGGGTGAGGCCCGGCCGCGTTCCGGTGGACCGGACGGTGAAGAGGACGGCGGCGCAGCCGCTGAGGGCGACGGCGACGGGGGGCAGCACCGCGAGACGCAGCAGCTGGGGCCGTATGTGGGTCTCGGGCAGCGCGGGGGCGGTGCGGACGGCGGGCCGCCCGTGCCGTCCGCCCTCACGGCGGTCTGCGCGTGTGGCCGGGGCGCGGAGGTGAGACATCGGTGTCCTCGTGCTGGTCCGTCGGGCCGGGGTGCCAGGGGAGCTTGCGGGGGTGCGACCGGGTTCGCGCGGCCGCTTGCGCGCGCCCCGGGCCGTCCGCCCGGCCTCCCCCGGCTGCCGCACGCCACCGCCGACGCCGGCGCCACTGACGCCACGGGGACCGGTGTGCCGTCCTGGGCCGGAGGCGCCTACGGCTCCCGCGCCGAACCGGGCCACACCCTCGCCGAACCGGGCCGCACCCTCGCCGGGCCGGGCCACACCCGCGCCACCGACGGAGGTTCCCGCGCCACCGACGGCAGTGCCCGCGCGGTCGGCACCGGCACCCGTGTCCTCGGCCGCGCCCGTGCCGGCGTCGGTGGCGCGTGGGCAGCGGGGATCCCCGTCGCGTCGACTCCCTCGTCCGCCCTGCGCCTGCACGTGCCGGCCCCCGCTCCCTGATCCGTCCTGCTTCGATCCGCCCTGTTTCCCGACGGCCACTGACAGTAGTCGCCAGCGCATCATGTGCGGTGGGCAGTTGACAAACTCATACGGTGAGCGTCCCGCTCTGGTATGAGGCCTCGTACGACAGACCGATAACACCTCGGCATATCCGGCCAAGAATGAAAAGAGCTCGATCCGACCTGGTCAGAAGCGGTCACACGCAGACGGCGAGGGCCGGGGAGCCTCTCGCTCCCCGGCCCTCGCCGTTCGTCCGTCGTACGCCCCGGGTCGGCCCGCCGGGAGCGTCTCGGGGGCCCCGGTGTCCTTGCCGGCCCCACGACCATCGTCACTCACCGTGTCGGCCAGGGCCACGACTGCCGCGTCCGACGCGGTCTTGATGCCGACTCGGCGAGGGTCTCCCCGGCGCGACCGCCCACCGAGGCGAGCGCCACCCCACGCCACCACGGCTCCGACGGAACCGCCTCGGGTGTGGGCTCGAAGAGCGCTCCGGGGCGGGCAGGGCGACAGCGGCCCCCATCGCGCGGGCGGCCGCGAGTGTCCCCGGCGGTCACCGGAACAGATGGTCAAGGTAGTAGTCGATGGCAGCGATGGCTTGTTCTGGAGTGCGCAGGCCGAGGACGACGGGTGGACCCTGTGAGTCGGCGAGGCCGAAGAGCAGTTCCGCTTCCACATCGGGGTCGCGGTCCGGCGCGATGTCGCCGGCTTCCTGGGCCGTGCGGACGAGGTCGGCGAGGAGCCGGTAGAGGCGGGGCAGCCCGTCGACGTAGAGGGCTCGCAGCTTGGGGTTCGCAAGCATGCGGATGAGGTACGCGACGCCGACGAGCCACTCGCGGCGGCGCCGGTCGTCCCTGGGGATCGTCTCGAGCAGCACCCAGCGCAGCGCCTCCCGGGGGGTGGGCTCGCCCTCGGGCCATGCCTGCTCGTTCCACCGCTGCTGGACCAGCCAGTCCTGGTACTCGATCGCATAGGCGAGCAGTTCGTCCTTGGTGGCGAAGTAGTGCTGGATGCGCCCGGCCGAGACGCCCGCCTGCGCCGCCACGGCCCGCACGGAGATCGCTTCCAGTCCATGGTCGGCGACGATGTCCAGCAGCGCCTCGGCGATCTGGTCCCGGCGGGCCTTGTGGTCTACCTGTCTCGGCACGTCGACGGGCACCTCTCTTCCTCATGCTTGCCTTCCCGGGCGAATCACCCTAATGTCGCTTTCGCAATACGAACGTATTGCAACGAAGTCATGGGCCGCCGGCAGCGGCAAGAGGGCGAGGGCGGACGGGACCATGCCGAAGCGACGCTCCACTTCCGGCGCCGTACTGGTCGCGGCCCTCCTCGTGGCGGTGATGGGCGCGGCGGACGCGATGCAGACCGCGCCGGCGAGGGACGGGCAGCATCCCCACAGCCGGCGTGCCCACGGTCAACACCCCGAGGCCCGGCCGGACATCGCCCGCACGCGTCAGGGCCGCTTGGAGGGGGTCACCGCCGACGGTGTCACCACCTACCAGGGCATCCCCTACGCGGCTCCTCCAGTCGGCCAGCTGCGCTGGCGACCCCCGGACGCGCCACCCACCTGGACCGGCACGCGGACGGCGGCCGAGCCCGGACCGGCCTGCGCGCAGCCCGAGGTGGCGGACTCCGCGGAGGACTGCCTCTACCTCAACGTCACCACGCCCGATCATGGAGCGGGTCGCGCGGCCCCTCGGCCGGTCGTGGTGTGGTTGCACGGCGGGGCTTTCAGCTCGGGCTCAGGGGACCAGTACGACGCCACCCTGATGGCCCGGCAGGGCGACGTCACGGTCGTGACCGTCAACTCGCGCCTGGGCGCCCTGGGCTTCTTCGCCCATCCTGACCTGCCTGACTCCGGGGCCTTCGGCCTGCAGGACCAGCAGGCCGCGTTGCGCTGGGTACGGGACAACGCGGTCGCGGTCGGCGGTGATCCCGGCAACGTCACGCTCATGGGCGAGTCCTCCGGAGGCGCGAGCGTGTGCGCCCAGCTCACCTCGCCCAAGGCCGCAGGGCTGTTCCACCGCGCGGTCGTCCAAAGCGGCTCCTGCCTGCAGAACTGGCCCAAGAACACGCTTGCGCCCGGCGACCCCGCCGCCACCTACTTCGCCCGCCAGGACAAGCTGGCCGCCAAGGGCCGCGGCGCTCTGGGCTGCCGCAGCCTGAAGTGCCTGCGTGCCAAGCCCGTCAAGGACGTGTTGTCCCTCAACGGGCGCTTCCATCAGCCCGCCTACGGGACGAGTGTCCTGCCCCACTCGCCGGCCCGCGCCCTCGCCGCCGGAGACTTCCACCGCGTGCCCGTCCTCCAGGGCAACACCCGTGACGAACACCGACTGTTCGCCGCCCTGTTCACCCTGGACGGGCCGATGACCGCAGCGGATTACCGCCGCCTGCTCACCGAGACCTACGGCCGGCGGCTGGCGGCCCGCATCGCCCGCGCGTACCCGCCCGGTGCCACGCCCCCGCTGGCCTGGGCCGAAGTCGGCACCGACCGCGGCTGGGTGTGCCCCACCCTGGCCGCCGACCGGCTGATGGCCAGGCATGTCCCGCTCTACAGCTACGAGTTCGCCGACCGCCACCCACCCGCACCCGACCTCCACCCCGACTTCCCACTGGGCGCCTACCACAGCGCGGAGCTGCCCTACCTGTTCGGCATGGGCGACCTCCGCCTCGACGACGGGCAGGCCGCCCTCTCTCGACGCATGATCGCCGTGTGGACGACGTTCGCCAGAACCGGCACGCCCGGCAACGACTGGCCGCCCTTCCCGCACACCCAGCGGCTGGCTCGGAACACGCTCTCCGGCGTGGACGCGGCGGCCGAACACCGCTGCGCCTTCTGGGAGCGCAACTCCTGACGCCCGTGATCCGCACACACACCGCGGACCGTACGAACGAACCCCTCCGGAGGATCCCCATGAACGAAACCGGCGAACCGCTCGCCGAGGCCGACTACATCGGCGCCACCGCCCACGAGTTGAGCGAGAAGCGAGCAGCGGCGAAGATCGCCGCCGGCATCAGCCAAAAGACCCTCTTCCAGCGCCGCGGCCGGATCATCCTGCACCCCGACCTGCTCGTCCTCACCGGCTGGTCCGACAACGGCGATCTCACCCTCACCCGCGCGGACATCACCGCGGCGAAAGCCCGCTTCACCCACCTCTACGGCCGCTTCCTCGGCGGCCTGCTGAACGCCGGCCAACCCCTCATCCTCAACACCACCCATGCAGCGGCCGACGAGGTGTACCTGCTCATCAACCACCGCGGCTTCCTGGAGACCACGGACGATCGGGCCTGGGAGAAGCGCATCGACCGGTGGCGCCGCGACTGAAGCGCCGGGAGTCGGGCCGGCAGCCTCCAGTGCCCCGCGATCAGGTCGGCCACGGACCAGGAGGGCAGCCCCGGGGCGGTGATCCAGCATGAGCAGCCCGCGACCATGACCAGCACACATGTGCCAGCGGGTGCGGTCGGCGCATTCCGCGTGCCGTCCACCAGGACGTGCCGCGCTACCGCCCGAGCAGGGGTGGGACGGCGGGGACCTCGGGAGCGTTCGCGATGTCCTCGGGCGTCAGCCGGAAGCCCTCGGGGTAGGCGTCGCGGCGCGTACGGCGGGCGGGTTCGGTGGTGCGCCAGGTGTAGAGGCAGCGCCCGCACTGCAGGACGTCCCAGACGCCGGGGACGGGCGAGGAGTGGAGTGTGCCGACGGTCTCGTGGGCGCAGCGGGGGCAGGTGGGCATGGCGGATTCTCCTTCTCGCGCTTTTCGGGCGGCTTGCGTTTGTCGGGCCTGTCGGGGCGAGGGCCGTGTGTCAGCGGCCGGCCTCGGCCATGAGGTGCTGGATCCGGGCGGTCCAGTCCTTCGTCTCGGGCAGGTCCTGCACCGGGGTGGCGAAGTTGCCGCGCTCGTCGGGGGTGACCGGGGTGGTGGCGTCGATGATCATCTTGCTGGTGATGCCGGCGGGCTGGGCGGCGGGCGCCAGTTCCACGACGGAGAGGTTGGGCAGGATCACGACGTCGCCGGACGGGTTGACCTTCGAGGACATCGCCCACATGACCTGCGGGAGGTTGAAGGGGTCCACGTCCTCGTCGACGACGATGACGGTGGAGATGTAGCCGAGTCCGTGCGGGGTGGTCATGGCGCGCATCGCGACGGCCTTGGCGAAACCGCCGTAGCGCTTCCTGGTGGAGACGATGGCCAGCAGCCCATGGGTGTACATCGCGTTGACGGCCTGGACCTCGGGGAACTCGGCGCGCAACTGCTTGAGCAGGGGGACGCAGGTGTTGGGTCCGACGAGGTAGTCGCACTCGGTCCAGGGCATGCCGAGGTAGAGGGACTCGAAGACGGGGTTCGTGCGGTACGAGACACGGTCGATGCGGACGACGGGCATCCGGCGGCCACCGGAGTAGTGGCCGGTGAACTCGCCGAAGGGGCCCTCGATCTGGCGCTTGCGGCCCTCGATGACACCCTCGATGACGACCTCGGAGCCCCAAGGGACGTCGAAGCCGGTGAGCGGGGCGGTGGCGATCGGGGCGGGGGCGCCGCGCAGGGCACCGGCCATCTCGTACTCGCTCTGGTCGTACGCCATCGGCATGCCGGCGACGATCGTCATGGCCGGGTCGTTGCCCAGGGTGATGGCGATGGGCAGGTCCTCGCCCCGTTCCTCGGCCCTGTGCAGGTGGAGGGCGACGTCGTGCACGGGGACCGGCTGCATGGCGAGCCGGTTCCCGGCGATGACCTGGAGGCGGTAGGTGCCGACGTTCTGCTTGCCGAAGTGGCCCGGGTCGTCGGGGTCGCGGGAAACCACGGCCGCCTTGTCGAGGTAGAAGCCGCCGTCACCGTCGTTGAGGCGGAACAGCGGGAGCACCGAGAAGAGGTCGACGTCGTCGCCCTCCTGGGTGTTGGCGCGCCACGGGGCGTCCTCGCGGCGCTCGGGCGGGACCGGGAAGGCGTCCCAGCGACGGGCGAACTCCTCCACCTGTTCCTTGACCGGGGTGTGCTTGGGCAGCCCGAGGGCGAGGGCGTGGTTGGCCCAGGAGCCGTGCACGTTCATCGCGATCCGGGCGTCGGTGAAGCCCGCGACGTTGTCGAACCACAGGGCCGGGGCGCCCTCCCCGACCCGGCCCGTGGCGTTGGCCGCCGCGGCCAGGTCCGGCTCCGGCATGACCTCCTCGGTGATGCGGAGGAGCTGTCCCTCCTTGTCCAGCGTGTCCAGGAAGGCGCGCAGGTCGTCGTAGGGCATGGATGAGGTCCTCTCGTGTGCCGGGGGTGTGTCGGGCCGGGGTTCAGGCGGCGGGGCGCTGCTCGCGGGCCGCGCGCATGCCGTGCCAGCGCCTGGCGGCCGGCGCGGGCAGGTCGAACTGGTCGAGGACCCGGGCCACGACGTGGTCGACGATGTCCTCCACCGACTGCGGATGGTTGTAGAAGGCGGGCATGGGCGGCACCAACCGCACGCCCATGCGGGCGAGGTGGAGCATGTTCTCCAGGTGGATCTCGCTCAGTGGCGTCTCGCGGGGCACCAGGACGAGCCGGCGGCGTTCCTTGAGCACGACGTCCGCGGCCCGCCCGACGAGGCCGTCGGCGTATCCGGCGCGGATGCCGGCCAGGGTCTTCATCGAGCACGGCACGATCACCATGCCGTCGGTGCGGAAGGAACCGGACGAGATGGTCGCGCCCTGGTCCTCGGGCCGGTGCGTGACGTCCGCGAGGGCGCTCACCTCGGCCGCCGTGCGGCCGGTCTCCAGCTCGATCGTGGTGCGCGCCCAGCGGCTGAGCACCAGGTGGGTCTCCACGTCCGGCAGCTCGGCCAGGTGTTCCAGGAGCCGGACGCCGAACACGGCGCCCGTCGCTCCGGTCATCCCCACGATCAGTCGCACGGTGCTCCACTCCTTCGCTCGGGCGGGACGGGCCGCGTGCGGACTGTTTCGGTCGCCGGGCGCGGGGGACAGACGTCCGGTCCTTGCGCCCCGCACGGCGTTCCAGCGGCCCCGTCGCACTCCACGCTAAGTGCGGTCCGGCCCTCGGGAGCCGTACCCTGAGGACAGGCCATGAACAAAAACGGACAAGACATCGAGATCGAGGACCTGCACTTCAAAGCGTCCGCGGGAGCGCCGCCGGGAGCGCAGGTCCTCTCGCTCGCCGCCTTGTCCGCCCGCGACCATGGCCACGACCGGGACCCGTACGCGCTGGTCCGTCCCTCCTTCCACCACCTGATCGCGGTGCGGTCCGGGCGGCTCGACTGCTCCGTCGACTTCGTCGAGCACACCCTGGCCGCGGGGGCGTGGCTGTGGGTCCGGCCGGGGCAGGTCCTCCACTTCCGGTCCGACCTCACCGCGGCCGACGGGACCGTGGTCCTCTTCCAGTCGGGCATCCTCGATCCGGCCACCGCGAAGGCGGCCCACGTCGACCGGCCCGCCCTGCGCACCGCCCCGCTGCACCCCCGCGACGACGCGCCGCGGCGCACCCTCGGCCTGCTGGAGGACGAGTACGGGCGGCTGGCGGAACTGCCGCTGGAGGCCCACATCGAGGTCGTACGCCACCTGCTGTCCGTGCTGTTGCTGCGGCTGGCACACGAGCGGGGCGGGCACGGCGGCGACGAGCGGGGCAGCGAGCCGTTCCTGCGGTTCCAGCAGGCGGTGGAGCGGGACTTCGCGCGCTCGCACCGAGTGGAGGACTACGCGGCGCGGCTGGGCTACAGCGTCCGCACCCTCACCCGCGCCACCCGGTCCGCCGCCGGGTGCGCCGCCAAGCACTTCATCGACGAGCGCGTCCTGCTGGAGGCCCGGCGCCTGCTCGTGCACACCGACCTCGTCACCTCCGCCGTGGGAGAGCGCCTCGGCTTCCCGGAGGCCACCGCGTTCACCCGCTTCTTCCGCACCCGCACCGGGGAGACCCCGGCCGCCTTCCGCGCCCGGTACCGCAACGCCCCCGACTGACGAGGCGAGGTGGCCGGCTCAGTCGGAGCGATCGGACCAGCCTGCCGGGAGGTCGCCAGGGGCGACCGAGATCACGCGCTCGTCGTCGGCGCCCACGTACTCGAAGAGCGTGATCCTGGCGAACTCGGGCACCACGTGGACCGGGTACGTGGGGCCGGCGTCGCGGAGCGCCTGCATCTTCTCGAGATGGTCGTTCTGGTAGAGAACGGTGCGCTCGCCGTGGTCCGCCACCCACCGGGGGAAGAAGATGACGCCGTGCAGCCGACGCTTGCCCGGCATCACGTTGACGACGACACAGGTGCCGGTGGGCTCGTCCCAGGAGACCTTGAAGCTGTCGTCGTCCAGCTGGACCAGGTCGACCGGCTGGTCCTTGACCCAACGGCCGCCGACCATCCCGGAGTGGATCCGGTAGTCGATGGTGCGGTCGTTCTTCACGTACATCTCGTACTGCCAGCCGTTGGCATAGGTGTAGAGGAAGCGATGGCCGACGATTCCGGACAGGTCCTGCGGGGGAACCGGCTCCTCGACGGTGGTCTCGTGGGCTCCGTTGGCTGTCATGATCCGACCTCCTGTGACGGTGCGTGGTGCCCTGCTGCGGCGACTCCAGTCTGCGGCGCGACGGACATCGATGATTCGGACGGGCAGGAGCCGGGTGTTCATGCGATGTCCGCGGCAGCGGCGTCGTCCGAGGTGATGGTCCCGTCGAGCTTGGCGTAGACGGCCCATCCGGTGCCGGCGGCGGTGAGGACGACCAGGCCGACGCCGAGCCCGGCGCCGTGCAGTCGGCGCCGCCGTGTGAGGCGCACGATCCGACCGAGGTCATCCTCACCTCGCTGTCATCGATCACCGGCAAGGTCGAGATCGTGCTTGGGGGCCTCGGCGGCGGCCTGCGCCGGCCGGGTCCGACGCCACGGGTGAGCGATGGCCTGGGAGGCCTCACGCCACCACGCCTGAACCGGCAGCTTCCCCGCCGGCTCGAACGGCTCGCCCGGCCGCGGGAACGCCACCGCCTGGCCGGCCTCCTCGGCCGCGTCCTTCGTCCACTCCCCCGGCTCCGCCCACGCGTGGAAAGCCAGGTTGAACGTCCCCCAGTGGATCGGCAGGAGCGCCCCGCCCGGACCGCCTCCCTGCAGATCAAGATGGGCCTGCACGCCCTGCGCGGGTGACATGTGAATGTCCGGCCACGCGCCCGGCAGCGGCGTACGGTCCGTGTGGTTCTTGGGCCAGAAGTCGGAGTAGGCGCCGATCTGGATCATCGTGGCGTCGAACGGTCCGTGTTCTGCGCCGATCTCCTCGAAGCCGTCGAAGTAACCGGTGTCACCGCTGTGGTAGATCCGGTGCTCGTCCCCGGCGACGACCCAGGAGGCCCACAGGGTGTGCTGGGTGTTGCGCAGCCCGCGGCCGCAGAAGTGCCGGGCCGGGGTGGCGGTCAGGGTGAGGCCGCCGATCTTGGTGGTCTCGTGCCAGTCCAGCTCGCGCAGCCGGTCGGCGGAGACGCCCCAGTGCTCCAGGTGCGCGCCGACACCCAGGGGCACGGCGAACAGGGTGGCCGTGCCCGCGAGGGCCTTGATGGTGGGCATGTCCAGATGGTCGTAGTGATCGTGCGAGATCACCACGACGTCGACCGGGCCGAGCGCGGCGAGCGGCAGGGGCGCGGGGTGCAGCCGCTTGGGTCCGGCGAAGGCGAAGGGGGAGCAGCGCTCGCCCCACACGGGGTCGAACAGGACGCGCCGGCCGTCGATCTCGGCGAGGACGCTGGAGTGCCCCATCCAGGTCAGCCGCAGACCGGTGGCGGGGGGCCGGGCGATGTCGGCGAGGGTGGTGGAGTGCACCGGGACGGTGCCCTTCGGGGTGCGGCGGGGCCGGGTGTCCTTGTCGAAGAAGACCTTCGCGAAGTCCAGGGTCGAGCCCGAGGGCCGGGTCCGCGCGGGACCGCCGGGGTTCTGGAAGACCCCGTCCTTGAAATGGGGCGATCTGCGGATGCGCGCCATGCGCTCACCGCTCGGATCCGCGCCGAACGCCCCGGGCCGGAGCGCGCGGAGCCCGGAGCTCAGGGTACGGAAACCGGCCACGGTACCTCCAGGTGGAGTCGGTCAGGCTTTCCATTATGGTCGGCCCCTCCGACAACACCGGAGCACAGGGGTCCCACCGCAGGAGATACTGACCGGTGATTCAGTATCCCGGCGGCGAAGGAGCCCGTATGGCCACCCCCCTGCTGTCCCTGACCTGGACCGATCACCTCACGGGTCGGCAGGGCTTCCTGGTCGTCGACCGGCTGGTGCGCGGAGTCTCCAGCGGCGGTCTGCGGATGCGCGCGGGCTGCACCCTGGACGAGGTCGCGGGTCTCGCGCGCGGCATGACCGTGAAGGAGGCCCTGCACTACGACCCCGCGAACCGCTACGTCCCGCTCGGCGGCGCCAAGGGCGGCATCGACTGCGACCCCCGGGATCCGGAGGCGTACCCGCTGCTGGTGCGCTACCTGCGCGCGATGCGGCCGTACATAGAGAGCTGCTGGACGACGGGCGAGGACCTGGGGCTCACCCAGGACCTGGTCGACCGGGCGGCGGCCGAGGCGGGGCTGGTCTCCTCGGTCCAGGCCGTCTATCCGCTGCTGGACGACGAGGCCGAGGCCCGGCGGCGGTTGCGGGACGCGTTCGCGGTCGAGGTCGACGGCATCGGTCTGGACGAGCTGGTCGGCGGGTGTGGTGTGGCGGAGGCGGCCCTGGCCGCCCTGGACCGGGCCGGTGTGCCGTACACCGGGACGCGGGTCGCCCTCCAGGGGCTCGGCACCATGGGCGGGGCCACGGCGCGCTTCCTCACGCGCGCGGGGCTCACGGTCGTGGCCGTCGCCGACCTCCAGGGCACTATCGCCAACCGGGCGGGTCTCGACGTCGAGGCACTGCTCGCCGCGCGGGACGCCCACGGCACGGTGGACCGCTCCGCCCTGCGCCCCGGCGACCGCGAACTGCCGGGCGACGCCTGGCTGTCGGCCGACGCGGACGTGCTGGTGCCGGCGGCCGTGTCGTACGCGATCGACACCGTGAACCAGGAGCTGATCACCGCCCGCTGGGTCGTGGAGGCCGCCAACATGCCCGTACACCCGGAGGCGGAGCCGCTGCTGGCCGCGCGCGGGGTGACCGTGCTGCCGGACGTCGTGGTCAACTCGGGGACGAACGCCTGGTGGTGGTGGACGCTGTTCGGGGACATCGGCGCCGACGCCGAGGAGGCGTTCGCGTACACCCGCCGCTCGATGCGGACGCTGGTCGAGCGGATGCTGGACCGCGCGCAGACCGACGGGACGACACCGCGCGCCGCCGCCCACGCCATCGCGGCGGACCGGCTGCCGGTGATCGCGGAGCGGTTCGGCTGGTTCCGGTGAAGGCGCCCGCCCTCCTCGACGGCAGCTGTCGCGTTCCTGCCGGACAGGCCGAAACGCCCCGTCGAGGGGCCGCACGCGCGTGGGTAGGGTGACGGCGTGACGAGAGTCCGGTTGAGTGTGGCTCAGCGGCGCGGGGATCTGCTGCGGGCCGCCATCGAGCAGATCGAGGCGCGGGGTGTGGCGGCGGTCAGGATCGCCGACGTGGCCTCGGCGCTCGGCGTGAGCAACGCGCTGGTCCTGTATCACTTCTCGACGAAGGAGCAGTTGGTCGCCGCCGCGTTCCGGCACGCGGCGGAGGGCGACCTGGCGCATCTGCGCAAGCTGCTCGGCCGCCGTTCACCTGCGCTGCGCCGGCTGCGGTCGGCCGTGCGGTGGTACGCCCCCGCGGGCCCCGCCAAGGGCTGGCGGCTGTGGATCGAGGGCTGGGCGGTGGCGCTGCGCGACCCCGTGCTGCGGGAGGTCGCCCAGGACCTCGACCGGCAGTGGAAGGCGGCGCTCGCCGAGGTCATCGCGGAGGGCGTGGCGGCAGGCGAGTTCCGCTGCCCGGACCCGGCCGGCACGGCCTTCCGGCTCACCGCCCTCCTCGACGGTCTCGCCGTGCAGCTGACGTCCTACGCCGGCGCGGTGCCGCGAACGCGGGCGCAGGAGTGGGTGGAGGAGGCGCTGGCCCGCGAGTTGGGCCTGACGCGGGAGCGGCCGACGTCCTGACGGTGTCGCGACAGGGACAGGGACAGGAACAGCTGCAGATACGGCGACAGCGGCCCTGCGGCTCCCGGCATCCCCGGCCCGGTCGGCATCCCCGGCATTCCCGGCCCACCCGGGCCGCCCGGCCCGCCCCGGAAACCCGGGCTCCTGCGCGTGCGGGCCGTGCCGGGTGGGACCCCGGCACGGCCCGCACGCGCAGGAGCGGCTCTCACGCCACCGGCGCGATCCGCATCCTGATGTCGTCCGGCGACAGCGCCCCCTTGGCCGTCACATGGTCGCCCGACGACTCCCCGCGCAGCCGGCGCCCGATCCACGGCACCAGGAACTCCCGGGCCCAGGCGACGTTGTCCCGCCGCATGTCGAGAGCGCCGCGCGGCGGCAGCGGCGGCCACGCCTGCTCGGGGTCGGCCGGCACGTCGAGGCCGAGCACCTGGCCCGCGCGCAGCGCCACGCGCGTGTGCCCCTCGGGCGACAGGTGCAGCCGGTCGGCGTCCCAGGCCCTGCGATCCTGCACGCTGCGCAGGGACCACAGGTCCAGGACCGGGCAGCCGTACCGGTCGGCGATGGCCCGGACGTGTCCGTTGTACGTGGCGATCTTGCCGCGCAGGTGCCTGAGCACGGGGACGCCACGGGTGTCGAAACCGGTCGTCACCATGACCGTGCCGGACACCGCGGTGAGCTGGGCCAGCGCCCGTTCGAAGCGCTCGGCCACCTCGTCCGGGTCGGTGCCGGGCCGGATGATGTCGTTGCCCCCGGCGCAGAACGAGACGAGGTCCGGGGCCATGTCGACGGCCCGCGGAACCTGGTCCGCCACGATCTGGTCGAGGAGCTTTCCGCGTACGGCGAGATTGGTGTACTGGAAGTCGCCCTCGGGCCTGCGGTCGGCGAGCAGGACGGCGAACCGGTCCGCCCAGCCGACGAACGCCCCGTCGGGTCCGGGGTCGCCGACGCCCTCGGAGAAGCTGTCCCCCAACGCCACGTACGACCCGATCACTGCTCTGCTGTCACTCTTCGAATCGTCTGCCACAGCAGCTCATGATTCACCTTCGAATGTGACTTACGCGACCGTAGGAAGGGGTTGACGGGCGGTGAGATAAGCCACTCCTAAAGTGTTCGCCAACTTCGGAATACACCGCTCGTCAGAGGTGTTTCCGGGTGAGCCGCCAGACTCGGAACCCGCTGATCCGGAAATGGCTCCAGACGGTCCGGAAGGCGAAGTGCCCACTCGTGTACGGCTGCGGGTCGGTGTAGTCGAAGACGAGCCGGCCGTTGTTCCACCAGTGGACCGTGGAGCCGTCGGAGACGATCCGGACCCGGTTCGGCTCGCCCGGGACCAGCAGCGGCTCGGTGTAGTCGAGGACCAGGGGGCGGACACCGGGTTCGCCGACGTAGCGGCGCAGTCGGGTCGTGGTGTTGTAGTTGGCGCCGTAGCCCGCGTAGTACGTCGTGAGGTGGTCGTACTCGTCGAGGGCCCCGCCGCGCGGAGTGGCGAAGAGGTCGTGCGGAGAGCGGACGTCGGTCGCGTTCCAGAAGTTGTTGAGGTCCGAGACCCGGTCGTTGACCCCGCCCTCGGAGACGGGGGTCGCGGTGTACTCGATCAGGTACGGCCCTTCGAGCCGCTGCCTGAACCAGACGGTCGCACCGCTCGGCACGTCGATCTCCAGGACGCCGCGCGAGGCGGTGACCGTGCCGCCGTCCTGGAGTTCGGGCACCCATTGGGTGAGGCCGTGGCAGAAGTCGTCATGAGCGATGAGCCGTCGGCGCCCGGGGGCGGCACTCGCGCTCCCCGTCGGGGCGATGGCCGCCAGAGCGGCTCCTGTCGCCAGGGCTGCGAACGTTCTGCGGGTGGTCGGCACGGGACACAGCTCCTTCAGAAAGCGCTTGCATTCACGATGTGATCACTGTGTCTCAACTGCCGCCCCCTGTCGATCCCTTGAGGCGCCGGGCGCGGACACACCGAAGGCCGGACCCGGGGATCGGGGTCCGGCCTTCGGAGGCGTGTCAGGCAGGTGGTCGTGCGGTCGGTCAGCCGACGGAGACGCCGTGCGAGCGCAGGAAGGCGACCGGGTCGACGTCGGAGCCGTAGTCCGGCGTGGTGCGGATCTCGAAGTGCAGGTGCGGTCCGGTCACGTTGCCGGTCGCGCCCGACAGGCCGACCTGCTGCCCGGCCGTCACGGTCTGGCCGGCCGAGACGGAGAGCTGGGACAGGTGGGCGTACTGGGCGTAGTGGCCGTCGTTCAGCTTGATGACGACCTGGTTGCCGTACGCGCCGCCCCAGCCGGCGGAGACGACCTCGCCCGGACCGACGGCCTTGAGGGAGGTGCCGGTCGGGACGACGAAGTCGACACCGGTGTGGTAGCCGCTGGACCACATGCTGCCGGACATGTGGTACGGGGTGCCGACGGTGGCACCGTCCACCGGGAGGGTGAAGCCACTGGAGTTGCTCTCGGCCGCGGGCTGGGCGGCGGCCGGCTTGGCGGCGGTCTCCGCCTTCGGGGCCGACTCCTCGGCGGACGACTTCTGGGCCGAGGCCTTCGGAGCGGCCGGGGCCGAGGCCTTCGGCGCGCCCGCGGCCTTCTTGCCGATCGACAGCTTCAGGCCCGGGTGGATCAGCGACGGGTCGGAACCGACGGCGTCGCGGTTGTCCGAGTAGAGCTTCTTCCAGCCGCCGTCGACGTTCTGGTCGTCGGCGATCTTCGCGAGGTAGTCGCCGGCCTTCACGGTGTACGAGCGGGCGCCGTTGGCCTTTTCGGCGGCCTTCTTCTCGGCGGCCGGAGCGGACTGGACGGCCTTTTCGGGAGCCGACTGCGGGGTGGCGGCGTGGGCGCCGGCGGCCCCCATGAGCGGCAGGGCGAGGGCGGCTCCGCCGGTTCCGGCGACGGCGATGGAGCGGGTGAAACGCTGGGTCTTGGGGCGGCGGTGCTTACCCTTCGCGGGCATGGCGAATTCCTCTCCGTCGCCTGCGAGGTGAGCTGTCGGGTGCGAGCTGGAGATGCCCGGCCGCGCCGTGGCGCGACTTAACCCCAAGCCGTTCCGGGAACCGGAACAGGCGTCTTACCTGTGGGTCCCCCGCTCCTGCCGTACGTCGGGTCAGTGTGTGGGGCTCCGGGCGGCGGCAGGATTAGGCGTCCGTCCGGATTGGTGTGGAACGTAAGCGACCACGACGCAATAGGACAAGCTTGCGGTTGCCCGTGACGGTGTTTTTCCTGACGCGTCGGCACAAGTGCCGTCACCGAGCGTGGATTACCGATCTCCGCCATTCGTCAATGGGCCTGAATAACGCCAGAATTACGTGAACATGGCGACAACACATCGTCACGAATATGACGATGGTCACGCACCCCGGCCTCATCTCCTTGACGATCGGGGCACGTTATCCCTTAGCGGCCTAAGCTCCCTATTCGGACAGAACGACTACTTCCGCTTAAGCCGGACGACCGCGGCGTCCAGATCCCCGCGCAGGCCGACGCGAAGTCCGTGATGCAGCAGTACGGCCCCTCGGTGAACTTCGCCCGTTTCGAGGCATTCGTACGAGGATGCCGGGTCGAGACCGCGCAGCAGGAGCGCCGGCACGGGCTCGCCGTAGCGCTGCGCCTGGAGCCAGGCGAGGACGACGATCTCGTCGCCGAGGACGTACTGCACGGCACTGGCGCCGCCCTCCGGGGGACGCAGCCGGTACAGGTCGCCGCGCTGCACCACGGGCCGGATCTCCTTGTAGAGCGCCACCCACTCCCGCGCCTCGGCGAGCTCCTCCTCCGTCCACCGCGTGAGGTCGCCGCCGACGCCGAGCACCCCGGCCATGGCGCTGACGAACCGGAACCGCAGGGAGCTGGCCCGCTGGTTGAGCATGGCGTTCGGGCTGTCGGTGACCCAGGCGGCCATGACCCGGGCCGGGTGGATCTGACTGAAGCCGTGCTGGATGGCGAGCCGGTCGAGCGGGTCGGTGTTGTCCGAGGTCCACACCTGGTCCGTGCGGCTCAGCACACCGAGGTCGATCCGGCCGCCGCCGCCCGAGCAGGACTCGAAGGCCACGCCCGGGTGGGCGGCCCGAAGCCGGTCCAGCAGGGCGTACAGGCCGTGCACATGGTCGACCCACAGCCGCTGCGGGTACGGGTCGTCCGGCCAGCCGGCGTCGGTGAAACAGCGGTTGAAGTCCCACTTGACGTAGTCGACGGGAGCGCTGGAGAGAAGCCCGTGGAGCTGCTCCCAGAGGTACTCCCGGACGTCCTCGCGGGCGAGGTTGAGCACGAGCTGATTGCGGAATTCCGTCCGCTTTCGTCCTGGTTGGTACTGGACCCAGTCGGGGTGCGCGCGGTACAGGTCGCTGTCCGGATTGACCATCTCGGGCTCGACCCAGATCCCGAACCGCATGCCCAGGCCGTGCACATGGTCGGCGAGCGGCTTCAGTCCGCCCGGGAAGCGGTCGGGGTTGGGGGTCCAGTCGCCGAGCCCGGCCCGGTCGCTGGTGCGCGCCCCGAACCAGCCGTCGTCGACGACGAACAGCTCGACTCCCATGGCCGCGGCCCGCTCGGCGAGCGCCCGCTGCTGCTCCTCGGAGATGTCGAACTCGGTGGCCTCCCAGGAGTTGAACAGCACCGGCCGGTCCCGCTCGGCGTCCGGGACGACATGCGCCCGCTGGTAGGCGTGCCAGGCGCGGCTGGCCCCGCCGAAGCCGCCGTCGCTCCAGAGCCCGGCGAAGACGGGGGTCGTGTACGACTCCCCCGTGCCCAGCGTCAGCAGGCCCGAGTCGTCGTGGCCGGCGCCGCCGGTGATCTGCACGCGCGCGTCCGGCAGCTGGGCCACGGCGATGCGCCACGACCCGGACCAGCCGAGGGCGCAGCTGTAGACCTCGCCGTGCTCCTCGGTGGCGTGGGTGTCGAGGGCGACCCACGGCAGGTGCTGGTGCGAGGTGTGGCCGCGGCGACTGCCGATGACCTTCTCGCCGTGGGTGAGACCGGAGCGCGTCAGCCGGGACTCGGCGCCCCAGCGGCCGTGCAGCTGGGACAGCCGCCAGGCGTCGCGGTCGGGAAGGGTCCAGGTGGCGGAGTCGGCGCGCAGCAGTTCGAGGGCCGGCCCGCGGTTGGCCAGGGTCACCCACCGCTCGACGACGTCCGTCGAGGAGCGCATGCGGTAGTGCAGCGTGATGGCGAGGTCCCCGTCACGGAACCGGAGCCGCAGCTCGCCGTCCTCGGTGTCGTACCCCTCATGGACCCACTCGGTGCCGCGCCGCCCGGCCGCGCGCACGGACAGGGCGGGGCGGACGAAACGGGGTCCGCCCTCGACCGGGTACTCCTCGCGTCCGTCGAGCGGGGACTCGAAGGGCCAGTAGTCCGGCAGCGGCCGGACGGCGAGGGCCTCGGCGTCGGCGAGGCCGATCCGGGGGCCCCAGTGCAGGTGCAGCAGCTCGTCCCGGTCGGTGACATGGACGGCGTAGCTGCTGGCCGGCCCGGAGAGCACCCACGTACAACCGTCTTCAGAGATGTCCAGCATCGCGCCCTCACAGATTCGAACAAGCCCGACCAGGTGCGACCAGGCGGCAACATCATCAAGGGCCGCGGGGGCTCCGGGCAACGCCCTGTGGACAACTCATTGCCCCAGGCAGGCATGTCGTATCGTCGAGTCGTGCCCGCCGACGAGCCGCGGCGGCGGCGCCGAAGGGGAGGAGCCCTCGTGACACAGCAGGTCCCGTCGACCGAGCCCGAGCTGGCCGGAGTGCGCAACTTCCGTGATGTGGGCGGACTTCCGACCGTGGACGGACGGCGGGTGCGCCAGGGAGTGCTGTTCCGCAGCGGCCACCTCGCCCATGCGACCGGGGAGGACGCCGCCTTCCTGACGACTCTGGGCCTGCACACGATCTTCGACTTCCGCAACGCGGCCGACCAGAAGCTCGAAGGGCCGGACGTCGCGCTGCCCGGCGTGCGCAATGTGAACCTGCCGCTGAGCGACCCCGCCGACGGCGCCGAGTTCTGGAAGATGGTCCGCGACGGCGACCTGGACCAGCTGCGCGAGATCCTGTCGGACGGCAAGGGCGCGGGTCGCATGATCGCCTCGTACCGCACGATCATCAAGCACCGCACGGACGAGCACTCCCGGGTGCTGCACGCGCTCGCGCAGGACAGCGTCCCCGCGCTGATGCACTGCGCTGCGGGCAAGGACCGCGCGGGTCTGTCGGTCGCGGTGACGCTGCTGGCGGTGGGCGTCGAGCGCGAGGCGATCGTCGAGGACTACCTGAAGTCGAACGCCAAGCACCGCCGTTACAAGGTGCACCGCAGCAGCTCCGCCGCCTCGGCCTACTCCCCCGAGGTCATGGAGCTGCTCAGCCCCCTCTTCGACGCGCGCGCCGAGTATCTGACGGCGGCCTTCGACACCATCGAGGAGACCTGGGGCGGCGTCGACGCCTACCTGGAGAAGGGGCTGGACCTCACCCCGGAGACCCGGGAGCGGCTGCGCGAGCGGCTCCTCGCCTGAGAGGCCGGGACAGGGGCTACTTCGCGCCGAGCGCGAAGAGCAGGTACACGAACGCGGCGAAGATGTGGCCGGCGATGAGGTAGACGAACAGCCTCACCCACAGGGCGCGGGGGAACTTCTCCTCCATGTCGCTCATGACGCGTCTCCAGGGGTGGGGCCCAGGCACAGTGCGGCCGTGGGGCTCTGCAGCAGGGTGTGGACGAAGAGCAGGTCGACGCCGTCGTGGTCCTCGGCCGCGATCCGGTGCGGGGTGAGCGAGTCGAAGTGGGCGCTGTCGCCGGCCGCCAGCCGGTGCGTGGTGTCCCCGAGGCGCAGCCGCAGCCGGCCGCGCAGCACATGGAGCCACTCCTCGCCGGGGTGGACGCGTACGACGTCGCCCTGGGAACCGTGGGGGACGTGGACCCGCAGGGCCTGCATCCCGCGGCCCGGGGCGCCGGCCTGCCAGTAGGTCCAGCCGCCGGCCGCCGTGGGTTCCATGTCGGCCGCGCGGATGACGGCGTCCCGTCCGGCGACCGTCTCGCCGAGCAGTTCGGCGACGGTCGTACCGTAGACCCGGGCGAGCGCGAGCAGCATCGGCAGCGAGGGCTGGCGCTGCCCGGTCTCCAGACGGGAGAGGTGGGCGGGCGACAGCCCGGCGGCGCGGGCCGCGGCCTCCAGGGTGAGGGAGGCCTGACGCCGCAGGGCCCGCAGCTGGGGCGCGACGGCGGGCAGCGCACCGGGCGCGGGTTCGGACGGCGACGCCGGTTCGGATGGCGACGCGGGTTCCGACGGCGACGTGGGTTCGGACGGCGAGCCGGCCCCGGAGGGCCGCTCGGTCTCGGAGGGGCTCATGCCTCCATTCAGCCGGACCTTTGCCTCACCGGCAAATTTCTTGCCTCTCAGGCAAATCCGCTACCGGTTGGCCACCGCCTGCTTGACCAGGGTCTTGCCGAAGTCCCACACCAGCCCGCCGTTGTGCGCATCGTCCATCACGGCCGTGAAGGCGTCGACGAACCGGTCCACCTCCCGCTCACCGATGATCAGCGGCGGGATCAACTTGATCACCTCCATGTGGTCGCCGGAGACCTGGGTGAGGATCCGGTGCCGTTGCAGCAGCGGCACGACGACCATCTGCGCGAAGAGCCCCTTGCGGGCGGCCTGGAGCATGGCCCAGCGGCTGCGCAGCTTCAGCGACCTGGGGCGTCCGAACTCGATGCCGATCATCAGGCCCCGGCCCCGGACCTCGGCGAGCATCTCGTACCGGTCCGTGAGCGCGGCCAGCCGGGATCTGAGCCGCTCCCCGGTGGCCCGGACGTTCGCGACGATCTGCTCGTTCTCCATCACCGACAGCACCGCGAGGCCCGCCGCCATGGCCTGCGCGTTGGACCCGAAGCTCGCCGAGTGGACGAGGACGCGGTCCATGGACGAGTAGACCTTCTTGAAGATCCAGTCCTTGCCGATCGTGGCCCCGACCGGCACATAGCCGCCGGAGAGCGCCTTGGCGACGCACACCAGATCGGGTTCGACGCCGTCCTCGTGCTGGTAGGCGTAGAAGTCGCCGGTCCGGCCGAGGCCGGTCTGGACCTCGTCGGCGATGAGCAGCGCCTTGTGCCGGTGCAGCAGCTCCTGGGCGGCCCGCAGCCAGCCGGGCGGGCCCGTGAGGACGCCCTTGCCCTGGATCGGCTCGACGATCAGCGCGGCGACGTCGCCCTTCCTCAGCTCCCTCTCCAGCGCGTCGAGGTCGCCGAGCGGGACGGCCGTGTCGGGCAGCAGCGGGGCGAAGCCGTCGCGGAAGCCGGACTCGCCGTTCACGGAGAGGGAACCGGTGGTCAGGCCGTGGAAGGCGTGCGCGCAGTACAGGATCCTGGGCCTGCCGGTGACGAACCGGGCGAACTTCAGGGCGCCCTCGACGGCCTCGGTGCCGCTGTTGCCGAAGAACACCCGGTCCAGGTGCGGGCTGTGCGCGAGCAGCTTCTCCGCCAGCAGGCCCGGCAGCGGCTGGCAGTCGAAGCGGGTGAGATCGGCGAGCTGGGCGTCCAGGACGTCGTGCACCGCCTTGCGCACCACGGGGTGGTGGCGACCGAGGCCCATCACCCCGAACCCGGCGAGCATGTCCAGGTAGTCGTTGCCGTCCGCGTCCCAGAAGTAGGCGCCCTCGGCGCGCTCGTAGACCTTGTCGAAGCCGATGGTGTGCAGCATGCGCGGGAGCTGGTGGTTGAGGTACCGGGTGTGCAGTTCGTAGCGTTCGGCCCCGCGCTCGGCCAGCAGCTTGCCGAGGTCGAACTCCCCGGCCTGCGACGACTCCGACGCGGACTCGGCGGTTGTCATTCCTGTGGCTCCTTGGACAGCTCTTCCTTGACGGCCAGGCTCGCGCCGATCCGTCCGGCGATCTCGACGGGTGTCAGGCCGATGTCGGCGAGCACCTCTGCGCGCTTGGCGTGGGCGAGGAACTGCTCGGGGATGCCGAACCGCCGTACCGGCACGTCGACGTCGGCGTCGCCCAGGGCCAGCGCCACGGCCGAACCGACCCCGGCCGCGCGGCTGTTGTCCTCGACGACGGCCACCAGACAGTGCTCGGCGGCGAGGCCCGGGAGCGCCGGGTCGACGGGCTTGACCCAGCGGGGGTCGACGACGGTGCAGCCGATGCCGCGCGCTTCGAGCAGTTCGGCGGCCTGGAGACAGACGGGCGCCATCACACCGACGGCCACCAGGAGGACCTGCGGCGCGGGGGAACGGTGCAGTACGTCCAGCCCGCCCACCCGGTCGACCGCCGGGATCGACGGGCCGACGGACTCCTTCGGGAAGCGCACAAGGGTCGGCGCGTCGTCCACGGCGACGGCCTCGCGCAGCTGGGCCCGCAGCTGGTCGGCGTCGCGCGGCGCGGCGATGCGCAGTCCGGGCACGACCTGGAGGACGGACATGTCCCACATGCCGTTGTGGGAGGCCCCGTCGACGCCGGTGACCCCGGCCCGGTCCAGGACGAAGGTCACCCCGCAGCGGTGCAGGGCCACGTCCATGAGCAGCTGGTCGAAGGCCCGGTTGAGGAAGGTGGCGTAGACGGCGACGACCGGGTGCAGTCCGCCCGTCGCCAGGCCGGCCGCGGACACGGCCGCGTGCTGCTCGGCGATGCCGACGTCCCAGACCCGGTCCGGGAACCGCTCGGCGAAAGCGCCCAGGCCGACGGGACGCAGCATGGCGGCGGTGATCGCCACCACGTCCTCGCGCTCCTCGCCGATCCTGACGATCTCCTCGCCGAACACCGAGGTCCAGGAGGGCCCGCCCGACGGCGAGAGCGGTGCGCAGGTCAGCGGGTCCATCACGCCGACGGTGTGGAAGTGGTCCTCCTCGTGGGCGAGGGCGGGCTCGTAGCCGCGGCCCTTCTCCGTGAGGCAGTGCACGAGCACCGGCCCGTGGAAGCGCTTGGCGCGCCGCAGCGCGGACTCCACGGCCCCGGTGTCGTGCCCGTCGATCGGACCCACGTACTTCAGGCCCAGGTCCTCGAAGAGGCCCTGCGGGGCGAACGCGTCCTTGAAGCCCTTCTTGGCGCCGTGCAGGGCCTCGTAGAGGGTGCCGCCGACCAGAGGCGTGCCCTGGAGGACGTCCTTGCCCCAGGCGAGGACCCGCTCGTAACCGTCGGTCGTGCGCAGGGTCGCGAGGTGGTTGGCGAGGCCGCCGATGGTGGGGGCGTAGGAGCGTTCGTTGTCGTTGACGACGATGATCAGCGGGCGGTTCTTGGCGGCCGCGATGTTGTTCAGGGCCTCCCAGGCCATGCCGCCGGTGAGAGCCCCGTCGCCGATGACCGCGACGACATGGCCCTTCTCGCCCCGCACCTGGCGGGCCTTGGCGAGCCCGTCGGCCCAGCCGAGGGCGGTGGAGGCGTGGCTGTTCTCGATGACGTCGTGCTCGGACTCCTCGCGCGAGGGGTAGCCGGACAGGCCGCCCTTGCCGCGCAGCTTGGAGAAGTCCTGGCGGCCGGTCAGGAGTTTGTGGACGTAGCTCTGGTGGCCGGTGTCCCACAGGATGCGGTCGGCCGGCGACTCGAAGACCCGGTGCAGGGCGATGGTCAGCTCCACCACGCCCAGGTTGGGTCCCAGATGGCCGCCGGTCCTGGCGACCGCGTGCACCAGGAACTCCCGAATCTCTTCCGACAGTTCCCCCAGTTCCGCCTCGGACAGCGCCTTCAGGTCGCGTGGTCCCCGGATGCTCTCCAGAATCGTCACGTCGGGCCCCCTTCGGTTCCGTGCTGCTCAGCTCACGGTGACGGCCGGCTCCCCCGACTCCACGCCGTCCTGCTCCATCTGCTCGGCGATCTTCATCGCCTCTTCGATCAGCGTCTCGACGATCTTGGACTCGGGGACGGTCTTGATGACCTCGCCCTTGACGAAGATCTGCCCCTTGCCGTTGCCGGAGGCGACCCCCAGATCGGCCTCCCGCGCCTCGCCGGGCCCGTTGACCACACACCCCATGACGGCGACCCGCAGCGGCACCTCCATGCCGTCGAGCCCGGCCGTGACCTCCTCGGCCAGCTTGTAGACGTCGACCTGGGCGCGCCCGCAGGACGGGCACGACACGATCTCCAGCCGGCGCTCCTTGAGCCCGAGGGACTGCAGGATCTGGATGCCGACCTTGACCTCCTCGGCCGGCGGCGCGGACAGCGACACCCGAATCGTGTCGCCGATGCCCCGCGACAGCAGCGCCCCGAACGCCACCGCCGACTTGATCGTGCCCTGGAAGGCGGGCCCGGCCTCCGTCACGCCCAGGTGCAACGGGTAGTCGCACCTCTCGGCCAGCTGCCGGTACGCCTCGATCATGACGACCGGGTCGTTGTGCTTGACGGAGATCTTGATGTCGCGGAAGCCGTGCTCCTCGAACAGGGACGCCTCCCACAGCGCGCTCTCCACGAGCGCCTCCGGGGTCGCCCTGCCGTACTTCTGGAGCAGGCGCCGGTCCAGCGACCCGGCGTTGACGCCGATGCGGATCGGCGTGCCGTGGTCCTTCGCCGCCTGGGCGATCTCCTTGATCCGGTCGTCGAACTGCTTGATGTTGCCGGGGTTGACGCGGACGGCCGCGCAGCCTGCCTCGATGGCCGCGAACACGTACTTCGGCTGGAAGTGGATGTCCGCGATCACCGGGATCTGCGACTTGCGGGCGATGGTCGCCAGGGCGTCCGCGTCGTCCTGCGTGGGGCAGGCGACCCGGACGATCTGGCAGCCGGACGCGGTCAGCTCCGCGATCTGCTGCAGCGTGGCGCCGATGTCCGACGTCCGGGTCGTCGTCATCGACTGCACCGACACCGGGGCCCCGCCCCCGACGGCCACCGGACCGACCTGGATCCGGCGCGAGAGGCGCCGCTCGGCGATCGGCCGGGCCGGCACCTCGGGGACACCCAGCGAAATGGCGGTCATGGCATCTACTCCCGGTTCCCGGAGACCGTCTCGCGCATGGCGCGCAGGGACTCCTTCAGCGATCCCATGGTGGCGAGGACGGCGGTGGGCTCGTAGCCGCAGTGCGCCATGCAGTTGGCGCAGCGCGGGTCCTTGCCGCGGCCGTACTTGTCCCAGTCGGTGTCCTCGACCAGCTCCCGGTACGTCGGCACGTACCCGTCGCTCATCAGGTAGCAGGGGCGCTGCCAGCCGAAGAGCGAGTAGTTCGGGATCGCCCACGCGGTGCAGGGGAAGTCGACCTTGCCCTCCAGGAAGTCCAGGAAGAGCGGGGAGTGGTTGAGCCGCCAGCGCCGCCGGTTGCCGCCGGAGAAGGCCTTCTTGAACAACTCGCGGGTCTGCTCCACGCCGAGGAAGTGCTCCTGGTCGGGGGCCTTCTCGTAGGCGTAGGCGGGCGAGATCATCATCTCGTCGACCTGGAGGTCGTCGTTGAGGAAGTTCAGCACCTCGACGATGGTCTGCGGGGTGTCGGTGTTGAAGAAGGTCGAGTTGGTGGTGACCCGGAAGCCGCGCTGCTTGGCCTCCTTGATCGCCTCCACGGCCTCGTCGAACACGCCCTCCTTGGCGACCGACTCGTCGTGCCGCTCGCGCAGGCCGTCGATGTGCACCGCGAAGGCGAAGTAGGGCGACGGCGTGAACTTGTCCATCTTCTTACGCAGCAGCATCGCGTTGGTGCAGAGGAAGACGTACTTCCGCTTGGCCACGAGCTGGCGGACGATCTCGTCGATCTGCGGGTGCATCAGCGGCTCGCCGCCGGCGATGGACACCATCGGGGCGCCGGATTCCATGACCGCCCCCACGGCCTGGGCGACCGGCATCCGCTGCTTGAGCACCCCGGCCGGATGCTGGATCTTGCCGCACCCCTCGCACTTGAGATTGCAGGCGAACAGCGGCTCCAGCTCGACGATCAGCGGGAACTTGTCCCGTCGGCGGATCTTCTGTTCAGCCAAGTATGTAGCGACCTTGATGGACTGTCGGAGCGGCATGGCCATCTGGCTCACCTCCTGGGGAGCAGCAAGGAACGGTGCCATTCGAAGAAAGCGGGAAGGACGGAACGAAGAACACGGAAAGCTGATATTCCACCGCGCACCGTGCCGATCCGGACGAGTTCATGTTCAGGAGCGTCCACGACCACCCGGACGGCCGCAACCGGGCGCTCGCCCGCTCGCACGGCGCTCAGGAGCGTGACGGCGGACTCCATGTCGACCGCGATCGCGCCGGTCGCGCGCAGCGCGGCCCGTTCGGGACCCCGCACCACGTGGTCGGAGCAGGTCAGCGGCCCGGTGTGCACCGTCCGCCCGGGCAGCGCCCGGGTCAGCTCCTTGACCAGCAGCTCGGTCCCCACGCAGGGGGTCGTGCCACGCGGGTCGCGGGTCTCCTCGGCGACGACGAGATCGCCGGGGTGCATACCGGGCGCGAGACCCGCGCAGAAGCCGGTGGCCAGGACGGCGGCGTCGCGCAGGGCCGGGTCGGCCAGCACGCGGGTGACGGCCCGCTCGGCGGCGGCCGGTCCCATGCCCGTCCGCAGGACCGTGACCGGCCCGTCGGCCCCGCCCCGGCCGCCCGCGCGCAGGGCGAACTGCTCGATGCCGAGCGCGCAGGCGATCAGCAGCGGGACCGGGGCGGGCTGTGTCCTCATCAGCTCCCCTGGGCCTCGGTGAGCGGCTTGCCGGTCCCGCTCCCCGGGAGGGCACCGGCCTGCCCGCTCCCGCGGGGCTTCTCGGCGAAGGGCTCGCCGTGCAGATAGCGACCGAGCGCGGTGAGCGGGAACACCTGCCGGTAGAGGTGGTAGTTGATCGAGAAGTCCCATGGGAAGCCCGTCCCCGTGAAGTACGGCTCGTCCCAGGAGCCGTCCGCCCGCTGGGTCGCCGCGAGCCACTCGACGCCGCGTTCGACGGCCTTGGATTCCCGCTCCCCCGCCGCGAGCAGGGCCATCAGCGCCCACGCCGTCTGCGAGGCGGTCGAGGCGCCCCGGCCGCTCCATTCCCTGACGTGCTTGTAGGAGCGCAGGTCCTCGCCCCAGCCGCCGTCGTCGTTCTGGACCGACTCCAGCCAGGCCACCGCCCGCCGGATCGCCGGGTGCGCGGCGGGGATGCCGGCGGCGGCGAGGGCGGGGACGACGGACCCGGTGCCGTAGACGTAGTTCACGCCCCAGCGTCCGAACCACGAGCCGTCCGGTTCCTGCTCGGCCAGCAGCCATTCGATACCGCGGCGGGTGCGCGGGTCGTGGGCGAGTCCCTCGACCGCGAGCATCTCGACGACGTGCGCCGTGACGTCGGCGGAGGGCGGGTCGATGACCTCGCCGAAGTCGCAGAACGGCAGCCGGTTCGGGAAGGGGCTGGTGTTGTCGACGTCGAAGGCGGCCCAGGCGCCGTTCTTCGACTGCATGCCGAGCGTCCAGCGCATGCCGCGCGCGGCGGCCCGGTCCAGCCGCTCCGGGTCGTGGTGGGCGATCCGGCGCAGCGCGAGGATCACCTCGGCGGTGTCGTCGATGTCGGGGTAGTTGTCGTTGTGGAACTCGAACGCCCAGCCTCCGGGCGGCAGTCCGGGCCGCTTCACTGACCAGTCGCCGGGCCGGACGATCTCCTCGCCCAGCATCCAGTCGGCCGCCTTCACCAACTGCGGGTGATCGGCGGGCAGTCCGGCGTCGGCGAGGGCGATCGCGGCCAGGCAGGTGTCCCACACCGGCGACTGGCAGGCCTCGATCATCCGGGCCCCGTCCTCGCGCCACACGGCGAACCGGTCCAGGGACGCCAGCCCTTCGCGCATCACGGGGTGTTCGAGGTCGTAGCCGAGCAGGTGCAGGGCGATGACGGAGTACACGGCGGGGGGCTGGATGCCGCCCCAGCAGCCGTCGTTCTCCTGTCGCTCGATGATCCAGCGGGCGGCGCTGTTCATGGCGGCTCTGCGCAGCCGGCGCGGGGCGACCTTCCGCAGGGCGTGCAGGCCCTTGTCCATCCGCTGGAACGCCCCGTCCCAACTGAACGGCGGCGCCAGGGGCTTGGGCGGGTTGGGAAGGTCCGGGTCGGTGTGCAGCTCGTCGAGCGGGAAGGGTGCGGGGCGTACCGGCCGCTTCGCGGAGACGATCGTCAGCGGGACGATGGTCTGCCGCGCCCAGCAGCCGAAGTCGTAGATGTTGAGCGGCATCCACTTCGGGAAGAAGACGAGCTCCGGCGGGAGTTCGGGCAGGTCCTCCCACTTCCACCAGCCGAACAGGGCCAGCCAGATCCGGGTGAAGACCCGGGCGGCGGCGATGCCGCCCTGCGCGCGGATCCAGGCGGAGGCCCGGGCCATGTGCGGGGCGTCGGGGGCGTCACCGGCCAGGCGGAGGGCTACGTACGCCTCGATGGTGGCGGACAGTTCGCTCGGTCCGCCGTAGAAGGTGGCCCAGGTGCCGTCCTCGCCCTGCTCGCCGCGGATGAAGAGGGCGGCGGCCCGCGTGGTCTTCTCGTCGCGGATGCCGAGGAACTGACGGAGCAGCAGGTCCTCGGCGTCCATGGTGACGTTGGTCTCGAGGTCGCCCTTCCACCAGCCCTCGGCGTCCTGGAGGGAGAGCAGGAAGTCGGTGGCGCGCCGGGCGGCGCGTGCGGCGGCTTCCGGTACCCCGGCCGCCCCGGGGGTGTGCGTGTCGGTGTCGCTGGCCGCGGCGGCGCGGGGTGGCAGGGCCCCGGTGCTTCCGTCGGTCGTCGCTGTCATGGCTTCCCCTTCGTGCAGTGGTGCAAGGTGTGCAGCTGCTGTGGGTCCGCCGTCGGCCGGTGCTCCGTGATGACTCGCGGCACCGGCCGGCGACTACGCGAGGGCTATTCGGCCGATAGTGATCATCTCTTCCGTACGACGACGAAGTCCGCGAGGGCCGTGAACTGCTCCCGCACCCGGTCGGGCATGTCGACGGCGTCGAGGGCTTCGATGGCGATGGTGTGCTGACGGCGTGCCTCGTCGGCGGTCCACTCGCGACCGCCGGCCTCCTCGATGAGGGCGGCGCGAGCCGCGAACTCCTCCTCGGAGAAGTTCTCGAAGTCGCTGCTCTTGGCGTCGGCGGCGAGGAGCTCGCCGAGCCGCTCCGAGGCCGGGCCACCCGCCGCGAGGGCCGCCACGACCGGCAGGGACTTCTTGCGCTGGCGCAGGTCGCTCCACGTCTGCTTGCCGGTGGAGACCGGGTCGCCCCAGATGCCGAGCAGGTCGTCGACGGCCTGGAAGGCGAGGCCCAGGTGGTAGCCGTACTTCTCGAGGGTGTCGGCGGTGTGGTCGTCGGCGCCGCCGAGGACCGCGCCGATGGAGCTGGCGCAGGCGAGCAGGGCGCCGGTCTTGTTGCCCTCCATCTCCAGGCATTCCTCGACGCTGACGCGGTCGCGGTGCTCGTAGGAGATGTCCTGGGCCTGGCCGTCGATCAGGGCGCGGGTGGCGGTGGTCAGGCGGCGGGTGGCGCGGCCGGCCTCGACGGTGCCGAGTTCGAGGAGTACCTCGTTGGCGAGGGCGAACAGGGCGTCGCCGACCAGGATGGCCTGGGCGGGGCCGTGCACCTTCCAGACCGTGTCGCGGTGACGGCGCTGCTCGTCGCCGTCCATGAGGTCGTCGTGGAGGAGGGAGAAGTTGTGGACGAGTTCCACGGCGACGGCGCCGGGGATGCCGGTCTCGGGGGCGGCCGACATGACCTCGGCGGACAGCACCGCGAGGGCGGGGCGCACGGCCTTGCCGCCGTCCCCCTCCGCGGGCCTGCCCTGGGCGTCGATCCAGCCGAAGTGGTAGGCGGCAACAGTGTCCATGGGAGGTGCCAGGCGGTCGACGGCCGCCCTCAGTACCGGAGTGGCCAGGGTCCGGCCGCGCTCCAGCAGCGCGGTCACGTCCACCGCCTCGGCAGTCTTCGAGGCCGGGGGCACAGTGGGCACAGTCTCTCCTCTTGTTGCGGTACCGGGGGTGCGGGGGCCGCCTGCCGCACCGGCCTGAGCCGGCATCATGCCGCCTCCTCGAACTCGAAGAGGGCTTGCGGACGGGGCCGGCCCAGGGCGCCCAGCACGGCGTCCGCCGCGCTCACACCACTGCGGACCGCACTCTCCATGGTCGCGGGCCACCCGGTGGCGGTCCACGCTCCGGCCAGGTAGAGGCCGGATGCCTTGGTGCGGGCGTGGGGCCTGAGGCGCCCGACGCCGGGGGTGGGAGCGAACGTGGCGGTGCGCTCCCGGGTGACGAAGAAGTCCCTCACGTCGGCGCCGCGGGCCAGGGGCAGCAGCCGCTCCAGCTCGGGCAGGTACCGCTCACGCAGCACGGCCACGGGCTCGTCGATCTCGTCCTGGGCGACCGACTGCGACAGGGCGAGGTACTGGCCCTCGCGCAGCCCGGACGCGTCGGTCCGGTCGAAGACCCACTGCACGGGGCTGCTCAGGGCGGCGAAGAACGGCCGGCCCAGGACCTTGCGGTCGTACACCACATGGACGTTGAGGATCGGCGCGGTGCCGATCTCCAGAAGCCGCTCGGGCGCGTCGAGGGCGCCCGCCGGCAGCAGGTCGTGCGCCTCGCGCTGCGGTACGGCGAGGACCACCGCGTCGGCCTCCAGCGTCTCGCCGGGGACCTGGACGGTCCACTGCCCGTCCGCCTTCGCGGAGAGAGAGGTGACGCGGGTGCGGAGCTCGGTGCGGACACCCGCGGAGTCGAGGGCCTTGCGGGCCAGCCGGTCGTGCAGGTCGCCCAGCGGGACCCGGGCCCAGCCGATGTCGGCCGCGCCCGGGTCTGACAGCAGACCGGTCTTGAACACCATCGCGGCGAGCGCCAGGGAGGCGTCGGAGGCGACCGCGTTGAGGGTGGCGATCCCGACCAGGTCCCACAGGGCCTCGACGGCGCGTGCCGACTGGCCGTGCGCGGCGAGCCAGCTGCCGAAGTCCTGGGTGTCCAGCGCCGGGTCGGTGAGGTCGAGCCCCTTGAGCGCGAGTGCGGCCCGGCCCACTCTGGCGCGGTCGGCGAGCGACAGGTGCGGGTAGGAGGCGAGGCTGCGCCCGAGGTGCAGCGGCACGGGCAGGGCGTCCCTGCGCAGCCTGCCGAGGCGGCGCCCTTCGGGCCGGGCGAGGTCCAGGACGGGTACGTCGAGCCGGTCCTGCAGCGGGGCCAGAGCCGCGCCCTCGATGCGGTCGAGGAACCAGCGGTAGGCGGTGCAGCAGCGCAGGTAGACGTGCTGGCCGTTGTCGACGGTGAGATCGCCGCGCTGGAAGGAGAAGGCCAGACCGCCGAGCCGCGGCCTGCCCTCCAGCAGGGTGACGCGCACCCCGGCGTCCGCGAGCGCGAGCGCGGTGGTGACACCGGCGAGCCCGCCGCCCACCACGACGGTGTGCCGCGCCTGTGCCGCCGGTCCCCCGGGCCGTGTGCCGTGGGTCATCGCGAACCCTCCCCCATGGCCGGAGCGTGCTGCTCCAACGGTGCACGACCGGCCGTCTCCGTCAGGGACGCGTCCGCGCGCCGGAGGGTTGCCCGCCACGTGTCTCCGACGGCGTGGCCGCGAGGGGCGTCATGGCCGCGCCCGGCCACCGAGGCGGGGGCTGAACCGGCCGGCCGGGCGTCGCCGGCCGCGGCCCGCCCCTGTCGGCGGACGGGAGAAGGCCCCGGCCCGGTCTCATGGCGGGTCTGCGGGGAGCGCGGTGCCGCGCTTCCCGGCGCTGCCCGGAAGCGGCATGCGCGAGCCCGGCACCCGGCTCGGGTCGTGTGGACCGGTTCGGTCGTCACGCACGCCTCCTGACGGTCCGTCGGGTCACGTGCCGGGCGTCGAGACCCGACAGGCCGCGCACGGCGACGTAGGCCTTCTCCCGCCCGGGCAGGGAGACCCGGCCGCGCAGCACGGCCTCCGGGTCGCGTTCGATGCGGTCGAGGAGGCGGCGGTAGATGCCGGCCATGGCGGCCACACAGGCGCCGCTGCGCCGGTCGAGCATGGGGAGCAGGCGGTAGCCCTCGGCGAACAGAGCGCGGGCCCGTCGCACTTCGAAGTGCACGAGGCCCGCGAAGTCGGAGCCCTCGGGCGGCCGCGGCCCGCTGAAGCCGGACGAGCAGCCGAACTTGGCGAGATCGTCGGCGGGCAGATAGGTCCGCCCGTCCACGGCGTCCTCGCGGACGTCTCTGAGGATGTTGGTGAGCTGGAGCGCGAGTCCGAGCGTGTCGGCATACTCCGGCGCGCGGTCCACGCCACGCGCCCCCGGTTCCGTGCCGAACACGCCGAGCGAGAGACGCCCGATGGCGCCCGCCACGCAACGGCAGTAGACCTTCAGGTCGTCCCAGGTCTCGTAGGTCTCGCCGCGGACGTCCATCAGGACGCCGTCGATGAGCTCGTCCAGACCTCCGAGCGGGATCGGGAAGTACCCGGCCGCGTGCGAGAGGGCGACGGCCACGGGATCGGTGTCGTCCTCCCCGACCTCGTGCTCGCGGATCCGGGTGAGCAGCGCCCGGGTCTCCTCCAGCCTGGCCGTCTTGACGTCGTCGGCGAGCGCGCCGTCCCCGATGTCGTCGACCCGCCGCGAGAACGCGTACAGCGCCGACATCGCGCGGCGCTGCGGCGTCGGCAGCAGGCGGATGCCGTAGGCGAAGTTACGGGCCTGCCGCCCGGTGACGGCCTCGCAGTAGCTGTAGGCGGCGAGTACCGGTGGGGACGCGTGTGGTTCCGACTCCACGGTCCGGATCACCCCTCTCCTCGCAGAGTCACGCCCACCTCACGCAGCAACCGGAGCTTGCCGGGCTTGGGCGGGCCGGGAAGTACGTCGTACTCGGCGGCGGCGATCGCGTGGACGGCCGCCCTTCCTCCCGCCACGAACCCCGCGAGCAGCAGTTTCAGCCTGCCCTGGACGCTACCCACCAGGGGGGCGCCTTCGTTCAGGAGGTCCCGGGCCCTTTGCGCTTCGTAGGCGATCAGCGCACGGACCGACGCTCCGGCGGATTTCGTGGCGAGATCCGCTTCCTGGACGTGGAAGCGTTTCATGTCGGTTGCGGGCAGGTAGACGCGGTCGCGGCCGAGGTCCTCGGCGACGTCCTGGAGGTGCTCGACGATCTGGAGGGCCGTGCAGATCAGGTCGGAGCGGCGGATCCGCTCGGGCGTCGAGGTACCGGTGACGGCGAGGACGAGGCGGCCGACGGGGTTGGCGGAGAGCTCGCAGTAGGCGAGCAGGTCGTCGTAGGTCTCGTAGCGGCCGACCAGCTGGTCCTGGCGGTTGGCGGCGATCAGGCCGAGGAACGGCTCGGGGGTCAGCGCGCAGCGGCGCACGGTCGGCTGGAGACGGCGCAAAAGGGGATGGCGCGGGGTCGCGTCGAAGACGCGGCGCAGGTCGGCCTCGAACGCGTCCAGCAGGACCAGGCGGTCCTCGGTCTCCCGCGGGGACACACCGAGCAGGCGGGCGTCGACGCCGCCGGGGGCCAGGTCGCCGTCGCCGATGTCGTCGACCAGACGGGCGAATCCGTAGACGGCCATGAGGTCGGTGCGCCAGGCCCGGGGCAGGAAGAAGGGGGCCACCGGGAAGTTCTCGCCGGCGGCCTTGTCGAGCGTGCCGCGCTCCGCGTCGAGGGGGCGGGCCGTGCCGGTTCCCGTCACCGTGGGCTGCCCGGCGCGGGGACGGCACGTGCTGCGTGGAGCTGGGGAGTTTCCGTAGCCATCGCCGTCACATCTCCCGTTCTACACTGCCGACCCAATACACACTATTTCGGACACGCCGCCCAGCCGTCCGCACGATGGCACGACGGGCGGTGTCGCGCATTATCGCCCTGATTGCCGTGTTTCGGGACCGGTACAGCTTACGTTGTACAACGCGCCACGGTTCGTCAGGGTGTCCCGCACATCACGAGAACACACCGATTGGCCCCAAGATTCCTGAGATGGGCCGGAGTTGACGTTTCCTTTGCAGACGCGGGGCCCCGCCGGAGCAGTTCCGTCGGGGCCCTGTCCGAATCGGGCCTACTTGCCGGTGAACTTCTCGTACTCCTTGAGCACCTCGTCGGTGGGGCCGTCCATGCGCAGCTCGCCGCGCTCCAGCCACAGGACGCGGTCGCAGGTGTCGCGGATGGACTTGTTGTTGTGGCTGACCAGGAACACCGTGCCGGCTTCCTTGCGCAGCTCCCGGATGCGGTCCTCGGAGCGCTTCTGGAACTTGCGGTCGCCCGTCGCCAGCGCCTCGTCGATCATCAGGACGTCGTGGTCCTTGGCCGCGGCGATGGAGAAGCGGAGCCGGGCCGCCATGCCGGAGGAGTACGTGCGCATGGGCAGGGTGATGAAGTCGCCCTTCTCGTTGATGCCCGAGAAGTCGACGATCTCCTGGTACCGCTCCTTGATCTCCTCGCGGGACATGCCCATGGCGAGCCCGCCCAATATGACGTTCCGTTCGCCGGTGAGGTCGTTCATCAGGGCCGCGTTGACACCGAGCAACGACGGCTGGCCGTCGGTGTAGACCTTGCCCTGCTCGGCGGGGAGCAGTCCGGCGATGGCCCGCAGCAGGGTCGACTTGCCGGAGCCGTTGGAGCCGATCAGGCCGATGGCCTCACCGCGGTACGCCACGAAGGAGACACCGCGCACGGCGTGCACCTTGCGCACGCCGCGCTCTTCGCCGCGCTTGATGATGCGGCTGAGGGCGGCGGTGGCGCTGCCCTTGCCGGTCTTGGCGCCGTTGACGCGGTAGACGATGTGGAGGTCGTCCGCGACGACGGTGGGAATGCGTGCGTCCTGTTGCTGCTCAGCCACGGCCGTACCTCTCCTCCGCCTTCCAGAAGTACACGAAGCCGCCGATGGCGAACAGCACGGCCCAGCCGCCCGCGGCCGCCCAGACGTGGTCGGGCATGTACGTCGAGTCGTACTCGTCGATGAGGGCGAAGCGCATCAGGTCCATGTAGATCGCCGCGGGGTTCCACTGCAGGACGTTCGCGATCCACTGGGGCTTGCCCTCCAGGAAGATCGGGATGGAGAACATCACCCCGGACCCGTACATCCACGTCCGCATCACGAACGGCATCAGCTGCGCGAGGTCGGGGGTCTTGGCGCCCGCCCGGGCCATGATCAGGGCGAGGCCGGTGTTGAAGCAGAACTGCAGGACCAGCACCGGCACGATCAGCAGCCAGGACAGATCCGGGTAGTGGCCGAAGCCGATCGCGACGGCGAACAGCACGATCATCGAGAACAGCAGCTGCTGGAGCTGTTGCAGCGCGAAGGAGATCGGCAGCGCGGCGCGCGGGAAGTGCAGGGCCCGCACCAGGCCGAGGTTGCCGGAGATCGCGCGCACGCCGGCCATCACCGAGCTCTGCGTGAAGGTGAACACGAACACGCCCGTGACCAGGAACGGGATGTACACCTCGCGGGGCAGGCCCCGGTCGGCCTCCAGGAGCAGGCCGAAGATGAAGAAGTAGACGGCCGCGTTGAGCAGCGGCGTGGCCACCTGCCACAGCTGGCCGAGCTTGGCCTGGCTGTACTGGGCGGTCAGCTTCGCCCGGGAGAAGGCGAGGATGAAGTGCCGCCGGTCCCAGAGCTGACGGACGTACTCGATGAGGGTCGGCCGGGCGCCGCTCACGGTGAGCCCGTGCTTGGCGGCGAGTTCCCTCGCCGTGAGGCCCTCGTCGGGCGCCGCGGGCGCGCTCATCGCGACCGTGGCGTCGTGCGTTGTCTCACTCACTAGTGGAAACTTTCGTCTTCGAGATGCTCGGCCTGTGCCGGGTCCGGCATGAGCCGGGGCCAGGGTACGGCCCGGGGGCTCCCGGGTTTTCCCGGATACGAGCTTGTCAGATGACGGGGGGCCGGCCCAGCCGGGTCAGCCGCCACACCGTACGCCACTTCATGGGCCGGCGGGGGCCGCACGAGGTGGTCCAGCCCTCACGGAATCCGCCGAACCAGGCCCGCAGCGCACTGCGGGAGGGGCGGCGCACCAGAGTGAGCAGCAGCCACACGCCGAGGTAGACGGGGACGAGCGGCGCGGGGAGGTTGCGGCGGGCCAGCCAGACGCGGTTGCGGGCGACCATGCGGTGGTAGACCGCGTGCCGCGAGGGAGCCGTCGTCGGGTGGTAGAGCACCATGTCGGAGCGGTAGTCGATCATCCAGCCCGCGTCGAGGGCCCGCCATGCCAGGTCGGTCTCCTCGTGGGCGTAGAAGAACTCGTCCGGGAGTCCGCCGACGTCGGCGAAGACGCGGGTGCGGACGGCGTTGGCGCCACCGAGGAAGGTCGTCACGCGCGAGGAGCGCATGGGGTCGGCGGCGCGCAGCCGGGGGACGTGGCGGCGCTGGGTGACGCCGGTCTCCGGGTCGGCTATGCGGAAACTCACGATGCCGAGCTTCGGGTCGGCGTCGAAGGCCTTGCGGCACAGCTCGGCGGTGTCGTGACCCGCGAGCAGTCCGTCGTCGTCCAGGAAGAGCAGGACGTCGACGTCCCGGCCGGCGGGGCCGAAGGCCTCGATGCCGACGTTGCGGCCGCCGGGGATGCCGAGGTTCTCGGGCAGCTCGATGGTGCGGACGCCCTCGGGGACGTCCGGGACGGGCGAGCCGTTGCCGACGACGACCACCTCGACGCGGTCGCCGTCCTGCTTGGCGACGGAGTCGAGCAGGGCGCGCAGCTCCTCGGGCCGGTTGCCCATGGTGATGATGACGGCGCCGACCTTCATGCCGCTCACTTCAGCCTGCTGGAGGCGAGGATGGACACGAGGTGCAGCAGGGTCTGCACCAGCGCGATGCCGGCGAGCACGGCGACGCCGAGCCGGGAGAAGAACAGGTCGCCGCGGACCTGGTCGACGATCGCCAGCGCGAGGATCAGCAGGGACGCCTCGATGCCGAGGATCAGGCGGTGGAAGTTCAGGGCGGCGGCGGCCTTGCGGGCCAGCGCCATGCCGGAGGAGCGCATCTCGGCGGCGGCCTCCTTGACCGGGGGCTTGCCGGCCTGGTGCCGGGCGACGCCGACGAGGTCGGTCTCCGCCTTGATCAGGATGGCGCCGAGGGCGGCCAGGGTGCCTAGGAAGGCCCACAGCCAGTCGATGCGCCCGCTGCCCCACACGTCGGCGGCGCGCAGGCCGAAGCCGGTGAGCACCGCCGCGTCGGTGAGGTAGGCGCCGACCCGGTCCAGGTAGACGCCGTTGAGGGAGTACTGCTTCTTCCAGCGCGCGATCTCACCGTCGACGCAGTCCAGCAGCAGATACATCTGGACGCACACGACGCCCAGCACGGCGCCCGCGATCCCCGGCACGAGCAGTGCCGGGGCCGCGAGCACACCGAAGACGGTCATCAGGTAGGTGAGCTGGTTGGGCGTGACCCTGGTGTTGACCAGGTAACGGTCGACCCGCAGGGACACCTCACGCATGTAGAGGCGTCCCATCCAGTGCTCACCGCTGCGCCGGTCCTTCACCCCCGGGGGGTGAACGACGGGGCGGAGTTCAGCTACCGATGGCCTTGACATAGTCGGCGTAGATGTCCTTGATCTGTTCGGTGTTCAGGTCGAGGTGTTCGAGGATGGTGTAACGGCCGGGGCGGGTCTCCGGGGCGAACTCGACGGCCTTGACGAACTCGTCCGTCGTGAAGCCGATCTCCTCCGCCAGCACGGGCAGCCCGTGCCTGCGCAGCACCTCGGCCATGTACGCCGACTCCTCGTGGGCGCCGCGCAAGTACATCGCGAAGGCCGCGCCCAGTCCGCACTGCTCGCCGTGGGCGGCAGCCCGTTTGGGGAACAGCAGGTCGAAGGCGTGGTTGATCTCGTGGCAGGCGCCGGAGGACGGGCGGGAGTCGCCCGACACGGACATGGCGATACCGGTGAGGACCAGTGCCTCGGCCAGCACTTGCAGGAAGGCGTCGTCGCCGACACCGCCCGGGTGCCGGAGCACCGCCTCGCCGGCCTGGCGGGCCATCGCCGCGGCGAGGCCGTCGACCTTCTCGCCCTTGACGCGGTTGGCGAGTTCCCAGTCGGCGACCGCGGAGATGTTGGAGATGACGTCGCCGATGCCGGAGCGCACGAAGCGGACGGGGGCCTCACGGATCACGTTGAGGTCGATGACGACCGCGATCGGGTTCGGCACACCGTAGGAGCCGCGGCCCGCGTCGTTGTCGAGGGTGGCGACCGGCGAGCACAGGCCGTCGTGCGCGAGGTTGGTGGCGACGGCGACCAAGGGGAGGCCGACGCGCGCCGCCGCGAACTTGGCGCAGTCGATGATCTTTCCGCCGCCGAGGCCCACGACGGCGTCGTAGTGGCCGGCCTTTATGTCGCTCGCCAGCCGGACCGCGTCGTCGATGGTGCCGCCACCGACCTCGTACCAGGTGGCGCCGGGCATGCTCGGCGCGATGCGCTCGCGCAGCCTGGCGCCGGAGCCGCCGCTGACGGCGACGGCGAGACGGCCGGAGGGCGAGATGCGCTCGTCGGCGAGGACGCATGCCAGGTCGTCGAGGGCACCCGGGCGGATGTCGACGACGAGCGGCGAGGGGATGAGCCGGGTCAGTACTGGCACGCGATCTCCCGTCCGCGGGCGAGATCGTCGTGGTTGTCGATCTCCACCCACTTGACGTCGCCGATCGGCGCCACGTCGATGCGGAAGCCGCGGTTGACCAGTTCCTGGTAGCCGTGCTCGTAGAACTGCTGCGGGTCGGTCTCCCACACGGCCTTGAGGGCGTCGGCGAGTTCGGGGGCGGCGTCGCCCTCGATGAGGGTGACGCCGATGTACTCGCCGGTGGCCTCGGCGGGGTCCATCAGCTTGGTGATCTTCGTCATGCCCTTCTCGGGGGCGACGACGACCTTCATCTCCTCGTCCGCGAGGTCCTTGACCGTGTCGAGGGCGAGGATGATCTTCTTGCCGTCGCCACGGGCGGCGAGCAGCGTCTTCTCGACGGAGACCGGGTGGACGGTGTCGCCGTTGGCGAGGATCACCCCGTCCTTGAGGGCGTCACGCCCACACCACAGGGAGTAGGCGTTGTTCCACTCCTCGGCCTTGTCGTTGTCGATGAGGGTGAGCTTGAGGCCGTACTTCTGCTCCAGGGCCTCCTTGCGCGCGTACACGGCCTCCTTGCGGTAGCCGACGATGATCGCGACCTCGGTGAGACCGATCTCGGCGAAGTTGCCGAGGGTCAGGTCGAGAACCGTGGGTTCGCCTTCTATGCCCGCGGGGCCCACCGGCACCAGTGCCTTGGGGAGGCTGTCGGTGTAGGGGCGCAGACGCCGTCCGGCGCCGGCCGCGAGCACGAGGCCGATCATGCGGGTTCTCCTTCATCGTGTACGGCGGGTGCGCCACCCTGGTGGGCGGCGACCCAGAAGCGGATGCTCTCGACGAGCACCACCAGGGCCACGGCCACGGCCAGTGCCGTGAGCGCGACCTTGAACTGCGAGGCGGTGAGCAGCGCGGCGAGGACGGTGACGAGCAGCGTCCGTCCTTCGTGCCCTCCGATGGAGCGCACCAGCCAGGCCGGGGGCGCTCCGGCGTCGCCGCGGATGCGGTAGACGGTGTCGTAGTGATGGTAGGCGACCGCGGCCACCAGCCCGAAGGCCGCGGGAAGGGCTCCGTTCACGTCCGCCTTGGCCGCCAGGACCAGGACGGTGCCGTACTCGGCGGCGCGGAAGACCGGGGGGACCAGCCAGTCGAGGGCGCCCTTGAGGGGGCGGGCGACGGCGAGGCCCGAGGTCAGGGCGTAGCCGATGGCCGCGATGACCGGCCAGGGGCCGCCGAAGTCCGTCAGCGCCGCGGTGAGGACGACGGCCAGACCACCGAGCAGGGCGATGACGGGGGCGGTGAAGCCCGGCAGCCTGCGGGCGGGCTTCTTGAGCGCCTCCGCGAAACCCTGGGCGAGGGGGCCGCTGTCGGCGAGGTCGGCCAGGGCTCCGGCCGCCCGGTCGGTCCGCCTGGCCTTGCGGGTCAGGGAGCGCAGCACCCGGCCGGCCGTGGTGTACGTCGCGGCGAAGGCGCAGCCGATGAGCAGCGCGTAGAAGGTGATGCGGGGGGTGGTGACCGCCGTGAGCACGGCGATCATCGCCCAGCGCTCGCCGATGGGCAGGACGATCATCCGCCGCACCCAGACCGTCCAGCCGACGCTGTCGAGCTTGTCGGAGAGGGCGGCGGTGGGACTGGTGTTGGCGGTGGCGTCGTGGTTGGCCTCGTTGAAGGAGAAGTCCACGACGTGCCGGCAGGTCTGCAGGACCATGGCGCCGAGGGCGAGGGCCCATACGTCGTCCCCGCCGCGGGCCGCTCCGAGGGCGAGGCCCGCGTAGTAGGCGTACTCCTTGGCCCGGTCGAAGGTGGCGTCCAGCCAGGCGCCGAGCGTGGAGTACTGCAGGGAGTAGCGGGCGAGCTGGCCGTCGGTGCAGTCCAGCACGAACGACGCGATCAGCAGGACGCCGGCCGCCACGAAGCCGCCGCGGGTGCCGGTGGCCGCGCAGGCCGCCGCTATGAGGGCGGTGATCAGCGAGGCGGTGGTGACCTGGTTGGGGGTCAGGCCGCGGCGGGCGCACCAGCGGGCGATGTAGCGGGAGTAGGGGCTGATGCAGTGGGTGGTGAAGAAGCCGTCGCGGGCCTTCACGGCCGACTTCAGGCGCACGGCCTCGTCGTCGACGTCCGCCACCGCCTGACGTGCCTCGTTGCGGGCCTGCGGGTCGGCGGGGACGGCGGCCACCAGGCTGCCCAGCTCGGGGCGGTGCACGCCGGTGCCGTCGGCGTCGAGGGCGGTGAGGATGCGGTCCGCGAGGCTGGCGACCAGGGTGGTGCCGCCGCCCGCGGAGTTCTCGCGGGCCATCGCCCGGGTCAGGGCCTGGCGCCCGGCGGGCTGGGCCGTGACGGCGCCGGGGATCCCGGCGAGCGGGAAGCGGGGGTCGGTGAGGCCGAGGCGCAGCGCGTGCACGTGCCCCACGAAGCGGGCGTCGACCAGGGCGACCCGCTCGTCGCCCGGCACCTCGGCGAGGAGGGTCTCGGCCTCGGCGGCGTCGGCCGCGGTCCGGAGCTCGAACCCGAGGGATCGCAGGTCGGCCTCGATCGACGATCCGGGGACCGGCTGGCCGGTGAGGATGGCGGTCGACAACCGAATTCACTCCCTGGGTACCGACGCGTCCGCGCCGGTGATGTGCATGGTGGGGGCGCCTTCTCCGGTGGCTCCCGGGCGGCATGTCGGCAGAGGCTATCGGATGCCGGGAGGGCCACGTTCACCGCCCGTTCGGCGGATGGATCGACGTGGTTCGCACAAGCCCTTGCCGCGATCATCATCGTGGATCCGGGGGCCGCCCCACAAACCGTGCCCCTCCTATGCGGACATCGGGGACATTGCGCAGGCGGCCACCGTGTCCGCATAGGGTGGGCGACCATGACGTGGCTGATCACCGGCGGTGCCGGCTATATCGGAGCACATGTGGCCAGGGCCATGACCGAGGCCGGGGAGCGCGTCCTCGCCCTGGACGACCTGTCGGCCGGGGTGCCCGCGCGGCTCCCGGCACAGGTCCCGCTCGTGCGGGGTTCCTCGCTGGACGGGGAGCTGCTGAAGCGGGTCCTCGCCGAGCACGGCGTGACGGGTGTGGTGCACCTCGCGGCGCGCAAGCAGGTCGCCGAGTCCGTCGCGCAGCCCACGCGCTACTACCGGGAGAACGTCGGCGGTCTGGTGACCCTGCTGGACGCGGTCGCCGCGGCAGGGATCGAGCGCTTCGTGTTCTCCTCGTCGGCGGCCGTGTACGGCGACCCGGGTGTGGAGCTCATCACGGAGGACACACCCTGCGCGCCGGTGAACCCCTACGGCGAGACCAAGCTCGCCGGGGAGTGGCTGGTGCGGGCGGCGGGAAAGGCGCACGGGATCTCCACCGTATGTCTGCGCTATTTCAACGTGGCGGGCGCCGCCGCGCCGGAGCTCGCGGACACGGGTGTCTTCAACATCGTCCCGATGGTCTTCGACCGGCTGACGCGCGACGAGGCGCCCCGGATCTTCGGCGACGACTACCCGACCCCGGACGGCACGTGCATCCGTGACTACATTCACGTCGCCGACCTGGCCGAGGCCCATCTGGCGGCGGCCCGGCGACTGGCCGGCGGCGGCATCACGGGCGACCTGACGGTCAACATCGGCCGCGGCGAGGGCGTCTCGGTCCGCGAGCTCATCACGGCCATCGGCGAGGTCACGGGCGACCGCCGGCCCCCGCTCGTCGAGGAGCGCCGCCCGGGCGACGCCCCGCGGGCGGTGGCATCGGCCGCCCGGGCGGCCGATGAGCTCGGCTGGACGGCCCGGCGCGGGGTGCGCGAGATGACCGAGTCGGCCTGGCGCGGCTGGCTGCTGCACCACGGCTCCTGACCCGCCGAACCGTCCTGACCTGCGCATCGTTTCCGCAGGTCAGGGCACATGACAACGGTGTTCAGTGCCGCGTTGCGCATACCCCCTCCCCGTAGTTCACTGGGGTGCCCGGGCACGATCACGCGGACACAGGAGGCTGACTTCTCATGGGGGCTGGGCACGATCACGGGCACGCGCACGGCGCGGCCGGCGGTACGGCGACCTCGGCGTACCGCGGCAGGCTGCGGGCGGCCCTGGCGATCACGCTCGGCATCGTGGTCGTGCAGATCGTCGGTGGCACCCTCGCCGACTCGCTCGCGCTCGTCGCGGACTCCGCGCACATGGCGACGGACGCCCTGGGCCTCGGCATGGCGCTGCTCGCGATCCACTTCGCGAACCGTCCGCCCAGCGAGCGGGCCACCTTCGGCTACGCCCGGGCCGAGATCCTCGCCGCCCTGGCCAACTGCCTGCTGCTGCTCGGGGCCGGCGGATACGTCGTCTACGAGTCGGTCCAGCGCTTCATCACGCCCGCGGATACCGAGGGCCGGCTGGCTCTGCTGTTCGGTGTGATCGGCCTGGTCGCGAACCTGGTGTCGCTGTCGCTGCTGATGCGCGGGCAGAAGGAGAGCCTGAACGTGCGCGGCGCGTTCCTGGAGGTCGCGGCGGACGCCCTCGGTTCGGTCACGGTGATCGTCGCGTCCGTGGTGATCATGCTCACGGGCTGGCAGGCCGCCGATCCGATCGCCTCGCTCGTGATCGCGCTGATGATCGCGCCCCGAACGTGGAAGCTGTTGCGCGAGACGCTGTCGGTGCTGCTGGAGGCCGCTCCCCAGGGCGTCGACATGGCGGAGGTGCGCTCGCACATTCTCGCGACGGACGGCGTGGAGGACGTCCACGACTTGCACGCCTGGACGATCACCTCCGGCATGCCCGTGCTGTCGGCGCACGTGGTCGTCAGCTCGGAGGCCCTGAACGCGATAGGCCACGAGAAGATGCTCCACGAGCTCCAGGGCTGTCTCGGCGACCACTTCGACGTGGAGCACTGCACCTTCCAGCTGGAACCGGTCGGGCACGCGGAGCACGAGGCGCGGCTCTGTCACTGACGGGGGCTTGCGGGACGTGTGAGGCAGGTGGGGCGCACTTGGTCGCGAGTGCGCCGGGGGACGCAACCTTGCGCCGTGCGCCCGCGTCATGAGCCCCACAGCCGTGGCGGGGACGATTTTCCGCCCGCCTGGCCGGGCACGATCATCTACCGGGTCCCTTTCCCGGCGCCGGACCGGTGCCGGCCGCGGTCCGCGTCACCGCGCGGGACATGCGGGCGTGCCGCGAAGTGCCGGGAGTGCCGGATTCGTACGGCAGACTTGGGGCGCGAAGACCGATGTGAAGGATGGGTATGCCGATCACACCTGCCACCGCGACGCACAACCCGTCGAACGGCACCGCAGAGGCGATTTTGCTGGAACTGGTCGACGAGGACGGCGTGACGATCGGCACCGCGGAGAAGCTCGCCGCCCACCAGCCGCCCGGCCGGCTGCACCGCGCGTTCTCCGTGTTCCTCTTCGACGAGTACGGCCGGCTGCTGCTCCAGCAGCGCGCGCTGGGCAAGTACCACTCCCCCGGTGTGTGGTCCAACACCTGCTGCGGCCACCCCTACCCCGGCGAGGCGCCCTTCGCGGCGGCGGCGCGGCGCACGTTCGAGGAGCTGGGCGCCTCCCCGTCCCTGCTGGCCGAGGCGGGCACGGTCCGCTACAACCACCCGGACCCGGAGTCCGGTCTGGTGGAGCAGGAGTACAACCACCTCTTCGTCGGCATGGTGCAGGCCGTGGTGCGGCCGGACTCGGAGGAGGTCGCGTCGACGGTGTTCGTGACCCCGCCGGAGCTGGCGGAGCGGCACGCCAAGGACACCTTCTCGGCCTGGTTCATGACCGTCCTGGACGCCGCCCGGCCGGCGATCAGGGAGCTGACGGGCCCGTCCGCCGGCTGGTGATCCCGGCACCGGCGGAACGGGGGGTCAGGCGAAGCGCGCGGGCTTGAGCGGCAGGGCGGCCCAGATCACCTTGCCGCCGCTCGCGGTGTACTCCACCTCGCACAGACCGCCGGCCTCCCGGGTGACCTCGCGCACGAGGAGCAGTCCGCGCCCGCCGGTCCGGCCGTGGTCGGTCTCCAGGGCGGTGGGCCGGTACGGATGGTTGTCCTCCACGGACACCCGGAGCCACTCGGCGCCGACGGCCAGCTCGACGGCAATCGTCGGCGACAGCACCGCCGCGTGTTTCACGGCGTTCGTCACCAGCTCCGAGACGATCAGCAGCAGTCCCTGGGCCAGGTCGTCCGAGACCGGCACACCCTGACGCAGCAGCAGGTCCCGTACGGCGTGCCGCGCCTGGGGGACCGAGGCCTCGACCGCCGGAGCGGTGAACCTCCAGACCCCTTCGTACGGCAGCGGATCCGCGGGCCCGGGTCCGAGGGGCGCCGCGCCGCCCCCTGGGCGCGGACCGAACCCACGCCCGTCGTCGTCCATCGTCCGGTCGCCACCCTCGCGCTCGATTGTCGCCACACCTCGAGTGTTGGTAACGATGCGCCTCGCACCCCGGGACTGAACAGAAGTCAGCAAGTATCGAGCGCTTCTGACCGTTGGCGTATGACACGGTCAGTTGTGGGACTGGTCCTGTCCCTGTTGTGCCGTCTTGGCGAACTATTCGGGTTGTACGGGTTTGGCGTGCGGATAGCATCCGGCGCATGGAGCCGCAGCTGGAGCACCGCGTGACCGACTCGGTCGCGACGGTCGTCATACGTCATCCCGAGAAGCGCAACGCCATGACGGCCGCGATGTGGCGCTCCCTCCCCCCACTGCTGGAGGAGCTCGCGGGGGACCCGGAGGTGCGGGCGCTGGTGCTGACCGGTGAGGGCCGGACGTTCTGCGCCGGGGCCGACATCTCGACGCTGCGGGGCTCGCCGGAGGAGGCGCAGGGGCTGGCCGTGCGGGCCGAGGAGGCGCTGGCCGCGTTCCCGAAGCCGACGCTGGCCGCGATCCGGGGGCACTGCGTGGGCGGCGGGGCGCAGCTGGCGGCGGCCTGTGATCTGCGCTTCGCCGAGGAGGGAACGCTGTTCGGTGTGACGCCCGCGAAGCTCGGCATCGTGTACCCGGCGTCCTCCACCCGGCGGCTGGTGTCCCTGGTGGGGCCGGCCGCCGCCAAGTACCTGCTGTTCTCCGGGGAGTTGATCGACGCGCAGCGGGCGCTGCGTACCGGGCTGGTGGACGAGGTGCTGCCGGAGGGTGAACTCGGCAAGCGGGTCACGGAGTTCACCCGGGTGCTGGTGTCGCGTTCGCAGCTGACGCAGGCGGCGGCCAAGGAGTTCGCGGACGGGCGTACGGACCGGGACGCGCACTGGGCCGGGCAGGCGCGCGGGAGCGGCGACACCGCGGAGGGCGTCGCCGCGTTCCTGGAGCGCCGGCAGCCGAGGTTCGGCTGGCGCGTGCCTACGTCAGGGTGACGCCGGAGTGCTCGCGGAGGAGCTCCACGAGGTGCGCGGGGGCCTTCTCGGGTGAACCGGCGTCGTAGGGCGGCTGCGGGTCGTACTCGGTGGCGAGCTGGACGAGCCGCGCGTGGTCGTCGCCCGCGATTTCTCTGTCAAGTTCAACGTGTTGAGTGAGCTGTACGGCACCTTCCGACTGGACATGGACAAGCGCCTCGACCTGGGGCCTGTCGCTGCAATACCACGGTCGCGCACACCGGCGGACCCTGCCGGCCGGTCTGGCGTGCGCCTGGCCTGATGCGGTCCTGCGCGGTGCGGGATCGCTTCGTCTGTGCGCGCGGCTTGCTGAAGCGACGGACCGGTCGAGCTGCGCCGGCAGTACGCGGTGGCCACCTGTGACCGGCTGCCGTCGCACATGGCCATGGTTGCCGGGGCAGGCGATGACGAGCAGGCTTCACCAGCGCTGGGCGGTGTCCAGATGGTGGCGGGCCGGTCGTCAGGCCGGGTTCGACGTGCCGGTGACGACGTCCACCGCGTGGCGGCGGTGGGCGGCGAAGAGGGGGAGGGCGGCCTGGGGGTCGCGGGCGCGCAGAGCGGCGACCAGTGCGTGGTGCTCCTGGGGGATGCAGTCGAGGTAGCCCTCGGTGCTGAGGCCGATGCGGGTCAGCAGGAACAGGTGGACCTGGCAGCGGATGGTCTCCCAGGCCGCGACGAGACGCTGGTGGCCGGTGGCGGCGAACACGGCGTCGTGGAAGGCGATGTCCAGGCGGACCATGGCGTGTGGGTCCGTCGTGCGGTCCATCACGCCGGCCGCCTTCTCGATGACCGCGAGGCCCTCGTCCGAGGCGTGCGCGATGACCTGCTGGACGGCGAGATCCTCAAGCGCGCCGCGCAGGCTGTCGAGCTCGGCGACATCCTCCGCGGACAGCGTCGTGACCACGGTGCCCCGGTGCCAGGCGCAGTGCACGAGTCCCTCGCGCTCCAAAACGCGCAGAGCCTCACGCACCGGGCCCCTGCTGACCTGCAGCACGCCGGAGAGTTCGACCTCTCGCAGCGGTGCCCCGGGGGCGTATGCACCGCTGAAGATCGCCTCCCGGATCCGGTCGGCGACCTCGTCGGCCAGTCCGCGACGGCGGGCGGGGGCCACCGCGCGATCTCCTGCGAGTTGCGATTTCTCCATGTCGTGATGTTAACATTCCATCGTTGTCGCAATGTCAACATTGCGACAACTGGAGTGGCCGGTCGTTCGTCCAGCCAGGAGAGAGGCGTTTTCCATGAAGGTGTTCCAGATCGGTGCCGCCGGAGGTGTCGGGAGGAGGCTCGCCGGCCTGCTGTCCGAGCGCGGTGACGAGGTGACCGGCATGCACCGCAGCCCGGCCCAGGCCGACACGATCCGCGCGACCGGTGCGACGCCGGTGACCGGCGACCTGATCGCCGACTCTGTAGACGAGCTCGCGGGCAAGCTCGCCGGGCACGACACAGTGGTCTTCTCGGCCGGCGCCCACGGAACCGGCATGGACAAGACCACGCTCATCGACGGCAAAGGCCTGGAGAAGGCAGCCGCTGCGGCCCAGGCCGCCGGAGTCGCGCGCTTCGTCCTCGTCTCCGTGTTCCCCGACGCCCTGCGCGGCGAGGGAGCGTCCGAAGGCTTCGAGCACTACATCAAGGTCAAGAAGAGTGCCGACGTGTACCTGACGCGCACGGATCTCGACTGGCTGATCGTCCGTCCTGGAACCCTGCTGGACACCCCCGGCAGCGGCCGGGTCACCGCCGGGCCCGCTGTCGAGTACGGCGACGTGCACCGCGACGATGTCGCCGCGTTCATCGACGCCGCCCTGCACGAGCCGCGCCTGAGCCGCGTCATCGTCGAGCTGACCTCCGGCGACACCCCCGTCGCGGACGCGGTCGCCCGCCTGGCTGCCTGAGCCCGGCGCCCCCTCACCCCTGCATCCCCCACCAGAGAAGGACAGCCACCTTGACTGCGATCGATTCCTACAGCCACGGCGTCTCCGGCGAGCGCGAGTTCGGCTTCGCCCAGGCCATCAAGGTCGAGCACACGATCTACGTCTCGGGCCAGCTCTCCCACGATGACGAGGGCAACTTCCTGTACCCGGGAGACTTCGACGCCCAGACTGCCCAGGTCTTCGCCAACTTCGAGAAGGTCCTCGCCCACTACGGCGCCACCCGCAACCAGGTCGTCTCGGAGACCCAGTACATCGTGGACCTGCCGAAGTACAACAACGCCATGGCGGCCGCCAACCTGGCCTACTTCGGCGACCACCGCCCCACCAGCAGCACCATCGGCGTCGCGTCGCTGTTCTTCCCCGGTCAGCTCATCGAGACCAACTTCGTCCTCGACACCCGTCTGCCCGCCTGATGGCCACGGCGTACTGGAGCTCGGTCTTCACCAGCTCCGCAGACGCGATATGGGCGGTCGTCCGGCGGTTCAACGGCCTGCCCGACTGGCACCCGGCCATCCGGGCGAGCGAGATCATCGGGGGCGGCGACGGGCTCACCCCCGGCGCGGTCCGCCTCCTCACCGGTGCGGACGGCAGCACTTACCGGGAACGGCTCGTGGGGCTGGACGATGCCGAGCGGAAGCTGAGTTACGAGATCGTCGAGGCACCGCTGCCGGTCCGCGGCTACCGCTCGACGCTGCACGTCCGGCCCGTCGCCGACACCGGCGGCGCCTTCCTCAGCTGGCACGCCACCTTCGAGCCGGCCGAGGGCACCACCGCCCAGGAAGCCACCACGGTCCTCGAAGCGGCCTACGCCCCGGCCATCGCGGGCCTCCACACGGTCATCGCCTGACCTCCGACGGCAGCCAGCCCCCGCGCTGTCATCGATCGCCGACCACGAAAGAAGCACCCCCCGCATGAGTTCCCTGTTCACCCCTCTGACCCTGCGGTCCCTGGAGATACCCAACCGGGTCTGGATGTCCCCGATGTGCATGTACTCCGCCGCCTCCGAAGGCCCGGACACCGGCGCACCGACCGACTTCCACCTCACCCACCTGGCCTCACGCGCCGCCGGTGGCGCCGGTCTGGTCATGGCCGAGGCCACCGGCGTCCGCCCCGACGGGCGCATCAGCCCCTGGGACCTGGGCCTGTGGAACGACCGCCAGCAGGAAGCGTTCACCCGCATCACCGAGGCCATCAAGACCCACGGCGCCGTCCCCGCCATCCAGCTCGCCCACGCCGGCCGCAAGGCGTCCGTCGACAAGCCCTGGCTGTCCGACCGCTACGTTTCCGAGGACGAGAACGGCTGGCAGGCCGTCGCGCCCAGCCCCGTCGCCTACCAGGGCCTGCCCGTCCCCCACGAGCTCACCGTGGACGAGATCCAGCAGCTCGTCCGCGACTTCGCCGACTCCGCCCGCCGCGCCCTGGCCGCCGGCTTCCAGGTCGCCGAGGTGCACGGCGCCCACGGCTACCTGATCAACTCCTTCCTCTCCCCGGCCTCCAATCACCGCACCGACGCCTACGGCGGCAGCTTCGAGAACCGCATCCGCTTCGCCCTGGAAGTCGTCGACGCCGTCCGCGCCGTGTGGCCCGAGGACCTGCCGGTCTTCTTCCGCACCTCGGCCACCGACTGGCTGACCGAGAACCCCGAGGACGCCCGCAAGGGCTGGACCGGGGACGACACCGTCCGCCTCGCCAAGGAGTTGCTGGCCCACGGCGTCGACCTGCTGGACGTGTCCACCGGCGGCATGGTCCGCGACGCGAAGATCGTCGCCAGACCGGACTACCAGGTGCCCTTCGCGGACCAGGCCCGCAACCAGGCCGGCATCCCCACCGCTGCCGTCGGCATCATCACCGAGCCGCAGCAGGCCGAGGACATCATCGCGAACGGGCAGGCCGACGCGGTCTTCCTCGGCCGCGAACTCCTGCGCAAGCCCTACTGGCCTCAGCATGCCGCTCTCGCGCTCGGCGCCGAGCCGACCTGGCCGGACCAGTACGCCTACGTCGTCAAGCGCCGCAAGCGCTGACACCCCCGCAGCCTCATCACTACCGGCCGTGCTGCCCCTACAAGGGCCTCAACGTGCCGGGCCATCTCATCGGGAGGCCCCCATGAACCACCTTCAGGACAAGGTCGTCGTCATCACCGGCGCCTCCTCCGGCATCGGCGCGGTCAGCGCCAAGGCCCTCGCCGCCCGCGGCGCCAAGATCGTCGCCGCCGCCCGCGGCCAGGAAGCCCTCGACCAGCTCGTCGCCGACATCAACCAGGCCGGCGGCACCGCCATCGCCAGGCTCACCGACGTCGCCGACACCGCCGACATGCAGGCGCTCGCCGACTTCGCTGTCGAGCAGTTCGGCCGGATCGACGTCCTGGTCAACAACGCCGGCCTGATGCTGTTCTCCTTCTGGAAGGACGGCGCGATCGACGACTGGAACCGGATGATCGACGTGAACATCCGCGGCTACCTCAACGGCGTCCATGCCGTCCTTCCGGTCATGCTGCGCCAGAAGTCGGGCCACATCCTCAACATGGACTCAGTCGCCGGCCACCAGGTCGGAGACGGCGCCGGTGTCTACAGCTCCACCAAGTTCTTCGTCCAGGCCATGACCGAGTCCATGCGCCGGGAACTCGGCGTCCGCGAAGGCATCAGGGCCTCCACCATCAGCCCCGGCGTCATCGACACCGGCTGGGCCGACAGGGTCACCGACCCCGCCGGCCGCAAGGCGGCCCAGGAACTGAACGAGCTCGCTATCAGCCCGCAAAGCGTCGCCGACGCCGTCGTCTACGCCCTCGACCAGCCCACCGACGTCACCGTCAACGACCTGATCATCTCCCCCACCCGCCAGAACTGGTAAGCGCCAGGCACTCCACGCCGCACGGAAGGAACCCCAGGCCCATGTCCGGTCTCGCCTCCCCCATTCCCCGCTTCCACCTCGCGGTCCCAGTCGACGACCTGGACGCCGCCCGACGCTTCTACGGCGAGACGCTCGGCCTGGAGCAGGGCCGCAGCGCCGACACCTGGGTGGACTGGAACCTGCACGGCCACCAGTTCGTCACCCACCTCGCCCCGGCCCGCACCGAGCAGATACACAACCCGGTCGACGGCCACGACGTGCCCGTACCGCACTTCGGGCTGATCCTGACCATCGACGCCTTCCACCGGCTCGCCGACCGGCTGCGCGCCGCGGACACCGCCTTCGTCATCGAGCCCTACGTGCGCTTCGCAGGCGCAACCGGCGAGCAGTGGACGATGTTCCTGCTCGACCCGGCCGGAAACGCCCTGGAGTTCAAGGCGTTCGCCGACGACTCCCAAGTGTTCGCCACGCCATGACGCCGGGACCCTGCGGCGCGCCCCGGCCGTGAACTGGCAGTACCCCAGCTGCCGATGGGCTGGTGGCTCAGTACCGGGACAGGCGTAGCACGGTTCTCGACCAAGAGGCCGCCGCTGCCACTGATCCACGTCTCAACCAACCCGGCGCGAGCGCGCCGCAACCTCAGACTGGAGACACAACATGTCGAAACCGACCTATGTCGCTGACCACATCGCCATCACCGAAGTGCTGGAAAAGTACAACCAGGGCGTAGCCAAGGCCGACAGCTCGATCATGAAGCCCGCGTTCGCCGAAGAGGCGACGATTTTCGGCGTGGAGAACGGCAAGCTCTCCGGCGGTGCGATCACGGGCCTCTATGAGGGGATCGACAGGGATTTCCACCCCTCGCCGGAAGGTCGCGCCGTGATCGCTTACATCAACGTGAACGGCACCGCAGCCAACGCGCGTGTTGATACCAACGATGTCTCCGGCCTGTGCTTCACCGACTACTTCAACCTGCTGAAAGTCGATGGCACGTGGACCATTGTCAGCAAGATCTTCCACATCAACGACGCGCCGAAGTCGTAGCTGCACACGGCCGGGCGGGCATGAGCTTCCCCCCTCGCGGTGGACGTGTGGCGTGAGTTGACCTTGAGGTGGAAGGAACCGTCCAGGCCAGCAGCCCACCCGTCTCAGCTCCGTCAGAGCGTGAGCGAAACCGGCGAACAGTGGACGAAGTTCCTGCTCGACCCGGCCGGAAACACCCTGGAGTTCAAGGCGTTCGCCGACGACTCCCAAGTGTTCGCTGCCTGACATCTTCTGTGGTCGGTGGAGGGCTTTCGGGGGGGCTGTCCGCCTATCCCATCGGGCAGCCCCTGCTTCATAGGTGGCCGCTCATGAAACACCCACCCGCATGGCGCTCCCCCTGCGGTGATCATGTTTCATGAATTGTCACAGACGGTTAGACGCCTGAAAATCCGAATGCTGACGATAATCAAATTTTGACGGACGTCGAAGCTGCATGTCGACTGGCGGACCCAGCGCCCCCGCGCGGGACCGGACGGCCGCAGGAGGCTCCGATGGCACGACTCATCCGCGCCGACCAGCGCACTTCCCTTTTTGTCCATATGGGATTTTAAAGTGCATACTGTTGCATTCAGCATGCTTCTTCTACGGTCGGAAGCGACAAGAACCCCACTGAACGACAGGGATGATCTTTCGTGTCCGCACACCTTTTTGACCCGCTCACGATCCGCGACGTCACCTTCCGGAACCGGATCGCCATGTCCCCGATGTGCATGCACTCCGCGGACGTCCAAGGGCGCGCCACCTACTTCCACACGGTGCACTACGGCGCGCGTGCACTGGGCGGGGCCGGCCTCGTGATGCTGGAGACGGCGGCGGTACTGCCCAACGGACTGATCGGGCCGGGCGACCTCGGCATCTGGAGCGACGACCACGTCGCAGGCCTGTCGGGCATCGTCGAGGTGATCCATCGTTTCGGCGCCAGGGCCGGCGCCCAGATCGGCCACGCGGGGCGGCAGCTCGGCGTGGAGTCCGAGACCCCGGTGGCCCCCTCCCCCATTCCCTTCGGTGACGGTTCACGTGTTCCCCAGGAGCTTGGCGTCGGGGACATCAAGGAGATCATCGAGGCGTTCCGGAATACGGCGGTACGGGCGAAGGCCGCCGGATTCGACGTGCTCGAGGTGCACACGGCGCACGGCTTCCTGCTCAACGAGTTCCTCTCGCCCCTGGCCAACCACCGCACGGACGAGTACGGAGGCAGCCGGGAGAACCGCTACAGGATCGTGCGGGAGACCATCGACGCGGTGCGCGCCGAGTGGGACGGCCCGCTGTTCGTCCGCATCTCCTCCACCGACTATGCGGAGGGCGGGAACGTTCCGGAGGACTTCGTCACCTACGGCAGGTGGATGAAGGAGCAGGGCGTCGACCTGATCGACGCCTCATCCGGCGGCATCGCCCCGGTGAAGGTGCAGTCCTACCCGAACTACCAGGTGCCCGCCGCGGATCTGATCCGCAGGGAGGTGGGAATCAAGACCGGTGCTGTCGGCCTGATCGAGAGCGGCCGCCAGGCCGAGGAGATCCTGCAAAACGGCCGCGCCGACATCGTGCTGGTCGGCCGGGAGATGCTGAAGGACCCCTTCTGGGCCCGGACCGCCGCGGACGAGCTGCGCGCCGCCATCGAGGTCCCGTTGCAGTACACCCGCTACGGGTCGGCCTGGCAGCGCTCGCAGCCCCCGCTGCCCGCCGCACCGATGGACGCCACAGTCTCCTGACCGGTTCTGCCCTGGTCCCGCAACCACCCCGGGGCAAGAACACCGAACTCGTTGCGGCCCCCCGGGTCGGGGGCGGCCGAAGCGCTCCCGGCACCGGGCGGCGGACCGACCCTGTGCCCGGAGGGGATGCCCCTCCGGGCACGAGATACTCGACAAGGCAGCACGACTCGGAGGTGCCCCCATGCCGCGGACTCGACCGTTTGACGACCTGCCAGGCTGCGCGATGGAAGCAACAGTCAAGATCATCGGCGGGAAGTGGAAAGGTGTGATCCTTTTCCATCTGCTCGAGGGGACCATGCGGTTCAACGAGCTGCATCGCCAGATGCCCGGCATCGCTCCGCGCCTGATGACCAAGCAACTGCGTGAGCTGGAAGAGGACGGTCTGGTGCAGCGAACTGTCTACCCGGTCGTCCCGCCCAAGGTGGAGTACGCCTTGACCGAGGAGGCACGCTCGATGGAGCCGCTGCTGATCGGACTCAAAGACTGGGGTGAGCAGTGGTTGGCCCGACGTGGCATCGTCCTGCCGGAGCCCAAGGACGCGCAGGAGGAACCCTCCTCCGCCACGCTGCCGGCACCGTCCGAGGCTTAGCTCGACTCCGTCGGGAATCTTGAGGTTTCCCGGTGCGGGTGCATGATCAGCAGGCAGGCTCACTGCCGTGGTGCAGTTCGACCCAGCTGGTGAGGTGCACGTTGTCCGTCCGTCCCCGTCCCGGTGAGCAGGTCCCTCCTGACCGTGCAGGTTGCTCGGGCGAGCAACCCGAAGGGCACGACGGCGATGCGGGTGAGAAACCGCCTCGACGGCCTGTGGCACGACGAGGACTTCGCCGACTGGTACCCGCGTGACGGCCGACCCGGTCTCTCGCCTGCTCAGCTGGCCACGGTCTGCGTCTGCAATTCCTGCCCGGCCTGTCGGACCGACAGGCCGCCGAGGCGGTGCGCTGCCGCATCGACTTCACGTACGCCCTGGCCATCGAACTGGACGATCCCGGCTTCCACCACAGCGTGCTCGCCGACTTCACCGGCGGCAAGGGTGTGCGCCTGGCCTTCGACCCGATCGCAGGCCCCGGCGTCGAAACCCTCGCCCAGGGCATCGCCCCCAGCGGATACCTGGTTGTCCACGGCGCTCTCGACCCGCGCACCACCCCGCTGCCCAACGCGCAGTCCTTCCCCGCGCCGAACACCAGCACCTACACCCTCTTCGAGATCACCCCCGACCCCGAGCGGCTCCGTCGCGCCGTCGCCTTCATCAACGCCGGACTCGCCTCCGCATGGCAGGAAAGGTGGGGGACTCGTCCTTGCGGCCATGTCCGGGCCCCGCGAAGAATCGACGGCATGGCCCCTCGCACGGTTCTCGCCGTTCTCTTCGACGGCCTGCAGAGTCTCGGCGTCACCATGCGGTACGGGGCCCTGGAGGGCATACCAAGCGGTTGGTAACCTGCCGGGCATGACGACTGCCGCCCTGGAGCCGCGCGCCGGCCGACGCTGCCACAGCATGCTCAACACCCTGCACTCGACGCACTACTTCTCGCCCGATCTCGGGCGGGAGCTGGGCGCCCTCGGGGTCACCGATCCGCGTGCCGTGAACTTCGCCGTGCGGGCCGCCGCCTTCGGTCCGGTCGGCGCCGGCCCGGTGGCGGCGGCCTTCTACAACTACAAGTACGAGCTGGTGGCGCGGCACGTGCCGGCGGTGTGGGAGACCGCGGCACCCGCGCAGGTCCTCGCGGCACGCGCGCGTGCGGTCGACGCGACCCTGCGCCGCCTGCTCGGCGAGGAGGCCCTGGCGTCGGCGGAGATGGCCGAGGCCGCGCGACTCGCGCTGCGCGCCGCCGAGGCCTGCTCACGCGGGGCACGGCCGCTGTACGCCGCCCACGCCGACCTGCCCGTCCCCGAGAATCCACACCTCGCCTACTGGCACGCGGCGACCCTGCTGCGCGAGCACCGGGGCGACGGGCACCTGGCCGCCCTGATGTCCGCGGGTCTCGACGGCCTGGAGGCGATGGTGACCCACACCGCGACGGGCAAGGGCATGACTCCGAAGTGGGTGTGCGTCACCCGGGGCTGGAGCCGGGAGGACTGGGACGCGGCGACGGAGCGGCTGCGGGAACGCGGGCTGCTGGACGCCTCCGGCGACCTCACCGAGCGGGGCGTCGCCCTGCGCCGGGAGGTCGAGGAGGAGACGGACCGCCTGGACCGCGCCCCCTACGAGCACCTGGGCCCGGAAGGAGTGGCCCGGCTGACCGAGCTGGGCGGGGTGTTCGCGCACGCCGCGCTCGTGGCCGGGGCGTACCCGGCGGATCTGATCGGCAAGGGTGACGCATAGTGACGCGTCTCCGAGGTACCCGCTCTCCACCGGCCGCCGCGGCCGGGAGTGGAGAAAGGGGAATTTCGTGTTCCGTGCTATCGCAGACGTGCTGCGCCAGATCGGCGGCGCTATCGCCACCGTCGTGACGCTTCCTTTCCGGGCCCTGGCCCGGCTGTTCGGCGGGGCCTCGTCCTCCACCCGCGGCCGTAGGGCCTGATCCGGATCCCGACCTGCCGGAAGCCGCCCTGATCCCCGACTGTCGGTGCCACCTGCCACAATTGCCGCGCAACCTCAGCGGAGAAGGCGGTACGGGATCGTGACGACACCCGGGTCCATCGGGTCCATCAACGCAGTGTCCATCGAAGGCAGGATCGCCGAGGAGCTCGGCGTACGGGAGCGGCAGGTCAGGGCCGCCGTGGAACTGCTCGACGGCGGTTCTACGGTGCCCTTCATCGCCCGCTACCGCAAGGAAGCGACGGAGATGCTCGACGACGCGCAGCTGCGCACCGTCGAGGAGCGGCTGCGCTACCTGCGGGAGCTGGAGGAGCGGCGGGCGGCGATCCTGGAGTCGGTGCGCGAGCAGGGCAAGCTCACCGACGAACTGGAGGCGAGCATCCGGGGCGCCGAGACGAAGGCGCGCCTGGAGGACATCTACCTCCCGTACAAACCGAAGCGGCGCACCAAGGCGCAGATCGCCCGTGAGGCCGGACTCGAGCCGCTGGCGGAGGGGCTGCTCGGCGATCCGTCGGTCGAGCCCCTCGCCGCGGCCGCCGCGTTCGTCGACGCCGGCAAGGGCGTCGCCGATCCGCAGGCCGCCCTGGACGGTGCCCGGGCGATCCTCACCGAGCGGTTCTCGGAGGACGCCGACCTGATCGGCGAGCTGCGCGAGCGCATGTGGGTGCGCGGGCGGCTGGCCGCCAAGGTGCGGGACGGCAAGGAGGAGGCGGGCGCGAAGTTCTCCGACTACTTCGACTTCGCCGAGCCGTTCACCGACCTGCCCTCGCACCGCATCCTCGCGATGCTGCGCGGCGAGAAGGAGGAGGTCCTCGACCTCGTCCTGGAGCCCGAGGAGCAGACGGACGGCCCCTCCTCTTACGAGGGGATCGTCGCCCACAAGTTCGGCATCGCCGACCGGGGCCGCGCCGGTGACAAGTGGCTGAAGGACACGGTCCGCTGGGCGTGGCGCACCCGCATCCTCGTCCACCTCGGCATCGACCTGCGGCTGCGGCTGCGCACGGCCGCCGAGGACGAGGCGGTTCGGGTCTTCGCCGCGAACCTGCGCGACCTGCTGCTGGCCGCCCCCGCGGGCACACGCGCGACGCTCGGCCTGGACCCCGGCTTCCGCACGGGTGTGAAGGTCGCCGTGGTCGACGCCACCGGCAAGGTCGTCGCCACCGACGTCATCCACCCGCACGTGCCGGCCAACCGGTGGGACGAGGCCATCGCCAAGCTGGCCCGGCTCGCGAAGGAGCACGCGGTCGAGCTGGTCGCCATCGGCAACGGCACGGCGTCCCGCGAGACCGACAAGCTCGCCGGGGAACTGATCACCAAGCACCCCGAGTTGAAGCTCACGAAGGTGATGGTGTCCGAGGCCGGGGCGTCCGTGTACTCGGCGTCCGCGTTCGCCTCCCAGGAGCTGCCCGACATGGACGTGTCGCTGCGCGGCGCCGTGTCGATCGCCCGCCGGCTCCAGGACCCGCTGGCCGAGCTGGTGAAGATCGACCCGAAGTCCATCGGCGTCGGCCAGTACCAGCACGACCTGTCCGAGGTGAAGCTGTCGCGCTCGCTCGACGCGGTGGTCGAGGACTGTGTGAACGGCGTCGGGGTGGACGTCAACACGGCGTCGGCCCCGCTGCTCGCCCGGGTCTCCGGCATCACCTCCGGGCTCGCCGAGAACATCGTGGCGCACCGGGACCAGAACGGGCCGTTCAAGGCCCGCGGTGAGCTGAAGAAGGTTGCGCGGCTCGGCCCGAAGGCGTACGAGCAGTGCGCGGGCTTCCTGCGGATCCGCGGCGGCGACGACCCGCTGGACGCGTCGAGCGTGCACCCCGAGGCGTACCCGGTGGTCCGGCGCATGGTGAAGACCGCCGGGCAGGAGGTCGCCTCGCTCGTCGGCAACACCGGGGTGCTGCGCTCGCTGAAGCCGCAGGACTTCGTGGACGAGACGTTCGGTCTGCCCACCGTCACCGACATCCTGAAGGAGCTGGAGAAGCCCGGCCGCGACCCGCGCCCGGCCTTCAAGACGGCCGCCTTCAAGGAGGGCGTGGAGAAGATCTCCGACCTGTCGTCCGGGATGGTCCTGGAGGGCGTCGTGACGAACGTCGCCGCGTTCGGGGCGTTCATCGACATCGGCGTCCACCAGGACGGCCTGGTCCATGTCTCCGCGATGTCCAAGACGTTCGTGAAGGACCCGCGGGACGTGGTGAAGCCCGGCGACATCGTCAAGGTGAAGGTGCTCGACGTCGACATCCCCCGCAAGCGGATCTCGCTGACGCTGCGCCTGGAGGACGAGGCGGCGGCCTCGCAGGGCCAGGGCGGCGGCTCCGGTGAGCGTCGGCAGCGGGGTGGGCGTCCGCCGCAGCAGCGGCAGGGCGGGCGTGGCGGTGGCGGTGGCGGTGGCGGCGGCCGTGGTGGCGGCTCGCGTCAGGCGCCTCCGCCGGCCAACAGCGCGATGGCCGACGCCCTGCGCCGCGCGGGGCTGGCGGATCCCAAGGGCGGCAAGCGCTGACGGCTCCGCCGTGGGGGCCGTGGGGAACGGCGGGGCCGTTGTGGCTGGTCGCGCAGTTCCCCACGCCCCTGGGAAAGAGGCGCTTCGCGCCCTTTCCGTTCTAGGGTTGCCGAATGCGTGCCATCACCTGGGAAGTGTCCGCAAGCCATGGGTTCGAGACCGCCTGGGTCCGGCTCGGAGAAGGCGTGCTGCGGGCGCGCGGGCGGGCCGTCGGTACCGTTCCGGAGCCGTACTGGATCTCCTACGAGCTGGAGACCGCAGAGGGATTCGTGACCAGGCGGTTGACTGTCACGGCGGAGGCCGAGGCCGGGACCCGCGCGCTCGATCTGCTCCACGACGGTCGGGGTCGCTGGACCGCGAACGGCGAGCCGCTCCCCGCTGTCGACGGGGCGCTCGACTGCGATCTCGGGCTGTGCCCGCTCACCAACACCATGCCGGTGCTGCGGCAGGGGCTCCACCGGGAGCCCGGTGAGCGGGAGTTCCTGATGGCCTGGGTGTCGGTGCCGGATCTGACGGTACGGCCGTCGCGGCAGACGTACACACATCTCGGGCCCGGGCGGGTCCGTTACGCCTCCGGTGACTTCCGCAGCGACCTGGAGTTCGACGAGGAGGGGTACGTCGTGGACTACCCCTCCCTCGCCACGCGCCTGACGGCTCGTTAGCGCTCGGTCACCTTGCCGTCCGCGACTTCCAGGCGGCGCGTCACATGGACGGCGTCCAGCATGCGCCGGTCGTGGGTGACCAGCAGGAGCGTGCCCTCGTAGGCGTCGAGGGCGGACTCCAGTTGCTCGATGGCGGGCAGGTCGAGGTGGTTGGTCGGCTCGTCGAGGACCAGGAGGTTGACGCCCCGGCCCTGGAGCAGCGCGAGGGCGGCGCGGGTGCGCTCGCCCGGGGAGAGGCTCGCCGCGGGGCGCAGGACGTGGTCCGTCTTGAGGCCGAACTTGGCCAGGAGGGTGCGGACCTCGACCGGTTCGGTGTCCGGGACCGCCGCGCGGAAGGCGTCGAGCAGGGACTCCTCGCCGTGGAACAGCTTGCGGGCCTGGTCCACCTCGCCGAGCAGGACGCCCGAGCCGAGCGCCGCGTGCCCGGCGTCCAGTGGGACGCGGCCGAGGAGGGCGGCGAGCAGCGTGGACTTGCCGGCGCCGTTCGCGCCGGTCACCGCCACCCGGTCCGCCCAGTCGATCTGCAGGGAGACGGGGCCGAGGACGAAGCCGCCGCGGCGCACCTCGGCGTCCCGCAGGGTCGCGACGACGGCGCCCGAGCGCGGAGCCGACGCGATCTCCATACGCAGCTCCCACTCCTTGCGGGGCTCCTCGACGGCGTCGAGGCGCTCGATCATGCGCTGGGTCTGGCGGGCCTTCGCCGCCTGCTTCTCGCTGGCCTCGCTGCGGAACTTGCGGCCGATCTTGTCGTTGTCGTTGCTCGCCTTGCGGCGCGCGTTCTTCACGCCCTTGTCCATCCAGGAGCGCTGCATCTGCGCGCGGTCCTGGAGGGCCGCCTTCTTGTCGGCGTACTCCTCGAACTCGTCGCGGGCGTGCCGGCGGGCGACGTCCCGCTCCTCCAGATAGGCCTCGTAGCCACCGCCGAAGAGGTTGATCTGCCGCTGGGCCAGGTCGAGTTCGAGAACCTTGGTGACGGTGCGGGTGAGGAACTCGCGGTCGTGGCTGACGACCACCGTGCCGGCGCGCAGGCCGCTCACGAAGCGTTCGAGGCGCTCCAGGCCGTCCAGGTCGAGGTCGTTGGTCGGCTCGTCGAGGAGGAAGACGTCGTAGCGGGACAGGAGCAGGGAGGCGAGACCCGCGCGGGCCGCCTGGCCGCCGGACAGGGACGTCATCGGCTGGTCCAGGCCGACGGCGAGGCCGAGGCCGTCGGCGACCTCCTCGGCGCGTTCGTCGAGGTCGGCGCCGCCGAGGCCGAGCCAGCGCTCCAGGCTGGTGGCGTAGGCGTCGTCCGCGCCGGGTGCCCCGTCGACCAGGGCCTGGGTGGCCTCGTCCATGGCCCGCTGGGCCTCGGCGACGCCGGTGCGGCGGGCCAGGAACGCCCGGACGGTCTCATCGGGGCGGCGGTCCGGCTCCTGCGGGAGGTGGCCGACGGTGGCGGTCGGCGGGGACAGACGCAGATCGCCCTGCTCGGGCGCGGTGAGTCCGGCGAGCATCCTGAGCAGGGTGGACTTGCCCGCGCCGTTGGCCCCGACCAGGCCGATCACGTCGCCGGGCGCGACGACGAGGTCGAGTCCGGTGAACAGGGAGCGGTCGCCGTGGCCGGCGGCGAGGTTCTTGGCGACGAGGGTGGCAGTCATCAGAGCGCCGATCCTAACGGCCGGGCCGCTCAGTGGTTCACGGCCGTCACCAGGACGCTTCCGGACGTGCGCGCCACGACGTACGACCGGCCCCTGACGGCCTTCGCGTCGAGGACGACGCGGTGACGGCCGGCTTCGAGGACGCCGTCGAAGATCTCGTGGGTGTGGGTGCGGGAGAGCCGGCCCAGGCGGTACGCGGTGAGGGTGACGCGGCAGGTGGAGGTGACCTCGACGTCCGCGCCGGCGTCGGTCGCGGTCAGGCCGGTGAGGCGGCGCCGGTCGGCGGGGCTGCGGTCCAGGGCGTGTTCGATCTGGGCGACGAGGAGCGGGACGATCGGGGCGAGTCCGTCGACATGGGCGACCGGGACCCCGGCGCGCTCGAAGGCCCGGCGGACGGCGGCACGTTCCTGCTCGCCGACCGCGTGGCCGAAGGCGACGGCGCCGTAGCCGCGGAGTTCGTCGGCGGGTACGCCGTCGGCGTCATGGGCGATGTCCGCGCCGACGCCGATGGTGCGCAGGGCCGCGGCGAGCTTGGCCAGGACGGCGACGCGGGCGCCGATCAGCAGGACGCGGCGCCGTGGGTCGGGCGCGGAGCCGTTCAGCAGGGCACTCAGTGCCGTGCGGTACTCGGCGCCGCGGAAGCGGAACGGGCCGATGCCGTGGTAGCCGTTGAGCTCCAGGTCGGCCCGGTCGTCGGTCTGCCAGGCGAAGTCCCGCCAGATGACGTCCTCGCCGTCGCCCTGGATGACGGCCGTGACGGCGCCGCAGGCCAGGTCCTCGCACTCGGGGCAGCCGTAGACGACGTACCGGCCGCCCGGTAACGGGGCCGGGCTCTCCAGGAGCAGGCTGCGGACCTGCGCGGTGAAGATCGCGGGCGGGACGTCGGACGCGAGCGGGGAGACCGCGTCGAGGTCGGAGAGCTGGAACAGCAGCGGGCGTCCGTCGACGATGAAGTCCACGAAGTCCCGGTGGACCTGGTAACCGCCGTCGTTGAGGACTCCCCCGGCTCGCATCGCGGGAGCCAGGCCGAAGGTCGCGTACTCGGCACACATACGGTGAGTATTCCCACACTGAGGGTGATGCGAGCACGGCATGACACATTCCGCTACGGTCCGGGCATGACGAGTGAGTCGAGTGGCGAGATCGTGGTGGTCGGCGGTGGGGTGGTCGGGCTGACGACCGCCCTGGTTCTCGCGGAGCGGGGGGCGTCGGTGCGGGTGTGGACGCGGGACGGCGTCGAGGCGACCACCTCCGCCGTCGCGGGCGCGCTGTGGTGGCCGTACCGGATCGAACCGGTCGCGGCGGCACGCGCGTGGGCGCTGCGGTCCCTGGAGGTGTACGAGGACCTGGCGGCACGGGCCGCACCGGCAGGCGTACGCATGGCCGAAGGGGTACTGGGCGAGACCGATCTCGACGAGGCCGACGGGTGGCTGGCGGGCCGGGTGCCGGGGCTGCGGGCGTCCACGGCCGACGAGTACGCGGGTACGGGCGTCCGGGCACGGCTGCCGCTCATCGACATGCCGGCCCATCTGCCGTGGCTGCGGGAGCGGTTCGTCGCCGCGGGCGGCGTGGTCGAGACGCGCACGGTGTCCTCCTTCGCCGAGGTGGACGCGCCGGTCGTGGTCAACTGCGCGGGGCTCGCGGCGCGGGAACTCGTGCCCGACCCCTCCGTACGGCCCGTGCGCGGCCAGTTGGTCGTCGTGGAGAACCCCGGGATCGACACCTGGCTGGTCACCACCGACGCGGCCGGGGAGCACGCGTACCTGTTCCCGCAGCCGGGCGGACTCGTCCTCGGCGGTACGTCCGAGGAGGACGCGTGGTCGCTGGAGCCCGACCCCGCGACGGCCGAGGCGATCATCCGCCGCTGTGCGGCACTCAGGCCGGAGATCACCGGGGCCCGGGTGCTGGGGCACCGGGTGGGGCTGCGGCCCACCCGGCCGGCGGTCCGGCTGGAGCGCGACGCCCTGCCGGACGGGCGTCTGCTGGTGCACAACTACGGCCACGGCGGCGCGGGTGTCACCGTGGCCTGGGGGTGCGCGGAGGAGGCCGCACGGCTGGTCTCGGGCTGAGGCGGTCGGCGCGGGGCACAGGCCGAGGCGCTGGGGGCATAGACCGAGGGTCGGGGGCACAGGCCGAGGCGCTGGGGCACACGCCGAGACACCGGGCACAGGCTGAGACAGAGGGCGCTGGCTGAGGCGCGGGCCGCAGACCCAGGCACGAGCCACAGACCCAGGTGCAAACCGCAGACCCAAACGCGAGCCGCAGACCGAGACACGAGCCACAGACCCAGGCACTAGCCACAAACCGAGACACGAGCCGCAGACCCAGACACGAGCCGCAAACCCAAACGCGAGGGCGGCCCGGGTTCCTGGAACCCGGGCCGCCCCACGCCGTTCGAATCAGTGCTTGCCGATCGGGTCTCCCTCCACGTCCGGGCCGCGGCCCGGACCGACACGGAACTCGAACTCGCCGTCGTACTTCTTGTGGCCTTCCATCACGGCCATCTCGACGGCCTCGGAGCCCATCTGCTCGCGCACGATCACCGGGTCACGGCGCAGGTCGCGCATGAGGGCGACGCACATGAAGATCATCACGATGACGAACGGTGCCGCCGCGAGGATCGTGAGGTTCTGCAGACCGGTCAGCGCGTCGCCCTGGCCGCTGCCGACCATGAGCATGATCGCGGCCACCGCACCGGTGACCACGCCCCAGAACACCACCACGAACCGGCCCGGTTCGAGCGCGCCCTTCTGCGACAGGGTGCCCATGACGATCGAGGCCGCGTCGGCGCCCGAGACGAAGAAGATGCCGACGAGGACCATCACGAGCAGGCTCGTGACGGTGGCGACGGGGAACTGCTGGAGCACGTCGAAGAGCTGCCCCTCCGGAGTCGCCTCCTTGCCGAGCTGCCCCTCCTCCTGCATCTTCATGGCCGAACCGCCGAAGATCGCGAACCAGATCAGGCTGACCGTGCTGGGCACGAGGATGACACCGCCGACGAACTGGCGGATCGTGCGGCCCCGGCTGATGCGGGCGATGAACATGCCGACGAACGGCGTCCAGGAGATCCACCACGCCCAGTAGAAGACCGTCCAGCTGCCCAGCCAGTCGGCCACGCCCTTGCCACCGCTCGCCTCGGTCCGGCCGGCCAGCTGGGGCAGGTCGCCGAGGTAGGCGAAGACGGAGGTGGGCAGCAGGTCGAGGACGATGATGGTCGGGCCCGCCACGAACACGAACAGGGCGAGGATCAGTGCCAGCACCATGTTGGTGTTGGACAGCCACTGAATGCCCTTCTCCACACCGGAGATGGCGGACGCGACGAAGGCCAGGGTCAGCACCGCGATGATCGTGACGAGCAGCCCGGTGCTCACCTCGTCCATCCACTTCAGCTCCTGGACACCGGAGCCGATCTGGAGTGCGCCGAGCCCCAGGGAGGCGGCGGAGCCGAAGACGGTCGCGATGATCGCCAGGACGTCGATGGCCCGGCCGATGCCGCCGTTGGCGTGCTTCCTGCCGATGAGCGGGGTGAAGACGGCGCTGATGGTCTGCCGGCGCCGCCTGCGGAAGGTGCTGTAGGCGATGGCGAGGCCGACCACCGCGTAGATCGCCCAGGGGTGGAGCGTCCAGTGGAACAGGGTGGTGGCCATGGCCGTCTCCATGCGTTCGCCGGAGTCGGCCGGGTCGGTGCCCGGCGGGGGCGTGCCGTAGTGCGAGAGCGGCTCGCTCACGCCGTAGAACATCAGGCCGATGCCCATGCCGGCGCTGAACATCATCGCGACCCAGGACACCGTGCGGAACTCGGGCTCCTCACCCTCCGCACCGAGGTGGATACGGCCGTAGCGGCTGATGGCGAGCCAGAGGGCGAAGACGACGAAGCCGGAGGCCGCGAGCATGAACGCCCAGCCGCCGTTGTGCATCAGCCCGCCGAGCATGCTGGTGGAGACGTCTTCGAGCGAGTCGGTCGCGGTGGCGCCCCAGACCACGAAGGCGAGGGTGAGCACCGCCGTGACGCCGAAGACGATGCGGTCGGTCTGCGGTCGGTCCTGACCGGCCAGACCCGCTTCCGACCCGGGCAGCGTGGCTCCCTCCGGGGAGTCCTTGTCGCTTGGTCGTTCTTGCGTCACAGGCGGAACCTTTCATCGGGACATCGGAGGAGGATGTAGGTCCTCCGTAAACGCTGCTACCACGGGTGGCGGAATTTCACCCCTCTCAACAAGCGGTTTCGTATGAACCTCCTGTCAGGTGGTACTCGGCCCGGTCGTCGAGCAGCAGCGGCACGAGCGCCCGCAGGGGCTGGCGCAGGGGCACGAGCACACCCTCGCCGTCCTTGCGCACGCGTACTCCGTGCAGCGCGAGTTCATCGCCCACCTCGGCGTACTGGGCGGCGGTGAGACGGTAGCCGCAGGGTGGGTTCGAGATGATTTCATCCGGTTCGGGAGCCTCGTTGTCGGCGCCGCCGACGTAGACGGGGCCCGTGTCGGCGTAGCCCGCGAGGCGGGCCCGGGCCGTCGCCGTCTCGATCCGGGCGCGGCGCTGGTCGGTGTAGCCGAACAGGCCCTTGAGTGCGTCGAGTTGGGAGGTGACCCGGCGCCGGTTGTTCAGGGCCGGGTCCGCCTTCTCCTCGTCGGTGAGCGGGTCCACCCGGCTCTCGATGAGCAGCCCGACGGAGTGCTTCACACCGGACATGTTGCGCAGAATGCGCTCCTGTCCGTCTCCGGCTACCTGCTTGACCGGCTCACCGGTCTCCGGGTCAGTCCAGATGCCGTAGGTGCCGGTCGAGTGGCCGGCCCGCTCGGCGGCGGGGCGTACGTACGCCCCGGACAGGGTCCGCGCCTCGTCGTGGACCGCCTCGTGGGTGTTGAGGTTGCGCGGCCACAGGTCGAAGAGGTCCTTGTCGTAGTACCGGGGTGTGACGCCGTACTCGTGCAGGTCGTAGACGATGTCGGGGCGCTGGTCGCGGATGACGGCGGCCAGGGCGCGCCCCTCGGCGGTCTTCAGGGCGAGGTGGTCGCGGTTGATGTCGACGCCGTCGCTGTTGCCGCGGGTGTTCGCGGCCCGGCCGTCCGGGTTGGCGGTGGGCACGACCAGGACCGTGGTGCGGTCCAGGAAGCGCCGGGTGCGGCTGTCGCGGGCGTACGCGAGGTCGCGGACGGTGGTCAGGCAGGCCTCGCGGCCGGAGGGTTCGTCGCCGTGCTGGCTGCACACGAGCAGCACCTTGTTGTGGCTCGCGCGGTTGCCGATCCGCACGAGCTGGAGCGGGCGGTCCTGCTTCGTCGTGCCGAAGCGGGTCATGGAGACGCGGGCGCCGGCCCGGTCGACGGCCTCGAGGAAGTCCTGCTCCTCGGGCTGGGTGGTCCAGCGGGCGCCGTTCGACTGCTCGAAGCCGGTGCGGGGCGGGGTGTCGGTGGCCGCTTGGGCCGGTGCGGCGACCAGGGAGGCCGTGAGGGCCGCGGTGGTCGCTATCAGGGCGCCTGCACGGATCACTGGCTCGCCTCCGGGACACGGTGGGTGGTGCGCGGCTCCCGAACGCCGTCCAGGAACGTGGCGTCGGGGGTGGCGGTGGCGGCGCCCGTGGTGGCGCGGGCGAAGGCGGTGGCTCCGCCGGTGAACGGGACACGCGCGGAGGTGCGGGAGAGGTCGAGGGTGAGCTTCGGCTTGTCGGCGGGAGGGTCGATGAGGCCCTGGTCGGTGCCCGCGACGATCAGCGCCAGGCGGTGGCCCTTCGGGATGACATGGTCGGTCGCCGCGAGGTCGAGGGTGATCGTGTATCGCTCGCCCGGGGTGAGCGTGGAGCCCTCGTGGTCGGAGGCGTGGTTGCCGAGGTCGGCCCAGCCGCGGCTGACGACCGTGTAGTCGACGTCGGCGGTCTTCGCCTTCGTCTCCTTGAAGCAGGAGCTGTCCGCGGTGGTGCTCGCGCCCCAGCAGGTGCGGTCGGTGAGGGTGGTGATCCCTTCGCCCGCGTCGGCGTAGTCGCGGATCGTGGCGGGGCCGAGGTCCACGAGGACGGCGGAGAGGTGGGCCGTCGGGGTGGAGGGCGTCGCGGTGACGGTGACCTCGGAGGAGCCGGACAGGCGCAGGTCCCGGGTGAGCGTCCGGGTGGTGAAACCGGCCTTCTCCGGTGTGGGTTTGTCGATCTGCGCGGCCCAGTCGGTCTCGCTCCGCTTCGGGTCGTCGGTGAAGGTCTCGGTGCCGTGGCCGCGGTGCGGGCCGAGGGTGCCGACGCCGGCCTGGGTGCCCCGGTCGGGGCGCAGGGTGGCGGTGCGCGTGCCGCTCGGCGGCCAGACCCGGGAGGTGTCCCACTGGCCGGGGGCGCGCTCGATGTCGGCCATGGGCTCGCGGTCGATGCCGTTGTCGATGCCCTTGAGTTCGTGGTCGAACCAGCGGTGCAGCGTCTCGACCCATGCGCCGCGCCGGAAGTCGAAGGGGTCGACGTGGCCGGTCTGGGACAGCCAGATCTTGCGCTCGACGCCGTTCTTCGCGAGGGCGTTCCACCACGGGCCGACGTGCTTCATGCGGACGTTGAGGTCCTGCATGCCGTGGACCAGGAAGACGCTGGCCTTGACCTTGCGCGCGGCCTTCACGTAGTCGCGCTCGCTCCACAGCGGGGTCCAGTCGCCGGTGCGCGGCGCGCCGTCGACGAGCTTGCGCTGGACGGCCGCGCACTTGGCGCGGGCGTCGGGGCTGTCGACGTAGTCCGACAGCCACTCGGGACCGGAGTCGTAGAGGGGGGCGCCCTGTTGGAAGTAGTAGTCGTACCAGGAGGAGATGGCGCTGATCGGGACGATGGTCTTGAGGCCCTTGACGCCGGTGGCGGCGACGCCATTTGCGATGGTGCCGTCCCAGCTCTTGCCGATCATGCCGGTGCGGCCGTTGGTCCAGCCGGCCTGGGCGCGAGTGGCGCCGGTGCGGGTCGTGTAGGCCTTCGCACGGCCGTTCAGCCAGTCGACGACGGCCTTCGCGGACTGGATGTCGGAGCGGCCGCCGACGTCGACGCAGCCGTCGGAGCGGTTGGTTCCGGCCAGGTCCACGCCGACGACGGCGTAGCCGCGCGGCACGAAGTAGTTGTCGTAGTAGAGCGGCATCTGTGCGACACGGCCCTGCGCGTCGTAGGTCTTCTTCTGGCTCTCGTTGCCGCGCCCGCAACAGGAGTAGTACGGGCTGGCGTCCATGATGACGGGGACCTTGCGGCCCTGCCGGGCGGTTTCGCGGGGGCGGACGATGTCGACGGCGACCCGGTCGGGCTTTCCGTCCCGGTCACCGTCGAGACCGGTGTCCACCCAGACGGCCTCGCGGATGGCGTCCTCGTAGGAGTGGACGGGTTCACTCCCGCGCGGGGCGGCCTGTGCGGCCGCCGGGGTCAGCAGGGTGGCCAAGAGGGCGGCCGTGGCCGCCGTCGCGAGCGGTCTCCAGGTCGTGAAGCGCGTGCGTTTCGGCATGCGCCGGACGGTACATCGGTGAACTCCTGTTCAGAAGGGGGCAGCTGACGGACCGGCGTGTCCGCGACGCGCCCGCGGGGCGGGTGTCTCATGTCGGCCGAATGGCGATCGTGTGACAGCAGGGGCCATGGACATGATCAGTGGCACAGGGAGTCAATAGGCTCCGGACAGACCCCGGAAGACCTCGGGACCCTACGACTTGGAGCCTTGCGTGCACCGCAGAATCATCGCGCCGGGAGCCCTGGCAGCGGCCGTTCTCCTGCTGGCGATCCCGGCATCGGCCGCCCCCCACTCCCCCGGCGCGCCGGGTATCGGCGACCCCTACTACCCGGCCTACGGCAACGGCGGATACGACGTCTCCCACTACGACCTCCGGCTGAAGTACCAGCCCGCCACGGACGAACTGGAGGGCACGGCGACCCTCGTGGCCCGCGCCACGCAGGACCTGACGAGTTTCAACCTGGACTTCCTGCTGGACGTCGACGAGGTGCGCGTCAACGGCGTCAAGGCGTCGCTGCGGACCTCGGGCGAGCAGGAGCTGGAGATCACGCCGAAGACCCCGCTGGCCAAGGGCGCGCCCGTCACGGTCGTGGTGCGCTACCGCGGGGTGCCGTCGTCGAAGCAGGCCTTCGGTTTCACCAGCTGGCACCGCACCCCGGACGGCGGTGTCGCGGCGAACGAGCCCGAGGCTGCCGCGTGGTGGTTCCCGGCCAACGACCATCCCCTGGACAAGGCGACCTACGACGTCTCCGTGCTGGTCCCGGACGGTACGCAGGCCATCTCCAACGGCACGCTCCAGTCGACGAGTTCGAAGCTCGGCTGGACCCGCTGGAACTGGCGGTCCGACAAGCCGCAGGCCACGTACCTCGCCACGCTCGCGGTCGGGAAGTTCGACATCACGACCGGCACGACCGAGGGCGGCATCCCGGTCCTCAACGCCTACAGCAAGGACCTCGGCGCGAACGCCGGGGCGGCGCGGGCGAGCATCGAACGGACCGGGGAGATCGCGGACTGGCTGGCCGGGTACTTCGGGCCGTATCCCTACAGCGCGCTCGGCGGGTACGTGCCGAACACGGACACCGGGTACGCGCTGGAGACCCAGACGCGGCCGTTCTACAGCCCTCGGCAGTTCGCGAACGGGTCGAACGTGTCGGTCGTCGTCCATGAGCTGGCCCACCAGTGGTACGGCGACGAGGTGTCGCTCAAGGGCTGGAAGGACATCTGGATCAACGAGGGGTTCGCGCGGTACGCGCAGTGGCTGTGGTCGGAGCACGAGGGCGAGGGCACGGCGCAGGAACTCGCCGACTACGTGTACGCCTCGCATCCGGGCGACGACCCGTTCTGGACGGTGAAGCCCGGGGACCCGGGCCCGGAGAACCAGTTCGACATCGCGGTCTACGACCGTGGCGCACTGGCCGTCCAGGCGCTGCGCAACAAGGTCGGTGACGAGTCGTTCTTCGCGATCCTCAAGGGCTGGCCCGCGAAGTACGCCCATGGCAACGCCTCGGTGGCGGACTTCCGGCGGTACGCGGAGGAGGTCTCGGGCAAGCCGCTGACCGCGCTCTTCGACACGTGGCTGTTCCAGCCGTCGAAGCCGGGGGTGCCGGCGGCTCGGGCCGCGGCGGTGGCCAAGGGCGCCGAGGGAGCGAAGGGCGTGTCCCAGCCCAGGTCGTGGAAGCGGATCGCCGCGACGAACGGGGTGCACGGGCACTGATATCCGCGGGTCGGGCGGGGATGCGGGGGCACTGGCACCCTGTATCGGCGAAGGTGCGTGGGCACTGACACCCGGGTGTCGTGGGGGGGGGCGCCCGGCGCGACCCGGCGACGTGAAGCCCGCCGCCGGAGACGTCCGGCGCGACCCGGCGACGGAAGGCCCGCCGCAGAGGCGTCCGGCGCGACCCGGCTGCGGGCCGACCCGCCGCACGGCCCGCCGCCCCGCTCGACCCGGCGGCGGGCCTCCCGCACGGGGGTGTCGATGTGCTGCCCCGTCAGGGTGACGCCCGTACACCGTGACGTGTGAGGGCGAGGCTGCTGACGAGGGAGCCGGACGTGCGGAAGCTGGCGATCGTCGAGGCGCCGTCCGTGCTCGGGCTGCGCCCCACCGGGGTCGAGGACCTGCCCGCGGCGCTCCTCGGGGCCGGACTGGCCGAAGGGCTCGGTGCGCGGCACTCGGGCCGGGTGGAACCGCCCCCGTACGACCCGGCGCGGGATCCGGCGACGGGGCTCCTGAATCCGGGCGGCATCGCCGCGTACTCCGTCGCGCTGGCCGACGACGTGGGCGACGTCCTCGGCCACGGCCGCTTCCCCGTCGTGCTCGGCGGCGACTGCAGCGTGCTGCTCGGCACTCTGCTGGCACTGCGCCGCCGCGACGACCGGCACGGCCTGCTCTTCCTGGACGGGCACACCGACTTCTACCAGCCTTCGGCGGAGCCCGCGGGCGAGGTGGCCTCCATGGAGCTCGCCCTGGCCACCGGGCGCGGACCGCGGGTGCTGGCCGACCTGGAGGGCCGGGGCCCGCTCGTGCGCGACGCGGACGTCGTCGCCCTGGGGTTCCGGGACGCGGAAGAGTCCGCGGGGTACGGGATGCAGCCGCTGCCGTCGGCGCTGCACGCGCTGGAGCTGGACACCGTGCGCGCCCTGGGGGCGGCCGAGGCGGCCCGGCGCGCCGTCCGGGTGCTGACCGGTGACGGCACGGGCGCCGGGTACTGGATCCATCTCGACGTCGACGTCCTGAACGACGCGGTCATGCCGGCCGTCGACTACCGGCAGCCGGACGGGCTGACCTGGCAGGAGCTGGAGACCGTCCTGCGCACGGCGCTGACGGGCGGCGGGGCGGCGGGCCTCACCGTCGCGGTCTTCAACCCCCGCTTGGACCCCGACGGCGCCCTCGCCCGGCGCCTCGTCGACTGCCTGGTACGGGCCTTCGACAGCCAGGGCTGAGCCGGCCCGTTCCGCGCCGGGGCCCGACAGCGCCGGGCGCCCGACGGGCCGCGACCTGCTACTTCGTCAGCTGCGACAGCTCCTGGTCCGTCGTCCGGGTGACGCGGCGGCGGATGCCGAACCAGCCCGCGACCAGCATGACCGCGATCAGGGGGATGAGGAGGAGGGTCTTGCGGCCGACCTCGGGGTCGTTCCACATCATGCCGAGACAGGCCAGCAGGAAGGCGATCGTGGTGATCTCGGTGACCGGGCTGAAGGGAAGCCGGAAGGAGGGGCGGGTGACCTGGCCGTCCTTGGCGCGGCGGACGAAGACCAGGTGGCAGACCATGATGATCACCCAGGTGCTGATGATGCCGAGGGAGGCGACGTTCAGCACGATCTCGAAGGCCTGGGCCGGCACGAGGAAGTTCAGGCCGACGCCGAGCACGCACACCCCGCAGGTCAGCAGGATGCCGCCGTAGGGGACCTGGCTGCGGTTCATGCGCGCGGTGAACTTCGGCGCGGAGCCCGCCATCGCCATGGAGCGCAGGATGCGGCCCGTGGAGTACAGGCCGGAGTTGAGGGAGGACATGGCGGCCGTCAGGACGACCAGGTTCATCACGTCGCCCGCGGCCGGGACGCCGATCTTCGACAGCACCGTGACGAAGGGGCTCTGGTCGGCCGAGTAGACCGAACCCGGCAGGAGCAGGGCCAGCAGGACGACCGAGCCCACGTAGAAGAGGCCCACCCGCCACATGATCGAGTTCACCGCGCGCGGGACGACCTTCTCCGGCTCGGCGGTCTCGCCCGCGGCGACACCGACCAGCTCCAGTGCGGCGTACGCGAAGATCACGCCCTGCATGACCAGGACGACGGGCATCATGCCGTGCGGGAAGACGCCGCCGTTGTCGGTGATGACGCCCAGGCCCGGGGTCTGGCCGCCCACCTCGTGCTGCGTGGCGAGCAGGAAGATGCCGATCAACATGAACCCGACGAGCGTGGCGACCTTGATGATCGCGAACCAGAACTCCATCTCGCCGAAGTACTTCACCGAGATCAGGTTCACCGCCAGGACGACCGCGAGGGCGACCAGCGCGAGCACCCACTGCGGGATGTCCGTGAACATGCTCCAGTAGTGCGTGTAGAGCGCGATCGCGGTGATGTCGGCGATGCCGGTGGTCGACCAGTTCAGGAAGTACATCCAGCCGGCGATGTAGGCGCCCTTCTCGCCGAGGAACTCGCGCGCGTACGACACGAAGGAACCCGAGGAGGGGCGGTAGAGCACGAGCTCGCCGAGGGCCCGGACCACGAAGAAGGCGAAGATGCCGCAGACCAGGTAGGCGATCGCCAGCGCCGGGCCCGCGTTGTGCAGGCGGCCGCCCGCGCCCAGGAAGAGCCCGGTGCCGATGGCGCCTCCGATGGCGATCATGTTGACGTGGCGGGGCTTGAGGTCCTTGCTGTAGCCGGCGTCGCCCGCGTCCGCGGGCACTGCGGCCGCATCGGTACGCGGCGTGGCCGCAGCCGTGTTCACGGCGTCCTTGCTCACGGTGGATCCACTTCTCTGGTGCGCCCGAGCGGGTCACGCTCGGCTTCCGGACGTACATAAGGTCTGGGCCCTCTGTCAGGGCACAGACCAAGGGGCCACCTTCCCCCGCCCTGCGGGGCTCACGCGATGGCACACGTCACAGAGCGCTACTTCTCACACGGCCTTCACGTTCGGCGCCGGAGGTTTCACAGCACTGGTGAGACAGCGATACTGCTGCACATGACGACCGACGCCGAGGAGCCGACCCTCACGATCGACGAGCTGGCCGCCCGGACGGGCGTCACGGTGCGCACGGTCCGCTTCTACGGCACCAAAGGGCTGTTGCCACCGCCGATGCTCGGTCCGCGGCGCGTGGGGCACTACGGGAGTGAGCATCTGGCCCGGCTGGCGCTGATCGAGGAGTTGCAGCAGCAGGGCATGACGCTGGCCGGCATCGAGCGCTACCTGCGGCAGCTGCCGTCGGACCTGAGCGCGCACGACCTGGCCATCCACCGGGCCGTGGTGGCCTCCTGGGCGCCGGAGACCGTCGAGACGGTCACGCGGGCGGAGCTGGAGCGGCGGGCCGGGCGGATGCTCGGCGACGAGGACGTCGAGCGGCTCGTCGCGATGGGTGTGATCCGGCCCGCGGACGGCGGGTACGAGGCCGACCTCGGTCTGCTCCGGCTCGGCGCCGGGCTGCTGGACGTGCCGCTGTCCCAGGAGGCGATCTTCGCGGCGCGCGAGGTCCTCGTCGACCACACGCGTGCCGCGGCCCGGGAGCTGTCCCAGCTCTTCCGCGGCGAGGTGGCGGAGCGCGACGCGCGGGACGTGCGCTCCTTGTCCGCGCACATGCACCCTCTGGTGGTGCAGGCGCTCCTCACCGCGTTTCAGCGGTCGCTGAAGGAAGAGCTGGGCGAGTGGCTCACCGGGCCGTCGGGCTCCGGCGGGTCAGCCGCGGGCTGAGTCGCTGAACCGCTCCCCCTTCTCCGCCTTCTCCACCAGCAGCGCGGGCGGGGCGAAGCGCTCCCCGTACTGCTCGGCGAGTTCGCGCGCGCGTGCCACGAAGCCGGGCAGGCCCCCTTCGTAGCCGTTGATGTACTGGAGCACGCCGCCGGTCCAGCCCGGGAAGCCGATGCCGAAGATGGAGCCGATGTTGGCGTCGGCGACGGAGGTCAGCACGCCCTCCTCCAGCAGCCGGACGGTGTCCAGCGCCTCGGAGAACAGCATGCGCTCCTGCATGTCCCGGAACGGGATCCGATACCCCGGCTTGGTGTAGTGCTCGCGCAGCCCGGGCCACAGGCCGGTGCGCTTGCCGTCGTCGCCGTAGTCGTAGAAGCCGGCGCCCCCGCTGCGGCCGGTGCGGCCGAACTCGTCGACCATGCGGTCGATGACGGCCTCGGCGGGGTGGGCCGTCCAGGTGCCGCCCGCCTCCTCGACCGCGCGCCGGGTCTCGGCCCGGATCTTGCGGGGCAGGGTCAGCGTCAGTTCGTCCATCAGGGACAGCACCTTGGCCGGATAGCCGGCCTGGGCGGCGGCCTGCTCGACCGAGGCGGGCTCGATGCCCTCGCCGACCATCGCGACGCCCTCGTTGATGAAGTGGCCGATGACGCGGGAGGTGAAGAAGCCGCGCGAGTCGTTGACGACGATCGGCGTCTTGTTGATCTGCCGGACCAGGTCGAAGGCGCGGGCCAGAGCCTCCTCGCCGGTGCGCTCGCCCTTGATGATCTCGACGAGCGGCATCTTGTCGACGGGCGAGAAGAAGTGCAGGCCGATGAAGTCGCCCTGGCGCTCGACGCCTTCGGCGAGGGCGGTGATGGGCAGGGTGGAGGTGTTGGAGCAGAGCAGCGCGTCGGGCTCCACGACGTGTTGGATCTCCTGGAACACCTTGTGCTTGAGGGAGGTGTCCTCGAAGACGGCCTCGATGACGGCGTCGCAGCCGGCCAGGTCCTGCGCCTCGGCGGTCGGGGTGATGCGGGCGAGCAGCGCGTCGGCCTTCTCCTGGGACGTACGGCCCTTGGAGACGGCCTTGGCGCACAGCTTCTCGGAGTAGCCCTTGCCCTTGAGGGCCGCCTCCAGGGAGACGTCCTTGAGGACGACGTCGATGCCGGCGCGGGCGCAGGAGTAGGCGATGCCGGCGCCCATCATCCCGGCGCCGAGGACGGCGACCTTGCGGACCTTGCGGGGCTCGATGCCCTGGGGGCGGTTGGCGCCGGAGTTGACGGCCTGGAGGTCGAAGAAGAAGGCCTGGATCATGTTCTTCGAGGTCTGGCCGGCCGCGAGGTCCACGAAGTAGCGGGCCTCGATGACCTGGGCGGTCTCGAAGTCGACCTGAGAGCCCTCGACGGCTGCGGCCAGGATGTTGCGCGGGGCCGGGTAGGGGGCGCCGTTCGTCTGCTTGCGCAGGCTGGCCGGGAAGGCGGGCAGGTTAGCGGCGAACTTGGGGTTGGCCGGCGTGCCGCCCGGGATGCGGTAGCCCGGCTTGTCCCAGGGCTGCTGGGACTCGGGGTTGGCGTCGATGAAGGCGCGCGCCTTGGCGAGCATGTCCTCCTGGCTCTCGGCCACCTCATCCACGAGGCCGTTCTCCTGGGCGCGGCGCGGGCTGTACTGGGTGCCCTGGAGGAGGACCTTCAGCAGGGCGTCGGCGATGCCGAGCAGGCGGACGGTGCGGACGACGCCGCCGCCTCCGGGGAGCAGACCGAGGGTGACCTCGGGGCAGCCGATCTTGGAGCCGGGCGCGTCGAGCGCGACGCGGTGGTGGCAGGCGAGGGCGATCTCGTAGCCGCCGCCGAGGGCCGCGCCGTTGAGGGCGGCGACGACGGGCTTGCCGAGGGTCTCGATGCGGCGCAGGTTCCGCTTGATGGCCATGCCGCCGTCGAAGAGCTCCTGGGCGGTCTCGGGCGTGACGCGGATGAGGTCGCGCAGGTCGCCGCCGGCGAAGAAGGTCTTCTTCGCGGAGGTGATGATGACGCCCCGGATGGAGTCCTTCTCGGCCTCCAGGCGGTCGGTGACGGCGGCCAGCGAGTCGCGGAACGCCTGGTTCATGGTGTTCGCGGACTGGTTGGGGTCGTCGATGACGAGGGTGACGAGGCCGGTGCGGTCCTGTTCCCAGCGGATGGTGGTGGATTCAGTGCTCATGTGGAGGTGCTCCGTGTGATCCGTCGGGAGGGGGTCAGATGCGCTCGACGATGGTGGCGACGCCCATGCCGCCGCCGACGCACAGCGTGGCGAGGCCGTAGCGCTTGTCCTGGCGCTCCAGTTCGTCCACGAGGGTGCCGAGGATCATCGCGCCGGTCGCGCCGAGGGGGTGGCCGAGCGCGATCGCGCCGCCGTTGACGTTGACCTTGTCGAGGGACAGGCCCATGTCCTTCACGAAGCGCAGCACGACCGCCGCGAACGCCTCGTTGATCTCGACGAGGTCGATGTCGTCGATGGTCAGTCCGGCCTTGGCGAGGGCCTTGCGGGTGGCGGGGGCGGGGCCGGTGAGCATGATGGTCGGCTCGGAGCCGGAGACCGCGGCGGAGACGATCCGGGCGCGGGGGGTGAGGCCGTAGCGCTCGCCGACCTCCTTGGAGCCGATCGCGACGAGCGAGGCGCCGTCGACGATGCCGCTGGAGTTGCCCGCGTGGTGAACGTGGTCGATCTTCTCCACCCAGTGGTACTGCTGGAGGGCCACGGCGTCGAAGCCGCCGAGTTCGCCGATGTCCGCGAAGGACGGCTTGAGCTTGGCGAGGGAATCGGCGGTGGTGCCGGGACGCGGGAACTCGTCGTGGTCGAGGACGACGAGGCCGCTGCGGTCCTTGACCGGGACGACGGACCGCTCGAAGCGGCCGTCCTTCATCGCGGTGGCGGCCCGCTCCTGGGAAAGGGCCGCGTACTCGTCGACGTCGCGCCGGGAGAAGCCCTCGATGGTGGCGATGAGGTCGGCGCCGATGCCCTGCGGCACGAAGTTGACCTCGAGGTTGGTCATCGGGTCGTTGAACCAGGCACCGCCGTCGGAGGCCATCGGCACCCGGGACATCGACTCGACGCCGCCCGCGAGGACGAGGTCCTCCCAGCCGGAACGCACCTTGGCGGCGGCCAGGTTGACGGCCTCCAGGCCCGAGGCACAGAAGCGGTTCTCCTGCACACCGGCGACCGTGTCGGGCAGGCCCGCGGCGATGGCGGCGATCCGGGCGATGTCGGAGCCCTGGTCGCCGACCGGGCCGACGACGCCGAGGACGATGTCGTCGACGGCGGCCGGGTCGAGGTCCGGGAACCTGGCGCGGATCTCGTGGATCAGTCCGACGACCAGGTCGATGGGCTTGGTGCCGTGCAGGGCGCCGGTGGCCTTGCCGCGGCCGCGCGGGGTGCGGATCGCGTCGTAGACGTACGCTTCGGTGCTCACGAGGGGGCCTTTCACTGAGGGTTTCGGGACGACGGGAGGAGCCCGGGGACGTCCCAGTCCCGGGCGACGTCCGCCGTGTCGGCGCCCGGCCGCGCCGGGCCGGTGCGGACGGAGGTCGGGGTCGCGGAGAAGCGGGGGGCCGGGGCGGGCTGGGTGATGCCGCCGTGGTCGGTGAAGGTGCCGCGGGCGGCCAGGTGCGGGTGGTGCGGGGCCTCGCGCAGCGACAGCACGGGCGCCACGCAGGCGTCGGAGCCGTCGAAGACGGCCGTCCACTCGTCCCGGGTACGGCTCTTGAAGCGGGTGGCGACCTGCTCGCGCAGTTCACTCCAGCGGGCGACGTCCTTGCGGGCCCCCTCCTGGCCCTCGACGCCGAGGAGGGCGAGGAACTCCGCGTAGAACCGGGGCTCCAGGGCGCCGACGGCCATGTACCGGCCGTCGGCCGTCTCGTACGTGCCGTAGTAGGGGCAGCCGCCGTCCAGGAGGTTGGCGCCGCGGCGGTCCTGCCAGCCGCCGGCGGCGAGCATGCCGTGGATCATCGTGGCGAGATGGGCGGTGCCGTCGACGATGGCGGCGTCGACGACCTGGCCGGTGCCGTTCGCGCGCGCGTGGTGCAGGGCGGCGAGGACGCCGACGACGAGATAGAGGGAGCCGCCCGCGTAGTCGCCGAGCAGGTTCGCCGGGACCGCGGGCGGTTCGTCCGGGCGGCCGATCATGCCGAGGGCGCCGGTGGGGGCGATGTAGGCGATGTCGTGCCCGGCGCGCTGGGCGAGCGGGCCGTCCTGGCCCCAGCCGGTCATCCGGCCGTAGACGAGACGCGGGTTGCGGGCGTGGCAGTCCCCGGGGCCGACACCGAGGCGCTCCGCGACGCCGGGGCGGTAGCCCTCGACGAGGACGTCGGCGCGGGCCACGAGGTCGAGCACCCGGTCCGGGCCGTCCGGGGCCTTCAGGTCGACGACCACCGAGCGCTTGTTGCGGTTGGTGACGTCGTACGCCGGGTCGATCGCGAGCCCGGGGCCGCCGGGCCGGTCCACACGCACGACGTCGGCCCCGAGGTCGGCCAGCAGCATGGCGGCGAACGGGCCGGGCCCGATGCCGGCCAGCTCCACGACGCGCACGCCGGTGAGCGGACCGTGTCCTGGCGTCCTTGCCGTGGTCATCCAGCCCCCATGCTGTGACACAACTGATGTAACACCAGTGATGCTAAGAACGTGTTCCACTCGGCACAAGACCTGAACGAGCAAGCGCTTAGCAATCTGCCGGACGGGATCAGCTTCCGTCCAGCACGACTATCAGCCGCTTCGGCGCGATCACCCGGTAGCTCTCCTCCACCCAGTCGCAGAGCACCTCGGCGGCGGGGGCGCCCTGCTGCTCCAGGGGGATGCTCACCCAGCCCGCTTTGCCCAGGCCGTATCCGGCGGGCTCGGCGCCGGGGCAGGCCAGCGCGTGGGCGTGCGCCGTCTCGTCCTTGAGCTTCACCGTCACCCCCAAGGGGTAACTGCCGTCCTGGACGCCGAGGAAGACGAACACCTTCTTGTTGACCTTCGCGACGGACTCGCCCCAGGGGAACTCCTCGCCGGCGTCCGGCAGCCCCAGTGCGAACGCGCGCACTTTCTCCCACTTCTTCAGGGCATTCCTGGGCACGGCCATCGTCGTCCTCCGGGCTCGTCGTCGGGCTCCGCACCCCTCACGCTAGCCTCGGCCACCGACAGCGGCACGGGCTGCACGACCGAGGGGTGTCATGAGCAGGCAAAGCAGGACGGACCGTCCGTACGACATCGTGCTCTTCGGAGCGACCAGTTTCGCCGGGGCGCTCACCGCGGAGTACCTGGCCGCCCATGCGCCCGAGGGGCTGCGCTGGGCCATCGCGGGCCGCAGCGCCGGGAAGCTGGAGCGGCTGCGGGAGCGGCTGCCCGCCGACGCGAAGGTCGGGGTGGAGCGGGCGGACGTCTGCGACCCCGCCTCGTTGCGCGATCTCGCCGGCAAGGCGCGCGTGCTGGCCACGACGGTCGGCCCGTACGTGACGTACGGCGAGGAGCTCGTCGCCGCCTGCGCGGACACCGGGACCGACTACCTCGACCTGTGCGGCGAGCCGGAGTTCGTGGACCTGATGTACGTCCGGCACGACGCCCGCGCACGGGAGACCGGGGCGCGGCTGGTGCACGCCGCCGGGTTCGACTCGATCCCGCACGACCTGGGCGTGTACTTCACCGTGCAGCAGCTGCCCGAGGACGTGCCGCTGGCCGTGGAGGGCTTCGTCACCGCGGACGCGGCGTTCTCGGGCGGAACCTTCGCCTCCGCGCTCGGCCAGTTCGCGCGGCAGCGTCAGATGGCGGCGGCCGCCCGGGACCGGCGGCGACACGAGCCGCGACTGGTGGGCCGGCGGGCGTCGGCGCCGTTGGGCGGGCCGCGGTTCGCCAAGGAGGTCGGTGCGTGGGCGTTGCCGATGCCGACCATCGACCCGCAGATCGTGCGGCGCTCGGCGTCGGCCCTCGACCGGTACGGGCCCGACTTCCGCTACCGGCAGTACGCGGCCGTCCGGCATCTGCCGGTCGCGGTCGGCGGCGTCGCCGCGGTCGGCGCGCTGGTCGCGGCGGCTCAGGTGCCGCCCGCGCGGCGCTGGTTGTCGGACCGGCTCAAGCCCGGCGACGGGCCGAGCCCGGAGAAGCGGGCGAAGAGCTGGTTCTCCGTGCGCTTCGTGGGCGAGGGCGGCGGTCAGCGGGTGTACACGGAGGTCTCCGGCGGCGATCCCGGCTACGACGAGACGGCCAAGATGTTCGCCGAGTCGGCGCTGTGCCTCGCCTTCGACGACCTTCCGGAGACGGCGGGTCAGGTCACCACGGCGGTGGCGATGGGCAACGCGCTGATCGACCGGCTGCGTGCGGCGGGTATCCGCTTCCGCGTCGCGTCGGCGCGCTGAGGGTCCTACAGCGGCCACTCGGCGATGGTGTAGATCATCCCGGCGATCCAGCCGAGCCCGGCCGTCACGGCGAGGATCAGCCCTAGGGTGACGGCCCGCTCGACGGTCTGGGCCGGGCCGGCAACGGGCTTGGGGGCACGGTGCGTTGTCATGCGCCCCAGCCTGCCCACGGGGACGCCGGCGGGGCATCCGTACAGGTACTCAGAGCCGGTACTCAGATCCGGCCGCCCGCCCCGCCCGCCTCTTCTCGCGGCTTGAGACTTTCGGCGTTCGCCCCCCTGGTGACCGCTCGAAAAGTGCCAACAAGGAGTTCAATGAAACCCTTGAAGGCATGAGATTCCTTCTGGACGTTTCCCTGGACGACGCGGCGTTGGCGAAGGACCCGGCGGGCGAACTGGGCCGGATCCTCAGGTACTGGGCCGGCAATCTGCGCCACTACGCGCTCGCCCCCGGGGACGAGTCGGCGATCTACGACTCGGAGTACCGGGAGGTGGGCCGCTGGCGGGTGGACGGTCAGGCCGAGTAGGTCTCCCGGAGTGCCTCGCGGCACAGCGCGTCCGCTCTGCGCGTGGTCTCCGGGAGGCGGTAGTCGGGGGTCAGCGCGAGAGTGTGCGCACAGGCGTTGTCCAGCGTCGTCCGGTGGCCGACGGAGACGAAGACCGGCTTGACGGCGTCCCGGGTGCGCAGGGCGCGGCCGACCTCCTCGGAGCCGGCGAGCAGCGCGGAGGTGCTGCCGCGCGGGGTGCCCGGGTCGTCGTGGGTGAAGGTGAACGGGTTCTTCGCCACGCCGATCGTGGGCAGGCCGGTCAGGACGCCGAGGTGGCTGGCGAGGCCGAAGCGGCGGGGGTGGGCGAGACCGTAGCCGTCGCAGACGACCAGGCCGGGCGGGCAGGGCAGGGCGTCGAGGGCGGCGAGGACCGTCGGGATCTCGCGGAAGGCGAGCAGCCCGGGCACATAGGGGAAGGAGACCCGTCCCACGGCCGTGGCCTCGGCGACGACCTCGAGACTCGACGCGTCCAGCACGACCGCCGCCGCCGCGACGACGTCCCGCTCGTCGTCGTACGCGACGTCGACCCCCGTCACGTGGCCCGTCCGGGGCGGCGGTCCGGGTTCGCCGAGGATCACGCGTGCGCGCAGTTCGTCCTGGACGGCGCGGGCCTGCTCCTCGGTGGCGGGCCAGTCCTCGGGGATGCGTACGGTCGTCATGGTGGCCCCGAGCCTACGGGCTCCCCGGTGACCGCACGGAAACGCCCGGGGTAGGCTCCCGCCATGTTCGTGCTGGAGCTGACGTACACCGCCCCGCTGGAAGCCGTCGACGCCGTGCTGCAAGAGCATGTGGCGTGGCTCGACGAGCAGTACCGGCAGGGGGTCTTCCTCGCTTCCGGGCGCAAGAACCCCCGCGACGGCGGGGTGATCATCGCCGTCGCGGGGGACCGTGCGCGGATCGAGGAGATCACCGCGGAGGACCCGTTCGTCACCGCGGGCGTGTGCGCGTACCGCGTCACCGAGTTCACGGCGACGAAGACGGCGCCCGCGCTGGAGGCCTACCGGGAGACCCTCTGAGGCGTGCGCCTCACTTGCCCAGTGCGCGCTGCAACTGGCTCTTGTTCATGCTGGAACGGCCCTCGACACCCTTGCGCTTGGCCTCCTGGTAGAGCTGGTCGTAGGTGGGTCCCTGGGAACCCCGCCCGGAGCGCCGGCCGCCCCGCTTGCCGGAGGACATGTCCTGGGTGGAGGTGCGGCTGGCGGTCTTCGACTCGCCGGAGCGGGCGCGTTCCTTGTTCACCGTCCGCGCGGCGATCTCCTCGGCGCGGCCGGTGCTCTCGCCCCGGTCCTTCGCGCTCTCCTTGATGTGCTCGTACTGGCGCTCCCGCTTGGAGCTCGAACCGCGTGGCATTCCCGCTCACTTCCTTTCCCGATCAGTGAACGAGTACCCACACTGCCAACGATCAGGGCACCCCGCATGCTCAGTGCTCCAGGCGCGCAACCCGGCCCTTCTCGCCGGCGGCCCAGCACCCGTGGTCCGGGGTGCAGTCGACGGTGTCGTAGGAGCCCGTGTCGACGGTCCGCCAGGTGCGGCCGGCGTCCGTGGTGAGGTCGGTGCCGGTGGGTCCGACGGCGAGGGCGGCGGTGCGGCTGTGCGGGAGCCAGGCGACGCCGGAGCGGTAGGCGGGCGGGGCGGTGGCGGCCGGGCGCCAGGTGTGGCCGCCGTCAAGGGTGCGGGCGGCGGCGTCCGGTGAGGGCTGGTCGGGGCGGAAGTCGCCGCCGACGGCGAGGCCGTGGGCGCGGTCGCGGAAGGCCAGCGCGAAGACGCCCCGGGCGGGGTCGCCCGCCGGGAGGGGGGTGTCGGTGGCCGTCCAGGTGCGTCCCCGGTCGGCGGAGTGCAGCACACGCGCGCGCGGGGCCCCGCCGGTGGCCAGCCAGACGTCCTTCGGCCCGGACGTCACCAGGCACTGGCCGCTCGCGGCGAATCCGGCCTCGCCCTCCTGCGCGGCCGGCATGCCCCGGTCCGGCAGCACCTTCCAGCTCCGGCCGCCGTCGCCGGTCGACAGGATGCGGAACCTCCCGTCCACCGGGTCGCTCATCGCGAGACCGTGGCGGTGGTCGAAGAAGGTGAGGCAGTCGTAGAACGCCTTGGGGTCGGTGTTGCGGAAGGACTCCGTCCAGGTGGCTCCGCCGTCGTCGGTGCGGTAGACGCGGGACGCCTCGCCCTCGCCGATGGCCAGGACCACGGCCCGGCGCGCGTCGAACGCCTCGATGTCCCGGAACTGCAACTCCCCCGCGCCCGGCGGCGAGACGTCGCGCCAGGCCTCCCCTGCGTCGGTGGTGCGCAGGACGGTGCCGCCGGTGCCGGCGACCCAGGCGGTGGTCCGGCTGACGGCGGCAAGACCCCGGAACCGTGCCTCGGGAGCGCCGGTGTCCTTGAGTTCCCAGTGCGGCGCCCGGCCCTGGGATCCGTGCGCCTGTGCCGGTACGGCGGTCAGGGCTGCCAGTGCCGCCGTGCAGGCCGCCAGAGCGGTCGCCCTGCTGCGTGTTCGTCCCGTCCGTCGCGTGCTCCCCATGCGCCTCATGGCCGGGGAAGCTAGCCCACCGCCCGGGCGCCGTCCAGAGGGCCTCGCGGGTGCTCCGCGTGGTGCGGCGGGCGCCACACGTGCCCGTGGAGACGCACGAGGAGAGTCACGTCACTCTGGCGCATGAACGCGGTGACAGAGGTCACTAGCAATGCGTGTGCACGGATTGGCTGATTCCGTCGTCTCTTCCAGTGCCCGGCCTCATCCGCCCGGAAGTGTCCGTCCAGCCGTCACAAGGGAGCAAGGCGTTGTCCATCGTCATCGAGCAGCCCGTGGAGGCCCGCCTCGTCGCCGCCGCGCCGCGTATGCCGAGCATTCCCGCCACGCTTCACTACGACCGGCGTGATCCTTTCGCCGTCCGTATGACGTTCCCCGCGCCGGCCACGCTGGAGGGCGTCGAGGTCTGCTGGACCTTCTCCCGCGAGCTGCTCGCCGCCGGCCAGAAGAGCGCCGAGGGACAGGGCGACGTGCGCGTGCGGCCCTACGGCTACGACCGCACGGTGCTGGAGTTCCACGCCCCGGAGGGCACCGCCGTGGTCCACGTCCGCTCGAGCGAGATCCGCCGGTTCCTCCAGGCCACGAGCGAACTCGTGCCCGTCGGTCTGGAGCACCTCCAGCTGGATCTGGACCACGGTCTCGCCGAGCTGATGCGGGACGCGTGCTGAGCTGACGGACCGAGGGGCCGCGCCGAGCCGGGGCGGTCCCTGAGGGCCGCGCCGAGCCGGGGCGGTCCGCCCTTGGCTCAGCCGGACCGGACAGGCATCAGGGCGACGCCGCCACCGCACGCCTCGCCGTCACCGCCGTGCTCACCTCGCGCACGATCGAAGCGAGCGGGGGCATCGACGCGCCCGCCCGTTCCGTCAGCTGCTCGATGCGCCGGTCAGGGGTGTCCTCGTCGAGGAGGTCCGCCGCCGCGGTGAGGACGGCGAGTGCCGCGTCCCGCTCGGAGATCCGGGCGACCGGCAGCGCCCCGTGGAGGATCTGCCGTGTCTCCTCCCGCAGCGCCTCCACGACGGCCACCCGCTCCAGCGCGTACTCCACGGTCGGGAACACACCCAGGACCCGTCGCTTCTCCGCCCGCAGAAACCCGTCGGCCACCAGCTGCTCCCGCACGGCGTCGAAGGTCACCCGTGCTCGCAGCGTCACCCACGTCCGCCAGGGGTGCGGGCGCGACTCGCGGACGAGTTCGAGCAGCCCGTCGAGGACCGCGTCACCCGCGCTCGCGTCCAGGTCGACCGGCGTGGCGATGCCGTCCTCGTCGGTGAGCAGGCCGCGCCGGGCCAGCTCGACGAGGGCTCCGGCCCGCACCGGAGCGGGCCGGTGGGCGGTGGCGCCGGCGGCCGGTCCCGCGGCGTCCCAGGCCAGCAGGCAGAGCCGGGCCGACAGGGTGAGCGGACCGTTGGACACGGGGCCTCCTCGGGGCGGAACGATCGAGTCGCACGTTAATTCGTTGACAGGCTCAGAGCGCCCTCCTACGGTGTAAAGCGTCCCTGTTGCCGCCGATTGGAGAAGGACGTTGCTCGTCTGAGGTCCTGAGACACCGCGTCACACCCCCTCTGTGGTGTGCGCTGCGTGCGACCTCGGCGTCCGAGCCGTCCCTCCGGTGCAGGGCATCTCTCATGTCCGTGATGTGCCCATGGAGCCTCACCCCCTGGTCGCAGGTGTCTCGACACGCGTTTGCCCCTGACCGCTTCGAGCAACCGCGAATGAGGCCACCATGTCCACCTCCATCACCGTCACGTCCCTTGCGTTCACCTGGCCCGACGGCACCCCCGTCTTCGAGGGCCTGGACGTCTCGTTCGGCCCCGGCCGGACCGGCCTGGTCGGCGTCAACGGGTCCGGAAAGTCGACCCTGTTGAAGCTGGTCGCCGGTGAACTCGCACCCACCGACGGCACCGTCCGCGCGGCCGGCGAGGTCGGCTACCTGCCGCAGAACGTCACGCTCGACACCGCCCTGCGCGTCGACGAGGTCCTCGGCATCGCCGCACAGCGCGCCGCCCTGCACGCCATCGAGTCGGGCGACGTCTCCGAGACGCATTTCGAGGCCGTCGGCGACGACTGGGACGCCGAGGAGCGCGCCCTCGCCACGCTCGGCGAACTCGGGCTCGGGCACGTCGAGTTGGACCGCACCATCGGCGAGGTGTCCGGCGGCGAGTCGGTCCTGCTGCGGCTGGCCGCGCTGCTGCTGCGCCGGCCCGAGGTGCTGCTGCTGGACGAGCCGACCAACAACCTCGACCTGTACGCCCGTCGGCGGCTGTACGCGGCCGTGCAGTCCTGGCCGGGCGTCATGGTCGTCGTCAGCCACGACCGTGAACTGCTGGACCTCGTCGACCAGATCGCCGATCTGCGCTCCGGTGAGATCACCTGGTACGGCGGCAACTACTCCGACTACGAGGAGGCACTGGAGATCGAGCAGGAGGCGGCCGAGCGCATGGTGCGCGTCGCCGAGTCCGACTTCCGCAAGCAGAAGCGCGAACTGGCCGACGCCCAGGTCAAACTGGCCCGCCGCAAGCGGTACGGGCAGAAGATGTGGGACCAGAAGCGCGAGCCGAAGATCGTCATGGGGGCGCGCAAGCGCGCGGCGCAGGAGTCCGCGGGCAAGCACCGCATCATGCACGAGGAGAAGCTCGCCGAGGCCAGGGAGCGGCTCGACGAGGCGGTGGAGGCCGTACGGGACGACGACGAGATCCGCGTCGACCTGCCGTACACGGCGGTGCCGCCGGGGCGGACCGTTCTCACCCTCCGGGATCTCGGGCTCCGGTACGGCGCCCGGGTGAAAGGTGGCCTCGACCTGCGCGGGCCTGAGCGGGTCGCGCTGATCGGGCGCAACGGCGCGGGCAAGACCACGCTGCTGCGCACGATCACCGGCGAGCTCGCCCCGGAGGCGGGCGAGGTGGTGACGCACGTCCCGCTGCGGTTCCTGCCGCAGCGGCTCGACGTCCTCGACGGGGAACTGTCCGTGGCCGAGAACGTGGCACGGTACGCGCCGGACGCCACCAACAACCGGATCCGGGCGCGGCTGGCGCGCTTCCTGTTCCGGGGCGCCCGCGCCGACCAGAAGGCGGCGACGCTGTCCGGCGGCGAACGCTTCCGGGCCGCGCTGGCCGCGCTGATGCTGGCCGAGCCCGCACCGCAGCTGCTCCTGCTGGACGAGCCGACCAACAACCTCGACATGGCGAGCGTCCGGCAGCTCACCACGGCCCTGGAGTCGTACGAGGGAGCGCTGGTCGTGGCCAGCCACGACCTGCCGTTCCTGGAGTCGATCGGCATCACGCGCTGGCTGCTGCTGGAGGAAGGAGAACTGCGGGAAATCACGCCAGAGGCTGTCGGGATTTCCTCCTAGCGTCGGTGGCATGACCGACTTCGCACACGATGCCATCACCCTGACCGGAGCACGCGAGAACAACCTCAAGGACGTCACCCTCCGCATCCCGAAAGGCCGGCTGACCGTGTTCACCGGCGTTTCGGGATCGGGGAAGTCGTCCGTCGTCTTCGACACGATCGCGGTGGAGTCGCAGCGCCAGCTGAACGAGACCTACCCGTGGTTCGTCCGCAACCGGCTGCCCAAGTTCGAGCGGCCGCACGCGGACGGCCTGGAGGACCTCACCCCGGCGATCGTCGTCGACCAGCGGCAGGTCGGCGGCCACTCCCGGTCGACCGTCGGCACCATGACGGATGTCTACTCGGTGATCCGGGTGCTGTTCTCCCGGCACGGCACCCCGAGCGCCGGACCGGCGACTGCCTACTCGTTCAACGACCCGTCGGGCATGTGCCCCGAGTGCGACGGCCTCGGCCGGACGGTGCGGCCCGACTGGGACCGCATCCTGGATCCGGACCGCTCCCTCGCCGACGGGGCGGTCCGCTTCCCGCCGTTCGCCGCCGGGACCTGGCAGGGCCAGGCGTACACGAACAGCGACGACCTCGACCCGCACAAGCCGGTGGGGCGGTTCACGGCCGCCGAGCGGGAGTTCCTGATGCGCGGACGGCCGGGCAGCAAGGTCACCGTCAACGGCAGCGGCGGCACCTGGACCACCGAGTACGAGGGGCTGGCCGTCCGCTTCGAGCGGCTGTACCTCAAGCGGGACCTGTCGGCCATGAGCCAGAAGACCCGGGACCTGGTCCGTGCGTTCCTGGTGGAGGGCACCTGCCCGGGCTGCCGCGGAGCACGGCTGAACGCGGCGGCGCTCGCGACCCGGATCAACGGCCGGTCGATCGCCGACTGCGCCCGCATGCAGGTCACGGACCTGGTCGCCGTACTGAAGGAGATCGACGACCCGGTGGCCGGGCCGATCGCCTCGGCCGCCGTGTCGGCTCTGGAGCGCATCGAGGCGATCGGCCTCGGCTATCTGAGCCTCGACCGGGAGACCGCCACGCTCAGCGGCGGGGAGGGGCAGCGGCTGAAGACGGTGCGGCACCTCGGCTCCAGCCTCACCGGCATGACGTACATCTTCGACGAGCCGAGCGTCGGTCTGCACCCGCGGGACGTGGGCCGCCTCGGCGACCTGCTGCTGCGGCTGCGCGACAAGGGGAACACCGTGCTGGTCGTCGAGCACGACCCGGATGTCATCGCGCTCGCCGACCACGTCGTCGACATGGGGCCGGGCGCCGGGGCCGGCGGCGGCACCGTGGTCTTCGAGGGGACCCCGCGAGAACTGGCCTCCTCCGACACGCTCACCGGGCGCTGCCTGCGCACCCGTACGACGGTCAAGGACGAGGTGCGGGAGCCCGCCGGGGAGCTGTGGGTCAAGGGCGCCGACCGGCACAACCTGCGGGACGTGACCGTCCGGTTCCCGGCCGGTGTGCTCACCGTCGTGACCGGGGTCGCCGGGTCGGGGAAGAGCACCCTGGCAGGGGAGTTCACCGCCGCGCACGAGGAGGCCGTGGTCGTCGACCAGTCGTCGATCGGCATCTCGGGCCGCTCCACCCCGGCGACCTACCTGGGGATCATGGACACCGTCCGGAAGGTCTTCGCCCGCGGGACGGGGGCCGAGGCGGGCCTGTTCAGCTTCAACTCCCAGGGCGCCTGCGGCACCTGTGAGGGCCGGGGCGTCATCCACACCGACCTGGCCTTCATGGACCCGGTGACGACGACCTGCCACAACTGCGAGGGGCGGCGTTTCAAGGAGGAGGTGCTGCGGCTGACCGTGCGGGGCAGTTCCGTCGCGGACGTCCTGGAGATGACGGCCGAGCAGGCCCTCGGCTTCTTCGACGACCCGGGCGTACGGCGCCGGCTGAGCGCCCTGCGGGACGTCGGGCTCACGTACCTGACGCTCGGGCAGCCGCTCTCCACCCTCTCCGGCGGCGAGCGGCAGCGCATCAAGCTGGCCACGCGACTGCACCGGACGGGCGCGGTCTACGTGCTCGACGAACCGACGACCGGCCTGCACATGGCGGACGTGGAGGGCCTCGTCGCCCTGCTGGACCGGCTGGTCGACGCGGGCAACACGGTCGTGGTGGTCGAGCACAACCTGGCCGTGGTTGCCCGGGCCGACTGGGTGATCGACCTGGGCCCGGACGGCGGCCGGGACGGCGGCCAAATCGTCTTCGAGGGGACGCCCCGGCACCTCCTGGCGGCGGCGGGTTCGGTCACCGGGGAGCATCTGCGGCGGGCCGTGGGGCACCGTCCGTGAGCCGGGCCGACGACGTCAAGGCGCTGTGCGCCCGTTGAACCGATGGGGTGGTTTGCCCGGCGCCGGACGGTCGGGCGTGCGGGGCTCGCGAACACTGGACGGGGGTGGTGCGGGCCACCGGTGAGGGGAACGACATGGCCGACGGCACGGTTGTGGTGGCGGTGGCGGAGCATCCGGACGACGGAGGCGTCACCGCAGGGCAGTTGACACGCATCGCCGACGGGATCCGGGCGCGCGGCCTGCACGTGCGGTGGGCGGTGAGCGTCGCCGACGCCGAGGCGGTGCTCCGGACCGAGGCCGGGCTGGCCGCCGCACTGGTCGCCTGGGATCTCCCGCCCGAAACCGGGGACGGGCCGGGCGGTGCGACGGTACTGCGCCGGATCGGGCGGCGGTTCCAGAACCTGCCGGTGTTCCTGGTCATGGCGGACGAGGGGTTGCGTGAGCTGCCGCTGTGGGTGTCGCAGTCGGTGGTCGGCTATGTGTGGCCGTTGGAGGACACGCCGGCGTTCATCGCCGGGCGGATCAGCACGGCCGCGCGCGCCTACCAGGACGCGCTGCTCCCGCCGTTCTTCAAGGCGCTGCGGCGCTTCGACGACGCGCACGAGTACTCGTGGCACACGCCCGCGCACTCCGGGGGTGTCGCCTTCCTCAAGTCTCCCGTGGGCCGGGCGTTCCACGAGTACTTCGGGGAGCGACTGCTGCGCAGCGACCTGTCGATCTCGGTGGAGGAGCTCGGCTCGCTGTTCGAGCACACCGGCCCGATCGGCGAGGCGGAACGCAACGCCGCCCGGGTCTTCGGCTCCGACCACACGTACTTCGTGCTGCACGGCGACTCCACCTGCAACCGTCTGGTCGGCCACTTCAGCGTGACCCGTGACGAGATCGCCCTGGTGGACCGCAACTGCCACAAGTCCGTCCTGCACGGCCTGGTCGTCTCCGGCGCGCGGCCGGTGTACCTGGTCCCCACCCGTAACGGTTACGGCCTCGCCGGGCCCCTGCCGCCGGCCGAGATCGCGGCGGAGTCGGTGGCGGCCCGGATCGCCGCGAGCCCGCTGACGGCGGGCGCGGTCTCCTCGCGCGCCCAGTACGCGGTGTTCACCAACTCCACGTACGACGGGCTGTGTTACGACGCGTCGGCGGCGGCCCGGGCGTTCGCCCCGTGCACGCCCCGGCTGCACTTCGACGAAGCGTGGTTCGCGTACGCCCGCTTCCATCCGCTGTACGCCGGGCGCTACGGCATGTCGGTGGACGAGGAGTCATTCCCCGGCCCCGACCGGCCGACGGTCTTCGCGACGCAGTCCACCCACAAGCTGTTGGCTGCGCTCTCGCAGGGCGCCATGGTGCACGTCAGGCCCGCACCGCGGGCACCGGTGGAGCACGACCGGTTCAACGAGGCGCTGATGATGCACGGCACCACGTCACCGCTGTACCCGATGATCGCCTCGCTGGACGTGGCCACGGCGATGATGGACGGCCCGCAGGGGCAGTGGCTGGTCGACGAGGCGGTGACCGAGGCGATCAGGTTCCGCCAGGAGATGGTGCGGATCGGGCGGCGCATCGAGGCGGCGGGCGACCGACCGCCGTGGTTCTTCGGAGTGTGGCAGCCGGGAGAGGTCACCGACCCCGTGAGCGGGCAGCGCCTGCCCTTCGACGAGGCACCGGCGGACCTGCTGCGGACCGAGCCGTCCTGCTGGCACCTCGCACCCGACGCGGACTGGCACGGCTTCCCCGGACTGACCGGCGGGTACTGCATGCTCGACCCGATCAAGGTCACCCTGACCTGCCCGGGGCTGGGCGCGACCGGGGTGATGTCCGATCAGGGCATCCCGGCCCGGGTGCTCACCGCGTATCTGACCACGCGCGGCATCGTCGTCGAGAAGACCGACAGCTACACCACCCTGGTGCTGTTCTCCATGGGCATCACCAAGGGCAAGTGGGGCACGCTGCTGGACGCTCTCATGGACTTCAAGGACCTCTACGACGGTGACACCCCGCTGGACCGTGTGCTGCCCGCGCTGGTCGCGGAGCATCCGCGGCGCTACGCCGGGCTGACGCTGCGCGAGCTGTGCCAGGAGATGCACGACCATCTGCGGGAGGCCCGCCTGGTCGAGCTCCTCGACGCCGCCTTCCAGCACCTGCCCGAGCCCGTCTCCCCGCCCCAGCTGTGCTACCAGCGCCTGGTCCGCGGCGGTACGGAACGCGTCCGCCTGACGGACGCGCCGGGCCGGGTGGCCGCGGCGATGGTCACGGTGACGCCGCCCGGCATCCCGGTCCTCATGCCGGGCGAGAGCACCGGAGCGGCAGGCAGCCCCCTCCTGCGCTACCTCGGCGCCCTGGAGTCCTTCGACCGTCATTTCCCCGGCTTCGGCAGCGAGACGCACGGGGTGACCCGCGACCCCGACACGGGCGACTACCTGATCGAGTGCCTGCGCTCGGACGAGCAGGAGGAGACCACCGCCGGCGCGCTGACACCGGCACAGCGGCGGGGGTTGGAGGGCGCTGGGTCGGTGGGGTGAGTGCGAGGGGGGCCGGACAGGGGGACACGGCGACCGGCCATTCCCAGGGGCCCCGGACAGGGGGACGCCACTGCCGGCACCAGGGACGAACCGGCCTGCACAGGCGGGACCATCATGACCGCCGAGGCCGGACAGCTCCGGCTCGACACGAGGCGTGTGCCACGGCCGGAGGTAGCCTCCCTCGACACGAGGCGTGCGCTCCGGCCGGAGGCAGCCGCTCACCGGCGCCTGCCGACGGAGGGCCGGGTGGTCACCGTCCGCTCCCGGGCGGTCACCGCCGGGCGGCCGGCGTCCCCTCCAGGCAGGGGGGCTCACCCGCTGCCCGCCTCTCCCGCGCCACCTGGGCCTGGAGGCGTTCCAGGCGGTGTTCCCCCGCGGATCCCGTCCGCCCCGCCCCGCCGTCCGCCCGACGCGTCCGAGGCATCCCCACCCCCCTCCCTCCCTCAAGCCCTCCCCGGGGCTGTCCTCTCCCGCGTTCGCCCTGCATGATGGCGGCCGACGCCCGACGGGTTCCGGTCGATCCCGGAAAGCTCCGCCGGTGCGGTCCCGACACGTCCCATCCGATACGGAGTCACGCTCGTGCCCAGCAAGAAGGCCCTCGTCCGCCGCCCCAGCCCGCGCCTCGCGGAGGGGCTGGTGACACACATCGAGCGGGAGAAGGTCGACGTCGACCTCGCCGCCGAGCAGTGGCAGACGTACGTGGAGGCCCTGCGCACGCACGGCTGGGAGACCATCGAGGTGGACCCCGCCGACGACTGCCCGGACTCGGTGTTCGTCGAGGACACGGTCGTGATGTACAAGAACGTGGCCCTGATCGCGCGCCCGGGCGCGGACTCCCGGCGCGAGGAGACCGCCGGGGTCGAGGAGGCCGTCGCCGGTCTGGGCTGCTCGGTGAACTGGATCTGGGACCCGGGCACCCTGGAGGGCGGGGACGTCCTGAAGATCGGCGACACCGTCTACGTGGGCCGGGGCGGTCGCACCAACGCCGACGGCGTCCGGCAGCTGCGCGCCGCGTTCGAGCCGCTCGGCGCGCGGGTCGTCTCCGCGCCGGTGAGCAAGGTGCTGCACCTGAAGTCGGCGGTCACGGCGCTGCCGGACGGCACGGTCATCGGGCACATCCCCAAGATGGACACACCCTCGCTGTTCGCGCGCTTCCTGCCGGTCCCCGAGGAGGCCGGCTCGCACGTCGTCCTGCTCGGCGGCGACAAGCTGCTGATGGCGGCGAGCGCGCCGAAGACCGCCGAGCTGTTCGCCGACCTCGGGTACGAACCGGTCGTCGTGGACATCAGCGAGTTCGAGAAGCTCGAGGGATGTGTGACGTGCCTCTCGGTGCGGCTGCGGGAGCTGTACGTCTGACCGGACGCGCGCATTCCCCGTCCGGGCTCCCGACCTGCGCGTCAGGGGAGCCCGACACACGGCTGGGCGACCCCGCTGATCAGCGGCCTTTACGGCACCCTTAACCTACGGCCTCGTAACCTACGGCAACGTAGCCTACGATGCCGTAGGTTCACCGTTCACCGCTCACACGCTTGTCCCCCTGGAGAGTCCATGACGATCACCACTCCCCACCTCGGCAGCCCGGCCGGCGCCTGGACCGACGCCCAGCTGCTGTATGCCCTGGAGGAAGTGGTCGAGACGGAACTCAACCGGCATCTGAAGGTTGCCAAGGACTGGATGCCGCACGAGTACGTGCCCTGGAGCGACGGGCGCAACTTCCCCGGTCTCTTCGAAGACGGCGAGGCCTGGGAGAAGGAGCAGTCCAAGGTCACCGAGATCGGGCGCATCGCGCTCATCGTCAACCTTCTCACCGAGGACAACCTGCCCAGCTACCACCACGAGATCGCCTCGCTGTTCGGCCGCGACGGCGCCTGGGGCACCTGGGTGCACCGCTGGACCGCGGAGGAGGGCCGGCACGGCATCGTGATGCGCGACTACCTGCTCACCTCGCGCGCGGTGGACCCGGACAAGCTGGAGGAATTCCGGATGTCCCACATGAGCGAGGGCTTCGAGTCGGACAACCGGCACTCGATGCTGCACTCGGTCGCCTACGTGGCCTTCCAGGAGCTCGCGACCCGCGTCTCGCACCGCAACACCGGCCACCAGTCCGGGGACCCGGTCTGCGACCGCATGCTGGCGCGCATCGCCACCGACGAGAACCTGCACATGGTCTTCTACCGGAACCTGCTGAAGGCGGCGTTCGACCTGGCGCCCGACCTGACGATGATGGCGGTGCGCGACGTCATCGTGAACTTCCGGATGCCCGGTCACGGCATGCCCGGCTTCGAGCGGGCCGCCGCGCAGATGGCGATCGGCGAGATCTACAACATGCGCATCCACCACGACGACGTGCTCCAGCCCGTGCTGCGCTTTTTGAAGATCATGGAGATCGACGGCCTGGGCCCCGAGGGCCGCAAGGCCCAGGAGGAGCTCGGCCTGTTCATGGGCGGTCTGGACTCCGAGGCGTCGAAGTTCGACGAGAAGCTGGCCGCCCGCAAGGCCCGCATGGCGGCCCGGGCCGGCGCCTGACGCCGACCCGCACACACGCGGACAGAGCCCCGGCCGCCACGAGCGGCCGGGGCTCCGTGCGTTCCGGCAGCGGACAGCCGCGGGACCGGGCCCCGCTCCCGCGATGGGCCCCCCTCCGTGGCGGGACCCACTCCCCTGGCGGCCCACCCCCTGGCGGGCCCACCCCGTGGCGGCTCCCACTGCCCTGGCGACTACCGCGACGCGCGTCGCAGCTCCAGCCGCTCCTTCTCCGAAAGGCCGCCCCAGACGCCGAAGCGCTCGTCGTGGTCCAGCGCGTACTCCAGGCAGGCCGCGCGGATCGGGCACATACCGCAGATCCGCTTCGCCTCCCGCACCGAACTACCCGGCTCGGGGAAGAAGAAGTCCGCCCCCGTCTGCGCGCACAACGCCTCTTGCTGCCATTCGAGTTCGGGCGAGGTGATCGTGTCGATGTGCATGCCCGGTAGCGTCGCGGACGGCGAAAAACGTTCGATCAACACGGGATCAACACGGTGTTCACGGGCCCCCGGCCACCTTGATGGTGGCCCGCCGGACGGGGCCGGCGCACGGCGGCGCGCGGAAACATCCGAAACCCCGCCGCGGCCGCGCTCCGGCGGCGGCCGGCACCGCGCGGTGGAAGACTCGGCAGTGCAGACGACGGGCCCCTGTGCGAGGAGGGCGACGATGCTCACCACCCGTTACGTCACCGGCGCTCCGAACTGGATCGACCTCGGCACCCCCGACATCGACGGCGCCGCCGCCTTCTACGGCGGGCTGTTCGGCTGGCGGTTCCAGCCGGGCGGCCCGGAGGTCGGCGGGTACGGCCTGTTCCGGCTCGGCGACAGGGCGGCCGCCGGAGGCATGCAGACCACGCCGGAGCAGGGCCCGCCGTCCTGGACGGTGTACTTCCAGTCGCCGGACGCGGACGCCACGGCCCGGGCGGCCGAGCAGGCGCACGGCGCGGTGACGGTGCAGCCGATGGACGTCCAGGACCTGGGCCGGATGGCGATCCTCGCGGACCAGGCCGGGGTGCCCTTCGGGGTGTGGCAACCGGGCCGCACCAGGGGGCTGGAGGTCGTCCAGGAGCACGGCTCGCTGTGCTGGGTCGAGCTGTACACGGCGGACGTCCCGGCCACGGCGGCCTTCTACCACTCCGTGCTCGGTCTGGAGACCTTCGGCGCGGACTTCGCCGGCGGCACGTACACCACGTTCAACCCCGCCGGGGAGAGCGAGGACGCCATGTTCGGCGGTGTCGTCCCGCTCGCCGACGCCCCGGGCGAGGAGGAGGCGTACTGGCTGCCGTACTTCGAGGTCGCCGACCCGGACGCCATCGTGGCCAGGGCCGGCGAACTGGGCGGCACGGTCCGCCTCCCCGCGACGGACCTCCCGTCCGTCGGCCGCCTCGCCAAACTCGCCGACCCGTACGGCGCCCGCTTCGCGGTGATCCGCAGCGAGCCGCAACAGGGCTGAGACCGGCCGAGCCTGTCACGAAGCGCGACATCCGCCCCGCGCGAATGCCGGGCGTCACGCGTACGGGCTCTCGCCGTCCGGCCGGTTCGGGCTCGGCGCTTCGCCGTACCACCGAACGGCCCGGCCGGCCGAGGCTCCCGGACGGCCGGCTCCCGGGCGGCGGACCGGGACGCCCCCACCTCACGCCGAGCCGCTCGGCGGCCCGGGAAGCCCACCGGACGATGAGCCGCCTCCGGCGACGACGCGCTCTGCCGGAGCAGCCCCTACGCCGACCCCCGCCGCACCAGCGTCGTCGGCAGCACCACGCTCGACGGGGAAGCCCCGACTCCCTCCCGCGGGGCGGCCCGGTCGAGGCCGCGCAGGAGCAGGCGGGCCATCAGGCGGCCCATCTCCTCTATGTCCTGACGGACCGTCGTGAGGGGTGGGTCGGTCTGTTCCGCGACGGGCCGCATGTCGTCGAAGCCGATCACGGCCACGTCGTCGGGGACCCGGCGGCCCGAGCCGCGCAGGACGCGCAGCGCCCCGGAGGCCATGAGGTCGTTGGCGGCGAACACCGCGTCCACGTCCGGGCAGCGCTCCAGGAGCTCGCGCATCGCCCGCTCGCCGCCGGCCGGGGTGAAGTCGGCCTCGGCGATCAGCCGCGGGTCGGCGTCCACCATGACGTCCCGGTAGCCGTCGAGGCGGTCCGCGGCGGAGGTCTGGTCGAGGGCGCCGGTGATGTGCGCGATCCGGGTGCGGCCGAGACCGGCCAGGTGGCGGACGGCGTCGCGGGCACCGCCGCGGTTGTCGCTGTCGACGTAGACCACCTCGCGCCGGTCACCGCTCCAGCCGGGCCGCCCGCCGAAGACGGTGGGGATGCCGGCCCGCTGGATCAGCTCCGGCAGCGGGTCGTGGAGGTGCAGGGAGAAGACGAGGGCCCCGTCGACATGTCCGCCGGCGAGGTAGCGGCCGACCCGGGCGTGGTCGTCCCGGCCTTCCGTGAGCAGCAGCACGAGCTGGTTGTCGTGGGCGGTGAGCTCCTTGCTGATGCCGCGCAGCTGGAGCGCGAAGAACGGGTCGGAGAAGACCCGGGTCTCCGGTTCGGCGACGACGACCGCGATCGCGTCGTGCCGCCGGGTCACCAGGGAGCGGGCGGCCTGGTTGGGCACGTACCCGAGCTCGTCGACGGCCTTGCGGACCCGCTCCACGAGGACGTCCCGCACCCCGTCCCCGCCGTTGACCACGCGGGACACCGTGGCCCGCGAGACACCGGCCCGGGCGGCCACGGCCTCCAGGGTGGGACGCGGCGCTGCGTCGGTCACTTCGGGGCTCCTCACCTGCGGCTGCGGATCAGGATAGCCCCGGACACACAGCGTGGTGAGAGCGCTCTCGCCTGCCGGTCGGCGCGGACGGGGAGAGCAGCCGCCCGTCAGTGCTCGTGACCGCCGCCCGCAGGCTCCTCCCCGTGCTCGTGCCCGCCGCCCGTCGGCTCGTCGCCGTGCTCGTGCGGGTCGTACCCCGGAATGGTGCCGTCCGGCTTCTTCACCAGGAACAGTCCGACCATCCCCATGTCGGAGTGGCTCTGGACGTGGCAGTGGTACATCCAGGCGCCGGCACCGACCCCCTCCCCCGCGATCACCTGGAAGCCGAAGGAGTCCGCCGGGCCCGTGATCTTGTTGTCGATGACCTGGCTGGGGTCCTCGGGGCCGGTCAGCATGCCGGTGCGGTTGTCCGCCCAGCGGTGACCGTGCATGTGGAACGTGTGGTAGAACTCGCCGTGCGTGATCACGACGAACTCCACGCGATCCCCCACCGTGGCCTCGAAGTTCGGCCCGGAGTGCGGCGGCTTGTTGTTGATGCGCATGTCGTTGAAGACGACCGTGTGGGTCCGGTCGGGCAGGACGTCGCCCTTGCGGCGGACGACGACCGGGCCGAAGAGGCCCTTTTGCAGCCCCACGGTGCCGTGTTCCGTGCCGACGACGTGGTCGTGGTAGTGCCAGTAGCCCGCGCTGCCCGAGCGCCAGGTGCCGTCCCCCCGGCGTCCGGGGGCGTGGGTGCGCCAGGTGTAGGTGCGGGTGCCGCCCGGCTCGACATGACTGCGGTTCAGTTTCGTGCCGTCGCTGGTGATCTCGTAGTCCAGGCCGTGGACGTGCAGGCTGACCTCCACGTCCATGGTGTTCTCGAACTCGACGTGCAGCGTGTCGCCTTCGTTGAGCTCGATCAGCGGGCCGGGGATGCTCGCCTTGCCCTTCTCCAGCCCGTAGCCCATCTGCCCGTCGGGGAGCTTCTCGGCGTAGAGCTTGATGCGCTTCACCTCGCCCCCGGCGGGTGCCGTCTTCGCCGGTCCGGCGGCGCTCACGGCCTCCGGCGCCACGGACAACGATGTCGCGACGGCCGCGCCGCCCAGCAGGACCCGCCGGTTGAAGCTGCGTCTGTCCATGCGGAACTCCCCACCCTGATAAGGCATTTACGGAGGCGTACCTGTGATGAACCTGTGCGACGGTACCGGCCGCGCTCCCGTTTATCCACACTCAAGACAAAGTTGGTGCCATCCCGGTCATAGGTATTGGCGGGATGCGCAAAGGGGTTTAGCTTCCTTGGCGGTGTTGCTGTGACCGAGGAGGTGCCCATGCGCTTACGAGGGTTGAGCAAGTCAAGACGCGTCTGGGCGGCGTCCGTCGCCGCCGGGGTCGTGACCGCCGGGCTGCTGTCGGGTTCCGCCGCGAACGCGCGCCCTTTCCCCGAACCCCCGCTGACAACGATGTCGATCAAGTCGCCGCCGGGCGGCGCGAACGTACGGGTGCTGATCTTCCACGGTTCCGCGGCGGCCGGGGAGGAGTCGCCGGTGGTGAACGCCGGGATCGAGGCCATCGAGGACATCGGTCTGACGGGCCCGGCGAACCGCCGCTTCACGGTGCGGGCCACCGGTGACGCCTCGGTGTTCACCGACTCCACGAGGCTCGGCCGCTTCAACGCGATCGTCTTCCTGACCGGCGGGGGCGATGTCCTCGACGCGGAGCAGGAGGCGGGCCTGGAGGCGTACATGGAGGCCGGTGGCGGGTTCGTCGGCATTCATGACGCGGCGCGCGCGGAGCCGTATTCGGACTGGTTCACCGGCCTGGTGGGGGCCCGCCCGGCCGCCTCGAGCCCGACGGCCGTGCAGCGCGCGACCGTCGAGGTCGGCGACCGCCGGCACCCCGCCACCAAGGACCTGCCGGTGCAGTGGAAGCGCCCGGACCAGTGGCTGAACTGGGTGAAGAACCCCTCGGGCGAGGTGCACACGGTGGCCCGGGTCCGCGAGTCGACCTACCAGCCGGGCTCGGGCTCCAACGGCTGGGACCATCCGGTCAGCTGGTGCCGGGACTACGACGGCGGACGGTCCTTCTACACGGGCATGGGCGGGACGGTGTCGTCGTACGACGAGACCGACTTCCGCGATCATCTGCGCGGCGCGCTGATGTGGACGACGCGGCTGGAGCAGGCCGACTGCAAGGCGACCATCAACGCCAACTACGCGGCGGAGCGGCTGACCAAGCCGAACCAGCCGGGGCAGAACGACCAGATCGGCGAGCCGCACGGGATGGTCACCGCTCCGGACGGCCGGGTGTTCTACATCGGCCGGGGCGGCGCCGACTCCTCGCAGCCCGTGATCACGGACTGGAACAACCCCGACATCGGCAAGGGCAAGGGCGAGATCCACGTCTACGACCCGAAGACCAAGCAGGTCACCCTGGCCGGCGCGCTCACCGTCTTCGGCAACAAGGGCGGCGGCGACGAGCTGGTCAAGGTCGAGGAGGGGCTGCTCGGTATCGAGCTGGACCCGGGGTTCGCGCAGAACGGCTGGGTGTATCTGCACTACACGCCGCACGAGCGGATCAACCGCGAGACGCGGATGGCGGAGCGGCGGGTCTCCCGCTTCACGCTCGACCGGGCCACGAACAAGCTGGACCTCACCAGTGAGAAGGTCCTGCTGAAGTGGCCGGTGCAGATCCACAGTTGCTGCCACGCGGGCGGCGGGATGGCCTGGGACTCCAAGGGCAACCTGTACATCGCCACCGGCGACAACAACTCCAGCGGGTTCAGCGACGGTTACTCGGGCAACAACCCGCAGCCGAACTACAAGGGCGTCTCCTTCGCGGACGCACGCCGCACGGCGGGCAACACCAACAACCTCAACGGCAAGATCCTGCGCATCCACCCGGAGCCGGACGGGACGTACACGCTCCCCGCGGGCAATCTCTTCACCGGGAAGGAGCCCGACGAGGGCGGCGGCAAGACGCGCGGCGAGATCTATGTGATGGGCGTCCGCAACCCGGCGCGCATCTCCGTCGACAAGTCGACCGACGTGCTCTACGCGGGCTGGGTCGGCCCGGACGCGAGTGCGCCCTCGACGACCTGGGGCCCGGCGAAGTACGACACCTTCGCCGTCATCACCGAGGCGAGCAACCGCGGTTGGCCGTACTGCATGGGCAACAAGCAGCCGTACCGGGACCGGAATCTGCCGGACCCGTCCAAGCCGCTGGGCTGGTACGACTGCGACCACCCGAAGAACGAGTCGCCGAACAACGACGGCCTGGTCGACCTGCCGCCGGTGACCGGCAACAACATCTGGTACTCGCCCTCGGGCGGCGGCCCGGACTACCCGCGGGACGCGAGCGGCGTCCCGTCGTACAAGCCGGCGGAGGCCACCTACCGGCTGCCCTGGCTGAAGGGCGGCGGGCAGGCCGCGATGAACGGGCCGGTCTACCGCTACGGCACGGTCGCGGCCGACAGCACCGTCAAGTGGCCGGCGTACTGGGACGGCAAGTGGTTCGTCGGTGACTTCTACGACGCCGACCAGCCGCGCAACGCGGTGCTCATGGACCCGAAGACGCAAGGGGACGGCGGTCTGCCGGTGCACTCGGAGTCGTTGAAGAAGATCGTGCCGATCGGCAACGACGGCATCAAGAACCTCATGGACTGGAAGTTCGGTCCGGACGGCGCGCTCTACGTCCTCGACTACGGGCGCGGTTTCTTCACCTCGGACTCCAAGTCGGCCCTGTGGCGGGTCACCTACAACGGCGGCGGGCCCACCCCGGCCGCCGGCCAGCTGGCGAGGGGGACCGAGTGATCCGGCACCGAAGAGTCTGGGCCGCCCTGCTGGCCGCCCTGCTGATGATGCTCGGCGTGCAGGCGCTGCCCGCCGCCGGGCAGCCCGGGAAGGCGGCCGCCGACCAGGTGCTCACCTGGACGGCCGGCAACGACATCGACAAGTACCTCTCGGCGCCGAAGACGGCTGTCGCCGGTGCGGCCACGATCGTCTTCGAGAACAGCGCGGCCACCGGCAACACCACGGGCATGCCGCACACGCTGACGTTCGTGACCAGCGACCCCGAGTTCAACAGCGACGTGCAGCTCAACATCCTGGCCAACCCCAACGACGCCCAGGGCGGCAAGCACACCGCCCAGGTCACGCTCACGCCCGGCCGGTACTTTTACCACTGCACGATCCCCGGCCACGGCCAGATGCAGGGCATCCTGACGGTGACCGAGGGCACCGGCGAGGACACCACGGCGCCCGAGGCGTCCGCCCACGTGAGCGGCACGCAGAACGCGCAGGGCGAGTACGTCGGCTCGGCGAGCGTGGCGCTGCACGCCACCGACGAGGGCGGCTCCGGCGTGGAGCGGATCGAGTACGCGATCGGCGAGGCCGGTGCCTGGCAGCCGTACACCGCGCCGGTCGTCGTCGACCAGGTCGGCAGCCACACGGTCCGCTACCGCGCGTTCGACAAGGCGGGGAACGTGTCCGCCGAGAAGAGCGCCGCGTTCACGGTCGTCGCTCCCCAGTCGGACGACACCACCGCGCCGGAGACCTCGGCGACGGTGAGTGGCGAGCGCGACGCCGACGGGGCGTACATCGACATGGCGACGGTCACCGTCTCGGCCTCCGACACCGGGACCGGGGTCAACACGATCGAGTACGCGATCGGCTCCGGCGCCTGGCAGGCGTACACCGCGCCCGTCATGGTGCACCAGGTGGGGACGCACACCGTCCGCTACCGCGCCACCGACAAGGCGGGCAACGTGGCGGCGGAGAAGGACGTGCGGTTCACGGTCGTCGCGGCGCCGCCCGCGGACACCACCCCGCCGGTGACGGGCGTGACCGTGGAGGGCACGAAGAACGCGACCGGGGCCTACGTCAACAGTGCCCGGGTGGCGGTCACCGCGACCGACGAGCACGGCTCGGGCGTCGAGCGGATCGAGTACTCGCTGGACGGCGGCCCGTACCTGGCGTACTCGGCGCCGGTGGTGGTCGACCGGGCGGGCGCCCGCACCGTGGCGTACCGGGCGACGGACAAGGCGGGCAACACCGCCGCGGCCCGCACGGTGACCTTCACGGTCGTCTCCGGGCAGGTCCCGGCGCCCGACTGCCCGGAGTACGACGAGCGGTTGACGGTGATCGTCGGCACGGTCGACTCGGGCGTGCGCAACCGGGTCACCGACAACCGCTGCCGGATCGGCGAGCTGATCGAGGACGAGAAGGAGTGGACGTCCCAGGCGCTGTTCCTCAAGCACGTGGACTCCGTCCTGGGCGCGCTGCTGAAGGAAGGCGTGATCGACCAGCGGGAGTCCACGGCGATCCGGAAGGCGGCCCGGCAGTCCGGGATCGGCAAGCCGGGGCAGACCGAGGGCTACCGGGCGCTCTTCGACGGCACCGCGGAGTCCCTGGCCAAGTGGCAGCAGGTGGGCGGCGGTTCGTTCGGGCTGAACCCGGACGGGACGATCACCTCCGGCACCACGACGCCCGGGATGGGCATGCTGTGGTTCCCGCAGCGCAAGTACGGCGACTTCTCGCTGAAGCTCCAGTGGCGTGACGACGCCCCGGGCACGGGCAACGCCAACTCCGGTGTGTTCGTGCGCTTCCCGTGGGTCCACGACCATCCGGAGGAGTCCCGCCCCGAGTGGGTCGCCATCAAGTACGGGCACGAGGTGCAGGTGCTCGACCTGCCCGACGGCGACATGTACAAGACGGGTTCGGTCTACGGCTTCGACCGGGTGGGCCTGGCCGGCGCGGGCGTGACGCAGAAGGGCTCCTGGAACGACTACGAGATCCGGGTGGAGGGCCAGCACTACTCGGTGTTCCGCAACGGCGTGCTGATCAACGAGTTCGACAACACCGGCGGCCAGGAGTTCAGCCCGCCGCGCTCGGACGACCCGGGCACGGACGGGCGGCGGTTCGCCTCCGGCTACATCGGGCTCCAGGTGCACAGCACGACGGATGTGGTCTCGTACCGGGACATCCGGATCAAGGAGCTGTAGGAGGTTCCTTTTCCTTACGGGCTCTGCTCGGCTGTACCCGTCTGGGCTCCCCCGGCATCTTCGGATACTCGGGCGGGTACGGCAGGTCGCCCAGTCCGTGGTCGTGTTCGTCGCGGCGGGCGAGGTCGAGCAGGGCTTCCAGGGAGTAGCGCTTGTCGTCCATGTCCGCGTGCACGTCGCCGAGTTCGGCGAAGCGCGCGGGCATGGTCGCGAGGTCGAAGTCCTGGGGGTGGGCGACCCCGACCTCGTCCCAGCGCAGGGGTGCGGAGACCGGGGCGTGCGGGCGGGGGCGTACGGAGTAGGCGGAGGCGATCGTGCGGTCGCGGGCCGTCTGGTTGTAATCGATGAAGATGCGCTCGCCCCGCTCCTCCTTCCACCACTTGATGGTCACGTGCTCGGGCATCCGCCGTTCCATCTCCCGGCCGACTGCGATGGCCGCACGGCGGACCTGGGTGAAGGTCCAGCGCGGTTCGATGGGCACGAACACGTGCAGGCCCCGGCCGCCCGACGTCTTGGGGAAGCCGCGCAGTCCGCCGAACTCGTCGAGCACCGACCGTAGTTCGTGGGCGGCGCGGGCGGCGTCGTCGTAGTCGGTGCCGGGCTGCGGGTCGAGGTCGATGCGCAGTTCGTCCGGGTGGTCGACGTCGTCGCGGCGTACCGGCCAGGGGTGGAAGGTGAGGGTGCCGAACTGGGCGGCCCACACCACCGCCCCGGCCTCGGTGGGGCACATCTCGTCGGCGCTGCGGCCGCTGGGGAAGGTGATGTGCGCGGTCGGGATCCAGTCGGGCATGTTCTTCGGCGCCCGCTTCTGGAAGAAGTTCTCGCCGTTCACGCCTTCCGGGTAGCGCTCCAGGGTGGTCGGCCGGTCGCGCAGGGCGCGCAGGATGCCGGGGCCGACGGCGATGTAGTAGCGGGCCAGGTCCAGCTTGGTGAAGCCGCGCTCCGGGAAGAACATCTTGTCCGGGCTGGACAGCCGTACGGTCCGGCCGGCCACCTCCAGTTCCACCGCGTCACCCATGCCCGCCACGGTAGGCGTAGCCCGCCCACCTCGCATATCGGGCACCTCGGGGCACATCGGAGCAGAATCGATCCATGGATCTGCCGGTGATGCCCCCTGTCCTGCCGATGCTCGCCAAGTCCGTGGCGGCGATCCCCGCGGGTATGCAGTACGAGGCGAAGTGGGACGGGTTCCGGGCGATCGTGTTCCGCGACGGGGACGAGGTCGAGCTGGGCAGCCGCACCGGGAAGCCTCTGACCAGGTACTTTCCCGAGCTCGTGACGGCCGTGCGGGAGCGGCTGCCCGAGCGGTGCGTGGTGGACGGGGAGATCGTGATCGCGCGCGAGGGGCATCTGGACTTCGACGCGCTGACGGAACGGATCCATCCGGCGGACTCGCGGGTGCGGATGCTGGCGGAGCGGACTCCGGCGTCGCTCGTCGTGTTCGATGTGCTGGCGCTGGGGGACGAGTCACTGACGGACGCGCCGCTGACCGAGCGCCGGGAGCGGCTGGCCGGGGCGCTGTCCGGGGTACGGGCGCCGGTGCATCTGGCGCCCGCGACCACCGACATCGAGGTGGCGCGGCAGTGGTTCGAGGAGTACGAGGGGGCGGGACTGGACGGAGTCATCGCCAAGCCGCTGACGGTGCGCTACCGGCCGGACGAGCGCGCCATGTTCAAGATCAAGCACGAGCGGACGGCGGACGTCGTGGTCGCCGGGTACCGGCTGCACAAGAGCGGCCCGATCGTCGGTTCGCTGCTGCTCGGCCTGTACGACGACCGCGGGACCCTCCAGCACGTGGGTGTCTCCGCCGCCTTCACGATGAAGCGGCGTGCGGAGCTGGTTCAGGAGCTGGAGCCGCTGCGCCTGGACGACGTGACGGGGCATCCGTGGGCGGCCTGGTCCGAGGAGGCCGCGCACGAGAAGGCCCGGCTGCCGGGGGCGCCGAGCCGCTGGTCGGGTCGCAAGGACCTGTCGTGGGTGCCGCTCAGGCCGGATCGGGTGGCCGAGGTGGCGTACGACCACATGGAGAACGGGCAGCGCTTCCGGCACACTGCCCGTTTCCGCCGCTGGCGCCCGGACCGGACCCCCGAGAGCTGCACGTACGCACAACTGGAGGAGCCGGTCCGCTACGACCTGGCGGAGATCCTCGGCGGCTAGGAGTGCTTCGTGCCCACGCATCGGATGAGTGGCGGGCCGTTTGCCTCTTCAGCGGCCGACTGCGGTGACCTGCCGGGCCCCGTCCGGGTCGGACCCGACGACCCCCACCGCTGCCACACCGCACTCGGCCGCCGCATCGAGCCGCAGCAGCACGACGTCGGCCCCGCCGCCCCGCCGGGACACCACCGTCGCCCGTTCCCTGGGACGTCCGACCAGCAGCGGAAAGTCGAGGTCCACCGGTCTGCGTGGCGCCTGCTCCGCAACATCCGATTCCCCGAGCGCCCGCGCGACGGCATGGGCACAGGTACACACCACAGCAGCGGCGACGAGGAACCCGGCGCCGATCACCCGACCGGCAGACGAGTAGATCCGCACCTGCGACGTCTCAAGAACGTCGCTCCCCCGTACGGCGGCCATGGACTTCCCGTCGGTGCCGAGGCGCTCCGCCACCCCGGCGTTCGGCGGCCAGAGGCGCAGACCGCGCGGCCTTCGCCATCCGGGAATCACGTCTGGGCTTTCCGGGCCAGTCCGGCGGCGATGAGGTGTTCCCAGACCGTGAGCTCTCGTCTTGCGCCACCGCTCCACGGGGTGTCGGTCTCGTCGGGACGCCACAGGGACGCGGGGACGATCCCGGGGTCGAGGATCTCCAGGCCCTCCAGCAGGGAGGCGATTTCCGCGTCCGTGCGCCACCGGCCGCGGCCGAACGTCTGCTGGAGGACCTTCTCGGCCTCCGCGGTCTCCGGATTGTTGCCGGAGCGGAAGTGGCTGATGAAGAAGTGGCTTCCCGAGGGGACTTGGTCGCGCCAGTAGCGGACGATGCCGGCCGGGTCCTCGTCATCGTTGACGTGGTGGAGGATGGCGCTGAGGATGACGGCGACGGGACGGTCGAAGTCGATCATCTCGAGCGTGGCGGGGTGAGAGCGAATGCCTTCGGGGTTGCGCACGTCGACCGCGATGACGCGGGTCCGGTCGTTGTTCTCCAGCAGCGCGCGGCCGTGGACCAGCACTTGGTCGTCGATGTCGACATAGACGACCCGGGACTCGGGAGCGTGCCGTTGCGCGACCTGGTGCACGTTGTCCGCGGTCGGCAGGCCACTGCCCAAGTCGATGAACTGCCGAATGCCGGTGGTCATGGCGATCTCCCTGACCGCCCGGGTCAGGGCCGCGCGGTTGGCGAAGGCGATGGCCACCGAACCGGGCAGGTCGCGTTTGAACACGTCGCCGACCTCACGGTCCACGGCGTAGTTGTCCTTGCCGCCGAGCAGGTAGTCGTAGACGCGGGCGATGCTGGGCTTGGCCGGGTCGATGGAGGAGCCTTCGTACGTCATGGCGGTCATTCTTCCCGGCGACACCGCCTGCGCGCCCCGTTTTTGAATCCTCCGGCCGGCCGGGCGGCCACCACCACCGCTGCCCCGGCACTCCCCCCCCAACGGCCACCTCCAAGCCGGGTACCGCTCGAGGTATTGCCCTTCCCCACGGCCCGTACTTAGAGTCATCCCGCCTGTCGAATCGATTCGATCGGTGTGAGGGGCCCGATGGATCCCGGGACGGGCCGGGTGGAGGTGGGGATGACCACGATCAAGGACGTCGCCGAGCGGGCAGGCGTCGCGCCGAGCACCGTCTCGTACGTACTGAGCGGGTCGCGCAAGATCTCCGAGGAGACCCGGCGCACGGTGCAGGTCGCGATCGACGAGCTCGGATACCACCCGCGTGCGAGTGCTCGTACGCTGCGCAGCGCACGGACCCGGGTGCTCGCACTGGCCACGCCGCGCGTGCCCGGGGCATACCGGGCTATCGACGGGCGGTTCGCGATCGACGTCACCGACGCAGCCCGTGTGCACGGATACGACGTGCTGCTGATGACGGACAGCGACGGCGTCGGGGGACTGCGCCGGGTGGCCCGCAGCAGGCTCGCGGACGCCGCGGTGCTGATGGCGGTCGAGGACCGAGACCCCCGTGTCGAGGTCCTGTGTGAACTGGGCTTTCCCGGGGCGCTGCTCGGTCACGACGATCACGCGGCACTGCCCTGGACCGACCTGGACTGGGAGGCCGCCGTCGCCCTCGCCGTGCGCGAGACGGCGGCGGCCGGCCACCGGCGGATCCTCTTCCTCGCGTCGGCCGACCACGAGGTCGCCGCACGTCGTGGCTATGCCCTGCACGGCCTCGCCGGCGCCCGGCGAACGGCCGTCGAGACCGGGGCCGATGTCCGCGTGATCCCGTCCCACCACGACCCGGACGTCCTCGCGCGGCGGCTGGGCGAGGCGCTGGCCGCGCGGCCCGGCCCGACCGCGCTGGTCGTCCAGCACCTGATCCTCCTCCCCCGGCTGCTGGACGTGGTGGCGGCGGCCGGGTTGCGGGTTCCCCACGACCTGACCGTCGTGCTCGTCGGCAGCCTCCCGGACGAACTGGGCGTCCGGCATCTGCCGCGGATCGACCTGCCCGTCGCGGAGATGTCCACGGCCGTGGCCCGGCTCGCCATCGACGCGATCGGCCCCGGCCTCGACGACCGGTCACCGACTGCGCGGAAGCCCCTCGCGGCAGGTGCCTCGCGCATGCCTCCTGGAACGCCGCACCACGTGATCCAGCCGCGGATGGCCGGGCCCGCCGTCGCCCCGCCGTCGCCCGGCTGACCACTCGGACCGCCCGTACGGCACGGCCGGCGACTCCCCGTCGCCGGTCACCTGCATGTCCAGAGCCGCACATGTAACGGAGGACCGCCTTGCCTTTGTCAGCAGGACCTATCAGAACAAGACGCGGACGCGTTCCCGGGCTCGCCGCCACTCTTGCCTGTGCCCTCGTCGCGCCAGGGCTGACCGGCTGTGCCGCGCAGCCCGACCCGGGCACCGTCACCGTGCTGAACTCGGCGACCGACACCGCCGAGCACACCGCCAACCAGCGGTTCTTCGACCGTTGTGGCAGGCCGCTCGGTTTGAAGGTCGAGCAGATCAGCGTGCCCGCCGACCAGATCGCCTCCAAGGCGCTGCGGATGGCGTCGTCCGACTCGCTCACCGACATCCTGGAGCTCGACGGCTCGGAGCTGCCCCAGTTCGCTCAGACCGAGGGGCTGCGGCCGCTCGACGAGGTCGGGGTCGACACCTCCGGCCTCTCCGCGAGCGCGAAGTCCCTCGGCTCGTACGACGCCACCCAGTACGGCATCGCCCGTTCCGTCAACTCCCTCGCGCTGATCTACAACACCGAGCTCCTCAAGGACGCGGGCATCGCCCCGCCCACCACCTGGGCGGAGTTACGGGCCGCCGCGAAGAAGCTGACCGCGGGCGACACGTACGGGATGGCCTTCAGCGCGAGCCCGAACGCGGACGGCGTCTACCAGTTCCTTCCGTTCTTCTGGTCCGCGGGCGGCGACGAGACCGAGATCGACAACGGCAAGGGCGAGGCCGCGCTCCGGCTCTGGAAGGACCTGGTCGCGGACGGCTCCGCCTCCAGGTCCGTCGTCACCTGGAACCAGCAGGACGTCAACGACCAGTTCGTCGCGGGCCGCGCCGCCATGATGGTCAACGGGCCGTGGCAGGTGCCGGTCCTCAGCGCCCAGAAGAACGTGGACTGGGCGGTCGCGAGCATTCCGGTGCCCGAGGCGGGCAAGCCGGCGGTGCCGCCCATCGGCGGCACCGTCATGGCGGTACCGAAGAACGACGAGGACCCGGCCCGCGAGAAGAACGCAGGCAAGGTCCTGAACTGCCTCAACTCCGAGAAGAACCAGCTCCAGTGGGGTGAGTCGGTCAACAACGTGCCCACCCGCGCCCAGGCCGCCCAGGCGTACGCGAAGCACAACCCGAAGCTCGCCGCCTTCGCCGAGCTCGTCACCACCGCCCGATCCCGTACCGCGAAGGTCGGCACCGGCTGGCCGGCCGTCGGCGACGCCCTCGCGGGCGCGTTCCAGTCCGTGCTGACGGGCCGGACCAGTCCGAAACAGGCTCTGCACCGGGCCCAGCAGCAGGCTTCGGCGGGGAAGTGAGGAACCGGCCATGACGACCATCAGCTCTCCGGCTCCCGCCACGGGCACCGCCGCAACGAAGTCCGCCGCCGGCCGCGCTCCGCTGCGCCGCGGGCTGCTGCGCTGGCTCTTCGTCGCTCCCGCGCTCGCCTACATGGCGCTCTTCTTCGGCTACCCGCTCATCCGCAACGTCGTGATGAGCTTCCAGCACTACACGCCGAAGACGTACTTCACCGGCGAAGCCCCGTTCAACGGCCTCGACAACTGGCGGGCCGTCTTCGCCGACGAGCTGTTCACCGACGCCCTGTGGCACACGGCCCTGTTCACCGTCGGCTCGCTGCTCGGCCAGTTCACTGTCGGCCTGGCCCTCGCGGTCTTCTTCTCCCGGCGCTTCCGGCTCTCCGGCTTCGTGCGCGCCGTCCTGCTGCTGCCGTGGCTCGTGCCCATGGTCGTCTCCGCCGTCGTCTGGCGGCGCATCCTCGACCAGGACCACGGCATGCTGAACACCGCCCTCCACGCGGTCGGCCTGGTTCCTCAGGACGGCGTGCCGTGGCTGAGCAGCCCCGGCGTGGCACTGCTGTCGGCGGTCCTGGTCAACATCTGGATCGGCATCCCGTTCAACATGGTCATCCTCTACGGCGGCCTCCAGGAAATACCGCGCGACCTGCACGAGGCCGCCTCGCTCGACGGTTGCGGCCCATGGCGGACGTTCCGCAGCATCACGCTGCCGATGCTGCGCCCGGTGATCACCGTCGTACTCGTACTGGGCTTCATGTCGACGGTGAAGATCCTCGACCTGATCCTGGCACTGACTTCGGGCGGGCCCGCGGACTCCACACAGACCCTGGGCACCGTCACGTACCAGCTCTCCTTCCTTCGGCTCGACTTCGGCCAGGGGGCCGTGGTGGGCAATGTCCTGATCCTCATCAGCGCGGTCTTCGCCGTGCTGTACCTGCGGGCCGACCGCGCCGACTTCGGCAAGGGGAAGTGACCGTCGATGAACCGACCGCTGAAACGACCGGCGAGCCTTCTGCGCGTTCGCTCGGTGTGGAACACCGCCGCCGCGCTGCTGATCCTCGCCGTGCTGCTCTTCCCCGTGTACTGGATGCTCAACACCGCTCTCCAGCCCGAGTCGAGCATCGCCGCCACCGAGTGGTTCCCCGTCCCGCCGTCCCTGAAGAACTTCGACACGGCGCTCAGCACCCAGGGCGGTTCGCTGCTCACCAGCCTCGTCGTGGCACTCGGCGCCGTCGTCGTCTGCCTCGCGTTCGCCGCGCCCGCCGCGTACGGGCTCGCCCAGTTCGGACTACGCGGCGGGCAGAGCATCGTCTTCGCCACGCTCATCACGCAGATGGTTCCGGGCATCGTCATCGCCAACGCCCTCTACAGCGCCTATGCACAGCTCGACCTCGTCAACTCCTACCTGGGGCTGATCCTGGCGGACGCCTCGCTCGGCCTGCCGTTCGCGGTCGTACTGCTGCGGGCGTTCATGGTGTCGATCCCGAGCGAGGTCGTCGAAGCCGCGATGGTGGACGGGGCGAACCGCCTCACCGCGTTCGTCCGGATCGTGCTGCCCATGAGCCGCAACGCCCTGATCACCGCGGGACTGTTCACCTTCCTCTTCGCGTGGTCGGACTTCATGTTCGCGCTCACCCTCAACACCACGGACGACGTCAAGCCCGTCACACTCGGCATCTACCAGTTCGTCGGCGCGCATGTCAGCGACTGGGGCGCGGTGATGGCGACCGCGGTGCTCTCCGCCGTACCGGCAGCGGTCCTGCTCGTCGTCGCCCAGAAGTACATCGCCGCCGGGATCACCGGCGGGTCGGTCAAGTAGGGCGGTTCCTCTCCTGTGAGTCACTCCGAGTCCGTCGAGTTCCCCGAGTTCCCCGCCGGCTTCTTCTTCGGTGCCGCCACGGCCAGTTACCAGATCGAGGGTGCGTACGACGAGGACGGCAGAGGCCCGTCCATCTGGGACACCTTCTGCCGCGAGCCCGGGCGCGTCGCGGACGGCGCCACCGGTGACGTCGCCTGCGACCACTACCACCGCTACCGCGAGGACATCGCGCTGCTGCGCGAGCTGGGCGTGGACAGCTACCGCTTCTCCATCGCCTGGCCGCGTGTCCAGCCGACCGGTTCCGGCCCGGCCAACGCGGCCGGGCTCGGCTTCTACGACCGGCTCGTGGACGAGCTGCTGGCCTCCGGCATCTCCCCCGCCGCCACCCTCTACCACTGGGACCTCCCCCAGGCCCTGGAGGACCGGGGCGGCTGGCGGGTACGGGAGACGGCGGAGCGGTTCGCCGAGTACGCCGGGACGGTCGCCGCCCGGCTCGGCGACCGGGTGGACCGCTGGATCACGCTCAACGAGCCCTTCTGCAGCGCCTTCGTCGGCTACGCGGCGGGCGCCCACGCCCCCGGCGCCCGCGAGGGCCGCGGCGCGCTCGCCGCGGCGCACCATCTGCTCGTCGGCCACGGGCTGGCCGTGCACGCGCTGCGCGCGGCGGGTGCACGGGAGGTCGGGATCACGCTCAACCCCGACCGGCTGCTGCCGGCCACGCACTCCCCCGCCGACCTGGCCGCCGTACGCCGCGTCGAGACGCTCCACAACGACGTGTGGTTCGAGCCGCTGTTCGCCGGGCGCTACCCGGAGCACGAAGCCGAGACGTGGGGCGAGTTGCTGCCCTCCGGCGACGGCCAGTACCGGCTCGACGGCGACCTCGGCCTCATCGGCGCGCCGCTCGACTTCGTCGGCGTCAACTACTACCGCCCGATCACCGTCCGCGACGCCCCGTACCGGGACGCCACCCCGGCCACCCGCACGGCGGTCGACGTCCGGGCCGAGGAGACCTGGCGCGACGATGTCCGCCACACCACCATGGGCTGGCCCGTCGTCCCGCACAGTTTCACGGATCTGCTGCTGGACCTCGCCGAGCGCTATCCCACGCTGCCACCGCTCCTGATCACCGAGAACGGCTCGGCGGAGGCGGACGCCGTCGACGCCGACGGCCGGGTCCGCGACGTGGAGCGGGTCGACTACCTCCGCAGCCATCTGGACGCGCTCGCCGCCGCCCTGCGCGCGGGCGTCGACGTGCGTGGCTACTACGTGTGGTCGCTGTTGGACAACTTCGAGTGGGCCCGTGGCTATGGCCAGCGCTTCGGCATCGTCCGGGTCGACTACGACACACAAGTACGCACACCCAAGGACAGCTACCGCTGGTACCGGCGGCTGATCGCCGCCCACCGGGCCCGCACCACCCCTGATGAGGACACCCGATGACGTTCACCGACGGCTACCGGCTGATGCGCGAAGGCGTCCAGGCGGCGTACGCCGCGGGGCCGCCGACGTCCAGGTCGAGGACCGGTTACCCATGCGTCCTTTCGACTGAGGGTTCTGCGCCTGCTCCACCCGCCCGTGGGCGGGGGCGCGGGCGGGTGGAGGGCGAGGTTTCCATCCCCGCTTCCGCCCGACGCTACGAGTAGCAGAGAGCAGCGCCCGCCGGCCCTCACGGCTGCATGAGGACCTTGACCGCGCCGTCCTGCTTGCGCTGGAACATCTCGTACGCGTGCGGGGCCTCGGACAGCGGCACCCGGTGGGTGGCGAAGTCGTCCACGCCGAGGGGGTCCTCGTCGGTCAGGTACGGGATGATGTCGTCGCTCCAGCGGCGGACGTTGGCCTGGCCCATCCGCATCTGGATCTGCTTGTCGAACAGGGTGAGCAGCGGGAGCGGGTCCGCCATGCCGCCGTAGACGCCGGACAGCGAGATGGTGCCGCCGCGGCGCACCAGGTCGATGGCGGTGTAGAGCGCGGCGAGGCGGTCGACGCTGAAGCGCTCGGCGATGGGGGCGCCGATCTTGCGGGGCAGGATCGCCGCGGCGTTCTGCACCATGCGCGCGGCCGCGCTGCCGTGGGCCTCGGTGCCGACGGCGTCGATCACGGCGTCGGGTCCACGGCCGTCGGTCCGGTCCTGGATCGCGGCGACGAGTTCCTTCTCGTCGTCGAAGGACCTCAGGTCGAAGGTCTCCACGCCCCGCGCCTTCGCCCGGCGCAGCCGCTCCGGGACCAGGTCGACGCCGAACACCCGGCCGGCGCCCTGCACCTGGGCGACGCGGCAGGCCATGTCGCCGATGGGGCCGAGACCGAGCACGGCGACGCTGCCGCCCTTCGGGACATCGGCGTAGGCGACGGCCTGCCAGGCGGTGGGCAGGACGTCGGAGAGGTAGACGAAGCGGTCGTCGGGCGGGCCCTCGGGGACCTTGATCGGGCCGAACTGCGCCTGCGGAACGCGCAGGTACTCGGCCTGGGCGCCGGGCACCGCGCCGTACAGGCGGGTGTAGCCGAACAGGGCGGCGCCCATGCCCTCGCCCTGGACCTGGGTGGTCTCGCACTGGGTGGGAAGGCCGGTGAGGCACATCCAGCAGTTGCCGCAGGCGATCTGGAACGGCACCACGACCCGGTCGCCCACCTGGAGGTCCGGGACTCCGGCGCCGACCTCCTCGACGATGCCCATGGGTTCATGGCCGAGGATGTCGCCCGGCGTCATGAACGGGGTGAGCACTTCGTACAAGTGCAGGTCGGACCCGCACAGCCCGGTGGAGGTGATGCGGATGACCGCGTCCGTCGGCTCCTGGATCCTCGGATCGGGCACGTTCTCCACCCGCACGTCCCGCTTGCCCTGCCAGGTCACTGCCCTCATCGCCTCGCGCTCCCTCCGTAGCGTGCGCGTCGGTCGTTCGGCGCCGTCCGGGTACCCGGACGCCCCACGCTGAACCTTGCGCCGATCGACGGACGCGGCGGAGACACTTCCTCGTCAAGAACGGTCGCCTGTGGCCATCGATGTTCAGATAAGCGCACAATCAAGACAGATCGATGACAAGAGGCGCGGTGGCGACGGTGGGCATGGGACGAGGGGCGCGCGGACGGCGCGCCACGACGACGGCGGCGCTGCTGGCCGCCACGGTGACGGCCGCGCTGGCGGTGGGCTGCACGACCGGTGGCGGCGGCCCGGGCGACGACGGACGGGGATCACCGAAGGAGTCGGGACAGGGGGAATCGCCCTCGGCGAGGGGCCCCGCCCCTCTCGTCGTAAAGATCGACAACGCCGCCCCGGCCCGCCCGCACACGGGCGTCGACGCCGCGGACGTCGTCTACGCGGAGCAGGTCGAGGGCGGGCTGAGCCGGCTGATGGCCGTGTACGCGACCCGGCTGCCGAAGACCGTCGGGCCGGTGCGCAGCGCACGCGAGTCGGACCTGGAACTGCTGCGCCAGTTCGACCGGCCCACGCTGGCCTTCTCCGGCGCGCAGAAGAAGCTCCTGCCGCTGATCGACAAGGCGCCGCTGCGGGCGGAGACACCGGGCAACGCCGCCGACGCCTTCTTCCGCGGCTCCGGCAAGCCCGCCCCGCACAACCTCTACCTGCGGCCCGAGCGGATCGTGCCCGAGGCCCCGGGGAAGGCCGCCCTGACCACCGGATTCCACTACGGGGCGGCACCCGCGGGCGGCACGGCGACGGCGTCCCGGACGGTGCGCTACCCGGCGGCCGGTTTCGCCTTCACCTGGTCGGACTCCCGCGACCGCTGGCTGGTCGGCATGGACGGCACGCCCGCGACGACGGCCGACGGCGAGCGGATGGCGGCCGCGACGGTCGTCGTGCAGTACGTGAAGGTGCGCGAGTCCGCCTTCCGGGACTTCCTCGGCAACAACACGCCGTACACCGAGACGGTCGGCTCGGGGAAGGCGACGGTGCTGCGCGACGGGCGGGCCTGGGACGTGCACTGGAAGCGGGAGAAGGCGGCGGACGGCACGACGTTCACCACCGGGGACGGCACGCCGGTGAACTTCGCGAGGGGCCAGGTGTGGGTGGTGTTCGCCAAAACGCCCTGACCGGCCCGCCTTCCGCCGGACGCCGCCCGGCCCACCCGGGCGGCGTCCGTCAGTGGGGCGCCACCAGGGGCTCCTCCGGATTGCGGAGCCCCTCGGCGGCGTCCGCGACCCGCCGGATGAGGTCGAAGAAGACCGTCCGCTCGTCGGCGGTCAGCGGGGCGAGGAAGACCTGGTTCATCCGGGCGGTGCGCACGGTCAGCTTGCGATGCGTACGGGCCCCCTCGTCCGTGAGGTGCAACAGGGAGCGGCGCCCGTCCTGGGGATCGCGGACCTTGTCGAGCAAGCCCCGCCTGCTGAGCCGGCTGATCACCTCGGCGATGGTGGACCGGTCGAGCCCCACCCGCTCCCCCACCGTGCGCTGGTCCAGGCCGGGCTCGGCGACGAGGGTGTTGAGGACGGCGAACTGGGGCGAGGTGATCTCCTCGGAGACCATCGCGTTCCACAGCAGGTAGTGCGCCTGCTGGAGCCGCCGGGCCAGGTGCCCGGGGTGGGTGGTGAGGTCCGCGGCCGCCATGTGCACCCCTCGGTCGTTTTCGTCGGTGCACTGAACAATACTCAACCCGTCGGGTACTGTCTGCCGCCTTCGCAAAGGATCACAGGCCTGTCTGCCAGAGTCTTGACGCCCCACCGCCCCGATGGCAGCGTGAGAGACAGCTTGCTGAAATACTCAGTGCCCTGATTAATTTGGTCGGGTCGCTCGGAAGAGATGGGGCTTCTCGGATGGACAAGGTGGTCGCCACAGCCCTGGAGGCGGTGGCCGACGTACCCGACGGCGCGTCGCTCGCGGTGGGCGGTTTCGGGCTGAGCGGTGTGCCGAACGTGCTGATCGAGGCGCTGTACGAGCGCGGCGTGGCCGGGCTGTCGGTGGTCTCCAACAACTGCGGGGCGATGGAGTCGGGCCTGGCGGTGCTGCTGGCCGCCGGCCGGATCGCCCGGGTCACGGGTTCCTACATCGGCGCCAACAAGGAGTTCGCCCGGCAGTACCTGGCCGGGGAGCTGGAGGTCGAGCTGATCCCGCAGGGCACGCTGGCGGAGCGGCTGCGGGCCGGCGGCGCCGGGATCCCCGCCTTCTACACCCCGGCCGGCGTCGGCACCCAGGTCGCCGACGGCGGACTGCCCTGGCGCTACGACGGTGCGGGCGGGGTCGCCCTCGCCTCGCCGCCCAAGGAGGTCCGGGACTTCGACGGCACCGAGTACGTGCTGGAGCGGGGCATCCGCACCGACTTCGCCCTGGTCCGGGCCTGGAAGGGCGACCGGCACGGCAACCTGGTCTTCAACAAGTCCTCCCGGAACTTCAACCCGCTGGCCGCGATGGCCGGGCGGGTCGCGATCGCCGAGGTGGAGGAGCTGGTGGAGCCCGGCGAGATCGACCCGGACGCGGTGCACCTGCCGGGCATCTTCGTGCAGCGGGTGCTCGCGCTCACCCCTCAGCAGGCGGCGGACAAGAAGATCGAGCAGCGGACGGTGAGGTCCTGATGGCCTGGACGCGCGAGGAGATGGCCGCACGGGCGGCGCGGGAGCTGCGGGACGGCCAGTACGTCAATCTCGGCATCGGCCTGCCCACGCTCATCCCGAACCACCTCCCCGAGGGCGTCGAGGTCGTCCTCGAATCGGAGAACGGCATCCTGGGCACCGGCCCCTACCCCACCGAGAACGCCGTCGACCCGGATCTGATCAACGCCGGGAAGGAGACGGTGACGGTCCTGCCCGGCGCGTCCTTCTTCGACTCGGCGCTGTCGTTCTCGATGATCCGGGGCGGGCACATCGACGTGGCCGTGCTCGGTGCCATGCAGGTGTCCGAGCGGGGCGACCTGGCCAACTGGGCCGTCCCCGGCAAACTGATCACCGGCATCGGCGGGGCGATGGACCTGGTGCACGGCGCCCGCACGGTCGTCGTCGTCATGACGCACACCGCCAAGGACGGCTCGCCGAAGATCCTCGCCGAGTGCGCCCTGCCGCTGACCGGCAAGGGGTGCGTGAACCGGATCATCACCGACCTCGGCGTCCTCGACGTCACCGACGACGGGCTCGTCCTGGTCGAGACCGCGCCGGGTGTGACCGCCGGCGAGATCGTCGCCAGGACCGACGCCGAACTGACCGTGCCGGAGGGCCTGAAGTGAAGGACGTCTACATCGTCGACGCGGTCCGCACGCCGATCGGCCGCTACAACGGCGCCCTCGCGAGCGTGCGCCCCGACGACCTGGCCGCGCACGCCGTCCGCGAACTCCTCGGCCGTACGCCGGAGCTGGACCCGGCCCGGGTCGAGGACGTGTACGTCGGCAACGCGAACGGGGCCGGTGAGGAGAACCGCAACGTCGGCCGGATGGCCGCGCTGCTCGCCGGTCTGCCCACGTCCGTGCCGGGCGTGACGGTCAACCGGCTGTGCGCGTCCGGCCTGGAGGCCGTGATCCAGGCGGCCCGGGCCATCGCGCTCGGCGACGCGTCCGTCGTGCTGGCCGGTGGTGTCGAGTCCATGACGCGGGCGCCGTACGTGCTGCCGAAGAGCGACAAGCCCTTCCCGGCCGGGCACACCGAGCTGTACTCGACGACGCTCGGCTGGCGGATGGTCAACCCGCGGATGGAGCCGCAGTGGACGATCCCGCTGGGCGAGTCGGCCGAACTCATCGCGGACAAGCACAAGATCGGCCGGGAGCAGCAGGACGAGTTCGCCCTGCGCAGCCACGAGAAGGCGGCCCGGGCGCAGTCCGAGGGCCTGTTCGACGGCGAGCTGACGTCCGTGGCGATCCCGCAGCGCAAGGGCGAGCCGGTGGTCTTCGCCGCCGACGAGTGCGTGCGGCCGGACGCCTCCCTGGCGGCGATGGCCAAGCTGAAGCCGTCCTTCCGCACGGAGGGCGGCACGGTGACGGCGGGCAACGCCTCGCCCCTGAACGACGGTGCGGCGGCGCTGCTGCTCGTCGACGAGGAGGGGCTGAGGGCGACGGGCCGCGAGCCGCTCGCCCGCGTCCGGGCGACGGGTGTCTCGGCGACCGACCCGCACTACTTCGGGCTGGCGCCCGTGGAGGCGGTCAACCGGGCGCTGGCCAAGGCGGGCAGGGGGTTCGACGACCTGTCGGTGCTGGAGCTGAACGAGGCGTTCGCCGCGCAGGTGCTGGGGTGTGTGGCCGAGTGGCCCGCGTTCGATCCCGCGATCCTCAATCCGCAGGGTGGCGCGATCGCGCTGGGGCATCCGCTGGGTGCGTCCGGGGCCCGGCTGGCCGGGACCGTCGCCCATCAGCTGGCCCGGCGGGGCAGTGGCGTCGGTGTCGCCACTCTGTGCATCGGCGTGGGCCAAGGCCTTGCCCTTGTCCTGGAGCGCTAGCGCCGTTCAAGACTGCGGGCCGCACGTGGCTGGTCGCGCCCGCGCGGCGGAGCCGCATATCGATCCGGCCCGCGCCCCTGACGGGGCACGATCCTCAAGAACCTCAGGGACCCCCATGACTCTCACCCAGCACGACATCGACCAGGAGATCGCGGCCAAGCACGCCGCGTACGAGAAGCACCTCGCCGACGGCGGGCCCGTCGAGCACCAGCCGCGGCGCGACTACGCGCCGTACCGGTCCTCGCTGCTCCGGCACCCCAAACAGCCACCGGTCACCATCGACGTCGCCAAGGACCCGGAGCTGGTGGAGCTGTCCTCCCCCGCCTTCGGGGAGCGGGACATCACCGAGATCGACAACGACCTCACCCGACAGCACGAGGGCGAGCCGATCGGTGAGCGCATCACCGTCTCCGGACGGCTGCTGGACCGCGACGGACGGCCGGTGCGCGGTCAGCTCGTGGAGATCTGGCAGGCCAACTCGGCGGGCCGCTACGCCCACCAGCGCGAGCAGCACGACGCCCCGCTCGACCCCAACTTCACCGGCGTGGGCCGCACCCTCACCGACGCCGACGGCCACTACCGCTTCACCACCGTCCAGCCGGGCCCGTACCCGTGGCGCCAGCACGTCAACGCCTGGCGGCCGGCGCACATCCACTTCTCGCTCTTCGGCTCGGCGTTCACCCAGCGGCTCGTGACGCAGATGTACTTCCCGAGCGACCCGCTGTTCCCCTACGACCCGATCATCCAGTCCGTGACGGACGACGCGGCCCGGCAGCGGCTGGTCGCGACGTACGACCACAGCCTGTCGGTGCCCGAGTTCTCGATGGGCTACCACTGGGACATCGTGCTGGACGGCCCGCGGGCCACCTGGATCGAAGAAGGGCGCTGACAGCCATGACGAAGATCGACACCAGCCGTCCGGACAGCGTGCTGCCCACCCCCTCGCACACCGTAGGCCCGTTCTACGGCCACGCCCTGCCCTTCCGCGGCGGCGAGGACATCGCACCCCTCGGGCACCCCGACACCGTCACCGTGCACGGCTACGTCACCGACGGCGAGGGCGACCCGCTGCCGGACGCCCTGATCGAACTGTGGGGCCCGGACCCCGACGGCACCATCCCGACCGCCGACGGCTCGATGCGGCGCGACCCGGCCTCGGGCGGCTTCCTCGGGCGCAACGGCGTGGAGTTCACCGGCTGGGGACGCATCCAGACCGACGCGAACGGCCACTGGTACGCGCGGACGCTGCGGCCCGGCGCCCGGGGGCGCAGCGCCCCGTACCTCAGCGTGTGCGTCTTCGCACGCGGGCTGCTCGTGCACCTGTACACCCGGATCTACCTGCCGGGCGACGCGACGGCGCTCGCCGCCGATCCGCTGCTGTCCGGGCTGGAGGACGCTCGCCGCGACACGCTGATCGCCGCCGAGGAGGGGGACGGCACGTACCGTTTCGACATCCGCCTTCAGGGCGAAGGCGAAACGGTCTTCCTGGAGTTCCAGTGACAGCTCACCCCGGCGACACCGGCCTGCTCGCCCCCGGGTGGTCCGACTCCGCGGCCGCCTCCGCCACCCGGGACGACGCGTTCCTGCGGGCGATGCTCGACGCGGAGGCCGCGCTGACCCGGGCCCAGGCCGCCGCGGGCCTCGCCCCGGCCGAGGCGGCGACGGCGGTGACCGGGGCGGCCGACGCCGGCGTCTTCGACGTACGCTCCCTCGCCGAGCGGGCGCGCGCGGGCGGCAACCCCGTCATCCCCCTGGTCGCCGATCTGACGAAGGCCGTGGGCGACGCCTACGGCCCCTACGTCCACCGGGGCGCGACCAGCCAGGACATCATGGACACGGCGATGATGCTGGTCGCCGCGCGGACCCTCGACCCGGTCCTCGCCGACCTCGGCCGTACCGAGCAGGCCCTGTCCCGGCTGGCCGCCGAGCACCGTGACACGGCGATGCCCGGGCGGACCCTCACCCAGCACGCCGTACCGACCACGTTCGGCCTGAAGGCGGCCGGATGGCGGTCGCTGGTGCTCGACGCACGGGACCGGGTGCGGGCCGTGCGGGAGTCGTTGCCGGCCCAACTGGGCGGTGCGGCGGGGACGCTGGCGGCCTTCGGGGCGTACGGCGCGAGCGACCCGGCCGGGCTGCCGGAGATCTACGCCCGCGAACTCGGCCTCCGTGCGCCCGATCTGCCCTGGCACACCCTGCGGACGCCGATGGGTGATCTCGCCGGGTGCCTGGCCTTCGCGGCCGGCGCGCTCGGCAAGCTCGCCGTGGACGTCCTGACCCTGTCGCGCACCGAGATCGCCGAGGTCGCCGAGGGCAGTGGCGGCGGGTCGTCCGCCATGCCGCACAAGTCCAATCCCGTACGGTCCACCCTGATCGCCTCCGCCGCGCGGCGGGCACCGCAGCTCGCGGCCACACTGTACGGATCCATGGCCGCCGAGGACGAACGCCCGGCCGGGGCCTGGCACGCCGAGTGGGAGCCGCTGCGCGACCTCCTGCGCCTGGTCGGCGGGGCCGCCCGGGACGCCGCCGAACTGGCGGAGGGACTGCGGGTCAGGCCCGGGGCGATGCGCGCACACCTGGATCTCACGCACGGGCTGATCGTCTCCGAGCGGCTGTCCGCCGAGCTGGCCCCGGTGCTGGGCCGCGCTCGCGCCAAGGAACTCCTCACCCGGCTGGCCTCCGCCGGGAAACCCCTCGCGGAGGCACCGGAGTTGACGGACGTGGACCTTGACCCCACCCATTACACGGGCTCCGCCGGGGCCCTCACCGACCGTGCTCTGGAGCGACGTTGACCCTCCTGAACCACCACGCCGAAGGGCCCGTCTCCGCTCCCCCGCTGCTGCTCGGCCCGTCGCTCGGCACGTCGTACGCCCTGTGGGACGAGGTGGCGCCCGAGCTGTCGATCAGCCACCGGGTGGTGCGCTGGGACCTGCCGGGGCACGGCGGTTCGGCGGCCGGTCTCATCGAAGCGGGCGCGACGGTCGGTGACCTCGCGGGGCTGGTGCTGGCGCTCGCCGACTCGCTCGGCATCGAGCGGTTCGCGTACGCGGGCGTGTCCCTGGGCGGGGCCGTCGGGCTGCATCTCGCGACGCACCGTCCCGAGCGGCTGTCGTCGCTCGCCGTGATCTGTTCGTCGGCGCACTTCAACGGTTTTGGGCCCTGGGAGGAGCGGGCCGCGCTGGTGCGGCGGGAGGGGCTCGCCGGGCTGGCGGAGAACGCCGACGCGCGCTGGTTCGCCGGTGACTTCACCGTGCCGCGCCTGGTCCGCGACCATCGGGACGCCGACCCGGAGGCGTACGCCGCCTGCTGTGACGCGCTCGCCGCGTTCGATCTGCGGGACCGGCTCACGGAGATCGCCGTGCCGACCCTGCTGGTCGCCGGCCGCGAGGACCCGGCGACGCCCCCTTCGCATCTGCGGGAGATCGCCGACGCCGTGCCGCGCGCGACGCTCGTGGAACTGCCGGGCGCCTCCCATCTGGCGCCCGCGCAGTGCCCGGAGGCGGTGCTGACCGCCCTGCGCGCCCACCTCGGCCCAGGGGCCCCGCGGGGCATGGCCGTACGGCGGGAGGTGCTCGGCGACGCGCATGTCGACCGGGCGCAGGCCCGGCAGACACCGTTCACGGCCCGCTTCCAGGACTTCATCTCGCGCTACGCCTGGGGTGAGATCTGGACCGACCCGACCCTGTCACGCCGCGAGCGCAGCATGATCACGCTCACCGCGCTGGTCGCGCACGGCCACTACGACGAACTGGCCATGCACGTCCGCGCGGCCCGCCGCAACGGTCTCACCCCGGAGGAGATCGGCGCGGTGCTGCTCCAGACGGCGGTGTACTGCGGGGTACCGGCGGCGAACTCGGCGTTCGCGACGGCTCAGCGGGTGCTGGCCGAGGAGGACGGCACCTCATGACTGCGCGCACCTGACTGCGCACGCCTGACCGCGGACATGACCGCGCGCGCCTGACCGCGCCCCCGGACTACGCCGGTCCGACGCCGGACGTGAGCGCCGCCCGCGCCCGCTCCGCCAGTCCGTCGGCCCCGCACGAGACCGCCAGGTCCAGGCCGCGATGGAGGTCGCTCAGCGAGCGGGCGGCGACGCCGAACTCGATGCGGGCCGCCGCGTACTCGTACTGACAGGGCGAGGCCTCCAGGTAGGTGACGGCCTGGGCGTAGAGCCGGACCGCGCGCTGCCCGGTCTCCAGGTCGGCGGCGCAGCGCAGGGCCTCCCCTATCGCGGTGTCCGTGCCGAAGCGCTCCGCCTGGCGGCGGACGTCGACGGCGAGCCGGGCGGCCCGGGCCGGGTCCTCGGCGCTGAGGGCACGGGCGAGGTCGGCCGCCCAGGGGACGAGCACGGGGTTGTGGTGCCCCCGGGCCGCCGCGGCCTTCTCCGCCGCCTCCAGTTCGTTGATGCCGTCCTTGGTGCGGCCGACGGCCAGCAGCAGCCGCCCGCGCACCGAGCGGGGATCCGGCAGGACGATGGTGGACGGGTAGGGCGGGGCGAAGCCGTGCCGTTCGGCGACGTCCCAGGCCTGCTCGACATGGCCGCGGGCCAGCAGGGTGTCCACCAGGCTGCAGGTCGCCGACCAGTACAGGGGCAGGCCGCGGCCGACGCGCTCGGCGAGGCGCAGTGCCTCGCGCAGGGACGCCTCGGCCTCCTTCAGCCGGCCCCGCCTGCGGTGGCCGATCCCGACGTAGGCGTGGGCCAGGGCGAGGTGGCCGCCGCTCCAGCCGGCCGTCTCGTAGGCGCGCAGCGCTTCGTTGTAGAGGGTCTCGGCGCGGTCGAGGCGGTCGGTGAAGCAGTAGGCGTTGGCCAGCATCAGCAGCAGTTCGATGCCCCACTCGGTGTCGGTCCAGCCGAGTCCGGGGGCCAGCCGGCCGTTGACGAGGGCGCGGTCGCACAGTTCGGCGACCTCCTCGGCGTTCTCGCCGTGCATCAGGGCGTCGAAGCCGCGCAGGATGAGCAGGGCGCGTTCGGAGTTGTCCCGGCCGGTGCAGGTGCTCGCGAGGTCGGCGAGCCGCTGGGAGCGGTCGGGTGAGGTGGCCTCGCCGGCGTGCAGGCCCTCCCACATGAAGTGCACGGCCTGGAGCCGCATCCGGGCGGGTCCGGACCGGAGCCGGGCGGCCTCCGCCTCGACCGTGCGGACGGCCTCCTCCAGCTGGTCGTTGTGCAGGAGCGCCTGGGAGAGCCGGAAGACGGCGTCCACCCGCTGGTCGCCGTCGAGGCCGGGCATGCCGAGGGCGGTCCGCAGATGGCCGATGGTGCGGGCCGGCGCGGTGAGGAAGGTGGCCCCGGCGAGTTCGTAGAGCACGTGCGGGTGGGAGTCGGGCCGGGGCGGTTCCTTCAGGGCGCGCTCCAGGCAGCGGCGGGCGGCGTCCGGGGCGCCCACGGCGAGGTGCTCGCGGGCGGCCTCGCGCAGCTGCCCGACGAGTTCCTCGTCGTCGTCCGGGTGGACCTCCAGGAGGTGGCGGGCGGCGGCCGCGGCGCCGTGTCCCTCGTCGGAGACGATCCGGGCGGCGATGCCGTGCATGGCGGTGCGCAGGGCGTCGGGGATGGAGTTGTAGACGGCGGTCGCGATCAGCGGGTGGACGAACTCCAGGTCGCCGTCGGTGCTGCGGCCGGTCGCGGGGTCGGGCGCGGTGAGGATGCGGGCGGTGCGCAGCAGTTCGGCGCAGCGGCGGGCGTCGTCCGGGCGCAGGGTGGCGAGCTTGGCTACCAGGCCGACGGAGATGCCGGTGCCGAGGATGGCGGCGGCCCAGGCGAACCGGGTGGCGTCGATGCCGAGTTCCTCCAGGCGGGCGACGAGGCCGCCGCCGCGGGCCGAGCGGTTCAGCTCGCGCAGTTCGCCGGCCCGGGCCTCGACCGGGTCGAGCTCGCTGTCCTGCACCTTGGCGAGGAGTTCGACGGTCTCGTAGGGGTTGCCGGCGGTGACGGCCCAGACCTCGCGGCAGAACGCGGCGTCGGCGTGCCGGCCCAGGGTGGCGCGGGTGAGCCCGGCCGTGGCGTCCGGGGTGAGGGCGCTCAGGGTCGTGACGGGGCCGTCGGCCGCGGCGGCGACGGTGTCGAGGTGGCGGGCGCTCGGGCCGGAGACCTCCTCGCAGCGGCGGGCGACGACGACCAGGACGGACATCTCGTCGAGGCGCTCGGCGAGCCCCGCGAGCCAGTGCAGGGTCTCCTGGTCCGCCCAGTGGGCGTCGTCGATCAGCAGCACCAGTGGCCAGTCCCGGCGGGCGAGCCGGCGCACGGCCGCGACCAGGCCGTCGCACACGCCCTGCGGGTCGGCCCGCCGGTCGCCGGGTTCCGCTATGCCGAGGGCGGGGCCGGCGATGTCGTACCAGTCGCCGAGGTACTCGCGGGCCTCCTCCGGCAGCATCGACACCAGGGCCGGCTGCAGCAACTGCCGTACCACGTTGAAGGGGACGGACCTGAGGGTCTCGCCGCCCCGCGCCGACCAGACCGTGCAGCCGCGGGCCTCCGCGATGCGGCGGGTTTCGGCCAGCAGCGCGGTCTTGCCGAGTCCTGCCTCGCCGCGGAAGACCAGCAGTGCGCCGGACGAGGATCGGTCCGTGCACAGGCTGTCGACCGCCCGCGTGACGGCAGCGACCTCCTCGTCGCGCTCCCACAGGGAAGCCGAGGCGGCGGCCGTGGGCCGTACCTCCGTCATCCCGCTACCTCCCCAAGTCGCCCGAACGACGTACAGACGTCGAGCGTAGCCGTCCGATTGCCTGAGTGGAGGGTGGTCGGGGCACCTCTTGCCGTGACGGGTGACACCGCGTGCAGCCGGGCGACGCGACGGGCACGCCACCAGCCGCGTTCGGGTCAACAGCGCGCAAAGACACGGGAGGTGACGTCCATTCAGCAGCAACGGGAGACACGACACGGCCGCCGGGCGCTGGTCGCGGGGTCGGTGGGCAATCTCATCGAGTGGTACGAGTTCGGCGTCTACGGCTACTTCGCGACGATCATCGCGGCGCGGTTCTTCACGCCGGAGGGCGGCAGCGAGGCCGAGGCCCTGGTGAAGACGTACGCGTCCTTCGCGCTCGCGTTCTTCTTCCGACCCGTCGGCGCGGCGCTTTTCGGCCGACTCGGCGACCGGATCGGGCGGCGTCCGGTGCTGGTCCTCGTGATCACGCTGATGACCGTGGCGACGACGCTGATCGGCGCGCTGCCGACGTACGCGCAGGCTGGTGCCCTGGCGCCCTGGCTGCTGACGTTCCTGCGGGTGCTCCAAGGGCTGTCGGCGGGTGGGGAGTTCGGCGGGGCGGTGTCGGTGATGACGGAGTTCGCGCCGCCGGGCCGGCGTGGGCTGTACGGGTCGTTGCAGTCGTTCACGGTGGCGCTGGGCCTGCTGGCCGGTGCGGGGGCGGCGGCGCTGCTCGCCACCGTGCTGACGGCGGAGCAGCTGGGCGCGTGGGGATGGCGGCTGCCGTTCCTGCTGACGTTGCCCCTGGGGCTGGGCGCGTTGTGGCTGAGGCTGCGGCTGGACGAGACGCCGGCGTTCGTGGCGGGGCGGTCCGAGGAGACGCCTCCGCCGCGCGAGGTGGTCCGGGCCGTCGTGCTGGGCGCGGGGCGGATCATGGGCTGGGCCGCGGCGGGGTACACGTTCCTCGTCGTGCTGCCGTCGTATCTGCAGAGCTCGCTGGGCGCGACGTTCCAGCAGGCCCTGATGGCGACCGTGTTGGCCAATCTCGGTTTCGCGGCGACGATCGTGCCGGCGGGGCTGCTCAGCGACCGGCTCGGACGGCGGGCGGTGATGGTGTCGGGGGCGGTGCTGGTGGTGGTCCTCGCGGTGCCGCTGCTCAACCTTCTGCAGCAACCCGGCGTTTCGAACACCGTGAAGGGCGTGGCGTTGTGCGGCGCGGGTGCGGTGGTGGGGCTGATGGCGGGGCCGGGGCCCGCGATGCTGTCGGAGATGTTCCCGACCCGGGTCCGCTGCACGGGCCTGGGACTCGCCTACGCGCTGTCCAATGCGGTGTTCTCGGGGTGTGCCGGGCTCATCATCACGGAGACGATCGAGCGGACGGGCAGCGTGGACGTCCCCGCGTACTATGCGGCCGCGGCGTGTGCGGTGAGCGTGCCGGCGCTTCTCACGCTGCCGTCCGCGCGGCGGGCCGGGGTACCGAAAGCGGGGGTGGAGAGGGCGGGTTGAGCGGATGCGGGTGATCGGATGCGGGTGATCGGTCTCATGTCGGGCACGTCGTACGACGCGATCGACGCGGCGGCGGCCGAGCTGGGCCTCGTCGGCGACAGCCTGGTGCTGAAGCCGCTCGGCAGCGTGAGCGAACCGTACGGCGAAGAAGTGCGCGAGGCGCTGGCCGCCGCGCTGCCGCCGGGGACCACCACACTGGGCGAGGTGTGCCGGCTGGACACCCGGATCGGGCAGGCCTTCGCGGCGACGGCCGTCCGGGCCGACCGCGAACTGTGCGAGGGACGGGCGGAGTTGGTCGCCTCGCACGGGCAGACCGTCTACCACTGGGTCGCCGGCGCCGAGGTCCACGGCACGCTCCAGCTGGGGCAGCCGGCGTGGATCGCCGAGGCGACCGGGCTGCCCGTGGTCGCCGACTTCCGGCCGCGTGACATCGCCGCCGGCGGGCAGGGCGCGCCGCTGGTCAGCCTGGTCGACCTGCTGTGGCTGCGCGGCAGGCCGGGCAGGCCCGTCGCCCTCAACATCGGCGGGATCGCCAACCTCACCGCGCCCGACGGGACGGCCTACGACACCGGGCCGGGCTGCGCACTGATCGACGCGGCGGCCCGGGGGTTCAGCGGCGGGGCGCTGGCCTACGACACGGACGGGGTGCTGGCCGCGCGGGGCCGGGTGCACGGGCCGTTGCTGGACCGGTTCCTCCAGGAGCCGTACTACGCGCTGCCCGCGCCGAAGACGACGGGCAAGGAGCTGTTCCACCTCGGTCATCTGCGGGACGCGCTGGCCGGGTTCGGGACGCTGCCGGCCGAGGACGTCGTCGCGACGCTCACGATGCTCACGGCCCGGACCGTGGCGGACGCCGTGGGGTCGGTGGGTGCGACGGAGGTGGTGGCCTCGGGCGGCGGGACGCGCAACCCGGTGCTGATGGCGATGCTCGCGGATGCGCTGCGGGGCGTGGCCCTGCGCACCTCCGACGATCTGGGTCTGCCGTCCGACGCCAAGGAGGCGTACGCCTTCGCGGTGCTGGGGTTTTTGACCCTGCACGGCCTGCCGGGCACGGACCCGGCGAGCACGGGGGCTCGTCACCCGAGTGTGCTGGGGTCGGTGACCCCGGGCCGGGAGGGGCTGCGGCTTCCGCCGCGGGCGGTTCGGCAGCCGGCGCGGCTGCTCCTGGAATAGCCGGTTCCGACTCCTCTCATGCCTCTTTCACCGACGCCTCATACGGTGGGGGCATGACGCAGGAGACTCCTCCCGGGTGGTACGCCGATCCCGGACAGACAAGTGACGGGCCCGCCACCGAGCGCTGGTGGGACGGCAAGGCCTGGACGGACCGCATCCGCCCGGCGCAGCCGCCCGCGACCTGGGGTCCCCCGACGGGGCCGGCGTCCGCCGGCCCCTCACCGACGGATCAAACGCCCCCTGCCGGGACTTCGACGCCACCGGCGGACCGCCCGGCCACGGCCGGTGAGCCGACCGGGACCGGAGCGCCGGGAGCGGGCGAGCGGGCCAGGAGCGAGATACCGGGAACCGGACAGCCGAGTGCCGCCGAGGCGGCGGGAATCGGGCAGTCGGCCGAGGGCGGGGGGCCGGGGGCCGCCGGGGTTCCGGGGTCCGCCGGAGGTCCGGGGTCCGCAGGGGGCCCGGGATCCGCAGGAGGCCCGGGATCCGCAGGGCAGCTCAGCGGGGCCGGGCAGCCCGCGGGTGCCTGGGGCTCCGGGTCCGCCGCGTATCCAGGTGCCGTCGGGCAGTCGGGGGCCGGGGGGCAGCCCGGCAGTGGTGCGTACCCGGGGGCCGCCGGGTATCCCGCCTACCCCGCCCATCCCGCCGCGCCCGAGGGCGGAAAGGGGCGGCGGCTTCGCATGGGCGCCGCCGTCGCCGCGGCCGTGGTCGTCCTCGCCAGTATCGGCGTCGGCGTGTACGCGCTGACGGACGGCGGCGGTGGCGGCTCGCCCACCTCGCAGGGACCTGGCGGGCCGGGTGCGCCCGGTGGCACGGGCGGGCCAGGCGGATCGGGTGGGTCCGGCGGTTCCGGAGGATCGGGCGGGTCCGGCGGCTCCGGAGGATCGGGCGGGTCCGGCGGCGACGGCGGCTCCGGTGGGCAGAGTCCACGGCCCGAGCAGTCCGAGCCACCGAAGATCAGGAGCGGGTCGGTGACCGATCCGGTCAGCGGGATCAGCCTGCCGATCCCGAAGGGCTGGTACGGCCAGCAGGCCAACGCCGGCGCCCAGGTGACGTCCGACGACTCCTACAAGTGCCCCGGCGACACCTCATCGACCTGCACGAAGGGCGGCGCCTACTCGGCACCGGCCCTGCTGCTCGGCACCAAGGGCGCCACCGCCGAGGAGATCGCGAAGGCGGACATCGCGAAGAACGCCGAGGAGTCCTACGGCGGCAAGTCGTACGGCGGGATCACCTCCCACGACGTGCTGGACTCCAAGGCCGTGACCGTGGCCGGGCAGAAGGGCTACCTGGTCCGCTGGAAGGCCGTCACGAGCAAGGGCGCCGACGGCATCGTGGAGTCGCTCGCGTTCCCCTCCCCCGCCAACGCGAAGCAGATGGTGGTCGTGCGGTTCGGCGTCGACGCGGACCAGAAGGAGACCGTGCTCGACGACATCGCCCAGGGCATCAAGGTGTCGACGGGCAGCGGCAACGGCCAGGACATCTGACCCCCAGCGGGCGCCCCGCGGACACCGGTCGGCCGGGTGGGGCGCCCCTGCCGCTCACAGGGGAACCCCACCCGGCCGGGGGGTGCGCGCCGCCCCCGTCCCCACGGGTCGGCGCGGTCGGGTCACCGTCCGGTCATCCGGCGGACGGCGGCCCGGGTCTCAGGTCAGGCCCAGTGCCGGGAGCACGGCGGCCTCCACGAAGCGGACCAGGTAGTCCGGGTCGGCGTACTGGCCCTCCAGGACGGGCCGGATGCGCAGGACACCGAACATCTGCGCCGGGATGTACTCCAGCGCAGGATGGTCGGCGGGCACTTCTTCCCGCTCGACGCCCCGGCGGATGATTTCCTTCAGCGCGGCGATCTCCGGCTCGACCAGCGCCTCGCGCAGGGCGCGCTGCAACTCCGGGTCCTGAGGGGCCGCATGCACGAGCGCCTGGAGGAGCTTGGTGTCCCGGCCCGACAGCTCTCCCGCCGCCCGGGCCGCCTCGCGCAGGTCGTCCGCGAGCGAGCCGGTGTCGATACAGCGCGACCGCCGGTGCGAGCGCAGCGCCGCCGCCACGAGCTGGGGCTTGGTCTTCCACTGGCGGTAGAGCGTGGACTTGCTGCACCGGGTGCTGGCGGCGATCCCCTCCATGGTGACGGAGTCGTAGCCGCACTCCCTCAGCTGCTCCAGCACGGCGTCGTAGAACTCCTGCTCACGCTCGGGCGTGATCTTGGAGCGGCGCGTGACACCGACCGGCTCGGGCCGGTCCGCAGCCTGCGACGTCATGGGCGGTGCTCCTGGCTTTCGTCGGGCGGCCGGAAAATTCCCGGCCCGCGATGTGTTCTACGTCTATCGATACGCCAGTGTACCGGTACGCAGCCGTATCGGTACACTGGCGTATCGGTACGCTCTCGTACCGATAACGCACCACCGTCACCGAAGGGGCCGGGGGATGAATGCCCGCACCGAGCCTGCGCCGGCGGGGTCCGACGCGATAGCGCGACCGCCGCTCGTCCGGGAGCTCCTGCTTGTCGCAGGGCTCTTCCTCGTCTACAAGTTCGGTCGTCAGCTGGCCACGGGCCACACCGGTGAGGCCTTCCGCAACGCGCATCGCGTGTGGGACTTCGAGCGAGCGGTCCATCTGCCCGGTGAGGGGGCGGTGCAGTCCCTGCTGCTGCACGGCGACGGCCTGGTGCACCTCGCGAACACCTACTACGCGGCCGTCCACTTCCCGGCCACCGCCGCCTTCCTGATCTGGCTCTATCTGCGCCGCCCGGCCCACTACGTCTGGTCCCGCCGGGTGCTGGCCGCGGTCACCGCCGCGGCGCTGGCGCTGCACCTGCTGTTCCCGCTCGCCCCGCCGCGCATGCCGGCGGCGGCCGGTCTGGTCGACACGGCGCGGCTGTACGGGCCCTCGGTGTACGGCGATCCCGCGACCGACTCCCTGTCCAACCAGTTCGCGGCGATGCCGTCGCTGCACTTCGGCTGGGCGCTGATGGTGGCGATCGGCCTGATCGTCGCGACCCGCTCGCGATGGCGCTGGCTCTGGCTCGCGCATCCGCTGCTGACGCTGCTGGTGATCGTCGGTACGGCGAACCACTACTGGCTCGACGCGATCGTCGCGGCGGCCCTGCTCGCTCTCGCGCTCGCGGTGATCCGCCCCCGGACCCCGTCCGGGGGGAGCCCCGTCTCGCTTCGTTCGCCGCGCCGCACGGCGACCACGGCCGGCCGGGCCCACGGCACCCTCGTACCGGCCCAGCGGGACGAGCAGGCACTCGTGGGAGCGAGCCGATGAACGCCGTCCTGATCGCCGTCGCCCTGTCCCTCGTCTCCGCCGTCGCCTACGCGGCCGCCGCGGTCGCCCAGGAGCGGCTCGCGTCCCGCTCCCCCGGCGCCGGCACGCTGCGGCTGCTCGGCAGCGGCGCCTGGTGGTGGTCGGTCGGGCTGAACGCGTCGGCCGCGCTGCTGCACGTCGTCGCCCTGCGATACGGTCCGCTGACCGTCGTGCAGCCGCTCGGCGCGCTCACCCTGGTCGCGGCCGTACCGATGGGGGCGCGGCTGGCGGGCCGGCGGGTGAGCGCGGTCGAGTGGAAGGGCACCGCGCTGACGCTGCTCGGCCTGGGCGCGATCCTGGTCACGGCGTCGGGCGCGGCGCCGGACGATGCGCTGAGCGTTCCCGAGGCGCTGGTGGTGGCGGGCGCCACCGCGGCCCTCATCGGGGTGCTGTCCCGGCCGGGCGCGCGCCCCGGGCTGCGGCACGCCTCCGCGTCGGGTCTGGCCTCCGGGGTCGCCTCGGCCCTCACGCAGACGGTGACGGTGGCCGCGACGGACCGGTCCGGTCCGGTCCTGAGTGTCCAGGTGGTCGGCGTGGCCCTGCTCGTGGCGGCCTTCGCGGCCGGCGGGCTGCTGCTGTCGCAGACGGCATACCGGGGCGGCCTGGGCGGACCGCTCGCGATGGTGACGCTGGCCAACCCGCTGGCCGCCGCGGTGATCGGCCTGTCGCTGCTGGGTGAACGCCTCCAGGGCGGCCCGGCGGGGGTGCTGCTCGCGCTCGCCGGGGCGGGGCTGGCGTCCTGGGGAGTGGTGCTGCTCAGCCGGGCGGCACCCGCCGCTGCCCCGGTGGACGACGACCATCCGGTGGCCGCCGTCCTGGCGCTGGAACCCGGCTCGGCGACGGCCGAACCCGTGCTGGTGCCCCGGCCGCACGATCCGGGGCACCTCACTCCCGCTACACGGTGATGATCGCCGGGTCGCTCACCCCCGGCTGCCCGTTCTCGACGTGCCCCGCGAACCGCCGCAGGAACGCCTGGTCGCCCTCGGCGGTGACGGTCAGGTCGTACCAGCGGCGGCTGGCGGCGAGTTCCACGGTCCGGCACACCGTCGCGCCCGGCCGCACCGTGACGGTCGTGGGCCGTCCGCCGTAGCCGTTGGACACCTTCAGACGGGTCGTGCCCGAGCCCTTGTTGGTGAAGGTCAGCTCGATGTCGTCACCGCTGTGGCGGGCGGTGACCTCGCAGCCGGCCGTCTTGTTCGCACCCTTGAAGACGCGCACGAAGCCGCCCGGGCCGTGCACGGTCAGGTCGTAGAAGCCCCCGGAGTACGCCGAGTTCCAGGTGTCGGAGAGCGTCTTGCCGGCCTCGGTGGTGTACATCCAGGGGCCGTCGGCGCGGTTGCCGGAGGTGATGTGGAAGGCGGCGCCGGCCTTCGCGCCGGAGGCGAAGGTGAGGGTGAGCTTCCCGGCCGCAGCGTCGACCGAGGCGTCCACGCGAGGGGCGTACTTCAGCGGCCGGGAGCGGCGCGGGCCGCGTTCCTGCCGGGGCATGCGCGGGTCGGCGGGCGGGACCGGCTTGTAGTCGGGGTGGCGTTCGCGGTCCTGGGGCTCGTACCCGTCGGTGCCGGGCAGCGGCGCCGGGCGGGCGTCCTTGCGGGAGAAGTCGAACGCGGCGGTCAGATCACCGCAGATGGCCCGGCGCCACGGCGAGATGTTGGTCTCGCGCACGCCGAAGCGGCGCTCCATGAACCGCAGGATCGAGGTGTGATCAAGGGTCTCGGAGCAGACGTAGCCGCCCTTGCTCCACGGCGAGACGACCAGCATCGGCACCCGGGGGCCGAGGCCGTACGGACCGGCCGTGTTCTTGCCGTCGCCAGGGAAGAGGTCGAGGGAGACGTCGACGGTGGACAGGCCCCGCGAGGCGTCCTTCGGCGGCAGCGGCGGCACCACGTGGTCGAAGAAGCCGTCGTTCTCGTCGTAGGTGATGAACAGGGCCGTCTTGGACCAGACCTCCGGGTTGGAGGTGAGGGCGTCAAGGACCTGGGCGATGTACCAGGCGCCGTAGTTCGACGGCCAGTTGGAGTGCTCGGAGAAGGCCTCGGGGGCGGCGATCCAGGAGATCTGGGGCAGCTCGCCGGCCTTGACGTCCGCCTTCAGCCGGTCGAAGTAGCCCTCGCCCGCCTTGGCGTTCGTGCCGGTGCGGGCCTTGTCGTACCAGGGGTCGCCTGGCTTGGCCTCGCGGTACTTGTTGAAGTACAGCAGCGAGTTGTCGCCGTAGTTGCCGCGGTAGGCGTCCTGGATCCAGCCCCAGGAGCCCTGGGCGTCGAGGCCGTCGCCGATGTCCTGGTAGATCTTCCAGGAGATGCCCGCCTGCTCCAGGCGCTCGGGGTAGGTCGTCCAGCCGTAGCCGAGCTCGTCGTTGCCGAGGACCGGGCCGCCGCCGGTGCCGTCGTTGCCGGTGTACCCGGACCACATGTAGTAGCGGTTCGGGTCGGTCGAGCCGATGAACGAGCAGTGGTAGGCGTCGCAGACCGTGAAGGAGTCGGCGAGGGCGTAGTGGAACGGGATGTCCTCGCGGGTCAGGTACGCCATGGTCGTGGTGCCCTTGGCGGGCACCCACCGGTCGTACTTGCCGCCGTCGTAGGCCTGGTGGCCGTCGGGCCAGGAGTGCGGCAGGCCCTCCAGGAACTGCATGCCGAGGTCGTCGGCGTCCGGGTGGAACGGCAGGATCTCCTTGCCGTCCTTCTCCTGGTGCCAGACCGGTTTTCCGTTGTCGAGGGTGACCGGGCGGGGGTCGCCGAAGCCGCGGACGCCTCTCAGGGTGCCGAAGTAGTGGTCGAAGGAACGGTTCTCCTGCATGAGGACGACGATGTGCTCGACATCCTCGATCGACCCGGTGCGGTGGTTCGCCGGAAGAGCGGCGGCGCGCTGGATGCTGGCGGACAGCGCGCTGAAGGCCGTGGTGGCACCCGCGAGTTGGAGGAAGCGGCGCCGGTTGACTTCGGACATGAAGGACAGACCTCTCATCCTGAGGTACGGGATGGCCGGAACGTGACGGAATCTGCGCGGAAGGAGTGTTTCAGGAACACCAAACGACAAGGAAGGGGCGCGTGACACTCATGTGAAAGTCGCCGGTACGGAGGGTGTGCCAGGGCGTTGTCAGGGGAGGGTGGGAGGCGTGACAGAGACGCAGACGGTTTCCCCGCCGACGAAACGGCCCGTTCGCCAGCTCCTCGCCGCCTCCGTGGGCAACGCGGTCGAGTGGTACGACTGGTACGCGTACACGTTTCTGGCCACCTACATAGCCGCCCAGGTCTTCCCCAAGAGCGCGGACAACTCACTGGTGCCGCTGCTGTCCACGTTCGCGGTGTTCGCGGTCGGCTTCTTCATGCGGCCGGTGGGCGGGCTGCTGATGGGCGCCGTCGCGGACCGGCACGGGCGGCGGGCCGCCCTCACGGTCACGATCCTGCTGATGGGCGGCAGCAGTCTGCTGGTCGGACTGACCCCGACGTACGCCGCGGTGGGCGTGCTCGCGCCGGTGATCCTGGTGCTGGCGCGGCTGCTCCAGGGCCTGTCCGTGGGCGGCGAGTTCGCAGCCTCGACGACCTTCCTGGTGGAGTCGGCGGGCCCCGGCCGGCGCGGGTTGTTCTCCAGCTTCCAGTACGTGTCGACGACCGTGGGACAGCTGATCGCCTCCGGTATCGCGACGCTGCTGGTGGACACGCTCAGCGACGGGCAGATGAACGGCTGGGGCTGGCGGGTGCCGTTCGTCCTCGGGGCCGTGCTGAGCCTGGTCGGCTTCTGGATCCGGCAGGGCGCGCAGGAGACCCGCAGCGCCGAGCAGCAGCAGGCTCCGCGCCCCGGACTGTTCGAGGCGCTGCGCCGGCACCCGCGCGAGTCGCTCCTCATCGGCGGCATCACGGCGGGCGGCACCATCGCCTACTACACGTGGACGTCGTACCTGCCGACGTACGCCGAGCTCAACGCGGGCATCGAGAAGTCGGACGCGCTGCTCGCGGGCACGATCTCACTGGCCTTCTTCGCGCTGCTCCAGCCGCTCGGCGGTCTGCTCTCGGACCGCTTCGGCCGCCGCCCCCTGCTGCTCTTCTTCGGTCTGGGCTTCGCGCTGCTCGCGGTGCCGCTGCTGCACACCCTGCGCGACTCGTTCGCCGTGCTGCTGCTCGTGCAGTGCGCGGGCATGGTGCTGCTGACCGGGTTCACCTCGATCAGCGCGGCCGTGAACGCGGAGATCTTCCCGCCCCGGGTCCGCGCGGCGGGCATCGGCTTCCCCTACTCCCTGACGGTGGCCCTCTTCGGCGGCACGGCCCCCTACGTCGGCACCCTGTTCAAGGAGTTGGGGCACGCGGGGCTGTTCCCCTGGTACGTCGCGGTGCTCTGCCTGGTGTCCTCGGTGGTGTATCTGCGGCTCCCGGAGACGGCTCACGCACCGCTGCGGCGGTGAGCGGGGGCGCCGTCGGGGGCGGGTTCGCCGTCCTCGCCCTTCTCGCGCGCTCCCCCGTCCGGTTCGTCGTGCGGTCCCGCTCCGTTGGGCGACCCGGTGGCGGCAGGGGCCGGCAGCCCCTCCTTGACGGCGACCCGCTCGGGATCGACCACGGCGTCGGTGGTCCTGCCCACCTCCGACAGCGTCATCTGGGCGCGGTCGTCGACGAGTCGGGTCACCAGGTGCTGTGCGGCGCCGAACGCCGCGGCCCAGGCGAGGACCTGGGCCCTGGTGTCGAGGTCACTGAGCCCGGGGACGAAGGCCCCTCTGATCAGCAGCAGCCCCAGGAAGGCCGACAGGGCGCCGGTCGGGAGCTTCAGCACCGCCGACGCCAGGGGCAGCATGTAGGGGGAGTCGGTCCCCCGGATGCGGCGCAGCGAGGCGATGACGGTGAGGGCGGCACCGGCGATTCCGGCGATCTCGATGGTGACGATGTCCGTGGGGTCGGCCTTGCTGCTGGGATCGATTTTCGCCTCGCCCGGTTTCTGCACGATGTGATGCTCCGCGGTAGGGCAGACGACATCGACGTCGCGCGAGGAGCCGCTTCCGGGCGAGAAGCACAAGCTCAGCGAGCTGGGCGAGAACCACCCGTAGAGAGCCAGGCTCACCACCCCGAACAGCACGAGGAACGTCGCGGCCCACAGGATGTTGCGCAGGCTGCGCACCCGGGCCAGTTCGTCGTCCAAGTGGCTGTACGCGGCGTCGAGCGCCCGCGCCATGAGGTCCCGGTCGCTCGGCGTGATGTCACCGGAGATGATGGGACGGAGCCGCAGGGCGAGCCGGACCCGGCGGGGGTCGTCGGCGTCCATGTGATCCTTGACCAGCGCCATGACCTCGCTGGCGCGGCCCGCGGCTTCTTCGTCGGAAACCAGTTGAATCAGCAATACCTCGGCGCTGCGGATATTCGAGCACACGCCCTCACGGGCCGCCGAGCCGGACCACGGCTTCCGCCACCCGAAATCCTCGTCCGCAGCCGCACGGGCCTTTTCGAGATGCCCCCGCATTCCCTCGACGAGCGCCTTCCTGTCTCCGCGAACCCGTCTGGCGCTTTCGTGTTCCAGTTCCGCTTCGAGATACGCGATACGAGCCCGGGCCCGTGCGCGCCAGGCCGTCCGCGGAGGCCGGCCCGACGCGATGCCGATCATTCGAAGACGGCGGGTACGTGAAGCCTCTCCCAGGACTTCCGGCCCGGCGTGCCGTCAGCGTCGTGGCCTGTGAATCCGAGCTTGCGCTGCCACATCGCGTACGACTTCCGGTCCGCCTCGCTCCACTGGGAGTCGGGCCCGGCGGCGTACGCCGAGCACTCCTCCTCGATGAGGCGGAAGCCCATCGCCTCGATGACCGGGCTCGTCACGGAGGACTGGAAGAAGTCGCTGCCCGGGAACGGCTCGAATTCCCCGTGCATGGACGGTGCGGCCACACGGATCCGTTGACCGGGATGGATGATGTCAGGATTCTCGATCTCGGGATTCCACTCGAGAATCTGGCCGAGCGTCACATGATGCATGGACGCGATCTTGGCGAGGGTGTCACCGTGCTTGACCACATAGAACTCTGTCTTTTCCATATACCCAGATTAAGCGGATTCGCCGTGACGAAAAAGTCGGGAATTCCGTTGCGCTTTCACTTTTTGACGCGGCAACCGCTTCCGTCTGACGGAAGGCCCGTTGCGGCGCCGGGAGAGCCGCGCCGACGATGACGGCACGACCAGAGACGGGAGCCAGCGCCCATGCCTCACATGACCGCCTTCGCCAGGAACCAGTGGTACGTCGCCGCCTACAGTCACGAGGTGGGGCGGGAGTTGCTCGGCCGGACGATCCTCGGTGAGACGCTCGTGCTGTACCGGACCGAGGAGGACGGGACGCCGGTCGTGCTGCACGACCGGTGCGTGCACCGCCGTTATCCGCTGTCGGAGGCGCCGACGCGGCTGGACGGGGACCGGATCGTGTGCGGGTACCACGGGTTCACGTACGACACGTCCGGTACGTGCGTGTACGTGCCCGGGCAGAAACGCGTGCCACGCACGGCCCGGATCGCCTCCTACCCGGTCGTCGAGCAGGACTCGCTGATCTGGGTGTGGATGGGCGACCCGGCCCTCGCCGACGCGCAGACCATCCCCCGGGCCCGGCACCTCGACTCCCCCGGCTGGGTCACCGTGCGCGGCATGGAACCCATCGACTGCGACTACGGGCTGCTCGTCGACAACCTCCTCGACCTGTCCCACGAGACGTATCTGCACGGCGGTTACATCGGCACCCCCGAGGTCGCCGAGACGCCGATCACCACCGAGGTCGACGAGGGCGCCGGGATCGTCCGGGTGAGCCGGCACATGGACGACGCCGAGTGCCCGCCGTTCTACGCCAGGTCGACCGGCATCCAGGGCCGGATCACCCGCTGGCAGGACATCGAGTACCACGCCCCCTGCCTGTATCTGCTGCACAGCCGCATCGCCCCGGCCGGGGTGCTGCCCGAGGCGGACGGCAGCGACCCGAACGGCTTCCACACGGAGATCACCTACGCGATCACGCCGTCCGGCGACGGCACGGTGTACGACTTCTGGGCGGTTTCCCGGGACTGGGCGACGGACGACGCCGAAGTGACCGAGTTCCTGCGGGGCAACAACCACACGGTCGTGATGCAGGACGTCACCGCGCTCAACCTGCTCCAGAAGACGCTCGGCACCGAACGCACCGGCTACCAGGAGCTGAGCATCAACATCGACACCGGTGGCCTGGCCGCCCGCCGCATCCTCGCCCGCCTGGTGGAGCAGGGAGAGAAGCCCGTGGAGAAGGTCCGGTGACCGCGCCGACCGGCGAGATCTACCGCATCGCCTGGCTGCCCGGCACCGACACCCTGCACGGCACCTGCCACTGCGGCCGTGAGCACACCGCGCAGGACCCGGTCGAGATGTGGGAGTGGATGCTCGCCCATCCGCAGGGGCACTGTGTCGACGAGCCGCGAGGAAACAGCTCATGAGCGTGTACGAGGCCGAACTCGTCGTCGAGCGGAAGGAGTTCGCGGCCGAGGGCGTGCTCGCGCTGACCCTGCGCCATCCACTGGGCGAGCAGCTTCCGGCCTGGGAGCCGGGTGCCCACGTCGACGTCCTGCTGGAGCCCGGTCTGGAGCGGCAGTACTCGCTGTGCGGCGATCCGGCGGACCGGTCGGCCTGGCGGATCGCGGTGCTGCGCGAGAACGCCGGGCGGGGCGGTTCCGCCCATGTGCACGAGCGGTTGGGCGAGGGGGCGCGGGTGCGGGTGCGCGGTCCCCGGAACAACTTCGGCCTGGAGCCCGCCGCCCGGTACCGCTTCGTCGCGGGCGGCATCGGCATCACGCCGATCCTGCCGATGCTTGCGGCGGCCGAGGCGGCGGGCGCCGAGTGGACGCTGCTGTACGGCGGGCGCACCCGCGGCTCCATGGCGTTCGGCGAGGAACTGGGCCGCTACGGGGACCGCGTGACGATCGCGCCCGAGGACGAGACGGGCCTGCTGGACCTGCCCTCCGTGCTGGACGACGTGCCCGAGGGCACGCTCGTCTACTGCTGCGGCCCCGGGCCGCTGCTGGACGCGGTCGAGGCCCGGTGCCCGTCCGGGGTCCTGCGCGTCGAGCGGTTCCGGCCGAAGACGCAGGAGAGCGGCGGCGAGACGGTGTTCGAGGTGGAGCTGGCGCGCAGCGGCCGGACGCTCACCGTCGCCCCGGACGTGTCCGTGCTCGACGCCGTGCGCGAGGCCGGGGTCGAGGTGCTGTACTCCTGCACCGAGGGCACCTGCGGCACGTGTGAGACCGACGTCCTCGACGGTGAGCCGGACCATCGTGACTCGGTGCTGACGGAGGACGAACGCGCGGCCGGCGAGACCATGCTGATCTGTGTGTCCCGCTGCCTCGGGAAGCGGCTCGTGCTGGACCTGTGAACCGGTCGCCCGAGCGCCGTCCCGGCCCGTAGGCACCGGGGCGGCGCTCGATCTCGTGCGGCCCTGACGGGCGGACCGGCCCGTCAGGGCGCGGCCCACAGCCCCCGGACATGCCCGAGGTGCCGGGCCATCACGGCCCGTACGGCCTCCTCGTCCCGGGTGAGCAGCGCGTCGAGGATCTCCAGGTGCTCCTCGGCCGACGCCTCCAGCCGCCCCTGTTCCACCAGCGCCGTCAGGCCGTAGAGCCGCGAGCGGCGTCTGAGGTCGCGTACGACGTCGACGAGATGGCCGTTGCCCGCGAGGGCCAGCAGGCCGAGGTGGAAGCGCAGGTCGGCCTCGACGTAGGCGATGAGGTCGCCGGACGCGGCGGAGGTGACGATCTCCTGGGCGATCGGGCGAAGTGCCTCCAGGGCCACCGGGTCGGCGGTGCGGGCCAGCTCCGCCGTGGTGGGGATCTCGATCAGCGCGCGGATGTGGGTGTACTCGTCGAGCTGTTGCTCGGAGACGGCGGTGACCCGGAAGCCCTTGTTGGGCACGGTGTCGACCAAGCCCTCCTTGGCCAGGTCGAGCATGGCCTCGCGCACGGGCGTGGCGGAGACGCCGAAGCGGGCGGCGAGGCCGGGGGCAGAGTAGACCTCGCCGGGCCGCAGTTCGCCGGCGATCAGGGCGGCCCGCAGCGCGTCCGCGACCCGCTCCCGGTGGCTGGGCTTCCTGCTGCCCAGCACGGGCAGGGCGGGGGTGTGCTGCGGGGCCATGACGGTCGGGGTTCCTCTCGTGTCCAGTACAGGGGTGCCTACAGGACGAACCCGGCCGGGAACGGGTCCTCGGGGTCCAGCAAATACTGGGCGGTGCCGGTGATCCAGGCGCGTCCGGTGAAGCTGGGCAGCACGGCCGGGCGTCCGGCGACCTCGGTCGTGCCGAGCAGTCTGCCGGTGAACCGGGTGCCGATGAAGGACTCGTTCACGAACTCGGTGTGCAGCGGGAGTTCGCCGCGGGCGTGCAGCTGGGCCATGCGGGCGCTGGTGCCGGTGCCGCAGGGCGATCGGTCGAACCAGCCGGGGTGGATGGCCATGGCGTGCCGGGAGCGGCGGGCTGTCGAGCCGGGGGCGGCCAGGTAGACGTGGTGGAGGCCGTGGATGGAGGGGTCCTCCGGGTGGACGGGCGGGTCCTCGGCGTTGACGGCCGCCATCAGGGACAGCCCGGCCGCGAGGATGTCGTCCTTGCGTTCCCGGTCGAAGGGCAGGCCGAACTGCTTCAGCGGCAGGATCGCGTAGAAGTTGCCGCCGAAGGCGAGGTCGTACGTCACCGTCCGGCCGTCGGCGAGGGTGGTTTTGCGGTCGAGGCCGACGGCGAAGGAGGGCACGTTCCGCAGGGTGACCGCCTTGGCCGCCCCGTCCTCGACGGCCACCTCGGCGACGACCGGGCCGGCCGGGGTGTCGAGCCGGATGGTGGTGACCGGCTCGACGACCTCGACCATGCCGGTCTCGACGAGCACGGTCGCCACACCGATGGTGCCGTGACCGCACATCGGCAGATAGCCGGAGACCTCGATGTAGACGACGCCCCAGTCGCAGTCGGGGCGGGTCGGCGGCTGGAGGATCGCGCCGCTCATGGCGGAGTGGCCGCGCGGCTCGTTCATCAGCAACTGCTTGACGTCGTCGCGGTGTTCACGGAACCACAGCCGCCGTTCGTTCATGGTGGCACCCGGGATGGTGCCGATGCCGCCGGTGATCACGCGGGTCGGCATGCCCTCGGTGTGCGAGTCGACGGCGTGCAGGACGAGTTTGCTGCGCATGTCGGTCCCCAGATTCTCGTGCGGACACGGCCTAGGTCGGGGTTTGCGGACACGACCTAGGTCGGGGTTTGCGGACACGACCTAGGCCAGTCCGGCCGCGACGGCCTTCTCCGTGGCTGCGCGGACCGCCGCCTCCTGCCCGGGCAGCAGGGTCGCCCGGGGCGGACGGCAGGGCCCCCCGTGACGGCCGACGATGTCCATGGACAGCTTGATGGCCTGGACGAATTCCACTTGCGAGTCCCAGCGCAGCAGCGGATGCAGCTGCCGGTACAGGGGCAGCGCGGTGTCGAGGTCGCCGTCGACCGCCGCGCGGTACAGCTCCACCGAGACCCGGGGCAGCGCGTTCGGGTAGCCCGCCACCCAGCCCTTGGCGCCCGCGACGGCCAGCTCCAGCAGGACGTCGTCCGCGCCGATCAGCAGGTCGAGTTCCGGGGCCAGTTCGGCGATCCGGTAGGCCCTGCGGACATCACCGGAGAACTCCTTCACTCCCTGGATGTGCCCTTCGCCGTGCAGCCGGGCGAGCAGCTCGGGCACGAGGTCGACCTTGGTGTCGATCGGGTTGTTGTACGCGACGATCGGCAGGCCCGACCGGGCCACCTCGGCGTAGTGGGCGAGGACGGAACGCTCGTCGGCGCGGTAGGCGTTCGGCGGCAGCAGCATCACCGCCCGGCAGCCGGCCTCGCCGGCCTGCTCCGCCCAGCGCCGGGACTCGGCGGACCCGTACGCGGCGACGCCGGGCATCACGCGCTCCCCGCCGATCGCGGCGACGGCCGTCTCGACGACCCGGGCCCGCTCCTCGGGCGTGAGCACCTGGTACTCGCCGAGGGAGCCGTTGGGCACGACGCCGTCGCAGCCGTTCTCGACCAGCCAGGCGCAGTGCTCGGCGTAGCCGTCGTAGTTCACCGAGAGGTCGTCGTTCAGCGGGAGCGCGGTGGCGACGAGGACGCCGCGCCAGGGGCGGTGTTCGGTCATGACTGTCCCTCCTGGGGGTGTTGGCGGGCGAGGACGCCGAGCGGCACGGGCCGGGCGAACGGGCGCTTGACCGGGGTGGGTGCGCGGCCGGCGAGACCGGCGATCGCGGCGGAGCACATCCGGCCCTGGCACCAGCCCATCCCGGCCCGGGTGAGCAGCTTCACGGTGCGTTCGTCGCCCGCCCCGAGGTCCAGGGCCTCGCGCACGGACCCCGCGGTGACCTCCTCGCAGCGGCAGACCACGGTGTCGTCGGTGAGGTGCTCGGGCCAGTGGGCGGGCGGCGCGCAGGCGGAGTCGAGGGCGGCTGCCGATCGTCTGAGTTTGGTGCGGGCCTTGAGGGCGGCGGGGGCCGGATCCGGGGCGGTGCCCTGCAGGTGGGCGGCGGCCGAGCAGCCGGCGATGTGCCCCTCGGCGAGGGCCAGGGCGGCGCCGCCGATGCCGGTGGCCTCGCCGGCCGCCCACACGCCGGGCACGTCGGTGCGCTGCTCGGTGTCGACGGCCACGGTGAGGCCGTCGAGCCGGCAGCCGAGGGTCTCGGCGAGGTCGGTGTGCGGGAGCATGCCGTGGCCGACGGCGAGGGTGTCGCAGGGCAGGTGCCGTGCGGTGCCGGGCCGGACGCGCCCGTCGGCGTCGAGCGCGGCGACGGTGACGCCGGTCAGCCGCTCGTCGCCGTGGGCGCGCACGACGGTGTGCCGGGTGAGGGTCGGGACGCGGTGGCGCAGCAGCGCGGCGGCGTATCCGGCGCCCTCGGGGAGCTTGCCGGCCAGGGCGGGGGCGTGCCGGGCGAGACGCTTGGGGTCGGTGGACTCGACGAGTGCGGCGACCTCTACGCCGGCCGCCGCGAGCCCGGTCGCCACGGGCAGCAGCAGGGGCCCGGACCCGGCCACCACGGTTCGGTGCCCCGACACCACGAGACCGCCTTTGAGCATGGCCTGGGCTCCCCCGGCCGTGACGACGCCGGGGAGGGTCCAGCCGGGGAAGGGCAGCACGTGTTCGTAGCCGCCGGTGGCCAGGAGCACGGTGCGGGCGTGCACCTCGACGGGCTCCTCCTGCTCCGGGCCGAGCAGGGCGTGCACGGTGAAGCCGTCCGACGTGCGCTCCACGCACCACACGTGGTGTTCCGTCAGGACGCGTACGGCACTGGCGGCGAGCCCGTCCCGCAGCCGCTCCCAGGTCCGCCACTGGTGGTGCAGCGCCTCGGGCCGCCCGGCGCCGAGTCCGGCGGCGGGCTGCCGGTAGAACTGCCCGCCGGTCTGCGCCGCGGCGTCGACGAGCGTGACTCCCGCGCCGCGCGCGGAGGCCGCGAGGGCGGCGGCGAGCCCGGCCGGTCCGGCGCCGATCACGACGAGGTCAGTCCGCATGACGCGCCTCCTCGTCATCGGTGCCGTCCTGGGGGCCGATCGCCCCTTGGCCTGTGCCGCCTCGAGTACCGATGTCCTCGGGGCCTGTGCCGTCCTGAGCGGCGATGTCCCCGCGGCCTGTGCCGTCCTGCGCGCCCATCTCCCCACGGCCCGTGCCGCCCCGCGCGCCCACCTCCCCACGGCCCGTGCCGTCCTGCGTGCCGATCTCGTCCCCCGGCCGGACCGGCACCAGGCAAGCCCGTTGGTTGGGGCGGCCGTTGACGGTGACCAAGCAGTCGAAGCAGACGCCGATCCCGCAGAACACCCCGCGCGGACGGCCCTCGCCCCGGGTGGAACGCCACGACGTCACCCCTGCCGACCACAGCACGGCGGCGACCGTCTGCCCGGGCAGCGCCTCGACCGGCCGCCCGTCGAACGTGACCGTGAAGGCGGGGCCGGGCCTGGCCGCCGCCAGCTCCAGCGGGTTCACTCGGCCTCCTCGGTGAAGCGGTCGGGCCGGAACGGGCCGAGGTCCAGGTCGGGCGTCCGGCCGGTCAGCGCCTGGGCGATCAGATGCCCGGTGCCGGTGGCGAGTCCGATGCCCGCGCCCTCGTGCCCACAGGCGTGGAAGAGCCCGGGCACCCGTGCATCGGGGCCGATCGCGGGCAGGTGGTCCGGCAGATACGGCCGGAAGCCGGCGTACGTCCGCATGGCCCGGACCTCGGAGAGGAACGGGAAGAGCGCGGTCGCGCCGGCCGCCAGCGCGCGCAGCGCCGGGAGTGACAGGGAGCGGTCGAAGCCGACCCGTTCGCGGCTGGCGCCGATGAGGACGGGTCCGGCGGGGGTGCCCTCGACCACCGGGGAGGTCTGCAGCGCCGCTGAGTCGTTGGCGACGTCGGCCACGTAGTCGGCGGCGTACACCTTGTGCCGGATGCGGGGCGGCAGCGGTTCGGTGACCAGCACGAAACCCCGCCGGGGCCGTACCGGCAGCAGGACTCCGGCGCGGGCCGCCAGTTCGCCGCCCCAGGTGCCGGCCGCGTTGACGACCGCGGGCGCGTGCAGGTCGCCCCGGTCGGTGCGCACGCCGCGCACCGCACCGCCCGGGCCGCGCAGGAAGCCGGTCACCTCCCGGCCGGTGCGCACCCGGGCCTTGGAGGCGCGCAGCAGATGGGCCGCCGCGAGGGCGGGCATCACCTGGGCGTCCTGCGGATAGTGCATGCCGCCCGCGAGGCCCGGGGCCAGGCAGGGCTCCAGGTCGGTGAGCCGGTCGGGCGGCACCGGGACGGCCTCGATCCCGGCCGCGCGCTGCTCGGCGGCGAATTTCTCCAGCCCGGTCAGGGCCCGGTCCGTGCCGGCGACGACGACACCGCCCTTGGCCTCGTACTCGACGGCTTCGCCGAGCCCCTCCCGGGCCAGTCCGGCCCAGAGCCGGGCGGACAGCAGGGCCAGTTCGAGTTCCGGTCCGGGTTCCTTGTCGGAGACGAGGAGGTTCCCCTCCCCCGCTCCGGTCGTGCCGCCGGCCACCGGGCCCCGGTCCACCACGACGGTGTCCAGGCCGGCGCGGGCCGCGTACAGGGCGGTGGCGGCGCCGACCACGCCGGCTCCGACCACCACGACATCGCAGGTCAGCGACTCGCTCACGTCAGTACCATGTCACACACCACAGAACCTGGAAAGGGTGCGGGACAAGGACCGGCGCACGCATGGGAGCGGTCGAAGAGAGGCGAACGCGTGGGAGCGGTCAGTCGGCCGCGGGGACGACCCTCAGGTGGGACACGGTCGCGGTGCGGCGCGTTCGGCGCTCCCGGGACGCGGAGCGGCGGGCCTCGCGCAGGACGAACGTGACCCGGGCGCAGCCCAGTTCCTCGAGCGTCCTGGACGTCTCGACGACGATCCTGCACTCGGTGGCGCCCCGGCGCGGATCGGGGTGCAGCAGTGGCCGTACGGCACCGTCCTGCTCGACGGCGCCCTCGCCGACCGCGCGGATCCAGTGCGGCAGGCCGTGCCGGTAGGCGGCCTCCATGATCGGGTCCTGGGCGATGTCGCGGCGGATGGCCTGCAGGCCGTGATCGGGGCCGTGGCCCTCCACGGTCCGCGCGAAGTGCGCGAGCATCGGCAGGCACCAGCTGGCCTCGTGGTCGCCGAGCACGCCGGGAGCGTCCGGGTGGAACAGCACGAACCTGAGGAAGTTGTCGCCCGGCATCGCCGTCGGGTGCGGTCCGACCTCACGGAAAAGTGACCGGAAGGCGCTGTTGGTCAGCACCACGTCCCAGCAGTGGTCGACGACGACGGAGGGGAAGGGGACTCCCTCCAGGAGCCCGGCGTAGTCCTCCAGGTAGGCCTGGGCCTCGGGAGTCTCGGGGACGGGCCGCGGTGCCGGCCACTGCCCTCCTGCCTGATATGCCATCGGGAGGTCACCCCTCTTGCCTGTGCGGCCTTGACGCGGCGCCCCGATCCTGCTGCCCCGGGTTGAGGCGTGTCAACTATCGTGGCATTCCGTGCCTGTTGACGGCTGAAATTGGCCACAGTTGTGGCGAGACCTGGATGTGAGTTCGAAGCACCGGCTACGCTCCGGGAAGTTCACGCCGGGTAGGTCACGGCATCCACTTGTGAGAAGCCTGTGAGATACGTAGGAGATCTGTCGGTGACGGGTGGCTTCGTCGAGGGTCCGGGCGCCACGCCGACGGCCGTGCTACCGGCCGTCGTCTCCCGTGTCGGCGCGCTCGCCGACCGGCTCGGCGTACCGCACGCCGAGGTCTTCGACATCGGCCGGCTGTCCGTCGCCTCCGGCGTCCCGGATCCCGTGGTCAAGGCCCTGCTCTGCGGCCGGCCGGCGGGCGAGCCCGACGTCCAGGCCCGGTTCCTGCAGCGCCTGGACCTGTTGCGCCGGACCCGGCTCAAGCCCAACGGCCGCAAGTACACCCAGCAGGAGATCGCCGACGGCGCGGGCATGTCGCGCCAGCAGGCCGGCGCCCTCATCAACGGCGACCGGCGGCCGACCATGGAACACTGCGACGCCCTCCAGAGGTTCTTCCGGGTGCACGCCGGCTTCCTGACGGCCGAGGACCCCGAGGCGCTTGTGAGCGCCCTCCAGCACACCGAGCAGGAGCTGTTGCAGAAGCTCGCCGATCGCGAGCGGGAGGCGGCCGCGGCGGCGAACGACCCGCTGGAGCGGCTGCTGCAGGACCACGGCGTGCGCGGCATCGCCTGGCGGGCCGCGCAACTGCCCACCGACCAGCACCGCGACAAGGTCGCGGAGTGGCTGGACATGCTCCTGGAGAGCGTCAAGCGGCCCGAGTCGTGACCGTGGGGAGAACTGTGGGCATCGGTAAGGAAATGCGCCGTCTGTGCGGCGAGCTGGTCGCGGAGCTGACCCTCCCCGCGCCCGCCCGGCCCGAGGAGCTGTACGCCGCCCTGTGCGACGGCATGAGCAGACGCCGCGGCCGCCCCGTCCTCTTCCGCACGGCCGCGTTCCCACCCGGGACCGCCAGCGGGCTCTGGCTCGACATGGCCGACCAGGACCTCGTCGTGATCGAGGAACGCACCGCTCCCGACCACCAGTTGGTGATCCTGGGCCACGAGCTGTGGCACATGAAGGCCGGGCACTGCTCCCACCACGTCGAGGGCGCGGCCGTGGCGGCCCGGCTGCTCGACGACGGCGCCGACCTCGAGGCGACGGTGCTGAAGGTCGCCGCGCGCACCCGTTTCGACCTCGCCGACGAGATGGAGGCCGAGAGCTTCGGCCTGCTGCTCGCCAGCAAGTGCCGGGCCTGGCTCGCGGGTTCGTCGTCGCGGGGGCCGGTGCAGCGGGACCATCTGGCGGGTCGGATCGAGGCGTCGCTGGGGTATCGCGGACCGCAGGGCTGACGGACCGCCGCCACGGCGACGTGGTGCGGTCCGCCTCCGCCGAGCGGGCGAACCGGAGGGCGGCGGGACCGGATTGTCAGTGGTGGGCGGCAAGCTGGAGGGGCGCCACCGCCATGCGGGGCGTGCGCGCCGCGAGGGCGCGGGACCGACGACGCCGACACGGGGAGAGCCGACCGATGCCCACCGCCGTTCTGACCGATCGTGAACGCACCGCCGTCCAGGCCTATCTGCGGCTGCTGCACACCGTGCGCGCCGCCTTCGACCTGGAGGGCAGCCCGCCGCTCGTCCCGCCCGCGGTGCTCGCCGAGGCGGAGCAGGCCCTGGAGCGCGCGGGGCTGACCGGCAACGAGGAGGCGTTCTTCCGCCTCCTGGAGAACTGGTGCCCGGAGCCGGGCCCCTGACCCGGGGCGCCCCTGGCCGGACTGGAAGGGCGGGAGCGCCCGTGCGGCAGACCCGGGCCGGATTGGGAGAGCGGGGGCGCCCGTTCGGCACCCGGGCTGGGCTGTGCGGGGCGGGGCGGCCGTGCGGCAGACCCGGGCCGGGTTGCGTGGGACGGGGGGGATCAGTCGTGCGGCAGCGCGATCGCTGTCGCGATCAGACCCCGCCCCGCCGTCCAACGGCCGTCGAAGTGGCCGATGCGGCGGCCGCCCACCCAGGGGCCGGGGACCAGCAGCGCCGCGCGGAAGGTGCCGTCGGCGGTGAGTTCGATGTCGGCCTCCATGAAGTCCAGCCACTTCCCGGTGAGGGGGAACCACGCCTTGTAGACGGACTCCTTCGCGCTGAACAACAGCCGGTCCCCGTGGATGTCGGGGCGTTCGGCCGCGAGCCCGCGCAGCCGGTCCGCCTCGGCCGGCAGGGCGACGGACTGCAGGACGCCCTCAGGCAGCGGCCCGTGGACCTCGGCGTCGATGCCGAGCGAGGCGAGGTCGCCGGCGCGGACCAGGGCCGCGGCGCAGTAGCCGTCGCAGTGGGTCATGCTGCCGGCAAGACCTACCGGCCAGCGGGGGGCGCCGCGCTCCCCGGGCAGGATCGGCTGCGGCGGCACACCGAGCTTCTCCATGGCCCTGCGGGCGCAGGAGCGCACGGCGGCGAACTCCCTGCGCCGCTTGGCGACCGCCCGGGCCACGAGCGCCGCTTCCTCGGGGTACAGCGGGGTGTCCGCGTCCTCGTGGCCGTACGCCTCCACGGTGACCACGGCGTCCGGCAGCAGTTCCTCGATCACCGCTCCTCGCTCTCCCTCGGCAGGATGCGCCGCAGCCGTCCCGGCGGCTGGGCCCGCTTGCTCCACTCGCGCGGATAGCCCACCGACACCTCTTCGAAGGGCACGCCCTCGTGGAAGGTGGTGCGGGGAATGTGCAGATGGCCGTAGACCATGGTGTGCACGCGGAACCTGCGGTGCCAGTCGGCGGTCAGGTCCGTGCCGCACCACATGGCGAACTCGGGGTGCCACAGCACGTCCATCGGATGCCGGTGCAGCGGGTAGTGGTTGACGGGGATCACCGGCAGGTCACCGGGGAGTTCGGCGAGTCTGCGCTCGGTCTCGGCGACCCGGGCCCGGCACCAGGCCTCCCGGCTCGGGTACGGGTCGGGGTGCAGCAGGTACTCGTCGGTGCACACGATCCCGGTGCCCTGCGCGTACTCCAGGCCCTGCTCCTTGGTCGTGCAGCCGGCCGGCAGGAACGAGTAGTCGTACAACAGGAACAGCGGGGCGACGGCGACCGGGCCGCCGGGGCCGTCCCAGACGGGGTAGGGGTCCTCGGGTGTCGTCACACCGAGTTCGCGGCACAGCTCGACCAGGTACGTGTAGCGGTCGACGCCGCGCAGGGTGACGGCGTCGCTCGGATGGGTCCACAGCTCGTGGTTGCCGGGCACCCAGACGACCTTGCGGAAGCGGCCCGCGAGCGTCTCCAGGGCCCAGCGGATGTCCGCGACGGTCTCCGCGACGTCACCGGCCACGAGCAGCCAGTCGTCGTCCGTCCCGGGCCGCATGCCCTCGACCAGGGCGCGGTTCTCCGGGTAGCCGATGTGCAGATCGCTGATGGCCAGCAGTTGTGCGGCGTCACCGGCCGTCGACGTCACCTCTCGCCCCCTCCGCACGCACCCGGACGTCATCAAGAGATCACATCCGCGCGACGGGGAGCAAGAGCGGGCCGGGGGCCGTGGCCGGAGAATTCCTTCACACGCGCGTTGCACGACAGGGCTCGCCGAAGCCGTATGATCTGGCCCAACACCACCGCTACGAACTTCCCTTTCACAGGGGCGGTTTGGTGTCCCTCCATTCTCCTGCCCGGGCACGGGCTGCTCAGCCCTGCCCGCGAACCGTGAAAGGCGGCCTGCATGGTCTCTCGCGTACGCGTCTGGCTCAACCGCACGTACGCGGAGAACGTGTTCTTCATGGATCAGCTGCGGAGAAATCCCAGTGACCGGGCCGTCGAGATCCACGCCACCCACGGCGACCCCGACTCGCCGGTGCTGGCCGCCGCCGACACCGCGGAGCTGGAGCCCGAGAACCTGTCCCCGGCCGGGTACGTCGAGTACGCGCTGGACCAGTGCGCGCGGCGCGGCATCGACGTGTTCGTGCCCCGGCTGCACCAGTCGGCGATCGTGGCGCACCGCGCCGAGTTTGAGGCGGCCGGCACCGCGGTGCTGGCGCCGCCGCCGGAGGCCGTGGCCGTCTTCCACGACAAGGTGATCGCCTACGAGGCGGTCCAGGCGATCGGCGTGCCGGTTCCGCCGTGGTACCGGGTCCGCTCGGCGGACGAACTCCTCACAGCTGTCGAGGAGTTGGAGTCCGGAGGGCACAAGGCCTGCTTCAAGCCGGCGTCCGGGGCCGGCGGGGTGGGCTTCCGGGTGATCACACGTACGCCCTTCTCGCTGACGCATCTGAGCGGATTTCCCAGCCCGTACGTGCCGCTCGATCTGGTGCTGGAGGCGCTGCGGCAGGCCGAGGAGCCGGTCGACTGGCTGGTGATGCCGCGTCTGGAGCAGCCCGAGGTGTCGGTGGACTGCCTGACCGGCCCGGACAACCGGGTCCGGCTGGCGGTGGGCCGTACCAAGAACGGCCGCCGCCGGGGCTTCACCCTGCACGAGCAGTGGCTGGAGCCGGCCCGGCGGATCGCGGAGGGCTTCGGTCTGCACTACCTGTCCAACATCCAGTTCCGGATGTTCGGCGACCGGCCGGTTCTCATGGACGTCAACACCCGCCCGGCCGGCGGACTGCACCAGCTGTCGCTGTGCGGTGTCAACGCCCCTTGGGCCGCCGTGCAGCTGGCTCTCGGCGAGGACCTGGGAGAGGTGGTGCCGCCGTTCCTGGGCCAGGACTACACGGTGGTGTCGGGGCCGCGTCCGCTGCGACCGGTGTCGCTGCCGCACCAGCGGCCGGAGACGACGGACCAGCGGCCGGAGACGACGGACCCGCTGCCGGAGACGACGGACTCGCTGCCGGCGGTACCGGCACCCCCGTCGGCCGAACCGGCCGACTCCGTCGGGTCGGCGGCCCAGGCGCTTCCCCTCTGAGGCCTCAGAGCCTGGCGGCGATCGCCTCACGCCACACGGGGCTGTCGACGTAGTGGTTGTCGAAGCGTTCCGAGGAGTCCTTGATCTCCTGCGGGTCGGCCTCGCCGCGCATCACCCGGCCCAGCAGCCGAAGGTAGTCGAAGCGCCCCGCGCCCGGGGTGAAGACGAACACCACGTCGGCTGTCGCACCGGGCGCGGCGGCGAAGGCGTGCGGTGTGTTCGGCGGTACGAGAAGGAAGTCGCCGGCTCGCAGCACGGTGATCTCCTCGCCCACCAGCACCTGGAGCGCGCCGTCGAGGACGTAGAACATCTCGGACGCCTCGGTGTGCAGGTGGGCGGGTGCGCCGACCGCGCCCTCGGCGAACGTCGACCGGTAGGCGGTGAGCCGTCCGCCGGTGTTCCCGGAGTCGGCGAGCAGGGTCATCACGCTGCTGGGGTCGTGCGTCGTCTCGGCCTCGGCGGCGCGGGTGAGGACCGGTGCGAAGCCGCCGCTGTTGCGCGTGTCGTTCTGTGTCGTCGTCATGACATCGACTCTAGGGAGCCTGGCGACCCACGACAGGGGGCATTCCGGTGCCGTGATCGTGGGTCAATTCGAAGGTGTCAGAAGCGGCCCCCGCCCCGGTAGAGGCCCAGCTCTCCTTCCATTTCGACGGCCAGCACCGTGGCGTGCGGGTCGAGGTCCGCCGCCGCCGGAGGTGCGATCCAGAGGATGCATCCCACTCGCCGTCGAATCGCATAGGGCGGCCCGGCTTGCGGGTGGAGGCGTAGACGAGGCCGTCGTAGAACGATCAGGACTCCTGGAAGCGTCGACGGCGTAGATGCCCCAGTGGACGAAGATGCCGAGCTTGGCGTCCTCGAACCACGGCTGCACGGCCATGCGGTCAGCCCCTTCGCAGGCGCAGGGTGAGGATCTGGAAGGGCCGCAGCGCGACGGCGACGGCGCCGTCGGTGATCTCCGCGTCCTGGAGCGGACGCTCCAGCAGGTCGGTGATCTGGGCGCCGGCGAGCGGGAACCCGGTGCGCAGGGTGCCGGTGGCCCGGCCGCCGCGGGACTCGTAGAGCCGTACGACGACATCGCCGGAGGCGTCGTCGGCGAGCTTGACCGCCTCCACGGTCACGCCCTCGCCCTCGGCCGAGACGACCGGCTCAGGGGCGCCGGCCGCGTCCGCCACCCGGAGCGGCAGGTTGAGGGCGTAGCCCTCGGCGACGGCGTCCTCGATGGTCGCGCCGGGCAGCAGCGCGTAGGTGAAGCGGTGGCGGCCCTGGTCGGCCTCGGGGTCCGGGATGCGCGGGGCGCGGACCAGGCTGAGACGGACGGTGGTCGTGGTGCCGCCGTCCTCGCGGACGGTGCGGGAGACGTCGTGGCCGTAGGTCGAGTCGTTGATGACGGCGACGCCGTAGCCGGGCTCGGCGAGGTGCACCCAGCGGTGGCCGGAGACCTCGAAGCGGGCCGATTCCCAGCTGGTGTTGGTGTGGGTGGGGCGCTGGATGTGGCCGAACTGGATCTCGGCGGAGGAGTGCGGGGCGCGGATGTCGACCGGGAAGGCCGCCTTGAGGATCTTCTCCGTCTCGTGCCAGTCGATGTCCGTCTCGATGTCGATGCGGGGGCTGCCGGCGCGGACGGTGATCGTCTGGGTGATCGTGGAGCCCTTGCCGAAGGACCGCTCGACGCGGATCGCGCCGACCAGCGGGTCCTGCTCGACGACCGTGACGGACGACGCGTCCAGGAGGTCCGTGTAGCGGTTCTTGTAGTGCTTGTCGATGTCCCAGGCGTCCCAGTAGTTGGGCAGGTCCGTGTGCAGGCGGAGCAGGTTGCCCGGCTCGGCGAGCACCTCGCGGCCGGCGCGCAGGTCACGGACCGAGGAGAGGGTGCCGTCCTCGGCCACCTCCACGCGGACCAGTCCGTTGTCGAGGACCAGGCCGTCCACCGTCACCGGCCGCGGGGGTGCGGTGTCGGTCAGGGGCGCGGAGCCGCTCGCGGGCACCTCCACGTACACCGGTGTGCCGTCGGCGGAGCGGACCACTTCGGCGCGGTCGTAGGGGCTGGTGTTGAAGGCGCGGGGCGCCCCGGCACCCAGCGCGGCCACCGCCTCGGCGGTCAGGGCGTGCAGTTCCCGCGCGACGCGGGCGTACTCCGCCTCGGCCTCGCGGTGCACCCAGGCGATGGAGGAGCCGGGCAGGATGTCGTGGAACTGGTGCAGCAGCACCGTCTTCCACAGCCGGTCCAGCTTCTCGTGCGGGTAGCTGTAGCCCGGCGCGTGCAGCGCGGCCGTGGTCGCCCAGAGTTCGGCCTCACGCAGGAGGTGCTCGGAGCGGCGGTTGCCCTGCTTGGTGCGGGCCTGGGAGGTGTAGGTGGCGCGGTGCAGCTCCAGGTAGAGCTCGCCGACCCACACGGGCGCGTCCGGGTACTCCTCGCGGGCCTTGGCGAAGAACGCGTCGGGGTGTTCGACGACGACCTTCGCGGAGCCCTCCAGGTCGGCCAGCCGGCGGGCCCGTTCCATGATCTCGCGGGTGGGGCCGCCACCGCCGTCGCCCCAGCCGAAGGGGGCCAGGGAGCGGGAGGCGCCGCCCTTCTCGGAGTAGTTGCGGACCGCGCGGGACATCTCCTCGCCGCTGAAGCGGGCGTTGTAGGTGTCGACCGGCGGGAAGTGGGTGAAGATGCGGGTGCCGTCGATGCCCTCCCACCAGAAGGTGTGGTGGGGGAACTTGTTGGTCTGGTTCCAGGAGATCTTCTGGGTGAGGAACCACTCGTTCCCGGCGAGCTTGGCGATCTGCGGATAGGCCGCGTTGTAGCCGAAGGAGTCCGGCAGCCAGACGCCCTTGGTCTCGATGCCGAAGTGGTCCATGAAGAACCGCTTGCCGTGGACGAACTGGCGGGCGACGGCCTCCCCGCCGGGCAGGTTGCCGTCGGACTCGACCCACATGCCGCCGACGGGCGCCCACTGGCCGTTCTTGACCGACTCCTGGATGCGGGCCCAGACCTTGGGGTAGTTGTCGCGGACCCACTCGTACTGCTGGGCCTGCGAGCAGGCGAAGATGAAGTCGTCGTACTCGTCGGCGAGCGAGGTGACGTTCGAGAAGGTGCGGGACGTCTTGCGCTTGGTCTCGCGGATCGGCCAGAGCCAGGCGGAGTCGATGTGGGCGTGGCCGACGCCGGAGATCGTGTGCGCGCTGGCGTGCGCGGGCCTGGACAGCGCCGGCTTCAGGGCCTCGCGGACCGCGGCGGCCGAGCCGGAGACGTCGTCGAGGTCGAGCAGGTCCATCGCCCGGTCGAGGGCGTGGGCGATCTCGTGCCGGCGCGGGTCGTGCTCGCCGAGCTCCAGCATCAGCTCGCGCAGCACCTGCACGTCGAGGTCGAGGTGGAAGACCTCCTCGTCGAGGATGGCGAGGTCGGCGGCGCGGAAGGTGTAGAGGGGCTTGTCGCCCGCGGTGAGCTTGTCCCCGAGGGTCGTGATCTTGGAGAAGTTGTCCGCCAGGATGTCCGGGTTGGAGGCGGCCTCGACCAGGTAGTCGACGCTCTCGCCGCCCTGCGCGGGGTTGGCGATCGCCACGTACTGGTTGAGCGGGTTGACGGCCTTCAGCGGGGTGCCGTCGGTGAGGTGGACGAGGGCCTCGGCCTGGTTGCCGGGCCAGTCGCCGACGAAGCCGAGGTCGATGACGGCCTCGACGCGCCTGCCGGCCCACTCGGCGGGCACCTGCCCGCGCATGCGGAACCAGGTGGTGCCCCAGGGCGGCCCCCACGGGGTGCCCATCGCGAACGGCTCGTAGGAAGCGGCGGCGGCCTCCTCGAACGGGACCGGCTCCCCTGGGGCCTGCCAGGCCTCGACCTCGAAGGGGACGGTGGCCGCGTAGACCGCGGTCTTGATGCGCTGGTCGTGAAGGCGCTGCACGCGCTCCTCGATGCGGCGGCTTTCGTCGTGCATGGGATGTCTCCAGGAAGCGGGAAGAGCGAGCAGGCGGGAAGCGGCGGGGGAAAGCGCTTACCGATCGGCGTTCACCTAAGGTACGCCAGCCCCGGGTGGACCTCGGTGTAGCCCTCGACCAGTCTGCGGGCCACATTGACGGAGTCGACGAGCGGATGCAGGGCGAAGGCCTTCACGGCCGTCGCGCGGGAGCCGGAGCCGGCGGCGGCCAGCACCTCGCGCTCGACCGCCTTGACCGCGCAGACCAGGCCGGTGGCGTGGTCGGGCAGCGGGTCGACGGTGACAGGGTGGGCGCCGTTGGCGTCGACGAGGCAGGGGACCTCGATGACGGCCTCCGTGTCCAGGACCGACAGCGTGCGCCGGTTGCGGACGTTGAGGATCAGGGTGGTGCGCTCGTCCCGGGCGATCGCCCGCATCAGGGCGAGGGCCACCTTCTCGTAGCCGCCGGACAGGTCGTCCTCGTCGCGTTCGCCGGCGCCCGCGGTCTCCCGGTTCTCGGCCATGTACGTGGCCTCGCGCTCGGCGCGGGTGCGGTCCCAGACCGTGAGGGCGGGGGCGTGCGGATTCTTCATCTCGGCGTAGAAGCGGGCCTGCTGGTCGTGCAGGAACGCGCCGCGGGTCTTCTCGGCCTGCTGGTAGGCGCGGACGGCCTCGCGGTTGAAGTAGTAGTAGTGCAGATACTCGTTGGGGATCGCGCCGAGGGAGCGCAGCCAGTCGGCGCCGAAGAGCTTGCCCTCTTCGAACGAGCCGAGCAGGTCGGGGTCGGCGAGCAGCCGCGGCAGTTCGTCACGGCCCGCGACGCGCAGGCCGCGCACCCAGCCGAGGTGGTTGAGACCGACGTAGTCGATCCACGCCTCGCCCGGGTTCTTCACGCCGAGCACCCGGGCGATGCGGCGGCCGAGACCGACCGGGGAGTCGCAGATGCCGATGACGCGGTCGCCGAGGTGACGCGACATGGCCTCGGTGACCAGTCCGGCCGGGTTGGTGAAGTTGATGACCCAGGCGTCGGGGGCGAGCCGGGCCACCCGCCGCGCGATGTCGACGGCGACCGGGACGGTGCGCAGGCCGTAGGCGATGCCGCCCGCACCCACCGTCTCCTGGCCCAGCACGCCCTCGGCCAGGGCCACGCGTTCGTCGTTCGCACGCCCCTCCAGACCGCCGACGCGGATCGCGGAGAACACGAAGTCGGCGCCGCGCAGGGCCTCGTCGAGGTCGGTGGTGGCGCTCACCTCGGGTGCGTCGGGGACGCCGACCGCCTGCTCGGCGAGGACCCGCGTCACCGCCGACAGCCGTCCGGCGTCCAGGTCGTGCAGCACGACATGGGTCACCCGGCCCTCGGCGTGGTCCTGGAGGAGCGCTCCGTACACCAGCGGCACGCGGAATCCTCCGCCGCCCAGAATCGTCAGCTTCACCGGGTTCCTCCGATTCGGTAGGCCGCGCGCGGCACGTCGTGAGAACCGGGCACGCGCCGCCTCCTTGAACTCGCTTCACGACCCCGGGCCGGTTGCGGCCCGGCCGGCGTCGAGGGGGTGTGACCTTGCTGTGCGCGCAAGGGCGGGGCCGCCCGGGCCGGGAGTCCGTCCGCTTCGGCCGGCAATGGGTTCACGTCTGCGCCTTTCCCACGACGACCACCTCGACGCCCGCCTCCTGGAAGGAGGCCCGCGTCGCCGCGTCGGCCGGCTCGTTGGTCACCACCGCGTCAAGCTCCTCGGGCCCGCAGACCTTCGCCATCCCGTGGCCGGGGAACTTCGCCGCGTCGGCGAGCAGCACCACCTTCTCGCCGGCCTTGATCATGGCGCGCTTGACCGGCACTTCCACGACCGTCGTGTCCATGACCTGCCCGCCGGGCCGCACTCCGCTGGTGCCCAGGAAGAGCCAGTCGGCGTGCAACTGGCGCAGGTTGTCCTCGGTGAGGAAGCCGACCAGGGAGCGGTACTCGCGGCGGACCATGCCGCCGAGCAGGACCAGCTCGATGCCCTCGTCGTCGGCGAGTTCCTCGTAGACCACCAGATTGCTGGTGATCACGGTGAGCCGGCGTCCATGCAGCTGCCGGGCGAGCCGGTAGGCCGTCGTCCCGATGTCCAGCAGCACCGACTCGCCGTCCTCGATCATCGCGGCGGCGCGTGCGGCTATGGCGTCCTTCTCATCGACGCGCACCTCGGCGACCTCGGCGAAGGGCTGGTCGCCCTCCTCCACGACGGCGCCGCCGTGCACGCGCGTGAGCAGTCCGTCTTCTTCCAGTTTGACCAGGTCACGCCTGATGGTGGCGGGACTCACCCCCAGTTGCTCTGAGAGGTCGGTCACGGCCGCGGGCCCGCCGGCGCGCAGGGCCCGCAGGATGAGTTGGTGTCGTCGTTCTGCCAGCACGGCCGGAACACTACTCGTCATCTTCAATCATTTCTATGCTCAGTTCTGCTCGGGTATTGACCAATCTCTCTGGGCAGCGCACGATTCCGGCCAGAGAAATGACGAGTTTTGACGATCTCCGTCGAAGCCCTGAGCGAGAGGACACATCCGTGGACGATGACCGGCCCGATGTGCTGCTGACGGGGCTGCTCTTCTACGACCTCGTCCTCACAGGCCTCGGCAAGCCGCCCACCCCGGGCGAGGAGATCTGGACCGGGGGCATGGGCTGCGGCCCGGGCGGCATCGCGAACCTCGCCGTGGCCGCCTCCCGCTTCGGCCTCAGGACCTCCCTCGCCACGGTGTTCGGCGACGACTTCTACGGCGCGCACTGCCGCGAGGTCCTGCGCGACCAGGAAGGCGTCGACCTCGCGCTCTCGCGTACCGCGGACGGCTGGCCGACCCCGGTCACCGTCTCCGTCGCGTACGGCCACGACCGGGCCCTGCTCACCCACGGACAGGCCCCGCCGTACTCGCAGGACACACTGATGGGCGACCCGCCCGACGCGCGGACCGCCCTGGTGCACCTCGAGGCCGAGCCGCGCGAATGGCTCGCCAAGGCCGCCGCGAACGGCACGCAGATCTACGCCGACGTCGGCTGGGACCCCACCCAGGAGTGGCCGACGGCCCTGCTGGAGCAGCTGTCCCTGTGCCACGCCTTCCTCCCGAACGAGACCGAGGCGATGGCCTACACCCGCACCGACAGCGCGGTGGCCGCGCTCGGCATCCTCTCCGAGCTGGTGCCGGTAGCCGTGGTGACCCGGGGCGGGGACGGCGCACTCGCCGTCGACCAGATCACCGGCGAGTACGCCGAGGTCCCCGCCCTGGACACGGACGTCCTGGACGCGACGGGCGCCGGCGACGTCTTCGGCGCGAGCTTCGTGGCGGCCTCCCTCGGCGGCTGGCCGCTGGCGGAGCGGCTGCGGTTCGCGGTGCTCGCGGCCGGGCTGTCCGTCCGCCACCACGGCGGTGCCCTCGCGGCTCCCGGCTGGTACGGCGTCGAACGCTGGTGGCGCTCCCAGACCGACCCCGGACTGCGACGCGCCTACGGGTTCCTCGCCGACCGCATCCCGGCCGACCCCGGGCCGACCCCGCACCACGCCCCCGTCACCCCGCCGAGCCCTCCCGCCCCCTCCGGTCCCCACGCCTCCGGAACAGGGCGGCACAGACTCTCTCCCCCTCCCCCTCTGCACCCTCTGCACGTCGAACAGGAACAACAGGAGTGACCCGTGGACCTTTCTCGTAGAGGCTTCCTCCAGGCCGCCGCGCTGACCGCGGCCGCCTCCGGTCTGACCGTCGCCTGCGGCGGCGGCTCGGGATCGACCGGCGGCAAGAACGGCAAGAACCTCACCTTGTGGTACTGGGGAGGCGCACTCAGTGACAAGGTGGTCGCCGAGGCGAAGACGCACTTCAGCGGCCAGGTGAAGCTCACCGCCGCCTCGATAGGCGGCGACTTCAAGCAGAAGCTCACCACCACGCTCGCCGCGGGCGCCTCCGTGCCCGACATCACCGGCATCAAGGGCGAGGACATGGCGTCCTTCCTGCCCAACGCGGGCCGCTTCCTCGACCTCAACGACCTGGGCTTCGAGAAGATCGCGTCCCAGTACCTGGACTGGAAGACCAAGCTCGCCCAGACCGAGGACGGCAAGCAGATCGGCTTCCCGATCGACATCGGCCCCACCGCGCTCTTCTACCGAGCGGACCTGTTCGACAAGGCGGGGCTGCCCACCGACCCCGACAAGGTCGCCGCCCGGGCCGGAACCTGGGAGGAGTACTTCGCGCTCGGCACGGAGCTGCGCAAGAAGGTGCCGGGCACCTACCTGGTCAACAACATCGGCTCCGTCTTCACCATGGCGGTCGGGCAGGGCACCGAGCGGTTCATCGACAAGGACAACCACTTCATCGGCGACCAGGACCACATCCGCAAGGCGTGGAACACGGCGGTCCGCCCCTACACACTGGGTCTCGACGCCAAGATCAACGACAACACCTGGAACGCCGCCGTCGGCAAGACCCTGAGCACCGAACTCGGGGCCGCCTGGCACGCCCTGGACATCGAGCAGGCGGCCCCGCGGACCAAGGGCAAGTGGCGGGTCTGCGCGATGCCCGGCGGACCGGCCAACCAGGGCGGCTCCTACCTGGCCCTGCCCAAGCAGTGCCGGAACCCCGAAGAGGCGTTCAAGATCATCAGCTGGATCCTCAGCCCGGAGAACGACGCCCGCGGCTTCACCGACGCCGCCATCTTCCCCGCCGCACCGGCGGCCTACGCCATGCCGGCCATGACCGGCGGTGACCCGTTCTTCGGCGGGCAGAAGATCATCGAGGTCTTCGGTCCGGCCGCCAAGGCCATCCCGTCCACATACGAGGCACCCGCAGACGCCGCCGTCATGGCGCCTTTCATGACCGAGCTGTCCAGCATCGAGGCCAAGGGCAAGAAGCCCGAGGCCGCCTGGAAGGACGCGGTCGGTCAGGCCAAGCAGATCGCCCGGCGGCAGGGGGTGAACTGAGGTGTCCTCACCTCCGGTCACCGGTTCCGCCACGGTGCCCCGGCACCACGACGGGCCCGGCCCGGCCCGCTTTCGGCCGCGGCGTACGCCGCCCGCGGGTGCCGTGCGGCCAGGGCGTCGCGGTGTGCTGTCCCACTGGCGGCAGTACCTCGCGATCTCGCCCTTCTTCCTGATCTTCGGCGTCTTCTCGTTCTTGCCGGTCTTCTACTCGCTGTATCTCGCCTTCCAGCGCTGGGACGGCCTGGGCAGCGTGCAGTTCGTGGGGTTGCAGCAGTTCCGCTTCCTGTGGGACGACCCGGTCTTCTGGCTGTCGATCCGCAACACCCTGGTGATCTGGGTCCTGTCCACCGTCCCCACGCTGTTCGGCGCCCTGGTGCTGGCGACGCTGCTGCACTCGGTGCGCCGCTTCAAGGGCTTCTACCGCATCGCCCTGTACGTACCGAACGTCACCTCGATCGTCGCCGTGTCGATCTTCTTCGGCGCGGTGTTCAGCAACAACTTCGGCCTGGTCAACGCGATCCTGGGCACGGCCGGAATCTCGCCCGTGCCGTGGCTGAGCAATCCGTGGCTGATCAAACTGGTCATCGCGCTGCTGATGACCTGGATGTGGACCGGCTACAACATGATCATCTACTTGGCCGGCCTCCAGGCCATCCCCACCCAGATCTACGAGGCGGCGAGGCTGGACGGCGCCGGGCCGATCCGCACGTTCTTCCGGATCACCGTGCCGATCATGCGGCCGATCATCCTGTTCACTGTCATCATCTCGACCATCAACGGCCTGCAGAGCTTCAGCGAACCCCAGGTCCTGTTCGGCAGCAACGCCGCCAACCCGAACCTCGGCGGCCCCGGCCAGGCGGGCCTGACCACGCTGCTGTACTTCTACCAGTCGGCCTTCGTCAACAACGACTACGGCTACGGCGCGGCCATCGTGTGGGCCTTCTTCGTACTGATCATGGTGCTGGTCGTCGTCAACTGGCGTCTGGTCCAGCGCGGGAGGAAGTCATGACCGCAGTGGCCCCCAGGCGGTCCCGGCGTCCCAAGGGCCTGACCGCGCACATCGTCCTCGCCCTGGCCGTGCTGATCTCGGTCTTCCCGTTCGTGTGGACGATCGTCATGGCGACGAACAGCACCGAGGACATTTACAAGAGCCCGCCGAAGCTGACCTTCGGCTCCCACCTGCTGGAGAACATCCGGCACGTGCTGGACACCATCGACTTCTTCGGGTCGATGCTGAACACCCTCGTCGTCGCGACCGTCACGACCGTCCTGGTCCTGTTCGTCGACTCCCTGGCGGCGTTCGTGTTCGCCAAGTTCGACTTCCCCGGCCGCAAGACGCTGTTCGCCCTGCTGGTGGGGTTCATGATGCTGCCGCTCCAGCTGGCCGTCCTCCCGCAGTTCATCCTCATGTCCGACATCGGCTGGGTCGGCACGCTCAAGGCGCTCGTCCTGCCCGCGCTAGCCAACGCCTTCGGCATCTTCTGGCTGCGCCAGTACATAGAGAACGGCGTGCCGGACGAACTCCTCGACGCCGCGCGCATCGACGGCGCGGGGTTCCTCCGCCAGTACTGGAACATCGTGCTGCCGATGATCAAGCCCGCGCTGTCCTTCCTCGCCATCTACGCCTTCGTCGGCGCCTGGAACGACTACATCTGGCCGCTGGTCGTGCTCAACGACCCCACCCACCTCACCCTCCAGGTGGCCCTGGCCCAGCTCCACGTCGGCCACACCACCGACTACAGCATGGTCATGGCCGGTGTCCTCATGGCGTCCGTGCCGCTGGTCGTGGTCTTCACGATCTTCGCCCGCGGGTTCATCGCGGGGGCCACGGAGGGGGCGGTGCAGGGCAGTTGACGCGCCCCCGAAGGGGCGCGGGGAACTGCGCGATCAGCCACGACGGGCGCGCGGCCGGGAACGGGCAGCAGCCCTCCCCGAGCTCTCGGCAGCCACACAAGAGAGGCACCCTGTGACGGACGTCAACACCGAGGCCCCACGCCCCAAGGTCCTCCTCGTCGGCATGGACGGCCTGCGCTACGACCGGCTGACCCACTCGTCGGCCAACGCCCCGGTCCTGCACGCCCTGATGGCCGAAGGCGCCGTCGGGACGAGCCTGCTGCCCTACGGCCGAGCGGACGACGAACCCTCGGCCGACACGGCCTACACCGACTCCGGCCCCGGCTGGTCGAGCATCCTCACCGGGGTGTGGCCCGACCGCCACGGGGTCACCGGCAACGATTTCAAAGGCGCCGACTACGCCCGCTACCCCGACTTCCTGACCCGCGCCGCCCGCGCCAGGCCCGGTCTGCGCACGGCGGCCGCGGTGTCCTGGCCGGCCCTGGTCCGCCGCGGCACCCTCGGCCGGTCCATCGGCCGGCGGGTGCGCCACAACGGCGAATCCAGGGGCTACGAGACCGCGGACCGCCGCGTCGCCCGCACGGCTCTGCGCTGGCTCACCACGTCCGACCCGGACGTGCTGTTCGTGTACTTCGGCGCCACCGACGAGGCCGGTCACGACACGGGCCCCCTCTCCCCCGCCTACGACCGGGCCCTCCTCGCCCAGGACGCCCACCTCGGGCAGCTGCTCGCGGCGATCGAGGCCCGGGCGTCGCACCCCGGCCGCGCCGAGGAGCACTGGACCGTGCTGATCACCACGGACCACGGGCACCTCGACTCCGGTGGCCACGGCGGCGACTCCCGCGCCGAGCGGGAGGTCTTCGTCATCCTCGCCGAACCGGGCGGACCCGCCCGGCGCGGAGGCACCCGGCTCGACACACCCCGCCTCGTCGACATCGCCCCCACCGTCCTGGACCGTCTCGGCATCCCCGTGGACCCCGCCTGGGGCCTGCAGGGCCGTGTGCTGCCCGGGCCCACCGCACCGACTTCGGAATGGTCATGAACGACGCACCCCTCGATCCCCTGACAGCCCTGCGCCCCTGGGAGGCCCCCGAGGTGACCTCCTGGGGCCGGCTGCCGATGAACGCCGTCGACCGGCGCTCCGGAGCCGTCCCGCTCGACGGCGACTGGCGCTTCCAGCTGCTGCCCGCGCCGGACGCCCCGCTCGGGGAGGTCTGGGGGTCGTCGTACGTGCCCGGGGTGTGGACCATGCAGGGCACCCACGACCTCCCGCGGTACCTGAACATCCGCATGCCGTTCGCCGAGTTCCCGCCGGGTGTGCCCGCCGCCAACCCGACCGGGGTGTACGAGCGTTGTGTGGACGTGCCGGCCGAGTGGGCCGGGCGGCGGATCGTCCTCCAGGTGGGGGCCGCCGAGAGCGTGCTGCTGGTGCATGTGGACGGGCGGCCCGTCGGGATCTCCAAGGACGCGCACCTGGCCGCCGAGTTCGACCTGACGGGCCTGGTGCGCCCCGGGGAGCGGGCCACCGTGCGCCTGACCGTGGTGAAGTGGTCGGACGCCTCACACATCGAGGACCAGGACCAGTGGTGGCACGGCGGGATCACCCGCTCGGTGCTGCTGTACGCCGTCGACCCCCTGCATCTCGCGGACGTGACCGTGCGGGCCCGGCGGGACGGCGACCTGCTGGTGGAGTGCCGGGTGCGGGACGCGGGCGGGGCGCTGCCCGAGGGCTGGTACGTCAGCGGGGAGCTGGACGGGCAGCTGCTCACGCAGGACACGGAGTTCGACCGGGCCAACGCCGAGGACGAGCGCGTCTCCGACTTCCTCGGGGAGGCGCGGCTGCGTACCGCCGTACCGGACGTGCGCACCTGGAACGCCGAGACGCCCGAGCTGTACGGCCTGACCGTCCGCCTCCACCGCGCCGACGGCACGGTCGCCGACACCTCCCGGCATCGCGTCGGCTTCCGCGACGTCGAGATCGACGGCCGGGACCTGCTGGTCAACGGTGAGCGGGTGTTCATCCGCGGCGTCAACCGGCACGACTTCCACCCGCTGACCGGGCGGACGGTGACCTACGACGACATGCGCGCGGACCTCGTCCTGCTGAAGCGCTTCGGTTTCAACGCGATCCGCACCGCGCACTACCCGAACGACCCGGCCCTGTACGACCTGGCCGACGAGCTCGGCTTCTACGTCGTCGACGAGGCCGACATCGAATCCCACGACCACGCGCACGAGATCGCCGACGACCCGCGCTACCTGGGCGCGTTCGTGGACCGGGTCGCGCGGATGGTGCTGCGGGACAAGAACCACCCGTGCGTCGTCATCTGGTCGCTGGGCAACGAGTCCGACTACGGCGCGAACCACGACGCGGCGGCGGGGTGGGTGCGCCGGCACGACCCCACCCGGCCGGTGCAGTACGAGGGCGCGGCCAAGCGCGGCTGGGCCGACCCGGACCTGGCCTCCGACATCGCCTGCCCGATGTACGCCCCGCTGGAGGAGTGCCTCGCGCACGCCCTGTCCGGCACGCAGACCAAGCCGCTCGTCCAGTGCGAGTACTCGCACGCCATGGGCAACAGCAACGGCACGCTGGCGGACCATTGGGCGGCCATCGAGGCCACCCCGGGTCTTCAGGGCGGGTTCATCTGGGAGTTCTGGGACCACGGCATCCTCCAGCGTGTGAACGACGGCAGACCCGCCGGGCGCGGGGGCGCCGGGCTCTACGACAACGGTGTCGCCGCGCCCGGGCACCGCTGGGCCTACGGCGGCGACTTCGGCGAGACGGACCACGACGGCGCCTTCATCGCCGACGGGGTCGTCTTCCCCGACCGCACCCCCAAGCCGGTGATGTTCGAGCACCGGCAGATCGCCGCACCGGTGCGGATCGCCGCCTTCCGGCACGAGGGCGTCGTCCTGGGCAACCACCAGCACTTCCGGGGCCTGGAGTGGCTGTCCGGCGAGTGGGAGCTGTCCCTCGCCGACGGCGACACCCTGACGGCGCCCGCCGAACTGCCCGCACTGCGGCCCGGTGAGACGGCCGCGGTGCCGCTGCCGTTCGCGGTGCCGGAGGACGGCGGCGAGGCGTGGCTGACCCTGCGGGTCACGACGGCCGGGGACGAGCCATGGGCACCGCGCGGCACGGTGGTGTGCCTGCCGCAGGTGCGGCTGCGGGCGGCGCTCCCGCCGGCGCACACCCGGGTCCCGGACGGCACGGTCGAGGTCGACGAGGACGGGCTGCTGGTCCATCCGCTGCTGACGGCCGCGCCCACCCTGTCGCTGTGGCGGGCGCCGACCGACAACGACGTACTGGGCGGCATGGCGGACCGCTGGCGAGACTGGGGTCTTCAGGCGCCCACCCGCGAGGTCGTCTCCGTACGGCGGTCCCCCGGCCGGGTCGCCGTGGTGTCCGACTACCTCTGCGCGGGCGGCACCGTCCGGCACGAGCAGGTGCTGACGGCCGTGGACGGCGGGCTGATCGTCGACGAGAGCGCCGTACTGCCCGAGGCGCTGCACGACGTGGCCCGGGTCGGGACCGTGTTCGAGACGGTCGCCGGGCTGAACCTGCTGGAGTGGTTCGGGCAGGGCCCCTGGGAGTCGTATCCGGACCGGGCCGCGGGCGCGCCCGTCGGCCACCACCGCCTTCCGGTGGACGAGCTGTTCACGCCCTATCTGCGGCCGCAGGAGAGCGGCGGGCGGCACGGCGTACGGCGGTTCACGCTGTCCGCGCCCGACGCCACCGGCCTCGCGGTGCGGCTGGACCGGGCCCGCCAGGTCTCCGTGACCCGGCATCGCGCGGCCGATCTCGCCGCCGTCGCGCACCATGACGAACTGGTGCCGCGGGCCGGGTGCGTGGTGCACATCGACGCGGCGCACCGCGGACTGGGCACGGCCTCCTGCGGGCCCGACACCTTCGCTTCCTACCTCGTCGCGGCAGGCGTCCACCGCTGGAGCTGGACACTGCGCGTTCTCTGAGTTCCTCCCCTCTCAGTCACCTCATGGAGCACCCGTGTGCACTTCGCTTGACCACGACCCGGGCGAGGCGCCCCAGGCCGGTGCCGGACGACGCGGTTTCCTCCGTGCGACGGCGCTGCTCGGCGCGACGGCGGCGGCGGTGACCGCGCTGCCGGCCGTCACCGCCGAGGCGGCGGCCTCGACGTGGCGCCCCGACCCGCGCAGCCGCCGCTTCACGCTCGCGGTGATGCCGGACACGCAGTACCTCTTCGACGGGCCGAGCATCGACAAGGCCCCGGTCGAGGCCTCGCTGCGCTATCTGCTGGAGCACGGCCGGGAGGAGAACATCGTCTTCCTGTCGCATCTCGGTGACCTCACGCAGAACGGCGCGAAGGAGGAGTTCGCCGCGATCGGGGAGGCGTTCCGGCTGCTGGACCGGCGGGGCGTGGGCTACAGCGTCCTGGCCGGCAACCACGACGTGAAGTCGTCGACGACCGACCAGCGCGGCAGCACCCCGTACCTGGACGCCTTCGGGCCGCGGCGGTTCGGGGAGCAGCGGACGTTCGGCGGGGCCTCCCCGGACGGCTACAACTCCTTCCACCGGTTCGAGGCGGGCGGCCGGGAGTGGCTGGTGCTCGCCCTGGACTGGCGACTGTCGCCGCAGGGCTACGCGTGGGCGAAGGGCGTACTGGCGAAGCACCCGAAGACGCCGGTGGTCCTCACGACGCACGAACTGGTCGTCGAGGACGACACGTTGTCGGACTACGGGCAGCAGCTGTGGGACCAGCTGATCGAGGACCACGACCAGATCTTCCTGGCCCTGGGCGGGCACTACTGGCCGGCCGCCCGCGCGACCCGGAAGAACGCGGCCGGGCACGACGTCCATCTGCATCTGACGAACTACCAGAACCGCTACTTCGGCGGCGCGGCGATGATCCGCCTCTACCGCTTCGACCTGGACCGCGGCGTGATCGACGTGGACACGCTCTCGCCGTGGATCCTGGGCCGGGCGGCGAAGGGGCTCAACGAGCTGGAGCGGCAGGAGATGGAGCTGAGCGGCGACGCCGACCGCTTCTCCGTCGAGATCGACTTCCAGAAACGATTCTCCGGCTTCGCGCCCGTACCCGCACGGCCGGCTCGGCCCGTCTCGACGATGCTGCTGCCGGACACGGTGGCGTACTGGCGTTTCGAGAAGCCCGTGGACGGGAGGGTCCGCGACCTGTCCGGGCGGGGCAACGACCTCTCCCTGGTCACCGTCGGCGGCGGTGCGCTGGGCTGGTCGGCCGACCACCACCCCGACCAGCCGGGCCGCGGCAGCCTGGAGTTCCAGGGCTTCAAGTCCCCGCTGAAGGGCGCGTATCTGAGGACGGTCGACGGCGCCCCGCTCAACGCGGCCACGTTCAAGGACGGTTACACCATCGAGGCCTTCTACCGGCTGCCCGCCGACTGGGACCCGGACCACAACGCCTGGTCGGGTCTGGTCTCCCGCACGGGCACGGGCGGCGCCGCCGGGAAGACCGCCGACGACCCGGACGAGCCGCTGGCCACGCTGTCCCTGTCCAACGACCGTGAGCCGCAGTGGGCGATGCGGCCGCTCAACCAGCAGGGCATCGCCACCAACTGGGCGCAGGAGACGCCGCTGGAGACCTGGTGGCACCTCGCGGTCGTCAACGACGGCAGGCACACCACGCTGTACGTCGAGGGCTGCCCGGTGCTCCGCAACCCCAAGGCGTCCTCCACCGGCATCACCTCCGTCGGCCTGCCGTGGCTGCTCGGCGGCTACGAGTACGGCGGGAAGATCGACCAGATCTTCCACGGCCGGCTCGGCGACGTCCGGATCGTCGCCCGGGCGCTGCCCGTCACCTCCTTCATGAATCACTGAGCTCCCGAAGGGCCCCCGATCATGACCGAGCACTCGGCAGCAGGCTGCGGGTGCGCAAGGGCGAGAAACTCACCCTGAACGTCACGGTGACGACCTCCTCGCGCCCCAACCCGCGGGGGATCCTGCCCGAGTTGGCGCATGTGGACGTCGTCCGCGGTGCGGTGCGCGGCCCGGTCGCCGACCGCGACAGCTGGAAGGCACCCGACACGCGGGTCGTCGAGTCGAAGGACGTCTCGGGCCGCACGGGCACCTGCACGCTGCGCATCCCGCTGACCGCGGGCGAGGAGTCCTTCTACGTCCGGCTGCGCGGCAGCGACGGCAACCGCAACGGCCCCGGCTGCCTCGGCGCGTCGGTCGATCCGCACGGCCCGCTGCCGCATCCGCCCGGGGACGGTGACCCGTGGGAGGACACGTGGTTCTACTCCAACCCCGTCTTCGTCGACGTCGAGGGTTCCTGACCCCCGGGTACCAGCAGGTCACGGACCGATCGAACGGACGGGGCGAGCGGAGGTACGGTGGGCCGCGTGACCGGTGAAGAGTCGCTGCGGCCCCAGTCCCTCATGCTGACGTTCCTGGGCGACCAGGTGCTCGGCCGCGACGTGTGCGTGTACTCGGGCAGCGTCATCGACGTGTTCGCCCGCGCCGGGATCGGCGAGCAGGCCACGCGCTCCACGCTGAGCCGCATGGCGGGCCGTGACCTGCTGCGCCGGCAGCGCGAGGGCCGCCGCATGTACTTCGGGCTGACGGAACGCTCGGAGGCGGTGCTGCGCGACGGCGAGCAGCGCATCTGGCAGACGGGTGCCGTCAACCGGCACTGGGACGGCACCTGGACGCTGCTCGGCTTCTCCCTGCCGGAGTCCTGGCAGCGCCGGCGCCACGACCTGCGCTCCCAGCTGGCCTGGAGCGGTTTCGGCCCGCTGTTCAACGGCCTGTGGATCGCCCCCGGCGAGGTCGACGTGTCGGCCCTGGTGGCCGAGCTCGGCCTGTCCGCCCATGTGAAGGTGTTCCGGGCGCACGCGGACACCGGCACGGACATCGGCCAGATGATCGAGGAGACCTGGGAGCTGTCCGAGCTGGCCGGCCGCTACCAGGGGTTCGTGGGGCGCTGGCAGCCCTGGGAGCACGACCTGCCGGACGCCGGCGACGCCCTCGTGCTGCGCCTGCGCCTGCAGACGGAGTGGCTGCAGATCGTCCGGCGCGACCCACGGCTGCCCGTCGGGCACCTGCCGGACGACTGGCCGGCGGAACAGGCCGAGAAGACGTTCCGGACCGTGCACGAACGGCTCTCACCGCTCGCCCACGAGGCCTCGGAACGCCTTCTGGACCTGGTGCCGGCGCGGCCTCAGGCGTAGAACCGCGACAGGCTCTGCAGTACCGCGGCCGGCTTGGTGGCGCCCTCGATCTCGATGGCGCCCTCGACGGTGATCTGCACACCGCCCGGCACCTCCTCGACCTCGGCGAGCTTCGCCGTCAGGCGGATGCGGGAGCCGACCTTGACCGGTGAGGGGAAACGCACCTTGTTGAGGCCGTAGTTGACCTTCGTCGTCACGCCCTGGACGTCCAGCAGCTCGGTGAACAGGGGGATGAAGAGGGAGAGCGTGAGGTAGCCGTGCGCGATGGGGGCGCCGAAGGGGCCGTCTTTCGCGCGCTCGGGGTCCACATGGATCCACTGGTGGTCGCCCGTGGCGTCGGCGAAGGTGTCGATGCGCTCCTGCGTCACCTCGATCCACTCGCTGGTGCCGAGGTCGCTGCCGGCGAGCTTCTTGAGTTCGTCGAGGCCGTTGACGGTGATGCTCATGCGGATCCTTAACTCTTGCCGTAGCGGGTACGGACGCGGGACTTGAGGAGCTTTCCGGAGGCGGTGCGCGGGAGTTCGTCCGCGAGGACCACCGACTTCGGGATCTTGTACTTGGCGAGGCGGCCCGCGAGGGAGGCGAGCACCTCGTCGGGGTCGAGGGCGGCGCCCTCGCGGGGCACGACGACCGCGCGGGGCACCTCGCCCCACTTGTCGTCCGGCACCCCGATCACCGCGCACTCGACGATGTCGGGGTGGGCGAGGAGCCGGTCCTCGATCTCGGCGGGGTAGATGTTCTCCCCGCCCGAGATGATCATGTCCTTGATGCGGTCGACGATGTGGACGTAGCCGTCCTCGTCGACCTGGGCGGCGTCCCCGCTGCGGAACCAGCCGTCCGTGAAGGAGGCGGCCGTCTCCTCGGGCAGCCCCCAGTAGCCGGGCATGACGTGCGGGCCGCGCACCACGACCTCGCCCACCTCGCCGGTGTCGGCCGGCGACAGGTCCGGCCGTACGACGCGGACGTCGCTGAAGAAGTGCGGCACGCCCGCGGAACCCGCCTTGGCGACGGCGTGTTCGGCGTCGAGGAAGAGCGTGCCGGGAGCGGCCTCCGTCATGCCGTAGCCCTGGAGGAAGGTCAGGCCGCGCTCCTGGTACGCCTCGATCAGCGGGGTGGGGACCGGGGAGCCGCCGCAGGTGAGGATGCGCAGCGAGGAGAGGTCCGCCTCCGGCCAGCGCGGGTGGCGGGCCACCTGGTCGAACATCGTCGGCACGCCGAACATGAAGGTGATGCGGTGGCGTTCGACGAGGTCGAAGGTGGCGTCCGCGTCGAAGGCGTCGACCAGGACGCAGGTGCCGCCCTTGAGCAGGACGGGCAGGGTCAGCATGTTCAGGCCCGCCGTGTGGAACAGCGGGGCGGAGACCAGGGCGCGTTCGTCGGCGACCAGGTCATGGTCGATGAGGACGTTGATCGCGTTCCAGGTGAGGTTGCCGTGGGTGAGCATGGCGCCCTTGGGGCGGCCGGTCGTGCCCGAGGTGTACATGATGATGCAGGTGTCGTCGGCGCCGACCGGTTCGTCGATCGGCTCCGCGGGTGCCTCGGCGACGGCCGCCTCGTACTCGCCGCCGACCTCCAGGTAGACGCGGACGTCCGTGCTGCCGGGCAGGCCGGCGACCAGACCGGCGTAGGACGGGCCGTAGACGAGGGCCCGCGCGCCGGAGTCGGCGAGCTGGTAGGCGATCTCGGGACCGGCGAGGCGGATGTTGAGCGGGACGAAGACGGCGCCGAGCGTGCCGGCCGCGAACAGGGTCTCCAGGTAGGAGGGGTCGTTCGGGCCGAGGTAGGCGATCCGGTCGCCGCGGCGCACGCCCCGGGCGCGCAGGGCGTGGGCCAGTCGGGTGGTGCGGGTGTGGAGGGCGCCGTAGTCGGTGGCCGACTCGCCGTGGATCAGGGCGGTGCGGTGCGGGGTCTTGCGGGCCCGGCGTGCGGGCCATGACCCCAGTCCCTCGTTGCGCATGTCACGCCCCTTACGGTTTCGTCAGTCCGAGCAGGCGGGCCGCGTTCTCCTTGAGGATCTTCGGCCGGACCTCGTCCTTGATCGTCAGCTTGCCGAAGTCGGCGAGCCAGCGGTCGGGGGTGAGGACGGGGAAGTCGGACCCGAAGAGCACCTTGTCCTTCAGCAGCGTGTTCGCGTACTGCACGAGCTGCGGAGGGAAGTACTTCGGCGACCAGCCGGACAGGTCGATGTGCACGCCCGGCTTGTGCGTGGCGACGGCCAGGGCCTCGTCCTGCCAGGGGAAGGACGGATGCGCCAGGATGATCTTCAGGTGCGGGAAGTCGGCCGCCACGTCGTCCACGTGGAGCGGGTTGGAGTACTTCAGCCTGATCCCGCCCCCGCCGGGGACCCCGGCGCCGATGCCCGTCTGGCCGGTGTGGAAGAGGGCGATCGCACCCGTCTCCTCGATCACCTCGTACAGGTCGTACGCCACCGCGCGGTCGTTGGGGAAGAAGCCCTGGATGCTGGGGTGGAACTTGAAGCCCTTCACCCCGTACTCCTCGACCAGCCGCCGGGCCTGCTTCACTCCCGCCTTCCCCCGGAAGGGGTCGATGGAGGCGAAGGGGATGAGGACGTCGGCGTTGGCGGCGGCCGCCTCGGCGACCTCCTCGTTGGGGACGGGCGGGGTGCCGGTGGCGGACTCGGCGTCGACCGTGAAGATCACGGCGGCCATGTTCCGCTCGCGGTAGTACGCGGCGGTCTCCTCCAGGGTCGGCTTCCGCTTGCCCTCGACCTTGAAGTAGGCGGAGGAGGCGTCGTGCAGGTCGTCGTCGAGGGAGGAGTGGCCCTTGGAGGACACCTCGGCGTGGGTGTGGACGTCGATCGCGACCAGGTCGTCGACGTTCATCGAGCGGTCCATCACGCCTCCGGGAGCTTCGGCGCCGGGATGCCGACCGACTGGAGCTCGGCACCGACCGAGGTGGGCCAGGCGTCGGCCAGCGTGTCCGGGGTCCAGCCGCCGTCCGCGTAGGCCGCCCTGATCTCCTGCGGATGCGACCAGAGTGCCACCTTGTCCCCGCCGATGCCGACGCACTGCCCGGTGACGCCCCGGGCGGCCTCGGAGGCGAGGAACGGAACGAGGGACGCGCAGTCCTCGGGGGTGCCGAAGCCCTCCCCCTTGCGCAGGAAGTCCGGGAGCGGCTCGCCGTTCTTCATGGCCTCGATGTACGGGGCGAAGGCCGGAATGGTCTCGGTCATCGCGGTGGCCGCGACCGGCACGATCGCGTTGACCGTGATGCCCGCGCGGCCCAGCTCCATCGACCAGGTACGGGCCATCGCCGCGATGCCGGCCTTGGCCGCGGCGTAGTTCGTCTGGCCGAAGTTGCCGCGCTGGCCGGCCGGGGAGCCGACCAGGATCAGCGAGCCGCCCTCGCCCTGCTCGCGCATCCGCACGGCGGCGGCGCGGGCGCAGGTGAAGGTGCCCTTGAGGTGAGTGGTGAGGACCGCGTCGAAGTCCTCGTCGGTCATCTTCCACAGGACCTTGTCGCGCAGGATGCCCGCGTTGGTGACGAGCACGTCGAGCCGGCCGAACTCCTCGACCGCGCGGTTCACCAGCCGCTCGGCGGCCTCGGAGGTGCCGACCGGGACGACCTCGGCGACGGCCCTGCCGCCCGCTTCCACGATGGACTTCACGGCCGCTTCGGCCACCGCCTCGTCGACGTCGTTGACGACCACGGACGCGCCGTGGGCGGCCAGGGCGTGTGCGTAGGCGAGGCCGAGGCCGCGACCGCTGCCGGTGACGACGGCGGCCTTGCCGGAGAGATCGATGCTGGGCACGGGTGGGTCCCTTCACACGGGGTCGACTTCGAGATCGAAGCTAAGAGCAATAATTGTTGACGTCAATAGTTGTTGGCACCCTGAAGGTGCGAGATGCTGGAATCTCCGGGAAGCACCGAGCCCAGGGAGCCCGCCATCACACGCCAGAACGTCACCCCGAAGCCCATCGACGCCCACGAACCGTGGATGCGCGGCCTGCACGCCGACACGGGCTACCTGCTGTACCGCCTGGGCCTGCGCTCGGGACAGCTCTTCAACGCCTGCCTCCAGGAGTCGGGCCTGCGTCTGCGCCACTACGCGGTGCTGCGCTTCCTCGCCGGGACCGACGGCGCCCTGCAGCGCGAACTGAGCGCGCGGCTGGGCTACGACCCGAGCGCGATCGTCGGCCTGGTCGACGACCTGGAGAAGCTCGGCTTCGCCGAGCGCCGCCCCTCCCCGGACGACCGCCGCAGCCGGATCGTCGCGCTGACCGACAGCGGCCGCGACGTCCTTCGCGACACCGACGAGGCCGGCCTGCGGGTGACCGGCGAACTGCTGGGCCCGCTGGACCCGGCCGAACGGGAGTCGCTGCACGCGCTGCTGCTGCGGATCGCGGAGGACGGACTGAACTGATGTTGTGCAAATGATTGACGGCTGCACGATAGATGCATAACTTCACGGACCAACCGCGCCCCGTCCCCAGGGAGCCCACCGTGCAGCCATCCCCGTCCGTTCCCCAACCCTCCTCCGATTCCCGGCAGTTGCGCCGCGTCGCCGTGTCCGGCCTGCTCGGCACGACCGTCGAGTTCTACGACTTCCTCGTCTACGGCACCGTCGCCGCGCTCGTCTTCGGGGAGCTGTTCTTCCCGCGGGCCGACCCGGCGGTCGGCACCATCGCGGCGTTCGGCACCTTCGCCGCGGGCTATCTCGCCCGGCCGCTCGGCGGCATCCTCTTCGGCCACTTCGGCGACCGGCTCGGCCGCAAGTCGATGCTGCTGCTGACCATGGTCCTGATGGGCTCCGGCAGCTTCCTCATCGGCCTGCTGCCGACCTACGACACCATCGGCGTCTGGGCGCCGGTCCTGCTCGTCGCCCTGCGCGTGGTGCAGGGCATCGCGATCGGCGGCGAGTGGGGCGGCGCGATGCTGATGGTCGTCGAGCACGCCGAGCACGCGCGGGGTTCCCGGCGCGGCCTGTGGTCCAGCTTCACCCAGCTCGGCGCCCCGCTCGGCTCCGTGCTGTCGGCCGGTGTGGTCACCCTCGTCGCCGGCCTGCCCGACGACGAGTTCCGCTCCTGGGGCTGGCGGGTGCCGTTCCTGCTCAGCATCATGCTGCTGGCCGTCGGCCTGTTCGTGCGCCTCAAGGTCGCCGAGAGCCCGCTGTTCGCGCAAGCCAAGCGGGAGCCGGTGGACAAGCCGCCGATCCTGGAGGTGCTGCGCCGCCCGAAGCCCGTGCTGCTGGCCGCCTGCGTCGGCATCGGCGCCTTCACCGCCCAGTCCCTGCTGACCAGCTTCATGATCTCCTACGCCGTCGACGAGGGGTACACCCGCCCACAGGTGCTGACCGCCGTCACCGTCGCCTCCTGCGTGGCCCTCGTCGTGCTGCCCACCGCGTCCGCGCTGTCGGACCGCGTCGGCCGCAGGCCCGTCGTGCTCGCCGGAGCCGTCGCCTCGGCGGCGCTCGCCTTCCCCGTGCTGGCCCTGGTCGACTCCGGCTCGCCCGGCCTGCTCATCCTCGCCCTCGCTCTCGGCCACGGCGTCGCCCAGTCCACGATGTACGGGCCGCTGGGCGCCCTGCTGACGGAGATGTTCGGCACCCGCGTCCGCTACACCGGCGCCTCCCTCGGCTACCAGGGCGCGACCCTGATCGGCGCCGGCTTCTCCCCGCTGATCGCCGGCAGCCTCCTCGCCTCGTACGGCGGAGGGAGCACGCCCGTCTCGCTGCTGCTGTGCGCGGGCGCCGCCATCACCGCGGTCACCGTGTGGCGGCTGCGCGAGACGCACACGGACGCCCTTGACTCCGCCGCCGCCACCCCCGCTCTGGAAGGAACCCCGCGTTGAGGATCCGCCTCGCTCTCCTGACCACCTGCCTCTCCGTGGCGAGCGCGCTGCCCGCGCAGGCCGCCGACGCCACCGACGCCCACCTGGAGGGCGCACTCCCGTCCGGCGCCGTGTACGTGATGGACGTACCCGCGTCCTGGAACGGCACGGTGCTGCTGTACAGCCACGGCTACGCCCCGGCGGGCTCCCCCAAGCAGGCCCAGAACACGCCGAGTACGGCCGCCCGGGACAAGCTGCTGGCCGAGGGCTACGCCCTGATCGGCTCCTCGTACGCGACGAACGGCTGGGCGATCACCGAGGCGGTGCCCGACCAGCTGGCCACGCTGGACCTGTTCACCGAGAAGTTCGGGTCGGCCCGGCGGACACTCGCCTGGGGCACCTCGTACGGCGGCTTCGTCACCACCATGCTCGCCGAGCGGCACGCCGACCGCTTCGACGGATCGCTGTCGATGTGCGGGCTGGTGCAGGGCGGCGTCGCCAACTGGAACAGCACCCTGGACCCGGTGTTCGCGCTGCGTACGCTGCTCGCCCCGGACTCCGGCATCAGGCTCGCGGGGTTCGCGGACCAGGCCGAGGCGGTCGCGGCCGCGAAGAGCCTCACCACGAAGGTCGACGCCGCCCAGCAGACCCCCGAGGGCCGGGCCCGTATCGCCCTCGCAGCCGCCCTGCACAACATCCCCGGCTACAACGACGCCTCGCAGACGAAGCCGGGCCCCACCGACTGGGGGACCCAGCAGGCCAACCAGGTCGCCGCCGTCCGGGGGCTCATCCAGAGGCCCGCCTTCAGCTGGCGGCAGGAGGCCGAGAGCCGGGCGGGCGGCAACCCGTCCTGGAACACTGGCGTCGACTACGGGGCCATGCTCGCCCGGTCCCCGCTGTACAAAGAGGTCACGGAGCTCTACAAGGAGGCGGGCCTGTCCTTGCGTACCGACCTCTCGGTCCTGGGCCGGGCACCCCGGATCTCGGCGGACCCGGGAGCCGTGGGGTGGATGCGGAAGACCAGTGTGCCGTCGGGCCGGCTCACCGACCCCCAGCTGAACATCCACACGACGGGTGACGCGCTGATCCCGGTGCAGGCCGAGAGCGCCTACCGGCGGGCGGCCACGGCCGGGGGCTCCGCGGGGCTCCTGCGTCAGGCCTACGTCGACGGCCCCGGCCACTGCGCCTTCACCGCCGGCGAGACGCTGGGCGCCCTGGACGCCCTGGAAGACCGCCTGGACACGGGCCACTGGGACGTGTCGCCCGGGGCGCTCAACTCCCGTGCGCAGCAGGAGGACCCGACGGCCGGGGCCCGCTACGTTCCCTACCGGCCTGCCGACTATCCCCGCCCCTACGACCTCGCCCACCCGGGAGACGCCCGGCCGTGACCGCCCCCACCGCGCCCGGCCGGCTGCTGTCCGTGCTCGCGGCCTTCGACCACGAGCATCCGGCGCTGTGCCTGACGGACATCAGCCGGCGGGCCGGGCTGAGCCTGACCACGGCGCACCGGCTGGTGGGCGCGCTCACCGAGTGGGGCGCCCTGGAGCGCGACGAGTCCGGCGTCTACCACGTCGGGCTGCGGTTGTGGGAGCTCGCCGCCCTGGCCCCGCGCGGCCTCGCCCTGCGGCAGATCGCGCTGCCGTATCTGGAGGACCTGTACGAGGCGACGCACGAGAACGTGCAGCTGGCCGTGCGGGACGGGCGGGACGTCGTCTACATCGAGTGGCTGTCGGGGCGGTCGGCGGTCGGTGTGCACATCCGCGTCGGCGCCCGCTGGCCGCTGCACGCCACCGGGGTCGGACTCGCCCTGCTGGCCCACGGCGACCCGGTGTTCCAGAAGGAGTACTGCGAGGGCGACCTCGCGTCCTTCACCCCGTACACGATCACCGAGCCGGAGCGGCTGCGGCGGGTGCTGGCCGATGTGCGCAGGTCGGGGGTGGCGGTGAGCGACCGTCAGGTCACGGAGGACGCCCTGTCGGTGGCCGCGCCGGTGCGCGGCGCGGACGGCGCGGTGACCGCGGCCGTGTCGATCGTGGTGCCCCACGCGACCGCCCAGGTCCCGGTGCTGGGCCCGGCGGTGCGGGTGGCGGCGCGCGGGATCTCACGGGCGCTGGGGTGGCAGCCCTGAGCGTCGCCGGGGCTCGGCGGACGCCGTGGGCTCAGGCTTCCCGGGCCGGGGTCATGGCCCAGCGGATGGTCCGGGTCAGGGCCCGGCCGGTGGGGCGCACGGCGAGGTCCTCGACGACCGGGACCCGGGGCAGCCACAGCATGCCGCGTGCCCAGGGCGGGAGCAGGGTCACGGCGTTCGCGGCCAGCCCCCCGTAGAACGGCCGTACGGGGAGGGGCAGGGGAGGCTGGAACAGCAGGAAGCGGGCGGCTGCCCGGGCCTCGGGCGTGGCCCGCAGTTCGGGCCGGTAGGCGGCCAGGCGCTCGGCCAGTTCGCCGCGGTCGCGCGGCGGGTCGAGCGCCCCCAGCGCCTCGGCGACGCGTGCGGTGTCGGCGACGTAGGCGTCGTAGCCGGCGGCGTCCAGGGGCCGGAACCCGTAGCGCTCGTGGGCGCGCAGGAAGCTGTCCGTCTCGGCGGCGTGCACCCAGCCCAGCAGTTGCGGGTCGGCCGCGTGGTACGGCACGCCCTCGGCGGTCGTGCCGCGGATCCGTTCGTGGATGCCGCGCACGTGGTCGACCGCCTCCTGGGCGTCCGTGGCGGTGCCGTACGTCGTCACGGCCAGGAAGGTGCTGGTGCGCTGCAAGCGGCCCCACGGGTCGCCGCGGAAGCCGGAGTGAGAGGCGACCGCCGCCATCGCGAGCGGATGCAGGGACTGCAGGAGCAGGGCGGTCAGCCCGCCGATGAACATCGAGGCGTCGCCGTGGACCGTGCGGATCGGCCGGTCCGGTGCGAACCAGCGCGGGCCGGGCGTGTGGTGGATACGGGCACGGGTCGCGGGTCCGCCGGGTCCCGCGACGCGGCGGAACAGGGCCTGGCCCACTTGTTCACGGACTCCGGTCAGCACGGTCGGCCTCCCTTCCCCTGCTGACCAGTGTCCGGCATGCCCCGGCTGTGCGGGCGTGCCGGGCGGGAGATGCTTCAGGAACCCGGCCCGGCCGCCGCGCGGTCGGCCCGGCCCCCGGCGCCGAGCGGCCCGGTGTAGCGGACCGGGCCCGAGGCCTCCAGGCGGGGCAGTGCGCGGCGCGCGACGCGCAGGACCACCGGGGGCATGGCCGGGCGGATCGGCTGGGCGAGGCGCAGCCACGCCGGTGCGTAGACGGCCGTGCGGCGGCGCTCCATGCCGGTGACCAGGCGGGCGGCGACCGTTTCCACGGGGTACACGCGGCGGGCCGGCGGGGGCATGTGCAGGCGCAGTTCGCGCAGGACGTCGTACCGGTCGGCGTCGCGGATCATGTCGGTGTCCGTCCAGTTGAGGTAGGCGATGCCCACCGCGACCCCGCGGTGCGCCACCTCCGCGCGCAGCGAGTGCGCGAAGGCCTCGACCCCCGCCTTGGAGGCGCAGTAGGCGCTCATCAGCGGGGCGGCGCCGATCGCGGCCAGGGAGGCGACCTGGAGGAAGTAACCCGCCGTGGCGAGCAGGTCCGGCAGGAACGCGCGGGCCGTCTGGGCGCTGCCGGTGAGGTTGACGTCGATCACACGGCGCCAGGCGGCCGGGTCCGTGGCGAGGAGTGCGCCGCCCTCGGCGATGCCGGCGTTCGCCACCACGGCCGAGGGCGGGCCGAGACGGTCCCGCACGGTGCCCGCCGCCGCTTCCAGCGCGGGGAGGTCGGTGACGTCGGCCTCCAGGGCGAGGGCCGGGCCCGGCAGGGAGGCGGCGACCGCGTCCAGGGCGGTCTTCTCGTGACCGACGAGCGCGACCCGGGCGCCGCGCCGGGCGGCCTCGCGGGCCACGGCCGCGCCCACGCCGCGGGCGGCTCCGGTGACGACGATCGTGCGCTCGGCGAGCGGACTGCTTGCCATGGGCTGCCCTTCCTTACGGCGCCGGCCCTGCCCCGGAGGGCCGGGTTCAGCGCCTGGCTCCGGTGCGGTCGCGGTGGGCGAGGAGCCGCTGGGCCCCGGCGAGGCCGGGAGACCGGTTGCGGCGCAGGGCGGCCCGGGCGGCGTTGGCCCCGGGCGCGCCGTGCACCCCGCCGCCGGGATGGGCTCCGGCGGAGGCGAGGTACAGGCCCGGCACCGGGGTCTCCGGGCGGCCGGTGCCGGGCAGGGGGCGGAAGACGAGCTGCTGGTGCATGGCGGTGGTGCCGCCGTTGATGGCGCCGCCCGCGAGATTGCCGTCGAGCGCCTCCAGGGTCGGGGGCGCCAGGATGCGGCGGCCCCGGATCAGTGAGCGGAAGCCGGGTGCGAAGCGCTCCACCTGGCGTTCGACGCGATCGGCCATGAGTTCCTGGTCCTTGGTGTCCCAGCGGCCGGTGATGCCCTCGTCGGCGGCGTCGGCGCGGATCTCGTGCGGGATGTGGGTGTACGCCCAGGCCGATTCGGTGCCCTGGGGGGAGCGGGTGGCGTCGGAGGTGGTCATCTGGCCGAAGATCGTGAACGGCCGGTCCGGGACCTGCCGCATGGCGATCTGCGCGGTGAAGCGGGTCAGCTCGTCCATGCCGTCGGCGAGGTGCACGGTGCCGGCCCGGGACGCCTGCTCGGTCTGCCAGGGCACCGGCCCGTCGAGCGCCCAGTCGACCTTGAAGGTGGCGAAGTCCCACTGGAAGCGCCGCAGGTCGTCGAGGAGTTGCGGGGGCAGGTGAGCGGCGTCGACCAGCTCGCCGTACAGGGCGGGCACCGACACGTCCGCGAGCACCGCCCGGCGGGCCCGCACCGCGTCACCGCCCGCCGTGCGCACGCCGACGGCCCGCCCGCCGCGGACGACGACGTGCTCGACGCGCTGCCCGCAGCGGACCCGGCCGCCCCGGGTCTCCAGACGCCGGACCAGGGCCGAGGTCAGCGCGCCGGAGCCGCCGGCCGGGACCGGGAAGCCGTAGGTCTGGCCCAGCATGGCCATCAGCCAGCCGAAGCCGCCGCTGCCGGCCGACTCGGGGGCGAGGTCGGCGTGCAGGGCGTTGCCGGCCAGCAGCAGCCGGCCGCCCTGGCCGCGGAACTCCTCCTCCCCCAGGCGCCGCACCGGCAGCACCAGGGAGCGGGCCATGCGCAGTCCGCCCGCGGCCCGCAGCCGCAGTGCGAGCCGTGCCGTGGCGCGGAGGGGCGGGAACGGGGTGAACAGGGCGTCCAGGAGGCCGGGGCGCAAGTTCTGCCACACCTGGTGCAGCCGCTGCCAGGCGGCTCCGTCGCCCGGCTCGAAGGTGTCGAGGGACGCGGCGGTGGTGTCGATGTTCCGGTCCAGGACGGCGCAGCTGCCGTCGGTGAGGGGGTGGGCCAGCACGCTGGGCGCGTGGCTCCAGCGCAGTCCGTGTTCCTCGGGGCGCAGCGCGGCCAGGACGGGCGAGGCGGCCGCGAGGGGGTAGAAGGAACTGAACAGGTCGTTGACGAAGGCGGGATCGACGCCCCGGTCGTGGCGTACGGCGCCGCCCGGTTCGGGCTGGTCCTCCAGAACCTCGACGCTCCACCCGGCGTCCGCGAGAACGTTGGCGGCCACCAGGCCGTTGGGGCCCGCGCCGATCACCACGGCGTCAGGCATGGCGGGGCCCGTCCGCGTCGGACCCCGCGGTCACTTGACCCAGGCCGCGGCGGGTGCCTCCCGGAACCCGCGCCTCGGCCTCGCACAGTCTGGCCAGCCGGGCCAGCATGGCGCGGTGGCGCAGCTGGATCAGCGCCTCGAATCCGACGTTGTGCAGCCGGCCGCCGGCGCCCCGCAGGGGATGCTCGTCCACGATCACCAGGCAGTGCTCTCCCCAGGGCCGCAGCTCGATCGCGATGCGTGCCGAGCCGAGCGCACCGGCGTGGGCCTCCAGCTCCAGCAGCTTGCCTTCCTCGCAGTGGCGGACGACCGTCTCGTTGTCGAGCCGCACGGGGCCGAGCCGGACCTCGTAGTTGATCGCCGCGCCGGTGCGTGGCCACTGCCCGCGCACCGGGTGGGACTCGGAGGTGCCCACGACCCATTCCGCGTAGCGGTGGCCGTCGGCGAGGACGTCCCACACGGCGCCCGGGCCGACTCGGATCAGGTGATGGCGTACGGCCACGGATGCCTCCTGCTGCCTCGACCGGTGGTCTGCGTCCACCCCGAGTGCCCCGGTAAGTCCTGGTTCAACAGCGCGACCCGGCGGCTCGCCCCTGTCGCGTCGCAGGGGGAGTGAGAGCGCTCTCAGGCGGCGGATGCAGGCTTACCGGGTCTGCCTCGCTCCCCGCCCGCGCCTCCCCCGTCGGCACGGCCTGTTTCAAGCTGTGCAACCACCGAGCGCCCTCGCACCAATCCCGGCTTCGGCTCTTGACGACCCGGGACGCGTGGAGCACATTGACCGCACTTTGAGAGCGCTCTCACCCCTCCCGCATCCGATCCGAGAGGCATCCCCACATGAGCGACACCACCGGCACCCGGCGCGGACGGCGCCCGCTGCGGCGGGCGTTCGTCGCCGTCGTCAGCACGCTCGGCCTCGCGGCCGCCGCCTCCGCGGTCGCCACCCCGTCCGCGACCGCCTCCGCCCCGACGCCCCCGTCGGGCTGGACACAGCTCTTCGTGGACGACTTCAACGGCGCCGCCGGCACCGGCGTCAACACCTCCGACTGGCAGTACGCGACCGGCCGGGGTTACCCGGGCGGTCCCACCGGCTGGGGCACCGGCGAGATCGAGACGATGACGAACAGCACGGACAACGTCGCGCTCGACGGCAACGGCAACCTCCGCATCACGCCCCGGCGGGACGCCGCCGGCAACTGGACCTCCGGCCGGATCGAGACCAACCGCACCGACTTCCGGCCCCCCGCCGGCGGCACGCTCCGCGTCGAGTCGCGCATCCAGGTGCCGAACGTCACCGGCGCCGCCGCCAAGGGCTACTGGCCGGCGTTCTGGATGCTGGGCGCCCCGTACCGCGGCGACTACTGGAACTGGCCGGCGGTCGGCGAGCTGGACATCATGGAGAACACCCAGGGCATGAACACGGTGTTCGCGACGATGCACTGCGGCACCTCGCCGGGCGGTCCTTGCAACGAGACCAGCGGCATCGGCGGTTCGACCACCTGCCAGGGCACCTCCTGCCAGGCCGGCTTCCACACGTACCGGATGGAGTGGGACCGCTCGACGAGCGTGGAGGAGATCCGCTTCTCCCTCGACGGCGTCAACTACCACACCGTGCGCGCCGATCAGGTCGACGCGACGACCTGGAAGAACGCCACCGACCACGGCTTCTTCGTCATCCTGAACGTCGCGATGGGCGGCGGCTTCCCCGACGCGTTCGGCGGCGGCCCGGACGCCGGGACGCAAGCAGGCCACGCGATGGTCGTCGACTACGTGCAGGTGCTGTCGTCCGGCGGCGGCACCACGCCCCCGCCGACCGGGAACCGCGACGCCTACTCCGCCATCCAGGCCGAGTCCTACGACGGTCAGTCCGGCGTGATCACCGAGACGACGGCCGACTCCGGCGGCGGGCAGAACGTCGGCGCGCTCGCAGGCGGCGACTGGCTGCACTTCAAGGGCGTGAACTTCGGCTCCTCGGCGGCCCGTCAGTTCAACGCCCGGGTCGCGAGCGGAGCGGCCGGCGGCGTCAGCGGGCTGGTGGAGGTGCGGCTGGACAGCCGCGGCAACGCGCCCGTCGGGAGTTTCGCGGTGGGCAGCACCGGGGGCTGGCAGTCATGGAAGACCGTCCCGGCGAACATCAGCGCCGTGACGGGCACGCACGACGTGTATCTGACCTTCACCAGCGGTCAGCCGGCGGACTTCGTGAACGTCAACTGGTTCACCTTCGGGCACTGACGGCCCTCGCGGAGGGGCTCCACGCGCGCGTGGGGCCCCTTTTCGCCGCGCCGGTCCGCCCTCGGCTTCGTCGCGCCCGTCGCCCTCAGCGCAGTTCCGCCCGGAAGGCCGCCGGGGTCTGTTCGGTGTGCTGGTGGAAGAACTTGGAGAAGTTCGCGGCGTCGGGGAACCCGACCGCCACGCCGACCCGGCCGATGGGCAGTTCGGTGTGGGCGAGGAGCCGCTTGGCCTCGAGGACCACGCGCTTGTCGATGAAGGCCTTGGGGGTCTCGCCGGTCGCGGCGCGCACCGCCCGGACCAGGGTGCGGCGCGAGTAGCCGAGCGCGTCGGCGTAGGCGCTGACGCTGTGGTTGGTGGCGAAGTCCCGCTCCACGGCGTCCCGGAAGAGGGTGAAGGTGGAGTCGGAGTGCTGCCGCAGGGCCTGCGCCGCGCTCGCCGCGAGGTGGGCGAGCCGCAGCAGGAACGCCGTCAGGGTGTGGCGCAGAACGGCGGTGTGCAGGCTCAGCGGGAGCGTGGCCGTGTCCTCGTACTCGCGCAGCAGCTGGGCGAGCGCGGCTTCCAGTCCGGCGAGTTGGGCCGCGTCGGGGCGCAACAGGGGCGGCAGGTCGTAGCGGTAGAGGCCGGTGGCCTCCACGGTCGAGCGGGGCAGAAAGCCGGGCTGCATGGTCAGCACGGTTCCGCGGTACTCGCTGCTGCGCGAGAAGCGGTGGACCTGCCCCGGGCGGATCCACAGCAGGTCCCCGGCCGTGGCCTCGTACTCGGTGAAGTCGACCATGTGCCGGACCGGGCCCGCGCCGAACAGCATCACGACGTGGAAGTCGATGCGGTGCACGCGCTCCAGCGGCGCGTCGGCGTGCCAGGTACGGCCGGTCCCCATCGGACCGATCTGCATGCCGACGCCGCCGACGCTGAGCTCGACCGGGAAGGGGAAGGTATCGATCCCGTCGCCGCCTTGGATGCTTCTGTCCACGATGTCCACCAAGTGCCCCTCGTCCCGCTCCGCTCGCGTGCCCTGCTGCCGGTGGGTGTCCCACTTTCACCACAGGCTGGCACACGCCGACCTTCCGCCGTAAAAGTCAGACTTTTAATTTTGAACACGTCAGACCAGCAACTTCGCTCCCATCGAGGACTTCTTGAAGATGAGCACGCAGACAGCGGACCGCTTCGCATGGACCGAACTCGACCGGCGTGCCGTCGACACCGCCCGTCTTCTGGCGGCGGACGCCGTCCAGCGGGTCGGCAACGGCCACCCCGGTACCGCGATGAGCCTGGCTCCGGCCGCCTACACGATCTTTCAGAAGGTGATGCGGCACGACCCCGCCGATCCCGAGTGGCCCGGCCGTGACCGCTTCGTCCTGTCCCCCGGCCACACCTCGCTGACCCTCTACACGCAGCTCTACCTCGCGGGCTACGAGCTGGAGCTGGACGACCTCAAGGCGTTCCGCACGCACGGCTCCAAGACGCCCGGCCACCCCGAGTACGGGCACACCGCCGGTGTGGAGACCACCACCGGCCCGCTGGGCCAGGGCGTCGCGAACGCCGTCGGCATGGCGATGGCCGCCCGGTACGAGCGCGGCCTGTTCGACCCGGACGCCCCCGAGGGCGACTCCCCCTTCGACCACACGATCTGGGCGATCGTCTCCGACGGCGACCTCCAGGAGGGCGTCTCCGCCGAGGCCTCCTCGCTCGCCGGCCACCAGAAGCTCGGCAACCTGGTCTTCCTCTACGACGACAACCACATCTCCATCGAGGGCGACACCGCGACCGCGTTCTCCGAGGACGTGCTGAAGCGCTACGAGGCCTACGGCTGGCACGTCCAGCGGATCGAGCCGCTGGAGGACGGCGACGTCGACCCGCACGCGCTGTACGCGGCTCTGAGGGCGGCTCAGGCCGAGACCGCGCGGCCGTCCATCATCGCGATGCGCACGATCATCGCCTGGCCCGCCCCGAACGCGCGCGACACCGAGGCCTCCCACGGCTCGGCGCTCGGCGAGGACGAGGTCGCGGCCACCAAGCGGCTCCTCGGCTTCGACCCGGAGCGGTCCTTCGAGGTCGCCGACGAGGTGCTGGCCCACACCCGCCGGGCCCTGGACCGGGGCGCCGAGGCGCGCACCGCCTGGGACAAGGGGATCGCCGCCTGGCGGTCCGACAACCCGGAGCGGGCGGCCACGTTCGACCGGGTGAGCAAGGGCGAGCTGCCCGAGGGCTGGGAGGACGCCCTGCCGGTGTTCGAGGCGGGCACGGCGGTCGCGACCCGGGCCGCGTCCGGGAAGGTCCTCCAGGCGCTCGGCCCGGTCGTCCCCGAGCTGTGGGGCGGCTCCGCCGACCTGGCCGGCTCCAACAACACCACCATCGACAAGACCAGCTCGTTCCTCCCGGCGGGCAACCCGCTGCCGGAGGCCGACCCGTACGGCCGCACCGTGCACTTCGGCATCCGCGAGTTCTCCATGGCCGCGGAGATGAACGGCATCGCGCTGCACGGCAACACCCGTGTCTACGGCGGCACCTTCCTGGTGTTCTCCGACTACATGCGCAACGCGGTGCGGATGTCGGCCCTGATGCAGCTGCCGGTGACGTACGTGTGGACGCACGACTCCATCGGCCTCGGCGAGGACGGCCCGACCCACCAGCCGGTGGAACATCTGGCCGCGCTGCGGGCCATCCCGGGCCTGAACGTCGTACGCCCCGCCGACGCGGGCGAGACCGCGATCGTCTGGGCCGAGATCCTGAAGCGGCACAGCACCGCCCCCGCCCCGCACGGCCTCGCGCTCACCCGCCAGGGCGTGCCCACGTACGAGCCGGACCCGGACGCCGCGCGCGGCGGCTACGTGAGGTTCGAGGCCGAGGGCGGCACGCCCCAGGTGATCCTGATCGCCACCGGCTCCGAGGTGCACGTCGCCGCCGGGGCGCGCGAGCTGCTCCAGGGCGCCGGCGTGCCCACCCGCGTCGTGTCGATGCCGTCCGTGGAGTGGTTCGAGGAGCAGCCGCGCTCCTACCGCGACAGCGTGCTGCCGCCGTCCGTGAAGGCCCGGGTCGCCGTCGAGGCCGGGATCGGGCTGACCTGGCACCGGTTCGTCGGAGACGCGGGGCGCATCGTCTCCCTGGAGCACTTCGGTGCCTCCGCCGACGCGAAGACCCTGTTCGCCGAGTACGGCTTCACCCCCGAGAACGTCGTCGCCGCCGCGCGGGAGTCCCTCACCGCCGCCCGTGGCTGATCCGACCGCCCGAAAGAAGATGATCACTGTGACCGAAGCGACCGCGAACGCGGGAGCACTGAAGCGCCTGTCCGACGAAGGCGTGTCCATCTGGCTCGACGACCTGTCGCGCCGGCGGATCGAGTCCGGCAACCTGGCGGAGCTCGTCGCCACGAGGAACGTCGTCGGCGTCACCACCAACCCGTCCATCTTCCAGGCCGCCATCGGCTCCGGCGCGGGCTACGAGGAGCAGCTCGCCGACCTGGCGGTGCGCGGGGTGACCGTGGACGAGGCCGTGCGGATGATGACGACCGCCGACGTCCGGGCCGCCGCCGACGTCCTGCGGCCGGTGTACGAGTCGACCGGAGGCCGGGACGGCCGCGTCTCCATCGAGGTCGACCCGCGCCTCGCCCACGACACGACGGCGACCGTCGCCGAGGCCCGGCAGCTGGCCTGGCTGGTGGACCGCCCCAACGTGATGATCAAGATCCCGGCGACGAAGGCGGGCCTGCCGGCGATCACCGAGGTGATCGGCGCGGGCATCAGCGTGAACGTGACGCTGATCTTCTCCCTGGAGCGCTACCGCGAGGTGATGGACGCCTACGTCACCGGCCTGGAGAAGGCCCGGGCGGCCGGTCTCGACCTGTCGGGCATTCACTCGGTCGCGTCGTTCTTCGTCTCCCGTGTGGACTCCGAGATCGACAAGCGGCTGACGCTGCTGGGCACGGACGAGGCCCTCGCCCTGAAGGGCCGCGCGGCCCTGGCCAACGCGCGGCTCGCCTACGAGGCGTACGAGCACGTCTTCGCCGGGGCGCGCTGGCAGGCGCTGGGCGGCGCCCGTGCGAACCGGCAGCGCCCCCTTTGGGCCTCCACCGGTGTGAAGGACCCCGCATACAAGGACACCCTGTACGTGGACGAACTGGTCGCCCCCGGCACGGTCAACACCATGCCGGAGGCCACGCTGAACGCCGTCGCCGACCATGGGGACGTCCAGGGAGACACGGTCACCGGCGGTTACGCCCAGGCCCGAGCCGACCTGGCGGCCGTCGAACGGCTCGGCATTGCATACGACGAGGTGGTGCGGCAACTGGAGAACGAGGGCGTGGCCAAGTTCGAGGTGGCCTGGCAGGAGCTGCTGGACGCGGTCACCAAGTCCTTGAACAGCAAGGGAGTTGACGCGGAATGAGCGAGGGCATCCCTCAGACGGCCGAGCAGGAGACCAAGGGCACCAAGGAGGAGAAGGAAGCCCGGGCCGCGCAGGAGGCGGCCGGGGTGGAGCAGACCGGGGTGAGCGGTCACGCGCCCCGCCGGACGGAGCACGCCGACACCCACTTCGAGAACCCCCTGCGCGACCCGCGCGACCGCCGTCTGCCCAGGATCGCGGGTCCGTCCGGGCTCGTCATCTTCGGCGTGACCGGCGACCTGTCCCGCAAGAAGCTGATGCCGGCCGTGTACGACCTGGCCAACCGAGGTCTGCTGCCGCCGGGCTTCTCGCTGGTGGGCTTCGCCCGCCGGGACTGGGAGGACCAGGACTTCGCGCAGGTGGTGCACGACGCGGTCCGCGAACACGCGCGCACCCCGTTCCGCGAGGAGGTCTGGCAGCAGCTCGCCGAGGGCATGCGGTTCATCCCCGGTGACTTCGACGACGACACGGCCTTCAAGCAGCTGCGATCCGCCGTCGAGGAGCTGGACGCCTCCCGGGGCACCAGCGGCAACTACGCCTTCTACCTGTCGGTGCCGCCGAAGTTCTTCCCCAAGGTCGTCCAGCAGCTGAAGAAGCACAAGCTGGCCAGTGCCCCCGAGGGTTCCTGGCGCCGGGCGGTCATCGAGAAGCCGTTCGGGCACGATCTGGGGTCGGCCGAGGAGCTCAACCGGATCGTGCACGACGTGTTCGACCCGGAGCAGGTCTTCCGGATCGACCACTACCTCGGCAAGGAGACCGTCCAGAACCTCCTGGCGCTGCGTTTCGCCAACCAGATGTTCGAGCCGATCTGGAACCGGTCGTACGTCGACCACGTGCAGATCACCATGGCCGAGGACATCGGCATCGGCGGCCGGGCCGGTTACTACGACGGCATCGGCGCCGCCCGTGACGTCATCCAGAACCACCTGCTCCAGTTGATGGCGCTCACCGCGATGGAGGAACCGGCCGCCTTCGACGCGGCCTCGCTGCTCACGGAGAAGCTGAAGGTCCTCAAGGCGGTGCGGCTGCCGCAGGACCTGGGGCAGGGCACCGTGCGCGGTCAGTACGCGGCGGCCTGGCAGGGCGGCACGAAGGTGCGCGGGTACCTGGAGGAGGACGGCATCGACCAGTCCTCCACGACCGACACCTATGCCGCGGTCCGGCTCCAGGTGGACAACCGCCGCTGGGCGGGTGTCCCGTTCTACCTGCGCACCGGCAAGCGGCTGGGCCGCCGCGTGACGGAGATCGCCGTGGTGTTCCAGCGGGCGCCGCACTCCCCCTTCGACTCCAGCGCGACCGAGGAGCTGGGCTCCAACGCGATCGTCATCCGCGTCCAGCCGGACGAGGGCATGACCGTCCGCTTCGGGTCGAAGGTGCCGGGCACGTCGATGGAGATCCGGGACGTCACGATGGACTTCGCCTACGGCGAGTCGTTCACCGAATCGAGCCCCGAGGCGTACGAACGGCTCATCCTTGACGTCCTCCTGGGCGACGCCAACCTGTTCCCCCGTCACCAGGAAGTGGAAGAGTCCTGGAAGATCCTCGACCCGATCGAGCAGTACTGGGCCACGCACGGCCGGCCCGCGCAGTACGCCTCGGGCAGCTGGGGACCCGAGGAGGCAGACGAGATGCTCGCACGAGACGGACGGAGCTGGCGCAGGCCATGAAGATCGACCTGACCGACACCACGGCAAGCAAGATCAACAAGGCGCTGGTGCAGGGGCGCCGCGCCATCGGCACACCCGCCGTGGGCATGGTCCTGACGATGGTGATCGTCACGGACGAGGAGAACGCCTACGACGCGATCAAGGCGGCCGAGGAGGCCTCGCACGAGCACCCCTCGCGCACCCTGGTCGTCATCAAGCGCCACGCCCGCACCCCGCGCGACCGCCAGTCCTCCCGCCTCGACGCCGAGGTCCGGGTGGGCGCCGACGCGGGCACCGGCGAGACCGTGATCCTGCGGACCTACGGCGAGGTGTCCGACCACGCCGACTCGGTGGTGCTGCCGCTGCTGCTGCCGGACGCTCCGGTGGTGGTGTGGTGGCCGGTGGACGCCCCCGAGGTGCCCTCCAAGGACCCGCTCGGGGCGCTGGCCCAGCGGCGGATCACCGACCTGTACGCCGTCGAGAACCCGCTGGAGACGCTCCAGGCCCGGGTGCGCGCCTACGCGCCCGGTGACACCGACCTCGCCTGGACCCGGCTGACGCCCTGGCGGTCGATGCTGGCCGCGGCGCTGGACCAGGCCCGGGCGCGGATCGTCTCGGCGGCGGTGGAGGCCGAGGCCGAGAACCCGGCCGCCGAGCTGCTGGCCCGCTGGCTGGAGGCGCGGCTGCACGTGCGGGTCGACCGGGTGGTCACCGCCGGGCCGGTCGTCACGGCCGTACGCCTGGGCACGGAGAACGGCGAGATCGTCATCGACCGCCCCGAGGGACCGCTGGCCACGCTGACCCTGCCGGGCCAGCCGTCGCGCACCCTCGCCCTGAAGGTCCGTGCCACCTCCGAACTCATCGCCGAGGAGCTGCGGCGCCTCGACGCGGACGAGATGTACGCCATCGCCCTGAACGGCGAGGCAACCGAGGAGACCCCCGCTCATGTCTGACTCCCCCTCCGGTTCCCCGAGGCTCGACCGGCGTCCCGAGTGGACCGCCCTGGAGGACCACCGCAAGGATGCCCTGCCGCAGCCCGATCTGCGGGAGCTGTTCGCGGCGGACCCGGGACGCGCCGAGCGCTACGTCGTGCACGTGGGCGACCTGCGCATCGACTACTCCAAGCACCTGGTCACCGACGAGACGCTGGCCCTGCTCCAGGAGCTGGCCGCCGCGACCGATGTGTTCGGGTTGCGGGACGCCATGTTCGCCGGTGAGAGGATCAACGTCACCGAGGACCGGGCCGTGCTGCACACCGCCCTGCGGGCGCCTCGGGACACCGTCGTCGAGGTCGACGGCGAGAACGTCGTCCCGGGCGTGCACGCCGTCCTCGACAAGATGGCCGCCTTCGCGGACCGGGTGCGCTCCGGGGAGTGGACCGGCCACACCGGCAAGCGCATCCGCAACATCGTCAACATCGGCATCGGCGGCTCGGACCTCGGCCCGGCGATGGCCTACGAGGCGCTGCGGCCGTTCACCGACCGGGATCTGACGTTCCGCTTCGTGTCGAACGTGGACGGCTCGGACCTGCACGAGGCGGTGCGCGACCTGGACCCGGCTCAGACGCTGTTCATCGTCGCGTCCAAGACCTTCACCACGATCGAGACGATCACCAACGCGACCTCGGCCCGCTCCTGGCTGCTGGAGGGTCTGGGGACCGACGAGAAGGCGGTCGCCAAGCACTTCGTGGCGCTGTCGACCAACGCGGAGAAGGTCGCCGACTTCGGCATCGACGTCGACAACATGTTCGAGTTCTGGGACTGGGTCGGCGGCCGCTACTCGTACGACTCCGCGATCGGCCTGTCCCTGATGATCGCGATCGGCCCGGACCGTTTCCGGGAGATGCTCGACGGCTTCCGCATCGTCGACGAGCACTTCCGCAACGCCCCGGCCGAGGCCAACGCTCCGCTTCTGCTGGGCCTGCTGGGCATCTGGTACGGCAACTTCCACGACGCCCAGTCGCACGCCGTCCTGCCCTACAGCCACTACCTGTCCAAGTTCACCGCCTACCTCCAGCAGCTCGACATGGAGTCCAACGGCAAGTCGGTGGACCGCGACGGGAACCCGGTGGAGTGGCAGACCGGGCCGGTGGTGTGGGGCACGCCCGGCACCAACGGGCAGCACGCCTACTACCAGCTCATCCACCAGGGCACCAAGCTCATCCCGGCCGACCTGATCGGCTTCGCCCGGCCCGTCGCCGAGCTGAGCGACGAACTGAAGGCGCAGCACGACCTGCTGATGGCCAACCTGTTCGCGCAGGGGCAGGCGCTCGCCTTCGGCAAGACCGCCGAGGAGGTCCGCGCGGAGGGCGTGCCCGAGGAGCAGGTGCCGCACCGCACCTTCCGGGGCAACCACCCCACCACGACGATCCTGGCCACCGAGCTGTCCCCGTCGGTCCTCGGCCAGCTGATCGCCCTCTACGAGCACAAGGTGTTCGTGCAGGGCGCCGTCTGGAACATCGACTCCTTCGACCAGTGGGGCGTCGAGCTCGGCAAGGTCCTCGCCAAACGCGTCGAGCCCGCCCTGACCGAGGGCGCGGACGTCCCCGGTCTCGACCCGTCCACGGCCGCGCTGGTGGCCGCCTACCGCACACTTCGGGAAGTGAACTGACATGCAGATCGGTCTTGTGGGTCTCGGCAAGATGGGCGGCAACATGCGCGAGCGCCTGCGCAACGCCGGCCACACCGTCATCGGCTACGACAACAACCCCGAGAAGTCCGACGTCGCCAGCCTGGCCGAGCTCGTCAACCAGCTGGAGGCGCCTCGCACAGTCTGGGTCATGGTCCCGGCCGGCGAACCCACCCAGCACGTCATCGACCGCCTGGCGGACCTTCTCAAGCCGTACGACACGGTGGTGGACGGCGGCAACTCGCGCTGGACGGACGACGAGAAGCACGCCGAGGAACTGAGCAAGCGCGGCATCGGCTTCGTCGACGCGGGCGTCTCCGGCGGCGTGTGGGGACTGAAGAACGGCTACGCCCTGATGGTCGGCGGAGAGAAGGAGTACGTCGACCGGCTGCGGCCGATCTTCGAGGCGCTCAAGCCGGAGGGCCCGTACGGCTTCGTCCACGCGGGCAAGGTCGGCGCCGGGCACTTCGCGAAGATGGTCCACAACGGCATCGAGTACGCGATGATGCAGGCCTACGCCGAGGGCTGGGAGCTGCTGGAGGCCGTGGACTCGGTGGACAACGTCCGCGAGGTGTTCCGCTCCTGGCAGGACGGCACCGTCATCCGCTCCTGGCTGCTCGACCTGGCGGTGGACGCCCTGGACGAGGACGAGCACCTGGAGGAGCTCAGGGGCTACGCCCAGGACTCCGGTGAGGGACGCTGGACGGTGGAGGCCGCGATCGACAACTCCGTGCCGCTGCCCGCGATCACCGCCTCTCTCTACTCCCGGTTCGCCTCCCGGCAGGACGACTCGCCGCAGATGAAGATGATCGCGGCGCTGCGCAACCAGTTCGGCGGCCACGCCGTCGAGTCCGCGAAGAAGGCGTAGGACGTGGGTGATCTACTGCTGGTCCGCCACGGCGAGACGGAGTGGAGCCGGAGCGGACAGCACACCAGCTTCACCGACCTGCCCCTCACCCCGCACGGTGAGGAGCAGGCCGCCTCGCTCGCCCCGCTCCTGACGGATCGCTCCTTCGCACTGGTCCTCACCAGCCCGCTCGGCCGCGCGGTGCGCACCGCCGAACTCGCGGGCCTGACGGGGGCCGTGCGGGAGGCGGACCTGCACGAGTGGCACTACGGCGCCTACGAGGGCGTCACCACCGAGGAGACACACCGCACCCGCCCCGACTGGGACCTGTGGACCGACGGGTGCCCGCCCGGCCCCGACGGCGAGCCCGGCGAGTCCCCCGAGGAGGTCGGCGAACGCGCCGACCGGGTGCTGGCCCGGGCGGAGAAGTCGCTGCCCGAGGGCGATGTGATGCTGGTGGCGCACGGCCACTTCCTCCGCGTCCTGACGGCCCGCCGGCTGGGTCTGCCTCCGGCGCGGGGGCAGTTGTTCCGGCTGGAGACCGGCACGGTCAGCCGACTGTCGACCGAGCACGGCCGGCCCGTGATCGCGGAGTGGAACTCCAGGGCGTAACGAGCCCCGGCCGGAGGTGAGTTGACACCTCCGGCCGGGCACGCCAGGGGTCCCGGCTGATGGAGCCCTCGCTTGCGGTAGAGGTGACGCCGCTGATGCCGTCGACGGCTTCAAGGCGGGGCGATCGCGATACCCCAGCTCAAGCAGCGGCTTCTGCCCACCATCGAACTGCCCATGGTGTCCGTGCTGGCGCCGTACCAGGGCGCCGACGAGGCACCGCAGCTCAACCCGGTGTTCCACACGATCCTCGCCACCGCCGTCACCGGCATCACCCGGACCGTCAGGTGCCGGTGAGCGCCCGTGCCGCGTGCTGCGCGGCCAGCCGCACCGGGGCGTTGGCGGCGCCGTAGCCCCGGTAGCCGCCGTCGCGCTGGACCAGTTCGAAGAAGACCCGGCCGACGGTGCGGGTGTAGCAGTGGCGGAAGACGCCGTGGTCGTCGCGGTCGTAGAGGATGCCGAGCTCGCGGTAGGTCTCCAGCTCGCCGTCGGCGAACTCGAAGCGGGCGGCGAGGTCGTCGAAGTAGTTCGCGGGCACCGGCAGCAGGCTGCCGCCCGCCTCGCGGAACCGGCGGGCCGCCGCGACCACGTCGTCTGTGGCCAGGGCGATGTGCTGGGCGTGGACGGTGTCGTCGGTGGGCGCGGCGCCGACGGTGAGGGCGATCCGGACGCTGCCGTCGGGGTTGGTGACGGCCCGGCTGCGCATCAGACCGTAGGGGTCGGCGACGTTCACGCTCTCCTGGGCGTGCAGGCCGAGCACGCCCTGGTGGAAGAGGGCCGCCTCGTCGAAGTGATGCCAGGGCTGGGTGAGGGCGAGGTGGTCGATGCCCCGGATGCCGGCTTGCGCCGGGGGCACGCCCGTGTTCTCGAAGTCGGCCCGCCAGTCGGGCAGTTCGGGACGGCCGGTGGCGCAGAAGAACAGCTCCGTGCCGTCGGGGGCGGCGACCGCGTCCAGCGGGGCGTCCTGCGGCGCGCGGCGGCGCGGCAGTACGGGCGCGAGCAGGGCCTCGGCCCGCCGGGCGGCTGCGGCCGGGTCCGGTGACTCCAGCCCGATCGCGGCGAGCCGGGTGCCGTCGCGGCGGACGGCCGTCCCGGTGTTGACCAGGACGCGGGCGTCGCCCTGCTCCCACAGGGCGACGGGCTTGCCGCCATGGCGAGCGGTGCGGGTGAAGCCCAGGGCGCCGAGCAGGGCGGCGAGGGGCTCGGCGTCGGGCGTGACCAGCTCGGCGAAGGCGACGCCGGTGGGGACGACGGGGGCGGGCAGTGGGGCCCTGCCCACCGTCTCCTGGAGGACCAGCAGGGAGCGCCGGGCGTCGACGGCGGTCGGACCGGCGTCGGCCTGCCGAAACACGTCGTTGAAGACCTCCAGGGAGAGCGGGCCGTGGTAGCCGGTGGCCAGCACCTGGCGCACCAACCCGGCCACGTCGAAGCCGCCCTGGCCGGGGAAGCAGCGGTGATGGCGGCTCCAATGCAGGACGTCCATGGCCGGCAGCGGGGCGTCGGCGAGCTGGAGGAAGAAGATCTTCTCGCCGGGGATGTCCGCGATGCCCTTGGGATCCGAGCCGCGCGAGAGGATGTGGAAGCTGTCCAGGCAGGTGCCGAGCGCGGGGTGACCGGCCGTCTCGACGATGCGCCAGGCGTGGTCGTACGTACTGATGTGCCGCCCCCACGCGAGCGCCTCGTAGGCGACCCGGACACCGGACTCCGCCGCCAGGTCGGCGAGCCGGCTCAGCTGCTCGGCGGCGAGGGCGTCGTCGTCCACCGCCTGCGGGGAGACGCTGGAGCAGACGAGGACCGTGTCGGCGCCGAGCCGGCGCATCAGCTCGAACTTGTGCCGGGCCCGCCGCAGGTTCCGGGCGAACTCCGCCTCGGGGACGGCCTCGATGTCCCGCATCGGCTGGTAGAGGTCGATGCGGAGCCCGAGGTCGGCGCAGCGGGCGCGGATGTCCTCGGGGGTGAGGGGGCAGGCCAGCAGGTCGTTCTCGAAGATCTCCACCCCGTCGAAGCCGGCCCGGGCGGCGGCGTCGAGTTTCCCGGTGAGGGAGCCGCTGAGGGAGACGGTGGCGATGGACGTACGCACGTCGGTACCTCTCTCTAGTTCGGAGCTCCGACGGCCCCGGCCAGTTCGGTCAGGTCCGCCAGCATCCGCGCGGCGTCGGGTTCCCGGCCGGTGAACAGGCGGAACGCGTCGGCGGCCTGGAAAGCGGCCATGCCGCCGCCGTCGAGGGTTGCGCAGCCCAAAGCACGGGCGGTCCGCAGCAACTCGGTTTCCAGCGGGCGGTAGACCACCTCGGCCACCCACAGTCCGGAGTGGAGCAGCCCGGCGGGCAGGGGCAGGCCGGGGTGGGCGGCCATGCCGGTGGGGGTCGCGTGCACGATGCCGTCGGCCGCGGCGAGCAGCTCGGCCTGCCGGTCCGGAGAGGCGGCGGCCGCCCGGCCGGCTCCGAAGGTCCGGTTGAGGGCTCCGGCCAGTGCTTCGGCCCGCTCGGGCAGGGCGTCGACGACGGTGACCCGCCCGGCGCCGAGGGTGAGCGTGGCGTGCGCGACGGCCGCCCCCGCACCGCCGGCGCCCAGCTGCACGACCCGCTCCAGCGGCGCGTCGGGCAGCCCGCGGGCGAACGAGGCGGCGAAGCCGGTGACGTCCGTGTTGTGGCCGACCGCGCGGCCGTCCTCGAAGACGACGGTGTTGACCGCGCCCAGCGCCTCGGCCTGCGGGGCGAGCGCGTCCAGGTGCTCGATGACGAGCTGCTTGCAGGGGTGCGTGATGTTGAGCCCGTCGAAGCCCAGGTCGCGGGCGGCGCGCACCAGGTCCCCGACCGCCTCGGGCGGCGCCCCGAGGGTGTCGATGTCGATCAGCCGGTACACCAGGCGCAGGCCCTGCCGGTCGGCCTCCCGCTCGTGCAGCGCCGGACTGAGTGACGGGCCGATGCCGGAACCGATCAGTCCGACGAGATACGACTCCTTGGGCACGCGCGCCTCCCGAGCGGCTCACTAATGTACGAACTAGTACGTTAGCTATATCAGTCGAGCACGGGCTCGGGAAGACCCCATGGGCGGACGGGCCCCTGCTCCTAGAATCACCGGCACCGGACCCTCCGCCCGAAGGAACCTGATGACCAGCGTCGAAGAACCGGCACGATCCGGCGAGCGCATCCGTGACGCCGCCCGCACCCGGGCCGAGATCCTCGACGTCGCCACCCAGGAGTTCGCCCGGGCCGGCTACGACGGCGCCCGGGTGGACGAGATCGCCGCCCGCACAAGCACCACCAAGCGGATGATCTACTACTACTTCGGCGGCAAGGAGCAGTTGTTCACGGCCGTGCTGGAGCGCGCGTACGGCGTGATCCGGGAGGCCGAGCAGGAGCTCGACGTCGACCACCTGGACCCGGTGGCGGCGATCCGGCGGCTGGCCGAGCTGACCTTCGACCACCACGAGCAACACCCGGACTTCATCCGCCTGGTCAGCATCGAGAACATCCACGAGGCCCACCACATCGCCGGCTCCGAGAAGCTCGGGAAGATCGGCTCCCCCGCCCTGGACGTGATCCGCCGGATCCTGGCATCGGGCCAGGAGTCCGGCCTGTTCACGGCCGACGTCGACGCCGTCGACCTGCACGCCATGATCTCCTCCTTCTGCTTCTTCCGGGTCTCCAACCGGCACACCTTCGGCGCGCTGTTCGGCCGCGACCTGCTCGACGGGGCGCAGCGCGCGCACTACCGGGCGATGCTGGGCGACATGGTGATCGCGTACCTGACGGCGGAGCGCTCGGCCGGCTGAACGCCCGGCGCACCACCCCTTGACACCGGCGACACACGGGCGCAGCATCTCTGGCCATCCCCTACTAACTACCCAGTGGGTTAATTAGCCGCGATCCGGCACGTCCCCTCTGCTCGTCCGTCGCCCGCTCCGCTTCAGTGTGGAGCCCCCGAAGGAGCCGCCGTGTCCGTCCCCGCCATGCCCTCAGGGTCCGCCGCCCCGCCCGGTCAGCCCAGGAAGGCCGCCACCGCCGCCTGGATCGGCAGCGCCCTGGAGTACTACGACTTCTTCATCTACGGCAGCGCCGCCGCGCTGATCTTCCCCGCGGTGTTCTTCGACGCGTCCGACCCGGCGACCGCGACCCTGCTGTCGCTGGCCACGTTCGGCGTCGCGTACGCCGCCCGCCCGGTGGGCGCGCTGGTGCTCGGGCACTTCGGCGACAAGCTCGGCCGCAAGAAGATCATGGTCTTCACGCTGATGCTGATGGGCCTGTCGACGTTCCTCATCGGCTGTCTGCCGACCCGGGACCAGGTCGGCTCTCTCGCCCCCGTCCTGCTGGTGCTGTGCCGGGTGCTGCAGGGCATCTCGGCGGCGGGCGAGCAGGCCAGCGCCAACTCCATGACGCTGGAGCACGCGCCGCCGGACCGGCGCGGCTTCTTCACCAGCTTCACCCTCAGCGGCACCCAGGGCGGCCAGCTGCTGGCCACGCTGGTGTTCATCCCGGTCGCCGCGCTGCCCGAGGACCAGCTGCTGTCGTGGGGCTGGCGGCTGCCGTTCTGGCTGAGCGTCGGGGTCGCCGTCGTCGGCTGGGTCATCCGCCGCAAGCTGGACGAGACCCCGGCCTTCGCCCAGCAGGCCGCCGAGGAGGGTGTGGTCAAGCTGCCCCTCGTGATCCTGCTCCGCGAGCACTGGGCGGATGTGCTGCGGGTGATCGGGGGCGCGCTGATCGCCTCGGTCAGCACGATCTTCACGGTGTGGGCGCTGGCGTACGCCACGAGCGAGGCGGTCGGCATGTCGCGTACGGCCATGCTGTGGGTGGGCGCCCTGGCCAATGTCGTCGCGCTCGCGGCGATCCCGCTGTGGGCGACGCTGTCCGACCGGATCGGGCGCCGCCCGGTGTTCCTGATCGGCGCGGCCGGCAGCGCGGTGACGATGTTCCTGTACCTGTGGGCGGTCTCCACGGGCTCCTACCCGCTGACGTTCCTGACGGGCATCGTCTGCTTCGGCGTCGTCTACAGCGCCGCGAACGGGGTGTGGCCCGCGTTCTACGGCGAGATGTTCGCGACCCGGGTCCGGCTGTCCGGCGTGGCCATCGGTACGCAGATCGGGTTCGCGGTGGCCGGGTTCGCGGTGACGTTCGCGGCGCGGATCGCGGGGCCGGAGGGTGACGACTGGTCGGCGGTCGCGCTGTTCACGGCGGCGTTGTGCGTGCCGCCGGTGATCGCGGCGGTGTCGGCGCGGGAGACCCACCGGGTCCCCACGGAGAGGCTGGGCGAGCGCACCGGACCCGGGGCCGTGTGGCAGGAGAAGGTGACGGCCTGAGGTCATCAGGCCGTCCTGCCGGGCTCCTTGAGGGCCCGGCAGCCGGTGGTGGTGCGTCGGGTGCGGGTCCGTGGGGTCCGGTCGCGCAGTTCCCCGCGCCCCTCGGGTACCTTGCCCCGAGCCTCGACCGGTTCAGCCGTTGGACCAGGCCCGCCGGCACAGGACCAGGCGGTAGCCGTCGGGGTCCTCCACGGTGACCCCCCACTCGTTCCAGTACGGGTTGGGGGACTCCACCCGCTTGCCGCCGTGCTCCTTCAGGCGGGCGACCAGGTCGTCGGGGACGGGGCCGTCCACGTAGACGACCAGCAGGTCCTCCTCCGTGGGGCGGGGTTCCACCGGTCGTGCGGGCTCGTGCACGAGCTCCAGGTGCCAGTCGGCGTCGGGCCAGCCGAGCATCAGCAGGTCGTGCTCCCCCGGTTCGTCCCCGCCCTCGGCCCGCCACAGCACTCCGAGCCCGAGTCCCCCGCTCCAGAACCGCTCAGCTGCCGCGAGGTCCCTGGAGGGACGGGCGATACGGATGTGACTGCGACCGTTCACGGGCATCGTGACCTCTTCTCCTGGCGTCCTGAGCACGGCGACGACCCGAGCCTAGGAACGCGGCCCCCACCAGGCCATCGGCCATTGGTCCTCCGTCCCGGGCCCGAGGCCCCTCGCTCACCTGTTCTTGCGCGATCATGAACCGTTCCTGCACCCCGATGGGGTCTGAGGCGGTCCGGGTGGGGTATGCCGGATCTCACCTCGACGAGCGCGACGGGAGACGAGCCATGGCACAGCTGCGACAAGAGGTCGATCCGGGTGAGGCCGGGCTGGATCCGCAGGTGCTGGGCCGCCTGGACCGGCACTTCGCCCGGCTGGTCGACGAAGGGCGTCTGCCGGGCTTCCTGGTCTCCGTCGCCCGGGGCGGGCGCGTCGCCCACCTCGCGACGCACGGCCGGCGTGACATCGCGGCCGGGCTCCCGGTCGAGCCCGACACCCTGTGGCGGGTCTACTCCATGACGAAGCCGGTCACCGCGGTCGCCGCGCTGTTGCTCGTGGAGGAGGGCCGGCTGTCTCCGGACGATCCCGTCGCCGACCACCTGCCCGCGTTCGCCGACCCCCGGGTCTACGTCGGCGGCTCCGGCGCCGACGTCGAGACCCGCCCCGCCGACGGCCCCCTACTGGTCCGGCACCTGATGACCCACACCTCGGGCCTGACCTTCGGCTTCTATCACGCCCACCCGGTCGACGCCCTGTACCGCGAGGCCCGCCTGGAGTCGTCGGTGCCGCCGGGTGCGGACCTGGCCGAGACCATCGAGGTGTACGCGAGCCTGCCGCTGCAGTTCGAGCCGGGCACCGAGTGGAACTACTCGGTGGCCGCCAACGTCCTGGGCCGGATCATCGAGGTCGTGTCCGGGCAGCCGCTCGACGTGTTCTGCGCCGAGCGGATCTTCGGGCCGCTCGGCATGACGGACGCGGGCTTCCACGTCACGGACGCGCAGGCGCCCCGGCTCTCCGAGATGTACGGGGAGAAGGAGGGCGGTGGCATCGAGCCGATCCCGGGGCTCCCGCTACGTGGCCGGCCACGGTTCCTGTCGGGCAGCGGCGGCATGGTGTGCTCGGCCCACGACTACCACCGCTTCATGGAGATGCTGCGCCGCCGGGGCGAACTCGACGGCGTGCGGCTGCTCGCCCCGCGGACCGTGGACCTGATGACCCGCAACCACCTGCCCGGCGGAGCCGACCTGCGGGCCTTCGGCAGCCGCCCCGCCCATGACGAGCCCGGCAACGAGGGGCTCGGCTTCGGCTTCAACTGCTCCGTGGTGATCGATCCGTCCCGCACCCTGGTGCCGACCGGGCTCGGCGCCTTCGGCTGGAGCGGGGTGGCCACCACGACGTTCTGGGTCGATCCGGGCCGCGATCTGACGGTGCAGTTCATGACGCAGGTGCGGCCCAGGACCTCCCACTCGGTCTTCAAGGACCTCAAGCGGATGGTCCACGAGGCCCTGTCGGACTGACGCCCGCTACTGGTCGACGCGGAGTGTGAACTCCACTCCGTCCCGGGCGAGTTCCCGCAGCCACTGCTCGGACCGGGCGGCCGTCTCGGCGGCGCGGTTCAGGCCCGGCGGCAGGGAGCCGTCCAGGATGTGCCGGACGCCGAGGGCGAGGGTCCGCGAGACGCAGCGGGCCATCGCGCTCTCCTCCGCGTCGCCCACCAGGTCCAGCAGGTAGCCGCCCGCCCACGCCCGCCCGGACTCGGCCCGCACGTCCAGCGACACGGCGAGGACGACCCGGTCGTGGTCGTCCTCTGTGGTCGGGTAGGCGGCGGCCAGTTCCCGGGCCAGGGCGGCGATGCGGTTGTCGTCGCCGGCCCTGAGCTCCTCGAAGACACCGTCCCAGGCGCGCAGCCAGCCCTCCAGCCGCAGGGTGCCGCGCACGAACGTCCGCGGTGTCCAGGCGTCCGGCAGTCCGTACTGCGCGACGAACGGGACGCTGTCGCGGTTGGGGTAGACCTCGAAGGCCTCCCCGTCGACGACATGCCGCCGGGTCGCCTCCCACGGCCGCTCGGCGACCGTCGGCGCACCGTCCTCGATGTAACGGGCCGGGGAGCGCAGGGCGCCCAGCACCCCCGCGGGTGCCCAGCTGAAGCGGTACGTGAAGTCGTTCGGGACGGCGGGGACTCCGCCGCAGTACGACGTGAGGGTGTACGAGGCGGGCGTGTCGTCGCCGATGGCCTCCCGTGCCCGGGCGACCAGGGCATGGGCGAAGAGGTGGTCGATGCCCGGGTCGAGCCCGGCCTCGGTGAGGACGACGAGCCCGGCCTTCGCGGCGGCCGGCACCTGCTCCAGCACCGCGTCCGACACATAACTGGAGCACGCGAAGTGCGCCCCCTGCCGTACGCACTCCGCCAGGAGCGGTGCGTGCTCGGGGGCGGGCAGCATCGACACGACGACATCGCCCGGCGAGAGTTCGGCGGCGAGCGCGGGCAACGTGTAGGCGCGGGGCTCGGCCCGTCCGGTGAGGCCCAGCCGGCCGAGGGCGTCGGCGGCCCGGCTCTCGGTGCGGTGCCAGAGCCGGACCCGCTGGGCCGTGTCGCACAGCGCCGCGAGACCACTGCCCGTGGACAGGCCGGCGCCGATCCAGTGGACGGTGCCGCTCGCCGCCGCCGGTTCAGTGCTCAAGGGACTCCCCCTTGTCGAGGCCGTGGGCGCGGGACGCGTCACGGAAGCGGTCCAGGCAGCGCCCCCATGGTCCTAGGACGCCGAAGTCGAGCAGGTGGGGCAGGAGGGCGGCCGAGAAGTCGGCGCTGGACTCCAGCGGCAGCAGGGAGGGCAGGTTGTCGATGGCGATGAGGTCGAGCGGGGGTGCGTCGCGCAGCCGTCGTACGGGCTCGTCCCAGGAGGTGGTGTCGTCGTACACCGGGAGGACGTTGAGCGGGGAACCGACGTCGCAGGTCACGTCGCACAGGGTGCGCAGGAGGCGGTCCGGGGTGTCGAGGTCCCGCTCGCGCAGGAAGGGCGGGACGGGGGTGGTGGCGAGCACCGCGTTCACCATCACGTCGTGCCGCAGCAGGGCCGGTCGGTCCAGGTCCCGCGTCTCGGCGAGGTCCCAGCAGGTGGGGTCGACGCCGGCGGTGGCGAAGGCCGCGCGGGCACCGCGGCCGCTGCGGCCCAGGGCGCCGATGACGAGGCCCGAGAACCCGGCGTCGGCGGCGGCGGGCTTCAGCGTTTCGTCCAGGTCTTCCTTGGTGGTCGGCGTCAGGGGCGCCCGCAGCCGGCCCCGCTGCCCAAGCACGGCCAGGGCGGCGCCCAGATAGCCGGCCCAGAAACCGAAGGCGGCCAGGCGTCGTCCGGTGTCGTCCACCAGGTACTCCAGGTCGAACAGCGCCCCGCCCCCGGCGGCGAACCGGCCCAGCAGCTCCGCCGCTCCCGGCTGGCCCTTGTAGGCGTGGCCGAAGAAGATGTGCCGGTGCGTCAGCTCGGCCGGGTCCTCGGGCAGTTCCTTCAGGCCGAGCACGACGGCGTCCCGGGGTGCCGTCACCCAGGAGCCCGCGGGGGCGACGCGGCAGCCGGCCGCCTCGTACTCCTCGACCGGGAAGACCCGCTGCGGGGACTCCTCGACGGTCAGTTCCACTCCGTTCCCGACGAGCCGCCGGGCGTCGTCGGGAACGATCGGAGCGCGTCGCTCGGTCGTGCGGGCCTCATGGCGCAGCCACAGATGGAGCTCGGTCATACCTGATGGGCCTCCGGCGTGAGGCGTCGGCCGCTGGAGGCCGACGCTCAAAAGACGGACGTCCACGAAGCGTACGCGGCCCGCCTGCGGGTCGCGCACGGATTCGCCCAGGTCACGTCGGGAACCGGAATCGGCCGAGCGGTCAGGAGGAGCTGACCACCGCGTCCAGATGGGGCAGGTGGTGGTCGAGCCGTTCCCGCTTGGTGCGCAGATAGGTGATGTTGTTCTCGCACGGCGGGATCAGCAGCGGCACCGTCTCGGCGACGGTGATGCCGTGGTCCACCAGCGCCTCACGCTTGCGCGGGTTGTTGGACATCAGCCGCACGGACCGCACGCCCAGGTCGTCCAGGATCCGGGCGGCGACGCCGTAGTCGCGGGCGTCGACCGGCAGGCCGAGGGCGAGGTTGGCCTCTACGGTGTCCAGGCCCTCCGCCTGCAGGGCCATCGCACGCAGCTTGCCGAGCAGGCCGATGCCGCGGCCTTCATGCCCTCTGAGGTAGACCACGACACCGGCTCCTTCGGCGACGACCGCGCGCAGGGCGGCGTCGAGCTGGTCGCCGCACTCGCAGTGCTGGGAGCCGAAGGCGTCGCCGGTCAGGCACTCCGAGTGCAGCCGGATGAGGACGTCGTCCGCGCCGATCTCCCCGTAGACCAGCGCCACCTGTTCGTCACCGCGGTCGTGGTCCAGGTAGCCGACCGCCTGGAATTTCCCGTACACGGTGGGCAGGGGGGCATTCACGACGCGTTCCACACCGGTCCGCTGCGTCGACTTCTTGCCGAGTACGCCAATGTTGTCTGTCATGATTCTCGAGTTCCTAAGCAGAGACGAAAGGCCGTGACGTTATGAGTGATCTGGTGCCGGCGGACACCACGGAAGACGTACGGACGCGGGGCGCCGGTGTCTCACGGCAGGTCGCGGTGCTTCCCGTGGGGAGCTTCGAGCAGCACGGTGCGTACCTCCCGCTGGCGACCGACACGCTCGTCGCCTGTGCCGTCGCGCGGGAGATAGCCGGCGCGTACCCGGTGCACCTCCTTCCTCCGGTGACGATCTCGTGCTCGCACGAGCACGCGGCCTGGCCGGGGACCGTCAGCATCTCCTCGGTGACCCTTCATGCGGTGGTACGGGACATTGCGGCTTCGCTCCGCCGGTCCGGGGTCGACGTCCTGGTGGTGGTCAACGGGCACGGCGGCAACTACGTGCTGGGCAACGTGGTTCAGGAATCCTCCGCCCGCGGCGAGCGGATGGCGCTCTTCCCGGCCGCGGAGGACTGGGAGGCGGCGCGCGAGCGGGCGGGTGTGGTCACCTCGCTGCTCACCGACATGCACGCGGGGGAAATTGAGACCTCCATCCTTCTGCACGCTCATCCCGAAATGCTCCGACCCGGTTATGAGACTTCCGATTTCGTCGCTGACGACCGGCGTCATCTGCTCACCCTCGGCATGTCCGGCTATACCGATTCCGGTGTCATCGGCCGTCCTTCGCTGGGTTCGGCGGAAAAAGGGAAGGAACTCCTGGCGAGCCTCGCGGATTCCTTCGGGGCGTATTTCTCGATGCTGACCTCCGACGCGTAGTCACCCTGCGGCGCGGGGGCGGGTGCCGGGGCCTGAGCGGTGGCCCCGGCCCGCACGCCCGCGTACCAGCGGGCCACGAGCACGATCAGGCCGGGCAGGCTGGCGACGAGGCTGAGCACCCCGTAGACGACCGCGACGGCCAGCCCCCGGCCGGCGCCCAGGCCGGCGGCGCCGAACGCCCAGGCGGTGACGCCCTCCCGGGGTCCCCAGCCGCCGACGTTGAGCGGCAGGCCCATCGCCAGCAGGGCGAGAACGGCGAGGGGCAGCAGGACGGCCACGGAGGCGGCGGTCCCGGCGACACGGGCGGCGAGTACGAACATCGCGACGTAACCTGCCAGCACCGCCACGGAGGAGACAACCACTCCGGGCCCGTTCTCCCGCGACAGCAGCCCGTGGCGGGTTTCGGCGAGGGCCGCGCGCAGCCTGCGGCCACGCCGGGAGGGTGCCGTGCGGTTCATGCGCAGGGCCAGGACGACGGCGACTGCCCCGAGGACGGTCAGGGCCGCCAGCGGGGCGACGTGCCGGGCCTCGGTCAGCACCGGGGACGGCATGGTCAGCAGGACGACGGCCCCGACGGCGAACAACGCGATCTGCCCGGCTGCCCGTTCGAGGACGACGGCCTTCACGCCCCGCCGCACGTCCCCCTCGCTCTGCCCGTGCCGCACGGCCCGGTGCACATCGCCGAGGACGCCGCCGGGCAGGGCCGCGTTCAGGAACAGGGCGCGGTAGTAGTCCGCGACGGCCGGCCCGAACGGCAGCCGGATCCTGAGCCCCCGGGCCACGATCGCCCACCGCCACGCGCTGCACACGGTGGTGGCGAGGCCGATACCGAGCGCGAGCAGCAGCGACATCCCGTCGATCCGCCGCAGCCCGTCCAGGAAGACGCCGGTGCCGAGCCGCCAGAACAGCACGCCCAGGATGGCGATTCCGGCGACGGTGCCGAGGTGCGTACGGACCTTGGGAGAGCCGAGGCGGGCCAGGGCCGTACGGAGGGGGCCAGGGGCAGGGGGACCCGCCGGGGTGGTGCCGACCGGGACTTCGGCCTTTCGGCCCGGGGCGGCGGGCTCGCTCCTGTCTCCGGCGGCCGGGCGCGGCACGACCGCGTCCGCCCGGGCCGTGCCCGCCGCACCGGATGCCGCGGGCACCCGGACGCCGCCCCCGTTCGCGGGCACACGGGGGTTGTCCGTGGGCATGGTGCGCGGGCGCGTTCCCGTCGCCTGGGGGCTCATGACGCTCCGCCCCCCGGCCGGGACAGGGCCAGGAGGTCGACGTGGTGGACGGTGACGCGCAGCTCGCCCGCTGCGAGGGCGGCCAGCCGGTTGGTCAGGTAGACGTCGGCCTCGGCCCGCAGCTCGGGGCGCTCCTCGACGGCGGCGCCGACCCAGCCGCGCAGCCACTGCTCGGTCAGCGCGGCCTGCTCGGGGCCCAGCCGCCAGGGGCTCGGGTGCAGCCGTACGGTCGCGCCGTGCTCGGAGAACGCCTCCGCCGCCGCCGTGACCGCGTCGGGGCCGAGCAGGCCGTCGCGGCGCTGGTGGTCGTTGAAGGCCTGGACCAGCTCCGCGTCCAGCGGGTGGGGCGGGGTCAGTTCGACCCGCCCTGCGACGGACAGCGTCAGCAGGGCGGGGCAGCCGGCGCCGGCGCACGCGGCGGCGAGGGTGTCGATCTCCTCCCGGGTGAGGACGTCCAGCAGGGCGGACGCGGTCACCAGGGACGCGCCTTGCAGGGCGTCCGGGGTGAGGCGGGCGACGTCGCCGCGGCGGGTCTCCACGGTGACCCGGCTGCCGTCGGCGGCCGAGCGTGGGGAGGAGACGGCGGCGAAGTGCAGCAGGTAGGGGTCGCGGTCGTGCAGGATCCAGTGCTGGGCGCCGTCCAGGCGGGACGCGAGCCAGCGGCCCATCGAGCCGGTGCCGCAGCCCAGGTCGTGGATGACGACGCCCGACTTGCCCGGCATGTTGGCGAGCCGGATCCGCAGCGGGTCGAGCAGGTCGTGCGCCCGCCCGGCGGCGTCGGCCGGTTCCCGCAGCTCCAGCCACTCAGGCGCGTACCGGGGCGGGTCGTCCGGGTTGGCCTCACGCAGCTTGACGGTCGGCCGCGAGCCGGGCTTGCCGCTGGGGCCGGCGCCGGGTATGACGGCGCCGGGGACGTGCCCCGGGCCGAACGCCACGCTGGAGCCGAGACCGGGGACCGCGGCGTGCTCGGTCGCCCGGGCTGCGGACTCGCCGCCGATGCGCCCGGACGGCCCGCCGGGAACCACGCCGGGGACGTCCGCCGCGACGGCCTGCCCCGAGCCGGGCTTCGTGCCCGGCGTCGCGCTGTCCGTCCCGCCCGTGACCTCCCTCGGTCCGGGCTGCGCCGGTATCGCCCCGCCCTGCTGGGTCGTCGTCGCCGGGTTCGTCATGCGGCCCTCCGGGGTTCGGTCGGGAGCCGGCGCAGGACCGCGGCCAGGCTCTGTGCGGTCGTCGCCCAGCCGGCGAGGGCGGCGCGGCGGCTGCGGGCGGCGGCCTTCAGGCGGCGTCGTACGTCCGCCTCGCCGAACCAGCCGCGCAGTTCGGCGGCGATGGCGGCGGGGTTCTCCGGCGGGACGAGGATGCCGGGCACGCCGCCGTCGGGCGCGCGGCCGACCGCCTCCGGCAGCCCGCCGACGTCCGTGGCCATCACCGGGATACCCCGGGCCAGGGCCTCGGTCACCGCCATGCCGTACGTCTCGGCGTAGGAGGTGAGGACCATCAGGTCGGCGGTCGCGTAGGCGGCGTCCAGCGCGGGGCCGGACTTCGGCCCGGCCAGCTCGAGCCGGTCCTGGAGGCCGTGCTTCTCGATGAGGGACCGCAGATGGGCGACGTACTCCGGTTCCTGGGTCAGGCTCCCGACGCACACGCAGCTCCACGGCAGGTCGCGCACCGCGGCCAGCGCCTCCACCAGCCGGTGCTGGCCCTTGCGCGGGGTCACGGCGGCCACGCACAGCAGGCGTGACACCCCGTCCGTGCCGGGCGCGAGCGGCGCGATGTCGGCGCCGGGGGCGGCGACATGAACGCGCTCGGGGGGAAGGCCGTGGTGGGAGACCAGGCGGCGGACCGCCCAGTCGCTGGTGGCGATCACCGCCGGCACCGCCCGCAGCACCGTCCGCTCCTTGGCGTCCAGCTCGGCGGCCACCTCCGCGTCGAGCCCCGTCTCGTCGCCGAGTGGGAGGTGGACGAGGACGGCCATGCGCAGCCGTTCCGCCTCGGGCACCACGATCTCCGGCACACCGCAGGCCACCAGCCCGTCGAGGAGCACGACGGCCCCGTCGGGCAACGCGGCCAGGGCGCCCGCCAGTTCCGTACGGGCGTCGGCTCCGGGCCGGGGCCAGTCGCCGGCCACGGCGTGCTTGGTGACCTGCCAGCCGAAGCCGGGCAGGTCCAGGCAGACGCGCCGGTCATAGGCGTTGCCGCCGCTCGGCGCCTTCGGGTCGTCGACGCCGCCCGGCAGCACGAAGTGCACGGTGCGCAGGGACATGGGGATGATCTCGGCGTTCTTCAGGGAAGCGTGCTGCACGGGAACATAATTCAGCCGCGCCGGCGCCGGCCCGGGCTGCCCGGGCCGTTCGATCGTCGTGTCGGTCACAGCGCACGCTCGTAGCTCGCCCAGGCGATGTGCGACTCGTGCAGCGTGACGGTGAGGCCAGCGATGCCCTTGGCGCCCTCGCCCAGCGCCCCCTTGTGGATGCGCTCGGCGAGCCGGTCGGCGATGACCTTGGCGAGGAACTCCGTGGAGGTGTTGACCCCCGCGAAGTCGGGCTCGTTGTCGAGATTGCGGTAGTTCAGCTCGCTGACGACCGCGCCGAGTTCCTGGGTGGCCAGCCCGATGTCGACGACGATGTTGTCCTCGTCCAGCTGCTCGCGCCGGAACGTGGCGTCCACGAGGAACGTGGCCCCGTGCAGGCGCTGGGCCGGTCCGAAGACGTCGCCACGGAAGCTGTGGGCGATCATGATGTGATCGCGGACGGTGATGCTGAACAACGGACGACCCTCCAGGTGCGGCGCGTCTGCTCCCCGCTCTCGGTGCCGGGGATGCCGAGTAGTACGGACCGTTGCCTTCCCCTGTTCAGCCTGTCGTACGTCTTTTCTCAGGTCAGGCGCTCTTGCCGTGGCCAACTCGTACCGGATGGAACGAATCGTCAGCCGATGCGTCAATCGCTCTCGTCGTAACGGACGCGGTGGCACAGCGCGGGGACCTCGCCGGAGACGAGCCTGGGCAGCACGTCCGGCAGCTCCTCGAAGGGGGATTCGCCGGTGACGAGTGCGTCGAGCGCGGGGTCGGCGAGCAGGTCCAGGGCGACGGCGAGCCGGTCGGCGTAGGTGCGGTTCGGGCGGGCCGGGGAGACGGTGCCGACCTGGCTGCTGCGGATGACGAGCCGCCGGGAGTGGAAGGCCTCGCCGAGCGGGACGCTGACCCGCCGGTCGCCGTACCAGCTGAGTTCGAGGACGGTCCCCTCGGCGGTGAGGAGTTCCAGGGACCTGGCGAGGCCCTGTTCGGTGGCGCTGGCGTGCACGACGAGGTCGCGGTCCCCGGCGGCGTCCTCGGGGGTGGCGAAGCCGACGCCGAGCGCCTCGGCGATCTTCGCGCGGGACGGGTCGGCGTCGACCAACTGCACGCGGACGCCGGGGAACCGGGCGAGGAGGGCGGCCACCGAGCAGCCGACCATGCCGCCGCCGACCACGGCGATGCGGTCGCCGACCAGGGGCGCCGCGTCCCACAGGGCGTTGACGGCGGTCTCCACGGTCCCGGCGAGCACGGCCCGTTCGGCGGGCACGGTGTCCGGGACGGGGGTGACCGCGGTGGCGGGGACGACGTAGCGCGTCTGGTGCGGGTAGAGGCAGAACACGGTGCGGCCCTTGAGCGCCGCAGGGCCCTCCTCCACCACGCCGACGTTGAGGTAGCCGTACTTCACCGGGCCGGGGAAGTCGCCCTCCTGGAACGGGGCGCGCATGGCCGTGTGCTGGCTGACAGGCACGCCGCCGCGGAAGACGAGGGTCTCGGTGCCGCGGCTCACGCCGGAGAAGAGCGTGCGGACCAGCACCTCGCCCTCGCCGGGCGCCGGCAGGGTGACGTCCCGGATTTCGCCTCGCCCAGGCGAGCCGATCCAGAACGCACGTCCGGTGTGCTTCATCGAAGTCCTCCTGAACGGTCGGGTTGCTGCTTGCGTACCGAGGGGTGCACAGGCCGCGCACAACGTAGCGGCGTTGATCGACTCTGTCACACGGCCGGAGGACGTTCGGTGGCCCTGAACAACACATACGACGCGAGGCTCGTACAGCAGGAGACTGCCCTGGGGGCGGGTGTGCAGGTCCTGCTGCTGGCCCTGATCGGCACGGCGATCGGGATGGGGCCGGCGGGCTGGCTGAGCGGCCTCGCGTTCGCGATCGCCACCTGGGCGGTGCTCTCCCGGGCCCTGCACCGCTCGCGGCTGCGCTCCTTCGGCGCGGCCAACCGGGTCACCCTGGGCCGGGCCACCCTCGTCGGCGGGGTCACGGCCCTGGTCGCCGACTCCTTCCAGAGTTCACCGCCGGTGTCGCTGTTCGTCGGTCTGACGGCGGTGGCGCTGATCCTCGACGGCGTCGACGGCAAGGTCGCCCGCCGCACCGGCACCTCGACCCCGCTGGGGGCGCGCTTCGACATGGAGGTCGACGCGTTCCTGATCCTGGTGCTGAGCGTGTACGTGTCGACGCAACTGGGCCCGTGGGTGCTGCTGATCGGCGGCATGCGCTACGTCTTCGTCGCCGCGGCCAGGGTGTGGCCGTGGCTGACCGCCGCGCTCCCGCCGAGCACCGCCCGCAAGACCGTCGCCGCCCTCCAGGGTGTGCTGCTGCTCCTGGCGGGCGCCGATCTGCTGCCGTACGCGGCCAACTTCGGGGTCGCGGCCCTGGCGTTGGGCCTGCTGGTCTGGTCGTTCGGGCGGGACGTGCTGTGGCTGTACCGGACCTCGCGGGCCGAGGAGCGGGCCACTCCCCGTCAGGTGCGGGAACTGGTCGCGAGCTGACGCCCGGCCGGCCTCGCCGGTCAGGTGCCGAAGCGCCCGCGGGCCGCCTCGATGTGCGGGAGGTACTGGTGGGTCCAGCCGCAGATCGCGTCGACCGTGGCACGCAGGGCGCGGCCCGGTTCGGTGAGCGTGTACTCGACCTTGGGCGGCACGGTGGGGTGCACCTTCCGGTCGACCAGGCCGTTGCGCTCCAGCATCCGCAGGTTCTGCGTGAGCATCTTGTGACTGACGCCCTCGACCTCGTCGCGCAACTCGCTGAAGCGCAGGGTGCGTTCCCCGAGCGCCTCGATGATCAACAGCGCCCACTTGTTGGCCACGTCGGAGAAGATCTCCCGGGCCAGGGAGTCCGCCCGCCGCAGGTCCGCGTTCTCGGGCAGGTCTCTCAACTGCTTGGTCACCATCTGGTTCCCCAGTCACCGAAAAGTGCGTTCTTCCAGGTCGGCGGTCACTCTCCTACGGTTTCCGAGTAACCACAAGAGAGCACGGGCCGGTTCCCGCGGTCCGTGCCCGACGGAAGGAACACGCGCCATGACCACGCTCGATGTCTACGACCACGGCATACCGGCCGAGGGCCACTTCGGCTACGCCCAGGCGATCAGGTCCGGTGACCTGGTCCATGTCTCGGGGCAGCTCTCGTTCGACGAGGCGGGCGCCTTCGACCCCGAGGACGACGTCGCCGCCCAGCTCGACCGGACCTACGTCAACCTCGACAGGGTCCTGGCCCACTACGGCGCCACCCGCAACCAGATCGTCTCCCAGACGCTGTACGTGGTGGACCTCGTGCGGAACGCCGAGGTGGTCGCGCAGGGCAACCGGGCGTACTTCGGCGCCCACCGTCCGGTCAGCACGGCCCTCGGTGTCACCGAACTGACCTTCCCCGGGCAGCTCGTCGAGATCAGCTGCGTGATCGACACGAGGCTGCCCGCCTGAACGGGCCCGTCAGCGACGCGTTCCGGTGCCCACCAGGGCCCGCTCGTAGGGGTCGAGCACCACGCCCCGGACCTTGGTGGAGACGCCGGCGATGATCTGCTGGTGGGCCAGCGGCACGACCGCGTCCGTGCCGAGGATCGCGGCCTCGGCGGCCATGGCGGCGTCCTGCCGCTCACCGGTGCCGTCGGTCCTGACGGCCTCGGCGACGGCCCGGTCGACCTTCTTGTCGCACAGTCGGGCCAGGTTGTAGCCGCCGTCGCAGGTGTAGTCGCTGCCGAGTACACCGACGGGGTCGCCGGTGTCCAGGAGGCTGTTGCGGGCGCCGATGAACGCGTCGAACTTCCCGGCGAGCGCGTCGCTCTCCAGCCGTGAGTACTCGCGCACCTCCAGCTTCACCGTGAAGCCCGCCTTCCGGAGCTGCTGTTGCACGACCTGGGCGACCTCGGGGAGTTCGGGCCGGTTGTCGTAGGTGGCGAGGGTGATCGACGCCCCGTCGGGCCGGGCGGCCTTCGCGCGCCCGGCCGGCTTCACGCGCTTGCTCTCGGCCCAGGTGACGGCGGGTCCGAAGATACCGGCGCCCGGGTCGGCGTAGCCCTCGAAGACACCCTTGACGAGGGCGGAGGAGTCGATCGCCGTGCGGGCGGCGGCGCGCAGCGCCGGGTCCTTAAAGGGCCCGGTCCGCGTGTTGAGCTGAAGGCTGGTGGTCCGGGTGGTGCCGGCTTCCTGGAGGGTGGACTTGTCGAGCGTGGTGGCCTGGGCGGCGGGGATCGCCTCGGCTATGTCGACGTCACCGGTGCGGACGGCGTTGGCGCGTGCGGTGCCGTCCTTGACGAAGCGCGCGTCGATGCCGGAGGCGTGGGCGAGGCCGCCCCAGTAGTCGTCATAGCGGTCGAGCGTGGCGGAACCGCCGCCGTTGACCTTGGTGATCTCGAAGGGCCCGGTGGCGGTGCCGAGGGGTGTGGGGGCGCCCGGGCGCTCGCCCTTCTTGCCGTACGCCTTCGGGGAGAGGATCGCCAGGCTCGGACCGGCCAGGCGCATGGGCAGGACGGGGTCGGGCGCGGCGGTGGTGACGCGGACGCCGCTGTCGCCGTCGGGCTCGGCGCTGAGGGTGACTCCGGCGAGGGCGGTGGGAGCGGGCCGGACCTTCGTGGCGTGGGTGAGCGCGGCGGCCACGGCGGCGGGGGTGACGTCCGTGCCGTCCTGGAAGGTGGCCTCGCGCAGGGTGAACCGCCACGTGCGGTCGTCCTCCCGGCGCCAGGACCGGGCGAGCGCGGGGGCCGCGGCGCCGTTGGCGTCCAGGGCGGTCAGCCCCTCGGTGACGCCGAGCCGGCTGAGCAGCGTGGCGTCGGCTCCGTACGGCGAGAAGTTCTCGGCGGGCGGGAAGGCGAGGGCGACGCGCAGCCGCGGCCCCGACGGCCCGCCACCCGACGACGGCCCCGCGCCGGGAGAGGCGAAGCAGCCGGTCAGACACGGCACGAGGGCAAGGGCGGCGAGGAACCGGAGGCGGCTCTTGATGCTCTGATGACGCACTTGCACAGCATAGGCATCAAGCAGAACACGCCGTTCAACCGGGTGACCCACCCGAAGGGACCACCAAATCCCATACGGAGTAGGCGATTTGACACCGACAAGGAGCACTCCCTACACCTAAGTACATGACATCCATTTTCAAAACGGTGGAGCGGCCGTGAGGATCGCGTTCGTCGGCAAGGGCGGCAGCGGCAAGACCACCCTGTCCGCGCTCTTCTCCCGCCACCTGGCGCGCTCCGGCGCCCCGGTCCTCGCCATCGACGGCGACATCAACCAGCACCTGGCCGAGGCGCTCGGCGGCGAAGAGGTGTCCGCGCCTCCCCTGGGCACCCACCTGTCCGAGATCAAGAAATTCCTACGGGGCGACAACCCCCGCATCCCCTCCCCCGAGGCGATGATCAAGACGACCCCGCCCGGCCGCGGTTCACGCCTCCTCCGTCCGCTCGGTGACGACGACCTGCACGGGCGGCACGTCGGCCGGGCCGGCGGCGTCCCCCTCATGGTGACGGGCGAGTTCGACGAGTCCGACCTGGGCGTGGCTTGCTACCACTCCAAGCTGGGTGCGGTGGAGCTGTATCTGAGCCACCTGCTGGACGGCCCCGGCGAGTACGTCGTGGTCGACATGACGGCGGGCGCCGACGCCTTCGCCTCGGGCCTGTTCACCCGCTTCGACATCACGTTCCTCGTCGCGGAACCCACCCGCAAGGGGGTCTCGGTCTACCGTCAGTACCGCGACCACGCCGAACAGTTCGGGATCCGCATCGCCGTGGTCGGCAACAAGGTGACCTGCGAGGACGATCTGCTCTTCCTCAAGGAGCAGGTGGGCGACGACCTGTTGACCCACCTGGTGCACTCCCCCTGGGTCCGCGCGGCCGAGCAGGGCCGCACGGAGGCCGGACCGGCTGCCCTGAACTCCCTGGAGCCGCACAACCGCCACGCCCTGACGGTCCTGCGCGAGGCGGTCGACTCCCACGTGCGCGACTGGGACCGCCTCCACCGCCACGCGGTCGAGTTCCACCTGCGCAACGTCCGGGCCTGGGCGGATGCCCGGACGGGGGAGGATCTGGCGGCGCAGGTGGACCCGGACTATGTGCCGGGCGGGCCGGCGAACGCCTGATCCGGGGAGGCCGACAACGCCGTCACGAACGCCTCCGGCCCGTCCCGCCACGGAAAGTGCCCCGCTCCGCTCTGCACGGTGAGCTCGGCGTGCGGAAACAGGCCCGCGTACTCCTTCATCACGCGCACCGGCGCGGCCACGTCGTACTCCCCGGTGAGAACGAGGACCGGCGCGGTGAACGCGGCGAGGGCGGCACGCGTGCCCTCGGGCTCGAAGGCACCCTCCGAGGCATACAGGGCCGCTGCCTCGTCGTTGCGCTGCTGCTGCTCCGCCACACGGAACTCCCGTGCCTCGTCGTCCCACCGGCCGAACCAGAACGGGGCGACAGCGTCCCAGTCGGTGGGCGCCGCGCGGCCGGAGGTGACGGCCTCCAACGCCGCGTACGCCGGGGCGAACCACGGTTCGCCCCCGCGCAGACGGGCCGTCTCCAGCCGGTCCTCGGCAGTGACGGCGAGGCCGACGGCGAAGACGCTGGGTGTGACGAGCACGAGCCGCCCCAGCCGCTCCGGATGCCGGGCCGCGTACAGCACGGCCAGGTTCGCCCCGGCGGAGTGCCCGAGCAGATCGACCCGCTCCAGGCCCAACTCCACACGCAGCGCCTCGACGTCGCCGACCTGCCGGTCACAGCGGTACGACGCCGGGTCCCGCGGCACCGTGGAGTGGCCCGTGCCCCGGAGGTCCAGCCGGATCAGGGTGCGGTGGGCCGTGAGACCGCCCAGGTCCCCCAGGTAGACGGAGTCCTGCATGGGGCCGCCCGGGAGACAGAGCAAGGGCGGGCCTTCTCCGGTCACGTGGTAGGTGAGTACCGTGCCGTCGGGAGCGGAGAAGGTGGGCATGGGCGCGACCTTGTCAGGAGGTGGCGTTTTGTACAACGGGATTTCCACCGCCGGAGTCCGGTGACGGTGGCCCCCGGCTACTCGATCCCTGTGGCATCGAGTAGCCGGACCACGTCCTTGCGCCCGTACCCGAGCAGTCGGGCGCGATCAGCGGCCATCAGTACCAAGTGCGCGACGATCTTCGCCGCGTATCCGTCCTTGTTGTCCGCGTCGAACCACTCCTGGGGCTTCTCGACACCCAGGCTGTTCATCACCAGCCCGTGCTCTCGGCGGACCTCCGCGACGGTACCGGCGACCGCGTCCAGGAGCGTCTTCCCCGGCCGCTCGCACTCCAGGGCGAAGTCACCCCAGTCGACCGGCACACACCCCTCCGGCGGACGTGCCCGCAGCCCCGCATACCTCTCGTCCCCGAACCCGGAGGCCCGGAACTCGTCGTGCACCAGAGAGAACCGATGGAACCCGGGCGGGACCGGAGGCGGTGGAGGCGTGTACCCCCACCCGGCGTCCTCGTACAAATGCCGCTTTACCTCTTCCTCTTCGGCATGCGTCACGGTGAAGCCGTTGGCCTCGTTGCGCCCGGTCGTCGTGCCGTCGGGGTTGCGGTGGAAGTGCAGGCCCATGGTGTGCTCCCGCTGCCGTGATGTCGATGGACGAGAAGCCCCCGTCACCAGCTCGAACGGCCCGCGAAGCCGACCCGTGCCCGTTCTCCGAAGCCTCACCCGATCGCGTGAAAACAGGCGGCGTGGGAACTGGCGACGTCAGCGGGCTCGGGCGTTGTTACGCTCCTCCGGTGAGGATTCCGGACCCCGCAGAGATCAAGGCGCTGCACGAGAAGTACGCGCCCACCGCCGAGGCATTCACCCTCGTCCACACGCACTGCGAGATCGTCTGGGCAATCGCCGAGCAGCTCCTGTCGGCGCCCCACCTCGCTCACCTCGACGCCGACCTGGTCCGCGCCGGCTGCCTCCTCCACGACATCGGCGTCTACCGCCTCTACGACACCGAGGGGCGCCTGGACCACCCGAACTACATCCGGCACGGCCTGCTCGGCCACGAGATCCTCGCAGCGGAGGGCTTCCCCGAAACCCTCCGCCGCTTCTGCTCCCACCACACCGGAGTGGGACTCACGCGGCAGGACATCACGAGTCAGGGGCTGCCCCTCCCTCCCGCCGACTACATGGCGGTGACGCAGGAGGAGAGGCTGGTGATGTACGCGGACAAGTTCCACACCAAGTCCCGGCCCTCGGCGTTCCTCTCCCCCGACGCATACGCCGCCCACATCCGCCGCTTCGGCGCGGACAAGGTGACCGCCTTCGAGGCACTGCGCGCGGAGTTCGGCGACCCGGACCTCAGCGGGCCGGTGCCGGGCTTCGGGACGGAGGAAGACGCGACGGCTGCCGCGGTTCGGGGGTGACGGGCCGCATGGCCGGAAGGCCGTGGCGGCAGGTTCCTGAACGGCGGTCGCCTTGTCAATGGCGTCACGGCAGCCGTCGAGTTCGCTGCGGTCGTTGTTGAGCTTTTCATCGTGCAGTTAGTCGGCGAAGCTCCAGAACAGGCCGACCTCGGTGTCTGAGACGATGACGAGGCCGCAGTCCTCCATGAAAACGCCCAGCGGACTGTACTCAAAGCTCTCCAGCGTGAAGTCGATGGTGCCGGGCGCGCTGCCGTGCTTGCTGACGTTGGTGCGATAAGTGGCCTCATCCCCGTAACGAGCGAGGATCGTGCGCGCCATCGCCCGTAGTTCGTCCGGGGATTCGGTGAAGTACTGGAGATTGGACAGGGTGCAGCCCGTTTCCGTGAGGGCCAGGAGCAGGTTCTCGGCACTGTCCCGGTCGATCTCCTTGAGGCGCGGCGCGACGAATTCCGGGGGGTGGACGGCGAAGGGCCAGGTGGGGTTCCCCACGCGCTCTGGGGCCTGCGCCTCGTCATCGACGCTGGCCCAACCCCGGGGGTCCGGTACGGCCCGGGCCATCAGCGCGAGAACGTCGAGGACCCAGTCCTCATGGCGGCGCGGGCCCGTGGCAATGTACGCGACCGCATCCCTGTACAAGTGGCGTACCGCGGTGTCCCAGGAATTCTGGTCGACGGACATGTGGTGCTGACCTTTCTCGGTGGGGCTAGGGCTTGGAGGGCATGGACGTCATGACGGTGAACGGCGGGGTGCGGCTGCTGTCGTACCGGATCCGCGTGTCGATGCCGGTGACGTCGTACGCCTTGGCGTTCACCCCACCCCCGCCGGGGCCAAGCCGTTGCGCGACAGCTACCGCACCAGCACAGCGCCAACCGCATTCTGGTCCCGTCGCCCGGCGTCAGCACCGAGGCCGGCCTTGCCGGCACAGCGATCGGCCAGCGGTTACCGGGGGGCCCAACCAGAAGAGGGGTGGCTGACCAGAGCAGTCTCATGAAAGCAACCTCCCTGCTGTCCGGACCCATTGCCCCTCAGGAACAGGACCCAGCCATGATTGACGCTCTTGCGCGTCTGCTCGAAATCGCCCCAGCGCCGAGCGAGCCCCGCCTGAAGGACTGGGACGAGGTCGAGCGCAGCCTTGAGGCCGAACTACCCGCCGACTACAAGGAGCTCATCCACGTCTACGGAGGCAGCAACTGGGACGACTATCTGTACGTCCTGGAGCCCGGTTGCCCCAACGAGAACTACGACCTCCTCGAATGGGCAAAGAACCAGGCCGAATACCTGGAAGACCTCTGGGAATTCGAGAAGAAGCCGACGGAACTGAAGGTCGATGGGTCCGGGGTCATCCCATGGGCAACCACGGACAACGGAGAATGCCTCTACTGGCTTGTCCGGCCGCGCCACAACTCGGAGCAGTGGACCGTCATGGTGAACGAGGCGCGCGGCGACCGATGGGAGCATTTCTCCGTGTCCTGCACGCAATTCCTCGCATCCTCCCTTGATGGAGAGCTGCAGTCGAGCATTCTCTCGACCTTGTTCCCCCGTGCTGCACATGAGTTCCGTCAGCTCGGTGCTGTATGACGATGCTGCGCGGGGCCGTCCAGAGAGCCGGGCCCTCCAAGATCTTCATAAGCGTTGATCGGTGAGATGGCCGACGTCCGGCAGGTGGCCCGGGGAAGGGCAGCCGGCGGGCAGGTGCCTTCGCCATCGCCGGGCAGCGGTGTACCGTCCATGGCGCGCGGCCGGGGTCCGGATCGACGAGGCGGATACCGATGTCCGAGGTGGGCGTTATGTTTGCTCCCTGATCGTCACTGTGCCCTCGCCGGCTGTCACGGCGCGGTGCACCCGTCGGTCCCGTCAGCCGCTCTGCCCGAAAGGTCCTCGCGAAGCCCACCCTGGCCGCCGCGCAGCTCCGCGGCAGTCTCACGCAGTACCTCACGACGACGTACGCGCTGGCCGACAAGGACACGCGGCTCGCGCTGGAGCGGTTCCTCGGGGATCCGGAGACGGGCATCTTCCGGGGGCCGTACCTGCGGATCAGGACTTCGTTCCATCCGGCCGACGACAGGTGGCGCTCGGCGCTGGAGTGGCAGCCGTCGTTCGCACCGTGGCGGCATCAGGCGAAGGCGTGGGAGCGGCTGAGCACCTACAAGGGGACGGCCGAGCCCACCCTCGTGACGACCGGCATCGGGTCCGGCAAGACCGAGTCGTTCATGATCCCCGTGCTCGACCACCGCCGGCGGCAGAACGTGCGAGTGATCTACGGCACATACGACAACTGCCGTCGCCGCCCACCGCCTTGTGCACAGAAGTCGAGATGAATGCACAGGTCTCGTCGTCGCACCGCAACCCTGGGCCGCCGGAACCCGGGCATGGGTTCCGGCGGCCCAGCTTCTCAGGCCGCCTTGCGCACCTGCCTCCGATGGGCCCGGACCACATCGGCGTACCGGTACCCCGCCCCCTTGATCGTGCGCTTCTGCGTCGCGTAGTCGACGTGCACGAGCCCGAACCGCTTCTCGTAGCCGTACGCCCACTCGAAGTTGTCCAGCAGCGACCAGGCGAAGTAGCCCGCCAGCGGCGCGCCCTTGCGGGCGGCGGAGGCGCAGGCGGCGAGGTGACCCAGCAGGTACTCCTGCCGCTCGGGGTCGTCGACCGTGCCGTCGGGGCGGACGACGTCGGGGTAGGCCGAGCCGTTCTCCGTGACGTACAGGCGACGGGCCCCGTAGTCGTCGGTGAGCCGCAGAAGCAGTGACTCGATGCCGCTCGCGTCGATGCCCCAGTCCATGCCGGTGCGCGGGACGCCCTCACGGCGTACGGCCCGTGCGTACGGCGCGGGGCCGTACGGGTCGTCGGCGACGGTCTGCGGGAAGTAGTAGTTCAGGCCCAGCCAGTCCAGCGGGGCGGCGATGGCCGCCGAGTCGCCGGGGCGTTCCGGGAGTTCGACGCCGTAGAGCTCACGCATGTCCGCCGGGAAGCCCCGGCCGTGCACCGGGTCGAGCCACCAGCGGTTGGTGTGGCCGTCCATGCGGCGGGCGGCGGCGAGATCCTCGGGGCGGTCGGTCGCGGGGTGAATGGTGGAGAGGTTGTTGACGATACCGAGCTGCGCTCCCGGGGCCGCCGCGCGGATGGCCCGGGCCGCCAGCCCGTGGCCGAGCAGCAGGTGGTAGGAGGCACGGACGGCGGCCGTGAGGTCCGTCAGGCCGGGTGCCATCTTGCCCTCGAGGTGGCCGATCCACGCCGAGCACAGGGGCTCGTTGAGGGTGGCCCAGTGGGAGACGCGGTCGCCCAGGCGCCCTGCGACGACCGAGGCGTACTCCGCGAACGCCGACGCGGTGTCGCGCTCCGGCCAGCCGCCCCGGTCCTGGAGCGCCTGCGGCAGGTCCCAGTGGTAGAGGGTGACGGACGGGGTGATGCCCGCCTCCAGCAGACCGTCGATCAACTCGTCGTAGAAGGCGAGGCCCTTGGCGTTGACGGGGCCGTCGCCGCCCGGGACGACCCGCGGCCAGGCGATGGACAGGCGGTAGGCGTTCACGCCCAGCCGGCGCATCAGGGCGATGTCCTCGCGCCAGCGGTGGTAGTGGTCGCAGGCGACGTCGCCGTGGTCGCCGCCGGCGGTCTTCCCGGGGGTGTGCGAGAACGTGTCCCAGATCGACGGGGAGCGGCCGTCCTCCGCCACGGCTCCCTCGATCTGGTACGCCGAGGTGGCCGTGCCCCACAGGAAGTCGTGCGGGAGTGCGGCGAGGTCGATGGTCACGGAAGTCCTCCCGGATACGGGCGAGTCGGTCACTTGACGGCTCCCGCCGTCAGGCCGGCCACCAGATAGCGCTGGAGCAGCAGGAAGCCCGCGACCACGGGCACGCTGACGACCAGCGAAGCGGCCATGATCTGGTTCCAGTACACGTCGTTGAGGGTCGAGTAGCCCTGGAGGCCGACGGCGAGGGTGCGGGTGGTGTCGTTGGTCATCACCGAGGCGAACAACACCTCGCCCCAGGCGGTCATGAAGGCGTAGACCGCGACGGCGATGATGCCGGGTACGGCCGCCGGGACGACGACCCGGAACAGCGCGCCGAGCGGACCGCAGCCGTCGACCAGGGCCGCCTCGTCCAGGTCGCGCGGCACCGAGTCGAAGTAGCCGATCAGCATCCAGATCGAGAACGGCAGGGAGAAGGTGAGATAGGTGAGGATCAGGCCGCCGCGCGAGCCGAACAGGGCGATGCCCGTCGCGTTGCCGATGTTGACGTAGATCAGGAACAGCGGCAGCAGGAAGAGGATGCCCGGGAACATCTGCGTGGACAGGACGGTGACGGTGAAGACGCGTTTGCCGCGGAAGTCGTAGCGGCTGACCGCGTAGGCCGAGAAGACGGCGATGACCACCGAGCAGACCGTCGCCGCCCCGGCCACGACGAGGGAGTTGACGAAGTAGCGGGCCAGCGGGACCGTCGTCCAGATGTCGATGTACGGGCGGATCGTCAGCTCGCTGGGCAGCCAGCGGAACTTTCCCGTCACGTCCGCCAGGGGCTTCAGCGAGCTGGAGACCATGACGTAGACCGGGACCAGCACGAAGCCCGTCAGCAGCGTCAGGAAGATCCGCCGGGACCACAGGAAGGAACGGGGCGGGGCCATGGGGGACGTGGTCATGGGGCCTTTCTCCGTCCGCCCGAGGTGAGCGCCAGGTATCCGCCCGTGACCAGCAGCAGGAACAGCAGCAGCAGGACGGACATCGCGGAGCCGGTGCCGAAGTTCCAGGTGACGAACGACGCCTGGTAGATGTGCACCGAGATGAGGTCGGCGGCCTCCGGTGCGGTCCTGCCGAACAGCACGAACGGCGTGTTGAAGTCGTTGAACGTCCACAGGAAGAGGACGAGCACCAGGACCTGGTTGACCGGGCGCAGGGACGGCAGGGTGATCCGGCGGATCCGCTGCCAGACACCGGCGCCGTCCAGGGCGGCCGCCTCGTACAGCTCGCCCGGAATGTTCTGCAGGCCCGCCATGACGATGAGGAAGGCGAACGGCCAGCCCTTCCACACCGACACCGTCAGCAGCGCGATGAAGCTGTTGTCGCCGATGAGCCAGAAGGACGGCTTGCCGGTGAGGCCCAGCTGGTCGTGCAGGACGTGGTTCACCAGGCCGTTGTCGTGCTGGAACATGAAGACCCACGTGATGACGGCCGCGTAGACCGGCAGCGCGTACGGCACCAGGAAGAGGGCCCGGAGCAGGCCGCGGCCCCGGAAGGTGTCCTGCATGAAGACCGCCGCGGCCGTGCCGATCAGCCAGCACAGGCCCACCGACAGCAGGGTGAAGGCGATCGTGACGAGGAACGAGTGGAGCAGGGCCTCGCCGACCGGGGCGTCGAAGTCCACCGACACCTTGTAGTTGTCGAGGGCGGACCAGGGGGCGGCGCCCCAGTCGCGGATGTAGAACTGCGTGAGCTCCTTGAAGCTCATGACGATGCCGATCACCATCGGCACCAGGTGGACGAGGAGTTCGAGGAGCAGGGCGGGCAGGAGCAGCAGGTAGGGCAGGCCGGCGCGGTGGATCCGCCCGGTGCGGCGGCGGGGGCCGCGCGCCGCGCCGGGCGGGTTCTCGCGGACCGCCGGCCTCTCGGCCTGCGCAGTGGTGGTCGTCATGTCGCTCAGGCCGCCGGCATCTGCTGCTGGGCCTTCTCCAGGGCCGCCTTCACCGAGCCGGTGGTGACCGGTCGCCCCGCGGCCGCGTCGGCGAACAGGCCCTTGATGGCCGTGCCGACGGCCGTCTCGAACTGTGACTCGTCGGCGACCTGCGGCAGTGCCACGGCGCTCTTCGCCAGGGTGTCCTTCAGGACGCCGTTGGCCGGGGTGGCGAAGGCCGCGTCCGCCTGGGCCGACTTGACGGGCGGGATCGTGCTGTAGGCCTTGTTGAGGATCTTCTGCTCGGCGTCGCTCGTCATGAACTTCACGAACTCGGCGGCGCCGTCGGTGTTGTCGGTGTTCTTGAAGACGGCCAGGTTGATGCCGGCGACCATCGAGTTGACCTGCTTGCCGGTGCCGGGGGTGCCGGACTGCACGGGCACAGGGGCGATGCCGTAGTCGTCCTTGCTCATGCCCTGCGACTCGAGGTTGGCGGACGCGGACTGCCACAGCAGCATCGCCGTCTTCCCCTTGGCGAAGTCGCTGACCGACTGGTTCTGCGCGTACTCGGCGTTGCCCGGCGCGATGACCTTGTCCTTGGCCATCAGATCGACGTACTGCTTGACCGCGGCGACCGTCCCGTCCCCGGTGAAGTCGGCCTTGCCGTCGGCGGTGAAGAAGTCGGCGCCGTGCTGCTTGGCGAAGACGAAGGCGTGGTGGATGTTCTCCGACGGGTTCGAACCCTCCATGCCCAGGGCCCACTTGCCGTCCTTGGACAGCTTCTTGCCGTCGGCGACGAGCTCGTCCCAGGTGGCCGGGGGCTTGGAGATGCCGGCGTCGGCGAACAGCTTCTTGTTGTAGTAGAGCGCGTACGACATCGAGTACAGCGGCACCGCCGCCGGGTCCTTGCCCTCCGCGCCCGTGGAGCCGAGTGCCGAGTCGACGAACCGGTCCCGGCCGCCGATCTTGCCGAAGTTCTCGGCGTCCCACGGCAGCAACGCGCCCGTGGCCTGGAGCGAGGCGCTCCAGGTGTTGCCTATGTTCAGCACGTCCGGGCCCTGGCCGGAGGTGGTGGCGGTGAGGATGCGGTTCAGCAGGTCCGACCAGGGGACGACCTCCAGCTTCACCTTGATGCCGGTCTGCTTCTCGAACGTGTCGAGTTCGGGCTGGAGGACCTGCTTGTCGACCTCGATGCCGGCGCCCTGGTTGGACGCCCAGTAGGTGAGCGTCTTCGGCGAATCGTTCGATCCGCCGCCGGTGGCGGAGCCGCCTCCGCAGGCCGTGGCCGCGAGGGCGAGTGACAGTGTGACGGCGCCTGCCGCCGCGGCTCGGATGCTGCGCATGGCTGCTCCTGGCTCTCTTCCGGGAGTACGGCCCCCTTCCGCAGGGGCGAGCGCCGGGCGGGAAGGGAGGCCGTCATGGCTTAATTTAGGACGTGAGTTAATCCTCGGAAGGCAGTCCCGTCAAGGGTTTGGACACACTCTCGGAAGTCTCGCCGCACCCCTTGACGCATCTGTTCCACGGATGAACCATTCAGCGGCGAGAGAGCGCTCCCCGCACCCCACTCCGTTCACTTCCTGAACCAGGAGAGCCGCCCCATGCACCCTGACTCCCCGTCATCCCGCCTGCCCGCGCCCGGCCGCCGGGCCGTCCTCGGCGCCGCCGCGACCGCGTCCGCGCTCGCCGCGCTGCCCGGCACCGCCTCGGCTGCCCCCGACACACGGAAGACGCCCGTGCGCAGCAAGCCGCGCGCCCTGCCCCGTGGTGGCGACCTCGGCCCGAACGTGCTGGTCTTCGACCCGGCCACCCCGAACATCCAGGGCAGACTCGACGAGATCTTCCGGCAGCAGGAGTCGGCCCAGTTCGGCACCGGCCGCTACCAGCTGCTGTTCAAACCCGGCACCTATCACGGCCTCAACGCGCAGATCGGCTTCTACACCTCGATCTCCGGTCTCGGCCTCTCCCCCGACGACACCACCATCAACGGCGACATCACGGTCGACGCGGGCTGGTTCGACGGCAACGCCACGCAGAACTTCTGGCGTTCGGCGGAGAACCTCGCGGTCGTCCCCGTGAACGGCACCAACCGGTGGGCGGTCTCGCAGGCGGCTCCTTTCCGACGGATGCACGTCCGCGGCAACCTCAACCTCGCCCCGACCGGCTACGGCTGGTCCAGCGGCGGCTACATCGCCGACAGCCGGATCGACGGCCAGGTGCAGCCGTACTCCCAGCAGCAGTGGTACACCCGGGACAGCGCGATCGGCGGCTGGCTCAACGGCGTGTGGAACATGGTGTTCTCCGGTGTCGAGGGCGCCCCCGCGCAGAGCTTCCCGAACCCGCCGTACACCACCCTGGCCACGACGCCGGTCTCCCGCGAGAAGCCGTTCCTGTACCTCAGCGGCAGCGAGTACCGGGTCTTCCTGCCAAAGAAGCGGACCAACGCCCGGGGCGTCACCTGGGGCAACGGCACCCCGCGGGGCACCTCGCTGCCCCTGTCGCGCTTCTACGTCGCCAAGCCCGGCGTCTCGGCGGCCACGCTCAACCAGGCCCTCACCGAGGGACTCCACCTGCTGCTGACGCCGGGGATCTACCACCTCGACCAGCCGGTGCGGGTCGACCGGGCCGGCACGGTGGTGCTGGGTCTGGGATACGCCACGCTCATCCCCGACCACGGCGTCACCGCGCTGAAGGTCGCCGACGTCGACGGCGTACGCCTGGCCGGGTTCCTCGTCGACGCCGGGCCGGTCAACTCCGCCACCCTGCTGGAGATCGGCCCGCCCGGCGCCTCACGGGACCACTCCGCCAACCCGACGACCGTGCAGGACGTGTTCGTCCGCATCGGCGGGGCGGGCCCGGGCAAGGCCACCACCAGCATGGTCGTCAACAGCCGGCACACCATCGTCGACCACACCTGGGTCTGGCGCGCCGACCACGGCGACGGTGTCGGCTGGGAGACCAACCGCGCGGACTACGGCGTCGTCGTCAACGGCCACGACGTGCTGGCGACCGGGCTGTTCGTGGAGCACTTCAACAAGTACGACGTGCAGTGGTTCGGCGAGCGCGGCCGCACGATCTTCTACCAGAACGAGAAGGCCTACGACGCCCCGAACCAGGCCGCGATCCAGAACGGCTCGATCAAGGGCTACGCCGCCTACCGGGTCGGGGACGCCGTCACCACCCACGAGGGCTGGGGCCTGGGCAGCTACTGCTACTACAACGTCGACCCGGGCATCGTGCAGCACCACGGCTTCGCCGCGCCGAACCGGCCCGGGGTGCGCTTCCACGACCTGCTCGTGGTCTCGCTGGGGGGCAACGGGCAGTACGAGCGGGTCATCAATGACACCGGGTCGCCGACGTCGGGGACGTCCACGGTGCCGTCGACGGTGGTGTCGTACCCGTAGCTCGCGGGGTGGGCCTACCGGTAGGTCGCAGGACAGGGCGGACCGGTGGGCCCCTGCCTTCGGGCGGGGAAGGACGGGGCGGACCGGGGGGGACCCTCCCTCGGGCGAGGAAGGACGGGGCGGACCGGCGGGCCCCTCCCCTCGGGTGAGGAAGGGAGGGGCCCCTTGCGCTACCGCACCTGCGTCGCGACCGGCGCCGGCGCGTAGCCGGTGGGACGGGCCGTGAAGGTGCCGCGGCCCTGTGTGCGGCTGCGCAACCGGGTCGCGTAGCCGAACAGTTCGGCCAGCGGCACGGTGGCGGTGACGATCGCCGCGCCCGCGCGGGTGACCGAGCCGGTCACCCGGCCGCGCCGGGCGGCGAGATCGCCGAGCACACCGCCGACCGCGTCCTCGGGCACGGTGACCGTGACCTCGACGACCGGCTCCAGCAGGACCATCGCGCAGGCGCGCAGGGCCTCACGGAGACCGAGGCGGCCGGCCGTGCGGAACGCCGTGTCCGAGGAGTCCTTCACATGGGTCGCCCCGTCGGTGAGGGTGACGCGCAGGCCCGTCACCGGGTGCCCGCCGAGCGGCCCCTCGGCGAGGGCGTCCCGGCAGCCCGCCTCGACCGCCCGGACGTACTCCTGCGGCACCCGCCCGCCGACGACCGCCGAGCGGAACTCGAAGCCGCCCTCCTCATGCGGCTCCACGTCGAGGACGACATGGGCGAACTGCCCCGCCCCGCCGTCCTGTTTGACGTGCCGGAACACCAGACCGGACACGCCCCGGCCGACGGTCTCGCGGTAACTGACCCGGGGGCGGCCGACGTTGACCTCCAGCCCCAGCTCGCGCCGGAGCTTCTCCACCGCCACCTCCAGGTGCAGTTCACCCATGCCGGACAACACGGTCTGCCCGGTCTCGGGGTCGGTTCGCACGACCAGCGAGGGATCCTCCTCGGTCAGCCGGGCGAGCCCCGACGCCAAGCGGTCGGTGTCACCGGCGCGGCGGGACTCCACCGCGACCGACACGACCGGCTCGGGCACGCCGGGCGGCTCCAGGACGAGGGGCGCGCCCGGTGCGCACAGGGTCGAGCCGGCGCGGGCGGACTTGAGCCCCACCACGGCGACGATGTCCCCGGCGACGGCCCGGTCCAGCGGGGCGTGCCGGTCGGCCTGGACGCGCAGGATCCGCCCGATCCGCTCGGTGCGCAGCGCGGTCGCGTCCCACAGGGTGTCTCCCTTCTCGATCGTGCCCGAGTAGATCCGCAGATAGGTCAGCCGGCCTGTCGGGGTGGCGTGCACCTTGAACGCCAGGGCGGCGGCCGGTGCCGCGGCGTCGGCGGGCCGGGCCTGCTCCTCGCCCTCGTGCGTGCCGCGGACCGGCGGCACGTCCAGGGGCGACGGCAGATAGGCCACGACCGCGTCGAGCAGCGGCTCGACACCGCGGTTGCGGTACGCGGAGCCGCACAGCACGACCACGCCGTCACCGTCCCGGGTCACCTCGCGCAACGCCGAGGAGAGGGTGCCCTCGGAGAGCGTGCCCGTCTCGCAGAACTCCTCCAGCGCCCCCGGGTGCAGCTCCGCCACGGCCTCCTCCAGTGCCCGGCGGCGGGCGACGGCTTCGTCCCGCAGGCCGTCCGGCACCGGCGTCTCCTCGACGGAGCCGCCGTCGTCCCACAGCAGTGCGCGCATGCGCACCAAGTCGACGACGCCGGTGAAGGTGCCCTCCGTGCCGATGGGCAACTGCACGACCAGGGGCGCCGGGTGCAGTCGCTCCCGGATCGACGCCACGGCCGCGTCGAGGTCGGCCCCGGCGCGGTCCATCTTGTTGACGAACGCGATCCTCGGCACGCCGTGCCGGTCGGCCTGCCGCCACACCGACTCGCTCTGCGGCTCCACGCCGGCGACCGCGTCGAACACGGCCACCGCCCCGTCGAGCACCCGCAGCGCACGCTCCACCTCGTCGGCGAAGTCGACGTGCCCGGGGGTGTCGATGAGGTTGATCCGGTGACCGTCCCAGGCGCAGCTCACCGCCGCGGCGAAGATGGTGATGCCGCGGTCGCGCTCCTGCGGGTCGAAGTCGGTGACGGTGGTGCCGTCATGGACCTCGCCGCGCTTGTGCGTGGTGCCGGTGGCGAACAGGATCCGTTCGGTGACGGTGGTCTTGCCGGCGTCGACATGGGCGAGGATGCCGAGGTTGCGGACGACGGCGAGCGGGTTGAGGTGGGTGCGCACGGCCCAGGGCCTTTCGATGCGATCAGAAAAGGGGCAGCGCGATTGCCGGGCGAAACAGGCAGGAGTCTCCAGGACCTGACGACACGTCAAGGACGCCTGGATCGCCGGGCGTTCGTCCCGGTCAGCCGGTGCCGCCGCGCAGCGGACACCGGGGCGACGAAGACACCAGGATCACCTCGTGCTGCGGCAGGGAGACGGCGACAGCGGTGCGGTCACGCATGGCCGTCTCCCTTCGTTTCGTCGCGTCGATGCCCGGCGCTCGGTAGTGGGCGGCGCCGGGTGCATACGTGAGTGTAGGGAGATCTGAGGGGACGGGGCCAGAGATTATTTCGGGCCTGTGCGACGCGGCCGACGAGCGGGAGCCTGACCTGGGCCTCCCGTGAAAGCCCAGGTCGGACCACTACTCCGGCGGGGTAGGCGTGTCGTGGGTGCGGTACATCGCCTGGACGTCCAGCTCCAGTTGGACAGTCGGGCCGACCACCGCGATGCCCCGGGCCAGCATGGAGCGCCAGTTCAACGTGTAGTCCTCGCGGTGGAGTTCCGCCGTCGCGAGGGCCGCGCAGCGCAGTTCCTGGCCGTAGCCGCCGTTCACGGTGCCGAGGTACGTCGTGTCCAGGGACACCGAGCGGCTGACGCCGTGCATGGTGAGGGAGCCCTGGAGCGTCCACTTGGTGCCGCCGCGGTAGGCGAAGCGCGCGCTCGTGAAGTCGATGTACGGGAAGCGTTCGACGTCGAGGAAGTCGGCGGATCGCAGGTGGTTGTCGCGGGTGGTGTTGCCGGTGGTGATGCTGGAGGCGTCGATCCTGACGTGCACGCGAGAGTCGGACATGTCCGGGGCTATTCGGATGCCGCCTTCGAAGCGTTCGAAGCGGCCGTGGACATGGGCCATGCCGACGTGCTTGGCGATGAACCGGATCGCCGTGTGCGGCGGGTCGAAGAGCCAGGTGCCGGGCGCCGGAAGCTGGAGCGCCTCGGCGGGTTGCAGCCAGACGCGCTCGGTGGCCGTCGGGGTGCCCGGGCCCGTCTCGATCGTCTCGCGGTGCGGCCGCAGGCCCTCCGCCGAGATGAGCAGGCTGTAGCGGCCGGGCGGCAGTGCCGCGAGGAAGTAGCCGTAGGGGTCGGTCGTGCCGCGGGCGGCGACGCGGTGGGTGTCCAGGGCGGTGACGGTGACGTCCGCGCCCGCCAGGGGCGAGCCCATCGGGTCGACGACCTCGCGGGCCACCGCGCCCGCGCCGTCGGGGAGGGGGAGGGCGAGGCCCGCCGCTGCGGCGGAGGTGTTCTTGAGCCACCGGCGCCGGAGCAGTGCGAGGGCCATGGTGGTCACCTTTCTTCGGGTGTGCGGCCGTGCGGTCGGCGATTCAGCGCATGCCGACGGCCGCACCTTGCTGCGGTCACACCCCCTTGTCGATCTTGACGGACCGGATTGCGGTCCGGGTGTCTCAATACGAGACAGTCAGGACTGTTCCGTGAAGGCGTCCGCGTGTTCGGCCGCCCACCGGGCGAAGGTGCGTGCCGGGCGGCCGGTGACCTTCTCGACGGTGCCGGAGACCGTTCGGCCCACTTCGGGGGTGTTCCCGTACGCCATGAGCAGGAAGCCGATGGTGTCCTCCGGGAGACCCGCCGCCCGCCACTGTGCGACGGCCTGCTCCTCGGTCAGCTCGACCAGGGTGATGTCCCGGCCGACGGCGGCGGCGATCGTCTTCACCTTGTCGCCGACGGTGAGCACGTCGGGACCGGTGATCACGTATTCCTGGCCGCCGTGCCCCTCCTCCGTGAGCGCGACGGCCGCGACGGCGCCGATGTCCGCCTCGTGGACCATGGCACTCAGCCGGTCCACGAAAGGCTCCCGCACCTCCCCCGAGGTCACGATTCCGTCCGCCCACTCCAGGGCGTTGGCCATGAACTCGACCGGCATGAGCACCGTCCAGTCCACGCCGTCGTCGGCCCGTACCGCGTCCTCCAGCGGGGTGGGCCCGCCGCCGTGCAGCACGGTGACGCGGCGGACCCCTGCGGAGCGGGCGAGCTCCAGGATCCGGGGGCCGGTCTCCAGCGGGCTGAAGGCGGCACCGCCGAAGGTGATCAGGTGGAGACCGGTGACGCCCTCCAGGGCCGGGACCAGGCCGTCGGGCTCGGTCAGGTCGCCCTCGACGACGTCGACCCCGGCCGGGAAGGCGGCCTTCGCGGCGTCGCGGGTCAGGGCACGCACCTCGTGCCCCCGGTCGAGCAGCTCGGCGACGACCTGACGGCCGACGGTTCCGGTGGCGCCGGTGACAAGAATCCTCTGCGTCTGAGTCATGCCACGACCCTAGGAAGGCTTGCGGTCACCTTCTGTCCGCGAGCCGGAGTCCGGCGGGCCGCCTTCGTACGCCGCGAGCAGTACGCCCCGTACCCCCTCCGCCGTCACCTCGCGCGGGTTGGCGTACGGCTCGCCCGCGGCCCGTTCCGCGGCCGGGGTCACGTCGGCCTCCGTGAGGCCGAGTTCGGCCAGGGAACGCGGGGCGCCGAGGTGGCCGGCCAGGTCCCACAGGGCGCGGGGCACGTCGTCGGTTCCGAGGGCGCGGCGCAGGACGGTCAACGCCTGCGGAGCCGCGGGGGCGTTGTGGGCGAGGGCGTGGGGCAGCACCACGGTGTGGGTCTCGGCGTGGGGCAGGCCGTACGTGCCGCCGAGGACATGGCACAGCTTGTGGTGCAGCCCCATCGTGGTCGCGCCGAGGCACGCCCCGCACAGCCATGCCGCGTACAGCGCCCGGCTGCGCGCGTCGAGGTCGTCCGGGTCGACGGCCAGTCGCGGCAGGGCCTCGGTCATGGCCCGGACGCCCTCCTCGGCCATGACCGACACCAGCGGTGAGACGTCGGGGGCGTACAACGCCTCGACGGCGTGCGCGAGCGCGTTGACCCCGCTGGTGACGGTCAGCGCGACGGTCAGGGAGAGGGTGAGCCGGGGGTCGTAGACGACGCTGCGGGGCTGGACGACCGGGTCGCGGCCGGTGCGTTTGGTGCCGTTCTCGGTCAGGCCCCAGACCGGGGTCATCTCGGAGCCCGAGTAGGTCGACGGCACGGCGATCAGCGGAAGTCCGGTGCGCAGGGCGATCGCCTTGCCGAGCCCGATCGCGGAGCCGCCGCCGACCGCGACGCAGCCGTCCGCCCCGGCCGCCCGGACGGCCGCGACGGCCCGGTCGGCGTCCTCGACGGGCACGTGCATCCGCGCCTCGGCGTGCACTCCCGCGCAACTGTCGCCGAGCGCGTCCGCGACGGCCCGGGCCACGGGCTCGCCCCGGCTGCCGCACACGACGAGCGGCCGCCTCAGGCCCAGGCGCGCCGCCTCGTCCGGAGTCGCGGTGACGGCCGCGCCGGGCCGGAACACGACCCGCACGGGCCGGGTCTCGTACGTGAACTCCTCCTGGAACGTCATACGGCCTGCTCCAGGACGAGGTCGAAGCGGGCGTGCCGGAAGGGGTTCGCCACGCCGAACTCCGTTGCCAGGGACGGGTCGTCGGTCTCGGCGAAGTCCTGGACCAGGCTCCGCTTCACGGCGAACACCGCGTCGGAGTCGAGGTAGTCGCCGCCGGCCACGAAGATGTGCGTGGTGACGGGCGTGTGGCCCTCGGCCGTGGCGATGAAGTGGATGTGCGCGGGGCGGTAGGGGTGCCGTCCGGTCGCGCGCAGCAGCCCGCCCACGGGGCCGTCGGTGGGGATGGGGTACGCCGCCGGGACACAGGTGCGGAACCAGAAGCGGCCCTCGGCGTCCGCGGTGAACAGCCCACGTCCGTTGCCCGGGGGCTGGACGCCGGGCTGCTGGACGTCGTAGAAGCCCTTGTCGTCGGCCTGCCAGACGTCGACGACGGCGCCGGGCAGCGGGGTGCCGTCGGCGGACCGCACCCGGCCGCTGACGACGCACTTCTCGCCGGCGCCGACCAGGTCGATGTCGTCGCCGAGCGCGCGGACCGGCGACTCGGTCATGTGGAAGGGGCCCAGCACCGTCGACTCGGTGGCGCCCGCCGCGCGATCGCCGCTCAGCGTCTCCACCAGCATGGACAGGCCCAGCACGTCCGACAGCAGGATGAACTCCTGCCGGGTTTCGGTGCACATCTGCCCGGTCGCGGTCAGGAAGGCGATCGCCCGCTCCCACTCCTCCTGGGTCAGACGGCTCTCGCGCGCGAAGTCGTGCAAATGGCGGACGAGGCCGGTGAGCAGTTCACGCAGCCGCGGGTCGGCGGTCCCGCCCAGGCTGGCGAGGGCCTGCTCGGTGACGCCGGCCCTGGTCACATCGGTGGTCATCCCGGCTCCTCGTCGTCTACGTCCGCTTCTTCCGGATCTTCCGCTTCTTACGGCTCTTCCGTCGCTTCCATGATGGCGCGTGCCCGGGTGGGCCGAGGGCGCGCCGCGACCCGTCCTGCGGCAGTTGTCAGGCGTGCCCGAGGATTCGCCGCAGCGCGTCCGTGAGCAGTTCTTCGGCGTCCGGGCCGGCGGAGGCGTGCCGGAAGGCCACGAAACCGTCCGGACGTACCAGGAGGGCGCCCGCGTCCGGGATCTCACGCAGCCGCGCCCAGTCTCCGTACGGGTCGTCGTACAGCTGCCCCGGGCCGATCACCACCGTGGTGATCTCCACCTCCTGCGCCTCGGCCGCCCGCACCCAGGCCTCTCCCCCGATGCCGGTCAGCAGGGTGAAGCGGCCCCGGCCGATGGTGTCGAGGGTCGAGAGCGTGCGGGTGCCGGAGGTGATCCAGGCGTGCGGGAGCCGGGCGCCGGGGCGGGAGGACGGCTGGTGGTGCAGCTCGGGATCGCGGGCGAAGCCGGGGTCGGGCGTGCCGTCCGGGACGATCGCGGCGCAGTCCCCGGCGTCGTAGCGCTGGTTGAGGTCGACGCCGTGGGCGTTGAACTCGTAGACCTTGAAGGCGATCGCCTCGCGCAGTGCGGCCCGCTGCTTCTCGGCGGCCTCGGTGGCGTCCTTGCGGGCGGCGATGTTGGCCCACAACTGCTCGGGGGTCTGCGGGGAGAGCCCGTCGAGGGCCTCGAAGACCGGGGCGGTCTCGCGGATGGACCGGTTGGCGCGGGTCACGACCTGCCGGCCGACCGGGGCGCGCTCGGCGGTGTAACTGTCGAGCAGCCTGGGATGGGCGGTGCCGTCGAGGACCAGCTTGAGCTTCCAGGCGAGGTTGTAGGCGTCCTGGATCGAGGTGTTGGAGCCGAGGCCGTTGGACGGCGGATGCCGGTGCACGGCGTCGCCGGCGCAGAAGACCCGGCCGTTGGCGTAGGTCTCGGCGTACATCTCGTTGACGGTCCACGCCGAGGACGACGTGACGGTCACGGGGATGTCGTCGTCACCGACGAGCGCCCGGACGACCGACTCCGCGTACTCGGTGGTCAGGTCGGGCGCGCCGGCGTTCACGTCGTAGCCCCAGACGATCAGCCACTCGTTCCAGGGGCGCACACAGCGCACCAGGCCGGCGCCGATGCCGCCGACCGTCGCACCCGGGGCGAGGACCCAGTAGAGGGTGGACGGGCGGTGGGCGGTGTACCGGCTCAGGTCCGCCTCGAAGACGATGTTGATGCTGCCGGCCACACCCATCTGGCCACCCATCGGCAGCCCGGCGTCCGCGGCGACCTTCGACCGTCCGCCGTCGGCGCCGATCAGGTACTTGGCCCGGATCTCGTAGGTGTCCCCGCGCAGCCGGTCGCGGACGGTGGCGGTGACGCCGTCGGCGTCCTGGGTGTGGGACAGGTACTCGTTCTGGAAGCGGAGTTGGGTGCCGCGGGCGACGGCCGCGTTCACGAGGACCGGCTCCATGAGGTGCTGCGGCATGTCGCACATGCGCGTGGGGCTGGCGAGTTCGTGCTCGGCCTGCACGAGCGGGTCGTTGCCCCAGGAGCGCACCCGGCCCAGTTCCTCGCCCGCGAGGCTCGTGCAGAACGTCGTGTTGCCCATCAGGTGCTGCGGGGTGGCCTGCGCGACGACCTCCCGCTCCACGCCGAGGTCGCGCAGGACTTCCATGGTGCGCTGGTTGGTGATGTGCGCGCGGGGTGTGTCGGCGAGGCTCGCGTAGCGGGTCACCACGATGTTGGGGACGCCGTAGGTGCTCAGGGCCAGCGCGGCCGAGGCACCGGCCGGGCCGCTGCCCACGATCAGGACGTCGGTCTCGACGACGGTGGACACGGGGCGCTCCTGCGGATGGGAATGTTCGGGCGGCGGGACGCGGGACGTGCATGATCATGGGGGTCTTCGGCTGCGCGCGGGTGTCTCATTACGAGACACAGGGGTGTAGGCGAAGGGGCGGATGGGCGATGCCTCGGAGTGCCGCATGCCGCAACGCCGGATGTTGGCGAGCGGCGGCCTCGGGCACCCCGTTACGACACATCGGATGGTCAGCGAAGCGCGGCAGCGGGACCCGCGGTTGTTTCCTGTTCAACTGAACCCGCTACGGTGGGCTGCGCCGTGACCACCACAGACCCCTCCCCCGCAGCCACCACCGCCCGGCCCTCACTGCGCGTCGCCCGCGAGCGGTTCCTGTCGGGGCGTCCGCTGCCCCAGGGCGTGCCGGAGGAGGTCGTCGCGGCGTGGCGGCGGGCGCGGTTCTTCGGCGTGCCGCACGACTTGGAGGAGCCGGTGGCGCGTTCTCCGCTCCCCGGGGAGTCGGCTCTGCTCGGCGCCGCCCGGCCGGTCCTCGACCGGATCGTCCCCGCCCTGGGCGCGGGCGGGTCGCTGCTCGTCCTGACCGACGAGCGGCTGCGCGTGCTGTGGACGGCCGGGAGCGAACCGGGGTTCGGCGCGTGCGAAGGCCTGTCGGAGCAGGAGGTCGGCCACAACAGCGCGGCTCTGGCCCTGCGCACCCGGGGCCGGGCCGAGGTGCACGGGCCCGAGCACTTCCTCGACCGGTGGCAGGAGGTCTCCGCGGTCAGCGTCCCGGTGTTCGGGCCGGAGAGCGGGCGGGTGCTGGGCACCCTGACGGTCGCGTCACGGCTGTGCGCCGCCGGACCGCCGCATCCTCAGGCGGCCTTCGCCGAGGCGACGGTCGCGGCGGTCGAGACGGAGCTGCGGGCCCGGGCCGGGCGGGGCGAGCGGGCGCTGCTGGACGCCTACGTGCGCGCGGCGCGCGGGCCGGACCGGGCCGTGGCGGCACTCGACGGCCGCAACCGGCTGGTCAGCGACGCGGCGCAGCGGCTGCTGACACCCGAGGTGCTCGGGGTGCTGGAACGCACGGCGGCCGGCGCGCGGCACCGGGACGTCACAGGCCTCACGCGATTGCCGGAGGGGGCGGGGTGTACGGCGCACGTCACCCCGGTACGGCTGGACGGCAGGACGATCGGGATCGTGGCCGCCCTGGAACCGCTCGACGATCCGGCGCCCGCCGCGCCGGCCCCGCCGGCCGCCCTGACCGGCTCCTCGGCCTCCTGGCGGCACGCCGTCGGGCGTGCGGTCGAGCTGGTCCGCTCCGGGGAGCCCCTGCTGCTGACCGGCGAACGCGGAACCGGCAAGACCGCACTGGCGCGGGAGCTGTGCGGCCCGGACCCCGTCCAGGTGACCGACGCGGCACGGGACGCCGGCCTCGACCAGGCCCCGTCCGCGTGGCAGCCCGACCGGCTCCTCCTGCTGCGCCACGCCGAGCGACTCGCGCAGCCCGGGGTGGCCGCGCTCAACTCCCTGCTCGAACAGCACCCGGACACCCGACTGCTGGTCACCTACACACCCGGCGTGCCGGTCGGCCCCTGCCTCCAGCGCCTGCTGGACAAGCTGTCGGCCCGCTCGGTGACCCTGCCGCCCCTGCGGGAACGCACCGAGGACATCCGGGAACTCCTGCCCGCGCTCACCCCCCGCCCCGCGCCCGGACAACCGCCACTGACCTGGACCCTGGACGCGCTGCGCGCGCTCGAGGCGTACCCGTGGCCCGGGAACGTCACCGAGCTGGCCCATGTCGTACGGGCCCTCGCGGAGCACCGGCGGGCGTCCGGGCCGGTCCGTCGGGCTGAGCTGCCGGACGCCGTCCGAGAAGGACCGGCCGCCCGCCCGCTCAGCCCTATGGAGCACGCCGAGCGGGCCGCGATCCTGGAGGCGCTGCGCCGCCACGGCGGCAACAAGGCACGCACGGCGGTCGCACTCGGAATCGGCCGGGCGACGCTGTACCGCAAGCTGCGGGAGTACCGGCACTGAGGCGGAGGCTGCGGCTGAGGCGACGGCGGAGACTCGGGCTGCGGCGGAGCTCAGGCTGCGGCGCACGAGGGATGACGCGCAACAGCTCGGGCGGGTCGAGAAGATCTCGACCCGCCCGAGCTGGTCTGTGTCCGAGGGGGGACTTGAACCCCCACGCCCGATAAAGGGCACTAGCACCTCAAGCTAGCGCGTCTGCCATTCCGCCACCCGGACCAGGTGTCTGCCGCCTTGCCAGGGCTGTTCCCCGCGGCGACACGCACAACAATACCAAGCTTTCGGAGTGCCTTTCACCTGCGTTTCCGTCCGCCTGGCGGGGGTCCGGGACCTCGCGGCCCGATACCTCTAGGGTCGCACCATGAGTGACTGGATGGTTACGCAGAGCTCCTCGGCGGGACGACGTCCGCGTGCGCTGTCACCGCTCAGGGAGCATCTGCGGGACACGTTCTGGTTCGCCCCCACCGCGGCGATGGTGAGCGTCTTCGTGGTCTGGGTGGGGGCGGAGGCGCTCGACACGGCCATCGTCGACGCGCTCCAGCGGGAGAAGGACTACGAGACGCTCGACGAGTTGCTGCGGTTCGCGGAGGACGCGAAGGCCGTGGTGAGCGCGGTCGGCTCGGCGATGATGACCTTCATCGGCGTGGTCTTCAGCATCTCGCTGGTGGCCGTGCAGATGGCGAGCGGGCAGTTCACCCCGCGCGTGGTGCGGCTCTTCGTCCGGAGCCGGATCACCAAGGCGACCTTCGCGGTGTTCCTGGCGACCTTCGTACTGACCCTGCTGGTGCTGACGAGCTTCGACAGCGTCGACGACCCTCGGGCCGTCACGACGGTGCCTCTGGTGCAGTCCGTCCTCACACTCTGCATGGTCGGGCTGAGCCTGCTGCTCTTCGTGCTGTACGTGAACGCGACCCTGCGGCTGATGCGGATCAGCCATGTGATCGCGCGGATCGCCTCGGAGTCGTTCCGGGTGCCCGCATCGATGCCCGTCCCGGTGGCCGGGCAGGCGGCTCCCGCCCACGGCACGGAGACCGCGTGGGTGCCGCACGACGGCCGGGCGGGTGTGCTGCGGGACGTTCACATCGCGCGACTGGTGCGGGTGGCGCGCAAACACGGGGTCGTGCTGCGGCTGATCCCGCGGATCGGGGACTTCGTGGTGCCCGGCATGCCCGTGCTGGCGGTGCACGGCGGGCCCGTCCCACCGCGCAGGGCTCTGCGCCACGCGATCTCGGTCGGGGTGGAGCGGACCTACCACCAGGATCTCGGTTTCGGACTGCGGCAGTTGTCCGACATCGCGCTGCGGGCCCTGTCCTCCGCGATCAACGATCCGACGACCGCCGTCCAGGCGCTGGACCGCGTCGTCCAGTTCCTGGCCGCGCTGAGCCGGCGTCCGTTGGACGCCGCCCTGCACCGGGACCGGGCCGGTGCGGTGCGGCTGGTGCAGCCCGTGCCGGACTGGACCGAGCTGGTGGATCTCGGGTTCACCGAGGTACGGGGCTGCGCCGTCGGGAGCCCGCAGATCTCCCGGCGCATGCTGGCCGGTCTCGACGACCTGCTCCTGCTCGCACCGCCGGAACGCCGCGAGCCGCTGCTGCGCCATCGCGAACTGCTCCGTCAGGCCGTCGGCCTGGCCGCACAGACCGCGTCGGACCGCGACTTCGCCCTGCGTCCGGACCGGCAGGGCATCGGCTGAGCGACGCCTCGGAGCGCCGGGTCGCGCCACGTCGGACCGCACGAACAGGCGCACCGCACGGACAGGCGCACCGCACAGACACGGCGCACCGCACGGACACGGCACACCGCGCCCCAGGTGTCGGCCCGCTGCCGGCCGTCGGACCGCCACGGCGTCCGACGCCGGCCCCCCTCATCGCTGACCCCGCGGGGAACCGGCGTCGGACGCGTCCCCCTGCGTCAGGGCAGCAGCTGGTACCCCGGGAAGTTGCCCGGCAGCCGCTCCCCCTGCGGTCCTCGCGTCACCGCGCGCACGAGCAGGTCGCCGCCGACGAACGCGCCGCGCCAGGACGCGCCGAGTCCGCCGAACAGCTCGTCGCGGTCGCCGCGGGAGCGGGGCGCGCCGTGGCCGACCTTGAACGCGCGGATCTGCGGGGCGAGCCGGTCGTACGTCGCCCGGTCGTCCGTGGACAACGTGGCGACCAGCGCGCCGTTGGAGGCGTTCATCGCGGCCAGCAACTCCGCCTCCGTGTCGACCAGGACGATCGTGTCGACCGGGCCGAACGGCTCCGCGTGGTGCAGCGGAGAGGACGAGGGCGGGTTGAGGAGCGTGACCGGCTGGACGTAGGCGGAGGTGTCCTGGCCGGGCAGGAAGCGGGCGTCGTCGGGCAGAGCGCGGTGCAGGGGTACGGCGCCGCGCTCGATCGCCTCGGCGACCTGGTCCTGCAGCTCCTTCGCCTTGGCCGCGTTGATCACCGGCCCGAAGTCCAGCTCCGGGTACGGGTCGTCAGGTTGCTCCACGGCGAGCGGATGCCCGACCCTGAGCGTGCGCACCGCCGGGAGGTACGCCGCCAGGAACGCGTCGAACAGGTGCCGCTGGACGACGAAGCGCGGGTACGCCGTGCAGCGCTGCTTGCCGTAGTCGAAGAGCTTGGGGATCACCGCGGTGAGCGTGTGCCAGTCCGAGTAGTTCCAGATGCCCCAGGTGTTGAGTCCTTCCTGTTCGAGTACGTGTCGTTTGCCGAGGTCGGTGACGGCCGTGGCGACGGCGGCTCCGGTGTCGCGGCCGCCGACGAAGGAGACGCAGCCGATCTCGGGCGCCCGCACCAGCGCCTGCGACAGCTCGCCTCCGCTGCCGCTGACGAGGGTGACGGGAATTCCCTCGCGGGCGGCGAGGGCACAGGCCAGGGTCAGACAGGCGACACCGCCGTCGGTCGGGGTCTTGGCGATGACCGCGTTGCCTGCCAGTGCCTGGACCAGCAATGCGTGAACGAGCACGCTCATCGGGTAGTTCCAGCTGGCGATGTTGGACACCGGGCCGTCCAGCGGGGAGCGGCCGGCGAGCATCGGTTCGACGCCGTCGACGTACCAGCGGACCCCGTCGATGGCCCGGTCGACGTCCGCCTGGGCCAGCCGCCAGGGCTTGCCGATCTCCCAGACGAGCAGCAGCGCGAGCAGGCCGCGGTGTTCGGTGAGGGCGTCGAGGGTGGCCGCGACCCGGGCCCGGCGCTCCTCCAGGGGGAGGTGACGCCAGGCGCGGTGCTGGTCGAGGGCGGCGCACACGGCCCGGTGGGCGGTGGTTCCGTCCAGGCGGGGCGGCCCGGCGATCGGGCTGCCGTCGACGGGACTGACGGCGGGCAGAGCCCGGCCGTCCTCCTGCCAGGCGCCGTTCCAGAGGTTGAGGACCCGGTCGTCGCGGAAGGCCTCGGGGGCGACGGCGAGGCAGCGCCGCCACGCGTCGGGCCAGGACGTGCCGGACTTGAGGGTGAGGGTGGGTGCCATGGGGTTGCTCCGCTCTCGGTGCACAGTCGGGGGCGGGGAAATGCGGCGTGGGGCGACCCGGTGATCGGCCGGAGAAGGCGTGGGGTGACCCAACCCGGCGATCGGCCAGGGAATTGGTGCCGGTGGGCCGGGGATCGGCCAGGCTTCGATGCCGGTAGGCCGACAGACGGCCAGGCTTCGATGCCGGTAGGCCGACAACCGGCCAGGCTTCGATGCCGGCAGGCCGGCAGGCGACCAGGGACTCGGCGTTGGGGCCCGCTAGCGGCCTTCGAGTCGCGCGAGCACCAGTTTCGCCGTCTCGGTCGGTGTGCCGCCCACGCTCACCCCGACCGCCTCCAGGGCCTCCTTCTTCGCGGCGGCCGTGCCCGAGGAGCCGGACACGATCGCCCCCGCGTGCCCCATGGTCTTGCCCTCGGGTGCGGTGAACCCGGCGATGTAGCCGACGACCGGCTTGGTGACGTGCTCGCGGATGTACGCCGCCGCGCGCTCCTCCGCGTCGCCCCCGATCTCCCCGATGAGGACGATCAGTTCGGTGTCGGGGTCGTCCTGGAAGGCGGTGAGGCAGTCGATGTGCGTGGTGCCGACGACGGGGTCGCCGCCGATGCCGACGCAGGTGGAGAAGCCGATGTCGCGCAGCTCGTACATCAGCTGGTACGTCAGGGTGCCGGACTTGGAGACCAGGCCGATGCGGCCCGGCTTGGTGATGTCGGCCGGGATGATGCCGGCGTTGGACTGGCCGGGCGTGATGAGACCCGGGCAGTTGGGGCCGACGATGCGGGTGCCCTTGTCCTCGGCGTAGGCGGTGAAGGCGACGGAGTCGTGGACGGGGATGCCCTCGGTGATGACGACAGCGAGCCCGATGCCGGCGTCGGCGGCCTCGACGACGGCCGCCTTGGCGAAGGCGGGCGGCACGAAGACGACGGTGACGTCGGCTCCGGTGGCGCGCATGCCGTCGGCGACGGAGCCGAAGACGGGCACGGCCCGGTCGTCGAAGTCGACGGTACGGCCGGCCTTGCGCGGGTTGACACCACCGACGACGTTTGTGCCCGCCGCGAGCATCCGCCGCGTGTGCTTCATGCCCTCGCCGCCGGTCATGCCCTGGACGAGGAGCTTGCTCTCCTTGGTGAGGTAGATGGCCATGGCGTTCCCTCTCCTCAGGCGGTGGTGGCGAGTTCGGCGGCACGGGCGGCGGCGCCGTCCATGGTGGTGACCTGCTGGACCAGCGGATGCGCGTGCTCGTCGAGGACGGCCCGGCCCCGGGCCGCGTTGTTGCCGTCGAGGCGCACGACGAGCGGTTTGGTCAACCGGACGGTCTCCAGGGCTTGCACGATGCCGTCGGCGACCGCGTCGCAGGCGGTGATCCCGCCGAAGACATTGACGAACACGGACTTCACGGCCGGGTCGGAGAGGATGACCGACAGTCCGTCCGCCATGACCTGGGCGCTCGCTCCGCCGCCGATGTCGAGGAAGTTGGCGGGTCGCGCACCGCATCCCGCGACCACGTCGAGCGTCGACATGACGAGCCCCGCACCGTTGCCGATGATGCCGACCTCGCCGTCCAGCTTGACGTAGTTGAGGCCCTTCGCGGCGGCGGCCGCCTCGAGCGGGTCGTCGTGCTCGGTGTCGTCCGCGCCCCAGCGTGCCTGCCGGAAGCGGGCGCTGTCGTCAAGAGTGACCTTGCCGTCGAGGGCCAGAATCCGGCCCTCCTTGGTGCGGACGAGCGGGTTGACCTCGACGAGGAGGGCGTCCTCGCGGACCAGGACCTCCCACAGACGCACGAGGACGTCCACGGCCTGCTGCGGCAGCCCGGCCGCCGCGGCGATCTCGCCCGCCTTCGCGGTGGTCACTCCCACGGCGGGGTCGATGGGGACACGGGCCACGGCCTCGGGGCGGGTGGCGGCGACCTCCTCGATCTCCATGCCGCCCTCCGCGGAGGCGATCGCGAGGAAGCGGCCCACAGCCCGGTCGAGAACGTAGGACACATAGAACTCGGTGTCGATGTCCACCGGTTGGGCCAGCATGACCGTGCCGACCGTGTGTCCCTTGATGTTCATGCCGAGGATCTGGCGTGCGGTCAGCTCGGCGGCGGCCGGGTCGGCGGCGATCCTCACACCGCCGGCCTTGCCGCGCCCACCGGTCTTCACCTGGGCTTTCACCACGACCCGGCCGCCGAGCCGGCGTGCGATCTCACGCGCCTTCTTGGGCGAGTCGGTCACTTCGGCCCTCGGCACCAAGATGCCGTGTTCTTCGAAGAGTTCTCTTGCCTGGTGTTCGTACAGGTCCATTTCGGCTCCTGACTGAAAATGCCGCACGCCCCCTGGACACCACCCACCGGATGCGGGATAACAAGCTTCATACAGTATTCGTCGACTGTATGCAATGTACTGCGAGCCGCTCCAACCCCCTACGAAGGGACAGGACTTCGCCATGCCCGACGACACCCAGGACTTGATTTCCGGTGGTCATCTCGTAGCCAAGGCGCTGAAGGCCGAGGGGGTCGACCGCATCTACACGCTGTGCGGCGGCCACATCATCGACATCTACGACGGCTGCGTCGACGAGGGCATCGAGGTCGTCGACGTACGCCACGAGCAGGTCGCCGCCCACGCCGCCGACGGTTACGCGCGCATCACCGGCAAGCCCGGCTGCGCGGTGGTCACCGCGGGACCCGGGACGACCGACGCCGTCACCGGTGTCGCCAACGCCTTCCGCGCGGAGTCCCCGATGCTGCTGATCGGCGGTCAGGGGGCCCTCACCCAGCACAAGATGGGGTCCCTCCAGGACCTGCCGCACGTCGACATGATGAACCCCATCACCAAGTTCGCGGCGACCGTGCCCGACACGGCGCGCGCGGCGGACATGGTGTCCATGGCGTTCCGCGAGTGCTTCCACGGCGCGCCCGGCCCCTCCTTCCTGGAGATCCCGCGCGACGTGCTGGACGCCAAGGTGCCCGTGTCCAAGGCGCGCGTGCCGCAGGAGGGCGCCTACCGTGCCTCGACCCGTTCGGCCGGCGACCCCGAGGCGATCGAGAAGCTCGCCGACCTACTGGTGCACGCCGAGAAGCCGGCCATCCTGCTCGGCAGCCAGGTCTGGACGACCCGGGGCACCGAGTCGGCCATCGAGCTCGTCAGGACCCTCAACATCCCCGCCTACATGAACGGCGCGGGACGCGGCACCCTCCCGCCCGGCGACCCGCACCACTTCCAGCTCTCACGCCGGTACGCCTTCTCCGGCGCCGACGTCATCGTCATCGTCGGGACGCCCTTCGACTTCCGCATGGGCTACGGCAAGCGGCTCTCCCCGGACGCGACCGTCGTCCAGATCGACCTCGACTACCGCACCGTCGGCAAGAACCGGGACATCGACCTCGGCATCGTGGGCGACGCCGGGCTGGTGCTGAAGTCGGTGACCGAGGCGGCTTCCGGGCGCGTCAACGGCGGTGCGTCCAGGCGCAAGGAGTGGCTGGACGAGCTGCGGGCGGCCGAGCAGACTGCCCTGGAGAAGCGGCTGCCGAACCTGAAGTCCGACGCCTCGCCCATCCACCCCTACCGCCTGGTCAGCGAGATCAACGACTTCCTCACCGAGGACTCGATCTACATCGGCGACGGCGGCGACATCGTCACCTTCTCCGGACAGGTCGTACAGCCCAAGTCGCCCGGGCACTGGATGGACCCCGGGCCCCTCGGCACGCTCGGCGTCGGCGTCCCCTTCGTACTCGCGGCCAAGCAGGCGCGGCCCGACAAGGAGGTCGTGGCGCTCTTCGGCGACGGCGCCTTCTCCCTGACCGGATGGGACTTCGAGACCCTCGTCCGCTACGACCTCCCCTTCGTCGGCATCGTCGGCAACAACTCCTCCATGAACCAGATCCGCTACGGCCAGGCCGCCAAGTACGGCAAGGACCGCGACCGGGTCGGCAACACCCTCGGCGACGTCCACTACGACAAGTTCGCCCAGATGCTGGGCGGTTACGGCGAGGAGGTCCGCGACCCCGCCGACATCGGCCCGGCCCTGCGGCGCGCCCGCGAGTCCGGCAAGCCGTCGCTCATCAACGTCTGGGTCGACCCGGACGCGTACGCCCCCGGAACCATGAACCAGACGATGTACAAGTGAGGTGCCCCCGATGACAGGAACCAAGGCCCTCGAAGGCATCCGCGTCCTGGACATGACCCACGTCCAGTCCGGGCCGTCGGCGACCCAGCTGCTCGCCTGGCTCGGCGCGGACGTCGTCAAGCTGGAGGCTCCGACCGGCGACATCACGCGCAAGCAGCTGCGTGATCTGCCGGACGTCGACTCCCTCTACTTCACGATGCTCAACTGCAACAAGCGGAGCATCACCCTCAACACCAAGACCGAGCGCGGCAAGGAGATCCTCACCGAGCTGATCCGGCGTTCCGACGTCATGGTCGAGAACTTCGGCCCGGGTGCGGTGGACCGGATGGGCTTCACCTGGGACCGCATCCAGGAGATCAATCCACGGATCGTCTATGCCTCCATCAAGGGGTTCGGCGAGGGCCCGTACACCAACTTCAAGGCGTACGAGGTCGTCGCGCAGGCCATGGGCGGGTCGATGTCGACCACCGGCTTCGAGGACGGACCACCGCTGGCGACGGGGGCCCAGATCGGGGACTCGGGGACGGGTGTGCACGCCGTGGCGGGCATCCTCGCCGCGCTCTACCAACGGGAGCGCACCGGGCGCGGGCAGCGGGTCAACGTGGCCATGCAGCACGCCGTACTCAACCTGTGCCGGGTGAAGCTGCGGGATCAGCAGCGTCTGGCACACGGGCCGCTCGCTGAATATCCCAACGAGGACTTCGGCGACGAGGTTCCCAGGTCCGGAAACGCGTCCGGCGGCGGCCAGCCCGGCTGGGCCGTCAAGTGCGCGCCGGGCGGCCCGAACGACTACGTGTACGTCATCGTGCAGCCCGTCGGCTGGCAGCCGCTCAGCGAGCTGATCGGCCGGCCCGAGCTGGCCGCCGACCCCGAGTGGGCGACGCCCGAGGCGCGGCTGCCCAAGCTGGGCAAGATGTTCCAGCTGATCGAGGAGTGGTCCTCGACGCTGCCCAAGTGGGAGGTGCTGGAACGGCTCAACGCGCACAACATCCCGTGCGGGCCGATCCTGTCCACCCGGGAGATCATCGAGGACCGTTCGCTGGTCGCCAACGAGATGGTCGTCACCGTCCCGCACCCCGAGCGCGGCGACTTCGTGACGGTCGGCAGCCCGCTCAAGCTGTCCGACTCCCCTGTCGAGGTGACCAGTTCGCCCCTGCTCGGCGAGCACAACGAAGAGGTCTACGTCGGCGAACTAGGCCTCGGCGACGAGGAAGTGCGCCTGCTCAAGTCGAACGGAGTGATCTGACGTGATGGCGGAAGACCGGGTCCTGCGGGTGCGGTCCCTCCTGGAGTCCGTGCGGGCCGAGGGACGGACCGCGCTGACCGCGCCCGAGGGCAAGGTGATCGCCGACGCGTACGGGATCGCCGTACCGGGTGAGGAGCTGGCGACGGATGTCGACGAGGCCGTGGCGTTCGCGGCACGCTTCGGCGGGCCCGTCGTGATGAAGATCGTCTCGCCGGACATCCTGCACAAGACCGACGCCGGCGGAGTGATCGTCGGGGTCGAGGGCGCGACCGACGTACGGGCCGCGTTCCACAAGATCATCGACAATGCGCGCGCCTACAACGCCGAAGCCCGCATCTCCGGCGTGCAGGTGCAGGAGCTGCTGCCGCAGGGGCAGGAGGTCATCGTCGGCGCCGTCACGGACCCGACGTTCGGGAAAGTGGTCGCCTTCGGGCTCGGCGGGGTCCTCGTCGAGGTCCTGAAGGACGTCACCTTCCGGCTCGCACCGGTGGACGCCGACGAGGCCCTGTCGATGCTGGACTCGATCCGGTCGGCGGAGATCCTGCGCGGCGTGCGCGGCCAGGCGGGCGTGGACCGGTGGGCCGTCGCCGAGCAGATCCGCCGGGTGTCACAACTCGTAGCGGACTTCCCCGAGATCGCCGAGGTGGACCTCAACCCGGTGATCGCCACGGCGGAGGGGGCCGTCGCGGCCGACATCCGGGTGATCCTCGCCGAGTCGCAGCCCGCGCCGCGCCGGAAGTACTCGCGCGACGAGATCCTCGCGTCCATGCGCCGGCTGATGCAGCCGAACACGGTCGCCGTGATCGGGGCCTCCAACGAGCCGGGCAAGATCGGCAATTCGGTGATGCGCAACCTCATCGACGGAGGTTTCGCCGGGGACATCCATCCGGTGAATCCCAAGGCCGATGACATTCTGGGCCGCAAGGCGTACAAGAGTGTCACGGACGTTCCCGGTGAGGTGGACGTGGCGGTCTTCGCGATCCCCGCCAAGTTCGTGGCCTCGGCCTTGGAGGAGGTGGGACGCAAGAAGATCCCGAACGCCGTGCTGATCCCCTCCGGGTTCGCGGAGACCGGCGAGCACGAACTCCAGGCGGAGATCGTGGAGATCGCCGAGCGGCACGGCGTACGGCTGCTGGGACCGAACATCTACGGCTACTACTCGACCTGGCAGGACCTGTGCGCCACGTTCTGCACGCCGTACGACGTCAAGGGCGGGGTGGCGCTGACCTCGCAGTCGGGCGGCATCGGGATGGCCATCCTGGGCTTCGCCCGCACCACCAAGACGGGTGTGTCGGCGATCGTCGGGCTCGGCAACAAGTCGGACCTGGACGAGGACGACCTGCTGACCTGGTTCGGCGAGGACCCGCACACCGACTGCATCGCGATGCACCTGGAGGACCTGAAAGACGGTCGCGCCTTCGTGGAGGCCGCCCGGGCGACCGTGCCGAAGAAGCCGGTGGTCGTGCTGAAGGCCGGGCGGACGGCCGCGGGTGCCAAGGCGGCCGGTTCGCACACCGGCGCCCTCGCGGGTGACGACGCCGTGTACGACGACATCCTGCGACAGGCCGGGGTGATCCGCGCGCCGGGGCTGAACGACATGCTGGAGTACGCGCGCGCGTTGCCGGTACTGCCCGCTCCCCAGGGGGACAACGTCGTCATCATCACGGGCGCCGGCGGCAGCGGTGTGCTGCTCTCCGACGCGGTGACGGACAACGGACTGTCGCTGATGGAGATCCCGCCGGACCTGGACGAGGCGTTCCGGAAGTTCATCCCGCCCTTCGGGGCCGCGGGCAACCCGGTGGACATCACCGGGGGCGAGCCGCCGTCGACGTACGAGGCGACGATCCGGCTGGGTCTGGAGGACCCGCGCATCCACGCGCTGGTCCTCGGCTACTGGCACACCATCGTCACTCCTCCCATGGTCTTCGCGGAGCTCACCGCGCGCGTGGTGGCCGAGTTCCGGGAGCGCGGGATCGAGAAGCCCGTGGTGGCGTCGCTCGCGGGTGACGTGGAGGTCGAGGAGGCCTGCCAGTACCTCTTCGAGCGCGGGGTCGTGGCGTACCCGTACACGACCGAGAAGCCGGTGGCCGTGCTCGGCGCGAAGTACCGCTGGGCGCGGGAGGCGGGGCGGCTGGGGGGCGGTACATGAGGTGAGTGAGCGGGAGGCCTGCCGACGGTGCGCGTCGGCAGGCCCCGGGACCCGCACGCGCACGAAAGGCATGGGACAGGGGGCGCTGGCCAGATCTTTCGACGCAAGGGGTGCGACACGACATGACAACGACCGATCTGCCCACAACGGTTCCCTACCGGGAGGTCACCGACGCGAACGGTCGCGTCTACCGCCTCGGTGAGACCGACATCGACATCATGGGCCGCAAGCGCAAGTGGATGGTGATCCTTCCCTGGATCGGCATGATGGGCATCTCCTCCGCCGAGTACGCGTTCGCGTCCGCCGAGGACACCCTGCACACGGCGCACAGCTGGAACAGCATGCACATCTTCTGGATGATGACCGTCTGGGTCTTCTTCCAGGCCGCGGTGGCCTTCCCCGCGGGCAAACTGCGTGAGAGCGGAAAGCTGCCGGCCCGCTGGGCCATGATGCTCGGCGCCACCGGCACGCTGCTGGGCTACCTGTCCCTCGCCTTCGCGCCGCATGTCGTCTTCGCCTACATCGGCTTCAGCATGTTCAGTGGCATGGGCGCGGGCATGGTGTACGCGACTTGCGTCAACATGGTCGGCAAGTGGTATCCGGAGCGCAAGGGCGGCAAGACCGGCTTCGTCAACGGCGGTTTCGCCTACGGCTCGGTGCCCTTCGTCTTCCTCTTCAACGGCTACATGGACCTGACCAACTTCCGCTGGGTGCTGGTCTCGGTGGGTGTGTTCCTGGCCGGGATGGTCGCGTGCTCCGGCTACTTCTTCAAGGACCCGCCGAAGAACTGGTGGCCCTCCTCGATCGACCCGCTGAACCCGCCGGACGACCCGCGAGCGGCCCGCTCGCTGCGGATGAACCCGCCGGCGGTGCGCCAGTACTCCCCCAAGGAGGCGTGGAAGACCGGCCGGGTCGCCCTGATGTGGTTCTGCCTGGCGTGTACGTCCGGCGTGAACATCTTCGGTATCGCCTTCCAGGTGGACATCGGCGAGGAGGCCGGATTCGCCGGCGGGATCGTGGCCACCGCCATGTCCCTGAAGGCGGTCGTCAACGGCACCGGCCGCGGCGTCATCGGCTGGCTCTCCGACCTCTACGGCCGCAAGCGGTGCCTGCTCGTCGTCTGCCTCATCCTGGGCCTCGCCCAGTACGGCATCCTCTGGTCGGCCGACAGCAAGAACCTCACGCTGTTCCTGATCTTCTCCGCGATCTCCGGCTTCGGCGGCGGCGCCATCTTCCCGATGTTCGCCGCACTCACCGCCGACTACTTCGGTGAGAACAACAACGCGTCCAACTACGGCATGGTCTACAGCGCCAAGCTCGTCTCCGGTCTGGGCGCCGGCATGGGCGCGGTGGTCGTCGGCGCCTGGGGGCACTCCGGTGCCTTCATCCTGGCCGGCTCCATCTCCCTCTTCGCCGGCTGCGTGGCTGTGTTCCTCACCCCGCCGGGACGCGACAGGAAGACGGGCCGTATCTCCCCCAACCCGCAACCGCTCGGCGAGGACACAGCCTGACATGACGGCAGATCCGTACGAAGCAAGCACATCCCCCTTACCCTCCGACGCCGCACACCGTCCCTACCACGAGGTGACCGATCCCCACGGCCGCGTCTACCGGCTCGGCGAGACCGACCGGGACATCCTCGGCCACTCCCGCAAGATCATGGTGTATCTGCCGTGGATCGCCATGATGGCCATCAGCGTCTTCGAGTACGCGTACGGCTCCGCGGAGGACACCCTGTCCCACGCGCACGGCTGGACGCAGAGCAACACCTTCTGGATCCTCAGCGTCTGGGTGTTCTTCCAGGCCGGTATCGCCTTCCCGGCGGGCTGGCTGCGGGAGAAGGGCCACCTGTCGGCCCGTTCGGCCATGTACATCGGGTCGGGCCTGTGCCTGCTGGGGTTCCTGGCCTTGTCGCACCTGGGCAACGTGCTGCTGGCGATCCTCGGCTTCGGCGTGGTCGGCGGGATCGGCGCCGGGCTTGTCTACGCCACCTGCATCAACATGGTCGGCAAGTGGTTCCCGGAGCGGCGCGGCGCCCGCACCGGGTTCGTCAACGGAGGGTTCGCGTACGGGTCGCTGCCGTTCATCTTCATCTTCAACTACGGCTTCGACACGGCGAACTACCACCGGGTCCTGGACCTCATCGGCTGCTACGTCATGATCGTGGTCGTGGCCTGCGCGTTCTTCTTCAAGGACCCGCCGAAGAACTGGTGGCCGGCGGATATCGACCCGCTGACCTTCTCCGGTGACCGGAAGAACGCCGCGAGCCTCGCCAAGAACCCGCCGGCGGTTCGGCAGTTCACTCCGAAGGAGGCCATCCGCACGGGCATGCTGCCGCTGATGTGGATCTCGGTGGTGATGACCGCCGGTGTGTCGATCTTCGGCATCTCCTTCCAGGTCGACTTCGCCAAGGACGTGGGCTTCGGCCCGCTGGTGGCGGCGTCGTCCATGGGCCTGATGGCCGTCGTCAACGGCGTCGGCCGCGGCGTGGTGGGCTGGCTGTCCGACCGGTGGGGCCGCAAGTCCACCCTGGTGTTCGTCATCGTCGTGCTGGGCCTCGCGCAGTTCGGCGTGATCTGGGCGGGCGACCTGAAGAGCGAGTGGCTGTTCCTGTTCTTCGCGTTCCTGTCCGGCTTCGGAGGCGGCGCGTTCTACCCGCTGTTCGCGGCACTCACCCCGGACTACTTCGGGGAGAACTACAACGCCACCAACTACGGCCTGGTCTACAGCGGCAAGCTGATCAGCGGCCTGTTCGGCGGTGGACTGGGCTCGATGGTGGTCGCCGCCTGGGGCTACAACGGCGCGTACGCGCTCGCCGGCGGCGTGTCGATGCTCGCCGCGGTGGTCGCCCTGCTGCTGCGCCAGCCGGGGCGCGCACCGACAGGGCCGCGGACTGTGGGCTGACGGCCGCAGCCGCATACCTGAGGAGGCCCCTCCCCGTTCGGGGAGGGGCCTCCTCAGGTACGTACGGCGCTGGTCAGCACTTCTCCCGCAGGGAGTGCAGGTGTGCGCTGGAGCGGCGCGCGAACGTGAAGGACTCGGCCGGGTTGTCGTGCTCGGCCTGCCAGTGGTGGGCCAGGCGGTGGCCGCGCAGCCGGGTCACGGCGGAGATGAACCGCTGGTAGTCGATGTCGCCGTCGCCGACGTCGGTCATGTTGTAGCCGTACGGGTTCGACGGGTCGCTCTCGCCGTCCTTCACGTGGAAGAGCGGGTAGCGGTCGGGCTGCCGCAGGACGTAGTTCAGCGGCTCGAACGGCGCGGGTGTGCCGTCGGGCCGCTTGGAGAAACGGAACTGGCCGACGTACGCCCAGTAGATGTCCATCTCCAGGTGGACGAGGTCCGGGTCGGTCTCCTTGAGCAGGACGTCGTAGAGACGGACCTTGGGGTTGTCGGTGGCGAAGGAGAACTCCTCGGAGTGGTTGTGCTGGTAGAACTTCATGCCACGGGCCCTCGCCGCCGCGCCGTAGGTGTTGAAGTCCTCGGCGGCGCGCTTCCAGGCGTCGAGGGTCGAGCCGTAGCGGAACGGGCCGGAGGCCGTGCCGATGTGCTTGAGGCCGAGGGCCTGGGCGTCGTCGAGGACCTTGGTGAGGTTCTGGGCGAAGGTGTAGGCGTTCGGGTCGTCGGAGTAGTAGCCGACGTGGCTGCCGATCGGGTTCAGGCCGTGGTTGCGGGCCAGCCGCTTGAGCTGGGCGAGTGTGATGGGGCCGGCGGAGCCCTGGGTGTATCCGGCGAACTCGACCTCGTCGTAACCGTAGCGCTCCAGTTCGGCGAAGACGGGGCCGAAGCCGAGGGTGGAGACCTTGTCGCGCAGGCTGTAGAGCTGGATGCCGAGGCGGCCGGGCGGCAGGACGGGGCGGCCGCGGCCCTTGGTGCCGGACGTGGTGGCGGGCGTGGCGCTGCCGTTGGCGGCGGCGTTGGGGGTGGCGGCGTTCGCCGGGGCCGCGGCGCCGAGCAGGGCGGCGGCGGTGGTGCCGGCGGCCACGCCGAGCATGCCTCGTCTGCTGAGGCGGTGACCGAGCTCGGGGTCGGGCTGGGAGAAGCGGCTCATGCGTGGAACTCCTCGTGATCGCGGGGCGTTGTCAGTGGTGAGTGCTTCACTTGTGACCAGTCGGTACCGAGGGCTGTGACCTCAGGTGAGACCGGCGAGTCGGAGCAGCAGTGACTTCACATCGGTGGCCGCGACGCGGTCTCCGACAGCACGGGGGGTGGAGCAGATGAGGAGCGGACCGTCGTCGTCGCTCTGCGGAAGGCGGCCGTGGCTGCCGCGAATAGGTGAGGGGTCCAGGGGCACGACCGCCATGCGGTAGCGCATGCCGAGCTTCTTGCGCGCCAGTGCGCTGGCCGCCTTGACCTTGACGTAGGGGTCGAGGGGATCCATGAAGAGTTCGACCGGGTCGTAGCCGGGTTTGCGGTGGATCTCGACCAGCTGCGCGAAGTCGGGCGCGCGGTCGTCGTCGAGCCAGTAGTAGTACGTGAACCAGGCGTCGGGTTCCGCCACGGCGACGAGTTCGCCCGCGCGCGGATGGTCGAGGTGGTGGGTCTTCTTGCCCTCGTCGTCCAGGAGTTGGGCGATGCCGGGCAGGCCGTCGAGGGCCGCTCGTGTGGCGTCGAGGTCCTCGGGGCGGCGCACATAGACATGGGCGATCTGGTGGTCGGCGACCGCGAAGGCGCGGGACGCCATCGGGTCGAGGTACTCCATGCCGTCCTGCGTGTGCACCTCCAGCAGCCCGGCGCGGCGCAGGGCGCGGTTGATGTCGACGTGCCGGTTCACGCGGGTGATGCCGTACTCGGACAGGGCGACGACGGTACGGCCCTCGGCGCGGGCGTCGTCCAGCAGCGGGGCGATGGCGGTATCGAGGTCGGCGGCCGCCTTCAGGGAGCGCGGGTCGTCGGGGCCGAAGCGCTGCAGGTCGTAGTCGAGATGAGGGAGGTAGCAGAGGGTCAGGTCCGGGTGCCGGGTGCGGATGATGTGGCGGGTCGCGTCGATGATCCACCGGCTGGAGACGAGGTCGGCTCCGGGTCCCCAGAAGTGGAACAGAGGGAACGTGCCGAGTTCGTCGGTGAGTTCGTCGTGCAGTTCGGCCGGCCGCGTGTAGCAGTCGGGTTCCTTGCGGCCGTCGGCGTAGTAGACCGGACGGGGGGTGACGGTGATGTCGGTGTCGGCGCCCATGGCGTACCACCAGCAGATGTTCGCGACGGTGTAGCCGGGGTGGGCGCGCCGGGCGGCGTCCCAGAGCTTGTCGCCGGCCACGAGCCCGTTGTGCTGGCGCCACAGCAGGACGTCGCCGAGTTCGCGAAAGTACCAGCCGTTGCCGACGATGCCGTGCTCCGAGGGCATGGTGCCGGTGAGGAACGTGGACTGGGCCGCGCAGGTGACGGCGGGCAGGACGGTGCCGAGCGGGGCACGGGAACCGGACTGGCCGAGTGCTTTGAGGTGGGGCATGTGGTCGAGGAGACGGGGGGTGAGGCCTACGACGTCGAGGACGAGGAGCGGGGTGGGGCGGGTCGCGGCGCCCGGGTCGGACTGCTCATGGGGGCCGGTGCTCATGGCAGCTCCTTCAGGCCGAGGTCGGTCAGCAGGTCGCGGGCGAGGGTGAGTTCGGCGGCGATGCCCTCGGCGAGCTGAGTGCGGCCTTTGGGGCGCAGCTCGGGCGGGAGGGCCTGCCAGGTGTAGGTCTCGACCTCCAGGTGGCGGGTGAGCGGGGCCGGGCCGCCGACGAGCCGGGTCAGTGCGGATTTCAGGACCGGGAGAGTGGAGGTGAGCGGCGCGGCGGGGGGCGCGTGCAGGGGGACGTGGAAGTGGGAGCGCCAGGGTGCGGTGTCCGGCAGTGCGTGTCCGGCGAGGGCCTCGTCGAGGTCGTCGGTGGCGCGCAGGCCGGCGGCGATGGGGGTCCCTCCCGCTCGACCGGAGTCGAGCGTGGGGGAGCTGCGGGTCTGGTGCAGGAAGCGGGGTTCGGCGAAGGCGGCTAGGGCCTCGCGTACCTCGGGGAGATGGGGGTGTTCGGCGTGCAGGGCGGCGGAGAGCTGGGATTTGACGACGGGGACGCCGGCCTCGGTGAGGGCGTCCAGGGCGGCGTGCGGATCTTCGAAGGAGGTGGCGAGATGGCAGGTGTCGACGCAGACGCCGATGCGGTCGTGGCCGATCGCGGTGAGCGGGGTGATGGCGTCGTGGGTCGTCTCGACGACGCAGCCGGGTTCCGGTTCCAGGCCGACGCGGATGGAGCGGCCGGTCAGCTCCTCAAGGGCGTCGAGGCGTTCGGCGAGGGCGCGCAACGCGGTGCGGGCACTTTGCGCGCGCTCGTCGTCGTACGCGGTGCGCCAGGCGAGAGGCAGGGTGGAGATGGTCCCGTCGGTGACGTCGTCGGGGAGGAGCCCGGCGAGGACGCGGGCCAGGGCGGTGGTGTGGTCGAGACGTTCCGGGTCGGCCCAGTCCGGCTTGTAGACGCGGTACTTGACCTCCTCGGCGCCGAAGCCCTCATAGGGGAAGCCGTTGAGGGTGACGACCTCGAGCCCGCGCCGGTCGAGTTCGGTGCGCAGGCCGCGCAGCGCGGCGGGATCGGTGACGAGGGCGTGGGCGGCGTCCTTGGCGAGCCACAGTCCGATGCCGAGCCGGTCGCGGCCGAGGCGGCGGCGGACGGGTTCGCAGTGGTCGCGGAGCTGGGCGAGGACACCGTCGAGCGTCTCCGCGGGGTGGACGTTGGTGCAGTAGGCGAGGTGGACGGTGGAGCCGTCGGGGTGGCGGAAGCGCATGGTTCACGCCTCCGCGGCGGGGACGGGGGCCGGCGTGCCCGGGCCGGTGTCCGGCTCGTGCGGATCCTTCGGGGCGCCGCGCAGGACGGAGTTGCCCTCGTGGGTGGCCTCCGTGCCGGTGACATCGAGGTTCAGGCGGCCGCTGAGCCCGTAGAAGGCGACGGGGTTACGCCACAGCACCTGGTCGACGTCGTCCTCGTCGAAGCCCTCGGCCAGCATCAGGTCGCCGACCTTGCGGGTCTTGAGGGGGTCGCTCTTTCCCCAGTCGGCGGCGGAGTTCACCAGCACCTGCTCGGTGCCATGGGCGTGCAGCAGCGCGACCATGCGTTCCTCGTCCATCTTGGTGTCGGGATAGACGGAGAAACCCAGCCAACAGCCGCTGTCCCGGGCTTCCTTGACGGTGGTCTCGTTGAGGTGGTCGATCAGCACCCGGTCCGGGGCCAGTGCGGACTCCCGTACGACGTCGAGGGTGCGGCGCAGTCCGGCGAGCTTGTCGCGGTGCGGGGTGTGCACGAGGGCGGGCAGGCCGTGATCGGCGGCGAGCTGGAGCTGCGCGGCGAGGACGGTGTCCTCGGCGGGGGTCATGGAGTCGTAGCCGATCTCCCCGACCGCCACGACGTTGTCCTTGACGAGATACCGGGGCAGCTCGTCGAGGACGGGCAGGCAACGGGGGTCGTTCGCCTCTTTGGGGTTGAGGGCGATCGTGCAGTGATGGGCGATGCCGTACTGGGCGGCGCGGAAGGGCTCCCAGCCGAGGAGGGCGTCGAAGTAGTCACAGAAGGAGGCGGGCGAGGTGCGCGGCTGGCCGAGCCAGAAGGACGGCTCTACGACGGCGCGGACACCGGCGGCGTACATGGCCTCGTAGTCGTCGGTGGTCCGGGACGTCATGTGGATGTGGGGGTCGAAGATGCGCATCAGGACTCCTTGCCGTGGGGGTGGTCCGTGACAGGGGCCGGGGTGATGGACTCGGTCAGGTCCAGGACGCGGTGCAGATCCTCGGGGACGGTGCGGCCGGCGGCGGTGCGTTCGGCGGCGTAGTCGCCCAGCATCCGGGCGAGTTCGTCGTCGCCGGCGGCGCGCCGGGGCAGGTCCGCCACGTGGTCGACCGGCACGCCGGTGAACAGGCACTTCAGCACGGCGTGACGCCAGGCATGGGCGGTCAGGTGCTGAGCGGCGTAGGGGCCGACGGCGGCGCTGAGGAGCCGGGTGTCGTTGGTGCGCAGGGCGTCCTCGATCAGCGGGAGCGCGTCCGGTCCGGGGACGAGGTGGGGCAGGGCGTGCAGCACGGCCCGGCGCTCGTCGGCGGTGCCCTGGAAGTACACCCGGGTCAGGGCGTCGATGCCGGCGCGGGCGGCGTCCAGGATGAGGACCCGTGCGGCGTCGGCGTGCGCGGCACCGCAGCGCCGGCCTGCTTCGGCGAGACGCAGCTCCCATACGGAGATGGGCCCGTGGAGGCCGGGGTGGGCGGCGGCCTCGTCGAGGGCGTGGTCGAGCCAGGTACGGGCGGCCGGGTCGAGGCGGGTGGTGAGGCGGTGGCGGAGGTCGGCGAGCGAGGGGGTGGGGGCGGTGTGCTGGGTGGGGTGTCGGGTGCGGGCGTCGCCCGGGGCGGCCTCGGGGCTGCGGACGGTGGCGCCCTGGCCGGCGGCGACGCCCTGGCCGGCGGCGGCGTCCTGGCCGGTGGCGCTCTGGCCGGTGTCGTTGAGGCCATGGGCGCCGTCGGTGCTCCGGTCGGTTCCCTTGAGGCCTGGCGCTGCCTGGGTGCTCTGGGTGTTCTCGGTTCTCGCCGCCGGTGTGGCGCGGGGACGGGTCATCTGGTGCTGCTCCCCTCAGGGGTGGCGGAGGGAGCGCCGTGGGGTGGCGCGGCCTGCTGGAGGGCCGGAGCGGTGGCAGGCGGCAGGGTGGCCGCGGTCCGCTCGGCGTGGCGGAGGAACGGGAGGGAGTGCGCGGCGAAGTGTGGGCCGGCGTGGGAGTGGCGGGGCAGTTCGACGACGGTCAGGCCCTGGTAGCCGGTGGCCGCGAGGGCCGCCAGGACCGGCGGGAAGTCGATCTCCCCGTCCCCGAAGGGGAGGTGCTCGTGGACGCCGCGCCGCATGTCCTCGATCTGGACGTGCCGCAGCCAGGGGGCGGCGGCACGCACGCAGTCGGCGGGAGAAAGGGGTTCGAGGCACTGGCAGTGGCCGATGTCCAGGGTGAGGCCGAGGGGTTCGGGGTCGCCGAGGGCGCTGCGGAGCCGGTGGAAGTCGGCCAGGGTGGCGAGGAGGTGACCGGGCTCGGGTTCGACGGCGAGCGGGATGCCCGCGGAGGCGGCGACGTCCAGGACGGGAGTCAGGGTCTCGGTGAGGCGTTTCCACGCGGTGTCCGTGTCGGTGTCCTCCGGGAGGAGACCGCTGAAGCAGTGCACCGCGTGGGCGCCGAGGTCGGCGGCGACGCGGACGGCTCGGACGAGGAGGCCGGCGCGGCGGGCCCGGTCGTCCGGGTCCGGGTCCAGCAAGGACGGGCCGTGCTTGCGGCGGGGGTCGAGGACGTAGCGTGCGCCCGTCTCGATGGTGACGCCCAGCCCGAGCGCGTCCAACCGGTGCGCGACCCGGCGGGTGCGGGCGGCGAGGTCGGGGGCGAGCGGGTCGAGGTGCATGTGGTCGAGGGTCAGTCCGACGCCGTCGTAACCGAGATCGGCGAGGAGGCCGAGGGCGTCGTCGAGACGAAGGTCGGCGAGACCGTTGGTGCCGTAACCGAAGCGGAGGGGAGGAAGGACGCCGGGCCGTGCGAGGGAAGCGCTGGGTGAGACGGCGGGCCGGGCGGGGGCAGTACCGGACGAGGCGACGGGCCGGGCCGGGACAGTACCGGACGAGGCAGCGGGCCGGGCCGGGACAGTACCGGACGAGGCAGCGGGCCGGGCCGGGACAGTACCGGACGAGGCGACGGGCCGGGCCGGGACAGTACCGGACGAGGCGACGGGCCGGGCCGGGACAGTACCGGACGAGGCGACGGGCCGGGCCGGGGCAGTACCGGACGAGGCGACGGGCCGGGCCGGGGCAGTACCGGGCGAGGTGGCCGGCTGGGCGTCGGGGGTCGGTGCGGTCGTGGCACGGCTCTTCGGGGCATGGGCATCGGCGCTCATGTGATGCTCACCTTCTTCGCGTACCGGGCTCCGAGGGGGGCGAGCGCGGCGATGAGAAGTGCCGTGGCCGTGCCCCGGCAGCGGGCGGTGAGGGCGGCCTGGAGGGGGATGGTGGCGCGGATGCCGGCACCGACAGCGCGTTGGGTGAGGGGAGGTGAGGGGTTCAGGGTGGCGTGGAGGTAGGGGCGGGCGGTCGTCGCGGCGTACGCGGCCGTGAGGGCGGTGGTGAGCAGCGCTCCGGAGTCCTGCCCCGAAAACCGGCCGGCCCGGAGACCCGCCGGCCTGTGCCCGGTTGCCGGCCGGCGGCCTCTCGTCGGCCCGCCGGAGCTGCGGCGCGTCACCAGTCGGGTCAGCAGGGCCGTCGTCGCGAGGGCCGCCAGCGGCGGCACGGGTGAGCCGCCCTGGGCCTCCTGGCGGGAGACCGTGGTGACGGCGAGGGTGTGGGTGCCGAGGAGGGCGGCGGAGGGCAGGGCCGGGCGGGTGCTGCCGCTCGTGGCCGCGGCTCCCAGGAGCAGGTCGAGGCCACGTGCCGTGCCCATGGCCACGGGCCCGGCCGGTGTGTGCTTCAGGCCGAGGTCGTACGCCCAGACGGTCGCCGCGAGGGGTGCGGCGACGGCCAGGGCCGGGCGGCCCGCCCCGGCGGCCAGGGCCAGTCCGGCTCCGGTGAGGGCGCAGGCCGCCGTGAGGGCGGCGGCGGGACGGATGCGGCCGGAGGGCAGGGGGCGGTGCGGGCGTTCGACGGCGTCCACGTCGCGGTCGGCCCAGTCGTTGAGGGCCATGCCGGCTTCGTACAGGCAGAGGGAGGAGGCGATGGCGAGCAGGGTGCGGGTGTCGGGGGACGCGCCGGTTGCGGCCGTGCCGGCCAGGACGTCTCCGGGGACGCTGAAGAGGGCGGGCAGGCGCAGGAGTTCGGCCCATGCGCGGCGTCGGTGCGTGCGGCCGGGGCATGCGCAGGGGGGCGTGTCACCGGCAGTGGCCCGAGGAGCGGCGGTGGGCGTCTCGTCGGGGCATCCGCAAGGGCTTTCGCGCAGCGTCACCGTGCTTCTCCCGTCACCTCGGAGCCGCTCACCGACCCCGCGTCACGGCCCACGCCCTCGCCTTCTCCCTGGCCTTCTCCTGGGCCTTCTCCCTCGCCCTGCCCCAGGCTCCTCCCGAACCGGACCAGTTCCTCGTACTGCTCGGACAACCCCGAGGGCCCCTCCCCCACCGGGTCCTTGAAGTAGAAGCCGAGCGCGCCGAGGGGTCCGGACAGCCCTGTCTCGTGGGCCCGGGCGGTCAGGCGGGCCAGGTCGAGGACGAGGGGTGCGGCCAGGGCCGAGTCGCAGCCCTGCCAGATGGTCTGGAGGATCATGCGCGTGCCGAGGAAGCCGTCGAAGGCGATGTGGTCCCAGGCGGTCTTCCAGTCGCCGAGGGCGGGGACGTCGTCGATGTGGACCTCGCCCTCGGGGACGGTGCCGAGGGTGTCGGCGAGGACGCGTTCCTTGCCCGCGTTCTTCGCCGCGGCGGCGGCAGGGTCGGCGAGGGCGGCGCCGTCGCCGCCGCCCAGCAGGTTCGTGCCGGACCAGGCCCTGACCCGCAGTGCCCGTTGCGCGAACATCGGGCCCAGCACGGCCCGCAGCAGCGTCTGTCCGGTCTTGCCGTCGCGGCCGGTATGCGGCAGGCCGCTGTACTCGGCCTCGTCGGCCGCGACGGGGTGGTGCATGCCTTCGGAGGGGGTGAAGTTGACGTAGGGGCAGCCCGCGCGCAGGGCGGCCAGGGCGTAGAGGGTGCTGGCCGGCAGTGGGGCGTCGGGCCCCTGGGAGGCGGGTTCGGTGGAGGCGACGTTCACGACCACGGCCCGCTCCAGGTCGTGGCGGTGGACGAAGTCGCGTATGTCGGCGGCGAAGGCCGTGATCAGTTCGGCCTGGCTCCTGGTGTCCCCGGGGGTGGGGCCGCCGGGTCTGATCTCCCGGTCCGCTGCGGCGAGTTCGGCGGTGACCGCGGTGGCGATGCCGGGTGGGAGGACGCCGCCGGAGGTCAGGGTCTCGGCGCGCTTGGGCAGGGGGCAGTCGAGGGTGTCGTGCCCGCCGAAGACGAGGTCGGACAGCGCGGGCAGACCGCTGCCGGTGAAGTCCGGTGTTTCGGTCACCATGCCGGTGGGCGGGTGCAGTCCCGCGGCGACGGCGGCGCACCCCGTGACGACGGTGGTGGCGACGGAGCCTCGGGCTCCGATCAGCCACACCCCCACACGGGGTCGGGAGAGGGACGCGGACATGGGCAGCCTCCTGATCGTGCGCGAGCCCCGGGGGGAGGTGAGGAGACGGCGGGCGGGGGTCCGGCGTCCCCCGCCCGCCGCCGTTCAGTCGCCCTGGACGGGCAGTTCCTTCAACTGGATGTTGCGGAAGGAGACCTGGTCACCGGCGCCATGGTTCTGGAGGCCGATGTAGCCGTCGGTCAGGCTCCGCTGGGGGTCCTTGTTGGTGAAGTCGTTGATCTTGACTCCGTTGAGGAACACCTGGAGGCGTTCGCCCTGGACCTTGATCTCGTAGGAGTTCCACTGGCCGGGCGGCCGCAGAACCTGGTCACGGGCCTTGATGTTGGCCGACTTGAACGAGTAGACGGAGCCCGTGGTGCGGTCGGCCGCGTCCGTGGCGTCGATCTGGATCTCGTAGCCCTTGTTCACCGCGGACCAGGGGTCGTCGGAGGCCGGGAAGCCCACGAAGATCCCGGAGTTGTCGTCGCCTCGCATCTTCCAGTCGAGCTTGAGCGAGTACGACTTCAGCTCCTTGGCCTGGTACCAGAGCAGGCCCATGCCGCCCTCGGACTCCAGGGTGCCGTCCTTGACGTTGAACGTGCCGGGGCCGGCCTGCTTCCAGCCGTCCAGGGTCTGGCCGTTGAAGATCTTCCGGTAGTCCTTGCTCGGCTTGCAGTCCGCCTTGACCTGGCCGGTGGCGTACTGGAGGCCGCCGAGCAGATGGGCGCGGAAGGCCTCGTCGGCGTAGGACTCCTTGGTGTGGCCGCCGCCGGTGTAGAAGGAGCGGCCGCCGCCGTAGCTCTGGCACCAGGCGAGCGGGTGGTCGCCCTTCATGGTGCCGCCCTGGTAGGTGGTCTCGTCGAGGGTGGCGAGGACCTTGGCCTGCTCACGGGGGTTGGTGCGGTAGTTGTACCACTCGTCGGTGCGCTCCCAGGCGTCGTCCAGGTGCCCGGTGGACGGGTGGTCGTGGTCCTCGACGCGGACGGTGGCCTTCTGGATGGCCGGGTGCGAGTCGAAGTAGGCGCCGACGAGGCCGCCGTAGAACGACCAGTCGTACTCGGTGTCGGCAGCCGCGTGGATGCCCATGTATCCGCCGCCGCCGGCCACGTAGTTCTCGAACGCCTTCTGCTGCTCGGCGTCCAGCACGTCACCGGTGGTGGACAGGAAGGCCACGGCGTCGTATTTGGCGAGGTTGGTCGTGGTGAACTGCTTGGCCTCCTCGGTCGCGTCGACCGTGATGCCGGCCGGGCCGCCGAGTTCCTTCAGCGCGGTGATGCCGGCCGGGATGGAGTCGTGGCGGAAGCCGGCGGTCTTGGAGAAGACCAGGACCTTCTTGCCGCCCTTGAACGGCTTCGTGGAGAACTCGAAGTCGTCCACGTCGTAGAGCGCGCCCTCGCCGCCCTTGAAGACCAGGTAGATGTCGGTGGTCTTCTTCGGCAGCGACCCCAGCGGCACGTCGACGTTCTGGAACGTCTCCCAGCCACCGGTCGGCGGGATGTAGGCCGAGCCGTGCAGCGGTCCGTCGGGCGAGCCGGTGCGCAGTTCGATGAAGCCGCCCGCGCCGCCGGAGGAGGCCCGCACGGTCATCTTCTTCTGCCCGTCGAACCGGTAGGGGGAGAAGGAGATCCAGTCGCCGTCGTTGATGTCGCCGACGGTCTTGCCGCCGTTGGCGCCGGTCTTGTCGATGACCGCCACACCGGACTGGGTGGTGAAGTGCTCGCCCTGGCGGTGCAGCGGCTGGAGCACGGTGCGGGCGGTGCCCGTCAGCGCCTCCTGGCCGTTCGCCCCGCCGTCGGTGTAGCTCGCGCCGACGACGCCGTAGATGTTGGCGTTGGGGTCGTGGCCGCCGTCACCGGGGGGCGGTGTCAGGGTGCCCTCGCAGCCCATCTCGCTGGTCAGCTCGTGGGCGTGGGAGTCGTGGCCGAGGCTGTAGGAGACCTTGACCTTGGAGCAGTCGACCGTCTCCTCGGGGTCGGTGACGGTCACCTTGAACGGGACGGGTTTGCCGAACTCGGCCAGGGCGCCGTTGCCCGGGACGTCGATGCGCACCTTGGGCTCGGTGTTGCCGACGACGATCCGGACGCTGGCGTTACCGGTGTTGCCCTCGGCGTCCTTGGCGGTGAAGGTGGCGCTGTAGGTGCCGACCTTCTTGTAGGTGTGGGTGGGGTTGAGGCCCTCGCCCTTGGTGCCGTCGCCGAAGTCCCAGCTGTAGGTGAGGTCGGGAGAGTCGGCGTCCTTGGCGGAGGCGGTGAATTTGACCTTCAGGCCTGCCGCGCCGGACGTCTTGTCGGCGCTGACCTCGGCGATCGGGGAGAAGCCGTCCTCGGCGTTCTCGATCCGGTACAGCGCGGAGTCCTTGTCGCCCTGGAACCAGGAGAGGCCGTAGTCGAGGACGTAGAGCGCGCCGTCGGGGCCGAACTCCATGTCCATGATCTGGGTGCCGGTCCAGGGAAAGTCGTTGATCTTCGCGACCGAGCCGTCGTCGTTCTGCTCGATCCGCTTGATCCAGCGGCGACCGAACTCACCGGCGAAGAAGTCTCCGTCGTAGGCCTCCGGGAACTTCACGCTGGAGTCCAGCTCGGGGTCGTAACGGTAGACCGGGCCGCCCATCGGGGACTCGGAGCCGCTGCCGAACTCGGGCACGGAGCCGCCGTCGTACGGGATCCAGGCGGCCTGCGCGGGCGGCAGGTCGGTCAGGCCCGTGTTGTACGGCGAGGTGTTCTTCGGGGCGTTGCAGTCGAACGTCTCGCCGGACTCCTTGGTGGCGAAGTCGTAGTCGACGTAAGCGTCGTTGTCGCCGGTGCAGAAGGGCCAGCCGAAATTGGCCGCCTTGGTCACCTTGGCGAACTCGACCTGTCCGCCCGGGCCGCGCTTGGGGTCGGCGGCGCCGGCGTCGGGGCCGTAGTCGCCGACGTAGACGGTGCCGGTCTTGTCGTCGACGCTCATCCGGAACGGGTTGCGGAAGCCCATCGCGTAGATCTCGGGGCGGGTCTTCTCGGTGCCGGGGGCGAAGAGGTTGCCCTCCGGGACGGTGTAGGAGCCGTCCTCGGCGACCTTGATGCGCAGGATCTTGCCGCGCAGGTCGTTGGTGTTGCCGGCGCTGCGGCGCGCGTCGAAGGCCGGGTTGCGGTTCGGCCGGTCGTCGATCGGTGTGTAGCCGTCGGAGGCGAAGGGGTTGGTGTCGTCGCCGGTCGACAGGTAGAGATTGCCGTCGGCGTCGAAGTCGATGTCCCCGCCGACGTGGCAGCAGGTGCCGCGGGAGGCCGCGACGTCGATGACCTTCATCTCGCTGGCCGTGTTCAGCGTGCCGTTGGCGTTCAGGGTGAAGCGGGAGAGGCGGTTGACGCCGTCGAACTTTCTGAAGTCCTCGGCCGTGCCGGTCTCCGGGGCGTCGCCCGCGGGGGTGTCGAGCGGCGGGGCGTAGTAGAGGTAGATCGCCCGGTTGTTCTTGAAGTCCGGGTCGATGCCGACGCCTTGGAGGCCCTCCTCGTCGTGGCTGTAGACGTCGAGTTTGCCGGCGACCTTGGTGACGCCGCCCTGGTCGGTGAGGCGCAGTGTGCCGTCGCGCGAGGTGTGCAGGACGCTGCGGTCCGGGAGCACGGCGAGCGACATCGGCTCGCCCATCTCGGGCTCGCCCTTGGCGAGCGGCACCTGCTGGAACTGGCCCTCGGCGGACGCCGGTTCGTCGTGCTCCGGGTGGCCGGGGTGGGCGCCGGCGACGGTGGCCGGGGTGCCGACGGCGAGGAGCAGTCCGGTGAACAGGGCGACGGTGGTGCGAAGCCCGGGACGCCTGGGGGTGGCGGTGCTTCTGAGTCTGGTTCTGTGCACGAAGTCCCTCCGGGAACGGGGTGGGCCGTACGGGGTGGGTGCGAAGCGTGCGGTGCGGGCGCCGGGGTGCGCCGTCACCCCGGAGGTGCGTGTGTCCTGAACACATCAAGGACGGTAACCGTGTCCGTCCGGGGCGAACACCCCTTGCGACGGACTCGGTCGGACTTTCTCCCAGTGCGGGACAAAGCGGGATCCGCGCAGGTCGGAGGGGGGACCGGCGGTGTTGCCGGTCCCCGTCCCCGACCTGCGCCGGGAGCGTGGTTCAGCTGTTGAACGCGGCGTCGAAGGACGCGCTGGGGGGCTCGAAGTCGAAGGCCTTCAGCCGCGTCAGGGCCTCCGGCGCCCCCTGCAGACGGTCCATGCCGGCGTCCTCCCACTCGACCGAGACGGGGCCCTGGTAGTCGATGGAGCGCAGCATCCGGAAGACGTCCTCCCAGGGGACGTCGCCGTGTCCGGCGGAGACGAAGTCCCAGCCGCGCCGCGGGTCGCCCCAGGGCAGATGGGAGCCGAGGCGGCCGTTGCGGCCGTCGAGGCGCTTGCGGGCCTCCTTGCAGTCGACGTGGTAGATCCGGTCGCGGAAGTCCCAGAGGAAACCGACCGGGTCGAGGTCCTGCCACACGAAGTGCGAGGGGTCGAAGTTGAGGCCGAAGGCGGGGCGCCTGCCGACCGCTTCCAACGCGCGGGCCGTCGTCCAGTAGTCGTAGGCGATCTCGCTGGGGTGGACCTCGTGCGCGAACCGCACGCCCTCGGCGTCGAAGACGTCCAGGATCGGGTTCCAGCGGTCGGCGAAGTCCTGGTAGCCCCGCTCGATCATCGCCTCGGGAGCGGGCGGGAACATGGCGACCAGGTGCCAGATGGCGGAGCCCGTGAACCCGATGACGGTGTTCACGCCGAAGGCGGCCGCGGCCCGGGCGGTGTCCTTCATGCGTTCCGCGGCCCGCTGCCGGACTCCTTCCGGGTCTCCGTCGCCCCAGACCGCTTCCGGGACGATCGCCTGGTGCCGCTCGTCGATGATGGCGTCGCAGACGGCCTGGCCGACCAGGTGGTTCGAGATCGCCCAGCACTTCAGGCCGTACTTGTCGAGGAGCTGATGCCTCGACTCCACATAGGAGGGATCGGCCAGCGCCTTGTCGACTTCGAAGTGGTCTCCCCAGCAGGCGAGTTCGAGGCCGTCGTAGCCGAAGTCGCGGGCCAGGCGGCAGACCTCCTCCAGGGGCAGGTCCGCCCACTGGCCGGTGAACAGGGTGAAAGTGCGGGGCATCGGAACAGGCCCTCCTCAGACCGCGATCGGCGTGTAGACGGAGTTCTTCTCGGCGCTCTCCTCGACCGCCGCGAGCACGCGCTGCACCTGTAGCCCGTCGGCGAAGGAGGGTTCGGGGCGGCGGCCCTCGGCGATGGCGTGGACGAGGTCGCGGGCCTGGTGGACGAAGGTGTGCTCGTAGCCGAGGCCATGGCCCGGCGGCCACCAGGCCTCCAGGTAGGGGTGGTCGGGTTCGGTCACGAGGATCCGCCGGAAACCGGCCTCAGCGCCGGGCTCGGTGGCGTCGTGGAAGGACAGCTCGTTCAGCCGCTCCAGGTCGAAGGCGAGCGAGCCGCGCTCCCCGTTGAGTTCGATGCGCAGGGCGTTCTTGCGGCCGGTGGCGTAGCGGGTGGCCTCGAACGAGGCGAGGGCGCCGGAGGGGAAGCGGGCCGTGAACAGCGCGGCGTCGTCGACGGTGACCTGCCCGGTGCCGGCGGACGTGACGGCGGACAGCCCGCTCGTGGCGCCGGTGGGCAGGGGCCTTTCCCGTACGAAGGTCTCCGTCAGCGCGGAGACGCCCGCCAGCGGCTCCCCCACCAGGTACTGCGCGAGGTCGACGATGTGCGCGCCCAGGTCGCCGAGCGAGCCCGAGCCGGCCTGCTCCCTGCGCAGCCGCCAGGTCAGCGGGAACCGCGGGTCGACCAGCCAGTCCTGGAGATACGTCACGCGCACGTGCCGCAGCCTGCCCAGACGGCCCTCGGCGACCATGCGGCGGGCCTGGGCGGTGGCGGGAACCCGGCGGTAGTTGAAGCCGACCATCGCCACCTGGCCGCGGGCGTGGGCCTCTTCGGCCGCCAGCGCCATCGAGGTGGCTTCCTCGACGGTGTTGGCGAGGGGCTTCTCGCACAAGACGTGCTTGCCCGCCGCCAGGGCGGCCAGGGCGATCTCGGCGTGGCTGTCGCCGGGGGTGCAGATGTCGACGAGGTCGACGTCGTCCCGTTCGATCAGGGCCCGCCAGTCGGTCTCGGTGGAGGCCCAGCCGTGCCGGTCGGCCGCAGCGCGGACGGCGGCGGCGTCCCGGCCGCAGATCACGGCCTGCACGGGGTCCAGCGGCAGGTCGAAGACGCGGCCCGCGGTGCGCCAGCCCTGGGAGTGGGCGGCACCCATGAAGGCGTAGCCCACCATCCCCACGCGCAGGGGTGGCTTCCCTGCCTCGGTCCCTTCCGACTGCTCCTGCGGCTGTCCCATACGGGTGTCCTCCTCGTCCTGGTCGGGGTGGCGCACGTGGGGGGTGCGGGGTGGCTCACTTGAAGCCGGTGGACATGTACTGGTCGATGTTGGTCTTGTCGACGACGGCCGAGTAGAGGGTGAGCGACGACGGGATCTCGAACTCGGCGAGGCCCCCGATGCCCTTGCTCTGGCCGAGGGCGCGGGCGAGGTCGATGGCCGAGGCGGCCATGGTCGGCGGGTACAGCACGGTCGCCTTGAGCACGCCGTCGTCCTGCTTGATGGCCTGGAAGGCGGAGAGCGCGCCGGCGCCGCCGACCATGAGGAAGTCGTCGCGCCCGGCCTGCTCGATGGCGCGCAGCGCGCCCACGCCCTGGTCGTCGTCGTGATTCCACAGCGCGTCGAATTTCGACTGGGCCTGGAGCAGCTGGGCCATCTTGGCCTGGCCGGACTCGACGGTGAACTCGGCGGCCTGCCGGGCGACTTTCTTGATGTTGGGGTAGTTCTTCAGGGCGTCGTCGAAGCCCTGGGTGCGCTGCTTGGTGAGCTCCAGGTTGTCCAGACCCGCCAGTTCGATGACGCGGGCACCGGATTTGCCCTTGAGCTTCTCGCCGATGTAGTGCCCGGCGTTGAGACCCATGCCGTAGTTGTCGCCGCCGATCCAGCAGCGGTAGGCCTGCGGGGTGTTGAAGACGCGGTCGAGGTTGACGACCGGGATGCCAGCGCGCATCGCCTTCAGACCGACCTGGGTGAGGGCCTTGCCGTCGGCGGGCAGCACGACCAGGACGTCGACCTTCTTGTTGATGAGGGTCTCGATCTGGCCGATCTGCTGGGCAGTGTCGTTGGAGCCCTCGGTGATCTCCAGGGTGACGTCGGAGTACTTCTCCGCGCGGCTCTTGGCGTTGTCGTTGATGGCGTTGAGCCAGCCGTGGTCGGCCTGCGGTCCGGCGAAGCCGATGGTGACCTGCTTGCCGGGCTTGTCGTCGGCGGCCGGCTGGTCGTTGCCGGCCGGCTCGTCCTTGGAGTCGGACGGCTCGTTGCTCGTGCACCCCGTGAGGAGGGCGCCGGCGGAGACGGCGGCGGCCCCGAAGAGCAGCCCTCTGCGGCTCGTGGTCTCGGTCATGGCGGGTGAACCTTTCCTCAGGTCGTGCCAAGCGGGAGCGGTACGGCTTTCAGGTCGTGCTCGCGGTACGGCGCTGGACCAGCACGGCGGCGACGATGATCGCGCCCTTGGCGATCTGCTGGACGTCGCTCTGCAGGTTGTTCAGGGCGAAGATGTTGGTGATCGTGGTGAAGATCAGGACGCCGAGGACGGAGCCGGTGATGGTGCCCCGGCCGCCGGTGAGGAGGGTGCCGCCGATGATCGCGGCGGCGATGGCGTCGAGTTCGTAGAGGTTGCCGTTGGTGTTCTGGCCGGAGCCGGCCAGGACGATCAGCAGGAAGGCGGCGATGCCGCAGCACAGCCCGGACAGCAGATAGAGGTAGAGCCGCTGGCGGCGGACGTCGATGCCGGCGAGCCGGGCGGCCTCCGGATTGCCGCCGACGGCGACCGTGCGGCGTCCGAAGGTGGTGCGGTTGAGCACCAGCCAGCCGATGACCGTGACGACGGCGAACACCACGACCAGCGGCGGGATGCCGAGGACGTAGGCGTCGCGCTCCCCCAGGTCGAGGACGGACGGCACGGTGACGATCTGCGTCCTGCCGTCGGTGATCTGGAGGGAGAGGCCGCGGGCGGAGGCCAGCATGGCGAGGGTGGCGATGAACGGCACCATCGCGCCGTAGGCGATGAGGACGCCGTTGACCAGACCGCAGCCGACTCCGACGACGACCGCCGTGAAGAGGATGCCGGCGAAGCCGTACTCCTGGGTGGCGACTGTGGTGGCCCACACGGAGGCGAGGGCGACGATCGCGCCGACCGACAGGTCGATGCCGCCGGAGACGATGACGAAGGTCATGCCGACGGTGACGACACCGATCACCGAGGCCTGGGTGAGGACGAGTTGCAGGTTGCGGGTGTCGAGGAACTCGTCGGGCTTGGTGATGCCGCCGATGACGATCAGCACGGCGAGCACGCCGAGCAGGGACAGCGTGCGGACGTCGGCGCGGATCAGCAGGCCGCGCCAGGCGGGGGGCGGGGCCGGGGGCACCTTGTCGGTGCTGCTGTCCAGCGGCGGGGAGACGGGCTGCGTCATGACGCCGGGCTTCCTTCCATGACCAGGTCGAGTACGCGGTGTTCGTCGAGTTCGCGGGCGGGTGCCGTGTGGACGACACGGCCCTCGCGCAGCACCAGCACACGGTCGGCGAGGCCGAGCACCTCGGGCACCTCGCTGGAGACCAGCAGGACGGCGAGGCCCTCGTCGGCGAGCCGGCGGATGACCGCGTAGAGCTCGGCGCGGGCGCCGACGTCGACGCCGCGGGTGGGTTCGTCGAGCAGCAGCACCTTGCAGCCGCGCAGCAACCAGCGGGCGAGGACCGCCTTCTGCTGGTTGCCGCCGGACAGGGTGCGCACGGGCACGGACGGGTTGTCCGGCCGGAGCGACAGCTCGCGGGTCGCGGCCCGGGCGGCACCGAGTTCGGCGCCCCGGTCGATCCAACCGCCGCGCGAGAAGCGGGACATGGAGGAGACCGACACGTTGCGGGTGACGGACTCCAGCATCAGCAGGGCCTGCGCCTTGCGCTCCTCGGGGGCGAGCCCGAGTCCGGCCCGGACGGCGGCCCGTACGCTGCCCGGCTTCAGGGCCCTGCCGTCGACCAGCACCTGACCGGTCGTCGGTTTGCGGGCGCCGTAGACGGTCTCCAGGATCTCGGAGCGGCCCGAGCCGACGAGGCCCGCGAGGCCGACGATCTCACCGGGCCGCACGTCGAGGTCGAGCGTCGCGAACTCGCCCTGCCGCGACAGACCTCGGACCTTCAGCACGGGTTCCGCGGACGGCGGGGAGACGGGCCGGTCCGGGAAGACGTACTCGACGTTGCGGCCGGTCATCAGGGCGACGACCTCGCGGGTCGGGGTCGACTTCGCGGGGAGTCCGCCCGCGACGGCCCGCCCGTCCTTCAGCACCGTCACCCGGTCGCCGATGCGGCGGATCTCCTCCAGGCGGTGCGAGATGTAGACGACGGCGACTCCGGCGGCGGTGAGGTCGCCGACGATGCGGAAGAGGTTGTCGACCTCGTCCGGGTCGAGGGCGGCGGACGGCTCGTCCATCACGATGAGCCGCACGTCGTGGGAGAGCGCCCGCGCCATGGACACGATCTGCTGCTGCGCCGCCGGCAGTTCGCCGACCAGCCGGGCCGGATCGATCTCCGCGTGCCCGAGTCGCTTGAGCAGTGCGGCCGTTGACGCCTTGGCGGTCTTTCCCCGTACGACGAATCCGGCGGCGGTCGGCTCATGCCCCAGGTGGACGTTCTCGGCGACCGACAGGTGCTCCACCAGATCGAGTTCCTGGTAGATGGTGGCGATGCCGAGGCGCATGGCGGCGATCGGCGAGCGCAGCGTCACCTCCTCGCCGCGCCAGCGGATGATCCCCGTGTCGGGCTGGTGGGCGCCGGCCAGGACCTTGATGAGGGTGGACTTGCCGGCCCCGTTCTGGCCGAGCAGGCAGTGCACCTCACCGGCCTGGACGTCGAGGTCGACGCCGTCGAGGGCCCGGACTCCGGGGAACGACTTGGTGATGCCGGACATGCTGAGCAGCGGTGGTTCTGGTGCCATGCGGATTCCCCTTGGCGGACGGGCCGGTGTCAGGGCGCTTGTCGAACAGGCGTGTTCAGGGCAGGGCAGGGCAGAGCGGTGAGCTGTGCTGGTGCGGCCGTACGGAGGTGCGGGCTTACGCGGGTGAGAACAGGTGGTCGCTGATGAGCCGGGCCGCGCCGATGACGCCGGCGGTGGGGCCCAGCTCGCCCAGGACGATGGGCAGGTTGCCGGTCGCCAGGGGCAGCGACTGGCGGTAGACCTGGGTACGGATCGCGGCGAGCAGGGTGTGGCCGAGGCCGGTCACCCCACCGCCGATCACCACCAGGCCGGGGTTGAAGAAGCTGACCAGGCCGGCGATGACCTGGCCGGTGTGGTTGCCGCCCTCGCGGATCAGATCGAGGGCGGTTGCGTCGCCCGCGGCGGCCGCGGCGGAGACGTCGACCGCGGTGAGGCCGCCGTTCGTCTCCAGCCGTGCGGCCAGTTCGGGCGAGAGCCCCTGCTGGGCGGCCTCCGTGGCGTCACGGGCGAGGGCGGCCCCGCTGAAGTGGGCCTCCAGGCAGCCCCGGTTGCCGCAGGCACACGGGCGGCCGTCGGGGACGGCCTGGATGTGCCCGATGTCGCCGGCGCTGCCCGTCGTGCCGCGGTAGACCTCGCCGCCGACGACGATGCCGCAGCCGATGCCGGTGCCGATCTTGACGCAGAGGAAGTCGGCGACGGTGCGGGCGACGCCCGCGTGCTGCTCCCCCATCGCCATGAGGTTCACGTCGTTGTCGACCATGACCGGGCAGCCGAGTTCCTGGCTGAGCGCCTCCCGCACGGGGAAGCCGTCCCAGCCCGGCATGATCGGCGGTGCCACCGGGATGCCCTCGGGGAAGCGGACGGGGCCCGGGACGCCGATGCCGGCGCCGTCGAACCCCTCCGCGAGCCCGGAGGCCCTCAGCTTCGCGGCCATGGCCAGGACCTGCTCGAAGACCGCGACGGGGCCTTCGCGCACGTCCATGGGCTGGTTGAGGTGCCCGAGGGTCTCCAGCTCGGCGTTGGTGACGGCGACGTCGACCGAGGTCGCGCCGATGTCGACGCCGAGGAAGCGCAGTTCGGGGTTGAGCCGGATGTTGTGGGAACGGCGGCCACCGCGCGAGGCGGCGAGTCCGTCGGCCACGACCAGCCTTGTCTCCAGCAGCCGGTCCACCTCCACGGCCAGTTTGGACCGCGAGAGGTCGACCTGGTCGCCGAGCTGGGCCCGGGAGTTGGGTCCGCCGTCGCGCAACAGCCTGAGCAGTCGGGCCTGGTGGGCGTTTCCGGGTCGTGCGGTCATGCGTCTCACGAGCCCCTCCCCGCCTCGATCGGCCTGTGCGCGCCGGTTTTCCGCCACCTCGGTGGCTTGCTTTCGGAGGGAACGTAGCAGCGGCTGCCGGGAGTGGGAAGAAGTCGCGCAGGAATTGGCCCCCACTTCTTCCACTCACAGGACAAAGAAGCGGTGACGGGCGCCCTGCCTCGCGGCTCACGGCTGGGCGTGCCGACGCCACAAAGCCCCGGAGCCATGGGACCCCGGGGCTTCGGACCTACGGATCTGCGGACCTAGGGATCTGCGGATCTGCGGATCTGCGGATCTGCGGATCTGCGGATCTGCGGATCTGCGGATCTGCGGACCTGCGGAGGAGCTACTGAGCTACGAGCGGGTACGCGCGTGGTACGAGCGGCGCGTGTGCTCGGTGTGTTCGCGCATGAGCTGGGTGGCGCGCTGTTCGTCCCGGTCGGAGACCGCCGCGATCAGCTCGCGGTGCTCGATCCAGGACTGGTGGCCGCGCCGACGCGCCACGGGCGTGTAGTACCAGCGCACGCGCCGGTCGACCTGGGCGGCGAGTTCGGCGAGGACGGCGTTGCCGGCGAGCTCCATGATCTTGGCGTGGAAGCGGGCGTTCATGGCGACGGCCCCGTCCACGTCGTCGGCCTCGACGGCCTTCTCGCCCTCGGCGCACAGCGCTTCGAGCGCGGCGATGCCCGCGCTGTTCGCGTTGGCCGCCGCGAGCCGGGCCGCCTCGGCCTCCAGGAGCGTACGGACCGTGAGGAGCTGGTCGGCCTCCTCCTCCGTCGGCTCGTGCACGAACGCGCCCTGGGCGGGCCGCAGATCGACCCACCCCTCGGTGTTGAGCCGCTGCAGCGCCTCGCGCACCGGCTGCCGGGAGACCCCGAGATGCCCGGCGAGTTCACTCTCGACGAGATGCTGGCCGGGCTGCAGCGCGCGGGTGGTGATGAGTTCGAGCAGTGCCTCGTAGACACGGTCGCGCAGCGGGCCCGGGCGTTCCAGCCTGGGTACCGCCCCCTGGGGCAGGCCTGTCGACAGCATCGCGGTCCCCCTCCTCGGCAGGGCCGTGCACAACGCGGCGCGAGCCGGTATCGCCGCAGAATCAGTATTGATTGTCTTTCGTCTACAGTCTACGGCGCACAGGGGCCAGGGCTTCGGGGAGTTGACCGCGTCACACTGCCCTGCCGCCCTGCCGCTCAGGCTGCCAAGGCGCTCAGGCCGCGCAGGGCCTCTCAGGCCACGCAGTGCCGCTCAGGGCCATGCAGTGCCGGTCAGGGGCAGCGCACGACCTGCCCCGCGTACGACAGGTTCCCGCCGAAGCCGAACAGCAGCACCGGATCGCCCGTGGTGAGCGCCCCTTGCTCGACCAGCTTCGAGAAGGCCAGCGGGATGCTCGCGGCCGAGGTGTTGCCGGACTCCGTCACATCGCGCGCGACGACCGCGTTGACGGCGCCGATCTTCTCCGCGAGGGGTTCGATGATGCGCAGGTTCGCCTGGTGCAGCACCACTCCGGCGAGGTCGGCCGGCTCCAGCCCGGCCCGCTCGCAGGCCCGGCGCGCGATGGGCGGCAGCTGTGTGGTGGCCCAGCGGTAGACGCTCTGCCCTTCCTGTGCGAAGCGCGGCGGAGTGCCCTCAATGCGCACCGCGTTGCCCATCTCGGGAACCGAGCCCCACAGCACCGGTCCGATGGCCGGCTCTCCGGAGGCCTCGACCACCGCGGCCCCGGCCCCGTCGCCGACGAGCACGCATGTGGTGCGGTCGCTCCAGTCGGTCACCTCGGACATCTTGTCGGCCCCGATGACCAGCACCCGGCTCGCGCCCCCCGCGCGGACGGCGTGGTCGGCGGTGGCCAGGGCGTGGGTGAAGCCCGCGCACACGACGTTGAGGTCCATGGTGGCGGCCTGCGGGATGCCCAGGCGGGCCGCGGCCCTGGCCGCCATGTTGGGCGAGCGGTCGACAGCCGTGGAGGTGGCGACCAGCACCAGGTCGATGTCCGCCGGGGTCAGTCCGGCGGCGGCGAGGGCCTTGGCGGCGGCGTGGGCGGCCAGCTCGTCGACCGGCTCGTCGGGTCCGGCGATGTGACGCGTGCGGATGCCCACCCGGCTCCTGATCCACTCGTCACTGGTGTCCACCAGGTCCGCCAGGTCCTCGTTGGTGAGGACCTTGGCGGGCTGGTAGTGGCCGACGGCGGCGATGCGCGAGCCGTTCATTGGGTGGATCCCCCTCGTTGCCTTGGGTAGCGGATCCACCAGTCTGATCAGTGACTCACGGGTACGACGGCAGCCAAGGCGACAGGAAACCGGCGCCGGGGTTGTCAGCTTCGGTCAGGAGCTCGGACGCCCGGACACCTGTCGAACGCCCACCCACCACCGCCTCCTCCTGCCCGCGCCCCGGCTCCCACTCGCGCCCCGGCCCCTAGCCGGTGAACAGCTGCGTCGCCTTGCGGACGAGTTCGTACAGCCCGTAGGCGAGCGGTGCGCCCACCCACACCCAGGCGAGGGCGATCAGCCACCGCCGGTCCGGGTTAGGCGGGCTCTGACTGCTGTCGCTCGACATGGGCGGCCTCCTTCGGGGCGGGGACGTGGTGGCGGGGGTCGACGGGCCGCACCAGTTCGTTGGCGACGAAGCCGACGACGAGCAGCCCGATCATGATGACGAACGACAGCCCGTACAGGGACGCGCCGTGCCGGCCCGCCTCCTCCTGCCGGTCGGCGATCCAGTTCACGATCAGCGGTCCGAGCACCCCGGCCGTGGACCAGGCGGTGAGCAGCCGCCCGTGGATGGCGCCGACCTGGTACGTACCGAACAAATCCTTCAGATAGGCCGGAACCGTGGCGAAACCACCGCCGTAGAAGGAGAGGATGACCAGCGCGCACAGGACGAACAGCGGTTTGGAGGAGTCCCCGAACAGGGCGATGAGGGCGTACATCAGGGCGCCGGCGCCCAGGTAGACGCGGTAGATGTTCTTTCGGCCGATGAGGTCGGACGTCGAGGACCAGCCGATACGGCCGGCCATGTTCGCCGCGGACAGCAGCGCGACGAAGCCGGCGGCGGCCGTCACCGACACCGGGGTGGAGGTGTCCGCGAAGAAGTCCGTGATCATCGGCGCGGCCTTCTCCAGGATGCCGATGCCGGCGGTGACGTTCATGCAGAGCACGATCCACAGCAGCCAGAACTGTGGGGTGCGCAGCGCCCGTTTCGCGGAGACCTGCGGGCCCGCGAGGACACCGGGACCGCTCACCACGGGCTTCTCGGTGCGGGGCACCCGGACCAACAGCACACCCAGCAGCATGAACACCGCGTACGACAGCCCGTGCACCAGGAAGGCCAGCGCGATGCCGGCGCTGTCGCTGCCGAACGACTCCAGCATCTGGGCCGACCACGGCGAGGCGATGAGCGCGCCGCCGCCGAAGCCCATGATGGCGATGCCGGTGGCCATGCCGGGCCGGTCCGGGAACCACTTGATCAGCGTGGAGACGGGCGAGATGTAGCCGATACCGAGACCGATGCCGCCGACGAAGCCGTAGCCGAGGACGATCAGCCAGTACTGCTCCAGGGACGCGCCCAGCGCGGAGAGCAGGAAGCCGGAGGAGAAGCAGAGCAGCGCGACGGTCATCGCCCAGCGCGGGCCGTTGCGCTCCACGAGGGTGCCGCCGAACGCGGCGGACAGGCCGAGCATGACGATGCCCAGCTGGAAGGGCAGCGCGCTCTGGGTGCCGCTGAGACCGAGCGCGGACTCCAGGGGCGGTTTGAACACGCTCCAGGCGTAGGCCTGGCCGATGGAGAGATGTACGGAGAGAGCGGCGGGCGGGACGAGCCAGCGGCTCCAGCCCGGGGGCGCGACTGGGGGACTCATGAACCCCGGACGGTAGGGATCCGCGCGGGAGTTGAGAAGACGCGGCGTCGACCGTATGCGGTGAACGGTATGCGGCATGCGCCGAACGGTCGGCGCACGGACCCTTGCCGCCCCAACCTCCATACTGTAGACAATATTTCGTCGACACAAGCCGTCCGCGCCACGCGACCCGTGGGCGGCCGGACGGCAGCCACCTCCGCGGTATCCCTCAAACCGAACGGAGTGTTCCCGTGAAAGTCGCAGTTCTCGGCGCCGGTGCCATCGGCGCCTACGTCGGCGCCGCGCTCCACCGCGCGGGCGCCGAGGTGCATCTCATCGCCCGTGGACCGCATCTGGCGGCCATGAGGCAGCACGGAGTCCGGGTGCGCAGCCCACGCGGCGACTTCACCGCGCACCCCCACGCCACCGACGACCCGGCCGACGTCGGCCCGGTCGACCATGTCTTCCTGGGCCTGAAGGCCAACGCGTACGCGGCGTGCGGGCCGCTGATCGCGCCCTTGCTGCACGAGACGACCTCGGTCGTCGCGGCCCAGAACGGCATCCCCTGGTGGTACTTTCACCGGCACGGCGGACCGTACGACGGCCATCGTGTCGAGAGTGTCGACCCCGGCGGCGCGGTCAGTGCGGTGCTCGCGCCCGAACGGGCCATCGGCTGTGTCGTCTACGCGGCGACCGAACTCGAAGGGCCGGGCGTCGTACGGCACTTGGAGGGCACGAGATTCTCCGTCGGCGAGCCGGACCGCAGCCGCTCCGCGCGCTGCCTCGCGTTCAGCGAGGCCATGCAGGCGGGCGGGCTGAAGTGCCCCGTCGAACCGGACCTGCGCAGCGACATCTGGGTCAAGCTGCTCGGCAACATCTCCTTCAACCCGATCAGCGCCCTGGCCCGCGCGACCATGCGGCAGATGTGCCTGCACGGCGGCACCCGCAAGGTCATCGAGATCATGATGACCGAGACGCTGGCGGTCGCCGAGGCCCTCGGCTGCGAGGTCGGTGTCACCGTCGAACGCCGGCTCGCCGGTGCCGAGCGGGTCGGCGACCACCGCACCTCCACGCTCCAGGACCTGGAGCGCGGCAAACCGCTCGAACTCGACGTCTTGCTCGCGGCGGTCGTCGAACTGGCGGAGATCACCGGCGTGGAGGTGCCCACCCTGCGCACCGTGCACGCCATCTCGGACCTGCTCGCGCTGAGGAGCGCCGCATGAGGAAACGCGACCGGACCCCCACGACCTACACCCGGCTCACCCACCCGCTCGTCCGGGACTCCCGCGACGAGCCGTTCCGGCAGGCCACCTGGGAGGAGGCCCTGGACCGGGCCGCCCGGGGCCTCGGGCGCAACCGCGACGCCTTCGGCATGTTCAGCTGCGCCCGCGCCACCAACGAGATGAACTACGTGGCGCAGAAGTTCGCCCGGGTCGTCATGGGCACCAACAACGTCGACTCCTGCAACCGCACCTGTCACGCCCCGAGCGTGGCGGGCCTGTCGGCGGCGTTCGGCTCGGGCGGCGGGACGTCGTCGTACGAGGAGATCGAGCACACCGACGTCATCGTGATGTGGGGCTCCAACGCCCGGTTCGCGCACCCGATCTTCTTCCAGCACGTGCTGAAGGGCGTCAGGAACGGCGCCCGGATGTACGCGGTCGATCCGCGCCGGACGTCGACCGCCGAGTGGGCGGAGAGCTGGATGGGGCTCAACGTCGGCACGGACATCCCGATGGCGCACGCGATCGGCCGCGAGATCATCCACGCGGGGCTCGCGAACGAGGCGTTCATCGAGCGGGCCACGACCGGCTTCGAGGAGTACAAGGCCCTGGTCGAGCCGTGGACGCTGTCGCTCGCCGAGAAGGTGACGGGCGTACCGGCGGCGGCGATCCGGGAGCTGGCGCACGCCTACGGCCGTGCCGAGCGGGCCCAGTTGTGCTGGACCCTGGGCATCACCGAGCACCACAACGGCACCGACAACGTCCGCGCCCTGATCAACCTGTCGCTGCTCACCGGGCACGTCGGCCGCTACGGCTCGGGCCTGCAGCCCCTGCGCGGGCAGAACAACGTACAGGGCGGCGGCGACATGGGCGCGATCCCCAACCGGCTGCCCGGCTTCCAGGACATCCTGGACGCCGGCGTTCGTCTGAAGTTCGAGTCGGCCTGGGACACCGTGATCCGGCCGCACTACGGCCTGAACCTCACGGAGATGTTCGAGGCGATGGAGGACGGCACGCTCAAGGCCGTCTACTGCATCGGCGAGAACCCCGCGCAGTCCGAGGCGGACAGCGAGCAGGCCGTACGGCGGCTGAATGCCCTGGACTTCCTGGTCGTGCAGGACATCTTCCTCACGAAGACGGCCCAGCTCGCGGACGTCGTCCTGCCGGCCACCGCAGGCTGGGCGGAGACCGACGGCACGACCACCAACAGCGAGCGGCGCGTCCAGCGCGTCCGCAAGGCCGTCGCCCCGCCCGGCGAGGCCCGCGAGGACATCGACATCATCTGCGACCTCGCGGCCCGGCTCGGGCACGACTGGAAGTACGCCGACGCCGAGACCGTGTGGAACGAACTGAGGTCCGTCTCGCCCGACCACTACGGCATGACGTACGAGCGTCTGGAGGAGCACCAGGGCATCCAGTGGCCCTGCCCGAGCACGAACGGGATCGAACCGACGTATCTGCACGGGCGGTTGTGGGATTCCGACCCGGCGCGGCGCGGCCCGCTCGCGCCGTTCGGGATCGTGCAGCACGACCCGCCCGTGGACCTCACCGACGAGCGGTACCCAATCCGGCTCACCACCGGACGGCGGCTCGACTCGTACAACACCGGGGTGCAGAGCGGCGGTTACGCCTCGCCACTGCGGCGCGGCGAGTTCATCGAGCTGAGCCCGGAGGACGCCGAGCGTCACGGGGTCGTGGTCGGCGAGCACGTCCAGGTGACCTCGCGGCGCGGGTCGGTGACCGCGCCGGTGTGGGTGGACACCGCGCTGCGGCCGGGGCTCGCCTTCATGACCATGCACTTCCCGGACGAGGTGGACACCAACCAGCTGACGATCGAGGCGAACTGCCCGATCGCGGGGACGGCGGAGTTCAAGGCGTCGGCGATCCGGATCGAGAAGCTGCCCATCGCGACCATCGTGGGGTGACGTAAGTGGACCTGCACTTCGGTGACAGCAAGCCGACGGACGAGGAGCGGGCGGCCGTCGACGCCCTGCTCGGGCCGCCGGAGTCCTCCTGGGAGGGCGCCGACCGTTCCGACGCCGATCTGAGGTGGGCGCGTGGCGGACGCGAGGCCCGGGACCGCCGCGACCTGCTGCTGCCGGGGCTGCACGCCGTCAACGACCGGATCGGCTGGATCAGCGAGGGCGCCCTGGACTACCTGTGCCGGCGGCTGACGGTGCCGCCGGCGGAGGCCTACGGGGTCGCCACCTTCTACGCCATGTTCTCGGTCAAGCCCCGTCCGGCGACCGTGCTCCACGTGTGCACGGACCTGGCGTGCGCGGCGGCCGGGGCGCCGGAGCTGTGTGCCGGGATCGAGGCGCGGCTGGGCCTCGGCAGCGGGGTGAGCGTCGAGCGCAGCCCGTGCCTGGGCCTGTGCGAACGGGCCCCGGCCGCGCTCGCGATCAAGGCCGGGGATCCCGTCCGTACGGCGGTCTCGGCGCCGGCGACCGTCGAGGAGGCCGTGCTCGCCGCGTCCTCGCCCGGCTCAGCGCCCGAGGAGCCGCAGGCCGCGCTGGCGGTGCCCCAGGCGGGACAGGACGGGCTGATGCTGCTGCACCGCGTCGGCGTGGTCGACCCGTCGTCCCTCGACGACTACCGCGCCCACGGCGGTTACACCGCCCTGCGCCGGGCCTTCGAGCTGGGTCCCGCCGGGGTCATCCGCGAGGTCAGCGACTCGGGCCTGGTCGGGCGCGGCGGCGCCGCCTTTCCCACCGGCCGCAAATGGCAGGCGACGGCGTCGCAGCCCGACCATCCGCACTACCTCGTCTGCAACGCCGACGAGTCGGAGCCTGGCACCTTCAAGGACCGGGTGCTCATGGAGGGCGACCCGTACGCGCTCGTCGAGGCGATGACGATCGCCGGGTACGCCACCGGCGCCCACCGGGGCTACCTGTATCTGCGCGGCGAGTACCCGCGCGCCCTGCACCTGCTGGAGCACGCGATCACGCAGGCTCGTGCGCGCGGACTGCTCGGCGACGACGTCCTCGGGCAGGGCTACGCCTTCGACATCGAGATCCGGCGCGGCGCGGGCGCCTACATCTGCGGTGAGGAGACGGCCCTGTTCAACTCCATCGAGGGCTACCGGGGCGAGCCTCGCTCCAAGCCCCCGTTCCCGGTGGAGAAGGGCCTGTTCGGCAAGCCGACGGTCGAGAACAACGTCGAGACGCTGGTCAACGTCCTGCCGATCCTGACCATGGGCGCCCCGGCGTACGCGGCGATCGGCACCGGGCGCTCCACCGGTCCGAAGCTGTTCTGCGTGTCCGGGAGTGTGGAGCGGCCCGGCGTCTACGAGGTGCCGTTCGGCGCGACGCTGGGCGAGGTGCTCACGCTGGCCGGGGTGCGCGAGGGACTGCGGGCGGTGCTGCTCGGCGGGGCCGCCGGCGGTTTCGTACGAGCCGACGAGGTGGACGTGCCGCTCACCTTCGAAGGGACGCGGGAGGCGGGCACGACGCTCGGCTCGGGGGTCGTCCTGGCCTTCGACGGCAGCGTGCCCCTGCCCCGGCTGCTGCTGCGCATCGCGGAGTTCTTCCGCGACGAGTCGTGCGGGCAGTGCGTGCCCTGCCGGGTCGGGACGGTGCGGCAGGAGGAGGCACTGCACCGGATCGTGGAGCGCACGGGCGCCGACGCCGCCGGGGACATCGCGCTGCTGCGGGAGGTCGGCCGCGCCATGCGGGACGCCTCGATCTGCGGTCTGGGGCAGACCGCGTGGAACGCCGTGGAATCCGCCATCGACCGTCTGGGGGCGTACGAATGACCGTCACACCGCTGGGGATCCCGCGCCGCATGCTGGAGTTCACCATCGACGGCGAGGAGGCCCGGGTCCCCGAGGGCTCGACCATCCTGGACGCCTGCCGGGCGGCCGGGAAGGACATCCCGATCCTGTGCGAGGGCGACACCCTGCGCCCCAAGAACGCCTGCCGCGTCTGCGTCGTCGAGGTCGAGGGGGCCAGGACGCTGGTCCCGGCCTGCTCCCGCAAGGCCGAGCCGGGCATGGAGGTCCGCACGGACACCGAGCGCGCCCGGCACAGCCGCAAGGTCGTCCTGGAGCTGCTCGCGTCGTCGGTCGACCTGTCGACGACGCCGAAGGTCGCCGGGTGGCTCAAGGAGTACGAGGCGAAGCCGGACCGCTTCGGCCCGGACGCGGCCCGCCTCAACGAGGAGCCGAAGGTCGACAACGACCTGTACGTGCGCGACTACGACAAGTGCATCCTCTGCTACAAGTGCGTCGACGCCTGTGGCGACCAGTGGCAGAACTCGTTCGCGATCTCGGTCGCCGGGCGCGGTTTCGACGCCCGGATCGCCGTGGAGCACGACGCGCCGCTGACCGACTCGGCGTGCGTGTACTGCGGGAACTGCATCGAGGTGTGCCCCACGGGCGCGCTGTCCTTCAAGTCCGAGTTCGACATGCGCGCGGCGGGCACCTGGGACGAGTCGCGGCAGACGGAGACGACCACGGTGTGCGCGTACTGCGGAGTGGGCTGCAACCTGACGCTGCACGTGCAGGACAATGAGATCGTGAAGGTCACCTCGCCGCACGACAACCCGGTGACCCACGGCAACCTCTGCATCAAGGGCCGCTTCGGCTACCAGCACGTACAGAACCGGGACTGATCGGGACATGGGACGAGTCACGGAACGACGCAAGGTGATCCGCATCCGGGACGGGGTGGTCTCCGGCCGCCCGGACACGCTCGTCGCCGAGGAGCCGATGGAGATCCGGCTCAACGGCAAGCCCCTGGCGATCACCATGCGCACCCCGGGTGACGACTTCGCGCTGGCCGCGGGGTTCCTGGTGAGCGAGGGGGTGCTGGCCGGGCAGCAGGACCTGCACAACATCGTCTACTGCGCCGGAGCGACGGCCGAGGGCTCGAACACGTACAACGTGGTCGATGTGAAGACGGCCCCGGGGGTGGTCATCCCCGACATCACGCTGGAGCGCAACGTCTACACCACGTCCTCCTGCGGGCTGTGCGGCAAGGCGTCGCTGGACGCGGTGCGCACCACGGCCCGGTGGCCCATCGCCGACACTCCCCCGGTCCGGATCTCCCCCGAGCTGCTCGCGAGCCTCCCCGACCGGCTGCGCGCGGCCCAGCGGGTCTTCGACCGGACCGGGGGCCTGCACGCGGCGGCCCTGTTCTCGGAAGAGGGCGAGCTGCTGGACGTCCGGGAGGACGTGGGCCGGCACAACGCGGTCGACAAGCTGGTCGGCCGTGCCCTGCAGAACGGGGAGCTGCCGCTGTCCCGGACGGTCCTGCTCGTCTCGGGCCGGGCCTCCTTCGAGCTGGCGCAGAAGGCCGTGATGGCGGGCATCCCCGTGCTGGCGGCGGTGTCGGCGCCGTCCTCGCTGGCGGTGGACCTGGCCGCCGAGACGGGCCTGACGCTGGTGGGCTTCCTGCGGGGCAGCTCCATGAACGTGTACGCGGGTGAGGACCGGATCGCTGTGCGGGCCGCGGCCGCCCAGGGCTGAGCAGGTCCTTCCCGCGGCACGGCGGCGGGGCCCCGACCGGCGGGGAGCGCCCCCTGCGCCGCAGGGGCCCCGTCTCGGCCTGCCCGGGGCGTCCCGCCTAGTCGGCCGTGGCGGATATCCGGAGCAGCATCGCCATGAACTGCTCCCGCTCCGCCGCGGACAGCGGTGCGAGCAGTTCGTCGTTGGCGGCGCGGGCCGCCTTCTCGCACCGCTTCAGCAGCCGTGCTCCCCGCTCCGTGAGGGACACCGCGTTCTTGCGACGGTCCTTCGGGTCGGGCTCGCGGACCACCAGGCCGGCCGACTGGAGGTCGTTGAGCACGCCGACCAGGTCCTTGGGGTCCAGCCGGACCCCGCGGCCGAGGTCGGCCTGGGCGACGGGTGCGAGGTCGCGGACGGCGGACAGCACCACGTGGTGCCACATCCGCATGTCCTCCGCGGCCAGCGCCTCGGCCACCAGGGCCCGGCCGCGGGCGGCGGCACGGCCGAGCAGCCAGCTGGGCAGGGAGCGGATCGCGGGGAGGGGGGCTTCCGACATGGGCGCAGCCTAACCACAAAATCGTTGGTTCTTCCTATGATCCTCCTATACCGTTGGGCTCCCCAATGAATTCATGGGGACCACCCACGACCCCGGAGGTGCGATGCGCCGCGTCCGCTACGAATCCCGAGGCGGCCCCCTGTTCGTGGAGGAGGCACCGCTCCCCCGACCCGGCCCCGGAGAGCTGCTCGTGCGCGCGGAGGCCATCGGCGTGACGCTCCCGGTCGTCCGCAAGGTCACCGAGGCGGAGGAGCCCGTCCCGCTCGGCGGCGAGATCGCCGGCGAGGTCGTGGCCGTCGGCGAGGGCGTCTCGGACTTCGGCACCGGCGACCGGGTGACCGGGCTCTGCTTCGGTCACGGCTACGCCGACTTCGCGCTGCTGCACGAGGCCATGGCCTCGCCGGTTCCGGCAAACGCGAGCGCCGTCGACGCGGTCGCCCTGGTCCGCAGCGGACTGGTCGCCCTCGGCGCCCTGGAGGCGGCCCGCCCCGAGCCGGGCGAGGCGGCCCTGGTCACCGCGGCCGCGAGCGGCGTCGGCCACCTGGCCCTGCAACTGGCCAGGACGCGCGGCGCCGGACGGGTCGTGGGGGCCGTCTCCGACGCGGCCAAGGCCGACTTCGTCCGGGGCCTCGGCGCCGACCACGTCATCACGTACGGCGACACCGGCTGGGGCACCCCGGTCGACTACGTCCTGGACGCGGTCGGCGGCGAGCTGCTCACCCCGGCCCTGCACGCGCTCGTCCCCGAGGGGAGGCTGGTGGCGTACAGCTCGGGCGGCGGCACCATCCAGGCGTACGACCTGCTCGTGGGCGCCAAGGCGGTGATCGGGTTCCAGATGGCCCGTATCGCCCGCGGCAAGCCGGAGTTGTACGAGCGGTGGCGCGAGGAACTGTGGCGGTTGTTCGCCGCGAAGGAGCTCAGGCCGGTCGTGCACGGGGAGTTCGCCCTGGAGGACGCGGCCAAGGCGCACGGGGAGATCGAGGGCCGGTCCAACCTGGGCAAGGTCGTCCTGATCCCCTGACGCACGCTTCTTGTGGGGGGTCTGTGCACCCAAGTACCGTCTGTGGCCCACACATTGGACGTGGGATGTCCGGATGACCGGATGTCTTTTCCCATGTCCCGGTGGTCCAGCCGACAGACGCATGAAGGGCAGGTCGCACCATGCCGTCAAGTCTTCGCGCACGTCTGAGATCCACCCTGACAGCCGCCGTCGCCGCCGGGACGCTGCTCGCGCCCATCGCCCCGGCGCACAGCCAACCCGTGGCCGCATCACCCCAGTTCGACCAGCAGGTGCTCTTCAAAGCGTCCCAGGACCCGGGCTACGCCTGCTTCCGGATCCCGGCGATCGTGCGCACCATTAGCGGCACGCTGCTGGCGTTCGCCGAGGGCCGCGTCCTCAACTGCGGTGACGCGGCCGACATCGACATCGTCGTCAAGCGTTCCACCGACGGCGGCCGCACCTGGGGGCCGCTCCAGGTCGTCACCGAGGGCGCGGGCGACACACACGGCAACCCGGCGCCGATCGTGGACCGCGGCACGGGCCGGATCCTGCTGGCCGAGACGTACAACACCGGCCGCACGGACGCCGGCAACTGCACCGTCCCCTGCGACCGCACCCCGCACCTGCAGTACAGCGACGACGACGGCCGGACCTGGTCAAAGCCGCGCGATCTGAGCGACGAGATCCTGCCAGAGCACTGGAACTCCTGGTACGCGACCGGTCCCGTGCACGGCATCCAGCTGACCCGCGGCAAGCACGCCGGGCGGCTGGTGTTCGGCGTGAACACCGAGACGTGGAACGGCCGCCGGGTCTCCGCCAACCACGCCGCGCTCGTCGTCAGCGACGACGGCGGCGACTCCTGGCGCGTCGGCGCCACGGACACCTGGCCCATAGGGCAGGACGGGGTGTTCCGGCAGAAGCCGTCCGAGGTGACGCTCACCGAACGCCCCGACGGCGCCCTGCTCGTCAGCGGCCGGGAGCAGGACGGCACCGACCTGGGCCACCGCTCCCAGACCGTCAGCACGGACGGCGGCGACAGTTTCGCCACGCCGTTCCGCGACCTCCCCGACCTGTACACCCCGCAGGTCCAGGGCGCGATCGTGCGCCTCGGCGACCGGATGCTGCTGTCAGCTCCGGCCGACCCCGACCGCCGCCGCACGATGATGGTCCGCTCCTCCTACGACGGCGGGCGCACCTGGGAGAGCGTGGACCGGGGCACGGTCGTCACCACGGACTGGTCCGGCTACTCCGACATGACGGCCGTGGGCGGCGGGGCGGTGGGCCTGCTGTACGAGGGCGGCGCGGTCGACGCGCGCGATGAGATCCGCTTCGCCCGCTTCACCGAGGACTGGCTGAAGCCGCGCCGGGGCGCCGACCCGACCACGCGCGACGCGGCGGCGGGCGCCAAGCCCGCGGCGGTGCTCGGCGGCGCCGGGCGCACGGCCGGTGTCCGTGGCGGTGCGCTGTCGTTCGACGGCACCGACGACGCCGTACGGCTGCCCTACCGGTCCCGGCTCCCGCTCGGCGAAGGGGACTTCACGGCCTCGCTGCACTTCCGCTACACCGCCACGACCGGCGAACAGCCCTTCTTGTGGATGGGCGGCATCGGCACCACCCAGCCGCAGATCTGGCTGCGGGGCGAACCAGCGGGCAACCGGGTCCGGGGGCTGATCACCACCCGGTCCGGCGCGACGACCGTCAGGTCCGCCTCGGTGTCGGCCGACGGCGCCCACAACGACGGCCGCTGGCACCATCTGGCGCTGCGCCGCGGCGGAGGGCGGTTGACGCTCTTCCTCGACGGCGAGGCGATCGGCACCGCCGATGTGCCGGGCTCGGTCAGCCGCAACTCCCCCTTCGGCGTGCACATCGGCCAGCGCATGGACAGCCGGGCGTTCCTCACGGGGGCGATCGACGACGTCCGGGTGTGGAACCGCGCGCTGAGCGACCAGGAGTTGGCCTCCGGCGCGTCGGGCGCGGCATCCCGGGGCACGGTGCTGTGGCTCCCCATGGACCAGGTGAGCGGCAGCAACTAACGTCACGGAACGTGCCCGACGACTCAGGAGCAGCACGAGCACGACAGCGCACGGGAACCGGGATCGGCCTGCTGCTGGTCCTGGTTCTCGGCGCCGTACTGCTCATCGCCCTGCCCGGCGACCACGGTTCGGACGACGACACCTGCCAGGCGCTCACCGTCGGCTCCTGGAAGGCGGACGACGGCCTCACCGCCGAGTTCGCCCGCTACGGCGACGACGCGGGCCGCACGGACGACTGGACCGGCGGCGACGGCACCCACTCGGTGCGGCTGCCGGACGGGCGGGTGCTGTGGCTGTTCTCGGACACCTATCTGGGCCGGGTGTACGGCCCGCCCAACCCGCACGGCGAGTCCTACGCCTGGCGGGACGCCGGCACGCCGCTGGTGCGCAACTCGGCGGTGCTGATGCGCGACGGCCGGCTCGACACCACCCTGCCCGCCCCGCTGTTCGCCGACCCGGCACCGAACCGGTGGCGCTGGCCGGTGGCCGCCCGCGTCGAACCCCGCTCCCCCGGCTCCTCGGAACAGGTCGTCCGGGTGCTGCTGTGGGTGCGCACGGCAGGACAGGCCCCTTGGATCTACGGCGTGCCCACCGCCACCGAGGTCGCCACGCTGTCGCTGCCCGGCCTGCGGCTGGAGTCGATCGTCGAGGTGCTTGGCCAGCAACTGGTCCCCGACCCGTCCCGGCGGGTGCTGTTCGGTACCACGCTGGTCGAGGAGGACGGCTGGACCTATGTGTTCGGCGGCGACGACGGCCGGGCCGCCTCCCGGCCCGCCTCGCACGCGTACGCGGCCCGGGTGCCCAAGGGCGCGCTCGGCGATCCGTCGGCATGGCAGTACTGGAGCGGTTCGGCGTGGGTGCCCGGCGCCCGCCCCCGGCCGGTGCTCGGGGACGGGCGGCACAAGGGCGTGGGCAGCGCGTTCTCGGTGGCCCGGGAGGGCGGCACCTACGTGCTGTTCACGATGGCCGCCGGCCCGAAGGGGCTGACCACGATCGCGTCCTACTGGGCCTGCTCGCCCGCCGGGCCCTGGCACGGTCCGGCGAAGGAGTTCAGCCCGCCGCTGCCCCAGGGACAGGTCGCCGCCTACAACCCGCAGGCGCATCCGGTGCTGAGCGGCGACGGGCGGCTCGTGCTGAGCTACGACGTCAACTGGCTGGAGACGACGGGCGCCGCCGCCCAGCTCAGCCGGAACGTGTCCCTGTACCGACCGCGGTTCGTGTCGTTGCGACTGTCTGCGGCCCGGTGACCTGCGCCGCGGCTTCCCGGGCCCGCCGCTTGGCGATCACCGCGCACACGATCAGCTGCATCTGGTGGAAGAGCATCAGCGGCAGCACGGCCAGCGCCGCCTGCGCGCCGAACAGGACGCTCGCCATGGGCAGCCCGGCGGCCAGGGACTTCTTCGAGCCGGCGAACTGGATCGCGATCCGGTCCGCCCGGCCGAAGCCCAGCGCCTTGCCGCCGTACCAGGTCAGCAGCAGCATCACGGCGAGGATCACGGCCTCGACGACGACCAGGCCGCCGAGCCGGGCGGGGCTGACCTGGTGCCAGATGCCCTGGACCATGCCCGCGCTGAACGCGGTGTAGACGACGAGCAGGATCGAGCCGCGGTCCACGAGGGCGAGGACCTTCTTGTGGCGTGCGACGAAGCCGCCGATCCAGCGGCGCAGCAGCTGCCCGGCGAGGAACGGCACCAGCAGTTGCAGCACGATCTTCAGCAGTGCATCGGCGGAGAAGCCGCCGCCGTTGCCGCCGAGCAGCGAGGCCGCGAGCAGCGGGGTGGCGACGATGCCGACGAGGGAGGAGAAGGAGCCGGCGCAGATCGCGGCGGGCACGTTGCCGCGGGCGATCGAGGTGAAGGCGATCGACGACTGCACGGTCGACGGGACGAGCGTGAGGAAGAGCAGGCCCTGGTAGAGCGGGTGCGTCAGGATCACCGGCACCAGCCCGCGGGCCGCGAGCCCGAGCAGCGGGAAGACCAGGAAGGTGCAGGCCAGGACGGTGACGTGGAGCCGCCAGTGGCGCAGCCCGTCGAGCGCCTCACGAGTGGACAGCCGGGCCCCGTACAGGAAGAAGAGGAGGGCGACCGCCGCCGTGGAGGCACCGGAGGCGACGTCCGCGGCCGACCCGCGTGCCGGGAACAGCGCGGCGAGGCCCACCGTCCCGAGGAGCAGCAGGATGTAGGGGTCGATCGGCAGCCGGCTCGGCCAGCGCAGGTGTTTCACGGTGCTCCACTTGCTTGGTACTTCGGTCGGTCCGGGGCCGCAGCGGCCCCCTTCCATCCTGCTCCCCGCTCCGGCGATCGGGAATCCCGTATACGGCTCTCACTGTCATCGCGTTTCGCGATAACGTGGGAGGCATGTACGACCCGTCCCATCTGCGCACGTTCCTGTCGGTGGCGCAGACGCTGAGCTTCACCCAGGCCGCGCGGCGGCTCGGGCTGCGGCAGTCGACGGTCAGCCAGCACGTGCGGCGGCTGGAGGACGCCGCCGGGCGCACGCTGTTCACCCGGGACACGCACTCGGTGGAGCTGACGGAGGACGGCGAGGCCATGCTCGGCTTCGCGCGCCGGATCCTGGAGGTGCACGAGCAGGCGGCGGCGTTCTTCACGGGTACCCGGTTGCGCGGCCGGCTGCGCTTCGGCGCCTCTGAGGACTTCGTGCTGACCCGGCTGCCCGAGATTTTGGAGGGCTTCCGGCACGAGCATCCGGAGGTCGACCTGGAGCTGACGGTCGAGCTGTCGGGCACGCTGCACGAGCAGCTGGCCGCCGGGAAGCTGGACCTTGTTCTGGCCAAGCGGCGCCCCGAGGACCCGCGGGGCGAGCTGGTCCGGCACGACCGGCTGGTGTGGATCGGCGCGGAGCGGCTCCGGCTCGACCCGGACCGTCCGGTGCCGCTCATCGTCTACCCGCCGCCGGGCATCACCCGCGCGCTCGCCCTGGAGGCCCTGGAGCGGCAGGGCCGGGACTGGCGCGTGGTGTGCACCAGCGGGAGCCTCAACGGTCTCGTCGCGGCGGCCCGGGCCGGTCTCGGGGTGATGGCCCACTCGCGGGGTCTCATCCCGCCGGGACTGGTCCGGGTCCCGGACCGGGCGGGGCTGCCGGAGCTGGGGCAGGTCGACTTCGTTCTCGTCCACGGCCGGCGCCGGCCCTCCGCCCAGGGCGCGGCGGACGCCCTGGCGGCGGCGATCCTGGCAGGTGGGGACCGTCTGCACCGCAGCGAGCGCAAGGGGCTGTGACGAAGCGGAGTGACAGAATCCGCCGCCCTCCCGCTGACAGAAGAGGCACGGCGCGACGGCGCGGCGCGCCGCGCCCGGACTCGTACAGATTCGGTGGAGATTACGGCACCGAAACTTACTCAACCGTCAGGATTGTGTCCGACCCTTCCCCATGTGAGCGCTTTTTCCCTGACTGACCAGCGCATACGAGAGGGCCGCTCGCCTTCGTACCCCCTCCCGCCCCCTGGCCGGTTGGGGTAGCTTTCACGGCGCTGTGCGGGGCGTCACTCGACTGAAGCGCTGAGGAGCGGGGAGCGGGGTTTGCGCGAGTTTTCCAACCCTCCGTTGGCGTTGGCACCTCCGGTGGGCGGGCTGGCCGACGTGGTCTTCCAGCATGCCCAGGAGGACCCGCTGCACATCGCGCTGGGCCGCAAGGACGACGAGGGGCAGTGGCGGGATGTCACGGCCGCCGAGTTCCGCGACGAGGTGCTCGCCCTGGCCAAGGGTCTGCTGGCGAGCGGCATCCGGTTCGGCGACCGGGTCGCGATCATGTCCCGTACGCGCTACGAGTGGACCCTCTTCGACTACGCGCTGTGGACGATCGGCGCCCAGGTCGTGCCGGTCTACCCGACGTCCTCGGCCGAGCAGTGCTTCTGGATGCTGTACGACGCCGAGGTGACGGCCGCGGTCGTGGAGCACGAGGACCACGCCATGACGATCGCCACCGTCATCGACCGGCTGCCCCAGCTGCGCCGCCTGTGGCAGCTCGACTCCGGGGCCGTGCACGAGCTGTACGACGCGGGCGCGCATCTCGACGACGAGGTGGTGCACCGCCACCGGCAGGCCGTGACACCCGACTCGGTCGCTACGATCATCTACACCTCGGGCACGACCGGCCGCCCCAAGGGCTGCGTCATCACGCACGGCAACTTCATGTACGAGGCGGACACCGTCATCGAGCGCTGGGAGCCGGTGTTCCACTCCAAGCGCGGCGACGAGGCGGCGACCCTGCTGTTCCTGCCGCTCGCGCATGTCTTCGGGCGCATGGTCCAGGTCGCCGGCATTCGCGGCAAGGTGAAGTTCGGCCATCAGCCGCAGCTGAACGCCGCGGCCCTGCTGCCGGACCTGGCCGCGTTCAAGCCGACGTTCTTCCTGGCCGTGCCGTACATCTTCGAGAAGGTGTTCAACGCGGCCCGTCGCAAGGCCGAGAAGGAGGGCCGCTCCGGTCCCTTCGAGAAGGCCGTCGACGTCGCCATCAAGTACGCGGACGCGATGGAGGCCAAGGCCTGGGGCACCGGTCCCGGCCCGTCGGCGGGCCTGCGGATGCAGCACCAGCTGTTCGACAAGCTCGTCTACACCAAGATCCGCTCCGCGATGGGCGGCCGCATCAAGCACGCCATGTCCGGCGGATCGGCGATGGATCGCCGGCTCGGGCTGTTCTTCGCCGGGGCGGGCGTGCACATCTACGAGGGCTACGGCCTGACGGAGACCACCGCCGCCGCGACCGCCAACCCGCCCGGGCGCACCCGCTTCGGCACGGTCGGGCAGCCCATTCCCGGCATGACCGTGCACATCGCGGACGACGGCGAGATCTGGCTGCACGGCGAGAACGTCTTCCAGGGGTACCTCAACAACCAGAAGGCCACCGACGCGACCCTGCACGACGGCTGGCTCGCCACCGGTGACCTCGGCGCGCTGGACGAGGACGGCTTCCTCACCATCACCGGCCGCAAGAAGGAGATCCTGGTCACCTCAGGTGGGAAGAGCGTTTCGCCCGGAGTGCTGGAGGAACGCGTCCGGGACCATCCGCTGGTCAACCAGTGCATCCTCGTGGGCAACGACCGCCCGTACATCGCCGCCCTGGTCACCCTCGACCAGGAGGCCGTGGAGCACTGGCTGGCCATGCGGGCCAAGCCGCGGATGTCCCCCGCGGAGCTGGTGCGCGACGCGGATCTGGAGACGGAGGTGCGCCGCGCGGTGGTCGCCGCCAACACCCTCGTCTCGCAGGCCGAGTCGATCCGCACCTTCCGGATACTCGCCCAGCCGTTCACCGAGGAGCACGGGCTGCTGACCCCCTCCCTGAAGCTGAAGCGGAAGGCGATCGAGAAGGCCTACGAGAACGAGGTCGAAGCGCTCTACCGGGCGTGACGTCCGCCTCGCGGGGCAGGTGTGGCTTCGGAAACTCCCGTCAGGAATGCATCACCGCCCGTGATCGTTGACGATGGGTAGTACACCTGACCACTTACCGAAGGATCGAGAGCTCGTGAGCAAGGTCCCCCCGATCATCCTGAACAACGGCGTCGAGATGCCCCAGCTGGGCTTCGGCGTCTGGCAGGTGCCGGACGACGAGGCCGAGACGGCCGTCGCGACGGCGCTGGAGGCCGGGTACCGCAGCATCGACACAGCGGCGATCTACGGCAACGAGGAGGGCACCGGCAAGGCCATCGCCGGCTCCGGCGTCCCCCGCGAGGAGCTCTTCGTCACCACGAAGCTCTGGAACGCCGACCAGGGGTACGACTCCACGCTGCGCGCCTTCGACACGTCGCTGGAGAAGCTCGGCCTGGACTTCGTCGACCTGTACCTGATCCACTGGCCGACGCCGGAGCGCGGTCTGTACGTCGACACCTACAAGGCGTTCGAGAAGTTGCACGCCGACGGCCGGATCCGGGCCATCGGCGTCTCCAACTTCCTTCCCGAGCACCTTCAGAAGCTGATCGGTGAGACCTCGGTCGTCCCGGCGGTGAACCAGATCGAGCTGCACCCGCACCTGCAGCAGAGCGCCTCCCGCGCGTACCACGCGGAGCAGGGCATCGCCACGGAGGCCTGGTCGCCGCTCGGCCAGGGCAAGGGGCTGCTGGAGGTCCCGGCGATCGTCGCCATCGCCCGCAAGCACGAGCGCACCCCGGCCCAGGTCGTGCTGCGCTGGCACATCCAGCTGGGCAACGTGGTGATCCCGAAGTCCGTGACGCCGTCGCGGATCAAGGAGAACATCGAGGTCTTCGACTTCAGCCTCGACGACGAGGACCTGGCCGCGATCAGCGCCCTGAACGAGGACCGCCGCATCGGCCCGGACCCGGCGGAGTTCAACGGCGCCTGAGCCGTACCGGCGGCGCCCGGGTCCGGAATCCCTCACAGGGCCGGAGCACCGACAGCGCCCCGCCCCGGGCCCCACGACGGGGCTCCGGGCCGGGGCGCTGTCGTTTCCGCCGTCTCAGACCGGCTGGCCCACCGGCCGTATGACGACGGTGTTGACATCGACACCGGCCGGCTGGCGGATCGCCCAGACCACCGAGTCGGCGATCTGCCCGGCCGTGAGGAGATGGCCGGGCGGGAGGCTGCCGTAGGAGTCCCAGAAGGGGGTCTCCGTCCGGCCCGGCGCGACCAGGGTGACGCCCACGCCCCACTCGGTCACCTGCCGCCGGGTGTTCTCGGCGAGCCCGGTCACGGCCCACTTCGTGGCCCCGTAGAGGTTGCCGGGTCCGTGCACGAACCCGGCGACGCTGCCGACCAGCACGATCCGGCCGCGGGTCTCCTTCAGCGCGTCGATGGACGCCCGGATCAGCAGGGCGGGCCCGAGGACGTTGGTCAGCACCATGTCCCGCCAGCCGTCCGGGTCCCCCTCGGCGACCGTGTCGTGGGTGGCGGAACCGGCGTTGGCCACGACGGTGTCCAGCCGTCCGAACGCCTTGAGGGTGCTGTCGACCGCCGAGCGGACGTCGTCGTACTCGGCGGTGTCACCGACGAGCGTCAGCAGCCCGTCGGGCCGCCCCAGCTCCTCGGCGAACGCGCGCAGCCGCTCCTCCCCCCGCCCGGTAACGGCCACCCGGTGCCCGGCGTCCAGCAGTTGCCGTGCGACAGCGGCACCGATTCCACTGCCGCCGCCGGTGATGAGCGCGACCTGAGAGTCGGACATGGATTCCCCCTGTGATGTGGGCCGGTGTGCGATGAGGGGGGAGTCCATCAGTTGGAGCGCTCTCGAAGTCAAGGGCGGGCCGTCGCTAGGCAGGCCGGACCGCGGTGTGGACCGTGTGGGCCTCCAGAACGAACACGTCCGGACGGTGGTGCAGGCTCGCCTCGTCGTCCGGGTCGAGCAGACGGTCCACGGTCGACAGGTCCTCGGCGTCGAGCCCCTCGGCGAGCTTGTCGCGCATGAACGACAGGGACGCCACGACATACGCACGCGCCCGGTCGGAGGCGGGCGCCGGGAGGTCGAGCAGGAAGCTGTGCGACCTCGTGTGCTTCAGACCCGCGGCGGCGAGCAGGGCCGGCCAGTTCTCGGTCTCCGCCACGTGGCCGGGCAGCTCGGTGCGCATCCTGGTGAACCACTCCGCCTCCACCGCGTCGATCCGCGCCTGGAGACCGGGCCGGCCGATGCCGAAGTCGCGCGGCAGGAACCGCGGAGGCAGACCGCCCTCCATGAGGGCGAGCGTGCCGCCGGGGGCCAGTCGGGCCGCGAACGCGGCGAGCGCCGCCCGCTGGTCACCGAGGTGGTGCAGGCTGCGACTCGCCCACAGCAGGTCCGCCGGATAGTCCAACTCGCCGAGCACATCGGGGAGTTCACCGGTCAGGGTTCCGAAGCGGTCGGCGACTCCCTGCCGCCCGGCCCGTGCCCGCGCTCGTTCCAGCAGCGGCTCGGAGCCGTCCACGGCCACGATCCGCGCGCCCGGGAACGTCTCCGCGAACAGGCACGCCACGACACCCGGCCCGCTGCCCACGTCGACGATCAAGCCCGGCTCGGTCACCTCCTTCGCGAGCCAGCCCAGGGCCCGTTCGTACAGGGAGGCGAACAGTTCCGCCGAGGACTCCAGCATCGGGCCCATCTCGGCCCAGTCGAGGTCGGTGTGCTCGTGATGGTGGGAATGCGCGGGCTTGTGGTCGTGGTCGTGCGCCATGGTGGTCAGCCTCTCGCTCGGATGCGGTCAGCGTGCGCCGACGCACCGATCAGAGGCCAGTGCTGTTGCCGGTCCCGCAAAATCCGCCGGGGCGGGAGCCCCGGCGGATCAGCGGATCAGTACAGACCGGTCAGGACAGCGGCGGGTACGCGTTCTGCATCAGCTGCCGGAACTGGGCGGAGAACCACTGCCCGGACAGCGGCGCGTCCGGCAGGGCACCGGACATGTTGTTGTTGTTGCGCGGGTTGCCCGTATAGGTCGGGTCGCACATCCGGTCGAAGCCCTTGCCCTCCTCGTTGGGGATCTGCTTGCTCGCCCCGTCGGACTCCCCCGGCGGCTTCATCCACACATACGCGTCGATTCCCGCGGCAGGGGCGGCCTTCGGGCGCTCGCCGAGGCCGGCTCCGGACTGGTTGCACCAGTTGCCGGTGTTGAAGCGACGGTCGTACCGCCCGCCGTCGACATAGGTGTCGACGCTGGTGGTCGCGCCCGGTCCGGTGGGCCGTGCGGCGCCGCCCCAGCCGTTGCGGGAGGTGTCGATCAGCATGCCGATGTTCGAGTCGAAGCCCGCCGAGACCAGTTGGCTGCGGAAGGCCTGGGCGTAGGACAGCTCGTCGACGTAACGGTTCCAGTCGACCCACTTCGACTCGCGGACCGACTTGCCGGCCACGGTGTCGTTGATGGTGAAGTTGTTCTCCTTCAGGGCGCTGTAGTTCGCCGTGTTGGTGATGAAGCCGTGGACATCGTTCACCGTGGCGCCCTCGGCGGTCGCCGCCTCCTTCATGATGGTGGCGGTGGGTCCGAAGTTGTCGTCCCAGCCGATCCAGCCGTGGTGCCCCGCGTCGACGTAGTTGTAGACGTTGGGCACGTCGCCGAGCTTGTTGAGCGCGTAGCCGACGCCCTTGACGTAGTTGCCGTTGGCCTTCATCACGTCGCACTGCGGGACGGCCGTCGGGCGGCTGCCGGTGTTGGTGACGAGGTTCGGCAGCGAGTCGATCTCGACCGTGGTGACGATCCGCAGCGAGGCGTACTTCGGGTCGGCGAGGATCGCCTTGATCGGGTCGATGTAGTCCGTCTTGTAGCGGCCGATCTCGTCGGCCTTCAGCTCGCCGTTGGAGGCGAGGGCGGAGCAGTCCCGGCCGGGCAGGTTGTAGATCACGAACTGGACGACGAGCTCGCCGGACCCCTTCTGGCGCAGCGCCTCGTCGAGGTGGTCGCGCAGGCCCATCTTTCCGCCGGCGCCGTTGATCGCGGCGATGCGGTCCAGCCATACTCCGGTCGGCTGGTTGGCGACCCGGCTGCCGCCCGGCTCGGCAGCGGCGTTCGCGGACCACTCCGGGTTGACGTACACCTTCGCGCCCTCGTAGGGGTTGTTCACCCGGCTGGACGGGCCGCCCGGGTCCGGCGGATCCGTGGGGTCGCCCGGGCCGCCGTCGACGTTGCAGGTCACGCCGTCGAGGGTGAAGGTGGCCGGGATCGCGTTGCTGCCGCTGTAGCTGCCCTGGAAGCCGAAGCTCACGGAACCGCCGGTCGCCAGCTGGGCGTTGTAGGTCTCGTTGGCGGCGGTGACGGCGGCACCGCTCTGGCTGAGCTTGGCGTTCCAGCCGCTGGTGACCTTCTGGTTGCCGGCGTACGACCACTTCAGCGACCACGAGGACTTGGCGGCGCTGTTGTTGGTGACGGTCACGGCGGCGGTGAAGCCGGTGCTCCACTGGTTCTGGATCTTGTAGTCGACGGTGCAGGGGACTGCGGCGATGCCGGCGCTGCCCGGGTCGACGGCGAACGCGGTGCCGGTCACGCCGGCGACCAGGGCCATGGCGGCCAGTAACGCGGTTCTCGTACGGCTCATGAGTGGGGGTCCCTCTTCCGTTGGGTTCCTTGAGATTTCCGCGGGTCCGTGGGGGGTTGAGAGGTGCGGTGAGGCTTTCGCGGGCATGGCGGAGCCGATGCGGGCGCCGTACGCGGCCGACGCGGGGCGTGCGACTGTCCGCCGCACGCGGGCGTCTCGCGCCGGCGGCGGCTCAAAGTACTGAACGCGGGGGGTGTCGCATGAGCGACTCCTTGCAGGTCGGGCGCGCCGTGACGGCCGCGTCGACTGGTGGAACCGCTCCCACTGGTGTCAAGGAAGGTAGCGCCAAGTGACAGTAAAGAACAGGGGAGTTGCTGACTTTTGCTCAACACGGAGCGTCGAATCTTTTCGACTCTTCAAGGACCTTGACCGGTACCTGACGTGTCCGCACTATGGGAGCGCTCCCACTGGTTCAAGCCTTGACTTCTCCGAGCCGCAAGGAGGAACCAGCACCATGCATCCCCCACCCCGGAGACGCGGAGCGGTACGGCGGTTGTGGACCGCCGCCCTCGCAGCTCTCGCGCTTCCGTTGACGATGCTCTCCTCGGGGTCGACTCCCGCACAGGCAGCGCCACTCCAGTGCAGTGTCGACTACAAGACGAACGACTGGGGCTCCGGTTTCACGGTGGACCTGACCCTCACCAACCGCGGCACGGACGTCATCGACGGCTGGACGCTGACCTACGCCTACGCCGGCAACCAGAAGCTGGGCAACGGCTGGAACGGCAGCTGGACGCAGTCCGGCAGCAACATCACCGTGAAGAACGCCGCCCACAACGCGCGGGTCGCCGCGGGCGCCGCCGTCTCCACCGGCGCCCAGTTCTCCTACAGCGGCAGCAACACCGCGCCGACGTCCTTCTCGGTCAACGGCACGCCCTGCACCGGCGCGCACCAGCCGCCGATCGCCGTGCTGACCAGTCCGAGCGCGGGCGCCGTCTACACCCAGGGCCAGGCGGTGCCGCTGGCGGCGACCGCGGCCGCCGCGGACAACGCCACGATCAGCAAGGTGGAGTTCTACGACGACACCGAGCTGCTGGGCACGGACACCAGTGCGCCGTACGCGCTGTCCGTCTCCGACCTGGCCGTGGGCAGTCACTCCCTGGTGGCGAAGGCGTACGACAGCACGGGCGCCTCGGCCGACTCCACCCCGGTCGGCATCACCGTGGCCTCCGGCCCGACCGTCGTCGCCTCGCCTCTCCAACTGGGCGTCCAGTCGGGCAAGTCGGGCACCTACGAGGTGAAGCTGTCCAAGCAGCCGGCCGCCAACGTGACGGTGACCTCGGCCCGGGCGAGTGGCAACTCGGGGCTCTCGGTCTCCTCCGGCGCTTCGCTGACCTTCACGCCGCAGAACTGGAACACCGCGCAGAAGGTGACCGTCACCGCCGCGAACTCGGGCACCGGATCTGCCGTGTTCGAATCGACGGCCAACGGCCACGCGAAGGCCTCGGTGACCGTGACCCAGCTGGCGGCGGCGAAGATGTACGACGCCCGCTTCCTGGAGCTCTACGGGAAGATCACCAACCCGGCGAACGGCTACTTCTCCCCCGAAGGCATCCCCTACCACTCGGTGGAGACGCTGATCGTCGAGGCGCCGGACCACGGCCACGAGACCACGTCGGAGGCATACAGCTACCTCCTGTGGCTCCAGGCCATGTACGGCAAGGTGACGGGTGACTGGTCGAAGTTCAACGGCGCGTGGGACCTCATGGAGAAGTACATGATCCCCACCCACGCCGACCAGCCGACCAACTCCTTCTACAACGCCTCCAAGCCGGCCACCTACGCACCCGAGCTGGACACGCCGAACGAGTATCCGGCCAAGCTCGACACCGGTGTCTCGGTCGGGTCCGACCCCATCGCGGGCGAGCTGAAGAGCGCGTACGGCACGGACGACGTCTACGGCATGCACTGGCTGCAGGACGTGGACAACGTCTACGGCTACGGCAACTCCCCCGGCAAGTGCGAGGCGGGCCCCTCGGACACCGGCCCGTCCTACATCAACACCTTCCAGCGCGGGGCGCAGGAGTCGGTGTGGGAGACGGTGCCGCAGCCGACCTGTGACGCCTTCAAGTACGGCGGCAAGAACGGCTATCTCGACCTGTTCACCGGTGACGCCTCCTACGCCAAGCAGTGGAAGTTCACCAACGCCCCGGACGCCGACGCGCGTGCTGTGCAGGCGGCCTACTGGGCGGACCTGTGGGCGAAGGAGCAGGGCAAGGGCTCCGCCGTCTCCGCGACGGTGGGCAAGGCCGCCAAGATGGGCGACTACCTGCGCTACTCCATGTTCGACAAGTACTTCAAGAAGGTCGGCAACTGCGTCGGGCCGTCGGCCTGTCCGGCGGGCACCGGCAAGGACGCCTCCTTCTACCTGATGTCCTGGTACTACGCCTGGGGCGGCGCCACCGACACCAGCGCCGGCTGGGCCTGGCGCATCGGCTCCAGCCACGCCCACGGCGGTTACCAGAACCCGCTGGCCGCCTACGCGCTCGGCAACTACGCGCCCATGAAGCCCAAGTCGGCGACGGGCGCGGCGGACTGGGCCAAGTCCATGGACCGGCAGCTGGAGTTCTACCGCTGGCTCCAGTCGAGCGAGGGCGCCATCGCGGGCGGCGCGACCAACAGCTGGGCGGGCCGGTACGCGACCCCGCCCGCCGGGAAGTCGACGTTCTACGGCATGTACTACGACGAGAAGCCCGTGTACCACGACCCTCCGTCCAACCAGTGGTTCGGCTTCCAGGCGTGGTCCATGGAGCGCGTCGCAGAGCTGTACCAGCAGACGGGGAACGCGAAGGCCAAGACGGTCCTCGACAAGTGGGTCGACTGGGCGCTGTCCAAGACCACGTTCAACCCGGACGGCACGTTCCGGATCCCGTCGACGCTCCAGTGGTCGGGCCAGCCCGACACCTGGAACGCCTCCAGCCCCGGCGCCAACAGCGGGCTGCGCGTCACCGTCGCCGACTACACCAACGACGTCGGTGTGGCGGCCGCGTACGCCAAGACCCTGACGTACTACGCGGACCGCTCCGGTGACACGGAGGCCGCGGCGGCGGCGAAGAGGCTGCTGGACGGCATGTGGGACAACCACCAGGACGCCCTCGGGATCGCGGTCCCGGAGAACCGGGCCGACTACAACCGGTTCGACGACCCGGTGTACATCCCGAATGGCTGGACGGGCACGATGCCGAACGGCGACGCGATCAACTCGTCGTCGACGTTCGACTCGATCCGGTCCTTCTACGAGGACGATCCGGCCTGGTCGAAGATCGAGAGTTATCTCTCGGGCGGTGCGGTGCCGTCGTTCACGTACCACCGGTTCTGGGCTCAGGCGGACATCGCCCTGGCCATGGGCTCGTACGCGGAGCTTCTCGAATAGCCCCCGCCGGGCGCTCCGCGGGGGCGCGGGATTGGTCTGCGGGCCGTATGTGGCTGGTCGCGCCCACGCGGCGGAGCCGCATATCGATGCAGCCCCGCGCCCCCGAGACAGCGTCTGAAGCTCCGCGTACACGGCCCCGCACCTGACGCGGGGCCACCACGGCCGGGCGGCTCCACCCGCACAGGGGCCGCCCGGCCCTCGCACGTCCCCCCCTCACGGAAGGACCCCCACCGTGCGAAGAACCCGTATTCTCACGGCCGTGCTGGCGCTGGCGGCCGGTCTGCTGTCGGGTGCCCCCACCGCCCTGGCCGCCGATCCCCCGGCGCCGAGGCTCGCCGCCGATACGTACACCTGGAAGAACGCCCGGATCGACGGGGGCGGGTTCGTACCGGGCATCGTCTTCAACCGTTCCGAGAAGAACCTGGCCTACGCCCGCACGGACATCGGGGGTGCCTACCGCTGGCAGGAGTCCTCCAAGACCTGGACGCCGCTGCTGGACTCGGTCGGGTGGGACGACTGGGGCCACACGGGCGTGGTCAGCATCGCGTCCGACTCCGTCGATCCGAACCGGGTGTACGCGGCGGTCGGGACGTACACGAACAGCTGGGATCCGAAGAACGGCGCGGTCATGCGCTCCGCCGACCGGGGCGCGAGCTGGCAGAAGGCGAACCTGCCGTTCAAGCTCGGCGGCAACATGCCGGGGCGGGGCATGGGCGAGCGGCTGGCCGTCGACCCGAACCGCAACAGCGTGCTGTATCTCGGGGCGCCCAGCGGCAAGGGGCTGTGGCGGTCGACGGACTCGGGGGCCGGCTGGTCGCAGATGGCGAACTTCCCCAACGTCGGCAACTACGCCCAGGACCCGAGCGACACGAGCGGCTACGCGTCCGACAACCAGGGCATCGTCTGGGTCACCTTCGACGAGTCCACGGGCACGGCCGGGACCGCCACAAAGACGATCTACGTCGGGGTCGCCGACAAGGACAACGCGGTGTACCGGTCGACGGACGCGGGCGCGACCTGGCAGCGGCTGGCCGGGCAGCCCACCGGCCACCTCGCCCACAAGGGCGTCCTGGACGCGAAGAACGGCTACCTGTACCTCGCCTACAGCGACAAGGGCGGACCCTACGACGGCGGCAAGGGCCGGCTGTGGCGGTACGCGACGGGCACGGGGACCTGGACGGACATCAGCCCGGTGGCGGAGGCGGACACCTCCTACGGCTTCAGCGGGCTGACCGTGGACCGGCAGAGGCCGGGCACCGTCATGGCGACCGCGTACAGCGCCTGGTGGCCGGACACCCAGATCTTCCGCTCCACGGACAGCGGCGCGACCTGGAGCAAGGCGTGGGACTACACGTCGTACCCGAACCGCGAGAACCGCTACACGATGGACGTCTCGTCCTCGCCGTGGCTGACCTGGGGCGCGAACCCGCAGCCGCCCGAGCAGACGCCGAAGCTGGGCTGGATGACCGAGGCCCTGGAGATCGACCCGTTCGACTCCGACCGCATGATGTACGGGACGGGCGCGACGGTCTACGGCACCGAGAACCTCACGAACTGGGACAGCGGAAGCAAGTTCGCCATCAAACCGATGGTGCGGGGCCTGGAGGAGACCGCGGTCAACGACCTCGCCTCTCCCCTGTCCGGCGCCCCACTGCTGAGCGCGCTCGGTGACATCGGCGGCTTCCGGCACACGGACCTGACGAAGGTGCCGACGATGATGTTCACCCAGCCGAACTTCACGACGACCACCAGTCTGGACTTCGCCGAGTCGAACCCGAACACGGTGGTGCGGACGGGCAACCTGGACTCGGGGCCGCACATCGCGTTCTCGACGGACAACGGCGCCAACTGGTTCGCCGGAACCGACCCTTCGGGCGTGAGCGGCGGCGGCACGGTCGCGTCGGCGGCCGACGGCACCCGGTTCGTGTGGAGCCCCGAGGGGGCCGGTGTCCACCACGCGACGGGCTTCGGCACCTCATGGCAGGCCTCCGCCGGGATCCCCGCCGGGGCGATCGTCGAGTCGGACCGGGTCGACGCGAAGACCTTCTACGGCTTCAAGTCCGGGAAGTTCTACGTCAGTACGGACGGCGGGGCGACGTTCAAGGAGTCACCCGCGAGTGGCCTGCCCGGCGGCGACAGCGTCCGCTTCAAGGCGCTGCCCGGCGGGAAGGGCGACGTGTGGCTGGCGGGCGGCGCGGCGGACGGCGCGTACGGACTGTGGCACTCCACGGACGGCGGGGCGAGCTTCACCAAGCTCTCGAACGTCGAGCAGGCCGACACCATCGGCTTCGGCAAGGCCGCCCCCGGCGCCTCCTACCAGACCCTCTACACCAGCGCGAAGATCGGCGGCGTACGCGGCGTCTTCCGCTCCACGGACAAGGGCGCGAGCTGGACCCGCATCAACGACGACGCCCACCAGTGGGGCTGGACGGGCGCCGCGATCACCGGCGACCCGCGGGTGTACGGCCGTGTCTACGTCTCGACGAACGGCCGCGGCGTCCTCTACGGCGACAGCTCCGGCGGCGGTACCACGGACCCGGGGCCGGGCCCCGACCCGACACCGACCGGCGCCTGCAAGGTCACCTACAAGATCACCAGTCAGTGGTCGGGCGGCTTCCAGGCGGACGTCCAGCTCACCAACACCGGCACCGGCCCCTGGACCGGCTGGTCCCTCGCCTGGACCTTCACCGACGGCCAGAAGCTGACCCAGGCCTGGAACGCCGAGGCGGCACAGTCGGGTTCGACCGTGACGGCGAAGAACGTCGCCTGGAACGCGAACGTGGCGGCGGGGTCGTCGGTGAGCTTCGGGTTCACCGCGAGCCGCTCGGACACGAACGCGAAACCGGCCGCGTTCAAGCTGGGTGAGCAGACCTGCGCGGTCGCCTGAGCGGGCGGTCACCGGGGTTGTGGTACCGCTCCTCCGGTTCTCCGCCACCCGGTGTTCACGTCTTCCGGAACGACCGGAGGCTGAACACCGGGTCGGGGCGCGGCCGTTCCTGGTCGGGGAGGTGGGCGAGCCGGGTGGCGAAGCCGTCGGCGAGGGGGTCGCCGGGCGGCAGGGTGACGAACCAGCCCCGGCGCAGGTCGGCGATGGTGCGACGGGGGCTGCGGCCCTGGCCGTGCCCGGTGAAGCGGGCCCGCCCGGCCGGCAGCAGGCCGTGGGCGGCGGCCGCGGACTCGACGTCCGCCGCCGCGTCCCGGGCCGGGCTGGGCGGCCGGGAAGCCAGGACGACATCGATGTCACTGCCGACGTTGTGCGAGGCGGCCTTGTCGACCGTGGTGACGTAGACCCCGCCGGGGCGCAGGACCCGGGCGCACTCGCCGACGATGCTCCGCACCTCGGCGGGCCCGGCGGCCAGGTGCAGCAGCCACACGCTGCACACGGCGTCGAACTGCCCGCCCCGGAACGGCAGCCGGCGGCTGTCGGCGCGCACGACGGCGCCCGGGAGCCGGACGGAGGCCTGCCGGGCCATCGCGGGGGCGAGGTCGACGCCGGTCACCCACAGGTCCTCGCGGGCCGCGGCGAGCCGGCGGGTCACGATGCCGGTGCCGCAGGCGACGTCGAGCAGACGGCCCGTGCCGGGCGGCACGAGGCGCAGCACGGCTTCCGCGGCGGCGGCCGCCCGGGGCTCGCCGCCGCGCGAGGCGTCGTACCGCTCCGCTTCCTTGTCGTAGTCGAGCACCCGGTCAGTGTGCCCCGTGCCCGGGGGCGAGGTCCTCCACCCTGCGGGCGAGCTCGAAGTCCTTCTCGGTGACGGCGCCGCCCGCGCTGTGCGTGTGCACGGCCAAGGAGACGGTGTTGTAGCCGAGCGTGAGGTCGGAGTGGTGGTTCAGTTCCTCCTGGACCTGGGCGATGTGCACGACCATCGCCGTCGCCGCGAAGTGCGAGCCCAGCCGGTAGGAGCGGATGAGGTGGTCCTTGTCGAGCGACCAGCCCGGCAGCTCGGCCAGCCGGTCCTCGACCTCCTTGTGCGACAGCGGTTCGACGGGCATGGGCTGCGCTCCTTTCCGTGGCCGCGGTGTCCTCGGTGTCTTCTCAGCCTGCCACAGAGGAGCGGCCGAAGCCCTGGTCACAGGGGTGCGTCTGTCCCGGACGACCGGTTCTCGACTACCGTCCCCGGCATGACCACTCACGCGTCCACCGCCGAGCAGGGCGTGGGCCCGCTGCTGCGGGCCTGGCGGGAGCAGCGGCGGGTCAGCCAGCTGGAGCTGGCCCTGCGCGCGGACTCCTCGGCCCGCCACATCAGCTTCGTCGAGACCGGCCGCTCCCGGCCCAGCGAGGAGATGGTGCTGCGGCTGGCCGAGCATCTGGACGTCCCCGTGCGGGAGCGCAACGCGCTGCTGCTGGCGGCCGGTTACGCCCCCCGCTATCCGGAGACCCCGCTGGACGACCCGGCGCTGGGCGCGCTGCGCGAGGGCATCGAGCGGCTGATCGGCGGCTACGAGCCGTATCCGGCGCTGGTGGTGGACGCGCTGTACAACGTGGTGGCCGCCAACCGGGGGATCATGACGCTGGTCGACGGTGTCGCCGAGTCGCTGCTGGAGCCGCCGCTGAACGCGATGCGGCTGGCCCTGCACCCGCAGGGCCTCGCGCCCCGGATCCGCAATCTGCGCGCCTGGCGGGGGCATCTGCTGGAGCAGATGGAGCGGCAGATCGCGCTGCGCCGCTCGGAGCCGCTGCGGGCGCTGTACGAGGAGGTGGCGGCGTATCCGGTGCCCGACGCGGATCCGGCGCAGGAGCCGTCGGAGCCGGTGCCGTACTTCGCGCTGCCGCTGCGGATCGAGCACGAGGGACGGACGCTGTCGTTCATCTCCTCGATCTCCACGTTCAACACGCCGATGGACGTGACGGTCGCCGAGCTGGCCATCGAGACGCTGCTCCCGGCCGACCCGGCGACGGTCAAGTACCTTCAGGAGCTCATGTCCTGACGCGTCTTCAGGGACATGTGCTGGAGGACGGCGAATCCGGTCACGACCAGCGCCTGGAGCACCGTCCACACGGCGCCCGGCGTGCTCGGCGTGAGCCACAACGCCAGGGCCACGAGGCTCACCACCGCCCAGGCGAGGTTGGCCTCGACGACGGCCCGCACGCCGAGCGCCGGCGGCTGCCTGCGGGCGGCCAGCAGGCCCACGCCCGCCGCGTAGAGGGCGAGGAACGCGCCCAGGGCGAGCAGCAGCGTGGCGTCGGCTCCGAGGAACCTCCCCAGCGGGCCGGAGAACGCCAGGTAGGCGAGCGCGTTGCCGCCGGTCACGACGGCGTCCAGGGCGAGGAAGCGGCGCAGCATCGACTGCGGCTCACAGGTCCGGGCGAGTGCGGCGAGCTGGATCGCGGACATGGGGAATCACCCTCCGTCGGGTCGTGGTGCGGCGGCTGGGGCCGGTTCACGGGCCGGAGTGCGCCGGCCCGGGAACCGGTGGGTTCACGATCCCGTTCCGGCGGCGTCCGGTCGATTACCCGCGGGGTAATGCCCGGCCCGCTCCTCCGTTTCCGGGGATCTTCTTGGGTTGAGACCTGTGATGCCGCCGAGCGGACGTGACAGACTGATCACAGGCGTGGGCGCGTTGGGGAGGCGTGGCGTGAGTGAACGGCGGGCCGCACCCACCGTGGGCCAGGTGGTCCTGGGCAAGCGGTTGCAGGAGTTGCGCGAGGCCGCGGGCCTCAGTCGTGACGAGGCCGCGAAGGTGCTGCGGGTCGCCCCCGCGACCGTCCGGCGGATGGAGACGGCCGACGTCGCGTTGAAGATCCCGTACGTGCAGATCCTGCTGACGGCGTACGGGGTGGCCGAGGACGAGGTGACCGCGTTCGTCGACCTCACCGAGGAGGCGAACCGGCCGGGGTGGTGGCAGCGGTTCCACGACGTGCTGCCGGAGTGGTTCAGCCTGTACGTGAGCCTGGAGGGCGCGGCCCGGATCATCCGGTCGTACGAGCCGCACTTCGTGCCGGGCTTGCTGCAGACCGAGGGGTACGCGCGGGCGGTGATGCAGTCCGGCACCATCGCGAACGCCGGGCCGGAGGCCGTGGACCGGCATGTGTCGCTGCGCATGGAGCGGCAGCGGCTCCTGGACCGCCCGGACCCGCCGCACCTGTGGGTCATCATGGACGAGACGGTGCTGCGCCGCCCGGTGAGCGTGGACGGCCGGGTGATGCGCGACCAGCTGGACAAGCTGCTGGAGTACGCCGCGCGCGACCGGGTCACCCTCCAGATCGCCGAGTTCGCCGACGGCCCGCATCCGGGGACCTACGCCCCCTTCTCGCTGTTCCGCTTCGCCGAGCCGGAACTGCCCGACATGGTCTTCACCGAGTATCTGACCGGCGCGCTGTACCTGGACTCCCGCAAGGAGGTCTCGGCGCATCTGGAGGTGCTGGACCACATGACGGCCGGGGCGGGCTCCGCGCAGCGCACGGAGGAGCTGCTGCGGGAGTACCGCGAGCACTACTGAGCCGCTCCCCCGCGCCCTGACGTCATGGCACGGGTTCTGACCCGTACGGGCGCCGTCGGCAGGTGTGCTCCCCGGCCCGCCCCTAGCGTCGGGATGACGGGGCAGGCAAGGGAGCGCACGCGAAGGAGGTCCGATGCCCGGATTCGAGGTGCTGTACCAGGCGGCGGCGCTGTGCCTGATGTACCCCGACGACGACTTCCGCGCCCGGCTGCCGCTGCTGCGCGAAGCGGCCCCGCAGCTGCGGGAGTTCGCCGACCACGCGGCCGTCACCCCGCCGATGGAACTGGCCGCGCACTACGTCGAGGTGTTCGAGGCCGGGCACGACCACAGCCTGTATCTGAGCGTCTGGCGCGAGGCCGCCCCGGCGCCCTCCGAGGAGCTGTACCGCGCGCACGGCCTGGAGACCACCGGCGAGGAGCCACCGGACTTCCTGCCCGCGGTCCTGGAGTTCGCGTCCCGCACCGGCAACACCGGACTGCTGGCGGAGCACCGGGACGGCCTGGACCAGCTCCGGTCGAAGCTCACCGACTTCGGCACGCCGTACGCGACGGTCCTGGACGCGGTGTGCGCGACACTGCCGCCGGTCGCCACGGGACGCTAGCTCTCGCTGTCGTAGGCCTGGCGGGCCTGCTCGACCTCGTCCAGGTGGGCGGCCGACCAGTCGGCGAGGTGGGCGAAGAGCGGGGCGAGGCTGCGGCCGAGGTCGCTGATCTCGTACTCGACCCGCGGCGGGACCTCCGGGTGGTAGGTGCGCACGACCAGGCCGTCGCGCTCCAGTTGCCTGAGGCGCTGGGTCAGCACCTTCGGCGTGATGGTGCCGATGCGTCGTTCCAGCTCGACGAAGCGCTGCCGGCCATGGGTGTGGAGCGTCCACAGGATCGGCGTGGTCCACCGGCTGAACACGATATCCACGACCGCGCTGATCGGGCAGGCGAGTTCCGGGACGGTGGCGGCGGACGCCGCCCGGGTCGTCTCCACGCCCATGCGCACCCCTTTGGGATAGTCACTTTCCTCTAGGTACCTACTATAACCACGGTGTTAGCGTCCACGACATCGGCAACAAGGCCGTGAAACAGGGGAGTTGCTCATGATCGTGGTGACCGGTGCGACCGGGAACGTGGGCCGATCGCTCGTCCAGGCCCTCGCCTGGGCCGGGGAGAAGGTGACGGCGACATCGAGGAGAGTCTCGGACGCGGACCTGCCGGACGGGGTCCAGGGCCGCCCGGCGGACCTGACCGACGCCGGCAGCCTCCGGCCCGTGCTGGACGGCGCCGACGCGCTGTTCCTGCAGAACGGCGGGGCCGACGCTCATCTGCTGGACCCCGGTCAGATCCTCGACGCGGCCCGGGACGGCGGGGTCCGGCGTGTCGTGCTGCTCTCCTCCCAGGGAGTCGCGACCCGGCCGGAGTCGGCCTCCCACGGGGGCGTCGGGCGGGCCATCGAGGACGCCGTGCGGGGGTCGGGCCTGGACTGGGTGATTCTGCGCCCCGGTGGTTTCGACTCCAACGCCTACGCCTGGGCCGAGTCCGTCCGCGCCCTGCGGACCGTCGCCGCGCCGTTCGGGGACGTCGGGCTGCCGACCGTCGACCCGGACGACATCGCGGAGGTCGCCGCGGCGACGCTGCGGGAGGACGGGCACGCCGGACAGGTGTACGAGCTGACCGGGCCCGCCCTGAGCACGCCCCGGCAGCGCGCCGGGGCGCTGGCGGAGGCGCTGGGCGAACCGGTCCGCTTCGCCGAGCAGACCCGGGACGAGGCCCGCGCGCAGCTGCTGCGGTTCATGCCCGGACCCGTGGCGGAGACGACGCTGGCCATCCTGGGTGAGCCCACTCCCGCCGAGCGGCGCATCAGCCCCGACATCGAGCGCGTCCTCGGCCGCGCGCCCCGCACTTTCGCCGACTGGGCCCACCGCCACGTCGCCGCGTTCCGCTAGAACTGCTCAGCCCTGGTCCGGTCCGCTCTTCCCGTCCCGCCCGGCGCCCTGGTCCTTGTCCTCGTCCACGATCTCCGCGTCGACCACGCCCTCCTCGTCCTGGGGGGCGCCGTGGGGTTCCTCGGTGGGGGCCTGCTGGGCCGCCTGGGCGTACATCGCCTGGCCCATCTTCTGGCTGACGGAGGCGAGTTTCTCGACGCCGGCGCGCAGAGCGGTGGTGTCCGCCTGCTGTTCCAGCTGCTCCTTCACCTCGGCGACGGCCGACTCGACCTCGGACTTCGTGTCGGCCGGGACCCGGTCGCCGTTCTCGCGGAGGAAGTTCTCGGTCTGGTAGACGAGTTGCTCGGCCTGGTTGCGGGTCTCGGCGGCCTCGCGACGCCCCCGGTCCTCGTCGGCGTACTGCTCGGCCTCGCGCATCATGCGGTCGATGTCGTCCTTGGGCAGGGCCGAGCCGCCGGTGACGGTCATCTTCTGCTCGCGGCCGGTCGCCAGGTCCTTTGCGGAGACGTGCATGATGCCGTTGGCGTCGATGTCGAAGGCCACCTCGATCTGCGGCACACCGCGCGGCGCCGGCGGCAACCCGGTCAGGTCGAAGACGCCGAGCTTCTTGTTGTACGCGGCGATCTCGCGTTCGCCCTGGTAGACCTGGATGCCGACGGAGGGCTGGTTGTCGGCCGCCGTGGTGAAGATCTCCGAACGCCGGGTCGGAATGGTGGTGTTGCGCTCGATGAGCTTGGTCATGATGCCGCCCTTGGTCTCGATGCCCAGGGACAGCGGGGTGACGTCGAGCAGCAGCACGTCCTTCACGTCGCCGCGGATGACGCCCGCCTGAAGCGCCGCGCCCACGGCCACGACCTCGTCGGGGTTGACGCCCTTGTGCGGCTCCTTGCCGGTGAGTTCCTTGACCAGGTCCGTCACCGCGGGCATCCGCGTCGAGCCGCCGACGAGGATCACGTGGTCGATCGCCGAGAGCTGCACACCGGCGTCCTTCACCGCCTGGTGGAAGGGCGCCTTGCAGCGGTCCAGCAGGTCGGCGGTGAGCTCCTGGAACTGGGCCCGGGTCAGCTTCTCGTCGAGATGCAGGGGCCCTTCGGCGGAGGCCGTGATGTACGGCAGGTTGATCGTCGTCTCGGTCGAGCTGGACAGCTCGATCTTGGCCCGCTCGGCGCCCTCGCGCAGCCGCTGCACCGCCATCTTGTCGCTCGCGAGGTCGACGCCGTTCTGGCCCTTGAAGCGCTTGATCAGGTACTCGACGATCCGCTGGTCCCAGTCGTCGCCGCCGAGGTGCGTATCGCCGTTGGTGGCCTTCACCTCGATGACGCCCTCGCCCATCTCCAGCAGCGACACGTCGAAGGTGCCGCCCCCGAGATCGAAGACGAGAACCGTCTGTTCGTTCTCCTTGTCCAGGCCGTAGGCGAGGGCCGCGGCCGTCGGCTCGTTGATGATCCGCAGGACCTTCAGGCCCGCGACCTCCCCGGCCTCCTTCGTCGCCTGCCGCTGGGAGTCGTCGAAGTAGGCGGGCACGGTGATCACCGCGTCGGTGACGTCCTCGCCGAGGTAGGACTCCGCGTCCCGCTTCAGCTTCTGCAGCACCCGCGCGGACAGCTCCTGCGCCCGGTACCGGGTGCCGTCCACGTCGCCCTCGTCGGGGAAGCGCCAGTGCGCGTCACCCATGTACCGCTTGACCGAGCGGGCGGTGCGCTCCACGTTGGTCACGGCCTGCCGTTTGGCCACCTCTCCGACCAGCACCTCGCCGTTCTTGGCGAACGCCACGACCGAGGGTGTGGTTCTGGCCCCTTCCGCGTTGGCGATGACGGTGGGCTCGCCGCCTTCCAGCACGGCGACCACCGAGTTCGTGGTTCCGAGGTCGATCCCGACCGCTCGTCCCATCGCTGTCCCCTTCCGCCAGGGCGACGACTCGTCCCACTCTCCAGCACAAAACTTGAGTGCGCTGTTGTCAATGCCGCGACGGGGTGATCGGCCCGCGCAGGGCCACCGCGCGCCGGGGCCGGTCGGTGACGAGCACGTCGACGCGCGGGTGGGCGAGGAAGGCCCGCATGAGGGCGTCGTCGTTGACGGTCCAGACCATGGTGAACAGGCCGTGCCGGGTCGCCTCGCGCAGCACGTTCGTCCTGGCCAGGCGCTGGTGCACGGCGACGCCGTGCGCCCCGCAGGCCCGGATGCGGCGGGCCGGGAACAACTCGCTCAGCCGGGTCCCGGGCAGCCGGGCCAGGGCCAGCTCCCTGCGGTCGCGCCCGAGGGACAGGGCGGTGCGCACACCGGGGAAGCCCCGGCTGACGGCGGCGACGGAACGGTCCTCCAGCGTGGTCACGACCAGCCCGTCCGCGCCGAGCAGGGCGACCGCCCGGTCGACCACCTCCCGCTCGTAGCCGGTCTCCTTGAGGTCCAGGTGGGCCACGAGTTTCCCGGCGATCAGCGCCATGACCTCGTCCACCACGGGCACGGCGTACCCGGCGCGTTCGCACAGCTCCGCGTACGTGAGCACGGACAGCGGCGGCCCGGCGGGGCCGATCCTGGGGTCGTGGTAGACGACGAGGACCCCGTCCCTGGTACGGCGGATGTCGAACTCGGCGTACTCGGCGCCGGACTCGATCGCGTCCTGGTACGCCTCCCAGGTGGCGGGACCGGCGTGCTCGGAACCGCCCCGGTGGGCGGAGACGGCGGGGCGTGGCGTCATGGTCGCGGGTTCCCGGAGGGCGAGCGAGGAGGCGGGACGGGGGCGAAGGTGTCGTCGGGCGCGGGCAGCAGCGAGCCGGAGCGGGTGCGGACCCGTCCGAGGAGGACCCAGCCGATCAGCACGAGGACGACGAAGGGCAGCCAGGCCAGCGCGTAGGCCGTGCCGTAGGCGCGCAGGTCGAGGATGGAGCGGTGGTCGTCGACGTTCGTGCCGTTCACGCCGAAGAAGGCCAGCAGCAGCGTCGGGGGCAGGGCGATCAGCGTGGCCGCGGCGACCAGGCCGGAGACGGTGCGGTCGCGGCGGTCGTCGCGCTCGGCGAGTTCGGCGTCCAGGGCGGCGGAGCGGGCGCTGATCACCGAGGTCAGGCGCTCGACCATGCGGGCCGAGTTCTCCAGGCTGTCGCGGATGCCCAGGGCGCCGCCCAGCGAGGACTGGAAGGCCTCGGTGACCATCTCGGGGATCAGCAGGCTGTCGACGTAGGCCTCGACGCCGAAGGCCAGGTCCAGCTGGAGTTCGTTGACACCGGCGGAGAGGCGGGAGATCAGGGAGCGGATCTCGGTGGGCGAGTCGGTCAGGGCCTGTTCGTTGGCCTTCATCATGGCGAAGGCCGCCAGCCGGGTGCGCTGGAGCACGGACAGGGCGGAGATCATGCCGACGGCGACGAGGGCCAGGCCGTTCTCCACGTGCGGGGCCCAGCCGGCCTGGACGGAGACGCCCCGGCCGAGGGCGGACAGGGTGAGGCCGTGGTTCCTGAGGTGCGGCGCGAGGCGCGTGTCGTAGGGGGTGGCGGGGTTCCACGGCATCCGGCCTCGGTAGACGATCTCGTTCAGCAGGATCGCCTTGCGGGCCTCGTCGGCGCCGAGCAGTTCCCGCTGCAACCGGCCGCCGGGGAAGACGAGTTGGTGCACGTTCTGGCCCAGGGCGAGGGGCCGGCCGCCGAGCTGCGCGGCCACGGTCTGCGGGAGCGGGCGGTCGTCGAGCTCGATCCGCTCCCGGTCGAAGCAGGTGGTGGCCAGCCAGACGGCGAGGTCGCCGGCGGTGGTCTCGCCCGCGAAGGCGCAGTCCACGACGAGGGTGGCGTCGCCGCGCGGGGTGGTGACGACGAGGATCCGTAACGACGCGAGGCCGAGGCCGTGGTCGCCGTGCGGCAGCCGCAGCCGCCGGGGCGCGACCTGCTCGTCGAGGACCGGGACGGGCAGCACGTCCTGGCTGGTCATCAGGTGGGAGGCGAAGCGGCCGTAGTCGTAGCGGTCGACCAAGGCGCCGAGGGTGGCGTCCTGGGGGCGCAGCCGTCCGGAGAGGCTGAACAGCAGCAGGACGCGGGTCCGGTCACGGGTGGCGGAGTCGAGCACCGTCGCGTTCGGGGACGTTCCCGGCAGCATCGCGTTCCTTCCGGCCCGGCGGTTCGAGGCGTCTGGTTCATACCCCGGCCGGGGGTGGTGAACCGACGACGACGCGCGGGCCGCCCCTGGGGGGCGGGCCCGCGCGACGGGCGTGCGGCAGGTCAGGCGAGCTTGGCGGTCAGCGTGATGGGCGTGGCCTTGAGGGCCTGGCTGACCGGGCAGCCGGTCTTGGCCTCGTCGGCGGCGGCCTGGAAGGCAGCCTCGTCGATGCCGGGGACGGTGCCCTCGACGGTGAGGTGGATGCCGGTGATGCCCTCACCGGGCTGGAAGGAGACGTCGGCCGAGGTGATGAGCTTGGTGGGCGGCGTCCCGGCCTTGTTGAGGATGTTGGAGAAGGCCATGGAGAAGCAGCTGGAGTGGGCGGCCGCGATCAGCTCCTCGGGGCTGGTCTTGCCGTTCGCCTCCTGGGCGCGCGAGGCCCACGTGACCGGCTGCTCGCCGATGGCGCCGGAGGAGTCGAAGGTGACGACACCGTTGCCCTCGAGCAGGTTGCCTTCCCAGACCGTGTGTGCGGAGCGCGTGGTAGCCACGAGTTCTTCCTTTCGCATGCGGACTCGCGTGCGGGCCCGTCTCCGGGCCCCGTGTCCCCCATCCGATCACACTACGGCTCAACTCACGCGAAGGACCTGCCCTCTGCCGGCCTGGGGTCGGGTGGGCGCAACCGGATGTCAGGCGGCGTGCTCCTCCTCGGTGGTCTCCAGCGGCACCTGCGGTCCGTTCGACTCGCGCAGCCAGCGCCGCAGGATCCGGTGCACGTGCTCGGCGCCGACGAGTTCCTCGCCCTCGGCGACCGGAGCGGAAATGCCGAGCGGGGACAGCAGGAAGGGTCTGCCCTGGGCGCCGCCGAGGCCGCCGTGGGAACCGATCTGCTCCTCGAAGGCGAGGACTTCGCCGTCGGCCGGGTCGTGGATGGAGTTGACCATGATGTCGGCGGTGTGCGGGAACGCGTGCGTGCGCCGTATCACGTCGGCGGCGCCCGGGCCGAACGGAGCGAGCGGGCCCGGTTCGTCGTCGAGGTCGGCCAGCGGGATCTCGGCGCCGTACGCGCCGAGGACGACACCGCCGTGCCGGTCGCTGCGGACCAGCAGGAAGCCGATGCCGGGGTGGTTGGCGAGGGTCGGCAGCAGCGCGGGGTGGCGGGCGTCGATCTCCTCCTTGCTCATCCGGTGCGTGACGTCCGGGAAGGAGACCAGGCCGAGGTTGCCGGAGGCCAGCACGATCGGCTCCGAGCCGGGCTCGGGGCGGTGCTGGTCGCCGCCCTCCGCGACCGGGAAGCGCAGCGCGGCGCGCACGGCGGCGCGGGCCTCCGCCCCGCTGCGGGTGCGCTCCGCCTTGCGCGACACGGGCATGCCGCAGCCGGCCCGCACCAGGTCGCCGAGCGTGAGGCCGTAGCGGGAGCGGAAGGTCTCGCCGGGGCTCTGGCCGTGGTCGGACAGCACGACGATCCGGTACGGGCGCGGAGCGTGCTCGGCGACGTTCTCGATCAGGGCGAGCGAGCGGTCGAGGCGTTCGAGGACCTTCTGCGCGTCGCGGCTCGCCGGGCCGGAGTGGTGGGCGACCTCGTCGTAGGCCACCAGGTCGGCGAAGACGGCCGTACGGCCGACGAGCATGTCGCCCGTCACCGCGGCGACGACGACGTCCCGTTCGACGACTGTCGCGAAGGCCCGGACCAGGGGATACAGGCCGCCCCGGGAGACGCGCGGGCGTTGCTCGCGCAGGCGCGCCCGGGTGGACTGGCCGATCTCCCGGCCCACCTCGGCGAAGAAGGACAGTGCGGTGCGCACCGCGTTGGCCGGGTCGGAGAAGTAGGCGAAGTAGCCCGCGCGGGAGCGGTTCTCGCGGGTGCGGCGGCGGGCCGCTATGGACAGCACGAGGGCCTGCTGTTCGGCGCCGCCGCTGAAGAGGTTGCCGCGGCTGGCGCCGTCGACGGTGAGCAGCCCGCCGTGCCCCGCGTACCCGATCGCGCGGCGCTGGAGTTCGGCCGCGCTGGTGGGGCGGTTGCAGACGACCACCTCGCGGGTGTCCTTCTCGTACCAGCGGAAGGCGGGGACGTCGTGGTTGCTGCCGTGCAGGATGCCGAGCTGGCTGGCGCCGGTCTGGCTGGACCAGTCGGTGCGCCAGGGCGTGAGCCGGTGGGTGGGGCGGCCGCCGTCGCCGATGTCGAGCCAGCGCGCGACGGTGGGCATCAGGCCCTTGCCGACCGCGTCGAGCAGGGTGTCGTGGCCGACGCCGTCGAGCTGCACGAAGACCGTGCCGGGGCCGGCGGGGGCCGGCGGCCCGGAGCGGCGGCGGCGGTCGGAGAGGCGGTACAGCCTGCGGCGGTAGGCGTCGTCGTCCCGCACGGCCAGGGCGGCACCGGTCGCGGACGCCACGGCGGACATCACGGCGGCGACCACGACGGCGGTCTCCGGCGCGGCGGCGCCGCGCTCGGCGGGGTTGAGGTGCAGGGCGAGCAGCAGGAGGGCGCCGTTGAGGAAGAACACCAGCAGCCCCAGCACGAGCGCCGGTACGAGCAGCAGCAGCCGGACGAGCAGCGGCCACACCACGGCCGACAGCAGACCGAAGGCGCCGGCGCCGAAGGCCGCCGTGACGGCTATGTCCGTGGCGCTGTCGCCGTTCTCCGAGCGGAGCCGGAAGTCCGGGAGGATCCCGGCGAGCACGAGCATGGTGACGGTGGAGACCGCCCACACGGCGACACTCCGCCCCACCTGACTCGCGACCCGCCGCCACCGCACGCCCCGCACGCCCCGCCACCTCACGTCCCTGGCCCGCAGCGTCGCGGGTCCTCCCCCACAGTGTCTCAACGCCCGGCCGGGCGGTTTCGTCCCCAGGTCACACCCCGGTGAAGGAGGACGTCAGCGGCCGTCGTAGCCGGCCGTCGGCATCGACAGCCGTCGGTGCACGCAGGCCTTCATCGCCGCGTCGTACGCAGGTTCCGCATGCCCCACCGTCTCGACGCGTACACCACGCCGCGCGCACTCGGCGGTGAACTCCTCGACGGAGGCGAGCGCGCTCTCCAGTACCCGCCGGCTGGGCGCGACGAACAGGTCGTGGCCGGGCCGGACGCCGTCCCACAGGGCGCCGTGGTCGGGCCGCAGTCCCCGGACCAGTAACTCCCGGCTGACCACGTAGCCCCGCTCGGCGGCCCAGCGGGCGCACATCGCGTGCTGGCTGCGGGAGTCCACCAGGAACGGATCGTCGTCCAGCTCCTCGAGCGGCGTCAGACTCGCGATCGCCGTGACCCGCACCGGCACCATGGCGTCCCCCTCACCTCCGGTTTCGCCGCCGACCCTACTCCTGCACGTAGGCTTCGGGGGAGTCGCGCGAAGGAGGCAAAGAAGTGCCGGTGGAGATCACCTGGTGGGGTCACGCCACTTGCACCGTCGAGGATTCGAACGTGCGCGTGCTCACGGACCCCCTGTTCGCACGCCGGCTCGCGCACCTGCGGCGCCGGCGCGGAGCGCTGCCGCCCCCGGGCGCCCTGCACGCCGACGTGGCGCTGGTGTCGCATCTGCACGCCGACCACCTGCACGTGCCGTCGCTGATGCGGCTCGCTCCGGGCACGCGCCTGCTCGTGCCCCGGGGCGCGCGCCGGGCGGTGCCGGGTCTGCGCCGGCTCTCGCACCTGCGGGTGAGCGAGGTGGCCCCCGGGGACGAGACCCCGGTCGGCGACATCGTCGTACGGGCGGTACCCGCGCGGCACGACGGGCGGCGGCTGCCGTTCGGACCGCACCGCTCCCCCGCCCTCGGCTATGTCATAGCCGGCGAGGCCCGGACGTACTTCGCCGGGGACACCGGGCTGTTCGACGACATGGCGAAGGAGGTCGGGCCGGTCGAGGTGGCGCTGCTGCCGGTGGGCGGCTGGGGGCCCCACCTGGGCGAGGGACACCTGGACGCGGGCCGGGCGGCGCAGGCACTGGCACGGCTGGCGCCGCACAGCGCGGTGCCGGTGCACTACGGCACGTACTGGCCGATCGGCATGGACGCCGTGCGCCCTCACGAGTTCCACGCGCCGGGGGAGGAGTTCGTCCGGCTGGCGGCCCGGGAGGCGCCCGGCGTGGCGGTGCACCGGCTCGGGCACGGGGAGAGCGTGCGCGTGAAGGCCGCCCGGTGAGCTGGTCCGCGCCCCTGGCGCCGGCGTTCCTGCTCGCGGCGTCGGCCGTCACACCGGCGTCGGTGGTGCCGGAGTCCACGCAGCAGGCGATCGGGTATCCGACGCTCTTCGTGCTGGTGCTGGCCGGGGCGCTGGTGCCGGTGATTCCGACGGGGGCGCTGGTGAGTTCGGCGGCGGTGGTCGCCGTGCACCGGACGGCGCCCCTCTCACTGGCGATGGTGTTCGTGACGGCGTCGCTGGCGGCGTTCCTGGGCGATGCGGCGCTGTACTGGCTGGGGCGGCGCGGGCTGACGTCGAAGAACGGGTCGCGGTGGCTGGAGGCGATCCGGTCGCGGGCGCCGGAGGACCGGCTGGAGCAGGCGCAGGAGAAGCTCTCCGCCCACGGGGTGGCGGTGCTGGTGCTGTCCCGGCTGGTGCCGGCGGGGCGCATCCCGGTGATGCTGGCCTGTCTGCTGGCTGAGTGGCCGCTGCGGAGGTTCTCACGGGGGAACCTGCCGGCCTGTCTGGCCTGGGCCGCCACGTACCAGTTGATCGGGATCCTCGGGGGGTCGCTGTTCGCCGAGCCGTGGCAGGGCGTGGTGGCGGCGATCGCGCTGACCCTGTTGCTCAGCGTGGTGCCGGCGGTGTGGCGGCGGGTGCGCAGTTCCTCCCACTCCTGAGGTCAGTCCCCGGACAGCACCCGGGAGGCGCCGACCGGCATGTCCCAGAGGTCCTCGCGGGGCAGCCCCGCCTTCTCCCATGCCGCACGCACCCGCGTCAGGGGCTCCATGACCGGTTCCGCCGACAGGACGAACGTCGCCCAGTGCATGGGGGCCATCCGGCGCGCGCCCAGGTCCTGGGCCGCGCGGACCGCTTCCTCCGGGTCGCAGTGGACGTCACGGAGCCACCAGCGCGGGTCGTAGGCGCCGATGGGCAGCAGGGCCAGGTCGATGCCGGGATAGCGGCGGCCGATGCGGGAGAACCAGTGGCCGTAGCCGGTGTCGCCCGCGAAGTAGACGCGTTGGCCGCCTTGGTCGGTGAGGACCCAGCCGCCCCACAGGCTGTGGCAGGTGTCGGTGAGGCTGCGCTTGGACCAGTGGTGGGAGGGGACGAAGTCGAAGCGGACGCCGTCCAGTTCGGCCGCCTCCCACCAGTCGAGCTCCGTCACGCGTGTGAAGCGGCGGCGGTGGAACCAGCGTGCGAGCCCGGCCGGGACGAACACCGGGGTGTCGCGCGGGAGGCGGCGCAGCGTGGGGGCGTCCAGGTGGTCGTAGTGGTTGTGGCTGATGACGACGGCGTCGACGCGCGGCAGGTCCTCCCAGGGGACGCCCACCGGCGTGATCCGGGCCGGGGTGCCGAGGATGCGGCGGGACCACACCGGGTCGGTGAGGACGGTCAGTCCGCCGATGCGCAGCACCCAACTGGCGTGCCCCGCCCATGTGACGGCGACGGTGCGGGCGTCGACGCGGGGCAGCGGGGCGGGGGCGTAGGGCAGCCGGGGGATGTCGGCGAGGCCCTCCGGGCCCGGTCTCACCGCGCCCTCCCGGGCGAAGCGGGCCATGGCCTTCAGGCCGGGGAGCGGCGCGGTCAGCCGGTCATGGAAGGTGCGCGGCCACACCCGCCGCTCGGCCAGCGGCCGGGGTTCGGCCAGGGGCGGGTACGGGGGTGCGACGGGTGACGGGATTCCGGGCTCGTCGGCTTCCCGGACGGTCGAGCTGGTGGTCGACTCGGACTGCTGCGTCATCGAGGAGGCTCCCATCGCCGAGCTTCGTCGCGGAGATCGTCGAAGACCGACTTCAGTCGGCTCAACGCGCGGTGCACCTGCGGCAGTTCCAACGGTGCGGGTGAGGTGAGGCATTCCGCGCGTTCCGTGTCGGAACCGGCCACCAGTGCGCCGGTGGAGAGCCGCACGCGCGGGGCTTCGAGGTCGTCGCCGAAGCGGTGCCCGCCCGGGGCGGGCATGCCGAGGCGGGCGCTGAGGAAGTCCTCCAGTTCCTGTGCGTCGCCGACGCCGTGCGCGGTCAGCGCGGGGCGCAGCGGGGCCAGGTCGACGTACAGGTGGCGGCCGGAGCGCGGGGGCCGGGCGAGGGCTCCCGCGGCGACGACGGCGGCGTGCGCCTCGGCGGCCAGAAGCGCGTGCAGGCGCACGGTGGCCGCCACGCGCGTGGTGACCGTTTCCGGCTCCCCCAGGGCGTATCCGGCCGCCGCGGCGATGGGCGCGGCGACACGGGCGTCGAGGGCGGTGAGGACGTCGAGCACGCGCGCGTGGAGGTCCTCGCCGTCCGCACCGGCCGGGAAGCGGGCCACGGCGGCGGGCCAGCCGGGCGGGAGGAGGGCACCGGCCAGGTCGGTGACGACGGTGACCCGGTCGGGCACCATCTCGGCGGGGCTGAGCAGCACGGTGTCGTGGGGGTCGTGCAGGGTGTCGCGCCAGGTCTCGTCGCTGACGAGGTGCAGGCCCTCCCCCTGGGCGGCCTCGACGGTCTCGTGGAGCAGTTCGGGAGGGGCGACGGTGGCGGTGGGGTCGTCGGCGACGGACAGCACGAGCAGGCGCGGGTCACCGCCCTCGGCGCGGACCCGGCGCACGGTCTCCAGCAGGGCGTACGGGTCCGGAACGCCGCCGCTCTCCGGCGGGGTCGGCACATGGAAGACGGGGCGCCCCAGCAGGCGTGCGTACGGCGCCCACCAGGCGGCGCAGGGTCTCGGTACGAGGACGTCGCCGCCGAGGGCGGCGGTCAGGGCGAGCAGCAGGGCGGGCGAGCCGGGGGCGGTGGCCACCCGGTCCGGGTCGCAGTGCAGCCCGCGCCGGTCCCAGTGGCCGCAGGCGGCTTCGCGCAGGGCCCGGCCGCCGCCGACGGGCTCGTGGGCGCCGCGGGACGCCGCGGCGGCGAGCACCGCGGACAGCTCCGGCAGGACGGGCAGCCCGTCCTCGGGGAGCGGCGGCCCGAACCGGACGGGGCCGTGACCTTCCGGGGCCGTCCGCCGCATCCGTACCTCCGCAGTGCCAGTGCCTGGTGCCGCCGTGTGATGTTCCCTTCGGCGCGTGCGCCGTACGGTACGGCTCGTGCCCTCGGGCACTGAGTACCCAGGGAGCCGCCGCCCCATGGGCGCCCGGCCGGGTTGTGACGGTCACAGCATGAGCGGGCCGGGCCGGGGAAGCCGGGCCCTTCCGGGGCGGTGGAACGGGCCCGGCGGGTCAGCGGTGGGGGTCGCTCTCCCGGTGGCGCAGCCGGTGCGCGGCGGCACCGAACGCGCCCGCGATCAGCACCCCGCCCGCGACGAGGGCGGGCACGGAGTCGGTGAAGGCACCGCCGTCACCGGCCCGCACTCCGCGCTCGACCGGCGGTCCGCCGCACTCGGTGTGGTGCGGTTCGGGGTGGAGCGAGGGCTCGGGGCAGGGCTTGTGGGTGGGTGGGTGCGTGGGGTCGTACGGGGGCTCGTGGGTGGGCTGGTGCGACGGTTTGTGGGAACCGGAGCCGTGGGCCACGGTGAACGTCGCGCTCCAGGTCGCGCCCTCACCGCCGGGAGCGGCCGGGCAGGTGCCCTCGACGCTCCATGCCGAGTCCTCCCCCGGGGCGTCCGCGTCGCCCTCGACGCTCCATGCCGAGTCCTCCCCCGGGGCGTCCGGGTCGCCCTCGACGCTCCATGCCGAGTCCTCCCCCGGGGCGTCCGGGTCGCCCTCGAAGTTCTCCGCGGAGGCGATGCCGGCCGTGCCGCGGTAGGCGGGGCCGGACACCTCGTCGTCGTTGCCGGTGACCCGTTGCAGCGCCACCGTGCCCTCGTCGAAGGCCTCCGAGGTGGCGTCGATGGAATCGGGCGGCGGTCCCCCGGTCGGATCGCAGCTGACCGAGACGGTGAGCGTGCCGCCGGGCTGGACGGTGGCGGGACCGACCTCGGCGGCCGGTTCGGCGGACACGACCGGTGCGAAGCCCACCAGGGCTGAGCCGGCGAGGACGGCGACGGACAGGGCGTGCAGGCTGCGGCGCATCGAGGGGACTCCTTCGGTAGTCATACCCCTCTGCCATGACAGCCCGCCGCCGACGGGCCCGCGCGGGACCGGACCCCATTAGCGGGACGGCGCCCTCCAACCGGGTGAACGTCCCGGGGCCCCGTTTCCGGGCCGCGCCCCCAGACCCGGGCCGCGTGTCGGGCCGCCCCGCAGACCCGGGGCCGTGTGTCGGGCCGTGTCGCGCAGGCCGCTCCGGGGACGTGCGTCAGGCCACGTCGCGCAGGCCCAGGGACGTGCGTCAGGCCACGTCCCGCATGACCTGCTCCCGCACCCGCCCGCAGCACCGGCTGATCAGCCGGGACACGTGCATCTGCGAGATCCCCAGTTCCTCGGCGATCCGGCCCTGCGTCATGTCCCCGAAGAACCGCATGTACAGGATCGCCCGCTCCCGCTCGGGCAGCGCCGCCAGCCGGGCCTTCACGGCCTCGCGGTCGACGACGGTGTCCAGCGCCGGGTCGCAGGACCCCAGCGCGTCACTCAGGGAGTAGCCGTCCTCGCTGCCGGACAGTTCCGCGTCCAGGGACAGCGCCGTGAAGCTCTCCAGTGCCTCCTGGCCGGCCCGCACGTCCTCCTCGCTCAGGTTCGCGTGCTCGGCGATCTCGGCCACGGTGGGCCGGCGGCCGGAGACGGTCTGGGACAGGTCCTGGCCGGCGGAGCGCACGCGGTTGCGCAGGTCCTGGACACGGCGGGGTACGTGCAGGGTCCACATGTGGTCGCGGAAGTGCCGCTTGATCTCGCCGGTGATGGTCGGTACGGCGTAGCTCTCGAAGGCGTTGCCCAGCTCGGGGTCGTACCGGTCGACGGCCTTGACCAGGCCGAGGGCCGCGACCTGGCGCAGATCCTCGGCGTTCTCGCCCCGGTTGCGGAAGCGTCCGGCGAGGCGGTCCGCCATGGGCAGCCAGGCCTCGACGATCCCGTCGCGGAGTGCGTCGCGCTCCGGGCCGGCGGGCATGGAGGCGATCCTGCGGAAGGCCTCGGCGGTGTCGGGGGCGTCGTCGTGGGGGTGCTTCTTCGTGCTGGATCGAGTCGGCATGATGCGTCGCAATTCCCTTGAAAGTGCTTCGGGTTGGACGGGCACCGTGGGAGCGCGATCACTGTGGACAGGGGCGCCGGTGCGGCTCGCTCGCCGCTCCCACGGACGTGCCTCCTGTCCGAAGCACTCATGGGCGCCTGCCCCCGGCCCCCACCCGCAAACCCGGAGAGGTTTTCCGCTGTCGCGCAGGGTGACTCGTACTGCCGGCTCTGTCCCCCTACGTCCGGGAGGTCGTACATGAGCACCAAGGTCGCCGACCATGTCCTGCAGAGGCTGCGTGAATGGGGAGTGGAGCAGGTCTTCGGCTATCCCGGCGACGGCATCAACGGCCTGCTCGCCGCGTGGGGCAGGGCGGAGAACGAGCCGCGTTTCGTGCAGTCGCGGCACGAGGAGATGTCCGCGTTCCAGGCGGTCGGCTACGCCAAGTTCAGCGGCCGGCTCGGGGTGTGCGCCGCCACGTCGGGGCCGGGCGCGATCCATCTGCTGAACGGCCTGTACGACGCCAAGCTGGACCATGTGCCGGTGCTGGCGATCGTCGGCCAGACGCACCGCACCGCGATGGGCGGCTCCTACCAGCAGGAAGTCGATCTGCACACGCTGTACAAGGACGTCGCCTCCGAGTTCGTGGAGACGGTGACGGTGCCGGAGCAGCTTCCGAACGTGCTGGACCGGGCGATCCGCACGGCGTACGCGCGTCGCTGCCCGACCGCGATCATCATCCCCGGCGACGTCCAGGAGCTCGACTACGCGCCGCCGACACACGAGTTCAAGATGGTGCCCTCCAGTCTGGACCGCAGCGCGTGGACGGCCGTGCCGTCCGACGAGTCGGTGCGGCGGGCCGCCGAGGTCCTCAACTCCGGTGACAAGGTGGCGATCCTGGTCGGTCAGGGCGCGGCCGGGGCGCGCACCGAGGTGGAGCGGATCGCCGAACTGCTCGGCGCGGGCGTCGCCAAGGCGCTGCTCGGCAAGGACGTCCTCAGCGACGAACTGCCGTACGTCACCGGCTCGATCGGCCTGCTGGGCACCCGTCCGTCGTACGAGCTGATGCGGGACTGCGACACGCTGCTGACCATCGGGTCGTCGTTCCCGTACAGCCAGTTCCTGCCGGAGTTCGGCACGGCGCGGGGCGTACAGATCGACATCGATCCGCACATGGTCGGGATGCGCTACCCGTACGAGGTGAACCTGGTCGGTGACGCGAAGACCACGCTGGAGCGGCTGCTCCCGCTGATCGAGGAGGGGCGCGGGCGCGAGTGGTACGACACGGTGTGCGACAACGTGACGCGCTGGCGTGACGTCATGGAGCGCCGGGCCGGGCTGGACGCCGACCCGATCAACCCGGAGTACGTGACCCGCGCGCTGGACGCGGTACTGCCGGACGACGCGATCGTCACGTGCGACTCGGGCTCCACGGCCAACTGGTACGCCCGGCACCTGACGATGAAGCCGGGCATGCGCGGCTCACTCTCCGGCACGCTGGCGACGATGGGCTGCGGGGTGCCGTATGCGATCGGCGCCAAGTTCGCACACCCGGACCGGCCGGCGATCGCGCTGGTCGGGGACGGTGCGATGCAGATGAACGGGATGGCGGAGCTGATCACGGCGGCCAAGTACCGGCACGTGTGGGCGGATCCGCGGCTGGTGATCGCGGTGTTCAACAACCACGACCTGAATCAGGTCACGTGGGAGCTGCGGGCCATGGGGGGCGCGCCGTCGTTCCTGCCCTCGCAGGAGCTTCCGGACGTGCAGTACGCCGCGTTCGCCCGTTCCCTGGGGCTGACCGGCATCCGGGTGGAGAAGCCGGAGGACGTGGAGGCGGCCTGGCGGGCCGCGCTGGAGGCGGACGGTCCCACGGTGCTGGAGTTCCTGACCGATCCGGCCGTCCCGCCGATCCCACCGCACGCCACCTGGGACCAGATGGAGGCGACCGCAGCGTCGATCCTGAAGGGCGACGCGGACCGGGGAGCGATGGTCAAGCGGGGCTTCAAGGCGAAGGTGCAGGAGTTCCTGCCGGGGCGGGAGAAGAAGTAGCCGCCGCGGCCGCGGGGGGCACGCCGGCCGGTTCGCGCCGGTCGGCGTCCTCCTGCGGCAGCAGCAAGTCCTCGTAACGGCCCAGCACCAGCACCACTCCGAGCATGAGCAGCGGGATGAGCACAGCGAGCATCGCCATGACGTGTCCTTCCCCAGAGAGGTGTGGGGGGTGCGATCCGGGTCTCCCGCAGGGCATGGCGCAAACCAGTGCGGACGGCGGCGATCGGGCCGGTGGAACCTGTGTCGCCCTCCGGTGTACGGGTACGCGGTGCGGGCCCCCGAAGGTCTGGAGGGAGACATGCAGCGAGGCAGCGACCGGCTGAGCGTCCACCGGGACGACGAGATGAAGCACGAACTGCAGGGCCTGCTCAGGTCAGGGCACCCGACGCGCAGTGAGGAGTGGCACGACCCGGAGCCGGCCGCCGAGGACGACCCCGAGGTCGCCCACGGGCCGGTGACGCCGAGCCGTGCGCCGACGTCCCTGGAGTCGGTGCGCCTGGAGCTGGCCCGGATCCTGGGCCGCAGGGTGTTCCCCGCGAACGCACGCGAGCTGGCCCGCGAGCTGCGCGGCCACCAGGCGCCCGACGCCCTCGTCGAGGCCCTGGAGGGCCTGCCGCGCCAGGAGCGCTTCGGCAATGTCCAGGAACTGGCCCAGGCCCTGATCCGGGCCCGTGAGACCGGGCCGGAGGAGTACGCGTAAGGCCGTGTCGGGGGCGTCGCGGGATGCCGCGACGCCCCCACCGGCCTGGGAAACGGAGGGAAGGCGCCAGTGAGGGCCGAGTACGTCAAGGACGTGATGACAGCGGGTGTGGTCGCCGTGCGCCCGGACGCCTCGCTCGTCGAAGCGGCGCTGCTGATGCGCACGCAGAACATCGGCGACGTGGTGGTGGCGGAGGGGCAGGACGTGATCGGCGTGCTCACCGACCGTGACATCACCGTACGGGCCGTCGCCGACGGCGTCGACCCGATGACGGTCAGCGCGCAGACGGCGTGTACCCGCAATCCCGTGACGGTGACGCCGGACGACCGGGTGGCGACTGCGGTGACGCTGATGCGCGAGCACGCGGTGCGCCGGCTGCCGGTGGTGGAGAACGGCCTGCCGGTGGGGATCGTGAGCCTCGGCGACGTGGCCGAGGCCGAGGACCCCGCGTCCGCGCTCGCCGACATCAGCCGGGCCGAGCCCGACGACCGGGGCGATGCGTGAGCACGGACCAGGCCAGGCAGATCAGCCCCACCGGCGTGCGTGCCGCTGCCGTACGGCGAGGAACTGCCGCGGTGCGTGCGGTGCGCGCGGGCCGCGAGAAGGACAAGCGCAACAGGAAAGGACGTTGAACATCATGCGTATCGCGTTTCTGGTCGCCCCCGAGGGCGTCGAACAGGTCGAGCTGACCGATCCGTGGCAGGCCGCGAAGGACGCGGGTCACGAGCCGGTCCTGGTGTCGACGCAAGCGGGCGAGATCCAGGCCTTCAACCACCTCGACAAGGCGGACACGTTCCCCGTGGACGAGGTCGTGGGCGACACCTCGCCGGACTCGTTCGGTGCTCTCGTGCTGCCGGGCGGCGTCGCCAACCCGGACTTCCTGCGGATGGACGACAAGGCCGTCGCGTTCGTCCGGGACTTCTTCGAGCACGGTCGGCCCGTGGCGGCGATCTGCCACGCGCCGTGGACGCTGGTCGAGGCGGACGTCGTACGCGGCCGGGAGCTCACGTCCTGGCCGAGCCTGCAGACGGACATCCGCAACGCGGGCGGCACCTGGGTCGACAAGCAGGTCAAGGTCTGTGACCACGGGGCGAACAAGCTGGTCACCAGCCGCAAGCCGGACGATCTGAAGGCGTTCTGCGAGACCTTCCTGGAGGTCTTCGCCCAAGAGGCCGCGTGAGCGCGAGGGGCCTCGTGCGGAAGGACGCCTGAAGGCATCCCCCGCCGACCACGGGGCGCGTCGGTTCCGTTCCGGTCGTGTCCCTCCAGGGGCTCAGGTGCCGGGGGCCGTGGGAGTCGCCTACTCCCCGCTCCCCCGCTCCCGGGCCCCTTCGCGTGTGCGGCCCGCGGCCACGGGGCGGCGCGGATTGCGGCGCAGGTACTCGCCCTCGAGCTGCGCCATGCGCTCGTTGTGGGCGCGCAGCGCGTCGTTCGAGCCGTAGAGCAGCGTGTCGTGGCGCGTGCGGTGGATGGTCTCCAGCTCTTTCATGAGCTGCTGGTCGTCCAGCCGGTCAGGGTCCACTCCGGTCATCGTGTCGCCCCGCTCCTCGTGTTCGTCCATACGGTCCGGGTACCCGCCCCCGGAGCACCTGAGCACTACCCCGAGCGGCATCCGGGAGGAACCATGGATCTCGCCTTTCTGCACCCACTGTACGAACACCCCGGGCCTTGGGCCTCCGTGTACGTCGACACCTCACGGCACACGGAGGGCACTCCCCACGAGCGGGAGCTGACGGCCCAGGCGATGGCCAGGGAGCTGGCCGCGCAGGGAGCGGACGAGGCGACGTGCCGGGCCGTGCAGAGCGCGATCGAGGAGCTGCGGCACTCCTCCGAGCCGCACGGCCGGGCCCTGTTCGCACGCGCCGGCGAGGTCGTTCTCGACCCGCCGCTGGTCCGTCCCCCGCAGGGCGGTGACTGGGCCGAATGGGCGCCGCTGCCGCGGGTCGCGCCGCTGCTGGAGCTGGCCGGGGAGGACCCGGTGTGCGTGGTGGCGTACGTCGACCGCAAGGGCGCCGACTTCGAGCTGCGCGGCGCGCTGGGCCGGGAGGGTGCCGGGAGCGTCACCGGCCGGCGGTGGCCGGTGCACCGGACGAGCTCCGCGGACTGGTCCGAGCGGCATTTCCAGCTGCGGGTGGAGAACACCTGGGAGCACAACGCCGCGGAGATCGCCGACGCGCTCGCCGTGTGCCAGGAGGAGACCAAGGCCGACCTGCTGGTTCTCGTCGGTGACGACCGGGAGCGGCGGTCCGTGCACGAGCGGCTGCCCAAGCGGCTGCACGACCTGGTGGTCGAGGCGCCGCACGGCAGCGGCAGCCGGCTGCTGGACGAGGACGTGGAGCGGGCCCGGGACGAGCACGTGGGGCGGCGGGCCGAGGCGGAGCTGGAGCGGTTCCGTGCCGCCCGCACCCCGGACGGCGAGGGCCGGGCCGGGGCCGCCGAGGGCGTGCCCGCGCTGGTCGAGGCGGCGCGTGAGCACCGCATCGACGAGCTGCTGATCAGGACGGACGGGCCCGACGCGCACCGCGAGGTGTGGATCGGGGAGGATCCCGACCAGCTCGCGGTGCGCCGCTCGGACCTGAAGGTCCTGGGCGAGCAGCACGCGTGGCCGGCCCGGGCGGACGACGCGCTGATCCGCTCCGCGGTGGCCACGGACGCGCCCGCGCTGTCGGTCGCCGAGCGGGAGGTCCCGGTGGGAGGCCTCGGGGCGCTGCTGCGCTGGAAGTGACCGGAAACGGCCCCAGGGGTGTCCCCTGGCGGGCCCGTCCCAGGGGTGTCCCCCTAGCGGGCCCGTTCCACCCGTCGTTCGTCCCAGACCGGGTCCGGGGTCTCCCGGACCCGGCCGTCGCTGCCGAAGACCAGGAAGCGGTCGAAGGAGCGGGCGAACCAGCGGTCGTGGGTGACCGCGAGGACCGTGCCGTCGAAGGCCTCCAGGCCCTCCTGGAGCGCCTCGGCGGACTCCAGGTCGAGGTTGTCGGTGGGCTCGTCCAGCAGCAGCGCCGTCACGCCCTGGAGCTCCAGCAGGAGGATCTGGAAACGGGCCTGCTGGCCGCCGGAGAGACGCTCGAACGTCTGCTCCGCCTGCTGGGTCAGCTCGTAGCGGCGCAGGCGGGACATCGCGGCGCCGCGGTCCTGCGCGTGCTCCTTCCACAGGATGTCGAGGAGCGTGCGGCCCTCCAGCTCCGGGTGCGCGTGCGTCTGCGCGAAGTGGCCGGGCACGACCCGCGCGCCCAGCTTCCAGTCCCCCGTGTGCGCCACGTCGTCCCCGGCGAGCAGGCGCAGGAAGTGGGACTTGCCTGAGCCGTTGGAGCCGAGGACGGCGACGCGCTCGCCGTAGAAGACCTCCAGGTCGAAAGGCTTCATCAGGCCGGTGAGTTCCAGGCTCGCGCAGGTGACGGCCCGGACGCCGGTGCGGCCGCCCTTGATCCGCATCCTGATGTCCTGCTCGCGCGGCGGCTCAGGCGGCGGGCCGGCCTCCTCGAACTTGCGCAGCCGCGTCTGCGCGGCGGCGTAGCGGGAGGCCATCTCATGGCTGACCGCAGCGGCCTGACGAAGCGTCAGCACCAACTTCTTCAGCTGGGCGTGCTTCTCGTCCCAGCGCCTGCGCAGCTCCTCGAAGCGGGCGAAGCGCTCCCGCCGGGCCTCGTGGAAGGTGGCGAAGCCGCCGCCGTGCACCCAGGCGTCGGCACCCGCGGGCCCGGGCTCCAGAGAGATGATCTTCTCGGCGGCGCGGGCGAGGAGTTCGCGGTCGTGGGAGACGAACAGAACCGTCTTGCGGGTCTCCTTCAGCCGTTCCTCGAGCCACCGCTTGCCGGGGACGTCGAGGTAGTTGTCGGGCTCGTCGAGGAGCAGCACCTCGTCGGTGCCGCGCAGCAGCGCCTCCAGGACGAGTCGCTTCTGTTCGCCACCGGAGAGGGTGCGGACCTCCCGGAACTGCGCCTTGTCGTACGGCACCCCGAGCGCGGCCGTGGTGCACATGTCCCACAGCGTCTCGGCCTCGTACCCGCGGGCCTCGGCCCAGTCGGCGAGGGCCTGCGCGTACTTCAGCTGGGCCGCCTCGTCGTCGACGGTCATGATGGCGTGCTCGGCCTCGTCGACGGCCTTGGCGGCCTCGCGGATGCGGGGCGTCGCGACGGACACGAGCAGGTCCCGCACGGTCGTCTCGTCGCGTACGGATCCCACGAACTGCCGCATGACCCCGAGCCCGCCGCCGACGACCACGGACCCGCCGTGCGGCTTGAGCTCACCGGCGAGCATCCGCAGCAGGGTGGTCTTCCCGGCGCCGTTGGGTCCCACGAGGGCCACCACGGCCCCCTCCCCCACCCGGAACGAGACATCACCCAGCAGCGCCCTTCCGTCGGGCAGGTAGTACTCCAGGTGCGCGGCTTCGAGGTGTCCCATGGGCGCGATTCTGTGGGGGCGCGGGGGTCCGGAGCAAACCGGTTTCGGGTACGGGGGTGCCGGTCAGACCTGTTCCAGCGGCCGGTGCGGCTCGCTGGGAAGCTCCGCCCGGATGGTGTCGCCGGGGCGGACCACGCCCCCCTCGCGCACCACGCTCATGATCCCGGCCTTGCGCACGATGTTCCCCGCCTCGTCCCGTCCGACGACCTGCTTCAGCAGCCCGTTTTGGAAGAGGTCGATCTGGCGGCAGGGGTTGCGCAGCCCGGTGACCTCGACGACCGCGCTGTCGCCGATGCGCAGCAGTGTGCCGGTCGGCAGGGCGAGCAGGTCGATGCCCCGGGTGGTGATGTTCTCGCCGAGTTCGCCGGGCGCCACCTCGAACCCGTCCTCGCCGACCTCGGTGAAGAGCTCCTCGTGCATGAGGTGGACCTGTCGCAGGTTCGGCCGGGTGGGGTCCTGTGCCATGCGTGAGCGGTGCTTGACCGTCACCCCGGCGTGCACGTCCCCCTCCACCCCGAGCCCGGCGAGCAGCGTGATGCTGTCCCGGTTCGGCTTGGTGAACGAGTACTCCCCGTTGCTGCTGACCGCCGTCACGTGCGCGTTCATCCCTCGGTTCCCCCTGGTGCGGATGATGATCGGCCCCGAGCCTGCCCCAACGGCGACGGGGTGTCCATCCCCACCGGGTACCCGCAGGGCATGACGCCCGCCGACGGCCGCGGAACACTGACACATCATCAGTCCACATGGCAGGATCTGGGTCTCACAATGCGGAGATTCTGCGTACGGTGATCCCACGCCGACCCGACCGGAAGGGGTGGGATCCGCCATGCCGGAACCCCGGGAGACCGCCGTCTACACCCACGGGCACCACGAGTCCGTCCTGCGCTCGCACACCTGGCGCACCGCCGCCAACTCCGCCGCGTACCTGCTGCCTTCGCTCAAACCCCACATGCGGATCCTGGACATCGGCTGCGGGCCCGGCACGATCACCGCCGACCTGGCCGAACTCGTGCCCGACGGGCGGGTCACCGGCGTCGACCGGGCGCCGGGGATCCTGGAGCAGGCGCGTGCCACGGCGGCCGGACGGGGCCTGGCCAACGTCGACTTCGCGGTCGCCGACGTGCACGCCCTGGACTACCCGGACGACACGTTCTGCGTGGTCCACGCCCACCAGGTGCTCCAGCACGTGGGCGACCCGGTGCGGGCGCTGCGCGAGATGAAGCGCGTCGTCAGGCCGGGCGGCTTCATCGCCGTACGGGACGCCGACTACGAGGCCATGACCTGGTACCCCGCGTCCGAGGGCCTCGACGTCTGGCTGGACCTCTACCGCCGGGTGGCCCGGGCCAACGGCGGCGAGCCGGACGCCGGGCGCCGGCTGAAGGCCTGGGCACTGCGGGCCGGCCTCACCGACATCACGGCGACCTCCGGCACCTGGACCTTCGCCACGCCCCAGGAGCGGGCCTGGTGGAGCGGGCTGTGGGCCGACCGCACCCTGGCGTCGGCCTACGCGGACCGGGCCGTCGAGGGCGGGCACGCCGACGAGGCGGGGCTGCGGGGCGTGGCCGAGGCCTGGCGGGAGTGGGGCACGCGGGAGGACGGGTGGTTCAGCGTGCTGCACGGAGAAATCCTCTGCCGCAAGGAAGCCTGAATTGCGTTTTCCGGGACACCCTGAAAGCAGGAGGTTCGATTATGGTTCCCATCCTGCTGGTGCTGCTTCTGGTTTTGATTCTGTTCGGCGCCGGATTTGCAGTGAAGATTCTCTGGTGGATCGCACTCGCGGTTCTCGTCCTGTGGCTGGTGGGCTTCTTCGTCCGCGGCACGTCGGCAAGCGGCGGCAGGGGCCGTTGGTACAGGTGGTGAAAATGAACGCGTCGCCATGCACGCGTCGCCCCGGGTCCTGATCCAGGACCCGGGGCGACGCGCGTGGGCGTCAGTCCCGCGGAAGCAGCGGTCCGAGCGGCCCGAGGTCCAGGTTGAGGTCCTCGGGCCGCAGTCCGTAGCGGTCGCGCAGTTCCGTCATCCGCTCGTCGAGCAGCATGAGCGTGAGCCCGATCCGCTCCTCCTGCTCCTCGCTCAGGTCCCCCACGTCGAACCGGCGCAGCGCCTGGCGCTCCATGAGCTGGCGCAGCAGCTCCACCACCGTCAGCACGAGTTTGACCAGGTCGCGCTCGACGGTGTCGGGCTCCAGATCCATGTGGTTGCGGCGGGGCCGGGGATGATCGTCGGGGGTGGTCACAGCAGCTCCTCGAACGGTGAGGGCACCTGGGCGTTCACCGAGCTGATCAGCGCGTTGAGATCGATACGGACGAGGTCGACGTCGGCGATGCGCAGGGTGATGTCCCCGGTGATCACGACGCCGCCGGCGAGCAGCCGGTCGAGCAGGTCCACGAGGGCGACCTCGCGGCGTTCCACTACGGTCATGTGGCCTCCCCGGCGAACGAATAGGCCGCCCAGGGGCCGGTGAGTTCGATGCGCATTCCCGGCACCTCGCCCTTCGTGCGGTCGACCAGTTCCACGAATTCCTCGGAATTCGCACGCGGAACGAGATAGGCGGCATTCAGTACGTTCCGCCCGGTCGCCTTGGAAAGCGCGGGGTTCTGCGGGGGATGCGTCCGGGAATCCTCCGCGAAGGCGGAGAGCTCCTCGTGCAGTCGGGTCGAGAAAGCCTCGGCCTTCTGCCACATGTCCTCGTGGGACCTGGTCTGCATACGCCGCTGCCGCAGGTAGTCGCGGCCCGACGCGGGCTTCTGTGCGGGCCGGGCGCTCTCCTGCGGTTCGGACTCGGCGTACACCTTCACACCCCACTCGACGCGGCCCTCCAGCCGGTCGAGGGTGCTCTGGAAGTCCTCTTCGCGGGCCTCCATCATCATCCGTACGCCGCTGTCGTCGTGGAAGACGGTGCCGAGCCGCAGCGGCAGGGGCGTGGTGACGGTGGTGAGCGCGTCGATCACGCCCTGGTGGGCGCGGGCGGTCTCGGTGAGCCAGTCCAGGTCCTCCAGATGGGCCCGCAGCGGCTCCTCCGCGAAGTCCCGCTCCGGCACGTGACTCACCACGGCCACCAGGCCGTGGTGAGTCAGCGCCCTGGGCGGGTCGCCCGCCACACCCGTCAACTGGGCCTGGAGCGGGGTTCCGAAGGGGCGGCAGACGGCGTAGACGTACCGCAGTCCGGTCACGGGGCCTCCTTCTTCTCCGCGCGGCCGGGCTCCAGTTCCTCCAGCCGGGCCAGCCTCTCGCGCAACTCGGCGTTCTCACGGGTCAGTTCGTCCCGGCGGGCCCGCGAGCTCAGGGCCGGGTCGGTCTCCCACCAGTCGATGCCCATCTCCTTGGCCTTGTCGACCGACGCCACGATCAACCGCAGTTTGATCGTGAGGAGTTCGATGTCGAGCAGGTTGATCCGGATGTCGCCCGCGATGACGATGCCCTTGTCCAGGACCCGTTCAAGGATGTCGGCGAGGTTGGCACCGCTTCCCTGTCCGTAGGGTTCGGGCATCCTGCTGGGCGTCGTCATCGCCGGCTCCCTGCCTCGACTTCCTCATCCTCGTCCTCATACTCGTCGTCCTCGTACTCACCCTCGGGCTCTTCCTCCTCCTCGGGCTCCTCCTCGTCCTCGTACTCGCCCTCGGGCTCTTCGTCCTCCTCCGGCTCCTCGTCGTACTCGTCCTCGGCCTCCTCGCCGTCGGGGCGTTCCTCCTCGGACTCCTCCTCGGACTCCTCCTCGGCGAGAGCGTCCTCGTGACTGCGGACGACCTCACCGTCGCGGATCTCGCCGCGCCAGCCGTCCTCCGCCTCGCCCTTGATCGTGATGAATCGGACGAAGTTCTTGAGGTCGAGCCGGGTCCGGCGGCCCTGGGCGCGCCAGATGTTGCCCGTCTTCTCGAAGAAGCCGGAGGGGTAGTACTCGATGACCAGCAGGACGCGGGTCAGGTTGTCGGTGAGCCGGTGGAACGAGACGACGCCCTTCGTGGTGCCCTTGGCCCCTTCGGAGGTCCAGGAGATGCGGTCGTCGGGGACCTGCTCGGTCGTGGTCGCCTTCCAGCTGCGGTTGGACCACCAGACCTTCAACTGCCAGTCGGATTTGGTGTCGTCGTCCTTGCTGGCAGCCTTGACACCCTTCGCGAAGGTGCTGAAGTCCTGGTACTGGGTCCACTGGTCGTACGCCGTGCGCAGCGGTACGCCGACATCGATGTGCTCGATGATGACCGTGGGCTTGTTGCCGGAACGGCCCTTGCCCTTGCCCTTGCCGCCCAGACCCTTGAAGGCGCCCGTGACCTTGTCCTTGATGCGCGAGCCGCCCATCTCCAGCGCGGAGCGCAGCGGCCCCTTGCCCTCGGCGATCTTGCGGCCGCCTTCGAGGGCGAGCTTGGCGAAGCCGGGGCTGTTGCCCTCGGCGATGTCGTTCAGCTTTCCTGTGGTCTCGCCGAGCTTGTTGCCCACGCCGGTCAGCATGCGCGTGGCCTGAGCGGCGAGGTACTCCTGCAGTTCGGCCTTCAACCGGTCGGCGGCCTCGCTGTGAGCCAGGTCTGTGAGCGGGTTCTTCGTCCCTCCGTTGGCGGCGGACTTCGCCGAGCCGAGAGTGTCACTCATCCCTCACCGCCTCCCTTCTGCAGCCGGGACCGGGCTCCGCCGCCCCGGCTTCCGGAGGTCGCCTTCTTGGCGGGCGTGGTCTTCTTAGCCGGCGCCTTGCGGCCCGCCGCCTTCTTGGCAGGGGCCTTCTTGGCAGGGGCCTTCTTCGCCGCCGCCTTCTTCGCCGGCGCCTTCTTGGCGGGGGCCCTCTTGGCAGGGGCCTTCTTCGCCGCCGCCTTCTTCGCCGGCGCCTTCTTGGCGGGGGCCCTCTTGGCAGGAGCCTTCTTCGCGGGAGCTTTCTTCGCCTCGGGCTCCTCTTCCTCTTCCTCTTCCTCTTCTTCCTCTTCCTCGTCGGAGGCCTCGGGCTCCTCGTCCTCGTCCTCTTCTTCCTCTTCCTCGGCGGAGGCCTCGGGCTCCTCTTCCTCTTCCTCCTCTTCCTCTTCCTCTTCCTCGGCGGAGGCCTCGGGCTCCTCTTCCTCTTCCTCCTCTTCCTCTTCCTCTCCCTCGTCGGAGGCCTCGGGCTCCTCGTCCTCGTCGGGCTCCTCCTCGGCGTCCTCGTACTCGGCGTCCTCGGCCTCGTCGTCCTGGCCGGGCACCACTCCCGAGAGCTGGTCGCGCACCTTGGCGGTACGACCGTGCAGCCGGTCGGCGAGGGCGTCGATCTGCCGCTCGACCATGGCACCGGAAGCGGCCTTGCCGACACCGCGCAGATCCTGCCGAAGCTGGTCGCCGATCTCCTTGAACTGCGGGTTGTTCCGCAGCTGTTCCTGGACCAGATCCGCGATCATGCGCGGGCTCAGGTTCAGCTTCTTCCCGGCGACCAGGCCACCGACGGCCACCGCCATCTTCAGCTTTTTGGTACGGCCCAGGAGGTATCCGGCCCCTATGGCGAGACCCAGTCCCGTTCGGTTCATGGTGTTGTCCCGTTGCCCGTTCCCGCGCTACCGCGCGAAGCGATCTCCAACCGGTCGAGAAGTTCGTCCTCAAGACGGTCGAACTCCTCCTCCGTGATCTCTCCGGCCTCCATCTGCCCCTCGAGCCGGGCCAGTTCGGCCCGGATCGTGGCGGGGTCGTAGTAGATCCGCTCGGCCTCCTGCACCACCTGTTTGATGGCCCAGGCGCTGCCGCGTACCGGTGCGAACGGCAGCAGCAGCACCTCAGAGATCAGGCCCACCTCATCACCCCGCTCCGGTGTCCGTTCCGCTCGCCACGGTGCCCGCGGGCTCGGCCGGGCCGGGCTCGACGAAGCTGTACGGCGGCAGCGGTCCGTTGACCCGTACTTCCAGGTGCGGCATGTCCTGGCGGAGCTGCTCGACCGCGGCCAGGAAGGACTCGGCCGAGTCCCTCTCCACCAGGAACGAGACGTTGGCCAGCCAGCCCGTGGACTCGGGACCCGCGCTCACGTCGTCGGCGGCCGGCGCAAGGGCGCGCTGCACGGCGGCGCCGTCGTCGGCCTCCTTGGCCTTGACCGCGGCCGCGACCAGCTCGCCGAGCCGGATCTTGTCGTCGTAACTGCCGCCGCCCGCCTGCCGGTTGGCCTCCGCGAGCCCACGGATGTCGGGGCTCTCGGCCATCACCTGGTGCAGGACGGCCTCTTCGACGTGGTTGGCCTTGACGTTGTACTCGACCCGGTTGTCCAGGGCCTGCAGCCGCTCCTTGTAGTGCTCGGCGCGCTCGGCGAGCACCGCGGTGATGGAGTTGTCGTCCGGGGCCACGCTGCCGAACCGCATGGGCAGCACACAGCCGGCCGCGCCGGCCTCGCTGAGCACGTTCTGGTGGGCGAGCAGCTCCTTGCGCTTGGGCCGCAGACCGTCGGGCGCCTCGCTGACGACGGCCGCCAGGTCACCCTCGCGCAGGATGCGCACCGGGCGGGGCGGGTCGCCGACACCGCTCATGCCCTCGGGGAGGGCGGCGTGCGAACTCGCAGCGATGCCATAGACGTAAGTGCTCACTCCTGCTCCTCCTTACGGCGGGACGACGTGCTCTTGCGGGTGCGCGGACGGGACTCGCCCTGGCGCTCGGAGCCCTCGTCACGCGACTGCTTGAAGGCGTCGGAAATGGTCTCGGCGGCGCCGGACAGGGCCCCCTTGGACTTGCCGCGGGCGCCGGACTCGGTCATCTCCCCGACGAGGTCGGGCAGGCCCGGGTCCTTGCGCGGCCCGGCCTCCAGGTCGAGCCGGTTGCACGCCTCGGCGAAGCGCAGATAGGTGTCGACGCTGGCGACGACGACGCGTACGTCGATCTTGAGGATCTCGATGCCGACCAGGGAGACGCGCACGAATGCGTCGATGACGAGCCCCCTGTCCAGGACGAGCTCAAGCACGTCGTAGAGACCGCTGCTGCCGCCTCCACCGCCGGACTGCTGTGCCGGTACGACTGTCATGCCGGGTGTTCCTCCTCGTGTGTGGGTGCGGGTCCGGTCGGGCGGCCTAGCGGCCGCCGGACCTGCGCGCGTCGGACCGCCCGCGTTCGTAGCGGCGGACGCGCCGGTAACCCGTGAGCTGCCCCTCTGGGTCGAGCTCCACCTGGTAGCTCGCCATCAGGCTCATCGTGTCGGGCACGCGCTCGAGTTCGAGGACCTCGACCTCCAGCGCCCAGCCCTCCTCCGTCTGCTCGAAGGACGACACGGACTCGGCTTCCATGCCGGTGAGCTCCGCGAGCTGGCCGCGCGCCTGACGCAGCACCTCCATCGGACTCGGCCGGCTCTTGGCCGTCCGCTTGTCGTTCGTTCCGCTCGAGTTCCGGGAGTTCTGGGACTCCTGTGAATCCTGTGACTCTTGCGTGTTTTTTGTGTTCGACATGGCCACCTCCCCCTCCGTGTGGCCGCAAGAGTGTTCGCCAAACCTCTTCGGACCCATCCATCTGCCACCCGTTGGGAGATCGCCAGCGGGGTCTCAGCCCCGCAGGGCGTTCAGCCGCCGCCGGGCCGGTCCCAGCGCCCGGCCGCGGCTCAGCAGGCCTGACCAGGGGTTGGTGCGGGCCTGCTCGACGGCGTCGGCGACGGTCCAGCGGCGGGCGTGCAGCTCCGGGTCGTCCAGCCGGTCCCAGGTGATGGGGGTGGCCACGGGCGCGCCCGGGCGGGGCCGGACCGTGTAGGGCGCGACGGCGGTCTGGGCGTAGGCGTTGCGCTGGATGTCGAGGTAGAGCCGATCGCCGCGTTCCTTCTTGCGGGCGGCGGTGGTGAGCCGGTCGGGGTGGGCGTCGGCGAGGGTGTCGGCGACGTCCCGGGCGAAGGCGCGCACCTCGTCGAAGTCGTGCCGCCCGTTCAGCGGCACGATGACATGGAGCCCGCGCGAGCCCGTGGTCATCAGCGCCGAGGGCAGCTCCAGCTCGTCGAGCAGCTCCCGGAGCAGCCGGGCGGCCTCGCGTACGGCCTCGAAGTCGTCCCCCGCCGGGTCGAGGTCGAAGACCAGCCGGTCGGGGTGGTCGATCCGGTCGGAGCGGGACAGCCAGCGGTGCAGGGTGATGCTCGCCTGGTCGGCCAGGTAGAGGAGGGTGGCGGTGTCGTCACAGACGGTATGGCGGACGGTGCCGCCCTCCTTGGCCAGGTCGACGCGCTCGATCCAGTCGGGGTAGTGGTCCGGGGTGTTCTTCTGCATGAACGTCGGGCCGTCGATGCCGTCGGGGTGCCTCTCCAGCATCAGCGGCCGGCCGCGCAGGTGCGGCAGCATGAAGGGCGCGACGGCCCGGTAGTAGTCCACCAGGTCGGCCTTGGTGTACTCCTTGGCGTCGCCGCCGCCGGGGAAGAGCACCTTGTCCGGCCGGTGCACCTCCACCGTGCGGCGGCCCGCCCGCACCCTGCGCGTGCCGTCGCCGCCGCTCACCGCACGACCGCCTCCTCCACCAGCAGCCGCCCGGCCGCCGCGATGGACTCCGCGTCGATGCCCGAGGCGCGCAGCTGCTCCTCCGGGGACGCCGAGCCCGGCATGTTCCGCACGCCGAGTCGCACCAGGCGCGGTACGGGGCGTCCGTCGGTGAAGGCGTCGAGGACCGCGTCCCCGATGCCGCCCTCGGGGTGGTGGTCCTCCACGGTCACCAGGCAGCCGGTCTCCTCGGCGGCCCGGCGCAGGGTGGTCCGGTCGACGGGCTTCACCGAGTACAGGTCGATCACCCGCACCGCGATGCCCTCCTGCTCCAGGGCCTCGGCGGCGGCCAGCGCCTCGTGCACGGTGACGCCCGCCGCGACGAGGGTCAGCCGGTCCCGGCCGGAGGAGCGCAGCACCTTGCTGCCGCCGACCGGGAACTCCTCGTCGGGGGCGTAGATCACCGGGCTCTCGCCGCGCGAGGTGCGCAGGTAGCGGACGCCCTCCAGACCGGCCATCGCGCCGACGAGCCGGGCGGTCTGGTTGGCGTCGCACGGGTACAGCACGGTCGAGCCGTGCACCGCCCGCATCATCGCCAGGTCCTCCAGGCCCATCTGGCTGGGCCCGTCCTGGCCGATGGCGACGCCCGCGTGCGAGCCGACGAGGTTGATGCCGGAGCCGCTGACGGACGCCATCCTGATGAAGTCGTAGGCGCGGGTGAGGAAGGCCGCGAAGGTGGCGGCGTACGGCACCCAGCCGCGCGACGCGAGCCCGACGGCCGAGGCGACCAGCTGCTGCTCGGCGATGTAGCACTCGAAGTAGCGCTCGGGGTGCTCCTTGGCGAAGAACTCGGCGCGGGTGGAGTCGCCGACCTCGCCGTCCAGGGCGACGATGTCGCCGCGGCCGGTGCCGAGGGCGGCGAGCGCCTCCCCGAAGGCGTTGCGGGTGGCGACCTCCTCGCCCTTGTCCCACTTGGGGAGTTCGAAGGTCCCGGTGTGGACGGAGTGCAGCATGCGCGCGGCGGGCGGCTCCTGCACCCGGACGCGGATGTCGCGCGGGCCGCCGAGTTCGGTGATGGCCTCCTCGGCCTCCGGCAGCGGCTTGCCGTGCAGGCCCTCGCGGTCCTGGACACCCTCGACGCCCTTGCCCTTGAGGGTGCGGGCGAGGATCGCGGTGGGCTGGCCCTTGGTGGAGGCGGCCTCTCCGTAGGCACGGTCGATGGCGTCCACGTCGTGGCCGTCGACCTCGATGGTGTGCCAGTCGAAGGCCTGGAAACGACGGGCGTAGGCGTCCAGGTCGTGGCCGTGCCGGGTGGGGCCGCGCTGACCGAGCCGGTTGACGTCGACGATCACGGTGAGGTTGTCCAGGTGCTCGTACCCGGCGTGCTCGGCGGCCTCCCACACGGAACCCTCGGCCAGCTCGCTGTCGCCGCACAGCACCCAGGTGCGGTAGCCGGTGCGGTCGAGCCGCTTGCCGGCCAGCGCGATGCCGACCCCGACGGGCAGGCCCTGCCCGAGCGAGCCGGTGGCCGTCTCGACCCACGGCAGGCGCTGCGGGGTGGGGTGCCCTTCGAGACGGCTGCCCAGCTTGCGGAAGGTGAGCAGCTCTTCGTCGTCGATGGCGCCGGCCGCCTTGTACGCGGAGTACAGCAGCGGGGAAGCGTGGCCCTTGGAGAGGACGAAGCGGTCGTTGCCGGGGTGGGCGGGGCGGTCGAAGTCGTAGCGGAGGTGGTGCGCGAGCAGGACGGCCATCAGGTCGGCCGCGGACATCGAGGACGTCGGATGTCCGGAGCCCGCCGCGGCGGCGGCGCGGACACTGTCCACCCGCAGCTGCTGTCCGAGGTCGGTGAGTTCACCGGTGTTCATGAGTCTCCTTTCGCGGAGTCGTCGTCCGTGACGTCGGTTCGTTTGACAGGGCCGGGGGCGGGGTGGCCAGGAGGTGGTCGGCCGGGCGGGGGTGCGGAGGCGGGCTGCTTCTTCGCGGGCTCACCACCGGGTTGATTCTTCGCGGGCTCACCACCGGGTTGGTTCTTCGCGGGCTCACCACCGGGTTGGTTCTTGGCAGGCTCGCCACCCCGCTGGTTCCGCGCCGGCTCTGGCTCTCCATCCGGCTGCTTCCTGGCCGGTTCGCCACCGGGTCTATTTCCGGCGGGCTCACTACCGGACTGGTTCTTGGCGGGCTCACTACCGGACTGGTTCCGCACAGGCTCAACGCCCACCGGCTGATTCCTGCCCGGTTCGCCGCCGGGTCCCGTGGCCGGGCGGCCCTTCGCCGTCTCCGCCTCCGACCGCGGCTCCGCGGGCCCGGAGCCGGGTCGGCCCGTGGTCGGGCGGCCCTTGGCCGTTTCCCACTCGGAGCGGGGTTCCGCGGCCCCGGATCCGGGCCGTACCTGCGTCGGTCCGGATCCGGGCTGCCCCTTCGCGGGCTCATCGTGGGGCCGGGCACGGCCCGGCCCTCCGCCGCTGGTGCCCCCGTCGCCGGTGTCGGCCGCGAGCGCCGCACCCGGCCCGGACCGGGCGCTCGCGTCCTGCCGCCCGGGCCCGCCCGGCACCCGGGCCACCTCGGGCGACGACGTGTCCAGCGGCACCGACCAGGACCGTACGAGCCCCAACTGCACGGCCTGGCGCGGCAGTACGGCGTCCAGCAGCCAGTCGGCCGCGACCCGGACGCGGTTGCCGGGCATCGCGGCGAGGTGGTACCCCCGGGTCACCGCGCCGGCCGGTACGCCGGACAGGGTCACGCCGAGCGGGTTGGCGGCGGCCTTCGCCCCGCCCAGGTCGACGACGAAGCCCAGATCGCGGTGGCGGTAGGGCGTGCGCGCACCGCCGAGACCGAGTGACGCGGCGACGTTCTCCGCCGCGACCTTGCCGTGCCGCCAGGCGTGCTGCGCGGTCATCGGCGTATAGCTCCCGGGGTTCTCCAGGTCGGGTACGGCGGCCACGTCCCCGCAGGCGAACAGCTCCGGCCGGCCCGGCACCCGCAGATGCGGGTCGACCAGCAGCCGCCCCTTCTCCATGGGCAGCCCGAGGGACTCGACCAGCGGGTCGGGGCGCACGCCCACGCACCACACCAGCGTCCGGGTCTCGACGAACTCGCCGTCGGTCAGCAGGACCCCGTCGTGCGTGGCCTCCTTCACGGAGGTCCCCATGCGCACGTCCACGCCCCGCTGCCGCAGCACCCGGTCGGCGGCGGCGGACAGCTTCTCGTCCATCTCGGGCAGCACCCTCGGCGCCACGTCCAGCAGCATCCAGCGCGGCCGCATCCCCCGCCGCAGCGGGTGCTTGCGCACCTGCGCGTCGGTGAACATCTGCCCGTGCGCCGCGACCTCCGTGCCGGTGTATCCCGCCCCGACCACGACGAAGGTGCACCGCGCCGCGCACGTGCCGGGATCGTCCGAGGACGCCGCGAGTTCCACCTGCCGGGTCACGTGGTCGCGCAGGTACAGCGCCTCGGGAAGACCGCGGAAGCCGTGCGCGTGCTCGGCGACGCCCGGGATCGGCAGCAGTTTGTTGACGCTGCCCGCGGCGAGCACCAGCCGGTCGTAGGCGAGGGTGCCGCCCTCACCCTCGGGGCCGGTGTAGTGCAGGGTGCGGTCGTCGAGGTCGATCCGGTCGGCCTCGCCCAGCACCAGCCGGACGTCCGGCAGCGAGTCCGAGAGGGAAACGGTGACCCGGCGCGGCTCCAGGATGCCGGCGGCGACCTGCGGCAGCAGGGGCAGGTACAGGAAGTAGTCGGTCGGGTTCAGCAGGGTGATGTGGGCCCGGCCCCGGGTGAGCCGGGACAGGGTGCGGGCGGTGCGGTACCCGGCGAAGCCGGCACCGACGATCAGGATGCGGGGTCGACTCACGGTCGCTCGCCTCCGGCGCTGTCGCATGGCTCGGGAGCCTTCCGCGTCCCCCTGGCCGGGGCACCCAAACGTCGGCCGGGCCCGCTCGCCCGCCCGCCGCCGGTTTCCGGCCTCGCGCCCGGGTACCCGGTGCGGGACACGGATCGCCGACGTCGCGGAGGCACTCCCTCATGCCCGAGTACGGATACTTCCTCTCGTGTGAGCAGTACGGACCCGCCGAGCTGGTCGAGCAGGCGCGGATGGCCGAGCAGGCCGGTTTCCAGGCGCTGTGGATCTCGGACCACTACCACCCGTGGAACGACGAGCAGGGCCAGAGCCCGTTCGTGTGGTCGGTGATCGGCGCGCTGTCCGAGGCGGTGTCCCTGCCGATCGAGACGGCGGTCACCTGCCCCACCGTGCGCATGCACCCGGCGGTGGTGGCACAGGCCGCGGCGACCAGCGCGGTGATGACCGGCAACCGCTTCCGGCTCGGCGTCGGCTCCGGCGAGGCGCTCAACGAGCACATCCTGGGCGACCACTGGCCGCCGGCCCACATCCGGCTGGACATGCTGGAGGAGGCCGTGCAGGTGATGCGCCGGCTGTTCACCGGCGAGGAGGTGAACCACCACGGGCCGCACTACACGGTCGAGAACGCCCGGCTGTACACCGTCCCGGACGAGCCCGTCCCGATCGACATCTCCGGCTTCGGCCCCGCCGCGACCCAGCTCGCCTCCCGGGTCGGCGACGGTTACATCACCGTGACGCCGGACGAGGCGATGGTGGAGCAGTACCGCAAGGGCGGGGGCGGCGGAAAGCTCGTCAGCGGCGGCACCAAGGTCTGCTACGACACCGACAAGGACGAGGCCGTACGGACCGTCCACCGGCTCTGGGCCAACGAGCAGCTGCCGGGCGAGCTCGGCCAGGTGCTGCCCTCCCCCAAGCACTTCGAGCAGGCGCAGCAGCTCGTCACCGAGGACATGGTGCGCGGGAACCGGGTGTGCGGCGACGACCTGGACGAGCACGTGTCGGAGCTGAAGCAGTTCGCCGACGCGGGCTTCGACCGGGTCTACGTGAACCAGATCGGCCCGGACCTGCGCGGCTTCTTCGACTTCTACCGCACGAAGGTGCTGCCCCAGCTCCAGCAGGCCCTCTGACGAAGGCAAGCGCGCCGAAATCAGGAGTGGAGGGGGACCGGGTCGCCTAGAGTCGCCCGCATGTCTGTACGACGTCGAATGCGTGACGCCCTGCCGGAAGCGATGCGGGCCCGGGACAAGGCCGCGGTGAGTGCCCTGCGCGGCGCCCTGGCAGCGCTGGACAACGCCGAGGCGGTACCCGTCGAGGCCGTCCCCCGCGCCGGCGCCCTGGAAGCCTCTCCGGTAGGTGCCGGCGCCACCGAGGCGGCCCGGCGCGAGCTCGGTGAGCATGAAGTGGTGGGCATCGTGCGCGCCGAGGCGTCCGAACGGCTGGAGGTGGCCGCGCAGTTGACCGCGCCGGCGCATGCCGCCCGGGCCGAACGGCTCCGGGCGGAGGCGGCCGTGCTGCTCCGGTTCCTCGACGACGCCGAGAACACCACCGAAAACTCCGCCGAAGACGAAGACACCGCCGAAGTCGTAGCCGACGCGTAGCGAACTAGCGGCGGGCCTGCCCGGCCAGTTTGCGGAACGCCAGGGCGCCCGCTCCCACCGTGAGGGCCGCGCCCAGGCGGCCGCGGTTGCGCGACAGCCACTGCTGCGGGCCGCCGGCCGTGGACTCGTCGTCGAAGCGCCCGTGCGCGCCGAAGTCCCGACCGTGCGGGCCGTCCGCCGGGGACCAGAGGTTCGCGGGACCCTCGGGCCGGCCCTCCTCCTGCTGGGCGTCGACGTTGGTGCGGGCCAGGTAGCGGTCCAGCAGCCCGGGGATCACGGCGTTGGCGAGGAGCGTGGCGGCCGTGGAGCCGCCCACCCAGTACTCCCGGCGCCGCGCGTGCGACGACGCGTGCACGATCGCCCGGGCCGCGACCTCCGGCTGGTACACGGGCGCCACGGGCCGCGCCCGCCCGGGCATCCGGTTCAGCACCCAGTCGAACTGCGGGGTGTTGAGGCCCGGCAGTTGCACCATCGTCGTCCGTACCCCGCTGCGCGCGTGCAGCAGTTCGCAGCGCAGCGACTCGTTGAATCCCTGGATCGCGTGCTTGGCCCCGCAGTACGCCGACTGCAGCGGAATGCCCCGGTAGGCGAGCGCGGAGCCGACCTGCACGATGGTGCCGCGGTCGCGCGGAAGCATGTGCCGCAGGGCTGCCCGGGTGCCGAACACATAGCCCAGGTACGTCACTTCGGTCACGCGCCGGAACTCGTCCGGGCCGACCTCCGTGAACGGCGCGAACACGCCGGTGAAGGCGTTGTTGACCCAGACGTCGATGTGGCCGTACGCGTCGACGACCTGCTGGGCGGCGTCGTCGACGGCCTTGGCGTCGGAGACGTCGATGGAGACGACGAGCGCCTCGCCCCCGGCGCGCTCCACCTCGTCCGCCGCCGCGGCGAGTCCCTCACGCCCGCGGGCGAGCAGGGCGACCTTGTCGCCGCGGGCGGCGAAGGCCCGGACGGTGGCCCGTCCGACCCCGCCGCTGGCTCCGGTCACCACGACCACACGGCCGCGCTGGTGCGGGGGTCCTGCTGTGCGCACCCGGCATCACGCCCCGCGGTGGGGGACGTCCGGGGCCTGCGACGGCCGCGGGGGCACGGGGCCGGGGGCGTCCGCTCCGGCGGGCGGGGCCGGCGGCACGGGCGGATACGGCATGCCGCCGACCACCCCGGCCGCGGTCTGACGGGCGCTGTCCCCGCCCGGTGCCATGGCGGCCGCGTGGTCCGCTCCCGGCCGGGACGGCCGGGCCATGCCGCGCAACACGTAGGCCAGGGCTCCCAGGATCGCGGCGGTGATCAGCGCGGCCGCCCAGTCGGGCAGGACGAGAGCGAGAGCCAGGCCCACGGCGAGCGCGAGAGCCGCGCCCGCGTACAGGGCGAGCGCGCCGGACGATGCGTACAGAGCGGCCTTGCGGCGCTGCTTGCGCGTCTGCTCGCGCAGTTCGTCCCGTACGGTCTCGCGCGCCACCTGTGCCAGTTCGTCGACGAGGTGCTTGTCCAGATGCTCCAGGTGATCCAACGGCTTCATGCCCGGCCGGGTACCCTCACCCCCGGGCGCGTAACTAGGCTCGGTGGCATGGAGATTCTGGGTGCCACACTGCGCGTCTGCGTCGACGACCTCGAGACCGCGATCCCCTTCTACGAGCGGCTGGCGGGCGGCAGAGCCCAGCGCTTCGAGCGGGGAGGTGTCCAGGTGGCGGCGATCGGCTGCTTCCTGTTGATGAGCGGTCCCCCGGCCGAACTCGAGGTGTTGCGCAAGGTCGCCGCGACGATCGCCGTGGCGGACGTCGAGGAGACCCACAAGGTGCTGACCGACCTGGGGGCCCACATCGTGGCGGGTCCGATCGCCTCACCCGCGGGCCGGAACCTGATCGCCCTGCATCCGGACGGCTCGATCTACGAGTACGTGGACCGCCAGGCGTAGGCGTCGCCGCCGGGGCTCAGTGCCGCCCCGGCGGGGTGATCATCTCGGTGGTGATCGCCCAGCGTTCGTGGTCGCGCCAGGCCCCGTCGACGAAGAGCATCTTCGGCGAGAAGCCCTCCAGGCGGAACCCGCAGCGGCGGGCCAGGGCGATCGACGCGGCGTTCCCCGGCTGGACGTTGATCTCCAGCCGGTGCAGCCGCATCGGGCCGAACGCGTAACCCACGACGAGGTCCAGCCCTTCGCGCATCAGCCCCCGCCCGGCGGCGTGCGCGAAGGCCCCGTAGCCCAGGGCGCCGGACTGGAAGCCGCCCTCGACGATGTTGTTGATGTTGATGAACCCGCCGATGGCCCCGTCGCTCTTCTCGCACACCAGGAAGCCGGCCTTGGACGGGTCCTCGATCAGCCGGCCCGCGTAGGCGGTGAAGGCCTGCGCCGTGGTGGGCGGGAAGAGCCACGGCTGGTGCAGGTCCTCGCTCTCACGGGCGCGGGCGGTGAACTCGGCACCGTCCTCGTGGGTGAAGTGGCGTATGCCCACCCGGGGGCCTTCGGCGAGGTGGCGGGATGCGTGGTGCGGCACCCCGCCACACTAACCGTGCTGCCGGTGAGTCCCCAGTCGGGGCGTCAGGAGCCGGCGACCGGCAGCCGCAGCACTCCGGTGTCACGCGGCCCGCTGACCACGGTCACCGGCTTGATCCCCCGGTTGCCGAAGTACGCGTCGTCACTGGCGGCGATCACGAACCGCAGCCGGTGCCCGGTCTCGTACCGGTGCACGATGCCGGGCAGGGTGACGGTGAAGCTCTTGGTGACATCCGGTACGCGCACCGGCGCGACCAGGCGACGCACCAGGGTGCGGGTGCCGTCGGGGGCGACGTCGTAGAGCTTGGCGAACAGGACGAGCTTGTCGGCCGCGTCGGCGGAGTTCTGGGTGCGCTCGGCCTTCGGGGAGAGGACCTTGAGCGTGGCCCGGGGTGCGCCGACGACGTCGAGTGGCTGCTTGAGCGGCGCGCTCGTCCAGTCCAGGTAGGTGCCCTTGGTGTCGCGCGGCGGTGTGTCCGGCAGGCCGATGAGTCCGGAGAGGGAGCTCTCCGAATGGCTCGTGGGGGTCAGCCAGTTGGTGTACCGGCGGCTGCCGCGGGTCACCTCACTCCGGTGGTCGACGAGGCTCCCGTCACCGGAGAGGTACAGCGTGCGGCCGATGGCGGGGAGGCGGCTCGCGGTGGCGTAGGTGCGGTCGGGGTCGGCGATCCAGTCGCGGTAGTAGGCGAAGGCCGGTCCGGTGTCGGCATGGCTCTGCTTGCGCAGATGGCGGTCGAACCAGGCGAGGACGCGCCGGCCGACGTAGCTGGTCTCCAGGTTGCCCTGGGACAGGTCGAGTTCACCGGTGGCAGGGCCGGTGAGGCCGCCGCTGTGGCCCCAGGACTGCCAGATCATCTTGACGGGCGTGCCCTGGGCCTTGAGCGTCCGGTACGTCGCCGTGGCCTCGTTGAGGTTGAACAGGGTGTCGGCCTGCCCCTGGACCAGCAGGGTGGGCGTGCGGACGCGGTGGAGGTACGACACCGGGGAGACGCGGTGCGCGTAGGCCAGCAGCTCGGTGGTCCGGTCGGCGGGGTAGCTCCCGGAGTTGAGGGTGTGGACGGTCCGGCAGGCCTCGGTGACGAAGTGCAGGCAGGCCAGGGAGTTGATGCGGGACGGGTCGAGGCTCGGCTCGAGCAGCGGCTGGCCCTCGCCGATGAGGTAGAAGCCGTTCGTCCACTGCCATTTGAAGACGCCCGGGACACCGCCGCTGCCGACGGCGTTGTTGGGGTCGAGTGAGTACGCCAGGTCGTTCCAGGTGATCATCGGGACAAGCGCGTCGAGGCGGTGGTCGACCGCGGCGGTGGCGAGCTGGACGGCGCCGCCGTAGGAGCCGCCGATCATGCCGACGCGCGGGTCGCCCGGGGCGTCACGGGTGACGAAGTCGGCGGTGGTGCCGTCGTCGGCGGCGCGGGTGCCGCCCAGGAAGTCGACCAGCCGGGAGGCGGCGGCGCCGTCGATGTCCGGGTCGTCGAGGGAGACGAGGCAGCCGCTGCGGCCGAACCCGAGCCCGGAGTAGACGAGCGAGACGTAGCCGCGCTGGGCGAAGGCCTTCCCGATGGTGTCCGTCGAGCCGTCCGCCTTGCTGCCGCCGAAGCCGTTCGTGCCGAGCACGGCGGGCGCCGGACGGTCGCGGTCCACGCCGGCGGGACGGTACAGATCGGCGTCGACCGTGCAGGTGCGGCCGCCCGCCCGCACGGTGAACTTCAGCGGCGTGACGGTGTAGGCGTCGGCGGCGGTCGCGGGTGGGGTGAGGGTGAGGGGCACGGCCAGGGCGGCGCCCAGAGCGAGAGCGAGGAGTGCGCGGGTTCTGGGCACGCGTCGGGACACACGGACCTCCACAGTGAGGACAACCCGAATACCGACCAGTAGGTACCGGCCGGTTGTCATGGTGTGACACGTGTCAGGAGCCGTCAATCACCGAAACGAGGGTTTCTTGACAAGATTTCAGGAGCGGACCGCTCAGCTCAGGGCCGGTTCGTCCAGCGCCAACGTGCCTGCCTCGGCGTCCAGTTCGGCCCCGACCCCGAGGGGCATGGTCAACGCGCCCTCGCCGTGCCCGAACCCGAACTCCTCCACGACCGGGACGCCCAGGCCGCCGAGCCGGTCGGCGAGGACCGTACGCAGCTCCTCGTACGGGCCGCACCCCGCCCAGGACCCGAGGACGATCCCGGCGACCCCGTCGAGCCAACCGGTACGCAGGAGTTGGGTGAGATACCGGTCCAGGCGGTACGGGCTCTCGCCGATGTCCTCCACCAGCAACAGCCCGCCCCGCGCCCCGGGGTGGGCGTGCGGGGTGCCGAGGTCGCTCGCGAGCAGGCTGAGGCAGCCGCCCAGGGTGACGCCCCGGGCGCGGCCGGGGACCAGCGCGGTGCCACCCGGGGGCACGGCCGTGACGGTCCGCACGGACTCCGGCTCGAAGAGGGTGGCCCGCAGGTGTTCCTGGGCGCGGGCGTTCTTGAGGAAGTCGACGCCGGCGGCCGCGGGTCCGTACAGGGTGACCAGGCCCAGGCGGGTGGCGAAGGCCTGGTGCAGGACGGTGACGTCGCTGAACCCGGCGAACACCTTCGGGCCCGCCGCACGCATCGCCGACCAGTCGAGCAGGTCGACCATGCGCTGCGCCCCGTAGCCGCCCCGGGCGCACAGCACGGCGGCGACGGACGGATCGCACCAGGCGCTCTGAAGGTCGGCGGCGCGCTGCTCGTCCGTGCCGGCGAGGTAGTCCAACTCCCGGTGTCTGCCCAGCACATGCGGTGTCACCACGGGGTCGAGGTCCCAGCCGCGCAGGATGTCGAGCCCGGCCTGGAGCCGCTCCTCGGGCACCGGCCCGCTGGGCGCGACGACGGCGACGCGGGCGCCGGGGGCGAGCCGGGGCGGTCGGACGAGCTGGTTCACTTGCTGAGCTCCAGAGTGGGGATGCCGGGCGGGTCCAGGCGGAACACCTGGGCATAGAGGGAGAGTTCGGCCTCCAGTGCGCGCACCATGGTCTCCGCCCTGCGGAACCCGTGTCCCTCTCCTTCGAAGGCGAGATACGCGTGCGGCACCTTCCGGCCCTCCAGCCGGGCCAGGAACCGCTCGCACTGGACGGGCGGGCAGATCACGTCGTCCAGGCCCTGGAGCAGCAGGAACGGCACGGTGAGGCGGTCGGCGTGGGCGGCGGGCGAGCGTTCCGCGTACCGGGCGGGCACCTCGGCGAGCGGCCCGATCAGGCCCTCCAGGTACCGCGACTCGAAGTCGTGGGTCTCCCCCGTGCCCCAGCCGGCCAGGTCCAGGATCGGGTACTTGATGGTGCCGCAGGCGTAGACGTCGGTGGTGGTGAGCGAGGCGGCGGCGGTCCAGCCGCCCGCGCTGCCGCCCCGGACGGCGAGCCGGCCGCGGTCGGCGGTGCCCTCGTCGGCGAGGGCCAGGGCGACGGCGGCGCAGTCCTCGACGTCGACCACGCCCCACTGCTCACGCAGCCGCTCGCGATAGGGGCGGCCGTACCCCGTGGAGCCGCCGTAGTTCACTTCGGCGACGCCGATGCCGCGCGAGGTGAAGTAGGCGATCTCCAGATCGAGCACGAGCGGCGCGCGGCCGGTGGGCCCGCCGTGCGCCCAGACGACGTAGGGCGGCAGCTCGTCGCCGGGCGCGACGCAGCCGGGGTGGTGCGGCGGGTAGATGTGGGCGTGGATGTCGCGCCCGTCGGGGCCGGTGAAGGTGCGGATCTGCGGCTCGGGGTAGTACGCGGGATCGACGGCGTCGTCGTGCTCGGCGCCGACCACACGGGCCCGGCCGGTGCGGGCGTCCAGCTCGACGACCTCGTAGGCGCTGCGCGGGCTGGCGCCGACGGCGACGACCCTCCCCCACCCTTCGGGCGGGGGGACCCCCCTCTCGCTCCGCTCGCCGTGGGCGGCGAGGGTGGGGGCGAACTCGGTCCACGGTCCGGCCGCGTCGACGACCTCGCCCGTCTCGGGGTCGAGTACGCCGAGGGCGGTGGCGCCCCGGCCGTGCACGACGGCGATCAGACCGCTCGGCAGCGGTGTGAACCATCGCGAACCCAGCTTCCACAGGGCCCCGCCGAACTCCTCCTCGCGCGGGCACACCGGCTCCCCGTCGAGGTAGAGGTTCCACCAGCCGGTGCGGTCGCTCGCGTGCAGCAGGCGGCCGTCGTGGGTCCAGTCGACCTGGGCGATGGCCTCGCCGGGCCCGCCGGCCACGGTCCGGGCGTCGCGCAGGGTGCCGTCGGGGGTGAGGTCGGCGAGGAGCAGTTCCGTGCCGTCCCACGGCATGCGAGGGTGGTCCCAGGCGAGCCAGGCGGCCCGCCGTCCGTCGGGCGAGAGCTTCGGTCCGGTCACGAACCGGTGCCGCCCGTCGGTGAGTTCCCGTACGGCGTCCCGGTCCTCGGCGGCGGATCCGTCCAGCGGGACGGCGGCCAGGACACGGCGCACGTCGGTGGGTCCGTCACCGGTGAACTCCTCCAGCACGCACCACACTTCGCCCCGCTCGGGCAGCGCCAGCGGCTCGGCCCAGCGCAGGCCGGCGCCGACGGAGGACACGGGGGTGAGCGGTCGGGGTTCGCCGCCCGGCGCACAGCGGTACAGCCGCTGGTCGGCGAAGTTCACGAACACCACCAGCGGACCGGTGTCCCCCGCGACGGCGGCCCACGGGTGCCCGCCGTACTCGATGACCCGGCTGCGCACGTTCCACGGCGCGGGCAGCAGCGACTCCTCCCGGCCGTCGGCGTGCCGCCGCACCAGGGTGCGCCGGCCGCCCTCGGCGGGGCGCGGCTCGGTCCACCACACCTCGTCGCCGACGAAGCCCACGTACTCCGGGTGCCCGTCGTGCGCGGCGGCCAGGGCCGCGTCGATGGGCGAGGGCCACGCCCCGTAGGCCAGCGTCCGCACCGTCTCCCCCACTCTCCTAGGCCGTCCGCAGGAACCGGTCGAGTACGCGGACACCGAAGTGCAGCGCCTCGACCGGTACCCGTTCGTCGACCCCGTGGAACATGGCCGCGTAGTCGTAGCCGTCCGGCAGCTTCAGCGGGGTGAAGCCGTAGCCGGTGATGCCGAGGCGGGAGAACTGCTTGGCGTCGGTGCCGCCGGACATGCAGAACGGCACCACGTGCCCCTCGGGCGCGAACTCCTCGAGGGCGGCTCGCATGCCCGCGAAGGTCGCCGAGTCCACCGGCGACTCCAGGGCGACCTCGCGGTGGTGGAACTCCCAGTCCACGTCCGGCCCGGTGAGCCGGTCGAGGGTGCTGCGGAACTCCTCCTCGCCGCCGGGCATGTACCGGCCGTCCACGTGCGCCACGGCCTCGCCCGGAATGACGTTGACCTTGTAACCGGCGTCCAGCATGGTCGGGTTGGTGCTGTTGCGCAGGGTCGGCTCGACGAGCTTCGCGGCCGGCCCGAGCTTCTCCATCAGCGCGTCCACGTCGGTGAGGTCGCTCTCGATGCCGTAGAGCGCGGCGAGTTCGGTGAGGGCGGAGCGTACGGTCGGGGTCAGCCGCAGGGGCCACTCGTGTGCGCCGATCCGCGCGACCGCGCCCGCGAGGCGGGTCACGGCGTTGTCCCGGTTGACCTTGGAGCCGTGTCCGGCGCGTCCGCGGGCGGTGAGCTTCAGCCAGGCGGTGCCGCGTTCCCCGGCCGCGATCGGGTAGATCTGCCGCCCGTTGCCGTCGTGGAAGGTGAAGGCGCCCGACTCGCTGATGCCTTCGGTGCAGCCCTCGAACAGGCCGGGGTGCCGGTCGGCGAGGAACCCGGAGCCGTCCTCGGCGCTGGCCTCCTCGTCGGCCGTGAACGCGATGACGATGTCCCGGCGGGGCCGGACGCCCTGCCGTGCCCAGCCGCGCACGACGGCCAGGATCATCGCGTCCATGTTCTTCATGTCGACGGCGCCGCGCCCCCAGACGACCCCGTCGCGGATCTCCCCGGAGAACGGGTGCACGCTCCAGTCGCCGGCCGCCGCGGGCACGACGTCCAGATGGCCGTGGAGCAGCAGGGCGCCGGCCGAGGGGGCGGTGCCCTCGATCCGGGCGACGACGTTGGTCCGCCCCTTGGTGCGCTCCAGCAGGGTCGGTTCGATCCCGGCGTCGGCGAGCCGCGCGGCGGCGTACTCGGCGGCGGGCCGCTCCCGGCAGTCGCCCCCGCCCCGGTTGGTGGTGTCGATGCGGATGAGGTCGGACGTGTACGTCACGACCTCGTCCAGCGCGGGTTGGTCCACCTGCTCAGCCATACTGCTCCTCCACCGCGGCCGAGACGATCGTGGTGACCGCCTTGAAGGCGCGGATGCCCTCGTACATGGTCCCGCTCGTGTACGCCACCTTCCGCTCCCCGATCCGTTCCACACCCGGGACGACGGTGGCGGTCATCGCCAGGTGTTCCGCGTCGAACTCGACGGCCACGGTGAACGGGCCGCCGCGGACGGGTTCGTGCCGCACCGCCAGTGCGGCGGCCTCCTTGGCCGCCGCCCGGATGTCGGCCGCGGTGCGACCGGGCGTGCGGCACACGGCCGCGTAGCGCGACACGTGGTCCTTCACCGCGACCTTCAGCGCCTCGGGCGCGTACCCGAGCGCGTCCTCGCAGGCGACGTCGTCCCCGGTGACCAGCACGACCGGCACGCCGTACTCGGCGACGACATGCGCGTTGAGCAGCCCCTCGCTCGCCCTCACGTCGTTCAGCCACACGCCCGTGATCGAGTTGGCGAGATAGGTGTGCGCGAGGACGCCCTCCATGCCGGCGCCCGCGTGGTAGCCGACGAACGCGATGCCGTCGACGTCTCCGTGCTGCACCCCCTCCACCATGGACAGCGCCTTGTGCCGGCCGGTGAGCATCTGGGCGCGGTCGTCGAGCTGCTCCAGCAGCAGGTTGCGCATGGTGGAGTGCGCCTCATTGATGATCACCTCGTCGGCGCCGCCGTCGTGGAAGCCGAGGACGGCGGCGTTGACGTCGGAGGTGAACAGCGAGCGGCAGCGCTCCCACTGAGAGGCGCCCGGCACCACGTCGTCGGGCCAGGTGACGCCGGTGGCGCCCTCCATGTCGGCGCTGATGAGGATCCTCATGACGAGCCGTCCAGGGCGGAGATCTTCATGGTTCGTCACGTTACGCGCTGCGGGCGGAACGGGCTACGAGGTGGTCACCAACGGATCGGCAGGTCGGCGAGGAACGCGGTGAGGCGGTCGGCGAGGAGGCGGTGGTCATGGGCCGAGTAGTGCCAGTGGCAGCCCGTGTAGTCGAGGCCGGTGGTGTCGAGGGACCAGGAGCGGACCCGGCGGTCGCCCGCGTCGGTGCGTTCCCGGACGACGCGCTCGACATGGCCGGCGAACGGGCCCGTGCCGACGGCCAGGAGGGTGGTCGCCGTCCCGTAGCGCTGCCGCAGCTTCGCGAGGAAACCGCTGTAGGCGCTGCGGTAGGCGGCCGCGAGGCTCTCGCCCGTCCAGGGCTCGCCCGGGTTGACCGGGGTGGAGAAGTCATTCGTGCCGAGGTAAACCACCACGAGCTGCGGCCGCCAGGTGCCGGGGTTGTGCCAGACGTCGCCGGGCACGTTCAGCAGCGCGCGGTCGTAGAAGGTGCGGTAGTTCACCTCCGGCGAGCCGCCGTTGTAGTTGCGGACCATGCCCTGGCCCGAATACGCGTTGAGCTGGTAATCGGCGCCCAGCCCCCGGGCGGTGAGGGCGCCGTAGCTCACGTCGGCGTTCGTGGTGCGTTTGAGCTGCTCGCCGTCGCAGTCCCGGGAGGTGGAGAGGTTGCCGTAGCCGGCCGTGAGGGAGTCGCCGATGAACTCGATCTGGCGGCTGCGGGCGGCGGGCCGGGCCAGGACGGCACCGCCGGGTGCGGCGACGAAGCCGCCGAAGGAGCTGGTGCTCCACGGGGTGTCGTTGCGTTTGACGAGCCGGACGGTGTGCACGCCGTCGCGCAGACCTCTGACCCAGTGGGTGGTCTTCCCCGGCGTGACGAGGGTCGCGACGGTGGCCCCGTCGACCTGGACGTCGTAGTCGGCGGCCGGATCGTCGAGCACGACGCCCACGCCGGTGCCCCGGATCCGGCCCTCGAAGTAGACGCCGGGCCAGCTGTACTGCAGCACGTCACCGGCGTCCTTGACCCGCCCCGCGGTGTGCACGCCGTCCCGTACCGCGCGGGGTTCCGGTGCGGCGACGGTCGTGACGGCGGTCGTGCCGACCAGCACCGTCGAGACCGCTGACGCGACCAGCATCCGTAACCAGGGCATCGGCATGGCTGTCCTCCGCGAGGGCGAGGCAGGTGCACGGGACGGGGCAGAGTGACCGTACACCGACAAATCCCTGGTTCACCAGACCACGCCCCGGCCCCGCCCCTCCGCCCGCTCGCCTCAGGCCCTGCGCCCCGCCACCAGCCAGGTGGCGGGCAGCTCGATGCGTGTGCCGTCCGGGCGGTACTCCGTGGTCCTCAGCGGCAGCCGGCCGCTCGCCAGGACGGTGAGACCGGCCGAGCGCAGATACTCGGGCACGGCCTCGTCCGAGACCTCGCCCGGAGTGAGGCCGTGCCGGAAGACCGGTGCGAGCTTGGGCGGCGGGCCGTCCGGGTCGCCCGCCAGACCCGCCAGGACCTGCTTCGCGGCGCCCGAGAGCTCCACCAGGCAGGCCCGGCCCCGGTCGCCGACCAGCGTGGCGATCCCGTCGACGAGGGACTGCCGGTCGTCCGGCTCGCACTGGTGCAGGACGCCCCGCACATAGACGTTGGTGTCGCCGAGCTCCGCGTGCAGGGCCTGGGCCTCGTCCTTCCCGGCGGCGTCCAGCTGCCGGTAGGCGGCCTGCCCCGCCGGGTCGGAGCGCCGGGCGTGGTCGAGGGCCGCGGCGGACAGGTCGACGCCCAGGACCCGCGGGAAACGATCGGCGAGATAGCGGGTCTGGGTGCCGTTGCCGCAGCCGAGGTCCACCATCGGCAGTGCGGGATCGACCAGGTACGGCTCGAACAGGGCGAGATGCGGGCCGACGGTCAGGACCGGTTCCGCGTCCCAGAACACCGCCCCCGGTTCGGCGGACGCCTCCCGCCAGAACGCCTCCCACGCCTCCCGGTACCGACTCGTCACGCTCATGGCCCACTCCCCAGGGTGCGAACGAATCCCGCCATGTGGCGGGCGAGTACGGTGTATCGCGCCCCGGCCCCGGCCACAAGAACGCGGCACGTACCTTCACGCCCCGTTCGACGCCGGGGTGTTCAGCGGCGCGGCAGTGTCAGCTCGAACCACACCGTCTTGCCGCTCTTGGTCCCGCTGGTCCCCCACTCGCGGGACAGCGTGCTGACGACGCGCAGACCGCGTCCCGCCTCGTCGAGCGGGCCCGCGCTGAGCAGGGTCGGCAGCTCGTGGTCGTCGTCCTCCACCTCGCACAGCAGGGTGTCCCCACGGACCAGGCGCAGTGCGACGGGCCGGGCGTGCGAGTGCCGTACGGCGTTGGTGACGAGTTCGCCGGCCATCAGCTCGGCGGGCGCGACGAGTTTCGCCAGGCCCCAGTCGTGCAGTTGCTCGCGCACCACCGCGCGGGCCCGGCTCACCTCGGACGGGTCGAGGGCGAGGCGCCATTCGGCCACGTCGCCCGGGTCGATACCGCCCAGGCGGGCCATCAGCAGCGCCACGTCGTCCTTGCGGCCGCCGCGGCCCGCTTCGGCAAACGTCACAGCCAGGGCGCGGATGATGGTGTCGCAGGCGTCGTCCATGGACGCGGCCGGGTGCGCGGCCGACTCGCAGAGCGTCGCCAGGCCCACGCCGATGTCCTCGCCGCGCACCTCGACCAGTCCGTCGGTGCACATCACCAGCCGGTCGCCGGGCTCGACGCGCACCCGGATCGCCTCGAAGGGCACTCCCCCGACGCCGATGGGCGCGCCCGTGGGCAGGTCCAGCAGTTCGCTGCGACCGTCGTCGGCGCGGACCAGGACGGGCGGGATGTGCCCGGCGTTGGCGAGGTGGAGTTCGCTCGCGATCGGGTCGTAGACGGCGTAGAGGCAGGTCGCGAGGTAGCTGTCGCCGAGGCGCTGGGCGAGGTCGTCGAGGTTGCGCAGCAGCTGGGCGGGCGGCAGGTCGAGCCCGGCCATGGTCTGCACGGCCGTCCGCAACTGGCCCATCATCGCGGCCGAGTTCAGGCCGTGACCCATGACGTCGCCGACGACGAGGGCCGTGCGCCCGCCGTGCAGCTTCACCGCGTCGAACCAGTCGCCGCCGACCCGGCCGAGCAGGGTGCCCGGCAGATAGCGGGTGGCGATGTCGCAGCCGGTCATGCGGGGCGGGATGTGCGGGAGCATGCTGTCCTGGAGTGTCTCGGCGACGTTCTCCTGGAAGGTGTACATACGCGCGTTGTCGAGCACGAGGCCCGCGCGGGCGGCGAGTTCGGCGCCGGTGACGCGGTCCATGTCGTTGAAGACGGGTCGCTCCGGGTGCCGCAGCAGGATCATGAAGCCGAGGACGACGTTGCGGGCCTTCAGTGGCACGACCAGCATCGAGCGTCCGGTGATGAGGGGCCTGATGTCGCGCTTGTCGAACTGCGCGGCGATGGCGTGCCCCATCTCCTCACTGATGCGCGGCACGAGGACGGGCTCGCCGCTGGTCATGCACTGGAAGAACGGCGTGTGCGCCGGGAACGGCATGGCCTCGCCGACGGGGACCACGTCGTCCCAGCGGCCCGGTTCGTCGGTGTGCTCCAGGGCGACCCGGTGCCACATCGTGGTGGTGTCGGGCACGCCGTCCTCGAACCCCTCGCCGGCAACGACCTGTTCCCGCAGGTACGTCCCGGCGACATCGGTGAAGCGGGGCACGACGGCCCTGCTGACCTCGACGATCGTGCGGGACAGGTCGAGGGAGGTGCCGATGCGGCCGCTGACCTCGTTGAGGAACTCCAGGCGCTCACGGACGGCGGCGTACTCGAGGTCCTCGCCGTCGTCCCGCAGGTCCGCCGGCAGGGGTTCGCCGGCGGCCAGGGCCCGCGCGGCCCGTTCGCGGCGTGCCTTGCGTTCGGCGCGCCGGGCCACGCCCCAGTCGGGGGTCACGGGCACCCGGTCGTTCTGGCTGAACTCCAGGACGGGATAGCCGAGTTCGAGGATCTGCGCGACGATGCGGGCGCTTTCGCCGACGCTCATGCTGGGCAGGATCTCGGGGAGCCGGCGGGCGAGGTCCTCCGCTCCGGGGAAGTCGGTGTGCAGCGCGAAGCCGGGCGCGATCCGCTCGAACGCCCCGTCGCCCGCGCGCAGTCCGTCGGCGTCGGCGGCCAGCACGAGCAGCCGCTCGGGCCCGGGGCCCACCAGCGGGTAGGCCCACCACAGGACGTCGACGCGACCGTCCCCGGAGGCGGTGAGCCGGGCGCGGCCCGCGGCCGGGTAGGAGAGCCCGCCGTCTAGGGAGGATTCGAGGTCGGGGCCGATACCGTCACCGGCGGCGTACGGGCTGGTGTCCCGTCCGTCGGGCAGGGCGCCGGAGACGGGGAGCAGGTCGAGGGCGGTGCGGCCGATCGCCTCGTCCTTGGGGACGCCGAACAGGCGCCGTGCGCCGCGGCTCCAGTGGGACACCAGGCCGTCGCGGTCGACCACGACGACGGCCAGGGGGACGCGGCCGGGCTCGGCGGGTTCGCTGACCGTGCCCTGTCCAGCCCTGTCGGTGCCATGGTCCATGGCCAGGCCCTCTCTCCCCACGGACGCAAGATCTGTGCCGGTGTCTCCACCGTACGGCTCCCGCCGGTGGCGATGTGAGGCAACGCGGGAATTGCCCGCGCGGGGTTCGCACCGGCGTACGACCCCGCGCGCCGCTGTTCGTTCAGCCTGCGGCCGGTGCCCGTTCAGTCCCCGTGGCCCAGCTGGAGATCCCGCTCGGTACGGCCTCCTCCGGCGACCTGGAGCACGGTGGCCACGGGCGGGTAGCCCGCGGCGATGACGGTGTACTCGCCGGAGGACAGGTCGACGAAGCGGAACGTGCCGTCGGCGCCCGTGGTGAGGGTGTCGACGACGTTGCCCGCCACGTCGAGCAGCGTCACGCGCGCGTCCTCGACGGGCCTGCCGCCGCCTGCCCGGACGGTGCCGCGCAGCACGGCTCTGCCGGCCAGTTCGATGTCCCGGCGGGTCTCGCGGGCGGCCTGGACGGTGACGGGGAGCGCGGCCGGGCGGAAGGCGGGCGCGCTGGCGGCGAGGGTGTACTCGCCGGCGACGAGCTCGGTGATGACGTATCCGCCCTCCCGGCCGCTGCGGGTGGTGGCCACGACCTCGCCGTGCACGTTGGTGAGCGTGACGGTGGCGTCCCGCACGGGCGTGCCGTCGGCCGTGACCACGGTGCCGATCAGGTTTCCGGCGCCGCCGAGGACGATGTCGAGCTCGACGGGGCGTTCGCCGACGGTCACGGTGACCGCCTGCGGCTGGTGGCCGCCGGCCGCGGCGATCAGCACGTACGAGCCCGGGCCCGGGGTGGCCAGCGCGTAGCGCCCGTCCTCGCCGCTCGCGCCGCGCCCGGTCTGCTGCCCGGTGACGTCGATGAGCGTGAGTGCCGCGCGGGGCACGACGGTCCCGTCGGGGTGCTGCACCGAGCCGCACACGGGCACGCCCGTGGCGTGCGCGGCGCGGGCCTGCGGGACCGGGGTGTTCACCCGCGTCGTGCCCGGGTCGGTGACGGAGGCGTTGTGGGACACCAGGGGTTTCTCCTTGAGGAAGAGGGCGATGACCAGTCCGAGGACGAGCACCGGCACCAGGTAGAGGAAGATCCGCGGCATGGCGTCGGCGTACGCCCGGATGTAGTCGTCGCGCAGGGCCGGGGGCAGCGCGTGCACGAGCTGCGGGGTGAGGGACTCGGCGTCCGGCAGCCCGGCCCGCGCGGGAAGCCGGTCGGCGAGGGCGTCGGCGAGCCGGTCGGCGAACAGGGTGCCGAAGACGGCGGCTCCGACGCTGCCGCCGATCTGCCGGAAGTAGTTGTTGGCGCTGGTGGCGGTGCCGAGGTCGGCGGGGCGTACGGAGTTCTGCACGGCGAGGATCAGCACCGGCATCACCATGCCGATGCCGGCGCCCAGGACGGCCATCCAGATGCTGTAGTGCAGCCGGGGCGTGCCGACCTCCAGGCGCGACAGCAGCCACATGCCGGTGACGGAGAGGGCGCCGCCGAGGATCGGGTAGGCCTTGTAGCGGCCGGTGTGGCTGATGAGCTGGCCGGCGATGATCGAGGCGCCGACGATGCCGGCCATCATCGGCAGCATGAGCAGGCCCGACTCGGTGGCGGAGGCCCCGTCGACCATCTGCAGGTACGTCGGCAGATAGCTGGCGGCGCCGAACAGGCCCACCCCGATCACCAGGCCGACCAGGCCGGTGACGTTGAAGACGGAGTCCCTGAACAGCCTGAGGGGGATGAGGGGTTCGACGGCGAAGTGCTCGGTGACGAGAAAGAGGACGGTCGCCGCCGCCGCTCCGGCCGCGAGGCCGAGGATCATGCGCGAGTCCCAGGCGTACTCGGTGCCGCCCCCGCTGGTCAGCAGGACCAGGCAGGTGGAGGCGGCGGTCAGCAGCAGCGCGCCGAGGACGTCCAGCCGGCCCCGGGCGGCCGGCTTGGGGAGTTTCAGCGTGACGGCGACGACGGCCAGGGTGACCAGGCCGAAGGGGACGTTGACGTAGAAGCACCAGCGCCAGGAGAGATGGTCCGTGAAGTAGCCGCCGAGCAGTGGTCCGGCCACGGAGGCGAGGCCGAAGGCGGCGCCGATCAGGCCCATGTAGCGGCCGCGCTGCCGGGGCGGCACGATGTCCGCGATGATCGCCTGGACGCCGATCATGAGGCCGCCCGCGCCGACGCCCTGCAGCGCGCGGAAAGCGATCAGCTGGTCCATGGTCTGAGCCCGGCCCGCGAGCGCGGAGCCGACGACGAAGACGACGATCGCGAACTGGAAGACGCCCTTGCGGCCCAGCAGATCGCCGAGCTTGCCGTAGATCGGCAGTCCGACGGTGGCGGTGAGCAGGTAGGCGGTGATCGCCCAGGACATCCGGTCCAGGCCGTGCAGTTCACCGACGATCTTCGGCAGCGCGGTGGCGACGATCATCTGCTCCAGGGCGGCCAGGAGAAGGGCCAGCATGAGAGCGAAGAAGACCAGCCGCACCCGGCGCGGGCTCGGTCCGGTGTCCGGATCGGGCGGGGGTGCGGGGGTGTCGGGAGGCGCTACCGCCGGTTCGTCCTGCGCCAGAGTGATCCCGCCCACTCACCGCTCCCCTCGTCGCGCTGCCGCACAATTCCCGCGTAAAAGCGACAACTACGAGCAAGCGCGACGAGTTACGGCACAGGAGCGAGCCGTACGGAGATCACTCGAACCGGTGAGGAGGGCAACAGCCCCTGAGACTCCGAGCTTTGAGGTGGGCTACTTCTCGACCTCGGCGGCGAGCTTGGCGAGCATCGCGTCGTAGATCCGGCCGAGACCCTTGGGCGCGAAGGTCTTCTCGAAGAAGCCGCCGATGCCACCGGCCCCGGTCCAGGTGGTGGTGACGACGACCCGGGACTTGCCCTCGCCGGCCGGGGTGACCCGCCAGGTGGTGACCATGGAGGAGTTGCGGTCCTTCTCGACCAGCTCGCCATCGGTGGGCTCGCTCACCTCCAGGAGGCAGTCGCGCACCCGCTTGCTGGTGGCCTGGAGCTTCCAGTGGACGAGGGTGCCCTCGCCGTCACCGCCCTCCCGGACCTCGTACTCGCTGAACTGCTCGGGCAGCAGCTTCGCGCGCGTGCCGCTGTAGTCGGCGAGGGCGTCGAACACCGTCTCCGCGTCCGCCGCGACGATCCGCTCCGTAGTGGCCTCGACCTGCGCCATCGCTTTCCTCCAGGACTGGTTGCTCGGGGGTCGGGGCAAGCCAACCACCCCGCTGCCCGGCCCCCCAAATCGGGGTGGCGCAACCCGGTCGAACACGTTCGGAAAACACCCTCGCACGATCAAGGGAACGTGTGTTCTATTCTGTGGTCAGTGCTACCGAGGAGGCGTCATGCGCTGGGAGAACCTCACATCGGACTCCGAACACAGCCGGGCCGATGCCGCGCTGTTCGGCGCGGACGCGGTCACGACCCGCACGTTCGACACCCCGGAGTTCCGCGGGATCACCTTCCACGAGGTCCGGGCCCGCTCGATCATCAACCGGGTGCCGGCGGTCTCACGGATGTCGTTCCAGTGGACGGTCAACCCCTATCGGGGCTGCTCGCACGCGTGCGTCTACTGCTTCGCGCGCAAGACGCACAGCTATCTGGACCTCGACACGGGCCTCGGCTTCGACAGCCAGATCGTCGTCAAGACCAACGCGCCGGAGCTGCTGCGCCGGCAGCTCGGCTCGCGCCGCTGGCAGGGCGAGCACATCGCGATGGGCACCAACGTCGACTGCTACCAGCGCGCCGAGGGCCGCTACCGGCTGATGCCGGGCATCATCGCGGCGCTGCGCGATCACGCGAACCCCTTCTCGATCCTGACCAAGGGCACGCTCATCCTGCGCGACCTGGACCTGATCACACAGGCGGCGCAGGTGACCGACGTCGGCATCTCCGTGTCGGTCGGCTTCACCGAGCAGGAGCTCTGGCGCACCGTCGAGCCCGGCACGCCCGCGCCGGAGCGACGCCTGGAGGTCGTGCGCACCCTGGCCGAACACGGCATCGGCTGCGGGGTGCTGATGGCGCCGGTGATCCCGTTCCTGAGCGACACGCCAGCCCAACTCCGCGCCACCGTACGGGCGATCGCGGCATCCGGCGCCACGTCCGTGACGCCGCTGGTGCTGCATCTGCGGCCCGGCGCCCGCGAGTGGTTCATGGCCTGGCTGGAGCAGCACCACCCGTACCTGGTGGCCCGTTACGAGCGGTTGTACGCGGAGGGCTCCTACGCCCCGAAGTGGTACCAGCGGCGGATCACCCGTCAGGTGCACGAGCTGGCCGAGGAGTACGGCATCGGGCCCACACGCGCGGGGACGCCTCGGCGGATCCGGCCGGCCGAGGCAGCCGAGGCGGCCGAGGAGCCGCCGGTGACGGGACCGACCCAACTCTCGCTCCTCTAGGAGAATTCGAGCTCCTCCGGGAGCAGGCGAGACCTGCGCCCCATGGCGAGCATTCGAGCGCATCTGAGATCCAATCGGGTCATGAGCTTTACCGAATGAGTTCTTCCAGGACCGGTTTCCGGGACGATGCGGCGAGGACGGCGACCCTCGCGGTCCTCGACCCCGCCGTCCTGGGAGGACTCCATGAGAAAACGCGCAGCCGCGCTGTGCGGCGCCGCCGTCGTCATGGCCGGGACCTTCACGGCCGTTCCCGCCGAGGCGAGCGCACCCAGCACCGCGAACACCACCACCCGGACCGCGAAGCTCACCTGGAAGAGCTGCGCCACCGAGGACTACCCGACGCTGCAGTGCGCGTCGGTGAAAGTGCCACTCGACCACCGCAGACCGCACGGGGAGAAGATCACCCTCGCCCTCTCCCGTGTCCCGCACACCGCCCGGGCCTACCAGGGCCCGCTGCTGGTCAACCCCGGCGGCCCCGGCGGCAGCGGCCTGACGCTCGCCGGGTTCGTCGCGCGCTCGCTGCCCGCGAAGGTCGCGGCCCGCTACGACGTCATCGGCTTCGACCCGCGCGGCGTGGGAGCGAGCAAGCCCGCTCTGGACTGCAGGCCGGGCCACTTCGACCCGGTCCGCCCGAACTCCCTGCCGACGACGCCCGCGATCGAGAAGGCCAACCTCGCCCGCGCCGCTTCCTTCGCCGCCGCCTGCGGCAAGAAGTACGCGCACCTCCTGCCGTACATCGACACCGTCGACGCCGTCCGCGACATGGACGCGATCCGGCAGGCCCTGGGCGCGAAGAAGATCAACTACTTCGGCTACTCGTACGGCACCTACCTGGGCGCCGTGTACGCCAAGTTCTTCCCCGAGCGGGTGCGGCGCCTGGTCCTGGACTCGATCGTCGACCCGACGGACGTCTGGTACGAGGCCAACCTCAACCAGGACGTGGCCTTCAACGACCGCCACCGCGCCTTCCTGGCCTGGGTCGCCGAGTACGACACCACGTACGGGCTGGGCACCGATCCGGAGAAGATCGAGGCCACCTGGTACGCGATGCGCGCGGCCCTCGCGAAGAAGCCGGCCGGCGGCACGGTGGGCGCGTCGGAGCTGGAGGACACCTTCATCCCGGGCGGCTACTACAACGGTTACTGGCCGATCCTCGCGGAGGCGTTCGCCGCGTACGTGCACGACAAGGACCCCGAGCCGCTGGTCGAGGCGTACGAGGACTTCGGCGCGGTCGACGCCTCCGGCGACAACGGCTACAGCGTCTACACCTCGGTGCAGTGCCGGGACGCCGACTGGCCGCGCGACTGGCGGCGGTGGCGTGAGGACAACTGGGCGGTCTACGAGAAGGCGCCGTTCATGACCTGGAACAACGCCTGGTACAACGCGCCGTGCGCGTTCTGGCCGACGGACTCGCTGCGCCCGGTGAACGTGGCCAACGGCAAGCTGCCGCCGGCCTTGCTGTTCCAGGCGACCGGCGACGCGGCCACGCCCTACGAGGGCGGTGTCACCGTGCATCGTCTGCTGGCCCGTTCCAGCCTGGTGGTCGAACAGGGCGGCGGCAACCACGGCATCACCCTGAGCGGCAACGCCTGCCTGGACAAACACCTGGCGGCGTATCTGACGGACGGCACCGTGCCGCGCGGGTACGGCGAGGCGGACGCCGTGTGCGAGGCGCTGCCGGATCCGAAGCCCGCGGCGGCGAAGGCGGCGTCGGCGAAGGCGGCGTCGGCGCCGTCGAACGGCTCGGCGCTGCACGGCCTGCTCGGCTTCCGCCACTGAGCGGCTGACGAGACGCCAGGGGCGGGGGCGGGATTTGTCAGTCCCATGGTCCACCATGAACCCATGAGTGAGCTGACGACAATTCCCGCCCCCGACGGCGTCGCCGCCGCCCAGTACAGCCATGTCGTCCTGGGCACCGGCCGTTTCGTGGCGATCGAGGTCGAGGCGTTCGCGGTGGTCGCGCCATGAGGAGCCCGCGGATACGGGAGATGACGCTCGCCGACTGCGAGGGCGTCGCGCGGGTCCGGGTCGGCGGCTGGCGCAGCGCCTACCGGGGTCTGGTGCCGCAGTCCTACCTGGACCGGCTCAGTGTCGAGGAGGACGCCGAGCGGCGTCGTACGCACCTCGCCCAGGGCGACGGCGACGTGGTGAACCTGGTCGCCGAGGACACCGGTGGCGAGATCGTCGGCTGGGCGTGCCACGGCCCGTACCGGGACGGGGAAGTCCGCACCGGGGACGCCGAGTTGTACGCCATCTACGTGCACCCGGATCAGGTGGGGCGGGGCGTGGGGCGGGCGCTGCTCACGGAGTCGGTCGCGCGCTGTTCCGCCGCGGGCCACGGCCGTCTCCTGCTGTGGGTGCTCAAGGAGAACGACCGGGCCCGCCGCTTCTACGAACGGGCCGGCTTCCGGGCGGACGGCGCCGAGGAGCCCTTCGAGGTGGACGGGGTCGCGGTCCCCGAGGTGCGGTACACCAGGACCCTCGCCCGCTGACATCGCGGTAGGGCGGGCCCCTCCCCCTGCTGACGTCGCGGTGCGGCGGGCCCCTCCGCTGATGTCGCGGTGCGGCGGGCCCCTCCTCCCGCTGGCGGTGCGGTGGGGCGCGGCGGTCCCCTCCCCCGCTGACGTCACCTCTGCTTCGGGATCCGCCCCAGCGCCCGCACCGCCGCCTCGGCCAGCGTCGGATGCGCGAGCGCCTCGTTCAGGACGGGTCTGGCCCGGGCGTCGCCCAGCGCCCCGAGTCCGTCCACGCAGGCCAGCGCCACGCGGCGGTACGGGTCGTGCGGGCGCAGCCGCCGCTGGAGCGTGGTGATCAGCGCGGGCACCGCCTCCGGGGCACGCAGTTCGACCAGGAGCCGCACCGGGTGCAGGGCGTAGGCGACGCGCAGTTCGTTGGTGGCGAGGGCGGCGGCCGCGCGGGCGGTGCGCGGATCTCCCAGCCGGGCCAGGGCATGGGCGGCGGAGGCGCAGCGCGGGGGGTCGCGGTGGTTGAGCAGCAGCACCAGGGCCTCGAAGGCCCGCGGGTCCCGCGCGAGCCCCAGCCGGAACGCGGCCAGCTCCCTCGCCCACAGGTGCTGACCGGGTTCGGTCAGCGCCGCCGCCAGGGCGTCGAGGTCGTCGGTCGCCACGAGCCGCTCGAACGCGGGCGGCGCCCCGGACTCCTGCCGTAAGCGCTCCGTGAGTGATCGCAACTCTTCGTCCATGACTCTGAGGTTAGGGGCGGCGCGAGCTGCGCGGGACGTACATCACAAACCCGGGGGCTGGCGCGCTCGTTACCCGCCGGTTAAGCTCAGACGAGCGAGTTACCCACTCGTATTTCCTCGCGGCGGTCTGGTGACGCGGCTGTCGCGGGAGCAGTCGGTTCGGTGCCTCAGGTACCGCAAGTACGGCTCGGCCCCGGGACAGGGCCGGTCGGAACCGCCGTTCTCCTCCGGGCGTGTGCACGCCCGGGGCGCGGCACCGGGCGTGTGCGCTTCGCAGCCCGGCCAACACCCGCACTTCATCACGCACCCGGTGCGCCCGTGGTCCGGCCCCTGAAGGTCCGACTCCGGCGCACCCGGAGCGCGTTCCCCGTCGTCACCCTCATCCTGGAGTCCCGCGATGGCCACTCCCCTGTCCGACCCGTCCCAGTCCCCGCTGCAGACCATCGCCGTCGTCGGCCTCGGCACGATGGGCACCGGCATCGCCGAGGTCCTCGCCAAGGCCGGCCGCACGGTCGTCGGCATCGACATCAGCGAGACCCAGGCCGCGAAGTGCGTCGCCGCCCTGGAGGCCTCCACCGCCCGCGGCGTCGAGCGCGGCCGGCTGACCGAGCAGGAGCGCGCCGAGATCCTCGGCCGTGTCCGCACCTCCGCCGACCTGCGCACCGCGGCCGACGCCGACCTGGTCATCGAGGTGGCCCCGGAGTCGTACGAGATCAAGCACCAGATCTTCCGGGAGCTGGACGGGATCGTGCGCCCGGAGACGATCCTGGCGACCGGCACCAACGCCCTGTCCGTGACCCGGCTGGCCGCCGACTCCTCCCGTCCGGAGCGGGTGCTGGGCCTGCACTTCTTCAACCCCGCGCCGGCCATGAAGCTGGTCGAGGTGGTCTCCTCGGTGCTGACCGCGCCGGCGGCCGTCACCGCGGTCACCGACCTCGCGCTCGACCTGGGCAAGGAGCCCGTCGCGGTCGGCGACCGGCCCGGTTTCGTCGCGGACGGCCTGCTGTTCGGCTACCTCAACCAGGCCGCCGCGATGTACGAGGCGAAGTACGCCTCCCGCGAGGACATCGACGCCGCGATGCGGCTGGGCTGCGGACTGCCCATGGGCCCGCTGGCACTGCTGGACCTGATCGGCGTCGACACCGCGCGCACGGTCCTGGAGGCCATGTACACCTCCTCCCGCGACCGGCTGCACGCCCCGGCGCCGATCCTCAAGCAGCTGAGCGAGGCGGGTCTGACCGGCCGCAAGGCGGGGCGCGGCTTCTACACCTACGAGGCGCCCGGCAGCCCGGTCGTCGTGCGGGACGCCTTGACCCCGCTGGAGGGCGGTGACCTGGTTCCCGGCCGGGAGATCCGCTCGGTCGGTGTCGCGGGCTCGGGCACCATGGCCTCCGGTATCGCCGAGGTGTTCGCCAAGGGCGGGTACGAGGTGGTCATCGCCGCCCGCAGCGCGGAGAAGGCGCAGAACGCGAAGGCCCGGATCGGCAAGTCCCTGGCCCGCTCGGTCGACAAGGGCCGGATGACCGCGGAGGCGGCCGCCGAGACCCTGGACCGCATCACCGCCACGGGCACCTACGACGACTTCGCCGGCGTCGACCTGGCCGTGGAGGCGGTCGCCGAGGACCTGGAGGTCAAGCGGCAGCTGTTCGCGGCCCTGGACAAGGTCTGCAAGCCGGGCGCGATCCTGGCCACCACGACCTCGTCGCTGCCGGTCGTCGCCTGTGCCCGGGCCACCTCGCGCCCGCAGGACGTGATCGGCATGCACTTCTTCAACCCGGCGCCGGCCATGAAGCTGGTCGAGGTCGTCCGCACGGTGCTGACCGCCGACGACGTCCACGCGACGGTCCGCGAGGTGTGCGGCCGGATCAGGAAGCACCCGGTCGACTGCGGTGACCGGGCCGGGTTCATCGTGAACGCGCTGCTGTTCCCGTACCTGAACAACGCGATCAAGATGGTCGAGGAGCACTACGCCTCGCTCGACGACATCGACGCGGCGATGAAGCTGGGCGGCGGGTACCCGATGGGCCCGTTCGAGCTGCTGGACGTCGTCGGGCTGGACGTCTCGCTCGCCATCGAGAAGGTCCTGCACCGCGAGTTCCGCGACCCGGGGCTCGCTCCGGCGCCGCTGCTGGAGCACCTGGTGGCCGCGGGCTGCCTCGGCCGCAAGACCGGCCGTGGCTTCCGCGAATATGCCAAGCGCTGAGCGTCCCGGCGACTGGTTCCGGTCCGGCGCGGAGTGGGGCGGCCTGCTCGGCCCGGACCGGTTCCACCCGGCCGGCCGGGCCGCCCCTGACCCGCCTTCCGGCGGCGGGGGTGAACCGGGTCCTGCGCGGCGAGCTGCGCACATGCAGTACGTTCAGGGCATGCCCCAGCCCGCCAAGTCCTCACGTACACCCGCCTCGGCCGACGCGCCGGAGAGTGCCGCCGGCTCTCGCGCCGCCGCCCAGCGGCTCAAGATGCGCAGGGAACTGGCGGCCGCCGCGATGGAGCTGTTCGCGACCAAGGGGTACGAGGCCACCACCGTCGACGAGATCGCGGCCCAGGCCGGGGTCGCCCGCCGCACCTTCTTCCGCCACTTCCGCTCCAAGGAAGAGGCGATCTTCCCCGACCACGACGACACGCTGATCCGCGCCGAGGCGGTGCTCAACGCCGCGCCCGCGCACGAGCATCCGCTCGACACGGTGTGCCGCGGCATCAAGGAAGTCATGCGGATGTACGCGGCCCGGCCGGAGATCTCGGTCGCCCGCTACAAGCTGACGCGGGAGGTGCCCACCCTGCGCGAGGCGGAGATCGCCTCGGTGGCCCGCTACGAGCGCCTCTTCACCCGCTATCTCCTCGGCCACTTCGACGAGCGCGCGCACGCCGACGACGCCAACGACGACCCGCTGCTGGCGGAGGTCGCCGCGTCCGCGGTCGTCACCGCCCACAACCACGTCCTGCGGCGCTGGCTGCGCGCGGGCGGCCAGGGGGACGTGGAGGCGCAGCTGGACCACGCCTTCGCGATCGTGCGCAAGACCTTCGGCTCGGGCATCGGGGCCGGCCGCTCGACGGAGCCGCAGCCGGCCGTGGCCACGGCCTCCACGCAGGGCGAGGTACTGGTGACCGTCGCCCGCACCGACGCACCGCTCGACGAGGTCATGCGGACGATCGAGCAGGCCCTCAAGGAGCGCTGAGCGCCCCTTCACCCGTGTGATGACGGCCACCCCTCGGGGTGGCCGTTTTGGCATGTCAGGGGCCGTTTTGCAGGCCCTTGCAGAGCCCGTTCGATCGATCATCGCTCATTTGTTACGTAAAGATTTCATCTGAGATCAAGTTCTGGCACTCAGTGCCTTGCGGGGTGACACGCGGTGTCATACGTTGAAGAGGTCCGGGCGACGTCCCAGCAAGCTCACCCGCTTGCCCGCCCGGGCGCCTGCGTCACAGGCAACCTCCCGCGCCACCCAGCGCTGCCGATCAGCACCACCGCCGAACCGACGGCACACCCTCAACCCTCAGCAGCACCGACGTAACCATCGGCGCCCCTCCCTCAGGGCGCTCACCGCCGGAGGCAACACCGTGACCGTTAAGGACATCCTGGCCGCGATCCAGTCGCCCGACTCCACGTCGGAGGACTTCGCCGCCCTCCAGATCCCCGAGTCGTACCGCGCGATCACCGTGCACAAGGACGAGACGGAGATGTTCGCCGGACTCGCCACGCGCGACAAGGACCCCCGCAAGTCGATCCACCTGGACGAGGTGCCGCTGCCCGAGCTCGGCCCGGGCGAGGCGCTGGTGGCCGTCATGGCCTCCTCGGTCAACTACAACTCGGTGTGGACGTCGATCTTCGAGCCGCTGTCCACCTTCGGCTTCCTGGAGCGCTACGGCCGCACCAACGACCTGGCCAAGCGCCACGACCTGCCGTACCACATCATCGGCTCCGACCTCGCGGGCGTCGTCCTGCGCACCGGCCCGGGCGTCAACGCCTGGCGGCCCGGTGACGAGGTCGTCGCGCACTGTCTGTCCGTCGAGCTGGAGTCCAGCGACGGCCACAACGACACGATGCTCGACCCCGAGCAGCGCATCTGGGGCTTCGAGACCAACTTCGGCGGCCTCGCCGAGATCGCCCTGGTCAAGTCCAACCAGCTGATGCCGAAGCCCGACCACCTGTCGTGGGAGGAGGCCGCCGCCCCCGGCCTGGTCAACTCCACCGCCTACCGGCAGCTGGTCTCCCGCAACGGCGCCGGCATGAAGCAGGGCGACAACGTCCTGATCTGGGGCGCGAGCGGCGGACTCGGCAGCTACGCCACCCAGTTCGCGCTGGCCGGCGGCGCCAACCCGATCTGTGTCGTCTCCAGCGAGCAGAAGGCGGAGATCTGCCGCTCGATGGGCGCCGAGGCGATCATCGACCGCAGCGCCGAGGGCTACAAGTTCTGGAAGGACGAGAACACCCAGGACCCCAAGGAGTGGAAGCGCTTCGGCAAGCGCATCCGCGAGTTCACCGGCGGCGAGGACATCGACATCGTCTTCGAGCACCCCGGCCGCGAGACCTTCGGCGCGAGCGTCTACGTCACGCGCAAGGGCGGCACCATCACCACCTGCGCCTCGACCTCGGGCTACATGCACGAGTACGACAACCGCTACCTCTGGATGTCGCTGAAGCGGATCATCGGCTCGCACTTCGCCAACTACCGCGAGGCCTGGGAGGCCAACCGGCTCATCGCGAAGGGCAAGATCCACCCCACCCTGTCGAAGGTGTACTCCCTCGAGGACACCGGCCAGGCCGCCTACGACGTGCACCGCAACCTCCACCAGGGCAAGGTCGGCGTGCTGTGCATGGCCCCCGAGGAGGGTCTGGGCGTGCGCGACCAGGAGAAGCGCGCCAAGCACATCGACGCCATCAACCGCTTCCGCAACATCTGAGACCCGGGGTCATAGATGACTGAGCGTCAGCCCGCCGAAGGCAGGCGGGAGAAGGACCGGCCGTGGCTCATGCGCACCTACGCCGGTCACTCCACCGCCGAGGCGTCCAACGAGCTGTACCGGCGCAACCTCGCCAAGGGCCAGACAGGTCTGTCGGTGGCGTTCGACCTGCCGACGCAGACCGGCTACGACTCCGACCACATCCTCGCCCGCGGCGAGGTCGGCCGGGTCGGCGTGCCGATCGCGCACGTCGGTGACATGCGCCGGCTGTTCCAGGACATCCCCCTGGAGCAGATGAACACCTCGATGACGATCAACGCCACCGCCATGTGGCTGCTGGCGCTCTATCAGGTCGTCGCCGAGGAGCAGGGCGCGGACATCACCAAGCTCCAGGGCACGACCCAGAACGACATCGTCAAGGAGTACCTGTCCCGGGGAACCCACGTGTTCCCGCCGGGGCCCTCGCTCCGCCTGACGACGGACATGATCGCGTACACGGTCTCCCACATCCCGAAGTGGAACCCGATCAACATCTGCAGCTACCACCTGCAGGAGGCGGGCGCCACGCCGGTCCAGGAGATCGCGTACGCGATGTCCACCGCGATCGCCGTCCTCGACGCCGTGCGCGACTCCGGCCAGGTGCCGCAGGAGCGCATGGGCGACGTCGTGGCCCGCATCTCGTTCTTCGTGAACGCGGGCGTCCGCTTCGTCGAGGAGATGTGCAAGATGCGCGCGTTCGGCCGCATCTGGGACCGCATCACCCGCGAGCGCTACGGCATCGAGAACGCCAAGCAGCGCCGCTTCCGCTACGGCGTCCAGGTCAACTCCCTGGGCCTGACGGAGGCGCAGCCGGAGAACAACGTCCAGCGGATCGTGCTGGAGATGCTGGCCGTCACCCTCTCCAAGGACGCCCGCGCGCGTGCCGTGCAGCTCCCCGCCTGGAACGAGGCCCTCGGGCTGCCCCGCCCCTGGGACCAGCAGTGGTCGCTGCGCATCCAGCAGGTGCTGGCGTATGAGAGCGACCTGCTGGAGTACGAGGACATCTTCGAGGGCTCGAAGGTGATCGAGGCGAAGGTCGACCGGCTGGTCGAGGACTCGTTCGCCGAGATCGACCGCATCCAGGAGATGGGCGGCGCCATGGCGGCCGTCGAGTCCGGCTACCTCAAGTCGCAGCTGGTCTCCTCGCACGCCGAGCGCCGGGGCCGGATCGAGTCCGGCCAGGAGAAGATCATCGGCGTCAACATCTTCGAGGGCACCGAGCCGAACCCGCTGACCGCCGATCTGGACACCGCGATCCAGACGGTGGACCCGGCGGTCGAGGCCCGGGTCATCGCCGGGCTGGAGCAGTGGCGCGACAGCCGCTACCAGCCGCCCTTCAACCACCCGCGGCCCTGCAAGGCCCTGGAGCGGCTGAAGGAGGCAGCGCGCGGCGACGAGAACCTCATGGAGGCCACTCTGGAGTGCGCGCGTGCCGGGGCGACGACCGGCGAGTGGGCCGGGGCGCTGCGCGAGGTGTTCGGCGAGTTCCGGGCGCCCACGGGTGTCTCCTCGGCGCCGGTGGCCGTCCCGGTCGAGGAGGGCAGCGCGCTCGCCGTGGTCCGCCGGAAGGTCGACCTCACGGCCAAGGATCTGAACGTGGGCAAGCTGCGCTTCCTGGTCGGCAAGCCGGGCCTGGACGGGCACTCCAACGGCGCCGAGCAGATCGCGGTGCGCGCCCGGGACGCCGGCTTCGAGGTGGTCTACCAGGGCATCCGGCTGACGCCGGAGCAGATCGTGGACGCGGCCCTCGCCGAGGACGTGCACGCGGTGGGCCTGTCCATCCTGTCCGGCTCCCACGCCCAACTGGTGCCGGACGTCCTCGAACGGCTGCGTGTGGCCGGTGCCACAGATATACCCGTGATCGCCGGTGGCATCATCCCGAATGGTGACGCCGAGCAGCTCAGGGAAGCCGGAGTGGCCGCAGTCTTCACCCCGAAGGACTTCGACATCACCGGAATCATCGGCAGCATCGTCGACGAGATCCGGAAAGCGAACAAGCTCGACCCCCTGGAGGTCCCCGCATGACCGTCAACCGTCTGCGTCCCCGCCGCTCGTGTCTCGCGGTGCCGGGAAGCAACCCCCGCTTCCTGGAGAAGGCGCAGGGCCTCCCGGCGGACCAGGTCTTCCTCGACCTGGAGGACGCGTGCGCGCCGCTCGCCAAGCCCGAGGCGCGGCACACCATCGTCAAGTTCCTCAACGAGGGCGACTGGACGGGCAAGACGCGGGTCGTGCGCGTCAACGACTGGACGACCGAGTGGACGTACCGCGACGTCGTCACGGTCGTCGAGGGCGCCGGCCAGAATCTCGACTGCATCATGCTGCCCAAGGTGCAGACGGCCCAGCAGGTCGTCGCCCTGGACCTGCTGCTGACGCAGATCGAGAAGACGATGGGCTTCGAGGTCGGCAAGATCGGCATCGAGGCGCAGATCGAGAACGCGCAGGGCCTGAACAACGTCAACGAGATCGCCACAGCATCCCAGCGCGTCGAGACGATCATCTTCGGCCCGGCCGACTTCATGGCGTCCATCAACATGAAGTCGCTGGTCGTGGGCGAGCAGCCGCCCGGCTACCCGGCGGACGCCTACCACTACATCCTGATGAAGATCCTGATGGCCGCCCGCGCCAACAACCTCCAGGCGATCGACGGCCCCTACCTCCAGATCCGCAACATCGATGGCTACCGCGAGGTCGCCCAGCGCGCCGCCGCGCTCGGCTTCGACGGCAAGTGGGTGCTGCACCCGGGCCAGGTCGAGGCGTCCAACGAGATCTTCTCGCCGTCGCAGGAGGACTACGACCACGCCGAGCTGATCCTGGACGCGTACGACTACTACACGTCCGAGGCGGGCGGCAAGAAGGGCTCGGCGATGCTCGGCGACGAGATGATCGACGAGGCCAGCCGCAAGATGGCGCTCGTCATCTCCGGCAAGGGCCGCGCCGCCGGCATGCAGCGCACCAGCAAGTTCGAGATTCCGGAGGCGTGACCATGCAGTTCGGGCGCACCTACGAGGAGTTCGAGGTCGGGGCGACGTACAAGCACTGGCCTGGAAAGACGGTCACCGAGTACGACGACCACCTGTTCTGTCTCCTCACCATGAACCACCACCCGCTCCACATGGACACGAACTATGCGGAGAAGACGACGGACTTCGGCAAGAACGTCGTCGTCGGGAACTACGTGTACTCGCTGCTGCTCGGCATGTCCGTCCCGGACATCTCCGGCAAGGCGATCGCCAACCTGGAGATCGAGTCGCTGAAGCACGTGGCGCCGACCTTCCACGGCGACACGATCTACGGCCAGACGACCGTGCTCGACAAGTGGCCGTCGAAGTCGAAGAACGACCGCGGCATCGTCCACGTCGAGACCAAGGGCTACAAGCAGGACGGCACGCTGGTCTGCGTGTTCCGCCGCAAGGTCATGGTGCCGACCGAGACCTACATCAAGGAGCGCGGCGGCGAGCAGCCCGGCCGCCCCGAGCTCAGGGAGCAGGAGAAGTAGCCATGGCGCGACTCGCCCAGACCGCCGGTCTGACGGACATCCAGCAGGAGATCCTGTCCACCGTCCGGGACTTCGTGGACAAGGAGATCCTCCCGGTCGCGACCGACCTGGAGCACCGCGACGAGTACCCGCAGCAGATCGTCGACGGACTGAAGGAGTTGGGCCTGTTCGGCCTGATGATCCCCGAGGAGTACGGGGGTCTGGGCGAGTCGCTCCTGACCTACGCGCTGTGCGTGGAGGAGATCGCCCGCGGGTGGATGTCGGTGTCCGGCATCATCAACACCCACTTCATCGTGGCGTACATGCTCAAGCAGCACGGCACGCAGGAGCAGAAGGACCACTTCCTGCCGAGGATGGCGGCCGGCGACATCCGGGGCGCGTTCTCGATGTCGGAGCCGGCGCTCGGCTCGGACGTGTCGGCGATCTCGTCGAAGGCGGTGAAGGACGGCGAGGAGTACGTCCTCAACGGCCAGAAGATGTGGCTGACGAACGGCGGAACGTCGTCTCTGGTGGCCGTTCTGGTCAAGAGTGACGAAGGTCACCCCGAGGGTACGGCGCCCCACAAGTCGATGACGACCTTCCTCGTCGAGAAGGAGCCCGGATTCGGCGAGGTGCGTCCCGGCCTCACGATCCCCGGCAAGATCGACAAGATGGGCTACAAGGGGGTCGACACCACCGAGCTCATCATGGATGGCCTGCGGATTCCCGCCGATCGCGTGCTCGGCGGGGTCACCGGCCGCGGCTTCTACCAGATGATGGACGGCGTCGAGGTCGGCCGCGTCAACGTGGCGGCACGTGGCTGTGGCGTCGCTCAGCGTGCGTTCGAACTGGGCGTCCGGTACGCGCAGCAGCGCCACACCTTCGGGAAGGCGATCGCCCAGCACCAGGCGATCCAGTTCAAGCTGGCCGAGATGGCTACCAAGGTCGAGGCCGCCCATGCGATGATGGTAAACGCAGCACGCAAAAAGGACTCCGGGGAGCGAAACGACCTCGAGGCTGGGATGGCGAAGTACCTCGCCTCCGAGTACTGCAAGGAGGTCGTCGAAGACGCCTTCCGGATCCACGGCGGCTACGGCTTCTCCAAGGAGTACGAGATCGAGCGCCTCTACCGTGAGGCTCCGATGCTGCTCATCGGTGAAGGTACCGCCGAGATCCAGAAAATGATCATCGGCAGGCGGCTGCTCGAAGAGTATCGATTCCAGGGCTAGATGTCCGGATACGGGGTGTTTTCTTGGAGAAGAAGATCACACCCCGTCAACACTCTTCTGCCGCCGACTCGGCTGCCTGGCTTACCCAGTTACGGCTCCGAGCCGCTACGATCGCCGGAAAGCCGCCGTCCCCCGTCAGAGTGCGGCATCATCCGCTACGAAGGTCATCCATGCCCCACAGCCAAACCTCTGCACCACGCGACAGCCGGGCCGGCGTACGCCTCGCGCGCGGAGCATCGCCGTGGCTCCTTCCGACCGTCGCCACCGCAGCCCTCAGTCTGGCCCGGGCCCGGCGCTCCGGCGCCGCCAAGGCCGTCGCCGTTCCCGCCACCGCGCTCGCGGCGGGAATGCTGTGGTTCTTCCGCGACCCCGAGCGCGAGATCACCCAGGGCCGGGTCATCTCGCCCGCCGACGGTGTGGTGCAGAGCATCATGCCGTGGAAGGACGGCCGCACGCGCGTCGCCATCTTCATGAGCCCGCTGAACGTCCACGTCAACCGCGCGCCCCTCGCGGGCACGGTGACGTCGGTCGAGCACGTACCCGGTGGCTTCGTTCCCGCCTTCAACAAGGAGAGCGAGAACAACGAGCGTGTCGTCTGGCACTTCGACACCGAGCTCGGCGACATCGAGATGATCCAGATCGCCGGCGCGGTCGCCCGTCGCATCGTCCCCTACCTGCCCCAGGGCACGAAGGTCGAGCAGGGCGAGCGGATCGGCCTGATCCGCTTCGGCTCGCGGGTCGACCTCTACCTGCCCGAGGGCGTGGAGGTCGCGGTCGAGGTGGGGCAGAAGACCGTGGCTGGGGTGACTCGCATTGACCGTGATTGATCCTGATACCAAGGCCGGCTGGGTCCCGGAGGCCGACGAGGTCGACGAGGAAGAGGAGATGCCCCTCTCCCTTCGGCTGTCGATAGCGGACACGCTGACGCTCGGCAACGCCACGTGCGGCTTCATGGCGGTGTACTTCACCACCACCGGCATCCTGATCCCGGACCTCATGGGCAGCCAGGAGTCCGGCATGGCGCGCAACAGCGCGGCCACGGCGGTCATCCTGATGCTGTGCGCGGCGGTCTTCGACCTGTTCGACGGCCTGGTGGCGCGCAAGCTGCGCTCCTCCCCCATGGGCGCCGAGCTGGACAACCTCTCCGACCTGATCAGCTTCGGCCTGGCGCCGGCGTACTTCGTCCTCGTCTACGGCATGGTGGCGGAGGGCGCGTACCAGCGGGTCGCGGCGGTCGGGGCGATCGTGGTGCTGCTGGCGGTGGTGCTACGGCTTGCCCGGTTCTCGTGCGTCACGGTCAAGGACGGCACCTTCCAGGGCATGCCGTCGCCGTTCGGCGCACTGACGGTCGTGTCCATCGTGCTGCTGGAGCTGCCCTTCGTGGCGACGCTGCTGGCGATCCTGGGGACGGCGTGGCTGATGGTGAGCCGCGTGGAGTACCCGAAGCCGCGGGGCCGGCTCGCCGTGGCGATGCTGTCGTGGATCGTGCTGGGCATGGGCCTGATGGCCGCCTGGGCCTTCGACGCGCCGAGCGGTCAGCTGCTGCTCCAGACGGGTTGTGCGCTCCAGCTGGTCATGGGCGCGGTGATTCCGCTGTTCGCGACGGCTCGCCGGGTGAACAACTTCCGCGGCAACCGCCGCGAGGCGCGGGCGGCACAGCTGCCGTAGCGTCCGTACGACCATGAAGAAGGCCCCGAGCCGAGAGCTCGGGGCCTTCTTCGTGCCGTGGGCGATTCTTCGTGCCGTGGCCGACGGGAGCGCGCGGCTCAGGTCAGGAAGTCCCTGGCGATGCGTTCCGCGACCCGTTCCAGGATCGGTCCCGCCTCGGCGATGCACTTCGCCACGTCCGGTTCCGCGTCCGTCAGGGGGTAGGCCCGGCGGAAACCGGCCCGGCCCAGGGTCTGCGGCGGCAGTGCGAGGCGGCCGCAGACCGCCACGACGTCCTTGTCCGCGGCACGGGCCGCCGCGGCGACGCCGGCCGGGGCCTTGCCGTGCAGGGTCTGCTCGTCGAGGGAGCCCTCGCCGGTGATGACCAGGTCGGCGCGGTCCAGGGCGGGTGCGAAGCCCAGGACGTCGAGCATCACCTCGATGCCGGGGCGGAACCGGGCGCCCAGCAGCAGGGCGCCGTAGCCGATGCCGCCCGCCGCACCGGCGCCCGGCGACGCCGCGTACTCGGCGGCCTTGGGGCCGGCCGCCCCCTCCAGCACCTTCGCGAAGTGCGCGAGGGCGGTGTCCAGGGCCTCCACGTCGTCGGGCGAGGCGCCCTTCTGCGGGCCGTAGACCGCGGGTGCGCCCTTCGGGCCGGTCAGCGGGTTGTCGACGTCGCTCGCGAGGACCAGCTCTACCTCGCTGAGGCGCGGGTCGAGTCCCGACAGGTCGGCCGTGGCCAGTTCGGCCAGTCCGCCGCCGCCCGGGGGCACCGGCTCGCCGTCGGCGTCCAGGAAGCGGGCGCCCAGCGCGGACAGCATCCCGGCGCCGCCGTCGGTGGTGGCGCTGCCGCCGACCCCGAAGACGATCGTGCGGGCACCCGCGTCCAGCGCGGCCCGCAGCAGCTCGCCGGAGCCGTACGTGGACGCCGTGAGCGGGGCGAAGACCCCGGCGGGCAGCCGTTGCAACCCGCTCGCCTCGGCCATCTCCACGACCGCGGTGCCCTCGCGCAGCGCGTACGCCGCCGTCAGCTCGTCGCCGAGGGGACCGGCGACCCGTACCTCCCGGCGCTCGAATCCGGCCGCGACGGCCGCGGCCACGGTCCCGTCGCCGCCGTCGGCCACGGGCAGCGACTCGACCTCGAGGCCGGGCAGGACCCGGCGCAGTCCGGCCGTGACCCGCTCGGCGACCTCGACGGCCGTCAGCGACCCCTTGAACTTGTCCGCGGCGACGAGCACCCGCTGTGTCGTCCGGGTGTCGCTCACTGCAGCGTCCGCCACTTGCACTCCCCTTGCTCTCCGGGCCCTCACGCATGTCAAGGCCAGTCGCGCCGCTGTGACCTTAACCGGAGGAGCCCCCGCCCGTCAGCCTTTGACCACCCCCTGGACCGACGCCCTCAGGGGCGCGGGGAACCGCGCGATCAGCCACCGAGCACAGGTATAGCCCCGAACGTGCCGCAAGCCCCCTCCCGAAACGGGTAGACCACAACCATGACCCTCGTTGGCACCGGAACAGCGCTGTCCGACCGCATCCTCGGCGGCTGGACCGGCCGCGTCGCCGGCAACATGCTCGGCAAGCCGGTCGAGCAGGGCGAGGTGTGGACCCGCGACCGCATCGACCGCTACCTCCGACAGGCCTCGGCCCTCCCCCTCACCGATTACCTGCCCGAGCCGATCAGCGAGCACGACGGGTTCGAGCTGCGCCCCGAGTGGCGCCAGTGCGTCCGCGGCCACATCCACGGCAGCTGCCGTGACGACGACGTCGACTACGCGATCCTCGGCCTGGACCTGCTGGAGACCCACGGCTTCGGCTTCAGCACGGAGCAGGTCGGCGACCTGTGGCTGCTGCGGCTGCCGTACCTGCAGACGTTCACCGCCGAGCGGGCGGCGTACCGCAACCTCGCCAACGGGCTGAAGCCGCCGCTGACGGCGACGTACGACAACCCGTACCAGGAGTGGATCGGCGCCCTCATCCGCGCCGACGTCTACGGCTGGACCTGCCCGGGTGCCCCGCGCCGGGCCGCCTCCCTGGCCCGCCGGGACGCGGTGCTGTCGCACACCGGCAACGGGGTCTACGGGGCGATGTGGGCGGCGGCGCTGATCGCGGCGGCGTTCACGGCGCCCACCGTGCGCCGCGCCGTCGACGAGGCCCTGGCGGTGATCCCGGCGAGCAGCCGCCTCGCCCGAACGGTGCGGCGGGTGGTCTCGCTGCACGACACCCGGATGTCCTGGGAGGACACGCTCACCACGGTCGCCGAGGAGACCACCGGCATGGGCTGGATCCACACCGTCCCGAACGCCGCCGTCCTCACCGCCGGTCTGCTCTACGGCGACGGCGACTTCACCCGCACCATCACCCTGACCGTCCGCGGCGGCCTGGACACCGACTCCAACGGCGCGACGGCCGGTTCGGTGGCCGGCGTGTTCGGCGGGGCTGCGGCCATCGCCGACCAGTGGAAGACCCCGCTGGAGGACACGGTCCGCAGCGCGGTGTTCGGCTTCGACGGGGTGCGGATCAGCGAGCTGGCGGAACGGACGCTGCGGCTGGCGGAGGCCGCGGCCTGACCGCCCTGGCATGAGGCGGCGATCCGGTGGTTACCCTGCACCGATGACCACTTCTCCTGATTTCGCCGCCTACATCGCCTCCCTGCCCCGCGTCCTGGCCGGCGCCGCCGCGCTGTTCCGGGACGGCGAGGGCCGTGTGCTGCTCGTCGAGCCCAACTACCGGGAGGGCTGGGCGCTGCCCGGCGGCACCGTCGAGTCCGACGACGGCGAGACCCCGCGGCAGGGCGCGCGACGCGAGACGGCCGAGGAGATCGGCCTGGACCGGGAGCTCGGCCGGCTGCTGGCGGTGGACTGGGTCCACGGCACGGGCCGCCCGCCGGTGGTGGCGTACCTGTACGACGGCGGGGTGCTGAGCGAGGACGAGTTCAAGGCGATCCGCCTCCAGGAGGAGGAGTTGCTGTCCTGGCGTCTGGTCCCGCGCGAGGAGCTGGCCGACTACCTGCCGGGCGCCCTCGGAGGCCGCGTGCTGACCGCACTCGACGTCCTGGCGGACGGCTCGGGCACGGCGGAGCTGGAGAACGGCCGACGGGTGTTCTGACCGGTCCGGCCGCTCACCCCCCGGCGTCCCGTGTGATAACCGCTCGCCGCCGCCCCGCGGCCCGTCCTACTGTCGGTGGCATGACCAAACCGCTCGTCGCCCTGCTCACCGGTGCCGGCATCAGCACGGACTCCGGGATCCCTGACTACCGCGGGCCCAACGGGCTGTGGCGGCGGGATCCCGAGGCCGAGAAGCTCGTCACGTACGAGTACTACATGGGCGATGCCGAGATCCGCCGCCGCTCCTGGCTGATGCGGCGCGAGACGGGGGCGCTGCGGGCCGAGCCCAACGCCGCGCACCGGGCGGTGGCGGAGCTGGAGCGGTCCGGTGTGCCGGTGCGGGTGATCACGCAGAACGTGGACGGGCTGCACCAGCTCGCCGGGATGCCCGCCCGCAAGGTGTTCGAGCTGCACGGGTCGGCCCGCAGTGTCGTCTGCACCGGCTGCCACGCCCGCGGTCCGATGGCGGACGCGCTCGCCCGGGTCGAGGCCGGTGAGGAGGACCCGCCGTGCCGGGAGTGCGGCGGGATCCTGAAGCCGGCGACCGTGATGTTCGGTGAGCGGCTCGACCCCGTCGTCCTCGGTGAGGCGGCCGCCGTCAGCAAGGCCTGCCAGGTCTTCGTCGCCGTCGGCACGAGCCTTCAGGTCCAGCCCGCCGCCGGTCTCGCCGGTGTGGCCGCCGACCACGGCGCCCGCCTGATCATCGTCAACGCCGAGCCGACCCCGTACGACGACCGTGCCGACGAGATCGTCCGCGATCCCATCGGCACGGCACTGCCGGAGCTGCTGCGCGGCCTCGCGACCGCCGCCTAGAACAGGGCCGCGCCCCGTTCGAAGTCCAGCAGGCGCTGCTTGCGTTCCAGGCCGCCCCCGTAGCCGGTCAGGCTGCCGCTCGCGCCGATGACGCGATGGCAGGGGACGATGATGCCGATGGGGTTGCGGCCGTTGGCGAGGCCGACCGCGCGGGAGGCGGTGGGGGTGCCGAGGGTGTCGGCGAGCCGGCCGTAGGTGCGGGTCTCGCCGTAGGGGATGCGGCGCAGTTCCTCCCAGACGGCGCGCTGGAACGGGGTGCCGGTCAGGCGCAGTTCGACGGTGAACTCCTGGAGGTCACCGGCGAAGTAGGCCTTCAGCTGCTCCTCCGTCTCCGCGAAGAGGGTGTCGTCGCGGGTGCCGAAGGTCTCCTGCTGCGGGCGGTGGCGCTGGTCGGTCATGTAGAGGCCGCACAGGACGCCGTCCTCGGCGACGAGGGTGAGCGGGCCGTACGGGCTGTCGGTCACGGTGTGCTGCTTCATCGGATGTCCCTATACCGGAAGGAAGTTGATCGGGTGGCTGTCGGTCGCCCAGAGGTACTGGACCGCGTAGGCCCGCCAGGGGCGCCAGGCGGTGGCGCGGGCGGTGAGCGCGGCGGGCGTGGACGGCAGGCCCAGTTCCCGGGCGGCGCGGCGGATGCCGAGGTCGGTGGGGAGGAAGGCGTCGGGGTCGCCCAGGGCGCGCATGGCGATGGCGTCCACCGTCCAGGGGCCGAAGCCGGGCAGGGCCAGGAGCTGGGCGCGGGTCTGCGGCCAGTCGCTCTCGACGCCGAGGCGCAGCTCGCCGTCGGCGAGCCGGTGGACCAGGGTGGTGAAGGTCGTGCGGCGGGTGCGGGGCATCGCCAGCGCCTCGGGGTCCAGCTCCGCGAGGGAGGCGGGGTCCGGGAACAGGTGGGTGAGGCCGCCCTCGGGGTCCTCGACCGGTTCGCCGTGCGCGGTGACCAGGCGGGCCGCGTGGGTGCGCGCGGCGGCTGTGGAGACCTGCTGCCCGAGCACGGCCCGGACGGCGAACTCGGCCTCGTCGACCGTGCGCGGCACGCGCCGGCCGGGCGCCTTGTCGACCAGTGGTGCGAGGACCGGGTCGGTGCGCAGCTGGCCGTCGATGGCGACGGGGTCGGCGTCCAGGTCGAGCAGGCGGCGGCAGCGGCTGATGGCGACGGTCAGATCGCGCAGGTCGCTGAGGGTGAGGCGGCAGGCGATGTGGTCCGGGTTCGGGGTGAGGGCCACGATGCCGTGGCCGTACGGCAGGCGCAGGGTGCGGCGGTAGGAGCCGTCGCGCCACTCCTCCACGCCGGGTACGGCCGTCGCGGCGAGGTGGCCGAAGAGGTTGTCGGGGTTGAGCGGGGCGCGGAACGGCAAGCGCAGGGAGAGTGCTCCGGGGGTGCCGGCGCCCTGCCGTTTCGGGGCGCGGGCGCGCAGCTCGCTCGGGGGCAGGGCGAAGACCTCGCGGACCGTGTCGTTGAAGGTGCGGATCGAGGCGAAGCCGGCGGCGAAGGCGATCTGCGCCATGGGCAGGGCGGTCGTCTCGATGAGCAGCCGGGCGGTCTGGGCGCGCTGGGCACGGGCGAGTGCGAGGGGGCCCGCGCCCAGCTCGGCGAGGAGCTGGCGCTCGACCTGCCGGGTGCTGTAGCCGAGCCGTCCGGCGAGGCCGGGCACGCCCTCGCGGTCCACCACGCCGTCGGCGATCAGCCGCATGGCGCGGGCCACGAGGTCGGCGCGCTGGTTCCACTCCGGGGAGCCGGGGCTGGTGTCGGGCCGGCAGCGCTTGCAGGCCCGGAACCCGGCCTGCTGACAGGCCGCCGCGCTGGGGTGGAAGACCATGTTCTCCGGCTTGGGCGGCACCACCGGGCAGCTGGGACGGCAGTAGATGCCGGTGGTCAGGACGGCGGTGAAGAACCAGCCGTCGAACCGCGCGTCCTTGGACCGGACGGCGCGTACGCAGCGCTCGGTGTCGGTGTGCATCCCCATCTGCATGGGTCCAGCATCCGGCACCGGGCGGTCCGGGGCTGGCGAGAATCCGACATGGACGTGCCCGTGCCCCGCCCCCGGAAGGGATAGATGAAGATTCATTCATGTGTTCGCACGAGGCCGGTACGATGGCGGCATGGGTCATGGAGCCGTCACCCCCGTGCAGGAAGCCGCCGAGCGCGTACGCCTGGACGCGGACAACGTCGCGAAGGTCGCCACCACGCTCCAGGCCCTGTCCACGCCCTCCCGGCTGCTGATCCTGGCGCGGCTGCGCGAAGGCCCGCTGCCGGCCACGGAGTTGGCCGCCGAGGTGGGGATGGAGCAGTCGGCCTGCTCGCACCAGCTGCGGCTGCTGCGCAATCTGGGCCTGGTCGTGGGCGAGCGGCGGGGCCGTTCGGTGGTCTACGCGTTGCACGACCACCATGTCGCCGAGCTGCTCGACCAGGCCGTGTACCACGTGGAGCATCTGCGCCTGGGGATCAGCGACGCCACCGACTGAGGCGGCGCCGCTGATCCGCCGCTCGCGCTATGCGGTGGCGGTCCGCCGCCGCGAGGCCTCCATCGCCTCGCTCACCCGCGTCAGCGGTCGCAGCCGGTAGGTGTACGCGTAGTCGCGGTCGGCGAGCAGCTTGAACTCGTCGTGCGTGTGCGCGCCCCAGCTGTTGTCGCCGCCCACGCCCATCTGGCGGTGGTTGAGCCGCAGGACCACCGCGTCCCGGGGGGTGAGCTGGTAGTCGTGGCGGGCCCCGACCGAGAGGTCCTCGGGCGTGAAGTGCGAGGCGTTGACCTCCAGCAGCGGCTCACCGGTCACGAGCAGTCCGCGCCCCCGGCCGTCGGTCAGCGCGGCCCACCGCACATCGGTCTTGTTGCCGTTCTCCTGGGGGCGCAGGTAGGAGGTCCACTGCCCGGAGACGGTGCCCGAGTGCAGGCCCACGTCGGTGGCGTTGTTGCGGTCCCACATGTTCTCCTCGGGGCCCCGGCCGTAGTAGTGCAGCCGGTCCAGGCTCCGCGGCAGGAACAGCAGGGTGCCGACCTCCGGGATGTACGGCAGGTTCGCCGCGCCCGGGTGCAGGGTGTTGTCGACCTTGATCTCGCCGTTGCCGAAGACCGTGTAGGTCGTGCGGTACGTCGACTCGGTGGCGGTGGGCAGCGTGCCGGTGACGGTGACCTCGACGGCCCGGTCGTCGAGGGGCCGTACCCGTACGTCGGTGACCTTCCGCTTCGCTCCGGCGTCGCGCCACGTCTGGTTGCGGGTGTGCTGGCCGTTGCCGCGGTCGTTGTCGGTGGGCGCCCGCCAGAAGTTCGGGACGGGGCCGGAGGTGAGGAGGCGTGTGCCGCCCGCCTCGTAGGACGTGATGGTCCCGGTGCCCTTGTCGACGGTGACGGCGAAGCCCCTGCCCTTCACACTGACCGTCTTGTCCCCGTCGGTGTGGCTCAGGGCGGGCACGCCGCGCAGCGGCGCGGGCTTCACGGCCGGGCTGCCCGCGTCGAGGGCGAGTTGCTGCTTGGCCACCTCGAAGCCGGCCTTGGCCCAGGGGGTGGCTTCCTTGGTGGTGAAGGAGAGCTGGAGGAAGTACTCCGTGCCGGGCGCGGGCTTCGCCGGGAGCCGCACCGGGATCGTGATGTCCTTGCTGCCGAGCGGGGCGACGTTCAGCTGGTCGCGGGTCAGCCGGCCGCGCTGGACGACCTCGCCGTCGGCGACGAGGGACCAACGGCCGTCGAACTCACGGAGGTTGGTGAACAGGTACTCGTTGGTGAGGGTGACGGCGCCGGGGCCGCCCGGTGCCGCGGTGGCGTTGACGGCCTGGTAGACCTGCTTGACCTCGGCGGACTTGCCGGTGAGGCCGCGGTCGGCGGTGACGATGCCGTCGCCGGAGAAGGCGCCGTCGTTGGGGTTGTCGCCCCAGTCGCCGCCGTAGGCGTAGAACGTCTTGTCGCGCGGGCGCTTCTCGGTGAGGCCGGCGGTGGCGGCGTCGAACCAGAAGCGCACGCCCTCGTCGCCCGGCGCGCGGGTGTCCGAGGCCAGTTCGGCGGCGCCGAGCGCGCGGGCGTACACGCGGGCCCGGCGGATGGTGCCGCTGAACTCCCGGGTCGGGTTGTCGATGTCGGTGGCGAGCGACAGGGACGCGGTGTTGTTCGCGGGGCGCCGGGTGGTCGTCCTGGTGCCGCGCACCTGGCCGTCGACGTACAGGGTGAGGGTGCCCGCGTCCGCGTCGAAGACGCCGGCGATGTGGTGCTCCTTGCCGGTCCAGCCGTCGGGCAGGGCCCAGCTCGCGGTGACCCACTGGCCGCCGCCGTGGATGAAGAACTCCAGGTTCTTGTCGGTCTGCTTGAGGGCGTACTGGGTGTCGCCCTTGGCGATGACGGGCTGATGGCCGCCCGTGACGTCCGGGGTGACCCAGGCCTCCAGCGTGAGGGAGCCCGTGAGGTCGAGGCCGGTGTCGCGGGGGAAGACGGTGCCGCCGGAGACGCCCTTGGCGCGGTCGAAGGTGCCGCTGGGGTTGATGACCTCACCGCGGAGCCCGCCGGGCCCGGTCTCCGCGAGCAGCTTGCGCGTGGGCGTGGGCCAGGCCAGGGCCTGGTCGACGAAGTCCCAGATCCAGCCGCCCTGGAGGACGTCGTGGCGGCGGACGATGTCCCAGTACTTCTTGAAGTTGCCGCTGGAGTTCCCCATCGCGTGGGAGTACTCGATCATCACGTACGGCCGGGTGTCGCCGGTGTCCTTGGCGCGCTGCTCGACGCGCTGCGGGCTGTCGTACATCTCGGAGCGGATGTCGCTGATGCCCGGGCGGTCGTCGCCCTCGTACTGGATGACGCGGGTGGAGTCGTAGGAGCGGATCCAGTCGTGCATGGCGTTGAAGGTGGTGCCGCCGCCTGCCTCGTTGCCGAGGGACCAGATGACCACCGAGGCGTGGTTCTTGTCGCGGTGGACCATGTTCTGGGCGCGGACCACGCACGCCTCGGTCCACTCCGGGTGGCCGCTGCCGGGGAACGTGTCGCGGATGCCGTGGGTCTCGAGGTTGGTCTCGTCGACGAGGTACAGGCCGTACTCGTCGGCGAGTTCGAGCCAGAGCGGGTTGTTGGGGTAGTGCGAGGTGCGGACGCTGTTGATGTTGAGCCGCTTGATGATTCCGATGTCCTCGACCATCTGCGCGCGGGTGAGCGCCGAGCCGGTGACGGGGTGCATCTCGTGCCGGTTGGTGCCGCGGAAGGAGACCGGTTGGCCGTTGATGCGCATCAGGCCGTCCTTGAGCGCGAATTCGCGGAAGCCGACCCGGTGCGAGAGGGTCTCGACCACCTTGCCGGCCGGGTCGCGCAGGCGGAGCACGGCGGTGTAGAGGTTGGGGTGCTCGGCCGACCACAGCTTCGGCGAAGGGACGGCTCTGGACGCCTCGACGGTGGCCTCGTCGCCGTCGGGGACGTCGACGGGCCGGTTCAGGGGCCGCGACCAGACGGCGTGGCCGCGCGCGTCGTACAGCTGGGTCTCGACGGTGTAGCGGCCGGCGCCCTTGCCGCCGTAGTCGCGGACGTGCGCGGTGACCTTGAGTGCGGCGGTGGTGTAGCCGTCGCCGAGCGGGGTGTCCAGGCGGAAGTCGCGCAGGTGCACGCTCGGCGTGGAGTAGAGGTGGACCGACCGGAAGATGCCGCTCAGCCGGATCATGTCCTGGTCCTCCAGCCACTCCGCGTCGGAGTAGCGGTACACCTCGACGGCGATCTGGTTGGTGCCCGGCTTGAGATGGGGCGTGATGTCGTACTCGGCGGAGGTGTACGAGTCCTCGTGGTAGCCCACCAGTTCGCCGTTGATCCACACATAGTGGGCGGACTTGACGCCCTCGAAGTGCAGGAAGGTGCGGCGGCCGGACCAGGTGCGGGGCACGGTGAACGTGCGGCGGTACTGGCCGACGGGGTTGTAGCGGGTCGGGGCGGCCGGCGGCTGGGCGTCCTCGCCACCGCCGTTGGGACCCCACCAGGGGTAGGTGATGTTGACGTAGATCGGGAAGTCGTAGCCGTGCAGCTGCCAGGCCGAGGGCACGGGGATGGTGTCCCAGCCGGAGTCGTCGACGTCGGTGCCGTAAAAGTCCTTGTCCCGGTCCTCGGGGCGGTCCGCGTAGGCGAACTTCCAGGTGCCGTCGAGGCTCAGCCGGTACGGCGAGCGCTCACGGTCGCCCTTCAGGGCCTGTCCGAGGTCCGCGTAGGGCATGAGGGTGGTGTGCGGCGGCTCGGTGCCGACCCGGTAGACGCTCAGGCCGTCGTTCCACTCGGGCGGGCCGTCCGCCGCCGGGCGCCGGCCGGCCGCGTGCGCCGCGGCGGGCGACGCGGACAGGGCGAGCGCGCCGAGCACGGCGGCTCCTGACTCCAGCAGTCGGCGACGGCTGACGACCGGCCGGTCGGCGGGAGAGGGGTGCGGGTGCGGGTGCGGCATGACCGTGGCCTTCCTCGGTTCGACAGGGTGCTGCACGGACTGAGGGCACGTCAGAGGGGATCCCCAACCGCCCAGCTGTGGTGGGCGGTTCTGTCGGGACGCGTGCAACTGACGGTGACTGAGCAACTGCTGAGCAGGCACACCCTAGGACTCGAACACAATCGAAGCAATGACCCCGTCGGACTTTGTGCGGTCCTGATGGTTCCCCGATGCCGGACGGGTTCTCAGGCCGTGAGGAAGGCGAGCAGCTCGCTCGTCAGCCGGGCGGGCGCGTCCAGCGGGACGAGATGCCCGGCCTCCGGGACGGGCACCAGCCGCGCCCCCGGGATCAGGGCGGCGAGCTCCTTTCCCCTGGCGAACGGGATCCAGGTGTCCTCGGTGCCCCAGCAGACCGTGACGGGCAGGTCGATCGACGGGTAGAGCGGCTGGATCTCGTCGGTGTAGCGCTGGTCGGCCTGCGCGATCTGCCGGTAGAACGCGGCCTGGCCCTCCTCGGTCGTCCACGGCCCGACCAGCGCGTCGAGCGTGGCGGGGCGCAGTCCGGCATGGCTCGCGGAGGAGACGTACTCGCGCACCAGGGCCTCGTGGAGCGCCGCCGGGAGCTGTTCGAAGACCCGGCTGTGCTCCCCCACCAGGCGGAAGAAGGGGGAGCCCCAGGGCCGCAGGGCCACCGGGTCGACCAGGGCGAGCCGTCGGTAGCGGGCTCCGTGCAGGAGGTGGGCCCGCAGTGCCACGCACCCGCCGAAGTCGTGCGCGATCACGGACGGCTCCCGAAGCCCCCAGTGCGCGAGCAGCTCGGCGAGGATTCCGCCCTGGGCGCCCAGTGAGACGTCCTGGCCGGGGTGCATGCCGGAGGCGCCGTAACCGGGCATGTCCCAGACGTGCACCTGATACCCGGCCGCGGCGAGGGCGGGTGCGATCTCGTGCCACACATACGACGAGAAGGGCGTCCCGTGCAGCAGCACGACCGGCTCGGCGCCCGGCTCGCCCAGCCGGTCCCAGCGCACGTGCCCCGACGCGGTGACCAGGCTCTCCCGCAAGGTCCAGTCCCCCATGACGCCGCTCCCTCCCACCCCGGGCACCGACCCGCGGTTTTTTGTCATTTCGGCGCGACAGTGTCGCTCCTCCGACCGTAATGTGACCTCATCGGACAGCCCGCGCAACAGATCATGGCGGTACCTCTTGCCGCGCCGGAAGGAGCGGCTCGCATGAACGGGTATGCGACCTCGGACCGCGACGCCGTCACGGCCGCGCCCGGCGGGCTGCTGGATCTGCTGAAGGTCGCGGCGGTGGTCCTGGACGCCGGCGGGCACATCGCGCTGTGGAGCCCCGAGATCGAGCAGCTGCTGGGCTGGACCGCGCAGGAGGCCCTGCGCCAGCGCGCCGACACCCTCCTGGTCTCCCCCGAGAACCGGCCCCGGGGCAGGGAGCTGTTCGCCCAGGTCAGTACGGGTGCCCGCTGGGCCGGTGTCTTCCCGCTGCGGCACCGCGACGGCACGGAACGCGCCGTGGAGTTCCGCACGATGCGCCTCCTCGACCCCGAGGGGCAGCCCCACCTGCTGGGACTCGCCACGGACGCGACGACCGTACGACAGGTCGAGCGCGACCTCGCCCTCTCGCACAGCCTCGTCAACCAGACCCCGCTCGGCATCGCCGTCTTCGACAACGACCTGCGCTGGGTCGGGGTCAACCCCGCGCTGGAGCGGATCAACGGCATGCCCGAGGAGGCGGTGCTGGGGCGCCGGGTCGGGGAGGTGCTGCCCGACCTCGACGTGGAGGCCATCGAGGCCCGGATGCGGCACGTCCTGGAGACCGGCGCGCCCCTGCTCGACCAGCAGACCGTCGGGCGGACGGCGGCGGACGCGCAGGAACGCGCCTACTCGGAGTCCTACCACCGCATCGAGGACATCGACGGCAGGGTGCTCGGGCTGGCGATGGCCGTCCTGGACGTCACCGAGCGTCAGCAGGCCGCGGCCGAGGTCGCGCAGGCACGCCAGCACCTGTCGGTGATCGCCGACGCGGGCATGAAGATCGGCACCACGCTGGACCTCCAGCAGACCGCCCGGGAGCTGGCCGACGTGGTCGTGCCGCACCTCGCGGACCTGGCCGCCGTGGACGTCCTGGAGTCGGTCGTGGCCCGCGGCACCATCACGCCCGTGTCGGGCCGCTCCCCGGCCGAGTTCCGGGCGCTGGCCGTGGCGGCCGGGTACCCCACCGACGCCATCCACGCCGCCGACCCGGTGGGCGAGCTGGCCACGTACGGCTCGTCGCGGATCATCACGCAGTGTGTGCGCAGCGCCCGTCCGGTCCTGGTCGAGCACGTGGACGGCAAGATGATGCGGCGGCTGGCCCGCGACTCACGGGCCGCCCTGGCCCTGCACGAGGCCGGCGCCCACTCCTACCTGGCGCTGCCGCTGGTGGCCCGGGGCAAGGTGCTCGGCACGCTCTCGCTGTACCGCACGGTCAACGAGCGCCCCTTCGACGACCGGGACCAAGCGCTCGCCTCCGAACTCGCCGCCCGCGCCGCGATCTGCATAGACAACGCCCGCCTCTACGGCCGTGAGCGCGGCACCGCCCTCACCCTGCAGCGCAGCCTGCTGCCGAGCACGCCCGCCGAGCGGGAGGGGCTGGACATCGCCGCCCGCTACCGCCCGGCCCTCAGCGAGGTCGGCGGCGACTGGTACGACGTGCTGCCGCTGGGCCCGGGGCGCACCGGGCTGGTCGTCGGCGACGTCATGGGCAAGGGCGTCCAGGCCGCGGCGATCATGGGGCAGCTGAGCACGGCGACGCGGGCGCTGGCCCGGCTGGACCTGCCGCCCGCCGAGCTGCTGCGGCACCTCGACGACATCGCCGGCTCCCTCGGCGACGCGATCGCCACGTGCGTGTACGCGGTGTGCGATCTGCGGCGCGGCACCTGCGAGCTGTCCAGCGCCGGGCATCTGCCGCCGGTGCTCGCCGGGGCGGACGGCCGTGCCGAGCTGGTCGACGTGCCGGGCGGGGTCCCGCTCGGGGTCGGCGGCGTGGAGTTCGGCACGGTGGAGGTGGAGCTCGCCCCGGGCTCCCTGCTCGCCCTGTACACGGACGGGCTGGTCGAGAACCGCGGGGAGCCGATCGACACCGGCCTGGACACACTGACCAGACTGCTCGGGAACGCGGGGCCCAGCCTGCAGCACACCAGCGACAGCCTGCTCAGCGCGCTGAGCCCGGAGCCGGACGACGACGTCGCCCTGCTGCTGGTCCGCACCCGCGCCTGAGCGGGCCGAGGGCGCGGCGCGGCCGTGCCCGGCCCTTCTGGGCGGGGCACGGTCGGCGGCTCTCAGGCGTCGCCCTTCTTCACGGTGCACAGAGCCCAGATGATGAACGCGGACATCGCGATCATCACCACGGACCAGACCGGGTAGGCCGGCAGGGAGAGGAAGTTGGCGATGAGGACGAGTCCGGCGATCCCCACGCCGAGCACGCGCGCCCAGGTGGAGGCCTGGAACAGCCCCAGGCTGATGAGCACGGCGACCACGCCCAGGGCGAGGTGGATCCAGCCCCAGCCGGTGGTGTCGAAGGCGAAGACGTAGTTGGGGGTCGTGACGAAGACCTGGTCCTCGGCGATCGCCGAGATGCCGCGCATGATGCCGAGGATCCCGGCGAGCATGAGCATCACGGCTGCGAAGATCATCAGGCCTGCGGCGGCGGTTCCGTGCCTCGTCCTCGAGGACCCGTGCGTCGGGTGTGTGGCGGTCATCCTGCTCCTCGATTCTGCTGCGTCCGGCGCGGTCAGCGACCGGAGGTGGGGGTACCGGCGGTCGATGCGCCCGATGCTCCGGAGCCGCTGAGCACCAGTTCCTTGGCCCTGCGGAACTCCTCATCCGTGATGTCGCCGCGGGAACGGATCTCGGACAGTCTGGCGAGCTCGTCGACGCTGCTGGACCGGTGCTCGCCGCCCCGGGCGGTCTCTTTGATGTAGCTGTCGAAGGCCTGCTGCTGGGCACGGGCCCGGTCCGTCTCCCGGCGGCCCATGTTCCGGCCGCGGGCGAGGACGTAGACGAAGACGCCCAGGAAGGGCAGCAGGACGCAGAAGACCAGCCAGCCGGCCTTGGCCCCGCCGCTCAGGGAATCGTCGCGGAAGATGTCGAGGACCACCCGGAAGAGCAGGACGAACCACATGATCCAGAGGAAGAACCACAGCATCGACCAGAAGGCGCTCAGCAGCGGAAAGTCGTACGCCAGGTAGTTCTGCGCGCTCATGTCAGTCCTCCGTCCCGGGTGCACGCCCGGCAGTCGTCCCCGTCGGCACCAGCGTGCCCGGGCCCGGAGCCGGGCTGCCTCACCCGTGGCGGGTGATCCGTGCGAGGCGTCCGGGCGCTGAGGTGGTAGGGCAGGCCTTGTGGGGCGCCCCGGCACCGGGGCGGGACCGAGACCGGAAGACACGCGATGGACGATCCAGCGGAGGTTCCCGACCGGCGGCGGCCGGGGCGTCGCCGGCGTGCGGCGGGCAGGGCCCTCGTACGCGCCGCGCTCATCGCGGCCGGGCTCGTCACGGTCTACTACGTGCTGCCCCTGGACGGGCGCGGCACGAGCGGCGATTCGGTGCTGCTGGCCTGCGGTCTGCTGCTGGTGGTCGTGGTCTTCTGGTGGGAGGTGCGGGCCATCGTGACCTCGCCCTACCCCCGGCTGAAGGCCGTCGAGGCCCTGGCCACGACGCTGGCGCTGTTCCTGCTGCTCTTCGCGGGCGCCTACTTCCTGCTGGAGCACACGACCCCGGGCTCGTTCAGCGAGCCGTTGACCAAGACGGACTCCCTGTACTTCACGCTCACCACGTTCACCACCGTCGGCTACGGCGACATCACGGCCCGCTCCCAGACCGGGCGAGTGCTGACGATGATTCAGATGGCGGGCGGGCTGCTACTGGTGGGCGTGGCGGCACGAATCCTCGCCGGCGCGGTGCAGGCGGGGCTGCGCCGGCAGGGCCGGGAGCCCTCGGACGACTTCCCCTCGCGGCCGGAGCGCTGAACCATGACCGTACCGAGTCCCTTCACCACCTTCAGGTCACCGGCCGAGCGGGCCGCCGCGGGCCGGAACGCCCGGCGGCGGGTGCCGCGTTCCTCCCACGCCGGGTTCGAGGCCGGGCTCGACCGGTTCGACCCCGTCGAGGTGCTGGAGCGCCAGTCCGCCACCCGTGTGAAGGAGTTGGTGCCGATCCGCTACGGCCGCATGCTGGAGGCCCCGTTCCGCTTCTACCGCGGCGCGGCGGCGATCATGGCGGCGGACCTCGGCGCGCACACGGACACCGGGCTGCGGGTGCAGCTGTGCGGGGACGCCCATCTGCTGAACTTCCGGCTGCTGGCCTCGCCGGAGCGCCATCTGGTCTTCGACATCAACGACTTCGACGAGACGCTGGCCGGGCCGTTCGAGTGGGACGTCAAACGGCTCGCGGCCAGTTTCGCCATCGCGGGCCGCGCCAACGACTTCTCGACGGCGGAGCAGAACAGCGCGGTGGAGACGTGCGTCAAGGCCTACCGGCGGCGGATGCGGGACTTCGCCGGGATGCGCACCCTGGACATCTGGTACGCCCAGGACGACGCCGACCACGTGCGGGAGCTGATGGCCGCGTCGATCTCCAAGGAGGCCCGGCGCCGCACCGCGAAGGCCACGGCGAAGGCCCGGACCCGCACCCACATGCAGGCCTACGAGAAGCTCACCCGGGACACGGCCGTGGGGCGGCGGATCACACCGGACCCGCCGCTGATCACCCCGCTGCGGGACCTGCTGGAGGACGACTCGGCGCACTTCCGGGAGAAGGAGCTGCGGGCCGTTCTGGAGGGCTACGCCAGGACGCTGTCGTACGAGCGACGACACCTGCTGCGCCGCTACCGCCTGGTGGACATCGCCCGCAAGGTGGTGGGGGTCGGCAGTGTCGGCACCCGCTGCTGGATCGTGCTGCTGCTCGGCCGGGACGACGACGATCCCCTGCTGCTGCAGGCCAAGGAAGCGCAGGAGTCGGCGCTCGCCGCCCATTGCGGCGGCGACCGCTACGACAACCAGGGGCGGCGCGTGGTGTCGGGGCAGCGGCTGATCCAGACGACCAGCGACATCCTGCTGGGCTGGACGCACGCGGTGGGCCTCGACGGGCATGAGCGGGACTTCTACGTACGCCAGCTGCGGGACTGGAAGGGCATCGCCCAGCCGGAGACCATGGACCCCGGCCTGCTCCGGCTGTTCGGGCGGCTGTGCGGGGCGAGCCTGGCGCGGGCCCACGCCCGTTCCGGCGATCCGGTCGCCATCGCGGCCTACCTGGGCGGCGGCGACCGCTTCGACCGGGCGCTCACCGTATTCGCCCAGGCGTACGCCGACCAGAACGAGCGGGACTTCGAGACGCTGGGCGCGGCGGCCCGCTCGGGCCGGATCCACGCGGCGACGGAGTGATCGGCCGGGTCGCCGGGACCGGCGAGGCGGGTCGGCGTCCGCCGCCGATCCACACGAGGCGGGTCGGCGTCCCCCGCGGATCCACAAGGGGCCGGTCGGCATCCCCCCGATCCACACGAGGCCGGCTGGCACCCCCGCCGATCCACGCGGGGCGGGCCGGCGTCCGCCGCCGGTCCACGCGGGGCGCCTCCGCCGGGGAGCCGTCACCCCCGCGTCCGTCCACCACGAGTGGCGCTCGCTCCGCTCCGGGTCTCCGCGCTCATTCAGCCGCGCATGCCCGGCCCAGGGCCGTAACCACCCGCGGCGGGCGATGCGTGCCGGGCGCGAGGGAGGTTCGCTGGGGTCCACGCACATCACCTACGGAGCCGCGCGGCCCGGCCGGGGCGGCTCGGAACAGGGGTATCGGCCATGTGCCGCTGGCTCGCCTACTCGGGCACTCCCGTGATCCTCGACGACGTCCTCTACCGCCCGGAGCACTCGCTGATCGACCAGAGCCTGCACGCGCGGATGGGGGTCGAGACCACCAACGGCGACGGCTTCGGCGTCGGCTGGTACGCGTGGCACCTGCGCACCCCCGCCGTCATCCGCGACACCGGCCCGGCCTGGAGCAACCGCAATCTGCGGGAGATCGCCGACCACGTCCGCTCGCCGCTGTTCTTCGCGCATGTGCGCGCCTCGACCGGCTCGGCCGTGCAGCAGACGAACTGCCACCCGTTCCGCCACGGGCGGTGGATGTGGATGCACAACGGAGCGATCGACGGATTCCGTGAGCTGCGCCGGGATCTCATGCTGGCCGTGGACCCGGGGCTGTTCGCGTCGATGGAGGGCACGACGGACTCGGAGGTGATGTTCCACGTGGCGCTCACCTTCGGGCTGGACGGCGATCCGCCGGGTGCGGTGGCCCGGATGACGGGGCTGATCGAGCGCCTGGGCCACGAGCACGGGGTGCCGCAGCCGCTGCAGATGACGGTCGCGGTGACCGACGGGGAGCGGGTGTGGTTCTTCCGCTACTCCAGCGCGGGGAAGTCGCGGTCGCTCTACTACAGCAGCCGCGTGGAGGACGTCCGCGCTCTCCACCCCGACCTGGGGTTCCTGAACCATGTCTCCGACGAGACGCGGCTGGTCGTGTCGGAGCCGCTGGGCGATCTCCCCGGTGTGTGGAACGCCGTCCCCGAGAGCACCTACGGAGTCGTCCAGCCCGGCCGGGACCTGCTGCAACACTTCGAGCCGGAGCCCGTCTGAGCCCCGCCGTGCCGTGGCTCAGCGCAGCCGCGCGGCGAACGCCTCGTAGGCCCGTTCGTCGAAGAGGACGAACCTGACCTCCTCGACGGTCGTGTCCGCCGCCCGTACGGTCTCGACGGCGATGCGGGCACCGTCGTCCATCGGCCAGCCGTAGACGCCGGTGGAGATCGCGGGGAACGCGACCGTGCGGGCGCCGAGTTCGCCGGCGACGCGGAGCGACTCGCGGTAGCAGGACGCGAGGAGGCCGGAGCGGTCCTCGGTCGCGCTGAACACCGGGCCGACGGTGTGGACGACCCAGCGGGCGTCCAGCTCGCCGGCGGTGGTGGCGACCGCCCGGCCGGTGGGCAGGCCCTTGCCGAGGTGCGCGGCGCGGAGCCGGCGGCAGTCCTCCAGGATCGCGGGTCCGCCGCGGCGGTGGATCGCCCCGTCGACCCCTCCCCCGCCCAGCAGTGAGGAGTTGGCCGCGTTGACGATCGCGTCGACGCTCTCGCGGGTGATGTCGCCCCGGACCAGTTCGATGGCCGTCATGTCTGCCTCAGTCGCTTCCAGACCGCCTTCGCCGCGTTGTGCCCCGACATGCCGTGCACGCCGGGGCCCGGCGGGGTCGCCGACGAGCAGATGAAGACGGCCGGGTGCGGGGTGTGGTAGGGGAACAGGGTGGCCCTGGGGCGCAGCAGCAGCTGGAGTCCGGAGGCGGCGCCGGAGGCGATGTCCCCGCCGACGTAGTTGGCGTTGCGGGCGGCGAGTTCGGGCGGGCCCGCGGTGGCACGGGCCAGGACGCGGTCGCGGAACCCCGGGGCGAAGCGCTCCAGTTGGCGCTCGATGGTGTCGGTGAGGTCGCCGGTCCAACCGTTCGGGACGTGCCCGTAGGCCCAGAAGACGTGCTTGCCGTCCGGGGCCCGGGTGGGGTCGACGACGCTCGGCTGGACCGTGATCAGGAACGGCTTGTCGGGGGCCCGGCCCTCCCGGGAGGCCGCGCGCAGGGCGGCGCCGATCTCCGCGCTGCTCGCGCCGACCTGCACCGTGCCGGCGGCGCGGGCCTCCTTCGCGGTCCAGGGCACGGGGCCGTCCAGCGCGTAGTCGACCTTGAAGACGCCCGGCCCGTAGCGGTAGCCGGCGTAGTGGTTGCCGAAGCCGGCGATGCGGGCCAGGGCGGTGGGCGAGGTGTCGAAGACGTACGCCCGGGCCGGCGGCAGATCGTCGAGGCGCTTGACCTCGTAGTCGGTGTGGACGCTGCCGCCGAGGTCCTTCAGGTAGGCGGCGAGTGCGTCGGAGAGGGACTGGGAGCCGCCGCGGGCGACGGGCCAGCCGCGCGCGTGCGCCGCGAGGGCGAAGACCAGGCCGATCGCGCCGGTGGCGAGGCCGCTGAGCGGTGCCATGACATGGGCCACGAGCCCGGAGAACAGGGCCTTGGCCGGTTCGTCGCGGAAGCGGCGCATCAGCAGTGTCGACGGGGGCAGCCCGGCCAGGCCGAAGCGGGCGAGGGTCACCGGGTCGCGGGGCAGCGCGGTCATCGGCAGGGACATGAAGTCCCGGGCGAGGGTGTCCCACTTGGGCAGGAAGGGCGCGATGAGCCTGCGGTACGCGCCGGCGTCGCGCGGGCCGAAGGAGGCGGCCGTCTCGCCGACCGTCCGGGCCAGGACGGCCGCCGTGCCGTCCGGGAACGGATGCGCCATGGGCAGCTCGGCGTGCAGCCACTCCAGGCCGTACCGCTCGAGCGGCAGGGCGCGGAACGCCGGTGAGTTGATGCCGAGCGGGTGGGCCGCGGAGCACGGGTCGTGCCGGAAGCCGGGGAGGGTGAGCTCCTCGGTGCGGGCACCGCCGCCCACGGTGCCCCGGGCCTCGAAGACGGCGACGGAGAAGCCGCGGCGGGCCAGCTCCACGGCCGCGGTCAGTCCGTTCGGCCCCGCACCCACTACGACGACATCGAGCATCGACGGCACCTTCGGACCCCTTCGTCAGCCGACGGCCACTGAGGATCAGGATATGCCCGGAGACTGACAGTCACCGGCCGCCGGTGATTTCCGGTGCGGAAGACCGCTTTGCGGCAGCTGGAATCCACTCATACACACGCTGGGTGATCAACCGTGTGCGTCATGCAACGGTCTTGGGTCTATACCTCGCCCGACAGCAGGCCCACCACCCGGCGGGCCGTGGCCGCGTCGCGGGCGGCGGTGAAGGGCAGGGTGTTGCCGCCCGCTATGCGGAACGGCTCCCCCGCGAGTGTCAGGTGGGCGCCGCCGGCCTCCTCGACCAGGAGCAGACCGGCCGCGTGGTCCCAGGCCGCCTCCCAGGAGAACGCGACGGCGTCCAACTCGCCCCGGGCGACGGCCAGGTACTCCAGACCGGCCGAGCCGCACGGGCGCGGTGCCACCCCGTCGGCGCGCAGACCGAGCAGGGCGTGCTTCTCCTCGTCCGTCGTGTAGTCGGGGTGGGAGGTGGCCACGCGCAGGTCCCGACCCGGCTCCGGCACTCCGGCGAACAGCCGCTCCCCGTCGAGGTGGGCGCCCTTGCCCCGCTGGGCGGTGGCGAGCCGGTCGCGGGCGGGCGCGTACGTCCAGGACGCGAGCAGGGTGCCGCGGTGGGCCAGCGCGACCAGGGTGCAGAACCCGGCCTCGCCGCGCACGAACTGACGTGTCCCGTCGACCGGGTCGACGATCCAGACCGGGGCGTCCGCGCGTATCGCCGCGTACGACGCGGGGTTGGCGTGGACCGCCTCCTCGCCGACCACGACCGAACCGGGCAGCAGGGCGGCCAGGGCCTCGGTCAGGTACAGCTCGGCCTTGCGGTCGGCGTCGGTCACCAGGTCGTGCGGGCCGCTCTTCTGGTCGATCTCGTGCGCTGCCAGCTGGCGCCAGCGCGGCATGATCTCGGTGGCGGCGGCCTTGCGGATCGCCTCTTCGACGTCGGAGGCGTGCTGTGCGAGAAACTCTTCGATGGTTTCGTTGCTGTCGTTCACCCCTCCATGACAACACGTGCCACTGACAACGCCCGCACTCCGGGTGCACTCCGGGTGGCCTCGCGATGAACAGCGGCCCGCCGGATCACCGGCCCACCGCGTACCCCTGCATCCCGCGCGGGTTCGCCGCCGCCGACAACACGCCCGTCTCCGGGTCCCGGGCGACCGCGCACAGCCGGCCCTCCGACCAGGGGCCGCCCACGGTCACGTCGTGGCCGCGGCGCCGCAGTTCCGCCACGACGACCGGGTCGGTGCGGGACTCCACGGTCACGCTGCCCGGGCGCATGCCGCGCGGGTAGAACGAGCCGGGGAAGCTGTCGTTGTGCCAGTTCGGGGCGTCGATGGCGCCCTGGAGGTCGGGGCCGCCGCGCACCCGGGCGCGCAGCGCGACCGCGAGGAGGAAGTGCAGCTGCCACTGGTCCTGCTGGTCCCCGCCGGGCGTGCCGAACGCCATGACGGGCACGCCGTCGCGCAGGGCGATCGAGGGCGTCAGGGTGGTGCGGGGGCGCCGGCCGGGGGCCAGTGAGCCCGGCAGGCCTTCCTCCAGCCAGGTCATCTGGAGCCGGGTGCCGAGCGGGAAGCCGAGTTCGGGCACGACCGGGTTGGACTGGAGCCAGCCGCCGCTGGGCGTGGCCGAGACCATGTTGCCCCAGCGGTCGACCACGTCGAGGTGGCAGGTGTCGCCGCGGGTGGTCCCGTCGGCCAGGATCTCCGGTTCGCCCGGCACGGGGGACGCCGGGCTCTTGGCGACGGTCGGTTCGCCGGCGCCCAGGGCGTCGTAGCCCTCCTGGGCGGCGGCCGCCCCGCGCGCGTGCGCGCACAGCCGCGGGATGCGTCCGCCGGGGCTGCCGGGCCGCAGGCCGTTCTCGGCCCACTCGCCGACGAGGGCGCGGCGGGCCGTGTTGTACGCGTCGGACAGCAGGTCGTCGAGGGGCACGTCTGCGGCGTCGCCGTACCAGGCCTCCCGGTCGGCCATGGCGAGCTTGCAGTTCTCGACGAGGAGGTGGACGTAGTCGGCCGAGCCGTAGCGGGGCAGTTCGGGCGGGAGCAGGGCGAGTTGCTGGAGGAGGACCGGGCCCTGGCTCCAGGGGCCGGGCTTGCACACGGTCCAGCCGTTCCAGTCGTACGTCGCCGGCCTCTCGTAGGTCGCTGACCAGGTGGCGAGGTCGGCGGCCGTGAGGGTACCGGTGTGGCGTTCTCCGCTGGTGTCCCTGGTGGGGCGACCGGCCTGGCGGACGAGGGCGTCGGCGATGAACCCGGTGCGCCAGACCTGCCGGGCGGCCTCGATCCGCGCCTCCCTGCCGCCCGCGCCGGCGGTCTCGGCGAGCAGGCGCTTCCAGGTGGCGGCGAGGGCGGGGTTGGCGAAGAGCTCGCCGGGGCGCGGTGCCTTGCCGCCGGGGAGATAGACGTCCGCCGACGAGGTCCACTCCGTCTCGAACAGCTCGCGCACGGTCTCGACGGTCTCGCCGACGCGCTCCACGGGCGCGTGTCCGTGCTCGGCGTATCCGATCGCGTACTTCAGGACGTCCTCGAGGGACCGGGTGCCGTGGTCGCGCAGCAGCGTCATCCAGGCGTCGAACGCGCCCGGTACGGCGGCGGCGAGCGGCCCGGTGCCGGGGACGAGGTCCAGGCCGAGACCCCGGTAGTGCGCGACGGTCGCGCCGGCCGGTGCGACGCCCTGCCCGCACAGCACCCGCACCTCGCCGCCGGCCGGGGCGAGCAGGATCGGCACTTCACCGGCCGGGCCGTTGAGGTGCGGCTCGACGACGTGCAGCACGAAGGCGCCCGCCACGGCCGCGTCGTAGGCGTTGCCCCCGCTCTCCAGGACGGCCATTGCCGACTGCGAGGCGAGCCAGTGGGTGGAGGACACCATGCCGAAGGTGCCCTGAAGGGTCGGGCGGGTCGTGAACATACGGCCTCTCACCTCGCTGTTTACGCGTACCGGCCCGGACGATGGGCACTCAGGAGGGGTCCTGGGGAGAAACTGGGGAGTTAGCGCCAGGGACCTTCTCCGCCCGCTCCCCCAGAAGGCTATCGATCGCCCTGCGTCCCTTCTTCCCCGCCTCCGGCATGAAGTGGGCGTAGTGGTCGAGGGTGATGGTCGGCGACGAGGTACCAGGTGCCGGCCTTGGCGAGCAGCCCGTAGGGGTCCACGACCAGGATGCGTGAGCACGACTCGTGGGGACTGTCGTACTCGATCCGTAGCCGGCGACCGCGCCGCACTGGGCCGATCAGTGCAGCCGGAGTCGTGTCGGAATCTCGTGCCTGGAGCCAGGGACGGCTGTCCACGTGCACTACGTCGGTGAGGGGCCTCACACGCCGCGTCGCTGCGTGCGGGATGAGCAGGACTGCCCGCCCGGCCACTCGCATCCCGCTCGGCGAGTTCTCGACGCTCCCCGCACCGCAGACGACCGCCGCAGGCACACATCGACCGGGCCGGCGTCAGTGAGTGCCACCGGCCCCGCCGCGAGCATGGGTCGGGCACCGAGCCGAACCAGAGGCTCAGGTGAGCGGTCTGGTCGGGGTCCGTGATGATCACCAAGCCCGTGCCGACAGTGCTACCTGACCCTCAGTCAAAGGTCGCTACAACCACGGAACTTGTAGCCGCCTGGTTTCAGCGTGCGAACGTTTCTGCCCACGAATTGCGCGAGAAGTATTGACGTCATTCATGTGATGTCTAGCATTCCCCTGATCGATACTTCGACCCCCGTTCGAAATAACGAACAACAAGTTGCACCATACCGGCAGCCGGACAGCCCCAACGGGGCAAACCGGAGTCACTCGCTCAAGGATGACGAGGTCCTTATGCGCAGACGTAGGTTCAGTCTCAGGCGCCCGTACGCGGTGCTCGCCGCCGCGGTCGCGGCCCTGGCCGCGTTGGCGTCGCTGCTCGTCGCCGGCCCGGCTCAGGCGGCCACCACCAGCGACGTGCGCGGTGTTGATTCCGGCCGGTGTCTCGATGTGGCGGGCGTCAGCCAGACCGAGGGCGCGAACGTGCACATCTGGGACTGCCACGGTGGAATCAACCAGCGGTGGACGTTGACGGACAGCAGCCAGCTGACCGTGTACGGCAACAAGTGCCTGGATGTCCGGGGCGGCGCCACCACGGCCGGGACCCCGGTGCAGATCTGGACGTGCAACGGCAGTGACAACCAGCAGTGGCGGGTGAACCCCGACGGCACGATCGTCGGCGTGCGGTCCGGGCTGTGCCTGGAGGTCTCGGGCTGGGGTAAGGCCAACGGCACGGGGGTGCAGCTCTGGTCGTGCCACGGCGGCACCAACCAGAAGTGGACCGGCCCGTCCGGGACGGGCAACTCGTGCGCTCTTCCGTCGACCTACCGGTGGACCTCGACCGGCCCGCTGGCGCAGCCGGCGAACGGGCAGCTCGCGCTGAAGGACTTCACCACCACCACGTACAACGGCAAGCACCTGGTCTACTCGACCACCTCCGACGGAACGAAGTGGGGCGCGACGAGGTTCAGTCCCTTCACGAACTGGTCGGACATGGGGGCCGCCACCCAGACCGCGATGAACGAGCCCGCGGTGGCGCCCGAACTGTTCTACTTCGCGCCCAAGAACATCTGGGTGATGGTCACCCAGTGGAGTCAGTGGCCGCTCTACTACCGCACGTCCAGCGATCCCACCAACCCCAACGGCTGGTCCGCCGCGCAGCCGCTGTTCACCGGCAGCCTCCCCGACGGCCCCGAGCCGGGCCAGAAGAACGCCCCGATCGACCCGACCATGATCGCCGACGACCAGAACATGTACCTGTTCTTCGCCGCCGACAACGGCAAGATCTACCGGGCGAGCATGCCGATCGGGGACTTCCCGGGCAGCTTCGGCTCCTCGTACGAGACGGTCATGAGCGACACGAGGGACCTGCTGTTCGAGGCGCCGGAGGTCTACAAGGTCCAGGGCCAGAACCAGTACCTCATGATCGTCGAGGCGATGGGCAAGGACCGCTACTTCCGCTCGTTCACCGCCCCCAGCCTGAACGGTCCGTGGACCGTCCAGGCCGGCAGCGAGAGCAGCCCCTTCGCGGGCACTGCCAACAGCGGTTCCACCTGGGCCAAGGGCGTCAGCCACGGTGACCTGGTCCGCAACAACCCCGACCAGACCATGACCATCGATCCCTGCAACCTGCAGTTCCTCTACCAGGGCCTGCCCACCAGCACACCGGAGGGCACCGACTACCTGAAACTGCCGTACCGGCCGGGCCTGCTCACCCTGCAGCGCTGACCGCCTGATCCACGGTGATCGCGATGGGGTGCGGTCCGCCGACGTGTAGACGAGCTGTCCACCTGCTGACCGATACTCACCGCCTTAGGGAACCCCAGCCGCGGGTCGGCTGGGGTTCCTCCCTTTCGTGGTTTTCCCCCGCGGGCGCATGGCGGCGTAACGGGCACGCGTGCACTGATCCGTACCTGACATCCGTGCGCAGTCCGGCAGGATTCGAAGACGATCCCGCATTCGAGGAAGTCTGGTCGAACGCCGCTGATGCCCGGCTGGTCGGCCTAATGGATCAAGTCGATGGCGTCGTCCCCACCAAAAAGCCCCCGCCCCGCGAGGAAACCGCGGGGTGGGGGCTTACTGGCGTAATGATCACCAAGCCCGTGCCGACAGCGCTACCTGACCCTCAGTCAAAGGTCGCTACAACCACGGGACTTGTGGCCGCCTGGGTTTCAGCGTGCGAACGTTTCTGCCCACGAATTGCGCGAGAAGTATTGACGTCATTCATGTGATGTCTAGCATTCCATCGATCGATACTTCGACTTCTGTTCGAAATAACGAACAAGCCGCACCGTGCCAGGCAGCCCGGACAGCCCCAACGGGGCAAACCGGAGTCACTCGCTCAAGGATGACGAGGTCCTTATGCGCAGACGTAGGTTCAGTCTCAGGCGCCCGTACGCGGTGCTCGCCGCCGCGGTCGCGGCCCTGGCCGCGTTGGCGTCGCTGCTCGTCGCCGGCCCGGCTCAGGCGGCCACCACCAGCGACGTGCGCGGTGTTGATTCCGGCCGGTGTCTCGATGTGGCGGGCGTCAGCCAGACCGAGGGCGCGAACGTGCACATCTGGGACTGCCACGGTGGAATCAACCAGCAGTGGACGTTGACGGACAGCAGCCAGCTGACCGTGTACGGCAACAAGTGCCTGGATGTCCGGGGCGGCGCCACCACGGCCGGGACCCCGGTGCAGATCTGGACGTGCAACGGCAGTGACAACCAGCAGTGGCGGGTCAACCCCGACGGCACGATCGTCGGCGTGCGGTCCGGGCTGTGCCTGGAGGTCTCGGGCTGGGGCAAAGACAACGGCACGGGAGTGCAGATGTGGTCGTGTACCGGCGGCGCCAACCAGAAGTTCACCGGCCTGTCCGGGGCGAGTAACGCGTGTGCACTTCCGTCGACCTACCGGTGGACATCGACCGGCCCGCTGGCGCAGCCGAAGGCGGGCTGGGCCTCGCTCAAGGACTTCACCAGCGTCGTCCACAACGGCAAGCACGTCGTCTATGCCACGACGCACAACACTCTCGCCGGTGAGGACGGGCGCTGGGGACTGACGACCTTCAGCCCCTTCACGAACTGGTCCGACATGGCCACCGCCACCCAGAACACGATTCCCTTCGACGGCATCGCGCCGACGCTGTTCTACTTCGCCCCGAAGAACCTCTGGGTGCTCGCCTACAACGGGGGTTGGCCATACAGCTTCTCCTACCGCACCTCGAGCGACCCCACCAACCCCAACGGCTGGTCCGCGCAGCAGGAGCTGTGGACGGGCACCCTCCCGAAGGGCGGCCCCCTCGACGTGACCCTCATCGGCGACGACACGAACATGTACATGTTCTTCGCCAACGACAAGGGCGACATCTACCGGTCCAGCATGCCCATCGGCAACTTCCCGGGCACCTTCGGTTCGGCCACGAAGATCATGAGCGACACGGAGCTCAACCTGTTCGAGGCGCCGGAGGTCTACAAGGTCCAGGGTCGGAACCAGTACCTCATGATCGTCGAGGCCCAGAATTACACAGGGTATGGTCGCTTCTTCCGCTCGTTCACGGCCACCAGCCTCGACGGCACGTGGACACCGCAGGCCGACACCGTGACCAACCCCTTCGCCGGCAGTGCCAACAGCGGCGCGACGTCCTGGACCAAGGACGTCAGCCACGGCGATGTGGTTCGCACCAACCCCGACCAGACCAAGACCATTGACCCTTGCAATCTGCAGTTCCTCTACCAGGGGCGCGACCCCAGCACCGACGGCATGGACTACGGCCTCCTGCCGTACCGGCCGGGGGTACTGACACTGCAGCGCTAGCCGGTGGCGTGACGCAGCTCCTGGCGTTCCTGACGTTCGCGGGCAACGACGTACGCCGAACCGGGTGAGCGTCACAGCGCGGGATCAGGAAGAACGGGTGGAGTTGGAGCGGCGGGCTCGGTGCAAGGCCGAGCCCGCCCGTGCACCTGGAGAACCCGGATGATGGAGGTTTCGTCCTGGTCGACCACGAGACGCGGAACGTCTCAAGCCTGGTGAGTCGGTCGGTTTCAGGGTTTGTCGAGTGAGCCGGGGTCGTCGGCGTCCGAGGATCACCGAACGACGACTGCTGGGGGCGAGCCGCTAACCACCCGCTGATCGCCCGGCGTTGACTCCCCTCCTGCCCCCTCCTGTGTTCCCGTTCGACACTCAGAATTACGTCTGATACCTCGAAGTTCGCTCTCGATCCCCTTACCCGTGAGGAAGCTGATCTCGTATGTCCTGGCTCCAACACCCCCACAGCCGCCGGAGAGTCATGGCGGTCACCGCCGGTCTGGTCGCGGGCGCCACGCTGCCGGCGATGCGCGCGGCGGCGGCCACGACGGCCCAGCAGGAGCGGTTCACCAACCCGGTGATCTGGCAGGACTTCGCCGACCTCGAGGTCATCCGCGTCGGCGACACGTACTACTACACCGGCTCGACCATGCACTACTCGCCGGGCGCGCCCGTCCTGCGCTCCTACGACCTGGTCGACTGGGAGTTCATCGGCCACTCGGTGCCGGTCCTCGACTTCGGCGACGCGTACGACCTCAACGGCGGACGGGCCTACGTCGGGGGCATCTGGGCGTCCTCGATGCGTTACCGCCCCAGCGACAAGACCTTCTACTGGCTGGGCCAGATCGGCTGGCAGCGGTCGTACGTATACAGCGCCACCGACGCGGCGGGCCCCTGGACCCGGCACGCCGAGATCGGCAGCATCTACTACGACGCGGGGCTGCTCTTCGACGACGACGGCACCCCGTACGTGGCGTACGGCGCCAACGAGATCCGCGTCGCGCAGCTCGCCCCGGACCTGCGCTCCGAGGTCAGGTCGGAGCACGTGCTCACCAAGCCCGCCGAGTTCGGCCTGATGGAGGGCTCCCGCTTCTACAAGATCAACGGGAACTACTACATCTTCGTCACCCGCCCGGCCGACGGCACCGCCGGGCAGTACATCTGGAAGTCCACCTCAGGCCCCTTCGGCCCGTACGAGATGCGGGAGGTGCTGTGGGACCTGTCCCGCCCGATCCCCGGCGGCGGCGTGCCGCACCAGGGCGCGCTGGTCGACACCCCGGACGGCGACTGGTACTACATGGGCTTCATCGACGCCTATCCCGGTGGCCGCGTCCCCGCCCTGGCCCCGGTCACCTGGAACGCCGAGGGCTGGCCCGAGCTCCAGACCGTCGACGGCGAATGGGGCGAGACATACCCCTACCCGGTCACCCCGCACCCGCTCCCGCCGATGACCGGCGCTGACACCTTCGAGGGGACGTCGCTGGCACCGTACTGGGAGTGGAACCACAACCCCGACACCTCCGCGTTCACCGTCGACAACGGGCTCACCCTCAGGACCGCCACCGTCACCGACGACCTCTACAACGCCCGTAACACCCTCACCCGCCGCATCCAGGGCCCCGCCTCCACCGCGACCGTCGTGCTCGACCACTCCGGGATGGCGGACGACGACCGGGCCGGGCTGGCGATGCTGCGCGACTCCTCCGCCTGGATCGGCGTCACGCGGCAGAACGGCGTCAGCAGGCTGGTGATGTTCGACGGCCTGACCATGGACGCCCGCTGGAACACCACCGGCACCGGCACCGAGCAGGCCCGCGCCGACCTCCCCACGTCCGGCAGCCGCGTCTGGCTGCGCGCCACCGCCGACATCAGCCCGGGGCCGGGCCGCCGGGCGACGTTCTCCTACAGCACCGACGGCACCACCTTCACCCCGCTCGGCCCGGCCTTCACCATGAACCACGCGTGGGAGTTCTTCTTGGGCTACCGCTTCGCCGTCTTCAACCACGCCACCAAGGCCCTCGGCGGCACAGTGCGGGTGGAACGCTTCGAGGTGAGCACGCCCTGACCATCCGACGCAGTCCGGCCCTCGGCCGTGCAGCGCGGTGCGCACGATGCGCTGCACGGCCATCGCGTCGTGCCGGAACTGCGCCTCGCACAGCTCTTCCAGCGGCAGCCGCGCGGCGCGCTCCTCCAGAGCCCGCCGGGTGGCGGCGCTCTCGCGGACGGTGGCGGCCGGGTCGTTCTTCGTCATCATCGGAACGACGACACACCCGGCAGGGTGCCGACGGGCGCGCGGATCTCGGCGGGGAAGTTCGGCAACGCCGACACGTCATTGCCGAACGACGCCGTCTCCGAGGTGTGACGGTCACCGGTGAGCTGCATACCGTCGCCCGGGTCCCGCCCCCGCGAAACGAATGACCACCGGTCCAGCCGGCGAATCTCGCTCTGACGCATGGCGTTCGTCCTTTCCGGAGAAACAGCATCACTTGAGCAGCAGATCACCCGATGGACCAGAGGAAGATGCCGGCGACGTGGAGTCCGGCCAGGTAGATGGTCGCGGTCTTCTCGTAGCGGGGTCAGCGACCCAGCCCCGGGACCTCTTATGCCGAAGGTGCCCTGAAGGGTCGGGCGGGTCGTGAACATACGGCCTCTCACCTCGCCGTTTACGTGGACCGGCCCGGACCGTGGGCACTCGGGACGGATGCGCGGATCAGCCTCTTCGCCCGCGGCGCAGGTCGCTGACGGTTTCGCCGAACTCGCGTTTCAGGGCCCGGCCGAGGTGTCTGGTGTCGTGCACTCCCCACCGTGCTGCGACCGTGGCTGTGGAGGTGTCCGCGCAGGCGGGGTCGAGAAGGTCGCGGCGGATCCGCAGCAGGCGTTCATGCCGGATCCAGGCGGCGAAGGTCAGGTCACCGCCTTTGAAGAGTGCGTGGAGGTACCGGACTGAGATGCGGTGCCGGTGCGCGACTCGCTCCGCACTGAGGTGGGGGTCGCCGAGGTGGGCCAGTGCGTAGACGCGGATGCGGTCGGCAAGGCCGCTGGCGACGGAAGCCCGCTCGGGAGTGGTGTCCGCGAACGTGGCGAGGAGGAGGGCGGTGAGCGCGTCGGCCACATACCTACGTGACGGGCCCTGACAGGCAGGGTCCTCATGGACCGCGGACAGTGCGTGGCCGAGGAGTCTGCCGATCCCGCCCTGAGTCGACATGGGGAGCGCCGTGCGCCGACTGAGGGCGGTCGCGTGCCTGCCGAGACTCGCCCGGGGAACGCAGAGCACGGTCATCTCGAGGGAATCGGCACCGATGAGCCGGTATGGCCGGGTGTTGTCACAGGCGAACAGCTCACCGGGTTTCACGGTCGCGCTCCGGTCGTCCTGGATCGCCGTGACCGGCCCGCGGTGGTGCAGATTGAAATGGATCCACTCCATGTCGCCGGAGGTGATGCTGCGGTTGTCCCGGGTCACCGTTGCGGCGGCTGCCTGGATACGGGCGACGACCACGGGTCCGATGGCTGTGTGGTCGACCACGGCTTCGAACCCCTGTGGGCCGGGATCGGTCACCCGCAGCGGGGCGAACAAGGCTGAGGCAACCGCCTCGAACGACTCAGTTCCTGTTAATCGTGAAGCTTTGCGGACTGTCAAGCCGATCACCCCCAGCTCCCCTGTTTGCGCGGGCAGTTTAGTGCCTCGTTGTGCACGAACTGGAGAGTCGCAGTGCACGTATTGGTGCTTTTGAGTCACGGAACATCCCTACAGTCGTCAACGACCGATGCACGACCTGAGCGCCCACGGCATGAGCCGGCGGCGCGTACACATCTCGTACAGCAGGGGGATTTGCATGCTCAAAAGCCGTATCGCAAAGGCAGTCGCCTCCACGGCGCTCGTTCTCGGGGCGGCGACGGCTTTCGCGCCGGGCGCGGCAGCGGACAGCGGCTCCTCGCCGGCCGCTGTCCCGGCGTCGGGGGACTCCACTTTGCAGGCGTGTTGGGGACAACGGGTGACCGGCAGCGGCGGCCACGCGGGGAACAAGACCTGGTGCGACTCGGGGCGATACCGCGAGGTGATCACCTGTGAGACTCTCGGGGGCTACCAGTACGTCCATTACGGTCCCTGGGTGTGGGCGACCGCGGAGAGCGTCGCGTGGTGCAACCTCGGCGACTCGATCATCGGGGACCGGACGCAGGTGGGGTGAGTAAGCTTCAGCGCTTTACCGTTCGGGGAACAGTCACCGCGACTGTTCCCCGAACGGCTTCATCCGACTTCCTTTTCCCACTGCCGCCCTGAGGGCGGCAGTCCTTCCGCTTTTCAGGCGCTCGCCTTCCACTTGAACATTTTTTGGTAATGGGGGCGGCGAAAGGTCGTCAGAAGCCCGGGGAGAGAGGGCACGGACGCGAGACGTTCCCAATACCCCCGAGGCGGGGCCGCCGCAGTCCGGCGCAAACCACCCCACTCGCCGCCCAAGCAGCCGATATCGCAAGGCCCGGCGATGAGGAATGGTCACCACGCGGCCACGGAGCGAGTTCGCACTTCCGCACCACAGACACTCGTGTGACACTGTCGTTCCGTCCGCCGTGCGGACCCGCTCCGCACCTTCCGTCCCCCACGAGAAGGGCGCCGTGCGTTCCCTACCTCTGCCCCTCGCCCTGACCGCCCGTCTGTCCCCGGTGGTGGTGCTCGCCGCGGCGGGCTGGGCCCTGTCGTCCGGCCCGTTCGCCGCGCCGCAGGCCGCCGAGCACAAGCCGGCCGAGGAGAAGACCGAGAACCGGTCCGCGTCCACCCCGTCGACGTCGACGGTGTCGAAGGCGTACTCGGCCGCGCCCGCCCCGTGCGAGAGCGTCGCCAAGAAGACGATCGAGTCGCTGGTGCCGGGTGCCAAGACGGCCGGCAAGGAGATCCCGTCCACGGACTCGGAGCTGCGCCGCACCTGCTCCTGGAACGCGCTCAAGGGGTACGACTACCGCTGGCTCGACGTGTCCTACGAGGTCATGGAGTCGGACGACGCCGCGCGGAAGTCGTACGAGGCGCACCTCGACAAGAGGAGCGGCGGCGGGGCCGTCCCCGGTCTGGGCGACAGCGCGTACTCCGTAGTCAACCTCACCACCGAGGACAAGCAGCAGACCCGCGAGGGCGTCGTGATCGCCCGCGCCTCCAACGCGCTGGTGATGATCACCTACAACGGCAGTGACTTCGAGTCGAAGAAGGCGCCCAGCACGGACACGATCAACAAGGGCGCCATCAAGGCCGCGAAGGAAGCGGTGGCCGCGCTGGAGAGCGACAAGGGCTGAGCGCCCTCCAGCGCGCCGCCTTCCTCAGACGGTGCTCCGCCCCCGCAGGGCCATCAGCACCAGGTACAGGACCATCGACGTGCCCAGGCCCACCGCCCAGCCGTAGTCGGCCAGATCGGCCAGCGCCGGGACGGGACGGCCGTCGATCAGCGGCTTGAAGCTCGCGCCGCCGACGGCGAGAACCCCGCCGACCGCGAAGGCGACGACGGCCCGCCAGTTCCAGCCGCCCTCGTACCAGTAGCGGCCGCCCGGGCGGTACAGGTCGGCCAGGTCGAGCCGGGCGCGGCGCAGGATCCAGTAGTCGGCGATGAGGATGCCCGCGACGGTGCCGAGCAGGCCGCCGACCAGCCCGAGCCAGGTGAAGATGTAGCCCTGCGGGTCGGAGTACAGCTTCCACGGGAAGATCAGCACACCGAGGACGCAGGTGGCGAGGGCGCCGGCCCTGAAACTGATCCTGCGGGGCGCGATGTTGGAGAAGTCGAACGCCGGTGAGACCAGGTTGGCCGCGACGTTGACGGAGAGCGTCGCCACCAGGACGGTGACCAGCGCGAAGAGCAGACCCACGGTGCTGTCGGTCTTCGCCGCGAGCTGCACCGGGTCCCAGATGGCCTCGCCGTAGACGGCCTGGGAGCCCGAGGTGACCATCACCGACAGGAACGCGAAGAGGGTCATGGTGGTCGGCAGGCCGAGCGCCTGGCCCCGGGTCTGCGCCTTCTGGCTCTTGCCGTAGCGGGTGAAGTCGGGGATGTTCAGCGACAGGGTGGACCAGAAGCCGATCATGCCCATCAGGGCGGGGGCGAACAGCTTCCAGAAGTCCGCGCCCCAGCCGAGCTTGGAGGGCTGGTCGAACAGCGGGCCGAAGCCACCCGCCTTGTCACTCATCCACCACAGCATCACGAACGCGCCGACGAGCACGAAGGGCGCCGCCCAGTTCTCGAAGCGGCGGATGGTCTCCATGCCCCGGTAGATGATGACGACCTGCAGCGCCCAGAAGATCGCGAACGACAGCCACATGGTCCAGGCGTAGCCGCCGACCTTCGCCGCGTCCGTCCAGCCGGTGCCGATGAGCTTGCCGGCCAGGAAGTAGATGGCCTCGCCGCCGATCCAGGTCTGGATGCCGAACCAGCCGCACGCCACCAACGCCCGCACCACGGCGGGCAGGTTGGCGCCACGGATACCGAAGGAGGCCCGGGCGAAGACCGGGAAGGGTATGCCGTACTTGGGTCCGGCGTGCCCGGTGAGCAGCATCGGTATCAGCACGATGACGTTGGCCAGGGCGATGGTGAGCACCGCCTGCTTCCAGTCCATGCCGACGGCGATGAGCCCGGAGGCCAGGGTCCAGGAGGCCGTGTTGTGGGCCATGCCGACCCACAGCGCGGAGAAGTTGTACGTGGTCCAGGTGCGCTTCTCGACCGGGACCGGCAGCAGGTCCTCGTTGGCGTAGGGGCCGGTCGGTGCGGGGGCGCCCGGGGCGATCTCCACCCGGCCGTCGTCGCGGGTGACTTGAGTGGGCGGCGGTGGGGCCGTGGGAGCGGTATCGGTCATGGGCCGGGCCAATCAGGGGAGGTGGGACGGGAAAGGCCGTGCGGTGACGCCGATGGGGGGTGCGCTCCGGGTGCGGCGGGGAGCGTCCTGGGCCCCCTTCCCGAGCCGCTGGGAAGGGGGAGTTCACAGGGGGTGGGGCGGCGGAGGTCAGCCGTTGACGGCCGGGATCACCCGGGATCCGTAGGCCTCGATCACGGCCTCCTGCGCGTCGTGCATGTCGTAGACGGCGAACTGGTCCACGCCGAGCGCGCGCAGCGCGTCCAGCTTCTCGATGTGCTTCTCGACCGGGCCGATCAGGCAGAACCGCTCGACGATCTCGTCGGGCACGAACTGGGCGTCGGGGTTCCCGCTGCGCCCGTGGTGGGAGTAGTCGTAGCCCTCGCGGGCCTTGATGTACTCGGTGAGGTCGTCGGGGACCTGGGCGGAGTGCTCGCCGTACTTGGAGACGAGGTCGGCGACGTGGTTGCCGACCATGCCGCCGAACCAGCGGCACTGCTCGCGCGCGTGGGCGAGCGCCTCGGGCGAGTCGTCCTCGGTGACGTACGCCGGTGCGGCCACGCAGATGGTCACCTCGGCGGGGTCCCGGCCGGCGGCGACGGCCGCGTCCTTCACGGCCTTGACCATGTACTCGGTGAGGTAGAGGTCGGCCAGCTGGAGGATGAACCCGTCCGCCTCCTCACCGGCCATCTTCAGGGCCTTGGGGCCGTACGCGGCCATCCACACGGGCAGTTCGGCGCCCTCACCGATCCACGGGAAGCGGACGACGGTGCCACCGCCGAGGTCGGCCTCCCGTCCGCTGCCGAGGTCCCGGATGACCTTCATGGCCTCGCTGATCCGGGCCAGGGTGTTGGGCTTGCGGCCGGCCACGCGCATCGCGGAGTCACCGCGGCCGATGCCGCAGACCGTGCGGTTGCCGAACATGTCGTTGAGGGTGGCGAAGGTGGAGGCGGTGACCTCCCAGGTGCGGGTGCCCGGGTTGGTCACCATCGGCCCGACCTTCAGGGTCGTGGTGTTGGCGAGGATCTGGCTGTAGATCACGAACGGTTCCTGCCACAGCACGGCGGAGTCGAAGGTCCAGCCGTAGGTGAAGCCGTTGCGTTCCGCCCGCTTCATCAGGCTGATCACCCGCGAGGCCGGCGGGTCGGCCTGCAGCACGAGTCCGAAGTCCATCTGCGCCACTCCTAGTTAAGGTACTGACAGGTGGATCGCGGGGTGAACACGCCGTGCCCGGCGTGCCCGGTGTACTCCCGCTCGGTGATGACGGGTTCGCCGCGCGAGAGGACCGTCTCGACCCGGCCGGTGGTGCGCTTGCCCTCGTACGCCGAGTAGTCGACGTTCATGTGGTGCGTCTCGGCGGACATGACCTGCTCGGCGTGCGGGTCGTAGATGACGACGTCGGCGTCGGCGCCCGGCGCGATGGTGCCCTTCTTCGGGTAGAGGCCGAACATCCGGGCCGGGGTCGCGCAGGCGATCTCGATCCAGCGGCGGCGCGTGATGTGCCCGTCGACGACCGCCTGGTGGAGGAGGTCCATACGGTTCTCCACGCCCGGCAGGCCGTTGGGGATCTTGGAGAAGTCGCCGCGGCCCAGGTCCTTCTGGCCGGTGAAGCAGAAGGGGCAGTGGTCGGTGGAGACGACCTGGAGGTCGTTCGTCCGCAGCCCCCGCCACAGTGCGGCCTGGTGCTCCTTCGGCCTGAGCGGGGTGCTGCACACGTACTTCGCGCCCTCGAAGTCCGGCTCGGCGAGGTTGTCGGTGGACAGGAACAGGTACTGCGGGCAGGTCTCGCCGAAGACGTTCAGCCCCTCGTCGCGGGCCCGGGCCAGCTCGGCGACCGCCTCCGTCGCCGAGACGTGCACGACGTACAGGGGCGCGCCGGCCACCTGCGCGAGCTTGATGGCGCGGTGGGTGGCCTCGGCCTCCAGCAGGGCCTTGCGGACCTCACCGTGGTAGCGCGGGTCGCTCTCGCCCCGGGCGAGTGCCTGCTCGACCAGGACGTCGATCGCGATGCCGTTCTCGGCGTGCATCATGATCAGGCCGCCGTTGTCGGCGGAGCGCTGCATGGCGCGCAGGATCTGGCCGTCGTCGCTGTAGAAGACGCCCGGGTAGGCCATGAACTGCTTGAAGGAGGTGATGCCCTCCTCGACCAGGTGGTCCATCTCCTTGAGCGTGTGCTCGTTGACGTCGGAGACGATCATGTGGAAGCCGTAGTCGATCGCGCAGGTGCCGTCGGCCTTGGCGTGCCAGGTGTCGAGGCCCTCGCGCAGGCTGTGCCCGACGCTCTGCACGGCGAAGTCGATGATCGTCGTCGTGCCGCCCCAGGCGGCGGCGCGGGTGCCGGTCTCGAAGGTGTCGGAGGCGAAGGTGCCGCCGAAGGGGAGCTCCATGTGGGTGTGGGCGTCTACGCCGCCGGGGATGACGTACTTTCCGGTGGCGTCGATGACGCGGTCGGCGGTGAAGGATTCGGCGGCGGGTGTGCCGGAGGCGGCGAGGGCGGCGATTCGGCCGTCCTCGATCAGGACGTCGGCGTGGATCTCGTCGGATGCGGTGATGACGAGGCCGCCGCGGATGACTGTACGGCTGCTCATGTCGTGGTCGCTCCTCGCGGTCGGTAGGTGCCGGTTGTGTGTGGCTGGTCGCGCTCGCGCGGCGGTAGCCGCATGTCGAATACAGCCCCGCGCCCCTGAAGTCGCTCCCCTCGCGGACGTATCAAGGTGCCGTCAGTGGTCCGTACGCGCCCGGTGCCCGGTCCCGGTAGAACTGCCAGCGGTCGCGGACCTCGCGGAGTTTGGCCATGTCCAGGTCGCGGACGACCAGTTCGGGCTCCTTGTCGCTCGCCACCTCGCCGACGAACTGGGCCTCGGGGTCCACGAAGTACGAGGTGCCGTAGAAGTCGTTGTCGCCGTACTCCTCGACACCGACCCGGTTGATCGCGCCGACGAAGTACTCGTTGGCGACGGCCGCCGCCGGCTGTTCCAGCTGCCAGAGGTAGCCGGACAGGCCGCGGGAGGTGGCGGACGGGTTGAAGACGATCTCGGCGCCCGCGAGGCCGAGTGCGCGCCAGCCCTCCGGGAAGTGGCGGTCGTAGCAGATGTAGACGCCGACACGGCCGACCTTCGTGTCGAAGACGGGCCAGCCGCTGTTGCCGGGGCGGAAGTAGAACTTCTCCCAGAAGCCCCTGACCTGGGGGATGTGGGTCTTGCGGTACTTGCCGAGGTAGGAGCCGTCCGCGTCGATCACGGCGGCGGTGTTGTAGAGGACGCCGGGCTGCTCCTCCTCGTACATCGGCAGCACCAGGACGATGCCCAGTTCCTTCGCGAGGGCCTGGAAGCGGCGGACGATGGGGCCCTCGGGGATCTGCTCGGCGTACTCGTAGAAGGCCGGGTCCTGGACCTGGCAGAAGTACGGTCCGTAGAACAGCTCCTGGAAGCACAGGACTTGAGCGCCCTGCGCGGCGGCGTCGCGGGCCGCCTGTTCGTGGACCTGGATCATCGATTCCTTGTCGCCCGTCCAGGCGGTCTGGAAGACGGCGGCTCGGATCACTCGGCTCATCGGGACCTCCGGTCGCTCGGTGTGCCGTGAGCCTAGGGAGGGCGAAGGGCGTCTTTGAGTTGCAGCGTGTCACGTCCGAGGGCGTGCGGCGTGCCACCGTGTCACTCTTTCGTGGGCCCATGTTTCACCGCCGTTTTCCCAGGTGGTCGCGTGTTTCACTGCTGTTGCGCGTCGTGCGCGAGGAGTGCGATGTGCACCGAGGCGGCCTGCTCGAAGTCGTCGAGGTCCACCCCGAGGCGGACCTGTATGGACTCCAGGCGGCGGTAGAGGGCCGGCCGGGAGACGTGGTGGAGCTGGGCGGTGCGGGACTTGTTGCGGCCGGTGGCGAGGTAGGTGCGCAGGACCGGCAGCAGGTCCTCGTCGGTCTCGCGCAGCAGCCCGTCCAGCTCCCGCTCCGCGAACGACTGCACGTGCGGGTCGTCGCGCAGCAGCCGGACCAGGCCCCGCAGATGGACGTCCTTCAGGCGTACGACCGGCGGGAGGTCGAGGACGGCGGAGGAGTCGGCGACGGCGTCCGCGACGTGCTGGGCCTCGCGCAGTCCGGTGGGTACGTCGTCCCAGGCGGCGCGGGGTTCGGCCGCCGCCACGACCGTGTGGTCCGGGCCGGTCTCGGTGCGCAGCCGGGTCGCGAAGTGCACGGCCAGGGCGCCCGCGTCCTGGTCCCGGGGCAGGCTGAGCAGCACGGCGGTGGCCCCGTCGGCGAGTTCGGCGACCAGCCCGGGCAGGCCCAGCAGCCGCAGGAGCCGTTCGAGGCGGGCCGGGTCGCCGTCGCGGACGACCAGCGGCACGAAGGTGCGCCGGTTGACCGGCAGCCCGGCCGCCCGGGCCCGGGGCAGCAGTTGCCGTGCCGGTACGACGCCGCTGACCAGGTCGGTCAGCAGGCTCTGCGCGGACTGCTCCTCCCAGGAGCACGCGGCGCCGCCGCCGAGCATGCGGTGCAGGACGAGGGCCTCGGCGGCGCGGTCGGCCAGCAGCCGTCCGGTGGCGGTGTCGCCCCGGTAGCCGCACAGCACGATCCGGCCCCAGCGCTCCCCGCGCCCACCCAGTTCGGCCCGGATCCAGCCGTCGCCCTCGGTGCCGCCGGCCTGCCGGGCGATGCGCTCCCAGTCGCGCAACACGTCGTCCACCGCGGGCCGCTCCCCCGCCGTGCCGAGGACGCGGTGGGCGAGGTTGGTGACGACGACCGGGCAGGCACTGTGCCGGGCGATCTCGTCGAGCAGGCGTTGCAGCGGGGCGCCGGCGGTGATGAGGGCGGTGAGTTCGGTGCGGACGGCCTCGGAGAGGCTGACGGCGGCGAACTTGCGGCGCACCAGCCGCGACTGGACCTCCTCGGTCAGTTCGGCGAAGGGGAACGGCCGGTGCAGGACGACCATCGGCAGTCCGCACCGCTCGGCCGCCCGGCGCATCACGTCCGGCGCCGCGGGGAAGGCGCGGCCGAGTCCGAGGACGACGGCGGCGGCCTCCGCGCGGTGCAGCGACCGGACGTACTCGGCCTGCTTGTCCTCGTCGCCGGCGAGCAGCACACCGGTGGTGAGGACCATCTCGCCGCCGGTGAGCATCACCCCGACATCGGCGGCCTCGGCGACGTGCACCCAGCGCACCAGCCGGTCGAGATGGCTCGCGCCCGCCACCACCTCGGGCTCCCCGGCGAGCACCCGCTCCAGGGTGAGGACCCGCCGCACGGACAGCGCGGGCTCCAGGGAATCCAGGGTGATGGTCATGGCGCCGTATCCCTTGCTCAGTGCACTGCTACTGGATGCTCCTCAGAGCGTTCTCGAGGATCGCGGCGCCCTCCTCGGCCTCCGCGACGTTGAGGGACAGCGGCGGTGCGACGCGCAGCGAACTGGTGTTGTGCCCGCCGCCCTTGCCGATCAGCAGGCCGCCCTCGCGGGCCGCCTCCAGCACGGCCGCCGCGGTGCGCGGATCGGCCTCGTCGGTCCCCGGCTTCGTGATCTCGATGCCGATCATCAGCCCGCGTCCGCGTACCTCGCGTACGGCCGGGACCTGCGCGGCGACGCCCCGCAGCCGCTCGATGAGCAGGCCGCCGACGCGCCGGGCGTTGCCCTGGAGGTCGTGTTCCAGCAGGTAGTTGAGGTTGGCGAGGCCCGCCGCCATGGTGATCTGGGTGCCGCCGAAGGTGGAGATGCTGTTGGAGTCAAGGCAGTTCATGATCTCGGAGCGGGCGACGACCCCGCCGATGGACATGCCGTTGCCGATGCCCTTGGCGAAGGTCATGATGTCGGGCGGTCCGCTCTGCCCGTGCGCCTGCCAGCCCCAGAAGTGCTCGCCGGTGCGGCCCCAGCCGGTCTGCACCTCGTCGGCGATCCACAGGATGCCGCGCTCGTGCAGCACCTCGCGGAAGGCGGCGTACAGCCCGTCCGGCGGCGCGGTGAACCCGCCGACGCCCTGGACGGGTTCGGCGATCAGCGCGGCCGGCGCGCGGGTGTGGCCGAGCAGGTCCTTCAGGTCCTCGACGCAGGCGGCGATGTAGGCCTCGTCGCTGAGGGAGGCGAACGGGCCGCGGGTGCGCACGCCGCCGTGGACGTAGAGCGTCTGGAGCGGGGACAGCGAGGTCGGCGACCAGCCGCTGTTGCCGGTGATGCCGACGGCGCTGAAGGAGCGGCCGTGGTAGCTGTTGCGCATCGCGAGGATCGTGTTGCTGCGCCGGTACGCCGTGGCCAGCAGCAGGGCGGTGTCGTTGGCCTCGGTGCCGGACGTGGTGAAGAAGACGCGGGCGTCCGGGATGCCGCTCAACTGGGCGATACGCTCGGCGAGTTCGACCATCGGGCGGTTGAGGTAGAGGGTCGAGGAGTGGATGATCCGCCCGGCCTGCTCGCTCACCGCCTTGGTCACCTCGGGCAGCGCGTGCGCCGTCATGGTGGTGAGGATGCCGCCGAAGAAGTCGAGGTACCGGTTGCCCTGGGCGTCCCAGACGTGGCGGCCCTCGCCGTGGGTGAGTTCGAGGGGCTCCTCGTAGTAGAGGGCGAGCCAGTCGGGGAGCACGGCCCGGTGGCGGCCCAGGAGGTCGTTGGTCACGGCTGCACCAGCCCTTCGTAGGCGTCGGGGCGGCGGTCGCGGTAGAAGGCCCACGTCTGCCGTACCTCTTCGATGAGGTCGAGGTCGATGTCCCGGATCACGAGCTCCTCCTCCCTGTCGCTGGCGAGGTCCCCCACGAACTGCCCGCGCGGGTCGACGAAGTAGCTCGTGCCGTAGAAGTCGTTGTCGCCGTACTCCTCCTGCCCGACGCGGTTGATCGCGGCGATGTAGTACCCGTTGGCGACGGCGGCGGCGGGCTGCTCCAGCCGCCACAGGTGGGAGGACAGGCTCCGGTGGGTCGCCGAGGGGTTGTAGACCAGCTGGGCCCCGGCCAGGCCGAGCTGCCGCCAGCCCTCCGGGAAGTGGCGGTCGTAGCAGATGTACACGCCGACCTTGCCGACCACCGTGTCGAAGACGGGCCAGCCGAGGTTCCCGGGCTTGAAGTAGAACTTCTCGCGGAAGCCCTTGAGCTGCGGGATGTGGTGCTTGCGGTACTTGCCGAGGTAGGTGCCGTCGGCGTCGATCACGGCCGCGGTGTTGTAGTAGAAGCCGGGCTGTTCCGCCTCGAACACCGGCGCGACGATCACCATGCCGGTCTCGCGCGCGAGCGCCCGCATGCGTTGTACGGTCGGCCCCTCGGGCACGGGCTCGGCCCAGCGGTAGTGCTCCGGCTCCTCGACCTGACAGAAGTAGGGGCTGTTGAAGACTTCCTGGAAACCGATGATCTTCGCGCCCCGGCGGGCCGCCTCGCGGGCGTGCTCCTCGTGTTTCGCCACCATGGACTCGGTGTCGCCGGTCCAGGTGGCCTGGACCAGGGCGGCACGTACGACGTTGGCCATGAGCTGCTCCTTCGACGCGACGTCTGCGCCTCTACGCCCGTAGAAGCGGGCCGTAGAGCCACGAACGTAAGCCTCTGGCACGGGGTTGCCAAGACCATCGTCGCCAACCCGCGGGGCATTGCGCGATTCACACTCCTGTGGGTGAGTCGCCCGGGGCGCCGGCTCGCCGGTCAGGCGGCGAATCCAGCGACCCGCAGGGCGTGCAGGAGATCCCACCGCCGCTCGTCCGACACGCCCCGGGCGGCCTCCAGCAGGAGCGGCACGAGGCGCCGCGGATCGGGTTCGGCGCTGCGGGCGACCTCCTCGGGGGTACGGGCCCTGACGTACGTGTCCAGCAGGACGCGCACCTCACGGTGGCGCCTTTCGGCGGCCAGGCCGAGGACGGCCTCTCCGACCTCGCCCGGGGGCCGCGCGACCCCCTGCCGCAGCATCTGCTGCCCATCCCCCGCCCTCCCGGCCTCGACGAGCGCGTCGGCGGCGGCGACCAGCCGCCCGGCGGGCAGCGAGGCGGCCTCCCACAGCAGCGTCTGCCAGTCGGCGTCCAGCCCGGCGAGGTGCAGCCGCTCCGCGAGCAGCGGAAGCCGGCCGGGCTCCCACGAGGCGACCTCGGCCAGCAACGCGTGGGCCTCCCCGCTGCGCCCCTCGCTCCGCAGCCGGGCCAGCACGTCGACGGTCCGCCCGACCTCGGCCAGGTCCACGGCCCCGACCGCACCACCCTCCCGCACCGGCGGCTCCATCACCTCCTCCTCGCCGGCCCAGGCGAAGCGCGCACCTCTGGGAGTACGGCCGGGGGCCACGGGTGCGGGAGCGGGCAGGGTCGGTAAGGCAGCGGGCGGCACGACGACGGGCGCGGCCTCCTCATCGACCATCCCGGCGAAACGAGCACCGCCACGCCGGCGTTTGCGGGATTTGGGGGCGGGGGGTTCAGGGGCTGGGGCACTCAGCCCGTCGGACATGCCGTCCGCGAGGACTCCCCCGGGCTCACTCCGGCTGACGGCGCGCTCCTGGACCCGCCGCCCGGCCTCGGCCCCGTCCGGGGCGGTGAATGGGTCGGGGACGGCCCCCGCGACGACGTCACCGGAGCCGGACCGGCTTCCCGGGTGCTGCCCGCCGGGCCACGCCGCCTCGGCACCGTCCGGGGCGGTGAATAGGTCGGGGACGGCCCCCGCGACCACGTCACCCGAGCCGGACCGGCCCGCCGGGTGCCGCCCACCGGGCCACACCGCCTCAGCCCCGTCCCGGCCGGCGAACCCCTCGGATGACGTCCTGACCACGGCCTCACCCGAGCCGGACCGGCCCGCCGGGTGCCGCCCACCGGGCCACACCGCCTCAGCCCCGTCCCGGCCGGCGAACCCGTCGGATGTCGCCCTGACCACGGCCTCACCGGAGCCGGACCGGTCTGCCGAGCACTGTTGTGCCTGCCACCCCGAGCCGGAACCGGCCGGGTGGGTGAACCCCTCGGGTGAGGCCCCGGCGGTGGGTTCTCCGAAAGCGCTACGGCTCTGCGAGTGCTGCCGGGCGGGCCATCCGGTCCCCCGGGCGACGGTGCCGGGGCGGCCCGAGGGGCCCGGGGCCCGGTCGGGTGCGACACCCGTGGCCGCCTCTTCGGAAACGCCTCGGGCGGCCGGGCTGTGCCCGCCGGGCCCCCCGGCCTCCGGGTCGGCGGCGCCGTACCCGCCCGACGCCGTCGAGCCCGTGCCGCCGCGCCGCGGAGCGGCAACCGGCGATCCCGTCCCGGCACCGCGCAGTCCGGAATCGTCGTCCCACTCCGCCGGGGGCACACTCCGCTCTCCCCACTCCGCCGGGCGCACACCCCGCTCTCCCCACTCCGCCAGGGCCACCCCCCGCTCGTGCCGGTCGGCGTGCGCCAGCCGTGCGCGGAGCTCCGCGCAGCGGGCGGAGGCGCGTTCGTGGTCGTCGCGTGCCCAGGCCAGGTCCAGGCGCAGGGCGTCGGCCTGTTCGGGGGTCGCGGCCGAGGTCAGCTGGCGGGCGAGGGAGGCCTGGCGTTCGGCGGCGTACTTCTGTTCGCGGAGCATGACGTCGAGGCGGTCGCCGAGGGCGTCGCGGCCCCCGGGCCGGGTGTCGTACACGGCGAGCGCGGCGGCGTGCAGGGCGCGAGCGCGCTCCGTCTCCGGGCCGGCTCCGCCCGGGCCGTACTGCCCGGCGAGGTCCCGCAGCAGCGCCTCGACCACGTCCCAGGGCGGCATGTCACGCCCGTCGAGACAGGCCCGCATGCCCTCAGGGTCGCGCTGCCAGAACACCGCGCACCAACCGCCGGACGGGTCGAGGCGTGCCAGCAGACCGTCCAGGTAGGTCGCGAACTCCCCGACTTCAGCCGGGAGTTGATCCGCCGCCATCGCTCAACTCCCGTGAGGCCGGAGCATTCCGCCCCGTAGGCAACACCAGTCGTGTTACGGACGTGCTACGGGGAGTTTTCACACGCGGCGCGGGTGCCTCAAAGGGGCACCAACACGCATTGCCCGGCCAGATCGTCCATGGACAGCCCGAGGACTCCGGCCAGCGCGGCCACCGTGAAGAAGGCCGGAGTCGGGGCCCGGCCGGTCTCGATCTTCCGGAGGGTCTCCGCGGAGATGCCCGCGCTCGCCGCGATCTCCGTCATGCTCCGGCCACCACGCGCCTCGCGCAGCAGCCGGCCGAGCCGCTCGCCGCGTTCGCGCTCTTCGGGGGTGAGAGGGGTGCGCACCATGCCCCCATTCTAATACCGGTATAGTAATTGGAATGGTGGAACTGAAGACAGACACTTCTATCGACGCGATGTACGAGGCGGGCCAGGTCGTCGCCCGGGCCCTGACGGCCGCACAGAAGGCCGCCGCCGTGGGCGTCTCCCTGCTGGAGCTGGACGAGGTGGCGCACGGCGTGCTCCGCGAGGCGGGCGCGACCTCGCCCTTCCTGGGATACCGGCCGTCCTTCGCGCCGACTCCCTTCCCCGCCGTCCTGTGCGTCTCGGTCAACGACGCGATCGTGCACGGCGTCCCGGGCCCCTACCGCCTGCGCGACGGCGACCTGGTCTCCATCGACTTCGGCGCCGAACTGGGCGGCTGGGTCGGCGACTCGGCGCTCAGCTTCGTCGTGGGGACCCCGCGCGCGGCGGACCTCCGCCTGATCGACACCGCCGAGCGGGCCCTCGCGGCCGGCATCGAGGCCGCCGTCGTGGGCAACCGGATCGGCGACATCGCCCACGCGATCGGCACGATCTGCCGCGGCGCCGGCTACGGCATCCCGGACGGCTTCGGCGGCCACGGCATCGGCCGCCGTATGCACGAGGACCCCGGGGTGCCCAACGAGGGCCGCCCGGGGCGGGGCATGCGGCTCCGGCACGGCATGGTGCTGGCGATCGAACCCATGGTCGTCGCGGGCGGCACGGACGACTACCACGCGGCCCCCGACGGCTGGACCCTGAAGACGAACGACGGCTCCCGCGCGGCTCACGCGGAGCACACCGTGGCGATCACGGACTCGGGGCCGAGGATCCTGACCGCACGCTGACCCGCGCCGGAATTACCCGGATACATCCCAAAGGTGCCCCTGGCCGACGATCGTGCGAAGGTGTTCTACGAGCGCGCCCCAGGTGTAACCGGCTGCCACCCGGGTTACCCGACCCCGGCACGTCGACCAGCGAGGGCGTCCCCCGCCCGCGCGCCGGGGACGCCGGGAACGGAAGGCCCATGAGCAGCGGCTTCACCAGCCCGGAGGGCTACGGCTCGGATCCCTTCGGAGAATTCCTCGCACGGTTCTTCGGCGGACCGCGTCCCGGTCCCCGGCAGATCGATCTCGGGCGGCTGCTGAGTCAGCCGGCCCGGGAACTCGTCCGCGGCGCCGCCCAGTACGCCGCCGAGCACGGCAGCCGGGACCTCGACACCCAGCATCTGCTGCGGGCGGCGCTCGCCACCGAACCCACCCGCACCCTGCTCACCAAGGCCGGCGCGAACCCCGACTCGCTGGCGTCGCAGATCGACGACCGGTCGGGGCCGGCCCAGCACACCCCGGACGACGCCCCGCCGCCGACCGCGCTCTCCCTCACCCCGGCCGCCAAGCGGGCCCTGCTGGACGCGCACGACATGGCCCGGGCCCGCGGCTACGGCTACATCGGTCCGGAGCACGTGCTGAGCGCCCTGGCGTCGAACCCCGACTCCGCCGCCGGGCACATCCTCAACGCGGCCCGCTTCGCCCCGTCCGAGCCGCCCGAGGCGCCGGAGGTCCCCCAGTCCGAGCGTCCGCGCCCGACGAACACGCCGACCCTCGACAAGTACGGCCGTGACCTCACCGAGCTGGCCCGGCAGGGCCGGATCGACCCGGTGATCGGCCGGGACCAGGAGATCGAGCAGACCGTCGAGGTCCTGTCCCGGCGCGGCAAGAACAACCCGGTGCTGATCGGTGACGCGGGAGTCGGCAAGACGGCCATCGTGGAGGGGCTGGCGCAGCGCATCTCCGAGGCGGACGTGCCCGATGTGCTGATCGGGCGCCGCGTGGTCGCCCTGGACCTCACCGGCGTGGTCGCGGGCACCCGCTACCGGGGTGACTTCGAGGAGCGGATGAACAACATCATGGGCGAGATCCGCGCCCACTCCGACCAGTTGATCGTCTTTATCGACGAGCTGCACACGGTCGTTGGCGCCGGATCCGGTGGCGGCGACGGCAGCTCGATGGACGCCGGGAACATCCTCAAGCCGGCCCTCGCCCGGGGCGAGCTGCACATCGTGGGCGCCACCACGCTGGAGGAGTACCGCCGCATCGAGAAGGACGCGGCGCTGGCCCGCCGCTTCCAGCCGATCATGGTGCCGGAGCCGACCCCCGCGGACGCGATCGAGATCCTGCGCGGCCTACAGGACCGCTACGAGGCCCACCACCAGGTTCGGTACACCGACGAGGCCCTGGTCGCGGCCGTCGAGCTGTCGGACCGCTATCTCACCGACCGCCGCCTGCCCGACAAGGCGATCGACCTGATCGACCAGGCCGGTGCCCGGGTGCGGTTGCGGGCCCGGACCAAGGGCACGGACGTACGGGCCATGGAGCGGGAACTGGAGCAGCTGACCCGCGACAAGGACCAGGCCGTCGCGGACGAGAGGTACGAAGAGGCCACCCAGTTGCGCGACCGGATCGTGGAGCTGAAGCAGCGGATCACCGAGGCCGGCGGGGACAGCGAGGGCGAGGAGGGCCAGGACCTGGTGGTCGGGGCCGAGTCGATCGCCGAGGTGGTGTCCCGGCAGACCGGCATCCCGGTCGCCAGCCTCACCCAGGAGGAGAAGGACCGACTGCTGGGGCTGGAGGAGCATCTGCACCAGCGGGTGGTCGGCCAGGACGAGGCCGTGCGGGTCGTCTCGGACGCGGTGCTGCGGTCCCGCGCCGGGCTCGCGGCCCCCGACAGGCCGATCGGCAGCTTCCTGTTCCTCGGCCCCACGGGCGTCGGCAAGACCGAACTGGCCCGGGCGCTCGCCGAGGCCCTGTTCGGCAGCGAGGACCGCATGGTCCGGCTCGACATGAGCGAGTACCAGGAGCGCCACACGGTCAGCCGGCTGATCGGCGCACCGCCCGGCTACGTCGGCCACGAGGAGGCGGGCCAGCTCACCGAGGTCGTACGCCGCCACCCCTACTCGCTGCTCCTGCTGGACGAGGTGGAGAAGGCCCACCCGGACGTCTTCAACATCCTGCTCCAGGTCCTCGACGACGGCCGGCTGACCGACTCCCAGGGCCGCACGGTGGACTTCAGCAACACCGTCATCGTCATGACGAGCAACCTCGGCTCCGAGGCGATCACCCGCCGGGGCGCCCAGACGGGCTTCGCCGCGGGCGGCGCCGACGCGGACGAGGAGGCCCGCCGCGAGCAGATCCTGCGCCCGCTGCGGGAGCACTTCCGCCCGGAATTCCTCAACCGCATCGACGAGATCGTCGTCTTCCGCCAGCTCACCACGGAGCAGCTGCGCCGGATCACCAACCTCCTGCTGGACCGCACCCGGTCCCTGGTGCAGGGCAAGGGCATCACGGTGACCTTCACCGACCGGGCGGTGGAATGGCTGGCCGACCGCGGCTACCAGCCGGAGTACGGCGCCCGTCCACTGCGCCGCACGATCCAGCGCGAGGTGGACAACGAACTGTCCCGGCTGCTGCTGGACGGCAGGGTGGACGAAGGCGGCGAGGTGACGGTCGACGTGGAGGACGGGAAACTCACGTTCCGGACACAGAGTCCCGCAGCGCCCCGTTAGGGGCGCGGGGCCAGTCGGTCCAGCGCCCCGTCAGGGGCGCGGGGCCGTGTCGGTCCGCGGCTCCGCCGCGGGGCGCGACCGGCCCCCCACGCACCCGCGCACGGCGTCACCGCACAGGCCGCACCACCATCGCCGACCCCCCACCCCGCCGGGCGGTCTCCGCGGCTGCCAGCCACTTCCCACCCGGCAGCCGCTGCACCCCCGTGGCCGCACCGATCTCCGGGTTCGCCTTGAAGGAATGCCCGATCGCCTCGAGCTGCTTCCTCAACGCGGCGTTGTCGTACAGCCCGGGCTCCAGCTCGGTCTGCGCGGCGTTCCGCTGACTCGCCCGGGGCGCCGCGATCGCGTCGACCAGCGGCAGCCCCCGGTCGACGAACCCGGTGAGCGTCTGCAGAACGGTCGTGATGATGGTCGCGCCACCCGGCGACCCCAGCGCCACCACGGGCTGGTGGTGCCGGTCCAGCACGATCGTCGGTGAGATCGACGACCGCGGCCGCTTGCCCGGCCCGGGCAGGTTCGGGTCGTGCACGGCAGGGTTGGCCGGGGCGAAGGAGAAGTCCGTCAGCTCGTTGTTGAGGATGAACCCCCGCCCGGGGACGGTGATCCCGCTGCCGCCGGTCTGCTCGATGGTGAGGGTGTAGGCGACGACGTTGCCCCACTTGTCGGCCACCGTCAGGTGCGTGGTGCTGTCGCCCTCGTACGTCGTCGGGGCCGCCTTGTCCCCCGAGCCGCAGCGCGCGGGGTTGCGCGGGTCCCCCGGCGCCACGGGACTCGTGAGCACCGCGTCGTCCTTGATGAGGCACTCGCGCGAGTCGGCGAACCGCTGCGACAGCAGTTCCTTCGTCGGTACGTCCTCGAAGGCCGGGTCACCGACCCAGCGGCCGCGGTCCGCGAACGCGATCCGGCTCGCCTCGATGAACCGGTGCAGGTACTTCGCCTTGCTCGCCTTGGACAGGTCGGTCCGCTCCAGGATGTTGAGCGCCTCACCGACGGTCGTGCCGCCGGAGGAGGACGGCGCCATGGAGTAGACACCGAGGCCGCGGTACGAGGTCTTGGTGGGCGCCTGGAGCTTGGTGCGATAGGCGGCCAGGTCCTTCGCGGTCAGGTCGCCGGGCCGGGCGTTCCAGCCCGAGGCGGGATCGACCGGCGGCTTGTTGACGGTGTCGACGATGTCCCGGCCGAGCCGGCCGCGGTAGATCGCGTCGACGCCCTTGTGTCCCAACTCCGCGTACGTGCGGGCGAGACCGGGGTTCTTGAAGGTGGAGCCGACGACGGGGAGCTGTCCACCCGGCAGAAACAGGTCGGCCGTGTCCGGGAAGTAGCGGAAGCGGGCCTCGTTGGACGCCGTCTGCGAGCGGAAGGTCTCGTCGACGGTGAACCCGTCGCGCGCCAGCCGCTCGGCCGGCTTCAGGACACTCGCGAGCCGCTTGCTGCCCCACTGGTCGAGTGCCGTCTGCCAGGTGGCGGGCGTGCCCGGCGTGCCGACGCTCAGGCCGCTGCTGACGGCGTCGGCGAAGGCGAGGGGCTTGCCGTTCTCGACGAACAGGTTCTTGTCGGCGCTCAACGGGGCGGTCTCGCGGCCGTCGATGGTGCGGACCGTGCGGGACTTTGCGTCGTAGTAGACGAAGTAGCCACCTCCGCCGATGCCGGCGGAGTAGGGCTCGGTGACGCCGAGCGCGGCGGCCGTGGCGACGGCGGCGTCGACGGCGTTGCCGCCCTTCCTCAGGACCTCGATGCCGGCGGCGGAGGCGTCGGGATCGACGCTCGAGACGGCGCCCCCGTAGCCGACGGCCAGCGGGGATTTCTCACCGCCGGGGCTCTGCGCGGCGGGTGGCGGCGCCGCCGCTCCGACCGACACCACCACGGCGGCCGAAACCGCCAGGACCGTCAGATTCCGTGCCACAGGGCGACGCATCCGCACCTCCAGTCAAAGCCGTCCGCGCAGCTTAATTCATCGCCATGGCCGCGTCAGGCAGGCGTCGAACACCGGTGCGTCGGGCCCGCTACCATGCGCGCCCATGAATGACGACGTGCGCAACATCGTTCTGGGTGTGGTCGCGGCGGGTATCAGTGCCGCGCTCGGCTGGGTGGCCCGCACCTACCTGTGGCGGCGCAAGCTCCGCCGGAAGCAGGTGTTCTTCGGGCTGCCGGACAACTCCGAGTCCCTGCTGGTGGTGAACCGGGGCGCGACGGGACCCGAACTCGCGGTGATGCGCTACGACGTGTTCGCCCTGCTCGAACTCGCCGCGCTGATCAAGGACTGCAACGCCCACGCCCAGATACTCCCGCACGACACGGCACGCCAGGGCTTCGGGGAGCGCACCGAGTTCTGCGTGGGCGGTCCGGCGTCCAACCGCCGGATGGCGGCCCATCTGTCCTCCCTGCTGCCGGGGGTGCGGGTGAACGTCGACTCCGAACCGGGCCCGGACCGTGGCGCGTTCCAGGTGGGCTCCGAGCGCTACCGCGTGGAGAACGGCAGGGAGGAGTACGCGCTGCTCGCCCGGGTCACGGCGGAGCGCAGCCAGAACACCCGTCCCGTGTTCCTGTTCTGCGGCCAGACCTCGATCACCAACCAGGCGACCACGCGGTACCTGGCCCGCAACCACGAGCGCCTGACCCGCAAGTACGGCAACAGCTCGTTCGTGCTGCTGCTCAAGGTGATCAACTCGCAGGCGTACGGTCCGGACGTCGTCGAACTGGTGGAGGACGTGACGCGCGCGGCGCAGACCGCGCTGCCCGCCGCCACGGCGGCGACTCCACGCAATACACACCGCGCCTCCTGAGGTCCTCCACCGCTCAACAATCGTTACTGGCACGTAACTTACCGACGGGTTACCCCTGGTAAAGGGTCGAGGTTACCGTTCGGTCACTTTGCACTGACACGAGTGAGGAGTGACCGTGGGACCCCACCGCAAGGCCCTGCGCACCACCGCCGTAGGCGCCGTCTCGGCGACTCTGGTCGCCTGCACCGCCCTCGGATTCACCCCCACCGCCCAGGCGGCCCCGAACCCCATCCGCTTCGTCGACATCGCCGGCGACGGCGGTACCGTCCTCAAGGCCAACGTCGTCACCCCCGCCGGGGCCGGCGACGCCGACCGCTACCCGCTGCTCGTCATGCCCACGAGCTGGGGTCTCCCCCAGGTCGAATACCTGGCCCAGGCGCAGAAGCTCGCCGATTCCGGGTACGTCGTGGTCACCTACAACGTGCGCGGCTTCTGGCAGTCGGGCGGCGAGATAGAAGTGGCGGGCCCACCCGACGTCGCCGACGCGTCGAAGGTCATCGACTGGGCGCTCGCCCACACCCCCGCCGACGCCGGGCACATCGGCATGGCGGGCGTCTCCTACGGCGCGGGCATCAGCCTGCTCACCGCCGCGCACGACAAGCGGATCAAGGCGGTCGCCTCGCTCAGCGGCTGGGCCGACCTGATCGGCTCGATCTACGCCGGGCGCACCCAGCACCTCCAGGCCGCCGCCCTGCTGGACGGCGCGAGCGTGGTGACGGGCCGCCAGAGCGCGGAACTCCGGCAGACCTTCGACGACTTCTACGGCTCCAACCTGGCGAAGGAGCCGGAACTCGTCACCTGGGGGAAGAAACGTTCCGCTGCGACCTACGTCGACCGGATCAACGAGAACGGTGCGGCGATCATGCTCGCCAACGCCTGGGGTGACAGCGTCTTCCCGCCCAACCAGTACGCCGACTTCTACGAAAAGCTGACCGGCCCGAAGCGGCTGGAGATGCGGCCCGGAGACCACGCCACCGCCGAGCTGACCGGCTTGTTCGGGCTGCCCAACGACGTCTGGAAGGACACCGGTCGCTGGTTCGACCACTACCTCAGGGGCGAGGACAACGGCATCGACCGCGAGCAGCCCGTCCAGCTCAAGTCCCGTTCCTCCGGCGGCTACGAGGGCTACCCGGATTGGAAATCGGTCGCCGCGACCGACCGGAAGATCGCCCTGGGGGGCACGACCACGATCCGCGCGAACGTGAACTCGGGGGCGGACGGCGGTGTCGTCTTCCTGTCCAGCATCCTCGACCAGGTGGCCCAGCTGCCGCCGATGGCCTCGATCCCGCTGCTCCCCCGCCGCTGGGCCGCCGTGTGGCAGTCACAGAAGTCGGCCACGGCCCAACAGGTACGCGGAACGACGACGTTGCACACGACCCTCACCCCGACCAAGGAGAGCGGCACCCTCGTCGCCTACTTGTACGACGTGGGGCCGCTCGGCCTCGGCAAGCTGGTCACCCACGCGCCGTACACCTTCCACGGGCGCACCCCCGGAAAGCCGTTCGGCGTCGACCTGGAGCTGCACTCCACGGCCTACGACGTCCCGGCCGGGCATCGCCTCGCCCTGGTCGTCGACACGGTCGACCCGCTCTACATCGAGCACAACCCGTCCGGCGCGCAGCTGACCTTCTCCTCGCCGGCGAACGACCCGTCGTACGTGTCGGTTCCGCTGCGCGAGCAGTGATCTCCGGCTGCCGCCGGACGGGCCTGGCCGATGTGAACCGCCGCCCCCGCGGCCTTCGGGCCGTGGGGGCCGCACCCGGTGGGAATGGCCCCGCGGACCGGGCGGGCGGTCTGCTCACCCCCTGACGGGTTCGGAAGCCTTCGGCGAAGTCCCCCTCTCCGACAGGGATGAAGGGCACATCGTAGTCGAGGCCCGATGCGATGAGCCGTCCGGTGCCTGCCCGTTCAGTGCTTGAGGATCTTGGAGAGGAAGTCCTTGGCGCGGTCGCTGCTCGGATTGGTGAAGAACTCGTCGGGGGTGCGGTCCTCGACGATCCGGCCGTCGGCCATGAAGACGACCCGGTTGGCGGCCGAGCGGGCGAAGCCCATCTCGTGGGTGACGACGATCATGGTCATGCCGTCGCGGGCCAGTTGCTTCATGACCTCCAGCACCTCGTTGATCATCTCCGGGTCCAGGGCCGAGGTCGGCTCGTCGAAGAGCATCGCCTTCGGCTCCATGGCCAGGGCGCGGGCGATCGCCACACGCTGCTGCTGACCGCCGGAGAGCTGCGCCGGGTACTTGTCCGCCTGGTCGGCGACGCCGACCCGGTCGAGGAGTTCACGGGAGCGCTTGTCGGCGTCCTCCTTCCGGCGCCCGCGGACCTTGACCTGCCCCAGGGAGAGGTTCTGCAGGACGGTCTTGTGAGCGAAGAGGTTGAACGCCTGGAAGACCATCCCGACGTCGGCGCGCAGCCGGGCCAGGGGCTTGCCCTCCGCCGGCAGCGGCTGCCCGTCGAGGACGATCTCCCCGGACTCGATGGTCTCCAGCCGGTTGATCGCCCGGCAGAGGGTCGACTTCCCCGACCCCGACGGGCCGATCACCACGACCACCTCCCCCCGGCCGACGGTGAGGTTGATGTCCTGCAGGACATGCAGCTCCCCGAAGTGCTTGTTGACGTCACGCAGCTCGATCAGCGGCTCGACGGCCATACTCAGCCCTACTCACTCTCAGCTGTGTGGTGGTTGCCGCAACGTATCCAGGCAAGATCGGACTTGTCGGGCGACACGCACTTTTCGATCATTAGCCGTATTTACGTCGGACTTTGGGCCAAAGGTTGTGGCCATGGCGCTCACGACTCCGCGACTTCCGCGTACAGCTGCGACAGCTCGGGCACCCCGTACGCGGCCCACTCGTGGCCGGCGTCGACGACGTCGAACTCACGGCCGGAGTCCAGGCGTACGACGGGCTGTCCGTCGGGACGGATCTCCCAGGCGGCGCCCGCGACGCTGCGCACGATGACGCTGCCCAGGTAGAGACCGGCGTCGTTGCCGAGCCAGGTCAGGGTGTCCTCGTCGTCCCGCCAGCGCGGCAGGAGCTGGTCGAGCGCCTCCAGCGAGGCAGCCGTGTCGTCCAGCCGGACTCCCGCCCGGGACGCCTGGGAGCGGAGCAGTTCACACTCGGCGAGGAGTTCCGCGATGCCTGCCGGATCGGGGACCCCGACCTTCTGGCGCCGGTTGCCCAGGAAAGGGATGTTCATACGTCCAGCGTGTCATTCGTACCGCCGTACGCACCACAGGGCGCGCGGACCCGTCGATCCCGGGCGGGTTCAGGCCGAGTTCACGCCGCGTGCGTTGACGGGTCACTCCCGTCTCCCTAACTTCACCGTGCGTCTTGCGTCTCGGCCGTCGTTACCTTTTCAGTTCCGTCCCTGCGTTTGTTGGTGTCGCGTCGTGTGTCGATGAGCGGGAGGAGTCGGCCGTGCGCCGATGTGTCCGGGGGATCCTGGTCGTCCTGGCCCTGTGCGGGTCGCTGGTCCCAGCGGTGTCGGCGCATGCCGCCGGGGAGGAGGGGCGGGCCGCGCCGGTGCCGCTTGAGCGGCTGTTCGACAACGTGGCGGTCAGCGAGGACGGCTCCGCCGAGGAGGCCGACTTCGACGGGTCCGGCGCCTCCTTGTCGGCGCGGGACCTGAGCGCCGCGGGCTGGACGCCCGGCCGCGCCCTCACCGTGCGGGGCGCCCGGCTGACCTGGCCGAAGCGGCAGCCCGGGGAGCGGGACAACGTCCGCGCCGCCGGGCAGGACGTCCGGGTCACGGGGCGCGGGGACGCCCTGGCCTTCCTGGTGGCGGGCACCGCCGGCACCGAGGTGGGCGGCCCGGGCACGGTCACATACGCGAACGGCACCCGCTCCGGGTACCGGCTGACCGCGCCCGACTGGCTCACCGGGCCGCTGGCGACCAAGGCGGTGGGCCTGCCCCACATCAACACGCCGGGCGGCCAACTCGCCCGGCAGGCCCGCCTGTACGTCGTGACGGTGCCGCTGGTTCCGGGCCGCGCGGTGACATCCGTCCGGCTGCCGAGCGCGGCCGGACTGCACGTCTTCGCGGTGTCGGTGCGGACCGCCACGCAGGGCTGGACGGGCAGCTGGGCGACGGCCACGGGCGGTCACGCCGCCGTGGGCCCCTGGACGGACCGGACCCTGCGACTGGTCGTGCACACCTCGGCCGGCGGGCCCCGGGTGCGGGTGCGGTTCGACAACACCTTCGCTGCGGCTCCGGTACGGATCGGGAGCGCCACGGTCGCGGTACAGGCGAACGGCGCGGCCTCGCGGAGCACGCCGGTGGCGCTGTCGTTCGGCGGTGGTACGGGCGTGACGATCCCCGCCGGGGCGCAGGCGTACAGCGATCCGCTCGGCTTCTCCGTCCCTGCGGACGCCAATCTGCTGGTGAGCTTCCACCTGCCCGGGACGGTTTCCGCGGCGCCCGTGCACGGTCTCGCGCAGCAGCGTTCCTACGTCAGCGAGCCAGGCGACCACACGGCGGAGGGCGCCGCCGGGGCGTACACCTCGATGATCACCCGCTGGCCGCTGCTCGCCGGGGTCGACGTGAGCGGCGGGCCCGGGTCCGTGGTGCTGCTCGGGGACTCGATCACCGACGGCGACAAGTCGACGGTGGACGCCAACCGGCGCTGGCCGAACGTCCTGGCCGGCCGGCTCCTGAAGCAGGACACCGTCCCGCGCTACGGCGTGCTGAACCTGGGCGTCTCGGGCAACCGCGTGGTCACCGACCGGTACCCCGGCGACGGGGTGTCCACGGACACGGCCGGGGTGAGCGCCCTCAACCGCTTCGACCGGGACGTCCTCGCCCAGCCGTCGCCCCGTACGGCCGTCGTCTTCGAGGGCATCAACGACCTGCGGTGGGGCACCTCCGCGGAGCAGGTGATCGCGGGGCTGCGGGAGCTCGCGGCGCGCGGGCACGCCCGGGGGCTGCGGATGCTCGCCGCGACGATCCTGCCCTGCGAGGGCGAGGCACGGTGCACGGCCGCCGTCGACGCCGAGCGGGTCGCCGTGAACGCGTGGATACGCGACGGCGAGATCTTCGACGGCGTGCTCGACTTCGACGCGGTGGTCCGTGATCCCGGGCGGCCCGCCCGGATGCTCCCCGCCTACGACAGCGGGGACCATCTGCATCCGGGCGACACGGGGCTGGCGGCCCTGGCGGACTCGGTCGACCTGCGGCTGCTGCGGCCCCTGGGCGACAGGCCCTAGACGTCCAGGTCCACGACCACGGGCGCGTGGTCGGACGCGCCCTTGCCCTTGCGCTCCTCGCGGTCCACGTACGCGTCGCTGACTGCCTTCGCGAAGGGCGCGTTGCCGTAGACTAGGTCGATGCGCATGCCGCGGTTCTTCGGGAAGGAGAGCTGGCGGTAGTCCCAGTACGTGAACGGGTGGTCGTACTTGAGGGGCCTCGGGACCACGTCGGACAGGCCCGCCTCGCGCAGGGAGGCCAGGGCGGCGCGCTCGGCCGGGGTGACGTGGGTGGAGCCCTCGAAGAAGGCCGGGTCGAAGACGTCGTCGTCCGTCGGCGCCACGTTGTAGTCGCCCATCACCGCGAAGGGGCGGCTGCCCGCCGCGTCCCCGGCGACGGCGGCCTTGAGCGCCTCGAACCACTGGAGCTTGTAGGCGTAGTGCGGGTGGTCCACCTCACGGCCGTTCGGCACGTAGACCGACCAGACGCGGAGCGGGCCGCAGGTCGCCGAGATGGCGCGGGGCTCCACCGAACCGTCGAACCCGGGGTCGCCGGGCACACCCTTGACGACGTCCTCGATGCCGACGCGGGAGAGCACCGCCACGCCGTTCCACCGGCCGGTCGCGTGGACCGCCGACTCGTAGCCCAGCTCGCGCAGTTGCTCCGACGGGAACTGCTCCTCGGCGACCTTGGCCTCCTGGAGGCACAGCACGTCCGTGCCGCTGCTCTCCAGCCAGGCCAGGAGCCTCGGCAGGCGGGCGGTGATCGAGTTCACGTTCCAGGTCGCGATGCGCATGTCCCACAACCTACCCGGCGGGTCTGACAACGCCGTCCCGGCGTCAGAGGTCCGCCGACGCTCCCGGGGTGAGCCGCAGGTGCTCGGAGCCGCCGAGCTGTCCGATCTGCCGGTCGTAGATCGGGCGGGCCAGGTCGGTGAGCAGGGCGTCGTGGATGTCGTAGGCGCGCCGCGGCCTCAGCTCACGGACGTAGTCGATGACCTCGGAGATCTTGCTCCAGGGGGCCATGACCGGAAGCAGCAGCGTCTCGACGGGGTGGTCGGGGACGGTGAGGGCGTCGCCGGGGTGGAAGACCGTGCCGCCGTCGACGAGGTAACCGACATTGGTGATGCGCGGGATGTCCGGGTGGATCACCGCGTGGAGCTCACCGTGGACCTGGACGTCGAAGCCCGCGGCGGAGAAGGTGTCGCCGTGGCCGACGGTGTGGACGCGGCCGGGGAAGGCGGAGGAGATCCTCTCCGCGACCGCCTTGAGGGTCCAGATCTCGGCGGCCGGGTTGTCCTCCATCGCGGCGCGCAGGCGGAGCTCGTCGAAGTGGTCGGGGTGCTCGTGGGTGACGAGGATGGCGTCCGCGCCGAGCGCTGCGTCCTCCTCGCTGAACCCGCCGGGGTCGAGGACGAGCGTCCGGCCGTCCTTCTCCAGGCGGACGCAGGCGTGCGACTTCTTCGTGAGCTTCATGGTCTCCATCCTGCCTCGGGCCCCGTGAAGAGGCTCACTCCTGCGGCGTGGTCTCCTCGCGGATGACCTGCTGGGCCACCTTGAACGCGCTGTTCGCGGCGGGGACGCCGCAGTAGACGGCCGCCTGGAGCAGCACTTCCTTGATCTCGCCCGGGGTGAGGCCGTTGCGCAGGGCGGCTCTGGTGTGGAAGGCCAGCTCGTCCAGGTGCCCCCCGGCGACCAGGGCGGTGAGGGTGATGCAGCTGCGGGTGCGCCGGTCGAGGCCGGGGCGGTCCCAGATCTCGCCCCAGGCGTAGCGGGTGATGAACTCCTGGAAGTCCCCGGAGAACTCGTCGGCCTGCGCCAGCGCCCGGTCGACGTGCGCGTCGCCCAGCACCTCGCGGCGGACCTTGATCCCGGCGTCGTACGGGTCGGGCCGCCCCTGCGCCTGCGGCGGTACGGCGACCGGGGCGATCTCGGCGACGGGCCCGGTCTGCGGGGGCTGCGGCGGGGCGGGCGACAGGACCGGCTTGAGGGCGACCGGAGGCAGGACGTTCTGGCCGGTGGAGGTCTCGAACGCGGGCTGCCAGGCGGTGGAGAAGTGCCGCACCAGCAGGTCGGTGACGGCCGCGGGCTGCTCCACCGGGACCAGGTGGGAGGCGCCGGGGACGACCGCGAGGCGCGCGTCCGGGATCCCCGCGACCAGCGTGCGGGCCTCGGCGGGGCCGGTGACCTGGTCGTCCGAGCCGACCAGGACCAGGGTCGGCACGCCGACCCGCCCGAGCTCGGGGCGGACGTCGAACGAGGCGAGCGCCTCGCAGGAGGCGATGTAGCAGCCGGGGTCGGTGGTCCGCACCATCTGCACGGCCCACTCGGTGATCGCGGGCTGCGCGGCGGCGAACCCGCCGGTGAACCAGCGCTCGGGCGCGGTACGGGCGATGGGGTCGAGGCCGTTGGTGCGGACGATCACGCCCCGCTGCCGGAACTCGTCGGCCGTGCCGAAGCGCGGCGAGGCGGCGATCAGCGCGAGCGAGGCGAGCCGCTCCGGGTGGCGCAGGGCCAGCTCGATGCCGACGGCGCCGCCGAGCGCGCAGCCCGCGTAGCCGAATCGGTGGACGCCGAGTCCTTCGAGGGTGGCCAGCAGCCGCGTGGTGAGGTCGCCCACCGACCCCGCCGGGTACGCGGGGGCGCCGCCGTGGCCGGGCAGGTCGAACCGGAAGACGCGCCACTGCTTGATCAGCTCGGGGATCTGGCGGTCCCACATGTGCCAGGTGGTCCCCAGTGAGGGACCGAGGATCAGGACCGGGGCGTCTTCTGGCCCGTCAAAGCGGTATTGCAGGGTGTTCGACGGTGTCTCACTCACGCCCCAGACCCTCTCACGTCTCACCTACAGTCCTACCGCCAGGGCCAGAAGGTCTGGGGAGACGCGGGCATGGACGCCATGTGGTCCGCCTCGACTCTCAAGGTGATCGGCAGCGGTATTGACGACCCGGACTTCGCGGACAAGCTCAGCCGCCTGATCGGTGACCACGACGTGGAGACCACGTCCACCTCGCACTCAGAGTCCGGAAAGAGCACGTCGGTGTCGATGCGGCAGGAGCGGATCTTGCCCGCCGACGCGATCCGAGCCCTGCCCAAGGGAACCGCGCTCTGCTTCGCCACCGGCATGCGCGCCGCCATGCTCGACCTTCGGCCGTGGTACCGGGAGCCCGGCGCGGAGGAGCTGTCCGCGGCGTCCGCCCGCGCGTCGCAGGCAATCACCGCCCGCGCCGTCGCGAAGCACGCGCCGACACAGTCCGACTTGGGGCTGGCCACGTGATACTCGACCTCTTCACGGGGCCGGGCGGCTGGAGCAGGGCACTGCACGTCCTCGGCGTGCGCGACATCGGGCTGGAATGGGACGAGTGGGCGTGCAAGACCCGGGCTGCGGCTGGGCAGTTGACGATCCGCACCGACGTGGCAATGTATCCGACCTGGCCCTTCATCGGCCGCACCCGCGGAATGATCGCTTCCCCTCCGTGCCAGGCGTGGAGCATGGCCGGCAAACGCCTCGGCCTGCTCGACCAGCCGCTGGTGCACGCGGCGGTCGAGGACCTGGCCGCCGGACGCGACTCCCGCGAACGCCTCCTCGCCGCATGCCGTGACGAGCGCTCCCTGCTCGCAGCCGAGCCGATGCGCTATCTCTACGCCCTGAACACGGTCGGCGAACCCGGCTGGGTCGCCATGGAGGAAGTGCCGCACGTCCTGCCCTTGTGGAAGCAGTACGCGGCCGTCCTGCGCGGGTGAGGGTTCTCCGTCTGGTACGGGATCCTCAACGCGGCCGACTTCGGCGTCCCGCAGACCAGGAAGCGGGCGATACTCCTGGCCTCCCGCGTCCGTACGGCGCAGCCTCCTACCCCCACGCACTCCCAATTCGCCGAACCGGAGTCGCTGTTCGGTCCGGGCCGCGCCCGCTGGGTCAGCATGGCCGAGGCTCTGGGATGGGGCGCAACCGACCGGCCCGTCCCCACCGTCTGCGCGGGCGGTGGACCCGGCGGCGGCCCCGAACCGTTCCCGTCGGGCTCCCGCAAGACGCTGTCCGACGCCCGTGAGCGCGGCACCTGGATGCCCCGGCCGGACGGAGTGGTCCTGCAGTCCCGTCGTGAAGGCGCCGGATGGGCGGCCCGGCACGGCACCCGCGAGAACCGGGCCGCCGACACTCCGGCGCCGACGTTCACCGCCGAGGCCCACCGCTGGTCCTGGTCCCTGCGCAGCAACAACCAGGCAAACGCCACTGTCCGTCCACTGTCCGAGCCGGCCGGCACGCTGTTCTTCGGGCACCGCGCGAACGAGTGCACTTGGATCGCCGAGCCCGCCTCACCGCCGGCTATGGATGTCGACGCGCCTGCGGTTCCCGAGGCGATCCGGATCACCGCCCACGAGGCGGGCCTCCTGCAGACCTTTCCCGCCGACTACCCCTGGGCCGGCAACAAGGGCCAGCAGTTCTCCCAGATCGGCAACGCCGTGCCTCCGCTGCTCGCCGGCCACCTCCTCGCCTCGCACCTCGGCGTCACCCTCGACCCCGACGACTTCACCCTCGCCGCCTGATGCCCCACGCCCCCGAACCCGACGAAGACGACCTCGACGCGATCGCACCGCCCCAGCCGGTGTTCCACGTGGAGCAGGCCCTCCTCGGCGCCCTCCTCCTCGAACCGCACCGCCTCAGCAACGTGACCGGCATCGCCGCGGCCTCGTTCTCCACCGCCGCGCACGCCACCCTGTACACCGCGATCACCACCCTGCCGCCGCCCGACCCCGCCGAGCACGCGAAGAACACCAAGTGGCTCGACCGCGTGCTCGCCACAGGCCGGGAGCAGGTGTGCGGACTAACCGCCTCCTACCTGCACACCCTCGTCCAGGTCTCCCCCTGGCCCAGCCACGCCCCCGCCTACGCCCGGATGGTCGAGGCGGAGCACGCCCGCCGCCGCCTGCTGACGGCCGCCGAACGCCTCGTCCACACCGTCCACGACGTCTCCCTCCCGCACCCCGTCCAGACGGTGCTCGCCGAGGCCGATGCGCTCGCCGCGGTCGTGGACGACATCGCGAACCGCTTCCCCCCGCGCTCCGGCGTCCTCCCCCGCACCTCGGCACCGCCCCCCGCCCTCGCCCCCGACCACACCGAGGCGGTCGAGGAGGAGCAGATGCTGCTCGCCACCGCAACGGCCTACCCCTCCGACATCGAAGCCGTCCGGTGGCTGCTCCCCGACGACCTCACCCTGCCGCTGCACGCCGGCCTGTGGCAGTGCCTGACCGGCCTTGCCCGCCGCCAAGAGCCCGTCGACCCCGTCACCGTCCTGTGGGAAGCCCAGCAGCGCGGCCTGCTGGACGACGGCAGTGAACCAGGCGAGGTCCTCCGCCTGCTGGCCGAACCGGCCGGATCCGTCGAGCACTGGGGCGGGCGCGCCCTGCAGCGCTCCCTCCTGGCCACGGCCGAGCACACCGGCCGGCGCATCGAGGCATACGCCGGCGCCCCGGCGAACACCCCCTTCCAGCTCGTCGTCGGCGCCCGCCGCGCCCTCGCCGACACCGCCGCCGTCCGCACCCGCTGGCAGCACGCCACCGCACCCCTCTGTTGCCCGCCTCCACGTCGGCGACCGGCGCCCACCACCCGCGCCGGCCCGCCGACCACCACGGCCGCACACGCCGCCCGGTCCACACGAGCAACCCGATAACCCCCGCGTACACCGGTGGCCGGGCCTCAAGGCCCGGCCACCGGCAGAACAGACGAGACCCCCACGTGACTCCCGCCATCGACGCCCACGTCCGCCTCGACACCCACCCCACTCACCCGAGCGCTGTGCAGGCCGTCCTAACCGGCAGCCAGGCCCACGTCGCTCTCATGGCTCTGGAGGCTGCCGGCTGGAGCGCCGCCGCCACCAACGTCTTCGGAGTCCGTGCCGGACTGTCGCTGCTTAACCTCGCGCTTGCGCAAGTGGGTTTGTCCGGGTCATGATCAAACAAGAGTTCCACTGAACTGCAACGATGGGACGTTCGAGGGTCCTGTCCGCTGCAAGGAAAGAAGCACTCACCACGTGGCGGACGCCACCGTAGGAATGGCGGGACTATTGATGCGCGTTCCTCAACACCTGGCGGGCGACACGTATAAGGGCCTACTCAGTTCGGGGGTCATGGCCCTGCGCATCGAGGTGACGTAGGAACCAGTCCACGGCCGCCCGAGAAGCGACCGAGAATTGGGCGTCGTACGGCGCGAAGTGCCCTCCCGGCACGGTCACCAGACTCTTCGGCTCCAGCGCACGCTCATAAGCCTCGAGCTGCAGGTCGGTGTTGGTGATCACATCCTGCAGGGCGACGATCATGAGTAGCGGCGTCGGTGAGACCCGGGCGATCCACATCGACGGCTCATACATCCGTGCCGTTCGAGAAGAACGCAGGGTTAGCTCATTGGTCCAGGCGTGTTGCGCGGCTGGCTGGGTGTAGAAGGCGACTGCCTGGGGGTCGTCGTACGCCGCGGGCATCCCGGGCGCCGTGGCCACCACGGCGATCCGCGCGGGCAGCTTCCCGCGGAAGCGGTCACGGTCGTCCTCGCAGAAGGAACTCTCCAATTGTGCGACCGCCGAGGCCGGCACGCGCCGTCTGCTCTGCTCAAAACCGCTCGTCGTCGGCACCTGCGCGACAACACAGCGCAGACGGCTGTCGGTCGCTCCGAGGATGACCGCGTGCCCGCCCGCATAGCTGGTTCCCCAGATTCCGATCCGCTCCGGATCCACCTCGGGCCGTGTTTCAAGGAACGAGACAGCACGTCGCCAGTCGGCGATCTGAGCCCATGGGTCCACGTCATGCCGTGGTACGCCGCAACTGCCGCCGAAACCGCGATGGTCATGGACGAGCACAACGAACCCGGCATCGGCAAATACGCGGGCGAAGCGGTCCAGCCCGTGCTCGCGGGTCGCGGCGAACCCGTGGGCCATGGTTACCGCCGGGTGCGGCCCCGGCCGCGCGGGAAGGTACAGCCAGGCAGCCAGCTTATTGCCGTCCTCCCCAGGGAATTCGACCTCCAGCCGCCGAGTCACGGCTGCGCCCCAGTGGCTGAAGGCAGTTCGACCAGCTGGGACTGGTCGTTCCGATCGAGCCCGGTGAACGCAGCCCTCGAAGCCTCCACGACACGGCTATCACTCATCCCCGTCGTGACCGGCACATCCTCGGGGCGAGTGGATGGTCCGGTCACCACTGCGGCGCCCCGTTCGCCAGCTGCAGCTCTCCCCGGCCGAAGGAGAAGTTCTCGTTCGGTACAGGGACAAGCGCCACGAAGATGTCGTCGGGCGACACGCCCAGCGCGTCCACAACGAGCCGGTTGATCGCTGACACAACCTTCTGCTTGTCCGAGAGCGGACGGTGCGCCCCGAACAGCACAGAGATGATCATGGCGTCCTCTGTCCGCTCCATCTCCATGAAGGACGGGTCCAGATGCAGTTCCCCTTCACCGTGCTCGGTGATCACTATGAACCGGTCTCCAACGGGAATCCCCAGGCCCTGAACAAGGGACTGATTCAGAGCGTCCGCCAAGGCGCGCTTCTTCTCGACAGAGAAGCGTCCGGCTGGGACGTGAGCCTCAAAGACGGGCATGAGTAAACCTCCGATCGACTGTGGCAGGCCGGCGGCCACCACTAATAGGAGCATATGCTCGTAGTTAGTCGATCTGCAAGAGGTTGTTGCAGGAGGCGAGGACTGCCTGCCCGTCCTACCGGCGACGCATCCCGCAAAGAAGGTCTCGAGCGACGAGCTCTTGCAAGACTGTCCGACCGCTGGCCCCTCAACCTCAGCGGCCGCCGTGAGCTTGACTCTGCCGGGATCTTGAGGTTCTGCGGCGGAGTGGCCAGCTCACCCGTCATGCTCGGGACAACTCTGAGGTCCTAGGCATGCAGCGCGGTGGTCCGCGTCCCTCCGCCCACGTCCGGGTGAACAGATTCCACCCTGACCGCGCAGGTCGCGCGGGCGAGCAATCCGGGCGACACGAAGGCGATGTGGGTCCGGGACCGCCTCGGCGGGCTGTGGCGGAATGACGACTTCGCGTCGTTGTACCCGCGCGATAGCCACCCCGGGCTCTCACCCGCCCAGCCGGCCACCATCAGCCTCCCCCCTCCGTTCGGTCGGCTGGACTGGGTTGGCTGCTGCGGGCTGTGGTCGCCGGGGATCGTCGTTATGCGGGCGTGGCTGGGGCCCGACGTGCGGGTCGCATTCTCCGGGGTTCCTCGGGTCACGAGCGGGCAGAACAACGTCGCTGTACAGGTGGCCGGCCTGGGGCCGAACCGCGAGCCGGGCCAAGGCGTCGGCCAGCTCATAGCGCCAGGGCCAGGCGACGGCGATCCACAGATGGAGACGACGGCCGCTGCCCGTGATGCCGGCGGCCGCAAGTAGCAGTCGGTGGCAGAGCTTCTTCGGTTCGGCAGTGGACAACTCGCCGTTCAGCAAGAGGGCCCATGCCCAGGCCCTCATATCGACGGCAGTCACGGACAGCCCCGGCCGGGCGGCGTTGATCTGGAAGCGGCGGGAGGGGAAAGCTGAAGTCGGTGGTCTTGGCGCAGCGGACGCGGTCCTCGACGCGGGTGTGCGCCCCGGTGGCGGCCCTCCAGATAGCAGGGAGCCTTTGCCCTCGGGGGTGTCTGTGAGGAAGACCTGGTGGCGCATGGCCTCGTCCAGAGGGACGACATGCGCCGCCGGGGTGAATGCGCTCGCTGCGGACGATGATCCGGCTGCCGTCCAGCGTGCCCTGCCAGGTCCACCATGCGGTCATCTCTGGCACTTCACCAGTGCGCAAGGCGCCGTCCTGCTCCAATGAGCCCTTCTGCGATCAACGACTACACGGCAGCGGACAAAGCGGTGTCGCCGATGTCCGAGACGTCGTCCCTATGAACACGCTCCTCGATGCGGCCGGCTGGGACATTGGAAACGAGCTGGCTCAAGCGTCGCGGATCAATTGGTGTCGGGCGCCGGGCGCAGCATGCATGTGAGTCGGGCGGAGCATACGCGGCGGTCTTGTTCGTCGCTGATGACGATGTCATACGTGGCGACGGAGCGACCCAGGTGGACGGGCGTGGCCACGCCGGTGACGCTGCCTGAGCCGACGGCGCGATGATGGGTGGCGTTGATGTCGACGCCGAGCGCGATCCGGTCGGGGGCGGCGTGCAGCATGGCGCCGACGGAGCCCAGGGTCTCTGCGAGGGCGAGGGAGGCACCGCCGTGCAGGAGCCCGTAGGGCTGCGTGTTGCCCTCTACGGGCATCGTGCCGACAACGCACTGCGCGGTCGCCTTGACGAGGTTGATGCCCAGGCGGTCCACGAGGGCGCTGGCGAAAGGGCCCAGGTCTGCGGATTCGGGCTGGAGTTGTGTGTTGCTGTCGCTGCCCATACGGCTCCGATCGTGGCGTGGGAATTGCTCGTGATGTCGGTGTGCTGCGGGGAGGCGGTCGGGCATGCGCCGTGGGTGGTTTGACCCAAGGTGTTTGAGGGACCTGACGCCACGCGTATCGGCGGGAGCCGACAGCCTTCCCGCGACGGCTTCACTGTGGCTACAAGGTGTAAGGCGGTAGGGCGTGACTGCGCCGGTGGAACCTTGGCCGGGGTCAAAGGCGCGACGTCGCCCTGGCGGCCGCCTGGATGACGAAGGGCAGCACGGTCTCGGCGAGGGCCTTCGGCTGCTCGGTGTGCGGCCAGTGCCCGGCGCGATCGATAACGGCCGTCGCCGGTTCGTTGAATCGCGGGGTGACTCGCTGGAGAAGGTCATCGGTGACGAAGCCGTCTCCCGCCCCACGGACGATGAGCACCGGCCCTTGGAAGCGACTCGGCGCCTCTCCGGCGGGGTCGCCGTCGTTCCACGCGTCGGCGAGCGCGGAGACAACCGCGGGCGGGATCCGGGCCCCCGCTGAGACCTGCAGGTCGACCGTTTGGGCTGACGGGGCCATCGTCAACTGTGAGCGGACCGCGCGTTGGGCTTCGGGATTCCCACCGAGTGCCCGGAACGGTGCGATGTCCGGGTCGGGAAGACGGGTGCCGGCGAGAGGCACAGGCGTGAGGAGGATCAGCCCTTGCACGGCGTCACCGCGCGGCGCGGCCACCAGCTCGGCAACCTGGGCTCCCATGCTCTGGCCGAGGACGACACAGGGTTTGCCGAGCGAGTCGACGACCGCGCCGGCGTCCTCGGCCATGCGCCGCAGGGTGAACGGGCCGGATGCGTTGACACGACCACCGACTCCGGCGGGCTCGAACTGCACCACATCTATGCCGGCCCCGGCGATCAGATCGGCGAACACGGTCCAGACAGTCGCGTCGTCCAGGAATCCGGGAAGCACGACGAACGCCGTAGAGCCCTGGCCTGTGCGACGGGCGATCAAAGGTGCCTCTTCCGCGAACATGATGCCGGCTGAGGGTTCGGTCATGGCGATTCTCCTTGAACGACCGTGATGGCTCCCGACGGTGACTCTGTATCGCTGACGATGGGAGACGAGTCGTCAGGTTGGGGAGGAGCGAGATCGCCCGCTCAGGCGAGCGTCGCCCGCGGGTATCGGCGCGGCTCCAGGCCCGCCATCACGTCCCGGCCGCGCGCAGTGTCCGCGTAGAGCCGGCCGAAGATCACCTTGCCGTCCCGGATCTTGAACAGGAACAGGTGCTCATTGCACATGCGGATGCCGCGGATCGACAGGGCATCCGTGCGGACCGGGACGACGATCGTGTCGCCGGCGTCGATGATCTCGTGGGCCTCGTACCGGAAGTACTGCCACTCTTTGCCGACCTCCTTCCAGAACGCCGTGAACTCGGCCGCGCCGATGTAGGCCCCGCCGTACGGCAGCGAGTCCGACATCTCGAACTGGAAATCGTCCGCCAGCAGCGCGACCAACGGACTGCGGTTGTTCGTCTCGTAACCGGTGAAGGCAGTCTTGAGCGCCGCGAGGATCTTGTCGTTCTGCATCTCGTTCTCCGGCAGTCGGTTTCATTGAGGGAAAGGGGACATTGCTCGCTTGAACGGAAGGGAGCATATGCGCGTATCGGCTTCGCCGCCAGCCCCTGCAGTCGTGTGAAGTCGATGTACCCGGGTGGCGCCGCGACAGCGCCGCACGCATGCGCCGAGACGTCACTCAGCCCAGGGGTCGAAGCCCGTCTCCAGCACCGCCCGCAGCGCCGCTCGCAGTTCAGCGGCCTCGGATGCGCCGAACGTGCTCTCGAACTGATCTTGAGCGGCCTTCCACAGGGGCACCGCCGCCTCCAGACGTTCCAGACCTGCCTCCGTGATCTCGACTGCGCGAGCGCGTCGGTCGGTGTCCGAAGACCGGACGACGAGCAAGCCATCACGCTCCAGCGGCTTGAGATTCGTCGCGAGGGTCGTGCGATCCATCGCGATCCGCTGGGAGAGTGCCGTGATCGTTGTGCGGCCTCCCAGTGCCAGTCGGTGCAGAATGTTGAACTGCGTCGTCCGTAGCCCGACCGGGGTCAGCGCCTTGTCGTAGGCGGCAGTCAGGTACCGGGTCGCCCGTCGGCTGGCTGTGCAGTTGCACCGACCGTCCATCTCGGCGAGGGTCGCGGCGAACGGCGCCTTCGGTCGAGCCTGCCCGTCGCCCGCCCTCGCTGTGGTGGCGGCAGTCGCGGACGCTTTGTCGGTCATAGTGGTCCCTCCCGGATGCCGCCTTCCAGGATAGGTGCATGTGCGCGCAACCACGTAGTCCGACCGCGAGGTGATCGACTCCGCTGGAGCCTGCCTGGCACGGAGGAGGTCAGGCCGTCCTGCTCACCCTCGAGCGGGAGTCGCTCGACCAACTGATGGGCAAAGCGCCTCGCAACGACACCACTGCCACCGGACTCGGCTTTCAGCTCGACGATGCTTTCAGCGTCATCTGTGTCACCGGGCTTGGACAGCGTGCTGACAGCAAGCGTCTGATGGAGCTCCTGAACAAGACAAGTGACCGAGTCGCCTGCATGCACCACGCCGAATTCGAACGTGACCGGCTGATGTCCAGCCTCAACGCCGGCAAGCACCGGTTCGAGGCTGTCCTCCAACCGACGATGGGGTGGCACGGCGGCACCCGCATCCGGCCGAGACGGTACGGGCGTACTCGGAATGCCGGTACTCCGTGAGCGCCTGCGCCCGTCGGCTGCACATCCATCCGAACAGCGCCTGATACCGCCTCGATCGGCGGAAGGAGCCGACCGGCCGCGACGTCGAGACAGTCGACGGACTGAACGCTTCCGTCGTCGCGCTCGAACTGATCCGCCAGGACGGGACGCTCGTGCGCCAGGCGGGCAGGGGTGCTCGGGGCATCGATCAGTCGTCGGCTGCCACGGCGCTCAGCAGGGTGGGTGCCGCGACCACTTCGACCTCGCCCGGCGGCAGGATGTGGCCCTCGGCGCAGGAAAGCCGGGGGTGGACAGGTGCCCCGCAATCCCGGTGCCGCAGACGGACCGGACCTCCGTCAGGGGCGGCATGCCGGTCGCCCCACTCCATGAGGGCGAAGAAGGCGACCATGAGCTCTTCGCCGGGCGGGGTGAGTTCGTAGCGGTGCCGTGTGCGCTGGCCGGCTTCCTGGTAAGGCACCCGGGTCAGGAGCCCGACGTCCACGAGTTCTTTGAGCCGCTTGGACATCGCGGGCTCGCTGAGCGGGGTTTCCCGCACGAAGTCCTGGAAGTACGTCGTGCCGTAGAACGCCTCGCGCAGCACCAGCAGGTTCGCCGGGGTGCCGAGCACCTCCAGGGCACGAGCGGCGGAACAGCGCTCGGACCGCCAGCTGTCGCGGTCGGCCAGCAGGCCAATCAGGGATGACGTCACCACTCCACTCTACGAGGAGCCTGACTTAAGGTACCTTAAGTCAGCCATCCCGCCCACCTCTGGAGGTTCCCCATGTCAGCTGCAGCCCTGGAAGCAACTCTCGATCACGAGCAGGTGGTGGTCCGGTCAGGCCGCCGGACCGGCCTCCCCGTGATGATCGCCGTCCACTCGACCCGTCTTGGACCCGCGGTGGGCGGCGTCCGCATAACCCGCTACGCGTCCCCGGCCGACGCCTTCGTCGACTGCCTTCGACTGAGCCGCGGCATGACGTACAAGGCCGCCGCCGTCGGCAACGGCACGGGCGGCGGCAAAGCTGTCGTACCGCTGCTTCCCGGCGGCCCGCAGCAGCTGGACGAGGGGCTGCGCAACGGCCTGCTGATGGACCTGGCCGAAGTGGTGCACGAACTCGACGGCGCGTACCACGTGGCGCCGGACGTCGGCAGCAGCACCGCCGACATGCTCCGCATCCGTCGCCGCACGCCGTACGTCGGCGGCTACTCGACCACCGAGAACGGACTGGGTGCGACAACGTTCGGCACGGCCGCAGGCGTGGAGCACGCGATGCTGGCCACTGCCGAGCATCTGTGGGGTGCCGCCGATCTGCACGGCCGGGACGTCGTGGTCGTCGGCTTCGGAGCCGTGGGCGAGGAACTCACCCGACGCCTGGTGGCCGCAGGGGCCCAGGTCAGGGCAACCGACATCGACATCACCCGTCGCGCAGCCGCGGAGACGGCTGGAGCGCGGTGGGTGGAACTCGACGGCGCCTACACGCTGGAGACGGAGATCCTGGCGCCGTGCGCACTGGGCGGAGTGTTCACCAGTGAGCTGGCGGCTGCGCTGCGCTGCCGCGCCGTGGTCGGCTCGGCCAACAATCAGCTGGCCACCGACGAGGTGGCCGCCGATCTCGCCAAGGCAGGAATCGCCTGGGCCCCCGACTTCGTGGCCAACGCCGGCGGAGTGATGTACGGGACCGGCGTCGAACTGCACCACCTGAGCCCCGAGCAGTCCCGGGACCGGCTGAGGTCGATTCAGTCGACGACCGCCGAGATCCTGCGGCGGAGTACCGAAGAGGCGACGACCACCCTGGCAACCGCCAACCGGATCGCGGAGCGCGCTCTGGCCGCCGCCGGGCGATAACGCTCTGTTCGACGACCGGCCCGCCGGTCGAGGGACGCCTCTCTGCCGCGCGCCCTCGCCCGCCGGGTCGTGCTCGCGCGCCGGCATCTGAGGACTGTTCTTCCGACCTCGGTGCTTGCCCCGGCGCGCAGGCTCACGGCCGGCTGCGTTCGCCCCCCTCGCGGCTCGCATTTCACCGCGCGGCACGACATCCCCAAGCGCCGATCGCCCCTCTTACGGGCGACGGCGCATTTCACGGAGAGAATCGATGAGTACGCGTGCGGCCCTGCGCCGTGTGGCCCACGCCGGGGTGCTGCGATGCGCCCGGCCTTCCGACATCTGGTTCAAGCCCGCGCTGAGCGTGCTCGCCGCTACCGCCCTGCCCGCTCTGTCCATGCTCGTGCTGGGCAGGCTCGACCTGGCGATGTACCCGATAGCCGGTGCCATGTCCGCGCTGTACTGCCACAACCGCCCGTACGCCGCCCGGTACCGGGCCCTGGCCTGGGTGGTGCTCGGCATGGTCGGTGGCCTCGCCGTCGCGCTGCTCGCAGCGGCGCTCACCACCAACGCAGCTGTCCTCGTCGGTGTCGGCGCTCTCATGGCCGCCCTGCAGAAGGCCGTCTGCGACGCCACCCGCATCGGACCGCCCGCGAGTGTGGTCCTCACGTTCATCAGCTCGACCGCTCTGTTCTTGCCTCAGACTCCCGCTCAGGTCCCCGGCCATATCGGGCTGGCCCTGCTGGGGGGTGTCTGGGCCTGGCTGGTCTGCATGGCACCCGGCCTGCTGCGCCCCCACGGACCCGAGCGTCGCGCCACCGCCCACGCCCTCGACACGGTCGCCGCGTACGTCGCCGTGAGCGGAACGGCCGAGCTCCGGGTCAAGGCCCACGCCGCCGCTGCCGCGGCTGTGCAGGCCGCCTGGCAATGCCTGCCGGCCGCCGACGCCCGAAGCGACCTCACACGCCGCTCCCTCATACGGCTCGTCGCGCGCGCCGAGGTCGCCGTCACCGCCCCTGGGGATGCCGACCCGGAGCGTCTGCAGGCGTGGGCGCGCAACCTGCGCGGCTCGGGCCCGATCCCGCAGGTCGGCCACCCGCTGCCGGAAGGCGAGGAACTCCTCGGCCTCGACGCCGAGACGACCGCGTCGCCCCGGGCGGCGTGGTGGAGCCGGCACAATCTGCTCGCCCCCCTCGCGGTGCGCACTGGGATCGGATGCGCGCTCGCCGGATACGCCTCCCTCGGTCTCGGGATCGGGCGCCCGTACTGGGCCCTCGTCACCGCCGCCTCCCTGTACCAGGCCAATCTCGCGCTCACCCGGCGACGAGCAGGTGAGCGGGTCGTCGGCAACCTCATCGGCGTCCTCGCCTTCGCCGCGATCGTTCCGCTCGCCCACCTGCATCCGGCGGCCCTCGTGCTGTGCTTCCTCGCCTTCTGCTTCGCCGCCGCGGCACTGATCGGCCCCAACTACTGGCTCCACACCGTCTGCGTCACCCCGATGGCCCTGCTCATCACCGAGTTCGCCCGGCCCCAGGACTCCGTCCAACTGATCACCGGACGGATCACGGACACTCTCGTCGGCACGCTCGTCGGCTTCGTCGCAGCCATCGCGGTCACCAATCGGCGCGCAGGCGACCGCCTCGAGCACGCGCTCACCGCCGTCGAGCACGCCCATGCGCACACGGCGGCTCTCGTCGCCGAGCCGGATCCCGTGCCCAGCGCGCTGAACGCCTCCCGACGTCGCCTCGGCGCCGCGTTGGTCGAACTGCGTGCCTCGGCCGACACCGCAGCCGGCGAGTGGTGGCAGCGCGCCCTGCCCGGCGACAGAGTCGTGCACGCCGAGCAGTCCGGACACCGGACGCTGGCCGAGGCGCTACGACGTCAGAGGCCGGCGTCCCCGAACCAGGACGCGGGCACCACTGGGCAGGACGCGCTGGCATGACCGGGGAAGCCAACCCGATGAACCCTCGGGGGCCTGTCGCCCTTCGAGCGGCCGGTGTTCCGGCAGTCGGGGTTCTAGCCGAGATTCTCCGCGCTGGGCACGACCACGTACTGCCGCAAGTACAGATCGCGGAAGCTCACCGGCCCACGCGGACCGGGAACCCGGTCGATGTTGATACCGGTCTCCGGCAGTCGCAGCAGCTTGAAGCCGTCGAGAAGTCGCGTGGGGGAATTCCAGAAGACCCCGGAGCCGCCATAAGCATCGATGAACCGGGCAGCGGCGGCCGGGTCGTCGGTCACGATGGCGGCGGCCAGCCCGGACGTCTCCTCGTTCGCGATCCGCGCCGCGTCCGACGGACCGTCGGCGGCGTCGATCGTCACGGTTGCCGCACGCTCCGAGTCGAGTGCCCATTCGAATCCGCGCGGATGGGTGTGCGGGGGAAGAGAAGCGGTGATGCCCAGACGGTGCAGGAGCTGAAGAATGCCGGGCAGCCGCTCCTCGTACACAGGCCGGTCGATGAGCAGCAGATTGAGGCGGTTGCACACGCCCAGGCGGTCGAGGCTGTCGGTGATCAGCCGGTGCGCTGTTGCTTCGGCGGCGGCCGAGTCCACGTACAGGACTCCCCCGCCGTCGGCATGGGCGAGGGTCCGCACACCGTGACGTGCGCCTTCCTGGCCGAGGTCGCGCGTGCTGTCGCCGCTCCCGCGCAGGATGACCAGCGGGATCAGCTCGGGCAGGGCCACCAGCGCGTAAGCCGCCGAGCGGTCTTCGCTGGGCACCAGTTGGATGGCGTCCGGATCCAGCCGCGCCTCGGCGAGCGCCGGTGCGATCACTTGATCCACCAGGGCGCGGGACGAGCCGAGCGCAGCCGATCCGGTGCGGAGCACACCCGCGTTGCGGGACTTGAGGAGCTGGGAGGCGATGTCCAGCGTGACGTTGGGACGAGCCTCGAAGTTGGCGCCGATGACCCCGACCGGACGCCTGCGCTCCAGCAGGGTGAGGCCGTCCGGGCGCACCTCAGCGACCCTGTCCCTCGGCTCGTGCGCGGTGTCCGCCAGCGTGCGCAGCTCGGCCGCCATTGCCTCCAACCGCGTCGAGGTCAGTCGCAGGCGATCCTGCAGCGCGGGCGACATGCCCGCGGCGACGGCAGCAGCGAGGTCCTTCTCGTTGGCGGCCATGAGAGCCGACTGCGCCGAGTCCAGACGCTCCGCCATGCCACGCAGCGCCGAGTCGATCTCGGCGTCCGAGGCGCCCATGAGAGCGGTGCCGCCCTGCTTGGCTCGGATGGCACAGGCACGCACGACATCCAAGGAGGCGGGGGCTCGGTGGTCCTCGTCGCTTGTCACGGGCTTCCTCTCACTGTTCGAATGCCGCAGCAACCCGAAGCAGGAATCGTAGCATCGTTCAACAATCCAGTTCGGCGTCTGTGCCCCGGCAGTGCCGGGGGACGCGGGAAACGGCTCGTGGCGATGTCGACGCTGAGAAGTCCACCGGCCCTGACCCAGGGATCAAGGCCGGTCTCATGACGAAAGGCTGGCCCTGGCGGTGAACGCCAGGAGCCAGCCGTGTGGATGACTAGGACCTGTTGGACGAGGCCCGCGCGACGGCCTTGGCGAGAACGTCGGCTACCTCGTCGGCATGGGACAGGTGCGGAGAGTGCCCGGAGGGAACACGAACACTGTGGGCAGCACGCGCGGCCCACTGTTCCTGTACCGCGGGCGGCAGTGCCGGGTCCTCGGTGGCCACGACGTACGTCAGGGGCACCTGGGCGGGCGCGGCGCCCAGCTTCTCGGTAAAGGCGCGCATGCCCTGCCAGTTGAGGCGTTTGACGGCCTCGGCGGTCAGGGCGGGGTCGACTCCGCTGAAGATGGACTCCTCGGCGTCTCCGGCCTTGACGGCCAGGCCGTCGGGCGAGTGGTTCCAGGTGGGCGGGAAGTCGCCGCCCATCCACTCCATCATCGAGGTGCCCGCTTCGAGGGCGAAGGCGGCGATGTAGACGAGCTCCGTCACCTGGTCCGACTCTGCGGCGGCCCAGGTCGCCGGCACTCCGCCGTAGGAGTGCGCGGCGAGCACCACAGGTCCGTCGGCAGCCGCGACGGCGGCGCGCACCACCTCGACGTCCTCGGCCAGCCCCTGGGCGGCCGCGCTGTCTGGACTGCTGCTGGGCAGTTGGATGGCTCGGGAGGCGATGCCGCGGGCGCTGAGCCTCTCACGCAGGGGTTCGAAGATCCACGGGGTGTGCATCGCTCCGTGCACGAGAACGACAGTGGGGTTCATCTGAGCTGTCCTCAATTAGCGGAGGGTCAGTCGGTCATGGCGTCGCGGACCAGCGCGGTGTCCACGAACTGTTCGAAACGGACGATCAGGCCGCCTCGCACGACGAAATGGTGGGCGACCCGGACGTCGATGTTCTTGCCGGTGGCCTTGTTGGCCGCCGTGTAGCGGGCGAGGACGACGACGTTCTCGCCGTCGACGACGTAGGTGTCGTCGTGGGCGGTCCAGCCGTCCCACTCCTTGCCCAGCTGCTCCATCACGTTGGTGGTGACCCCGTCGGGGGTGCGGTAGGTGCCGGCCAGGGGGAAGCCGGCCATCTCGGTCCACTCGACGTCGGGGGCGAGGGTGGCGCGCAGGGTCTCCAGGTCACCGGCCGCGGAGGCCAGGTACTGGCGGCGTACGACGTCGGCGGGGGCGGTGGACGCGGCGAAGTCGGTCATGGTCAGCCCCACTTCATTTCGCCCTTGGCGACCTTGGCGCCGATCTGGGCGGCGATGAGCATGCCGTTGTCCGGGTAGCGGGCGATGAGAGCCTCGGTCAGCGCGGCGCCGTCGGCGGCCTTGCCGAGCTCCTCCTCGAAGGCGAGGAGGTAGTCGCGGGTGGCGGAGATCGCGGAGGCGTTGGCCGGGGCGTTGGGCAGGCGGTGGCCGGGGACGACCAGCTCCGGCTGGAGGGAGGCCATCTCGTCCAGCAGCTTGATCCAGGCGGCGCGGTCGTCGGGGGTGGGGGTGTCGGCGACCCAGACGTGCTCCTGCTGGAAGAGCAGGACGCCGCCGAGGATGGCGCGGTGCTCGGCCTGCCACAGGTAGTGGCGGTCGGGCAGCCCGGCAGGGCCGCCCTTGAGTTCGAAGCGATGTCCTTCAAGGGTGAGGTCGCCGGTCAGGGGCTCGAGGTCGACCAGGCGCGTGGGCAGGTTCGGGCCGAGGGCCTCCCATGCCTTGAGCTTGCCCTGGTAGGAGTGCTGGATGTGCTCGATGACGATCGGGGTCGCGACGAACTTCGCGTCGGGGAAGGCGTCGGCAATCACCTCGGCGCCGAAGTAGAAGTCAGGGTCGGCGTGGGAGACGAAGACGGTGGTCAGAGTCTTGCCCGAGTCGAGGATCTCCGCGGCCAGGCGGTGGCCGTCGGCGCGGGTGAAGGCGGCGTCGACCAGCAGCGCCTCGCTCTCCCCGGTGACAAGGGTGGCCGTCTTGTTCCTGCTGCCGGCCGGGAAGTCCAGATCGAAGATTTTGAAATCGAGGGTGCTCATGCTTGGTGCTCCTTGCGGGGGTGGGGATGGCACAGTCAGGAAAGAGCGGCGAGTCGCCTGTCGACCTCGTCGGCGGTGGCGCGACCGTGAGCCAGGACGGCGACGCGGTCGCCGTCGACGCCGAGCAGGGTGGGGAAGCCGGTGACGCCCAGCTCGGCACAGCGCCGGAAGTCGTCCGCCGCCGTGTCGTACGCCTCGGGGGACTCAAAGGCGGAAACGACAGCGTCGGCGTCAAGGCCGGCCTCTTCGGCGACCTTCCGGTACGTGGCGGACTCGGACAGGCTGAGGCCGTCGACGTAGAAGGCCCGCTGCAGGGCACCGGCCAGCTCGGCCGCCCGGCCGGGGGCCACCCGGCGCAGGGCGGCTACGCCCCGCGCCGCGTCTTCGGAATCCATCACGAACGAGCCGTCGGCGATCAGCCGGTTGTACCCCTCACCGAACTCGGCGCCGGTCAGCTCGGCGATCTGGGCGTTGGCGCCCTGGACGTAGCCGAACTCGCGGATCGGGACCCGGCGCGAGCCGGTGAACAAACCGCCGGAGACGACCTCCACCGGTATATCCGGGTGGCGGGAGACGACCTCGCGCAGGGTGGGGGAGAACCCGTGCGACCAGCCGCAGTAGGCGTCGAAGGCGTAGACGAGCTGCATCGAGAACCTCGGCATCGGGTGGGGTGCTCGCCGGGTGCGAGCGGTTCACCGAGGACAACAGTATCTGACTAGTCAGATATTCCGGTGTTCGGCTGTCAGGCGATTCATCCTGATATCCACGTGTCGGCGCAGCTCATGAATGCAGCACGGACGCGGAGTCAAGGAGTGGCAAACCTTGCGATCATTCGGACGCATCTCGCCTTGGGGCGCGCTGTCCGCGCGGGGGAGATCGCTGGGAGCAGGCCCGCAGCCAGGCTGGCGTGCGCCATGACGCGGGGGCTCAGGTCGATGAGGTGCTGCGCGGCTTGGAGGTCGTCGCCGGTGCAGCGACGCATGCGGGGAGGGGCCTCCGGGACGGCCCACAACCCTCAGGGAAGCCTGGGCAGTGTGTCCCGTGCCGTGTGGCTCAGGATGCGAAGGTCTTCGGCGAACCGGTCCCGGTCCTCCGTCGGGAGGGGCGCCAGGAAGTAGCGCCTGATGTTCTCGACATGGATCCGGGACGCGGAGACCGTGGTCTCCTCGCCAAGCGGCGTCAGGCGCACCAGCCTCCCGCGCCGGTCACCGGGATCCTCGACGCGTTCGACCAGGCCGGCCGCCTCCATACGGTCCACCAGACGCGTGGCGCCACCTGTCGTGAGGACCTGCTCCTGGGCGACGGCCCGCATCGACAGCCCCGGCTCCCCCGCCCTGCCCAGGATGAGCAGCACCTCGAACATCAGATGGCTGATACCGCAGTCCACCTCCAGAGCCCGCCCCAGGATGTACTCCAGCCGGTTCGCGGCCCCCTGCAAGCGCCCGAAGGCCAGGATCAGCGCGTTGTTCGCGGCGTCGCTCGACGTCGAAATCTCCGCATGCTCGTCCACGGTCCTGACGCCCCTTCCCATTCCTGCTTCCATCCGCCCACCGATCATGCCGCACCGGCTGAGCGGCGGGTCTGCCGACTTGGCTACCGGCCCTGGGCGAGCCGGAACGCGCCGGGGGTCGCACCGGTGTGGCGGGTGAAGAACTTGCCGAAGTTGGTGGGCTCGGGGAAACCGAGGCGGCGCGCGATGGTCGCCACCGGCTCGTCGGTGTGCGCCAGCAGCCGCCTGGCCTCCAGAGCGACCCGGCCGTCGATGACGTGCTTGACGGGTTGTCCGGTCGCGGCCGTGCAGGCGCGGGTGAGGGTCTTGACGGTGTAGCCGAGGCGGTGGGCGTAGTCGGCGGCGCGGCGGGTGGTGGCGTACGAGCGCTCCAGCTCGGCGCGGAAGCGGGCATACACCTCGCCGCCGGCGTGCGGGTCGGTGCCGCCGTCGGGGTGCGGCAGCCGGTCGATCTGCAACAGCACGGTGGCCAGCAGGAGTTGGAGGATCTCCGCCGACACGGCCTGCCCGGTGCGGTCGTATTCAGCGCGCAGCTGGCCCAGCAAAGCGGACAGGACGGCGTACGAGGGGTCGGCGCCGAGTTGCCAGCACGCGGGGCCGTACCACTCGTTCACCAGCTTCTCGGCGCTGCTGAAGTGCGGCGGAAAGGCGGGCGTGAAGAGGAGGTGCGTGCCGTTGGTGGTTCCGGGGTCGACGAAACGCTGCACCTGCCCGGGCCGGATCCACATTAGCGTCCCTGGGCGGCAGGGATGCGTGACGAAGTCGATCGCGTGTGCCCCGCTGCCCTCGGTAATCAGGGTGAGGGTGTGGAAGTCCACCCGATGCACCGCGTCGAGCCGACTTCCCCGCCGCCGGCGCCGTTCGTGCAGGGTGGCGAGATCGACGATCTCGAAGCCCGGAACCCGCTCCTCGGGCGGATTGAAGTCGAGCCGGGGGATCGCACCTCCCCGGGAGGGATCACCGCCGTCCAGGCCCGGGGGAACCATCACAGTCTCCAGTTGTCCTCGATTTACCATGCAGGGTCTTCAGCGTATCTCGTCTGCCTGCGGTTTCGCGGCGAGAGTGGAGGTCGTCAAGGCGACGCAAGGCCGCCTCCACCGCAAGGAGTCTCCCCATGAACGGCACGGTCACGGTCCTCGACAAGGGCGCGGTCCGCATCCACAGCTACATGTCCCCGGCGGACACCTTCCACGCCACCACGCAGCTGATCGAGACCCCGGCCCGGATCGTCGTGATCGACGCCCAGCTGAACCCCGCCTACGCCGACGAGGCCGTCGCCTACGCCAAGGGGCTCGGCAAGCCGCTGGACCGCCTGATCATCACCCACGCCCACCCCGACCACTACAACGGCGCCGACCGCTTCGGCGTCCCCGTCCACGTACTGCCCCAGGTGCGTGAACAGATCGCCGCACGCCCCGCCGCCCAGCTGCCGAGCGGCCTGGCCGTCCCGGCCACCGACCTGCCCTCCAGTGTGGACATCACCCCGGGCACCGAGGTCATCGACGGCGTCCGGTTCGTCTTCGAGGCCGTCTCCGGCGGAGAGGCCGCCGACGAACTCCTCGTCAAGCTGCCCGAACAGGGCGTCCTGATCGCCCAGGACCTCGTCTACAACGACGTCCACCTCTACCTGGGCAACAACGACATCACCGGCTGGCAGCAGGCCGTCGACACCCTGGCCGCCGAGACCGGCTACGACACGATCCTCGCCGGCCACGGCCTGCCCGCCGGGCCGGAGGTCTACGCCGGGATCCGCCAGTACCTCGCCGACGCCCGCGAACTGCTCGGCGACGACGGCGAGGCGTACAAGAAGGCGATCGTGGACCGCTACCCCTCCCATGTCGGCCCGTTCATCATCGACATCGCCAACCGGTCCCTGTTCGGCGCCGGTCACTGAGCCTCCGACTCCCTCCTCAACTCTCGCCCATTCAGGAAGACTTGCCATGTCAGTCCGTCTTCGCCGTACCCGTGCCGCAGCCGTCACGGTGGCCTCGCTTCTCGTCCTGGGCGGCGCTGCCCAGGCCCTCGCCGCCCCCGGCGGCGACCTGCCTCACACGCCCCTCCCGCACCACCGAGGTCACCTGCCCACCAGCTACACGATCCCCGGCGACAAGACCTATCCCGAGGGCATCGCCCGCCAGAGCGGCACGCCTTTCTTCTACGTCGGCAGCACCAGCGACGGCACCATCTACCGCGGCGACGTCCATCAGAGCGCGACCCAGGTGTTCCTGCCCGGCGGCCAGGACGGGCGCGTCTCCGTCGCCGGGATGAAGACCGACCGGGCGGGGCGGCTCATCGTCGCCGGCGGCGCCACCGGCAAGGTCTTCGTCTACGACACCCGCACCCGCGCCCTGCTGCACGTGTTCGACACCGGCCGCACCGACACCTTCCTCAACGACGTGGCCCTCGCCCCCAACGGCGACGCCTACATCTCCGACTCGGTCCACCCCGCGCTGTGGCACATCACCGCCGCCGAGCTGAAGAACGAGAAGGTCCAGCAGCCGCTGCAGGCGGGCGTGGACCTCAGCAACTCCCCGATGGTCTACGACGACGGTTTCAACGGCAACGGCCTGGTGGTCACCGGCAACGGTCGCTACGTCCTGCTCGCCGACTACAACGACTACGCCTTCTACCGCATCGACCTCAACACCCACCGGGTCGTCCCGATCAACCTCGGTGGCGCCAGGGGCGTCTCAGGCGACGGTCTGCTGCTGCGAGGGCACACCCTGACCGCCGTCACCGAACTCGACCACCCCGAGGGCCAGATCAGCGTCCTGAAGCTGAGCCACGACTACACCAAGGCCGAGCTCGTGCGCACGATCCACGGCCACGGCATGCACAGCCCCTCCACGGCCGCCGTCGACGGCCACGACCTGCTGATCGTCAACTTCCAGTTCCAGATCGCCGACCCGAAGCTCCCGTTCAACGTGGTGCGGGTCCACGTCTGACAGACACCGGGCACAGCGCAGGACAAGAAAGGACACCACTCTCATGCAGATCACCATCGTCGGTGCCGGCAACATGGCCCGCGGCATCGCCACCCGCGCCCTGGCGGGCGGACACACGGTCACCGTCACCGCCAAGGACCCCGGCAAGGCCGTACGACTCGTCGACGAACTGCGCGGGCAGGCAACCGGCGAAGGCCGTATCGCCGCCGCCGACGCAACGGCCGTGGACACCGCGGACATTGTGGTGCTCGCGGTCCCCTTCGACGCCGCCAAGGAGCTCGCCACCGCCTACGGGGCACAGTTGAGCGGCAAGGTGCTGATCGACATCAGCAACCCCGTCGACGCCTCGCTCGACGCGCTCGTCGTCGCCTCGGGCACCTCCGCCGCCGAAGAGATCGCCGAGGCCGCCGCACCGGGCACCCGGGTCGTGAAGGCGTTCAACACTACGTTCGCCACCACCCTGGTCGCCGGACAGGTGAGCGGGACTCCGCTCGATGTCTTCATCGCCGGTGACGACGAGGCCGCTCGCAGGCAGGTCGCCGCCCTGGTCACCTCCTGCGGGCTGAGCCCGGTCGACGTCGGCGCCCTCAAGCACGCCCGCGAGCTGGAGGGCTTCCAGCTGCTGCACATGGCCATGCAGACCCGAGAAGGCGGCCACAGTTGGGCCAGCACGGTCAAGATCGTCACCCCCTGAGCGCCCGGCCGCAACTCCCTTCGCCCCGCTGCCGGCCTGCAACCCGCACGGGCCGGCGGTGAACCGTCACCGATCCCCCACCAGGAGGACCATCCCATGCACCTGCGCACCTCCCTGACCACGCTCGCTGCCGCCGCGGCCCTGCTGGCCTCCGCGACCACCGCCACCGCGGCCACCGAGCCCCTCCCAGCACCCCGCATCGCCAACCACTTCGACCTGGCGGCCTCGCAGCAGCCCGAGAACATCACCGTCGACCACGCCGGAACGGCGTACCTGACCTTCTCCTTCGCCCGGCAGATCGTCCGCGTCACTCCGGGCGGCCGTCCTCGCGTCTTGGCCACCCTGCCCGCCCCGGCCAAGGCCAGCACCCCCAACCTGGGCAAGGCGTTCGTCGGCGGCATCGCCCGCGCGGACGACGGCACCCTCTACGTCACCTACGCCACCGGCACCGCCGACCTCACCGGCATCTGGGCCGTCCGCCCCGGCGGCCGGCCGCACCGCATCGCCGCCCTGCCCGCCTACGGCCTGCCCAACGGTCTCGCCCTGGACCGGCGCACCGGCAGGCTGTACGCCACCGACTCCGTGCACGGCGTCGTCTACCGCGTTCCCGCACGAGGCGGCGAGGCCGTCGTGTGGGCCGAGGGCGAGGCCCTCGAGCCGAGCTCCTTCGCCGGTGCCAACGGGATCAAGCTGCACCACGGGGCGGTGTGGGCGACCAACCTCGACAAGGGCACCGTCCTGCGCATCCCCGTCACCGCCCGCGGCACGGCCGGCCCCGTCCAGGTCCGCGCCACCGGCATGCCGTCCATCGACGACTTCGCCTTCACCGGCCACGGCGACACCCTCCTCGCCGCACGCGACGACAACCAGGTCGACCTGGTCCGCCCGGACGGCACCCACACCGCGGTCCTCACCGCGGCCGACGGCCTGCAGACCCCCACGTCCGTCGCCGTCCACGGCCACACGGTGTACGTCCCCAGCGCGGCCTATCTCACGAACAAGGACCCCAACCTCCTCGTCGCGCACCTCGACCGCTGACGCGCACGCTCCACTCGCCCCCGAAGCCCTGGAAACGGACATGCCCGAAACCCCTCAGGCCGGCACCGCCATCTCGGAAGACGTGCCCCGCCTTCCGACGCCCCGCGGTCTGTCACTCGTCCTGGTCCTGGGCTCCCTGACCGCACTCGGCCCGCTCACCATCGACCTCTATCTGCCGGCCCTCCCCCAGGCCAGCGCAGACCTGCACGTCTCACAGACCGTCACCCAGCTCACCCTGACCGCCTTCATGATCGGCATAGCGGTCGGTCAGCTGGTCCTCGGTCCGCTAAGCGACACCCTGGGCCGACGACGGCCCCTCCTGACGGGGTTGACGGTGTACGTCGTTGCGAGCGCCGTGTGTGCCCTCGCCCCGGATCCTGCGGTGCTTATCGGCATGCGCCTGGTCCAGGGTCTGGCAGGCGCCGCTGGCATCGTCATCGCCCGAGCCGTCGTGCGCGACCTGCACGACGGGCTCGCCGCCGCCCGCCTGCTGTCCTCGCTGATGCTGGTCTCCGGTACGGCACCGATCCTCGCCCCCGTGCTCGGCGCCCAACTGCTACGCCTCACCTCATGGCGCGGCGTCTTCGTCACCCTCACCCTGCTGGGCCTCGCCATCTTCGCCGCCACCGCGACCCTGCTCACCGAGACCCTGCCGGCCACACATCGACGGCACGGCGGGCTGACCACCACCCTGCGCACCATTCGCGACCTGATCCGCGACCGCCGCTTCACCGGCTACCTGCTCACCGGCAGCCTCGGCTTCGCCGCCCTGTTCGCCTACATCGCCGGCTCGTCCTTCACCATCCAACGTATCTACGGCGCCTCCCCGCTGACCTACAGCCTGCTCTTCGCCGTCAACTCGATCGGCATGGTCGTCACCGGCCAGCTCAACGGCAAGCTGCTGCTCGGCCGCTTCCCCTCGCACCGCGCCCTGGCAACGGGCCTGGCCGTACTCGGAGCCGCCAGCACCGCCCTGCTCCTCCTGGTCACCACCACACACGCGGGTCTGCCCTGGATCGCCACCACGCTGTTCTTCACGGCCTGACCCGTCGGCATGATCCTGCCCACCACCACGGCCCTGTGCCTCCAGCGCGCCCCGCTCGCGGCGGGCAGCGCCTCCGCACTGCTTGGCACCACCCAGTTCCTCATGGGCGCCCTCGCACCGGCCCTGGCCGGTCTCGGCGGCCAGGGCACAGCCCTGCCCATGGCCACATCGGTCCTCGGCCTCGCACTGGCCGCGTCGGGCAGCTTCCTCGCCCTCTGCCGCCCGTGGAGGCCCACTGCGGACCCGCTGGCGCGGTGAGCCAGGGGCCCCACGACCGGGCATGCGCGGTGGCCGCGCCATCGCCGAACTCCTCCTCGGACTCATCGAACCCAGCGGCCGGCTCCCGGTCTCCTTCGCACGCCACGTCGGACAGCAACCGGTCTTCTACAACCAGGTGCGAGGCCAGCACGGGGAGCGCTACGCGGACCTCACCCAAGACCCCTTGTTCGCGTTCGGCGAGGGCCTCACCTACACCACCGTCACCTACTCCGACCTCGTGGTGCACGACCCGGACGTCCCCGCCTACGGCACCGTCGACGCGACGGTACGACTGACCAACAGCGGAAGCCGTCCGGCCCTGGAAACGGTCCAGGCGTACATCAGCGACCTGACCACCAGCGTCACCTGGGCCGAGCAGGAGCTGAAGGGTTTCACCCAGGTCGAGATCGCTCCCGGCGAGAGCCTGGACGTCCACCTCAGCGTCCCTGCCGCGCAGTGCTCACTGGTCACGGCCGACAACCGCCGAGTGGTCGAAGCAGGTGAGTTCATGCTCCGCGTCGGCCCCAGCTCACGGCGGGAGCAGCAGCTGAGCGCGGGCTTCCGCATCGGGACCTGAACCCCGTACCTGGACCTGTAGCCCGCATACGGGCTCGAAGACCCCCGCCCCGCCGGCCTGCCGCCCCGCCAAATCGAGGGCCGGCGGGGCGGGTTCCATCTGAAACACCGAAAGGCACGCGTGTGTCCACCACACCCCGCGATCCGCACCGCCCCGTGGCGCACCTGCGGCCGCCCCGCAACTGGATCAACGACTCCAACGGGCTGGTCTTCCACGACGGCCACTACCACGCGTGCTACCAGTACAACCCGTACGGCGCGACCCACGCGAACATGCACTGGGGCCACTTCCGCAGCCCCGACCTGCTGACCTGGGAGCCGCTGCCGATCGCCCTGTCCCCGACCCCCGGTGGCGTGGACGCCGACGGCTGCTTCTCCGGCAATGCCGTCTCCGACGGCGACCGGCTGGTCGCCTTCTACTCCGCGCACCGCGAGGACCGCTCGTTCCAGCACCAGCCTGTCACCTGCGCCGTCTCCCACGACGGCGGCAACAGCTTCCGCCCGCGCGGCGAACTACTCATCCCCGAGCTGCCCGAGGGCTGCACCATGTACCGCGACCCGTACGTCTGGCAGGACGGCGACGGCTGGCGGATGCTGGTCGGCGCCGCCCTCGCGGACGGCCGCGCCGCCGCCCTTCTCTACGACTCACCCGACCTGGAGAACTGGACCTACCGGGGGCCCTTCGCAGCCCGCCGTCCAGAGCCCGTCGGCGGCACCGAGGAGCTCACCGGCGATGGCTGGGAATGCCCCCAATACCTCCCGGCAGCCGACGGACCCGGCGCCCTCATCTTCAGCACCTGGACCGAACCCACCGGCCCGATGCGCGTCACAGCCCTGATCGGCGATAAGCATGACGGCCACTTCGAGGCCGGCCCAGCGGTACCCGCCGACCACGGCCCCGACTGCTACGCGCCCGCCCTGCTGCGGGCACCGGGCGACCGGTGGCTGCTGTGGGGCTGGTCGTGGGAAGCCCGCGAAGAAGCCTGGGCCGTCGCGGACGGATGGGCCGGGGTCCTCACCCTGCCCCGCGAGATCCACGTCCACGACGACGGCACACTGCGCCAGCAGCCCGCCACCGAACTGCTCGCCCTGCGCGGCGAGCGCACCATCCACGCCGAAGGCGCGACGCACGGCCCGCAGCCGGTGGACCTCGGCAGCGTGGGCCGCGCTTTCGACCTGACGGCCTGTCTGGAGCCGACCGGAAACGCCGGTCTGCGGCTGCTCACCACCCCGGACGGCTTGGAGTACCTCGACATCCGCGTCGATACCGATGCGGGCGAACTGGTCGTCGACCGCGACCACGCCTCACTGGACAGCAGGGCCCGCGGCGGCTCGTACCGGATGCCCTGCCCCTCTGGTCAGCCGGTCGACCTGCGCGTGGTCGTCGACCACTCCATCGTCGAAATCTTCCTGATCACCACCGGCCAGGTCCTCACCCTGCGCTGCTATCCCACAGGGCAAGGCCCGTGGCGACTTGAGGCCCGCAGCGCATCGGGTACCCGCCTCGGCTTCGCGGTCGACGCGTGGGAGCTGCACCCGCTCGTGATCAAGGAGCCGAGCACCGGCACCGCAGAGCCGGCGCCGACGTCGCCGTAGAACCGACTCCACCCGATGCGTGCGCGATGCGTAAGCGGACTGTCCGGCACAGGCAGTCATGAGCCGGATGAAGTACGAAGCCAGACGGAGCTGACCAGGTAAAACGGCACCTCGCGGCAGCGCCAGGCATCCCCCGGCAAGGATTCGATCCCGCTCCTAAAGCGGGTGTCGCAGGTTCGAATCCTGCCGGGGGCACCAGACAAAGGGCCCCGGACCGATCTAGGTCCGGGGCCCTTGACATCTACGTCTGACATCAACGCGGGCGGGCGCCAACGATCGGAGCGCCGCCTGAGTCCGCGGTACCTGTGACGACGCAGGGACAATGCCAGCCGCCGTGAGGAGCATGGCCCGCACCTGCCGATCCTCATGCAACTGGGGCGTGCACGGACTGGCCACAGTTCAAGATCGCGTATGCCGGTGCGGGTGCTCCGACGAGTCAGGGCTGTCACTCCCCTGTGGCACAGTCATGCCATGACAGACGAGCAGAAGGCTGCCCGGACCGCACTGTTGCAGACACTTCGTGCAATGAAATCTTTCGAGCCAGAAGGCGATTACTACGCCCTTACCCTCGGCGCCAATCGGCGGGGGTGCCCTTTCTGGTCAGCGCAGACTTACTGGGTTGGATTCTCCGAACGAAATCCTCGCTGGGAAATGCGCGCTGCTCGCCTCGTCAACCCTGACGCCATAGCTAAAGCTTGGTCCGCGATGGGACAAGACTGGGTATCGGTACACGGGGATACCAGCCTGGCGATCTATCTGCGAATCGGCGGCAACGCTCTGGTCGCCAAGCATGTTGCCGAGGAACACCTCGCTAGCGTGATTGCACCCAAGGAGAATATGCATGATGGTGCCACCGAGGCCGGAGGTTTCGGGTTTCTTGGTACTCAGCACCTACCCGGCGAGGCAGTGGAGCGTCGAGCTCCGAGCCGAAAGCTGCGGATGCAAGTCCTCAAACGCGATAACTTCCGGTGCGTAATCTGCGGCCGCGCAGCCAGCGATCACACAGATATCGAACTTCACGTACACCACCTGGTGCCCTGGCGGATGGCCGGCCCAACGGCTGAGGAGAATCTCGTAACTCTCTGCGGGACGTGTCACAAAGGGTTGGACCCGGACTTCGAGCCGACCCTGCGCAAACTCGCCGGGTTGCCAGGTCCAGCCTCGAGCCTAGATATGGACAACTCAGAATTTAACGAGGACGTCGCACGCTACCGCAAGTACGTCGAGGAAAAGATGATCAGTACGCGGCAAGCCGACGGGGCCACGAAATAAACATCGTCAGCTTCGCGCAGTAGACGAAAGAGAGGGCGAGGTGGCAGCTTTAGCTCAGGTGCTGCCCATCACGCGGCCCGGACCGACGCCGGTCCGGGCCTGCGCCCAGTGTTGAAGTCAATGGGTGCGCTCACTAGCGCCCAAGGCGCCTTCTCAGCAGGCGGTCCATGTGGCTCATGGCCTCGCGCTGAGTGTCCTGGACGACGTGGGTGTAGACGTCCATGGTGATGCTGATCTGTGAGTGGCCCAGGATCTCCATTACGACACGGGGCGCCACTCCGGCCGCCGTGAGGAGTGTGGCGGTGCCGTGCCGGGCGTCATGCGGCGCGCTCGCCCCGAAGCCGCAGGTCAGAGTCTCGGCAGCTCAGCCAGCATCCGCATACGCGATCTTCCAAACTGGTGCTCCAGGCGCCGCGCGCCGGCACTTGCGCCCGGGCCATTGAGACTCCACTGACCTCACGCGGGCAGGTGTCAGACAGCAGCGCTGTCGCTGTCTGACGCACCAGAACGATTAGCAATCGGTCCTATGCGTCGTCCTCGAGCATCACGCTCCGCTTTTACAAAAGCGTCAGGAAAGGAGATCAGACCAACGGCAGCAAACGGGACGGCGATGACAAGACCTGACCACCACCACCCACCGTTGCTGATGGCCATCCATGTGAGGAAAGCTGCGCCAATGCACATGACCATGGACGCAGTGACGCCAGCCCAGTCCCTGGTGCGGCTCTCCGGCGTATTGCCAGCGATGTACCGCCTCAGCGAGTCCTCGACCCGGCTCTGAAGCGGCGCCCGGAGCTGGCTGCCCTCCGGTAGCGACGCAAGGATGTCTAGCTCCCGCTTGATCTCCTCTGCTGCATGCACGTTGGGACTGCGGGTCTGGAAATAGAGGCCAACTAGACCAGATGCAGCCACGACTGCGGCGGCAAGAGGTTCGTAATCCATGGCCGGATGATCGCAGGGGACGACCCGATGTGTCTGGGGATACCCAGGATCGACAACAATCAGTGATAGATCAACATGGCGAGTCAATTGCTGACGCATGGATCACCGGCTCATAGAAGGGACCTCTCCGGGCCGTCCCTGGGCCGTCCCCGGGCCGTCCGAGGCTCCCCGAGGCCAACCACCGACGACCGACAGTGACAGACGAGCCACAGCCGCCAGCAGCGAACCCCCAGGTCAGACCCCCGACCGTACCCGTTTCCCCCAGGGGTGACGGTCGGGCAAGATGGGGTGTTTCCCGCCGCGACCGGGAGCTGCGGTGACTAGCCCATCGAGCGATTGTGGGCACTGCGCCGGCACTGTACGTTCCCGCTCACGGATCTATGTAGCTCAGGGGGCGGGGATGTCTGGATACGGCCGCGCGGACAGTGAATGGGACGAGCTGGTACATGCCGGTCGTGGCTTCCTCGTCGAGCGAGCGAAGCTGGGCAAGCTCACCTCGTACACGGAGCTCAACGTGACTCTGGCCAGGCGAACCGGCTGCCGTCCCTTCGACTTCGAGCGTGCTGACGAACGGGCCGCGATGGGGCATCTGCTCGGACTGATCGTGGAACGAGACCAGGAGATGGCCCCCTCAGACCCGCCTGTCATGCTCTCGGCCCTGGTGAACTACCTGGGTGCCAACGACGCTGGCTCTGGCTTCTATCAGTTGGCCAAGGAGCTTCAGCTTCTGCCCATGAGCGCGTCGGCCGATGAGAAGTTCGGCTTCTGGGTTCAAGCAAGTGAAACAGCTCTACGAACGCCATGGAGCTGGTCCAGCAGGGGCCTAAGATCAAGCACCTTGAGTGTCTAACTGCGTGACAACGCCGACAGACAGCGGCGGACAACCGCGCACACCTGCGGTCCATCGCAGCATGTGAGAGGCACACCGCCCCGTGGTCAGGCGCCCACCCAAGTTGCTTCGGGACGAAGAGGTCCGGGGTTCAAGTCCCGCATCAGTGGACCAGATCAGAAGGCCCGCAAGTCCACCTGTGGGCCTTCTGCGTGCTGCCCTCCGGGCGGCACGGATCGCGTGGCTCAGCGAGGCGCGTACGCGACGCGCTCGAAGGGCCAGTCTCGGGCCAGCCAGTCGCTGACAACGAGATAGACCTCGGCATCGAGCGAAGCATGGTCCGCCCGGACCCAGGAGCGGACGTCCGTCACACCAGGCTCCTGACGTGAGCCGTATACGTAGACACAGCCGATGACTTCATCCCCCGGGACCGACAGGACGGTGTAGGTGAAGCCGACGCGCCGGTCGAAGTCCTCCGCGTGCTGACGCAGGTCGTCGAGGTTGGCCTCCAGGGTCATGCCCTCTGACGGCGGCCAGGAGCGGTCGGCGAAGTCGGGATTGGCCCGAATGTGGGCGATGCTGGAGGTCCAGGCGGCGTGGTCGGCAGCATTGTGCTGAGGGCCGAGGGGCTCCAGGCGGAAGCGGTCAGTGGCAGGCGGGTCCGGCAGGGCGAAACTGGGGGCCACGAGGAGCTGGTCAGGTGGGGTCATCGCGGGAGGGTATCTCGGACCCCTACTGATCTATCGCAAATTTTGGAAGGCAGCACCGACGCCGTCGTGACGACCCCTGACATCCAAGCCTGACATCAACGTCTCCGGACAAGCGTGGACCTACGCACGCTGAAACGGTCGTCGCGACAACGGCCTACGGCACCAGGACTGGCCTCCGATCGAACTCCTAAAGCGGGTGTCGCAGGTTCGAATCCTGCCGGGGGCACAACGCAATACCGCTCTCACCTGGGGTTTCTACCCGGAGAGGCGCTCATCCGGCCTCGGGCTCCTCGTCCGAGGCCGTTTGCGTGAGCGGACAACAAGTTGATCTCCTGACTGGTCCGACACGGACTCAGGGCCGGGCTCCTCCGCGCCGTCGGGCTCGAGTTCCGCTCATGGAGCCGCAGGTCGTCTTGGGCCACCTCGTCATCCGCCCTCGCGGACCAGTGCGCCGCTGTCGCTCAGGTGTTCCAACTCGCTGTGAGCTTGCGTCAGCACTGGAAGGGAGCCCGCGCACAGCTCATGCCGAGCCTCCCGCCACTGGGACGCGACGTCGCGCTGGTGCTTGTGCACCAAGAGCGTCGTCCACCGCGTCATCGGCCGAGCCCGCCCCAGGCGCCCACGCTGATGTGCCCGACCCGGCGTTCCGCACGGAGTACGGCGCGGGCCGCTGCGAGGATCTCCTGGTCGGTCTCGACCCCGGAGCCCGTCAGCACCTGGAGCAGCCTGGTGCGCCACACATCGGGATCCGACGCGTACGCCTCCAGCACGCGTACGCCGTAGGCACCGCTGCTGCCGCCAGCCCCGGCCAGCCGCCGACCGACCGCCTCTCCCAGCCCGGTGTAGAGGTGGTGGACGACTCCATGTTCGATGTCCGTGAGTCCGGCCGCTGCACCCACGGCCAACGCCGTGGCCACCAACTCCACTTCGGTCACCGGGACCCCCTCAGTTGTGCGGGTTGTGCAATGTCTCCATCACCATGGCCGGGGGTGCTGCAATGCTGATGAAATTCCGATGATGCACGGGAACGGGAACGGAGGCTTCACGGTGGACACGGGAACACCTCCGCGGCTTCGGATCGCATTACTCGGGCCGCTCCGGGCCTGGCGCGGCGGAACGCCACTGGACCTGGGGCCGGTGCGGCGACAGGCCGTACTCGCCGCGCTGGTGCTGCGCGCGGACACGCAGGTGAGCCATGAGCAATTGCTCGACGACCTGTGGGACGGACAGCCTCCGGGATCTGGCCACAAGGTTCTTCCGAGCCATGTCCACCCACTGCGCAAGGCACTTGACGTGGTGAGCGCCGGGCCGGCGGATTCGGTGATCCGCAGTGGCAAAGGCTGGTACCGCTTCGTCGGCCACGGCGTGCGGCTCGATCTCACCGAGCTGGGCGAACGAGTCACCGAGGCACGGTCCGCGATGGTGGCCGGCGACGTGGCCACCGCGCTGGACCGGTTCTCCGAGGCGCTCGCCCTGTTTGATGACGGCGAGCCCCTGACCGGCCTGCCGGGACAGCGCGCGCGGACGGAGCGGCAGCGGCTGCTGGAGCGCCGGCTCTCGCTCCGGCTGGAGAGACTCGAGTGTCTGCTTCTGCTCGGCCGACCCGCTGACACCCTTGGCGAGCTCGCCGCCTTGTCCGCGTCGTACCCCCTCAACGAGTCGGTACTGGCGCTGTGGATGCGCGCTCTGTACTTCAGCGGACGCCAGGCTGAAGCCCTGAACGCCTATCAGGACATGCGGGGCCGCCTGCGCGACGAGCTCGGCATCGACCCCGGCGAGAGGGTCCGCCAGACGCACGACGCAGTGCTGCACCAGGACGACGAACGCCTCCTCGGTTCGGCCGCGGCTCAATCCACCGCTCCTCCCGTTCAGGCCCGGTTCCGGCGCCGCCGCACGGTCAACGGCCTGCCGGGCGACGCCGGCCGGCTGATCGGGCGGGAGGCCGAGCTGGCGCAGCTGGTCGCGCCCTCAGCACCCGGATCCGTATCGATCGTGACGGTGGACGGTACGGCCGGGGTCGGCAAGACCGCGCTCGTCGTCCGTGCGGCCCGGAAGCTCAGCGCCCAGTACCCGGACGGCTGTCTCTTCGTGGACCTGCGTGCGCATAGCACGCAGCGACGTCAGGCACCGGAGCAGGCGCTCCAGCGACTGCTCCGGACGCTCGATCCTGCCACCAATGAGTTGCCGAGCGACCTGGAAGAACTCACCGCTATCTGGCGCGCAACGACGAGCCCGCTACGGCTGCTGCTCGTGCTGGACGACGCCCTGGACGCCGATCAGATACAGCCATTGCTGCCTGCCGGAGCGGGCAGCAGGGTGCTGGTGGCCGGGCGGCGACGGCTGGCCGAACTGGACGCCGACCGACGGATCACCCTGGAGCCTCTGGAGAGCGGGGACGCGGTGTCCCTGATTACCCACCTCATCGGGGAGGAGCGGGCGAGCAGGGAGCAGGAGGCGACGCATCAGCTGGCCGGACTGTGCGACGGGCTGCCGCTGGCACTGCGCATCGCCGGGTCACGGTTGCAGAAGCGCGCGACCTGGACGGTGGAGTACCTGGTGGGCCGTATGGCGGGCGATGAGCGCCGGCTCGGCGAACTGAGCGTCGGGGACCGCAGCGTGGAGGCGGCCTTCCGGATGTCGTACGACCAGCTCGCACCCGAGCAGCAGCGCGGGTTCCGTGTCCTGGGTCTGGCGCCGACGGTCGAGTTCGACGTGCTGACGCCGGCGACGATGCTCGGCCGGACGTCGTACGACACCGATCGGCTCCTGGAGAGCCTGGTCGACACGAGTCTGGTGCAGGAGCTGCGGCCGGGCCGTTACCGGCTGCACGATTTGGTCCGTGTGCACGCACGACGCGTCGCGGAGGCCGCGCCCGCCGAAGCCGCCGCCGCGCGCAGAGCCGCGTTCCAGCTCTATCTGGACGCGGGGCGGATCGCCAGCGACTGGGGCGCCGCCGGTTTCCCCACCGGTCCCGGGCCTATGGGAGCACCGTTCACGGACTGGCGGGACGCGGAAACCTGGCTGGAGGCGGCCGGTGGAGAACTCGCCGACGTCGTCGGGTACGCCGCGGCCCTGGGCGAACACGACTACGCCTGCTGGCTCGCCGAGGCGTTGTGCGACTACCTCGTACGGCAGGGCCGCTACCACGAGAGCCAGACGGCTCTGGAGATCGCGCTCGCGCACGTGGACAAGGCCGACGACCAGCGGATGGCCGCCGCCTTGCGGAGCTGCATGGCGTACACCGCCGTACACCAACGCCAGTACAGGAAGGCTGGCGTCTACTCCGTCGAGGCACTGGACCTCAGCCGGCGACGCGGCGACCCGGGCGAAGAGGCCCGGGCTCTCCTGGGCCTGGGGGCCCTCCACCTGAGTGTGGGCGAGGGCGACCAGGCCATAGCCCATAGCGCCATGGCGGTGGACCTGGCCCACCAGCTGCGCAACGACTGGGTCGCCTGGATGGCACTCGTCATCCTCGGCCTCACCCATCAGTTCCAGGGACGGAACGAGGAGGCGCTGGCCTGCTTCGCCGACGCCCTCACCCACGCCCAGAAGAGCGACAGACCGCACATGCTCGGCAGGGTCCTGAGCTGCGCCGCCGACGCCCACCTCCGCCTCGGCCACTACGGTGAGGCCAAGAGCCGCTTCCGTCAGGCCGTCGAACTGGGTCAGCAGGTCGGGGACACCTTTCTCTGCGCGCGGAGCCTGACCCGGCTGGGCACGGCCGAGCGGGGCGACGGAAACCCGAGTGCGGCCATCCCCCTCCATCACCAGGCCCTCCTTCAGCACCAGTTGCTGTCCCCCATCACCGACCCCAGCTACCACTGGCTGGAGATGGACATCCGCAGCCGCCTGGGCCACGCCTACTTGGCGACAGGCCGCGTCCACGAGGCTCGCCGACAGTTCCAGGCCGTGCTCGACGCGCACGGCGCCCATGCGCGCCGCGCCGGCGGGGCGACTGGCGGCTGAGGGGATCCAGGACCGCTAGGAGCTACATCTCCGGGTGGTGAAGGAGGAGTGGCCGAGCAGGAAACCAGTCGCTCCATGCAGCGACAGTGGGTCACCGGCGACTCAGGGGCACGAACGCACGAACGTGCCGGTGATCCGGCGCGATCCGGTCCAGTAAGACGAACAGCGCGCCCTGTTACGTGCAAGCCGTGCCTGAGGCAGCGGGCGAAGCACCCGCCGCCGCCGAGCAGCCACGGGCTGACGTCTGCTCCGGTCTGGGAGAGCGCGCCCTTCGGATCGGTGCCGGAGGGGCCTGAAGCGGTCTCATCGGCTGCCGATGGGCTCGAGGGGGTCGTATCGCTCGTGCCCGAAGTCCCGGGAGCAAACGGGCCGGTCGTGGTCCTGGTCCCCGTGATGTGGAACGACGCCAATACGTTGTTCTGCCCTGCGTCTAGCTTGCACCGGGCATCGATCTTGCCCGGGAACGTCACCTCGCCACTCACGTCCCTCGGGGTGAGACGCGCTACGAGGTCTCCGACGATGATCTTTGCGCTGCCCGGCTGCCTGAAGGTGAGCGCCGGCGCGGAGCCGGTCGCCTTGGCGTAGAACGGCCCGGACGCCGGGACGTCGGCTCTCACATTGGTCGGAAAGGTCACGTCGACGTCGCCCTCCGGGGCGCCCACGCTCACCCTCGCGTCCACTGTGCCCTCGACGGTCTTCACACCGACCTTGCCTAGGATTTTAGTGGCGTCCGCGTTAACCGGAACGGCTGCGTTGACGACGAATTTCGGAGTGGGTCGGCCGACCGCGGTCGACTTCGGGATGTCCGCTTGAAGCCTCACGGCGACCGGCAGATTCTCGATCAACCGATTCGAGCACGTGTACCGGAGCGTGCGCGACACCGGGTCCGCAACGGCGGGTGCAACTCCCAGAACCCCCACGATTCCGCCCGCAACCGCTACACCCGTCGCCAGCCGAAAGGAGCTACGCGCCACTGGACCGCTCAGAACAGCACGGACCAACCCGCGCCGTTCAGGCAGGTTCTGGATTTGCTTGCCAGTTTTCATTTCAATTCCCGTCAAAGTGTTGGGTTTCTCGAAGGAGTTCATGCACTGCAGTCATGGGAGGGAGAGGTCCGTCACGACCGGGGGCAACGACGGCTGTCATCACATGAACTGCGATCAGGCCCCTGTTGATCGCGGCAAGCGGATCGGCGGGCGTACACAGATCGCTGGCCACGGCCGTCCAGGAAGACCTGGGTCAGGTGATCTTGGAGTTGAGCGTGACGGAATTGGTAAACCGCGCCGGACTGACGCAACACACCTCGCTCGCACGCGTCATTCAGAAAGGCGATCAGTCGCCACGGCAATTGTCCTGTGAGCGGCAGCCATATACGCGCGAGGGCTACCCATTGGCCCCAGGCGGTAAGACTCAGCCCGTACGCGAGCCCGCCCCCGAACGCGGCTTCGATCCCAAACACGAGTCCGACCAGGAGCCCCCGCACAGGTCCGGCCTCCGGTCCTGCCCCCGGCCCGACCTCCATGAGCCCGTTGGGAATTCCGGCCCCCATCCCGAACACGAGCGCCCACACAAGCAGATGAAAGATCACGTTCCTGCGGTCCTGGCTCAACAGTTCGGAAGAGCTGACGCCGGATCTGATGTCGATGGGGACTTCCAGCCAAGCCATGAGTCCCAGCACCAGCCCGACCCCGAGCCCGAGCCCGGGTACGAAGACGAGGCCCCCCACGCGCCCGCCATCGAGTCCGTCCGCGAGCCCCAGCGATTCGACCACGACCCTGTCCAGGAACAGAATCACGAGCGCGGCCAACCCCCCGCACATGAGCCCGAGCTTGAATCGGGGGAGGAACCTCGCACGCCTCCCCCTGGTCCTGCCGAAGACCTGTACGCGTACGCGCGACGGCTCTGCCGCTCCCCTGGAGACGAACCCGTACACGAGCCCGAAGAACAGCCCGTTCACGAGCCCGTGCAGGAGCCCGACCACGAGCCCCCGCACGAGGGCGAACTCGAGCCCGAGCGATGTTGCGACCAAGCCCACGGGCACGTTTCCGACCGCGGTCGTCACTCCGAGGGCCAGCGCTGCCAGGAACCCGATCACGACCATGCGCGAAGAACGGCGCATACTTGTACCCAGTTGCCACCAGGCGAGGTCACGTGCGGGAATGCCCGTGCGTGCTCTGCCCAGTTGGTCCAGGTGTGCGGCGAGGTAGCCGAGCCAGTGCTGGGCACGGTCCGGGTTCCAGTGGCTCCGGCGGCGACGGCCGGTGTCCCTGTCGGTCGGCGAGGGTTCGTAGGCGGCGGGGGTGAACGCGGCAAGGAGATGCTTCTGCAGGGCTTCGGGGGTTGCGAACTCGACGGTGTTCAGGAGCTCTTCCGGTTCGCGACCAGGGGCGTCGCTGTAGATGGTGCGGGCCATGGCGACCATCAGCGGGGTGGACAGCACCCTGGCGACGTTCTCTGCGCCCGGGCTGCGCCGCTGTTTGCGCAGCTCGTCCAGGACGGGCTCCCACACGGTGTTGTGCAGGCTGCCATCTGTGCCCGGACTGCTGGTGAGGGGCAGGTAGACGACGATGTCCTTCAAGGTGAGTTCGTCCAGCTCGACGACGGCGGCCTTGGGGAGCGGGCGCTGCTTCGTCACGGCGTCGCCGTATTCCCCGGGACGGCTGGTGAGGAGCAGCGGAGTGGTGGTGCGGTCGAGCTCCTTGAGCGCTGCGCCCCGCAAGCCGCTTGCGATCTCGTCGAACCCGTCCAGAACAGGGAGGATCCAGCCCGTGTCGACGAGGGCGCCGGACAGGTCTTTTCCGTGCGCGGCTGGAGTTGCGAGGCCGTAGTCGCGCACCAGTTGGCGGCACATCCAGTCGCGCAGCGAGATGGTGGTCGGGTCCCATGATCCCAAGCTGAAGATCACCGGTATGGGGTCCCTGGCAGTGCGGTCGTCCAGCCAATCGAGGACGAAGCGCAGGGCCAGGATCGTCTTGCCCGACCCGGCCGCACCGAGCACGACCAGCCGGCGGGACGGGATGGACCGGTACACCTCCACGATCTCGTCGAGACGGCCGGCCAGGGTGAGCGGCCCCGGATCCACCCCAGGCGGGGCATCGCGGATCTTGGCCCAGTGATCGAACCGGCACGTGTCGGCGTTCCCAAAGCCTACGGGGAGCGGAAACGGGTCGTGCACATTCCGCCGCCGCTCCTCCTTCCGCCATTGCGGGGCCACCCTGGAGGCGAGTCGCTCGGCAGCCTGCCGCAGTTCGGGCGCACCGTCAGGGCACGGCGATGAGCGAGGAAGCCGCTCAAGTCGGTCCGGATGCACCGGCAGACCGATCAGCGAGTTCAGTTCGCTGATCTCATCCGAAGTCAGGTGTTCGTACCAGTGCTCCACCGGGCTTGCCGCGAGCGTGCTGAGCCCGTCGGAGAGATGGTGCTTGGTGATGACCCCGATCACGTACCCACCGCTCCACACCGGGGCCCCCGACATGCCTTCCCAAGGCGAACGGCCCCGGTCGCGGTCGTGCTCAGGGGAGGACTTCAGGGCTATTTCCAAAGTGCCCTCGAGGTGGTTGGACCATGGGGTGGTTTCACCGCGCGCGTGGTGCGAGTCCCGGTACGACACGGGCACACCGCGGTCCCGTGACGTGACACCCGTACGCAGCCTGAATCTTGGGAATCCCAGCGCTTCGCAGTCCATCGGCTGCTCGATACGGGCGAACCGCACCCGCGTAACCCCGGCGGCGTCCGGTCCGTCGGCGCTCGAATCGTCCGCGATGCTGATCAACGCGATGTCCGAGGCGGGGTTCATCCAGACCGGCTTGCCGTGCACCTCCCGCGTCCCGCAGCCCTCGGTGAGAAAGCGCACCTGAACCGTCGTCGCGTCGCACACCACGTGCGCGGCCGTGAGCACCAGCTTCCGGGTCACCTGGTAACCAGACCCGCGCCATCCTCCGTCCGCGCCGCGCTTGGTGATGACCTGGACCACCCGCCGCCGGTCAAGCCCGTACGGTTTGAACGCCCCGCCCACAGGGGCGCTCACCGCTCGTTCTCGGCAGCACGACCGGTGACGAACGGCGGGTTGTCCGCCCCCGTCAGGGTCGGCCGCAAGGACAGGGAGATGCGCTGGGTCGAGGTCGCGCTCAACGCCGCGTCCGTACCGGACTCCACCACCCAGAACCGGACCTTCGCCCCCACCTGCCCGGATCGGTCCAGGGCGACCGACAGCTCGAGCTCGATCGACCCCAGCTCGAAGCGCAGCGCCTCGCCTTCCGAAGCGACGATCGCCCGCTCCAGCTCCTCCCGCAGATCCCTGACAACCCTGGCCAACTCGATCACGCCACTCCCCCTTTGCCGATCACACCGGTCAACCAGGACCGCAGACTCGTGCGGTCTCCGTGAGCGATGCGTTGTCCTCGGCCGGGGGCCTGCGTTGACCTCCGAGCGAAAACCAGGTCTCGTACGACGAGCGTCGGCGCACGTGAGGGAACAGTCGCTGTCCGAACTGATGGTCGTGAGGTAGTCGCGTGCGGAGTGACATCAGCGACGGTTGTGAGGTCCACGGAGGCAGAGACTCTGTGCGGGGCCGCATACGGGCCGCTGAGCCCAGCCGGCGTTCGCGGGGCAAACTCAGCGGCCACCGATTCCACCTCTGTCACATCATGCTCCCTGTCAACTGGGCGACGGCGGTGCCGAAAACGGTCGTTTCGTAGCAGCCGCGAACTTCTCCTGCTGTATTGGGGCCCGACCGGGACACCCATTGAGATGCTGGATATCGGTCTCCAGACTTCTCAGGGGTCCTCAGTCGCACCTCTGCAACCATGGCGGGACTCGCTGCAAGGCCGATGAATTTTCGATGATGTGCGGAAGCGAGCGCGCGCAGCGCCGACTGGGCGGTGGGCGGCTGTTGGCCTCCTTGTCCCCACGGGGTGCCGTCCAGGACGGACACGGCCAGGAACTCCTCGCCCGCGTGCAGCAGGGGGCGTCGGCACCCAATCTCCACCGAAGCTCATCGGGACCCATGTCCTGGTGGCCCTGGACGACCTGTGGGGAGAGCGGCGGGCAGCCCGGCTGCGCGAGCAGCTGGCCGGGACCGCCTCGCGGGAGGAACGTTTCGCACTCGTCGAAGCGTTCCTCGCCCGACTGACCGCCGCGGGGCCTGCCATCGAGCCCGAGCTGGCCTGGGCCTGGGCCCGGGACCGCATCGTCGCCGAGCACGGCCAGGTGCGGGTCGAGGAGCTGGCCGACGAGCTGGGCTGGAGCCGCAAGCGCCTGTGGTCCCGCTTCCACGCGCAGCTCGGCCTGCCGCCCAAGCGCGCCGTGAAGCTCGTCCGCTTCGACTGGGCCGCCACCCGCCTGGCCGGGGGCCAGGAGGCGGCCAGGGTCGCGGCCGACTGCGGCTACGCCGACCAGTCGCATCTGCACCGGGACGTCGTGGCGTTCACCGGTGTGACCCCCGCAACGGTGGCCGGCCAGTCGCTCATCACGACGGCCGACATGGCGTGGGTGGACCACGTGCCGCGCCTCTCGGCACGATGGGGCAGTGCCCCGGCCTCCCGTTTCGCCGAGCCGCACCGGCCATCGCCGGCAACCGGCGGAGATGCGCGAGGTGGACGAGTTCCCGGGCAGGGTACGGATGACCAGCGCTGCTCAGCAGCCGGCATCGCGTGAGCGATGCGTGAGCGGACGGTCCGACACAGGGCGGGATGAGCCGGATCAAGTGGTTCGTATTGCCGCTTCGACCAGGGGAAACAGCACCGCGCGGCAGCTTCGGGCACCACCCGGCACGGATTCGATCCCACTCCTAAAGCGGGTGTCGCAGGTTCGAGTCCTGCCGGGGCACAGAGAAGCACCTGGTCAGATGCCCTTCGTCAGTACAGGAACCAGTGTCGGCGGATCATCACCCTTGCAGCGACGTGGGCCGCCTCGAACCCGGTCACCGGCGACGCGCGCAAGCGTCCCGACATCAACACGCCGAACTTGACAGGGAACGCACCTGGTCAGATGACACGACACACGCCATCCACGAATCGCAGACTCTGCGCATAGAGCGCGTCCACGAACCCCCCGCCCACGAGACTGCCTGGACCATAGCCGCATACGAGACACCCGTCTCCGACCGCATGTGGCACCTCACCGCGACCAGCGACACCCCCGCCCCCGTGCTGCAGGCTCTCCTGATCCACCTCGGCGACGGCGATGGCTGGGACACAGCCATCGACGGCCCGGTGGACGAGAAGGTGGTCGCCGCAGCCACTCAGCCGCTCACGGAGGCTGGGTGGAAGTACACCCTGACAGGGCACGGGATTCGGTGGACATCACCCGACGGGCAGGCAGGCGTTCGGTTTGACCCACTGACCGCGCAGCACCACCAGAACCCAGCCAGCTGGACCATCTGGGCTGGCCCTGATCCGGACCGGCCCACCTGGGCCATCACCGCGTCCCCGCACACCCCCAGCTCCCTATTGGCGGACCTCACCAAGAACCTCGCCCACGGAATCGGCACGCGCAAGATGCCAACGACTTCCCAGCGCAACTCCACGCTAGCCACCGTGCCGCCCGGGCTTCCACGGGTCTACAACCACCAGGCGGTCAGCCGGAGCTTGTAACGACCGGCCCACCGCCCAGCTCGAAACGCCAGCGCAGACCCCGGCCCAGAAGGGCCGCGCGACGCTCTTGGGTTTTCGTTCAGTCGAGCCCAGCCCCGCCACCAGCTGCCGTACCGCCAAAGAGTGAATCCTGCTCGGCTTACAACGGGGAGGGCTCTCGCGTGACCTACGATGCGAACGCGGCTAGACCACCGCTCCCCGGAGACGATTCGGCCCTGAATTCCTCCACGCTCGGGTGAACCGGTCCTCCAACGAACTTCCGCGCATCCCACCGGATCTCATCCGTACGTCCTGGGCCGAAACGTACTGGAGAACCATGCGCGCACTTCACCAAGACATGGCCTTGCTCCGACGCCTTTACACGGGTGAGAGCGTCCAACAGGCCCGCCAGGCGGTTGGACGCCTGCAGGACGGCGCATCACCGATTCCAGAGGCCGCCTCGTCAGCCCAACGCTGGCTTGAGGCCCGCGTGCTTCTCGCTCTCCTGGAGTTCCGGAACATCTACACGCGCTTTCCCCTAGGGATCGCATCAGTTCACCCTGAGCCTCACGGCATCGCCCTGGCCGTAGAGAGCGAAGAACGGGCAACCGAGCTTCTCTTCAACCTCCTCCCCTCATACGCGGAGGACCACGAAGTATCTGGCGTGCCCGGCCTACGCATCACCCGGCGAGACCAGACTGCGATCGAATTGAAGGTACTGGGAGAGCCCGCCCGGGTTCGACTGACAGGACTGCCGGCCAGGCTCTGGCGCAGCGCCGAGGCAAGCATGCTCACCAAGTGGATCGACCCCAACAGCATGCAGCTGTGCTGGCTTTCCTCTCCACGGTCTTGGACCGTCGCAGAGCGGCAGCACAACGCACAGTGGGAAGACAGCAGCGATCACTACGTGCAAGTGACGAAGGCCGGCGCCTGGCTGAGCAGTGGCCTGCTCCGTCGCGCAGCTCTTCTCCATTCCGTCGCCAACACCTTCTTGGTCGACGGCTACCGGGGCGCCGCGTTCGATGTGGAGAGGCTGGTCGTGCGCTCCTCACATGCACGCGAGCAAGGGCCGGGACCGCACCACATCGTCGCCGCCCTAGTGGACCCCGTATGCGGTCTCCCCCTCTCCCTCCAGAGATTTCGCGGCGACACCGACGAGAACTGCGGTGCCGACCAGCAATTCACCCTTGGCGACGTCGGCAGGACAGCGGTGCTCGAACTCCGAGCCACTGTAGAACGGCCTCCCTCCCGACTGGCCCCAGATCTCTGGCAATCCATTCTTCGCCGCATGCCCGAGACAGGCTTCACAAGGGGCTTGTCCCCGAGCGTCCTCGCTGGGCTGTGCGGACCCGGGACACCCTAGAAGTCGAAACGTTCCGCGCCCAACGACCCTCGTCAGGTCACGGCACAGAACGGCACGAGACCGCCCGTGCGACACATCAACAGGTTGGAACCACGAATCGGCCGAAACGTGCTCGTCTCGGTAAGGTGCGTCGCACGGGCTTACCGGCTCTAACAAAAGCGTGTGATCATGTGACTGTCGGCCTGATCGCTCGTTGATGCGGGCATGGGGAAGCGTCAGTCGCGGCCGTGGATCGTGTCGGACGAACTGTGGTCGTTGATCGAGCCGTTGCTGCCCGAGCCACCGCCGAAGCAGGTCGAGGGACGGCCGCGGGTGCCTGACCGGCAGGCACTGTGCGGCATCCTGTTCGTCCTGCACACCGGCATTCAGTGGGAGTACTTGCCCCAGGAGCTGGGCTTCGGCTCGGGCATGACCTGCTGGCGGCGCCTGGCGGCCTGGAACGAGGCCGGTGTCTGGGACGAGCTGCACCAGCTGCTGCTGAACAAGCTGCGGTCGAAGAACCAGCTGGACTGGTCGCGGGCGGTGATCGACTCCTCGCATGTCAGAGCGGCTCGGCGGGGCCCAAAAGCGGACCCAGCCCGGTCGACCGTGCACGGCCGGGCAGCAAGCACCACATCCTCACCGACGGCCAGGGCATCCCGCTCGCGGTGTCGCTGACCGGCGGCAACCGCAACGACGTCACCCAGCTCCTGCCTCTGCTCGACAAGATCCCAGCGGTCGCGGGAGTCGTCGGCCGGCCCCGACGCCGCCCGGACATGCTCTTCGCCGACCGCGGCTACGACCACGACAAGTACCGCCGGCTCCTTCGCGAGCGGGGCATCCGGCCGGTGATCGCCGAACGAGGCCAGCCTCACGGCACCGGCCTGGGGACCTTCCGGTGGGTCGTCGAGCGGACGATCTCCTGGCTGCACGGCTTCCGCCGCCTGCGCATCCGCTGGGAACGACGCGACGACATCCACGAGGCCTTCCTCGGGCTTGCCGTCTGCCTGATCACCCACCGACACGTCCAAAGGCTTTGTTAGGACCAGTAACAGACGCCATCTGTGGGCGTGCGACGAGAGCGCGAGGCCCTTCACGCCCCTCCCGCAACACGGGCTGGCCGTCACGTGCTGCTCTGACACAAACCTTGAAGCGTGGCTGAGGCCGGTAGCGGCGCAGCGAGGCACACGCGCGCCTGATCGGTCGGCGAACCCGCCGTCGGGCTTCGTAACGTCCTCCCACGAGAAGAGACCCGCATATCCACGGAATCCGAAGCCGCCTGGTTCAATCTGCGAGTTCGGATCGCGAATCGTGCGAAAAGTATTGACGCGGTTCACCGGAACCATATGATCCAGTCGATCGATACTTCGACCCTCGTTCGCAATATCGAACACGCCAAGGCCGCACCCCGTCGGCCTCCGGACAGCCGCTGACGGGACCAACCGGAGCCGCTACCTCAAAGGATGACGAGGTTCGCATGCACAGACGTAGTTTCAGCCGCAAACACCCGCATGCGGTGCTCGCCGCCACCGTTGCCGCCCTGGCCGCCCTGGCCGCCCTGGCGGCGACGCTCCTCGCCAGCCCCGCTGAGGCGGCCACCACCAGCGCCGTGCGCAGCGCCGGTTCCGGCCGATGCCTCGATGTGCCGGGCGCCAGCCAGACCGATGGCACGAACGTGCAGATCTGGGACTGTCACGGCGGGACCAACCAGCGGTGGACGCTGACGGACAACAACCAGCTGACCGTGTACGGCAACAAGTGCCTGGATGTTCCGGGCCACGCCACGACGGCCGGTACCCGGCCGGTGATCTGGTCCTGCAACGGCGGCACGAACCAGCGGTGGCGGGCGAACGCCGACGGCACGATCGTGGCCGTGGAGTCCGGGCTGTGCCTGGACGTCAGCGGCGGCGCCACGGCCAACGGCACGGCGGTGCAGCTCTGGAACTGCAACGGCGGCAACACCCAGAAGTGGACCGGCCTGTCCGGGACCTCCACCACGTGCGCACTTCCGTCGACGTACCGGTGGTCCTCGACCGGTCCGCTGGCGCAGCCGCAAAACGGCGCGCTCGCGGTGAAGGACTTCACGACCGCGAAGATCAACGGCCAGAACCTCGTCTACGCCACCACCTCCGACGGAAAGTCGTGGGGCGCGACGATGTTCAGTCCCTTCACGAACTGGTCGGACATGGGGACAGCCACCCAGTCCAAGGTGAGCGGGTCGGTGATCGCGCCCGAACTGTTCTACCTCTCGACCAAGAACATCTGGGTGATGGCCTCGAACGGGTGGGACACCGCCTGGCCCTTCACCTACCGCACGTCCAGCGACCCCACCAACCCCAACAGCTGGTCCGCGCCGCAGCCGCTGTTCACCGGCAGCCTCCCCGTCGGCGGCCCGATCGACCCGACCCTGATCGCCGACGACCAGAACATGTACCTGTTCTTCGCCAATGACAAGGGCGGCATCTTCAAGTCGACCATGCCGCTGGCGAACTTCCCCAGCAGCTTCGGCTCGTCGTACGAGACGGTCATGAGCGACACCGAGGAGCGCCTGTTCGAGGCCCCGGAGGTCTACAAGGTCCAGGGCCAGAACCAGTACCTCATGATCGTCGAGGCGCGGGGTGCCAACGGGCGCTACTTCCGCTCCTTCACCGCCCCCAGCCTGAAGGACAAGTGGACCGAGCAGGCCGGCACCGAGAGCAACCCCTTCGCGGGCAAGGCCAACACCAACCAGACCTGGACCAACGACATCAGCCACGGTGACATGATCCGCGTCAACTCCGACCAGACCATGACCATCGACCCCTGCAACCTGCAGTTCCTCTACCAGGGCAGGTCTCCCTCATCGGACGGCACCGACTACCTGTCGCTGCCGTACCGGCCGGCCCTGCTCACCCTGCAGCGCTGACCCCACCCGCTCAACGGTGATCGCAACGCGGGTCGGCCCGCCGACGCGTGGTCGAGCTGTCCACGACGTGGGCGAACCCACCCGCTGACCGACCCACCACCTTGAGGAACCCCGGCCGCGCGTCGGCCGGGGTTCCTCCCTCCACCACCTCCACCGCGACCATCCAGCTGGACTACACGACGACGCACGACGGCGACCGGGCCGACTCGCCCTGCTGCGCGACCTCTCCAGGTGGGTCGCCATCGAACGAGACGGCGGCACAACACGGTAGTGATGGTCAGCGGCACAACACGGTAGTGATGGTCAACGGCTAGACCACGGACAGCAATTGGAACACCACCGGCACCCGCACCGGCGCCGAAGTCGCGAGCGCCAACGTCACAGGCGGTCGCATCCGGCTGCGTGCGGCCGCCGACGTCCGCCCCGGGCGCCTCCCGTCCGGGAACCTTCTCCACAGCACCGCCGGCACCAACTTCACCCGCCTGGGGCCCGCACCATGGGCGACATCTGGCAGTTCTTCATGGGCCGCCGCTTCGCCCTTACCAACTACGCCACGCAGACACTCGGCGGCTCCGTCCGCATCGCACGGTTCGCGCTGACCACACCCCGAGCGCAGCAACTCCCTCTCCCCGCATCTGACCGGCTGCTCAGTCCCCGACCCGCAGCGCCAGGAGGACCACACCATGTCCAGTACCGACGTCCGCAGGCCAACGGCTCCCCCGACCGCAGTGAGATCACCCGCCACCGGTACGAGACTCGCCCGGGCAACCTGGGTGCTGATCCTCATGTTGGCGTTCGCCGTCCTTCCTGCCGCGGTGCATCCCACGCCGGCCAAGGCCGACAACCCGATCGTGCAGAACATCTACACCGCCGACCCATCCCCGCTGGTGCACAACGGACGGGTCTACCTCTACACCGGGCACGACGAGGACGGCTCCACCTCCTCCTTCGTGATGAAAGACTGGCGGGTGTATTCCTCCGCCGACATGGTCAACTGGACCGACCACGGCTCACCGCTCAGCCTGAACACCTTCAGCTGGGCGGGCGCCAACGCGTGGGCGGGCCAGGCCATCGAACGGAACGGCAAGTTCTACTGGTACGTGCCGGTGACGGTCCGGGCGACCGGCGCATTCGCCATCGGCGTGGCGGTGGCGGACAGCCCCACCGGACCGTTCCGGGACGCCCTCGGCCACCCGCTGCTGGAGAACACGGAGTTCGACCCGACCGTCTTCATCGACGACGACGGTCAGGCCTACCTCTACTGGGGCAACCCCAACCTGTGGTACGTCAAGCTGAACGCCGACATGACCTCCTACTCGGGCAGCCCCACCAAGATCCCGCTCACCACCTCGGGATTCGGCACCCGCACCGGTGACCCCAACCGTCCCACGCTGTACGAAGAAGGGCCGTGGGTCTACAAGCGGAACGGTCTGTACTACCTGGTGTACGCGGCCAAGTGCTGCCAGGAGTTCATCGCCTACTCCACGGCACCCAGCCCGACCGGACCCTGGACCTACCGTGGAACAGTGATGCCCGCCCAGGGCAACAGCTTCACCAACCACGCGGGCATCGTGGACTTCAAGGGCGGTTCGTACTTCTTCTACCACAACGGAGCTCTCCCGGGCGGAGGCGGCTTCACCCGCTCGGTTGCGGTGGAGAAGTTCTCCTACAACGCCGACGGCACTATTCCGACGATCAACATGACGAGCACGGGTGCCCCGCAGGTCGGCCCACTGGATCCGTACGTCCGCCAGGAGGCCGAGACGATCGCCTGGGGTTCCGGGATCGAGACCGAATGGTCCAGTGACGGCGGAATGAACGTCGGCTGGATCGAGAACGGCGACTACATCAAGGTCAAGGGAGTGACCTTCGCGGCCGGCGCTTCCTCTTTCGCCGCGCGCGTCGCCTCGGCTACCAGCGGCGGCACCCTCGAAGTGCGCCTGGACAGTCCGAGCGGGCCGATCGTGGGCCGGTGCGGTGTGCCGAACACCGGTGGCTGGCAGGCCTGGAGAACGGTGACCTGCCCAGTCAGCGGCGTGACGGGAACCCGTGACCTCTACCTGACGTTCAGCGGCGGCAGCGGCTTCTTGTTCAATGTCAACTGGTGGCAGTTCACCCGCGCCGCGTAACCGCACCGCGTTGACTTGCTCCTCGGGCTGAAGCCCGAGAGTTCCGGCCTTCCCGTCCGTTGCTGTGCCGCTACGTGACACAGCAACGGACGGGAATCCGTGGCTTCCTGCTTCGTCGCGCTGCGCTGTGTTTCCCCAGCCCGTCGAGTCGTGTCCGTGCCCTGCCTGGAGCGCAGGGGTGGTGGTGAGCCGTTCGGTCCACGAAGGCGTCGCACGGGTGAGTTCCAGAGCACAAGGAACGGGATGACCATGGCCGCGGTGATGAGCATGAGGGTGAGGTGCAGCCCTAGCCACGTGCCGAGGCCGCCAGCGGCGAGGGCGGCGAAGGGTCTCAGGCTGAAGGCGAGCCACGCTCCGGTGGCCTGGGCCCGTCCTTGGAGTTCGTCGGGGGCGAGTTCCTGGAGGACCGCCCTCTGGAGTCCGCCGTGGCACACCGCAGCGCCGGGCGGATGACCATGCCGATACCGATGTCCCGGTCGGCGTGTATTCGACGGTGCTGTCCCACCGCCACGCAGGGGGGATGCACCCAGGTGGTTGTGCCGAACGACGCCCCTGGCGACATGCACGGTGCCATCGCGGATATGGGGCGCGCTACACGCTGAGGCCCTGAGGGCCGCCGTCTCCGTGCCGATCTTGGCCGTGGTCGTCACTGTGGCTGATGGACCGCTCCAGGTGCTATTTCCCGCCGGGGGTGAGCGCATTGGTGACCAGCTCACTGACCACCAGTTGCGTGAGGTCTCTCGCGCGAGCGGGCACGGGCACGGGCACGGGCAGGCCATGATCAGCACGGGCCTGGTCAAGGAAGGCGACAGCATGGTGGCGAACGTCGGCGATACAGCCGACGCCTCCGTCCAGGGCGTAGCCGGCTCGCATCAGGTACTGATCTGCGGTACAGCCGTCACCCTCGGCGTTGACTCCCACGTATCTCGCCCTCACTCCCCCGTCGACGTGCGCACGTACCCACGTCAGCGACACGCATGTCACCAGATCCCACGCATCTGGCTGGGCACATGCCGCCGCAGCTGTGGGGCAGAATCGTCCCGGCACGCCCTGAGTGGGCAAGCTGGGCTCAGTCGAGGAGACGTGAGCGACATCCACTAGGGAGACCGGCCAGACCGACTCTCCCTCCAGGACGAATGGTCGACGGTGTCCTCGTCGTGGCCGTGCACGGCGAAATCGACCACGACGTCCAGGACGTCCTGTGACTCGTCGGCGTCGCTGGAAGATCGCGTGGACCGTCGCTACGAACGCGAGGCCGAACACTTTTTCGCGTCCGCGTCCGGCGGCACCCGCACGCTCGACTTCCGCGAGCTGGTCCGGGAATCCGCGCATGCCGCCGCAGACTCGCACACCGGAGCGACAGAGAAACGGAATGAGACAGCCGGCTCGTCGGGAGGGTTGTCATCTTCTCGTTCTTGCAGCTCCCGCCTGCCGCATGGCGTTCGCCCTGCCCGTTCGAATCCAGCGGTGCCCTGCCACATCGTTGCGCCGCCTGCGGGACGTGTGGGTGACGCTCGGTTAGCCGGCTCGACTAGCTCCGTTCATCCGTTCGAGATCTCCCGGACAGGCCCTGACCTCGGCAAACGACCGGTTGGCCACGCTGTGGATCTACAGCTGGCTCTTTACGCTGAGTTTCAGGGGCGCCCCCCTGTAAAAGAAACTCTCGAGGCTGAGGAGCACTGATATGAGCGACCTCGTACTGCTCGCGGGCGGATCGGTGACGATGACCCACCACGTCACCGGCACCTACTTCATGTGCAACGACTGGCACGACGGTGTCGGCAACCACACCCAGACCTGGGCACAGGACCCGTTCGCCAAGGACAACAACTCGCACCGATGGTTCCTGCGGCAGAACGCCGACGGCACCGTGCGCGTCGAGTCGTACGCCAACCACCGCTGCCTCACCGCGGGAGCCAACCCGCCCGACCTCGTGACCCTTCGAGAACACACGAACAGCCTCAACCAGCACTGGCGGCTGGTCTCCCACGCTGAGCGAGGCAACGACTTCTACATGGTCTCCGTCGTGCACCCGCGCTACGCCCTGGCCATCGCCGACCACCTCCAGGGCAACGACCGGCTGGTGGGCCTGACCCGCATGTGGGGCGGACCGAACCTCTCCCAACTGTGGCGGATCTACCCCTCTTCAGAGGACCAGGGATGACTCCGGACAGGCACGCGCACTGCCCCATCGCGGGGAGTGCCACCTGAAGCGTGCCGGTCGGTCAGCGGGTGAACCGCCAGGCGCCGACCGGAACGGCGATGCAACGGCGGTTCCCCGCAGCGGGACGTCATCAGCCCCACACCTCAACACAAGATGGCTGAGACCTGGTCAACTGTGAGCGGACCATACTTCAGCCCGGCCCCCACCCCAGTCGAGATATTGGCAGGCTCGCCCGGCCATGAGAGCCCGCGCGCAGGACCCCGGTGCGCGCCTCTCCGCGCCCAGCACACCGCCCCGGCCCTGGGCCAGGCTGCGCTGCGGACCACAGTCGGCCACAGTCTCGCCGGGCCCAACAGCGCCTCTAGGCAGTCGCGTGCGCGCGGTCCGCGCAGCCTCAAAGGATCAGGCAGTGCCGCAGACACCCCAAAGGCGTTGAACTTTGCAGAAGCGAAGGATACGTCCTGGTTGGCCGAGGAGAGTTTCCCGGGCCACATGCTGTGCGTCGGCCGTGAGACTCGTACCGTCGCCACCGTCCTTGCAGGTGGAGCGCGGCGTTGGCCTGCCGGTCGCCGCCTGGGTTGAGGCGACGGAACTGCCGGCGTCCCGAGGGACGCTCGAGGGGACTGACCCCCGCACAAAGCGGCGAAGGACGCCCTGCACGCTCTTCCTGACAGTGTCGCCCGGGCTGGGCACGTGGACCGCGCTGGTGGTGATGCTGCTGGTGCGGCTCGGGTGTTGGCGGTGACGGGGCTGCTGAATCTGCGGCCGCCCCGGGTGGTCGGCTGAGACGCGGGTGCTCGGCCGAGAGCTGAGCGGGACCGGCTGCGCCCGGTACGGCAGCAGTGCCCCGGACCGCGCGTCGCGGTGCGGGGCACTGCCCCATGCGGTGCCGCCCTGCGGCGGCGGTGCGTCAACTCTGTGCGGTGTCGTCGCTCGTCTGCCCGGCGCCCTCGGCTGCGCCTGCCTTCTCGCGCATCTTGCGCACCAGCTCCGCCTTCTGGTCGGCTGCACCCTGGCGGTCGAGGTTCCGGTGCGGACCGTTGTTCTGCCGTTCGGCGCGGGACAGCTTCTTGCGCTGGCCGCCGCCCATGCCCACGGGGTTGTTGATGTTCTTGCTCACGGTCACGGGTTCTCCCGGTAGTGATGTGAAGTGATCTACGGATTCATCGGTGGGAAGACGGGCGGCGACGTCGAAGGACGTCAGCAGGGGCCCGTCACGCTCTCACTCGTAAATCGGCGTCTGGAAGAACATGACAAAGACGTTACCTGGTCCCTTCGGCCCCGCACACCAACCTTTTCGCCGCTCCGGCGTCGGCCGGGCCTTCGGCGAGCGCCCGGGGGCAGCCGATTCCTTCCGGGAGTCTCAGCACCGCCGGCACCCGCTGGAGGTCGCCGCCCGCCCGGGGCAGGTCCAGATGGGCGTTACTGGGCCGCCGCGGGCGTTGCCAGTGGTCGCGAGCACACTGACGGGATGAGGGATCATCTCACTTACGCCCCGCCGTTGCACCGGCCAGCCTCTGCGGAACGTCTGCGCAGCGAGGCGTCGTTCGCGGCGCTGTGCGCGGTCAGCCCACCCGAGTGCGACCGACGACTCCGTGACACAGCTGGGAACTGATCACCGGTCTACGGAGTCCGTCATAGTGTGAACGGCCGGGATGCCAGTGATGTGGTGGGGAAGTTGTGACGAACAGCAGCGGTAGCAATCCGTCGGCAGCGGGTCCGGGCACGTCTGCGCCGGGGCAGCCGCGCTGGGCCTGGTGGGTCGTAGGCATCGTCGTGCCCGTCGTCGGCATCGCAGCCACGGTGTTCGTCAGCAACCGGCACAGCTCTGCTGACGACTCGAAGCCACCCGCCGTCGCGGGGGCACCGTCTGCCACGCATGATCAAGCCAAGCCAGCCGCATCAGCGGATCCGGCCAGCCCGGAGAACACGGCGTCCCGCGCCATGTTCGGTCCACACGACATTCAGTTCCGGACCAGCGCCTACGGGGTTGACATCGACTTCGACACGCGCAAGCCGCTTGTTGCGGATGACCTCAAGGGCGCCGACTTGTCGGCCGTCACCGATGGAAGCGGGACGGCTGGTTCCACCAACTTCCATGGCGGCCCCCGGCTCGCGGCGATCATCGCGCCGATTTCGGGAACTGATGCTGATCCAACCGAGGCGCAGTGCGCGGAGGCGTTGCGGAGCAACGGCGACCCCATGCTGCAGGACCCGCCTCAGGATGCGCAGTTCTGTGTTCAGACCACCGAGGGGCGTATTGCGTTCGTGCGTGTCGTGTCGGCCGCACCGGCTGGGCACACCATGAGGCTCACAGCGACGGTTTGGGACCTCGCCACCTAAAGGGTGTTGCACAACGCGAAACGATCTTCCAAAGGAGTCTTCGAAGACGCTGTCAGGACGGTGGAAATCGACCCACAGCTGGGCAGTCGACCTTGCCCCGCGTGGCCGGATCCCGTCGTGATCGCCGTTGTGCAACACCCTTTAAGGGCTGTCCCGCAATGATCAGATGCCTGCCCCTCATCGGTTCTCCGATGCCGCGCGCGGTGCTCGGAACATGGATTCTTTCACTCCTCTCCCCTTACTGAGTAAGGGTGTTGGAGGATCCACGCATGAACCCGCATGCGACCGGACCGACCGCCGACGCGGCGGCCGCGTACCTCACGGTGCTCCACGAACGGCTGACTGCCGACGGCTGCACGGTGACCCTGCCGCACTGAAACGAGTGCCAGGTGGTGACCGGCCGCCGTGCCGACCGCAAGGTCCGCTGGTTCGGGACGAAGGCTGAGCTTTTCGTCTTCGCGACCGCCGTCCCCGAGATCGACGTGACCACCCTGGGCACCGTGGTCCGGAGCCCGTTCCACCCTGCGCCCCAGGCTCTCCTGCACGGGGTTCAGCTTGATCGGGCGGGCACTCTTGGCATCGATGCAGCACGCCCGTCACTTCCTGACCGAAGCGGCAGCATCCGCCTCACCCCGCAGCCAGGCTCTGCCCTCGACGACCGGCGGGCAGGGCCCGGCTCAGGGCAACCCCATCGCCAACGAGACAGGGCGGGGTCGGCACATGGCCCCGCCCACGGGATTCCCAACTGTCTCTCTGGCCGGGCTCTCACCTCGTCCCGGCCTCGAGTGGTCCAGAAGCTCCTCACGATGTGGACTTTCCGACACGGAGGAAGCCATGGACACGTCAGTCGTCGCAGAGGGTTGGCGAGGCCCCCTGACTTTAAAAGAAGTGCTTGCGTCCACCGACCGCGCGACCGGTCGCACCCAGGATCCACAGGATGGCGCCAACCAGAATGAGGATGCCACCGATCGTCGTCAACAGACCCATGCCGACAAGCAGGCCGATGATCAGCAGAATAAGCCCAAGAATGATCATTTTAAACCCCATCGTCAATTCCGGCTCAGGCGCGTGTGCGTATGAGCTTCACAAGGGCCTGAGTTCGTCCCTTGGTGGGTAGATCCCGACCAACTCCGAATGCCAGGACCTCGGTGCGATAACCCTTGTGCCCGGCGACACGGGGTTCACGCCCTCCTTCGAGACTTCGTTCAGTACGCCATCTCAGCGTCCGTCCTCCGCTCCGAAGGCCCTCCCACCCCGGACCGGTTTGGCCGTTGGTGACGGAGACACCGGGCAGCGGCGCCTGCGGGCAGGTCCTCAGGTCCAAGGGCTTCTTCACCCTCGCCAGCCGGCCCTGGGTGACGGGACCGTGGCCGCAGGCCGGTTCGGTGGTTCGCTTCGAGCCTTCCTCTGCTCGTGACACCGCCAGCTCTTATGCGCAGGAACTCGCCTTCACCGGCACCCAGATGGACGCGGAGCTGCTGCGGGCCGACCAGAACGGCTGCCTCATGCAGGAAGGCGTAGCTCTGCTTCCGATCCCTTCCCTGCCTGGGACACCTACGGCTCCTGCGAGAGCTGCGCGCATGAGCACGACCCCCTCACCACGGTGACAGGGCACTGAAACTCTGGGTCGGTCGGTGGTCGCAGCCACGGCGGAGCTTCAATGGCCCCTGACACGAGACTTTTCTGGCGCCAGCCCCGCCCTGCCTCCCGCGGGGTTCCGTCGTCTCAACGCTGCAATGTTGACAGCGGATGCGATCGCAAATCCGTTATCCCCACAAGCAACGCCGGAACCTGACTGAGTGAAGAGCCGAACGCGTGTCCTGTGCGCCAGCGCGTTCGACCTCATGGCGAAGCCGCACCGGAGTGCTCCGGTGCGGCTTCGCCGTCTCACGCATCCGCGCAGAGATCCCGCCCGGACGGACCTCGGTGCGGTCTCGCCGTATCACCCGCATATCACACAGCCATCACCAACTGGTCAGACCCACCCGGACCAAGAGGCTCTGACCTGCAATTCCACGCCCTCATTGGACTGGCATAGACGTACCTGGACGGTCTCTACAACCTGTGCCAGGTGGTCCCCAGCGAGGGACCGAGGAAGGATCAGGACCGGGGCGTCTTCTGGCCCGTCAAAGCGGTATTGCAGGGTGTTCGACGGTGTCTCACTCACGCCCCAGACCCTCTCACGTCTCACAGACGCCCCTATAACGCGGGATGCGGGAAACCGGTCTGAGGACCTCACGGGCTGCGTATCGCTGAGGCCTCGGATGATCTCGCGTCGGGTCTTGCCCTCCTGGGTGCGACGTTCGTAGTACGCCTGGGTGCGTGGGTCGTGACGTAGCCGGGTGAAGACGATGCGGTGCAGGGCCGCGTTCGCCTGGCGGTCGCCGCCGTAGTTGAGCCGACGTGTGCGCCGTCGGCCCGACGAGTACTCGATGGGGCTGACTCCGCAAAGGGGCCGCAAAGGACGCCTCGGTGTTCAGCCGCTCGGGGTTGTCTCCCATGGTGATCAGCAGAGTGACGACGCTGTCCGGACCGATGCCCACCTGTTCGAGCAGGGCCGCGCGTGGTGCTCGACGAGCCGGGTCAGGCGTTGGTTCAGCTCGTCGATCTGCGCGGTGAGCTGTTCGATGCGCTCGGCGAGTATGCGCAACGTCATGTGGGTGGCCTGAGTCACCGCGTCCTCGTCTCCCCCACCGTCGTGCGGGCCGAGGCGCGCGCAGGTGCGGAACAGCTCGGCGTTGCCGAGGCTCGGCAGCCGTTCCCGCAGGGCGGGGTCGGCTACGACCAGGACGGCCTCGAGCTGTTGATCGCCTGGGTGCGGGCCTTGACCGCGGAGTCCTTGGCAAGTTTGTAGATCCGGGCGCTGTGCACCGGGCCGTCGCCGGATTTCGCCCGGGCCCGGGCACGACCGCTGAGCACGGCTCGCGCGGCGGCCTGAGCGTCGAGCGGGTCCGACTTCCCCAGCAGACGGCGGGCCGACCGATCGGGCCGATTCACTTCGAACACCTGAATCTGCTGAGCGAGCAGGTAACGGGACATGCCCGCGCCGAAAGTGCCGGTTCCCTCCACACCGACCCGGCGCACCGTCCCCCGCTTGCGGGCCCAGACGAGCAGCTGACGGTAGCCGACCGCCGCCGGAAAGGACTCGGTGCCCAGGACCTTCCCCAACAGGGAGACCACGGCGGCGACATGCACCTCTCCGTGCGTGTCCACGCCCAGGACCACCTCGCGCCGAACTGGAGGATCCGTGCTCGAGGAGGTGCTGCGCTGTCTGGTCGTCATGATGGTTCGCCTCCCGCCATGTGAGGCGCAGGTGAATGGCACCGGCCTGCTCGGGCGGTCTGAACTGTGATGGCGCCTGATCGTCGGCAAGGCCCCTATCGGGACACGCCCCGGCTCGGGTGTCGTGCTCGCGCATCCACGTTATGCAGACCTGCCGCCCGCGAACTGTCCGGCATTGCGCCGGACCGGACGGTGGCCGGACCTCTGATCAGCGTCTCCGACGGCACCCTCGGGCCCGGTGACACCACCTTCCAGGTCATGCCTTCGACAGGGGGACACAGTCATGCCGGGCCCGGAGGCCAGCGGCCCCATTGCAGGACCGCGAAGAAGATAACGGGGGATGCACCCAAATGGTTGTGCCGAACGACGCCCCTGGTGACATGCACGGTGCCATCGCGGATATGGGTCGCGCTACACGCTGAGACCCTGAGAGCCACCGTCTCCGTGCCGATCTTGGCCGTGGTCGTCACTGTGGCTGATGGACCACTCCAGGTGCTATTTCCCAGAGTTGCATCCGTATAGCTCGTACTCTTCGTGTGTCGACGGCGTCACAGAGCGGGCGCCGAAACCACTGGAGGCAACACCCCGTGCTGATTGCTCAGCGTCCGTCTTTGACCGAAGAGGTCGTCGACGAGTTCCGCTCCCGGTTCGTGATCGAGCCGCTGGAGCCGGGCTTCGGTTACACCCTCGGCAACTCCCTGCGCCGGACCCTCCTGTCCTCGATCCCGGGTGCGGCGGTCACGTCCATCCGCATCGACGGCGTGCTGCACGAGTTCACCACCGTGCCGGGCGTCAAGGAGGACGTCACCGACCTGATCCTCAACATCAAGCAGCTGGTCGTCTCCTCGGAGCACGACGAGCCGGTCGTGATGTACCTGCGCAAGCAGGGCCCGGGTCTGGTCACCGCCGCCGACATCGCGCCCCCGGCCGGTGTCGAGGTGCACAACCCCGACCTCGTCCTCGCCACGCTCAACGGCAAGGGCAAGCTGGAGATGGAGCTGACGGTCGAGCGTGGCCGCGGTTACGTCTCCGCCGTGCAGAACAAGCAGGTCGGTCAGGAGATCGGGCGCATCCCGGTCGACTCGATCTACTCGCCGGTTCTCAAGGTCACCTACAAGGTCGAGGCCACGCGTGTCGAGCAGCGGACCGACTTCGACAAGCTGATCGTCGACGTCGAGACCAAGCAGGCCATGCGCCCGCGTGACGCCATGGCGTCCGCCGGTAAGACCCTGGTCGAGCTGTTCGGTCTCGCCCGCGAGCTGAACATCGACGCCGAGGGCATCGACATGGGCCCGTCCCCCACGGACGCCGCCCTGGCCGCCGACCTGGCGCTGCCGATCGAGGAGCTCGAGCTCACCGTCCGGTCGTACAACTGCCTCAAGCGTGAAGGCGTCCACTCCGTGGGTGAGCTCCTCGCGCGTTCCGAGGCCGACCTCATGGACATCCGCAACTTCGGTGCGAAGTCCATCGACGAGGTCAAGGCGAAACTGGCCGGCCTGGGCCTGGGCCTCAAGGACAGCCCGCCCGGATTCAACCCGACCGCCGCCGCACTCGGTGCGGACGACGACTCGGACGGGGGTTTCGTGGAGACCGAACAATACTGAACGCTGCGCCGCGCCGGTCATAGAGACACCTCGCGCACAGGGACAGGAGAATCTCCAGGCTCTGTTCCCGCGCGGTGCCAGGGGGCCGTGGCCCCGTGACCGTCCCGCCTTCCCAAGCACGTCGGGTAACCCGGCACGCGTGCCGGGTCCTGCCGCCCCCCAGTGCTGGATGGTGGCCCCAGGACGAAGAATGAGAGCATCCGCGTCATGGATGATGCAGACGGCCACACGGCTCGGTGGTGGGTGGCGTTGCGCCGGACGCCGGTGGCCGTCTGGAACGACGACGTCACGGACTGGGCCGCTGCGCTGACCTACTACGCGGTTCTGGCCCTGTTCCCGTTGCTGCTGGTGATCCTCTCGATCCTGGGTCTGACCATGCCCACGGCCAAGCCGGAGGTCATCGACCGCATGACTCAGGCCGCCCCGGCCGAGTCCCGCGCTCTGCTGCGCAGCACCCTGCGGCAGATGGTCGCCCAGCCGACGGCGGCATGGACGCTGGTCTTCGTCGGAGGGGCGGGAGCCCTGTGGTCGGGATGCAGCTATCTGAGCGTCTTCCGCCGGGCGTTGTATTCCATGCATCGGATCAGCGCGGACCGGCCGGTCTGGCGTACCGCTCCGCGCATCATCGCCACAGCACTCGTCCTGAGCTCCCTGCTTCTGACGTCGACCCTGGCGTTGTTGCTCACCGGCGGCCTGGCCCGGCGTCTGGGTCAGGCTCTGAGTCTGGGTACCGGGCCCCAGGCCACCTGGGACACGCTGCGGTGGCCGGTCGTGGCCGCTGTAGCCGTCATCTTGGTGCTCGTCCTGTACCGGTCAGGACCGGCGTCCTCCCGCCCTGTCCGGAGGATGACGCCCGGCGGCACACTGGCGGTGGCGCTCCTGCTGACCGTCTCACTCGGATTCGCCGTCTACACCTCCCTGGTCAGCACTTATGACCGTCTGTACGGTTCACTGGCAGGCGTCGTGGTGTTTCTGGTCTGGCTGTGGCTCTCCAACCTGTCCCTCCTGATCGGCGCTCAGTTCAACGCAGAGCTGACGAAGCCTGCGCACGGGGAATGAGCCGGTCTTCTCGTACCTGCGGCTGACCGCCCGAACCCCCTGGGGCCGGTTCGCTGCGGCCACGTGGGCAGTGGCGGCCTCTGGCCTCGCGCGGCGCGCCGCCCGCCGCCTGGACCGGCAGGGCACCGCAGGAGGCCAGTACCCCTCGCAGGCGGGGTAACCAGCGCAGACCTGCCTGCGCTCCTGGACGCCATTGAAAGGGGTGCCTTCAGAGCACCTGACCAGCCCTGAGGACCTCGCTGCTGCGCCGTAGCCGAAGAGGCACCCTCCGACGGGCGTTCAGACTGCGAGGCGCACGGGACGCCGTCCCGGGTGCGGACCGGAAGCGGCGTGTGCGGGGACTTCCGTCCCGCCTTCCATCAACCTGGGCCAAGGATAGTCTCGTAATGATCTTTCGATCGGAAGGTTGGGAGGCTTTGCCACACCGACTCGAGGCTTGATACCCCGGGCAACCCGGACCGCCACGGGCGCGCTCGCGGTACTGGCCGGCGCGGACGCGCTGCGACTGGCGTACGGCGCACGGGTGAGCCGGACCACCGGGGACGGCTGACCGGGCCCGCGGAGGACCGGAGTACAACGGTGCCCACGCCAGCCACTGCACTCCGTCTGCGAGTGCGTGCCCGGGCCGTCCGCCGGCGTGATCCGATCGTCCCGGGGCATCCACTGCGGACGCCCCGCTCCGTCGGGAAGAAGGGATCACACAGGCAATGGATCATGCCGTCCCGCTCTCCGGGTACCGTCGAGGTATGAGCCATCCGCACCCCGAACTCAAAGCCGCCCCTCCCCTTCCCGCCGGAGGGCTGCGAGTCATCGCCCTGGGCGGCCTGGGGGAGATCGGCCGCAACATGACGGTCTTCGAACACGCCGGCAAACTGCTCATCGTCGACTGCGGTGTGCTGTTCCCCGAGGAGACCCAGCCCGGCGTGGACGTGATCCTGCCGGACTTCACCTCGATCCGGGACCGGCTGGACGACATCGTGGCCATCGTCCTCACTCATGGTCACGAAGACCACATCGGCGGCGTGCCGTACCTGCTGCGCGAGCGGCGCGACATCCCCGTCGTCGGTTCCAAGCTGACGCTGGCGTTCCTGGAGGCCAAGCTCAAGGAACACGGAATCCGACCGCGCACGGTGCGGGTGCGGGAAGGCGACCGGCGGGGCTTCGGGCCCTTCGACTGCGAGTTCGTGGCGGTCAACCACTCCATTCCGGACAGCCTCGCGGTCGCGATCCGCACGAGTGCCGGGTTGGTGCTGCACACCGGTGACTTCAAGATGGACCAGTTCCCTCTCGACGATCGCATCACCGATCTGCGCGCCTTCGCCCGGCTCGGCGAGGAGGGCGTGGACCTGTTCCTCACCGACTCCACCAACGCCGAAGTGCCCGGCTTCACCACATCCGAGCGTGAGCTGAACCCGGCGATCGAGCAGGTCATGCGCACCGCGCCGCGCCGCGTCATCGTCTCCAGCTTCGCCAGCCATGTGCACCGCATCCAGCAGGTACTGGACGCCGCCCACCAGCACGGCCGCAAGGTCGCCTTCGTCGGCCGCTCGATGGTCCGCAACATGGGCATCGCCCGTGACCTGGGCTATCTGAAGGTCCCGTCCGGTCTGGTCGTGAGCACCAAGGAGCTGGAGAAGCTCCCGGACCACAAGATCACTCTGGTGTGCACCGGCTCCCAGGGCGAACCGATGGCCGCGCTGTCACGGATGGCCAACCGCGACCACCAGATCCGCATCGGCAAGGGCGACACCGTACTGCTCGCCAGTTCCCTCATCCCCGGCAACGAGAACGCCATCTACCGGGTGATCAACGGACTCACCCGGTGGGGCGCCCACGTCGTCCACAAGGGCAACGCCAAGGTGCACGTCTCCGGACACGCCAGCGCCGGCGAACTCGTCTATTGCTACAACATCGTCAAGCCCCGCAACGTCATGCCCGTACACGGCGAATGGCGCCATCTGCGGGCCAACGGTGACCTCGCCATCCGTACCGGTGTCGACCCCGACCGCGTCGTCATCGCCGAGGACGGAGTCGTCGTCGACCTCGTCGACGGGCGGGCGTCCATCACCGGCAAGGTCCCCGCCGGCAACGTCTACGTGGACGGCATGGAAGTCGGCGGCGCGACCGAAGCGTCCCTGAAGGACCGCCTCGCCCTCGCGGAGGAAGGCGTGGTCACGGTGGTGGCGATCGTCGACGCGGACACCGGCGCCCTCGCTGAGGCCCCCGACTTCCTGGCCCGGGGCTTCGTCCACGACGACACCACCTTCGAGCCGGTCATCCCCGTCATCGAGAAGACCCTGGCCACCGCGGCCGAGGAAGGCGTCGGGGACGCCCACCAGCTCGAACAGCTCGTCGCCCGCGCCGTGGCGAACTGGGCCTTCCGCACCCACCGCCGCAAGCCCCTCATCATCCCCGTCATCATCGACGCTTGAGCCACGGCCCGGCAGCCCGGTCCGCGGTTCCGGTCGCAGTCTTGCCGGCACCGCGGCCGGGCACGGGAGCCGACAGCCACCCACCTGTACTCCGACACCAGCGACACGACACCGGGCACGACCGAGGCGACCACGTTCGACGACGCCGTAAAGCACCACCTCATCGACCAGAACCAGCGAGCAGCCAACGGGTCCTCGGCCGAGTGGAACACCGTCCGAGGGCACCGTGGACGCCGTACCAGCTGCCCAGCACCAGGCTTTTGGCGCGGGCCCTCGCGCCGCCGGGACCGAAACTCTGAGTACCAGCGAGCGTCAAGGAGTATCGGTGACCGTCTGCTGTGCCAAACTGCGCGAACAGAGACGCATAGCATGCGGCACCCGAACCGGACGACGCTCGAAGCAACCGGGGTCAGGAAGTTCGGCCGAGGACGCACCCGCCTCCGCCAACAGATCAGGGGCCGCGCAGCCAAGGCTGCGCGGCCCCTGATCCTTTGCACGCCCGGCACGAGAGCAGGCTCTTCGCCCGGCAAAGCCCGCACGGGCGGCGCTCACCGGACGCAGCGTGCGCGATCCCCGGGCAGGTCTGCGAGGTCAGGCCAGGTTGATGTTCTCGGCCTGCGGGCCCTTCTGGCCCTGAGTGACGTCGAACGTCACGGCCTGGCCCTCCTGGAGCTCACGAAAGCCCGTGGAGTTGATCGCGGAGTAGTGCGCGAAGACATCCGGGCCGCCGCCGTCCTGGGCAATGAAACCGAAGCCCTTCTCCGCGTTGAACCACTTCACAGTTCCCGTTGCCATGTCTGATGCCTTCCAGTCGATGAACGCCTCCCACTCCATGTGGAAGGCAGAGGTGATCGCCCTGGTCCCTGCGGCACAGCACAGCAAAATGCCCACACCGAAGGCATGGGCACGAGGGAATTCCGAACCACGACAGCTGACGCAGACGCTACACGCCCACACGCCGCGTCACCACAGGAAACGATCACACCGCATGGCAGACCATGCGCGCGTGTCCGTCGGCGCGGACGGGCACGCTCATCTCACGCTGCTCCGCGTCCGCACTTCCATGTCGCCCAGATCCCGCAGAGCACCCTGGGGGTCCGGAGACGGGTGGAGGTACCGGGTTGCGATCGAGGACGTCAGCGCCGGGGCCGTGGGCGACTTCAGCTATCGCGACCACTGAGCGACGCCGACGGGACCCCGGCTGCACGCAGTGTGGGTCCGACCGGCGTACCGGTCGGACCCACACTGCTGGCCAGGTGTCGGCTCGTGTCTGTTGCCCCGATCAGACCGTGACGGGGGCGCCGAGCATCGCGGAGGCGTGCTGCATCGGGCTGAGAACGCCCAGGGGCGCTGCCTTGGGAACGGCGCGGCAGGTGAAGCCGAGCTGAGCCATGGCCCGCAGGACTTCGGCGGCGCTGAAGTCACGACGGTCCTGGCGCGTGATGACCTGGCCGACCTGCTTGACGGGGTAGTGGCGGCGGCCGATGATCACCGATTCGCCGGTGACCGGTTCGGGCTTGATGCCCTTCATCGATTCCAGCACGCCGCCCTTGGTGAGCTCGAAGGGGAAGCGGGCGATGACGCAGCGCATGTGGCCTCACAGAGAGAAGGAACGAGCGGTCCGACCAGGGGCAAGGTGTTTCAGCGGGAGAGGGCGAGGATGCCCAGGGCGCTGCCTTGCTCGTCGACCACCGGCAGGACACCGAGCCGACGAGTGCGCATCGCGTGCTCGGCTTCGGCCATCGTGGTCACGGGTGAGGCGAACGAGCCGTGGTCGCCGAGGATGTCGCGCAGGCGGACACGGTCCGTGTAGTCGGAGCTGTCTCGGACGGCGGCGAGTTCGGTCCGGGTGACCAGGCCGGTGCACTGGCCGTCCTGGTCACAGACGACCAGCCGGCCCGTGCGTGCGGCGGCCATGACGGCCAGCGCCACCTCCACGCTCATGTCGTCACAGACCTGCGGTCCGGCCGGGTCCATGACCTCAGCCACCGTCCTGTGCACGGGATCGGCGTCCGTCGAGCGAGGCTGCATCTGAACCAGCGTCAAAGGGTGCCTCCTGCGGTGATGGGCCGGATTCCTGATCACGATGGGCCTAGACCGCCGCGGCGACGACAGGCCGGCGCACGGGCGCGCGCCGGGTCGCCGAGGCGGGGCTGCGCCGGCCTCGGGAGGTGGCGCCGCGCTTGGGGCGTTCGGTCACCGGTGCCGTGATGACGACCGGGGTGCCGGACGGGGCCTGAGCACCGGTGATCCGGCTCAGGGCCTCGTCTCCCGAGCGGACCTGGGTGGTCTGCGGCCGGATTCCGGCGTCCGCCATCAGACGGACCATGCCGCGGCGCTGGTTCGGTGTGACCAGGGTGACGACGCTGCCCGACTCTCCGGCGCGGGCGGTACGGCCACCGCGGTGGAGGTAGTCCTTGTGGTCGGTCGGCGGATCGACGTTGACGACCAGGTCGAGCTTGTCGACGTGGATGCCGCGCGCCGCGACATTGGTCGCCACCAGCACGGTGACGTGCCCCGTCCTGAACTGCGCCAGCGTGCGGGTGCGCTGGGGCTGCGACTTGCCGCCGTGCAGCGCGGCGGCCCGTACGCCACTGTTGAGCAGGTCCTGGGTCAGCCGGTCGACGGCGTGCTTGGTGTCCAGGAACATGATCACGCGGCCGTCGCGGGCGGCGATCTCGGTCGTGGCGGCATGCTTGTCGGCGCCGTGGACGTGCAGGACGTGGTGTGCCATCGTCGTGACCGCCCCGGCCGACGGGTCGACGGAATGCACGACGGGGTCGGTCAGGTAACGGCGTACCAACAGGTCGACGTTGCGGTCAAGGGTGGCGGAGAACAGCATTCGCTGCCCCTCCGGGCGCACCTGGTCGAGCAGCGCGGTGACCTGGGGCATGAAACCCATGTCGGCCATCTGGTCGGCCTCGTCCAGCACGGTGATGCCCACGTGGTTCAGCCGACAGTCGCCGCGGTCGATGAGGTCCTTGAGCCGCCCCGGGGTCGCGACGACGACCTCGGCTCCGCCGCGCAGCGCACTGGTCTGCCTGCCGATCGACATGCCGCCCACCACCGTGGCCAGCCGCAGCCGCACGGAGCGGGCGTACGGAGTCAGCGCGTCGGTCACCTGCTGCGCCAGCTCACGCGTGGGTACGAGGATCAGCCCCAGGGGCTGGCGGGGCTCGGCACGCTGTCCGGCGGTGCGGGCGAGCAGGGCGAGGCCGAAGGCCAGGGTCTTGCCGGAGCCGGTGCGCCCGCGGCCGAGCACGTCACGGCCCGCCAAGGAGTTCGGCAGCGTCGCGCCCTGGATCGGGAACGGCACGGTCACCCCATGCCTGCCGAGTTCGGCCAGTAGCTGCTCGGGCATGTCGAGATCGGCGAAGCCCTCGACGGCGGGCAACGAGGGGGTGATCGTCCTGGGCAGCGCGAACTCACCCTGCGCTGCGGCGGGCCGGCGGCCGTAACCGCCGGAGCGGACGGGCCCGCCGGTACGACGCGGTGCCTGCGAGCCGTAGCCGCCGCCCCTTTCCGTGTCGGCACGGCCGTCGCGGGAGCGGGCGGGGCGGTCGTTCGTGTACGTGCGGTTCATGCGGAACCTTCCTCGATGTGGCACATATCAAGGAATCCCCGCTGCGATGAACGGCATGGAGAATTACAAGTATGGACCGGGTGCGAGCAGAACTGACCGGCGGAAACATCGGCACAGGTGCTGAAATGGGTGACGCGATGGGGACCTTGCGATCCGGGCGCCGGATGCGGTGCAGCGCTTCAGGATGCGTCTGCGTCACGAGAGAGGAACCGCTTGTGGTGGTCCTGCGGATTCCTCCGGGGGCGTCCCGCAGAGGAATCCGCAGCGGGATACGCGTGCAGCTGGGGCCCGCACCCCGAGGGATGCGGGCCCCAGCTACGGATTACGCGTGAGCGTCAGGCGGGAACGATGTTCTCGGCCGTCGGGCCCTTCTGGCCCTGCGCGATGTCGAAGGTCACCTTCTGGCCCTCGAGCAGCTCACGGAAACCCTGCGCGGCGATGTTCGAGTAGTGGGCGAACACGTCTGCGCCGCCACCGTCCTGCTCGATGAAGCCGAAGCCCTTTTCCGCGTTGAACCACTTCACGGTACCGGCAGCCATGTCATATCTCCTTTGGGGCAGTGCATCGGCGTCCACACCACGCGGACGCCGTGTCGCCGCGATGATTACCCCGCCCGGAAATGACCGGAAATACAAAAGTGCTCCCGACCGGCAAAAAGAGCGGCGAGGGCACTTGAAGTTTTGGGAACCACAACTGCAACTGAGACAGACAATAGCACGCCGGAGCGGCCCGTGCACGTTGGATAATTCCACTCTCCTCCTCACGGCAAAATCTCCCGCTGCGTGACCCCCCAAAAACTGATCCCTCGAGAACAGATATTGATTCACTCGGAGTTCAACGCCTCAGGAAGGGTGGCCAATCGGCAGGCTGCGCGACGACCGGGGAAAAGCGCTGCCACCAGGAAACGCAGCTGCGAGAACGTGAGGCTGACCATGCAGCGACTGCCGTTTCCGGCTCCCGGATGAGCGAGCCCACCGCTCCTTGAACTCCGGCTCGACCAGCGTCCCGTCCAGGCGGCGGGGTGAGCGTTCGGCGTCACAGACCGCCGCGATGAGGAACACGTCGCGGTCGTACCGGGTCGCCGGCCCCGTGGCCCGGCCACCAGTCGGTGATCGGGAACCCGGCCATCCTCCGCGGCCGCTCGAAGGGGTAGAAGTAGTGCCCTTCTGCCGCCAGTTCTCGAACAGGATTCCTAGTTTGCAGATTGCATTGCACCCGGGCATCCATACGTTCTCCGGCGACCCCAGATCGTCTTGATCCTCTGGGTTCCACCACCGTTACGGAAACGCGCTCTCCGGACGCGGCGCGCAGATATGTGGCGGTCATCCACCCGGCCGTGCCGCCCCCGATGATCACTACTTTCTCGGCGCGCGATTCTCTCCCTCGTCGCCCGTCAATTGATGAGCTGAAGTCGCATGGAGCCCAGGCAGATGCTTCAGGAATCCCGCACAGGGGCGCCAGGTTCTTGAGCCTCCGCGCAAAATCCCATGCCAGCACCGCGTTTCCGGTCACGGCCGCGGTTGCTGATGGCAATGATCCAGTCGTTTTCCCACCCTCTCCCGGACCGGGGTCGAAGCCGGGATGGCACCCCCTCCAGAGCCTGGCCGGTGCTCCGGCAAGCCGGTCAGAGAGCGCCCGGCAGTCCGAGGCCGGTCAGGGCGCCGACCGGATCCAGGTCGGGGGTGCCTCTGGGCCACCAGTCGTCGTGGCCCGGCTCGGACTCGTACGCGTACCAGAGGCCGTCGCGGCCGAGGCGGAGCTGGACGTGGCCCTGGGGGTGGGTGAGGTGGTTGCGCCGAGGCCGGAAGGCGGGCAGGTCGGCGGCGAGCAGGAGGGAGCGCGCCCGGTCGAACCGCCCTGCCAGCGGGTCCCACGGCTCCTCCAGTACGGCGAGGCCCTCCGGACCGCCCTGGCGCCAGGCGGCGACCGCACGGGCCAGCTCGGACGGGGTACGGCCCGCCGCGGTGGCGAGGGACGCGTACAGCGCCCGGGTGCCGGCGGTGAGTCCCGCCCCGGGTCGGGCGGCGGCCAGGCGGACCGCGTCCTGCCAGAAGGTCAGCTGCCCGACCGGGTCACGGCCGGTGCCGAGCAGGGCGTGGGCACGGGCGGCGGCGTCCGTGGCCAACTGGTCCAGCGCGAAGGGGTCCGGGCCGCCTGGAGCCGCCGGGTAGGCCGGGGGCTGCTCGGGATGGGCGGGCGGAGGCAGTGGAGCGGGGAGGGGCGCGAGGGCACGCGCGGCGAGCACCTCCGCGGCCCGCACGCCGGGCAGGGGCGCCGGGCCCCTGTCCTGCGCGGCGCGCGCAGCGCGAGTGGCGCTCAGCCGGGACAGCGCGTCGAGCAGCTCCCGCTCGCCCCGGCCGCGCAGCAGGAGCAGGACGAAGGGGTCGGCGTCCAGCAGCCGGGCCGTCTGATAGCAGAGGGCGGCCGCGTGCTTGCAGGGGTGGCCGCGGTCGGGGCAGCTGCAATGGGGCTCCAGGTCACCGGGGCCGGGCAGCAGCGGAACGCCGCACTCCGCGAGGGACTGGGGCATCTCCTTGTCGAGCAGCGCCGCGATGTGCCCCGGGCGGTCGGCGGCGGCGTCCAGGAAGCGGTCCCAGTCGGTGTCGTCGAGCGTGCGCAGGCGCACCTGGACACGGTACGGGCGGGGGCGGCTGCCCTGGACGTAGGCCAGCACGAGGCCGGGTGTCACCGTGATGGCGTCGACATGCCCCTGCCCCGCGTATCCCCGCCCGCGCTCCAGCCGCTTCACGTCCAGCGCGCCCTGCTCCAGCGCCTCGACCCAGGCGTTTCCCCACCAGCTCTCGGCGAAGCGGTCGCCGTCCCGGGGCGGGAGAGGCGGGAAGGTACGGCGGAGTTCGTTGTCACGCGACGGGGCGGCCATGGAGCGGGGGGACCGGGCGGCCCGTGAGGCGTGGGACGCGGAGGTCGTGGGCGGGGTGGGGTCGGGGGGTGGGGAGCTCGGAGGCGCGGGGTGGCGGGGTCGGGCGTGGGTGGATGTGGAGGTGGTGGGGGGTGGGGTCGCGACCGAGGCCGGGGCGGGCTTCGCCGGGGCGGTGTCGGTGGGCGGGGTATCGGCGAGCGGGACGCCGGTGGGTGGGGCGTCCTTGTGCGGGACGTCGGTGGCCGGGGCGTCCTTGTGCGGGACGTCGGCGTGCGGGGTGGGGGCCGGATCATGGTCGGCCCGGCCGTTGCCGTGCGAGGCGGGGGCCGGACCCCCGAGGTCCGGGGCGCTGGCCCCGGCGGTCGGGGTGTGCGGGGTCTCGGGCCGGAGCCCCGGGCGCGCTGCGCTGTCCGGCTCGTCCGGGCTCGTTGCGGCCAGGGCGGGCCCCCTGTGCGGCGTTTCCGGGCCAGGCGCGGCCGGGCCGTTCAGCAGGTCGTTCATGCGAGCGGACCGGGCCTCCTGCCCGCTCGTTCGCTCGTGGTCGTCCGCGGTCGCGTCCGACAGGCTCGGCATCCGGAAGGCGTCGGACAGCAGTTGCCGTACGTCACGCGCGCCCCTGCCGGGGGTGTCCGCGCCCGCCCGCCGCACAGCCGCCGCCCTGTCGTCCACGGCGCTCTGCCGGGCCCGGCGCCTGCGGCGGGCGCCTTCCCGCTCGGTCGCCTCCCGGGCCCGCCGCGCGTCGTCCCGAGCCGCGCGCAGCGCCTCGCGCGCCACGTCCGCGGCACGGGGCTCGGTGCCCGCCCGGTCGGCGGAGCGCACGGGAGCCGCACCGGCCGGGGTGGTCTCCTCCGGGCTCGTCCGCGGGTCGCCGGACTCCCCCGGCGGCTGCGGCTTCACGGCCGCCGGGGTGTCCTGAGGCGCGCCGGTGACGTGGGACGTCCCCGCGATGTGGGACGCCCCCACGGTGTGGGACGCCCCCGCGGTGTGGGACGCGCCCGCGTCCTCCGACCCACTGTCCACACCGCAGGCAGGCGTGCCCTCCTGCCCACCGCCGCCCTCGGGGGCACGGGTGACCGGGGGCGCACCGGCATCCCCTGGCGCGTCGGCGCCTTCGGAGGAGTCGGCGGCCTCGACGGCATCGGTGTCCCCCCGTCCGCTCCCCCGCTGCTCGGACACCGCCCTCCGCAGCGCCTCGCGGGCAGCGTCGGCCGGACCGGGGGCGTCCTGGGCGGCGGTTCCCCCGGCCGGGGACGGCTCCGGACGGACAGCCGGTGCCGGGGCGGGGTCTTGGGCCGCGGCGGCCCGCTCGCGGGCCTCGCGCAGCGCGCGGCGGGCCTCGTCGGCCGGGCGGGCGCTCGTCGTGTCCTCGCCGGGGACGGGTGGGTGGTCCTCGCGGGGTGTCATGACGACCTCCGCAGGGACACCAGGTCGGTCAGCTCCCGGTCCGTCAGTTCCGTGAGGGAGGACTCGCCGGAGCCGAGAATCGCGTCGGCGAGGGCGCGCTTGGACTGGAGCATCTCGGCGATGCGGTCCTCGATGGTGCCCTCCGTGATGAGGCGGTGCACCTGGACCGGCTGGGTCTGGCCGATGCGGTAGGCGCGGTCGGTGGCCTGTTCCTCCACGGCCGGGTTCCACCAGCGGTCGAAGTGCACGACATGGCCCGCCCGGGTGAGGTTGAGGCCGGTGCCGGCCGCCTTGAGCGACAGGACCAGGACCGGCGTCGAACCGGCCTGGAAGCGGTCCACCATGCGCTCCCGCTCGGGGACGGGCGTGCCGCCGTGGAGGAGGTCGACCGGGACGGCGCGGGTGGCCAGGTGGGAGGTGATCAGGCGGGCCATCCCGACGTACTGGGTGAAGACGAGGGCGGACCCGTCCTCGGCCAGCAGGGTGTCCAGCAGCTCGTCCAGCAGGGCGAGCTTCCCGGAACGGGCGGCGACCCGGTCGCCGGCGGCCGGGGTGTGCTCCTCCTTGAGGAACAGCGCGGGGTGGTTGCAGATCTGCTTCAGCGAGGTGAGGAGCTTCAGCACCAGGCCCCGGCGGGGCATGCCCTCGGCCGTCTCGATGGCGAGCATCGACTCGCGGACGACCGCCTCGTACAACGCGGCCTGTTCGCGGGTGAGCGGCACCGGATGATCGGTCTCGGTCTTGGGCGGCAGCTCGGGCACGATGCCCGGGTCGGACTTCTTGCGGCGCAGCAGGAAGGGCCGGACCAGCCGGGCCAGGCGCTCCACCGCCTCCTCGTCCTCGCCGTTCTCCACGGCGCGCGCGTGCCGGGCGCGGAAGGACTTCAGCGGGCCGAGCAGGCCCGGGGTGGTCCAGTCGAGCAGCGCCCACAGCTCCGAGAGGTTGTTCTCGACGGGCGTGCCGGTCAGGGCCACGCGTGCGGGGGCCGGGATGGTGCGCAGGGCCTTGGCGGTGGCCGAGTAGGGGTTCTTGACGTGCTGCGCCTCGTCGGCGACGACCATGCCCCAGGTGCGGTCGGCCAGGGCGGGGGCCGCCGAGCGCATGGTGCCGTAGGTGGTGAGGACGAAGCCGCCGTCCAGGTCGGCGAGGCTGCGGTCGGGGCCGTGGAAGCGGCGGACGGGGACGCCGGGGGCGAAGCGGGTGATCTCCCGCTGCCAGTTGCCCAGCAGGGAGGCAGGGCAGACGACCAGGGTCGGTTCGCGGCGGGCCCGCTTCAGGTGCAGGGCGATGAGGGTGACGGTCTTGCCGAGGCCCATGTCGTCGGCGAGGCAGCCGCCGAGGCCGAGGGAGGTCATCAGGTCGAGCCAGGCCAGGCCACGGAGCTGGTAGTCCCGGAGGGTGGCGTGCAGGCCCGGGGGCGGTTCGGCCGGGCGGATCCCCGCGGTCAGGCGATCGCGCAGGGCGGCCAGCGCACCGACGGGGACGGCCTCGACCGTCTCGCCGTCGACGTCGGCCGTGCCGGTGAGGGCGACGGACAGCGCGTCGACCGGGTCGAGCAGGCCCAGGTCCCGTTTGCGGGCCTTGCGGACGAGCGCCGGGTCGACCAGCACCCACTGGTCGCGCAGCCGGACGACCGGGCGGTGGGCCTCGGCGAGGGCGTCCATCTCGGTGTCGGTGAGCGGGTCGCCGCCGAGCGCCAGCTGCCAGCGGAACTGGAGGAGGTCCTCGCTCTCGAAGAAGCCGGTGCCGTCGGTCGCCGAGCCGGGGGCCGGACGGACCACCGCCGCGGCGGACAGGTCCTTCGCGAGGTCCCGCGGCCAGTGCACGGCGACCCCGGCGGCGGCGAGCCGGGTCGCCGCGACGCCGAGCAGGTCGCTCAGCTCGTCCTCGGTCAGGGCCAGCACGTCGGGCACGTCCTGGTCGGCGAGCCGGTCGAGCGGGGGCCAGACGCGGGCCGCGCGGCGCACGGCGAGGGCGGCGTCCACGCGCGCGCGGGGCCCGAAGGCGTCGGCGGCGGCGCCCGCCCACAGCGCCGCCGCGTCGGCCACGAGGGTGGGGTCGGCGAGGCTGTGCACCTGGACGATCGCGGCACCGGCGCTGCGGGCACCGCCTGAGGCGTCGTCGAACAGGTCGTAGGCCGACAGGTCCAGGCGGAGCGAGATCCGCACGCCGGCGTCCATGCCGGCGGCGACCTCGGCGGCCCAGTCGTGGGCGGTGGGCAGGTGCTGGGCCTCGCGGGCCGCGAAGGGCCTGCCGGAGGTGTGGGGCGCGGCCGGGGTGCGGGGCAGGGTGTCGGCGACCGCGTCGAGGAAGGCGCGCACCAGGGCTTCCGGTTCGGGCAGCAGGATCGGGCCGGGGCCGGGCAGCGGCACGGCGTGGCCCTCGTAGGGCAGGGCGGCGGCCACCGCGCGCAGGTGCGCGATGTCGTCCGGGTCGAGGGGGCCGGCCCGCCAGGCGTCGTGGCCCGTGGCGGTGAGGCCGGGCAGCAGCCGGCCACGGGCGGTCAGCCGCAGGGCGTGCAGGGCGGCCGCGCCCCAGCAGGCCGTGGCGGGGTGGGCCGCGGGGTCGTGCCGGGCGCGCACGAGGAGCGGCAGGGCCGCGTCGAGCGGGAGGGTCAGCGCGCGGGTGGTGCGCCGCCGGACTCCGGCGGCGCCGTGCCGTCGTACGACGGTCAGCTCGATGTCCTGGGCGTCCGCGGGGCCTGCCGCGTCCGCGGGGCCTGCCGCGTCCGCGGGGCCTTCCGTGTCCGCTGGGGGCAGGGACTCGCCCTCGGGGTCCCAGAAGGCGATGCGGCCCTCGCGCGGGAGGGGCGCGGGCAGGAAGACGGCGGGGAGCCGGACCGGAACCGTCGCGTCCCCCGCCCGCTCGGCCACCTGAGCCGCCTCTCGCATACGTCCTGCCACCTCCCGTCCCGCGTGTCGGATCAGTTGTCTCCGACTCTACGGGCGGGGTCTGACACTCGGCCCCGGCGGCGGGCCTGGAGGCTTCCGACGGATCTCCGCGGTCACGACCCCTAGGGCACGGTCCGGCCCACGACGTACACCCAGGGGTACGCCGGGTTGGACAGGTCCACGACCACGTCGTGGGTGGGTGCCGGGTTCTTCTGCCGGTGGACGAAGCCGTACCAGGAGTCGTTCGTGGCGAACTTCCAGCCGGTGATCTTCCGGTCGCGGGCGCCGATGGTGATGTGGCCCTGCTTCAGGTCCTTGCGGGTCACGCCCAGGCCGGTCAGGTAGGCGTCCAGACCGGCCGCGTTGGTCTCGAACTGGGTGTAGAGGCGGCTGGTCTTCCAGTTGTTGGTCTCGTAGTACGCCACGTGCCAGGCCGGGTGCGGGACGGGCACCTGGTAGATCCGGCGCTGGAGCTTGGAGGGCCAGCCCTCGGTCAGGCCGGTCGCCGAGTACTTCGCCTCCTTGTCCTTGCCGCTGTCGCGGCTCTGGTTCGCGGAGATCACGAGGTAGCCGGCCGGGACGCCGATGAGCAGCACGATGATCAGCAGGGTGAGGGACCTGCGGCGGATCATGTGGCGGCGGTTCTCGGCCGGACGGTCCGGCTCGTCGGGCCAGGGGCCTTGGTGGGGCAGGGAGGCGGTCACGACGTCTCCTGGGTACTGCGCAGCGACTGCGTGTACCGCTCGTAGCGCTCGTAGCGCTCCACGCGGCGGCGCTTGGCGCGGCGGAAGCGGCGGGCGACCAGCCGCGCGAGGTCGGCGGCGCCGACCATGCCGGCCTCCGGGCCGAGCTGGGCCCGGACGATGCGGGCCTCGGGGCGGTAGCCGCGGCCGGTGAGGTGCCGTTTGAAGGCGTCCCGGGCGGGGCCGATCAGCAGGTCGTCGGCGGCCGAGACACCGCCGCCGATCACGAAGCAGGAGGGGTCGAGGGCGGCGGCGAGGTTGGCGATGCCGACGCCGAGCCACTGGCCGATGTCCTGGAGCAGTTCGATGCACATGGCGTCGCCGTCGCGGGCCAGCTCGGTGATCATCGGGCCGGTGATGTCGCCGATGTTGCCCTTGACGTGCTCGATGATCCCGTACGCGACCGGAGAGTCGGCGGCGGCCAGCTCGCGGGCCTCGCGGACCAGGGCGTTTCCGGAGCTGTACTGCTCCCAGCAGCCGCGGTTGCCGCACGGGCAGCGGTGGCCGCCGGGCACGACCTGCATATGGCCGAACTCGCCGGCGACGCCGTACTTGCCGCGCTTGACCTGGCCGTCCTCCAGGATCGCGCCGCCGATTCCGGTGCCGAGGGTGATCATGACGAGGTGGTCCTCGCCGCGGCCGGCGCCGAAGCGCCACTCGGCCCAGGCGGCGGTGTTGGCGTCGTTGTCCACGAGGACCGGGACGGACAGCCGGCCCGAGAGGCGGTCGCGCAGCGGTTCGTTGCGCCAGGACAGGTGGGGGGCGAACAGCACGCGGTTGCGGTCGGCGTCCACCCAGCCGGCCGCGCCGATGCCGACGGCGTGCACGTCGTGCCGGTCGGAGAGGTCCAGGACCAGCTCGGCGATGGTGTCCTCGACGACCTTGGGGCTCTTGGACTTGTCCGGGGTCTCCGTGCGGAGCATCTCCAGGATGTTGCCGTCGGCGTCGACGACACCCGCCATCACCTTCGTACCGCCGATGTCGATGCCGACCGTGGGCACGCGGGGGGCCGTCAGGTGCGAGCGGCGCTCCCGGGTGCCGACGGTGCGCAGCACGGTGGCACGGCGGGAGCCGATGGGGGCGGTGAAGTCGCGGTAGGTGCTCATCGCCGCCGATTCTGCCTCACGGTGGGGTGCTGTGCGGAGCGGGGCAGGGGCGGGGTGGCACGGATCATTGCCGGGTGCGGGTGAGTGGTGGGTGCTCGCGCCCACGCGGCGGAGCCGTACATCGACACAGCCCCGCGCCCTTGACAGATCAGGTGCGTACCAGGAGCTGGAACTCGAACGAGTAGCGAGTCGGACGGTACGTGTGCGTGCCGTACTCGACCGCCCGGCCCGTGTCGTCGAACGTGACGCGTTGCATGGTCAGCAGCGGCGCGCCCGTCTCCTCCGCCAGCCGGTCCGCCTCCTCCGTCGTCGCCGCCCGGGCGCCGATCGACTGGCGGGCACTGTGCAGGGTGATGCCCGCCGACCGCATCAGGCGGTAAAGGCCGGTCGTCTCCAGCTGGTCGGTGTCGAGGTCGATGAGGCCGGGGGGCAGGAAGTTGCAGAGGTAGGCCATGGGCTCGCCGTGGGCGAGGCGGAGACGCTCGACACGGTGGACGTCGCTGTCCTCGGCGACGCCGAGTGCGGCGGCGACCTCGGCGGAGGCGGGGACGAGCTTGTTGACCAGGACCTTGGTGGCCGGGCGCTGGCCCGCCGCCTCCAGGTCGTCGTAGAGGCTGCTGAGCTCCAGCGGGCGTTTGACCTGGCTGTGCACGACCTGGGTGCCCACGCCGCGGCGGCGCACGAGGAGGCCCTTGTCGACGAGCGACTGGATCGCCTGGCGGACGGTCGGCCGGGACAGGCCGAGCCGGGCGGCGAGCTCGATCTCGTTGCCCAGCAGGCTGCCGGGGGTCAGCGTGCCGTGCTCGATCGCGGCCTCCAGCTGCTGGGACAGCTGGAAGTACAACGGCACGGGAGAGCTGCGGTCCACGCTCAGCTCGAGCTGCACGGTCGGGTCCACTTCTGGTTTCGGCACGGGCCGAGCGTAGCTCCGTGCGTTGTTGACGGGAAGTCGTGTAGTCAGATTGTCCGGACATATAGATTGACAGCGGCGAGCTGTGCACGCACTTTGTTTCCATGCGCATCGGCGTCATCGGTACGGGCCGCATCGGCACCATCCACGCGAACACGCTCAGTCGGCACCGCGAGGTCGGCTCCCTGATCCTCACGGACGCGGACCCCGCACGGGCCCAGGAACTGGCGCACCGGCTGGGCGAGACGGCGGCGCCCGGCGTGGAGGAGATCTTCCGCTGGGGCGTCGACGCCGTGGTGATCACGACGGCGACGTCGGCCCACGCCGAACTGATCGGTCGGGCAGCACGCTCGGGTCTGCCGGTGTTCTGCGAGAAGCCCATCGCACTGGACCTGCCGGGGTCCATGACGGCGATCGCCGAGGTCGAGGCGGCCGGGACGGTTCTCCAGATGGGCTTCCAGCGCCGCTTCGACGCGGGCTACACGGGTGCGCGCGAGGCGGTGCGGTCCGGCCGGCTGGGGCGGCTGCACACTGTGCGGGCCCTGACCAGCGACCAGGCGCCGCCGGACGCCGCGTGGCTGCCGCTGTCCGGCGGGCTGTACCGGGACACGCTGATCCACGACTTCGACGTGCTGCGCTGGGTGACGGGCCGGGAGGTCACGGACGTCTACGCGGCCGGGTCCGACGCCGGTCCCCGGATGTTCCGCGAGGCGGGCGACGTCGACACCGCGGCCGCGCTCCTCACCCTGGACGACGGCACCCTCGCCACGCTCACCGCGACCCGGATGAACGGGGCCGGCTACGACGTGCGCATGGAGCTCGCCGGAGAGCGCGACCAGATCGTGGTCGGCCTGGACGACCGTACGCCGATCGCGTCCACCGAGCCGACGGGGCCACCTGCCGCGGACAAGCCCTGGACGGGTTTCCTGGAACGGTTCGGCCCTGCCTACGAGGCGGAGCTGAACGCGTTCGTCGAGGTCGTCCGGGGCGAGCGCGCCAACCCCTGCGACGGGCGCGAGGCGCTCCAGGCGCTGCGGATCGCCGAGGCGTGCGAGCTGTCGCGGCGGGAGCGCAGGCCGGTGCACCTCGCGGAGATCGCCGGCGGTTCCCCGCCCGTGGTCGCCTGACGCCGGACCCCGGCGGTCAGTGCTCTTCCTGCTCCTCCTCCAGGAGCCCCGCGTCATAGGCGAGCAGCGCGATCTGCACCCGGTTGTTGAGGTCGAGCTTGGCCAGGATGCGCGAGACGTGCGTCTTCACGGTGGCGACGCTCATGAAGAGGCCGGTGGCGATCTCGGCGTTGGCCAGGCCCCGGCCGACCTCGACGGCGACCTCGCGCTCGCGGTCGTTGAGGACGGCGATGCGGTCCCGGGCGCGGGTGCGGCGCGTGTCGGGGCCGGTGCCGACGGCGTGCCGCATCAATTGGCGGGTGACCGCGGGCGACAGGACCGGGTCGCCGGCCGCGACGCGGCGCACCGCAGCGATGATCTCGGCCGGCGGGGTGTCCTTGAGGACGAACCCCGCGGCGCCCACCCGCAGCGCGCGCAGCACCTGCTCGTCGGCGTGGAACGTGGTGAGCACCACCACCTGCGGGGCGTCCTCGCGGGCGCGCAGCCGCTCCGTGGCCGTGAGACCGTCCACCGCCGGCATCCGGATGTCCATGAGCACGACGTCCGGACGGGTGCGGTCGACGAGGGCCTCCACCTCGCCGCCGTCGGCGGCCTCACCGACGATCTCGATGTCGTCGGCGCCGCCCAGCATGAAGGACAGCCCGGCCCGCACCAGCGGATCGTCGTCGACGAGGAGGAGTCTGATCGCAGTCATGGACCTTACGTAATCACGGCCGGGCGGGGCGGCGGACCCGGACGGTCGGTGCCAACACCCGGCGCCGCGCGCGCGGTTGACGGCCGCAGGGCAGGGCGAGGGGTGCTCACGGCCACGGCAGCCACGCCCCCACCTCGAACCCGCCCCCGGGCGTGTGCCCGTGCTCCAGCCGGCCGCCCGCGAGGGTCGCCCGCTCCGTGAGGCCGATCAGGCCCTGCCCGGAGCCCGGGACGTGCGGCACCTCGCCCACGGGTGGCGGGTTGTGCACGCGGACGGTGAGGCCGGTGCCCGGCGCGCCGGTGACCGTCACCGTGACCTCCGTGCCGGGGGCGTGCTTGCGCGCGTTGGTCAGGCCTTCCTGGGCGATCCGGTAGGCGGTGCGGCCCACGGAGGACGGGACGGCGGCGGCTTCCTCGACGCGCTGGTCGAGGGCGACCTTCATGCCGGCCTCGCGGGACTCCGCGACCAGCGTGTCCATCGCCGCGAGGGTCGGCTGCGGCCGGCCCGTGTCGTCGGGTTCGCCCGCGCGCAGTACACCGATGATCTCCCGCAGGTCCTGGAGTGCCTCGTGCGCGCTCTCCCGGATCACGCCCGCCGCCCGCGCCGTCTGTGCCGGGGGCGCGTCGGGCCGGAACTCCAGGGCGCCCGCGTGCACGCTGAGCAGCGTCAGCCGGTGGGCGAGCACGTCGTGCATCTCCCGGGCGATGGCCTCGCGGGCGAGCCGCTGGGCCTGTTCGGCCCGCAGCCGCGCCTCGGTCTCGGCGCGCCGGGCGCGGTCCCTGAGGCTCACCATCAGCTGCCGTTTGGCCCGTACGAACATGCCCCAGCCGACGATCGCCACGGTGAGCACCACCGCGAAGGGAACGCTCACCAGATAGGGGACGTCCGCGTCGGGGCGCAGCCAGTAGTAGAGCGGCACCAACGCCACGTTGATGCCGCCCACCCATGCCACGTACCGGAAGGGGCGGTGCACGGCGAGGGTGAACAGGGCGATCAGGCCCGCGCCGCCCGAGGTGTCCGAGACGAGGGAGAGGGGCGTCATGACCACGGCCAGCCCCAGCGGCCAGCGGCGCCGCAGCCAGACCGCCGCGCAGGCCAGCGCGCCGATCACCTGGTCGACGGCGGCGAGCCCGGGCGGCACGTGGGGGTTGTCGGCGAGCGCCTCCATGGCGGTCGCGCCCACGATCACGGCCAGCAGGAAGCAGGAGAAGTCGACGACCCAGTCGCGGGCGGTGCGCCGGGGCCGCCGCCCGGCCCGTGCGGCGTCCGGGTCGAGTTCGTGCAGGAGCGCCGAGGGGAAGAACCATCTGCGCCCGGTGACGAGCGCGGGCGTCGCCCCCACCGGTACCGGGGAGGCGTGCCCCACGTCGTCACCACTCACGGCGCCAAATCTACGCAGCCGAAGCGCGACCGGCCGTCCTCGGGCGGGATCGTCGACCAAAGTCGTCACGCCGCAGACTTTCGATGTCGGCCGGCACCCCGGAGCGGGGACTTCCGTCCCGGGGTGCTCGTCCCGCGGCCGATGTGCGTGAGGGGTCCGCCGGACGAGGCTGGGGGCATGAAGCAGGTACTGGAGATTCTCGGTTTCCTCGCCCTGGTCCAGGGCGTGGCGGGCCTGGTGCACGAGTTCACCGACTGGAACTGGGGCCTGGTCCAGCGCCTGGGGTTCCTCGACGGCTACGAGATCTACGCGAGCGTCGCGCTGCTCGTGCTGGGCGTGGCCCTGTTCGCGGCGGCCGGGAGCCGGACGTCCGTCTGAGCTGCCGACGGACGTCCGGCCCGCGGTCCCGTCAGGGCTCAGCAGCCGTAGTCGACCAGGTCGAACGACTCGTAGTGGTCGGCCGTGTAGTAGTCCTCCTGGTTCTGCTCACCGGTGACGATGCGCCGCGCACCGCGGTTGGAGGAGCCCGGGGTGATGACCGTGTACTCGTGGTAGTAGCCGGACGACTTGCTGGGCAGGACGCCTTCCCGGTTCTGGAAGACGGTGCCGTCCTGGTCGTACGGGTAGGGGCCGCCCTGCTCGATCAGGTCGAGCGTGTCGTGGGCCTGGGACGGCAGGTCGCTGTAGCAGATGTCGCCGACGGCGGTGGGGGCCGCGTCGGCCGTGGTGGCGGAGACGGTTCCGCCGACGAGGAGAGCGGACAGAAGGGCGGCTGCTGCGCCGAGCCGCGAGGCGCGTGGGGGGAAATTCATGACGCTCATGATGACGCGCGTAGACGCTGGCATGTCAATGACAAGCCAGGAGAATTTCCTGTGAAGCCCCGTGAGTTCGCGGGGAGTTCACCGGCCCGGCAGCGCCCTCACGCGCCTTCCGGCAGGCCGGACTCGCCGTACTCCGGCCGGCCCTTCAGGTCGTACGTCTGGATCGAGACGCCCCCGCCGGTGACGCTCCCGAAGAAGGGGGAGACAAGCTTGCCCATGGCGGGTGCCCGCTTCCTGGTGTGGGGCCTGATGCCATCACGTCAGACCCCATCAGCACCCGCAACTCGTCGCCGGTCCGAACGTCCGCTCATTGGGCGTTCGTGGAGAACAGCCCGCCCGTCGGGCCCTGCTTGTCGCCACCCTGGGCCTTCCTCAGGGCGTTCGCGAGGCTCTCGATGGTGAGGGACTGGAGGATCACGCGGCCGTTGCCCTCCAGAGTGGCCAGGGACAGCCCCTCGCCGCCGAAGACCGCGTTCATCACGCCCTGGCGGTTGAGGCCGCCGACGCGCTGGACGCCGTACTGGATGCCTTCCTCGAAGGCCACCACGCACCCCGTGTCGACCTCGACGCGGCCGCCGAAGTCGGCCGGGTTCAGGTCGATGAAGTTGCCGGCTCCGGCGATGATCACCGTGCCGCGTCCGGTGAACTTCTCCAGGACGAAACCCTCGCCGCCGCTCCGGCCGGTACGGCCGCCCTGGAAGGCGATGCCGAAGTCGACGGTGGACTCCGCGGCCACGAAGGCGTCCTTCTCGGCGAACCACGCGCGCGTGCCGTCCAGTTCCAGCGCCCGCATCTCCCCGGGGAGCACGCCCGCGAAGCCGACGGTGCCTTCGCCGCCCTGGGTGGTGAAGTACTGGAACGCCAGCGACTCCCCCGCGAGGGCGCGCTGGCCGGCCTGCATGGCCGTGCCCATGGCCTGGCGCAGCAGCCCGCCCATGCCGCCCGAGCCGCTGCCGCCGGGCTGCGACTGCTGCCCACCCCCGCCCGACGGGCCGCCCAGGCGGGTCTCCATGGTCACGTTCGTGGTCTTGAACAGGAACTTTCCGGCCTCGCAGTACACCGTCTGACCGGGCTGCAGGCTCACGACCGCCATCTGCATGGCGTTGCCGACGATCTCTTGCTGAAGGGTCACGACCGGAGAACGAGGGAGGCGGAGGGAAAGGTTCCGCATGTGCGTCGGATCGGGTGGGCTCCGGATCGGGTGCATGCCGGATCGGGTGCAAAGCCGGATCGAGTGGGTGCGGATCGGGTGTGCGGCGCATCGATTGTGGGCGCATCGGGTGTGTGCCGGACCGTGGAACCTCCGGCGCGCGACCGGGAACGTCGACGTCCGTTCGCCGCCAGCGCCGGTGCCGCGCGGCCGCTGGGATGGAGCCATGACTTCTCAGGGAACTCTGGACGGCAAGGTGGCGCTCGTGACCGGCGGGAGCCGTGGCATCGGCGCGGCGACGGCGGTGCGGCTGGCGCGTGAGGGCGCGGACGTGGCCGTCGGCTATGTGAACGGCAAGGAGGCGGCCGAGGACGTCGTACGGGCCGTGGAGGCGCTGGGGCGCCGGGCGGTGGCGCTGCGCGCGGACACGGGCGATGCCACGGAGGCGGCCGAGATGGTGGACGCGGCGGCGCAGGCGCTGGGCAGGCTCGACATCCTGGTCAACAACGCCGGTGTGGGGGTGCTCGGTCCGCTGGACACCCTGTCGCTCGCGGACGTGGACCGGGTCCTCGACGTCAACGTGCGGGGTGTCTTCCTGGCCTCCCAGGCGGCCGCCGCGTGGCTGCCCGAGGGCGGTCGGATCATCACGATCGGCAGTTGCATGGCCCAGCGGGTGCCGGGGCCGGGCGGGACCCTCTACGCGACGAGCAAGGCGGCCCTGGCCGGTCTGACCAAGGCACTGGCCCGGGAACTGGGCGGGCGCGGGATCACGGCGAACCTGGTCCTTCCCGGCCCGATCGACACGGACATGAACCCGGCGGACGGGCCGTACGCGGCCGGGCAGGCGGCGATGACGGCGCTGGGCCGGTTCGGGACGGCGGAGGAGGTGGCGTCGACGGTCGCCTACCTGGCGGGGGCGACGTACGTGACCGGGGCGGAGTTCTCCGTGGACGGAGGCCACGCGGCGTGAGGCACGCGTGGGTGTGAGCGGTGCTTCGAGACGTGCTCCCCGTCAGGCGCGGGCGCCCGAGACGTGCTCCCCGTCAGGCGCGGGCGCCCTGTTGCGCGTTCCCCCCTGAGGGCACCGCGCCGCGCCGTGCGTGGGGCGCACCGGTGCTGTCCGGCCGGTGCGCCCCACGGGTCGGGTCAGCCGCCGAGCTCCTGGTGGCGTGCCGCCAGCCGGCTCGTGCCCTCGGGGGTCAGGGACCCGAACAGGCGGAGCCTGGAGATGCCGCCGTCCGGGAAGATGTCCACGCGCGCGTGCGTGCCGACGGCCGGGGCCGGGAGCACGAAGCGGTGGTTGGTGTCGGGCTGGAGGCGGGTGCGGGGCAGGATCTCCTGCCACTCGCCGTCCTCGCCGTCCCGGACGGACACCGACGCCCAGCCGGCGCTGTTGCCCTTGAGGTAGGCGGTGTCGATCTCCAGGGCACGGACCTGGGCCTGGGCGGCGAGCCGGTAGCGGATCCAGTCGTGGCCCTGGTCGCGTCGGCGGCGGGTCTCCCAGCCGTCGTCCATCTTGCGGGAGCGGCCCGGCTGGATGGTGTTGGAGGCGGGCGAGTAGAAGAGGTTGGAGGCGTCCTCGGCCCGGCCGCCGTTCTCCAGGGCGACGACGTCGAAGGTGCCCAGCGCCTCCAGCCACGCGGGGTCGGGGACGACCTCGCCGTGGACGCGCAGGCGGGCGATGCCGCCGTCGGGGTGCTGGTTGACCCGGAGGTGCGTGAAGCACTGCTCGGCGGCGACGGCGAAACCGTTCGCCGCGTGGCCCCCGACCGCGGTGCGCGGGACGAGGGTCGTCCACTTCACGTCGTCCCCGAGGAGCTCCTTGGGCGACGGTGAGCCGGGCACGCAGGTGCCCTCGACGGACACGGCCTGCGGGTAATTGCCGCGGAAGTGGGCGGTGTCGACGACGATCCCGCGGATCACGCCCGGGGCGCCGAGGCGGACCAGTGCCCAGTCGTGGTCCTCGGCGGTCGGCCAGGGGTGGTCGGCAGAGGCGCCCCGGCGGCGGCGGGTCTCCCAACCGTCCATGATCTTGCCCTTGTGGCCGAAGTGCTCGGGGTCGAACTCGGCGGGCTCGGGCACCAGCAGGTTCTCGCGCTGGGCGAAGAACTCGTCGTTGGCGGCGATGACACCGGCTCCGAGGCGCCGGTCGGCGAGGTCGGCGTACTGGGTGAAGGGGAAGTCGGCGGTGCGGTAGTCCGCGTACGGGTCGCCGCCTCCGTAGGGGTTCGCGTCGCCGGTGAAGCTGGGAATCGCCGTCACGGTGATCAGGTCTGCCTTTCGAAATCGAGGATGGGATTCAGTGGGTCCTGGTGAGGAGCCGCCCCTTCGGTTCGGTGAACTCGCCGTCCGCGACGATGCGCTGCCCGCGCAGCCAGGTGGACTTCACGACGCCGTGCAGGGTCCTGCCCGCGTACGCCGTGACGTGGTTGCGGTGCTGGAGGGCCACCGGGTCGACGGTGAAGGTCTCGTCGGGGGCGAGGACGGCGAAGTCGGCGTCGCGGCCCACCGCGATGGCGCCCTTGCGGTCGTCGAGCCCGACCAGTTCGCAGGTGCGCGCGGACATCCAGCGCACCACGTCCGCCAGGCCGTGCCCGCGCCTGCGGGCCTCGGTCCACACCGCGGCCAGGCTCAGCTGGAGGCCGGAGATGCCGCCCCAGGCCGTCGCGAAGTCGTCGGTCTTCAGGTCGGCCGTGGACGGGGAGTGGTCGGTGACGACGCAGTCGATGGTGCCGTCGGCGAGGGCCTGCCAGAGCAGGTCCTGGTTGGCGGCCTCGCGGATGGGCGGGCAGCACTTGAACTCGCTGGCGCCGTCGGGGACTTCCTCGGCGGTGAGGGTCAGGTAGTGGGGGCAGGTCTCCACGGTGATGCGCACGCCCTCCGCCCGCGCCTCGGCGATCATCGGCAGGGCGTCGCTGGAGGACAGGTGGAGCACGTGCACGCGCGCATCGAGGGCCTTCGCCTCACGGATGAGCCGGGCGATGGCGGTGTCCTCGGCGTCCCGGGGGCGGGAGGCGAGGAAGTCGGCGTACTTCGGGCCGGGCTGCTGCGGGGCGGAGGCGAGCAGGTGGGGGTCCTCGGCGTGCACGATGAGCAGGCCGTCGAAGGCGGCGATCTCTGCCATGGTGCGGGCGAGGGCGTCCCGCTCCAGGTGCGGGAACTCGTCCACGCCGGACGGTGACAGGAACGCCTTGAAGCCGAACACGCCGGCCTCGTGCAGCGGGCGGAGGTCCTTGAGGTTGTCGGGCAGGGCGCCGCCCCAGAAGCCGACGTCGATGTGCGCCTTGTCGGCGGCGACCTGCTGCTTGGTCCGCAGATGCGGGACGGTCGTGGTCGGCGGGAGGGAGTTGAGGGGCATGTCGACGAGGGTCGTGATGCCACCGGCCGCGGCGGCGCGGGTGGCGGTCCAGAAGCCCTCCCACTCGGTGCGGCCGGGATCGTTGACGTGCACGTGTGTGTCGACCAGGCCGGGCAGCAGGACGTGGTCGCCCAGGTCCTCCAGGCGAGCGCCTTCGGGGACGGGCGCGTCGTGCGGGAGGACGGCCGTGATCGTGCCGCCGGTCACCGCGACGGATGCGGCCCGCGTTCCTTCGGGGGTGATGACTCGCGTCGAGCGCAGCACCAGTTCAGCGTCGGACACCCGAACCCCTTACTTCCGCGTAACGGAATTCAACTTTCTGTTGAAGAAGTCTTCACTCCCTCTTCCGCGCCGTCAAGGGCACACTTGACTGCGGCGCCCTTCGGTGAAACTCCTGGACGTTTCCACAAAGCGGAATTACACTTCCAGTAAGCAGAACGTAGCTACGTACAAGCGGGGAGTCAACCGACCGCCGGGTAGGCTTCTGCCCTTCCCGCCCGCCCCGAAAGGAACGCGCCGTGCCGACGTCCAGCGCCAGCACCACCGACTCCGCCCGGTCCTCCGCCAACGGCGGCGTCCAGTCCCTGGAGCGCGCCTTCGACCTGCTCGAACGGATGGCGGACGCGGGTGGCGAGGTCGGCCTGAGCGAGCTGTCCGCGAGCAGCGGCCTGCCCCTGCCGACCATCCACCGCCTGATGCGCACGCTGGTGGCCTGCGGGTACGTACGTCAGCAGCCCAACCGGCGGTACGCGCTCGGCCCGCGCCTGATCCGCCTCGGCGAGTCGGCCTCCCGACTGCTGGGCACCTGGGCACGGCCGTACCTCGCGCACCTGGTCGAGGAGACCGGCGAGACGGCGAACATGGCGCTGCTGGACGGGGACGAGATCGTCTACGTGGCGCAGGTGCCGTCGAAGCACTCGATGCGCATGTTCACGGAGGTCGGGCGACGGGTGCTGCCGCACTCCACGGGCGTGGGCAAGGCCCTGCTGGCCGGTTTCCCGCCGGAAGAGGTGCGGGCGCTGCTCTCCCGTACGGGCATGCCCGCCGCGACGGAGAAGACGATCACGACGGCCGACGGTTTCCTCGCGGCCCTGGAGGACGTGCGCCGGCAGGGCTACGCCATCGACGACAACGAGCAGGAGATCGGGGTCCGTTGCCTCGCGGTGCCGGTGCCCGACTCCCCCACCGCCGCGGCCATCTCCATCTCCGGCCCGGCGGGCCGGGTCACCGAGGCGGCGACGGACAAGATCGTGCCGGTGCTCCAGCAGGTCGCCGTGGAGCTGTCCGCGGCGCTCGCAAGTCAGAGCCCGGCGTAACGGCGGCGGGCCGCGGGGCGCCGGGCCCGACCGGCCCGGGCGCCTACCCCTGACCCCGCACCGGCCCACCGAAGAGATCGACGGCCCGCCGGACCTCCGTGAGCTCCGCGGACAGGGCGCTCATGGAGCCGATCGCGCCCGCGATCAGCAGGAGGGAGCGGCGCAGGCAGGGGATCTCGGGGATCCCGTCGGCGGCCATGGCCGCCAGCGCGGCCAGTTCCTCCTCGGCGATGGCCCGGTCGGCGAACTCGCCGGGATGGGCGGCCAGTCGGCGGCGTAACCGGGACACGGCGGAGCGCAGCTCCGGCACGCGTGGGTCCTCGTCGCCGCCGGCCACAGGCCCCTGCCGCTTCTGCTCGACGCTCCGCAACACAGTCCTCCCCCTCGCACCTCGTCGTACGCATGCCTTTCCGACGCGAAGTCCCCCACACCGGGCCGCAGTCGGGCGCCCGGCCGGTCGGTGCGGGCGACAGTAAACGACGCGGGCCACCAGGCGCCAGCCCATTGCGTCATCGACTTGTTTCGCTGAGTGACTTTCTGGCCCGGGGCGCACGCCCGTGCGACGCGCGCTCCGCGCCGTCGCACCCCCGTACGGGGCGTGCGGTATGCAGGAGCCATGACGACACGGGAGACGACGGGCGGGGCACGAGCCGTTGCGGGACTGCTGCTCGCGGCCGGTGGCGGGCGGCGGCTCGACGGGCGGCCCAAGGCACTGCTCCACCATCACGGCCGGCCCCTGGTGGAGCACGCGGTGCGGGTGCTGCGGGAGGGCGGCTGCGCGACGGTCCACGTGGTCCTGGGCGCACAGGCCGACGACGTGCGCGCACGAGCCTCCCTGCCGGGCTGCGTCCTGGTGGACAACCCCGACTGGGAGCAGGGGATGGGGAGTTCCCTGCGTGCCGGGCTCGACTCGCTCGCCGGCACAGGCGTACGGGCCGCCCTGGTGTCACTCGTCGACCAGCCCGGCATCGGGCCCGAGGCGGTGGCCCGGGTCCTCGCGGCGTACGAGGGCGAGAAGTCGCTCGCCTCCGCCGCGTACGACGGCGTGCGCGGCCACCCTGTGCTGTTCGGCGCCGCCCACTGGGCGGGCATCGCCGCGACTGCGACCGGGGACCGGGGGGCACGCGCCTACCTGAAGGAGCACCGGACGGCGATCGCCCTAGTCGAGTGCGGGGATGTCGCCCGGCCTTTCGACATCGACACCGAAGCCGATCTGGCCCACCTGGAGTGAGCGGGGTGGCACGGAGCGCCACCTTGCCTCGACCCTGAGAATCTCGACATCAACAGACGATTGAACTTCCACCATGAGGAAACTAGTATCCACTGTTCAGAAGCGCCCGTACGCTCCCCGGGCGCCGAACGCCGTATCCGGGAAGACTGGCACCCGGTGCCAAGCACGCCGGCTCGTCTTCACAGCTCGCTGAAGGAAGTGACCGTTCATGTCCGCTCCAGCGCCGTCCCCGCTGGCCATCGTCGACGCCGAGCCCCTGCCCCGGCAGGAGGAGGTCCTCACCGAAGCGGCGCTCGCCTTCGTGGCCGAGCTGCACCGGCGGTTCACGCCCCGGCGTGACGAGCTCCTCGCCCGCCGCGCCGAGCGCCGCGCCGAGATCGCCCGCACCTCCACCCTCGACTTCCTCCCGGAGACGGCCTCGGTCCGCGCCGACGACTCCTGGAGGGTCGCCCCGGCCCCGGACGCCCTGAACGACCGGCGGGTCGAGATCACCGGTCCCACCGACCGCAAGATGACCATCAACGCCCTCAACTCGGGCGCCAAGGTGTGGCTCGCGGACTTCGAGGACGCCTCCGCGCCCACCTGGGAGAACGTGGTCCTCGGCCAGGTCAACCTGAGCGACGCCTACACCCGGAACATCGACTTCACCGACGCGAAGTCCGGCAAGTCGTACGCGCTGAAGGCGGACCAGGAACTCGCCACGGTCGTCATGCGCCCGCGCGGCTGGCACCTGAACGAGCGTCACCTCGTCGACGCCGACGGCACCCCCGTGCCCGGCGCGTTCGTCGACTTCGGCCTGTACTTCTTCCACAACGCCCAGCGCCTGCTGGACCTCGGCAAGGGCCCGTACTTCTACCTTCCGAAGACGGAGTCCCACCTGGAGGCCCGCCTCTGGAACGAGGTGTTCGTCTTCGCGCAGGAGTACTGCGGCATCCCGCAGGGCACGGTCCGCGCGACCGTCCTCATCGAGACGATCACCGCCGCGTACGAGATGGAGGAGATCCTCTACGAGCTGCGCGACCACGCCTCCGGGCTGAACGCGGGCCGTTGGGACTACCTGTTCTCCATCGTCAAGAACTTCCGTGACGGCGGAGCCAAGTTCGTCCTGCCGGACCGCAACGCGGTGACGATGACGGCCCCGTTCATGCGCGCGTACACCGAACTCCTCGTCCGCACCTGTCACAAGCGCGGCGCCCACGCCATCGGCGGCATGGCGGCGTTCATCCCGTCCCGCCGGGACGCCGAGGTCAACAAGGTCGCGTTCGAGAAGGTCCGCGCCGACAAGGACCGCGAGGCCGGCGACGGCTTCGACGGCTCCTGGGTCGCCCACCCCGACCTGGTGCCGATCGCCATGGAGTCCTTCGACAAGGTCCTCGGCGACAAGCCCCACCAGAAGGACCGCCTCCGCGAGGACGTCGTCGTCGAGGCGGCCGACCTGATCGCCGTCGACTCGCTCGACGCCAAGCCGACGTACGCGGGCCTGGTCAACGCCGTGCAGGTGGGCATCCGTTACATCGAGGCGTGGCTGCGCGGTCTCGGCGCCGTCGCCATCTTCAACCTGATGGAGGACGCGGCCACCGCCGAGATCTCCCGTTCCCAGATCTGGCAGTGGATCAACGCGGAGGTCGTCCTCGACAACGGCGAGCAGGTCACCGCCGACCTGGCCCGCAAGGTCGCCGCCGAGGAGCTCGCGAACATCCGCGCCGAGATCGGCGACGAGGCCTTCGCGACCGGCAACTGGCAGCAGGCGCACGACCTGCTGCTGACGGTCTCGCTCGACGAGGACTACGCCGACTTCCTGACGCTCCCGGCGTACGAGCAGCTCAAGGGCTGAGCACGGGTCGAACCGCTAGCGCTCCGAGTGGCCCAGGGACTTCTCCGGGGCCACTCGGTCGCGTACGGCCTTCTTCACCGCCGTCGGCTCCGGGAAGCCCCGCTCGCGCCGGTCCCAGACGACCTCGTCGCCGACGCGGACGATGAACACCCCGCCCGTGCCGGGCTTGAGGGCCAGTTCCGTCAGTTCCGCCTCGAAGGTCGTGAGCAGTTCCTGCGCCAGCCAGGCCGCGCGGGGCAGCCAGCGGCACTGGGTGCAGTATTCGATCTCGACCCGTGCCGACGCGCCCGGGGCCTCCTCCGTCGGTTCGATCTCGGTCCGCTGAACATCCGTCATCCGAGGTGCACCGACCAATCCTGTTCGGCCGCGGGCTTGCCGTGCAGGTCGGGCACCTGCTTGAGCCACGCGGGGCGTCCTTGCTGATTCTTCGCCGCCCGGAGGGCCTCCTCGGCGGCGAGTTCCTCCCGGGTGGGGAAGCCGGTGGGCAGCCAGTCCGCGGAGGTCTGCGCGCGGGCACGGAGGTACGTCACGTACGCCTCGCGCACCGCGTCCGCGCCGGCGAAACCCGGCTCGTCCGCGAGCCAGGCGTCCGGGACCTCCGCGAGGATGTGCCGCAGCAGCTCCTCGGTGACGCGGGGCGCCAGCTCGGCGTCGGCGGCCCGCACGTCGGGCCCGTAGTGGCCGAGGGCGTGGTGCCGGAAGTCGTAGGCCCTGCGGGGGTCGGTGGCGCCCCAGCGGTGATGGAAGACCAGGGCGGCGCCGTGGTCGATCAGCCACAGGCGCGGGGGTGCGACGCCGAGGGTGGGCCAGACCATCAGGTTGGAGCTGTGCACCGTACGGTCGACGTTCACGGTCAGCGCGTCGAGCCAGACGATCCTCCCGGCCTCCAGCGGATCGACGGGGAAGACCCGGGCGATCTCCGGGGTGAAGTCACGGGCGCCCGGCAGGTGATCCATGCCGAGGTTCACACCGGCGCTCGCCGCGTGCAGGTCCCGTACCTCCTGATGGGGTTCGTGGTCCGCGATCGCCGGGTCGAAGCGCACCAGGACGAGTTCCGGGAAGCGCAGCCCGAGGGCGCGGGCCAGTTCCCCCACGATCACCTCGGCGACGAGCGCCTTGCGGCCCTGCGCGGAGCCGGTGAACTTCACGACGTAGGTGCCGAGGTCGTCCGCTTCTACGACCCCGGGGACGGAGCCGCCCGAGTGCAGGGGCTCGACATAGCGGGTGGCGGTGACCTCTCTCAGCACTTACGAAGGCCCCGTCGCGCATTTGTCTTACATTCCACGACTACCTCCGAGGTGCTTCAATCCGGGGAAACAGCCACGATCACCCCTGGGGAGAATCTGGGGAGTGTCGACTGGCACGCTCGTCTCCCTTTCTCCCCAACAATCTGTCGAGGGCGGTGCGACCCTTGCTTCCGGCCTCCGGCATGAAGTGAGCATAGTAACCAAGCGTTACCGCCGCAGACGCATGCCCGAGCCATCGCGCCAGCGTCACCACCGACTCCCCCGCCTCTAGCATGATCGAGGCGTGGTCTTGCCAAACGGCGGCCCTGGCGCCGGACTCCCTCCAGGTCTTGTAATCGTTCCGGTTGCCGGCGAGGGGTTTGCAAACACGCCCCCGGCGCCCACCGGAGGTGCGCTGAATCAATGATCCGACAATGCCCAACGATGCCGAGTTCGCCTGGATCAGCTTCCCGGTCCCCAGCAGCCTTGGCCCAGTGGGCGGTGGAGGTGTCTCGCTTCCAGCGCAGCACCACCGGCTCGCCCGGCTCCCTACACCTTCCTAACTGATCGTTTCAGAATGAGCTTCGCAGAGGCGGAGACAGGTGAGGTTGCAGGCCGCCGGCTCGGCGTCGGGGCTTACGAGCCTGCTGCCTCGTATCCCGGCGCTTCGCGGGCTCACGATCCAGGTGTTCGGAGCGTCCCCGCAGCACGCGCTGCATCTGCCCGTGACGCGGTTGGTCGGCTCCGATCGCGCATCCGAAGGCTGATCAGCGCGGTGCCGGTGAAGACGGCGGCCTCGTAGATCATGGCGTGCCGAAACGCGGCGCACGGGCCGGCGGCAGGTGCGAAGTAGACGAGCCCCGCCGCAGCCACCCCGATCGATCCGCCCAGCTGCTGAGCCGTGGGCAACAACCCGGACAAAGAACCGGCCGCGGAGCCGTCCACCCGCGCCAGCACCAGAGCGAAAACCGAGGCGGTGAACGAGCCGAACGCGGCGCCGCCGAGAGCCAGGACCGGCAACGCCGCCCAGCGTCCGGTCGCCGTGCCGATGAGCGGTGCGAGAGCCAGGGCCGCCGCCGCCAAGACCAGTGCCGAGACCGTGAGCACGACCGACCCGTGCCGGCGGGCCAGCACGGGGGCGCTACGGCTGCCCAGCACGGCCGCGGCCGCGAAGGGGGCCGACGTCAGCGCGGCTGTGAGGGCGGGATACCCAATGGCCGACTGCAGATGCAGGAACAGCAGATACGTGAAGGACGGCACCCCGGAGTTGAACACGAACACCAGCAGCACCCCCGCACGCGCCCTCCGGTCACGGAACAGCGACGGATGCACCAGAGGATCCGGCCGGTGCGGGAGAGTCAGGGCGAAGCAGCCGAGAACGGCCACGGATAGGGCCAGCGTGGCCCATGTCCACCAGGGCCAGCCGGCTTCCCCGCCCTGCGCGAGCGGCAGCACCAGCGCACCGAAGCCCACGGTGGTCAGCAACACGCCCACCCCGTCCACGCGCTGTCCGGCCGCGCCTCGCGTGCGAGGCAGTACGGTCGCGCCGACGAGCGAGACGAGCGTCACCGGCACCGTGACCAGGAACACCGAGCGCCAGCCGAGACCGAAGAGGTCGGCGCCGACGAGAAGTCCGCCGATCAGCGGCCCGGCCAGCGACGCCATTCCCATCGTGGCACCGAACAGTCCGAGAGCCCGTGGGCGCCGGGCAGCGGGGACGGCGACCCGGATGATCGACAGAACCTGCGGGGCGACCAAGCCGCTGCCCGCGCCCTGGATCAGCCGGGCCGCAATGAGGAATACGGCATCGGGAGCACACGCGGCGGTTACTGAACCGGCTGTGAAGACGACGGTGCCCAGCACGAACAGACGGCGGTAGCCGTACCGGTCGCCCAGGCGCGCGGCCGTGATGAGCAAGCAGGCGTAGGCCAGGGTGTAGCCGGCGAGGATCAGCTGTACGGCACCCGAGTCGGCACCCAGGTCGGTCCGGATCGCCGGGGCGGCGATCTGCGCGACGGTGACGTTGAGCAACTGCACGAATGTGGCGCTCAGCACGACCAGCAGTACGAGCCGCCCGCCGTCGGCTTCGAGCCGTCCCCCGCTCAGAGACGGGGAGCCCTTCACGGGCCGATACCGGCTCACGAGGCGAGGGCCGCGGCGAGTTCGCCCGGCCGGGCGGCGAACGGGCTGTGGCTGCCGGGCAGGGTATGCACGGTGAACGGGTTGCCGGGGAAGGCCAGGTCGGCTTCCGCGATCATCAGGTCCTGCGCGGCCGGTGCCAGCGCCCGGTCCTCGGCGCAGCGCAGGAAAGTTCGTGGAATTCGACCCCACCGTTCCGCGGTCAGGGTGACCGGAGTCGTCGGGATCGCCAGGGGCAGATCAGGACTCAGCGCGGACCGCCACCGGTCAAAGCGGTCCATGGGGGTGTCGTGGTAGTGGGTTTCCCGCAGTTCGTCGAGGTAGGCGGGATCCGGTGAGAGCGGATTGATCCGTACGGCGCCCAGGGCCTCGGCGTCGCCCAGGTTCAGGCTCTGGCCCAGCGCAGTGGCATTCTCGGGTGAGCCGAGGTAGTCGGAGAACCGCGGCCGCCCGCCCGGGACGAACGCGGACAGGTAGACGATCCTGTCCACCAGTTCGGGCGCCCGCTCCGCGGCCAGGGACGCAGGACCGCCGCCCGCGCTGTGCGCGACGAGCACGACCGTGCGATGGGGAGGCACCTGGAGCAGGACGCTCAGGACTGCCTCGGCGCAGTCGTGCATCGTCAGGGTGGCGAGCTGAGTCTTCTCGGTCAGCAGGCCCGGCTGGCCGGGCAGCAGGTAACCGATGGGCAGGGGTGCGTCGAAGCCGTGCCCCGGCAGGTCGACGGCCACGCTCGCCGCGCCCAGTCCGGACAGCGCGCGCTGCGTCGCCGCCCATTGTCCGGAGCTGTGCCAGGCGCCGTGCACGAAAACGAAGACGGTGTCGGTCAGAGATACGTTCTTCATGACTCCATTCCAGGCAGGAACCACAGCACCATCCATTCATAGATCTGGTAAGTGGCATGGCCATATCTTTGAGGTATTGCCAGTAGCCGATGAGATGGAGAGCAGGTCATGGAAGCGCGACACCTGCGGTACGCGGTTGCTCTCGCCGAGCACGAACACTTCGGCCGGGCGGCCGGCGAGCTGGGCATCGCGCAGCCGCCGCTGTCCAAGCAGATCGCCGACCTCGAGCGCGAGGTGGGGGCCCGGCTGTTCGACCGCACACGTCAGGGGGTGTTCCCGACCGCCGCCGGCGAGGCGTTCCTCGCGCGGGCGCGCCGAGCGCTCGACGAGATCGCGGCGGCCACGGTCGACGCGGGCCGGGCCGCGCGCGGCGAGACAGGACGTCTGCGGCTCGGCTTCATCGCCTCGGCACTGCTCGACCCGCTGCCGGGCGTCCTGAGCCGGTTCGGCCGTGAACGGCCCGACGTGAGACTGGAACTGCACGAGATGGCGACCAGCCGCAGCAGCCCAGCTCTCGTCGCCGGGGAGCTGGACGTGGCCCTCACCCTCGGCCCGCCACGGGGTGCCGGGGTCGAGCATCTCGTGTCCGTCCCGATCGGAAGCGACCACGTGATCGCTGTGGTGAGTACGCTGCACCCTTACGCGGGGCAGCAGTCCGTAAGTGTCGACCAGTTGCGGCAACAGCCGCTGATCGTGTCGGCCGGCGAGGACGAACCCGCTGTAGTCGCCGAACTGCGCACCCTTCTGGGGACGGACTCATCGGCTCTCGGCGACGCGACCGTGGCGAGGGACGTGCACACGATCATCGGCCTCGCCGCCTCCGGCGTGGGCGTCGGCCTGGGGCCATCCCGCATGAGGGCAGTCCCGCGTCCGGGAGTGCGGTTCTGCGAAGTGACCCCGCGCACGCCCCTGCCCGATCTCGTCCTGTCCTTCGCGGCCCGCGATCACTCCCCGGTGCTGCGCGCCTTCCTCGACACGATCCGGGAGAACTGCCCTGATGTCGGTGCCGCACTCAACGACCGGCTCCGGTCCCACACTTGATTCGGTCCGGTCGTCCGTCCGCATGCGCGTGACCGGCCATCCGGCACGGTTCGGCCTCGGCCTGAGACACACGGTGTACCCGAGCGAGTCTTGGAACTTCGCGCCGGCCCGGATGCCCGGCGCCGTCATCACCGCTCGCCGCAGTCACCGAAGAGGCTGAGCGCAGACCTGACGGGGCATCCAGGCGCGCGGGGCTTGCGCCGGGGGCATCCGCGAAGTCCACGGGGCGGCGTGACCCCGTCCAACAGCGCCAGGAATCGTGGTCGTGCCATCGGTGGTTCAGGGTGACGGCGACCGGGGAGCGGCGTTGGCTTGCGGGTTCTCCGGGGGCCCTGCTGCCGTAGCCGGTGATGCAGGAGCGGATCTTGCGAGGGCAGTCACGGGGCCGACGGCGGGGTAACAGACCTTGGCCGATCTCGGCGAGCCCGAGGCGCCGGCCCCCTCTGCGGGCGAGGTGGGGAAAAGCCGCTCGGTGAGGTCACCGTGCGGCGTACGACGTGCAGTGCCCGGGTGAACGACGTCCGCTCGGCGGTGCTCTGGTGAAGCCTGGCGGCCTCGTTCAACAGGTCCCGGGTGGCATGGTGGACGATCAGGTGCGCGTAGATTTCCTGCCGCACCCCGTCCGGTGTCTGCGACCTCAGGACCGGTCTGCCGCGCTGGTGGGTCTTGATCTCGTCGAAGACCAACTCGATCTCCCAGCGCCGGGCGTAGAGCGCGGCCAGCTCGGCAGCCGGGTACTGCTCGTGGGCGGTGAGACTGGTGATCAGCCGGACGATGTCGGCCTGGCCCAGGTGCCGAGGTCGTCCGCCTCGACGACTGCGGGGACGCATCCGCCGGACCGCAGGAGTTCGACGTAGCGGGTCGCGGTGACCTCTCTCAGCATGGTCCAAGGCTCCCCGGAGGGCGGAATCCGAAGGTCCGATGGTACCCGGGCCGGCGCGGTGCCGAGGGCTCTCAGTGCCCCGGGGCGAGCGCCTCGGTGACCTCCGAGGCCGCTGCACGGGGGCCGGCGGGACGACACCTGGGCAGGACGTCCCCCGGTGACCGGACCGACGTTCGTCAAGCAGGCGGAGCATGAGCTCGGGGCCCGTGTACGGCCTGGTGAACTCCGCGGGCAGGTCGGCACGCTGGTGCGGGCCCCGTGATCGGCACGCCGTACTTCCTGCACCTGCTGGTCCGCGGCCGGAGAGCGACATGAAGCACTGAATGGCCGTCAATGGGCAAAGTGCCCCGAAAGTCCCTGTTGTATGGACGCACACACGACGGGAGCGAGAGAGCATGGCCAACGACATCGCGGACTCGGGCCCGCCCCCGGAGGCGAGCCTGAAGCCCGACGCGATCGGGTTCGTCGACGCGCTGGTCATCGGGCTCAACGCGACCTCCCCCGCGTACTCCGTGGCGGCGGTCATCGGCCCCATCGTGGCGCTGGTGGGCATCTACGCCCCCGGGGTGATGCTCGCGTCGTTCGTGCCCATGCTGCTGATCGCGTCGGCGTTCTACTACCTCAACAAGGTCGACCAGGACTGCGGTACGACGTTCTCCTGGGTCACCCGCGCCATGGGACCGTGGGCCGGCTGGCTCGGCGGCTGGGCCATCACGATGACGGGCGTCCTGGTCGTGGGGTCGCTCGCGGACGTCGCCGTGACGTTCTTCCTGCTCGCCGTCGGCCTGGACAGCTGGGCCGACAACGACGTGCTGCGCCAGGTGCTGACGGTGCTGCTCATCCTGGTGATGACGGCCGTCTGCGTGATCGGCACCGAGATCTCGGCCAAGGTGCAGAACGTCCTCATCCTGGCCCAGGTCGCCTGCCTGCTCGTCTTCGCCGTGGTGGCGCTCTACCGCGTCTACGCCGACACCGGCACCCTCGACTCCATCGACCCGGAGTTCAACTGGCTCGACCCGTTCGGAGCCGGCGGGGCGCCACTGACCGCGTCCCTGCTGCTGGGCGTGTTCATCTACTGGGGATGGGAGTCCGCGGTCAACCTCACCGAGGAGGTCGAGGACTCGGCCACCGCCCCCGGCAAGGCGGCCGTCTGGTCGACGGTGCTGCTGCTGGTGACCTACATCGCGGTCGCCTTCGCGGTCGTGGCCTACGCGGGGACGGACTACCTCGCCGAGAACGCGGCGGAGGAGGAGTTCATCTTCGCCCTGCTCGCCGAGGAGACCATGGGCGGCTGGGACTGGGTCGTGCTGCTGGCGGTCTCGACGTCCGCCCTCGCCTCCACCCAGACGACGATCATCCCGGCCTCCCGCACGGGCCTGTCCATGGCACGCCGGCATGCCCTGCCCGCGCACTTCGGCCGCATCCACCCCCGGTTCCGCACCCCCGACGTGAGCACCTGGTGGGTCGCCGGCATCGCCATCGCCTGGTACCTCATCCTCTACCACCTCAGCGAGAACGCCCTCTTCGACTCCCTCACCGCCCTGTCCCTGCTGATCGCCTTCTACTACGCGCTCACGGGCCTGGCCTGCGCGGTGTACTACCGCCGTCAACTGACCCGCAGCGCCCGCAACTTCTTCCTGATCGGCCTCGGACCGCTGATCGGCGCGGGGCTGCTGGCGTGGCTGCTGGTGGAATCCGTGACGGACATGGCCGACCCCGAGAACTCCTACAGCGGCGTCTCGTGGTTCGGGCTCGGTCCGCCGCTCGTCATCGGCATCGGCATCGCCGTCGCGGGCGTGGTCCTCATGGTCGTGTGGCGGCTGATGGCGCCCGCCTTCTGGTCGGAACACCCGAGCGTGGTCGACCCGGCCCTCGTCGACGGCAAGGAGTCCTGAAGATGTCGGTGGTCCTCGGATACGACGAGTCCCCGGGCGCCCGGCAGGCACTGCGCGTGGCCATCGAGGTGGCGACCGCCTACGACGAACCCCTGGTGATCGTCTACGGCGCCGCCGCCCCCGGCGTCACGGGCGAGGAGTACGGCGCTCACCACGAGGCCGTGCGCGAGGTGGGCAACACCGCACTCGGTCACGCGGTCCGGGTGGCCGAGGAGGCCGGTGTCCGGACGTCGGTGGAGCTCATCGACGAGCGGCCCGCGCAGGCGCTGATCGAGGCGTCGGCCCGCCATGGCGCCCGGGTCATCGTGGTGGGCACCTGGGGTGAGAGCCCGGTGCGCGGGGCGCTGCTGGGCTCGACTCCGCACAAGCTGCTGCACCTGTCGAGCGTGCCGGTGCTGTGCGTGCCCGCCGTGTCATGAGCCGTCGGAGCGGCGCCGCGCGAGCGGGGTGAAGACGTAGAGGTCGAGGATGTCGGGCAGGGGCGCGATTCCGGGACCGCCCTCCCGGACCCAGGAGACGACGTCCTCGGTCGCCGCCGGGTCGTTGACCAGGCCCAGCCACACCGGCCGGCCCCCGGCGGCCCGGCCCTCGGCGGAGGGCTGGACGACGACGACGTTGGCCTGGTCGCAGACGTCGAGGCAGTCGGAGACGCGCACCGGCGCCGCTTCGCGCAGGCGCTCGGTCTGCTCGGCGTGATCGACGCCGGTGACCTTGGGACTGCCGCAGCAGCAGTCCCGGCAGACGACGATGCGGCAGGGGACTCCTGCGTCCGGCGTCGCGGACATGCCGCACCCTCCCTCTCCAGCCGTTGTGATCATCATTTCACGCGGGGGTCCGGCCCCGAGGGGTCAGGTCCCGTCCGCGAGCGGGTTGGGCAGCGGCCGGTAGCGGGCGTCGGCGCCGTCCGCGCCCGTCCAGCGCAGCAGCAGGTTGGTCTTGGCGGGCAGGGTCGGTGAGGTGAGCAGGGCGGGGATCTCGGGGAGGTCGTGGCGGGCGAACGCGCGGCGGGCGGCGGGCCAGGGGTCGAAACCGGGGTGCCGTTCGGTGAGGGCCCCGGCGATCTCGACGAGGTGGTTGACGACCAGGGTGTACACGAGCCGCTCCCAGCCGGCCTGCCGCGGCACGTCCGGCAGCAGTTTCACGCCCTCGGCGTCCCGGTACAGCGCCTGCACCGGGAGGCCGTCGGCGTCGACGGCGACCAGGGTGTTCTGCAGGTGGGCCTCGATGACGACGCCGTGCTCGGCGAACGCCGTCAGCGCCGGGGGCACGACCTGGGCCAGATAGGCCTCCCACCAGGCAGCGGGGTCGGGGGTCCGATCGAGCGGGCTGCCGTCGAAGCCCTCGACGAGTCCGGCGGCGAGCAGCGGGGTCGCGCCGGGCAGGAGGTGATCGCCGAAGCCGTCGCGGACCAGGACGGCGAGGGCCTCGAAGGCGAAGTCGGCGGTGCGGTACCCGCGGTCGCCGAGCCAGGCCGGGGGCCCGTCGAACGCCGCGAAGGCGGCGCACACCGCCGCGTCCGTCCGGCGCAGGGCGAGCAGGTCGTGGCGCCACAGCCGGCGGATGTCGTTGGTGATGCGCACGTCGAGGCTGAACTTGAGGAAGAGGTCGTGCCCGGGCGCGTAGAGCGTGCGGATCGCGGCCGTGGGCCAGGTGTCGAAGGCGGTCGTGCCGAGCCGGATCAGCCTGCCGTCCGCGAAGGCGCCGGCGAGTTCGGGGGCGGCCAGGTCGAGCTGCCAGGGGTGGGCCGGGAGCAGACGGTAGCCGGGCGGGGCCGCGCCGAGGGCGTCGAGGGCGGAGGTGTCGCCCTCCTCGACGACGGTGTCCTCGCGGAGTCCGAGCAGGGCCATCGGGAAGCGGGCGTACGCCTCGGGCGCGTACGGCAGCCAGGCGGCGGCCGGCCCGCCGCCGCGCGCCTTGGGGGCCGGGTGGTGGGTGTGGCCGGTGAGGAGGGACTGCTCGGAGCGCCGGTAGAGGTCGTCGGGCGGGGTGGCCCGGGTGCGGGCGGCGAGCAGGGCGGCCACGGCCTCCCGGCTGTCGAGCATCTCGGCGGGCAGTTCGTGGTTGGACGACCCGGTGTGCCGGCGCAGTTCCTCGGCGACGAGTTTGACCAGCTCGGTGTGGCCGACGTGGTGCCAGGCGCCCGCCCGGTGGATTTCGGGTTCGGCGGGCCGCCGGGTGCCGCGCACCCGCAGCAGGCGGTCCCCGCCGGGCAGCCGGTAGACGTGGCGTTCGCCCTCCTGACGGACCGGACGGGCCACCTCCCGCAGCAGGCAGTTCAGCAGGGGCACGGCGGCGTACGCGTCGGCGAGAGCGCCGGCGGACGGGCCGTCGCCGCGGCCGGAGTCGCCGTGGGCCGAGTCGTCGTCGGCGGGCGGGGGCATGAGGTCCACGCGTTCCACTCGTCCCTACGGTCCTTCCAGCGTTCCGGGCGGAGATGATCAGTATGTCGGTCGTCGCCACCGCGCTGTGACATCCCTGTTCGTACCCGCATTCGTACCCGAGGAGCCTGCCCGTGCACCGTCCCCCCACCGCCGAGACCGAGGTCGCCGACGAACTGTCCGTCGTGCGGCCCGGTCTGTCGGCGCGGTACGAGGCCGAACTGCCCGGCGCGCGGGCGGCCGTGCTGTCCCGGCTGTGGCGCGGTCTCGCCCACGATCCACTGCCCTGGGTCGCCCGCCGCGAGGAGGCCGGGGACGGGCTGACGCTGTCCCTGCCGGACGGGCGCCGGCTGCACGGCCCCCGGCCGGATCCGTACGCGACCGGCGCGTACGTCACCGTCGTACGGCTGGACGAGAGGGCCTACGAGGATCCGGCGCGGCTGATGACGGACCTCGCCGTACCGCACTCCGCCTCCTTCGCCGCCGAACTCGGGCACAGCGTCGCCTCGCTGGCGCTGTCGCGAGCGGGGCAGGAGGACGACCGGGGCGGCTGGCCGGAGCACGACTGGGAGTGGGAGCAGCGGATCGTCGACGGGCATCCGTTCCATCCGACGTGCCGGTCCCGGCCGGGCTTCTCGGTGGCCGAGCAGCTCGCCTACGGGCCCGAGCACCGGCCGGTCGTGGAGCTGGGGCTGGTGCCGGTGCGGGCGGAGGAGTGCCTGGTGACGGGTGTGTGGCCGGGGGAGCTGAGGGACGGGGGGCGGGTGGTGCTGCCGGTGCACCCGTGGCAGGCGGCGCATGTGCTGAAGCGGACGTGCGAGGAGCGGAGTCCCGCGCATCCGCTGATGTCCCTGCGGACGCTGGCGCTGCCCGGCGGGCCGCATGTGAAGACCTCGCTGAGCGCCCGGCTGACGTCCTCGGTGCGGGACATCTCCCTGCCCTCGGTCGCCGCGTCGGCGATGCTGTCGGACTTCGCGGGGGTGCCCGCGGCGCGCACGGACGGCCTGCTGCACGTCACGCGCACCCTGGGCGCGGCGGCGGCCGGTTCCCCGGACTTCGCGGCCGTTCTGCGGGAGTCCCCGCAGACGTACGCGGGCAGCGGTGAGCGGGTCCTGCCGGTGGCGGCGCTCGCCACCACGGACCTGCCCGGCTCTCCCGCCTGGATGGCCGGTTTCACCCGGCTCGCCCTCACCGTCGGGCTGCGGCTGCTGGAACTGGGCGTGGCGCTGGAGGCGCACGGCCAGAACCTCCTGGTGGTCCTCTCCGCGACGGGCGAACCGCTGCGGTTGGTCTACCGCGACCTGGCCGACATCCGCGTCAGCCCGGCCCGCCTCGCCGGGCACGGCATCACGGTGCCCGAGCTGCCCGCCCGTATGGTCACCGACGACGAACGCGCGCTGCGCCGCAAGCTGTTCGGCTCGCTCGTGGCGGGCGCGCTGGCGGGCACGGCGGGCTCGGGCCCGGCGCTCGCGGCGGCGCTGGAGACGGCCGTACGGGACCTGCCGCGCACCCCCGACCTCGCGGCGCTGTGCGCGGATCCCCTGCCCACGAAGGCGCTGACGCTGATGCGGCTCTCGCCGCAGACGCCCGGGGACCAGTGGGCGCGACTGCCCAATCCGCTGCGGTGAACCGGCGTTTTGGAGCCGGAGCGGGGTGATCACTAGGATCCGGCGATGATCATAAGAACACGGCTGGCGGCAGGGGCCTGCGCCCTGCTCGCCGCGCTGACGGCCGGGCTCGCCTTCCCGGCCGGGGCGGCCGCCGGTGAACCCACGGGCCAGGACGCCCCCAAGGTCGATCTCGTCCTCGATGTGAGCGGCTCGATGCGGGCGCGGGACATCGACGGCCAGTCGCGGATGGCCGCCGCCAAGCAGGCGTTCAACGAGGTGCTCGACGCGACCCCGGAGGAGGTTGAGCTCGGCATCCGCACCCTCGGCGCCGACTACCCGGGGGACGACCGCAAGACGGGCTGCAAGGACACCGCGCAGCTCTACCCGGTGGGCCCGCTCGACCGCACCGAGGCCAAGACGGCCGTCGCCACGCTCACCCCGACGGGCTGGACGCCGATCGGCCCGGCCCTGCTGAAGGCGGCCGGCGACCTGGACGGCGGTGACGGCTCCAAGCGCATCGTGCTGATCAGCGATGGCGAGGACACCTGCGCCCCGCTCGACCCGTGCGAGGTGGCCCGCGAGATCGCGGCCAAGGGCATCGGCCTCACCATCGACACCCTGGGCCTGGTCCCGACGGCCAAGCTGAGCCGGCAGTTGAGCTGCATCGCCGAGGCCACCGGCGGCACCTACACCTCGGTCGAGCACCAGGACGAACTCACCGACCGGGTGAACCAGTTGGTGGACCGGGCGGCCGATCCGGTGGTGACGCCGGTGCCGACTAAGGGCGCCGACCGGTGCGCCGGGGCGCCGACGCTGAAGTCGGGCCTGTACACCGACCGCGAGGAGTTCGGGCAGCAGCGTTTCTACCGGGTGGACGTGCGGCCGGGGCAGGAGCTGCGCGCCTCGGTGAGCGTCGCGGCGGACCGGGCCGTGAACCCCGGCTACGGTGTGCTGATGCGGGCCGTGACCTCGAAGGGCCGCGAGATCGTGCGCGGCGAGGCGGCGGGCAACGGCCGTACGGACGTGATCTCGACGGGTCTGCGCTACCCGAAGGCCGAGAGCGACGACGAGGACGCTCCCTCGGAGGCGGTCTGCCTCGCCGTCTCGCACTCCTTCTCGGCGGCCTCCGGCGTGCAGGCCACGCCCGGTCTGCCGCTGGAGCTGACGGTGGACGTCGTGGACGCCCCGAGCCAGGCGGGCGACGTGGCCGCCTTCGGTCTCGGCCGCGGCTGGTGGCTGCTCGGCGTGCTGATCCTCACCGGCTTCCTCGCCGGTCTCGTCTGGGGCTGGCTCTCGCGCTGGCGCGTCGCGGTCTGGAGGACCAACTGATGCGAATGGCAAGAGCGTTGAGCGCGGCGTTGCTGACCCTGGGCCTGGCGGCCGCCCCGGCCGCGGCCGACGCCTCACCGAGTCCGTCGCCGGACGACTCCTCGGCCCCCACGCAGGCCGGCACGTCGTTCCGTACGGCCACGGAGATCGAGCAGGGGCAGCAGGCCACGGCGAGCGGTTCCACGGGCGACTACCTGTACTGGTCCTTCCCCGCCGACACCGGGCAGCGCCCCACGGTCGAGGCGACGGTGAAGCTGCCGGAGACCCACGCCCCGCAGACCTGGCAGATCGACGTCTACGACGGTCTGCGCCGCCGCCAGGCGTGCCAGTACGGGGCGCAGACCCGCGCCGCCGCGGCGGGCACGTCCTCCGTCGAACTGGCCTGCGTGCTGCGCACGGTCCGCGCCTGGTCGGAGCCGTGGGCCAACGACCCGCTGCCGGGCACCTACTACGTCCGGCTGACCGCCACCGGCGTCGCCACCGCCGACCTCGGTCTCCCCGTCGGCAGCGAGGTGCGGGTGGACTCCAAGGACATCGGCGGATCCGCGGCGGTGGACGGCTCACTGGCCGAGCCGCTGGTGCCGGGCGTCGCCACGAAGCCCGCGGAGGAGCAGGAGAACGCCGCGGTGCTGGCCGGTCTCGAACCCGAGGACGGCTGGGCGTCCGGCTGGTGGTCGGACCGCTGGGTGTGGACCGCGATCGGCGGGATCCTGGCCGCCCTCGCGGGAGTCGGCGGGTACGCGCTGACGCGCGGGACGGGACGGCCGTCCCGGGTGCCGCCGGGAGCCTGACCGGCCCTCACCCGACCCGTCCCTGATCGGTCACCACCTGATCGCCTCTCAGAAGGCCCGCCTCGTGCGGGCCTTCTCTCCTTCCTCGCGCAGCGCCTTGGCCAGCGTGCCCTCGCCGCCCACCTCGACCCGGCCCTCCCCCACGGCCCGGGCCAGACTCAGCTCCCCCCGGCCGAGCGCCGTGCACGTGGCGGTGTCCAGAACCAGCCGGGCGTCCGGCTCCCCCGGAGCGGGCCCGTCGCCGTACACGGGGCCCTCCTCGGCACCGGTGTGCAGATGGAACAGGCCTTCCTCCAGGCGGACTTCGACGAGCCCCTCACCGTCCAGCAGGCGCAGCAGCGGCAGGGCGAACCAATGGGCCCGGACCGCGTCCGTCGGCCGGCGTTCCCCGAGTTCGGCCTGTCCCCACTCCCCCAGCGCCTGGAGCACCGGCAGCAACTCCCGCCCGCGAGGCGTGACTTCGTACACGTACGCCGCACCGGGGGGCGGCAGCCGGCGCCGGGTGGCGAGGCCGTCGCGCTCCATGTCCCTCAGTCGCGAGGCGAGGACGTCGGTGCTGACGCCGGGGAGGTCCGCGTGCAGGTCGGTGTAGCGCCGGGGACCGGCGAGGAGCTCCCGGACGATCAGCAGGGTCCAGCGGTCACCGACGACGTCGAGCGCACGGGCGGCGGAGCAGTACTGGTCGTAGCTTCGGCGAGGTGGCATGCGACGCAGTCTAGACAAGTTGTTGGACTTTCCAAGCGCGTACTTGGTAAAACCAAGCAACACGATCGGCAGAGGAGAGCGGCGCATGGAGTTCCGGCAGTCGAGCAAGCTCAGCGAGGTCTGCTACGAGATCCGCGGCCCGGTGATCGAGCACGCCAACGCGCTGGAGGAGGCGGGCCACAGCGTGCTGCGCCTGAACACCGGCAATCCCGCGCTCTTCGGTTTCGAGGCACCGGAGGAGATCCTCCAGGACATGATCCGGATGCTGCCGCAGGCACACGGCTACACCGATTCGCGCGGCATCCTCTCCGCCCGCCGGGCGGTGGCCCAGCGCTACCAGACCCTCGGCCTGGAGGTCGGCGTCGACGACGTCTTCCTCGGCAACGGCGTCTCGGAGCTGGTGTCGATGGCCGTGCAGGCGCTCATCGAGGACGGCGACGAGATCCTCGTCCCCGCGCCGGACTTCCCCCTGTGGACGGCGGTGACGACCCTCGCGGGCGGCACGGCGGTCCACTACCTGTGCGACGAGCAGGCCGACTGGTACCCCGACCTCGACGACATGGCGTCGAAGATCACCGACCGTACGAAGGCGGTCGTGATCATCAACCCCAACAACCCCACCGGCGCGGTCTACCCCAAGGAGATCGTCGAGGGCATCCTCGACCTCGCCCGGCGGCACGGCCTCATGGTCTTCGCCGACGAGATCTACGACCAGATCGTCTATGACGACGCCGTCCACCACTCGGCCGCGGCCCTCGCCCCCGACCTGGTGGTCCTCACCTTCTGCGGCCTGTCCAAGACGTACCGCGTGGCGGGCTTCCGCTCCGGCTGGCTGGTGGTCACCGGGCCGCGGCAGCACGCCAAGGACTACCTGGAGGGCCTCACCATGCTGGCCTCCATGCGACTGTGCGCCAACGCGCCCGCGCAGTACGCCATCCAGGCCGCGCTCGGCGGCCGGCAGTCCATCCGCGAGCTGACCGCGCCGGGCGGCCGGCTGCACGAACAGCGCACCGTGGCCTGGGAGAAACTGAACGAGATCCCCGGTGTGACCTGTGTGAAGCCGAAGGGTTCGCTCTACGCCTTCCCGCGCCTCGACCCCAAGGTCCACAAGATCCACGACGACGAGAAGTTCGTCCTGGACCTGCTGCTGCGGGAGAAGATCCAGGTCGTCCAGGGCACGGGCTTCAATTGGCCGACGCCGGACCACTTCCGCATCCTGACGCTGCCTCACGCGGAGGACCTGGAGGCGGCGATCGGCCGGATCGGGCGGTTCCTCGGCGGATACCGGCAGTAGGCACCGAGCCTTTCCCGGAGCTTCGCGGGGACGGCCGGAAAGGGTCTTTGAGCCGGATGGAGTCCCTGAGCAGGGCGTGAGCGCCGCGCAGCGGGGAACGTCGTCCTCGGTCCTTCCCCCAGGCAGGAGCGGAGACGAATGATGGCCACCACGCAAGGCGAAGCCCGGGTCGACACCCCACGACCGGCGGACCTCCGGTTGCCGGGCATCGTGCTCGGGGTCGGGATGGGCGGGTTCGCCGACGGCATCCTGCTGCACCAGTTGCTGCGGTGGCACCACATGCTCTCCAGCACCAACCAGGACCGCATCGGGGTGAAGTACTACAACCCCCACACCGTCTCCGGCCTGGAGATGAACACCCTGTGGGACGGCGTCTTCCACACCGTGTGCTGGCTCGCGGTCCTGCTCGGGCTGGCCGTGCTGTACGCGCGGGTCACCCACGACCGGCGGCGGGTGTGGACCTCCCGGGTGCTGTGGGGCTGGATGCTCGTCGGCTGGGGCCTGTTCAACCTCGTGGAGGGCGTGCTGGACCACCACGTCCTCGGCATCCACCACGTCTACGCCGGCGAGGGCCAGGTGTGGTGGGACATCGGCTTCCTCGTCCTGGGCGCCCTGCTGGTCACCGGCGGCCACCTGCTCCAGCGCAGCGGCCGGCCCTTCGACCCCGGTGCGCCCGCCGGCCGGCACGAGGGCCTGCACGGCTGATGGGCCACCACCTGCACGGGCACGGGCACGCCGCGGGCGGCGGCATCCCGGACTGGCTGCCGCCGGCGCTCCTACTGATCGCCGCCTGCGGTGTCTATCTGCTGCTCGTCCGCCGGGCGTGCCGGCGCAATCCGGTCCTCGGCTGGAGCCGGTGGCGGACCGGCTGGTTCCTGGGCGGGATCCTCCTGCTCGGCGTCGCGCTGCTGCCGCCCGTGGCCCCCTTCGCCCACGAGGACTTCCGCGGGCACATGGTCCAGCACCTCCTCATCGGCATGTACGCGCCGCTCGCCCTGGTCCTGGCCGCCCCCGTCACGCTCCTGCTGCGCACCCTGCCCGCGTCCCGGGGCCGGCGCCTGACCGCGGTGCTGCACAGCCTGCCCGCCCGCGTGATCTCCCACCCGGCGGTCGGGCTGGCGCTCTCCACGGGCGGCCTCGCGGTGCTGTACTTCACCCCCCTGTACAACGCGATCACGGCCGACCCGGCGGCGCACTGGCTGCTGCACGCGCACTTCCTGCTCTCCGGATGCCTGTTCGCCCACGCCGTCGCCGGCCCCGACCCGGCCCCCGCCCGGCCGGGTGTCAGGGCCCGGCTGGTCTACCTGGGTGTCGCGATCGCGGCGCACGCCGTGATCTCCCAGCTGATGTACGGCGGCTTCTGGGCCGACATCCACGCGCCGATCGACCAGGTGCAGGGCGGCGCGGAGGTCATGTACTACGGCGGCGACCTGGCCGAGCTGCTGCTGGCCGCCGCGTTGGTGGCCACCTGGCGGCCCGAGCCCCGGCGCGCGGCGGGCCGGAGAGCGGTGAGCCGTGGTGCGGTGAGCCGGAGTGCGGCGGACCGGAGTGCGTTGGGCCGGAGTGCGGGGCGGGGAGTCGTCCCGGCCCGGAATGTCAGTGGCGGGTCGTAGCCTTCGAGCAGGTGGGGCGTCGAGCCCCGGGCCCCGTCGCCGGCCGGAGAGGAGCACGCCGTGACCCGACCACCGACCGCAGCGCAGCGGCGTGTCATCGACGCCGCCGACCCCGTCACCGGGCGGCTCCGGGGCACGGAGTCGCAGCTCTCGGCGCTGGTGAAGCGGGGTCTCGCCTTCCGCCATCCCCGGCCGCCGCACGATCACTTCCTGACGCCGGAGGGGCACCGGATCCGGCAGGGCATCACGCGGGCGCCCGAGCCGGACGGGCCCGAGGAGGCGCCCGCCGCGACCGGGGTGTTCGCCGCCCGCGTCGGCGGCGAGGAGGCCGCCGCGGATGCCGGTCCGGCCCGGCGCCGAGAGGTGCACAGCGCCTGGCAGGGGCTGCTGGAGCTGCGCCGGATGACCAACCCGGGCGGGGACGTGGACCGGCCGTGCGGCTGGGAGCGGGCGCATCTGGTGCGGGCCGCCGCGCTGGCGCTGGAGGCCGCCGGGCACGGTCCGGCGGGGCGGGAGGACCCGGGGTATCGCGTCCGGGAGACCCCGCAGCCGGAGGCCGTCGCCGTCCACGAGCCGGACGGCGAAGCGCTGCGGGCCTGCGCGGCCACCCTGGAAGGGGCAGGCTGGCAGGTGAGCGAGCACCGCGAGCCGCGCGGCGGGACCCGGTATCTGCTGGCTTCGCCGCGCCGGGCGTGATGAGCATGCCAAGATCGGTGGATCGTTGCGCAGTGCACGAGAGTCCGGTGTGAGAGATCCGGCGCGAGAAGGGGAAGCCGTGAGCAAGCCGTTTTCCGTCCCTGTGACCGTCCGTGGATACGAGACCGATGTGCAGGGGCACCTCAACCAGGCGGTGTACCTGAACTACGCGGAGCACGCCCGCTGGTCACTGCTCCACGCCGCCGGGATCAGCCAGTCCGCGCTCATCGGCAGCGGCGTGGGCCCGGTCGCCCTGGAGACAACCATCCGCTACAAACGCGAGCTGCTCGCGGGCGACGAGGTCGAGGTGACCTGCGCCTTCGAATGGGACGGCGGCAAGACGTTCCGGATCGAGCAGAGCCTCCTGAAGGCCGACGGCACGGTCGCCGCCGAGATCACGGCGCTCGGCGGCATCCTGGACCTCGAGAAGCGCAGACTGGTCGCCGACCCCGCCGAGGTCTTCAGGAAACTGTCGGCGGACCCGGGGTTGTTCGGGCTCTAGGGGGCGAGGTCACCCTCCCCCCCTGGCACGTAGGGCCGGCACGTTCGCACGGACGCCGGCAGGCCCGGGGCCATGACGCCGATCGCTGATCCAGCCCTGCGCCCCGACGCAGTGGTTCGCCGTACCTGTCACACCCACCGGGCCTGCCGCGAACCGGAGTCCTGATGTCAGGACGCGGCCGGGGCCTTGGGGGCGTTCGTGAGCTCCTCGCCCGCCTCCATCGGGTGGGTCACGTCGTGGGCGTCGTGGCCGCCCCGGCCCAGGTGGTTGAAGACCAGGTTCAACAGGACCGCGGCCACACAACCCGTCGAGATGCCGGAGTCCAGGACGATCCTCGCCGTCTCCGGGAAGGCGTGGTAGAACTCCGGCGCCGTGATGGGGATGATGCCGACGGCCAGGGAGACGGCCACGATCAGGATGTTGTTGTCCTTGTCCAGGGAGGCCCGGACGAGGGTCTGGATGCCGCTGGCGGCGACCGAGCCGAACAGGACCACGCCCGCACCACCGAGTACCGGGCGCGGTACGACGGCGATCAGCGAGGCCGCCATCGGGCACAGGCCCATCAGCACCAGAAAGCCGCCGCCCGCAGCGACGACGTACCGGCTGCGGATCCTCGTCATGGCGACCAGGCCGATGTTCTGGGCGAAGGCGCTGCACATGAAGCCGTTGAAGAGGGGGCTGACCGCCGAGCCGAGGGTGTCGGCGCGCAGGCCGGCCGCGATGGTCTTCTCGTCCGCCGGGCGCTCGACGATCTCGCCCAACGCCAGCATGTCGGCGGTCGATTCGGTCATCGAGACCACCATCACCACGCACATCGAGATGATCGCGGCGAGCTGGAACTGCGGGGCGCCGAAGTGGAACGGGGTGGGGAAGCCGACGACGGCCGCGTCCGCGACGGGACCGAAGTCCGTGACGCCGAACGGGATCGCGATGAGCGTGCCGATCACCAGGCCGAGCAGCACGGCGATCTGCTTGACGAAGCCCGTGGTGAAGCGGCGCAGCAGCAGCACGATCAGCAGGGTGACGGCGGCCAGTGCGAGGTTGGTCGCCGAGCCGTAGTCGTGCGCCGCCGGATCGGGGCCCTGCGCCCAGCCGAAGGCGACCGGGAGCAGCGATATGCCGATCAGGGTGATGACCGTGCCCGTGACCACGGGCGGGAAGAATCGGATCGCCTTGCAGAAGACGGGGGCCGCCAGGAAGCCCAGGAGTCCGGCGACGATGACCGCGCCGAAGATGACGGGCAGGGCGTCGGACTTGTCCTCGGTGGAGGCGACGATCGCGGTCATCGGCGCGACACCGGCGAAGGTGACGCCGTTGACGAACGGCAGCCGGGCGCCGATCTTCCAGACACCGAGGGTCTGCAGGAAGGTGGCGAGGCCGGCGGTGAACAGGCAGGCGCCGGTGAGGAAGGTCAGGTCGGTGGCGGAGAGGCCGATGGCCGCGCCGACGATCAGGGGCGGGGCGACGACGCCCGCGTACATGGCGGCCACGTGCTGCAGGCCGGTCGTCGCCATCTTGAGCGCGGGGAGTTTTTCGTCAACGGGGTGGTCGGCCACAGCGGCGTCCCTCCGGTCGGTTACACGGCTGCGTCGGATCGCCGCCGTGGGTGTCAGGGAGGTGGTGCGGGTGGTCGTGCGGGACCGGGTGACGGGAGTGGCCGTTCCGGGGCGCACGCGTTCACGCGCACCCCGGAGACGACCGCCGTGGTCCCCGCTCGGGTACACGGCCACCGGCCGGGAGCCGTCCCTCCCGGCCGGAGTATGTGGGTGTTCAGGCCTGCGCGGCGATCTTCGCCAGGCGCTGGGCCTCGTCGCGCGTGGCGCGGGCGATGGCGTCCTCGTCGGCCGTGAGCAGCCGCCCGTCCTCGACGATCTGCCGGCCGTCCACGAAGGAGGCGGTGACCGGGGCGGCCGCGCCGAAGACCAGGGCGGTCACCGGGTCGGCGATGGAGGCGTGGGCGAGCGTGTCCATCTTCCACAGCACCAGGTCGGCGAGCTTGCCGGGTTCCAGCGAGCCGGTCTCCGCGGCCCGCCCGAGGACCTGGGCGCCGCCGTACGTGCCGAGGCGCAGGGCCTGACGGGCGTTCAGCGCCGCCTCCCTGTGGCCGCCGAGGCGGTTGATGAGGAGGGCGTTGCGCAACTCGGTGTGGAGTTCGCCGGACTCGTTGGAGGCGGTGCCGTCGACGCCGAGGCCGACGGGGACGCCGGCGGCGAGCATGTCGGGGACGCGGGCGATTCCGGCGGCGAGGCGGGCGTTGGAGGACGGGCAGTGCGCGACGCCGGTGCGGGACCGGGCGAAGGCGGCGATGTCGGAGTCGTTCATGTGGACGCAGTGCGCCATCCACACGTCCTCGCCGAGCCAGCCGGTGGACTCGAAGTAGTCGGTCGGGCCCATGCCGAACAGTTCGTGGCAGAACTTCTCCTCCTCCACGGTCTCCGAGCCGTGGGTGTGCAGCCGGACGCCGAGGCGGCGGGCCAACTGGGCGCCGTCGCGCAGCAGTTCGGTGGAGACGGAGAAGGGAGAGCAGGGCGCGACGGCGATCTGGGTCATGGCGTCGAAGGAGGAGTCGTGGTGCTGCCGGACGGTCTCCTCGGTCGCGGCCAGCGCCCCGTCCAGGGTCTCGACGGCGAAGTCCGGGGGCAGGCCGCCGTCCTTCTCGCTGCGGTCCATGGAGCCGCGGGCGAGGGTGAAGCGGACGCCCATGTCACGGGCGGCGCCGATGATCGCGCCGGAGAGGTCGCCGGAGCCCTGCGGGAAGACGTAGTGGTGGTCCATGGCGGTGGTGACGCCGCCGCGGGCCATCATCGCGAGCGAGCCCTGGGCCGCCGCGCGGACCATCGGCTCGTCGATGCGCGCCCAGACCGGGTAGAGCGCGACGAGCCAGTTGAAGAGGTTGTGGTCCGTGGCCAGGCCCCGGGTGATCCACTGGTAGAAGTGGTGGTGGGTGTTGATCAGGCCGGGGGTCACGAGGTGGCCGGAGGCGTCGATGCGGCGGGCCACGTTCTCCAGGCCGTCGGGGGCCCTGCCCGCGCCGAGCGACTCGATGCGGTTGCCGGCGAGGACGACGTGCCCGGAGGCGTACTCGGTGTCGTGTCCGTCGACGGTCGCGATCGCACAGTTCTCGATGACGATGCGCCGGTCTGCTGCCATGGTTCGTCCTTTGCGCTGTGATGGAGAGGGCACGGCAGGACCCTGGAAGTTTTGAGTGCCGTGGCCGGGAGAAGGGTTCCCCGGCCACGGGTGCCGAAAGGGGGAACCTCAGAGGTTGGTGAGGTCCACGGGGATCTTCGCCTCGCAGCCGTCCCGGAGGACCGTCGCCTCGATCAGGCCGTAGGGGCGGTCGGCGGCGAAGTAGACCTCGTTGTCGTTCTTCAGCCCGAACGGCTCCAGGTCCACCAGGAAGTGGTGCTTGTTCGGAAGGGAGAAGCGGACCTCGTCGATCTCGCTGCGGTTGTTGATGATCCGCGAACCCATTTGGTACAGGGTCTGCTGGAGCGAGAGCGAGTAGGTCTCGGCGAAGGCCTGGAGCATGTGCTTCCTCACCTGCTCGTAGGACTTCTCCCAGTTCGGCATGCGCTGCTCGTCGTCGGTCCAGTTGAACCGCCAGCGGCCGGAGACCTCGGTGGCCAGGATGCGGTCGTAGGCCTCCTTCAGGGTCGTGTACTTGTCCTTGACGTAGCCCCAGAACTCGGAGTTGGTCGAGTTCATCACGACGAGGTCCTTGAGCCCGGAGACGACCTCCCACCGCTCACCGTCGTAGGTGATCTGGGTGAGGCGGGTCTCCTGGCCCTTGCGGACGAAGGAGTGCTTGACCTCGTCGGCGCCGATGAACTGCGAGTTGGCGTCGGAGGCCTCGATCCGCTCCCAGGCGTACTCCTCGATGCGGATCCGGGCCGTCCTGATCGGCTCCTGCGAGGTCACGAAGTGCCGGGCGAGGTGGATGCCGAACTGCTCGGCGGACTCGATGCCGTGCTCCTTGGCGAACGCGTACACCGTGTTCTTGGTGGTGTCGGTCGGCAGGACGTGGGCGTTCGAGCCGGAGTAGTGGACCTCGTCCATGTCGCCGCTCAGCGCCACGGAAACGTTCAGGTCCTTGATGTGGTGAGTGGCGCCGTCCCGCGTGATCTTTACGACTCGGTTCTCGGCCTTGCCGTACTGGTTCTGTCCCAGAATGGTGGGCATCTAGCTAGCTCCCTCGGTAAACGGAGTAGCCGAACGGGTTGAGCAGCAGCGGTACGTGGTAGTGCTCACCGGGCTCTACGGCGAAGGTGATCGCTACCTCTGGAAAGAACGCACCGCTGTCCCGATTCGCGGGGGCGTCCTGCTGCGCATCGGCTTGCTGGTTCGCGGATTTCTCGAAATACGGCTCGACGGCGAAGTCGAGCCGTACGTGGGTGGTGCCCTCCGGCAGCGCCGGGAGGTCCTTGCACCGGCCGTCCGCGTCGGTGGCGGAGCCGCCGAGCGCCTGCCAGTCCGCCGTGCGCCCGGTGCGGGCGGAGAGCTGGACGGCGACGCCCTCGGCGGGGCGGCCGACGCTGGTGTCCAGGATGTGCGTGGACACGGACGCGGTGGTGCTGGTGCTCATGGTCGGGCGTCCTCTTCAGTCGTCTTCGACGAGGCGGGCGAGCCGGATACGGTTGATCTTCCCCAGTTCGGTGCGGACGATCTCCCGCTCCCGCTCCGGTGTGTTGCCGATCCGTTCCCTGACCGCGTCGCGCATCTGCTCGCCGGTCCGGCCGGTGGCGCAGATCAGGAAGACATGGCCGAACCGCTCCTGATAGGCGAGGTTCAGCTCCAGCATCTCCGCCTTGAGCGCGTCGGAGGCGCCGGCCATGCCGCGCTGCTCCCGGGCCGAGGTGGGGTCACCGGGCTTGGGACGGCCGATGGGCGGGTGGCCGGCCATCGCCTCGTCGAGGTCCGCGGCCGTCAGCTGCGCCATGGCGGCGTCGCTCGCGGCGTACAGGTCCTCGGGGGTGGCGTAGGGGCGGGTGGCCAGCAAGCGTTTCGCCCACGCCGTGGAGGCGCACGCCTCGTGGAGCGCGGCGTGGGCCGCGTGCTCCTCAAGGGTGTTGAACCGGGCGAGGCCCGGCGGCGTGGAAGTGGAAGTCACGGGAGCCTCCGTGGCCGATTCGGCCTTCGTGCTGAACGGGCGTGCCGATAGCTAACGCCCTCCCGCGACAGCGCGTCAACAGTTTGTTGAAAATTCGGTGACGCGAAACCGGACCGGTGAGGCGCGGTGGGTCAGGGGGCTTTCTCGCGGTTGAGGTAGTTGTAGACGGTGAAGCGGCTGACGCCGAGGGCGCTCGCCACGGTCTCCACCCCGTGCCGTACGGAGAAGGCGCCGCGCGCCTCGAGTATCCGTACGACCTCCTGCTTGGCCCTGCGGTCCAGATCGGCCAGCGGCATGCCCTTGCGGCGCTCCATGGCGGCCAGGATGTGATCGAGGGAGTCGGCGAGCTGGGGCAGCCTCACGGCGACGGCGTCCCTGCCCTCCCAGGCCAGGACGACGTCGTCGGGGCCGGCCTCGTCGGGCGGGATCATCTCGCCGCCCATGGCGTCGACCAGGGGCTTGACGGCCGCGATGAACGGCTCGTCCCCCGCGCCGCTCACGCCTCGCCCTCCTCGACCACGTTGACCTGGAGCGAGACCCGGGTGGCACCGGCCTCCAGGGCCTTGCGGAGCAGGGCGTCCACGGCGGTGAGCACCGCGTCGGCACCGCCCTCGGCGGTGTTGCCGAACGGGCCCACATCCACGGCGTCCAGCTCGGCGGCCTCCACGACCTCGCGGGCCACCACCGCGTGCGCGGGCGCCTCGTCCAGGTCGAACGGCTCGGTCGTGAACTCCACTCTCAGTCGCACGCGCTCAACCTAACGCGCGGGACGGACTTTCCGGCAGCCCCTCTTGACAGCCCTCGCACCCCACAGGCAATCTTCCGTTAAGCAGAAACATGATTCCACAATACGGAATAGCAGACTGCTGAAGGCAAGCACCACCGAAGACAAGGAAGGGAGCGCCGCCCCGATGGGATTCGCAGACCAGCGCTTCAACGTCAACCTGTCGATCCTCTTCACGGAGCTCCCCCTCCTGGAGCGCCCCGCGGCCGCCGCCGCGGCGGGCTTCACCGCGGTCGAGCTGTGGTGGCCCTGGGTCGACTCACCGGTCCCCGAGCAGTCCGAGCTCGACGCCCTCAAGCGCGCGATCGAGGAGGCCGGCGTCCGGCTCACCGGCCTGAACTTCTACGCCGGGCAGCTCCCGGGCCCGGACCGCGGCGCCCTGTCGATCCCCGGTGAGGAGTCGGAGCGGTTCCGCGCCAACATCGACGTGGCCGCCGACTTCGCGGCCTCCCTGGGCTGCACGGCGCTCAACGCGCTGTACGGCAACCGCGTCGAGGGCGTGGACCCGGCCGAGCAGGACGCGCTCGCCCTGGAGAACCTGGTCCTCGCGGCCCGGGCCGCCGACCGGATCGGCGCGGTCCTGCTGATCGAGGCGCTGAACCGGCCCGAGTCCCCGCTGTACCCGCTGGCGTCGGCCCCGGCGGCCGTGACCGTCGTGGACCGGGTCAACGAGGCGACGGGACTGGGCAACGCCCGCTTCCTCATGGACCTCTACCACCTGTCCATGAACGGCGAGGACCTCCCCGCGGTGATCGAGCGGTTCGCCTCGAGGACCGGGCACGTGCAGATCGCCGACAACCCGGGCCGCGGCGCGCCGGGGACCGGCTCGCTGCCCCTCGAAGACCTCCTCGACCAGCTGAAGAAGGCGGGCTACGACGGCTGGATCGGCCTCGAGTACAAGCCGGGCGACCGCCCGAGCGCCGAGGCCTTCGACTGGCTGGCCCGCTGACCCCCGTATCCGAAAGGCACCCCATCATGAGCACACTCCCCAAGGTCGCCTGGATCGGCCTCGGCATCATGGGCTCCCCCATGTCCGAGAACCTGATCAAGGCGGGCTACCAGGTCACCGGCTTCACGCTGGAGCAGGACAAGCTGGACCGGCTGGCCGCCGCCGGTGGCACCGCGGCCGGTTCGATCGCCGAGGCCGTGCGGGACGCCGACGTCGTCATCACGATGGTCCCGGCCTCCCCGCAGGTCGAGGCCATCGCCTACGGCCCGGACGGCATCCTGGAGAACGCGCGGTCCGGCGCGCTGCTGATCGACATGTCCTCGATCACCCCGCAGACCTCGGTCGACCTGGCGAAGGCGGCGAAGGACAAGGGCATCCGCGTCCTGGACGCCCCGGTGTCCGGCGGTGAGGCCGGTGCCATCGAGGCCGTGCTGTCCATCATGGTCGGCGGCGAGCAGGCCGACTTCGACACCGCGAAGCCGATCCTCGACGCGCTCGGCAAGACCATCGTGCTGTGCGGCCCGCACGGCTCCGGCCAGACCGTGAAGGCCGCCAACCAGCTGATCGTCGCCGTGAACATCCAGGCGTGCGCCGAGGCCGTGGTGTTCCTGGAGAAGTCCGGCGTGGACCTGAAGGCGGCGCTGGACGTTCTCAACGGCGGGCTCGCCGGCTCGACCGTGCTGACCCGCAAGAAGGACAACTTCCTCGGCCGGGACTTCAAGCCGGGCTTCCGGATCGACCTGCACCACAAGGACATGGGCATCGTCACCGAGGCCGCCCGCAACGTCGGCGCGGCCCTGCCCGTCGGCGCCGTGGTCGCCCAACTGGTCGCGTCCCTGCGTGCGCAGGGCGACGGCGGCCTCGACCACTCGGCGCTGCTGCGGGCCGTGGAGCGGCTCTCCGGCGCCCAGGTCTGACCCTCCCCCGACCCCCGTAGCCCCGGGGGTTCCCGATCCCCGGGCGGCGCCGCCGCTGACACCTGTCCTGTCGCGCCCAGAGCGGCGGCGCCGCCCGGAACCAGTCATGCCCACTGCTTCAACAAACTGTTGACGCTCCGCTCGCCCCGACCCTAGGCTCCACAAAGCGGAAACATATTTCCGCTGCCCTCTCGTACGGAAGGTCACGATGTCGCAGCGCGTGCTCACCACCGAGTCCGGCGCCCCCGTCGCCGACAATCAGAACTCCGCAACCGCCGGCGTCGGCGGACCGCTCCTGCTCCAGGACCAGCATCTGCTGGAGAAGCTGGCACGCTTCAACCGCGAGCGCATCCCGGAGCGCGTGGTGCACGCCCGCGGCTCGGGCGCGTACGGCCACTTCGAAGTGACCGACGACGTCACGGACTTCACCCACGCCGACTTCCTCGGCGCGGTCGGCAAGCGCACCGAGGTGTTCCTGCGCTTCTCCACCGTGGCCGACTCGCTCGGCGGCGCGGACGCGGTGCGCGACCCGCGCGGTTTCGCGGTGAAGTTCTACACCGAGGAGGGCAATTACGACCTCGTCGGGAACAACACCCCGGTGTTCTTCATCAAGGACCCCGTCAAGTTCCCCGACTTCATCCACTCGCAGAAGCGCGACCCGTTCACGGGCCGTCAGGAGCCAGACAACGTCTGGGACTTCTGGGCGCACTCCCCCGAGGCCACGCACCAGGTGACCTGGCTGATGGGCGACCGCGGCATCCCGGCCTCGTACCGGCACATGAACGGCTACGGCTCGCACACCTACCAGTGGACGAACAGCCGGGGCGAGGCCTTCTTCGTCAAGTACCACTTCAAGACCAACCAGGGCATCCGGTCCCTGAGCAGCGAGCAGGCCGCCGAGATCGCCGGCAGGGACCCGGGCTCGCACCAGACGGACCTGCTCCAGGCCATCGAGCGCGGTGTGCACCCGTCCTGGACGCTCCACGTCCAGCTGATGCCGGCGGCCGAGGCGGCGGACTACCGCTTCAACCCGTTCGACCTGACCAAGGTGTGGCCGCACCAGGACTACCCGCTGCGGCGGGTGGGCCGGCTGGTGCTGGACCGCAACCCGGACAACGTCTTCGCCGAGGTCGAGCAGGCCGCGTTCTCCCCGAACAACTTCGTGCCCGGCATCGGACCCTCCCCGGACAAGATGCTCCAGGGCCGCCTGTTCGCCTACGCGGACGCCCACCGCTACCGCCTGGGCGTCAACCACACCCTGCTGGCCGTCAACGCGCCCCGCGCCACGACCGCGCAGAACTACGGCCGGGACGGCCTCATGGCATCCAACCCGCAAGGCCGGTACGCCAAGAACTACGAGCCGAACTCCTACGACGGCCCGGTCGAGACCGGCCGCCCGCTCGCGGCGCCGCTGGCGGTGAACGGCCACACGGGCACCCACGAGGCGCCCCCGCACACCAAGGACGACGACTTCTTCCAGGCCGGCGAGCTCTTCCGGCTGATGTCCGCCGAGGAGAAGTCCCGGCTGGTCGCGAACATCGCCGGGGGCCTGTCCCAGGTCTCCCGCGACGACGTGATCGAGAAGAACCTCGCGCACTTCCACGCCGCCGACCCCGAGTACGGGCGGCGCGTGGAGGAGGCGGTCCGCGCCCTGCGCGAGGACTGAACTCCCTGACCGTGTCCGACCGCCCGGGGCGACCCGGATGAGGGGTGGTCCCCCGGACACGGACACGGTCAGGGCGAGGACCGCGGCGGCTGCGAGCCAGTGCGGTGGTGAAGGGCCCGGACCGGCTTCTCGACCTGAGGGAAACCGGCCCCGGAGCCCGTCGCACCCGCCGCGGTCCCAGCACCACCCACCCCTCTCCCCCCAGACCCCGTCCGGCGGCGCGAACGTCCTGTCGCGCCCAGCCTCGCGCCGCCGGACGGCCAGCCGTTCCCAGGGTGCGGATCGGTCCCGTTCGCAGCAGCCTGGGGGCATGGCACCTCCCACCGAGCAACCGCATGTCGTGGTCCACGCCCCCGCCCTGGACGGCTCCCGCCGGGTCACCCTGGGCGAGGAGCCGCTGGGCCTCGCCACCCACACCGATGACGTCGCCGAGATCCTGCGGCTGGCCGACCTGTACGTCACGGACGTCGCGGAGAGCGACCTCGTGGAGTGGCAGGGCGGCGGGCCGGACGAATGGCCGGGGCTGTCGGAGCACGACGAGGCGTGAGCGCGCCTACGGCACCGGTCGTACAGCCCGCACGGAACCCTCAAATCAAGCTCTGAACCCGGCCCCGGGGGCTTCAACCGCCCCCGGGGCCGGGCACATTCTCGTCACACGGGGCCCGTCGGCACGGGGGCGGCGGGCCCCGGTACGGGGGTGAAGCCATGAGCGACGGTACGGCGGTCCGGCTGGAGCCGCACGAGATCGCACTGCTGGGTCAAGGCCCGCGGGCCGCCGTCACCGTCGCCGTGGTGGACCTGCATCTGCGGGGCCTGGTGGAGCCGGACCTGCCCGGGACGATCCGGGCATGCGTCGCGGACGCCGTGGGGGCCGTGGACGCCGTGCTGCCGCCTTCTCCCCTCGCGGCCGCGGTGGGGGCCGTGGACGCCGTGCTGCCGCCTTCTCCCCTCGCGGCCGCGGTGGGGGCCGTGGACGCGGTGCTGCCGCCTTCTCCCCTCGCGGCCGCGGTGCACGCCTGCCTGCGCGCGCCCGCGGCTCCGAAGGCCTTGGTGAAGGATCCCGAGGTCCGCCTCGCGGTGGCCGTCATGCGCATCCCGCTCGCGGAGGCGGGCCTGCTGCGCCATCCCCTGCTCGGCGCGACCCGCGCCGCCCGGCGCCACGTCCGGGCCCTGTGGCACGAGCACCCCCTGCCGGCGAGCCGGCACGGCCTGACCGACCACGAACGGCTGCTGCTGGTCGCCCTGCACGGCGAGGCCGCCCTGCGGCTGCTGGTACCGCGGTTCGCCCTGCGGGCGGGTCTGGTCCGCCGGGCCGAGGTGGGCGCCGCGGCCCTCCTCAAGGACTCACAGCGCGGTACGAACAGCGGTGGCGGCGCCTTCCTCTCCTGCGGCGGGGGCGGTGGAAGCGGAGGCGGCGAGTGAGGTGGCCGACGCCCTTCGAGGGGGCCGGGAACGTGTGAGGGGCGGCCCGTCCTCCCGGACGGGCCGCCCCTCCTGCCGCGTGGGTCTCAGACCTTCAGCGGCTTGATCGACGTCGGCGCATGGCCCGGCTCCGTGGCGATCTCCTCGAACTCCACGACGTTGCCGATGTCGTTGGTCGTCGACATGGAGATGTTGGTGACGCGCTCCAGGATCGCCTCGACGACGACCGGGACCCGGTGCTCCGCGGCCAGCTTCTTGGCCTGCTCGAAGGCGTCGCCCAGCTCAGCGGGGTCGGTGACGCGGATCGCCTTGCAGCCGAGGCCCTCGGCGACCTTGACGTGGTCGACGCCGTAGACGCCGAGCTCCGGGGAGTTGAGGTTCTCAAATTCCAGGTTGACCTGGAAGTCGATCTCGAACGCCCGCTGCGCCTGCCGGATCAGGCCCAAGTAGGAGTTGTTCACCAGGACGTGGACGTAGGGGATCCGGTGCTGCGCGCCGACGGCGAGTTCCTCCAGCATGAACTGGAAGTCGTAGTCGCCGGAGAGGGCGACGACGGACGCCTCCGGGTCGGCCTTGGCGACGCCGAGCGCGGCCGGGATGGTCCAGCCGAGCGGGCCGGCCTGGCCGCAGTTGATCCAGTGCCGGGGCCGGTAGACGTGCAGCATCTGGGCACCGGCGATCTGCGAGAGGCCGATGGTGGAGACGTACCGGGTCTCCGGGCCGAAGGCCTTGTTCATCTCCTCGTAGACGCGCTGCGGCTTGATCGGGATGTCGTCGAAGTGCGTACGGCGCTGGAGGCTCGCCTTGCGCTCCTGCGCGGCCTCGGCCCACGCGGAACGGTCGGGCAGCCTGCCGTCCGCCTTCAGCTCGCGGGCGACCTCGACGAACAGTTCCAGGGCGGCCTTGGCGTCGGAGGCGATGCCGTAGTCCGGGGCGAAGATCTTGCCGATCTGGGTGGGCTCGATGTCGACGTGCACGAACGTCCGTCCGGCCGTGTAGACGTTGAGGTTGCCGGTGTGGCGGTTGGCCCAGCGGTTGCCGATACCGAGGACGAAGTCGGACTCCAGGAAGGTCGCGTTGCCGTAGCGGTGCGAGGTCTGCAGGCCCACCATGCCGGCGTTCAGCTCGTGGTCGTCGGGCAGCAGGCCCCAGCCCATCAGGGTCGGGACGACCGGAGTGCCCGTCAGTTCGGCGAATTCGACGAGGAGTTCGGCCGCGTCGGCGTTGATGATGCCGCCGCCCGCGACGATCAGCGGCCGCTCGGACGCGTTCAGCATCCCGATGGCCTTCTCGATCTGGGCGCGGGACGCGGCGGGCTTGTAGACCGGGAGCGGCTCGTACGTCTCCGGGTCGAACTCGATCTCCGTGAGCTGGACGTCGATCGGCAGATCGATGAGGACCGGGCCGGGGCGGCCGGAGCGCATCAGGTGGAAGGCCTGCTGGAAGACGCCCGGGACCTGCGCGGCCTCCAGCACCGTGACGGCCATCTTCGTGACCGGCTTGGCGATGGAGGCGATGTCGACGGCCTGGAAGTCCTCCTTGTGGATCACGGCGGTCGGGGCCTGGCCGGTGATGCACAGGATCGGGATGGAATCACCGATCGCGGAGTACAGGCCCGTGATCATGTCGGTGCCGGCCGGGCCCGAGGTGCCGATGCAGACACCGATGTTGCCCGGGTGGGTGCGGGTGTAGCCCTCCGCCATGTGCGAGGCGCCCTCGACGTGCCGGGCGAGGGTGTGGGCGATGCCGCCGGAGGCTTTGAGCGCCGCGTAGAACGGGTTGATCGCCGCGCCGGGGACACCGAACGCGTCGGCGATGCCCTCGCGCTTGAGGATCTCAACTGCCGCGCGGGCAGCGGTCATTCGAGCCATCGAGTACTCCTGCTTCGGCTGTCGGATTCGCACTCCCGTCGCGCCCCGCGGTGAGCTCTTCCGTATTGCGGAAATTGTTTTCTACGATCTGGAATGAATGTATGTGGGGTGGGCGAAGGGCGTCAAGAGACGGCAAGCGCCGGACAGGCCGGGGCCCGAGGGAGCACGATGGGCACGCTGTCCCGATACGACACGGTTCTGGAGTGGACATGCCCGAGACCGTTCCGGTGCGCTGCCCGGCCTGCCGCCGCGAGCACCGCTACACGGCACCGGCGTACCCCTGCGTGTGCGGCGCGCCGGTCGCCCCGCCCCTGGACCGCGACGGCTCGGCGACGCCCGTATCGCATCGGGTCTGGCAGGACGACTGGGTGGCGGTGCGGTGCGGCTCCTGCGGGCGGCGCGGGGAGTGGCCGCGCCCGGAGGTGGGGTGCGCGTGCGGGGTGGTGCTGCGGGTGACGGTGGTGACGGAACAGGGATCAGCGGGGCGGGCCGCGGCGGGTGACGGGAGCGGAACGGCAGCCGCCCAGGGCCCGGAGACCGACCAGGACCGCACGGCAGCCGCCCAGGAACCGAAGACCGACCAGGACCGCACGGCAGCCGCCCAGGAACCGGAGACCGACCAGGACCGCACGGTGCGCGGAACGGCAGTCGCCCAGGGCCCGGGCAACGACCGGAGCGGTGCGGCCGGCCAAAAAGGCCCGCCCGGCCAGGAGGGCGCAGCCGACCAGCCCGACCAGCAGGGCGCAGCCCACCAGCCCGACCGGCCCGACCGGAAGCGCACAGCCGACCGGCACCGCACGCCCGGGACGCACGACACGCACCACGGCCCGCGAGATGCCGCGGCCGGCGTCGCCGAGGCGCGTTCGGCCCGGCCCCCCTTCCTCTCCGTCACGATCCGTACCGCGCGCGATGCCGTCACGGCCGCCGCCCTGTATCTGCGCTGGCTCGGCTACCGGGGCGTGCGCAGGGCTGACCAGCGTCCGCCCTCCGGCATCGGTCTCGCCGCCCGCGGTGTCGTCGCCCAGGTGGATCCGGCGGTGCGCCCGGCGAGCCTGCGGGACGTGGAGTGCCTGTGGCTGACGGCCATGACGGAGTCCGCGGACTGCCTCTACTTCTCCCTCGCCGGGTACGCCGACGACGCCCGGGCCCGCGCCGACGCCCTCGGCGTCCCGCTGTTCGTGCTGGACCTCACCGGCACCCCGAGGCCGGTGAACGCCCCGGCCGAGACGCTGGCCGCCACCGGCACCGGGTAGCGGAGCGCCCTGCCCCGGACTCGATGGCCCCGCATACTCACCGCATGCGTATCCGCCTCGCCACCCGAGCCGAACTCCCGGCCCTCCAGGACCTCGAAGGGGCCGCCGGAGCCCCCTTCCGCGACCTCGGCATGCCGGAGATCGCGGACGACGAACCGCCCGCGCTCGACGTACTGGAGCGCTACCGCCGGGCGGGCCGCTGCTGGGTCGCGGTGGACGAGGGGGACCTGCCGGCCGCCTACCTCCTCGCCGAACCCGTGGACGGTGCCCTGCACATCGAGCAGGTCTCGGTCCACCCACGCGCCGCCCGCCGGGGCGTGGGCCGCGCCCTCCTGGCCCACGCCGCCGACCGCGCCCGCGAGGAGGGCCTGACGGCCCTGACGCTGACCACCTTCACGGACGTCCCGTGGAACGCCCCGTACTACGCCCGCCTCGGCTTCCGGCCCCTCCCCGAGGCGGACCTCACGCCCGGCCTCCGCGCGATCCGCGCGACGGAGGCGGCGCACGGCCTGGACCGCTGGCCGCGGGTGTGCATGCGCGCACCGCTGTGACCGGCGGCCGCGCCCCTCAGCCGTCCGCGAACCTCTCCCGCAGCTCCACCTTGCGCACCTTCCCCGACACCGTCATCGGGAAGGAGTCGAGGATCCGCACCCCGCTCGGGACCTTGTAGTGCGCCAACTGCCCCGCACAGAAGGCCCGGACCTCCTCCAGCGTCGGCGGGTCGGCCGGGTCGCGGGCGATGACGCAGGCCAGGACCTCCTCGCCGTAGCGCTCGTGCGGGACGCCGACGACCTGGACGTCCTGGATCTTGGGATGGCCGTAGAGGAACTCCTCGATCTCGCGGGGGTAGATGTTCTCCCCGCCCCGGATGATCATGTCCTTGATGCGGCCGACGATCTCGACATAGCCGTCCTCGCGCATCACGGCGAGGTCGCCCGTGTGCATCCAGCGGCCGGCGTCGACGGACTCGGCGGTCTTCTCCGGCTCGTTCCAGTAGCCGAGCATCACGCTGTAGCCGCGGGTGCACAACTCCCCTGCCGTGCCGCGGGGTCGGGTGACTCCCGTCGCCGGGTCGACGATCTTGACCTCGATGTGCGGCAGGACCCGGCCGACCGTGCCGGTGCGGTGCTCCAGGTCGTCGTCCCTGCGGGTCTGCAGCGACACCGGGGACGTCTCGGTCATGCCGTAGCAGATGGAGACCTCCGCCATGTGCATCTCGGCGACCACCCGCTTCATCACCTCCACCGGGCAGGGCGAGCCCGCCATGATGCCGGTGCGCAGGGAGGAGAGGTCGTAGGAGGCGAAGTCGGGGAGGTTCAGCTCCGCGATGAACATGGTCGGGACGCCGTAGAGCGAGGTGCAGCGCTCCTGCTGGACCGCGTCCAGGGTGGCCTTCGGGTCGAAGGACGGGGCGGGGACGACCATGCAGGCGCCGTGCGAGGTGGCGGCCAGATTCCCCATGACCATGCCGAAACAGTGATAGAACGGGACGGGAATGCAGATTCTGTCCTGCTCGCTGTAGGCGATCGACTCACCCACGAAATAGCCGTTGTTGAGGATGTTGTGGTGGGAGAGGGTCGCGCCCTTCGGGAAGCCCGTCGTGCCCGACGTGTACTGGATGTTGATCGGGTCGTCGCAGGAGAGTTCCGCGTACACCGCGTCGGCGGTCGCCCGGCCCAGCAGCGCCTCCCAGCCCGGGTCGCCGAAGTAGACCACCTCCCGCAACTCCGGGACACCGCCGCGCACTTGCTCGACCATCGCCCGGTAGTCGCTGGTCTTGTGACTGAGGGAGGCGAACAGCAGGGACACGCCCGCCTGCTTCAGGACGTACTCCACCTCGTGGGTGCGGTACGCCGGGTTGATGTTCACCATGATCGCGCCGATGCGGGCGGTGGCGTACTGGACGAGCACCCACTCGGGGCAGTTGACGGCCCAGATGCCCACCCGGTCGCCCTTGGCGACGCCGCAGGCGTGCAGGGCGGAGGCGAGTTCGTCGACCGCCGCGCCGAACTCGGCGTACGTCCAGCGCCGTCCGGAGGGCACGTCGACCAGGGCCTCGCGGTCCGGCCAGGCCGCCACAGCCCGGTCCAGATTGGCCCCGATGGTGTCGCCGAGCAGCGCCGTCGCGCCGGTGCCGTGGCTGTAGGAGTTCACCGGAAGTCCTCCTCGCGGTACTCGGCGTCCGACCCGGCCGCCGTGGCCTCACGCAGCTCGATCCGGCGGATCTTGCCGGAAACGGTCTTGGGCAGCTCGCCGAACTCCAGGCGGCGGATGCGCTTGTAGGGGGCCAGGGCCTCGCGGGAGTGCTCGAACAGGGCCTTGGCGGTGCCGGGGCCGGGCTCCCAGCCCTCGGCCAGCACGACGTACGCCTTGGGGACGGCGAGCCGCAGTTCGTCCGGAGCGGGCACGACCGCCGCCTCGGCGACCGCCTCGTGCTCCAGCAGCGCGCTCTCCAGCTCGAACGGGCTGATCTTGTAGTCGGAGGCCTTGAAGACGTCGTCGCTGCGCCCGATGTACGTCAGGTAGCCCTCGTCGTCCCGGGAGGCGACGTCACCCGTGCGGTAGTAGCCGCCGGCCATCGCCTCCGTCGTACGGTCCGCGTCGCCGTGGTAGCCGGTCATCAGGCCGACGGGGCGCTCCGACAGGTCGAGTGCGATCTCGCCCTCCGTGGCGCCCGGCGCGCCGGAGACGGGGTCGAGGAGTTCGACGCGGTAGCCGGGGCTCGGCCGGCCCATCGAACCGGTCTTGAGCGGCTGGCCGGGGCTGTTGGCGACCTGGACGGCCGTCTCGGTCTGGCCGAAGCCGTCCCGGATGGTGAGGTGCCAGGCGCGGCGGACCTGCTCGATGACCTCGGGGTTGAGCGGTTCGCCTGCCGCGACGACCTCGCGGGGCGGGGTGCGCAGCTGCGTCAGGTCGGCCTGGATGAGCATGCGCCACACGGTCGGCGGGGCGCAGAAGGTGGTGACGCCCGCCCGGTCCATCTCCGTCATGAGACGAGCGGCGTCGAAACGCGTGTAGTTGTGCAGGAAGACCGTCGCCTCGGCGTTCCACGGGGCGAAGAGATTGGACCAGGCGTGCTTGGCCCAGCCGGGTGAGGAGATGTTCAGATGCACGTCGCCGGGTTTCAGGCCGATCCAGTACATGGTCGACAGATGGCCGATCGGGTACGACGTGTGGGTGTGCTCGACGAGCTTGGGCCGGGCGGTGGTGCCCGAGGTGAAGTAGAGCATCAGCGGGTCGTCGGCCCGGGTCGGGCTCTCGGGGGTGAAGTCGGCGGAGGCCTCGTAGGCGTCGTCCAGCGGCAGCCAGCCGTCCGGCACCTCGCCTGCGGCGCCCGCGGCGATGCGCGTGTAGTCGCCGGGGACCTCGGCGAACTTCCCGGTGTCCTCGGGGCGCGCGATGACGTGCCGGACCCGGCCGCGCTCGACCCGGTCGCGCAGGTCGGCCGGGCCGAGCAGCGGGGTGGCCGGGATGACCACCGCGCGCAGTTTCATCGCGGCGAGGGCGGTGATCCACAGTTCCGCCTGGTTGCCGAGCATGACGAGGATCCGGTCCTCGGCCCGCACGCCCCGGTCGCGCAGCCAGGTGGCGAACTGCGCCGACCGCACCGACATCTCCCCGAAGGACAGCCGGGTCTCACGGCCGTCCTCCTCGACCAGGTGCAGGGCGGTGCGGGCGTTGCCGTGGGCGATCACGTCGAACCAGTCGAGCGCCCAGTTGAAGTACTCGGGGCGGGGCCAGCGGAAGCCCGCGTAGGCGGTGGGGTAGTCGTCTCGGTGTTCCAGCAGGAAATCCCGCGCCTCGCGGAACAGCTCCGTCGCCGATGTCATCTGTCCTCCTGGGTACCGGACCATTGCCGGGCGGCTCTCAGCCATCGTGTAATCCGTGATGCAGGTCTCACTACCCCCGAACGGGGGGTGCGCCCGCACAGGAGCCGTAGTGAAGGGGCGATCAGGTGACGACGGACGCGGCCGACGCGGTCGAGATACACAACGCGCTGCTGCGCCTGCGGCGGGGCACCGGCCTTCCGATCGCGTTCGGCGGGCTGATGGAGGCCGGGCAGCAGATGCGCATCAGCGAACTGAGCGGCACGGCGACGCACGCCCTGCGTTCGCTGGCGGTGACGTCCGGCACCGGTCTCGGCGGCAAGACGGTGGCACTGTCCCGGCCGTGCGTGGTGACGGACTACTCGGCGTCGCGGCAGATCAGCCACGAGTACGACGCCCCGGTGGCCGCGGAGGGGCTCCGCTCGGTGCTGGCCGTGCCGGTGGTGGTGCGCCACCGGGTGCGCGGGGTGCTGTACGGGGCGCTGCGCGCGGCCCTGCCGCTGGGCGGGCGGATGCTGGACGTGGCCGTGGAGGCGGCGCGGGACCTGGAGCGGGCGCTGGTGGTCCGGGACGAGGCCCGCACGCTCGCCGCCGAGGCCGCGGCCGGTGCCGGTGCCGGGACGGGCCCGGGGTGGGAGCAGGTGCGGGAGGCGCACACGGCCCTGCGGGCACTGGCGCCGCGGATCGCCGACCCGGAGCTGCGCGCGGAGCTGCTCGGCGCGTGCGCGTTGCTGACGGCCGAGTCCGCCGGGCCGCCCCGGATCCGGCTCGCGCCGCGCGAGGTGGACGTGCTGGCGTGTGTGGCGGCGGGGGCGACGAACGCGGTCGCCGCGAAGCGCCTGGGTGTGACGCCGGAGACCGTCAAGGGGTATCTGCGGTCGGCCATGCGGAAGCTGCGGTCCGGTACCCGCGGCGAGGCCGTGGTCGCCGCGCGCCGGGCGGGGTGGTTGCCGTAGTTTTGTGCTGCTTTCCGTTGCGCCCGCTCGTTCGATCCGCCGAGGTTCCCGACGGGGTGCCGGCCTCGTGTTCCGCCGCATTCGGGAGTCCGATGAATTCGTCCGCCGGTACGCGTTGTTATTTCCCTCACGACCCCGTCCCTCCGAAATTCAAAGAACTGTTGCCTAATATTGGCCAGGACACGACACAGGGAGGGGAGCGGTGACCGTGCGACGGGACTTCCAGGAGCCTCCCAGAAGCCGCCCCGACCTGGTCATCGGCCGGGAGGACCTGTTCACGTCGGCGCGTGAGCAGCTCGGCCGAGGGGGCAGTGTGCTGCTCCACGGCCCCGCCGGAATTGGAAAGTCGACGGTGCTGCGGGCGCTGGCGGCGGATTACGGGGGCGCGGACCGGACGGTGTTGCGCTGCTCGGCGACCGAGTCCGAATCCCACCTGCCCTTCCTGGCCCTGGCCGACCTGTTCGGACTGGTCCTCGACGACGTGTCCGGCGCGCTGCCCGGCGCCCAGCGCACCGCACTGGAGTCGGCGCTCACCGGCCGCGGCGAGTCCACGCTCCAGCGGGACGGGCTCGCGCTGCGCCTGGCGGTGCTGTCGGCGCTGCGCGTCCTCGCCGCGAAGGGGCCGGTGCTGGTGGTCGCCGACGACCTCCAGTGGCTGGACGCCGCCAGTGCGGAACTGCTCGGCTTCGCGGCCCGCCGGCTGGGCGACACGCCCGTGCAGATGCTGTGCGCGGTGCGGACCGAGGGCCAGGAGTACGACCGCCACCTGCCGGCGTCCCCGCCCGACACGCTCGCCGTCCGGCTGGGCCCGCTGACCCGTACGCAGGTCTCGGCACTGCTCGACCACCGCGGCTACACCCCCCTGTCCCGCTCCACGGTCCGCGACATCCACCGCACCAGCGGCGGCAACCCGCTCTTCGCGCTGGAACTGGGCCGGGCCCTTGCCGAGAGCCCGGCCCGCCCCCGGCCGGGCGAGCCGCTGCCCGTGCCCACCTCGCTGCGGGCCCTGGTGCTGAGCCGGCTGGAGATGCTGTCCGACGAGGCGCGCCGCACCCTCCTCGTCGCCAGTGCCGGTGCCCGTCCCACGCTGGCGCTGCTGCACGCGGCCGGGCGGGAGCACGCCGAGGCCGAGACGGCCCAGGCGGCGGCGCTGGGCCTGCTGGCCACGGACCCCGAGGCACCGGCCCTGCGGTTCGCGCACCCCCTGATCTCGGCGGCCCTCTATGCCGAGGCCCCGGCACAGGAGCGGCGGGCCGTGCACGCCGCGCTGTCCACGGCGGCCTCCGACCCGATCGAGCGGGCCCGGCACCTGGCCCTGGCGACCACCGGTACCGACCCGGACGTGGCCGCCCGGCTCGCCGAGGCCGGTGCGCTGGCCCGCGACCGCGGGGCCCCCTCCGTGGCCGCCTCGCTCGGGCTGCTCGCCGCCCGGCACACCCCGGTGGACAGCACCCCGGGCCCCGACGAGCGGCGTCTGCAGGCCGCGGAGGACGCGATCACCGCCGGCGAGGCCGATCTGGCCCGGGACATCGCGCGTGACGTACTGACGCGTGCCACCGTGCCCACCGAGCGGGTGCGGGCCTGGATGGTGGTCATCGAGGCGGCCGGCCAGGCTCTCGGCGACGTCGACGCCGTCTTCCCGCAGGTCCTGGCCGACGCGGGCGACGATCCGCGCCTGCTCGCCCAGGTCCACTACCAGCTGGCCTGGCGCGGCCTGGTCGTCGAGGGCGACTTCGCCGAGGCCCGCCAGGAGGCCGCGCACGCGGCGGAGCTGGCCGCCCGGGGCGGGGACCGGCGCAGCGAGCTGATGGCGCTGTCCTTCCAGGCCTCCACCGAGACCCTGATGGGGCACCCGGACGCGCCCGTGACCGTCAAGCGGGCGCTGATGGAACCCCAGGACCCCTATGTGGCCTGCCACCACAACGGCGCCGGGTCGGCCCGGTTCCGCTGGCTGATCATGAGCGACCAGCTGCCCGAGGCGCGGGCGACGATCACCGCGCTGCTGCGCGAGGTGCGCCGGCGCGGCATGGTCGAGAGCGAGGTGCACTTCCTGCGCTTCCTCGCCGACACGGAACTGCGCTCCGGGCACTGCGGCCGGGCCCTGGACCTGGCCCGCGAGAGCCTGCGGCTGGCCCGGGACTCCGGGATCGGCGAGGGCGCCTCGGCCATGCTCGCCTCCCTCGCGGAGGCCTCCGCCGGGGACGTCGACCGGGCCCTGGCCCTGGCCCGGGAGGCGGCCGACCACGCCGAGGTCGACGGCGACCAGATGTACCTCTCCCGGGCCCTCGCGGCGCTGGGCTACGCCCAGTTGGTGGCCGGCGACCCGGCCGCCACCGTCCGTTCGCTGCGCCGGGTACGGGAGCTGGAGCAGGGGCTCGGCATCAACGACCCCGGGCGCGGCCGCTGGCACGGCGACCTCGCCGAGGCCCTGGTCCGCATCGGCGAACCGGGCGAGGCGCAGGACGTCATCGACACGACCCGGGCGCACGCGCTGCGGCTGGGCCGGCAGAGCGTGCTGGCCGTCCTCGACCGGGCCGAGGCGCTGGTGCGGGCGGCACGCGGCGAACACGAGGCCGCCGTCGCCCGGTTGACGTCCGTGCAGGACCGGCTCGGCCGGCTCGGGTACGGCCTGGAGGAGGCCCGGGCGGCCTTCGCGCTGGCCCGGCTGCGCGCCCAGGCCGCCGTCTCCCCGCGAGCCGGTGCCAGGCCCCTGCCGGGACCGGCGTCGTACGACGAGGCCGCCCGGCTCTTCCGGCGCTGCCGCGCGCTGCCCTGGCTGCGGCAGGTCGACGCGGCCGCCACGGCGGGTCCCGCGGCGGTGGAACCGGCCGCCGCCACGCCGGCCGTCGCCCTCGACGCGCTGGAGGGCCTCGCCGCGATGGAGCGTCAGGTCGCCTCGCTGGTGATGGAGGGCGCGACCAACCGGGAGATCGCGGCGCGCCTGTTCATCAGCGTCAAGACCGTCGAGGCGACCCTCACCCGGGTCTACCGCAAGCTCGGCATCCGCTCCCGGGTGGACATCGTCCGGCTGGCGGCGGGCCGCCGAACGACCTGACCCCACCTGGGTTTATTCGACCGGACCGAGGGTTATCCCTGCCCAACTCCCTTAGGGGGTTCCCTCATTGGGAGCCCGCCCGTCCGGGCTCTAGCTTTGGGACGTGCCGCTCGCCGGGCACACGGAGATCCGAACAACGGCGTCAGGGTCCCCGTGCACCACCACCCGCGCGACCCCCCACCGGCAACTCCCCAAGGAGACCCATGTTCGGGCTCAGCATTGCCAAGAAGGCCGCCGCCGTAGCCGCGGCGACCGCCGCAGCCGCCACGACCGCTCTGCTCGCCGCCCCCACGGCCGTCGCCGCGCCCCAGCCGATCGTCGGCGGCACCACGACCACGACGTCCGCGTATCCGTTCGTCATGCAGATCACGGACGCCTCGCAGAACCAGTTCTGCGGCGGCACCCTGGTCTCGCCCACGAAGGTCGTCACCGCCGCGCACTGCATGGTCGGCGAGACCACGAGCAGTGTGCGCGTCGTCGGTGGCCGCACCTACCTCAACGGCACCAACGGCACGGTCAGCAGAGTCAGCAAGATATGGATCCACCCGAGCTACACCGACGCCACCAACGGCGACGACGTGGCCGTGCTGACGCTGTCGACGTCGATGCCGTACACCCCGGCGAAGTACGTCTCCTCCTCCCAGACCTCGGTGTACGCGGCCGGCGCCACGGCCCGCATCCTCGGCTGGGGCACCACCTCCTCGAACGGCAGCAGCTCCAACCAGCTGCGCACCGCGACCGTACCCACCGTGTCCGACTCCAGCTGCGCGAGCTCCTACGGCTCCGACTACGTGAAGAGCGACATGGTGTGCGCCGGATACACCTCCGGTGGCGTGGACACCTGCCAGGGCGACAGCGGCGGCCCCCTGCTCATCGGGGGCGTCCTGGCAGGCATCACTTCCTGGGGCGAAGGCTGCGCCCAGGCCGGTTACCCCGGTGTCTACACCCGGCTGACCACCTTCTCCAACCTGGTCACGACGCAGGTCAACTCCTGACCGGGCACTAGCTCCTGAGTAACCCTCAGGTGAAAGACCAGGGGGCGTTGCGGGCCTCCACGAGCGGCCCGCAACGCCCCCTCTCCATGTCGTGGAGCGGCCTTCCACGACCGTGGCCTTCTAGGTCCGTACGGCCGCGAACCGGATGTCGTACGACGACTCCGGGTGCATGACGCGCAGCATCCGTTCCCCCTCGGCGGCAACGTCGTCCCGCCGGCTCCGGGTGAGGCGGTCGAAGGGTTCGATCACGAGCGCGTCCTCCTCCAGTCGCCACAGCCCGGCGAGGAAGCCGTCGACGAGGAGCGTGCGGTAGGCCATGTTCCCCTTCCAGGAGCGGCCGCGGTGCTCGGGCGGGACGACGCGGGTGCGGTCGGCGTGTGAGAGCAGCAGGTTGTCGAACTCGGGGAGGAAGCGCGGCGGTGCCGGGCTGTCCGGGTCGGGGCGGGGGGCGTCGGGGAGGTCGAAGAGTTCGACGCCGGTGTCGTCCCGGAAGGTCAGGAGCTGCGGCCGGAGGCGCTCGAAGGCGTCGCGCAGGCGGGTCATGCCCGCCCAGGCCTGCATGTCCTTCACGGAGGCCGGGCCGAAGGCGGCGAGGTAGCGCAGGACGACGGAGTCGGGGGTGGGGGCCGGCTCCGCGGGACGGCCGAGCCAGTGCTCGGCCGTGGTGAGCCTGACCTGTCCGCTCCGCCCCCACAGGCCGCGCGGCGTCACCTGCACGAGCGGGAGGCGGCAGCGAGCCGCGACGGCCAGGGCCTGCGGATCGGCGCCGGGCCACTCCCGGAGCAGGGCCTCGCGCAGTTGCGTCATGGTGCGGGGCTCGGCCTCGACGAGTTCGCGGGCGAGCCCGGCGAGACGGTCCAGGTCGACACCGGCGAGTCCGGCGCGGAAGGTGACCAGCTCCCGGTCCCGGGCGGGCTGCACCAGCGGCCGCAGGGTGAGGCAGTCGTCCGCGGTGTGGGTGTGGATGGTGGAGCGCATCGTGACGATCCGAACGACCTCGCGGTCCGCCATCGGTCGCGACAGCGCCTCGGGGGCGAACCCGTCGAGCCGGGCGGCGAGCGCGTAGTACGGAGGCTTGACGTTCTGCGCCTGGAGCCCGAGCAGGTGCTCGACGGCCGCCACGACGGAGAGCCGGGCGGGGCGCAGGAGCAGCTGCCGGTCGAGGGTCGCGCGGTTGAGGGCCCGCGTGCCGAGCAGGGGTGCCGTGCCGGTGACGCTCCGCTTGGTGTTCGTCATGCGCTGCACGGTAGCGGGGCTTGCGGACAGGTTCTGGCCGCGACGTGACGGGTTCCGGCGGCGACTCCGGGCGGGGCCGCTTCCGCGCCCCTTCCGGTGAACGAGGGGCTCTCCGAGAGGGCGATCCGTGCCAGTCGGCTGGACTGGACACCGGCCTGCCCGACCATGCTGACCAAGGGCCCCGCCAAGGGCCCCCGCGACGCCGTCATCACCGACTGACGACATCCGCGCAGGTTGTTACGCCCGCCGCGCCGCCGGGTACTCAGCTGTACGTTCCCGGAACCCGCACCACACGCACCACACGGGAGATTCAGATGCTCCGACTTCCTCCGCGACCAGAGCGCCCCCGCATCCCCTGAACGACAGCACCGGACGGAAGGGCGGAGGGCATGGAACGAGGCGCAGACCCGAGGCGGTCGGCTCTGATCGTGATCGACATGATCAACACGTACGAGCACGAGGACGCCGAACTCCTCGTGCCGTCCGTGGAGCAGATCGTGCCGGTCCTGACCGAGCTGCTCGGCCGGGCCAGGGAGGCGGACGTCCCCGTGATCTACGTGAACGACAACTTCGGATTGTGGCGTTCGCACCACGGAGAGCTGCTGGACGCTGCCCTGTCCCAACGGCACGCCCACCTGATCGAGCCGATCCGGCCCGACGACCGGTCGCTCTTCGTCATGAAGGCCCGCCACTCGGTGTTCTTCGAGACGCCGTTGTCCTACCTCCTGTGGAGCCTGGGCGTCGGACACGTGGTGATGACCGGCCAGGTCACCGAGCAGTGCGTCCTCTACTCCGCCTTGGACGCGCACATCCGCCACCTGGAGGTGACGGTGCCGAGGGACGCCGTCGCCTCCATCCACCCCCACCTGGCGTCCGCGGCCCTGGAGATGATGGAACGCAACATGGGCGCCCGGATCATCACGGCGAAGGAGACCGAGTTCGCGCAGCCTGAAGCCTGAGACCCCGCCTTCAGCGACGAGCCGTACGCGCCCTTCCGTTCCTGTGTCAGGTGGGAACACCGTGGCCGCTGGGACGAGGGACGACCACTGGTTCCGACCTCGCGTCAGCAGCGCGTAGGAAATCGCGTAAGGACAGGCACCCCCGATATCCGCCCCGCCTGGTCAGCGGTGCTCCGGATTGTCCGCGCTGGGGCGGCAGCCGGCGTCCCACTGCGAGCGCTGGTTGCCGTGGGCGGGGACCCCGCCGGCGCGCTTCAGCAGGGCCGCGATGTGCATGAGGTTCCAGGTCATGAAGCTGGTGTTGCGGTTGGTGAATTCGTTCTCCGGGCCGCCGGAGTCGGGGTCCAGGTACGACGGCCCGGGGCCGGCCGCGCCGATCCAGCCGGCGTCCGCCTGCGGCGGGATCGTGTAGCCGAGGTGCTGGAGGCTGTAGAGGACGTTCATCGCGCAGTGCTTGACGCCGTCCTCGTTGCCGGTGATGAGGCAGCCGCCGACGCGGCCGTAGTAGGCGTACTGGCCCTGGGAGTTGAGCAGCGAGGAGCAGGCGTAGAGGCGCTCGATGACCTGCTTGGTGACGGAGCTGTTGTCGCCCAGCCAGATGGGGCCGGCCAGGACCAGGATGTCCGCCGCCATGACCTTCTCGTACAGCGCCGGCCAGGCGTCCGTGGCGAAGCCGTGCTCCGTCATGTCCGGGTAGACGCCGGTCGCGATGTCGTGGTCGACGGCGCGGATCAGGTCCGTGGTCACTCCGGCGCTCTCCATGACCGACCGGCTCTTGTCGATCAGGCCCTGGGTGTGGCTGCGCTGCGGGGACGGTTTGAGGGTGCAGTTGATGTAGAGGGCGCTCAGGTCGTCGAAGCGAGGGGCCGCATCGGGTGCGGAGGGAGCTGTCATGGGTGCAGGGTCTCGCGGCGGGCCCGGTTTGTTGCGGTTCGGCGCACCCGCGCCCGTCTTACGGAGTCATGACGTGCGGCCGCGTTCCCGTGAGGCGGCGGCCGTGGGCGCCTAGCGTGCCCGTATGCGCGTACTGGTCACCGGCGGTGCCGGATTCATCGGGTCTCACGTGGTCGCCACCCTGCGGGAGCGGGGGCACGAGGCGGTCGTGTTCGACGTGCGGGAGGATTCCGCGGCCGATGTGCGGGACGCCGCGGCGGTGCGCCGTGCCCTGGCCGGTGTGGACGCCGTGTGCCACCAGGCCGCGAAGGTCGGGCTCGGCGACGGGGTCGCCGACGCGGCGGACTACGTCTCGCACAACGACCTGGGGACGGCCGTGCTGCTCGCGGCCATGGCGGAGGCGGGAGTGAGGGCCCTCGTGCTCGCCGGGTCGATGGTCGTCTACGGCGAGGGGCGGTACGAGTGTGCGCGGCACGGGGTGGTGAGGCCCGGGCCGCGGGCGGTGGCCGATCTCGGCGCGGGCCGGTTCGAGCCCGCGTGCCCCGTGTGCGGGGAGGACCTCGCCCCCGGGCTGGTCCGTGAGGACGCCCCGGCCGATCCGCGGAACGTGTACGCGACGACCAAGCTCGCGCAGGAGCATCTGGCCGCCTCCTGGGCCCGCTGTACCGGCGGGTCGGCGGTGTCGTTGCGCTACCACAACGTGTACGGACCCGGCATGCCCCGGGACACCCCCTACGCCGGAGTCGCCTCCTTCTTCCGCTCCGCGCTCGCCCGCGGCGAGGCTCCGCGGGTGTTCGAGGACGGGCGGCAGCGCAGGGACTTCGTGCACGTCCGGGACGTGGCGGCGGCGAACGCCGTGGCGCTGGAGGCACGGGCCGCGCCGGGTGCGCTCACCGCGTACAACACGGGCAGCGGCGACCCTCACACCGTCGGCGAGATGGCGCGGGCTCTGGCCGCCGCGTACGGCGGGCCCGAGCCGGTCGTCACGGGCGAGTACCGGCTCGGCGACGTACGGCACATCACCGCGGACTCGTCGCGGCTGCGGGCGGAGCTGTGGTGGAAGCCGGAGTCCGGCTTCCAGGAGGGCATGACGGAGTTCGCACGAGCGGGGATGCGGGGCGCGTAGCCGCTCGGACCGCGGCGGCCGCCGCGAAGCCAGTCCCATGGCGATCGAGAGCTTCTCGACCAAGACGGTGCAGCGCTGCCGGGCGCCGGCACGCGACGGACGTTCCGCCGCGAAACCCGCGCACTCGCACGCGGCAGCGGTCCCACCGGAAACGGAGGCGCTGGGCTCGCCCGCGTCGGCGCGCCGCGACCGATGCGGCGTGGGCTCAGCTCGTCTTCAGGACGCCGCCGTCGGCAGGACCACCTCGAAGCGGCAGCCCCCGGGGATGTTGCGTACGCCGGTCCGGCCCTGGTGGGCCTCCACGATGCCGCGGACGATGGCGAGGCCCAGGCCGGCGCCCGCCGGGGGCGTCCGGGCGTGTGTGCCGCGCCAGCCGGTGTCGAAGACGCGGGGCAGGTCCTCCTCCGGGATGCCACCGCAGCCGTCCGTCACCGACAGCACGACGCCCTCGGGAGAACGCTCGGCGGCGATCGCGACCGTGCCGTCGGCCGGGGTCCGGCGGATCGCGTTGACCAGCAGGTTGCCCAGCACCCGGCTCATCTCCTTGCCGTCCACCTCCACCGGCACCGGCTCGATGCGGCCGCCCACCAGCCGCACCCCGTGCTCGCGGGCGAGCGGGTCGACCCCGGCGAGCGCGTCGCCGACCAGGTCGTACAGGGAGATCCGGGTGGGCGTCAGGGCCAGGGTCCCGGCGTGGATGCGGGAGAGTTCGAAGAGGTCGCCGACCATGCCGTTGAGGCGTTCGACCTCGGTCCGCATCTGCCGGAGATAGCGGTTCGGGTCGGCGGCGACGCCGTCCTCCAGCGCCTCCGACATGGCGCGCAGACCGGCCAGCGGGGTCCGCAGGTCGTGGGAGATCCAGGCGACGAGTTCCCGACGGGAGGTCTCCAGGGCGCGTTCTCGTTCCCGGGACTCGGCGAGTCTGGCGCTGGTGGCGGCCAGCTCGCGGCTCACCGCGGCGAGTTCGGCCGTGGCGGGGCCGCCGGGCGCGGCGAAGTTCCCGCCGTCGCCGAAGGAGCGTGCGGCCGCGGCGAGTTCACGGCTGCGGGCCACGACCCAGCGGCCCAGCAGCAGCGCGGTGGCCAGGGAGACGACGGCCGCCATGGCGACGACGGTCGTGACGACCGTCAGGTCGTGCGGCGACAGGAACATCGCCCAGGCGACGATGAGGGTGCCCGCGAGCATCGCGACGACGCCGACCGCCGCCACCACCGCGAGCGAGACGGTCAGCGAGCGGCGGCGGATCAGGCGCAGCGCACCCGCTCCGGCCAGGCCCGTCGCGGCGGCGCCGGCGAACGCGTACAGGGCGATGAGGAGGTTGTCTCGCACGGTCAGTCGTCCCCTTCACCGGGTGCACCTGGTTCACCGGGTTTACCGGCTTCACCGGGTTTACCGGCTTCACCGGGTTCACCGGCTTCACCGGGTTCACCGGCTTCACCGGGTTCACCGGGTTCGAAGCGGTAGCCCACGCCCCAGACGGTCTGGATCAGGCGAGGCCGGGCGGGATCGTCCTCGACCTTGCCGCGCAGGCGGCGGACGTGGACCGTGACGGTCGACAGGTCGCCGAAGTCCCATCCCCAGACCTCGCGCATCAGGTCCTCGCGCCCGAAGGCCCGCCCCGGGTGCCGCAGGAAGAAGGAGAGCAGGTCGAACTCCCGGAGAGTGAGGGCGAGTCCGATGCCGTTCTTGGTGGCCTTGCGGGCCGCCGGTTCGACCGTCAGACCGGCCGTCCCCAAGCGGTTCCCGGTGACGGCGGGGCGGCTGCGGCGCAGCACCGACTCGACGCGCAGGACGAGCTCGCGGGGGCTGAAGGGCTTGGTGACGTAGTCGTCCGCGCCGACCTCCAGGCCCAGGATGCGGTCGTCCTCGTCGCCTCGGGCGGTCAGCATGATGACAGGCACGGGGCCTCGGCCGCGGATCCGCCGGCACACCTCCAGACCGTCCATGCCGGGCAGCATCAGGTCGAGCACCACCAGGTCCGGCCGGTGCGCGGCGGCGCGGGCGAGGGCGGTCGGGCCGTCGTCGGCGCGGTCCACGGTGTAACCGGCGCGATCCAGATATCCGGCGACGACCTCGGCGACGGTCGGATCGTCGTCGACGACCAGGATCCTGCGGGCCCCGTCCGCGGTCCCGGGGAGTTCGTACGGCTGCTGGTGCATGCCTCCAGCCTGGCACCGCGCCGCCACCGCCGGGGAGTCCGGGCACCGCTCCGGCCTCGACGTCCGCGTTTCGTAAGGAGCGGTCGTCCGGTTTGTCCGGTTCGCGTTCGTAGGGTGAAACCGTGACGACGACACCCTCTGACGTCGACGTGGTGCTGCCCTGCCTGAACGAGGCCGAGGCCCTTCCCTGGGTGCTCGAACGGATTCCGCCGGGCTGGCGCGCACTCGTCGTCGACAACGGTTCCACTGATGGTTCGGCCGGGGTCGCCCGCGCGTGGGGCGCGACCGTGGTGCACGAGCCGCGGCGGGGCTTCGGCGCGGCCTGCCATGCCGGACTGACGGCCGCCACCGCCCAGGTGGTGTGTTTCTGCGACTGCGACGCCTCCCTCGACCCGGGGCTCCTGGTCCCCTTCGTGCGCGAGGTGCGCGAGGGCGCGGCCGACCTGGTGCTCGGGCGGCGGCGTCCGCAGGGGCGGGGCGCATGGCCGCCGCATGCCCGGGCCGGGAACCTCGCGCTCGCGCGGATGCTGCGCCGCCGCACCGGGCTGCGTCTGCACGACCTCGGCCCGCTGCGCGCCGCCCGCCGGGAGCCGCTGCTCGGCCTCGGTCTCAGCGACCGGCGCAGTGGCTATCCGCTCCAGATGGTCGTCCGCGCGGCCGACGCGGGCTGGCGGATCGCCGAGCACGACGTGCCGTATCTGCCGCGCACCGGGGCCTCAAAGGTGACGGGCACGTGGCGCGGTACCTGGCAGGCCGTTCGGGACATGAGCCGTGTGCTGGCCGAGACGCCCGCGCCCGAAGGGGGAACCGTCCGTTGACCACGCTCCTCGTCATCGCCAAGGAGCCGCGGCCGGGCCGGGTGAAGACACGGCTCACGCCGCCCTTCACGCCCGGACAGGCGGCCGAACTGGCGGAAGCGGCCCTCGCGGACACGCTGCACGCCGTGGCCGCCACCCCCGCCACCCGGCGCGTCCTCGTGCTCGACGGCGCCCCCGGCCCCTGGCTGCCGCCCGGCTTCGACGTCGTGGCCCAGTGCGCGGGCGGTCTGGACGAGCGGCTGGCGCGGGCGTTCGCGCGCTGCGCCGGTCCGGCCCTGCTCATCGGCATGGACACCCCGCAGGTGACCCCCGGACTGCTCACCGTCGACTTCGCCGGCTGCGACGCCTGGTTCGGCCCGGCGCAGGACGGCGGCTTCTGGGCCCTCGGCCTGGCCTGCCCGGACCCCGCCCTGCTGCGGGGTGTGCCCATGTCGACGCCGGAGACGGGCGCCGTGCAGCGGGAGCGGCTGGTCGCCGCGGGGTTGCGCGTGCGCGACCTGCCGACGCTGCGGGACGTGGACACCGCCCCCGACGCCCACGCGGTCGCCGCGCTCGTCCCGCGAGGTCGCTTCGCGGCCCGGCTGGCCCGCTGTTCGCCCGCTGCGGAGCCGATCGCGGAACCGGTCGCGGAACCGGTCGCGGAGCCGGTCGCCGAGCCGGTGTCGCCTCCGGTCGGCCCTCGATGAGCGCCCCGCCCGCCACGGCCCTGGCCTGGGCCGCCGCCGACCCCTACGACGCCGCTCTGCGCGCCGGCCGCGGCCCCCTGTTCCTGCGGCGCACCGACGGCTGGCTGCTGCCTCTGGAGGTGGAACGCTGGTGCGCCCGGGCCGACCCGGTCGACCGGGACGTGCTGGACCGGTGCGAGGGGGCCGTGCTGGACGTGGGGTGCGGGCCCGGGCGGCTCGTGGCGGAACTGGCCGCTCGGGGACGTGCCGCCCTCGGCATCGACGTCAGCGAGGCCGCGGTGGAGCACACCGTCCGGCTCGGGGGCCAGGCGCTGCGGCGGTCGGTGTTCGAGCAGCTGCCCGGCGCGGGCCGCTGGGACACCGTTCTGCTCATGGACGGCAACATCGGCATCGGGGGCGACCCGAGCGCCCTGCTGGAACGGGTCGCCGGGCTTCTGCGCCCGGCCGGTCTGCTGATCGCCGAGACCGCCCCCACGGATGTCGACGAGCGGGTGCGGGTCCACATCACCGACGCCCACGCCACCTCGGGCGCCCCTTTTCCCTGGGCCCGGCTCGGCACCCGAGCGCTGCTGCGGTACGCACGGGGCCACTGGGAGCGGGAGGCTCAGTGGACGGCCGGCGGACGGCGCTTCGCCGCGCTGCGCAGCCGCAGCGCCAGCAGCAGCGCCGAGCCTGCGAAGAGGACCGCCGTGATCAGCAGCCAGCGCGTGAGGAACACCTCCGGCGGCAGGCCGGTCGCGGACCGGTAGCGCTCCTCCACCATGCCGCTGATCAGCGGGAACCACACGAGGAGGAGCAGCCCGGAGAGGGCAGCCGGTACCCGCACGTACATCGTCCACTCCCGGCGGCGGACCCGGCCGAGCCCCCCTGCGACCGCCCGGTCCGCCGCCGCGTACAGGGGCAGCAGCACCAGGTCGTGCAGCACCGCGGCGCCCACGACCCACAGCGCCACGCCGAGCCAGTCGCCGGCGAGCAGGCGCACTCCCGCGTAGACCGCGAGGGCGAACGAGCAGGCCAGCAGCAGGATCTGCAGGGGGCTGCCGACGGCGAAGCGTCCTCGCATCACAGGTCTCCGAACGTCATCCGGGCCACCCACTTGGTGTTCAGCACACCGGGGGCCGCTGGCACGATGATCCTGGCCGGGTGGCCGTGGTCGGGGGACAGTTCCTCGCCGTTGACGTACAGGGCGAGCAGGGACCGCGGGTCGGCCACCTGGTTGGCGCGCAGGGCGGCCTTCCGGAAGGCGCCGTGGCGCTGGAGGGACTCGACGAACACGTCCGGCGGGTCGTCCTCGTACCCGACGAGGGCCGCGAGGTCGCGCAGCCGCACCCCGCGCCACCACTGGTCCGGCGTGGACCAGCCCTCCACGCAGGCGATGGGCGACGCCGAGCTGTGCAAGGGCAGTCCGGCGAGCTGGGCGCGGCTGAGACGGATTGTGCCCGAACGCCCCGTCACGACGAGGCGCCAGGCGTCCTCGGCTGTTTCCGCCGTGTCGATCCCGGCGTACGCGGCGGTCTTGTTGATCTGGAAGCCGTTCGGGCCGCTGCCGGGTTCCCCGCCGCCGTGCGGGGCGAGGAGGGCGGTGCGCCGCAGCGGGCCGCCGAAGTTCTGCCCCACGGTCGTGACGAACAGCAGCAGCGAGCCGCCCCCGACGAACCACAGGGCGCCCCGCCGGGAGACGGTCGGCTCGGCGGGGCGCGGGGCGACCAGGTCGTCCTTCTCCTCGCGCAGCCGCCGCAGATTGCGCAGTGCCGTGGGCGTCTTCAGCAGCGCGTGGGCCACGAAGGCCGCGAAGAACACCCAGGCACCGTAGAAGTGCAGGGGGTAGAACGAGCCGGGGAAGACGTAGTCGAGCTGGACATTGAGGACGCCCGTGACGAACTCGAACAGTCCGCCGCCGACCAGCAGCAGCAGTGAGACCCGCTCCAGGGCGTGCGCGAGCGAGCGGGCCGGCGGCAGGGTGAACAGCCTCGGCACGACGGACCACAGCTTGGCGAGCAGGACGGGGACCAGGGTGATGCCGAGGGTGACGTGGACGCCCTGGTTCAGCCGGTACAGCCAGTGCGGGTCGGTCGGCCAGGCGAAGAGGTAGAAGCCGAGGATCCCCTTGTCCGGCGTCTTGTCGTTGACCGGCGAGAGGTTCGGGTTGTAGGCGGCGTACGAGAGAAGTCCCGTCACGAACAGCACCGTGATGCCGGCCAGGAGGACGAGGCCCAGCACCGAGGTGAACCGGGGGCCGCGCAGAGGGCTGCGCCAGAAGCCGGGGGACGTGGGAAGCCGCGGATCGCGTGGATCGTCTCGCATGAGCCGACGGTAGGCCGCGAGAGCCCCGCGAAAGGGTGCGCGACCCATGACGAAACGCTGACATCGGGCCCGGTCGGCGGCCCGTGACCGGCCGTGCGGCCTAGCGTGCCGGTGTGATCCGCACCCTGCTCTCCCCCGCACGGACCCGCGACTGCGAGCCTCCCGGCCGTCTGCGCCGCGACCTGTACGCCGCCGGGGCCGCCGCTGTACTCGTGGCGGTGGCCGTGGCGGCCGGCCGCCACATCGAGGACACCCGCGGGACGCTGTTCGTCGACTGGTCCCCGCTCCTCGCCTCCTGGGGGCCCCACGTGGGCCCCGGCACCCCTGCGGCCGTGCTCGTGGCGGTCGCCGTGGTGGCGTACGGCCCCCTGCTCGCGGCCCGCCTCCCCTGGCGCGCCCTGCTGCCGGTGACCTGGGGGGCCTCGACGGCCTGGATCCTCTCCCTCGCGCTGATCGACGGCTGGGACCGGGGCATCGCGCGCAGGCTCACCACCCGCTACGAGTACCTCCAGGTCATCGACCGCTTCCAGGACATCCCGGCAGCGCTGCGGGACTTCACCCGGCACATCCTGCTCGACTCACCCGACAACTGGCCCGCCCACGTCGCCGGGCACCCGCCCGCCGCCACGCTCACCTTCGTGCTGCTCGACCGGATCGGGCTACGGGGCGGGGGCTGGGCCGGGATGTGGTGCATCACCGTCGGCGCGACGGCCTGTGTGGCCGTGCTGATCACGCTCCGCGCCCTGTCCGACGAGGCACTGGCCCGCCGGGCGGCCCCCTTCCTGGTCCTGGCCCCGGCGGCCGTGTGGATGGGCACCTCGGCGGACGCGTACTTCGCGGCGGTGGCGGCGTGGGCGGTGGCCCTGCTCGCCCTCGCGGCCACCCGGAGATCCCCGGGGTGGGCGGGCGCGTCCGGGCTGCTGTTCGGCCTGACCTGCTACCTGTCGTACGGCCTGACCCTCGTCGCGCTGATCGCGGCGGCGGTCCTGGTGCTCGGCCGTCACGGGGTCCGGGAGCGCCCGGCCCTGCTGGTGCCGCTGCTCGCCGGACTGACCGTGGTCCCCGCGGCATTCACCCTCGCGGGCTTCGACTGGTGGGAGGCCTACCACCTGCTGGTCACGCGCTACACCCAGGGCGCGGGCGGCATCCGCCCCTACGGCTACTGGGTGTGGGCCAACCTGGCCTGCACGGTGCTCATCACGGGACTGGCGACGGCGGCGGGGCTGCGGCGGACCGGGGCCGTACTGGTCCGGCGCCACACCGCGCCCCCGGCGGGCGTCCGCCTCGCGTTCCTCGTGTCCGCCGCCCTCCTGGCCCTGCTGGTCGCCGACCTGTCGGGCATGAGCAAGGCGGAGACGGAACGCATCTGGCTCCCCTTCGTGGTGTGGCTGCTCCCGGCCTGCGCGTTCCTCACCCGCCCCCGCTCCTGGCTCACCGCCCAGGCGGTGCTCGCGCTGCTCCTCAACCATCTGCTGCTCACCGGGTGGTGACCCGGGGCCGGGAGGGGGTCTCGTCGGGGGCGTCAGGCGGCCGGGCCGACCGCGCCCATGACGCCGGGGCCACCGCCCGGGGCGGGGCGCAGGTAGGCGGTGATCTGCTTGCCGCGGCCGAGGGGCGCGACGGCGACCTCGCTGCTGACCGTGTGCACGACGTGCATGCCGTGGCCGCCGAAGCGCTGCCCGTCGCGCTTCCTGACCACCGGCTGCTCGGTGGAGGTGTCCCACACCGTGATGGCGAGTTCGTCGCCGGAGAGCCGCAGGATCATCCCGCAGGGGCCGGGAGCGTGCCGGATCGCGTTGGTGACCAGTTCACTGACGACCAGTTCGGCGTCGATCGCCAGCGGGGCCGGCACGGGCGTGCGACCGGTACACGGCGCGTGCGCCAGGAACGCGTGCAGCGCCCGGCGCGCCTCGACGGCGCACGCTGCGCCGTCGTCCCAGACCGCGCCGCAGTGCAGCGGGACCTGCTCGTCCGTGCCCGGCTCATCTGCCGCCTGCTTCATAAGCGGGATGACCATATGGGGCTCTTTCGGTGTTGTTCGTGTTGCTCAGTGGCCTTTCGGACGTCGTTTACCCCGCTGCGGAGCTCGCATACTGCCGGCGGCCCGTCGTAGTGATGTGCTGTGCGCCGCATGGCCCACAGCCGCCGGTGGTGCGGTACCCGGTGGCCGACCCGGTCCGCCGGATCCGTGCCGCTGGAGCGCCACGACGCTACTTCGCCACGAGTTCCCGGAGCGCGATGTTGAGCGCGAGGACGTTCACGCGGGGGTCGCCCATGAAGCCCAGCGTGCGGCCCTCGGTGTGGCGGTTGACGAGCCGCCGGACCTCGGTGACGGAGAGGTGGTTGCGTGCGGCGACCCGGTGGACCTGGAGTGCGGCGTACCGCGGGGAGATGTCGGGGTCGAGGCCGGAGCCGGAGGAGGTGACGGCGTCGGCGGGGACGTCGGCGGGGTTCACCCGGTAGTCGGCGGTGGAGTTCTCCTTCACCACCTCGGCCTTGGCCGCCCGCACCGACTCGACCAGCTTCCGGTTGTCGGCGGAGAGGTTGGTGGCGCCGGAGAGGATCAGCTTGTACTGCGTGTTGACGGTGTTCTCGCCCAGGCCGTTCGCGGGGCGGGGCTGGAAGTAGTCCAGGCTGTACCCCTGTTGGCCGATCAGGGACGAGCCGACGACCCTGCCGTCCGCCCGCACCTCGGAGCCGTTCGCCTTGCCGGGGAACAGGCCCTGGGCGATGCCGGTGACGGCCAGGGGGTAGAGGACGCCGGTCACCAGGGTCAGCACGAGGAGGGCGCGCAGGCCCGCCCCGAGCAATCGGGCGGTGTTCGTGACGGAGTTGTTCATGGCGGTCAGCACGCTTTCGGAGAATTACAGCCCGGGGATGAGGGAGACGATCAGGTCGATGAGCTTGATGCCGAGGAAGGGTGCGATCAGCCCGCCGAGGCCGTAGACCGTGAGGTTGCGGCGGAGGAGCTTGTCGGCGCTCAGCGGCCGGTAGCGCACGCCCTTCAGGGACAGCGGCACCAGCGCGACGATGATCAGCGCGTTGAAGACGACCGCCGACAGGATCGCGGAGGCGGGCGAGGACAGCCCCATGATGTTGAGCTTGTCCAGGCCGGGGTAGACCGCGGCGAACAGGGCCGGGATGATCGCGAAGTACTTGGCGACGTCGTTGGCGATGGAGAACGTCGTCAACGCGCCCCGGGTGATGAGGAGTTGCTTGCCGATCTCGACGATCTCGATGAGCTTGGTCGGGTCGGAGTCGAGGTCGACCATGTTGCCGGCCTCCTTGGCGGCCGACGTGCCGGTGTTCATGGCCACGCCGACGTCCGCCTGGGCCAGCGCCGGGGCGTCGTTGGTGCCGTCGCCGGTCATCGCGACGAGCTTGCCGCCCGCCTGCTCCCGCTTGATGAGGGCCATCTTGTCCTCGGGGGTGGCCTCGGCGAGGAAGTCGTCGACACCGGCCTCCTCGGCGATGGCCCGGGCCGTCAGCGGGTTGTCGCCGGTGATCATGACGGTTCTGATGCCCATGCGGCGCAGTTCCGCGAACCGTTCCCGCATGCCGTCCTTGACGACGTCCTTGAGGTGGACGACGCCGAGCACCCGGGCCCCGTCCGCGTCCTCGACGGCGACCAGCAGCGGGGTGCCGCCGGCCTCGGAGATCCGGGAGGCGAGGGCTTCGGCGTCCTCGGCCACGGCGCCGCCCCGCCCCTCGACCCAGGCGGCCACCGACGCCGTGGCGCCCTTGCGGACCTTGCGGCCGTCGGCGTCGACACCGGACATCCGGGTCTGCGCGGTGAAGGCGATCCACTCGGCGCCGGCCAGTTCCCGCCCGCGCAGACCGTGCTTCTCCTCGGCCAGGACGACGACGGAACGGCCCTCGGGCGTCTCGTCGGCCAGCGACGACAGCTGCGCCGCGTCGGCGAGTTCCGCCTCGGAGACACCGTTCACCGGCACGAACGCGGCGGCCTGCCGATTGCCGAGGGTGATGGTGCCGGTCTTGTCCAGCAGCAGGGTGGAGACGTCACCGGCGGCCTCGACCGCGCGGCCGGACATCGCCAGGACGTTGCGCTGGACCAGGCGGTCCATACCGGCGATGCCGATCGCGGAGAGCAACGCGCCGATGGTCGTGGGTATCAGGCACACCAGGAGCGCCACCAGCACGACCGTCGTCAGCCGGGTGCCGGCGTGGTCCGCCAGGGGCGGCAGGGTGGCGCAGGCGAGCAGGAAGACGATCGTCAGCGAGGCGAGCAGGATGTTCAGCGCGATCTCGTTGGGCGTCTTCTGCCGTGCGGCGCCCTCGACGAGGCCGATCATCCGGTCGATGAAGGTCTCGCCCGGCTTGGTGGTGATGCGGACGACGATCCGGTCGGACAGCACCTTCGTACCACCGGTGACGGCCGAACGGTCGCCACCGGACTCCCGGATGACCGGGGCGGACTCGCCGGTGATGGCCGACTCGTCGACGGAGGCCACGCCCTCGACGACGTCCCCGTCGCCGGGGATGACGTCGCCCGCCTCGCAGACGACCAGGTCGCCGATCCGCAGCCGGGTGCCGGGGACGAGCGTGCCGTCGGTCCGGCGGGCCACGCTGTCCGTCTTGGCCTTGCGCAGGGTCTCGGCCTGCGCCTTGCCCCGGCCCTCGGCGACCGCCTCCGCCAGATTGGCGAAGACGACGGTCAGCCACAGCCAGGCGCTGATCGTCCAGCCGAACCAGTCCCCCGGGTCCGTGAAGGAGAACACGGTCGTCAGGACCGAGCCGGTCCACACCACGAACATGACGGGTGACTTGACCATGATCCGCGGGTCGAGCTTGCGGAACGCGTCCGGCAGCGAACGGAGCAGCTGCCGGGGGTCGAACAGGCCCGTTCCGGCACGGCCCTCGGGGGTCTTGCGGCCCGTCGGCGCGTCCGGGTGGGGCGCCAGGGTGGGAGTGGACATGGAGTCCTCACAGGGTTCGGTGCGGGTGGTCATGACGCCCGCCCCTCGGCGAGCGGGCCGAGCGCGAGGGCCGGGAAGTACGTCAGCCCGGTGATGATCAGTACGGCGCCGACCAGCAGGCCGGTGAAGAGCGGCTTCTCGGTGCGCAGGGTGCCCGCGGTGACCGGGACCGGCCGCTGCCCGGCGAGCGAGCCGGCCAGGGCCAGGACGAAGACCATGGGCAGGAAGCGGCCGAGCAGCATCGCGAGTGCGGTCGTGGTGTTGAACCAGTCGGTGTTCGCGTTCAGTCCGGCGAAGGCCGAGCCGTTGTTGTTGGCGGCGGAGGTGAAGGCGTAGAGGATCTCGGAGAATCCGTGCGCGCCCGGGTTGAGCGTCGAGTGGGGCGGGGTGGGCAGGGCCACGGAGGCCGCGGTGAGGATCAGCACCAGGGCCGGGGTGATCAGGATGTAGCAGGCGGCGAGTTTCATCTCCCGCGCGCCGATCTTCTTGCCCAGGTACTCAGGGGTGCGGCCGACCATCAGACCGGCGACGAACACCGCGATGACCGCGAGGATCAGCATGCCGTAGAGGCCGGATCCGGTGCCGCCGGGGGCGATCTCGCCCAGCATCATCGAGAGCATGGTGAGGCCGCCGCCGAGGCCGGTGAAGGAGGAGTGGAAGGAGTCGACCGCGCCGGTCGAGGTGAGGGTCGTCGACACCGCGAAGAGGGAGGACGAGCCGACGCCGAAGCGGACCTCCTTGCCTTCCATCGCGCCGCCCGCGGCGTGCAGGGCCGGCCCGTGGTGGGCGAACTCCGTCCACATCATCAGGGCCGCGAAGCCCAGCCAGATGGTGAACATCGTGGCGAGGATCGCGTGGCCCTGCCGCACGCTGCCGACGAGCACGCCGAAGGTGCGGGTGAGCGAGAAGGGGATGAGAAGGATCAGGAAGATCTCGAAGAGGTTGGTGAAGGGCGTCGGGTTCTCGAAGGGGTGGGCGGAGTTGGCGTTGAAGTAGCCGCCGCCGTTGGTGCCCAGCTCCTTGATGGCCTCCTGCGAGGCGACCGCGCCGCCGTTCCACTGCTGCGGGCCGCCCGTGCTGTGCCCATGGAAGAACTGGCCGACCTCGTGGATCCCGGAGAAGTTCTGGATCACGCCGCAGGCGACCAGGACGACGGCGGCGATCGCCGCGGCCGGCACCAGGATCCGCACGGTGCCGCGCACCAGGTCGGCCCAGAAGTTGCCGAGGTCGCCGGTGCGCGCGCGAGCGAAGCCCCGGACGAGGGCCACGGCGACGGCCATGCCGACGGCGGCGGACAGGAAGTTCTGCACGGCGAGCCCGGCGGTCTGCACGACGTGCCCCATGGTCTGCTCGCCGTAGTACGACTGCCAGTTGGTGTTGGTCACGAACGACACGGCCGTGTTGAACGACTGCGCCGGGTCGACCGACGCGAAGCCGAGCGAGCCGGGCAGCACGCCCTGGAGCCGCATGAGCAGGTAGAGGAACAGCACGCCGACGACCGAGAAGGCGAGGACGCCGCGCAGGTACGCGGTCCAGGTCATCTCCGTGTCGGGGTCGGCGCCGATGGCCCGGTAGGCCCACCTCTCCACCCGCAGGTGCCGCTTCGAGGAGTACACCCGGGCCATGAAGGTGCCGGCGGGGACGTACGCCAGTGCCAGCGCCGCCACGAGGGCGAGCAGCTGGAGGACGCCGGCGAGGACGGGACCCATCTCAGAACCTCTCCGGGAAGATCAGGGCGAGGACGAGATAGCCCAGCAGGGCGACGGCCACGACCAGGCCGACGACGTTCTCGGCGGTCACAGCTTCGTCACCCCCTTGGCGACGAGGGCCACCAGCGCGAAACCCGCGAGCACGGCGACGACGAAGGCCACATCGGCCATCGCGAACTCCTGAAGTGAGGTGCGGAGAAACGGACACTTCGAGGAAAGCGCCCCGATGGCCGGATCGGATCGTCCGTTGACGGGTCCCTTACGGCGGGGGCCACGCCTTTGACGACCCCTTGACGCCCTTGATCCTTTCGATGCCCCCGATGCTTCGGGACGGCCGACTCGATCCGTCCGCCGCGGCGGGGCGGTGCCGCGACCTCACGCCCGGTCGAACGTCCCACAGCAGCAGGTCGCCCGGCGGTCGCCGCTGATCGCGACACCGGGGGTGCCTGACCGGCTCCGGCCCATGAGCGGCAGAGGGAGATCGGGGCCACATTCTCGGCGAGGGCAAGGTCACAGCCGTTCCCTCTGCTGGTCGTTCGTTAACGTGGCCTAACATCCGAGCATGACGGTCCTGCCTGACGACGGGCTTGAGCTGGCCGGCGAGTTCCCTGACGTGCCCCATGAGCAGTGGCAGCGCCTTGTGGCGGGTGTCCTGCGCAAATCGGGCAAGGACGTCGAGGGGGCCGCGGCCGAGGAAGCCCTGTCCACCGCGCTGGAGGACGGGTTGCGCACCCGCCCCCTCTACACCGCCCACGACTCCGCGCCCGAGCCGGGCCTGCCCGGGTTCGCCCCCTTTGTGCGCGGCGCCCGCGCCGAGGGGAACACGCTCGGCGGCTGGGACGTACGGCAACGGCACACGGTGGCCGACCGTGACGCGGTGCTCGGGGACCTGGAGAACGGCGTCACCTCCCTCTGGCTGACGGTCGGGGAGGGCGGCATCGCGGTGCCCGACCTCGGCCGGGTCCTCGACGGCGTGTACCTCGACCTGGCGCCCGTCGTCCTCGACGCGGGGCGCGACGCCGAGCCCGCCGCTCGGGAGTTGCTCCGGGTGTACGAGGAGCGGGGTGTCGCCCGGGACGCCGCGCGCGGCAACCTGGGCGCGGATCCGCTCGGGCACGAGGCCCGTACCGGTCAGCGGTGCGACACCGCCCCGGCGGCGGAGCTCGCGCGGCTGTGCGCCGGGGAGTACCCCGGACTGCGGGCGCTGACCGTGGACGCGCTGCCGTACCACGAGGCCGGCGGTTCGGCCGCCCAGGAGCTGGGCTGCTCGCTGGCCACCGGCGTGGCGTACCTGCGGGAGCTGGCGGGGGCCGGGCTGGACGTCGAACAGGTCTGTGCTCAGCTGGAGTTCCGGTACGCGGCGACCGCCGACCAGTTCCTGACGATCGCCAAGCTGCGGGCCGCCCGCAGGCTGTGGGCCCGGGTGGCCGAGGTCTGCGGAGCGCCGCGGGCGGGGGCGCAGCTCCAGCACGTCGTGACGTCGCCGGTGATGATGACGCGCCGCGACCCGTGGGTGAACATGCTGCGCGCCACGATCGCCACACTGGCCGCCGGCGCGGGCGGGGCCGACGCGGTCACCGTGCTGCCCTTCGACCACGCCCTCGGCCTGCCGGACGCGTTCGCGCGCCGCATCGCCCGCAACACCTCCACGGTCCTCATCGAGGAGTCGCACCTGGCCCGGGTGATCGACCCGGCGGGCGGTTCCTGGTACGTGGAGCGGCTGACGGACGAACTCGCCCACGCGGGATGGGAGTTCTTCCAGCGGATCGAGCGCCTCGGCGGCATGCCGGCCGCCTTGCGCTCGGGCGACCTGGAGCGGGATCTCGCCGAGACCTGGCAGGCCCGCGCGGGCCTGCTGGCCAAGCGGCGCGAACCCATCACCGGTGTCAGCGAGTTCCCGTTCCTCGCGGAGAAGCCGGTGGTCCGCGCGAGTGCGCCCGAGCCGCGTTCCGGCGGCCTGCCGCGCGTACGGCGCGACGAGGCGTACGAGGCGCTGCGTGCCCGCTCCGACGCCCATCTCGCCGCGACCGGCTCCCGGCCGCGGGTCTTCCTCGCCGCGCTGGGCCCGGCCGCGGCTCACACCGCACGTCTCACCTTCGCCTCGAACCTCTTCCAGGCCGGCGGCATCGAGCCGGTCGCGAAAGGCACCTTCGAGGAGAGCGGTGCGACGGAGGCCGTGCTGTGCTCCAGTGACGCGCTGTACGCGGAGCAGGCCGAGTCCGCCGTCCGGGACCTGAAGGCCGCCGGTGCCCGGCATGTGTTCCTCGCGGGCCGTCCCGGGGAGTACCCCGGTGTCGACGCGTACGTGTTCGCGGGCTGCGACGCCGTCGCCGTGCTGTCCGCCACCCTCGACCGCATGGGAGTTGTGTCCTGATGGCAATCCCCGACTTCTCCGGGATCGACCTGGGCACGCCGGCCCCCGACGGCGGCGCCGACGAGTGGCGTACGGCGGTCAAGAACGCGTCCGGCGGGGACGACCTGCTCTGGGAGACCCCGGAGGGCATCGCCGTCAAGCCGCTCTACACCGGGCGTGACCTGGAGGGCCTGGACTTCCTGGACACCTACCCGGGAGCGGCGCCGTTCCTGCGCGGCCCGTACCCGACGATGTACGTCAACCAGCCCTGGACGATCCGCCAGTACGCCGGCTTCTCGACGGCCGAGGAGTCCAACGCCTTCTACCGGCGCAATCTCGCGGCCGGCCAGAAGGGCCTGTCGGTCGCCTTCGACCTGCCGACGCACCGCGGTTACGACAGCGACCACCCGCGCGTGACGGGCGACGTCGGCATGGCGGGCGTGGCCATCGACTCGATCTACGACATGCGGCAGCTGTTCGACGGGATCCCGCTGGACAAGATGACGGTGTCGATGACGATGAACGGCGCCGTGCTCCCCGTGCTGGCGCTGTACATCGTGGCGGCTGAGGAGCAGGGCGTACCGCCCGAGAAGCTGGCCGGAACCATTCAGAACGACATTCTGAAGGAGTTCATGGTCCGCAACACCTACATCTATCCGCCGAAGCCGTCGATGCGGATCATCTCCGACATCTTCGCCTACACCTCGCAGCGGATGCCGCGCTACAACTCCATCTCCATCTCCGGCTACCACATCCAGGAGGCGGGTGCGACGGCCGACCTGGAACTGGCGTACACGCTCGCGGACGGGGTGGAGTACATCCGGGCGGGGCGTGAAGCGGGCCTGGACGTGGACGCGTTCGCGCCGCGGCTGTCGTTCTTCTGGGCGATCGGCATGAACTTCTTCATGGAGGTCGCCAAGCTGCGGGCGGCGCGCCTGCTGTGGGCGAAGCTGGTGAGGCAGTTCGACCCGCAGAACGCCAAGTCCCTTTCCCTGCGCACCCATTCACAGACCTCGGGCTGGTCGCTGACCGCGCAGGACGTCTTCAACAACGTGACACGCACCTGTGTCGAGGCCATGGCGGCGACGCAGGGGCACACGCAGTCACTGCACACCAACGCCCTCGACGAGGCGCTCGCGCTGCCGACCGACTTCTCGGCGCGCATCGCCCGCAACACGCAGCTGCTGCTCCAGCAGGAGTCCGGCACGACCCGGGTGATCGACCCGTGGGGCGGCAGCGCGTACGTGGAGAAGCTGACGTACGACCTGGCCCGGCGGGCCTGGCAGCACATCGAGGAGGTCGAGGCCGCGGGCGGCATGGCCAAGGCCATCGACGCGGGCATCCCGAAGCTGCGCATCGAGGAAGCCGCGGCCCGCACCCAGGCCCGGATCGACTCGGGCCGCCAGCCGGTCATCGGCGTCAACAAGTACCGGGTGGAGACCGACGAGCAGATCGACGTCCTGAAGGTCGACAACTCCTCCGTGCGCGCCCAGCAGATCGAGAAGCTGCGGCGGCTGCGCGCGGAGCGGGACGAGCGGGCCTGCCAGGACGCGCTGGAGGCGCTGACCCGGGCCGCCGGTGGCGAGGGCAACCTGCTGGAGCTGGCCGTGCACGCGGCCCGCGCGAAGGCCACCGTCGGGGAGATCTCCGACGCCCTGGAGAAGGTGTACGGCCGGCACGCGGGGCAGATCCGTACGATCTCCGGCGTGTACCGCAACGAAACCGGAGAGTCCCCGAGCGTGGACCGCACCCGCACCCTGGTGTCCGCCTTCGAGGAGGCCGAGGGCCGCCGCCCGCGCATCCTGGTCGCGAAGATGGGCCAGGACGGTCACGACCGCGGCCAGAAGGTGATCGCCACGGCCTTCGCCGACCTCGGTTTCGACGTGGACGTCGGCCCGCTGTTCCAGACGCCCGCAGAGGTCGCCCGGCAGGCCGTCGAGGCGGACGTGCACATCGTCGGCGTCTCCTCGCTGGCGGCCGGTCACCTCACCCTGGTCCCGGCGCTGCGCGAGGCGCTGGCCGAGGAGGGCCGCGAGGACATCATGATCGTGGTCGGCGGGGTGATCCCGCCGCAGGACGTGCCGACGCTGCTGGAGATGGGCGCGGCGGCCGTGTTCCCGCCCGGGACGGTGATCCCGGACGCGGCCCACGACCTGGTGCAGCGACTGTCGGACGGCCTCGGGCACGCCCTGTGATCGATGTCGACGCGTATGTGAAGGGCGTGCTCGACGGGAAGCGGGCGATCATCGCCCGCGCCATCACACTCGTCGAGTCGACCCGGCCGCAGCACCGGGCGCTGGCCCAGGAGCTGCTGACCGCGCTGCTGCCGCACAGCGGCCGGGCCCGGCGGATCGGCGTCAGCGGGGTGCCGGGCGTGGGCAAGTCGACGTTCATCGACGCGTTCGGCACGCTGTTGACCTCGCTCGGACACCGGGTGGCGGTGCTGGCCGTCGACCCGTCGTCCAGCCGTACGGGCGGTTCGATCCTGGGTGACAAGACCCGGATGGAGCGCCTGGCCGTGGACCCGGCGGCGTTCGTGCGCCCCTCCCCCACGGCGGGCACGCTGGGCGGGGTCGCGAAGGCCACCCGCGAGTCGATCGTGGTGATGGAGGCGGCCGGCTACGACGTGGTCCTGGTGGAGACGGTCGGTGTCGGCCAGTCCGAGACGGCCGTGGCGAACATGGTCGACACGTTCCTTCTGCTCACCCTCGCCCGCACGGGCGACCAGCTCCAGGGCATCAAGAAGGGCGTGCTGGAGCTGGCCGACGTGATCGCCGTGAACAAGGCGGACGGGCCGCACGAGCGCGACGCCCGTGCCGCCGCGCGGGAACTGGCGGGCGCGCTGCGGCTGATGCACGGCAAGGACGCGTTCTGGACCCCGCCGGTACTGCACTGCAGTGCCCGCGAGTCGACCGGCCTGGACACGGTGTGGGAGCGCCTGGAGCAGCACCGCACCCTGCTGGACTCCACCGGCCGTCTCACCGCGAAGCGCCGCGACCAGCAGGTCGACTGGACCTGGACCATGGTCCGCGACGAACTCCTCGGCCGCCTCCAGGCCGACCCGGCGGTCCGGGCGCTGGCGCCCGAACTGGAACAGAGGGTCCGGGCGGGCGAGCTCACACCGACACTGGCCGCCGAGCGGATCCTCGGCGCGCTCGGCAACGGCTCTGAGGCGACGGATTCCTGAACCGGAAGTAACCGGAACGGCGAATTCGCATACCCGGCTTGCATGACTATGCAAAGTGATACATACTCTTTCTATGTCCAAGGTCCTCACCTCCCTGCCCGCCGGCGAACGCGTCGGCATCGCCTTCTCGGGCGGTCTCGACACCTCCGTCGCGGTCGCGTGGATGCGCGACAAGGGCGCCGTCCCGTGCACCTACACCGCCGACATCGGCCAGTACGACGAGCCCGACATCGCCTCGGTGCCCGGCCGCGCCAAGACGTACGGGGCCGAGATCGCGCGTCTGGTCGACTGCCGTGCCGCGCTCGTCGAGGAGGGCCTGGCCGCACTGACCTGCGGCGCGTTCCACATCCGCTCGGGCGGGCGGGCGTACTTCAACACCACCCCGCTCGGCCGCGCCGTCACCGGCACGCTGCTGGTCCGCGCGATGCTCGAGGACAACGTCCAGATCTGGGGCGACGGCTCGACCTTCAAGGGCAACGACATCGAGCGGTTCTACCGCTACGGCCTGCTCGCCAACCCCCACCTGCGCATCTACAAGCCCTGGCTGGACGCGGCCTTCGTGACGGAGCTCGGCGGCCGCAAGGAGATGTCCGAGTGGCTGCTCACGCACGGGCTGCCCTACCGGGACAGCACCGAGAAGGCGTACTCCACGGACGCCAACATCTGGGGCGCCACGCACGAGGCCAAGACCCTGGAGCACCTGGACACCGGCGTCGAGACCGTCGAGCCGATCATGGGCGTCCGGTTCTGGGACCCGTCGGTCGAGATCGCCCCCGAGGACGTGACGATCGGCTTCGCCGAGGGCCGTCCGGTGTCGATCAACGGCAAGGAGTTCGCCTCCCCCGTCGATCTGGTCATGGAGGCCAACGCCATCGGCGGCCGGCACGGCCTGGGCATGTCGGACCAGATCGAGAACCGCATCATCGAGGCCAAGAGCCGCGGCATCTACGAGGCCCCGGGCATGGCCCTGCTGCACGCCGCCTACGAGCGCCTCGTCAACGCGATCCACAACGAGGACACCCTCGCCCAGTACCACGCCGAGGGCCGGCGCCTCGGCCGGCTGATGTACGAGGGCCGCTGGCTGGACCCGCAGGCGCTGATGATCCGCGAGTCGCTCCAGCGCTGGGTCGGCGCCGCCGTCACCGGCGAGGTGACACTGCGGCTGCGGCGCGGTGAGGACTACTCGATCCTCGACACCACGGGCCCGGCGTTCAGCTACCACCCGGACAAGCTGTCCATGGAGCGCACCGAGGACTCCGCGTTCGGCCCGGTGGACCGGATCGGCCAGCTCACCATGCGCAACCTCGACATCGCCGACTCCCGCGCCAAGCTGGAGCAGTACGCCGGCATCGGCCTGATCGGCACCGGCAGCCCCACCATCGGCGCCTCCCAGGCCGCCGCGACCGGGCTGATCGGCACCATGCCGGAGCTGCCGCAGGGCGGCGCCGAGGCCATCGCCTCCCGGGGCGAGGTCTCGGAGGAGGACGCGTGGCTGGACCGGGCCGCGATGGAGTCCGGCACGGACTGACCCCACGGCACCACGAGAGGCCGGCCCGACATCGCGTCGGGCCGGCCTCTCGGCGTACGCGGGGACGCCGGGGGACGGGGCCGCGCGGACGGTTGACGCCGTCCGCCGGGCCGAAGGTGCGGCCACGGGTCGGCACGTTCATGGCCGTGCCGTCGCGGCGCGAGATCACCGAGCTGTTCCCGGTCGACATGGCCGTGTCCATGGGGCCAGCACACCGACGACGAGGAGCTCTCCTCCCACGCGCGGCACGTTCCTCGCGCCGGGGACGCCGTCCCCGCCCTCGGCGGCAACGGCGTCCCCGGCGGCCGAGCACGGTTCAGCGCGTCGTGCCGGCCATCTCCCGGACCGGCGTGTCCAGGGAGTCCAGGCCGCGCAGGATGTCCTCCACGCGCTGCCTGGCGTCGCCGAACAGCATCTGCGTGTTCTCGCGGAAGAACAGCGGGTTCTGCACGCCCGCGTAACCGGCGGCCATGGAGCGCTTGAAGACGATCACGTTGGCCGCCTCCCAGACGTGCAGGACCGGCATCCCGGCGATGGGGCTGGAGGGGTTGTCGGTCGCGGCCGGGTTGACCGTGTCGTTGGCGCCGATGACCAGGACGACCGAGGTGGCGGCGAAGTCGTCGTTGATCTCGTCCATCTCCAGGACGATGTCGTAGGGCACGTTGGCCTCGGCGAGCAGCACGTTCATGTGCCCGGGCAGCCGGCCCGCGACGGGGTGGATGCCGAAGCGCACCTCCACTCCCCGGTCGCGCAGCTTGCGCGCCAACTCGGCGACCGGGTACTGGGCCTGGGCGACGGCCATGCCGTAACCCGGCGTGATGATGACCGAGGTGGCGTCGCGGAGCAGTTCGGCGGTCTCCTCGGCGTTGATCTCCCGGTGCTCGCCGTGCTCGTCGTCGTCGCCGGCGGCCGCCGGGGTCCCGAAGCCGCCCGCGATCACCGAGATGAAGGAGCGGTTCATCGCCTTGCACATGATGTACGACAGGTAGGCACCGGAGGAGCCGACCAGCGCGCCGGTGACGATGAGCAGGTTGTTGGCGAGCAGGAAGCCCGAAGCGGCCGCGGCCCAGCCGGAGTAGCTGTTGAGCATGGAGACGACCACCGGCATGTCACCGCCGCCGATGGAGGCGACCAGGTGGGCGCCGAGGGCGAGCGCGATCACGGTGACCGCGATGAGCAGGCCCATGCCGGGGCGTACGACGAACGCCACCGTGAGCCCCACGAAGGCCACGAGCGCGCCGATGTTGAGGACGTGCTTGCCCGGCAGGGTCAGCGGACGGGAGTTGATGCGCGCCGAGAGCTTCAGGTAGGCGACGACGGAGCCCGTGAAGGTGACGGCGCCGATGAACACCCCGATGAACACCTCGGCGTGATGGATGCCCAGCAGCGAGCCCGAGAGTTCGGCGTCGACGTCGAGGTAGCCGTTCCAGCCGACGAACGCGGCGGCCAGGCCCACCAGGCTGTGCATGATGGCGATCAGCTCCGGCATGCCGGTCATCTCCACCACCCGGGCCCGCCACAGGCCGATGCCCGCGCCGAGGGCCGTGGCGACGACGATCAGCACGAGGCCGCTCGCGGTGATGCTGCGGGAGGCGAGCCCGACCGTGGCGGCCAGGGCGACGACCATGCCCGCGATGCCCCAGACGACTCCCGACCGGGACGTCTTGTGCTGGGAGAGGCCGGCGAGGCTGAGGATGAACAGCAGCGCCGCTACGACGTAGGCGGCCTGGGCGGCCGTGTCTGTGGTCATCCCTGATCAGCCCTTCGAGAACATGCCGAGCATGCGGCGGGTCACGGCGAATCCGCCGAAGATGTTGATGCTCGCCAGCAGGATCGCGGCGAACGACAGCACGGTGACGGCCGTGTCGCCCTGCCCGATCTGCAGCAGCGCGCCGACCACGACGATGCCGGAGATGGCGTTGGTGACCGACATCAGCGGGGTGTGCAGCGCGTGGTGCACATTGCCGATGACGTAGAAGCCGATCACGATCGCCAGGACGAACACCGTGAAGTGGCCGAGGAGTTCACTCGGCGAGAGGGCCGTCACCAGGAACAGCGCGAGAGCTCCCACGCCGACCAGGGCGTAGGAGGACCAGGCCGGGCGGGCGGACTTCGCCGGTGTCGCGGCAGGGGCGGGTTCCGGCTCCTTCGCCGCGCCGCCCGGAGCGGGTGCGGCGGACACCTGGACCGGGGGCGGCGGCCAGGTCTTCTCGCCCTCGCGGACCACGGTGATCGAGCGCTGCACCACGTCGTCGAAGTCGAGGACGAGCCGTCCGTCCTTGCCGGGCGTGAGCAGCTTCAGCAGGTTGACGATGTTCGTGCCGTACAGCTGCGAGGCCTGGGCGGGGAGCCGGCCGGGCAGGTCGGTGTAGCCGATGATCGTCACGTCGTTGTCGGTGACGACGGCCTTCCCGGCGACCGTGCCCTCGACGTTGCCGCCCTGGGAGGCCGCCATGTCGACGATCACGCTGCCGGGCTTCATGCGCGCCACGTCCTCGGCGGTGATCAGCCTCGGCGCCGGGCGGCCCGGGATGAGGGCGGTGGTGATGATGATGTCGACGTCGGCGGCCTGCTCGGCGTACAACTGCGCGGCGAGCCGGTTGTAGTCGTCCGAGGTGGCCTTGGCGTAGCCGTCGGTGCTCACCTCCTGCTCGGCGGTCACCGTGAGGAACTCGCCGCCCAGGGACCGCACCTGCTCGGCCACCTCGGGCCGCGGGTCGGTGGCGCGGACGACCGCGCCGAGGCTGCGGGCCGCGCCGACCGCCGCGAGTCCGGCCACTCCGGCCCCGGCCACCAGCACCTTGGCGGGCGGCACCTTGCCGGCGGCGGTGACCTGGCCGGTGAAGAACCGTCCGAAGGCGTGCGCGGCCTCGACCACGGCACGGTACCCGGCGATGTTCGCCATCGAGCTGAGGACGTCCAGGGACTGCGCGCGCGAGATCCGCGGCACGGCGTCCATGGCGAGCACGGTGATCGGACGGCGTGCCAGTTCCTCGACCAGTTCGGGGTTGAGGGCCGGGCTGATCAGCGCGATCAGCGTCGCCCCGTCGCGCAGCCGGCCGATCTCCTCGCTCGAGGGGGCGTTGACCTTCAGCAGGACGTCCGCCTGCCACGGGTCGCCGAGCCGGGCTCCGGCCTCCTCGTAGGCCGCGTCGGAGAAGCGGGACGAGGCTCCCGCTCCCGGTTCGACCGTCACGTCGTACCCGAGCGCGACGAGTCTCCCCACGGTGGCCGGCGTCGCCGCCACCCTGGTCTCGCCCGCAGTGGATTCGGCCGGTATGCCGATCCCCTGGGGGTGCGGTTCCGCTGGGACCATCGTCTGCCTCTCCCGTCGTTCGACTGCCTGTCCTCCTAGGTGCCCGCATCCTGCACGTTCGACGCGGCATCCGGGGCGGACCGCGGTCACATGGCCGAGGAGGTCGTCCTCACACCGCCGAGGGGTTGCCGAACGGCTTGTTCGGGGGTATCAGTGTGCCGCGCGGGGCGGAAAGAGTCCTGTGATGCGACGCGACACGGCCGGGCGCAGACTGTTGTCGTGACTAGCACGCGCCCGGGGCGCGGCGAGGCCGCGACCCCTTCCCCCTCCGCACCGCAGCAGAGTGTCGCGCTGGCGGCGATGATGTTCGCCGTCGCCATGACCTTCATCGACCAGACCATCGTGTCGATCGCGGCTCCGGACATCGTCCGCGAACTGGGTCTGTCGTCCTCCGGCATGCAGTGGGTGGTCAACGCCTATCTGCTGGCCCTCGCCGCGTTCTTCGCCCTGGGCGGCCGTCTCGCGGACCTCTACGGGCCGCGCCGGGTCGTCATCATCGGCACGCTGGTGTTCGTCGTGTCGTCGGTGCTGTGCGGTTGCGTCCCCGAGGGCGGCGCCGCGCAGGCCTGGCTGATCATCTTCCGTGCCACCCAGGGACTCGGGGCGGCACTGTTGTTCCCGGCGGCCCTGGCCGTGGTGGTGGCGGTGTTCCCGGTCGAGCGGCGCGGGCGTGCCCTCGCCCTGTTCTTCGGGGTCACCGGCGCGCTGACCGCCATCGGCCCGCTGCTGGGCGGCTGGCTGACGAACTGGACCTGGCGGGCCGTGTTCTGGGTCAACGTGCCCGTGGCGATCGTGGCGCTGGTCCTCACGGCGATGGCGCACATCTCCGACCGGCGGCGGTCCGGCACCCTGGACGTCCCGGGCGCCGTCCTGATCGCGGCCGGCATGGGGCTGAGCGTGCTCGGCTTCCAGCAGGCCTGGTCCTGGGGCTGGGACAGCTGGGCGACCTGGGTGTGCGTCGCGGGCGGCCTCGCGATCCTCGCCGGGTTCGTCCGCTACGAACGTCGGGTGGAGCATCCGCTGATCGACCTGCGGGTCTTCCGGGACAAGGCGTTCACCGTGGACGCGGCGGTGCTGTTCTTCTCGATGCTCGCCTTCGTCCCGCTGTTCTTCTTCACGTCGGTGTACGCCCAGGTGTCCCTGAGCGCCTCACCGAACCAGGCGGCCCTGTTCCTGCTGTACTTCTTCGTCGGCTTCGCCATCGCCTCGCAGTGGGGCGGCCGGATCCTCGACAAGAAGGGCGCCCGCCCGGCCCTGAAACTGGGCACGGCCCTGGGCTGTGTCGGCTTCGCCCTGTGGGCGGGCAAGCTCACCGACCTGTCCATGCACGACCAGTGGCCCTACGCGGCGCTGGCCGGGGCGGGCATCGGCTTCGTCCTGGCGCCGGCCTCCACGGACGCCGTCAACCGGTCCATCGGCGCCTCGTACGGCGAGGTCACCGGCATCACCCAGACCGTGCGCAACTACGCGGCGAGCGTGGGCCTGGCCGTCTACGGCACGATCCTGACCCATGTGACGACGGACCGGGTCGTGGGCACCCTGACGGGCAAGGGCATGTCCACCGCGGACGCGAACACCGTGGCCCGCGACGTCACCGAGTCGATCACCGGCAGCGGCGATTCCCGGCCGCCCACCGGCACCGGGCCCGCCGCCGAGGCGACCCGGGAGTCGATGTCCGCGATCCGCATGGACTTCGCCGAGGCCAACCAGTGGGTGTTCTACGGCATGGCCATCGCCCTGGGCATCGGTTTCCTGTGCGCCCTGCGGCACCCGGGCGACAAGGTGGAGGGGAACGCGAAGGTGGAGGAGCCGACCACCCAGGCCCGCTGACGCCGCCCGTCAGGAGCCGAACGACTCGTCCGTACGCTCCTGGATCTGCTGCGGCGTCAGGTCCTCGATGGTCTGCGAGATCATCCAGAGATGGCCGAACGGGTCGGCGAGGCGGCCCCCGCGCTGTCCGTAGTGCTGGTCGGCGACGGGGTACACCACCGTCGCCCCACCCCGCAGCATGGCCTCGGCCACGGCGTCGGCGTCGGGCACGTCGAGCGCCATGATCACCGGGCTGCCGCCGAGGGACGTCGGCGCCGGGTCGGCGGTGTCGGCGTCCTTGACCGCGATCGTGGTGCCGCCGAGTCGCAGCATCGCGTGCACGATCGTGCCGTCGGGGCCGGTGTACCGCTCGATCTCCTCGGCGCCGAGGGTGTCCCGGTAGAAGTCGATCGCCCGGGCTCCGTCGGAGACCACGAGGCGGGCGTGGAGGCGGGTGACGGCGGGTGTGCCGTTCGTATGCGTCATGCCTTCACGATCGCGGGTTTCCGGCGGCGTGGATTGTAGAAAACCGCCGGCCGGACGGATCCGTCAGCCGCCGAGCGGAACGTGGTTGCGTTCGTGCGGCGAGCGCGGTGCGTACGCGGTCGGGGTGATGCCGGCGAACGCGCGGAACTCGTGGATCAGATGCGCCTGGTCGTGGTAGCCGCAGCTGGCCGCGAGGAGCGCCCAGTCCGGTGGCCCGTGCCCGGCGTTCACGTGCCCCAGCAGCCGTTGGAAGCGCCGGATGCGCGCGTACCGCTTGGGTGGGAACCCCAGGTGCTCGGTGCAACCGCGGGCCAGCCGTCTCGCGGTCCAGCCGAGCCGGTCGGCGACCTCGCCCACGGGGGTGCCACGGTCGAGCAGCGCCGCGGCGAGCCGTACCGCCGGGTCCGGCTCCAACGGGCGCCGCGCCCGGTCCGTCAAAGCCGTCTCCAGTACCCGGAGTCCGGCCCGGGGGCCACCGGCTGCCACGGCTTCGAGCAGTCGCTCGCGCAGCACCGCACCGTCCGTGCCCCACAGGTCGTCGAGGCCGACGAGCTGGTCGCGGACCTCTGAGACGGGGGCGTCGAGGAAGGGGTGGACGCCCGCGGGCCGGAACGCCACCCACAGGACGGCTTGTTGCTGCGCCGGGTCGATCACGGCCGGCTCCGAGTACGGCCCGTGCAGGGCGGCGCCCCCGGTACGCCGATGGGCTCCCTTCAACGGCGACGAGGACAGGGCGTCCCCGTCCAGGTTCACCAGCAGCTGCGCCTCACCGGTCGGCAGGGCCAGCTCGGCGGAGTGCGCGAACCGCCCCTCCGCATAGCCCATCGCACCGATCGCCGCCCCGAGCGCGGGCACCGAGGGCCGCGTCGTCAGGGCGACGGGCGACTCCCCCGCCGTACGAGCCATACGGCCAGCCTACGACCGCGCACCGCAGCGGCGGCCACGTCACGCCTCCCGCCGGCAGGAACCGTTGACGACGATACGAGTCCTCCACCTACCCGGGGCGATACGTCCGCCACTGGGAGTACCTGCTGAACGTGCAGGCGGTGAGCACCGCGACCGACCGGGCGGACGCCACCTTCCACGCCCAGTGACGGCACGGTACATGCGCGTAATGCCCGGAATGTCTTACCCGGGGGCGGGCACTCAGGGCATGTGCACATACAAGAGGGCAAGCGACCGCGCAGGGTGCTGCTCACCGGGTGGTTCAGCTTCCGGGACAGGGAGGCGACCGCCGGGGACGTGCTGGCCCTGCGCCGGGTGGAGGACGTCATGCGGGGGACGGGCATCCCCTACGACGTCGCCTGGAGTCCCCGTTTCCGTCCGGAGGCGCTGCATCTGGACCGGCTGTGGCCCGAGGACTACACCCACCTGGTGTTCGTGTGCGGCCCGCTGCACGGGCCGCAGGTGGAGGAGCTGCACCGGCGGTTCGCGCACTGCGTGCGGATCGCCGTGGGCACCTCGGTCATCGACCCCGGCAGTCCCGCCGTGACCGGCTTCCACCGGGTGCTGCCCCGGGACGGGCCGGACAGCGAGCCGGTGGAGGACCTCGCGGCCCGCGCCCCGGACGTACCGGCGCGGCCCGTCGTCGGGGTGATCCTCGCGCACGGGCAGCTCGAGTACGGGCAACTGCGGCGGCACGGGCAGGTCGCCGAGGAGGTGACGCGCTGGCTGGCCGCGAAGGACTGCGGCCGCCTGGAACTGGAGACCCGGCTGGACACGCACGACTGGCACCTGAGCGCGACGCCCGCACAGCTGCAGTCCGTGCTGGCCCGGCTGGACCTCGTCGTCACCGACCGGCTGCACGGGCTGGTGATCGCGCTGCGGGTCGGCACACCGGTGCTGGCCGTCGACCCGGTCGCGGGCGGTGCCAAGCTGACCGCCCAGGCCCGTGCCTGCGGCTGGCCCGCGCTGGTGCCCGCCGACCGGCTGGACGTGCGCCAGTTGGACCGCTGGTGGGACTGGTGCCTGACCGGCGGCAGGGTGGCCGCGCGGCAGATCCGCGACGGGTTCCGCGAGGGCACCGTGCCGGACAGCGCGGACCGGCTCGTCGAGGCGCTGGCACGGCCCGTGCCCGGTTAGCACGGGTGCACCACGGGGCACCCGCTTGTACGTCCCCGCCGTACTTCCCCCGCCGCACGTCCCCTGAAGGAGAGACGGTCCGGCTGCCCGGAAGGAGAGAGCGTGTCCATCGGCAGACTTCCCGAGAACGAGCAGCGCATCCTCGACGAGATGGAACGCGCGCTGCGCCGCGACCGCCGCCTCGACCGCAAGCTGCGCACCCACCGGGTGAGCCGCCGCCCCGACCCCGCCCGCGTCCTGGCCCGTCTGGCCGCCTACCGTCCCCGCGTCTGGACCGTGGCGGTCCTGGTCGCGGTGTCGGCCGGGCTGATGGTGGCCGGGATCGTCACGTCCGAGCCGGGTGTGATCTGGGCGTTCGCCGCGATATGGCCCCTGACGATGTTCGCCTCCTTCCGGCTGATGTGCCGGTGGTGCGGAAGCTGAGAACCGCCCCTCACTCCGGGTCGGCCGTGAACGCCTCCCGGATGGGGCGCTCGTCGGCGAGGACACGGCCCTTCGGCGGTCCGTCCAGCACGGCGCGGACGGCGGTGAGCAGGTCCGGGGCGACGTGGTCGGCCCGGGCGGTCTCCTCGGGGCGAGTGTGCCCGTTCGGGACGAGGATGCCGTGGGCGCCCGCCCGGCGCGCGGCCTGCGCACCGGCGCCGGTCGAGCCGATGACGACGAGTTCGGCGGGCCCGGTGCAGATCCGCCCGCCCGCCCAGAGCAGCATGCCGGGCCGGCGGCAGTGGCAGCCGTCGTCGGGGCCGTGCGGGCAGACGGCGAACACGTCGAAAGGGCCGAGGAGTTCGTCGACGCGGTGGTTGACGCGGCGGACGTCGGCGTCGGTGAGCAGTCCGCCCGCGACGCCGGGCTGGTCGGTGACGACGCCGGTGCGGATGCCGCTCCGGCGCAGCAGGCCGAGCGCCTCGCGGGCGCCCTCGACGGGGCGTACGCGGTCGGGGTCGGCGTTGTTCGGGACGTCCTCGACGAGCGTGCCGTCGCGGTCGAACAGCACGGTCTTCACCGGGCTCACGGGGTTGCCTCCTCCTGCCAGGCGGGGGTGTGACGGTGGCGCCAGGCACCGGCCAGCCGGTGCCAGGTCGCGGTGGGCGGGATGAGCACGCTGGTGGCCAGCATCGTCGTCACCTCGTGGCGGGTGCGCGGGCCGGGGGCGATGCGGGCGCGGGCGAACTCCGCGGTGCCGGCCGCCCAGCCGAGCGCACAGGCCGTCGCGGCCCGGCCGTGCCCGGTGGCGGCGAGGGCGCAGGCGGCGACCCCGGCGGTCGTGATGGCCGCGTGGGTGCGGATCCGGCCGCGCGGCGCGACGGCCTTGTCCCACCAGTCGGGGCCGTGCAGATGCCGCATGAGGGCGTCGTCGGCGTTGCCGCGCTGCTGGCGCACGGACGCCCAGCGGGAGGCCGATCGCACGGGGTGGCGGGTGGTGCGGCGGCCCTGCCGGATGCGCCAGCCCGAGTCGAGGACGCGCAGCGCGAGGTCGGCGTCCTCCCGGAAGGCGCGCTGGAAGCGTTCGTCGAAGCCGCCGACCTGCTTGAGGACCTCCGTGCGGTAGGCCATGTCGGCAGTGACCCAGTGGCCCCGGACGAGTCCCGCGGTGCCGCGTTCCCAGTCGGTGGGACGGCGTTCACCGGGCAGCGGCACGGCGAGGACACCCCGGACACCGGCGGTGTCGTGGGACGCCTCGGCGAGGTCCTCGGCCAGTTGCTCGCACCAGCGGGCGCCCACTTGAACATCGTCGTCGAGGAACACGGTCCACGGCGTGTGCACGGCGCGCAGCCCGGTGTTGCGGGCGGCGGCGGGCCCACGACCGCCGCCGCCCAGCACGGTGGTCCGCTCCCGCAGGTCACCGAGAACGCTCAACGGATGCCCCAACGGGCCGGGTTCGCGCTCGGTCCGGTCGTCGACGAGGACGATCTCCTCGGGGCGCGGTCCGGTCGCGGCGGCGAGCGCGGCGAGACAGTCGGCGAGGGTGTCCGAGGCGAGGGTGGGGATCACGACGGCGTACGGGGTCATACGGGCGGCCCTCCCTCCGACGGCATGCGCTGACCACCGTGCTGGCGAGTGCCGCGGTACGACTCCCTCAAACACCAGGTCAGGCCGTCGGGGCATGCCTCGGCGACTATAAACCACGCGTATACACGCGATGTATAGTCCCGGCATGCCTTCTCTGACCCAGAAGATGAAGAACACGGGGACCGCGTTCCGAACGGCCGGAACGCTCGCGGCGACCGCCGCCCTCACCCTCGCCCTGAGCGGCTGCGCGGGGGCCGACACCACGGCCCCCAGCACCGTACGAGCCCGCCCGGCCACGGACATCGAGACGGTCCGCTTCGGCGCCGTCGACTGCCGCGAGGTCAAGTGCATCGCACTCACCTTCGACGCCGGGCCGAGCGAGCACTCCGAGCAACTGCTGGACATCCTGAAGGAGAAACGGGTCCCGGCGACCTTCTTCCTCCTCGGCGAGCGGCACATCGAGAAGTACCCGGAGCTGGTGCGGCGCATGGCCGACGAGGGCCACGAAGTGGCCAGCCACACCTGGGACCACAAGATCCTGACGCGGCTCGAACCCGAGGAGATACGCGAGGAACTGGAACGCCCCAACGAGGAGATAGAGCACCTCACCGGCCGACGTCCGACCCTGATGCGCCCGCCGCAGGGCCGCACCGACGACACCGTGCACGCCATCAGCCGCGAACTGGGCCTGGCCGAGGTGCTGTGGAGCGTGACGGCCAAGGACTACCGGACGACCGACTCCGACCTGATCACCCGCCGGGTCCTCGCCCAGTCCTCCCGGGACGGGATCATCCTCCTCCACGACCTCTACGACGGCACGGTACCGGCGGTGCCGGGGATCGTCGACGCGCTGAAGGAACGCGGCTACGTCTTCGTCACGGTGCCCCAGCTGCTCGCGCCGGGGAAGGCGGAGCCGGGCGAGGTGTACCGATAACTCCCCTCGGGTTCCCTACGATCGGGGGGTGGCGAACTTCCTGCTCGAACGCACCGTCCCGCTCCCCCTCGACGAGGCGTGGCGGCGGATCACCCGGTGGCCGGGGCACGGCGAGGCGGTCCCGTTGACGGTGGTCCGGGTGGTACCGCCCGGCCCGACGCGCGAGGGGTCGCGCGTCGTGGCCCGCTCGGGCGCCGGGCCGCTGGTCTTCGACGACCCGATGGAGGTCACGGTGTGGCAGCCGCCGGAGGACGGGGCCGCGGGGATGTGCAGACTGGAGAAGCGGGGCCGTGTGGTGCTCGGGTGGGCCGAACTCGAAGTACGGCCGGGGCCGGGGGGCCGTACGCGGGTGATCTGGCGGGAGGAGATCCGGATCCGGTTCCTGCCGTCGCTCTTCGACGGCGTGGTGCGGCGCTCGTCGCGGTACGTGTTCGGCCGGGCCCTGAACCGCCTGCTCAGACAGCCCTGACGAGCCGCCGGCGGGACGGTTGCCGACGGGACGGCTGCCGACGGGGCCTCAGGCCACCGACCCGATCCGTCCGACCGCCTTCGACTCCGGCTCGTGGTGGATCGGCGTGTGCGCCCCGGTCAGCGAGACCCCGCTGCCGCCGCGCTTCCCGGCGACGATCTCCGACGCGATCGACAGGGCCGTCTCCTCGGGCGTGCGGGCCCCGAGGTCCAGGCCGATCGGCGAGCGCAGTCGGCTCAACTCCAGTTCGGTGACGCCCACTTCACGCAGGCGGGCGTTGCGGTCCAGGTGGGTGCGCCGGGAGCCCATGGCACCGACGTACGCCACCGGCAGGCGCAGCGCCAGCTTCAGCAGGGGCACGTCGAACTTGGCGTCGTGGGTGAGGACGCACAGCACCGTACGGGGGTCGACGTCCGTGCGCTCCAGGTAGCGGTGGGGCCACTCGACGACGATCTCGTCGGCGTCCGGGAAGCGTGTCCGGGTCGCGAAGACGGGGCGGGCGTCGCACACGGTGACGTGGTAGCCGAGGAACTTGCCCATGCGGACCAGGGCGGAGGCGAAGTCGATCGCCCCGAAGACGATCATGCGGGGGGCCGGGACCGAGGACTCGACCAGGACCGTGAGGGGCGCTCCGCAGCGAGAGCCCTGCTCGCCGATCTCCAGGGTGCCGGTGCGCCCGGCGTCCAGGAAGGCGCCGGCCTCGGCGGCGACCGTGCGGTCCAGTTCCGGGTGGGCGCCGAAGCCGCCCTCGCGGGAGCCGTCGGGGCGGACCACGAGGGCCCGGCCCGTCAGGTCACGCGGGCCCGACACGATCCGCGCCACCGCCGCCGCCTCCCCTAGTGCGGCGGCGGTGAGCGCGGCCGCAACCACCGGGCGGACCGGATCGGCGGCCCGTACCGGCGTGACCAGGATGTCGATGACGCCGCCGCAGGTCAGGCCCACGGCGAAGGCGTCGTCGTCGCTGTACCCGAAGCGCTCCAGGACGGTTTCGCCGTCCCGCAGCGCCTGTTCGCACAGGTCGTAGACCGCGCCCTCGACGCAGCCGCCGGAGACCGAGCCGATCGCCGTGCCCTCGGTGTCCACCGCGAGCGCGGCGCCGGGTCGGCGGGGCGCGCTGCCGCCGACGGCCACCACGGTGGCCACGGCGAAGTCACGGCCCTGCTCGACCCACCGGTTCAGCTCCTCGGCGATGTCCAGCATCTGTCTCGGTCTCCTTGGATTGCGGCGGGCGGGACGTCAGTGGACGCCCAGCCAGCTCTCGATCGGGTTGAGGGCGAAGTAGACGGCGAACACCGCCGTGAGGATCCACATGAAGGCGCCGATCTCGCGCCACTTGCCCTGGGCGGTCTTGATGGCGACGTAGGAGATGACGCCCGCGGCGACACCGGTGGTGATGGTGTACGTGAACGGCATCAGCACGACCGTGAGGAACACCGGGATGGCGGTTGCCCGGTCGGCCCAGTCCACGTGCCGGGCGTTCATCAGCATCATGGCGCCGATGACGACCAGGGCGGCGGACGCGACCTCCTGCGGCACGATCGCCGTGAGCGGGGTGAAGAACAGGCAGGCCGCGAAGAACAGGCCCGTGACCACGGAGGCGAGACCCGTGCGGGCTCCCTCGCCGACCCCGGTGGCAGACTCGATGAACACCGTCTGGCCGGAACCGCCGGACACGCCTCCGATCGCGCCGCCGGCCCCGTCGATGAACAGCGCCTTGGACAGGCCCGGCATGCGGCCCTTGGCGTCGGCGAGCTCGGCCTCGGTGCCGACGCCGATGATGGTGGCCATCGCGTCGAAGAACCCGGCGAGCACCAGCGTGAAGACGATCATCCCGACCGTCATCGCGCCGACCTCGCCCCAGCCGCCGAACCGCACGTCCCCGAAGAGCGAGAAGTCGGGCATGGACACCGCGCTGCCGTGCAGTTCGGGTGCGCCACCCGACCACTGCCTGGGGTCGATGACGCCCGCCGCGTTCAGGATCGCCGCGACGACCGTGCCGCCGACGATGCCGATGAGGATGGCGCCCGGGACGTTCCGGGCCTGGAGCATGAAGATCAGCAGCAGGGTTCCGGCGAACAGCAGCACGGGCCAGCCGGCCAGTTCGCCCGCCGGGCCGAGCGCGAGGGGCGTGGCCTTGCCCTGGTGCACGAAGCCGGACTTGTAGAAGCCGATGAGGGCGATGAACAGGCCGATGCCCATGGTGATGCCGTGCTTGAGCGCGAGCGGGATCGCGTTCATGATCATCTCGCGCAGGCCGGTGACGACCAGCAGCATGATGATCACGCCGTACATCACGCACATGCCCATCGCCTGCGGCCAGGTCATCTCGGGCGCGACCTGGGAGGCGAGGACCCCGGAGACCGAGAGGCCGGCGGCGAGGGCCAGGGGCACCTTGCCGACGAAGCCCATCAGCAGGGTGGTGAAGGCCGCCGCGAACGCGGTCGCGGTGATCAGGGCCGGCTGGGCGAGGGTGGCCCCGGCCGCGTCCTTGCCGGACAGGATCAGGGGGTTGAGCAGGAGGATGTACGCCATCGCCATGAAGGTCGTGATGCCGCCGCGCACTTCACGGGCGACCGTGGACCCTCGGTGGGATATGTGGAAGTACCGGTCGAGCCAGGACCGTCCGGCCGGGACGCGGGTGCCTTCACCCGCGTCGTCGGCCGTGGCCCTCGGCTCCAGTGATTGCTGGGTCATGGGGTGCCGTCTCCCAAGTTTCAAAGGGGGTTGGGATGTTCACGACCCGGGGGACGGCCCGAGACGAACAAGGGGCCCTGGGGGACGAAGCCCCCAGGGGGACGTGACTGCTCAGCCCTCCAAGAGCTGTGTGCCCGTCAGGTGCTCGGGCCTCACCGGAGTCCGGTTCAGCTCGAGCCCGGTCGCGTTCCGGATCGCCGCGAGGACGGCCGGGGTCGACGACAGGGTGGGTGCCTCACCGATACCGCGCAGCCCGTACGGGGCGTGCTCGTCGGCGAGTTCGAGGACGTCGACCGGGATGGTCGGCGTGTCGAGGATGGTCGGGATCAGGTAGTCGGTGAAGGAGGGGTTCTTGACCTTCGCCGTCTTCGGGTCGACGACGATCTCCTCCATGACCGCCACGCCCAGGCCCTGGGTGGTGCCGCCCTGGATCTGGCCGAGCACCGACAGCGGGTTGAGCGCCTTGCCGACGTCCTGGGCGCAGGCCAGCTCGATGACCTTGACCAGGCCGAGTTCGGTGTCGACCTCGACGACGGCGCGGTGCGCGGCGAAGGAGTACTGCACGTGCCCGTTGCCCTGCCCGGTGCGCAGGTCGAAGGGCTCGGTCGGCCGGTGCCGCCACTCCGCCTCGACCTCCACGGCCTCGTCCTCCAGGACGTCGGTCAGGTCGCCGAGGACCTCGCCGCCGTCGGTGACGACCTTGCCGCCCTCCAGGAGCAGTTCCGCCGTCGCCCAGGCCGGGTGGTAGGAGCCGAACTTGCGGCGCCCGATCTCCAGGACCTTCTCGCGGACCAGCTCGCAGGAGTTCTTCACCGCGCCGCCGGTGACGTAGGTCTGCCGGGAGGCCGACGTCGAACCGGCGCTGCCCACCTGGGTGTCGGCCGGGTGGATGGTCACCTGCGTGACGCCCAGCTCGGTGCGGGCGATCTGGGCGTGGACGGTGACACCGCCCTGGCCGACCTCCGCCATGGCCGTGTGCACGGTGGCGACGGGCTCACCGGCGACGACCTCCATGCGCACCTTGGCGGTGGAGTAGTCGTCGAACCCCTCGGAAAAGCCCACGTTCTTGATGCCGACCGCGTAGCCGACCCCGCGTACGACGCCCTCGCCGTGTGTGGTGTTGGACAGGCCGCCCGGCAGCTGCCGTACGTCGGCGCCCTCGCTGGACTCCCACTGGCGCTCCGGCGGCATGGGCATCGCCTTGACGCGGCGCAGCAGTTCGGCGACCGGGGCCGGGGAGTCGACGGGCTGGCCGGTCGGCAGCAGTGCGCCCTGCTCCATGGCGTTGAGCCGGCGGAACTCCACCGGGTCCATGCCGAGCTTCGCGGCGAGCTTGTCCATCTGCGCCTCGTAGGCGAAGCACGCCTGGACCGCGCCGAAGCCGCGCATCGCGCCGCAGGGCGGGTTGTTGGTGTAGAGGGCGATGGCCTCGATGTCCACGTCCTCGACCACGTACGGGCCGACGGACAGGGAGGAGGCGTTGCCGACGACGGCCGGGGAGGCGGAGGCGTAGGCGCCGCCGTCCAGGACGATCCGGCACTTCAGGTGGGTGAGCTTGCCGTCCTTGGTGGCCCCGTGCTCGTAGTACAGCTTCGCGGGGTGACGGTGGACGTGCCCGAAGAACGACTCGAACCGGTTGTAGACGATCTTGACGGGCTTGCCGGTGCGCAGGGCCAGCAGGCAGGCGTGGATCTGCATCGACAGGTCCTCGCGGCCGCCGAACGCGCCGCCGACGCCGGAGAGCGTCATCCGCACCTTGTCCTCGGGCAGGCCGAGCACGGGCGCGATCTGGCGCAGGTCGCTGTGCAGCCATTGGGTGGCGATGTAGAGGTGGACGCCGCCGTCCTCCTCCGGCACGGCGAGGCCGGACTCGGGGCCGAGGAAGGCCTGGTCCTGCATGCCGAAGGTGTACTCGCCCTCGACGATGACGTCGGCCCGCTCCCGGGCGGCCGTGACGTCGCCGCGGACGATCGGCTGGCGGTGCACGATGTTGGGGTGCGGGACGTGACCGGCGTGGTGGTCGTCGCGGTTCTCGTGGACGAGGAGCGCGTCCGGAGCGGTCGCGGAGGCCTCGTCGGTGATCACGGGCAGTTCGCGGTAGTCGACCTTGATCTTCGCGGCGGCCCGGCGCGCGGTCTCCGGGTGGTCGGCGGCGACCAGGGCGACCGGCTCTCCGTGGTGGCGGACCTTGCCGTGGGCGAGGACCGGGGTGTCCTGGATCTCCAGCCCGTAGTTCTTCACGTCGGTGGGCAGGTCGTCGTACGTCAGCACGGCGTAGACGCCCGGCACGGCCAGGGCCTCGCCCGTGTCGATGGACACGATCTCGGCGTGCGCGACGGTCGAGCGGAGGATCTGCCCCCACAGCATGTCCTCGTGCCACATGTCGGACGAGTACGCGAACTCGCCGGTGACCTTGAGGGTGCCGTCGGGGCGGAGCGTGGACTCGCCGATGCCGCCCTTGGTCTGCGAGCCCTGGGTGATCTTCGTGGGGGTGCCACTGGGAGAAGCCATGATCAGACCGCCTCTGACTGCCGGGCGGCCGCGAGGCGGACCGCGTCCATGATCTTCTCGTAGCCGGTGCAGCGGCACAGGTTGCCCGACAGCGCCTCGCGGATGTCCGCGTCGCTCGGCGTCGGGTTGCGCTCCAGCATCTCGTCGGCCGCCACGAGCAGGCCGGGGGTGCAGAAGCCGCACTGGACGGCGCCGGCGTCGATGAACGCCTGCTGGACCGGGGAGAGCTCGGTGCCCTCGCCGGTGTGCGAGTCGCTGCCCTTGGCCTGCCACCCCTGGGCGTCCTGCAACGGCGTACCGCAGGCGCCGGACGCGCAGCCGCCCTCGGCGCGCTGCTTGGCGAAGTCGGCGAGCCCCTCGACGGTGACGACCTCGCGGCCCTCCACCTGCCCGGCGGCGACCAGGCACGAGCACACCGGGACACCGTCCAGGCGGACCGTGCACGAGCCGCACTCGCCCTGCTCGCAGGCGTTCTTCGACCCGGGAAGGCCCATGCGCTCCCTCAGCACGTACAGCAGGGACTCGCCCTCCCACACGTCGTCGGCTTCCTGCTGACGGCCGTTGACCGTGAAGTTGACACGCATCACGCAGCTCCCTCGGTGAGGCGGCGGGTGCCGCGGTAGGACTCCCAGGTCCAGGTCAGCGTGCGGCGGGCCATGACGCCGACCGCGTGGCGGCGGTAGCTCGCGGTGCCCCGGACGTCGTCGATCGGGTTGCAGGCGGCGGAGCACAGGTCCGCGAACTGCTTGGCGACCGACGGGGTGATGATCTGCCCGTTGTCCCAGAAGCCGCCCTCCTCCAGCGCGGCGTTCAGGAACTCCTCGGCGGCCTTCGCCCGGACGGGTGTCGGGGCGGCCGAGCCGATCCCCGTACGCACGGTCCGCGTCTCGGGGTGCAGCGCGAGCCCGAAGGCGCACACGGCGATGACCATCGCGTTCCTGGTGCCCACCTTGGAGAACTGCTGCGGCCCGTCGGCCTTCTTCACGTGCACGGCGCGGATCAGCTCGTCGGCGGCGAGCGCGTTGCGCTTCACGCCCGTGTAGAACGCGTCGATGGGGATCCGGCGCGAGCCGCGCACCGACTCGACCTCCACCTCGGCGCCCGCGGCGAGCAGGGCGGGGTGGGCGTCACCGGCCGGGGAGGCGGTGCCGAGGTTGCCGCCGACGCCGCCGCGGTTGCGGATCTGCGGGGAGGCGACCGTGTGCGAGGCGAGGGCGAGACCCGGCAGCTCGCCGCGCAGGTTCTCCATGATCTTCGTGTACGGCACGGAGGCACCGAGCCGCACGCTGTCCTCGCCGACCTCCCACTCGCAGAGGTCGCCGATGCGGTTCAGGTCCAAGAGGTACTCGGGCCGGCGGTGGTCGAAGTTGATCTCGACCATCACGTCGGTGCCACCCGCAATCGGCACAGCGGTGGGGTGCTCGGCTTTCGCGGCGAGCGCCTCCTCCCAGCTGGCGGGGCGAAGGAAGTCCATGACCGGCTCTCTTCTTCGTCTTCTCGTGGGGCGTTCAGATTGAGCCAATCCGTGTGCGGCGGTCCCGGCTCGTTCATGTGCTGTTTACGCGTAGTGACCTCAGTACACAGCGCACTGCGCCGAGCGAGTCAGTCACGGAAACCATGAAGGAGTTGGCTGGCCAGGACAGGCATCTTGTAGATTCGTATGAACGGAGGTCCTCAGAAACCTCCTCGTTTTCCTGTGGAAACGCGCGACACAGCGGCGTGACCTGGGACACAGCCGGGACACGGTCCGGAGGCCGGCGAGCATCGCTCACCAGCCCACCGAACAGGCGTTCTCCGCCTATCCCTCCAAGATCCACCATTGGTTTCGAGACAAAGAACGGCGGCGACGAGAATGCGGCTGCGCGCACTGCTGGACACCGACGCGCTGGGCCTCAAGCTGCTCGGCGGCGAGGACGAGCTGGACCGCACCGTGCGGGGCGTGATGACCACCGACCTCCGCGACCCCAGCCGCTACCTCGCGGGCGGCGAACTGGTGCTCACGGGCCTGGCCTGGCGCCGGGACGCCGACGACTCGGAGCCGTTCGTCCGGATCCTGGTGCAGGCGGGCGTGACGGCCCTCGCCGCGGGCGAGGCCGAGCTCGGGGACGTCCCCGAGGACCTGGTCGTGGCCTGTGCCCGGCATCGCCTGCCGCTCTTCGCGGTGCACGAGTCGGTGGCGTTCGCGACCATCACCGAGCACGTCGTACGGCAGGTCTCCGGCGAGCGCGCCGGCGATCTCGCCGCGGTCGTCGACCGCCACCGCCGGATGATGACCTCGGGGCCCGCGGGCGGCGGCCCCGACGTGGTCCTGGACCTGCTGGGCACGGACCTGGACCTGCGCGCCTGGGTCCTCTCCCCCACCGGCCGCCCGATCGCCGGCTCGAAGGCGCCGGGGCCCGCCCTGCCGGCCGAGGCGTGCGCCCGGCTCGCCGGGGAGCACCTGGCCGCCACCCGCACGGGCCGCCGCGGCCCCCACCGCGTCGCCCTCGGCGCCACGACGTACTCCCTGTTCCCGGTCCGCTCCACGGGCCGCTCCCCGCAGCCGGCCCGGGACGTCCGCGAGAGCGTCCTGTCCGACTGGCTGCTGGCCGTGGAGGCGGACGCCGGGGACTGGCCCGAGGAGCGCCTGGACCTGCTCTACGGCGTCACCCAGCTGATCGCGGTCGAGCGGGACCGCCGCGACGCGGCCCGCACGGTCCGCCGCCGCCTGGCCCAGGAGATCCTGGAACTGGTCCAGACGGGCGCGGCACCCGCCGAGATCGCCGCCCGGCTGCGCGTGGCCGCGCCGGTGCTGCTGCCCGGCCTGGGCACCGCGCCGCACTGGCAGGTGGTGGTGGCCCGCGTCGACTGGGACGGCGAGGAGATCGAGGGCGGCCCGGTGGCGCAGGCGCTGCTGGAGGAGGTCCTCGTCGACCCCGCGGTCGCCGGGCCGGAGCACTCCGACCGCATCGCCGTGGCCCACACGGGCGGCGAGGCCATCGCCCTGGTCCCCCTCCCGGCCGTCTCCGCCGAGCACGACGGCTCGGAGACGGGCGTCCTCGCGGACGCGCTCCTGGCGTCGGTACGGGAGCCCCTCACGGCCGGCCTGAACGACGACGGCCGCCTCACCCTCGGCGTCAGCGCGGCCGTCCACTCGGCGGAGGGCCTGCGGGGCGCGCTGGAGGAGGCCCGCCACGCCCGGCGCGTCGCCGCGGCCCGCCCGGGCCGGGTCTGCGCGGCCGGCCACCAGGAACTGGCCTCGCACGTCCTGCTGCTGCCCTTCGTCCCGGACGACGTCCGCCGGGCCTTCACGGCCCGCCTCCTGGACCCCCTGCGCGACTACGACCGCCGCCACCGGGCCGAGCTGATCCCCACCCTGGAGGCCTTCCTCGACTGCGACGGCTCCTGGACCCGCTGCGCCGCCCGTCTGCACCTGCACGTCAACACGCTGCGCTACCGGGTCGGCCGGATCGAGCAGTTGACGAGTCGTGATCTGTCACGGCTCGAGGACAAGCTGGATTTCTTCCTGGCACTGCGCATGAGCTGATACGCGGGGTGTCCCTGCGGCAAACCCGGGGCACCCCCGAGTCCCACGACTTTGTGAAATCCTTCACCCACCCCCTTGGCCCGGCCCGCCGATTCGTGCTGAGATGCCGCCACCACTCAACAGCTCGATGGCGTGCTCGGGGAGGGCAACGTGGCGCATACCGCCATGTCTGGTAACGGAACGACCGCCGGTGACGATCCCCTCCAGACCGCGGTATGGCGGCTGCGCTCCCGCGGCTGCTGGGCCGACGCGGCCGCCCTGCTGCTGCCGGCCACACCGGCGGCGGCGCTCCAACGCGCGTCGCTGCTGGTGGAACGGTGCCTGTACACCGAGCAGGGCTGGGAGGAGGCCGAGGACGCGCTGCGCACGGCCGAGGCGATGGCCCACAGCGACGACGAACGCGGCGCGGCCGCTTGTGAACGCGGGTACTTGGCCTACGCGGCGACGCTGCTCGCGGTGCGGGACCGGGCCGACGAGGCGCGGGCCGCGCTCGGGCGGGCGGCGGCGCTGGTCCCTCCGGGGGCCCCGGCGCGGGCTCTGCTGGACTTCCGTCGCGGGCTCCTGGCGGAGAACCTGACGAGCGCGCCTCAGGCCGCGCGGGCCGCCTACCGCCGGGCCCACGCGGGCGCGACGGCGCACTCCGACCCTCTGCTGCTGTCCTTCACATGGCGTCACCTCGCGGGACTCGCCCTGCGGGAGGGGGAGTTGGCGGAGGCGCGGCACGGTTTCGCGGAGTCGCTGCGGATCCGGGAGGAGCTGGGGTATCTGGTGGGCACGGCCCCGGCGTTGGTGTCCCTGGCCGACACCGAGACGGAGCCGGAGGCGTCCCGGCTGCGGGAGGAGGCCCGCCGCTTGTTCCGCCTGCTCGGGGGCGTACCGACGTGGCTGTCCCGCCAGTTGGCTCCGCCGGTCCCGCCGGCTGCGACGGCTTGACACTCGGCACGGGGGCTGGGGGCGGGTGGGTCCGCAGCCCGGTGTCGCGGGGCGCTCGGCGTTGCTGCTGGGGCCGGGTGGGTCCGCAGCCCGGCGGTACGGGGTGCCTCCCCCAAGCTCTCGGCTTCGCTCGAGCAGGGGGGACCCCCACGCCCACCCGTGCCGCCCCTAGCGGCACGCATGCCCGCAGCTGGGCGGCTGCGCATGCCCGCAGCTAGGCGCGCCACGACGCTCCCGCACCCGCCGGACCACGCAAGGGGTCGTGTCGGGGGGTGTCCGCCCGCAGCGGTTGGCGCGTCAACGGACAGTCAGTCGGTATGAGGGTCCATCGCGCCGTTCCGAGGACGGACACCCCCCGGCGCGGCCCCGACCCACCACCCCACGGTTAGGCGCCCGCCGCAGCCGCCCCCGGCGATCAGGCGCCCGCCGCAGCCGCCCCCGGCGATCAGGCGCCCGCCGCAGCCGCCCCCGCGAAATGCTCGCCCACCAGCGCCCGCACCACATCCAGGTCCCGTGCGATCAACGCGTCCAGCAACGCCGTGTGCTCGTGCGCGTCCGCGACCAGATCGGCCCGCCCCCGGATCCCCGGCCCACCCCCGACCAGCGGCCACTGCGCCCTGCGGTGCAGGTCCTCCGCGATCTGGACGAGCTGCACGTTGCCCGAGAGGGACAGCACGGCCCGGTGGAACCCCCGGTCGGACTCCGCATAGGTCGCGCGGCAGCCGGAGGACGCCGCGCGGACCGTCGCCTCGGCGAGAGGGCGCAGTTCGGCCCAGCGCTCGGCGGGCACGGTACGGGCCAGCCGCAGCATCACCGGGACCTCGATCAGCGCCCGGACCTCGGCCAGCTCCGCCAGTTCCCGCACACCTCGCTCGACCACCCGGAACCCACGGTTCGGCACCACCTCGACGGCCCCTTCGAGGGCCAGTTGCTGCATGGCCTCCCGCACCGGCGTCGCCGACACCCCGAACCGCTCGCCCAGCACCGGCGCCGAGTACACCTCACCGGGCCGCAGATCCCCCGCCACCAGCGCGGCCCGCAGCGCGTCCAGAATCTGCCCCCGCACGGAGGCTCGCTGGACGACCGGCCGGGCCCGCGGAACGACGGGGAGAGGCGGCTCACTGTGCGTGTGCTCCCCCCGCACCGCCCCGGTCTGCTGAGGCACCCGCGCTTGAGCGGCCGGTACACCCGACCCGGACGGCACACCCGCCCCGGCCCGACCCACCGCCGCCCACGGAGCCCCCGTGTCCGCGGAGCCCTGCGCTCCCTGCCTCACAGGTCCTCCTCCGGACGTATCGGTACTTGGGGTCATTGCGGCGGGTTGTTACTCGTCCGTCAAGCACCATAAGCGCCCCGGCCCCCAGTTCACATCCCCGTTCATTTTTCGGAGATCTTGAGTAAGGTTAGGCTTACCTTCAAGAGCCCCGTTTCACCCGACGGATCGGTGATCACATGCCTGCGCCCGTTTCGGCCGTCTCCGGCGCCTACGCCCGCCTGGCCGAGGTCCTCCCGGGGCTGGCCGTCACCGAACTGGGCGCCGGCGACGAGACCCCGCACGGCGGTGGCTGGACCACGGCCGCCGACCTCGCGACCGCGGGCCCCGCCCTCGACCGCTTCCTCGCCTGGGACGTGGAGCAGATCGAACGGGACTACGGCCGCCGGGCCCGCCCCGACGTCGTCGCCACCTTCGGCCTGCACCGCTACGCCTGGCCCGCCTGCCTCCTGATCACCGTGCCGTGGTTCCTGCACCGCCGCGTCCCTCGCTACCCCGTGACGCACGTCTCGTACGACCGCACCGCCCCCGGCCACGCCCTCGGACGCATGGCCGTCCGTCCCGCCGGCTTCGCCTGCCTGCCCGGCGACGAGGCGGCCGCGCTGCCCGGCGCCCGGGTCGTCCCCGACGAGGAGGCGCTGCGGGCGGAGGTGCGGTCGGCGGTCGCCGAGCACCTGGAGCCGGTACTGACCGGTTTCGGCCCCCGGATGCGGCGCCGCGGTCGCGCCCTGTGGGGCATGGCGACCGACGAGATCGTCGAAGGGGTCTGGTACGTCGCCCAGCTGCTCGGCGAGATCGAGGAGCGGCGCGCGATGCGCGAGCTGGAGCTGCTCCTGCCGGGCGCGACCAAGCCGTACGTCGGCACGGCGGCGTTCCGGGAACTGGCCGGCCCCGGCGGCGAGCCCCTGCTCACCCGGGACCGCGCGAGCTGCTGCATGTTCTACACGCTCCGCCCCGAGGACACCTGCGCCACCTGCCCGCGCACCTGCGACACGGACCGCGTCACCAAGCTTCTGGCAACGGCCAGTTGAGCTCGCGCGGGGACGGATACGCCCCCGCCGTCCCGTAAGATCATCGCGGAACCGGACACCCGCACGCCCACAGGCGATTCACATCATCCTCACGCGTCACGGGAACTTTCCGGGGAACCACTCGTACGGGTAGTCTTGTTCGAACTCAACTCCCGCCCCTCAAGCGGCAGTTCGAGCAGAACGCCGCCCTGGGCATTCCCTTGCGCTTCCTTGGCGGCCTCTTGCCCCGAAACCCCCTGAGGGCCGATGGGATTGGGCCACTATGGCGGGCGTTACGCCCTATCCCAATGCAAGGGACCACCCAGATGAGACTGACCGACATATCGCTGAACTGGCTGCTTCCGGGCGCCGTGCTTCTCCTGGGCATGCTGGCGGCGGTGGCGGTGCTCGCGCGCGGCAAGCGCTCCTCGGTCAAAAACACGAGCGCGGACGACTCCTGGGAGCGCAGCGAGGAACGCCGCAGACGCAAGGAAGCCCTCTACGGCACCCTCTCCTACCTCCTCCTCTTCTGCTGTGCGGCCGTCGCCGCCCTGCTCTCCTTCCACGGCCTGGTCGGCTTCGGCGAGCAGAACCTCGGCCTCTCCGGCGGCTGGCAGTACCTCGTCCCGTTCGGCCTGGACGGCGCGGCGATGTTCTGCTCCGTCCTCGCGGTGCGCGAGGCCAGCCACGGTGACGCGGCGCTCGGCTCCCGGATACTGGTCTGGACGTTCGCCTTCGCCGCGGCCTGGTTCAACTGGGTGCACGCGCCCCGGGGCATCGGTCACGCGGGTGCCCCCCACTTCTTCGCGGGCATGTCCCTGTCGGCGGCGGTCCTGTTCGACCGCGCGCTGAAGCAGACCCGCCGGGCCGCCCTGCGGGAGCAGGGCCTGGTGCCCCGCCCGCTGCCGCAGATCCGTATGGTGCGCTGGCTGCGGGCCCCGAGGGAGACCTACCGCGCCTGGTCGCTGATGCTCCTCGAGGGTGTGCGCAGCCTGGACGAGGCCGTCGACGAGGTGCGCGACGACCGGCGCAAGAAGGAAGAGACCCGGCAGCGGCGGCGCGACCAGCAGCGCGTGGAGCGGGCCCAGCTGAAGGCGATCAGCCGCGGTCACCGCGGCCACTTCGGCCGGGGTGGCGGACGCCAGCTGGAGGTGCAGGTGGAGCGCGGCTCCTCGCAGGCCACCGCGGAGCCTGCCATATCGGCGCCGGAGCCCCTGCCCGTGCGCTCGCGTCCCTCCCTTCAGCCGGTGCGCAAAGGAGCTGACCCCGTGACCGTCGACCTCACCGCGGAGGACGACACCATGGCACTGCCGCGGCTGGACTCCCTTGAGCGCAAGCTCAAGGACCTTGAGCAGCAGTTCGGTTAGCCGAGCCGGGGCGAAGCAGCGAGGGGGCGCGGCCTGCGGGCCGCGCCCCCTCGGCGTTCACGCCGCCTCCGCCTCCAGCTCGAACCAGACGGCCTTGCCCACGCCGTGCGGCCGGACCCCCCAGGCGTCCGCGAGGGACTGCACCAGGAGCAGGCCCCTGCCGTTCGTGTTCTCGTCGGCGACCGATACGCGCAGCCGGGGCCTGCGGGCCACGAAGTCCCGTACCTCCACCCGCAGTCCGTGGGGCCCGACGGTGGCCGTCAGGAGCGCGTCGTGGTCGGTGTGGACTATCGCGTTGGTGACGAGTTCACTGGTGAGCAGTTCCGCCACGTCCGACTGCCCGTGCTTCCCCCACTGCCCGAGCAGTTCCCGCAGGGCCCTGCGGGCTTCCGGGACGGCCCGCAGGTCCGCCCGTCCGAGTCTGCGCCTCAACTGCGGTGCCGGATCCCGCTCCGTGTTGTCGTCGGCCCCGTCCTCCACCGTCTTCGTCGAGATGCTCCCGATCGCTATGGGACCGCCTCGTCGTGCCTGCCTCTCCATGACCCCCGCCCGCGCGCCGATGTCGGTTCCCCTCCTGCTCGAACACGTTCACGGGGATCCATGCCCAACCGGGAACACGACAGTCATGTCGAGTTGTCAACGACCGGGTGTTCGGCCACCGGAACGGGACGGGCGGCCCGTGCGGCGGGCCGCCGAGCGGTACGACGGTGAGGGAGAGGGGGACAAGAGGGTAGCCGGTCAGGGTCCGCGAGTGGATCCTGACCGCCGGAGATCGGACGATGGGCCGACGGCCGGCTGCCGATCCCTGCGTATCCGGTGAAGGGCTGGGGCGACGGGCCCCCGTGCACGGCGCTCCGGTGAAGTTGGCCGAAGTACGACGGTCTTGACATCCGCCGAGACCGGTACGGGGCCGTACCTCCCCCACCCCCGTGGGGGGAGGACGGCCCCGGTCTTCCATCGGGCGCGGTCAGTACAGCTTGTTGACGGCGGTGGTCGTCGTCTTCTTGAAGGCGGCCACGGGGGCGTCGTCGAAGTCGCCCATCTGGCCCCACTGCACGACGGTGACGGTCCTGCCGTCCCGCCCGACGGACAGCAGCGAGATGTCCGTGGCACCCCAGGACGTCTCGGTGTGCAGGCCGCGGACACGGGCGCCCTCCTCGACCGGCAGAGTGCCGTAGTCCCGGCCCTCGGCCTCGACGTCGGGGTCGTTCTGCTCGATGCGGTCGGCGCAGGTGCGGATCAGGTCGTCGTAGTGCTTCGCCAGGGCCTTGGCCAGGGCGGCTGTGTCCGCCACGACGGTCAGCTGCACGGCGCCGGTGTCCAGGTCGGTCCGGAACTCCCGGTGCCGGTAGTCGTAGGAGGGCACGCCCTCCGTGCTCACGCAGAAGCCGAGTCCCTCCGGGAACCCTTCGGTGACCGGGCCGGCCGTCCAGGCCGAGGTCGGGTGCGGCGGCAGCTGGGACGCCGACAGGAACGTGGGAGCGGCGGCCTTCGGCGCGGCGCCGGCGGCCGGTGCCGCGAGGACGGTGCCGGCCGCGAGGGCGGCGACGGTGAGTGCGGTGAGCGCGCTCGGTCGGATGTGCTCGGGCATGGGTGTTCCCCCGTGGATGAGTGCGTGGATCAGTGCGTGGACGAATGCCGAAGGCATGGATGCCGGATGCCGCCGCGAGGCCGGCTGGTCGGCCCGGACCTGCTCGGTGCGACACCAAAAGCATCAGCGGTCACACCGGGCGGGCGCAACAGCCCGCATCCGATCCGGCACGGTGGAACCATCCCAGCCCGTCTGACGTGCAGGTACATGGGGTGCCTGGGATGCCGTTCCGGGCCGGGTCGGACCTACGAGGGCGGGGGAACGGTGTCGGCACACAGCGACGTCGACGACGTCGGGGAGTTCGCGGCGCTGCTGAGGACGCTGAAGGAGCGCACGGACCGCAGTTACGGTTCACTGGCCCGGCGTCTGGCCATGAACACCTCGACCCTGCACCGCTACTGCGCGGGCGAGGCCGTCCCCGTCGACTTCGCGCCCGTGGAGCGCTTCGCCGCCCTGTGCGGGGCGTCCCCGGAGGAACGTCTGGAGCTGCACCGCCGCTGGCTCCTGGCGGTGGCGGCGCGGCAGCGGCCCCGGACGGCGGGCACGGCCGGTACGTCCGGTACGGCGCAGGGGGGCGAGGTCGCCACCGGGGCGGGCGAGCCGGAACAAGCACCGGACGCCGTCGACGGCCTGACGAACGGTCCGGTGTCCGAGCCGGTGGACGGCCCGGTATCGGACCCGGTGGACGACCCCGTATCGGACGCGGCGGACGACTCGGTGTCCGACGCGGTGGACGGCCCTGCGGACGGCCCTGAGGAAGACCCCCCGCTCCCCCGCCGGCCCTGGTACCGCCGCAGACGTGTCGCGGTCGGACTGGCCGCCGCCTGCGCAGTGCTCGCGGCACTCGGGAGCCTCGCCGCACTGCCGGACGGGCGGCGTACGCCCGCCCGCGACCGGGCCGACGCGGCCGGTCCGGCCCCCTCCGCCATGACGGAGACCAAGGCACCGGACCGGCGCGGCGCCTCCCCCACTCCTGGCGGCGGCTCCCCGACCCCCCGGCGGTCCACTCCCTCCGCCACCCCGAAGCAGCCGAAGCCCTCCCCGTCGCCCTCCCCCCGCACCACCCCGCCCACCGGCGGCTCCGCCACCGCCCCGCCCCTCACCTGGTCGGCCAACTCCCAGGCCTGGGAGCTCGGCTGCGCTCACGACTACGTCATCGCCAGGCCACCCGGGCAGGTGGCACCGCCGCCCGTCCCGCAGGACGCGGGGGTCTGGGCCGCGTCGCAGAACGCGGTGCACGGCGGCGAGACGCTCGTGGAGCTGACCGTGCAGGGCCGAACCGACACGGCCGTGGTACTGGAGGCTCTGCGCGTACGCGTGGTGGGGCGGACAGCCCCGGCGCAGGGCAACGCCTACGCCATGGACCGGGGCTGCGGCGGCTCGATCACGCCACGCTCCTTCGACGTGAACCTGGACAAGGACCGCCCCATCGCCCGCGCGGTCGCCGGGAGCGACGCGGGCACGCCGATCCCGGCGGTGAGCATGCCGTACCGCGTCTCCGCGCGGGACCCCGAGGTGCTGCTGATCAACGCCAGGACCCAGGGGTGCGACTGCCGCTGGTACCTGGAGCTGGACTGGTCCTCGCAGGGCCGCGCGGGCACGGTCCGGGTCGACGACGCCGGCCGCCCGTTCCGTACCAGCGGCATCAAGGGGCTGTCCCGCTACGTGTACGAGACCTCCGCACGCGCATGGGTGCCCTACAGCTAGAACCGGGGCACGTTGCGCAGGTTGGAGCGGGCCATCTGCAGCATCCGGCCGACTCCGCCGTCCAGCACGACCTTCGAGGCGGACAGGGCGAATCCGGTCACCATCTCGGCCTTGATCTTCGGCGGGATGGACAGCGCGTTGGGGTCGGTGACGACGTCGACGAGGGCCGGCCCCTTGTGCTTGAAGGCGTCCTTCAGGGCCCCGGCGAGATCCTTGGGCTTCTCGACGCGCACCCCGTACGCACCGCAGGCGCGGGCGACGGCGGCGAAGTCGGGGTTCTTGTTCGCGGTGCCGTACGAGGGGAGGCCGGCGACCAGCATCTCCAACTCGACCATGCCGAGGGAGGAGTTGTTGAACAGCACGACCTTCACGGGCAGGTCGTACTGCACCAGCGTCAGGAAGTCGCCCATCAGCATGGAGAAGCCGCCGTCGCCGGACATCGACACGACCTGCCGTTTGCGGTCGGTGAACTGGGCGCCGATCGCCATGGGCAGGGCGTTCGCCATCGAGCCGTGGGAGAAGGAGCCGATGACGCGGCGGCGGCCGTTGGGTGAGATGTAGCGGGCGGCCCAGACGTTGCACATGCCGGTGTCGACGGTGAACACGGCGTCGTCGGAGGCCACTTCGTCGAGCACGGACGCCACGTACTCGGGGTGGATCGGCGTGTGCTTCTCGACCTTGCGCGTGTACGCCTTCACCACTCCCTCCAGCGCGTCGGCGTGCTTCTTCAGCATCCGGTCGAGGAAGCGGCGGTTCTTCTTCTCCTGCACCCGTGGGATCAGACAGCGCAGCGTCTCCCGTACGTCGCCCCACACCGCGAGGTCCAGCTTGGAGCGGCGGCCGAGGTGTTCGGGCCGGATGTCGACCTGGACGATCTTGACGTCGTCGGGGAGGAAGGCGTTGTAGGGGAAGTCGGTGCCGAGCAGGATCAGCAGGTCGCACTCGTGGGTGGCCTCGTAGGCGGCGCCGTAGCCGAGCAGGCCGCTCATGCCGACGTCGAAGGGGTTGTCGTACTGGATCCATTCCTTGCCGCGCAGGGCGTGCCCGACCGGGGACTTGATCTTCCCGGCGAACTCCATGACCTCGGCGTGCGCGCCGGCCGTACCGCTGCCGCAGAAGAGGGTGACCTTGCCGGCTTCGTCGATCATCTCGACGAGCCGGTCGATCTCGGCGTCGCCCGGGCGGACCGTCGGGCGGGAGGTGACGAGGGCGGTCTCGGCGGCCTTCTCCGGGGCGGGCCGGTCGGCGATGTCACCGGGCAGGGTGACGACGCTGACGCCGCTGCGGCCGACGGCGTTCTGGATGGCGGTCTGCAGCAGCCGCGGCATCTGCTCCGGGCTGGAGATCATCTCGCTGTAGTGGCTGCACTCGGTGAACAGCCGGTCGGGGTGGGTCTCCTGGAAGAAGCCGAGGCCGATCTCGCTGGACGGGATGTGCGAGGCGAGGGCGAGGACCGGGGCCATGGAGCGGTGGGCGTCGTAGAGGCCGTTGATGAGGTGGAGGTTGCCGGGGCCGCAGGAGCCGGCGCAGGCGGCGAGCCCGCCGGTGATCTGTGCCTCGGCACTGGCGGCGAAGGCGGCGGTCTCCTCGTGCCGGACGTGGATCCAGTCGATGGCGGAGTTGCGGCGGATGGCGTCGACGACCGGGTTGAGGCTGTCGCCGACGACTCCGTAGAGACGTTTGACTCCGGCGCGGGTCAGGATGTCGACGAACTGTTCCGCGACGTTCTGTTTGGCCATGGTTCTCGTCTGCCCCTTCGGTCTCCTGGGATCCCTCCGGGTTCCATCAAGTCACACCGGTCGCGCTCACGCCTCCCATACCGCGGCGGCCGTACGGTCGTCCGCATAACCTTTGACCCGTACTTGGGAGTCGGCGAGGAACGCGGCGAGGCCGGGCGGTTCCGGGCGGGACCACCGCTCGGCGAGGTACTCGCCCAGTTCGGGCTCACCGCGCAGGGGCTCGGCGAGGCCGCCGCTGCACATCAGGAGCGTGTCACCCGGGCGGGCGACGGAGGTCCGGAAACGGAACGGCTCACGGGGCGGCTCCGGGGCGGGTTCGTACGGGCTGGGCGGGGTCGGGATGCCCAGGTCCATGGTGAGCCGGTCACCCTCGGGGGTCTCGGAGGGCGGTGAGCCGAAGCCCACGACGGGGTCGCCCTTGATGTCTGCGACCTGCGGCTCGATGTCCTGCCACTCCCCCTCCCGCAACCGGAACAGTCCGCCCGGTCCGACCCCGAAGAACACCCGCGTGCGGCACCCGGGGTCGGCCGACAGCAGCAGACAGCGCAGGCTGGCCGCGTACTCCTCGGGGTCGACACCCTGCTCGGAGGCGCTGGCCCGGAGCTTGCCGAGGCTGCGGTCGGTGAGCCGGTGCAGCCCGGACTTCAGGTCGCCGCGCCGGCCGTCCCTTATGTCCTCGACCAGGCGTGCGTGGCTGCGTCCCACGGCCCGCCCGATCCAGTGACAGGCCTCGGCGGCGGCGCGGTGCGCACCTGGTGTGGCCCGGGCCCCGGTCGCCATCGCCACCAGCAGCAGCGCGTGCTCACCCGTCCCGAACCGGGCGGTGAGCAGCGAGTCCCTGCGGGGCTCACCCCGATACCGCGCGGAGTCCCCCCGTACGGAAGCGGCCCGCAGCGTACAGGCCCCGTACCGGGCCCCGTCCAGCACGGTGTCCGCCACGAGATCGTCGAGGTCGTCCGGGTCGGCGGCCGGGAGAGCGGTGGGTTCGGCCTCGTACGTGGGCGGCCGGGTGCCCACGTGACCACGTGGCCGGGGCGTGGGGGCGGGGCGCTCGATCCGGGGGTCGTCCTGGCCGGGAGGGGGGTTCGTGGTGGGCGGAGTGTCGACGGGGGGCGGCGATACCGGCCCGGTCCCGGCAGGTGGCTCCGTGGTGCGGGGATCCGTGGTGCGTGAGTTGGTGGACGGCGGCTCGGCGGGGCGCGGCGGTACGGGCGGCCGGTCGGTCGGAGCGGGGGGCGCGGTGTCATAGGGCTCGGCGGCTGTGGCCGGTGGGGCGGGGCTGGCCAGGGGCCCGGACGCCGTGGCCGGGTGCGCCTGCGGGTCCGGCCAGGCGGGAGGGGCCGTGGGGGGTGGGGGCACCGGGGGTGTCCCGGAGGCGGGGAACGCCGGGGCCGGGGGCTGCCCCGGGCGCTCCGAAGGCGGAGGCGGAGGCGGGACGACTGTGGGCGGTGGCGCGCCGCCGGTCCGCTCGCCCGAGGGCCGATCAGAGCCCGCCGCAGCCGGAGCCGCGCTGCCCGGCCCCTCATCCGAGGACGGTCGCGGGGCCACTGGGGGCGGGGCCGGGCCGTCCGCCCGCTCACCCGTGGGCGGACGGGTCCCGGCCGCGCCCGCGGACGCGCTGCCCGGCCGGCCCTCGGAACGGGTCGGCTCCGGGCGGTCCGGCGGTTTCGGTGCGGTCGGGAAGCTCATGGGCCCGGTGGGCCGGGGCGATGGTGGCTCCCAGGGGGCGCGTTGCGGGGCCCGGGCGTTCGGGCGGGGCGTGGCCGGGAGGTCATCGGCTCCGGTCCGGGGTGCCGGAACCACCGGCTCCGCGCCCGGGTGCCGCGCCGTCGGCCGGTCCGAGGAGCCGGTCCGCGCCTCCGCCCCGTCCCTCACCGCCCCCGACGCCGAAGCGAACCGGTCGTCCAAGGAATCCCGTGCCGGTGTGGGGCCCGTGTCGTCGGTGGAGTCGTCGTACAACTCCCTCCACCAGTCGTCCTCGTGACCGGTGGGCCTTCCCCCCTGCTGGCTCATGCCCGTAATTGTCCACCGCACGAGCCGGATGAAAACGGGGCTTGTGGAAAAAACCGGTCGGCCGCGGGCAGGTGATCGGCAGGTCGGGTGAGCCGTAGAACGGTCATCCGAAATCCGGGGTCCGGCGGGCGCGAGCGGCTGACCTGCGGGTCTGGGGCCCGGCCACGCTTCTGACCTGCGTGTTCTCCGGTGTTCCGGCAGGCTGGTCAGATGGGAGTGTGGGACCTCCTGCTGGTCGGGCTGGTCATCCTGCTCGGGCTGTGCGGAGTGCTGCTGCCCGCCATGCCGGGATCGTTGCTGGTGTGGGCCGCGGTCATGTGGTGGGCGCTGAAGGATCCGCAGCCCGTCGCATGGTGGGTGCTGGTCGGGGCCACGGTCCTGCTGCTGGTCTCCCAGGCCGTCCGCTGGGCACTGCCGCCGCGGCGGCTGCGGATGAACCGCACCACCCGTCGGATGCTGGCCTGCGCCGGAACCGGATCCGTCCTCGGCTTCGTCCTGGTCCCCGTCCTCGGCGCGATCCCGGGATTCCTCGCCGGTGTCTACCTCTTCGAACGGATCCGCCTGGGCCGGCACGCCGACACGGTCGCCGCCCTGCGCACGGTCATGCGCGCGGGCGGCTCCGGCATCCTGGCCGAACTGTTCACCTGCCAGCTGATCGCGGCGGCCTGGGTGGGCGCGGTCGTCTGGGGCTGAGCCGGCATCCGTCGGGCCGGACGTCAGGCGGCACGTCAGGTGGGACGTCAGGCGGGGAGGACACCCTCGTGCGTCAGCAGCCGTACCTTGCGGTCCAGGCCTCCCGCGTATCCGGTCAGTGCGCCATCCGCCCCGATCACCCGGTGGCACGGGCGGACCACCAGCAGCGGATTCGCGCCGATCGCACCGCCGACGGCCCGCACGGCCGCCCGGGGCGCCCCGACGCGCGCGGCGATCTCGCCGTAGGTCGTGGTCGCGCCGTAGGGGATGTCGTCCAGGGCGGCCCAGACCTTCTCGCGGAAGGCGGTGCCCTCGGTCCGCCACGCCAGGCGGAACTCCTTCAGTTCCCCGGCGAAGTAGGCGGCGAGCTGCTCCTCGGCCTCCCGGAAGGGGCCGGGGTCGCGCCGCCAGTCCTCCCGCACCTCGCGTCCGCCCTTCTGCCCGGGCACCGACAGCGAGGTCAGCTCGCCGGTCGGGGCGGCGGTGAGGAGCAGCGGCCCGAGGGGGCCGGGCACACTCGTCCAGTAGGTCGGGCAGGTCATCGGGACTCCCACTCCCCTGCTGCGCGCAGGTGGTTCAGTGCGTACGAGCGCCAGGGGCGCCAACGGTCGGGGACGTCGAGGCCGGGCGGGGCCACGTCCGGGTCGCCGAGGGCGCGGGTGCGGATCTCGGCCACCGTACGGGCGTCCAGGCCGGGCACGGCCAGCAGGGCGTCCTGCGCGTCGTCCCGGTCGGCGCCCGGGTCCAGGCGTACGGCGTGGTCGGCCAGAGCTGCGGTGAGCGCGCCGAGGGTACCGCCGGGCTCGGCGCCCGCGAGCACGGCGGGCTCGGGGAAGAGATGGGTGAGGCTGCCGCAGGGGGCGTCGAGGGCCTTGCCGTAGCGGCGTACGAGCCGTTCCGCCTCCGTGCGGCCGGTCAGTGCGCGCACCGCGAGTTCCTCCGGGTCGGCGGTGCCGGGCGAGCGCAGTCCGGGCCGGGCGGCGACCAGGGGGGCGAGCCGCGGGTCGGCGGCGAGGCGCTCGTCGACGGCGTAGGGGTCGGCGTCGAGGTCGAAGAGGCGCCGCAGCCGCTGGACGGCGGTGGTCAGGTCGCGCGGGTCGGTGAGGTGCAGCCGGGCGTCGAGCCAGCCGCCCGGGTGGGCGCCGAGTCCGGTCCGGGTGGTGCCGGTGCGTTCGTCGACGGCGACGAGGCCGGTGCCGTAGGGGAGGCGGAGGGTGCGCCGGTAGGTGCGGGCACCGGGCGGGCCGCTGACCTCTTCGATGCCGGGTACGGCCTCGTGTTCGAGCAGGTCGAAGACGGGTCCGGCCTGGTAGGGGCCCCGGTGGGCGAGCCGGAGCGGGATGCCGGCGGTCGGGGTGGCCGTACGGCGGCCCCGACCGTGCTTCGGCGCGGCGGCGCGCAGCTCGCTCGGGGTCGAGGCGTACACCGCCCGGATCGTGTCGTTGAACTGGCGCACGCTGGCGAAGCCCGACGCGAACGCGATCTCGGTGATCGGGAGCCCGGTGGTCTGCACGAGGACGCGTGCGGTGTGGGCCCGCTGGGCCCGGGCGAGGGCGACCGGCCCGGCGCCGAGCTCGGCGGTGAGCTGCCGCTGCACCTGCCGGGCGCTGTAGCCGAGGCGTCCGGCGAGCCCGGCGACGCCCTCGCGGTCGACCACGCCGTCGGCGATCAGCCGCACGGCCCGGCCCACCACGTCCGCGCGGACGTTCCACTCGGCGGAGCCGGGTACGGCGTCCGGACGGCACCGTCGGCAGGCCCGGAAGCCCGAGCCCTGCGCGGCGGCGGCCGTGGTGAAGAACCGTACGTTGGCCCGCTTGGGGGTGACCGCGGGGCAGCTCGGCCGGCAGTAGATGCCGGTCGTCTCGACGGCGAAGAAGAACACGCCGTCGAAACGGGCGTCACGACTGCGCACGGCCTCGTACCTGGTGTCCTCGTCCGTTGCCTGATCTGTCACAGCTCCAGTCTCCGCCGTCGGCCGACGGGCCGCTGGCGGAAATCGGACACCGCGATCGCGGGTACCCGGCGGCGTCATCGCGCGCCGTAAGGCCGGCCGACCCGGGCTTCCCGTCTGCCGGGTTCTGTGATCGGCCGGCTGCGGGTCCGTCGTGGCCGTTCGCGCAGTTCCCCGCGCCCCTGACGGGGCGCGACGCGGGCCCGAGCGGACCGACTCGGGGCACGACGCCGGCCCGGCAGCCGAACCCCGAGTCCACCGCACGCCGACAGCGCGGCGCGGCCCCGGCCGCGGGGGCGAGCACGCGCCGCGGGTCGGCGTCGCAGCGCGAGGTGGCTACGCGCGCCAGTGCGCCCCCCGCTTCGCCTCCATCGCGGCCCTGCCCATCGCCCCCTTCCGCTTCCAGTCCTTGCGGATCTCGGCCCGGAGGCGGGCGTCGGTCTTGGCGACGATGCGCTGGTTCTCCCGCAGCAGCTTGCGGTAGCTCTCCAGACGCCGCTCCGGCAGGTCGCCGCTGTCGATGGCGGCCAGCACGGCACACCCCGGCTCCGCCTCGTGGGCGCAGTCGTGGAAGCGGCAGCGCTGGGCCAGTTCCTCGATCTCGGAGAACACCTGCCCGACGCCCGTCTCGGCGTCCCAGAGACCGACGCCGCGCAGGCCGGGGGTGTCGATCAGGACGCCCCCGCCGGGCAGGGCGAGCAGGTTGCGCGTGGTCGTGGTGTGGCGGCCCTTGCCGTCGACGTCGCGGGTGGCCTGGACGGTCATGACGTCCTCGCCGAGCAGCGCGTTGGCGAGGGTCGACTTGCCGGCGCCGGACTGCCCGAGCAGCACGGACGTCCCCCCGCCGACGAGCGCGGCGACCACGTCGAGCCCGTCCCCGTCGACGGAGCTGACGGGCACGACCGGCACGCCGGGCGCGCTCGTCTCCACGTCCTGGACGAGGTACGCGCGGGTCACGGCGTCCGGCACGAGGTCGGCCTTGGTGAGGACGACGACGGGCTGGGCCCCGGATTCCCAGGCGAGCGCGAGGAAGCGCTCGATGCGGCCGAGGTCCAGCTCGACCGCGAGGGACACGGCGATGACGGCGTGGTCGACGTTGGCCGCGAGGATCTGCCCCTCGGACCGCTGCGAGGAGGTGGAGCGGACGAAGGCGGTGCGGCGCGGCAGGCAGGTGCGGACGTAGCGCGGGTTCCCGCCGGGTTCGACGGCGACCCAGTCGCCGGTGCACACGACCCGCAGGGGGTCGTGCGGGGTGACGAACGCGGTGTCGGCCCGCAGCGGCCCGTCGGCGGTGACGACGTCACACTGCCCGCGGTCGACCCGTACGACCCGGCCCGCGAGCAGGCCTTCGGCCTCGTACGGGGCGAACTCGGCTTCCCAGCCCGCGTCCCAGCCGTACGGCTCGAGCGGATGCGCGGCAGACGAGGACGAACCCGAAAGAGAAGAGAAAGACAAGGGGTGACCCTTCACAAGGGTGGCCCCGGCACGGCGCTCGAAGGCGCTGAGAGGAGGAGGTCAGCCGGAGGCCACGGAGGTGGACTTGATGAACTTCCGGATGCGGGCAGCGCCCATCTCAGAGACAGCCATCGATCACACCTCCTGCACGTCACACAGCCGACGGCGGCGGCAACAGGCCGCCGCGCGATTCGCCCCCACCTTAGAGGCGTGCGCCCCTCGGGCGCCACGGAATTGAACCCACCCTCGCGGGGCCGTCGACCCAACCTCCCCGGGCCGTCGACCCACCCTCGCGGGGCCGTCGGGGACGGCTCCTCGCTGCCCGTCGTGCACGACGCGCACGTGGGTGCCGGACGTGGTGCACTGGAATCACGGGAGGTGCAGCATGTCAGGTCGCGCAGGCAAGTCCCGCAACATCATTCTCGTGTGGCTGATCTGGCCGCTGATCACACTGGGCATCTACCACCTGGTCTGGTACTACAAAGTGAATCGCGAAGCCCGGGAATTCGATTCACGGATCGAGGTCAATCCGGCGCTGGCCGTACTGGCCGTCACCGTCGGCTGGCTGATCATCGTTCCCCCCTTCGTGTCGGTCTACAACACCGGTCTGCGCGTTGCCCGCATGCAGCAGTCGGCCGGGATGGAACGGAGCTGCAACCCCTGGATCGGCGTCATTCTCTACATCGTGGCCGTGCTGTTCCCGCTCTACTACCAGCATGAGCTGAACCAGATCTGGGCTCGATACCAGAACGTGGAAGAGGGCGAGCAGGTGCCGCTCGCGGCGTGACGACAGCCAGTTCGTCAACTGCCCGTCGCGCAGGCGTGCCCGTTCACCTCGAAGTCGTACGGCGGGGAGTTCTTGCCGTGCCAGGAGGCGAGGAAGCCGAAGGCCAGGTCGCCGCCGGCGGGGACCGACTTGTTGTAGTCGGCGGCTGCGGCGGTGACGCGTGAGCCGTCCTGGGAGACGGAGGCGTCCCACATCTGGCCGACCTTCTGGCCGTCCCGGAAGGACCAGGCGACCCGCCAGGAGTCGAGGGTCTCGGCGCTGGTGACGGTCACCGTGGCCTGGAAGCCGTCGGGCCACTGGTTGACCAAGTCGTACTCGACCCGGCAGACGGGGTCCCCGCTCTCGTCCGGCTCGGCGCGGTCGGTGGGCGATGAGGTGCCCTGGGGTTCGGTGTGGCGGTTCCTGTCCTCCGGCTTGCCGGACTTCTCCGGCTGCTTCGTGCCCTGGGTGGTCCGTTCGGCCGGCTGGGAGGTGGCCGGCGGCAGCGAGGGGGCGGACGGCAGGGGCGGAGCGGGATCGGCCACCGGCTGGCGGTCGGCGCCGGGTGCGCCGAGGTCGTCGCCTCCGTCGCCGAAGGGCATCAGGGAGACGCCGAGGGCCAGGACGGAGACCAGGACCGCGGCGACGAGGAGGCCGTTGCGGGCGACGCGCGCCTTCTGCTCGCCGTCCTCCGGTTCGCCGGCCGCCCGGTCCGCCGAGCCGGGGCGGCCCGCGCCGAGCCGCACCTCGGCGGCGCGGCGGCGCCGCTCCAGGTAGGCGAGGCCGCCCCAGCCGATCACCCCGCCGGCCAGCGCCCCGGGCAGGGCGCCGCCGTGCAGGCGCAGGCAGGCGGCGGCCTCGGCGCACTGCACGCAGGTGGCGAGGTGCCGGGAGAGGTCGCCGGGGGTCTCGGCGGCGGAGGAGCGGGTGACGGCGTCCAGCAGCCGAGCGTAGCTGCGGCACCGGGCGTCCATCGGTGTGTCGAGGTGGTTGCGGTGGCAGCGGTCCCGGAACAGGGTGCGCACCTGCTGGAGTTCCTCGGCGGCGCCGGCCGGGTCGAGACCCAGGCGGCGGGCGACCACGGACAGCGGCAGCGCCTCCACCTCGGTGAACCACAGCAGTTCCGCGTCCGCCTGCTGCAGATCGCGCAGGCCGCGCAGCGCGAGCGGGCGCTGCAGGGGCGGGCCGGTGTAGCGGGCGGCCTTGTCCGAGTTGAGCCACAGGCGCAGGTCGGGGTCGAGTTTGTGGCCCTGCCCCTGCTCCTCCCAGGCCGCTGCCGTGGTGCGTACGGAGGTCAGCAGCAGGGGTATGCGGGGCAGCCGGGCCGGGCGGCGGGCGGTGCCGCGGACCTGGCCGGTGTCGGCGGCACGGGCCTCGCGTATGCCGTATGCGAACGCCTCGCGGCCGAGTTGTGCGGCGGCCGTGGAACCGGAGGTGCACAGGTCCGCGTAGGCGAGGACGGCGTCCCAGCACTCGGAGAACAGCGCGGCCTCGGTGGCGTCCTGAGGGGTCGGCAGGTCGGGCATGACTCTCCTGCATCCACAAGCGAGGTCAACTCACCACATCGGTATCGGAGTTGGGGGGAACCTCGCGGCAGGGGGAGAGCTTTTCACGCCTCCCACACAACTGACAAGCGTCCTGTTCAGATATCACGACAGGACGGCCGCACCCCATGACTCCGAGCTCGGAGTGTCATACGGGTGCGGCCACCACGCGACTCAATGCCGTACCGCGAAAAGGCACGACGTCATCGAAGTGTTATCAAACGGCGGTGGGTTCGTCGGCCGGGAGGCTGTCCATGAAGGAGCTGACCGAGAAGACCGCGTTGCCGGCGCCGGGCGGGCCGTAGCCGGGAGGCGAGGAGAGGCCGAAGTCCTCCATGGTCTGCCGGTAGGCCTGGAGCAGGCGGATGTGGTACTCCAGCGGCGCGCCCTGCGGGTTGGCCTTGCCGAGGGGCGTCGTGGGCTCCGGGCACCAGGTGGTGAAGCGGGGCGTGATGCCGTGCGACATGAAGAACCGCAGGCCCTCGGTGGTCGACGCGATCGCCTCGTCGACCGTCTTGAAGCCGAACGGCTCCGCCATCTCGACGCCCGCGACGAAGTTGGGGATCACGTTGCGCGCCCCGAACACCTCGGCCGATTCCAGGATGCGCTTGTGCCACACGTCCCGGCCGACGTACCGCTCCTTGCCCGGGCAGAACATCTTGAAGAGGTACTCGTCCCACACCTCGTAGTTGGGGTGGTAGATCTGCACGCCGTAGTCCTTGAACCGCTGGACGTCGTCGCGCGGCAGTGCCTGGGCGACCACCTTGCCGATCCAGCGGCCGGGGAAGCGCTCCTCGATGGCCTTGGCGTAGTGGCCGTAGAAGTCGGCCTCGTCACGGCCGGAGACCGTCTTGGTGATGGCGCCGCCGGTGAGGGTGTACGCGGTGGAGGCCTTCGCCGTGTCGTAGCGGTCGATGATCTCCAGGGCCTCCAGCACCTCCTCGACGTCCTTCACGCCCGTGTAGGGCCGGCCGGCGGCCTTGTGCTGGCGCCAGTTGTGGTTGATGTCGCAGTACTGGCACTCCTCCTTGGCGCCGAAGTACTGGCAGACCCGGAAGACGGTCAGGTAGATCAGGTAGCCCCACTGGATGGTCGGGGCGACCTCCATGACCGACTTCCCGTTGGCGAGCGTGTGCCGGTAGTACTCGGGCATCGGCGGCACCCCGACGTCGGAGATCCGCTTGCCGTCGAGGTACAGGCCGAGCACGCCGTCGTCGTTCGCGGCGACGCGGTACGGCGAGGTGGGGTTCACGCGGACCGAGACGACGGTGCGGCGCAGGTCGTAGGGGCCGCCGGTGAGGATGATCTCCTCGGGCGGCCGGCGCAGCGCGGCCTCGCCCAGCTCGGGCAGGGTGCCGTGGTCGAAGGAGAAGATGAAGTACGACTTCGGCTTGACCTCGCCGCCCTCGTTGTCGCTGAGCGCGGACGGGTCGAAGGCGACGCCGCCGCGGAGCAGGTCCTCCTTGAAGACGGCTTCCCGCGGCACGTGCGGGAACCGCTCCATCAGATCCTCGACCAGCGCGGTTCGGCTGCCCATCCCGTGTCTCCTCCCGGTTCGGACGTACGACTCCTCACGGTATGCCCACGGGTGCGCGGGGCGGGTACCGGGTCCCCCCGAACCGGGAGAATGCCTTGTTCGTGGAGAATGCCCCGTTCGTGACGTATGGCCGGGGTGCTGTCAGGCTTCGCGGGCCAGCGCCGCCCAGTCGACCGCGTACGCCGGCTCCTCCCCGGCCAGCAGCCGCTCCGCCTCTTCCGCGACCGCCAGGCCGAGCCGTGCCAGCTCGTTGCCCTGGGAGCCCGCGAGGTGCGGGGTGACGAACGCGCCGGGTAGGTCGTAGAGCGGGGAGTCGGCGGGGAGCGGCTCCGGGTCGGTGACGTCGAGGATCGCGGTCAGGCGCCCGGCGCGCAGCTCCGCCACCAGGGCGTCGTGGTCGACGAGCGGGCCGCGCGCGGTGTTGATCAGCACGGCGCCGTCGGGCATCAGGGCCAGCTCGCGGCGGCCGATCATGTGGTGCGTATCGGGCGTCTCGGGGGCGTGGACGGTGACGACGTCGGACGTGCGCAGCAGTTCGTCCAGGGGCAGCAGGGGGACGCCGAGCGCCGCGGCCTGCCGTTCGTCGACGTACGGGTCGGTGAGGACCGGCCGCAGGTCGAAGGGGCGCAGCAGTTCGAGGACGCGGCGGCCGATGCGGGAGGCGCCGATGACGCCGACTCTTCGGCCGTGGTTGCCGATGCCGGGGATGACGCCCCAGCCGGTGGAGGTGCGGGCCGTGCGCATCCGGTCGCGGGCGGCGAGGACGTCCTTCCCGGCGAGCAGGATCATGGCGAGGGTGTACTCGGCGACCGGCAGTGCGTTGGCGACGGCCGCCGAGGAGACGGCGATGCCGCGCTCCCGGATGCCGGGGCCGGCGAAGGACTTCACGGAACCGGCCGAGTGCAGCACCGCCCGCAGCCGGGGTGCGGCGGCGAGGACCGTCTCGTCGAGCCGGGGGCAGCCCCAGCCGGTCACCAGGATCTCGGTGCGGGCCAGCGTGTCGAGGACGCGCGGGTCGGTGAAGTCCTCGGCGACGAGGTCCGGATCGATGTCCACGGACGCGCGCAGCCGTGCCAGCACCTCGGGCGGGAAGACCTGCGGAACGTTCTCGGCGGTCATGGCGAACAGGGCCTGGGGGCGCTGGCTCAAGGAGGTGACCTTCCGGCTCGGCGGCACATCGGGAGGCTGAAGAGGTAGAAACCGCTCTCTACAACCTCTCCACGGTAGGCCCAGCCGGGCGGCAGCGGCAACGGACATCGGGCCGGGGTAGGTTCCGGCCGGGGGCTTCCCGGTCCCCGCTGCCTCGGGGAAGGACGACGCGATGAACGGGACCGTGACCAACTGGGCGGGCAACATCACCTACGCGGCCAAGGAACTGCACCGGCCCGGGTCGCTCACCGCGCTGCGGGCGCTCGTCGCGGACGGCGACCGGGTGCGGGTGCTGGGCAGCGGGCACTCGTTCAACGAGATCGCCGAACCGGGCCCCGCGGGCGTCCTGCTGTCACTGGCCGACCTGCCCCCGGAGGTGGACGTCGACACGGCGGCCCGCACGGTCCGGGTCGGCGGCGGCGTGCGCTACGCGGAACTGGCCCGCCGGGTGCACGGGCAGGGGCTCGCGCTGCACAACATGGCGTCCCTGCCGCACATCTCGGTGGCCGGGTCGGTGGCGACCGGTACCCACGGTTCGGGGGTGCTCAACGGGCCGCTCTCGGTGTCCGTGCGCGAGGTGGAGCTGGTCACGGCCGACGGCTCGGTGCTGACCATCGGCCGGGGCGAGGAGCGGTTCGGCGGGGCCGTCACGTCACTCGGCGCGCTGGGGGTCGTCACCGCGCTCACCCTGGACCTGGAGCCGGCCTTCGAGGTCGAGCAGCACGTCTTCACCGAACTGCCGCTGGAGGGCCTGGACTCCGGGGTGTTCGAGACGGTGATGGCCACGGGGTACAGCGTCAGCCTGTTCACCGACTGGCGGGAGCCGGGCTTCCGGCAGGTGTGGCTCAAGCGGCGCACCGACCAGCCGCTGCCCGCCTTCCCGTGGGCCGCTCCCGCCACGGAGAAGATGCACCCGGTGCCGGGCATGCCCGCGGTCAACTGCACCGAGCAGTTCGGTGTGCCGGGGCCGTGGCACCAGCGACTGCCGCACTTCCGGGCGGAGTTCGTCCCGAGCAGCGGGGCGGAGCTGCAGTCGGAGTACCTGCTGCCGCGCGGGCACGCGGTGGAGATGCTGCACGCGCTCGACGCGATCCGGGAGACCGTCGCACCCGTCCTGCAGACCTGCGAGGTGCGCACGGTCGCCGGTGACGACCAGTGGCTCAGCCCCTCCCACGGCCGGGACACCGTCGCGGCGCACTTCACGTGGGTCGAGGACACGGAGGCGGTACTGCCCGTGGTCCGGAGGGTCGAGGAGACGCTGGAGCCCTTCGGGGCGCGCCCGCACTGGGGGAAGGTGTTCACCGTGCCAGCGTCCGCCCTGCGCGAGCTGTACCCGCGACTCGGCGACTTCCGGGCACTGACGCAGGAGCTGGACCCGCGGGGGAAGTTCGCCAACGCCTTCGTACGAGGGGTGCTGGCGGGGACGGAAGCGTAGGCGTACGCGAGGGGGGGGCAGGAGTGGGGGCGGGGGCTGCTGCCGCACTGAGAGCGAGGGTTGCCCCCGCCGGGGGCGGGAGCTGCCCTTGCTGAGGGCAGGGGCTGCCCGCACCGGGGCGGGGGACACCTGAGCCGGGACAGACAGGGACTGCCCGCACGGGAGCAGGGGCGCTGCCTCCGCCAGGCCGGGCATTACCCACACCGAAGGCGGGAGCCACGCCCCGGAGGCGGTACTGCCCGAGCCGAGGCGGCACCTGCCCGCTCCGGGACTGCATTTGCCCGCAACAGGCCCAGGGCCGCCCCCGCCCAGGTCGGGGAACGCATGCGCCGGGGCAGGGACTGCCCGCGCGCCCCCGCCGGTCAGGGCGCCGTGCGCGGGAGGCCCCGGGTCGCGGAGGTCGTGACGCGGGCGGCCTCGTCCTGGACGAGCAGGGACATCAGGGAGGCCACGGTCAGGCCCGCCTCGGCCGGGTGGCGCAGCACCTTGCCGGGATCGATTCGGTACGTGTTGGTGCGCCCCTCCCGGGTGTGGGAGAGGTATCCGTCCTGTTCCAGGTCGGCGATGATCTTCTGCACGGCTCGCTCCGTGAGCCGGCAGTGGGCCGCGATGTCCCGGATCCGAGCACTGTGATTGTCGGCAATGGCGGCCAGCACGCGGGCATGGTTGGTGAGGAACGTCCATCCGGTGTGTGGCTCGGGCACTCCATCCATGCCCCAACTCTAGCGACAGAACATTCACGCACCCAAAAACACGTACTTCGTTTCATGTATCGATTGACGGGTGTGGGGTAGAGGGGCAACGCTGGAAGCGGAGGCAAGGCGAACGGAGCAAGGGAGAACAGGGCCATGCCGGAGCCTGCGTACTCTGCGCGGTCTCACCCGCAGGGGCACGCCGCACCCACGGTGGTCGACAGTGCGCCGGCGGCGATCCCACCCTGCATGGCAACCATGGACGTCGTCCCGGACGGCGACCGCATGACCGTGACGATGTGGGGTGAACTGGACCTGGGCGGCCGGCGGTTGCTCCCCGAGCTGTACGACATGCTCACCCTGTCCGGCACCGGTCTCGACCTGCGCCTGGACGCGGTCGGCTTCTGTGACTGCTCCGGCCTCAACGCGCTGCTGGATCTGCGCACCCGCGCGGTCGACGAGGGCAAGACGGTCACCATCCGGTCCTGCGGCATCGCGGTCGAGCGCCTGCTCGACCTGACCGGCACGCGGGAGCTGTTCGCGGACTCCGGCCGACCCGAGAGCGCCCCGCCCCCGGCCAGGCCCGCCTCGGACCCGCCGGAGGAGGACGGCCAGGACCTCCGCGCCGAAGTCACCCAGTTGCGCCGCGCCATGCAGACCCGGCCCACCATCGACCTGGCCCGCGGCATCCTGATGGCCTCCTTCAGCCTGAGCCCCGAGGCGGCCTGGAGCGTGCTGGTCAGGACCTCCCAGAACACCAACACCAAGCTGCACCACCTGGCCCAGGACCTGGTGGGCACCGTGCGCGGCACGACGCTGCCGGAGCAGGTGCAGCAACAGCTTGCCGCCGCGGTCGCCGGAGCGAGCCGCCCCGGTGAGCCGGCGGGGTACCCCGCGGACGCCCCCGTCGAGGACCGGGACCGCACCGCGGGAGACTGACCCACCCGCACTGAGGCATCATGAGCAGGCCAAGCCCGGAGCTCACCGGTCCGCAGCAGGCGGGCACTTTATAAAGCCCCTTTCCAAACCCCTTGTCGAAAGTCCCGGCAGACCATAGCCTTGCGCCGCGCCGGTGCCGACGTCGAACCGGCCCGGCCTGGTCTGGGAAGGAATGGGGCACCCCGGTGAAGCGCACATCACGTGACATCCGCACCGCGAACCGCTACGAGGTGCTGCGCCAGATCATCGCGGAGTCACCCACGTCCCGGCAGGAGCTGGCGGCTGCCACCGGCCTGAGCCTCGCCACGGTCGCCACCCTCGTCGGCGAGCTGCTCGACCTCCGCATGATCACCGAGGTCGGCTTCGAGGACTCGGCGGGCGGCCGCCCCCGGGGCCTGGTCGCGGTCAACAGCTCGGGCGGCGCGCTGATCGGCGTCGACATCGCCGAGACGTACGTCCACGTCGAGCTGTTCGACCTCGGGCTGAACGTGCTGGCCCGCGCCGAGGAGGACGTCCGGCCCAGCGAGAGCCTGCCCGAGCAGGTGGTGGGCCATGTGGCCACCGCGGTCGGCTCGGTGGTCACCCAGGCCGGCATCGAGGGCGCCCGGGTGCTCGGGGTCGGCGTCAGCGTGCCGGGGCAGGTGGACCGCGCGACCGGCACCTCGGAGTACGCGCCCAACTGGGACTGGCACGACGTACCGCTCGTCGAGCTGCTCACCGAGCACATCGCCTACCCGCTGTACCTGGACAACCCCCTGCGCGCCAGCGCGGTCGCCGAGCTGTGGTTCGGGGCCGCGCGCGGGCACGGGAACGCCGTGGTGGTCAACCTCGGCACCGGCGTGGGCGCCGGTCTCGTCCTGGGCGGCGGACTGCACCGCGGGGTCAGCAACAGCGCCGGCGAGTGGGGCCACACCACGATGGTGCTGGACGGACGCCTGTGCCGGTGCGGCAACCACGGCTGTGTGGAGGCGTACGTCGGCGCGCGCGGCATCATGCTGAACCTGCGCGAACTCAGCCCCGACAGCCCGCTGCTGCACGCCGAGGACCAGACGGCGACCATCGACGCCCTGGCCCGCGGGGTCGCGGCGGACGACCCCGTGGCGCGCCGGGTCGTCCACGAGACCGCCCGCTACCTGGGCGCCGGCGTCGCGGACCTGGTCAACCTGTTCAACCCCGAGATCGTCGTGCTGAGCAGCTGGGTCGCCCGCACCCTGGGTGAGCCGCTGCTGCACGAGGTGCGCGAGGCCGTGACCCGGCACGCGCTGCCACGGCCGCTGGCCGCCACCGAAGTCGTCCTCTCCCCGATCCCCACCGACCCGGTGTGCCTGGGCGCGGCCACGTTCGCGCTCGAAGGCGCCCTCCAGACCGTCGGGCAGAAGAACGGCAAACGCGCCGCCCCCGTGAGGAGCCGTACCACCACACCTTCGTAGCGGCGGAACCAACTCCTCCGCACCCCCCACGCGTTCGAAATCGCGAACCGGACACAACGCTTCGCACAGACTTCGTCCAACCCCTTGCCGAAGCCTTAGCCGAAGCTCTAGCGTCCCGCACCGCACCTCTCTTTGAGCCATCTGGCGCGAGCCCCCGGGCCGTGAGCCATCAGGCAGTGAGCCGCAGAGCCGCAGCCGCACTCGAGACAAGGACGTCAGCATGTCGGCATCGAGCAACATGAACTGGGACCGCCGAAACGTACTGCGGGCCGCGATGGGCCTGGCCGCCGCGGGCGGACTCGCCGCGTGCGGCAGCAACACCGGACGGGGCAGCGGAGGTTCGGGCGACGGCCTGGTCCAGTACTTCCACGCGTACGGCGAGGCCGGCGTCGAGCAGGCCGTGAAGCGGTACGCGAAGGACTACAAGGACGCCAACGTCACCACGCAGTGGATCACCGGCAACAACTACGAGCAGAAGCTCTTCGCCGCGCTGCTCACCAAGAACGCGCCGGACGTCTTCGAGTTCCACCCGCAGATCCAGCTCGTCAAGAGCGGCCAGGTGGCGGACCTGACCGACATCATCGAGCCGGTCAAGGACGACTTCAACCAGGCCGACATCAAGTCGCACACGGTCGACGGCAAGATATACGGCGTCCGGATGATCGACGACCCGCAGTTCCTCTTCTACCGGCCCTCGCTGTTCAAGAAGGCCGGAGTCGAGGTGCCGACCACGCTGGAAGAGCTGATCGAGGCCGCCGACAAGCTGACCACCAGCAAGGTCAAGGGCATCTTCCTCGGCAACGACCTGACGTCGATCGACCGCCCGCTGATCTGGTCGGCCGGCGCCGACACGCTCACCGCGGACAACAAGCCCGCCTTCAACACCGACGCCGTCGCCGAGGGTCTCAAGCAGCTGCGCGGCCTGTTCACCAGCGGCAACCTGCTTCTCGACGCCCCCGCCGACTCGTGGGACCCCTCGGCCTTCATCCAGGGCCTGACGGCGATCCAGTGGTGCGGCATGTGGGCCATGCCGGCCATGCAGAAGGCGCTCGGCGACGACATCGGCATCTTCCCCTTCCCGAAGGTCGGTTCGGCCGGCAGGCAGTCGGTCTACAACGGCGGCTGGTCGATGTTCGTCAACGCCAAGAGCAAGAACGTCGAGGCGGCCAAGGAATACGTGAAGTGGCTGTGGATCGACCAGAAGAAGTACCAGGAGGACTTCGCCACCTCCTACGGCTTCCACATCCCGCCGCGCACCTCGCTCGCCCAGTCCGCGAACAAGCTGGATTCCGGCCTGCCGGCCGAGGGCGTCAAGCTCTTCAACGAGTTCGGTCACTTCGACAACATCGGCTGGACGCAGGCCATGATCGCCGCGTTCTGGGACGTGATCGCCAACACCATCCGCAAGGACGGTGACCCCAAGGCCCAGCTCGACGCCTGCGAGAAGAAGGTCAACGCCGAACTCAAGAAGCTCTTCGGATAGACCACCGGACGGATCTCGACATGTCGACCACCACCACGCGCGGGGTCGCCCAGCCCGCCCCGGCCAAGGTCTCCAAGACTCGGCCGCGGCGGGGTCTGAGGGCGAGCAGCACCTTCAACTTCTGGCTCTTCACCGGGCCGTTCCTGATCGGCCTGGTGATCTTCGTCTTCGTGCCGATCGGCTGGAGCATCTGGCTCAGCTTCTTCGAGGCGCGCTTCACCGTGACGCCGAGCGAGTTCGTCGGCTTCGACAACTACAAGCAGATCCTCACGGACACGAACTTCCGGAATTCGCTGGTCACGTTCACCGTGTTCGCCGCGTTCATCGTGCCCGCCACCTGGGCCCTCTCGCTGGGCCTGGCGCTGCTGGTCAACCGGCTGCGGTTCATGCGGGCGTTCTTCCGGTCCGTGTTCTTCCTGCCGACCGCGGTCAGCTACGTCGCCGCCGCGCTGATCTGGAAGATGTCCATCTTCAACGGCGTCCGCTTCGGACTGGCCAACACCGTCCTCGGCTGGTTCGGTGTGGACAACATCGCCTGGCTGGCCAACCCCGACCCGCCCTGGTACTGGCTGGTCATCGTGACCGTCCGTCTCTGGCTCCAGTCGGGCTTCTACATGATCCTGTTCATCGCGGCGCTGCAGAACATCCCGCGGGAGCTGTACGAGGCCGCCTCCATCGACGGCGCCAAGCCCGGCTGGCAGACCTTCCGGCACATCACCCTGCCCCAGCTCAGGGCCACCTCCACCGCGGTGATCCTGCTCCTGCTGGTCGCCGCGTACCAGGCCTTCGACGAGTTCTTCAACCTGCTCGGCAAGGCCACCTGGGGCCAGCCCCCGCTCGTCGAGCTCTACAAGATGGCCCTCGGCCAGAACCAGAACTACGGCGCGGGCAGCGCGGGCGCGGTCGTACTGACCCTGCTCATCTGCGTCGTCACACTGCTCCAGGGCAAGATCATGGGCTTCGGAAGGGGTGAGGAGTCCAAGTGACCACCACGGCACCCGACATCACCAAGGCGACGAGGCCGGCCAAGGCCAAGCGCGGCGGCGGCGTCATGGGCAGCACCGGTCTGTACATCGCGACCGGCGTCGCCGCCCTCCTCTTCCTGGTCCCCTTCTATCTGATCGTCCGCAACGCGCTGATGACGGACCCTGAGATCACGGGCGAGACCTGGAAGTGGTTCCCCACGTCCATCCAGTGGGGCAACATCACCGAGCCGTTCGACGACGTCACCGTCGACTTCGCGCAGTCCCTGTGGAACTCCGTGGTCGTCGCCGTCCTCCACACGGCGGGAATCCTGCTGATCTGCTCGATGGCCGGATACGGTCTCGCCCGCATCCCGTACAAGCACGCCAACAAGGTGTTCTACGCCGTCCTGGTGACCCTGATGGTTCCCACGGCCGTCACCTTCGTGCCGAGCTTCGTGCTGGTCTCGTCCCTCGGCTGGGTCGACAGTTACCGGGGTCTGATCATCCCGGGGCTCTTCAGCGGTTTCACCTGCTTCCTGTTCCGGCAGTACTTCCTGGGGTTCCCGAAGGAGCTCGAGGAGGCGGCGCGGGTGGACGGGCTCGGCTACTGGGGCGCGTACTGGCGGATCGTCGTACCCAACTCGCTGAACTTCTTCGCCGCCATCGCCACGATCACCTTCATCAACGGCTGGAACGCCTTCCTCTGGCCCCTGGTCATCGGACAGGATCCGAGTGCCTGGACAGTCCAGGTGGCTCTGTCGTCGTATATGACGAACCAGACCGTCAACTACCACCTGATCTTCATGGCCACGGCCATCTCGATCCTGCCCCTGATCTTCGTCTTCCTCTTCCTCCAGCGCTGGCTGGTCCAGGGGATCGCACAGACCGGCATCAAGGGCTGAGCTAGGAGACCGATGTCTTTCCGCACGACCCCATCCGTCGACTACGTCGAGGACGTCTCCCCGGGCAGCGGTGCCCTGCCGCCCCGCGCCTGGTACGCGACCTCGGACGCGCGGTCCCTGTCGCTGAACGGCAGCTGGCGTTTCCGGCTCTCGGCCACCGCCGGCGCAGAGGACGACTCGTTCGCCGAGGAGGGCTACGACGCCGGGAACTGGGCCGAGGTCACGGTCCCCGGGCACTGGGTCCTCCAGGGCGACGGGGCGTTCGGCTCCCCGATCTACACCAATCACCTCTACCCCTTCCCGGTGGACCCGCCGTTCGTCCCGACGGAGAACCCCACCGGTGACCATCTGCGCGTCTTCGACCTGCCGTCCGACTGGCCCTCGGACGGCGGGGCGGTGCTGCGCTTCGACGGGGTCGAGTCCTGCGCCCGCGTCTGGCTGAACGGCACGGAGCTCGGCGAGTTCAAGGGCTCCCGCCTCGCGCACGAGTTCACGGTCGGCGCGTTGCTGAAGCCGGGCTCCAACGTGCTCGCCGTGCGCGTGCACCAGTGGTCGGCGGGGTCGTACCTGGAGGACCAGGACCAGTGGTGGCTGCCGGGCATCTTCCGTGATGTGACGCTGCTGCACCGTCCGTCCGGCAGCGCCGGCGACTTCTTCGTGCACGCCTCCTACGACCACACCACCGGTGAGGGCACCCTGCGCGTCGACTCCGAGGTCGACGGCCGGGTGACCGTGCCGGCCCTGGACATCGATGTCGCGACCGGCGAGCCGGTGACGGTCGCGGTCCAGCCGTGGACCGCCGAGACGCCGAAGCTCTACGACGGTGTGCTGGTCACGGACGGGGAGCGGGTGCCGCTGCGGATCGGTTTCCGTACGGTCGTCCTCGAGGACGGGCTGATCAAGGTCAACGGAAAGGCGATCCTGTTCAAGGGCGTCAACCGGCACGAGTGGCATCCCGAGCACGGACGCGCGCTCGACCTGGAGACCATGCGCGAGGACGTGCTGCTGATGAAGCGGCACAACCTCAACGCCGTGCGCACTTCGCACTACCCGCCGCACCCGGCCTTCCTGGACCTGTGCGACGAGTACGGCCTGTGGGTCATCGACGAGTGCGACCTGGAGACCCACGGCTTCACCGAGCAGGACTGGCGGGACAACCCGGTCGACGACGACCGCTGGACCCCGGCCCTGCTGGACCGTGCGGCGCGCATGGTCGAGCGGGACAAGAACCACCCGTCGATCGTGTTCTGGTCGCTGGGCAACGAGGCCGGCACGGGCCGCGGGCTCACCGCCATGGCCGAGTGGATCCACGGTCGCGACCCCGAGCGGCTGGTGCACTACGAGGGCGACTGGAACTGCCGCGACACGGACGTGTACTCGCGGATGTACGCCTTCCACGACGAGGTCGAGAAGATCGGGCAGCAGCTCGACGGCGGCACGCACAGGCGCCGCGAGCTGCCCTTCATCCAGTGCGAGTACGCGCACGCGATGGGCAACGGCCCGGGCGGACTCGCCGACTACCAGGAGCTGTTCGAGAAGTACGAGCGGCTCCAGGGCGCCTTCGTCTGGGAGTGGATCGACCACGGCGTCCGGCACGCCGAGCTGGGTTACGCCTACGGCGGTGACTTCGGCGAGGAGCTGCACGACGGCAACTTCGTGTGCGACGGGCTGGTCTTCCCGGACCGGACGCCGTCTCCGGGCCTGATCGAGTACAAGAAGGTCATCGAGCCGGTCCGCATCGAGGGCGACGGCGCCAACGGCATCGTGCACGTCACCAACAAGCAGGACTTCGCGGACCTGTCCGCGCTGGCCTTCGAGTGGTCGTGCCAGGTGGACGGCGAGACCGTCGAGTCGGGTTCGCTCGCGGTGCCGGCGCTCGCGCCGGGCGAGAGCGCCGAGGTGAAGCTGCCGGAGCCGCCCGTGGACGGCCGGGGCGGCGAGCGGCAGTGGACGGTGCGGGCGCTGCTCGCGGACGACACGTCCTGGGCCGCGAAGGGACACGTGGTGGCCTGGGGCCAGCTCACGGCAGGGGCGCGGCCGCTGCCGTCCTTCCCCGCGACCGACCGGCCCGTGCGGGACGGGGGCCGGATCACGCTCGGGCCGGCCGGGTTCGACGGCCGCACCGGTGCGCTGCTCTCGATCGGCGGGGTGGAGGTCGGCGCGACGCCGCGGCTGGACGTGTGGCGGGCGCCGACCGACAACGACGACGGTGCCGAGTGGCAGACCGACACCCGCTACGGGACGCTGTGGCGCACGCTCGGCCTGCACCGGATGCGGCACCGCCTGGTCTCGGTCGAGGCGGGCGACGACGCGCTGACCGTCCGGACCCGGGTGGCACCCGCCGCCCGCGAGGTGGGTCTGGACACGGTGTACCGCTGGACGTCCGACGGCGAGCGGCTGCGGCTGACCGTGTCCGTGACGCCTCAGGGCGACTGGACGGTGCCGCTGCCCCGGCTCGGTGTCCGCTTCGGACTGGCGGAGGCGGACCGGGTGGAGTGGTTCGGCGGCGGTCCCGGCGAGGCTTACCCGGACACCGGCAAGGCGTCCATGGTCGGCCGCTGGCAGTCGACGGTGGACGGGCTGCAGACGCCGTACGTCCGTCCGCAGGAGAACGGTGCCCGGGCCGACGTCCGCTGGGTGGAGCTCGGCGGTCTCAGGATCGAGGGTGACCCGGAGTTCTGGTTCACGGCGCGGCGCTGGACGACCGAGCAGCTGGACGCGGCCCGGCACCGCACCGACCTCACGGCCGGCGACACGGTGTGGGTCAACCTCGACCACGGGCAGCACGGCATCGGCTCGCAGTCCTGCGGCCCGGGTCCGCTGCCGCAGTACTTCCTGAAGGCGGAGCCGGCGGAGTTCTCGTTCGTGTTCTCGACCACCAGGTAAGAAGGACGATTAATCGATTGACTGATTGATCGACATTTCGAGAGTGTCGGGATGTCATCCGCGGCCGGTCGGCCCTCGTGCCGACCGGCCGCCGCTGTGTTCACCGCAAGGGAGTTGGTGGGTCAGTTGAGTGTCGCCATCGAGGTCCGCGGGCTGTCCCGTACCTTCCACACCACCGTCCGCCGCCCCGGCTTCACCGGCGCCGTCCGTTCCCTGGTCAACCCCGAGCGGGTGGCCAAGCACGCCGTATCCGACATCACCTTCGACGTGGCCGCGGGCGAACTCCTCGCCCTGCTCGGCCCGAACGGCGCCGGCAAGTCCACCACCATCAAGATCCTCACCGGCATCCTCACCCCCACGTCGGGCGAGGCCCGGGTCGCGGGCGTGGTGCCGTACCGGGAGCGCGAGCGCAACGCCCGGAACGTGGGAGCGGTGTTCGGGCAGCGCACCCAGCTGTGGTGGGACCTGCCGGTGCGCGAGTCGTTCGCGATCCTGCGGGACATCTACGAGGTGCCCAGGGCCGAACACGCCGCCCGGCTGAAGGAGTTCGACGACATTCTGGAGCTGTCGTCGTTCTGGGACACCCGGGTCCGCCACCTCTCGCTGGGCCAGCGGGTGCGCAGCGATCTGGCCGCCGCCCTGCTGCACGATCCACCGGTGGTGTTCCTGGACGAGCCGACCATCGGCATGGACGTGGTGGTGAAGGAGCAGGTGCGGGAGTTCCTGCGGCACCAGGTGGAGCAGCGCGGCCGTACGGTGCTGCTGACCACGCACGACATGACCGAGGTCGAGCGGCTCGCCGAGCGGGTGGTGCTGGTCAACCACGGCCGGCTGATGCTGGACGGCTCGCTCGACGAGATCCGCCGGAAGTTCGGCTCGACCTGGCAGGTGCGGGCCACGCTGGCGGATCCGCACGCCGAGGTCGTCCCGCCGCCGGGCACCACGCTGCTGCGGCACAGCGGCGGGCAGGTCGTCCTCGGCCCCGACGGGCCGGACGCGCCCACCGTCCAGCAGGTGCTGAAGGCGGTGATCGAGCGGTTCGAGGTGACGGACATCGCCCTGGACGAGGCGGACCTCGAGGACGTGATGCGGGCCGCGTACGCGCATGCCGGGGAGGTCTGACGTGGCCATGCTCCATGCTTGGCGCGCCGCCCGGGTCACCCCGCTCGGCGAGCTGAACGCACCGCCCCGGATGACCGCCGTCGCCCTGCGGCTGGCCGTGCAGGTGGTGCTGGTCTGGTCGCTGTGGAGGGGCCTGTACGCGCAGACCGGCACGACCGCGGGGCTGAGCCGCGACCAGGCGATCACGTACGCCGTGCTGGCCGTACTGGCCTCCCGGCTGAGGGAGTTGGACCAGTACGCGGGCCGGGACACGGTCCTGCAGCACATGCACTTCGGCACCATCGTGTACTGGTACCTGCGCCCGCTGCCGCCGCAGCGCTACTACGCCCTGCGGGCTGCCGGAGAGCAGCTGTACGGGCTGGCGTGGGCGCTGACGGGGTACCTGATCTGCCTGGCCGCCGGTGTCGTCGAGCCGCCCGGATCGCCCGCGGTGGCCGGGGTGTTCGTGCTCAGCATGCTGCTCGGCCAGTGGGTCCTGTACTACGTCATGCTGATGCTCGACCAGTTGTGCTTCTGGACGGTCCGCAACACCGCGGCGATGCTCATCCTGCTGTTCGCGCAGAACCTGCTGTCCGGGGTGTACGCGCCGCTGTGGTTCTTCCCGGACTGGTTCGTGACGATGAGCGCGTTCCTCCCCTTCCAGGCCACGCTGAGCGTGCCGTTGTCGCTGTACGTGAGCCGGATCCCGTTGTCCGACGCGGCGTTCCAGCTCTCCGTGCAGGCCGCGTGGGTCGTGGCGCTGGCGTTGTTCACCCGGTTGCTGTGGCGGCGGGCCGCCCGGCGCGTGATCTCGCAGGGAGGCTGAGATGTCGTTGAAGGCTCTGCGGATCGTGTGGCGCGTGACGGCGCTCAACTTCCGCGCGCAGATGGAGTACCGCACCGAGTTCCTGCTGATGATCGCGATCGGCGCGATCTGGCAGGTGTCGGTGATCGTGTTCGCGACGGTCCTGCTGTCGCGGTTCGCCGGGATGGGCGGCTGGGACAGCTCCGACGTGCTGCTGATCCCGGCGACGCGGATGCTGGCGCACGGGCTGTTCGTGCTGTTCCTGGGACGCATGCACTGGGCAGGCCGGCAGATCCAGGAAGGCCGCATCGACATCTACCTGATGCGGCCGATGCCGGTCCACCGCCAGATACAGCTGGCCTTCTTCCCGACCAACGCCATCGGGGACCTGACGGTGGCGGCCGGCCTGATGGTGGGGGCGCTCTCCCGCAGCGATCTGGACTGGACGACGGGCCGGACCACGTACCTGGTCGCGGCCGTTCTCGGCGGCATGCTGCTGGAGGCGGCCTTGTTCACGGTCGTGGCCAGTGCGTCGCTGCGCTTCCCGGCCGCCGACATGTGGGGCCGCTGGCTGGAGGAACTCCTCGGCACCTTCGGCAGCTACCCCCTGAACGTCCTGCCCAAGGCGGTGGGCGGATTCCTCACCTTCGGCCTTCCGCTCGCCTTCGTCGCCTACTTCCCGGCAGCGGTCCTGACGGGCCACGGCCACTCGACGGGAGTCCCGTACTGGCTCGCGGCGGCCTCGCCGCTGCTCGGGCTGCTGGCGTACCTGGCGGCGCGGGTGCTGTGGAAGTGGAGCCTGCGGCACTACAGCGGGATCAACGGATGAGCGCGCAGGAATACGCCGCCGAGGCCGTCGTGTGGAACCGGCTGGCCGGGCTGCTGCCGGAGGCGGGCGACCGCGAGGAGGTCCAGGCGTGCTGGGACATCGGCGAGCAGGAGGCCGGTCTGGAGCTGCTCGTCGACCGGCTGCTCGGGCAGGGCGCGGGCATCGAGGAGTCGGCCCGCGCCGAGCTCGCCGTGATGGCCGAGCAGTGGAGCGAGTGGGACTGGCTCGGCGCACGGATCGCCGCCCTGCCCCACGTCGGCGAGGAGACGGGTCGGCCGCGTGTGCTCCCGGACGGGGTGGAGGAGACGCGGCCCGCCGGATTCGTACTGCCGGAGCACCCGCTCGCCCGGGCGGTGCTCGTTCCGTGGATCGTCTGCGCGCCCTGCGAGCGGGTGCTGGCCCGGGCCCACCGGCGGGAGGAGTGGGGCGCCCTGTCGTTCCTGGCGGAGGGATACGTCGTGTTCGGGCCCGGCTTCGCCCCGGTGGCCTTTCCCCGGGAGGAGCCCGGGGCGGCCTGGGACGCGCTGGCCGCCCTGCGGTACGGCTGCGACCGCGGGTGAGCCCCGGCCGGGTCAGGACCGGCCCGCCCCGCGGATCGGGGTGAGCAGGGCCGTCGCCGCGAGCAGGACGCACGTCGCTCCGGCCGCCAGGGCGACCGGGGCCGTGCCCTGTTCCTCGGCGGCCCAGGTGAGGACGGCGGCGCCGACGGGGGCCGCCGCGTAGTGGAGGGTCCAGAACGCGGAGGTGACCCGGCCCAGGAGGTGTTCCGGGGTCACCTCCTGGCGGAGCGACATCGAGCAGGTGCCTCCCATGGCGGCACAGGCGAGGAAGGCGGCGCTCAGGGCCGCGACGACCGGCACGTCCCGGGCCCAGCCGAGACCGGCGAACGCGAGGCCGCAGCCCGCGACCGAGCAGGTCCACGTCGGCCCGAAGCCGAGGCGGCGGCGGATCCCGGCCACGAGCAGGGCGCCGGCGATGGTGCCGAGCGCACCGGCCGCCATGACGGCGCCGACGGTGCCGTCGTCGTGCCCGAGGTCGTACTTGAGGTGGTAGATGACCAGGTCGTTGAGGCCGAGAGTGAGGAAGCTGAAGACGAACAGCAGGACGGTGAGCGAGCGCAGCACGGGGTGGCCGCGGAGGAAGGCGATGCCGGTGCGGAGGTCCTGCCACAGTCCGGTGCGCCTGCCCGGCCGTTCGTCCGGAGTGCGGGAGCGGAACCGTACGAAGAACAGGCACATCGCCGACACCCCGAAACTGGCCGCGTCCACGCCGACGGCCGCGGCCGGGCCGGACCACGCGGCGACGAGCCCCGCGCACAGCGGCCCGAGGACCCCGGCCGCGGCGGCCGTCGCGTTCAACCGCCCGTTGGCCTCGGTGAGTTGCCCGGTACCGACCAGTGCGCGCACGACCGTGACGTAGCCGACCGCGAACAGCATGCCGACGGCCTCGCACAGCGGCAGCACCGCGTACAGCAGCCAGATCCGCGGACCGAACAGCCACACCAGCGGGATCACGCCGTACAGCGCCATGCGCACCAGATCGCAGGCGATGAGCAGCCGGCGCCGGTCCACCCGGTCCACGACCGCCCCGGCGAACACCGCCGCCACGACGGATGCCGCCCCGCCCACCGCGGTCAGCAGCCCCATCCGGGCGACCGAGCCGGTGGCCTCCAGGACCAGCAGGGGCAGGGCGATCAGCGCGAACGAGTCACCGAGCACGGAGAGGGTCTGGGCGGCCCAGAAGATCCCGAAGTCGCGCTGCCGCCACAGCGGGCGGGCGTCGCGTAAGCCGTCGTCGGCGGCGCCCGAGGGCCTGCTCCCGGGCCCGCCGCCGGGTTCGCCGCCGGGTTCGTCCGCGCGCCGTCCCGCCCCGTGCGTCATGCAACCTCCCCCGTCGCCGATGCACGGCAACCCTACGGCCGTGGGCGAAAAGCGGTACCGGCGGGCGGTGCGGGCGGGGTAGCGTCCGCACCGTGAGCTGATCTCTCCCGCGGTGTCCCGGACACCGCAACCGCCGCGGAACGGACCCGCACCGCGGGCGTTCCCCCCCCCCCCCCCCCCCACGTTCCGAGCGTTCCGCAGGGTTCGGAGCGTCGTCGCGCCTTTCGTGCTTCGTCGCGTCTTTCGTGCTTCGTCGCGCCTTCCGAGCGTCATCGCATCTTCCGCAGGGAGAGATCACCGTGCACATCGCCATGGGCAGCACTCCTGACGACACACTGGCCGCCTTCCTCGCACGGGCGGCCGAGGATCCCGCGGTCGCGGGGCTGGTCCTCAGCGGCTCCCGGGTCCACGAGGGCATGCCGACCGGCCACTCCGACTACGACCTGCACGTGATCCTCCGGGACCGGCACGCCTCCGAGCTCGCCGGGCTGGACTGGTTCCGCTCCGCCCACCTCGACCTCGTGGTCATCGAACTGGCGGAGTTCCGCGTGCGCGGCATGCCCGGCCGGCCCGACCACTTCGCGCGCTACTCCTACGTCCACGCCGAGGTACTGCTCGACCGGCTCGACGGCACCGTCGCCCGGATCCTCGACGAGAAGCGGACCCTCGGCGCCGACGAGGCCCGGGACGCCGCCGCCGGCCGGCTCGACGCCTATGTCAACCAGGCCTACCGCTCCCTGAAGAGCTACCGCGACGGCCGCCCCGGCCTCGGCCACCTGGACGCCGCCGAGACCGTCCCCCACGCCCTGGAGGTGCTGTTCGCCCTGCACCGCCGCGTCCGGCCGTACAACAAATACCTGCGCTGGGAACTGGAACGGCAGCCGCTGGGCGATCCCCGATGGAGCGCGGACCGGCTCCTGCCGGTCCTGCGGCGGCTCCTGGGCGACGGCGACCCGTCCACCCAGCGCGCGCTCTTCGCCGGGATCGAGGGGGCGGCGCGCGAGGCCGGACACGGCGGGGTCCTCGACTCCTGGGGCGCGGATCTGGACCTCCTGCGTCACTCCTGACGCCGGGACGTCTCCCACTGTTCGCGCGGTTCCCCTTGCGCACCAAGGGCGTTGCCCTCGAACCTGAGCACCGTTCACCTTTCTCTCTCCCCCGCCTCTCCGACCGGAGACACTCCCCATGAAGAGACTGATCGGCACCGTCGTGGCCGCCGCCCTGGCCGTCACGGGCCTGGCCACCACCAGCGCGACACCCGCCGTCGCCGCGGACTCCGGCTCCTTCAGCGTCCTCACCTACAACGTCGCAGGCCTCCCCGAGGGCCTGAGCTCCGGCAACCCGGCGAAGAACACGCCGCTGATCTCGCCACGCCTCGGGGCGTACGACATCGTCAACGTGCAGGAGGACTTCAACTACCACGCCGCCCTGTACGCGGGCGACGACCACGCCTACCGCACCGCGACCAGCGGCGGCGTTCCGTTCGGAGACGGCCTCAACACGCTCTCGGACCATCCCTTCGAGGACTTCCAGCGCGTGAAGTGGAACAAGTGCACCGGCACCAACTGCCTCACCCCGAAGGGCTTCTCGCTGGCCCGGGTCCGGCTCGCCGAGGGCGTCTTCCTGGACCTCTACAACGTGCACACCAACGCGGACGACACCGACGACGCGCTCGCCGCCCGCCGTGCCAACGTCGAGCAGCTCTCCGACTTCATCCAGGCGAACTCGTCCGGCAACGCGGTGATCGTCATGGGCGACACGAACACGCGGTACACGCGCTCCGGCGACAACATCCGCACGCTCGTGAGCGAGAACGGCCTGACCGACGCGTGGGTCCAGCGCGTGAAGGGCGGGACGCCCCCGGCCCAGGGCGGTGCCGCGCTCGTCTGCCCCACCACGGCGCCGCCGGACGACTGCGAGGTCGTGGACAAGGTCCTCTACCGAGGCAGCAGGCTGCTGAGCCTGAACGCGACCCGTTACAGCAACGCGTGGGCGTCCTTCCTGGACTCGGCCGGCGGCAACCTCTCCGACCACTTCCCGCACGCGGTCGACTTCTCCTACACGCTCGATCCGTCGCTGCGCGCGAGCGACTTCTTCGGCGGCCCGCACGGCACGGCCTTCAACGACGCGGACGACCTGCCGTCCGTCCCGTCCCCGCGCACGCTCACCCTGCGCGGCGGCGCCCGCCTGGACGCCGTGTCCCTCACCCACGACGGCGGCACGACACTCACCCACGGCGGCACGGGCGGCACCGCGGCCTCCCTGACCCTGGCCGCGGGTGAGCACCTGACCTCAGTCGAGCTGACACAGGGTCAGAAAGACGGCCGTACGCGTCTGTTCTCGGCGTCGTTCACGACGGACCGCGACCGCACCCTGTCCGCCGGCACGGCCACGTCCGACACGAGGACCTTCACGGCCCCCTCCGGCCGGCAGATCGTGGGCTTCACGGGCCGCGCGGGCGACGGGCTGGACAAGCTGGGGGTGGTGTACGCGCCGATCCGCTGAGCGGGTCGGACCGACGGCAACCGGTCGAAGGGGCCGGGGCCGACGCGCGCAGGAGCTGGTGGCGGTGGGGTGTGACCCGTGGGGCCGGGACCCATGCGGCGTGACCGGTGGGGTGTGACCCGTGGGGCCGGGACCCATGCGGCGTGACCGGTGGGGTGTGACCCGTGAGGCCGGGACCCATGCGGCGTGACCGGTGGGGGTGTGACCCGTGAGGCAGGGCCCTCGCGGCGTGACCGGTGGGGGTGTGACCCGTGAGGCCGGACCCGCGCGGCGTGACCGGTGGGGGTGTGACCCGTGAGGCAGGGCCCTCGTGGCGTGACCGGTGGGATACGGCGTCCGCACGCCCTCACCGGCGGCTACGATCGCTCCCAGCTCCCGTGGGCCCTGACCGACGACACGGCCCCTCTTCGAGAGGTGACCCCGAACCCCCCATGCCCAGAGCCGGTCTCACCCCCGAGCGCCTCGTCGCGGCAGCGGCCGACCTCGCCGACGAGGCCGGGTTCGAGGGCGTCACCCTCTCCGCCCTGGCCCGTCGCTTCGGGGTGAAGGACGCGAGTCTGTACACCCACGTCCGCAATCTGCGGGACCTGCGGATCCGGATGGCCCTCCTCGCCGGTGGCGAGATGATCGACCGGATCGCGGAGGCGGTCGAGGGCCGGGCGCCCGGCAGGGACACGCTGGCCGCCTTCGCCGCCGCCTACCGGGCCTACGCCCTGGAGCACCCGGGCCGGTACGCGGCGACACAGCTCCGGATCGACCCGGAGCTCGTCACCGACTCCCCCGCGATGCGCCGCACGGCCGACGTCACCTACGGCATGCTCCGCGCCTACGGCCTGGAGGAACCCGACCTGACCGACGCCGTGCGCCTGCTGCGCAGCACCTTCCACGGCTACTGCGCCCTGGAGTCCACCGGCGCCTTCGGCGCGCCCCGTGACGTGCAGGTCTCGTGGGACAGGGCGATCGACGCCCTGCACGTACTGCTGCGGAACTGGCCCAGCGAGAAGAGGACACCCGATGGCTGATCACGCCCGATCCGACGACACCGCCGGCGCCATAGCCGAGACGCACTCCCTCGGCAGCGGCCCCTGGACCCTGACGCCCGTCACCCGGGGGGCCCTCGGCCAGATCTGGAAACTCTCCGGAAGCGGTTGCTCGTACGCCGTGAAGGAACTCCTCTTCGGATGTGACCCGGCCCAGGTGGCCCGCGAGGCGGCGTTACGGGATTCCGCGGCCGCCCTGGGCATCGCCTCGCCCCGGCTGCACCCCGACCGGCACGGCGCGCACGTCTCCCGCCTCGACTCCCCGGGCGGCGGAACCTGGGTGAAGCTGTACGACTGGATCGACGGCGAGCGGGCGGACCCCGGCGACCCAGACGTCCTGGACTGGTTCGGCCGGACCATGGCCCTGCTCCACCAGGCCGGTGAGGGAGCCGTCGAGACCCCGGACGACTGGTACGAGCGGTGCCCGGACGACGCCGGCTGGGAGGACGTCCTCAAGAAGGTGCGCGACGCCGGCCTGCCGTGGTCGGCGGAACTGGACCGGTTCATCGCCACGACCGCGCCTCCACTGGCCCACTGGGTGACCCCGTCGGCGTCCGGCGGCCTGGTGACCTCCCACCTCGACCTCCAGCCCCAGAACGTCCTGGCCGGCCGGGACGGACCGGTCCTCCTCGACTGGGACAACGCCGGACCTGTCGGTGCGGAACGGGAGTTCGCACGCGCCCTCTTCGTCTGGTCCGGCGGCAACCACGTGGACATCGCCTCCGCGCGGCGCCTGGCCCGGGCCTACCGCGAGGCCGGTGGCCGAGCCGTTCTCACCGGCCCGGAGTCCTTCTCGATGCTCTTCGCCACGGCCCTGAACTACATCCACGTGCAGGCCGAGACCTCCGTCGACCCCGCCGTGACCGCCGCACAGCGGGAGTTCGCGGCCCGCCAGACCGTGGCCTGCCTGCGCACCGTGCCCGACCTCGCCGCCGTCTCCCTGCTGGTCGCCGCGCTCGACACCCCCTAGATGCGCTGTCCCGGGACGCCCCCGTGGGCCGCACCGGTGGTGTGTCTCGTGGGCGGCTGCCCCCGGCCGGGCGCGCGACCCGGTGCGGCGAGCCCCGCCACCTCCTCGTACGACGGTGTCGCGCCCGTCGGTACCCGGCCCGAGCGGAGGTCCGCCACCGCCTCCAGGGCCGCGCCCAGCGCCCGCCGGTACAGCAGCGAGCCTAGGCTGATACGGCTCACGCCGATGTCGGCGAGGTGGGGGACGGTGGGACCGCCGGGTGAGTAGAGGACGTTGAGGGGCACGTCCAGGTGGCGTACCAGGGCCTCGATGGCGTGCAGGTCGGTGAGGCCGGGCACGAACACCCCGTCCGCGCCCGCCTGTCGGTAGGCGTCGAGGCGTGCGAGGGTGCCGTCGCCGTCGCCCAGCCAGTGGGTGTCGGTGCGGGCGTTGACGAACAGGCCGGGAGCGGCCCGCTTGACCGCCGCGATCTTCGCCGCGTGGCGGGCGGCCGGTCCGAGTCCGTCCTCGAGGTTGATGCCGACGGCTCCGGCGGCGTACAACTCCTGCGCGAACCGCGCCACTTCGTCCGGGTCGTCGCTGAATCCGCCTTCCGCGTCGACGGACAGCAGGAACGGCTCGGACCCCAAGGCCGTGGCCAGCCACAGCGTCTCCTCCCGGGTCGCCGCCGCCCCGTCGGGGAGACCGGCGGCCGCGGCGACACCCAGGCTCGTCGTCCCGACCGCGCGGAACCCCTGCCCCGCCAGGGCCCGGGCGGACGCATGGTCCCAGGCGTTGGGGAGGAGCAGGGGCTCCCCGGCGTGGTGCAGGCCGGCGAAGGCGGTGGCGGCTGCCGCCGGGCCGGACGGCTTCTGCTGCGGATCTGCGCTCATGCCACCACGCTAGGCCCGGCTCGCTTCGGCGCGGACCGAAGTACGGCGGCCGTCGGCGAACGGGAGGAGCAGACGGAGCGCGGTCCGAGCGCGGGACGAGGGCGGTCGGAGCACGGTCCCGGTGCGGGACGAAGGCGGTCCGAGGGCGGTCGGAGGGCGGTCGGAGCACGGTCTGAGCACGGTCGGAGCGCGGTCCGAGGGGGTCGGCGGGCGGTCGGACCGCGCTCCGAGGGCGGTCGGCGGGCGGTCCGAAGGCGGCAGACCTCAGGCGACGTGCACGCCGGACTCGTCCAGCCGGACCCGTACTTCGGGCCCTCCGCTCCAGCGAACCGACAGCTCGCCCTCCCCGGAGGCGGTTACGACGACGGTTTCCGCCAGCGGGCCCGGGTCGGCCTCGCCGGTGAGCCGGGCCAGGGCGACGAACAAGGTGGTGTCCCCGGTGGTGACGCCGGTGAGGTCGTCGTCGAGGCCGACGGCGGGCAGCAGTTCGGCCCGGGCACCGTCCGGTGCGCTCCACCCGGTCACCCGGACCGCCGTTCCCGGCGCCGCCCCCGTGACCAGATGCGCCCGCACCTCCACCGCTCCACGCGCCAGCACCACGCTCGTCACCCGCGCTCCCCCGCCGGCGGTGTGCCGGGACGCCGCCCAGCCCTCGCCCACGCCGAGCGGTTCGATGCCGGTACGGCTCGGGTCGCCGGCGACCAGGACGCTGTTGTCGCACGCGTCCGAGGGCGCCGTCACCGTGGAGTACGCCAGCCGCGTGTAGTACGGGTCGTAACGGACGTCCTCGCTGCCATGGTTGTGGAGGCGGACCACGCCGTCGGAACGGGTGGACTGCAGGAGCCAGTTGGGCGGTCCGACGGGGGTGACGCGGTCCGCGCGTTCGGCGGGGGCGGCCTCCTCCCGCGCCGTCCAGACCTCGTGGTCCGCTGGCAGGAGCAGTCCCAGGAAACCCTTGCTCGCCCAGTACGGGGAGGCCGGGCCCGAGTAGCCCTGGAGGACGGACTCGTCGGGGCCGTGCCAGCCGAGGGAGAGCAGGCCCCGGTCGTCCACCGCGCCCCGGTCCAGGAAGTACTTCAGCGCGCCCGAGGCCAGCCGCCGGGTCTCGCCGGGCGGCAGGGGCGTACGGCCGGTCAGCGCGCCCAGCCACAGCGGGGCCGTCGTGGCGAAGCGGTAGGTCAGCGAGCGGCCCTGGTGCATGGGGGCGCCGTCGCCGCCGAAGAGGCGGGCGTAGTCCGTCAGGTGCCGGGAGAGACGGTCGCCGTACAGCGCCAGCAGGCGCTCGTCCTGCTCCAGCCAGGCGTGCAGCACCGGGTAGAGGTGCATCGCCCAGCCGTTGTAGTAGTCGTACTTGCGGCCGTCGCCGTCGGTGTACCAGCCCTCGCCGACGTACCACCGCTCGATGCGTTCCAGGCCGCGGTCGATCGCCGCGCGGGAGGCGTCGGGCTCGTAACCGATGTCGGCGAGGAAGCCGCCCACGGTGACCGGGAACAGCTCCCAGTTGCAGGGCCAGGGCTCGGCGGTGAGGGCGCCGGCCAGCCACGCGGCCGTCCGTTGGCGTACGCCGTCGTCCAGGCGGTCCCAGAGCTGGTCCCGCGTGAGGCGGAGGGCCAGGGCGATGGAGGCCGCCTCCACCAGGGGCTGGCTGCGGTCCTCGATGCGGGGCCAGACGCCCGAGACGCCGGCGGCGAGGCCGGTCGCATAGCGTTCCAAGGCCTTCTCGTCGCGGCGGAAGGCGGCGAGCAGCAAGGTGCGGGCGTAGCCCTCCAGGCCGTCGGAGAGGCGGCCCGACCAGCTGGCCCGGTCGCCGGGCAGGTGGTACAGCGCGCGGTCCTCGGTCGCGTACGGCTCGACCGCGGCCAGCAGGGAGTCGGCCGCCGCCTCCCAGTGGGCGCGGGTGTAGCCGGTGAACGGGGACGTCGTGCGGTCGGCGGGGGGCAGCTGCATCGGATGTCTTTCGTGCTCGGGCCGGTGGATACGGATCAGACCTGGAGCGCCCCGGTTCCGGTCGGGGCGCCCCAGGGGTCTATTGCACCCGCACCGTGCCCTTCGGGACCAGACGCAGGGTGACGAGTTCGTCGCGGACGAGGCCCGCGTAGGCCGTCGCACCACGCACCGACGTGTGCGTGTTGTCCCGCGCCTCGTTGGTGAGGTAGAGCGCCTTGGAGCCTTCCACCCCGAGGGACTCCACCAGCGCCTTGGTCTTCGCCGTGAGGTCGATCAGCGGGACGTCCCGCGCCGCGGCGACCGAGCGGATGACGGCCGGGTGGTCGACACCGAGCCCGTTGACCAGGAGCGCGGTTCCGTTGTTCAGCGTGCCGTCGGCGTTGAACCAGCGCCGCACGATGGGAGTGACAAGGACCGGCTGTCCGCCCCGCTCCCGGACGCCCGCGACCAGGGCTTCCAGGTTGGCCCGGTAGGTGGCCTCGTCCGTGGTCTTGTCGTTGTGGGCGAGCTGGACCAGGACCGCGTCACCGGGGCGGATCAGGGGCCGTACGGTGGCCCACAGCTGCGGGTTCCCCAGATACGTGACCGTACTCTCCCCGGAATCGGCGTAGTTGGCGACGGACACGCCCCTGCGGAGGTACTGCGGCAGTTGCTGGCCCCAGCCGGAGTAGGGGTCGCCGGGCTGGTCGCAGACGGTGGAGTCGCCGATCAGGAAGATCTGGCGGGCGATGGGGGTCCCCCCTGCTCGAGCGGAGCCGAGAGCTTGGGGGAGGGCCCGCTTGACCTCGATCCCGGCGAGGGCCGGGGCGGTCCCGCCGATCCTCAGATCGAGGCCGGGGGTTCCCTCGGGGCCGGTGGGCTCGCCCTCTGGAGTGCGGACGTTCACCGTGAAACTGCGGGTGACGCGTTTTCCGGCCGGTGCGGCCGTCTCGGGGAGCAGGGAGCGGCGGCTCTCACCGGTGACGCTCGTGCTGGACGCCGCCTTCCCGCCGAGGGTGACCCGTACGTCGTACGTGCCCGGCGGGACATCGAAGTGACAGGCGTCGGCGGCGCAGTGGGCGAGGCCCCGGCCCCCGCTCCTCGCGTCCGCGTGGGCGGGTACGGACGACAACGCGGTCCCCAGGGTCACCGCCGCGACGACGGCGATGCTGAAACGTCTCACTCCAGGCTCCTCCCGGCATACGACAAGACCTGGAGGGGGACCGTACCGCTCCGGACAAGCGCTTTCTAGACCCCGAACAGCATTCACCAGATCTGCGGACGGGTATGCGTGAAAGCCCTTTCGCAAAATCGATTCACCTGTCACTCTCGCTCCCACCGCCCTCCCCCCACCTTTCGCAGGAGGCACCCCCCATGCCCGGAGCCACGAACAGACCGGTCGGCCGCCGCGCGGTCGTCCTCGCCGCCACGGCCGGTGCCGTCGGCGCGGCCCTCGCCCGCCCGGCGCACGCCGCCGGTTTCGGCTGGACCGACGACGGCGCCAACTACGTCGTCGACACCGGCGCCCAGCTCGTCTTCAAGGTCGCCAAGTCCACCGGCGACCTGACCTCCCTGGTCTACCGGGGCACGGAGTACCAGGGCTACGGCGGCATGAACTCGCACATCGAGTCCGGCCTCGGTGCCTCCACCGTGAGCATCAAGCAGTCCGGTACGACGATCCTGATCTCCGTCACGCACGGCACGCTGAGGCACTACTACGCGGCCCGCAGCGGCGAGAACAACGTCTACCTGTGGACGAACAAGGCCGACACGTCCGTCACCGCGAGCCGGTACATCGTGCGCGTGAAGAAGGGCGCCTTCCTCAACGACGAGCCCGACTCCTACACCTACGCGCCCACCACCATCGAGGCCTCGGACGTCTTCCGGAAGTCCGACGGCCAGACCCGTTCCAAGCACTACTCCAAGCTGCGCGTCATGGACTACGACCACATCGGCTGGTCCGCCGGCGGCGTCGGTCTGTGGATGGTGCGCAGCAACCACGAGAAGGCCGCCGGCGGCCCCTTCTACCGCTCCCTGCTGCGCCACCAGAGTGCGGACGGCGGCGGTCTCTACGAGATCCTCCACTACGGCCAGAACCAGACCGAGGCGCAGCGCTTCGGCCTCCAGGGGCCGTACATCATCGCCTTCACGGACGGCGGGGCGCCCTCCTCGGCGCTGTACGCCGGCACGCTGACGACGCCCTGGGCCGACTCGCTCGGCATCGCGGGGTACGTGCCGGCGAGCGGGCGGGGCAAGGTGGCGGGCGTCGGGATCTCCGGGCGGAACACGGCCTACCCGTACACCGTCGGGCTCGCCAACGCGTCGGCGCAGTACTGGGGTCCGGCGCGTTCCTCGGACGGCTGGTTCTCCCTTTCCGGTGTGCTCCCCGGGACGTACACGCTGACCGTGTACAAGGGCGAACTGGCGGTGTACACCACGTCGGTGAGCGTGTCGGCGGGCGGCACGACGACCCTGAACACGATCGCGATCCCGTCCTCCAACGACCCGTCGAACGCGGCCGCGATCTGGCGGATCGGTGACTGGAACGGCACGCCGAGCGGGTTCAAGAACGCGGACCTGATGACGTACGCGCATCCGTCCGACACCCGGGCCGCGTCCTGGACCGGGAACGTGGTCGTCGGCAACGGCGAGACGGCGGCCTTCCCCTGCTACCTCTGGAAGGACGTCAACAGCGGGATCCTGGTGTACTTCAAGCTGACGGCGGCCCAGGCGGCCGCCGCGCACACCCTGCGCATCGGGGTGACGACGGCGTACGCCAACGGCCGGCCCCAGGTCACCGTCAACGACGCCTGGACCTCGGCGATCCCCGCCCCGCCCACCCAGCCGGACACCCGGTCGCTGACCAACGGTTCCTACCGAGGCAACAACCACACGTTCACGTACAGCGTCCCGGCGTCCGCCTGGAGGACGGACACGAGTCAGTACAACGTGCTCAGGATCGACGTGGTGAGCGGGTCGGGGGCGAGCGGGTTCCTCAGCGCGGGGACGGCGGTCGACGCGATCGACCTGCTGGCCTGAGCGCCCTGCGGACCGCCCGGGTCGTCATGTTCCGGTCGTCATGTTCCGCGCGTCCACTGCTGGTTGGTGCCTCCGTTGCACGTGTACGTGATGAGCGCGGCACCGTTGGCGGTGGACGCGCCGTTCACGTCGAGGCACTCGCCGCTCGCGCGGGACGTGACGTTCACGTACGAACCGGTGGTGGCCAGCGACCACTGCTGGTTCGTCGCGGAGGAGGCGCAGTTCTCCTGCGTGACCGAGCTCGCGTTCTCCTGCACGCACAGGCTGCTGTTCCTGACCATCAGCTGGTAGTAACCGCTTCCGACGGACTTGAACCAGTACTTCTGGTTGGCGCCGCCGTTGCAGTCGTACTGCTTGATCTGGGCGCCCGCCCAGAGCGACTGGCTGGTGACGTCCGCGCACTTGGAGGAGTGGCGGGCGATCAGCGTGTTGTACGTGGCGGCGGTACCGGTGACGGTCCCGGCGGCCGTGTCCACCGTGACCTCGGGTGACCAGGACATGGACATCGTGGTCGCGTTGGAGAAGGCCAGCGGCAGCCACACGTACCGGGAGTCGTCGACCGTCCCGCCGAAGGAGTTGCCCCACCGGTCGCCCAGGTAGAGGTACGAGGTACCCGAGGTGCCCTGCACGGGCAGCACGAAGGCGGTCTGCGAGCCGTACGCCGTCGAGTCGCCGACGTTCTTCATGGCCGACCAGGGGCCGGCGATGCTCGTGGCGGTGGCGTACTGCTGCTGGTTGGGGTTCCAGCCCGTGGCGCCCGAGGTCAGCATGAAGTACACGCCGCCCCGCTTGAACAGCGCCGGGGCCTCGCGGTGGCCGCCGGGCCAGGGGTTGGCGACCAGGCTCGCGATGCCGGTGTAGTCGGCGGTGAGGCGGTAGATCTGGAGGTCGTAGTTCTCGCGGGCGGCGGAGATCATGTAACCGGCGCCGTCCGTGTCGACGAAGACCGTGATGTCGCGGGACATGTGCTGGCCGAGCGGCCGGAAGCTGCCCTTCCAGGTGTAGTCGCCGTCGACGGTGTCGGAGACGGCCACGGCGGCGCGGGCCTCGCTGTAGTCGGCGCCGTTCTCCTTGTGCATCCACATCACGAACGTGCCGGTGGAGGCGTTGTACATGACCTTCGGCCGCTCGATGTTGGCGGTCGCGAGCTCCGGGGCACTGGCCTCGGTGAGGACGTGGTTGCGGAACTCCCAGTTCTTCAGGTCGCTCGAGCGGTAGGCGTCGACGTACCGGAAGGTGTTGTCGGCGTTGCGGTGCTCGCCGAACCAGTAGTAGTAGCTGCCGACCTTCAGCACTCCGCCGCCGTGCGCGTGGACGGGGTTGCCGGAGGTGTCCGTGAACTGGGTGCCGTTGGTGATCTTCTGGGGTGCGGCCTGGGCGGGGCCGGCGGTGGCGAGGGCGCCGAACAGCGCGAGGCACAGGGCGAGAAGGGCGGCGTACGCACGTCTCATGTCAGTCACCTGCCGTTGCCGTGTCGGCGACCGGGACGCCGAAGTCGGGGGTGCCGTCGCGCTTCCAGCCGAGCTTCTGGACGCGGGTGTGGCGATTGGGGTCGTTCAGCGGGTCCCCGTTGATGTGCTTGTACTGGCGGGCGTGGTAGACGAGGACGTCGGTGCGGCCGTCCTCGGCGACGGTGAAGCAGTTGTGGCCGGGGCCGTACTGCTTGGTCGTGTCATTGCTCGTGAAGACCGGGGTCGGCGACTTGGACCAGCTCATCGGGTCCAGGAGGTGGCTGTCGGCGTCGGCGGTCAGCAGGCCCACGCAGTAGTTGAAGTCGGTGGCGCTGGCCGAGTACGTCATGAAGAGGCGGCCGTTGCGCTTGAGGACGTAGGGGCCCTCGTTGACCTTGAAGCCGATGCACTCCCAGTCGTACTCCGGGGTGGAGAGCCGCACCTGCGGGCCCTTCAGGGTCCACGGGTCGGCCATCTCCGAGAGGAAGATGCCGGTGTTGTTGTCCAGGCCGGGCTCGTGCTGGGCCCAGGCGAGGTAGCGCTTGCCCCGGTGGGTGAAGGTCGTGGCGTCCAGGGAGAAGGTTTCCCACGCCGTCTTGACCTGGCCCTTCTCCACCCAGGTGCCCTTGAAGGGGTTGGGGTGGGAGTTCTCCAGCACCCATATGCGGATCGCCCAGACGTCCTCGGCGGGGGCGGAGGCGAAGTAGATGTACCACTTGCCGCCGATGCGGTGCAGTTCGGGCGCCCAGATGTGGGCGCCCATGGGGCCGGTGGCGTGGGCGCGCCAGATGACGGACTCGTCCGCCGTGCCGAGGCCGCGCAGGGTGCGGGAGCGGCGCAGGATGATGCGGTCGTACTCGGGGGCGGTGGCGGTGAAGTAGTAGAAACCGTCCTTGTGCCGGTTGATGTGCGGATCGGCACGGTTGCGGACCAGAGGGTTCACGAAGGGGGCCGGCTTCGGGTGCCCGGCGGTTGCTCCGGCAGCGGTTTCTCCCCGGGGCGCCGCCTCGGCGACGCCGGGGAGGGCGGGGACGGCGGCGAAGGCGCCGGCGGCTGCGGCGCCCTTCAGCAGCATTCTGCGGCTGGGGGGTTCGGGCAGAGCGTGGTCGCGGTCGCGGCTCATGCGGGGGACCTGCCTCTCACTGGGGGACACACGGCGTCGTCGTCGAATGCAGCGTCTGATATTTCGAACACCATCTGTCATTACGAACGCCGAAAAGGTATGGGGGTGACACGTGGAGGTCAACGGGTCTGACGGGACGAACCCGCCCGGCTCGGTGACGAATCCGCCGGGCTCGGTGACGAATCCGCCGGGCTCGGTGACGAATCCGCCCGGGCTCGGTGACGAATCCGCCCGGGCTGGGTCACGGATGCGCACGCCTCGGTGACGGAGGCGCAGGCCTCGGCGACGAATGCGCACGCCTCCGCGACAATGCGCTCGCCTCGTTTCGGAAACAGCGAGCGCCAATTTTCTGTTATCGGCGCGGACATGGGCCGTCTCCGGTCATGTGCGCAGCCTGATCCACACCACAGCAGCGGCCGCGGGCGTCCTCGCGACGGTCGCGTCCCTGGTCACCGCTCCCCCGGCGGCGGCCGCCGGCGCCCGGGACGTCACGGCCGACGTGCTGGCCGGCCGGGACGTGACGCTCGGCGGCGACACGGTCGTCACCGTGCCGCCCGGGACGACGACGTACGACGGCGTGTTCCGCGGCGAGGGCACGCTCACGGTGCGCGGCACCGGGACGCTGATCCTCACCAGGGACAGCGACTTCACGCTCCCCCGGGCCCGGCAGCGGCAACGGGTGCGGACGGCGGGCGGCAACCACCCGTACGTCACGGTCACCCGGCCCGACCCTCCTGCGGTCACCGTCGAGCGCGGCGCGACGCTCCAGTACGGCGACGGCGGCACCACCGGCCTGATCGGCCACTTCCCGTACGACACCCCGGGGTTCCGCCTCAACCAGGACAACATCCGGGTCGACGGAACCCTCCGCCTCTCCCTCAGGAGCGCCTACACCCTGGGCACCATCAGCGGCTCGGGCCTGATCACCCAGCCCAGGTTCCTGTGGGGCACGTGGGACCTGCCCGGCACCCACCCCTTCTCCGGGGTGATCGACAACGGCACGCAGGCGAACGCCGGGCGCCCCGAGTACGCGACCTCGCTGCCGCGCGTCCGCACGATCCTCAACCAGGGCACCTGGACGGTGGACACCCCGCTGGGCCGGACCGTCACGATGGGCATGGACTTCTACCAGCGCGCGTACGGCAGCGACATCAACGTCCAGTCCCGGCCGGGCGGCGAGGTGGTCCTGACCGGCCAGTACAGCTGGTCGGACCGGGGCGGCGACACCGACCCGTCGCTCAGCGACCCGGCCCTCAACTGGACGCCCGCCCGCAAGAACGTCAACAAGCGCGGCACCAACATCAAGGGTGCGAACGTCCGGTGGGGCGACGGCACGACCGACCGGATCTTCATGCCGGGTACGGCGGAGACCGTTTACATCAACCTGCTGGCGGCCCGCGAGCGTTCCCGGCTGACCTTCGACTACAACGGCCCGGTGACGCTCGGCGCCCCCATCGGCGGCGGCAGATTCCACGACACCCTGTCCGCCCCCGGCGCCGGCGACGTCGTCATCGCCGGCACACCCGGCAACGACGTGACCTTCGCCGCCGTCCAGTACTACGACGGCTCCACGACGGTGGAGAAGGGCGCGGTCCTGCGCCTCGGCAGCGGCAAGCGGGGCGGCGACGGCGGCCTGTACACGGGCGGCAGCCACTACCGGCTCGTCAACAACGGCGCCCTCGTCCTGCGCAACACCAACAGGCCCGTCACCCTCTCCCGCGTCGCCGGCAGTGGCTCCCTCACCCAGTCGGGCACCGCCACCGCGACCCTGACGGGCGGGGCGGTGACGTACGCCGGACCGACCACGGTCTCCACGGGCACGCTGGCGCTGCGCGGCGGAGCCACCCTCACCCACAGCAGGACGATCCGGCTCACCTCGGCCGGCGCGCGACTGGACGCGGGCCGGCCGGGTCTGCGGGTGGCGACGACGCTGACCGGCACGGGCACGGTGAGCGGCGCGGTCACCAACGACGGCACGGTCACGACGGGCCTCACCGTCAACGGCCCCTACACGCAGAGCCCGAAGGGCTCACTGGTCCTGCGGAACAAGCCGCTGACCGTGACGGGCCGGGTCAGGCTGGCCGGGGACCTCGACGTATCGTCCGCGCCCGAGGGCACCCCCGAGATCACCGTGCTTGACCACAGGGGCACGGCCCGAACGTCGGGAACCTTCACCGGCCTGAAGGAGGGCGCCCGCCTGAAACTGGCCAGCACCGCCTACCGCCTCACCTACCGGGGCGGCGACGGCAACGACGTCGTCCTGACGGCCGTCCGCGCCCCCCGCCCGTCCCCCACCCCCTCCGCGCCCTCCACTGTGGCCCCACGCAGCGCGGGCGCCGCGCGGCACCTCGGATTCGGCTGGTGGCCCTACGCCCTCGGCTCCGCCCTGGTCATCAGCCTCGCGGTACCGGTGGCGACGCGACGGGGCCGGGGCCACCGGCGGGGCGGGCGGCATGCGGGCCGCGCGCGGCGGTGACCCGGCCGGTCCTCACAGCTCGGACTCGCCCCACAGCGTGACCTCCACCTCGTCCCCCACCGCCACCGTGCCGGGCCGGAGTACCGCGTACTTCGTGCCGAAGGCGACGCCGCCCTGGGTGGCGCGGCGGTAGCCGGCGAGGGTGCGCAGGGGCTCCGGGCCCGCCCGGGTGCCGGCGTGCTGGTCGACCAGGGTGACCGCGCAGCGGATGGCGAGCTTGGCGTAGCCCAGTTCCGTGGTGCCGATGCGCAGGCGGTGCGCGCGGTCCTCCGTGTGGGGATCGTCCCAGCCGTCGACGACGAGGTTGGGGCGGAAGCGGTCGACGGGGAGGGGCTGGGCGCCCCGGGCGGTCATCCTGGTGCTGAGGAGGTCGAGGGTGGAGCGGGAGAGGACGTGCAGGGCGCAACTGTCGGCGTAGCCGGAGGTGCCGGGCGTCAGGCCGTCGGTCACCCGGTCGTGTTCCGGCGGGGTCCGTACCAGCCGGCTCGGTACGCCGAGCACGTCCGAGAGCCAGTCCGCCGCCTCGTCGCCCTGGTCGATGCCCTGGTAAGCGGTTCCGAACAGGTCCACTTTCTGCCGGGTACCGGAGGTGTCCACCCGGAGGTGGAGAGGCTCGGACTCGGGTGCGGTGAGCGTGAGGTGGCCGCCGTCGGGGGTGATGAGGGGGCGGATGACGGCCAGCAGCGGATCCCGGCGCTGCGTCCGGTACCCGCCCTCCTGGCCGACCACCATGAAGCTGCGGTCGTGCGCGAGTCCCGCCGGGGTCAGCAGCGCCTCGCGCACCGACGTACCGGCGCAGCCCTTGACGGGGTAGTACGACAACTCGGCGACTCGGGCCATGACCTTCCCTTCCGTACGGCGGTGCAGCGGGTTCAGCGGCCGGTGGGGGCTTCGGGAAACCCGAGGCGGGGAGCCAGCAGCCGTGCCTCGGCGGCCCATTCGGCCAGGTACGCCAGGGCCAGTCCCCGTTCCCGGTAGCGGAGTTCGGCCGAGACGGTGCCCTCGCCGCCGTAGGCCACCGGCTGCTCGTCCGCCCGCGCCAGCATCAGCGCGGTGAGCCAGTCGTACTTGACGGCGGAGGCGCACACGCCGAGTCGTACGAGGGCTTCGTCGCCGCGCCAGCCGCTCTCGCGCAGGCCTTGCACGTAGGCGTCGTAGGCCGCCTTGGCCAGGCCCGGCAGGTCGGCGGCGGGGACGAACAGGTCGAAGACGCAGTCCGGGAGGTAGTTACCGAGGTCCTCGCCGAGGGCGCCGTCGCCGGTGAACGCCCAGTCGAGCAGAACGCCGTCGCCGGGGCCGTCCGAGCGGAGGTTCGCCGGCCACTGGTCGAGGTGGCAGAGGGTGCGGGGCAGCGACTCCATGACCGTGAGGAACCACTCACGGTCGTGGTGGAGGCGGACCATGTCCTCGCGCAGGCCGGGCGGGAAGTGCCGTCGGATCAGGGGGTGCTGCCACGCCTCGTCGGTGTCGAGCAGGGCCTCGCCCGTCGTCTTCCCCGCCGTGTAGTCCCGCAGGAAGCGCTGCGAGAGCCAGGGGGTGTCCTCCCCCGCGCCCACGGCGCCCTGCGCGACGCCCAGGCGGTGGGCGTGGTCGACGTGGCGGGCCAGGGGCCAGGCGGTCGCCGGTCCGCCCGGCACGTCCTCCAGCCACAACGCCACGTCTCCGTCGGGGCGTTCGGCGCACTCCAGCAGCCGGGGTGCGCGGATGCCGTGCCGCTGCCAGACCTGGGCGAGGCCGGACCCGTAGACGTACGCCTCGCGGCGCCAGAAGTTCCAGTGGCGCGGATCGTTGGACGCCGACCAGCTGACGTCGGTCTCCTTCGTCCGTGTCAGGACCTTCAGGACGGCCGAGCGGTCGCCGCCGGTGACCCGCCACACCCCGGCCGTGACGCCGTTGCAGGGGTTGTGCGTGAGCGGCTCGAACACCGCCCTGTCCGCAGGGACTCCCAGGACCTCACGTACTTCGGCATGCGCTGCAGCGACCTCGGGCATCCCCCGATGCTATGCCTCCGCCTGAGCCGTGTCCTTGCGTCCCCGCAGCCACACGTACACCGGGATTCCGGCGAACAGGAACAGCACGCCCTGGTACACAGCCGCGTACCCGGCGCCGGCGATCAGCCAGAACGAGAAGCCGAACGAGAGGACCGCGACCGTCAGGTCCCGGGCGAGGCCCGCGGGGCGATGGGGGAACTCGCGGGTGCCGCGGGCCAGCCAGTAGAGCTGGGCCGCCGCCGACAGCAGATACGGCACGCAGCCGGTGAACGTGGTGATCAGAACGAGGACGCGGAAGGTGGTGTCCGGGCCGGCCGTGTAGTTGAGGGCGATGAGGAGGCTGCCGAGGACCGCGCAGGCCCACACCCCGAAGCCGGGGACGCCCCCCTTGCCGAGGCGGGCGAAGGGCGCGGGGAAGAGGCCGTCGCGGGCGGCGGCGTACGGCATCTGCGCGGCCATGAGGATCCAGCCGTTGAGGCAGCCGGTGATCGAGGCGACCGCGACCAGGGCGATGGCGGTGCCGCCCCAGCCGCCACCGGTGATCGTGTTCACGGCGTCGGCGAAGGGGGCGCCCGAGTCGACGAGCCGGTCGTGCGGGACCAGCCCGAAGACGGCGATCGTGCCGAGGACGTAGACGAGGGCGGAGGCCAGGGTGCCGAGGACGCTCGCCCGGCCGACCGTGCGCGCGGGGTCACGGACCTCGCCCGCGCTGACCGCGGCCGACTCGACGCCGAGGAAGCTGTAGAGCAGCAGCGCGGCGGAGGCGGCGAGAGCGCCGGAGACGCTCTGGCCGGAGGCGTTGAAGGGGCCGAAGTTGTCGGCGTCGACGAAGAACAGGCCGATCGTCGCGAGCAGGAGCAGCGGGACGAACTTCAGGATCGTGGAGACGACCTGCACCGCGCCGACCCAGCGCGTGCCCGCGAAGTTCGCCGCGGCCGGCAGCCAGAGGGCGGCCATCGCGACGAGGGCCTGGAGGACGCGGTTGCCGTGCAGGGGTATCAGGACGTCGACGTAGCCGACGACCGCGACGGCCAGGGCGGCGATGCTGACCCAGCACATCGTCCAGTACGACCAGGCCGACAGGAACCCGGCGAACTCGCCGAAGGCGTCCCGCGGGTAGACGTACAGGCCGCCGGTGACGGGGCTGCGCCGGGCGAGCCTGCCGAAGAGCAGCGCGAGCAGGACGGCTCCGACGGAGAGCACGAGGAAGGCGAGCAGGCTGATCGTGCCGTAGGGGGCGACGGTGGCGGGCAGGGCGAAGATGCCGCCGCCGATGATGTTGCCCATGACGAGGGCCGTGGCGGCGGCGAGACCGAAGGTGCGGCGGGGGGCCGGGGCCCCGGAGACGGCCGCGGCAGCGGCGACGGCCGGGACTGTGTCGGCGGCCGTGACCGGGGCTGTGTCGGCGGCCGTGGCCGGTTCGGAGGGTTCGGGGCCGGTGGGTTCGGCGGCCGTGGCCGGCTCGGAGGACTCGGGGCCGGTGGGTTCGGCGGCTCCGGCGGGGCGGGGGACGGTCATGGGCGTTCCTGTACGAGCGGAGGGGAGGGCCGTGATCGTAACCCGCCGTCCCATATGTTGGTCGACCTGTTCATACACTGGACACACTCGGCTGGGGTCCGCCGCCGGTTCTCGACTACCGTCGTCGGCATGACCAGCACCCTCACCCTCGCCGAAGCCCTCGCCGCCGGGACGGTCGTCCTCGACGGCGGCATGTCCAACCAGCTCGAGTCGGCCGGGCACGACCTGAGCGACGAGCTGTGGTCGGCGCGGTTGCTCGCCGAACAGCCGGAGGCGGTGACCGAGGCGCACCTCGCCTACTTCCGGGCGGGAGCGGACGTGGCGATCACCGCCAGCTACCAGGCCACGTTCGAGGGGTTCGCCAAGCGCGGGATCAGCCGCGACCGGGCGGCCGAACTCATGGCGCTGAGCGTGGAGTCGGCCCGGGAGGCGGCCCGGCGGGCGGGCGTCTCGCGGCCCCTGTGGGTGGCCGCGTCGGCCGGTCCGTACGGGGCGATGCTCGCGGACGGCTCGGAGTACCGGGGGCGCTACGGGCTGAGCGTGGACGAGCTGGAACGCTTCCACCGGCCGCGCCTGGAGGTGCTGGCCGCGGCCCGGCCCGACGTCCTGGCGCTGGAGACGGTCCCGGACGCCGACGAGGCCGCGGCCCTGCTGCGGGCGGTGCGCGGGCTCGGGGTGCCGGCCTGGCTGACGTACTCCGTCGCCGGTGACCGCACCCGGGCCGGGCAGCCGCTGGAGGAGGCCTTCGCCCTGGCCGCGGAGGCGGACGAGGTGATCGCGGTCGGGGTGAACTGCTGTGCGCCGCAGGACGTGGAGGCCGCGGCGGCGACGGCCGCGCGCGTCACCGGCAAGCCGGTCGTCGTCTACCCCAACAGCGGCGAGACCTGGGACGCCGAGGCGCGCGCCTGGGCCGGCCGCTCCACCTTCGCCACCGGCCAGGTGAAGAGCTGGCAGCAGGCGGGGGCCCGGCTGATCGGCGGTTGCTGCCGGGTGGGGCCGGACGGCATCGCGGGCATCGCGGGGGCGCTGGGAGCGGCGTAGCCCTACGGCATCGGAGAGCAGGGGAAGCAGAGGAAGCAAGGGAAGCGGCGTACCCGGTACGGCATCGCGCCCCGCCCCGGCAGTACGCGCACACCACTCCTGCGCTCTCCTCCCCGCTGCTAGCCTCCGTCGCGGGAACCGGTTGCTACGGCATGGCCGCCTTCCCGAGGGGGTGGGCGCGCACCGGTGCCCGGAGAGACGAGGCAGGCATGACGAGGAAGAGCGGGGACGCGGGCCGCAGCACCATCCGGGACGTCGCGGCGCGTGCGGGCGTCTCCGCGTCGACGGTGTCCCGGGTGCTGGGCGGGGTGTACCCGGTGAGTGCGGCGACCCGAGGGAGCGTGATGCGGGCGGTCCGTGAGCTGGACTACGTGGCCGATGCCCGGGCGAAGGCGATCGCCGGGGCCGGCACGCCCACCCTCGCCTTCGTGCTGGAGGACATCACCGGCCCCTCGTTCGCGCACATGGCCCACGGCGTGGAACGCGAGGCGACCCGGCTCGGCCATCTCTGCCTGGTGTGCAGCACGGAGGGTGACGTCCGGCACGAGCTGGAGTTCGTCGAGATGATGCGGGCCCAGCGGGCGGCCGCCGTGATCCTGGTCGGCGGCACGGCCGACACCCCCGAGTACCGCGAACGCACCCACCGCATGGCCGACTCCCTGGCCTCGGCCGGTTCCCGCCTGGTCCTTTGCGGCCGGCCGCCGCTGGACCCGGGCGCCCCGGTGACGGTGATCGAGTACGACAACGAGGGCGGCGCCCACACCCTGGTCGCGCATGTACTCGCGCAGGGCCACCGCCGGGTGCTGTTCCTCGGCGGCCGGGCGGACCACACCACGGCCCTGGGCCGTGAACGCGGTTACCTCGCCGCGCACCGGGCCCGCGGCCTCACCCCCGACCCGTCCCTCGTCCTGCACGGCGACTTCACCCGGGACGCCGGCCACCGTCTGATGCGGCAGGCGATCGGGGACGGCCTGGAGTTCAGCGCGGTGGTGGCGGCCACGGACATGGTCGCGGCGGGTGCCCTCACCGCGCTGCACGAGGCGGGCCTGACGGTGCCGGGCGACGTCTCACTCGCGGGTTACGACGACATCCCGTTCGCCCGAGACCTGCACCCCGCCCTGACGACCGTTCACGTCCCCTACGAGGAACTCGGCCGTCTCGCCGTCCGCACGGCCCTGGAGCGTGCCCCGGGGGCTCCGGACGAACACCTGCTGCTGGGCACGCACGTGGTGGTGCGGGACTCGGTGGGCGCGCCCCGGTCGCGCTAGCCGCACGTCCCGCGCGGCGGTGTGATGCTCGCCATGGGCGGCGGTGCGCGCCTCGTCAGTGGTGGCGCCGGGCGCTTCGTCAGTGACGTCGCAGGGCCCCGGCGCGGCGGAGTCGCCGTACGGCTGACCGTAGTTCGGCGCTTCGGGTGGGTGAGACGTCGGCCGGGACCACCGTGGGTGCGGGCTCCGGAGGCCGGAGGGCGTCGGCGTTCCAGAGGGCGAGTTCAGGGTCCCTGGGTCCGTGGGCCGTGTAGGCGAGCCCGTTCTCGGCGTCCGGTGCGCGGTCTCCGAACACCCTCACCGGGTGCGCGTCGTCCCAGCGTTCCCAGCCGGGGTCACCGTCCGTGGCGAACCGCACCCAGGCCGCGTGCATGGCGTCCGCCAGTTCCTGCGGCGCGCCCTCCCCCGCCAGTTTCCGGGACTCGGCGACGTCCCCGGTGTCGAAGACGAAGCCCAGCTCCAGCGCGTGGCAGGAGCCGAGGTCGGGCAGGTTCGAGGGCCAGGCGAACTCGTAGACGTACGACGGTTCGGTGCGGGCGTCGGCCAGGTGGTGCAGGGGGATGCGGAGCAGGTGGTCGGTGACGAGCTGTCCGACGATCTCCGCGGTGCCGGCCTCGGGGTGCAGCGTGCGGTAGCCGCGTGGGACCTCGCTCCCGCAGTGGCAGCGGGCCATGGCGCCCGCGAGGGCGACGGCTCCGAGGCGGTCGACGCGCTCCAGGAGTCCGCCCGGCACCAGCCAGAGCCGGTACTCGTCGCGGGTCCAGCCCAGCAGCAGTTCGACGCCGGGGGCCGCGCCACCGTCAGTGAGGGCCTCCAGCGGGTCGCGGGGGACGACGTCACCGTCGATGACGACGCCGAACGCGGGGCCTCCGACCACCGGGCTGCTCAGCTTGCCCACCTCGGCCTGGGTGCGCAGCAGCAGGTCCCGGTCGACGGCGGCGAAGGCCTCGGCGGTGGCGGGGATCTTCAGCCGGGAGGCCATCCGGCGGACCATGCGCCGTACCTTGGCCCGCTCGGACGCCTCGGGCGGACCGCTCTGCAGAACGGCCCGGCGGACCAGCCCCTGGGTCTGCGGGGCGGCGATGAGCGCGCCGATGCTGATCGCCCCGGCGGACTGGCCGAAGAGGGTGATGCGGCCGGGGTCGCCGCCGAAGGCCTCGATCGTCTCGTGGACCCAGGTCAGGGCGGCGATCTGATCGCGCAGGCCGGGGTTCGGGGGCGTGTCCGGGAACAGTCCGTAGCCCTCGACGCCCAACCGATAGTTGATGGATACACAGACCACGCCGTCGCGGGCGAAGGCATGGCCGTCGTAGACGGGTACGGCGGAGGAACCCCTGGTCAGGGCGCCGCCGTGGAGCCAGACGAGGACGGGGAGACGGGCTCCGGGGTCGGGCTGCGGGGTCCAGACATTGAGGTTGAGGCAGTCGTCCCCGGGCACGACCGGGTCGGACAGGTAGTGGGCGAAGGCGTCGGTGTACGGCGGCTTCGGCGGAGTGGGGCCGAAGGCGCCTGCGTCGCGGACCCCGTCCCAGGGCGCCAGTGGCACGGGCGGGCGGAAGCGGCGAGGGCCGAAGGGCGGGGCCGCGTACGGGATGCCACGGAAGACCGCGACACCGCGCTCGTACCGGCCCCGGAGGGCACCATGGGGCGTGCTCACCACGGGGTCTGCCTGGTCTGCCGTCATACGTCCACCAGCCTCCTCACCGCGCTCGTGCACCGTGAAGATCAGAGCAACTCATTGTGGTCCGGTATTCCGGCGCACGAGCGGATGAGGGGGCTGTTCGGGGTACGCGGTTACCTTGGGTGCGCAGTCACGCGGCGTGTTCAGTCACTCGGGTACACGGTTACTTCGCGTACATCAGCGTGCCGAACCCGAGCTGGTCGAATCCGCCGCTGGTGGTGCCGTAGTCACCCCCTCCGCCCTCGGGGGCGACGGAGAAGCACATCTGGGAGATGTACTTGTCGTCGAGGAGCAGCCGACGCCCGTAGTGGTAGTGGAGCATCGCCCACACCGGGCGTGCCTGGCCGCGGGACGAGGCGCCGAGCACGGTCTGCGACTGCTGGGCGCAGTTCTGGCCGGTCCCCCAGGTGTAGGTGGTGAACGGCACGTTCATGTTCAGGTTGTACTTGGCGACGTACTGGGCGGCCTTCATGAAGCGGCGGCCGTCATAGGAGTAGAGGTCGTCGCCCTGGTTCCAGGCCATCTCGCAGAGCGCGCCCATCTGGCCCATGCCCATGACGGTGTGGCCCTGGTCGCGGCCGGACTCCTGCCACTGCCCGAGGTCGTAGCCCTCGACGTTGCTGTACAGGAACGGGACGGCGTGCTGGATGGAACCGTTTCCCGCGCCGGACTTGAAGTAGGTGACGGCCTGGTCGTACTTGGCGGCGTTGTCGGTGAGGATCCCGATGGCCATGACCGAGGCCATGTTGCACAGGTCCCAGTTGGCCCAGTAGTTGGTGATGCAGGCGTCGTTGTGGCCGGTGAGGAACTGGTTGTTGAGCGGGTAGAAGACTCTGACCAGCATCTCCTGGGCGGCGGCGAGGTCGAACCCGGAGTAGCCGCGCATGAGTTCGCAGGCGTTCGCGAACTGCCAGCCGTACAGGCCGGCGGCGAGGAACCGGTCGGCGTTGCCGGTGACCGTGGTGAGGGTGCGTGACCACGCGTTGAGAATGGTGGCGGCGCACTGGGCGTTGGCCTCGGTGCCGCCCACCCGCCAGCGCAGCGCGTTCTGGTAGGCGGCCGCGATGTCGTTGTAGAGCTGCGGGTAGTTCTCTCCGGTGCCGCCACGGATGATCGTGGCCGTGGCACGTGGGGTCCACGTGGACTGCGCGTGGGAGTTGGCGGTCAGCTTGTTCCAGCCGGACAGCCAGGGGTCGTCGCCCGCGGCGACCCTGACCTTGGCGCGGTTGATGTCTCCGGCGTTGTGGAGCATGCCGGGGTGGGTGAAGGTGGCGGGTGCGGCGCCGGCCGTGGTGGCGGTGGCCGTGGCGCCGAGGGCGAGGGCCGCGGTGAGGCCGCCGGCGGTCCTGAGCAGACCGCGGCGGCTGACCTGGCCGCTCTCGTGGTGCGTGTGGGGGGAAGTGCGGCTCATGGGTGGGGTCTCCCATCGGTGGAGGACTACACGGGGGTGATGCTCACCTCGTCGAACTCGGTGGTGCTGCGGGCCAGGGGGTCGCGGGAGCAGACCACGAGGCCCACGTAGTAGGGGGCGTCACCAAAGCCGGGGAGGTCTCCCTCGGCGAGGGGGGTCCAGGTGACGCCGTCGTCGGTCGAGGCGGATGCGGTGAAGTGCGTCCCGGTGCGCTTCAGCCGCAGCAGGCAGGGGGCGGTGACCGCCGCGTTGCCCGTGAAGGTGGACTTTCCGGCGACGGTCGGGCGCAGCATCAGCTGGGCGCTCGTGCCGCCGGTGACGATCGCCCCGGCCGCCTGGTCGAACGGCGACAGGGACTTGGCCATGAGCAGGCCGACCCGGTCGCCGGTGGCTCCGGCGCGCGAGACCAGGCGGGCGGTGACCTCGCGGTCGCCGCTCACGAGCCGTCGCACGAACTGGCCCGTCATGCCCTGGTTGTTGACGGTGAGGTCGGTCCCGGCGCCCCGCACCACGAACGTCCCGTCCTCGTGGGCGGTGCTGCCGGGAGTCCGGACGGCGACCACGCCGAGGGTGCCGCAGACGCGGTCGTCGAGGATGACGTCGCCCAGGTCGCCGTGGCTCCAGGGCGCGGGCGGCGGGGTGCCGACCATGAGGGTGAGCGTGGCGGTCGCCTCTCCGGCGGCGTTGCCCGCGGTGGTGGTGACGGTGAACTCGCCGGTGCGGGTGGGAGATCCGGAGATCAGGCCGGTGCGCCGGTCGAGGCGCAGTCCGTCGGGCAGCCCCTTCGCGGTGAAGCGGGCGGGCTGGTGAGTGGCGCGCAGAAGGTGCCTGAAGGGAGCGCCCTTGTTCCCGAACGCCACGGTGGCTGAGGTGAGTTGCGGCGTGCCAGGTGTCGGCATGGCCGCCTTCGCCGGAGCCGACAGCGGGCCGCGTCCGGCACGGTTCGTCTTCGCCACCGTGTAGTGATACGTCGTGCCGGGCCTGCCGGTCGCGTCGGCGTAGCGGATGCGGGCGCCGAAGCCCACGGGGCCGATGCCGGTCGCGAGGGTTTCGAACGGCCCCTTCGCGGAGGTGGAGCGCAGCACCGTGTAGCGGGCCGAGAGGTCCGGGTCGGTCCAGGCCAGTTCGACGGCGTCGGCGCCCCGGGCGGCCCGGAGGTCGGCCGCGACCCGGGCCGGGCGTGGGACGGACCAGATCTCAGCACCCGAGAGGGAGGTGACGCTGACGTTGTCGAAGGCGCCGGTGCCGGTCTCGGCGTACTCCTCGTCGACGCCGAGGCAGGAGGTGAGGGTGAGACCGACGTAGGCCGACCTTCCCAACGCGACCTCGCTGGTGCCGACTTCGGTCCAGTGGACGCCGTCCGGGGAGATGGCCCCGGTGCAGCGGTCGCCCCGGCGGGTCACCCGGACCCAGTAGGGCATGCGCAGCCGGTAGCCGTCGCCCGCGCCCTCGACGTACGGGGCCTGAAGCGGGGTCGCCGATTCGGGGAGGTCGCCCAGGGAGGAGATCGGGAAGGCGGCGCCGGTGGTGAGGGTCTGCTGCTGCGACGGCGGCACGGGTGTGCTGCCGGTGCCCCGGAGCGCTCCCCCGGTCCTCGCCCGTACGCTCCACACACCGCTCCAGGTGTGCAGCGGCAGGCCCTGGATCAGCATGGCCGCGTGGGCGGCGTCCGCGCTCAGGGCGGCCCGCACGGTGACGCCGATCTTGGAGTATTGGGAGCTGAGCGGCCACACGATCCGGGCCGTGACCGTGCCGTCGCCGCGCAGCGGCAGATGGGCCAGCCGCTGGGTGCCGGCGGTGCCCGACGCCTCCAGCACGAACCGCTCCCCGTCGAAAAGGGCCGAGCCGGGGATCTTCACGTCGCCGACGTCCCGGGTGGACCAGGGGCCCGGGAGCCCGGGGGCCGCGGCCGCCCAAGCGGAACTGGCGCTCTGTCCGTAAGAGTTGACCGCTACGACCGTGTAGTAGGACGTGCGTCCGGGGCGGGCCCTGCGGTCGGTGTACGTCGCCTCGGTGACGCCGGTCGCGAGCTTCTTGTAGGGCCCGTCCGCGCCGGCGGCCCGCAGGACGGTGTACGACTCGGCCCACGCCGACGGCAACCAGGCCAGCGTGACGGACGTGTCGTCGCCGACCGCCGTGACGCCGGCCGGAGCCGTGGGCATGGACGGCGACGGGGCTTTCGTGCCGGCGAAGGTGAGGGTGCCCCAGCCGGGCAGGTCGTCGTTGCTGCCCTCCACGACGCGGGCCCCGCCGCTGCCGCGGAAGACGGCCGCCTTGGTGTACGGCGCGTCGAGCCCGCGCACGCCTGCGTAGTGCGCGTACGCCATCTCGTAGACCGGGGGCAGCGTTCCCCGTCCGACGGCCGAGACGGACGTCTTGATGTACTTGCCGGTGCGGTCCAGGTCGGGCACGAAGGGGACGTCGCCGCCGAGGTTGTAGCGGGCGGCGTACTCGACGTTTTTCAGCAGCCGGTTTCCGCCGAAGGCGTACAGGTCCACGCCCTGGTTCCAGGCGACCTGTGCGGCGTCCGTGAGCAGGCCGACGGCGAGTTGCTCGTGGCCCTGGTCGCGCCCGGACTCCTGGCCCTGCCCGGCGTCCGTGACGATGCGGTGCGTAACACTGCCGTTGCCGGCCCCGGCGGCGGCGAAGCGCAGCGCGTCCTCGAAGAGGGTGGGCTCCTCGCAGAACACGCCGATGGCGAGGATCGACTGGACGGAGGTCAGGTCCCAGTTGCCGTTGGCGTAGAGCATGTAGCCGGAGATCGCGGGATACCAGACGCGCAGGAACGATTCCTTGCAGCGGGCGACGTCCTCCTTCGCCCAGCCGTCGTAACCGGTGTACTGGAGCAGCTCGGCCGCGTTGACGAACTTGAAGGCCTGGAGTCCGGCGCCGAGCGGCCCGTCCGCTCCGGTGACGGCGGTGAGGGAGGCGGACCAGGCGTTGAGGATGTCCCGGGACGTGTCGGCGTAGGCGCGCTCGCCGGTGACGCACCACATCAGCGCGGTCTGGTAGGCGGCGGCCGAGTCGGCGACGGCCTGGTTCTGGAAGTTGGTGGGGCCGCGGCCCCAGGTGGTGATCTGGCCGCTGTTCTGGACGGCGTACGTCGACTTCGAGCGCGCGTGGGCGGCGAGGGCGAGGTAACCGTCGTAGATCGGGGTTTCCTCGGCGGCGACGGCGGCCTTCATACGGGCCAGGTCGTCGGCGCTGTGCAGCAGGCCGGGGTGTGTGAAGGCGCGTGGTGCGGTGGTGTCCCGGCCGGCGGCGCGGGCGGTGCCGGGGACGAGCAGCCCGCTCGTCCCCGATGCCAGCAGCAGGGCGGCCGCACCTCCGAGGAAGCCGCGGCGGCTCGGTGCGGTGGGTCTCATGGCGCTGGTGCTGACGGGGTCCGTGTGCGTGGGGTCGGTGCTCATGACGCGGCGGCCGCCTCGGCCGTGGTGAGGAACTTCAGGTTCAGCACGTGCTCGTTGGCGTGCATCGGGATGGTGTCGGTGGTGAGGTACCAGGTCGGCTTCTTCATCGAGTCGGCGATGACCGTGCCGTTGACCACGAGGTTTTCGAACGTGACGTCCTTGATGGCGTGCTTGGCGTCGTAACCGAGCAGCAGGCAGGTGGCGAGCGGCTTGCCCGTGTAGGAGAGGTCCTTGACGTAGACGCCCTGGATGCCGCGCCCGACCGAGGTGTTGTACTTCGTGTTGTACATGACCCGCATGTGGATGAGCTGGCCCCAGCGGAAGTCCTCGACGCGGACGTCGTCCACCTTGACGTTCTTGATGAGATTGCTGTCCCCCGGGTTGAGGGCGATGCAGCCCTGGTAGCCCATCTGGGGCTCGCGGTGGTCGCAGATGTCGAGGTTCTTGAAGGTGAGGTTCTTCAGCACCTCGGGGTTGTCGCTGTTGCCGTGCGTCCCGACGTTGACGGGGTGCGCGACGTCCGCCCAGAGGGTGGAGTTGCGCACGGTGATGTTGCTGGTGTCGCCGTAGTACTCCCAGCGGTGGGTGTAGATGGCGATGCAGTCGTCGGAGTTGCGCATGAAGACCCCGTCGATGACGACGTTGCTGGAGCAGAAGACGTCGATGCCGTCGCCCCAGCCCTTGGAGCTGAAGGAGCCGAGACCCTTGATGGTGACGCCGGTGGCCTCGCCGAGCTGGACGGCGTAGCCGTTCGGGTTGAGCACGGTGACCGCGCCGATGGAGATGTTCCGCGAGCTCTCGACGAGGGCACCGCCGGCCGCGGTCCCGGCGAGCACACCGCGGCCGGCGATCCCGGCGTGCTCCACGTCGCGGAAGACGACCGTCGCCTTGAGGACGGCGCCGCCGTCGAGGTACACGGTCTTGCCCGAGGGGACGTTCAGGTATCCGTCGGCGGTGGTGTGGACGCCCGGGCCGTAGTAGAGGACGTTCGGGTCGTCCTGTGCGGGCCTCTTCTTCTCCACCGCGCGGGCGAACAGGTGGAGACAGTCGAAGATGTCGTCGTTGATCTGCACGACGACGTTGCGCGGCCGGTCCAGCGTGAAGCGCAGGGTGTCGCCCCCCACGTCGGCCCTGATGCCGTAGGAGTCCGGTCTCACCCGGACCTTGGTGGTGCCGCCCTTGAGGTAGGTGACCTCGACCTCCACGGATCCCTGGAAGTCGAAGTACGCCAGAGACGAGTTGTAGATCTTGCTGGAGCCGGTGGTCGGGTTGATCTCCCCGAGCTGGGGCCGCCAGATGTCCAGCGTCTGCCACTCCCCGTCGGGCGCGGTACGGACGCGCACCTTGAAGCTGGTGTTGGTCGGCATGGCGGACGGGCGGGGGTAGGTCACCAGCTTCGGGGCGACGGCGCTCTCGTCGGCCCGGGCGGCGGTCTCCGTCAGGTGGGTGAGCCCGGCGGCGAGGACGGTGGCGCCGGCGGCCTGGAGGGCGTTGCGGCGGGACAGGGACGGGGACATCTGCGACTCCTTGCGAAACGAACAGGGGGAAGGGCAGCACTACTTGAGGCCGGAGGTGGACATCCCGGCGACGAACCCGCGCTGGGCGATCAGGAAGATCAGCAGGATCGGCACGACGTACATCACGGAGGCGGCGGCCTGCAGATTGGCCACCGGGGTGCCCGCGGAGGTGACGTAGGTGGACATGACCGCCACCGCGAGGGTGGACCGGTCGGTGGAGAGCAGCAGCTGGGGGGCGATGTAGTCGCCCCAGGACCAGGTGAAGGCGATCACGAAGCTCGCGGACAGCACCGGCCAGGACTGCGGCAGGAAGATCCGCCAGAAGATCGTGCCGTAGCCGCAGCCGTCGACGATCGCCGCCTCCTCCAGCTCCCGGGGCAGTCCGGCGAAGAACTGGCGGAAGAGGAAGACCAGATAGGGGGTGGCGGCCAGGCCCCACAGCACCCACGGCCAGTAGGTGTCGACCATGCCGAGCTTGGCGAAGATCAGGTAGGTCGGCAGCAGCGTGATCATCTGCGGCAGCATCATCGAGCCGATGAGGATGCCGAAAAGCGTCCTTTTTCCGGGGGCCTCCAGCCGGGCGAAGCCGAAGCCCACCCAGGCGGAGCTGAGGGTGACGAGGGTGGCGTAGATGAGAGCGATGATCAGGGAGTTGCGGGCGTAGCCGAGGAAGTCGATCAGGTTGAAGGCGTCCGCGAAGTTGTGCCACTGGACGTGGGTGGGCAGCCAGTGCACGGGTGAGGCCGCCAGTTCCGCCGGGGTCTTCAGGCCGCTGAGCAGCAGCCAGCCGAACGGGCCGATGAACAGGCCGGTGACGGCGACGAGGACCGTGTAGAGGACCAGACGGTTGGCGCGTATCCGCACCCGGGGCTCGGGCTCGGGGGTCACACTGGTGGCGGTCACTTCTTCGCCTCCGGGTCGACGGTGTAGAACACCACGCCGGACGTGAACCTGAAGAGGAGTCCGGTGGCGATGAGGATCAGGACGAAGAGCACCCACAGCAGTGCGGACGCGTAGCCGTAGCGGCCGAGCGCGAAGTACTGCGAGAAGACGTGCATCATGTAGAGGTAGTTGGACTGCGGCAGCGCGGTGACGCCCGCGGTCGTGCCGTCCGGGGTCAGCAGCAGCGGCATGATGGTCTGCACGGACGCGATCACACCGGTGACGGTCTGGAAGAGCAGCACCGGCGACAGCAGCGGCACGGTGATGCTGCGGAACGTCCGCCAGGCTCTCGCTCCGTCGATCCGGGCGGCCTCGTACAGTTCGCGGGGCACGTCCTGGAGCCCGGCCAGCGAGATGATCATGATGTTTCCCGCGGCCCACAGCACGCTCATCAGCAGCACGTAACGGGCGTAGGGATCGGCGAGCCAGCCGAGCGCGTCGAAGCCGAAGAGGGTGAGGGCGCCGTTCGCGGCACCGGAGTTCTGGTCGAAGAGCGCCTTGAAGGTGAGGCCGGCACCGACCGGCGGCACCACGGCCGGCAGGTAGAGCAGGGTGCGGAACAGTCCGCGCGCCTTGATCGGCCGGTTGACCAGGACGGCCAGCCCGAGCCCCGCGATGATCGACAACGGCACCGAGGTGACCGCGAACAGGCCCGTTCGGCCCAGGGACTTCCAGGTCTGCGGATCGGAGAACAGCTCGCTGTAGTTGCCGAGGCCGACGTACCGCCAGTGCGGCGAGATGCCGTCGTACGTGGTGAAGCTCAGCCACAGCGCGTACGCCATCGGCACGACGGTCAGCAGCAGGAAACCGATGATCCAGGGCGCGGTGAACAGGTAGAAAGCGCGATGCCTGCGACCGGTCACGGACATCCGGGGCCGCTCGGCCGATGTCTCGCGGTCGGTGCTCGCGGCCGGACCGGGTCTTCCCGTGAGGCGTATCTGGCCGACCGTCATCCCACCTGCTCCTTACCGCGCTTCAGCTGCGCGTTCACGACCGAGTTCAGGCGGCCCGCGAGGGCGTCGACGGACAGGTGGCCGTTCAGCGCGGCCGGTGCCTCCTGGTTGAAGAGGGCGTAGAGCGAGTCCGCCGAGGCATAGGGCGTGAAGGCGATCACCGAGAAGTGCTTCAGCTCGGCGTCCTGCACCTTGAGCACCCGCTTCTGGTAGTCCTCCTGGGCGGGCATCAGCGGGCGCAGGGACTTCAGGGTGGGGATGCCCCAGCCGCCGGCGGCGCGGGCCCTGGCCGGCCCCTCACCGAAGAACCACTCGAAGACCCGCCACGCGGCGTCCTTGTTCTTCGCCTTCTTCGGCATCCAGAACCCGGTGCCGGCCTGGCAGGGGCTGACCCGCCGGCCACCGGCGAAGAGCGGGGCCGGGGCGAGGCGCGAGAGGGGCGCCAGCTTCGTGTCGGTGTTGATCAGACCTCCGAGCCAGTAGCCCGAGTTGGACATGGCCATCCGGTTCGCCTGGTAGGTCGGGCCGTCCCAGGCGTTGGGGTCGGGCTGGACGATGCTCGGCCCGACCCTGCTCCGGCCGTACTCGACGTACCAGGTCAGGGCCTTGCGGGCCTCCGGGGTGGTGAAGTCGATCCGGGAGAAGTCGTCGGTGAAGAGACTGCCTCCGGCGGACGCCGTCAGGCTCGCGAGCAGGTTGGGGGTCAGCACACCCTGGTAACTGCCGCCGAAGACGATCGTCTGGCCGTTCTTGCGCCGGGTGAGCCGCTCGGCGTTCTCCAGCCACTCCTCGTAGGTGACCGGCTCGGTCTCCGGCGGGTAGTCGACGCCCGCCCTGTCGAAGAGGGCGGTGTTGTACCAGAACATGGAGTCCTGGGAGAAGTCCTTCGCCATGCCGTAGCGGGGGCCCTTGCCCTGGGTACGGCCGTCGTAACGCCACAGGTCGTTGACGGGGTCGAGGTCTCCGGACTCGAGGACGGTGCTCCGGGCGAAATACGGGTCGAGGTCCTCCATCACGTCGCGGGCCGCGAAGTAGGGCGCGTCGGTGGCGCCGACGCCGCGCACCAGGTCGGGTGAGGCGCCGTTGGTCATCATGCCGATGAGCTTGGTGATGTCGTACCGCACCGTGACGATCTCGACCCCGATGTCCTTCTGGGCCTGCCGGATCAGCTCCGGGGAGATGTCGTCGGGCTTGGCCATCACCGTGACGGTCTCGCGGCCACCATGGACACCGCTGGAGACGCGCATCGCGCAGCCGCCCAGCGACGCCGCTCCGGTCGCGGCACCGGCTGCCGAGAGGGCGAGGAATCGGCGGCGGCTCAGGGCAGCACCGGCACGTGGGTGCATGAACGCACCACCTCCTGCTCTAACTGTTCGAAATACCGGTCAGCAGTCGGAACGCCGACCGGAGAGGGGCGTTTAGCAACCGGTTGTTGTGCGTGGGGCAGAGCTTCTTCCGGCCAGGATGGCGCGTCAAGAGCCTGGGCGGGTTTTCGAAAAGTCTGCTGCCGGGAACCGGTTGCTCTGAGCGTCTTTGTCCCTGCGTAGCCCCGATGACGGCCCACCCGGGGCTGACCCTTCGCCACCGAAACAGCAGTAACCGATTTCCTGAACTTGCGTGCGTGCCGCCGCCACGGCATCGGAGCAGCCGCGCCCCGGCACCGTCAAAGCTCACTCCGGTCGGGCGATTGACCACCACTTCCCGACGGATCTACGGTAGAAGGCGCTTTCTGAAAACGTTTCTATCCCCTTGCTCCAGGAGAGTCATGCCCAGCCCTCAGCTGCCGCGGGCCGTGTTCGCGATGGATCCGGTGCACCTCCCGCTGCTCTTCCCTCCGCCGCTGATGGAGCGGCTGCGGCGCACGGCCGACATCGATCCCGGGCTGGTGGTGCGGGACTTCACCGACCCGGCCGACGCCGCTGCCCTGGCCCCGGCCGACGTGCTGATCACCGGCTGGGGCTGCCCTCATCTGGACGCCCGGGTCCTCACTGCCGCCCCGAAGCTCGGCGCCGTGCTGCATGCGGCCGGCTCCGTCCGATCCCTGGTCGGCGAGGCCCTGTGGGACCGCGGGGTCAAGGTGTCCAGCGCGGTGACGGGCAACGCCCTGCCGGTCGCCGAGTACACGCTCGCGATGATCCTTCTGCTGGGCAAGGACACCTTCGACCACCGCGAGCGCTTCCGCCGGACCCACACCTACCCCGGCCCCGCCGACACGGCGGCGACCGGCAACCTCGGCCGTCGCGTGGGTGTCATCGGCGCCTCGCGGGTGGGCCGTCGGCTGTTGGAGCTGCTGCGGCCGTTCGACCTCACCGTCCTGCTGCACGACCCCTACGTGAGCCCCGCAGAGGCAGCCGCCCTCGGGGTTGAGTCGCTGTCGCTGGAGGACCTGCTCAGACACAGCGACATCGTGAGCCTGCACGCCCCCGACATCCCCGCCACCCATCACATGCTCGACCGTGAAAGACTCGCCCTGGTCCGGGACGGCGGCGTGCTCGTCAACACCGCCCGCGGCGCACTCGTCGACCACGCGGCACTCACCGACGAGCTCGTGTCCGGCCGGCTGAACGCGGTGCTGGACGTCACCGACCCGGAGCCGCTGCCCGCCGGATCGCCGCTGTACAACCTGCCCAACGTGTTCCTCACCCCGCACATCGCCGGCTCGCTCGGCAACGAACTGGAGCGGCTCGGGCGCATCGTCGTCGAGGAACTGGAGCGCCTGGCGGCGGGCGTGCCACCGCTCCACGAGGTGCGGCGCGCGGATCTGGCCCGGGTGGCGTGACAACGGGCGGCGGGCCGTGAAGCCCGTTGCTCACAGGCCCTCCCAGCGGTTGCTGACAGGCCCTTTGTGCTGTTGTCCACAGGCGCTTCGCACGGTTGTCCACAGGGCCTCCAGCCTGGCTTAACGATGGGATACGGTTTCCGTACCGGCGGCCTCGACGGCCCGGAGCGATCGGCTCGATCGGGTCCATGGGCTCGTACGGTCCCTGAGCTCGTGAAGGTCCTTGGCTCGTGCGGGTCCTTGGGCTCGTGCGGGTCCTCGGGCTCGAACGAGTCCCCGGGCTCGAACGGACCCATGGGCTCCACGGGCCGGGGGCGTTCAGGCCGGGGAGCGAAGTCGATGCCGCCCTGGTGGCAACGGGCCGGAACACGCCGGGGCGAGGCACGCCGGACCACCTCGAGCTCACGCGCCACGGACCGGGGCGCCACGGACCGAGGCCCGAGGCACCACGGCCGTCGCACCGAGGCCAGCGGCCTAGACCCGCCCCCCGGCCGCACCACCCCGGCCCGCCCCGGCCGGGCCGCACCAACCGACCGCGGCGGAGCGCAGCGGACCGGGTCACTACATGAAGGAGCAGCAAGGGTGAGTCAGCGCAAAGCGACGACGAGTGACGCCGGCCGGGCGACCATCCGTGATGTCGCGGAGCGCGCGGGCGTCTCCGTGGCCAGCGTCTCGCGGGTGCTGTCCGGCAACTACCCGGTATCGGAGGAACTGCGCCGCCGGGTGATGAAGGTGGTCCGGGACCTGGACTACGTCACCAACGCCCATGCCCGTTCGCTGGCCGGCGGCGGCACACCGACGGTGGCGATCCTGATCAACAACATCACCGGCGCGGCCTTCGCCCATGTAGCGAAGGGCGTCGAGGGCGCCGCCACCCTGCGCGGCTGGCTCTCCCTGGTCGGCACGACCGGCGACGACCCCGAGCGGGAACTGGCGCTGGTGAACCTCATGCGCCAGCAGGGTGTCGCCGCAGTGATCCTGCTCGGCGGCGCCTACGACTACGACGAGTACCAGCTGCGCATGGCCCGATTCGCCCGTTCCCTCGACGCGGCCGGCTCGCACCTGGTCCTGGTGGGCAGGCCCCCACTGGAGGGCGACGTCCCGGCGACGACCGTGGACTACGACAACGAGGGCGGCGCCTACGCAATGGCCAGCCACCTGCTCTCGGCCGGCCACCGCCGGGTTCTCGTCCTGCCGGGTCACGCTGAACTGACCACCGCCCAGGCAAGGTTGCGGGGCGCCCGGCGCGCTTTCGATGCGTACGGGGTGCCGTTCGACCCGGGGCTGGTGCGGCACGGCCGGTACGACTACGAACACGGCTACGAGGCCGTCGAGGCGGCACTCCACGAGACGCCGGACTTCACCGCGGTGCTCGCCGGGACTGACGTGGTCGCCGCGGGAGCCATGCAGGCACTGCGCGCGGCGGGCCTGCGGGTGCCCGAGGACGTGTCGATCGTCGGCTACGACGACATCCCGCTGGCCTCGCAGCTCACGCCCCAACTCACCACCGTGCACGTGCCGTACGAGGAGATGGGCCGGGTCGCGCTGCGCGCCGTGGCCGACCGGCGCGAGGGCGGTGCGGGCCGCCGCAGGAGCGCCGACGGCGACCATCTGGTGCTGGGCACCCATGTCGTGGTGCGCAACTCGGTCCAGCCTCCGGCGCCACGCGGTTAGCCACCCACCCCCGACCCACACGATCAGCCACCCGGCCCGCCCCGCGCGGTTGGCCGCTCGCCTCGTCCCGCGCGGTTGGCCGCTCGCCTCGTCCCGCGCGGTTGCACACCCACCCCCGCCCCACACGGTTGACCACCCAGCCCGCCCCGCGCGGTTGGCCGCCCGCGCCGTACGGTCGGCCGTCCGCGCCATACGGTCGGCCGTGCGCACCCATTCGGTCGACCACGACGAGGAGTGCGTTACGTAACCGGTTTCCGCAGGCTTTACGGCCCGCCCCGAGGCCCCGTCGCCCTACCCGCCGATCCTCGGCGCGACGTGCCCGGAAACCCTCTGACCTGCCGAAATCTACACCCACGGCCGCACCGCTCTGCGTGCACCCAGGCGTTGACCCGCCGGACCATCCGCCGTAACAAATTGCCGCGCACCTCTTGCTATGAACAGACCCCTCCGCCTACGGTCCCAGCAACCGCTTACTACAACTTCCGCTTGGCCAACCCCCGGAAGACGAGCCGACGTTCTCCCGGCCGTCGTTCCTGGCCGGCATCCCGAGCCGCCCCCGCCTCTCGTCCCGAGTCGTTTCGAGAACGCCCTATTCCGAAGGATCACGGTCAGATGAACTTCACCAGCCCCCGGAGAAGGTTCGCCTCCGCCGCTGTCGCGGGTATCGCGCTGACAGGTCTGCTCTCCGCCTGCGGCGGATCCGGCTCGGGCGACGACGCCGCGTCGAAGTCCGGCCCGGTCACGCTCCCCTTCTGGGGCTGGGCCAACGGCCAGGAGGCGGTCGTCAAGGCGTTCAACGCCTCGCACAAGGACGTCCAGCTGAAGTACACGAAGGTCACCGACCAGCTGACCATGCAGAAGCAACTGACCAACGCGGTGAAGGCCGGCAACGCCCCCTGTCTGGTGCAGAACACCGCCGAGTACGTGACGAGCTGGGTGTCGCAGGGCGCACTCGCCGACATCACGCAGTACGTCCAGGGCGAGAAGGGCGAGTTCAACACCGGCGCCTGGGCGAGCGCGCAGGTGCAGGGCAAGCTCTATGGCGTGCCCACCAGCTCGGCGCCCCAGTTCACGATCTATCGCACGGACATCTTCGAGAAGTACGGCCTGAAGGCGCCGGCGACCTGGGACGACTTCATCGCGGCGGGCAAGGTGCTGAAGGAGCACAACATCAAGATCACCAACTACGCCGGTGAGGACCCGAGCACCCTGGAGGTGCTCGCGATGCAGGCCGGGGCGCACTGGTACGCGATCGACGGCAACGCCTGGAAGGTGGACTTCCAGGACGCGGGCACCCTGAAGGCCGCGAAGGTGATCCAGGAGATCATCGACAACGATCTGAACGCCAAGCTGTCCTTCGCCGACTACGCGGCCGTGCAGCGCAGTTACGACAGCGGTGCCACCGCGACCCGGCAGATCTCCACCTGGCAGATGGCGGGCATGGTGCAGAACTTCACCAAGTCCTTCGGCGACTGGGCGCTGGCGCCCTGGCCGACCTACCGGGGCGAGGCGGCGAAGACGCCGGCCGGCACGAACCTGACCGGCAGCGTGACGCTGGTGACCAAGCAGTGCACGGACCAGAAGCAGGCGGCTCAGGCGGCGCTGTGGATGTCGACGAACCAGGACGCGGTCAAGACGATGGCGAGCCCGGAGACGGGCAACGGCGTGATGCCGGCGCTGAAGGACAGCGGTTCCTACGTCGGTGAGTCGATCTCGCAGAAGCTGCTCGGGAAGAACTACGAGCCGGCGCAGAAGGTCGTGACGGACAGCCTGGGGACGGTGACCACGGACTGGACCTTCGGACCGAACTGGACCGCGATGTTCACGGAGTTGCAGGCGGGCTGGGCCAAGGTCGTCAACAAGCAGGAGAAGGTCACCGACCTGCTCGCGCACATGCAGGAGTGGACGGTCAAGGACCTGAAGTCCCGCGGTATCAGCGTCAAGGGCTGAGGCATTCGATGATTCGCTCCATGCGCTGGAAGGGCGCCGCCTTCACGGTGCCCTTCCAGCTCGGCTTCGTCTTTCTGTATCTGCTCCCGATCGGCTACGCCGTCTACGAGTCGCTGTTCACGGAGAGGCAGTCCGGGCTGGGCCTCGGCGGTGCGACGACGGAGTTCGTCGGGCTCGACAACTACGGCCAGGGGCTGACGGACTCGGCGTTCATGAACTCCATCCTGCGGGTGGTGCTCTTCGCCTGTGTCCAGATCCCGCTGATGTTGCTGATCAGCCTGTTGCTGGCGCTGTTCCTGGACGCGCTGACGTCCCGGGTGGCGGGCAGGTTCCGGATCGTGCTGCTGGTGCCGTACATGATCCCGGGCGTGGTCGCGGCGATCGTGTGGGTCAATCTCTACAGCCCCGATGTCGGCCCGCTCACCGCGATCGGCAAGGCCCTCGGCCTCGACTGGAACTTCTTCGCGCCGTCGATGGTGTGGCCGTCCATCGGCAACCTGCTGACCTGGCACGGCATCGGCTACAACATGGTGATCATCTACTCGGCGTTGCAGGGTGTGCCCCGGGAGCTGTTCGAGGCGGCCCGGCTGGACGGCGCCTCCGAGCTGCGGATCGCGCGCAGCATCAAGATCCCGTTCGTGCGCGGGGCGCTGGTTCTGACGGGTCTGCTGTCGATCATCCAGATGCTGCAGATCTTCAACGAGCCGGCGCTGTTCAGAAACATCACGCCTCAGACGGTCAGCGACAGCTTCACCCCGATCATGATCATCTACAACCAGGCGTTCAACGCCGGCAACTACAACTACGCGGCCGCCCTGTCGGTGCTGCTCGCCCTGATCCTGGGCATCGCCTCCTTCCTCTTCTACCGGCTCACCTCGAAGGAGGCCGACTGATGGCGCTGACCGAGCAGACCACGGAGCGGCCCGAAGTCCGTGGCGTCCGGCGCCTGTCCCAGCCGGACCCCGCCTCCCGCGGTCGGGGTGGTCAGCGCTTCCTCCTGGTCGGGCTGGTGCTGGCGAGTGCCTACAGCCTGTTCCCGGTGTGGTGGCTGATCGTCGCGGCGACGAAGGACCGTACGGCGCTGTACCAGAGCAACGGCCTGTGGTTCTCGGGCTGGCATCTCTGGGACAACCTGCATCAAGTGTTCACATATCAGGACGGCATCTTCCTGCGGTGGACGGCCAACTCGTTCCTGTACGCGGGCGTCGGCTCCCTGGGCGGGACGCTGATCGCGCTCGCAACCGGTTACGGACTGGCCCGGTTCGACTTCCCCGGCCGTAACGCGATCTTCGCGTGTGTCGTGGGCTCGTTCCTGATCCCGATCGCGTTGCTGACGCTGCCGCTGTATCTGCTGTTTTCCGCGATCGGCATGGTGGACACGCCGTGGGCGATGCTGATCCCCTGCCTGATCAACCCGTTCAGCGTGTACCTGGCCAAGGTGTACACCGAGGCGACGATCCCCTACGAGCTGCTGGAGGCGGCGCGGATCGACGGCGCCGGCGAACTGCGGATCTTCTTCAGCATCGTGCTGCGAATGATGACGACCGGGGGCGCGACGGTGTTCCTGCTGGCCTTCGTGAACACCTGGAACGCCTTCTTCCTGCCGCTGACGGTGCTGCGCGGCAAGGAGAACTGGACGCTCAACCTCGGCCTCTACAACTGGACCGGCACACGGCTGGAGTCCGGCATCGACCTGACGGGCCTGGTGCTGACCGGTGCGCTGCTGTCCATCGTCCCGATGGCGATCATGATGGTCGCGATGCGCCGCTACTGGCGGACCGGCGTGACGCTCGGCGCCCTCAAGTGACGCTCGGCGCCCTCGTGACCCTCCTTCGTCGTACCCCCTGACTCCTGGGGGCCGCAGGTGACCCTGACTCCCCGCGGCCCCCAGGGCGACCGATGCTCCGGGAGCCCTCGCGTGACCGTCCTGTTCAACCCCGTCCTCCGCGGCTTCGCGCCCGACCCGTCGCTGGTCCGGGTCGGTGACTGGTACTACCTGGCGACCAGTTCCTTCGAGTGGTTCCCCACGATCCCGCTGCACCGCTCCCGGGACCTGGCCCACTGGGAGTACGCGGGCCACGTCCGGGGGGCGGCACCCGGGAACTCGCTGGCCGGGGTGCCCGACTCGGGCGGCATCTGGGCTCCGTCGCTGAGCTGGGACGGGGAACGGTTCTGGGTGACGTACACCGTCGTGCGCTCGGTGGGCACGCCGTACTTCGACCTCGACACGTATGTCGCGACGGCTGCCTCCGTTGAGGGCGGGTGGAGCGCTCCGCGCCGGGTGGCGAGCCACGGGTTCGACCCGGCCCTCTTCCACGAGGACGGCCGGCTGTGGCTGCTGAACCTGCAGAACGACCACCGGCCCGGGGGTGAGCGGTTCGCGGGGATCGTCTTGACGGAGCTGGACCGGGACACGCTGGAACCCGTCGGTGACACACGCCTGTTGCTCCGGCACGACCGGCTGATCGAGGGGCCGAAACTGCTGCGGCGGGACGGCTGGTACTACCTGGTGCTCGCGGAGGGCGGCACGGGCTGGGAGCACGGGGTGCGGGTGGCTCGCGCCAGGGAGCTGACGGGGCCGTACGAACTCGACGAGCGGCCGCTGCTGACGACCCGGGACGATCCGGCGGTGCCGTTGCAGAAGGCCGGGCACGGCGAGCTGGTGGAGACACCCGAAGGGCAGTGGCTGCTCAGTCATCTGACCGCCCGTCCGCTGCGCACGCCGCAGGGCCGGCGCTGCACGCTGGGCCGGGAGACCGCGATCCAGGCGGTGGTCTGGGACGCGGAGGGCTGGCCCCGGCTGCGGCAGGGCGGGTGGCACCCCGAGGCCGAGGTCGACGTACCGACGCATCGGCACCCGGATGCCCACCCGCATCCGCATCCGCATCCGCACCCGCACCCGCACCCGCACCCGCACCCGCTGCCACCGGTCACACAGCCGGAGGATCTCTCCTGGCCGTGGAGCTCCCTGCGTGAGCCGCCGGACCCGTCCTGGGCCGACACGACGGCCCGCCCCGGGTGGATCCGGCTGCGCGGCCGGCACGGGCCGGAGTCCCGCTGGGCGTCCGGCCTGCTGGCCCAGCGCGTGACCGAGCACCGCGCGGAGGCCGAAGTCACCGTGGAGGCACGGCCGGTCACCTTCACGCAGGCGGCCGGGCTGCTGCTCTGGTACAACCCGGAAGCGTATCTCGCCCTGGACCTGACGTGGGCGGAGCCGGAGGGTGAGCCGCAGCGCGGACAGCAGTGGGGAGGCACCGCGGGCGGGCGTACGGTACTCAGCCTGGCCGAACGCGACGAGGACGGCATGCGGCAGGTCGCCGTCGTCGACGTCGACATACCGGTGGAGAGGCCCGTGACACTGGGGGTGACGGTCGAGGGGGCCGACGCCCGCTTCTGGTACGTGCGCGCGGGGGTGCGCACGGCGGTCGGGCCGGCGCTGGACTTCAGCCGGCTGTCCGACGACCACGGCTCCCGGCTGCGGTTCACCGGGGCGATGGCGGGGATCCATGCCCGGGACCTCGTGGACGCGGCGTTCACGGCGGACTTCACCGGGTTTCGACTGACCTGCACACCCGGCTGAGGGACTGTTCGGGGTTGCGAAAGTTTTGACCGGCGCGAGGCGGTGAATTCACTTTCCCTTCCCGCCGTCCTGCGCCGCACCTACAGTAGGAAGCGCTTTCTGCCCGGCCGGAGCTCGTGACCGCCGTGGGCAGCGCTGGTCGAAACTTTCCACGGCCCACGGGCGGGCCGGAGAGGTGGGTTCCCCGATGGTCCGTACGGCGAGTGCGAGCGTGGCGGCCGGTCCGACACTGGCGGTCGTGGCGCGCGAGGCGGGGGTGTCGGTGCCGACCGCGTCGAAGGTGGTCAACGGCCGTGAGGACGTGGCACCCGAGACCCGCCGCCGTGTGACCGAGGCGCTCGACCGGCTCGGGTACGTGCGCAGACCCCGGTTCGACGCGGCGAAGGCACCCCGGCTGGTCGACCTGGTCGTGCACTCGCTGGAGAGCTCCTGGTCGGGGGCGGTGCTGCACGGTGCGGAGGAGGCGGCGCACGACGCGGGCCTGGAGGTCGTGGTGTCGGCGGCGCTGATCCGCTCCCGGGTCGGCCGCCCGGAACGCGGCTGGCTGGACAAGCTGGTCGCCCGGGGTTCCTCCGGGGTCCTGTTCAACCTGGCCGAGCTGAGCGACTCGCAGTACGCGTGGCTGGAGCAGCACCGCATCCCGTTCGTGATGATCGACCCGGTGCAGGAACCGCCGGAGGGCGTCGTCTCGGTGGGGGCGGCGAACTGGCAGGGCGGGCTGACGGCCACGGAGCACCTGCTGTCCCTGGGCCACGAGCGGGTCGCCGTCATCGCCGGCTCCCGGCGCACGATGTGCAGCAGCGCCCGGGTCGCCGGGTACCGCTCGGCGCTGGCGTCGGCCGGGGTCCGGCACCGCGCCGAGTACGTCCGGCACGCCGGTTTCGACGAGAGCGTGGCCCACCGCCGCATGCTGGAGCTCCTCGACCTGCCCGAGCCGCCGACCGCCGTGTTCGTCTGCTCGGACCGGATGGCGCTGGGGGTCTACGAGGCCCTGGCCGAAAGGGGGTTGAGGGTCCCGGACGACATCAGTGTGGTCGGCTTCGACGATCTGCCCGAGGCGCGCTGGGCCTCCCCCGCCCTGACCACCGTGCGCCAGCCGCTGTCCGAGATGGCCGCGACGGCCCTGCGGTCGCTGCTGCGCATGATGGACGGCCATCACCCGGAGAGCACGCGGACGGAGCTGTCGACGCGGCTGGTGGAGCGGGCGAGCACGGCGCCGCCGCGCGCATAGCGCCCAGGGGGGCTCCCGGCCGACGCCACGGCGGCTGCCCCCTCCCTCAGTGCGTCCCCCTCCCTCAGTGCGTCCCCCTCCCTCAGTGCGTCCCCCTCTCCCCGTTGCGTCACCCTCTCCCCTGGTCGAGCAATTGCGGGTTCTGAAGGACCGTACGGGTCTGAGCCTCGCCGAGTTGGCCCGGCGGACCGCCACAGCGAGTCGTCGTGGCAGCGGCATCCGGGGGTGGCGAGGGATGCCCCTGCGGCGACCGAAAATTTCGCCCGCCGAGGCCGGACCGGGGGGTGTGCGTTTCAGTGTCCGCTTCGGCGCCGGCTCAGGTGTCCGATTCGTTCAAGACCGGGCCGCGCGGCCCTGCCTACGGTGGCCCCATGACCGCACGATTCGATGCCATCGGCCTGGTCGTCTCCGACATGGCCGCATCCGTCACGTTCTACCGCCGGCTCGGGTTCGCCTTCCCGGACGGCGCCGAGGACCAGCCGCACACCGAGGCCGGACTGCCCGGCGGGCTGCGGCTGATGTTCGACACCGAGGAGACGGTGCGTTCCTTCCTGCCCGAGTGGCAGCCGCCCGTGGGCGGGGGCCGGGCCTCGCTGGCCCTGCGCTGCGACGGGCCGGAGGAGGTGGACGCGTTGTACGGGGAACTGGCCGGCTCGGGGTATCACGGCGAGCTCGGGCCGTGGGACGCCTTCTGGGGGCAGCGGTACGCCGTCGTCCACGACCCGGACGGCAACGGGGTGGACCTGTACGCGCCGCTAGCCACCACCGCTGAGTAGCTCCCCCAGCGACAGCCCCGCCAACTCCCTCACATCGCGGGCCAGATGGGCCTGGTCGGCGTAACCGGCCCGGGCCGCCGTCTGCGCGAAGGGCACACCGGCCCGGGCCAGTTCGAGGGCGCGCCGTAGCCGGAGGATGCGGGCCAGGGTCTTGGGGCCGTAGCCGAAGGCGGACAGCGAGCGGCGGTGCAACTGGCGTGCGCCGAGGCCGAGTTCATCGGCTGTGGCGGCGACAGGGCGGCCCGCGTCCAGGGCGGTGACGACCTGCCGGAGCAGCGGGTCCGGGGGTTCGGCACCGGCTGCCTGCAGCAACACGAGTTGCTCCAGGCCGGTCGCCGGGTCGGGCGCCGCGTTCACCCGGTCGGCCAGGTGCCGCACCCGCGAGGCCGGCCACAGGTCCGTGAGCTCGACGCGCCGGTCGCGCAGCTCGTGCGCCGGCACGCCCAGGAGCGCCGGTGCCGTGCCCGGGTAGAAGCGGACTCCGGCCCAGGGGCCGCTCCCCCCGCCCGGGAGGTACGCACGGGTGTCGGGCCCGGCGACCATCAGCCGCCCGTCGTGCCAGAGCAGATCCATGCACCCGTCGGGCAGCACCCGCCCCACCCCGGGCCGGGACGGTGTATTGGTCCACACGACCGCCCCGGGCAGCCGCGAGGCCCGCTCCACGTACATGGGAGCCACGCTACGCCGCGCCCCGGCGACGAGCCCGGGCCCGCACCCGCTCGATGTCACCCGCCCCGGTGTCCGCGGGCAGACCCGCAGGCGGAGCGCCCAGCCGTTACGCGCCCCTGATGCTCGGGGTCACGGCGGCGGCCCCCGGACGCCCCTGGCCGCCGTGCCGCTACGCCGCCCTCCCCCGGTACTCCACCGGACTCACGCCGTACACCCGCTTGAACGCCGTGGACAGGGCGAACGCGCTGCCGTAGCCCACCCTGCGGGCCACCGCGTCGAGGGTGTCGGCGGAGTCGCGCAGGCGGTCGGCGGCGAGGGCGAGGCGCCAGCCGGTGAGGTAGGTCATCGGCGGTTCGCCCACCAGGCCGGTGAAGCGGCGGGCCAGCGCGGCGCGGGACACCCCGGCCTTCGCGGCCAGCGCGGCGACGGTCCAGGGGTGGGCCGGGTCGTCCTGGAGCAGGCGCAGGACGCCGCCGACGACGGGGTCGGCCAGGGCCCGGTACCAGGCCGGCGCCTCCGCCTCGGGGCGTGCGAACCAGGCCCGCAGGGCGGCGATGACCAGCAGATCCAGCAGCCGGTCCAGGACGACCTCCTGCCCCGGCCCGTCCCGGACGATCTCCTCGGTGAGGTACGGCGTGAGGGGGCAGTCCCACACGTCGGACGTGAGACTGAGCAGCGGGGGCAGGGCGTCCAGCAGCCGCCCGCCCACTTCGCCCCGCAACGGGTAGGTGCCGATCAGCATCACGGTCTGCCCGTCGAGCCGGTCGCCCCAGGTGCGCACCCCCAGGTCCATGGAGCCGTTGAGGGGCCGTCCGTCGGGGTAGCGGCACTCCTGGTGCGGCAGGATCACCGCCTGCGGTGCCGTGCCGGGGGCGTCGGCGCAGGTGTAGGGGGCCGGGCCGCGGGCGACGGCGAGGTCCCCGGCTCGCAGCCGCGTGCTCGCACCCCCGTCGGGCACGACCCAGGCCTCGCCGCGGACGACGAGCATCACCGTGAGCGGGGCCCGGTCCTCCACACGCACCGCCCAGGGCGGGTCGAAGCAGGCCCTGATCATGAACGCGCCCCGCGCGCGGGGACCTTCCAGCAGACCTGCGAGAGCGTCCATGCGGCCAGCGTAGACGCGGTCGTATGGGAATGAGCCGTTCAGCGATGGTTCCGTGCGGCGTACGGCAGTTGACTCGACGGCATGACGAACACGGCGCAGGACACGGCGGAGAACACGGCGCAGAACACGGCACGGGACACACAGGGCATGACGGTGGTGGTGACGGGCGCCTCGGGGCGTACCGGGAGACGGGTGGCGCGAGCCGCGGAGGCGGCCGGGCTCACGGTGCGGGCGGCGTCGCGGGCGACGGGCTTCGACTGGTGGGACCGCTCGACCTGGGCGGACACCCTGCGCGGCGCCGACGCGGCGTATCTCGCCCACCCCTCGGACGTCGGCGCCCCGGGCGCCGCCGAGGCGGTCGGCGCGCTCGCGCGGGAGGCGGCCGGGCTCGGGGTGCGGCGGCTGGTGCTGCTGTCCGCGCGGGGCGAGGACCAGGCCCTGCCCACCGAGGAGGCGCTGCACGCCTCGGGGGCGGACTGGACGGTCGTACGGGCCGCGTGGTTCGCGCAGAACTTCAGCGAGGGGCCGCTGGTGGCGGAGCTGCGGGAGAGCGGTGAGCTGGTCTTCCCGGCCGACGAGGTGCGGGAGCCGTTCCTCGACGTGCGGGACATCGCGGACGTGGTGGTGGCCGCGCTGACGTCCGGCGACCGGTACGTGGGGCGGACCCTGACGCTTTCCGGGGCGCGGCTGCTGACCTTCGGGGAGGCCGTCGCGGAGATCGCCGGGGCGACGGGGCGGCCGCTGACGTACCGAGCCGTCTCGACGCGGGACTACGGAGAGGCGCTGGTCGGTTTCGGTGTGCCGCGGGAGGAGGTGGCGGGGATGACGGCGATCTTCGACACGCTCCTCGACGGCCGCAACGCGCACCTCTCGGACGGCGTGCGGGAGGTGCTGGGCCGCGCGCCCCGGGACTTCGGCGACTTCGTGCGTGAGGAGGCCGCGGCGGGGACCTGGAAGGCCTGAAAGGGGAGATCCGCGGCGCCCGTCACTTCTCCTCGGGCGGCTGCCCTTCCCCGTTGACCTGGGTGCTCTTCACGTGGGTGTTCTTGACGTGGCTGTTCTTGACGTGGGTGCGCAGGCGGGCCGACACGTCCTCCGGCGGCAGGAAGCGGGACCAGCGTTCCGGGAACTCGGAGGGCATGTCCGGGTCGCCTTCGCCGGTGGCCGTGGCGCGGGCCACGTACTCGGCGACCTGCGCCTGCCGCAGCCGCTCGTTGGCCTCTCGGGCCGCGGCCGTGGCGGCGGCCGGCCAGACCCGGTCGATGGCGGCGTTGACCGCGGCCCCGACGAGCACGGCGAACGCGGACACACCGATCCACAGCAGCACGGCGACGGGCGCGGCGAGGGAGCCGTAGATCGTGGGGCCCTCGACCGTGCTGGTCAGGTAGATCCGCAGCAGGAAACTGCCGAGCACCCACATGCCGAGGGCGACCAGCGCGCCGGGCACGTCCTCGATCCATGGGGAGCGGACCGGCACGGACACGTGGTACAGCGTCGTCAGGAAGGCGATCGACAGGAGGATCACCGTGGGCCAGTACAGGACCTGGACGACCGTCGTCGACCACGGCACGATCCGCACCACGGCGTCCGGCCCCGCCACCATCAGCGGCAGCGCGACCGAGCCGATCAGCAGCGCCACGATGAACAGCAGGAAGGCCATCAGACGGGTCTTGACGATGCCCCGGACGCCGTCGAGGCCGTACATCACGGTGATGGTGTCGATGAAGACGTTCACCGCGCGGGAGCCCGACCACAGGGCGAACAGGAAGCCGATGGAGATGACGTCGGGCCGGCCGCCCTTCATCACGTCGTGCAGGATCGGCTGGGCGATCTCGCGGACGCCCTGGTCGGACAGGACCGTGCGGGAGGCCTCCAGGAGGTTGGTCTGGAGGCTCTCGATGGTGTCGGCGCCGGTCCAGGCGTCGACGTAGCCGAGCAGTCCGATCATGCTCAGCAGCAGCGGCGGAACCGACAGCAGAGTGAAGAACGCGGCCTCGGACGCGAGGCCCAGGATGCGGTACTCGACGCAGGAGTTGACGGTGTCCTTGACCAACAGCCAGGCGGTCCTGCGTTTGGAGACGTTCCGGTAGAGGGCCCGCGCCCGGTGGAGGCGCCCGGAGGGCGTGTCGGGGGTTTCACTTGCTGGCTGCACCCCCTAACGGTATCCGCCGTGCCCTGCCCCACTCACCCACAGGCCGGGTCTTCCCGGACCGGTCCGGGTTCACCGGGTGCCAAGGTGCTGCCCCGGGGTACGTTCGCACCATGGCAGGCAGCACCCACACCGTGACGAACCAGGTCCCGCCGCTGGTCGGGTACGACGTCTTCTCCGCCGACCGGGCCCTGGCCGCCGCGGTCGAGCGGCATCTGGAACCGGACCTGCGCGAGGAGGTCCTCGGCGAGCTGACGGCACTCGGCCAGACCTCCGGCTCGGCGCAGGTGCAGGAGTGGGGGAGGCTGGCCAACGAGAACCCGCCGCGGCTGCTCACGCACGACCGGTACGGCAACCGCGTGGACGAGGTCGAGTTCCATCCCTCCTGGCACCGGCTGCTCGGCAAGGGCGTCTCGGCCGGTCTGACGGCGGCCTGGGGCCGCCCGGCCGGGCATCTGCGGCGGGCCGCCGCCTTCCTGGTGTGGACGCAGGTCGAGGCCGGCAACGGCTGCCCGCTGTCGATGACGCACGCGGCGGTGCCCGCCCTGCGCACCGACCCGGACCTGGCCGCCGAGTGGGAGCCGCGGCTGACGTCCATGGTCTACGACCGTGAGCTGCGGCCCGCGCGCCTCAAGGCCGGGGCGCTGTTCGGGATGGGCATGACGGAGAAGCAGGGCGGCAGCGACGTCCGGGCGAACACCACGGCGGCGCGGCCCCTCGCGGAGGACGGGACGTACGAGCTGACCGGGCACAAGTGGTTCTGCTCGGCGCCGATGTCCGACGGTTTCCTGGTGCTGGCGCAGGCTCCGGGCGGGCTGACCTGCTTCCTGGTGCCGCGGGTGCTCGGGGACGGCACGCGCAACGTGTTCCGGATCCAGCGGCTCAAGGACAAGCTCGGCAACCGGTCGAACGCCTCGAGCGAGGTCGAGTTCCAGGGGACGTGGGCGCGCCGGGTCGGCGAGGAGGGGCGCGGGGTGCGCACCATCATCGGGATGGTCGCGGCGACCCGGCTGGACTGCGTGCTCGGCTCGGCCGGGCTGATGCGGCAGGCCGTGGCGCAGGCGGTGCACCACTGCACGTACCGCGAGGCGTTCGGCGGGAAGCTCGTCGACAAGCCGCTGATGCGCAACGTGCTGGCCGATCTGGCGCTGGAGTCGGAGGCGGCGACGACCCTGGCGATGCGGCTCGCAGCCGCCTGGGACGACGGCGGGGAGCAGGAGCGCGCGCTGCTGCGGATCGCGGTGCCGGCCGCCAAGTACTGGGTGACCAAGCGGTGCCCGTCCGTTGCCGTGGAGGCGGCGGAGTGTCTCGGCGGCAACGGGTACGTGGAGGAGTCCCAGATGCCGCGGCTGGTGCGCGAGTCGCCGCTGAACTCGATCTGGGAGGGCGCGGGCAATGTGCAGGCGCTGGACGTGCTGCGGGCGTTGCAGCGGGAGCCGGGCGCGCTGGACGCGTATCTGCGGGAGGTCGGGCAGGCGCGCGGCGCCGATCACCGTCTCGACGCGGCCATCAAGAACCTCCTGACCGAACTGGCCGACCTGGAGGGTGTGGAGGGGCGGGCGCGACGGCTGACGGAGCGGCTCGCGCTGGTGCTCCAGGGTTCGCTGCTGGTCCGTTTCGCGCCACCGCAGGTCGCCGACGCGTTCTGCGCGGGGCGACTCGGGGGCGACGCGGGCGCGGCGTTCGGGACGCTGCCGCACACGCTGGACCTGGCGGCGGTGGTGGAGCGGGCGCGTCCGGTGTCCTGAACCGGCCCACTCGTCGCGCGTACGTCGGCCCACTCGTCGCGCGTACGTCGGCCCGCTCCTCGCGCGCAGGCGTTTCCGGCCCCCGCCGCACGCCTACGCCTTGAGCGAGGGTGGTGCTGCGCCGACACGGCACCACCCCCGCAGCACTGGCCCGTTCGAGCCACTGAACGCCGCTCGGGACGGCGCCGCTCAAGTTTCGGACACGGCGGGGCCGTCCACCAGGGTTGCAGGGGGTTGCAACTTGCTGCTGACTGTGTGCGGACTGTGCACGCGCCGACGGAGCAGACGGCACTATGAGACGCACAGTCAAAAGCGACTCCGGGGGGCAACGCGGATGGATGTCACGCACTTGGCCGCCGTGGACAGCACGCGTGCGGCCCGGGTCCTCAGCCAGGTCCGTTCCGCCCGGCTGGCGGGGCAGCCCGCTCCGGTGGCGCCGCGTCCGGTGATCGAGCGGTCCTGGGAGCGGATGCTGCGCAGCGGTGTCGATCCCGACCACGACGTCCGGGCGGATCCGCTCCCCCGCGAGGAGGTGCAGCGGCGGCGCGAGGCGTCGGTATTGCGCCATGTGCTGCCGGTGCTGAGGGAGGGGCTGCTGGCGGCGGCGGACGTGGCGCACCACATCATGGTGGTGGCGGACGAGGACGGCCGGGTGCTGTGGCGCGAGGGCAGTCCGCCGGTGCTGCGCAAGGCGGACGGGCTGGGCTTCGAACTCGGCGCGGACTGGCGTGAGGACGTCGTCGGCACGAACGGTCTGGGCACCCCGGCGGTGGTGCGCCGGCCCGTGCAGGTCTTCGCCTCCGAGCACTTCGTGCGCTCCCAGGCCGACTGGACCTGTGCGGGCGCTCCCCTGACGGATCCGCGGGACGGCCGGCTGCTCGGCGTGGTGGACGTGAGCGGCCCGCTGGAGACGATGCACCCGGCGACGCTCTCCTGGGTCGGTTCGGTGGCCAAACTCGCCGAGGCCCGGCTGCGGGAGATGCACACGGAGTCGCTGGAGCGGCTGCGGGCGGTGGCGGCGCCGGTGCTGGCCCGGCTCGGCGGCCGTGCCCTGGTGGTCGACCCGGACGGCTGGACCGCCGCGGTCAGCGGGATGCCGTACGCGCGGCGCGTGGCGCTGCCGAAGTCGCTGTCGGCGGGCCCGAGATGGCTGCCGGCGCTCGGGCTGTGCTCGGTGGAGCCGCTGGCCGGGGGCTGGCTGTTGCGGGTGGCCGACGACGAGCCGGGCCGGCGCGGCCCGGCCAGGATCGTGCTGGACCTCAGGCAGGCGCGGCACTGGTCGGTGGAGGTGCTCGGCGAGGCGGGCTCCTGGACCCGGGAACTGAGTCCCCGGCACGCGGAGTTGCTGTACCTCCTGGCGGTCCACCGCTCGGGCCGCAGCGCCTCGGGCCTGGCCGGGGACGTGTTCGGCGACCCGGCCCGCACGGTGACGGTGCGTGCCGAGATGTCGCGGGTGCGGCGGTATCTGGGGGCGTTCCTGGAGCACCGGCCGTACCGGTTCGCTGAGGCGGCCGAGGTCGAGGTGCTGCTTCCGGACGACCCGCGGGATCTGCTGCCGCACTCGACCGCACCGGCGGTGAGCAGGCGGCGCAGGTCCTCCCCACCGGCGCCCTGAGGTTCACGGCGCGTGGTGTACAAGCCGCCCCGAGGGGTGCATCTTTCGCATATTTGCAGGGTCTTCGTCCGCCGACCCCCTTACCTGCCGTAGCATCCCTCTACGGACCGCCCCACCTGCTCCTCCGTCAACGTGCGGATCAACAGGAGCAGTTGGTCCGTCTCGGGAGGACGTTATGAAGCATCGCGGCAGACACCGGCGGCGCAGGCGGGGCAGGGCGCTGCGCGCGACCCTGGCCGGGACGGCCCTCGCGCTCACCGCCGCCGCCACCCTGATCAGCGCCTCGCAGGCCACCGTCGCCGACGCCCCCGGGGCTCTGAAGCCGGTCGCCGCGTCCGACGAGGCGGGGCGGCTGCCGCTGGCCGAGCACCGGGTGCCCGGGCAGTGGCTGGACCGGCTCGCGTCGAAGATGGGCCGGCCCGTCGGCGTCGGCGCGGTGCTGGAGGGCGCCGATCTGCCGCTGCGGAACGCGGGCAGCTGCTCGACGGCCGAGAAGCACAGCCTGCCGGTGGAGCCGACGGCCACGCGCGCGTACTGCTTCGGCGGCTCCGACACCCGGGGCTGGCGGGCCGGCGCGGTCACGACCTCGGGCGACGCGGACGACGACGGCCTCTGGGGCGGCAACCGCGTGATCCTCTCCGGCTGGACCCGGGGCGCCGCGGGCGGCTCGATGGACGGCCCGGCCCCCGAGCAGGGGCTGGCCAAGGTCGCCTTCGTCGACGCGAACGACCCCGGCGCGCTGCGCTACACCTGGGCTCTGCTGGCCGTGCCGGTGGACGGCGGGCGGGACTACCGGGGGTTGGTCTCCCCGCTGTCCGGCATGGTCTGGTACCAGGACAAGCTGCTGGTGACGACCCGCGAGGGCGACCGGGACGCGCTGTACGTGTACGACATGGACCGCATCCAGCGCGCCACCGTCGAGTCCGACGCGGTCGGCCGGGTCCGGGGCGGCTGGGCCGCGCACGGTTACCGGTTCGTCCTGCCCGCCGTCGGCTCGTACACCCTGCCCCGCGGGCACGATACGTCCCGCCCGGCCACCGTCTCCCTGGACCGCAGCACCTCCCCCGACAGTCTGGTGGCGAGCGAGTGGGTGCCCGTGGACGGCGACCGGCACACCCGGCTGTGGCGTTACGCGCTGAGCCGGGATCCGGCCCGCTCCGGCCTGCTCACCACCGACTCCTCCGGCGAGGCGGCGGCGGTCGAGGCCTATGAGACGAAGACGGCCGACGTGCGGGGCGTGCTGGCCCACCGCTCGGGCTGGTACCTGGACCGCGCGGCGGGCAGCCCGGGCGGGCACGGGACGCTGTGGCGCCAGGACACCGAGGGGGCGGGCGCCCCGGAGTGCGGCTCGGACGAGACCCGGCACTGCTGGAGCGGCGGGTCGGGTTCCCTGTCCTACTGGGAGGCGACCGGCGAGGTCTGGTCCCAGTCGGGGCGGATGCTGTTCGCGCTGTCTCTGACGTCGATCGACCGGGCGCTGGACTGACCGGCCCCGCGCACGGCCCGGGGCCGATCGACAGAGCAGGTGGTCAGATGATTTTCTGGCCCGTATGACCACCATCGCCGTGACCACCTGGTCCCTGGAGCAGACCGCCCCGACCGACCTGCTGCCGGCCGTCGCGCCGGACGGGGACGTCCGGGTCGTGCGCTCCGAGGTGCCCTCGCCCGAGTTCAGCCGGTTCCTGTACGCGTCGGTGGGCGGCGACATCCGCTGGACGGACCGGCTCGGCTGGTCGTACGCGCGGTGGGTGGAGCACCTGGAGCGGCCCGGCGTGGAGACGTGGGTGGCGTACGACCGGGGTACGCCCGCCGGGTTCGTGGAGCTGGAGGCGCAGGACGACGCGGTGGTGGAGATCGTCTACTTCGGGCTGCTGCCCGCCTTCCGGGGCCGGCGTATCGGCGGGCACCTGCTGTCGTACGGCGCGGCCCGGGCCTGGGACCTCGCCGACCGGTGGGCGGGGCTGACCCCGACGAAGCGGGTCTGGCTGCACACCTGCAGCAAGGACGGCGAGCACGCGATGGACAACTACCAGCGGCGGGGCTTCAAGCTGTTCGACACCAAGGTCGAGGAGGAGGCGGACGCCGGCGCTCCGGGACCGTGGCCTGGGGCGTTCCCCGTCTGACCTGGTCGGACACCTCGGGAGCACCTGATGTGACCCACGACACCCTCGTCTTGCTCTGCGAGACAAGGGTGTCCGCATCTTGGACGAAGCTGGACTGTGTCCAGATCGCCGTGACACGCTTCCGTCATGTCTGGAACTGGAATTGCCTTGGTGAGTCGGCGGCACGTCGACCTCGGCCGCATGTCCAGCGCCATCTGTCCGGCGCTCTGAGCGTACTCAGCCCGCGCCCGACATCTTCCTTTCCTGCCTCACCCCTGCGCAATGACGCGCCCTATGCCCATGCGCACGCATGCGCAGGTCAGAGCCGCATTTTCGCCTGTCCCGAAGGACGTATCAACCATGGCCGCCACCCCGCAGAACCCTGCTGCCGCGACTCCCCGCCGCAAGGTGAGCCGTCACCGCGGTGAGGGTCAGTGGGCCGTGGGGCACCACACCCCACTGAACGGCAACGAGCAGTTCAAGAAGGACGACGACGGTCTCAATGTGCGGACACGCATTGAGACGATCTACTCCAAGCGGGGCTTCGACTCGATCGACCCGAACGACCTGCGCGGCCGCATGCGCTGGTGGGGTCTGTACACCCAGCGCAAGCCCGGTATCGACGGCGGCAAGACGGCCGTCCTGGAGCCGGAGGAGCTGGACGACGAGTACTTCATGCTGCGCGTCCGGATCGACGGCGGGGCACTGACCACGCGGCAGCTGCGGGTCATCGGTGAGATCTCGCAGGAGTTCGCGCGCGGCACCGCCGACATCACGGACCGGCAGAACGTCCAGTACCACTGGATCCGGATCGAGGACGTGCCCGAGATCTGGAACCGGCTGGAGGGCGTGGGCCTGTCCACGGTCACCGCCTGCGGCGACACCCCGCGTGTGATGATCGGCTCCCCGGTGGCGGGCATCGCCGAGGACGAGATCATCGACGCCACTCCGGCCCTGGAGGAGATGAAGCGCCGCGTCCTGAACAACCCGGCGTACTCGAACCTCCCCCGGAAGTTCAAGACCGCGATCTCGGGCTCGCCGGTGCTGGACGTGGTGCACGAGATCAACGACGTCGCGTTCGTCGGTGTCGTCCACCCCGAGCACGGTCCCGGCTTCGACGTGTGGGTCGGCGGCGGCCTGTCCACCAACCCCAAGCTGGGCGTGCGGCTGGGCGCCTGGGTGTCGATCGACGACGTGCCCGACGTCTACGAGGGCGTCATCTCGATCTTCCGCGACTACGGCTACCGCCGGCTGCGCAACCGCGCCCGGCTGAAGTTCCTCGTCGCCGACTGGGGCCCGGAGAAGTTCCGGCAGGTGCTGGAGGACGAGTACCTCCAGCGCAAGCTGACCGACGGCCCGGCCCCCGAGCAGCCGTCCCAGCTGTGGCGCGACCACATCGGTGTGCACCGGCAGAAGGACGGCCGGTTCTACGTCGGCTTCGCCCCGCGCGTGGGACGCGTCGACGGCGCGACGATCACGAAGATCGCCGACCTCGCGGAGGCCCACGGCTCGGGCCGGGTGCGCACCACCGTCGAGCAGAAGATGATCGTCCTCGACGTCGAGGAGAGCCAGGTCGAGTCGCTCGTCGAGGCCTTGGAGGCGCTCGACCTGACCGCCCGCCCCTCCTCGTTCCGGCGCGGCACCATGGCCTGCACCGGCATCGAGTTCTGCAAGCTGGCCATCGTCGAGACCAAGCAGCGCGGTTCGCAGCTGATCGACGAACTGGAGCGCCGCCTGCCGGACTTCGACGAACCGCTCACCATCAACCTCAACGGCTGCCCGAACGCCTGCGCCCGTATCCAGGTCGCGGACATCGGTCTCAAGGGCCAGCTCATGCTCAACGACCAGGGCGAGCAGGTCGAGGGCTACCAGGTGCACCTGGGCGGCGCCCTGGGCCTGGAGGCCGGCTTCGGCCGCAAGGTGCGCGGCCTGAAGGTCACCTCCGACGAACTGCCGGACTACATCGAGCGCGTCCTGAAGCGGTTCCAGGCCGAGCGCGAGGACGGCGAGCGGTTCGCCACCTGGGCGGCGCGGGCCGGCGAGGAGGCCCTGTCGTGAGCGAGCGCGCGGCACCGTTCTACTGCCCCTACTGCGGCGACGAGGACCTGCGTCCGAGCGAGGCCGCCGAGGGCAGGCACGGCGCGTGGGAATGCGCGGCGTGCAGCCGAGCCTTCTCGCTGAAGTTCCTCGGGCTGCTGGCCCAGGGACTGAAGCGACCCGATTCCGGAGGGGCACAGATATGACGACCGCTCAGGAAGAGCGCACCACCGAAGACCTGAAGCAGCTCGCCGAGCAGGCGGGCCGCGATCTCGAGGACGCCTCCGCGCTGGAGATCCTCCAGTGGGCGGCGAAGACGTTCGGCAAGCAGTTCTGCGTGACCTCCTCGATGGAGGACGCGGTGGTCGCCCACCTCGCCGCCCGCGCCATGCCGGGCGTCGACGTCGTCTTCCTCGACACCGGCTACCACTTCGAGGAGACCATCGGCACCCGCGACGCGGTCGAGGCCGTGATGGACGTCAACCTCATCACGCTCACCCCGCGCCAGACGGTCGCCGAGCAGGACGCCGAGTACGGCCCGAAGCTGCACGACCGCAACCCCGACCTGTGCTGCGCGCTGCGCAAGGTCGAGCCGCTGGAGCGGGGCCTGAAGGACTACCGGGCCTGGGCGACCGGTCTGCGCCGTGACGAGTCCCCGACCCGGGCGAACACCCCGGTGGTCGGCTGGGACGAGAAGCGGCAGAAGGTCAAGATCTCGCCGATCGCCCGCTGGACCCAGGACGACGTGGACGCGTACGTCACGGAGCACGGCGTCCTGACGAACCCGCTGCTGACGGACGGTTACGCGTCCGTCGGCTGCGCCCCCTGCACCCGCCGGGTCCTGGAGGGCGAGGACGCCCGCGCCGGCCGCTGGGCGGGCCGCAGCAAGACCGAGTGCGGGCTGCACGGATGACGACGATTCAGGAGAGTGACGTGACGACCGGAGCCACCGTCTGGCTCACGGGTCTGCCGAGCGCCGGCAAGACCACGATCGCCCACGAACTGGCCGGCCGCCTCCGCGAGGAGGGCCACCGGGTCGAGGTGCTCGACGGCGACGAGATCCGCGAGTTCATCTCGGCGGGCCTCGGCTTCAGCCGCGAGGACCGGCACACCAACGTGCAGCGCATCGGCTTCGTCGCCGAACTGCTCGCCCGCAACGGCGTGCTGGCCCTCGTCCCGGTCATCGCGCCCTACCAGGACAGCCGGGACGCGGTGCGCAAGCGCCACCAGGCGAACGGCACCGCGTACATCGAGGTGCATGTCGCAACGCCCGTCGAGGTGTGCAGCGAGCGGGACGTGAAGGGCCTGTACGCCAAGCAGGCCGCCGGTGAGCTCACCGGGCTCACCGGGGTCGACGACCCGTACGAGGCGCCCGAGTCGCCCGATCTGCGCATCGAGTCGCAGAACCAGAGCGTGCAGGAGTCCGCGGCTTCCGTGTACGCCCTGCTGACCGAAAGGGGACTGGCATGACGACCGCTGCCACCGTTTCCGAGGAGACCGACAGCCCGTACGCGCTGTCGCACCTCGACGCCCTCGAGTCCGAGGCGGTGCACATCTTCCGCGAGGTGGCGGGCGAGTTCGAGCGGCCGGTGATCCTCTTCTCCGGCGGCAAGGACTCCATCGTCATGCTGCACCTGGCGCTGAAGGCCTTCCGGCCGGCGTCGGTGCCGTTCTCGCTGCTGCACGTGGACACCGGGCACAACTTCCCCGAGGTCCTCGACTACCGCGACCGCACGGTCGAGAAGCACGGGCTGCGGCTGCACGTCGCCTCCGTGCAGGACTACATCGACCGCGGTGTCCTCAAGGAGCGCCCGGACGGCACCCGCAACCCCCTGCAGACGCTGCCGCTGACCGAGAAGATCCAGGCGGAGAAGTTCGACGCCGTCTTCGGCGGCGGGCGCCGCGACGAGGAGAAGGCCCGGGCCAAGGAGCGGGTGTTCTCCCTGCGCGACGAGTTCTCCCAGTGGGACCCGCGCCGCCAGCGCCCGGAGCTGTGGAACCTGTACAACGGCCGGCACGCGCCCGGCGAGCACGTGCGCGTGTTCCCGCTGTCCAACTGGACCGAGCTGGACGTGTGGCAGTACATCGCCCGCGAGGGCATCGAGCTGCCGCAGATCTACTACGCGCACGAGCGCGAGGTCTTCTCCCGCAGCGGCATGTGGCTGACCGCCGGCGAGTGGGGCGGCCCGAAGGACGGCGAGACCGTCGAGAAGCGGCTCGTGCGGTACCGGACCGTGGGTGACATGTCCTGCACCGGCGCGGTGGACTCCGACGCCGACACGATCGAGAAGGTGATCGTGGAGATCGCCGCCTCCCGGCTCACCGAGCGCGGCGCCACCCGCGCCGACGACAAGATGTCCGAGGCCGCGATGGAAGACCGCAAGCGCGAGGGGTACTTCTAGAGATGAGCACCATCACCACCGAGGAACTCGCGGAAACGACGCTTCTGCGGTTCGCCACCGCCGGTTCCGTCGACGACGGCAAGTCCACCCTCGTGGGCCGGCTGCTGCACGACTCCAAGTCGGTCCTCACCGACCAGCTGGAGGCCGTGGAGCGCGTCTCCGCGAGCCGCGGCCAGGAGGCGCCGGACCTCGCGCTGCTCACCGACGGCCTGCGGGCCGAGCGGGAGCAGGGCATCACGATCGACGTGGCGTACCGCTACTTCGCCACGCCCCGGCGGCGGTTCATCCTCGCCGACACCCCCGGCCACGTGCAGTACACGCGGAACATGGTCACCGGCGCCTCCACCGCCGAGCTGACGGTGATCCTGATCGACGCCCGCAACGGCGTGGTCGAGCAGACCCGCCGGCACGCCGCCCTCGCCGCGCTGCTGCGCGTGCCGCACGTGGTCCTCGCGGTCAACAAGATGGACCTCGCCGGCTACGAGGAGAAGGTGTTCGCCGCCATCGCCGAGGAGTTCACGGCGTACGCGACCGAGCTGGGCGTCCCCGAGGTCACCGCGATCCCGATCTCCGCGCTCGTCGGGGACAACGTGGTGGAGCCCTCCGCCAACATGGACTGGTACGGCGGCCCGACCGTGCTGGAGCACCTGGAGACGGTGCCGGTCAGCCACGACCTGAGCCACTGCCACGCCCGGCTGCCCGTGCAGTACGTGATCCGGCCCCAGGGCCCGGACCACCCGGACTACCGGGGCTACGCCGGTCAGATCGCGGCGGGTTCCTTCCACGTCGGCGAGTCCGTCACGGTGCTGCCGTCGGGCCGCGCCTCGAAGATCTCCGGCATCGACCTGCTGGGCGAGCCGGTGGACGTGGCCTGGACGACGCAGTCGGTGACCCTCCTGCTGGAGGACGACATCGACATCTCGCGCGGCGACCTGATCGTGCCGAGCAAGGACGCGCCCGCGACCACGCAGGACATCGAGGCGACCGTCTGCCATGTCGCCGACGCCCCGCTGACGGTCGGGCACCGGGTGCTGCTCAAGCACGGCACCCGCACGGTCAAGGCGATCGTCAAGGACATCCCGTCCCGCCTCACGCTCGCCGACCTGTCCCTGCACCCGCACCCGGGACAGCTCGTCGCCAACGACATCGGCCGGGTGAAGATCCGTACCGCCGAGCCGCTGCCGGTCGATGCCTACGCCGACTCGCGCCGCACCGGCTCGTTCATCCTGATCGACCCGAACGACGGCACCACCCTCACCGCCGGCATGGTCGGCGAGTCCTTCGCGGCGCCCGAGCCGGTCAAGGACGAGTCCGAGGACGACGGGTGGGACTTCTGACATGACCTCCCCCGACTTCTACTCGATGTTCGCCAAGGAGGGCGGCCGCGTCGGCAGCGGTGCTCTCGGCAGCGGGCAGGGCGGAGTGGCGCGATGTGTGCGCTGACGTACGCGCACTGCCTGCGCGCCCTCACCCCCCACCGCCGTAGACGAAAACCTGCCGACCTCCCGGCCACGACCTGAGAGACCGTGACCGCCGGGCCTGTGAGAGGACCACCTCCCGTGCCTGCTTCATCCGCTCTTCGCCGCGGTTTCGCGGTCATCGCCGCACTTCCCCTGCTCACGCTGGCCGCCTGCGGCTACGGCTCCGAGGCCAAGGACGACGGTGCGGCCAAGGTCGCCGCCGGCGCGAAGAAGATCGACGGTCTCGACAGCGTCAAGATCGGCTACTTCGGCAATCTGACCCACGGAACCGCTCTGGTGGGCGTGCAGAAGGGCTTCTTCCAGAAGGCCCTGGGTGCCACCAAGGTCGATCGCGCGACCTTCAACGCCGGCCCGTCCGAGATCGAGGCGCTCAACTCCGGTTCGATCGACATCGGCTGGATCGGCCCCTCCCCCGCGATCAACGGCTACACCAAGTCTGCCGGCAAGAACCTGCGCATCATCGGCGGTTCGGCGTCCGGCGGCGTGAAGCTGATCGTCAACCCGGACAAGATCAAGTCGCTGAAGGACGTCAAGGGCAAGCGGATCGCGACCCCGCAGCTGGGCAACACGCAGGACGTGGCGTTCCTCAACTGGGCCGCGGAGCAGGGCTGGAAGGTGGACCCGCAGAGCGGCAAGGGCGATGTCACGGTCGTCCGCAGCGACAACAAGGTCACCCCGGACGCCTACAAGGCCGGGTCCGTCGACGGCGCCTGGGTGCCGGAGCCGACCGCGTCGAAGCTGGTCGCCGAGGGCGGCAAGGTGCTGCTCGACGAGGCGTCGCTGTGGCCGGACAAGAAGTTCGTGATCACGAACATCATCGTGCGGCAGGAGTTCCTGAAGGAGCACCCGAAGGTCGTCGAGGCCGTGCTCAAGGGCTCGGTCGAGACCAACAAGTGGATCAACGCCAATCCGGACGCGGCGAAGGCGGCGGCGAACAAGCAGCTGGAGGAGGACTCCGGCAAGGCGCTGCCCGCCGATGTGCTGGACCCGGCGTGGAAGTCCATCCAGTTCACCGACGACCCGCTGGCCTCCACCCTCAACACCGAGGCCGAGCACGCGGTGAAGGCGGGGCTGCTGCAGAAGCCGGACCTCAAGGGCATCTACGACCTCGCGCCGCTGAACAAGGTGCTGAAGGCCGAGGGTGAGCCCGCGGTGGACGACGCCGGTCTCGGCGCGAAGTAAGCCCGCATCCCGAAGCCGCATTGTGAAGAGTTCCCAGGAGGTGACGACCATGGCCACGACCCTCGCCAAGGCCGCCGACGGCACCGAGTCGGCCACGCACGCCGCCCGGATCGAGCACGTGTCGAAGTCGTATCCGGGCCCCGCCGGACAGCAGCTCGTCCTGGACGACATCACCCTCGATGTCGCGCCCGGAGAGTTCGTCACCCTCCTGGGGGCCTCGGGCTGCGGCAAGTCCACCCTGCTCAACCTGGTGGCGGGCCTGGACCGCCCCACCGCCGGCGCGATCGCCACGGACGGCCGGCCGGCGTTGATGTTCCAGGAGCACGCGCTGTTCCCGTGGCTGACCGCGGGCAAGAACATCGAACTCGCCCTGAAGCTGCGGGGCGTGCCGAAGGCCGAGCGCCGGGAGCGTGCCGAGGAGCTGCTCGAACTGGTGCGGCTGAAGGGCGCGTACGGCAAGCGGGTGCACGAACTGTCCGGCGGCATGCGCCAGCGCGTCGCGCTGGCCCGTGCGCTCGCGCAGGAGAGCAAGCTGCTGCTGATGGACGAGCCGTTCGCGGCGCTGGACGCCATCACGCGGGACGTGCTGCACGACGAGCTGACCCGCATCTGGCGCGAGACGCAGGTGTCCGTCCTGTTCGTCACGCACAACGTGCGCGAGGCGGTGCGGCTCGCGCAGCGGGTGGTGCTGCTGTCGTCCCGCCCCGGGCGGATCGCGCGGGAGTGGACGGTCGGCATCCCGCATCCGCGCCGCATCGAGGACACCGCCGTGGCGGAACTGTCCGTCGAGATCACCGAAGAACTGCGTGGGGAGATCCGCCGTCATGGCCAGCACTGATTCGACGACCGTCGCCAAGGACGGCAACGATCTCGCCGGACTGGAGGCGGGCCTCGACGCGCTGGAGACGCGGCAGACCTCCCGGACCCCGTTCCGGCAGACCTTCACCCAGAAGATCCTGCCGCCCGTTCTCGCCGTCGCGCTGGTGCTGGCGGTCTGGCAGGCACTCGTCTCGTTCAAGGTCGTCGACGACCCGACGAAGCTGCCCGCGCCGTCCGCGGTGTGGGACGTCGTCCAGACCGCGTGGCTCCAGGGCGAGTTGCTCGGCTACATCTGGACCAGCGTCTCGCGCGGTCTGCTCGGGTTCCTCTTCGCCCTGGTGATCGGCACGCCGCTGGGCCTGATCGTGGCCCGGGTGAAGTTCATCCGCGCGGCGCTCGGCCCGATCCTGTCGGGCCTGCAGTCCCTGCCGTCGGTCGCCTGGGTTCCGCCGGCGGTGATCTGGCTGGGCCTGAACAACTCGATGATGTACGCGGTGATCCTGCTCGGCGCGGTCCCCTCGATCGCCAACGGCCTGGTCTCCGGCGTCGACCAGGTGCCCCCGCTGTTCCTGCGCGCGGGCCGCACGCTCGGCGCCACGGGCCTGAAGGGCACCTGGCACATCGTCCTGCCCGCCGCCCTGCCCGGCTACGTGGCGGGCCTGAAGCAGGGCTGGGCCTTCTCCTGGCGCTCCCTGATGGCCGCCGAGATCATCGCGTCCTTCCCCGACCTCGGCGTCGGCCTCGGCCAGTTGCTGGAGAACGGCCGCAACGCCAGCGACATGGCCATGGTGTTCGAGGCGATCCTGCTCATCCTGATCGTCGGCATCGCCATCGACCTGCTGATCTTCAGCCCGCTGGAGCGGTGGGTGCTGCGCAGCCGCGGCCTGCTGGTGAAGAACTGAGTCCCATGACCGACAAGCCCGTCCTCCTCGTCATCGCCCACGGCAGCCGCGACCCGCGCCATGCCGCGACGGTGCACGCCCTGGTGCGCCGGGTGCGCGCGACGCGCCCCGACGTACGGGTGGAGACGGGCTTCCTGGACTTCAACGTCCCCTCGGTACAGGGGGTCCTGGAGTCCCTCGCGGTGCAGGGCGTCCGCGACGTCGTCGCCCTGCCGCTGCTCCTCACCCGGGCGTTCCACGCGAAGGCGGACATCCCCGCGGTCCTCGCGGACGCGCCCCCGCAGCTGCGCATCCACCAGGCGGACGTCCTGGGCCCTTCCCCGCTGCTCGTGGCAGCGCTGGAACGACGTCTGTACGAGGCGGGCCTGACGCCCGCCGACAAGTCCTCGACCGGGGTCGTCCTGGCCTCGGCGGGGTCCACCGACCCGGAGGCGATCGCAGTGATCGCAGAAATCGCGCGGGAGTGGCGGCACACCGGTTGGTGCGCCGTGCGGCCTGCGTTCGCCTCCGCATCCCTTCCCCGCACGGAGGACGCCGTCCGCGAACTCCGCGCACTCGGCTGCTCCCGGGTCGCCGTCTCCCCGTACGTCCTGGCCCCCGGCTTCCTCCCGGACCGCATCGCCCGGGGCGCGGCCGGGGCGGACGTCCTGGCGGATGTCCTGGGACCGGCGCCGGAGGTGGCGCGGGTGGTGCTTCAGCGGTACGAGGCGGCCCGGATGCCGCTGCCGGCGGCCGTGAGCGCCTGACGGGTCACGCCGCTGTCTCCTCGTGCGGTTCCGGCTGGAGGGCGAAGGAGTACGGGGCCCACGGGCCGCTGATCTCCACGCGGAGGCCGGGGACGCCCTGGGCGGCCGTGAGGATGCCCGTGCGGAACGCGGTGACCCTACCCTTCGGGACGAGGTAGGCGTCGTTGCCGATGTTGGTGCCGGGGGCCGTGCCCGCCAGGCTGCCGCGTTCGGGGATGTGGGTGACGCGGTCGACGGCCAGGGCCCGAGCCGTTTCGGTGAGGCGGGCGGCCGCTTGGGCGACCGTACGCCAGGCCTCCTCGTTCCTGCGCTGTCTGCGGCGGCGGATCACCTGGTAGGCGCGCCCGACGCCGAGGCCCGTGACCGGGTCCTGCTCGGGGACGGTGTCGGCCTCGGGCGGGGTGATGTCCGGGGCGGCGTAGATCTTGACGCCGAGTTCGACGTGGCCCGTGAGGCGGTCGAGCAGGGAGAGGAAGTAGCCGCGGCGGGTGTCGAGGGCCTGCCGGGCGGTGTCCTCGTCGCGGTAGACGGTGGCGAGTCGCAGGGGCAGCACGGCGGCGCCGGAGGCCACCAGGGCGGCCACCACGGCGTGATGGGAGCGGACCGTGGACTCCAGCCAGTCCAGGTCGTCGAGATGGGCCTGGAGGGGGGCGTCGTCGTAGTCGGCGGGCGGGACGTGGCCGACGGCGAAGGCGAGCGGCGGGCTGGTGACCGCCGGGTCGACCAGCTGGATCGGCTCCCCGGCGACACCGCGCAGATGAGCCGTGGCCGCGGCGGCCTCGGGGGTGCGGCGCAGGACCGCGTAGGCGTAGACGAGGTTCGTGTCGCTCATGTGCGGGCTCCTGTCGGTGGCCGTGCGATTCCTCTCGCGAGACTCCGTTCTCGTGCCGTCCGTCGGTAGGTACGCAGCGGACGGCGGAGATGTTCACGGGGACGACCGACGGGTTGGCCCGGCCCCGGAGGGCGGGGCCCGCATGACGTCGTGCACGCCCTGCCCGGGGGGCGGCGCGTCAGGTGGCCCGTTCGCTGAACGGGGTCGCCTGGTGGAAGTAGAGCAGCCAGCGTCCCTCCGTGCGCCGCCAGAGCGAACTGCGGTGCGCGCGGCTGCCGTCGTACTCGGTGTCGTAGGTGAGGTGGACCAGGTCCGGGGCGAGCTGCACGCCTCTGAGGGCGGAGACGGCGACGGGCCGGGCGCCGGTCTCGGTGGTCGCGGCCAGGGAGGCGATGATCGCGGCCCGGCTCCAGTGCCGGCCGGAGGCGCCGAACTCGTGGAAGTCGGGGTGCAGCAGCGCCCCGACCCGGTCGGGCGAGCGGCGGACCTTGGGGGTCAGCAGGGCGAGTTCGCCCTCCATCGCGGACTCGACGGCCGGGTGGTGCTCAGGCACCGGTCATCTCCACGAGCTTGACGACCGTGTTCCAGTTGCGGGTGGTGGCGATCACGCCCTTGTTGATGCGCGGTTTCGACAGGTGTTCGGCCAGCTTGGAGCGGCCCAGGCCGTTGGGGGCGTACAGGTACAGGGCCCGGTCGCCGAGGCGGAACTCCTCGGGGAGGTAGGCCTCCTGGTCGATCTCCGCGAAGCGGCCGGGGGTGACGGGGGCGGAGAAGTAGGTGACGTGGAGCTGCTTGGGCTCCAGGTCGGCGGCCGGGAACGGGCAGGCTTCGGCGATCGCCCGCAGATAGGCGTGGTCGCGCACGATCACGTCGACGCCGAAGCCGAAGTGCTTCTCGACGGCCCGCGCGATCTCACCGGCCAGCGACTCCTCGTCGCCGTGGCCGGAGGCGAACACGGCCTGGCCGCTCTGCAGGTACGTACGGACGTCGTCGAGGCCGAGGTCCGCCAGGAGCGTGCGCAGGTCGGCCATGGGGACCTTCCTGCTGCCGCCCACGTTGATGCCGCGCAGCAGGGCCGCGTATGTCGTCGTCATCCGCTCACGATAAGGCGGCCGTCGTGCCCCGTGGGGGTGGGCACGACGGCCGCCGCGGGCAGCTGCCCGGCCCCGTAAATTACTCACCGGTCAATGCGGGGCACAACCGTCTGTCCAGGATCCACACACCCGGGGAGCCGGACATGTCCGGCGATAGGTGTAAGGGACCACGGTCCGTGGAGGTCCTCCCCAGTGGGGAGGGGGCTCGCTCCATGGGGATTCGTCGTCCTGGCGATGAGGCCCGGTTCGGCTGCCGGCCGGGTCGACGTCAAGGACAGCGACCAGCTGAAGGGCGAGACGCACACCGCCGCGCGGATCGTCGAGGACGCCGGCATCGACGAGCCGGCCATTGATGGAGCACCGGCCGGCCCTGTTCCCGCGGCGGGTGGTCACCACTGGCCGCTGCCCACCAGGTAGGCGATGTCCGCGAGGACGGCCAGGATCAGGGCGGGGATCGCCAGGCCCTTCGCCACCGAGGTCAGCGTGTGCGTGCCGCTCGCCGCCTGCCTCGTGTAGTGCTCGCGCCGTGTGCCCAGGTCGTGCCGGGCGAACGCGCCGACGGCCAGCGCCGCAGCGCCGGTGATCAGGCACACGATGAGCGGTGTGAGTGCTCCCTGCTCGTGGATGTTGTTCTCGACGTTGCCGGACGGCCCCGCGTCGGCCCGCGCGACGACGGCGACCACCCCCCTCTGGATGGTCATGATGAGCATGGCGAGCGCCGTGACGGCGAGGGCGAGGGCGGCACCGGCAAGGGCGGGAGCGCGCCGGGAGGAGGTCTTCCGGTCCGTTCGCTCCTGGTCCGCAGGGGGCCTGGGCGGCTCCTTGGGCTGGGACGGGATGTGCGGGGGCTCGATGACCACCGTGCGCTGTTTGTCTCTGGGCCGGGGCTTCGGCGTCGGCGAGTCGTTCAAGGCGTCCGGTTCGCCTCTCGTGGGACCGTCCTCGTCCGCCGGGGTCACCTCCGCCTCGACGTGGATCACCGACTCGTCGGCCACACCCTTCAGCAGAATGTCGCCGGAGAGGCGCCCCGTGGCAGCCGTGTCGACGTGGACCTCCAGACCGCTGCGGGTCGGATCGACCCGCAGCCAGGGCTGCTTGGGCTGGGCCACGCAGTGACGCGCCAGCGGTGGGCCGTGCATGGTCACGGACCGCTTGGGAGCGTGCGAGCCCCTCGGTACCCGGCCGAAGTCCAGGTGGTCCGGGGAGGGTGCCAGGCGAATCTCGCGCAGAGCGTCGGCCGCCTGATCGGCGAGCGGCTGGACTTCGTTCTGGGCGACCTCCGCCAGGTGCTGACGCGCCCCTTCCGCCACGGGCACCTCGGGGCGCCGCAGTCGGGTGCACAACTCCGTGACAGCGCCCCGCCGGGTGAGGAACTCGTCGCTGTTCATGGCCGCCCGCAAGGAGGGCGGCGAGGGGATGGCAACGATCTTGATGCCGGGACGCCGACTGTGTGCCAGATGCAGCTCCCCTTGCAGCTCCGCCGCCTTCTTCGGTGTCTGGTGGGGGTTCTGCTCCCGTACGTGTCGGTAGACGTATTCGTACAGGTCGTCGAGGGAGACGTTGCCGTCCGCGTCGAGGTCGGCCTCGCCGGTCTCCAGGCCTTCGACCACCGCGTGCGTGAACACCGAGGGCCGCGGCGCGGAGTTCTCGGCGAGTTCGTTGCCCTCGAAGGAGTACTCCATGGAGTCGGACGCGGTGATGACGGCCCAGCCCCGCCCGCTGGCCGGCTCGTCCTTCGCGAACGACTCGAGGACGTTGACCTCTCCCGAGGCGCGCACGGAGGCCGAGCCCCGGGAGAAGGCTCCGCCGTAGCAGCAGTCGAGGAACAGGACGCTGCGGCCCGCCCGGGTGGCGGACATGCAGCCACGGACGAACTGGGAGGGGACAGCGGTGGCGGCCAGCAGCGGGGGCTCGGTGTCGCTCGCGGCGAAGTACAGCTCGCCGGACTCGCTCTTGAGGCCGTGGCAGGAGAAGTGCAGCAGGAGCGTGTCGGCGCGGCGGCGGTCGTTGAAGAAGCCCTGGATGCGCCTGCGCATGAGGTCGGCCGAGGCGTTGTGCACGACCTCCACCTCGAAGTCGCCGATCTGCGGGTCGTGCAGCACCCGTTCGAGAGCCGCGGCGTCCTGGGCGGGTGCCTTGAGCTTCTTGAGCCCCTGGTCGGCGTACCGGTCGTTGGCGATGATCAGCGCGTATCTGGAATCCGTCATGTCTCGGCTCCAGCTCTGGAATGGCGCTCGACGAAGATCTTGAACGCCTCCGTGACCTGATCGTCGGTCGCCTCGGACACCTCCAGGACGTCGTCCCCCATCCGCAGGTGCAAGGACGGGTGGGTGTCATGGCGACGGCCCATCCACGACCGGATCACGGTCATCACCTGGTTCAGGGCGGTCGCCGAGCTGCCCAGGGTCACCAGCAGGGCGCCGATCTGGGTGACGTCCACGGCTCGCGTTCCGGGCGGGGCCTCTCCGCCGGGGAGCGTGGTGACGTCGTCCACGTCGAGATCGAGCAGTTCCTCGCGCAGATAGCCGGTGAGCTCCGCGACGCGCTCGGCTTCCGCGTCCTCTTCGGTGAGGAGGATGTGCAGTTCGTTCTCCACCGGGTCACCCCCTTGTTCGTCCGTCGGGGCGGCGCAGAGTCGGAAGTGTCGGTGGGCTCTACGTCATCATCTACAGTTTCCGCTGCTCAGAGCAGGGTGGCAAGTCACCCGAGACGGAATGAAATTGACGGCTCAACCGTAAAAGTTCCTCGTTCAACTTGGGATGGCCCAGGTTCGCGAACGGGCCCTACACCAGCCGCCGCACCTGGAGCACCCGCTCGTCGCAGCGCACGATCTCCAGCTCCCGGTCCGGGCGGGCGCCCCCGAAAGAGAGCACGAGGTGACGGTCCGACACGAGCCGCCAATGGCCGGGCACGGCTCCGGGGGCGTCACCGTGTCCCAGCGGGTGGTCGACGAAGCCGCCGCCGGGTGCGAACTCCATGCCGCGGCGCCCGCGCGCGGGCGGGAAGGGGAAGTCGTCCGGCCGGTAGACCCGCACGTCCTCGTGGTCCTCCTCGTAGGAGTGGAGCCACGAGCGGAACAGACCCGGCGGGGGCTCTCGCATGACCCGGCCACCTCACTCGTCGGACACGGTACGTATTGTCTCTCTTACGCCAAAGTGGCTAGAATTATCAGTGTATGGGTTCGGAGGGAACGGGCAACCGACCGCTCCGCCCGACGTCGCCCGGCCCTCGCGACGCGTCTCAGACGCGCAGTTCCGCAGCCGCGTGCGCGGCACAACCCCGCTCCCCTCGAAGGGCACGCCATGTCCGATGCGCAGGCATTCCTTCGCGCCACCTCGCCCGACTACAGCCGCTGGTGCGGCGCCATGGAGGTGCACCGCAGACTCCTCAGCCTCAACCCGGAATACGCCGAGAACCGGGCCCTGATCGAGAACACGGCGTTCGCCTACGAGTCGATGGAGCAGGTCACCGCCCGGCAGGGCCCGATCGACATCCCCGTCGTCGTGCACGTCGTGCACAGCACCCCCGAGCAGAACGTGAGCGACGCCCAGATCCACAGTCAGATCGACGTCCTGAACCAGGACTTCCGCGCGAGCAACCCGGATGTGAGCAAGGTGCCCGCGGTCTGGCAGGACCTGGTGGCCGACGCGCGCCTGCAGTTCCACCTCGCCCGGACCGACCCGCTGGGCCGCCCAACGGACGGCATCACGCGCACCGAGAGCGCGGTCGACGACTGGGGCACCGACGACCTGGTCAAGTTCAGCCTGAGCGGCGGCCAGGACGCCTGGCCCGCGGACATCTACCTGAACCTCTGGGTCTGCCGGCTGACCCGCGGACTGCTGGGCTACGCCCAGTTCCCGGGCGGCGCCGCCTCCACGGACGGCGTGGTCATCACCCACACCGCCCTCGGGACCACCGGTACCGCGACGGCCCCCTTCGACGGCGGTCGCACGGCGGTGCACGAGATAGGGCACTGGCTGAACCTGCGGCACATCTGGGGTGACGACGACGAGGGGTGCAGCGGCAGCGACTTCGTGGCGGACACCCCCAACCAGGGCGGCGCGAACGCCGGTTCCCCCACCTTCCCCCATGTGACGTGCGGCAACGGACCGGACGGCGACATGTTCATGAACTACATGGACTACACGGACGACGCCGCGATGTTCATGTTCACCAAGGGCCAGTCGGCGCGCATGGACGCCACGCTCGACAACGCCCGCCTGACCCTGACCCGTCAGGCCGTCGCGGTGTGACGACGGCCCGACGCGACAACGGCGGTCCTAGCCCCGTGCCGCGGCCAGTTCGGCCTCGATGAGGTCGGCCGCGCGCCTGGTGCCACCCTCCTGGGCCGTCTGCGCCTGGAGTTCCTTCAGACGGCGGGCCACCTCCGGGTCGCCGACCAGGGCGAGGGCCGCCGCGCGCAGGGTCTTTGCGGTCGCCTCCTCGGTGGGCACGCAGCGGGCGACGCCGAGACCCTGGAGCGTCTGCGCGTTGTGGAACTGGTCCGCTGCCTGCGGTACGGCGATCATCGGCGTGGCGGTGACCAGGCCCTCCTGGCTGCCGCCCATGCCGGCGTGCGTGACGAACAGATCGGCCTGCCTCAGGATCGCCGGCTGCGGCACCCAGGAGTGCACCTCGACGTCGGCCGGGACGTCCGCGAACTCGGCCGGGTCGACGTGCTTGCCGACCGAGAGCACCAGGTGCCAGCCCGGCAGGTCGGCGAACGCCTTGACGCACTCCCGGTAGAAGCCGGGCTGCTTGGTGAAGGCCGACCCGAGGGACACGAGCGCGACCTTCTCTGCGGCGGCCGGCCGCTGCCAGCCGCCCTCGGCGGTGCGGTCACCCTGGCAGGCTCCGACGAAGGAGTACACGCTGTGGTCGACGCGGTCCGCGTTCGGCTGGAGCGCCTTGGGGAGCAGGACGATCGAGCGGTCGGGCCGGCCCCCGAAGTCGTCGGGGTGCCGGTCGATCCCGTTCTCCTCGAGCCAGGCCTGGAAGCGGGCGTAGTAGGCGCGGCCGCGTTCGGTCTTCTTCGGCTCCTCCCACATGGGCCGGGCGACCTCCTCCTCGTACCCCTCCCAGGCGACCATGGCCGGCGAGAGGGAGACCGCGGGGACGCCCCAGCGGTGGGCGAGGACCCGGCCCGGGTAGGAGGCGATGTCGTGCAGCACGAGGTCCGGTTCGTCACCCTCGTAGGCCTCGATCAGCTGCGGGAGGGCCTGGATCGCGTCGGCGAGGAACGGCTCCACGTTGTCCAGCAGGGTGCTCCCCCATGCCTCCGGGTCGTCGTCGGGGGAGGGCAGCGTCGAGTTCCAGGGCTTCACCTCGGCGCCGGTGTCCGCGACCTTGTCCGCGAAGACGGGCGGGATCGCGTAGGTCACCCGGTGGCCGCGCGCCACGAGTTCGCGGATCACCTCCAGGCTCGGGTTCACGTGGCCGTGGGCGGCGATGGAGAACATGGCGATGTGGGCGCGACTGGTCATGCGTCGACCGTCCGCGAGACGAGACGTCTCGTGCAAGCTCTTTGTGTTCACGCCGTCAGCGCCTCGTGCAGCCGCAGCCACCGCCCGGGCGTCACCTCGCCCACCAGCACCCCGGGATCCAGGCCGGCGGCCCGGAACGAGACGTCCACCCGCCGCCTCGGGTGGGCCCGCCGCAAGGAGGCGTGCAGCGAACCGCCGACCCCGGAGAAGCCCAGCTCGACCAGGCACCGCCAGCTCCGGTACGCGGTGTCGTCGAGCAGCGGGGTGGCACGCCGTTCGATGCGCAGCACTCCGGCGTCCACGCGGGGGACGGGCCGGAAGGCGCGCCGGCCGACCCGTTCGAGCAGCCGCCACTCGTAGCGGGGCCAGGTCCGGACCGTCAGCAGCGTCCAGTTGCCGTAGCCCCCCGCGCGTTTGCGGGCGTACTCGAGCTGGGTGAGCAGGGTGGCGTCGGTGAGGGCGGGACCGCGCAGACACCAGTCGACGACGGCGGCAGTCCGGGAGAACGGCACGTTCCCGGCGACCGAGAAGGGCGTGCGCGGCGGGTGCCCGGCGAGGAAGTCCCCGCGGACGACGCGTACGTGCGGCGTGCCGGAGAGGCGGCCGCGCAGGACGGATACGAGGCGCGGGTCGATCTCGTACGCGCGCAACTCCTGGCAGCGCCGGGCCAGTGGAAAGGTCAACGCGCCTTTACCGGCTCCGACTTCGAGCAGCAGCGGGATCGGCAGATCCTGTGGGACGGCGAGCCGGGCGAATCGTTCGGCGGTGGCGCGGTCGGCGAGGAAATTCTGCGAAAGAGCGCGGGAGGTCGCGGTGGGGCGGGCCATGGCCTGCGGTCCTTGTCTTCCGTGAGGTGGAAAAGGGCAGCGGAGGGCCCTGACCGGAAGACGGAGAAGAACGGGGAGGAGCGCCGGCCTCGAAGGCTCAGCGGGCGTGGCTCCCCGGGCCGGTCAGGGCTCCGGGGCCGCGGCGCACCCGTACGGCGTGCGCGCAGCCCTGAGGCTGACCGGAGATGCAGATCGCGTTGATACCCACGAGCGGCACGCTAGGTGGTCGCGTCGACGACGCACAACGGGTTTTCGCCCGGGCCGGACAGCGCAGCGCGGCTGCGCCGTCCCGCCGGTCATACGCCGTCGCGAGTGCGCCGCGGGTGCACATGACGGTTGTCGACGTGCAGGACCTCGGGCTCGTGCCCGGGTGGTCTTTGCGCCATGCCCGCCTTTCGGTTTCCGGGCAGCAACGCCGCGGGGAGCAGGCCGAGGGCCGTGATCGCGGCCAGGACGAGCAGGGTGGGGCCGGCGGAGGCGGCGGCGCCCACGCTCGTCGCGACGGCGATGCCGAGGGTCGGGCCGATGTTGGTCGCCGTCTGCTTGAGCCCGCCGACGGCTCCGGCGTACTCGGGCGGCGCATCGCCGACGACCGTCCCGGTGGCGGTGACCATGACGGCGGCGAACCCGGCACCGATCAGGGCGAAGCAGGCACCCGTCGACCCCACCGCGTCGCCCGCCGGCAACCGTGCGAGCCCCGCGACACCGAGAACGACCAGAAGCGTTCCGCTGACGGCGGTCGGTCGCGGGCCCCAACGGCCCAGGGCGATGCTCGCCAGTGGGGACCCGAGCACCATGAGCACCGTGAGCGGCAGGACCCGGAGCCCGGTGGCGAGTGGGTCCAGGCCCAGGACGCCCTGGAGGAGGAAGGTGGCGGTGAACAGGCTGCCGAACAAACCCGCCGTGGCGAGCAGGAGCAGCGTCATAGAGGCTGTCACCGGAACCGACCGTGTCACGGCCGACGGCACGATCGGGTGGGCGGCCCGGCGCTGGCTCACGGCGAGCGCGGCCGCCAGGACCGCCACACCGGCCAGTTCGAGCAGTGCGGGCGCGGTGGTCCAGCCGTGCGCCGGGACGCCCGCCAGGGCGTGGACGAGGAGCGCGAGGGTGCCCGCCAGCAGCACCGCGCCGGTGAGGTCGAGCGGCTGCGGAGCCGGTCGCTCCGGGGCGGGAAGGCGGACCGCGAGAGCGAGCAGCACCGCGGCGAGCACGACCGGGACGTTGAGCCAGAACACGGCCCGCCATCCGAAGTGAGCCACGAGGACTCCCCCGAGCACCGGGCCACTCCCGGCCGCCACCGCGATCGCTCCGGTCCGCACGGCGACGGCCCGGCGGAGCTCCCGCTCCGGGTACGACGCCCGCAGCACCGCGAGGGTCGCCGGCTGGAGCAGGGCGCCGAACAAGCCCTGGACCACGCGTAGGGCGATCACCCAACCGACCGAGGGCGCGAGGGCGATCCCCGCGGAAGCCGCACCGAAGCCGAGCAGACCGACACACAGCAGCCGCAGGTGGCCGTACCGGTCCCCCAGCCGGCCCGCGAGGACGAGCAGGGCGGCCACCGCGACGAGGTAGCCGGTGCTGGTCCACTGGACCTGTGCGGGACCGGCGGCGAGCGCGCGCTGCAGGCTGGGCTGCGCCACCAACAGGACGGTGCCGTCCAGCGCGACGATCATCGCCCCGGCCGCGCTGACGAGGAGCGGGGCGGAGCGCCGCAGCCGCCCGGTCATGAGGCGGCCGGGCCGAGATGGGCGTCCAGCGCCGCCTCGACGATCCGGTCGGGGCTGTCGGCGGACTCCTCGCCCGGACCACCGCCGACGGCGAGTTGGAGGCTGCCCCAGGACCACAGTTCGGCGATGCCGTGCAGATTCGACCACAGGGCGGCCGCGGTGAGGGCCGCCGAGGAGTCCGTCGCCTCTCCCCGGCACCGGGCCACGAGCGCGACGACCCCGTCGAACATCGGCAGCGTCGCCTCCCGCAGCCGGGGCCCGGCCGGAGCCTCGCCGCGCCCGCCGCTGTCGAGGAGGTCGTGACGGAACATCAGCTCGAACATGCCACGCCGCTCCCGCGCGAAGGCGACGTACACCCGCGCCAATGCCGCCAACTGGGCACGCGGCTGGTTGGTTTCGCACGTGGCCGCGACGGATCGGGCGCCCAGCTCCTCGAAGCCCCGGCGGGCGATGGCCGACAGCAGCGCCCGGTGCGTCGGGAAGTACCGACGCGGCGCGCCGTGCGACACACCCGCCCGGCGGGCGATCTCCCGCAGCCCGACCGAGCCGCTGCCCTCGGTCAGCACCAGTTCCACCCCGGCATCGACCAGCCGCTCTCGCAGCGTTCCCTCGGCATCCATGTAGACAGTGTCTACCAGAAGGGTAGACACTGTCTACTGCCTCGATGGCGGGGGTGAAGGGGGCCGGCACTCAGCGCTGGTAGCGCGCGAGTACCAGGTTGCCGTCCTCCTCCAGCCGTCGGCGCAGCTCGTCGATGCCGATCGCTCCGCTGTAGTACTCCTGGAGCGCGGGGGTGGCGACCTTGTCCTTCCACTCCGGGTAGCCGCGGACGGACTGCGCCGGTGCCGGTCTCAGGTGCCCGGCGAGGGCCGTGCCGGTGGCCCAGCCGTCCTTCGTCCGGTGCAGGGCGGGGTCCTTCAGCGCCTCGGTGCCGGTGGGCAGCATCCAGTCGCCGAGGGCGAGGCGGACCATGTTCGGCGGTCTGAGGAGGAAGTCGAGGAACTCCGCGGCCTCCTTCTTGTGCGGGCAGTCCTCGGCGATGGAGAGGGTCTGCGGGCTGACGCCCTGGGCGAGTCCGCCGGCCCCCGCCGGGGCGGGCAGCACCTGCCAGTCGAAGCCCTTCGGGGCCTGCTGGACGATCTGCTGACGGTAGGAGAAGCCGAGCGGGACCATCGCGTACCGGCCCGCGAAGAAGCCGGGCAGCGTGTCGGAACCGCCGCTGCCCAGGGTCGTGGGCGAGGCACTGCGGTCGGTGTTCGCCTGGGCGTGGACGGTGCGCGGCACCACCTGGTCGGCGGTCCCGAACCGCACCGTCACCTTGCCGTCCGCACCCCGGTGGAAGAGCCGCCCGCCCGCCGACAGGGAGAGGTTGAGCGTGGCGGAGACGGGCTCCTTCAGCGGCCAGGCCACGCCGTACTTCCCCCGGCCGCCGAGACGTTCGGTGATCCGGCGGAACTCGGCCCAGCTCCAGGGCTTCTCGGGGGTCGGGATCCGTACACCGGACGTCCGCAGCCACGTCGCGTTGGCGATGAGCACGCGGGGTTCCTGGAGGAACGGCACGCCGTAGACGCCGTCCCCGAAGGTCGCCGTCTCCCAACTGCGCTGCGGGATGTCCGACTTCAGCCTCGCGGGCAGCAGGCCGGTGAGGTCGGCGAGGTAGCCGCCGTAGGCGAAGTCCGCGAGGTCGTCGGAGGCGTCGTGGATGATGTCGGGTGCCTCGCCGCCCTCGAAGGCGGTGAGAAGCTGGTCGTGCACGCTGTCCCAGGAGCCCTGGACGTACTCGACCCGGACGTCCGGGTGGGTGGCGTTCCACTCCTTCACCAGCTGCTTGTTGGCCTCGACGGACTCCTCCTGCCAGGCCAGGGACTGGAAGCGCAGGGTGATCCGGCCGTCGTCGCGGGTGCCGCCGGAGGAGCAGCCCGCGAGCAGCAGCAGAAGGACCAGGGCGAGCAGGCGGGTGCGCATCAGCTCTTCACCGCCCCGGTGAGCATGCCGCCCGTGATCCGCCGCTGGATGAGCGCGAAGACGACGAGCGAGGGCAGCGTCGCGAGGAACGCCGCCGCCGCGAGCGGGCCGAGATCGGCGGCGCCCTCGGCGCCGATGAAGTGGGTGAGGACCACGGGAAGCGTCTGTTTCTCCGGTGTCTTGAGGAGCACCAGCGCGAAGAAGAACTCGTTCCACGCGGTGATGAACGCGAACAGCGCGGTCGCCACGATGCCCGGCGCGAGCAGCGGCGCGGTCACGGAGACCAGCGTCCGCACCCGGCCCGCCCCGTCGACCGCCGCGGCCTCCTCCAGTTCGGGCGGCACGGCCCGTACGTACCCGGCGAGCATCCACAGCGCGAAGGGCAGCGCCCACACCACGTACACCAGCACCAGACCGGGCACGGAGTTGATCAGGCGGAGGTTCTTCAGCACGAGGAACAGCGGGATGATCAGCAGGACGAACGGGAAGGCCTGGCTGACCACCACCCACCCCGTCACGGCCTTCGCGAGCCGGGTGCGGCGGCGGGCGACGACGTAGGCCATCGGCGTCGCGATCAGCACGGCGACGACCGCCGCCGCGAGCGCCGCGAGCAGGGAGTTGAGGGCGGCGTGCAGCAGCGGCTGTTCGTCGAAGGCCTGCCGGAAGTTGGCGAGGGTGGGGTCCTTCGGGATCCAGGTCGGGTGCAGGCTGCCGAGCTCACGCGGCGGCTTGAACGCGGTGGAGACCAGCCAGAGGAACGGGAAGGCGAGGAAGACGAGGTACGCGAGCAGCGCGGTGTACTGGCCGGCGCGGGCCGGTGTGCTGGTCCTCATGCGTCGTCACCTCCCCTGAGGCGGCCGGCGAGGAAGACGGCCAGGGCGATCGAGATCACGGCCACCATCACGCAGCCCATCGCCGCCGCGTAGCCGAACTGTCCATAGCGGAAGGCCTCTTCATAGGCGAAGAGCATCGGCAGCCGGGTCCGGCCGCCGGGGCCGCCGCTGGTCAGCACGTAGACCAAGGCGAAGGAGTTGAAGTTCCAGATGACATTGAGGGCGGTGATGGCGAGGGCGATGGGTTTCAGGGCGGGCCAGGTGACCGTGCGGAAGCGGCGCCAGGCGCCCGCGCCGTCCACCGCCGCCGCCTCGTGCAGTTCACGAGGGGTGTTCTGCAGCCCGGCGAGCAGCGCCACCGTCGTCTGGGGCATGCCCGCCCAGACCCCGACGAGGATCACGGCGGGCAGCGCGGTCGCCAGTCCGCTGAGCCAGTCCCGGCCGCCGCCCAGACCGACGTCGCGCAGGGTCTCGTTGAGGATGCCCGCGTCGGGGTTGTAGACGAGCCGCCACATGATGCCGACGACGACCTCGGGCATGGCCCACGGGGTGATCGCCAGCGCGCGGGCCAGCCAGCGCAGCCGCAGGTCCTGGTTGAGCAGCAGGGCGAGACCCAGCGCGAGGAGGAACTGCGGCACGGTGACGCCGACCGCCCACACCAGCCCGATCCGGAACGACTCCCAGAACAGCGTGTCGTGCAGCAGGTCCCGGAAGTTGAGGGCGCCGATCCACCGGGTGGGTGCGGTGCGGCCCGACTGGGCGTCGGTGAAGGCCAGCAGGATCCCGTACAGCAGGGGTCCGACGCTGAGGACCAGGATCGGGATCAGGGCGGGCAGCACCAGGAACCAGGCCCCGTGGTCGGCGGCGTGCCGGGGCCGCCCACCGCCGGGTCTGCGGCCGGCCTTTCTCCTCGGTGGCGAAGGGGGCGAAGGGGGCGAAGCCTCGGTCACCGTTGTCACGGAATCAGTCCCTTTGCACGCTCGGTCGGCCTGGTCATGCTCGTGAAGGCCGTGTGCCTCGTCAAGGCACCGCGTACGCCGCCCGACCTGTGCCGATGCGACACTGACCGGTGGATGGCCGGAACCCGACGGTCGAAGCACGGACGACGGAGGCGGACGATGGACGAGGCACGGGCGCGGGACGTACTGGCCGCGGCAGGGGTGCTGCCCGGTGCGGTCCGGGAGGCGCGGCTGCTCGCCCTGGGCGAGAACGCGGTGTTCGCCGCCGGTGACCTGGTCGTCAAGGTCGGCCGTGACGCCGAACTGCTGGACCGGGCGCGCCGCGAACTGGACATCGCGGTGTGGCTCGCCGAGGCGGGCGTGCCGGCGGTGCGGGCGGCCGAGCCGAAGGCGCTGCTGGTCGACGGGCATCCGGTGACGGTGTGGCATCGGCTGCCGGACGCCGTGCGGTCCGCCGAGCCGCGGGATCTGGCCGAACTGCTGCGGATCGTGCATGCCACGCCCCTGCCTCCCTTCGCACTCCCGGCCCGCGATCTGCTGGGCGGGGTGGAGCGGTGGCTGCGGCTCGCGGGGGATGCGATCGATCCCGCGGACGCGGCCTACCTGCGCGAACGGCGGGACGGGTTCGCCGCTCGGGCCGCCGCCCTCACGCCACACCTGCCGCCGGGGCCGATCCACGGGGACGCGCTGCCGCGCAATGTGCACGTCGGACCCGACGGGCCCGTGCTGGTGGATCTGGAAACGGTGTCCGCGGACCTGCGCGAGCACGATCTCGTGGTGATGGCACTGTCCCACGACCGGTACGGGTTGCGGGACGAGGCGTACGCCTCGTTCACGGAGACCTACGGATGGGACGTACGCGGATGGGCCGGCTGCGGTGTGCTGCGCGGGGCCCGGGAGACGGCCAGTTGTGCGTGGGTCGCCCAGCATGCGCCGAGCAACCCGAAGGCACTGGCCGAGTTCGAGCGGCGGGTGCGATCCCTGAGGGACGGGGACGAGACCGTGCGGTGGTATCCGTTCTGAGCGACCGGCCCGCCTGACGTCGGCTCAGACCGGTTCGTCCGCCGGCTCCCGCAGGGGCCACGCCCCGTCGATGGAGGCGGTCGGGTCGCCCTTGCCGCGCAGGAAGCTCTGGAAGTCCGCCGCCCACTGCGCGTACCACTCGATCTGGCGGTGGTGCAGGGCCGCCGGGCCGAGCATGGCGATCTTGGGGTGGCGGTCGGCTATCGCCCCGGCCAGCCGGGCCGCCGCCAATGCGTCGGCCATGGCGTCGTGGGCGGTGTCGAGGACGACGCCGTACTCGGCGCAGACCGCTTCGAGGTTGCGTTTGCCGCGGCGGTAGCGGTCGACCCAGCGGTCGATGGTGTAGGGGTCGATGACCGGCGCCGGGTCCACGCCGCCCAGGCGGTCGCGCAGGGAGGGCAGTCCGTGGCGCCGCAACTCCGCGGAGAGCAGGGTGAGGTCGAAGGTCGCGTTGTAGGCGACGACCGGCACGCCCGTCTTCCAGTAGGAGGTGAGGACGTCGGCCAGGGCGTCCGCCACCTGGTCGGCCGGCCTGCCCTCGGCCGCCGCGCGCTCATTGCTGATGCCGTGCACCGCCACCGCGTCCTCGGGGATCGGCACTCCCGGGTCGGCCAGCCACTCCCGGCGCCCGATCGGCTCGCCGCCCCTGACCTCGATCACGGCGCCCGTGACGATGCGCGCCTCGCGCGGATCCGTGCCCGTCGTCTCCAGGTCGAAGCCGATCAGCAGCTCCCGGTGCCAGCCCATGGGCGGTCCCCCTTCTTGTGGTGCGTTCCCCCAGTGGTCTCCACCTTCCCATGCACCACTGACAATCGAAGGACCGCGCTCCGCTTGCCCCCGCCGGCGTTCCGCTCAGCCCCGGCGTCGGACCGGAGAACCACCGCTCACCGAGACACAGTTCATGACACCGGCCGCGAATCCGCCCACATCACCTCGAACTCCTCGCGGTACGTGGGGAAGAGGCCGCTTTCGTCCGCCTCGCCGGACTTGACCACCTTGCTGCCGTTGCGCAGCACGAACACCGGTGCCTCCATGCCCCGGGTGCGGCGCAGATAGCTCTGCACGACCGCGATGCCGTCCGCGCCGTCGCCGTCCACCAGGTACGCCGTGAAGCGGGGCGTCTCGTCGAAGACCTGGATCTCGAAGGCATCCGGGTCGCGCAGCCGGGCCCGTACCCGGCGCATGTGCAGGATGTTCATCTCGACGGCCCGGCTGAGCTCGCCGCGCTTGATGCCGAGTTCCCGCTCGCGGCGCTTGACCGCACTGGAGGCCGGGTTGAGGAACAGCAGCCTGACCCGGCAGCCGGACTCGGCCAGCCGCACCAGACGCCGGCCGGAGAAGTTCTGCACGAGCAGGTTGAGCCCGATGCCGATGGCGTCGAGACGGCGGGCGCCGCCGAAGATGTCCTCGGCCGGGAACTGCCGCATCAGCCGCACCCGGTCCGGGTGGACGGCGACCACGTCGGCGTACCGGTCGCCGACCAGGTCCTCGACCGCGTCGATCGGCAGCCTGCGCGCCGAGGGCACGTCACCGCCCGCGCCGAGCATCTCCAGCAGCCGGGCCGAGGCCCGCTCGGCCTGGTTCAGCACCGCCTCGGACAGGGCCCGGTTGCGGGAGACCACGTTCCGGGTGACCTCCAGCTCGTCCAGGGCGAGCTCGACGTCCCGGCGGTCGTCGAAGTACGGCTCGAAGCAGGGCCAGTGCTGCACCATCAGCTCGCGCAGCTGCGGCAGGGTGAGGAAGGAGAGCACGTTGTCGTCGGCCGGGTCGAGCAGATAGCCCTTGCGGCGGCTGACCTCGCGGACCGCGACCGCGCGCTGCACCCACTCCTGGCCGGCCGGTCCGGCGGCGGCCACCACCCAGTCCTCGCCGTGCACGGGTTCGTAGACGGGTCTCAGCACGGCGGCGACGACAGCGCGCAGCCGCTGCTCGACGAGGTTCAGCCAGATGTAGGCGCGGCCGGCCCGCTGGGCGCGGGTGCGCACCTCGCGCCAGGCGTCGGCGTCCCAGTCCAGCTCCGGGCCGATCGAGCCCGTCGCGTCCATCGGCCGCGCCAGGGACACGGCACCGGTCGGGACGTCAGTGGAGTTCCCCTCGTGACCCTCGTCACCAGGGGGCAGCTCCAGCCCTCCCGAGCCCACCCACGCACCGCCTTCCGCTCCCCCGGGCACCGCCCTTGTCAACGATCAAGGAAGGGTACTCCGGGAGCGGTCGGCGGTGCAGCCGGATGGCCAGGGTAGTTCTCAACTCCGGGGCCGCCAGTGCCCGTTCTGCCAGCCGAGCTCGGCCGGAGTGAGCGGATTCATAGCGGTGACATCGCGCGGGGCGATGGAGAAGCCCTGCCAGTGGACGGGCATGGGCTGCTGGTCCTCGTCCCGGGCTATGTGGTGGAAACCGATGTTCATCCAGACCACCGGGTGGGTCAGGGCTTGGCCGTTGACCCACTTGTCGACGGATTTACCGGCTCCGGCCCCGCAGTTGCCGGGGTTGTTGCTGGCGAACATCTCGCACTTGTTGTACTGCGTGACGTACAGATCGTGCTTGGTGTAGCTGCGGCCGGGGTACTTGGTCGTGGGTCCGGGGACGATCTCGTAGGAGCGCGCGTGTCCGTCCTTGTTCTTGCCGGTCGCGCTGACCATGCGCCACCAGCGGTATGCCTTGCTGTCGCCGGCGAGTTCCTTGGTCACCTTGGTGCGGGTGGTCTTGGTGGTCGGGGCGCGCTGGCCCCGGGTGGGCGCGGTGACGGTGGAGTCGTACTGCTCGACCTTGTTCTTGGTGGAGCCGTCCAGGGCGAAGTCGAGCCGCCAGAAGGCGTTGTGGCTGTGGCTGGTGGCCTTGGCGCTCGCGCCCTTGCCGATGGGCCAGCCCCGGCCGTCGCCGGCGTCGTAGTCGTCCCAGGAGAGGCTGCCGGTGGCGCCGACGTTCATGGTGATGGTGCCGTCGTCCTGGAAGCGCCACTCGGTCATGTACTCGTACCAGCCGACCTGGTTGACCGTGTAGACGAGGAGGTCCTTGCCCTCGGCCTGGAAGACCTTGTTCGCGGTGTCGCCCTGCATGCGGTAGGCGTGGCCGCGGGAGCGGGTGGTGGTGCACAGGCCCTTGACGTTCGGGTCCTCGTTCCAGGAGTCCGGGACCTTGACCGTCTTGATGGTGCCGCCGGGGCACTCGCCCGGCGCCAGGTTCATCAGGCCCTGGGCGAAGTCGAAGCCGGTGAGGTCGTCGTACTCGACCTTGCCGTCGTCGTAGGGGACGTGGATCTGACCGAGGCGGGCGCTGTTGAGGACCTTGATCTGTTTGGGTTCGCCCTTGGGCTGGTACGAGATGTTCTCCAGCACGAGGCCGGCCTTGCCGTCGTAGCGCCAGCACATCCGCCAGGTGGTGCCGGTGGAGAGCTTCTGCTCGATGCGGTAGGCGGTGCTGCACTCGGCGGCCGCGGGCGCGGCGGGTGCGGCCTTCGGCTGGGCGGTGGCCGGTCCCGCGCCGGCCGTGGCGCCCGCGGCCAGCGCGGCCACGGTCAGGCCCACGGCGGCCCGGGTGCGGGCCTTGGTGTCGCTGTTCACGCGCATGACGAGATGACTCCCTGACGAGGAGAAGCGAGGTGGACGGGTGAGCGAGGAGGGCGGGTCAGCGGTCGAGCCGGGCGACCTTGCGGGCGCTCAGGTCGATCACCAGCGACCGGGCGTCGACCCACGGACCGTTCTTGACCTTCGGGAACAGCCGGACGCAGCGGTGCTCCCCGCACCGGTCGAGCACGGCGGGCTGGGCGCCCGGCGCGGCGCGGTAGACGGCGCCGCTGAGCTGGAGCTGGTCCGGGCCGGTGAGCGCCTTGCCGGTGGCGTCCTTGTAGTCCGCCTTCAGGTCCGAGCCCAGCGGGTCGGCGATCAGGAGGGCGGCCGCCTCGGCCTTCTCGGCACGGCTCAGCGGCGGCTGGACGCCGCGCTGGGTGTCGCTGTGCACCACCGTGCCGGTGCCGAGATCGACGGTCCGGGTCACGAGGGTGTCGTCCCGGTAGTCGTAGAACGTCACGTCGGCGCGCCGGGGCGCGTCCGGCCGGCCGGCCTCGTCGGCCTCGGGTTCCGCGAGGTCGACGCCGAGCCGCTGCGGGCCGCGGTCCCCGTCGACGCTCTCGCTGCCGCGGAACAGCTGTTTGCTGAGGGCGATCTTCTCGACCCGCTTCAGCTCGTCGTCGGTCAGCGGGTCGCGGCCCTCGCCCTTCTGCCCCTCGGCGGGGGCCGCCTCCACGACACCCGACGACACGGCCCGGCCGCCCGCTCCCGCCGCCGCGCCGGCCTCCTGCGGGACGGCCTGCCCCGCCCGGGCCCCGCTGTCGTCCGCCCCCGCCGTGCCCGGCAGGGTCACCGCCACCATCACGGCGGTCCCCGCCACCGCGATGGCGGTACCGGCCACCACCTTCCCCAAGTGGCGGTGCACTGTCTTGCGCACGTCTTTCCCCCTACTCCCCCACAGCCCCGGGAGTATGTGATTGCCCCAATGGATTTGGCATACCGCGTATGCACTGGTCACTCGGTAAGAGGGAGATAAGTCATAGGAGGTTCCCTCACTTTCGGGGAGACTCGGGACCAAGGCGTCCCCACCGGCGCCGCACACCTGAAAGAGTCATATCCATGCAGGTCTGGCCTGGCGAGGCGTATCCACTCGGTGCCACGTACGACGGCGCCGGTACCAACTTCGCGGTCTTCACGGAGGCCGCGGACCGAGTAGAGCTGTGTCTGCTCCACGACGACGGCTCGGAGACGGCGATCGAGCTCCGCGAGAGCGACGCGTTCGTGCGGCACGCGTACGTGCCGAGCATCATGCCCGGGCAGCGCTACGGGTTCCGGGTGCACGGCCCGTACGCACCCGAGCACGGGTTGCGTTGCAACTCCGCGAAACTGCTGCTCGACCCGTACGCGCGTGCGATCAGCGGTTCGATCCGCTGGGGTGAGGAGGTCTACGGCTACCACTTCGACGATCCCGACCGGCGCAACGATCTCGACTCGGCGCCGCACACCATGACGTCGGTCGTGGTCAACCCCTACTTCGACTGGGGCGACGACCGGCGCCCGCGCACCGAGTACCACCACACGGTGATCTACGAGGCCCACGTCAAGGGCCTCACCATGCGGCACCCGGGCCTTCCGGAGGAGCTGCGCGGCACCTACGCGGCCCTCGCGCACCCGGCGATCATCGAGCACCTCACCGAGCTCGGGGTCACCGCCCTGGAGCTGATGCCCGTCCACCAGTTCGTGAACGATCACCGCCTGGTCGACATGGGCCTGAACAACTACTGGGGCTACAACACCATCGGCTTCTTCGCCCCGCACAACGCCTACGCGTCCTGGGGCGACCGGGGTCAGCAGGTGCTGGAGTTCAAGTCGGCGGTGAAGGCGCTGCACGAGGCGGGGATCGAGGTGATCCTCGACGTGGTCTACAACCACACCGCCGAGGGCAACCACCTGGGCCCGACCCTGTCCTTCAAGGGCCTGGACAACTCGCGCTACTACCGGCTCACCGACGACCCCCGCTATTACATGGACACGACCGGGACCGGGAACTCCCTGCTCATGAGGTCCCCGCACGTGCTCCAGCTGATCATGGACTCGCTGCGGTACTGGGTGACGGACATGCACGTCGACGGGTTCCGCTTCGACCTGGCGGCGACGCTGGCCCGGCAGTTCCACGAGGTGGACCGGCTGTCGTCGTTCTTCGACCTGGTGCAGCAGGACCCGGTGGTCTCGCAGGTGAAGCTGATCGCCGAGCCGTGGGACGTGGGCGAGGGCGGCTACCAGGTGGGCAACTTCCCGCCGCTGTGGACCGAGTGGAACGGCAAGTACCGGGACACCGTGCGCGACCTGTGGCGGGGCGAGCAGCGCACCCTCGCGGAGTTCGCTTCGCGGCTGACCGGCTCGTCCGACCTGTACCAGGACGACGGGCGCCGCCCGCTGGCCTCGATCAACTTCGTGACCTGCCACGACGGCTTCCCGCTGCACGACCTGGTGGCCTACAACGACAAGCACAACGAGGACAACGGCGAGGACAACCGCGACGGCGAGAGCCACAACCGGTCCTGGAACTGCGGGGCCGAGGGCGAGACCGACGACCCGGACGTGCTGCGGCTGCGCGCCCGGCAGATGCGGAACTTCATCGCGACGCTGATGCTGTCCCAGGGCGTGCCCATGATCAGCCACGGCGACGAGTTCGCCCGCACCCAGCGCGGCAACAACAACGCCTACTGCCAGGACAACGAGCTGGCCTGGGTCGAGTGGCCGCAGGAGGAGGACACGGAGGGCGAGGACGCGGAGGACGGGGACACGCGGGGCGGGCCGAGCAGGGAGCTGCTGGGGTTCACCCGCGCGATGGTGTGGCTGCGCCGCAACCACCCGGTCTTCCGCCGTCGGCGCTTCTTCCACGGCCGGCCCGTGGAGGGCACGCACGACGACCTGTCCGACATCGCCTGGTTCACCCCGGGCGGCCGGGAGATGACCCAGCGCGACTGGGACTCGGCGCAGGCATCGGCGCTGACCGTGTTCCTCAACGGCAACGCGATCTCCGAGCCGGACGCACGCGGGGAGCGCATCAGCGACGACTCGTTCCTGCTGATGTTCAACGCCTCGCCCAAGCCGCTCGAGTTCGTGGTTCCGGTCGATCACGGGCGGCAGTGGGAGGTCGTGGTCGACACGGCCCTCCCGGCCGGCGTGCCCTCGGAGACCGGCCCGAAGGTGCAGGCCGGGGACCGGCTGACCCTGGCGGACCGGAGCATGACGGTGCTCCAGCGGCCGGTCTGACCGACCAGCGCGTGCGCGTCGCCCGGAAGCCACTCGTCCGGGCGACGCGCGGCGCACCCGGCCCGGGGGATGACACGAACGGCGGCGGGGCGGGTACGTACGTTCCATGACACCTGAGCGACTTGACCCGGTGGTGCCCACGGCCACGTACCGGCTGCAGCTGCAGCCAGAGTTCCCGTTCGGAGCAGCCGCGGCCGTCGTGCCGTACCTGGCCTCGCTCGGCGTCTCGCACCTGCATCTGTCCCCCGTCCTGGAGGCAGTGCCGGGCTCGACGCACGGCTACGACGTCGTCGACCACACGCGTGTGCGCGAGGAACTGGGCGGCGAGGAGGGGCTTCGGGCGCTGGCGAGCACCGCGGCCGAGCACGGGCTGGGCCTGGTGGTGGACATCGTTCCGAACCACATGGCCATGGCCCCGCGCCACAACCGCGCCCTGTGGGAGGTGCTGCGCGAGGGCCCGAAGTCGCCGTACGCCCGGTGGTTCGACATCGACTGGGAGGCGCAGGACGGCCAGGTGCTGCTGCCGGTCCTCGGCGGTCCGCTGGGCGAGGTGCTCGACGAGCTGCGCGTCGACGGTGACGTGCTGCGCTACTACGACCACGTCCTGCCGCTGCGCGAGGGCACCGAGGACCTGCCGCTGCCGCATCTGCTGGACGCGCAGTGGTATCGCCCGGTGTGGTGGCGGCTGGCCCGGACCGAGCTCAACTACCGGCGGTTCTTCAGCATCTCGGAGCTCATCGGGGTGCGGGTGGAGGACCCGGAGGTGTTCGAGGCCACCCACGACAAGATCCTCCGGCTGCTGCACGAGGGCGTGATCGACGGACTGCGCATCGACCACCCCGACGGGCTCGCGGATCCCGACGGCTACCTCGCCAGGCTGCACGAGGCGACCGGGGGCCGCTGGACGGTCGTGGAGAAGATCCTGGCCGACGGTGAGCACCTGCCGGCGTCCTGGCCCGTGGCGGGAACCACCGGGTACGACGCCCTGCGGCACGTGGACGGGGTCTTCACGGACCCCGCCGGGTTCGGGGAGCTGCTGGGGCAGTACCGGCGCTTCGCGGCCCCGCAGACGGACCGGGGCGGGCAGTGGGAGGCGACGGTGCGGCGGGCGGCGTACAAGGTCCTCACGCACGAGCTGGCCACCGAGACCGACCGGCTGACCCGGGTGGCGAGCCGGCTGTGCGCCTCCTCCCCGGAGCCCGCCCTGCGCGATCGCGCCCCCTGGGCACTGCGCACGGCGCTCCAGGAGCTCCTCGTACGGATGGAGGTCTACCGGCCCTACGAGTCCGCCGACGCGGCCTCCGTGGTCCCCGAGGAGGCCGCCGCCGAGGCCCGGCAGGCCTTCGCCGTGCCCGAGGAGGCCGGTGCGGTGGACGTCGTACGGGACCTGGTGCTGGGGCGGTACGGCGACGGGCCCGCGCAGCTGGAGTTCCGGACGCGGTTCGCGCAGACCTCGTCGGCGCTGCGGGCCAAGTCCGTGGAGGACACGGCGTTCTACCGGTACGTGCCGCTGCTGTCGGCGACCGAGGTGGGCGGGAATCCGGGGGCTCCCGCGCTGTCGCCGGAGGAGTTCCACGCGTACTGCGCGCGCGTGCAGCGCGACTGGCCGGTGACCGGCACGGTGGCCACCACGCACGACACCAAGCGCAGTGCGGACGTCCGGGCGGCGCTGCACGTGCTCACCGAGTGCCCGGGCCGCTGGGCGGACGTGCTCGCGGAGGTGACCCGCACCGGGGAGGGGGTGCCGGACGCGCAGCTGGCGTGGGCGGCCTGGCAGACGGTGTTCGGCCTGGGCCCGGCCTCCGGCGTGCGGGAGCGGGCGCAGGGGGCGCTGCTGAAGCATGTGCGTGAGGCGGGCCTGTACACCAGCTGGACCGAGCAGGAACCGCCGTACGAGGAGGCGGTGGAGCGGTTCGTGGCGGCCGGGCCGTGCGGGGCGCCGGGCGGGCGGGTCGCCGCGTTCCGGGAGTCGCTGGCGCCCCACATCCGGGCCAACGTGCTGGGCACGGCCCTGGTGCAGCTGACGATGCCGGGCGTCCCGGACGTCTACCAGGGCACGGAGGCCGAGTACCGGGCGCTGGTCGACCCGGACAACCGGCGGGCGGTGGACTTCCCGCCCGCGGAGTCCGGCGGCACCTCCGGGGAGAAGGCGGCGGTGACGCGGGCGGCGCTGGGGCTGCGGGCTCGGCGGCCCGGCGCCTTCGGCGACACGGCGACGTACCAGGCGCTGCCGGCCGAGGGACCCGCGGCACAGCACTGCCTGGCGTTCGTCCGCTCCGGCGAGGTGCTGACGGCGGTGACCCGCCTGTCCCTGCGGCTCGCGGAGGCGGGCGGCTGGGGGGACACGCGCCTGCCGCTGCCACCGGGCCGCTGGGCCGACGTGCTGGATCCCGGGCGCGAGTTCTCGGGGCACGCGCGCGTGGCGGAGCTGTTCGCGGGGGTGCCGGTGGCCTTGCTCCAGAGGGTGGACGACTGAGGGCGGGACAGCCGGTCGGAGGCGGGCGAAGCCCTGGTCGGACAGGGCCGCACCGGGTGTGGCGCCCGCCCCGGCGGTCAATGCTTCCGGGCGCCCCCTGAAGCCTCCCCCGCCGCGCCCTTGACACCGCACCATGGCCGTGGGGTACTGCGATGGCGAACTCGGGCGGATGTGACGGGGGTGAGTGTCCTGCCGGAGCTGCGCTACCCGACGGTGAACGAACAGGTTTCCGCTGCCCGGGCGTTGACCGCTCAGCGCCCCGGTGTGTGCACCCTGCGGCAGGTGGGTGCCTCACGCGCGGGCAGGCCATTGCACCTGCTGTCCGTGGGCCGGGGCCGCCGCGCCGTACTGGTGGTCGCCGGCGCCCACGCCAACGAGCCGACCGGCTCCTGCACCCTGCTCGCGGTCGCCCGGCGGGTCCTGGAGCAGCGGGAGTTGCGCGACGGGATCTCCTGGCACTTCCTGCTGTGCGCGGACCCCGACGGGGCGAGCCTGCACGTCACGCCGACGCCGCGCAGCCTCTTCGACTACCACCTCGGCTTCTTCCGGCCGGCGGGCCCGGAGCAGCCCGAGTGGGCGCCGTCCGTGCTGCCGCCGGACCGGCTGCCGCCCGAGACCCGGGCCCTGACAGGCGTCATCGACGAGCTGCGCCCGTATCTGCAGGTCACCCTGCACGGCACGGACCTGGGCGGCAGCTGGGTGCAGCTGACGAGGGACGTGCCGGGGCTCGCCGAGCCGTTCGCCAAGTCCGCGGCCGAGCTGCACATCCCGGTGGAGACCGGGGCGTCGGACGCCGCGGGCTGGCCCGCCTCCGGGCCGGGCGTCCATGTGATGCCGGCGCCGGGGATCGGGCCGGCGTACCCGAGCCTGCCGGACGACGCGCGGCACAGCACCTGGTACCACGCCCACCGGTACGGCGGACTGACCGCGGTCGTCGAGGTGCCGATGTGGGCGAGCGACCTCGTGGACGACCCTGCTCCGCATCCGGCTCCGGCGGCGGCGATCGCTCTGCTGGCGCGCCGGCTGCAGCGGGACGCGCTGGAGGTCACGCGCGTGCTCGACCAGGCGCTGCCCCGGCTGGCGGACCTGGACGGCCCGTTGCTGCGGGCCGCCCGATGGGGTCTCGAACTGGTGCCGGGGCTGGCCTCCGACTTGCTGCACACCCCGCCCGCCGACCTGACCCGGGCGTACGTCGGGAGCGTGGACGCGTTCGCGCGCCGTGTGCCGCTGCGGGCGGCGGCGATGCTGCTGCGGGTGTTGCGCGGGACCGACGACGCGGCGGCGAAACGGCTGGAGGAGCTCGTCTCCACCTGGAGCGGCGCCTTCGCGGAACGGTTCCGCGCCCGCTGGGTGCCCTTGGAGCACCAGGTGGAGCACCAGTCCCGCACGGTCGTCGCGGCGGCGCTGCACGCGCGCGAGAGGGCGTCGTAGCCGGCTCTGCGTCTCGGCCTCGTGTCTCAGCCCCGTGGGTCGGCACCGTGTCTCAGCCCCGTGGGTCTGCTCCGTGCCTCAGCCCCGTGAGTCGACCCCGTGCCTCAGCCCCGTGAGTCGACCCCGTGCCTCAGCCCCGTGAGTCGACCCCGTGCCTCAGCCCCGTGAGTCGACCCCGTGCCTCAACCCCGTGCCTCAGCCCCGTAAGTCGGCCCTGTGAGTCGGCCCCGTGCCTCAGTCCCGTTGCAGCGGCACCGGCTCGCCCGGAGCCGAACCCGAACCGGAGCACGCGCGCGTGTGCCGCCCCGCCAGCTCGAACGCGGCGAGCACCACCCGGGCCTGGTACTCCGCCTGGCGGGCCACCGGGATCCAGCGCGCCCCGCAGCCGTCGCGGTACTCGGCGCACCACTCGTCGATCAGGCGGTCCAGCTCCGGCAGCACCCCGCCCGGGTCGCGGCCGGCGGCCCGGACGAGCTGGTGCAGCAGTCCCGCCGTGCGCAGCGCGAGCCGGCGCCCGGAGATGCGCAGGGCGACCAGGTGGGCGGTGCTCAGGGCCGGGAGGGGGTGGCCCGGGCTGTCGCCGGTGTCGGGGTCCCAGGCGTCGGCGAGGCCGGGGCAGACCAGGAGGTAGTCGTCGACCGGGGCGAGCAGGCGGGCCGCGTCGGGCGCGGTGGCGAGATGCGGCCGGATCCGGGCCAGCAGGTGCCGCAGGAGGTCGGTGTCGTGGCGCAGGGTGCGGCTGACGGCCCGGAGCACGGCGTCCCGGTCCGCGGGCGGGGAACCGTCCGCCACGGCCGTCACGCCCCACATGGGTGCCTCGACGACCGCGGTGACGGTGCCGTGCCGGTAGGGGTGGTACCACGTGGACTCGACCGCGGCCTCCGTCATGGCCGCGACCAGATCGGCCCGGCGCGGCGGCGGGATCCGGTAGACGGCGGGTCCGAGGCCGGGCCAGTACAGGGCGTCGTAGGCGCCGAGTTCACGGGGGATGCCGAGTCGGGCGGCGATGTGGGCGAGGCGCCGGTCGAGGCCGGGCAGGTCGTGGGTGAGTTCCACGAAGCCGCCGCCGATGTCGACGCCGTGCAGGGAGCACTGGAGGAACGGGCGCAGTTCGTCCTGGAGGTCGAGCAGGGCGCGGGTCTCCGGCAGGGCGGCGCCCGCCGCGCCGTCGGGCAGCCACTCGGGCTGCTCCAGGAAGCCCGGCCGGAAGAAGTGGCGGACGTACCGGCCGAGCGTGTAGGGGCCGGGCAGCCAGCCCTCGTTGCGGCGCGAGCCGTCCGGGTCGAGGCACAGCAGCAGGTTCCAGGTGGCGTCCGCGCCCTCGGTGAGCCGCGGGTCGGCCAGGGCCCGCTCGGCCAGGCGGAGCACGGTGGCGCCGCCCACCGGTTCGTTGGCATGGGGACCGGCGACGACCAGGGCCTGGCGGCTGCCGTGGCCGACGGAGAGCAGCCAGAGGGGGGTGCCCGCGCGCGAGGTGCCGACCCGGCGCAGCCGGGCGTCACGGGGGTGGCGGGCGACGAGGGCGGTGGCCCGGGCGCCCAGTTCGTCGACGGTCGGGTAGCGCAGCGGGGGCGGCAGGGCACACCTCCCCCATGCGGTGCCGTCGGTTCACCAGGTGTAGATGGCGTACGCACAGTCAGTCACGACTTCAGGGGTACGTCAACACCGCGAACCGCAAGGGGTTTTCGGCCAATCCCCCGGGACCGGCATTCGGTAATCCCCAGGCCGGAGGTGAGGTGTGGCTCCGTTTCCGGTCAGCCGTCCGACAGCCGGAACGTCATCCGGCCGAAGCCCACCTGGTCGCCCTCGCGGACGACGGCGGCGCCGACGACGCGCCTGCCGTTCACCGTCGTGCCGTTGGTGGAGCCGAGGTCGCGCAGGACCCACATGCCACCCTGGTGACGGAGTTCGGCGTGCACGCGGGAGACCGTCTCGTGGTTGAGGCGCAGTCCGCTGGCGGGGTCGCGGCCTATGCGCAGCGGATGGCCGAGCGACGGATGCGGCAGTTGCAGCTTGGGCAGCCGCTCGGCCTGCCAGGCCCGGCGCAGCCGTACGGAGAATCCGGAGACGGCCTCGACGGTGCCGAACACCAGGCGCGAGAGGCGGCTCTCGGTGTGCAGGTCGGCGGTGAGCACGGCGAGTTCGTCCGGGCGGCGGGCGGCGAGCGCCAGCTCCATGCGGTGGACGAACGTGTCGTGGGAGAGGCGGCCCACGGCGACGCCGTCCCGCAGCACCTTCAGCACCCGGTCCCGCTCCGCGTCGGAGAGCCGCGCGGGGAACGTGTTGAACTCGAAGGACGACGTCACGCTGGTGATTGTCGGGCAGCGCGGCCGGGCTGTCCAGAAAACGGGAAATCGGCCGCCCCGCGCGCGTACCCGGGTAGACCCGCCGCAAATGGGTGGATGCACCAGCGGATTGATCTCTTTTGACGCACCATGGACGGGCTACATCACGGTGAGCAGACGAAGGGGAACCGTCCGTGCAGTTCGAGGTGTGGGCACCACAGGCCAACCGTGTGACGCTCCGGTGCGACGACGTCACACACGCGTTGGAGCGTGATCCGGAACGGGCGGGGTGGTGGCGGGGCGAGGCCGAAGCGCGCGAGGGGTCCCGCTACGGCTTCGCGGTGGACGACGGGACCGTGCTGCCCGATCCGCGCTCGCGGCGGCAGCCGGACGGCCCGGACGGGCTGAGCGCGGTCGTCGACCACGAGCGGTACGTGTGGCGCGCGCGGTGGCGGGGGCGACCGCTGCCCGGTGCGGTGCTGTACGAGCTGCACGTGGGGACGTACACGCCCGAGGGCACCCTGGACGCGGCCGCCGAGCGGCTCGGCCATCTCGCCGAACTCGGTGTCACGCATGTGCAGCTGATGCCCCTGTGCCCCTTCCCGGGGACGCACGGCTGGGGCTACGAGGGTGTCTCGCTGTGGGCGGTGCACGAGCCGTACGGCGGGCCCGAGGCCCTGAAACGCTTCGTCGACCGGGCGCACGAACTCGGCCTGGGCGTGGTCCTCGACGTGGTGCACAACCACTTCGGGCCGTCCGGCAACTACCTGCCCGTCTTCGGCCCCTACCTCACGGACACCCACCACACGCCCTGGGGTGCCGCGGTCAATCTGGACGCGCCGGGCTCGGACGAGGTGCGCGCGTTCCTGATCGGCAGCGCGCTGGCCTGGCTGCGCGACTACCGGATCGACGGGCTGCGCCTGGACGCGGTGCACGCGCTGGTGGATACGCGGGCGTACCACTTCCTGGAGGAGCTGTCTCAGGCCGTGGACGCCCTGGCCGCCGAGACGGACCGGCCGCTGTTCCTGGTCGCCGAGTCGGACCTGAACGATCCGCGGCTCATCACCTCCCGCGCGGAGGGCGGCCTCGGGCTGCACGCGCAGTGGAACGACGACTTCCACCACGCTCTGCACACCACGCTGACCGGCGAGGCGCAGGGCTACTACGCCGACTTCGCGCGCGCTCGGCTCGGCGGGCTCGCCAAGACCCTGACGGGCGGCTACTTCCACGACGGGTCGTATTCCAGCTTCCGGGAGCGCCACCACGGGCGCCCGCTGGACCGCGCGCGGGTGGCCGGGCACCGGCTGCTCGGCTACGGCCAGACCCACGACCAGGTCGGCAACCGCGCCCAGGGGGACCGGCTTTCGGCCCTTCTCTCCCCCGGTCTGCTGGCGTGCGCGGCCACGCTGATCCTGACGGCGCCCTTCACGCCGATGCTCTTCATGGGCGAGGAGTGGGCGGCGGGCACGCCCTGGCAGTTCTTCACCGACCACACCGACCCGGAGCTCGCGGACGCCGTACGGCGGGGCAGGCGGCGGGAGTTCGCCGCGCACGGCTGGAGGGAGGAGGACGTGCCCGACCCGCAGGACCCGGCGACCCGGGACCGCTCCTGCCTCGACTGGTCCGAGCCGGAACGCGAGCCCCACGCGCGCATGCTGGCCTGGTACCGGCAGCTGCTCGCCCTGCGCCACGAGCAGCCGGACCTGACCGACCCCGACCTCGCCGACACCAAGGTGGCCTTCGACGAGGAGCGCCGCTGGCTCGCCTTCCGGCGCGGGGACGTCCTGGTGGCGGTGAACCTGGCCGCCGAGCCGGCCGTGCTGCCGCTCGGCGTGCCCCACGCGCGCGTGCTGGCCGCGTGGGAGCCGGTGGACGAGCCCGGGGCGGACGGGGCGGTGCGGCTGCCCGGGGAGTCGGCCGTGGTGCTCGCCCAGGACTGATCGGCACGGCACGGCAGCGGAGTTTCGCGTCCCGCGCCTCGATCACGGGCCTGAGGACCGTGCGGCTCGCGCTGCGGGCGCCGCCCACCGCGGTGCGGACGGCGATGACGTCGCCGTGGCGTACGGCGGTGGCGTACGGCGGTGGTGCGGACCGGCCGGGGCGTGCCGCCCTCGGGCGTGACGACACCGCGGTAGGCGAGCGCCTCGTCGCCCACCGGGGGCGTGTCCTCGGGCTCGAACGGGTCGTACCGCTCGCCGGTGCCGTGCGCCCGGACGGTGAAGCCGAGGGAACAGCCCTGCACGGGGTCGGGGACACGGCCGCTGCGAGGCGCTTCTTGGGCGGGAGGAAAGCGTACGGGAGGACAGCCGTACGGGAGGGCGCCACCCGGCCCGCTACGGGGCGTCGTCCGCCTCCCCAAGGTCGGTCACCCGTTCCAGCAGGATCGGCTCCCAGGCGCGGCGCAGCCGGGTCCGCGGCAGGGTGACGTCCTTGCCGGTGAGGTCCTCGGCGAGGTGGAGGACGGTGTCACAGCGGGCGAGCCACAGGCCGCGCAGGCAGGGGCGGGCGCCGTAGCCGGCGAGGGTGGCGGCGCGTACGGCGGCGGGTGAGCCGACGGCGAGCGCGAGGCCCGCGATGTCCTCGGCCGGGTCGCCGACGACCGCGCCCGCCCAGCCGAGCACGCCGCGCACCCGGCCGTCGGCGCTGACCACGAGATGCCCGCCCGTGAGGGTGTGGTGGGTGAGGACCGCCGAGGCGGGCTGGGCGGCGAGCTGGGACGCGGCGGGCGGGGTGAGCTGGTTCAGGCGTGTGGCGTCGAACTCGTCGGCTGCGGCGAGGCGTTCGGCGGCGCGTACGGCGGCCCGGCGCAGTGCCTCCAGGGAACGCGGCGCGGCGCGCGGCACGCCGAGCGTCTCGGCCTGCCGGACCGGCACCTCGCGCAGACCCGTGAGGAGCGCGGCGAGGTCGGCCTCGCCGACGGCGGACACGTCGTGCTCCTCCCCCGAGCCGCCGGGCACCTTGGTGTCCAGCGTGTAGCTCAGCCCGGGGGCCCACTCGCCGTGCGCGACGCTGGCGGGCACCGCCGCCGGGACGTGCGGGCGGACGAGGTCGCGCAGGCGCAGTTCGCGGCGCTGGCGCAGGGTGGCCTCGCGGTCGGGGGCGAGCCGCAGCACATGGCGGGTGCCGACCCACCAGGTGACGGGTTCGGCGCCCGGGGTGGCGGGCCGGACGTCGGGGCCGGAGCCGCCCCCGCCCGTCCGGGGCTCCTTGCCACCGCGGCCCTCCCGGGCGCCTTCGGTGCCCTCGGCGCCCTTGGAGTCCTCGGCGCCCTGGGCGTCCCTGGAGTCCCTGGAGTCCTTGCCGTTCTTGCCTTCCTTGGCGTCCTTGAGGAGGGACAGGACCAGCCGGCGGACGGTGTCCGCGGTGGGTGTGGGTGCCTGGGTCATGGTCGCGCCGTTGCCGTTCGGGAGGCGAGCTGGGACATCGGGGCCTCACTCCACTATGACCAGCTCGCGCGCGGTGGTGTTCAGGCGCCGTCCGCCGTCCTCGGTGACGGTCACGATGTCCTCGATGCGGACGCCGAACCGGCCGGGCAGGTAGATGCCGGGTTCCACGGAGAAGCACATGCCGGGCACGAGGGGCCGCTCCTCGCCCTCGATCATGTACGGCGGCTCGTGGGTGGTGACGCCGATGCCGTGTCCGGTGCGGTGGATGAAGTACTCGCCGTAGCCGGCGGCGGCGATGACCTCGCGGGCGGCCCGGTCGACGTCCTGGCAGGCGGCGCCGGGCCGCACCGCGCGGAAGCCGGCTTCCTGGGCCTCGCGCACGATGTCGTGCACGCGCCGCTCCTCGTCGGTGGGCTCGCCGACGTGGACCGTGCGGGAGGTGTCGGAGCCGTAGCCGTCCCGCAGTCCGCCGAAGTCGAGGACGACCATGTCGCCGCGGGCGATGACGCGGTCGCCCGCCTCGTGGTGCGGGTTGGCGCCGTTCGGGCCCGAGGCGACGATGGTGAAGTCGACCTGCTCGTGGCCGTGCCGGCGCAGCAGCCGGTCGAGGTCCGCGGCCACCTCGGACTCCGGGCGCCCGGCGAAGGGGACGTCGCGGATCTCCTCGAACGTGGCGTCGGCGGCGGCTCCGGCGGCGGCCATGAGGTCCAGCTCGGCCGCGTCCTTGACGGCGCGCAGCATCGGCAGGGCCTCGGTGAGCGAGGCGTAGGAGCTGCCGGGCATGGCCTGCTGGAGGGCCAGCAGGTGCAGGGCCCAGGCGTTGTCGCTGATGCCGAACCGGCCCGAGGCGTCGAGGAGGGCGGCGGTGGCGGCGTAGGGGTCCTTGCCGTCGGTCCAGTCGCGCAGGGTCAGGGCGGCCGCGCCGGCGGCGCGGTGCGCGTCCGGGGCCTCCAGGGCGGGGACGACGAGGACGGGGTCCTGCCCGGCGGCGAGGACCAGCAGGGTGAGCCGCTCGGTGACCGCCGGGGGTGTGTAGCCGGTGAGCCACACCAGGTCCGGACCCGGGGCCACCAGCAGGCCCGCGAGACCGGCGTCGGCGGCCGTACGCGCGGCGCGCTCCATGCGGGCCCGGTAGTCGTCGGCGGTGAAGGACGCGGCCGTGCTTGCGGTCATCCGGGCCTCCCAGGACGGGCGAAGGGGCTACGGGCAGCATCCTGCCCGGCCGGAGGGGGCGGCGCGAGCCGTCTGCGGGCATTCACCCCGGCAACCTGCCTGACGGCAGCGGATTGCCCAAGCGTTACAGCTAATGCTTAGATGCGGTCCTTCCATTAAATGGTCGATCGAGGGGGCGTGCGACGGTGCTGGTACTCGCGCACATCAGCGATCTGCATCTGGACGGGAGCGCGCGGGCGACGGAGCGCGCCGAGCGGGTGCGCGACCGGCTGTGGGAGCTGCCGGGCCACGTGGACGCGCTGCTGGTGACCGGGGACATCGCGGACCACGGCACGGAGCCGGAGTACGAGGAGGCCGCCCGCATCCTGGGGCTGCGCACCGGCGACGCCCCGTTCCCGGTGCTGACCTGCCCGGGCAACCACGACAGCCGTACGCCCTACCGCAAGGCGCTGCTGGACCGGCCCGGGGGCGAGGGACCGGTCAACAGCGCGCAGGTCTTCGACGACGGCGCGGTGCTCATGTGCGACTCCAGCGTCCCCGGCAGCGACGACGGGGATCTGGACGAGGAGACCCACGACTGGATCGAGACGACCCTCGACGAACTCGACAGCGGCCTTCCGGCCCTGCTCGCCTTCCACCACCCGCCGGTGGCGCTGCACCACCCGCTGCCCGACTCCTACCCGCTGCGCCACCCCGGCCGGCTGGCGGACCTGCTGGCCCGCCGGCCCGAGATCGCCGGGCTGATCACCGGTCACGCCCACACCCCCGCCGCCACCTCGTTCGCGGGGCGGCCCCTGGTCGTCGGGCCGGGCGTGACGTGGACGCTGCGGCTGCCCTGGGAGGGCGAGCAGATCGCCGACCGGGAGGCGCCGCCCGGGATCGCCTTCCACGTCCTGGACGACTCGGGGCGGCTCACCAGCCACTTCCGTGTCGTGCCGTGAGGGCGCGCCTCACGCGGCGACGGCCGGTACGAGGGTCAGCTGCTCGTAGCCGCCGCTACGGTGGCGGACCGTCAGCCTGACCTCGGAGCCCGGGCGGGCGCGGGCGACGGCCCTGACGAGATCGGCGGCGGTGTCGATCCGGGTCGCGCCGAAGGCCAGGAGGACGTCGCCGCGCACCAGACCGGCGGCCTGCGCGGGCCCGGGGACGTGCAGCCCCACGACCACGGCCCCCGGCTTCCGGGCGTCCATGACCTGCACGCCGAGCGTCGTGGCGGCGGGCGCGGAGGGCGCCGCCGCGACGGGTGCGGTGCCGGGCCGCGAGGGCGTGTGCTGCCACCCTCGCGGGTCGAAGCGCCCGCCCTTGCCGAGCACCGCGGTGCCCATCGCCCCGAGGCCGATCCCGGAGAGCACCAGGACCGCACCGGCGAACCCGGCGAGCAGGACGTTCAGGAGCCGCCGCCCGCGCCGCCGCGCGGCGTGCGGACGGGGCCGCGACGGGCCGGACCCCGTCGCCGGCGCGGCCCCCTCGGGTTCCCGGCCCGGCATCGGCTTGGGTCGCAGCGCGGTCTGTTCCATGGCTCGCCTCCGGATGGTGCCGATCGCCTCCGGCGGATCCCGGAACGATCACGGCAGGTGCTCTACCCGGCGCATCGGCGGCCGACGAGCCACGAACGAGTGAGACTGACCGGGGCCCGGCGCGGTCAGGGATCAGCCGGTGCGGTCCTCCCCGTCCCCCCGTGCGCCCCGCCGTGGTCGGACTTCAGCACCTGCGCGGGCATCACGTCGAACGGCCGCATCATGCCCATGTCGTGGCTGCCCTCGGCGACGGTGCAGCCGAGGGCATCGTTGAACGCCCGTGCCGTGCGCCGGTACGTCTTGGTCGTGCCGTCCGGGGACGCAGGGCGATCTCGGTCATGGTGAATCCCCCGTGGTGCGTGGTGTGTTCCCCTCACCCGGGAAGACCCCGGCGCACCATCGGGGGGGTTCCGTCCTGTCCCGTTCCGCGTGGATCCGGCTGGAGAGCGCCGCCTCAGCGGAGCGTGGGTACCGGCACGGCCGGTGGGCGGCCCGGGAGGAAGCCGTGGGCGCGGCGGGACAGCCACTCGGCCTTGTAGCGGTCCACCGAGCGGTGCCAGTGGAGGATGCCGGACATCCAGTTCCGCAGATCCGCCACGTACGTCTCCATCGCGGCGCGCGCCTGCTTCGTGAGCTGGAAGTCGTCGTACAGGACGGGCAGTTCGTGCTCGACGACGTGCTCGAACTGGCGCATGCGCTGACTCATCAGGTCGTGCACGATGCCGAGCCCGGTCGGGTAGTCGCAGCCGAAGAAGGTCTGCACGACGAGGATCGCGTTGTGGATCTCACCCTCGAACTCGATCTCCTTCTGGTACGAGAAGACGTCGTTGAGGAGGCACGCGAAGTCCATCGCGGCGTTCTCCAGGGAGCGGACCGGGCCGCTGCGGTAGACCTCGGGCGGGACGGCCGGGCCGTGTCCCATCCGGCACAGGCTCAGGGTGAGGTCGGAGCCGAAGGTGGCCCTGCGCATCTCCAGGTAGTCGACCGGGTCGGGCACGCGGTGGTGGAACTGGTTGGACAGCTCCCACACCCAGCTCTCGGTCATGTCGTTGATCGCGGTTTTGAGCGTGCGTCGCGCGTCGGGCGTCATCTCTGCGGTGGTGCGCACCCACAGGTCGGCCAGGCCGCGCTCCATGGCGTTGGCCGGGAGCGGCGGCTCCGTGCCGTCGACCGGCATGCAGTCGGACAGGCGGGCCGTGGTCAGCCGGGCGGCGGCGAGGTCGCGGCGGTGGCCGTAGACCATGGGGTAGTAGTCGTCGCCGTAGGTGCCCCAGGCGAGCCACTGCGCGCTGAGGTCGAGGGCCTCGGGCGTGGCGTCCGGGTCGAGGCCGGCCGAGCAGAGGGGGAGGTCGTAGGCGCGGAGCTTGTCCTCGTCCCAGACGCCCTCGGCGAGGATGCCCATGCGCCCCACCCAGTCGCGCAGACTGCGGCGGGCGTTGTCCACGTGCGGGCTGAGCTGAAGCGGGAACGGCATGCGGATGTCGGGGATCCGAGACGGCCCGACCTTCTGATACGGCACATGCGTGTAGGAGCGCAACCTCTCCGCTCCGGCCGTCGCGAGCAGCGCGCGCACGTCGGCGGCCGAGGTGCCGATGCCGGTGCATCCCAGCCAGGGGCTCCCGCTGCGCACCGCGTTCTCGTTCATGTAGCGGCTGGAGCGCAGATGCCATTCGTGGCCGCCGGACTGCCAGTCCTGCAGTCCCTTCGTGTACGCCGCCACGGCCGCGACCTCGTCCGGCCCGAGCCCCTTTTCCAGGGCCACCGCGGGCACTTCCGTGAACGCCGTGTGCTCGAACTGGTGGAGGCGGGAGGTGAGGACGTCGTTGACGGTGTCGGCGGCCTCCTGGGTGGTGCAGCCGAAGAAGGTCTCCAGGACGAGCACGCCGTTGCTGTTCTCCCCCTCGTCCTCGACCTCGCGCTGGTAGGAGAACAGGTCGTTGCGCAGGTGCACGGCGTCGGAGAACGTCTCCATCAGCACCCTGAGCGGCCTGGTCCCGGCGACGGCGGCGGGCACCTCGGCGGTCGCGTACTCCACGAGCCCCGCCGACCAGGGGGCGCCGCCGACCTTGCGGCGCATCTCGATGTACTCGACGGGGTTGGCGATCCGCCCCTCGTTGATGTTGGACAGCTCCCACATCGACTCGTTGAGGAGGTGCTCGGTGGCCACGGCGAAGCGGCGGCGCCAGTCCTCGGACATCACCGGCACCGTGCGCGCCCACAGGTCGGCGAGGCCCGCCTCGACCGGATTCTGCGGCTCCGGCACGGGAGCCGACAGGTCCAGCGGCATGAACAGCGGCAGCCGGTCCAGGTGCGCCTTGCCGGCGATGCGGTCCTGGCTGCGTTTGTACATCTCCAGGAAGTGGTCGTCGAAGAAGAAGACCCACACGTACCAGTCGGTGATGAGGGAAAGGGCGGCGCCGTCGCAGTCGGGGTGGGTGTAGGCGCACAGCAGGCCATAGTCGTGCGCGTCCAGGTCGGCCTGCTCCCAGACGCCGGATCCCTCCAGCATGCCCATCTCGCGCGCCCACGCGGTCGAATGGGCCCGGGCCTCGTCGACATGCGGGTTCAGCCGCGCGGGGTGCGGCAGGTAGAAGTGCGGGAGTTCGAACGGCTGCGTCATGGCCGGGCCATACCCGGCGCCCCGCGGCGGCATCCGCGGGGCGGGACATGATCACACCATCGCGTGAATCGAGCGTGAACGCAGGCGTGGTGGGGATGACTTGGCCTAGGGCCCGTCGTTTGGATCACGCCGCAGACGCGGGGTCTGGCACGCACATCTGCCGCGTTGTCGTCGGTTGCCGACGCTCCGCGTCGACGCCCTCCTCCGCCTTGCAGCTGCACGCACCAGACCCCGCTCACCGGCATCGACCCGCACCGTCAGTTTCCTGCGGCCTGATCCAAACGGCAGGCCCTAGCCGGGGACCCTCACCTGGATCAGCGCGTGCGTGCCGCCGGTGCGCCAGCGGCGGTCCTCCGCCGCGTCCAAGGCGGCCTCGGTCTGCGCGTCGAGGCCGGTGATCACGTCGGACTTCAGAGTGCGCAGGGCGGCGACCGGGCCGGGAAAGTGGGCGGTGACGTCGGCGAACGGCGTGGTCGGGGCCCACAGCCGGTCGCCGACCAGGCGGCGGTAGTTGAGGTCGCCCTTCACGATCGTGAGGGTGGCCGAGGCGAACGCGGCGCGCAGGTCGCCGGGCATCTCCTCGTAGGGCAGCGGGGCGCTGGAGAAGGGGTGGGCGCGCAGTGTGAGGCGGCCGTCGGCGAGGGCGGACCACAGCTGCTGGCCGTACGCGGCGGCCGCTCCCCCTGCGCCGGTCAGCCGGCGCAGGGCGTCGACGACGTCGGCGGTGGTGGCGTCGGAGACGTAGTAGGGGTACGGCTTGACGTGCAGGACCGCCCGTCCGATGCGGCCGCTGCGCAGGAGGTGAGCGATGAGGAGGAGATCGGGGACGAGTTCGCGGCCCGCGTTGTCGGCGACCAGGCACAGCGTGCCGGTCCCCGGCCCGGTGGTGTCCAGCAGGGACCAGAGCCGGTCGCTGTCGTCGGCGACCAGGCTGGGCGCGGCGTCCGCGGCCCGTGCGCCTTCGGCGGAGAGGCGGAAGCCGAGGTCGGCCCGGTTGCCCCAGAGTGAGCCGTGCAGCAGGGCCCGGGCCTGTTCGGCGGCGGGCCGGGAGGCGAGGTCGTCGAGGGCGGCGAGTTCCTCACCGGTCTCGGCGGAGTCGAGTTCGGCGAGCTTGAAGGGGCGGAAGGGGTCGATGCCCTGCCAGGGACCCGGACCGAAGTAGCCCACGGCCTGGAGCAGTCGGCGGTAGAACCAGCTCTCGGACCAGAGCCACGGCACGTCGAACCAGGAGCGGCCGGTGTACTCGCGCAGCCCCCAGGCCTCCCAGAGGTCCCGGTCGTGCGCGTCGGCGGGGAGGGGTTCGATCTCGCCCTCGGTGCAGTTGGCGAGCAGTTCGTCGAGGGCGCGGTGCTGCGCGGGTTCGTACGGGAAGGCCTCGCGGACCTGCTTGATGATCGCGGGGTGCCGCTCGGCCAGCACACTGTGGGGGAAGGAGCCCGGCTGGTTGCCGAGGAGCAGGGGCGCGGAGGGGGTGTCGGGCATGGGCCACACCGTAACGCGCGGGCCCCTCGCACGGGCCGAGCCGCCCGCTCTCCGGTCACACGGGGGCGATCTCCCGCTCCAGACGCGCCGCCAGGCTCAGATAGCGGGCCCGGCGGGTCACCGGGACCAGGCCGCGGATGAGTATGTTCCACATCTCTGCCGTCCGGCGGGGCTGGCGGGCGACGGGCTCGCGGGAGCGGCCCACGACGCGGGTGCCGACGAAGAAGCAGACCAACGAGTGGGCCACGACGTCGATATCGATGTCCGGGTGGACGTCGGACTCCTTGACCGCGCCGACGAGCCGGGCCGTGACGATGTCCAGCCATTCGGTGAACGGGTGGCTCAGCGGCGGCCGGGGCCGGATCCCGCCGGTGGCGAGCCGCAGGCCGGCCCGCAGCACCGGATCCTCGACGGACATGCGGGTGATGCCGAACGTGAGGCGCATCAGCGCCTCGAAGGAGGTGTGGCCGCGGTTGTCGGTCTCGGTCGCCAGCCGGCGGGCGGTGTGCGACTGGAGTTCGAGGATCGCGTGGGCGAGATCCTCCTTCGCCGCGAAGTGGAAGTACAGGGCGCCCTTGGTGACGTGCGCGTGTTCCACGATGTCGCTGAGACTGGTCGATTCGTAGCCGCGACGGTCGAACAGGTCAGCGGCGGCCGTGATGATCGTCGAGCGGGTCTGCTCGGCTCGCAACTGCCTCGCCATCGGCTGAACTCTCCCGGGACGGAAATGAACGGGTCATGCCGTTTGTTTTTACCCCCCGTACACGATAACTCACCCTGAGACGGCACTCATCGCGCCAGCGTGCCGGGGTGTGGGTGCATATCCGGCATAACAAGCGCAACTGGTCAAAGAAAACAGCGCGTTCGGTATCTAATTGTGGGGGATGTGGGGCCAGACGTAAAGGCGGGCCGGCCGGTGCCCCATCCGCACCGGCCGGCCCGCCCGCTTGTGGCCCGCCTCGTTCAGCGTTCCCGAAGGAGGATCAGAAGGTCAGCTTCCAGCCGTTGAGCGTGCCCGTGTCCTGGGCGGCGGTGTCCTGGACACGCAGCTTCCAGGTGCCGTTGGCCGCCTCGCCGGAGGCGTTCACCGTGTAGGTGGTGTTCACGTTGTCGGCGGAGTCCGACGCGGCGGACTTCAGGCGGTACGTCGACCCGTCCGGCGCGACCAGGTCGATGACGAGGTCGCCGCGGTAGGTGTGGGTGATGTCGACGCCGACCTGGAGGGCCGAGGGGGCGTTGCCGCTGCGTCCGGTGACGCTGATCGGCGACTCGATCGCGGCGCCGTTGTCCGGGATGGCGACGGCGGCGGTGCTGGAGAACGTCGTGCCGGTGGACGTGCCGCCCTTCACGGCCTGGACCGTCTTGGCGGCGTCCGCGAGGCCCGCGCCGCAGCCGCCGGAGCAGGTGCCGGGCAGGGCACGGGCGTTGGCCTTGATGGCCGACTCGATCTGCGCCGGGGTGAGGGCGGAGTTGGCCGACTTCACCAGCGCGACGAGGCCCGCGACGTGCGGGGTGGCCATGCTGGTGCCCTGGTAGTAGGCGTAGTTCTCGCTCGACGGCGTCTTCGTGCCGGAGTTCAGCGTGGAGAGGATGCCGTTGGCCGCGGAGGTGCGGGTCTCACCGCCGGGGGCGGCGATGTCGACGAGCGAGCCGTAGTTGGAGTACGAGGCCCGGCTGCCGGCGCGGTTGGTCGCGGCGACCGCGATGACGTTGTTGCAGTTCGCCGGGGAGGCGTTCGAGACGTTCTGGTTCTCGTTGCCGGCCGCGACGACGACCGTGGTGCCGCGGTTCACGGCGCCGGTGATGGCGCTCTGCGTCGCGGTGGAGCAGGCGCCGCCCCCGCCGAGGCTCATGTTGATGACCTTGGCGACGTTGGTGTTGGCGGGCACGCCGGAGACGGTGCCGCCGGACGCCCAGGTGATGGCGTCGATGATGTCCGAGTCGTAGCCGCCGCACTTGCCGAGGACGCGGACCGGGGAGATCTTCGCGCCGTGGGCGATACCGGCGACACCCTTGCCGTTGTTGGTGGCGGCGGCGATGGTGCCGGCCACGTGCGTGCCGTGCCAGGAGGAGCCGGAGGCGGCGATGCCCTGGCCGCACTCGTTGTCGTTGTACCAGTCGCCCGGGTCGGCCGGGTTGCTGTCACGGCCGTTGCCGTCGACGGAGACGGCGGTGTCGGAGATGAAGTCGTAGCCGCCGACGATGTTCGCGGCCAGGTCGGAGTGGGTGACGTAGCCGGTGTCGATGACGGCGACGGTCACACCGCTGCCGGTGGTGGTGTCCCAGGCGCCGGGGACGTTCATGCCCGCGGTCGACTCGAACAGGTCCCACTGCTTGCTGTACTCGGTGTCGTTCGGGGTGACGGCCGTCGGCTTGTTCAGGCGGTCCGGGACGACGTAGGCGACCTGCGGGTCGGCCTTGTACTGGGCCACGACGTCGGCGACCGAGGCACGGGTGGGGTTGGTGCCCAGCTCGACGAGCGCGGCGCCGGTGCCGAGGCGGCGCTGGAAGTCGACGTCCTCGCCGGCCTTCTCGGCCTTGGACTCGGCGTCGGCGGCCGCCGCCTTGTTGGACGTGGCCTCGGTGGCGCCGGACTTGTAGCCGACGATGAGGCGCTCGGCCTGGATGCCGGGGGCGGCTTCGGTCTGCGCGGCCGGCACGGCGGCCGGGCGGGGGGCGGCCTCCTGTGCGACGGCGACCGAGGCGGGGACCGCGGTCAGCAGGGCGGCGGAGACTGCGGCGACGGATATCAGCTTCCGTCTGAGCTCTGGGGAGGTACGCACGGTCGTTGCCTTTCGTGGCCGGTCCGGGCTGGACGGAGCGGCGGTGGACTCGCTTCGTCGTCGAAGCGCAGGGGGTGGTTCGAAAAGCGAAGAGCGACGCGATGGCCGGCCAGGCGTGGGGCGGAAGCGGACCCGTTCGGGGTTACCTGTGGGTCAGCAGTGGTCGAACGATAGGCAAAGGGAGGGTCAGCGGGATACGGGGGAAACCCTCGATCCGGCGGGAACGCCACCCTCTATGGCGGGCAGTTGAGCGCTCAATGGCCTCGTTTCGAGCAGGTCGTGGCGTGATGAACGCGTCGGGCCGATTTCCCGTACTGCACTACCGAACGTGCCGCCCCGGGCCGAGGAGAGCAGCCGGATGCCTCGTACGACCGCACACCGCGCCGCACTCGCGGCCGCCCTCGTGACACCCGTGCTGCTGCCGCTGTGGGCGGCGGGGCCGGCGCGGGCGCACGGGGCCCCGACGGACCCGGTGAGCCGGGTGGTGGCCTGTTCCCCGGAGGGTGGTGAGCGCGCGGGCACGCCGGCATGCCGTGCGGCCGTCGCCGCGAACGGCGCGCCCTTCACGGCGTGGGACAACCTGCGGGTGGCGAACGTCGACGGCCGGGACCGGGAGGTCGTCCCGGACGGGAAGCTGTGCAGCGGGGGTCTGCCCGCCTATCGGGGCCTCGATCTCGCCCGCGCCGACTGGCCGTCGACCCGGATGACGCCCGGCGCGACGCTGACGATGCGGTACGTCTCGACGATCCCGCACACCGGCACGTTCCGGATGTATCTGACGAAGCCCGGTTACGACCCGGCGGGGCCGTTGAACTGGTCCGACCTGCCCGAGAAGCCGTTCGCCACGGTGACGGACCCGGCCCTGACGGGCGGCGCGTACCGGATCCGGGTCACGCTGCCGTCCGACCGGAGCGGGCGGCATGTGCTGTACACGGTCTGGCAGAACAGCAGCACGCCGGACACCTATTACTCGTGCTCGGACGTGGTGTTCCCGGAGGCGAAGAAGGAGCAGCCCAAGGAGGCGGAGCCCGAGCGGAAGAAGGAGGAGGAGCCCGAGCGGAAGGAGCCCGAGCGGAAGGACGAGCCGGAGAAGGAGGAGCCGACGGCGCGCGCTGCCGTGCACGACTCCCCCGGCCCGCGGCCTCGGGGTGGCGACGAGACGCCACTGGCCAGTACGTCCGGTCCGGCCTCCGGCCCGTCCGCGCCCGTGCTGGCGGGCGGCGCCGCGGCGGTGCTGTTGCTCACCGGCGGCGCCGCCCTGGCCGTACGGCTACGGCGACGCTGAACTACCGCGCATTGTGCGCTAGTTGACGTTGACGGCGACGCCGCCCTTGGCCACCGGGGCGTACTTGGCGGTGAAGAAGGCGTTGGCGAAGCAGAGCGACGAGCCGGACACCTTGGTGAACTGCTGGTTGGTGAAGGAGATGCTGTTGTCGGCGTTGCTCGCCGCGCCGCTCAGGCCGGGGGCCTGGTAGACGCAGTTGATGGTGCCGAGCAGGGTGCGCAGCTTGACCGTGGACTGGACGGTGGAGCCCGCGGCCGGGGTCACGGAGACGGTGCCGTCGGAGGACACGCTGGTGGTGTAGGGCAGGTTGTCGACGGTGATGCCGCTGACGCCGAGCACCCCGACGACGTTGGTGCTACAGCCGCTGGTGTCGAAGCTGTGCTTGGTCAGGGTCTCGGTGGCGGTGCCGGGGGCGGCCGGGTTGTCGGTGACGGTGGCGGAGAACGCCGACTTGGTGCAGGAGATGCCGCTGGTGCCGGTCGCGCTGGAGTAGAAGGTGGCGGCGGTGCCACTCGCCAGGGACGCGTCGAGGACGTCGCCGACCGCGACGGCCGCGCCGTCGGTGGTGGTCAGGACGGGGGTGTCGGCCGCGGAGGCGGGGGCGGCGAGGCCCAGGGCGGCGACGGCGGCGGTGAGGGTGAGGAGGGTGCGCGTACGCATGCGGGTGTACCTCTTTCCATAGCGGGGGGTGAGGGGGTGGGGGTACGCCGGGCGTCCGCCGTTGCCGGCTCGTCACGCCTTCTCCGTACGTGACGGGCCGGCAACGGCAGGCCGGTACCGGCCGGAGGCTCACACGGGAAGGGGCCTCCGGCCGGGCCGGGCGGGGGGTGGCTGGTGGCACGGCTCCGGGGAAGGCGGCCATGCCGTGGCGGGGGGAGCTCGGGCGTGGAAAGCCCGTGCGGACGCACCGGGCGAGGAGATGCCCGTACCGGGACGGGCGGGTCCGGGACACGTGGACGTGCCGCGTGGCGGATCCGGCGCCACGGATCCGGTGGGACGAGGAGAGTTGTAGACCTGCGCCTGCGTCAACGTCAAGGCTTAACAGGGGAGTTGTGTGCGAGCTGAGCTTTTCGGGAGGGTGGCGGCTCACCGGCGACGCACAATGAACACTCTTTGTTCACACTTCCCTTGACCCTTCATGTAACCGCCGGTAACTTCACCGATGGCTACTGCGGCGTAACGAGAAAGCCCTTGCAACCGCCGGGAGTTGCGGGAGACGTACGCACGCGGTCGATGTCCGCGCCAGGGCAACGTGCCACCGAAGTCCGAGCCGCACCGACATGCACCTGGAGCAGACATGACCTCCTCCGAGCACACCCCCGAAAGACCGGACGGCGCTGCCGCCCCGGACGCCGGTGCCGCTCCCGCGCGACGCGGGCGGGTCCGGGCGCGCCGGGCCGCGGTGATGGCGGTACCGGCCACCCTGGCCGCCGCGGGCCTCGCGGTCCTCACCGCCCAAGGGGCGCTGGGCGTGCAGTTCGCCATCTCCGGCATGCCGTTCACGGTCACCGCGACCGAGCTGAACGGCACCGGCTTCGCGCAGTTCGGCGGCCTGGACGAGATGGCCGAAGGCAGCCCCAACGCGGGTGACACCGGCGGTCAGGTGCTGGTGGTCACGTCCGTGATCAAGAACGCCACGCTCTCCAAGCTGTGCCAGAGCGTGGACCTGGGCGGCACGAACCTGGTCATCAGGGCGGGTGAGGGGTCGCAGAAGGTCAGCGCCAGCGACCTGACGACCGACTCGACCGAGCTGACCGGCGACGCCGCGTTCAACAACATCGAGATCGGCAACGACGCCAGCACGCTCGACAAGGCCGGGCCGAACGGCCGCGGACCGAAGGGCGTGTTCAGCCAGCAGTCCGACACCGTGCGCATCGCCAACCTTCGGCAGACCAACTACGCCACGACCGCCGGCGTGTTCAAGCTGCCGGGTCTGAAGCTGGGCTTCAGCGGATCGGGTTGCTGATGTCGCGCGGTCCGCGCGAGGGAGTCCGGCCCGCCTTCCGACAGTGGCGGGCCGGCCGTCCGTTCTGGGGCGGGCTGCTGCTCACCCTCGGCGGGGCGGAGGTCCTGCTCACGCTGAAGGCGTCGCTGGACGTCATCCTTCACGTCGGCATGCAGGGTCTGGCCGGCTATCTGCTGCCGGTCGTGATGCTGCTGTGCGGCGTGCTGATCCTCTTCAACCCCGCCCAGCGCCTGTTCTACTCCGTCATCGGGGTGCTGGTCTCCCTGGGCACCTGGCTGACCTCCAACCTGGGCGGCTTCTTCATCGGTCTGCTTCTGGGCGTGGTCGGCAGCTGCCTCGCCTTCGGCTGGCTCCCGGACCAGGAACCCCGCGTCAGCCGCAGGCGGCGCCGCAAGGAGGCCCGGGCGGCGAAGGCCGTGGCGCAGCCGCTGGGGCGGGAGGCCGGCCGGACCGCCTGAATCAGGCCAGTACCCCTCGACCCCCTGGCGCGGCCCGGCCGCGGCCACTTGGCTGGACGTGTCGCGCGCCCGCCCCGCCGGGCGTACGCGCACTCGGAGAACAGCCGTCAGCCCAGGGAGAGTCCGATGGAGTTCAGCCGCCCGATCGTGATCGACCCGACCGGCCGCGACATCCACGGCGAGGCCGCAGGGATCCGTGAGCGCGGCCCCGTCACGCCCGTCGAGCTCCCCCACGGTGTCCCGGCCTGGGCGGTCAGCAGCGCACCGCTTCTGAAGCGGCTGCTCACCGACCCGCGGGTGTCGAAGGACCCACGCCGGCACTGGCAGCGCTGGATCGACGGCGAGGTCTCACCGGACTGGCCGCTGTACACCTGGGTCGCGGTGCGGAACATGTTCACGGCGTACGGCACCGAGCACAAACGCCTGCGCACCCTCGTCTCCACGGCATTCACCGCCCGCCGCACCGCCGCGCTGCGCCCTCGGATCGAGGAGATCACCGCGGCGCTCCTCGACCGTGTCGCCAAGGCGGGGGCCGACGGCCACGCGGTCGATCTGCGGGAGGAGTTCTGCTATCCGCTGCCCATCCAGGTCATCGGCGAACTGCTCGGGCTGCCGGAGGAGTTGGGCGCCGAGCTGCGGGCCGTGGTGGACGGCGTCTTCCACACCTCGGCCGACCCGGCCGAGGTCGCCGACATCTACGCCCGGTTCTACGCCGTCCTCGGCGAACTGGTCGCCGCGAAACGGGCGGCGCCCGGTGACGACCTGACCTCCGCGCTGATCTCGGCCCGCGAGGAGGGCGACGGCACACGGCTCAGCGAGCAGGAGCTGCTCGACACGCTGATGCTGGTCATCAGCGCCGGTCACGAGACGACGGTCAACCTGCTCGACAACGCCGTCCACGCGCTGCTCGGCCACCCCGCCCAGCTCGCGCTCGTCCTCGATGGGCAGGCCTCCTGGGACGACGTCGTCGAGGAGACGCTGCGGGCCGAGGCGCCGGTGGCCAGCCTGCCGCTGCGGTACGCGGTCGAGGACCTGCCCCTCGGTGAACTGGGCGGGCCGGACGGCACGGTGATCCGCAAGGGAGAGGCGATCCTCGCCGCGTACGCCGCCGCCGGACGCGACCCGGAACAGCACGGCCCGGACGCCGCCGCCTTCGACGTCACCCGGGCTTCGAAGGATCATCTGGCCTTCGGCTACGGGGTCCACCACTGTCTGGGCGCCCCGCTCGGCCGGCTGGAGGCGCGGGTGGCCCTGCCCGCGCTCTTCGCGCGGTTCCCCGGCCTGACTCTCGCCGTGCCGGGGGAAGAGCTGCCGCCGGTGGACTCCTTCATCTCCCATGGCCATCGGTCGCTGCCGGTTCTGACGGGCTGACCGGCGGCGCGGCGGGGGCCGTGTGCCGGGAGTCCGGCCCCCCGGCGCCCTCCTCCTTCGGAGCCTTGGCCTCGCCGCCACCGCCCCTTCCGTCGCCCGCCTCGGCCTGCGCGCCGCCCCAGCCCAGGCGGGCGCGGAGGGCTCGACAGGGAGCGATTCCTTCCGCCGTCAGGCAGGTCCGCACGGGGCGGCCGAACCGCACGGACGGTATGGAAAGCCGAGGTGAGAGCATCCGCGGCCACCCGTCGTTCGACCGGCCGGACAGATCATCACGATGCGGCAGCGCCAACTCACGGCATGTGGCTGCTCACTTGACGACCAGTGGTCACACACGGTTGGCTCCGGACCAGCGAGAGTCATGCGTTCGGTGCACCCTGCGGTCCCGCCTGCACTCTCACCCTGCTCTTGCTCGGCCGCACAGCGAGGTCCGCCCCTCATGAACGCTCCTCCCCCGCCGCACACCTCCGTGAGACGCACCCGTGTCGCGGCGCTGGCCTTTGCCCTGTGCCTGCTGGTGTCCGGCTGCTCCGTGCTCGGGGCCGCCGACGACGCGGCGGGCGGGTCCGGCGGCGGGATGAAGGTCACCCTGGTGACGCACGGCGGCAAGGGCGACGCCTTCTGGGACCTGGTGCGCAGGGGCGCCGAGGCGGCTGCCGCCAAGGACGGCGTCGACCTGACGTACGTCGGTGACGCCGACCCGGCCGCGCAGGCCGATCTGGTGCGGGACGCGGTCCGCGCCAAGGCCGACGGCATCGCGGTGACCCTGGCCAAGCCGGCGGCGATGCGCGGTCCGGTCGCCCGGGCCAGGGCGGCCGGCATTCCCGTCGTCGGGCTCAATTCCGGCATCGCCGACTGGCGTCCGACCGGGCTCCTGGAGTACTTCGGCCAGGACGAGTCCGTCGCGGGCCGGGCCGTCGGCGACAAGCTGGACGGCATCGAGGCCGAGCATGCCCTGTGCGTGGTGCACGAGCGGGGCAACGTCGCGCTGGAGGCCCGCTGCGCGGGGGTGCGCAAGACCTTCCGCGGCGACACCGACAACCTGTACGTGGACGGCACCGACCCGGACGCGGTGACCGCCACGATCGCCTCCCGGCTGCGGCAGGACTCGAGCATCGACGAGGTCGTCACCAACGGCGCGCAGTTCGCGCTCAGCGCGGTCGAGGCCGTGCGGCGGTCCGGCAGCCGGGCGAAGGTCGCCACCTTCGACCTGAACAAGGACGTGGTCGAGGCGGTCAGGGACGGTGACGTGCAGTTCGCCGTGGACCAGCAGCCGTATCTGCAGGGCTACCTCGCGGTGGACGCCCTGTGGCTGTACCGGACCAACGGCAACGTCAGCGGCGGCGGAACGGCCCCGGTGCTCACCGGACCCGCCTTCGTGACGAGGTCGAACGTGTCCGCCGTGGCGCGGTTCGCGGCCGCCGGAACCCGGTGACCGGACACTTCCTGTGACGGTGTCGCCAAAGATTCGGTCAGGCCCGGTCCGCGCACCCACTTGTACGGATAACATCCTGCCCATCCCATGTGCCGTGCCGGGGACGGCACCACCCCCGCGCCCGTCCCCCACACCCCCCGACCGCTCCGCCTCCCCGCTCCTCACCCCCCGCTGATCGCCCTAGGACGACGATGTCTCGACGGACAGGTACCCGGCGCCGTCTCGGTTCCATACGCCTCTCCCTGGTGCTCCTGGCCCTCGTGCCCAGCGTCACCCTCGCCGCGATGTGGGGCGTGACGACGATCCAGATGTTCTCGGAGGGCCTCAGGCTGCGCGACCAGACGGATCTCAGCCGGTCGACCGGTGCGATGGGCACCGACGCGACGCTGGCGCTGCAGCGGGAGCGCAGCCTGTCGGCCGCCTGGCTGGCCACTCCGAAGGGCTCGCGGGCCGCCCTCGACACGCAGCGCGCGGAGACCGACAAGGCGGTCGCCAAGCTGGTCGGGCAGGCGGACGCGATCGAGAAGGCGCCCTCCCGCATATCCGACCGGCTGTACTCGGTGCTGGGCTCGGTGGGCAGCCTGGAGTACTACCGGGACCAGGTGGACCACCCGACCGACATCACCCCGCAGCAGGCGCTGGACCAGTACTCGTCGATCATCGACGACCAGATCCACGCCTTCCAGGAGCTGTCCCAGGTCGACGACGGCGACCTCACCTCGCAGGCCGGCCCGCTGGTCGGCCTCGAGCACGCGGCGGAGCTGGTCTCCCGGGAGGACGCGCAGCTGACGCTGGCCTGGCCGACCGGGCACCTGGACGACAAGGCGTGGACGCAGTTCACGGAGCTGGTGAACACCCGGCGCTGGCTGGTCCAGGACCAGGTCGTGCCGCAGCTGACGGGCGACGCCAAGGCGCAGACCGAGCGGATCCTGGCGAGCCCCGAGTGGCAGACGCTGCAGTCCGTCGAGGACCAGGTGCTGGCCTCGCGCAACACGAGCGCCTCCGCCGACCGGATCGCCCTGCCGGACGCGCAGAAGCAGTGGTCCGCCGCCATGGACACGCTGTCCCAGCAGTACACGGGCCTCATCGAGCGGCAGACGGCGGGGCTGCTGGAGCGCAGTGCCGACGACGCCGACGCGCTGCTGCTCAAGGCGGCGCTGCTGAGCACCGGCGGGCTGCTGGCGCTGCTGGTGTGCGTGGGCATGTCGTGGCGTATCACCCGCTCGCTGTCCCGGCGGTTGCGCGGCCTGCGCCGGGCCGCCGTCAGCCTCGCGCAGGAGCGGCTGCCCGACGTGGTGGCACGGCTGGACCGGGGTGAGACGGTCGACCCGGAGTCGGCGACGCCCGAGCTGGACTACGGCCATGACGAACTCGGCCAGGTGGCCCGGGCGTTCAACACCGCCCAGCGCACGGCCGTGCACACCGCGGTCGAACTCGCCGACACCCGGCGCGGCTTCCAGAAGATCATCCTGGGCATAGCCCGGCAGAGCCAGAACCTGGTCAACCTCCAGCTGAGCAAGCTCGACACGCTGGAACGCGAGCACACCGACCCCGACATCCTCAAGGGCCTGTACGAACTGGACTCCACGGCCAGCCAGTTGCGCCGCTACGAGGAGAACCTCGTCATCGTCAGCGGCGAACGGCCCGGCCGCAGCTGGTCCGAGCCGGTCGCCCTCATGGACATCCTGCGCAGCGCGGTCGGGGAGGTCGCCGAGTACCAGCGGGTGGAGGTGCTCACCGAGGAGGAGGTGTGCGTCGCGCCGCCCGCGGTCGCCGACGTCATCCACCTGCTGGCCGAGCTCATCGACAACGCGACCGCGTACTCCCCCGCCCCGAGCCCGGTCACGGTACGGGCCGGGATGGTGGCCAAGGGCCTGGCCGTCGAGGTCGAGGACCGCGGCCTCGGCATGTCGGAGGAGGACTACACGTCCTTCAACGACCAGCTGGCGGTGCCCCCGCAGTTCGACGTGGTGGCGCTCGCCGACGACCTGCGCCTCGGCATGTTCGTGATCGGCCGGCTGGCCCACCGGCACGGCATCACCGTCACCCTGCGCTCGTCGCCGTACGGCGGGACCACGGCGATCGTGCTGATCCCGCACGAGATCGTGGTGCGGGAGAGCGGGGACGGCGGGGCGAAGGACGGCGACACCCCGGAGGGCGGGCTGGTGGCGGTGGACGGACGGGGTGCGCGGGACGCCGAGCCGAGCGGGTCGCCGCAGCGCGCCGACGCACGGGGGACGACCGGAGGGGAGACCGAAGAAGAGACCGAAGGGGAGACCGAAGGGGGAACCGAACGCGCCGCCGGGTCCGCCCGCGAGCCCCGGCCCCTCGTCACGGCCCGCACCGCCTCCGCCGCCCCGTCCGCTCCGTCCGCCCCGCGCGAGGCCGTCCCCCGCCGGGACGGTCTCGCTCCACTCCCCCGCAGGGTGCCGCAGACCAGCCTGGTGGAGGAGTTGCGCGAGGAGACCGCGCCCGCCGAGGACGACGGCTCCCTCGACGACTTCACCGCGGAAGCCGCCGCGTCCTCCCTGGCCGGCTTCCAGCGCGGCACGCTCCGGGCCCGTGACGACGACGCCGAGCCGCCCCACGACGAGGAGGTGGCCGCCGTACCCCGGCAGGCCTACGGCCCCGTCCCCTCGACTCCGCCCGCCGACCGCTGACGAAGGACACCCCCATGACACGCCCCATCCCCGCCACGCACACCCAGCTCGACCAGTTGCTGACCGGCCTCGTGGAGCGCGTCGCCGACGTGAACCAGGCCGTGGTGCTCTCCGAGGACGGCCTGGTGGTCAGCAAGTCCACCGGCTTCCTGCGCGACGACGCCGAGCGGCTCGCGGCGACCGCGTCCGGGCTGATGAGCCTCAGCAAGGGCGTCAGCATGGACTTCCGGGGCGGTCCGGTGCGCCAGGCGCTCATCGAGATGGCCAACAGCTATCTGATCCTGACCTCCGCCGGTCCCGGCGCGCATCTGGTCGTGCTGACCGGGCCGGGCGCGGACGTCGGGGTGGTGGCGTACCAGATGAACATGCTGGTCAAGAAGATCGGCGAGCACCTGAGCGCGGCTCCGCGGGGCATGGCCGGCCCCGTCGTCGATCCAGGCGTGTGAGGTGGGCGTAGGTGATTCGGCGGGGCGGCTGGTCAGGCCGTTCGCTCTGACGGGCGGCCGGACCCGGCCCAGCCGCGCCGATTTCACGCTCATCTCGACGGTCACGGCGGTCGATCCACCGCCCGTCACGGCGGCCCGGTGCCAGCCCGAGCACTCCCGGATCCTCCGGCTGTGCGCGGAGCCGGTCGCCGTGGCGGAGCTGGCCGCCCGGCTCGACCTGCCGGTGAGTGTGGTCGTCATCCTGCTGTGCGACCTGCTGGAGGCGGGCCGCATCACCGTCCGCCCGCCGCGCCTCGTCTCCCGTACCACTCCGGACCTGGACCTGCTGCAGAAAGTGAGGGACGGCCTTGGCCGGCTCTGAGCTTGCCACTGACGCGTCTTCGGCACCCGACACGGTCAAGATCCTCATCGCCGGCGGCTTCGGCGTCGGCAAGACCACCCTGGTCGGGTCGGTCAGCGAGATCGTCCCGTTGCGCACCGAGGAACCCCTGACCATGGCCGGTCTGGGCGTCGACGACCTCGAGGGCATCGAGGAGAAGCGGGCCACCACCGTGGCCCTGGACTTCGGCCGGATCACCATCAGCCGGGAACTGGTGCTCTACCTGTTCGGCACGCCGGGGCAGCAGCGGTTCTGGTTCATGTGGAACGACCTGGCGCTCGGCGCGCTCGGCGCGGTGGTCCTGATCGACGTCCGCCGGCCCGAGTCCAGCTTCGCGGCGATCGACTTCTTCGAGCGCCGGGGCATCCCGTTCGTCGTCGGGGTCAACGGCTTCCACGGCGAACACCCGTACCCGCCGGAGGACATCAAGGAGGCGCTCGCGGTGCCGGAGCACGTGCGGGTGCTGCTGTGCGACGCCCGGGACCGGGAGTCGTGCCGGGACGTGCTGATCGCCCTGATCGACCAGCTGATCGCGTCGGCGGTGCAGGCGTAGCAGCCGGCCGCCGGATGTACCGGCCCGGGCGGTTCCCGCCGCCCGGGTCCGGTGGTCAGCGGCCCGTCAGTTCAGGCCCGCCGACTTCAGCCACGCCGTCGCCACGTCCAGCGGGTCCTTCTTCTCCAGCTGCACCCGTGCGTCGAGTTCCAGGAGCGTCTTGGTGTCCAGCTTGGCGGAGACCGCGTCGAGTGCGTCGACGCCCTTCTGCGGGAGGCCGTTCTTGTTGACCAGCGGGGTCACGTTGGCGAACCCGAAGAGGTTCTCCGGGTCCTTCAGGACGACGAACTTCTCCTTCACGATGGTCGGGTCCGTGGTGAAGATGTCCGCGGCCTGGACGGTGTTCCTGGTCAGCGCCGCCTGGGTCAGCGGGCCGCCCGCGTCGAGCGCCTTGAAGGACTTGAACTCCAGGCCGTACACGGACTTCAGGCCCTTGAGGCCCTGCTGCCGGGTCTGGAACTCGGGGGAACCGCCGATCAGCAGGCCCGGGGCGGCCTCCTTGAGGTCCGCGAGGGTGGAGGAGGGGGTGAGCTTGTACTTCTTCGCCGTCTCGGCGTTGACGCTGACCGAGTCCTTGTTCTCGGCCGGCGACGACTGGAGCAGGGTCAGCTTCTTGTCCAGCTTGGTCTTGACGGCCGCGTTCACCGCCTCGGCGGACTTCTGCTCGGCCGTGGGGTCCAGGTAGGCCAGCAGCGAGCCGTTGTACTCCGGCAGCACGGTGACGGAGCCGTTCTTCATCAGCCCGTACGTCGTCTCACGGCTGCCTATGTTGTGCTTGTACGAGACCTTGAGGCCCTTGGCCTTGAGTGCCTCGCCGTAGATGTCGGCGAGCAGGGTGCTCTCGGCGAAGTTGTTGGAGCCGACGACGACGGTGCCGGCCTTCGCCTTCTCGCCCGCCAGGGGGTTGTCGGAGGAGTCGCCGGACGAACAGCCCGCGAGCAGCGCCGCAGCGGCGGTGAGCGCGAGGGCCGCCGCGCTGGTGTGCCTCGTCCTGGACCTGCTGCTCTTCGCGGTAGAAGTCATTCAACGATCCAATCCAGCCGCTTTGTGATCAGTCAAGAGCGTGCTGGTCACGGTTTGTCACAGACCCGGGGCGGGTCTCAGCGTCTGCGCACCCCCGGCGACACGGCCACCCGGCCCGCCGCCCAGAACAGCGCCAGTGTGACGAGCGCCAGGACGGCCACCAGGGTGGCGCCGCCGACCACCTTCTCGTAGTCGCGCTGGTAGAGCCCGTCGACGATGTACCGGCCGAGGCCGCCCAGGCTGACGTACGCGGCGATGGTGGCCGTCGAGACGATCTGGATGGCGGCCGAGCGCAGACCGCTCAGGATCAGCGGCAGAGCGACCGGCAGTTCGACCTGGAAGAGGATCCGCGACTCGTGCATGCCCATGCCGCGTGCGGCGTCCACCGGGGAGGGGTCGACGGTGCGGACCGCTTCGTAGGTCGTGACCAGGATCGGCGGCACGGCGAGGATGACGAGGGGGATCATCACGGGCAGCAGGCCGAAGCCCATCATGATGACGATCAGCACCAGCAGGCCGAAACTGGGCAGCGCGCGGGCGGCGGTGGCGATGAACGCGAGGGCGTTGCCGCCCTTGCCGGTGTGTCCGGTCAGCAGGCCGACGGGCAGGCCGATCGCGGCGGCCAGGACCAGGGCCAGGGCCGAGTACTGGACGTGTTCGAGCAGGCGTTGCGGAATGCCGTCGTAGCCGTGCCAGTGGGCGCTGTCGCTGAAGAAGGCGTTGACGAAGTTCAGTACGTTCACCGGGTCACGTCCTGGGGGGCGGGCAGCTGCTGCCGCGTGCTCGGCTTCGGGCGCCTGCGGGTGCCGTTGGGCATCCACGGGGTCAGCACGACGCGGAGCAGCACCAGCAGGGCGTCGCACAGGATGGCCAGGACGGCCGTCGTGATCACGGAGTTCACGGCCAGCTCGGGGCGGTCGTACTTCTGCGCGTCGGCGAGCAGGTTGCCGAGGGCGCCCTGGTTGCCGATGAGCGTGCCGACGCTGACCAGGGAGATGCTGGAGACGGTGGCGACCCGGAGCCCGGCGATGATGGCGGGCACGGCGATCGGCAACTGCACCCGCGCGTAACGGCGTACGGGTCCGAACCCCATGGCGGTGGCCGCGGCCAGGGTCTCCTGCGGCACGGACCGCACCCCGTCGACGATGGCCGGGACGAGCACCACGAGGCTGTACACGGCCAGCGGGATCATCACGGTGAGCTCGGTCTGGCCGGTGTAGTCGATGAGGACGACGAAGAAGGCCAGCGACGGGACGGCGTAGAGGATGGTGGTCGCGCCGAGCACCGGCGGGTACAGCCAGCGGAAGCGGACACAGAGCTGGGCGAGCGGCAGCGCGAGCAGCAGCCCGGCCAGGACGGGCAGCAGGGCCTCGCGCAGATGCAGTCCGATCAGGCCGGCGTAGCTGTGCTGGAGGTCGCTCGGGATGTCGAAGAAGCCGTTCACGACGCGACCTCGGCCTCGTCGGCGTGGCCGGCGGCGTGGGCGCTGCGGATGGCCTCGCCGATGGTCTGCTGCGCGACCACGCCGGTCACCCGGCCGGTGTCGTCCACGGCGACGGCCCAGCCGGACGGGGAGAGCACGGCGCAGTCGAGGGCGGCCCGCAGGGAGTCGGTGCCGGGGACGAAGGGCCGGCCGTGCGGCCGGAGCCGGCCGGGGTCGATGTCGCCCGCCGTCAGGCCGTCCGGCTCGGCCCAGCCGAGGGGCCGTCCCCCGGCGTCGGTCACCAGGAGCCAGGCGGCGCCCGCGGCGGTGATCTGCTCGGCGGTGGCGTCCACCGGGATCACCGGGCCGGTCGTCAGCGGGAGTTCGGCGGAGGGGAAGAACGACAGCCGCCGGATGCCCCGGTCGGCTCCGAGGAAGTCCTCGACGAAGGCGTCGGCGGGGTTGGACAGCAGCTCGGCCGGGGGCGCGTACTGGGCGAGGTGACCGCCCTCGCGCATCACGGCGACCATCGTGCCGAGTTTGATCGCCTCGTCGATGTCATGGGTGACGAAGACAATGGTCTTGCCCAACTCGTCCTGGATGCGCAGCAGTTCGTCCTGGAGTCCCTTGCGCACCACCGGGTCGACCGCGGAGAACGGCTCGTCCATGAGCAGCACGGGCGGGTCGGCGGCGAGTGCCCGGGCCACGCCGACGCGCTGCTGCTGGCCGCCGGAGAGCTGGTACGGGTAGCGCTTGGCGAGTGCGGCGTCGAGGCCCACGCGCTCCATCAGCTCGGCCGCCCGGCCCCGGGCCTTCTGCTTGCCCCAGCCGAGCACGCGGGGCACGGTGGCGATGTTGTCGAGGATCGTGCGGTGCTGGAAGAGGCCGGCGTTCTGGATGACGTAACCCATGGACCGGCGCAGGGTGGTGACGGGGCGGCGCTGGATGTCCTCGCCGTCGAGGAGGATCGTTCCCTCGCTCGGTTCGACCATCCTGTTGATCATTCGCAGGGTGGTCGTCTTGCCGCAGCCCGAGGGTCCGACGAGGACGGTGATCGAGCGGTCGGGTATCTCCAGGGACAGCCGGTCGACAGCCACCGTGCCGTCCGGATAGCGCTTGGTGACTGATTCGATCCGTATCAAGGCGCCGGAGCCCTTCGGGTTGGCGGAAGCGTTGGCCATGGTCGTACGGGCTGTTTCCGGACGAGTCTAAAGCGTGGCGCAGAAGGCCGTGATGACGCAGCCCGAAGCGGGCTGCTGGTCCGTCGGCTCATGCGGCGAGGGGCGAGGTTGTGCATGCTAGCGACGGCCCGGACGGCGTGGTGGAGGCCGTTGCCGCGTTGGCGGCAGTCGCGGAGGATCATGTGGTTCTTCCACGAGAAGGTGTGCTCCACGCGGGCGCGGACCTTGCGGTGGGCGGGCGTTCCCCTGGACGACGCCACCACGCTCGTCGCCCTCGCCGAGGTCCTCGACGCCATCCCGCCCCGCGCAGCTGCCGGGGCCGCCGCTACCGCCTTGGTCCTCTCCTGGCCCCGAGGTGGAGGATCGAGAAGGACCCCGGCGCCGTCAGGGTTGGGCGGCATCCTGCAAGGGGAGCCTTTGTCCTGCGGGCCATTGACCGACGCGGGACCCCTGTGGTGTGAGCGGCCGTGGTCCGTGAGCCGCAGAGACTTCAGGGATGGAGTTGATGCCCGGTGGAACGACGCCTGCCGGTGGCGACGCACTGGGGCAGTTTCCTCGCCGTGGTCGATTCCGGTCGGCTGGTGCGCATCGAGCCCCGGGGCGATGACCCCACGCCGTCGCCCATCGGCCCCGGCATGGTGACGGCTGCCGAGGACAGCGCGCGGGTGCTGCGTCCCGCGGTGCGCAAGGAGTGGCTGAATGGCTTGCCGCGCGCCGATGACACGGCCAGAGGTGTGGACGCCTTCGTGGAGGTGAGCTGGGAAGCGCGCGGGTTCGCGACATCCTGGAGCCGGATGGGCCAGAACCCGCGCGTGGACCGCACACTGGGGCGTGAAGTGCGCGCGGGTCCGCCGTTTTTCCACGGACCATGGGGCGACTAACCCGGTTGCTGCTGGGGTGGCGGGTGGGTTGAATGACTGGCTATGAACCTGGCGCAGGCGGCCGAGTGGCTCGGGTTGGGGCAGTTACTGGATGTCCCGCAGCTGCTCAAGGATGACGAGCAGAGCCCGGTGTGGAAGGCCGTTACCGACTCCGGCTCATGGGTGGTAAAGATCGCCCAGCCCTGGGGTGACTTCTGGCTGCCCATGGCTGCCCAGGCAGGGGCGCTTGAAGCCGCCGCGTGGGAGATCGGTGTCGCGATGCCCGAGCCGCAATCGACGGCTCTGGGAGAAGCGGGTCTGTGGCGACCGATCGGGGACGGTTTCTACGCCCGCGCGGTGCGCTTCGTCGAGGGCTCGCATCCGTCCGGGCCGACGTCGGAACCGTTGGCGGCCTGGGCCGGCGGGCTCGTCGCTGACCTCGCACGGTGCGCGATTCCAGCCGACCCGGCCGTTGATGGCGACTACCGGTCGAACTCCCAGGAAGAGTGGGAGGAATGGTTCGCTCAGGCCGAACGCCTCGAAGTCCTCAGCGCCGAGCATGTCCGCATCTTCAAGCTGTCGGTGGAGCGGACAGAGGCCATGATCGAAGATCAGCAGGAGCTGTGGCGATCCAAGTTGGTCATGCATCGCGACATCCGGCACCAGAACATTCTGACCAGCTCCGGTGGACCAGTCCTGTTGGATTTCGATGCCGCCGGGGCGCAGGACCCCTGGTGGGAGCTGGTCTTCACCGCTTTCCATCTCGCAGGCTTCGACCGCGGCCTGGGGGTGCCCGAGCGCCGTACCGTCGAAGCGTGCCTCTCCGGGTATGTCGCTGCGGGAGGGGCAGTCGGGGCAGTCGATGAGTCGGCGTTCATCGGCATGTTCGCCGGACGCGTGGGAGCGGCAACTTGGCAGCTGTGGATGGCATGCGGCCACCGGGGCGGGAGTCCGGAGTACCAGGCCGGCTTCGCTCAGAGACTCAGGGAATCGGTGAACGCGATGGCCGTGATGCGCGAGGCCATGCCGACCTGGGCCACTTGGCTCAAGGCGTAAGCGGAGAACGCTGAGGACAAGGCTCCGCCAACAGATGAGGCTTGCGTCGGTGGGTGAATTCCTCCAGGTAGAGGGTGTGCCGCAGCATCCCGCGGCGGACTTTGAGAGTGCCGCGGGCAAGGTTGAGATCGGTGGTCTGAATCGTGCGAAGGTCTTCGCCAGGCAGCGCCTGAATGGCTCCTCAGGCGATGATCAGGCGGCCGAGCGGAGTCTTCGCTTGATCCATCAATCCGGCCAGAAGATCGTACGCACGGACTGCGGGAGTCCGTTTCGGCGGCCGACCGGCCGCTGACGGGTCGGATCCCGGAAAATTGGACCGCGCCGAGCTCCACCAGGCGGCCTCGGAGTTCTTCTACGGCAACGACCCCCAGGCCCCTGCCAACGACCTCTTCGGCAGGATCACCGCCTGACGGTCTCCGGATACGCCCCGGGGCCCGCGTGCTCACACCAGCGCCTGCGCCCCCGGCCGACGGCCGCGTGCGGGGTCGGTCGCGCAGGGCCCTGACCTGTACATGGAAGTCGTTCTCGAGGTCCCGGTGGCGTCGGGGCTCGATCCGGTCCGCCACCGCCGAGTCGGCGATCGCCACCTCCACCCGGGAATGGGGTGTCCACGGTCCCGGCCACCGGCGGGCGTCCGGGCAGGAGCAGACAGCCCCCATGGCACCCGCCGGGAGCTCTGTGCCCCTCCTCCCTTTCACCGCCTACGAGCGGCTGCGCGCCCGGGCTTCGATAGACACGGGCAGGCGCACGGTGAACACCGTCGCTCCCGGGGTGCTGGTCAGCTCGATGCGGCCGCCGTGGGCGCGGACCAGCGACTGGGCGACCGCCAGACCGAGCCCGCTGCCGCCGCGGTCGCGGCTGCGGGCCTTGTCGACGCGGTAGAAGCGGTCGAAGACCCGGTCCCGGTCGTCGGGCGGGATGCCCGGCCCGGTGTCGGCCACCCGCACCTCGGCGGCGCCGGGCACGGCGGCCACCTCCACCGACACCTTCGTGCCGGCCGGGGTGTGCACCGCGGCGTTGGTCAGGAGGTTGTCGACGACCTGCCGGATGCGCAGCGGGTCCATCGGCAGCGGCACCGGCCCCGGACCCGCGAGGACCGTCAGCGGATGGTCCGGGCGGCCCGCGCGGAAGGCGTCCGCGGCCTGGCCCACCAGCTCCACCAGGTCGGCGTCCTGCAACCGCAGCGGCGCCTCCACCTGAGCCGCGTCCAGCCGGGCGAGCAGCAGCAGGTCGTCCAGGAGGATGCCCATGCGGGCGGCCTCGGCGCGCAGCCGGGCCAGGTGCCGGTCGCGTTCCTCGGGGGCGTTGGCGGCGGCGTACTGGAAGAGGTCGGCGTAACCGCGCACCGACATCAGCGGGGTGCGCAGTTCGTGCGAGGCGTCGGCCACGAAGCGGCGCAGCCGCTGCTCGGCCTCGGCGCGCACGGCGAGGGAGTCGTCGATGTGCTCCAGCATCGTGTTGAACGCGGTGCGCAGTTCGTCCACCTCGGGCCCGCCGTCCCGGCCGTCGGCGCGCAGCGGCAGCCGGGCCGCCGACTCGGTCAGATCGTGCGAGGCGATGCCGTGCGCGGTGGACGCCATGTCGCTGAGCGGCTTCAGGCCGCGGCGCAGCATCCGGCGGCCGAAGACGACCAGGGCGAGCAACGCGAGGGCGAAGGTGACGACCTGGATCGTGATCAGCTGCCCGACGGTGTCCTCGATGTCCTCCAGGGGCGCGGCGCTGACCAGCACCACGCCGGGCTCGACCTGGCAGGCGCGCAGCCGGTAGGAGCCCGCGCCCCTGAGGTGCTCGGTGCGCAGGAGTTCGGTGTGCGCGGCGCTCTGGGCCCGGGCGAGGGAGGTGAAGTCGTCGACGTCCTTCGGCAGATCGGCGGGATCCTCGGGCCTGCGCAGCTCGGTCCTGCCGTCCGACACGTCGTACACGGCGTAGAACCAGCTGTAATACTTCTTGCCCGAGAGGGTGCCGTAGTCCGCGATGCTCTTGGACTGGGCGATCTGGGCCTGGGCGAGCTGGGTGTCGAGCTGGGCCGACAGGTAGTCCCGCATGTACGTGGTCAGGGCCGTGCCGACGACGGCGAACACGACCAGGGACAGGGCGCCGAGGCCGAGGGCCAGCCGGGTGCCGAGCCGCATGCGGCGGTAGGCCCGGCGCAGCCGGGCGATCACTCGGCGGCCTGCCGCAGCACGTACCCGAAGCCGCGCACGGTGTGGATCAGGGGCGCGCCGCCGTCGTCGGTCTCGTCGAGCTTGCGGCGCAGCCGGCTGACGACCAGCTCGACGACGTTGGAGCGGCCGCCGAAGCCGTACTCCCACACGTGGTCGAGGATCTGCGCCTTGGTGAGCACCGTGGGCGACTTGCGCATGAGGTAGCGCAGCACCTCGTACTCGGTCGGGGTCAGCGACAGCAGCCTCGCGCCGCGCCGCACCTCCCGGGTGTCCTCGTCCATCGTGAGGTCGCCGACCCGGAGCACGGACCGCTGGAAGGCGGGTCCGGCGCTGCGCCGCAGCACGGTCCGCAGCCGGGCCATCAGCTCCTCCACGGCGAACGGCTTGACCAGGTAGTCGTCGCCGCCCCGGGTGAGGCCGGCGACCCGGTCGGCGACGCCGTCGCGCGCGGTGAGGAACACCACCGGCACCATCGTGCCGGAGGCGCGCAGCCGGTCCAGGACGCCGAAGCCGTCCACGCCGGGCAGCATCAGGTCCAGCACCACGATGTCCGGGTGGAACTCGGCGGCCCGCTTCAGCGCGTCCTCCCCGGTGTACGCCGTGACCGCCTCCCAGCCCTCGTAGCGGGCGACGGTCGCGACGAGATCGGCGATGGGCGGGTCGTCGTCGACGACGAGAAGTCGTACTTTTTCCACGGGTTCATAGTGCTGCACGGGTCCCGTGCCGCCATAGCCGCGTGCCTCCTCGCCGCGGGATCGATAAAAACTCGAAAGTCGAGCGACAGCTTCCCGACAGCTCCCCCGCGCCAAGCTCGGTACCCCAGGAGCCGATCAAGGAGCTGCCGACCGTGACGACCCTCCGACAACCCCCCGTGGCGGCCCGCCCGGGCGTGCGCCCCTCAGTGGTGGGCCGCACCGGCCTGTACGCGGTGTTGCTCGCGAACGCCGTCGTGGTGGCCGTGTTCTTCGCGCAGGCCGGTTTCGCCTCGAACGCGCTGATCGTGCTGGGCCGGCTGACCGGCCTGTACGCGGCGCTGCTCATGGCGTTCCAGCTGCTGCTGGTGGCGCGACTGCCGTGGTTCGACCGGCGGATCGGCATGGACCGGCTGACGTCCTTCCACCGCTGGACCGGCTTCTCGGTGCTGTGGCTGCTGCTGTCGCACGTCGTGTTCATCGTCTTCGGCTACGCCCGGTCCTCGTCGCTGGACCCGGTGAACCAGCTGGTGGACCTCGCCGGGACGGTCGAGGGCGTGCTGCGGGCGATCGTCGCCCTGGCGATCATCCTCGTGGTCGGCGCGGTCTCGGCCCGCTACGCCCGGCGCCGGCTGGCCTACGAGACCTGGCACTTCATCCACCTGTACACCTACGTGGCGGTGGTGCTGGCGTTCACGCACCAGGTCGCCGCGGGGACGACGTTCGCCTCGTCGCCGGTGGCGACCGCCTACTGGTACGGCGTGTGGGGCCTGGCCCTGGCCTCGGTGTGCGCCGGCCGGCTGGTGCTGCCGCTGTGGCGCAACCTCCGCCACCGGCTCCGGGTGACGGCGGTCGTGCCCGAGAGCGACGACGTCGTGTCGGTCTACATCACGGGCCGCGACCTGGACCGGCTGCCCGCCCGGGCCGGTCAGTTCTTCCTGTGGCGGTTCCTGACGAAGGACCGCTGGTGGCAGGCGAACCCGTTCTCCCTGTCCGCCGCCCCCGACGGCCGCACCCTCCGTCTGACCGCCAAGCGGGCCGGTGACGGCAGCGCGGCCCTGCGGCACCTGAAGGTCGGCACCCGCGTGTTCGCCGAGGGCCCCTACGGCGCCTTCACCACCCTGCACCGCACCCGCCCCGACGCCGTGCTCATCGCCGGTGGCGTCGGTGTCACGCCGATCCGGGCCCTGCTGGAGGAACTGCACGGCCACGCGGTCGTGATCTACCGGGTGTCCACGGACCGGGAAGCCGTCCTCCACGACGAGCTGCGCGACCTCGCGCTCGCCCGGGGCGCCGAACTGCACCTGGTCACCGGCCCGCCCGTGCCCGACCGGCTGGCGCCGCGGGAGCTGGCCCGGCTGGTGCCGGACATCGCCGACCGGGACGTCTACCTGTGCGGCCCGCCGCCGATGATGAACGCCGTCCTCGGCAGCCTGCGCGAGCTGGGCGTGCCGGGGCCGCAGACCCACTTCGAACGCTTCAGCCTGGCCGGATGACGAGGAGACCGTCGTGAAACGAGCACTGCCCGTCCTCGTCCTGAGCGTCGCGGGCCTGATCCCCCTCTGGCGCTACGCCCCGTCGCACGACACCAGGTCGTCCCAGGCCGCCGCGGCGCCCGCCTCGACGCCCTCGGTCTCGTCGTCGGGCGGCACCACCTCCACGGTGGTCTCGGGGTCCACCGTCGACACCGAGAAGGGGCCGGTGCAGGTCGAGGTCACCTTCGACGGCGACCGGATCGCCTCGGTGCGGATGCTGCGGCAGCCGGACCATCCGCAGACCACGGCCGCGGTGCCGCGGCTGATCGAGGAGACCCTCCAGGCACAGAGCGCCGACGTCGACACCGTGTCCGGCGCGACCATCACCAGCGACGGCTACAAGGAGTCGCTCCAGGCCGCCATCGACGCGAGGGGCTGAGGGGCATGCGCCGCGTCGAGCACGTCATGGGGTTCCCGGTGTCGGTGCGGATCGACGACGAGGATTTCCCCGGGGCCCCGGTGGACGACCTGTTCGCCTGGCTGCGCGAGGTCGACGCGCGGTTCAGCCCGTTCCGCCCCGACAGCGAGGTGTCCCGGCTGGACCGGGGCGAGGTGCGCGCGCCGAGTCCGGCGCTCCGCGAGGTCCTGGACCTGTGCGAGGAGTACCGGATCGCGACCGGGGGCGCCTTCGACGTCCGCCTCCCGGGCCGCCGCCTCGACCCCTGCGCGGTGGTGAAGGGCTGGTCGGTGCAGAAAGGAGCGGACCTGCTGTCGGCGGCCGGTGCGACGCGCTTCTGCCTCAACGCCGGCGGCGACGTGATCGCCTCCGGCGGCCCCTGGCGCGTGGGCGTACGCCATCCCGAGCACGCCGACCGGCTCTGCACGGTCCTGGACGTCACGGACCGGGCCGTGGCGACCTCCGCCCGCTACGAACGCGGCGACCACATCCTCGACGGCCGCTCCGGCCGCCCCGCGACCGGCCTCCTCAGCATGACGGTGGTGGCCCCGACCCTGACGGAGGCGGACACGGTCGCGACGGCGGCGTTCGCCCTCGGCGCGCAGGGCGTGGCGTGGGCGGCGGCCCGCGAGAACTGCGAGGTGTTCGCGGTGGACGCGGGCAGGCGGGTACGGCGGAGTGCGGGGTTCCCGGGGGTGGCGGGCCCGGTCGTGGCGGCGTGATCCGGTGGCGCCGGTCAACTGTCCGGCAGACCCTCCCCTGGAAGCCTGACGGCGGTACGAAAGGCAGGCTTCCGGTGACCGCGTGCGAGTAGGCCGGCAGCGGGCCGGGGGCCGAGCCCGGCCCGCCCGCTCCCCCTCCGGGACGGCGCGGCTCACGCCCCTGACGCGATGCCCGGCGAACCGGCGGCCGGAACTCCCCGGGCCGGAGGGACGGTTGCTCTGACTACTCCTCCCGCAGCACCTTGACGTCCCACGGTCCGAGCGGCACCGCGTCGGCGTACACGGCGTCCGACAGCGCGTCCCGCAGGGCCGCCGGCACCGGTACGGAGACCTCCTCCCACGACCAGTTGTGCAGGAAACGCACGCGACGCCCGTCCCGGGCGGTCGCCGAGGTCGCCGTGACGCTCGGGTGGGCGGGACGCCAGGCGCCGTCCGGGGCGTACCGGGCGAACAGCGCCCGGGCGAAGGCGGGGTCGGGCACGGTGCCCACGTAGGTGATGCGTCCCGCGCCGTGGCGGTGCGTGGTGGCGGCGGGCCAGCGGCCGAAGTGCGGGTGCTCGTACGCCGCCAGGGTCTCGGCGCCCCGCGTCGACAGCCCGTCCGCCCAGTGCAGTGCGTGCGCGCCCGGCGGGAGGGGGAGCAGGTCCGTGCCGGCGACGGGCAGCGGGTCGCGCAGGTTGCTGAACTCGTCGTACGTCACCCCGGCCGCCTCGGCCAGCCGGCCCGGCTGGAGGTCGGTGCGGGCCCGGGCCTCGGTGTCGCCGTAGCCGGTGCGGGGTCCGAGGACGAGATGGCCGCCGGCCTCGGCGTGGGCGCGCAGCCGGTCGAGGACCACGTCGTCGGCGGCGTAGTAGGCGGGGACGACCAGCAGGGGCGGCAGCTCGGCGTCCGGGAGCTGCCCGGGGTGCAGGACGCGGGCCTGGAGCCCGGCGTCGAAGGCCCCCTGGTAGAACGCGTCGAAGATCCTCTCGTACGACCTCCCGTCCGGGCCTCCGTCGGCGTCGGCCAGCGGCGGCTGGCCCTGGAGCGCCCACTTGCTGGGGCCGTCGTAGAGGAAGGCCACGTCGGCGTCCGGGGTGAGGGCCGAGACCAGATCGCCCGCCTGCTCCAACTCGCCGCCCAGTGCTGCCAGTTCGCGGTAGACACGGCCGGGTCGGCCGTTGTGCGGGAGGATCCCGCCCCAGTAGGTCTCGGTGCCGAAGTGCAGGGTGTGCCAGTGCCAGTACTCGATCATCGAGGCGCCGCGGGAGATCAGCGCCCAGGCGGCCTGGCGCCACTGGCCGTCGTAGGCGGGGCGGTTGTCCCACGGCCCGCCGATGGCCTGCGCGTCGGTCTCGGTGACCAGGAAGGGCTCCTGGCGGGAGGAGTACATGCGGTCGGCGCTGCGGTACAGCGCCCAGGTGCCGTTGGTCGTCCAGTGCTGTCCGCCGACGCCGGTGTCCGGCAGCGCGAGGGCGTCCTGCATCGTGTAGTACGGGTTGCCCGCGGTGACGTCGAGGCGGTCGGTGAGCCTGTCGTCCTCGACGCCCTGGCGGTCGTAGGAGATGCACGTCGTGACGAACTGGCCGGGGCGGGCGTACTCGCGCACGATGTCCGCCTGCCAGGCTATGAACTCCGTGACCAGCCGAGCCTGGAAGCGCCGCCAGGCCAGGTCGTACTGCGGCTGGGCGTTGCCGTCCGGGGTCCACAGGTCGGACCAGGTGGACAGCCGGTGCGACCAGTAGACCAGGCCCCACTCGCGGTTGAGGGTCTCCACGTCGCCGTATCGTGCGCGCAGTTCGTCGGTGAAGCGCTGGAAGACGCCGTGGTTGTGGAAGAGGTGCAGGCCGGGTTCGTTGTCGACCTGCCAGCCGATGACCGCGGGGTGGCTCGCGTAGCGTTCGGCGACCTTGCGGATGATCCGCTCGGCGTGGAAGCGGAACGCGGGGTGCGTGAAGTCGACCTCCTGCCGGGCGCCCCAGCCGATGCGCTCACCCGTGCGGGACTCGCCCGCGATCTCCGGGTACTGCCGGGCCAGCCAGGGCGGTACCGCGTACGTCGGCGTCCCGAGGATCACGGAGATGCCCCGCTCGTGGGCGCCGTCCAGGACCGGCTGGAGCCAGTCGAGGTCGAAACGCCCGTTCTCGGGCTCCCAGGTGGACCAGACGGACTCCCCGACCCGGATGACGGTGAAACGGGCCTCGGCCATCAGGTCGAGGTCGTCCTTGAGGCGGTCGTACGGCTGGTACTCGTGGTAGTAGGCGGCACCGAACAGCACGCGCCGGGGCAGCTCGAACATGTCTCTCCTCCAAAGGAGTTGATGGGACGTCAGCCCTTGACCGCGCCCGTGGAGAGCCCTTCGAGGAGCTGCTTGCGCAGCAGCACGAAGAGGGCCACGGCGGGCAGGACGGCGAGGACCGCTCCGGCGAGCACGAGGTCGTACTGCCGCTGTTCCGACACGAACAGGGTCTGCAGGCCCAGCGGCAGGGTGTACTGGGAGCTGTCGGAGACCAGCACCAGCGGCCACAGGAAGCTGTTGTAGCTCTGCAGGAACTGCCAGACGCCGAGCGCTCCCAGCGCGGGCCGCAGCAGCGGCAGCACGATGGTCCGGAAGATGCCGAACTCGCTCGCCCCGTCGATCCGGGCGGCCTCCAGCACCGAGTCCGGGATGGACTGCACGATGTACTGCTGCATCATGAAGATCCCGAACGCGGGCGCCACCCACGGCACGATCAGCGCGAACCAGGGGCTGCCGAGCCCGGTCTTCACCAGGATCACGAACAGCGGCACGAGGATCACCGCGAACGGTATCGACAGCGAGCTGAACATGACGTTGAACAGCAGCCGCTTCCCCGCGAAGCGGAACTTGGCGAAGCCGTAGCCGGCGAGCGCGCACACGAAGACGGACACGACCGTCGCGACGACGGCGACGACCGTGCTCATCAGGAACCAGCGGCCGAAGGGCTGTTCGGTGAGCAGGGTGCGGTAGTTGTCCAGCGTGAAGGGGTCCGGGAGAAGTTCCGGCGGGTAGCCGAAGATCTCGCCGCGCGGTTTGAACGAGCCGCTCAGCGCCCACACCAGCGGGGCGAGGAACCCCACGAGCAGCAGGAGCAGGAAGGCGTGGAGCGGCAGGCGGGCGCGTGTCATGAGGCGGCCCTCCCGATGCCGAGGAGACGGTTGACGAGCCGGCTGAGGCCGAAGACGAGGACGAACAGCACGACCGCGGCGGCCGCGGCGTAGCCGAACTGCTGGCGCTGGAAGGCGGCCCGGTAGATGAACATGGTCACCGAGAGGGTGGACTCGGCCGGTCCGCCGCCGGTGAGCAGATACGGCTCCTCGAAGATCTGGGCCGCGCAGATGAAGGAGGTGACGACGACGAACGCCGTCACCGGCTTCAGCGCCGGCAGGGTGACGGTGGTGAAGGTGCGCAGCCTGCCCGCCCCGTCGAGTGCGGCGGCCTCGTACAGCTCCCGGGGCACGTTCTGGAGCCCGGCGAGGAAGAAGACGGTGAGGTAGCCGGTCCAGCGCCACAGCATGACCAGGGCGATGCTCACCCTGGCCAGGTCCGGATCGCCGAGCCAGTCGACCCCGCCGGAGCCGAACAGCGCGCGCAGCACCGCGTTGGCGAGCCCGAACTGCCGGTCGAAGACCAGCCCGAAGACGAGCGCGACGAGGATCGGCGACACCACGATCGGCACGAAGTAGGCGGTCCGCCACAGGTCGCGCAGGCGCAGCCCCCGGGTGTTGAGCGCCTGGGCGATGAGCAGGGCGAGCGGGACGACCAGACAGACGGCGACCAGCACGAACACGGCGGTGTTGCCGAGGGCCCGGTGGAAGCTGATGTCGGTGGCGAGCAGCCGGTAGTTGCGCAGCCCCACCCAGCGGGGCGTCCCGAGCCCGACCCACTCGGTGAGACTCAGCCACACCGAGACCCCGATGGGGACCAGCATGAACAGGGCGTAGAGGAGATAGAAGGGCGAGATGAAGAGGTAGGGCGCCCAGCTTCTGCGGGGCCGGTGCCTCTCCCGGCCAGGGTCGCTGTGCCCACGGGCGGTTCCGGGCGCCCCGGCAAGGGTGGTGGTCATGGTGGGTTACTCCTGATCCGCCGAGTTCGGCAGCGCCCCAAAGGGGCGCGGGGAACTGCGCGACAAGCCACAACGGCGCCGCAGACGACTCACCGCCCGGCCTGGTCATGAAAATCCGCAGCCGTCTGCTTCAGCGCCTGCCGAGGCGACAGATCCCCGTGATAAGCCCGCAGCAGATTCCCCCCGAGCACGTCGTAGAGAATCGACTGGTCGGGGCTCTGATGAAACGGCGGAACATCCGGAAGCAGCGACCGGTACAGCCCGAACAGCCGCTGCCCGCCGCAGAACTCGTCCTCGTACGCCCCCAGCCGCGCGTCCTCGTACACCGACCGCCGCGTGGGCAGATAGCCGGTCTCGGTGAACCGCCGCACCTGTCCCTCGCGCGTGAGCCAGGTCCTGAAGAGGAACTCCGTCGCCGCCCGGGTGTTGGCCTTGTCCTCGACGACGCCGAACCCGGTGCCGCCGAGCGCGGCGGTCACCCCGCCGCCGCCCGTGAACCGCGGCAGCGCCCGCACCCGCCACCTGCCCTTCTGCTCGGGCACGTTGGTCACCAGGCCGTAGTTCTTGTACCAGATGGCCATGGGCAGTCCGATGACCCGGCCGGCCTTCAGCGCGGTCTGCATACCGGCCCCGTAGTAGTCGGAGACCTCGACGACGAAGCCGCTGCGCAGCCCCTCGCAGAGGAACCGCAGCACCTCCTCGGCCTCCGGTGAGTCCAGGACCAGCGAGCCGTCGGCGTCGAAGAAGGCGCCGCCGCGCTGGTAGAGCAGCATCTGGAAGGACTGCACGACCTGGCCCGGATCGCTGCCCACCGTGGAGACGACGCACATCGACGCCCCGTGGTCCCGGTGCACCCGCGCACCGGCCTCGGCGAACTCCTCCCAGGTCGCCATCGACCCGGGCAGGCCGTACTTCTCGAAGAGGTCCCGGCGGTGGAAGTACACGACCATCGGGGTGTCCGAGTCGAAGGCGTAGACGCGGCCGTCCCGGCTGAAGGGGGCGGTGCGGGCCGGCAGCAGGTCCTCCTTCAGCCCGGGCACGGCCTCGATGTCGGGGGTGAAGTCGTGCAGCAGGCGCTCGGCGATGTCGCCGCGCAGCATGCGGGGGAAGCTGCCGATCTCGAAGCCGACGAGGTCGGGTGTTCCGCGTCCGGCGACGGCCTGGGCGAGCAGCTTGGTGACGATGTCGGGGGCGCCGGCGCGGGTGACCTTCAGGTGGTAGCGGAAGTCGCCGGTGCGGTCGGCGTCCGGGATGCCCTTCTCGAAGAACGTCTCGTAGCCCGGGTCGTGGGTCCACAGGCCGAGGGTGACGTCGCCGGAGGTGCGGGGCGTGATGCTGCCGCCGCCGCAGGCGGTCAGGGCGGTGGCCGTGCCGAGGCCGAGGGCACCGCGCAGCAGGGCGCGGCGGGTCGCGGGGGCGGGTGCTGCCGGGAGGTACGACACGTGACTCCTCACGTGGGGCGGCTACGGGCGGGGGTGCGCGGGGTCCGGGTCGCGTACCGGCCCGGTCGAGGCCCGTACGGTCAACTCGACCGCCCGGCCGTCCGGTCCGGCCGGTGCGGGGCGGCCCTCGATCAGGGCGATCAGTACGTCGACGGCGCGGTCGGCGACGGCGGCGAAGTTCTGCCGGACGGTGGTCAGCGGCGGGAAGAGGTGGGCGGCCGCGGGGATGTCGTCGTAGCCGACGACGCTCACGTCATCGGGGACGGCGCGGCCGGCGTCGGCGAACGCGTGCAGGGCGCCGATGGCCATGTCGTCGTTGGCGACGAACACCGCCGTGACATCGGCGAGAGGGGCGAGCTGCCGGCCGGCGGCGTATCCGGAGTCCGGGCTCCAGTCGCCCGGCGACGGCAGTGGCGGCTCGGGGGCCCCGGCGGCGCCGAGTGCCTCGCGCCAGCCGCGCAGCCGGTCGCGGGCGGCCCACCAGTCCTGCGGGCCGGGTATGTGCCAGACGGTGCGGTGGCCGAGGGACAGCAGGTGTTCGGTGGCGAGCCGGGCGGCCGCGACGCCGTCGGCGCCGACCACGGCCCCGGCACCGGGCGCGAGTTCGACGCCCTCCCCGAGGCTGACCACGGGCACGTCCGCGGTGAGCCGCAGCGGGGTGCCGTCGTCGATCGGCTCGGACAGCACGATCCCGTCCACGCCCTGCTCCAGCAGCGCGTCCACGGCGACCGAGACCCGCTGCCCCTCCAGGGTGCTGGCGAGGGCCACGGAGTAGCCGGCCCGCTGCATGGCCCGTTCCAGGGCGATGAGCAGGGTCGAGGGGCCATAGAGCGAACTGCCCAGCGAGACCACGCCGATGCGCCGGTAGCGGCCCAGGAGCAGGGCGCGGGCCGCGGTGTTGGGGCGGTAGTCGAGGTCGCGGACGGCCCTCAGTACCCGCTCGCGCACCTCGGGGCTGACGTGCGGTTCGCCGTTGACGACCCGCGACACGGTCTTCTGCGACACCCCGGCGGCCCGGGCGACCTCGGTCATCCCGGGCCCTCGGCGGCGTCGCCCAGCGGCGGCTCCGGTCGTCGACATGAGGGCTCCCCGGGGGTGGCGGCCGACAGCGTGGACTACGCGGTCACCCATCCCTCGCCGAGGGAAAGGGCTTGCTTGACTACGTAGTCAGGCCAGTGTGGGGATCCGGGTGGGCGACGTCAATGACCCTGACGGCACCGGAGTTCTCCTGCGGAAGTCCTGGATGAGGATCGACGCGGTGGCCGGGCTGTCCGGCAGCTGCGGGGACGCCACGAGCAGATCAGGGGGTTCCTCCGGGCCGTCCGCCCGGAAGAACCCCGGACCCGCTCAGCTCGCGTCGGGCGTCAGCCGCACCGCGATCGAGTTGATGCAGTACCGCTGGTCCGTGGGCGTCGGGTACCCCTCGCCCTCGAAGACGTGCCCGAGGTGCGAGCCGCACCGGGCGCACCGCACCTCGACGCGCACCATGCCGTGCGACCGGTCCTCGATCAGCTCCACCGCGTCGGTGTCCTTGGGATCGAAGAAGGACGGCCAGCCGCAGTGGGACTCGAACTTCGTGTCCGAGGTGAACAGGTCCGCGCCGCAGGCGCGGCAGGAGTAGACACCCCGGGTCTTGGTGTCGGTGTACTCACCGGTGAAGGCGGGCTCGGTGGCCGCCTGCCGCAGGACCGCGTACTCGCCCGGGGTCAGTTCCGCGCGCCACTGCTCGTCCGGCTTCTCCACGTCGTACGGCATGAGCCTCCAGCCCCTCAGTTCGACAGACGGTCCAGGATGTGCGGGCCGAGGTCGGTGACGTCGCCCGCTCCCATGGTGAGAACGAGATCACCCGGCTTCGCCATTCCCGCGACGACCGACGGGACGTCCGCCTTGTCGTGCACCGGCGTCACGTCGGCGCCCGCGGCCCGGGCCGCCTCGATGATCAGCTCGCTCGTGACGCCCGGGATCGGGTCCTCGCGCGCCGGGTAGATGTCCAGCACGACGGAGGCGTCCGCGAGGGCGAGGGACTGCCCCATCTCCTTGCCGAGCTCCTGGGTCCGCGAGAAGAGGTGCGGCTGGAAGACGACCAGGATCCGGGCGTCACCGGCCGCCGCGCGCATGGCCTCCAGGTCGGCGGTCATCTCGGTGGGGTGGTGCGCGTAGGAGTCGATGACCTGGACGCCCGCGGCCTCGCCCTTCAGCTGGAGCCGCCGCTTCACGCCCGTGTACGCGCCGATCGCCGCGGCCAGGTCGGCCGCCGGGACCCCGAGGGCCACGCCCGCCGCCAGCGCGGCGACCGCGTTGTGCGCGTAGTGCCGGCCGGGGACGGAGACCGTGAAGGTCAGCTCCTGCCCCTCCAGCACCACGGTGACCTCGCTCTTCAGGCCCTGCGGCACGACCGACAGGACGCGCACGTCGGCGTCGTCGGACTCGCCGTACGTCACCACGGTCACGTCGCGTGCCCGGACGCGGCGGGTCAGCTCCCGGGCGCCCTCGTGGTCGGCGGCGATCACCAGCGTGCCGCCGTCGGTGATCCGGTCCACGAACGTCTCGAACGACGCGTAGATCTCGTCCATCGACGCGTAGTTGGCGTGGTGGTCGAGTTCGACGTTGAGGACGATCGCGACCTCGGGGGCGTACTTGTGGAAGCTGCGGTCCGATTCGTCGGCCTCGGCGACGAAGATCTCGCCCTCGCCGTGCAGCGCGTTGGAGCCGGGCGCGTCCAGGTCTCCGCCGATGGCGTACGAGGGCTTCAGGTCCAGCTCGCTCAGCGACACGGCCAGCATCGACGTCGTGGTCGTCTTGCCGTGCGTACCGGCGACGGCGATCGGCCGCAGCCCGTCCATCAGGGCCGCGAGCGCGTCGGACCGGTGCACGACGGGGATGCCGAGCTCGGCCGCGCGGGCCAGCTCGGGGTTGTCCTGCCGGATCGCCGACGACACCACCACACAGCTGGCGTCGTCGGCGAGGTGCTCGGCGGCGTGCCCGATGTGCACGGTCGCCCCCAGCGCCCGCAGCGCCTCGGCCGTGGCCGACTCCTTGGCGTCGCTGCCCGCCACGACGGCACCGCGCTGCGCGAGGATCTTCGCGATCCCCGACATGCCGGCCCCACCGATCCCGATGAAGTGCGGTCGGTCCATGGCGGGAGGAAGGCCGGCTGCCATGCGTGTCTCCAAGTTCGGGTGACGAGAGTGAGCGCCCCCACCCTATTTCAGGAGCGCGCAGGGCCCGTGCCAGGCCCGCAGACCCGTGCCAGGCCCGCGGGAGCCGTGCCAGGCCCGCAGACCCGCCGCTACGCCTTGCTGTGCGAGAACAGCTTCAGCACCGGCACCCCCACCTTGTGCCGGGCCCGGGACGCCCAGTCACGGTGGAAGAACTCCTCCACGTAGTGGGGATCGGTCAGCACGATGACCTCGTCCGCTCCGGCTTCCGCCACCAGGGACTTCAGCGCGTCCAGCGGATGGTCCTCGATCAGCCGTCCCTCGGCGGGACTGCCCGAGGTGCGCAACGCGGCGAGTGACACCTCCAGCGCCCGCTGCCCCACGCTCATGGCCTCGTCCCCCTCCGGGGTCTCGCCCTCGCGCACGGCCTCGTCGAGCTCGCCGAGCGCCACGTCGTCGATGGCCCGCAGCAGGCGGTCCGCCTGCTCACCGCGCGGCTGGAGCAGCACCTGGAAGGAGACCTGCTCCTCGCCGTGCAAGGTGGTGACGAACTCCACGTCGGCCGACGTCAGCGCCTTCTCGATCATCAATACGCTTGTGAACACCAGGCGCCCCTTCTGCTACGGGGGCCCGTGGCCCCCACTCCTCCGCGGGCCGCACCGGGCCTGCGGACACCATCCTGCCCCGTGTTCGCACGGGTACTGCCGGATCCAGTGTGCCCTCCGAAAACCGAACGGAACGGCATATTCCGATGATGAACGGACTGACGGTGAGGTTCAGCCCCGCATCCGGACGAACCGGCCGGCCGGACTCCCCGACCGCCGAAACCTCCTACCCCGGGTCCGGCGTTTCAGTACGCCTCCCGGACCCGCCCGTACCGCGTGAACAGGAAGCCGTCCTCCTCGAGCATCGACACCAGCCCGAAGCGGTGCGGGACCGTGACCGCCGGCCCGCCGGCGATGCGCTGGGCCTCGCCCGCCGTGAGCATCGGGGAGACCGTCAGGCACAGCTCGTCGAGCACCCCCGCCGCGACCATCTGCCCGAGCAGGCGCGGGCCGCCCTCGGTGAGGAGCCGGGTGTGGCCGAGGTCGGCGAGGGCCCGGACGGCACGGGCGGGGTCGACGCCGATGCCGTCCCCGGCGGTCACCACCCTGGCGCCCGCCTTCTCGGCGGTGGCGATGCGGTCCGGGGCGGCCGCGGCGCCCGTGAGGACCAGGGTGGGCACCAGGGGCGAGGTGAACAGCGGGAGCGAGAAGTCCAGGTCGAGGCTGGCCGTGACGACCGCGATCGCGGGCGCGGGCTGCTGCCCGGCCGCCTCCCGCGCCGCCGCGAAGTCCTCCCGCGCGCGGGCCGGCCGGTACCCCTCCTTGCGTACCGTCTCCGCGCCGACGACCACGACGTCCGCGAGCGCCCGCAGCGTGCCGAAGATCCGCATGTCGGTGGCGCTGGAGATGGGCTGCGAACGGCCGTCGTGCTGGGCGGCCCCGTCCAGCGTGGACACCATGTTGGCGCGCAGCCACGGCACCGGCCCGCCGGGCCCCGGCTCGGGATAGGCGTACGCGGCGGCCAGCTCCGCCGGGCTCCACTCCCGCCCGGCGCCCTCACCGGACCCGCCACCCGGCGCCGGAGCTGCTGTTTCATCGGTCACAGGGAACAGACGTCGCATGCCGTGCAGTGTTCCACGCGCCGTAGCATGGTGAACCGTGTCTTCTCCCCTGGCCCCCTCCGGATCCGGCCCCATAACCGACCCGGCCCCGCTGTCCCTGTGCGCCCGTGAGCCGCATGTCCCCGCGGACCGGCTGGTCGCCGAGATGGTGCCGCCGCCGCGGTTCGACTCGGTCCGCTTCAGCACGTACATCCCCGACCCGAACCAGCCCAGCCAGACGGAGGCCGTCCGGGTCCTGGAGGGCTTCGCGGCGGGCCTCGGCTCGGGTGGGGCCGCGGGATCCGGCAAGCGGCGGCTGTTCGGCTTCGGCAAGGCGCCGAAGAAGGCCCCCGCGGGCCCGCGCGGCGTCTACCTCGACGGCGGGTACGGCGTCGGCAAGACGCACCTGCTGGCGTCCCTGTGGCACGCGACCCCGGCCGAGCCGGAGCTGAAGGCGTTCGGCACGTTCGTAGAGCTGACCAACCTGGTCGGCGCCCTCGGCTTCCAGCAGACCGTCCGGACCCTGTCCGGCCACCGCCTGCTGTGCATCGACGAGTTCGAGCTCGACGACCCGGGCGACACCGTGCTGGTCTCCACGCTGCTCGGCAAGCTGGTCGACGCGGGCGTGGCGCTCGCCGCCACCTCCAACACGCTGCCCGGCAAGCTCGGCGAGGGCCGGTTCGCCGCGGCCGACTTCCTGCGCGAGATCCAGGGCCTGTCGGCCCACTTCCAAGCCCTGCGCATCGACGGCGAGGACTACCGTCACCGCGGTCTGCCCGAGGCGCCGGCGCCGTACTCCGACGAACAGGTCACCGACGCCGCGTACGCCACCGGGGGCGCTTCCCTCGACGCGTTCTCGCCCCTCCTGGAGCATCTGGCCCGGGTCCACCCCAGCCGGTACGGCGCTCTGACCGACGGCATCAAGGCCGTCTGCCTCACGGGTGTGCGGCCGGTGCCGGACCAGTCGACGGCCCTCAGGCTCGTCGTCCTCGCGGACCGGCTCTACGACCGCGAGGTGCCCGTGCTGGCCTCGGGTCTGCCCTTCGACCAGCTGTTCAGTGACGAGATGCTGAACGGCGGCTATCGAAAGAAGTACTTCCGGGCCATCTCCCGGCTCACCGCGCTGGCCCGCGACGCGGGCAAGCTCGTGGACCCCCGGTAACCACAACTCCATTACCGCGCCGATCACCCGATGGGTAGGGGCTGTTCAAGCCATCCCACCTGCGGTTTTCAGGCTCTCTTCAGCTTGAAACGTTAAGTTAACCCTGCAAACGAACTTGCAGGGTTAACGTGTTTCTTGACCAGTCGTTGACCAAGTGTTGGTCCGCGCTAGACGCAGGAAATCATCGAGAGGGGGGCGCATGTACCGAGGCAGCACGGCACTGACCGTGGTCGCGGTCCTCGCCGCCGCTCTGCTCGCCCTCCAGCTCTTCGCACCGACCGCGTCCTTCGCAACCGCGCATACGCACAGTCAAGTCGAGGCCAAGGCTCAGCTCGGGACAAAACCCTCGGGCACGTCCTCGCGTCCCGGACACAAGTCCTCCGGGAAGACTCTGCGCGACGAGACGGCCACCTGCCGCGCCGGACACCACGGGGACCCGACCGGTCCCCTGCGGACCCGCGACCGGTCCCACACCGCCGACTCCGCGCCCTCGGCGCCGGAGCGGCCCCTGCGCAGGGACCTCCGGCCGGCGGTGCCCGAACCGGTCAGACCCGACGCCGCGCACCACCACGCGTCGAGATCCTCGACGTCGCACACACCGGCGGCCCTGCAGGTCTTCCGCTGCTGAGCGGTACGGCATTTCCCCCCACCCCTGTCATGCCCGTCCGACGCGCCCCCACTGCGCGCCAGGAGGAGTCACCACACTCATGCAACCCCTCATCGACAACGCCCGCAGCTTCGGACAGCGCCCTGAGGAGTTCGCTCACCTCGCCGAGGGCCAGTCCCCCGACGTCCTGTTCATCACCTGCTCCGACTCCAGGGTCGTCCCGGCCCTGATCACGGGCGCCCGTCCCGGCGAGCTCTTCGAGCTGCGCACCGCGGGCAACGTCGTTCCCCCGCACTCCTTCGAGCACCCCACGTCGGAGGCGGCCACGATCGAGTACGCCGTGGAGGTCCTCGGCGTCAAGGAGATCGTGGTCTGCGGCCACTCGCACTGCGGCGCCGTGGGCGCCGTGGTACGCGGCGACGACCTCGCCGCCGTACCGGCGGTGCGCGACTGGCTCGCCCGCGCCGCCGACGAGCCCGCGTGCTCGGACCCCGCCGACCCGACCGTCGCCGAGGCCGTGCAGAACCACGCCCTCGCCCAGGTCCTGCGCCTGCGGTCGTACCCCTGCATCGAGCGCCGGCTGACGGAAGGGCGGCTCGGCCTGCACGCCTGGTTCTACGAAGTGCACACCGGCATCGTCCGCGAACACCGCGCGGACACCGACTCCTTCGAGAAGCTGTGAGGGGCACCATGACCAAGTTCCCTTACCTCAGGCAGGACTTCACCGCCTCGCTCGTCGTGTTCCTGGTCGCGCTCCCGCTGTGCGTGGGCGTGGCCGTCGCCTCCGGCGTCCCGGCCGAACTCGGCCTGGTCACCGGCATCGTGGGCGGACTCATCACCGGATTCCTGCCGGGCAGCAGCCTGCAGGTGTCCGGGCCGGCCGCCGGCCTGACCGTGCTGGTCTTCGAGGCCGTCGACACCTACGGGCTGCCCGCGCTCGGCGTCATCGTGCTGGCCGCCGGTCTGCTCCAGCTCGTCATGGGCGCGCTGAAGCTCGGCCGCTGGTTCCGCGCGATATCCGTCTCGGTCGTCGAGGGCATGCTGGCCGGAATCGGTCTGGTCCTCATAGCCGGCCAGCTGTATGCGACGGCCGGACTGAAGGCACCCGCCTCCGGCATCGACAAGATCCTGGGCCTGCCCGGTGCCGCCGTCGACGCGGCCGGCAGCACGGCGGCGCTCACCTCCCTCGCGCTCGGCGCGGCCACCATCGCGGTGATGGTGCTGTGGAAGAAGCTGCCGAAGAAGGCACAGGCCGTACCCGGCGCGCTCGCCGCGGTGGTCCTGGCGATCGCGGCCAACGCCGTCTTCGACCTGCCGGTCGCCACGGTCGAGGTGAAGGGCCTGCTGGACTCCATCCAGCCGCCCGGCCTGGACGCCTTCGGCAGCGTGGGCGTCGGCATCATCGGCACGATCGTCGCCTTCACCCTGATCGCCTCCGCCGAGAGCCTGTTCTCCGCCGCCGCGGTGGACCGGCTGCACGACGGCCCGCGCACCCAGTACGACAAGGAGCTCATGGCGCAGGGCGCGGGCAACACCATCTGCGGTGTGCTCGGCGCACTGCCGATGACCGCGGTCATCGTCCGCAGCTCCGCCAACGTCAGCGCGGGCGCCAAGACCAAGGCGTCCCGGGTGATGCACGGTGTGTGGCTGCTGCTGTTCGCCGCGCTGCTCCCGTCCACCCTGGCCCTGATCCCGCTGCCCGCCCTCGCCGGCATCCTGGTCCACGCGGGCTGGAAGCTGATCCCGTTCGCCAAGATCGTGCCGCTGTGGAAGGAGCACCGGGGCGAGGCGGTCATCCTGGTCGTCACCGCCGTGTCGATCGTCGCGGTGAACATGTTCGAGGGCGTGCTCATCGGTCTGGCCCTGTCGGTCGTCAAGACCGCCTGGGAGGCCTCGCACATCAAGCTCGAGATCATCGACAAGGGCGCCGGCCCGATCCAGGCCTACCTGTCCGGCAACGCGACCTTCCTGCGGCTGCCGAAGATCCTCGACAGCCTGGAGAGCCTGCCGCAGGACCGCCCGGTCGAGCTGGACCTCTCAGGCCTGCACCACCTCGACCACGCCTGCCGCACGGCCCTGGAGAGCTGGGCCGCCCGCCACAGCGCGACGGGCACGGAGCCGGTGAAGGTCACGGAACCCGAGGAGGCCCCGGCGGAGAAGGTCACCACCGGCTAGCCGTCCGAACGGATCACCCGGGCATGGGTCCGGGGCGCGCAGCCGGCGCGCCCCGGACCACGCGTGTCCACCCCCCGTTCCACCCCGGGCACCGGGCATGGCCCCACATCCCGGTTCAGGCATATCGTTACAGAAGCAGACGAATTCGGACCTCTGAACGGGGAGGTCGGCATGGTCGAAGAGGTGGTCGGCGCGGTGGCCGCGGTCGGGGCCGGTGCGCTGGTGTATCTGGCCTCCGCGGCGCGGGTCGTCAAGCAGTACGAGCGGGGGCTCGTCTTCCGGCTCGGGCGTGTGCACGGGGACGTGCGGCGGCCCGGCTTCAATCTGATCGTTCCGGGGGTGGAGCGGCTCCGCAAGGTCAACATGCAGATCGTGACCATGCCCGTGCCCGCCCAGGAGGGCATCACCCGCGACAACGTGACCGTGCGGGTCGACGCGGTGGTGTACTTCAAGGTCGTGGACCCGGCGGCCGCGATCATCAACGTCGAGGACTACCGCTTCGCCGTCTCGCAGATGGCGCAGACCTCGCTGCGCTCGATCATCGGCAAGAGCGAGCTGGACGATCTGCTGTCCAACCGCGAGAAGCTGAACCAGGGCCTGGAGCTCATGATCGACAGCCCCGCCGTGGAGTGGGGCGTGACCATCGACCGCGTGGAGATCAAGGACGTCTCCCTGCCGGACACCATGAAGCGCTCCATGGCCCGCCAGGCCGAGGCCGACCGGGAGCGGCGGGCCCGGCTCATCAACGCCGACGCCGAGTACCAGGCCTCCAAGAAGCTGGCCCAGGCTGCCCGCCAGATGGCCGACACGCCCTCGGCGCTCCAGCTCCGGCTGCTGCAGACCGTCATGGCGGTGGCGGCGGAGAAGAACTCCACCCTCGTCCTGCCCATTCCGGTGGAGCTCCTGCGGTTCCTGGAGCGGGGCGCGCAGCCTGCTCCCTCGGAGAGCCCGGGACGCGCGGAGTCCCCGGGCGACGGGGAGGCGTCGGGACACGCGGAGACCACGGGACTCGGGGAGGCGTCGGGACACGCGGGGACCCCGGGACTCGGGGAGGCGTCGGGACACGCGGGGACCGCGGAGCACGCGGAGATCGGGGAGCGCGCCGTCGACCTCACTGAGCAGGTCGGAGAGGCCATGGAGCAGTTGCGGCGCGCGGTGGAGCAGTGACCCGCGCTACGCGCGTGGTTCCCGCTGCCCGCACCAGGTGATAGACACAGCGGGATCACAGTTCCTGTCCGCCAGCAGGAAGGTTTCCCCATGACCGAATCCGGTCGCTCCGCCACACGACGTCAGATGCTCGCCGGAACGGGCGCCCTGGGCGTCGGGATCGCGTTCTCCGGCGCCCTGTCCGAACTCTTCACCGGTACCGCCGCCGCACAGGGCATGGGCCGCACCGGCTACGGCCCGCTCGTCCCCGACCCGAAGGGCGTCCTCGACCTGCCGAAAGGGTTCGGCTACCGGATCCTCTCCCGCGAAGGGGACCAACTCCGTTCCGGCGAGGGCAAGGTGCCCTCCAACCACGACGGCATGTCGGCCTTCCCGGGCAGAGGCGGCCGGGTCCACCTGGTCCGCAACCACGAGAACCGCGCCGACGGCAGGGTCCCGGTCCCCACCGTCGAGGGCCTCACCTACGACCCGGCGGGCAAGGGCGGCTGTACCGCGCTGACGCTGGACTCCCACAACGGGGTGCAGTCGGAGCGCGTCGCGATCGCCGGCACGGCCGTGAACTGCGCGGGCGGCCCCACCCCCTGGGACACCTGGCTGACCTGCGAGGAGACCGAGGACAAGGCCGGCACCAACGGCTACACCAAGGACCACGGCTTCATCTTCGAGGTCGACCCGTCCGACCCGCGCCGCACCGGGGCCGTGCCGCTGACCGCCATGGGCCGCTTCGCGCACGAGGCGATCGCCGTCGACCCACGGCGGGGCGTGGTGTACGAGACCGAGGACGCCTTCGAGAAGCCCTTCGGGCTCTTCTACCGCTTCCTGCCGGACCGGCCGCTGGGCGGCAGGGGTTCGCTGCGCGCGGGCGGGCGGCTCCAGGCCATGCGCGTGCCCGGGGTGCCGGACCTGTCGTCCATCCAGGACGTCGGCGCCGAGTTCGACCACATCGAGTGGGTCGACGTCCCTGACCCGCAGGCCGCGCAGACGCCGATCCGGTTCCAGGACTTCGGCCGCAAGGGCATCACGCACGCGCAGAAGCTGGAGGGCTGCTACTGGGGCGGCCGTTCGGTGTACTTCGTGTCGTCCTTCGCGCGCCGGTCGGACGGTTCGGCCGCCGACCACTTCGGGCAGGTCTGGCGCTACGACCCGGAGCGCCGCCGACTCACCCTGGTGATCGTCTTCGGCCCGGACACCGATGTGCAGCTGCCGGGCGAGTCGCCGGACAACATCTGTCTGGCGCCCAGCGGCGGCCTCATGGTCTGCGAGGACGGCAACGGCGCCCAGCACGTCTTCGGCGTCACCCGGCGCGGCGAGGTCTACGCGATGGCCCGCAACCGGCAGAACATCGGCACCGAGCAGGAGCCCGAATGGGGTGAGTTCGCCGGGGTGACGTTCTCTCCGGACGGCGACACGATGTACGTCAACTGCTACACGCCCGGCACCACGTTCGCGGTGACGGGCCCCTGGCGCCGGTAGCCGGCGCTGCGGACCGGACCGGGGCGCCGGGTGCGATACCCGGCGCCCCGGTGCGGTACGTGACCTCTCCGCCAGGGGTGAGGTCACGTACCTCCACGGTCGCCGGGGGTTGTACGTCAACGCTGTCCGCTCCCGCTGTAAAACGACCCGCCCGACACTGAAGCGCACGCACGGGGGTACTCGCCGCCCATGGGCGAAGAACAGCAGGTCAGCAGCTCGTACTGGCTCGAGACCGCACCGGACGGCCACCACCCTGCACTGGACGGGGATCTGGACGTCGACGTGGCCGTGATCGGCGCCGGGATCGCCGGCCTGAGCACGGCGTGGGAGCTGACGCGGGCCGGGCGGAGCGTGGCCGTGCTGGAGGCCGGACGGGTCGCGGCCGGCGTCACCGGGCACACCACCGCCAAGGTCACCGCGCTGCACACGCTCGTCTACGACAAGCTGCGGCGCACCCGCGGCCCCGAGGGCGCTCGGCTCTACGCCCGATCCCAGTCCGAGGCGATCGGGCACGCGGCCCGGATCGCGGAGGAACTCGGCGTCGACTGCGAGTGGGAGACGAGGAGCGCCTACACCTACGCGCGCGACCCGGGCCGGGTGGCGCAACTGCGCGCCGAGGCGGAGGCCGCGGCCGAGGCTGGACTGCCCGCCTCGTTCGTGACGGAGACCGGGCTGCCCTTCCCGGTGGCGGGCGCCGTCGAGGTCACCGGGCAGGCCCAGTTCCATCCGCGCAAGTACCTGCTGGCCCTCGCCGCCGACCTGGTCGAACGCGGCGGGCGGATCTTCGAGGGCACCACCGTCCTCGGCCTGGACGAGGGCGAGCCGTGCAGGCTGTCGACCGCGACCGGGGCGACCGTCCGGGCCCGGGACGTCGTCGTCGCGACGCACTACCCGATCTTCGACCGGGCCCTGCTGTTCGCCCGGCTGTCCACGCGCCGCGAACTGGTCGTCGCCGGGACCCTCCCCGCCGGCCAGGACCCGGACGGCATGTTCATCACGCCCGAGGAGGACACCCGCTCGGTGCGCACCGCACCCCTCGGGGGCGACCGACGGCTGCTCATCGTCACCGGTGAGCACTTCACGCCGGGCACCTCCGACCCGCGGGCCCGTCTCGAGCGCCTCACCGCCTGGGCCACCGGCCACTTCCCGGACCTGGAGGTCACCCACCGGTGGGCCACCCAGGACACCGAGCCCACGGACACCGTGCCGATGGTCGGCCCGCTGCACCCCGGCGCCCGGCACGCGTACGTGGCCACCGGCTTCGGCGGCTGGGGCATGACCGGCGGCATCATGGCCGGCCGGCTGCTGACCGCGCAGATCACGGGCGAGGAGTGCGAGTGGAGCGGGCTGTACGACCCGCGTCGGCTGAAGACCGCGGTACGTGAGGCGCCGGCGTTGCTCAAGACGCAGGCCAAGGTCGCCGGGCACTTCGTGGGCGACCGGCTGCGGCCCTCCCCGCCGGTGGAGTCCCTGCCGCCCGGCGAGGGCGCCGTGGTCCGGGCCGACGGCCACCGGGTCGCGGTCTACCGGGACGAGGACGGCGGCCTCCACGCCGTCTCGGCCCGCTGCACCCACCTGGGCTGCCTGGTCGATTTCAACGCCGCCGAACGCGCCTGGGAGTGCCCCTGCCACGGCTCCCGCTTCGACACCGACGGCAAGGTGATCCAGGGCCCGGCGACCAAACCCCTGGAACAGCGGGACCTCTGACGGCTCGCCCCGGGCCCACGCTCGACGTATGAGCGACGACGCCTGCCTGATCGTCGCGACCAGGCCGCCCCTGGCGGACGGGCCGCCGTACGCGATGGGGGTCCCCCCGCTCGAGCGCGGCCGAGAGTGGGGGAGCGTGCTGTGCCGGGAGTCGACGGAGCACCCCGAGTCGTACAAGGGCATCACGCTCTGCCCCGTCTGCGAGTGGCAGGAAGCGCAGCGCACCGCCTGTTCAGGGTGATCTGCGGGAGGCCAGCGCACCGGCCAGGGCCAGCGCCGCGGCCGTGACCAGGGCCGCTCCGGCCAGGGGCAGCAACGGCAGCGGGACGGTGCCCCGCTGCGAGCCGGTCACCAGGCCCTGCACGGCCGCCTGGGCGGGTGAACCGGTGGCCACCAGGGACAACAGCGCCGCGAGCAGCAGGGCGAGGACGGCCCGGCCGGGGGAGCGCAGCAGGGGCCTGCTGGTGAGAGCGCCGACGGCCGTGCCGAGCAAGGCGCAGGCCAGGGCGGCGAGCAGCCCGGCCCCGCAGGCGGCGGCGAGCGGCACCCGGGTGCTGTGGTCCGAGGCGACCGGGTCGCTGAGCAGCGTCACCACCAGGATCGCGAGCGTGCCGAGGGCCGCCGCACCGGCCAGGGCGACCAGCAGACACGCCACGTGAGCTCGCCCGGGCCCCGCGGCCGCGGCCACACAGCCGCGGGCGGCGTCGGGTTCGCCCGTGACGCAGATGCGCGCCAGCCAGGCGGCGACGGGCAGCAGGGCGGCGGCCGTGTACCCGAGGGAGTCGAGCACCGGCTGCCCGGCCTGGATGCTGATCGCGAGGAAGGCCGCGTAGAGCAGAAACGGGGGCAGCCAGCGCTGCGACCTCAGCAGCAGGGCGGCGTGGTAGCGCATGAGGGCGGTCACCGGCGGCTCCTGTGCGTGGTCATCCCTGCCGCCCCGGGGTCGTGGTCCGCGGCGTCACGCTCACCACGTGCCAGGGCGGGCGGGCCGTCAGCAGGGTGCGGAGCAGGACGTCGGAGTGCGGGGCGGGGACACCGAGGCGGTAGCGGCCCGGCCCGGTCTCCTCCGCCGAGGTGACCGTCCGGCGCACGTCCTCGGGCAGCCGTCCCTCCGGCGGGCCCTGCACCTCGACGAGCACGTGCGGACCGGACGCCTCCGGAGCCCGCGAGGGCTCCTGCCGGACGACGCCCGCGTCGCGCACGGCGTACGTCGCGTCGGGCAGGCCCGCGAGGCGGCGCGGGTCGTGGTCGACGAAGACCACGGAGCCGCCGGCCGCCGTGCGTTCGGCGACCGCGCGCTCCAGCTCGGCGCGGGCCGCGGTGTCCAGACCGGTCCACGCCTCGTCCAGCACCAGCAGCTCGGGCTCCGCCAGCAGGGCCTGGGCGACCGCGACCTTCTGGCTGCTGCCCTTCGACAGCCGGGCCATCGGCGTCTCGGCGTACGCGGCGGCGCCGAGGCGCTCCAGCCATTCCCCGGCGGCCCGGCCGGCCGTCGCCCGGGGCAGGCCGTGCACGGTGCCGAGGTGGGTGAGGTAGCCGGCGGCGGTGAAGGGCAGGGCCGGCGGGAACCGCTCGGGGACGTACGCCGTGCGCGGCCGGCCGGTGACGCGGCCCTCGCTGGGGGCGTCGATGCCGGCGAGCAGCCGCAGCAGCGTGGACTTGCCGCTGCCGTTGGCGCCCTCGATGCGGACGAGCCGTCCCGGAGCCACCGTCAGGTCGACACCGCGCAGCACCCAGGGACCCCGCAGTCCGTAGCGGCGGCCCGCGTCGCGCAGGCACAGGTCGGGTCGCATGCGGCCATCCTGCACGATCTCCCGGCTGGCACACTGGGTTTCGTGAGCGAAGACCCGACTCCCGTGAGCGACAGTCCCTTCCGGTCCGAACCCTCGGCGCGCGACGAGGCACCGCAGTTCGTGCTGCCGCTGGTCGTGCGGATCGAGAAGGCGGAGCCGCCGGGGCGCACGGACGCGCTGGAGACGTCCGCTCGGGCCGTGCTGACGATCCTGACCGACGAGCGGTCGGCCGGCGAGGGCGAGTGGGCCGGGGCGATGCGGGACTGGCAGGACGCCAGGATCCGCAAGGTGGTGCGGCGGGCACGGGGCGCCGAGTGGCGGCGTGCCGAGGCGCTGCCCGGCATCACGGTCACCGGCAAGTCGGCCGAGGTGCGGGTCTTCCCGCCCGTCCCGCTGGACGGCTGGCCCAAGGACCTGGCCAGGCTCCAGGTGTCCGGCACCGACCTCGACGACCCGGAGCCCCCGGTGGACGCGGACCCCGCCGCCCCCGTGCTGTGGCTGAACCCCGACCTCGGCATGTCGGCCGGCAAGGCCATGGCCCAGACCGGGCACGCCGCACAGCTGGCCTGGTGGGAGCTGTCGGACGAGGAGCGGACCGCCTGGCGCGAGGCGGGCTTCCCGCTCGCCGTCCGGACGGCCGAGGCGGCCCGCTGGCCCGAACTGACCGGCATCGGGCTTCCGTTGGTGCGCGACGCCGGGTTCACGGAGATCGCGCCCGGATCGTGCACGGTCGTCGCGGACCACCCGGCGCTGCGCCGGGAGCCGCACGGGTCCGGCCGCGCGGCGTCCACCCGTTCGCAGTAGCCGCGGGCGCGCCGGTCCCGGACGAATGCTCCAGTGGGGTCACCAGCCGACCCGACCCCGGAGGCAGCCATGACCAGCGCCGCGCCCCCTCCCCCCGCCCCGCCGGCCCCCGGCGACCGGACGCCCGACGGCTCCGGTTCGGGCGGTTCCGGCGACCCGTGGGCGGCCGGGGGTCTCGCTCTCGGCGGCATCCTGATGGTCGTCTACGGCCTCTTCGCGGTGCTCCAGGGCATCGCGGCGATCGCCGGGGACGAGGTGTACACGAGCTTCGGCCAGTACTCCTTCGCGTTCGACCTGACCGCGTGGGGCTGGATCCATGTGATCGTCGGTGTGCTCGTGGTGGTGGCCGGGCTCGGCCTGTTCACCGGAGCCGACTGGGCCCGGGTCGCGAGCGCGATCGTGGTCGGCCTGGCGTTGATCGCGAACTTCCTCTGGCTGCCGTACCAGCCGTTCTGGTCGATCATCATGATCGTGACCGGCCTGTTCGTCCTCTGGTCGGTGTTCAACTACCGCTCCTCACGCCCGGTGTAGCACCGCCCCCGGCCGGTCAGGACGGCGGCGGGCGCCGGTCGCGCTCGGCGACCACGCTGTGCAGCCGGCGGGTCAGCGCGGTGGCCGCCGCAGTGAGGAAGACGAACGTGTACACGATCTGAGCGACGGTCACCAGCCGGGCCTCCTGTCCGCGCGGGGTGATGTCGCCGTAGCCGACGGTCGCCAGCGTGACGACGGTGAAGTACAGCGCGTCGACCCGGGTGTCCAGGCCGGTGAACTGGCCCGGCTGCCGGGCGAGTGCGTAGTAGCCGGACGAGAACACCAGCACCGCCAGACACATCAGCATCGAGATCATGATGCCCGAGCGGGCCTGCGGTCTCTCCAGCACGATGTCGCGCACATGGCGCAGCAGCAGCGCGGCGACGAGCGCCAGGCAGATCACGAACAGCGGCCAGCCGAGCCAGGGCCGGTCGGCGCCGAGCCCTTCCAGCGGCAGCAGGAAGTAGGCCGTGCCGGCCGCCACGAGCAGGGCTGCGGCCCCGATCCGCAGCCGGCGCACACCGGCCGACCCCGATTCCGGTTCCCGCTTCCGCGCGCGGTGGCGGGGCTGCTCGCTGCCTTCGGGCATGGGTCCGGTCTACGTCGCATCGGGGCAGGACGCGACCCCGGTGCGTCCGTCGGTGGGGACGGGGAGCGGACCCGCAAACCTCAAATGTTGCTCTGAAGGAGGGCGGGGCGCGGTTCGGGGGCCGACGGCTGGGCCATACCCCCCTCACGTTCGAGGAACGGGTCGGGTGGAGGAGGGGACGATGGAGCGACTGGGGACGGGCATCGGGTGGCGGCCGGAGATCGCGGACGCCGTGGAGCGGATGCCGGGGATCGACTGGGTCGAGGCGGTGGCCGAGAACGTCTGCCCCGGGCACCTGCCCGACTCGCTGCGGCGGCTGCGCGAGCGCGGCGTCACCGTGGTGCCGCACGGCGTCTCGCTCGGCCTCGGGGGCGCGGACCGGCCCGACGCGGGACGGCTGACCGCACTGGCCGAGCGCGCACAGGCATTGGGCTCCCCGCTGGTCACCGAGCACATCGCGTTCGTACGGGCGGGTGGGTCGCTGACGGCGTCCCCGCACCTGGAGGCGGGCCATCTGCTGCCCGTCCCGCGGACCCGGGACGCCCTGGACGTCCTGTGCGAGAACGTACGGATCGCGCAGGACGCGCTGCCGGTGCCGCTGGCCGTCGAGAACATCGCCGCGCTGATCTGCTGGCCGGGCGAGGAGATGACGGAGGGCCAGTTCCTCTACGACCTCGCCGATCGCACGGGCGTCCGCCTCCTCATCGACGTCGCCAACCTGCACACCAACCACGTCAACCGCGGCGAGGATCCGTCCAAGGCCCTCGCGGAGCTCCCGTTGGAGGCCATCGCCTACGTCCATGTCGCGGGCGGTGTCGAACGCGACGGCATCTGGCACGACAGCCACGCCCACCCGGTCCCCCGGCCGGTCCTCGACATCCTCACGGACCTCGCCTCCCACGTCTCGCCCCCGGGTGTCCTCCTCGAACGGGACGAGAACTTCCCGGAACCGGCGGAGCTGGAGAACGAGCTGAGCGCGATCCGCCGGGCACTGGAGGCCGGCGCCGTCGCTCGCGTGAAGACGGAACTCCGCTCGGCCGCCGGCGCGACTGCCGCGCAGCGGACGGAGCCCGAGGACGTCGGGGCCGAGCTGTCCGGGGAGGCCGGTGCCGGACGGCAGGAGCGGACCCGCGGCGGCGACGGTGAGCCGCTCGCCGGGGTCCGGGCCACGCGGCGGGAGGGCGCCCGGGGTGCCCGCGGCGAGGCACCGGCAGGGGCCGGAGCCCCACGGCGGGGCGAGGAGACCGGGGCGGCCGGGGCGACACGGGGCGCCTCCGGCCTGCCCCCTCAAGAGGGTGCCGACGAGGCCCGCCAGCGGCTCGGGCTGGCGCAGGCGGCGCTGCTGTCGGCGCTGGTCGCGGGGACGCCCGTGCCCGAGGGGTTCGACCGGGCGCGGGTCGGTGTGCAGGCGCGGGCGCTCGCGGCCAAGCGGGCGGACGTCGTGGCGAAGGTCGCCCCCGAACTGCCGGTGATCCTCGGGGAGGAGTACCGCACGGCGTTCCTCGGCTACGCCCAGACCCACCCGATGACCGACGGCTACCGGCGTGACGCCCTCACCTTCGCCGAGCACCTGCTGTCCACCGGGCGCCCCGGGGACACGCGGGCGCGGCGGGAGCTGCGGGAGTGGTGGCTGGAGCGGTCGGGCCCGAAGCCGCGCTCCCGGCGGCCCGTCCACCGGCTCGCCCGTGCCACGCGCAGGGCGCTGCTGAGGCGTTGAGAGAACGCGCCCTGGCCGTACTCTCACGCACCGGTCGGTACGACGCCTCTCACCCTCGTCTCACTCCTGCCCCGGGCGTGACCCGTCGGGGGCGGCAGCCTTCTTCTCCGGCACCGCGTCGCCCGCCATGGCCTCGCCCCGGCCGTAGTGGTGCGTCGTGAACATGTAGATCAGTCCCGTACCCAGCACCACGGCGCCGCACAGCAGCACGATCCAGTTCTCCCACCAGGACTTCTCCGGGCTGCGGGCCCAGCAGATGTTGATGATGGCGAGGATGCCGTAGGCCAGCGCGGCGATGTTCACCGTGAGGCCCCAGCGGCCCAGGGTGAACTCCCCCGCCGGTTTCCAGCCCTTGAGCCGGGCGCGCAGCGCGGCCAGGACCACCATCTGGAACGAGCCGTAGATGCCGAGGATCGCGAACGAGACGATGTTGGTGAGGGCGTCCTCGGAGAGCAGCGAGGCGAAGGCGATGATCAGCGGCACCGCCGCGGACACGAACAGCGCCCAGCTCGGCACCGCGCGGGCGTGGGCGAACCGCCGCAGCAGCCGGTACCCGACGATCATCTCGTCCCGGGCGTAGGAGTAGATGAGCCGCCCGGCCGCGGCCTGGAGGCTGATCGTGCAGGACAGGAAGGAGATCAGCACCACGGCCATCACCAGCCGCGCCCCGGTCGTGCCCATGGCGTCGTACAGCACGGCCACCACCGGGTCGGCCTGCTCGCCCGAGATGATCGCGTTGAAGTCCGTGACCGACAGCAGCAGCGACATGCAGGTGAACGTGGCCGCCGCGCCGCCGATGTAGATGGTGCGGCGCATCGCGCGGGGGATGACCCGGCCCGGGTGGGCGACCTCCTCGGCGGTGTCGCCGCACGCCTCGAAGCCGTAGTACTGGTAGAGGCCGATGATGCCGGCTGCCAGGAACGCCGGCAGGTAGGAGCCGTCTCCCTCGACCCCGTAGGTGTCGAAGATGACGCCGAGGCCGTGGTGCCGGTGGGTGACCAGCAGGTAGACGCCGACGACGAGGGCGCCGATGAGCTCGCCGGTGAAACCGATGAGCGCCGCCGCCGACAGTGCTTTGGTGCCCATGTAGTTGATGAGGATGGCGACGACGATGAGCACGGCGGTGCACAGCACGGTGGTGTGCACGGTGGCTCGGAAGCCGAAGAGGATGGCGATGTAGGGGCCGGCACCGTAGGCGACGGAGGTGATGGTCACCAGCAGCGCCCACATGTACACCCAGCCGGTCATCCACGCCCAGCGTTTGCCCCACAGCCGCCGGGCCCAGGGGTAGACACCGCCCGCGATCGGGTACTGGGCGACGATCTCGCCGAAGATCAGCGCGACGAGGAACTGGCCGCAGCCGGCGACCAGGAACGCCCAGATCATCGGCGGTCCGCCGTCGGCGATCGCGATGCCGAAGAGGGTGTAGGTGCCCACCACCGGGGAGAGGTAGGTGAAGCCGAGGGCGAAGTTGGCCCACGGGCCCATGTCCTTGCGGAACTCGGAGCCCGGCTCCGCCGAGGGCACGCCGGACGCCGGCGCGGGGGGCTGCGTACCGGTCACTGCTGGGACCTCCGATCCGCGGTGATCAGGTCGGCGGCCCGCTCGGCGGCGAGCAGCACGGTCACCATCGGGTTGATGGTGGGCATCGTCGGGAACACCGACGCGTCGACGATCCGCACGCCCTCGAAACCGCGCAGTCTCAGCTCGGGGTCGCAGACGGCCGCCGGGTCGTCCGCCGCGCCCATCCGGCAGGTGCCGGCCGGGTGGTAGACGGTGTGGGCCACGCGGCGGCCGTACTCCGACAGGTCGGCGTCGGAGACGACGTCCGGGCCGGGTGCGACCTCGCGGACGAGCCAGTCGCGCAGCGGGTCGGTCGCGGCGACCTCGCGGGCCACCTTGAGGCCGTCCACGATGGTGCGCTCGTCGTGGCCCTCGGGGTCGGTGAAGTACCGGAAGTCCAGGGCCGGGTGCTCGGCGGGGTCGGCGCTGCGCAGCCACATGCGGCCGGTGGAGCGGGCCCGCGGCACGTTCGGCGTCATGCACACCCCGTGCTGCGGTACGGGGTAGCCCAGGCGTTCGGTGTTGACGGTGAACGGCACCTGGTAGAAGTGGAACATCAGGTCGGGGCGCGGCTGGCCCTTGTCGCGGCGCAGGAACAGGCCGGCGTCGGAGTCCATCGCGGAGTTGGGCGGCAGCGGCCCGGCGGTCTCCCAGACGATCACGGACTCGGGGTGGTCCAGCAGGTTCTCCCCGACGCCGGGCAGGTCGGCCCGTACGTCGATGCCCAGGGCGCGCAGGTCGTCGGCCGGGCCGATGCCGGAGAGCATCAGCAGGCGGGGGGTGTCGATGGCGCCGGCGCACAGCAGGAGTTCGCGCTCCGCGCGCACGGTGGCCGGTTGGCCGTCGGCGCCCTGGACGGCGACGCGGGTCAGCCGGCCGGACTCGTCGGTGAGCAGCCGGTGGGCCCAGGTCTCCAGCCGGAGCGTGAGGTTGGGCCGGTCGAGCACCGGGTGGAGGTAGGCGACGGACGCGGAGGAGCGCAGGTTGCCCTCCGGCTGGTAGGCCAGCGAGAAGAACCCGGTGCCGTCGGCGAAGGGTTCGGCGTTGAAGTCGTCGACGACGGGGACGCCGAGGGCGCGGGAGGCGGCGGTGACGAAGTCCTTGGCGATGGGATTGCGGTCGGCCTCGGCCACGGGCACGATCTGCGTGAGCAGCCGGTCGCGGTAGGGGAGGATCGTCGCCGGGTCCCAGCCGGTGCAGCCGTGCTTCACCCAGTCGTCGAGGTCCTGCGGCAGCGGCAGGAAGCTGATCAGGGTGTTGTGCGAGGAGCAGCCGCCGAGCACCCGGGCGCGGGAGTGCAGGATGTGCGAGTTGCCGCGCGGCTGCTCGACGGTGGTGTAGCCGTAGTCGAACTCCGAGCCGAGCAGGTTGATCCAGTTACGCAGGCGCAGGATGCGCTCGTCGCCGACATCGCTGGGGCCGCCCTCGATGACGCAGACGCGGCAGTCGGGGTCCTCGCTGAGCCGGGCGGCGAGCACACAGCCGGCGGTGCCGCCGCCGACGATGACGTAGTCGTAGGCGGACTCGGCGCCGTGCGCGGGAGTGGTGGCCATGCGGTGCCTTTCTTCGGTGGTCGTCGTGCCACGGGCGGACGGTGGGGGTGCCTCTGGTCAGCCCTTGAACCAGCCGGAGGGGGCGGGGGCGAGGTTCTGGTAGATGTGCTTGGCCTCCTGGTACTCGCGCAGCCCCGTGGGGCCGAGCTCGCGTCCGACGCCGGAGCGGCCGAAGCCGCCCCACTCGGCCTGCGGTACGTAGGGGTGGAAGTCGTTGATCCACACGGTGCCGTGCCGCAGCCGCTGGGCGACGCGCTGGGCACGGCTCGCATCCGAGGTCCACACGCCGCCGGCGAGGCCGTAGCGGGTGTCGTTGGCCAGTTCCACCGCCTCGTCCTCGGTGCGGAAGCGTTCGACGGTGACGACCGGGCCGAAGACCTCCTCCTGGACGATGCGCATGGACCGGTCGCAGTCGGCGAAGATCGTCGGCAGCAGGAAGAAGCCGTCGGCGAGGGCGGGGTCGTCGGGGCGGGTGCCTCCGGTGACGAGCCGGGCGCCCTCCTCCTTGGCGACGGCGATGTAGCCCTCGACCTTCTCGCGGTGCTCGGCGGAGCTGAGCGGGCCGCTCTCGGTGCCCTCCTCCAGGCCGTTGCCGAGCCGGATCGCCCGGGCACGCTCGGCGTAGGCCTCGACGAACCGGTCGTGCAGGGAGTCCTCGACGAGCAGGCGTGAACCGGCCGAGCAGACCTGACCGGAGTGCAGGAAGGCGGCGTCGAGGGCGTAGTCGACGGCGGCGTCGAAGTCGGCGTCGGCGAAGACGATGTTGGGGTTCTTGCCGCCCAGTTCCAGGGCGATGTTCCGCGGCCCCTCGGCGGCGGCGGCCATGATGGCCCGGCCGGTGTTCAGGCCGCCGGTGAAGGAGACCAGGTCGACGTCGGGGTGGCCGGTCAGGGCCGCGCCCACGGTCGCCCCGGAGCCGAGCACGAGGTTGGCGACGCCGGGCGGGGCGCCGGCCTCCTCGATGAGCCGGATCATGGTGATGGTGGTGAGCGGGGTGGTCTCGCTGGGCTTGAGGACGAAGGTGTTGCCGGCGGCCAGCGCCGGGGCGACCTTCCAGGAGGCCTGGAGCAGCGGGTAGTTCCACGGGGCGATGAGCGCGCACACGCCGATCGGCTGGTAGACGACCCGGCTGAGGACGTCCGGGCCGACGTCGACGACCCGGCCGCCGTCCTTGCCCGCGAGTTCGGCGAAGTAGCGGAAGGCGTTCGCCACGTCCTCCACGTCGATGCGGGCCTCGGTGAGCGTCTTGCCGGTGTCGAGCGTCTCGGTGCGGGCGATGTCCTCGCGGTCGCGCAGCAGCAGGTCGTGCACGCGCATCAGCAGGTCGGCGCGGCGGCGGGAGGGGGCGCCCGCCCAGTCCTCCTCGGCGAAGGCGCGCCGGGCCGCGCGCACCGCGCGGTCGACGTCGGCGGCGTCGGCCTCGTCGACGGTGGTGACGACCGAGGCGTCGTAGGGGTTGACCACCTCGCGCCGGCCACCGGCCGCCGCCTGCGTCCACTCGCCGTCGATGTACAGCTCACCCACCGCGGGGCCTCCTTCGCGTCCGGCCGGAGCCCGATCGGCTCGACGGTCAGCAACATGGCCCATCGGGCGGGCGGCGGCCACGGGGCACACCGCCGCGACGGCGTCCGGGCGGCCCAGAGGACCCGGGTGGGCTAGTCGCCCGGCCCCGGGCGGGCGCACCCGAGTGTGCCGGGGCTAACACCCGGATGACGTGCGAGGCATGAGGTGGAGTAATTCTTCCTCTTTGCGCCAGTACGTCTCTCATCTTGTATCCCGCATTTGTCCCTGCTCACCCCCGAACCAACCATTCCTCCCTGTACGGCAGTTGACGTAGACCCGGAAGTAACATGTCAACCCGGCACCCGGAGCGCACTAGCGTGCGGTGCCGTATCAGGAGGCACCACCATGCGACCGCGACCCCCCGTAAAGGGCCGAGGCGTCTTCAGTGGCACAGGGCTCATCGTCACGTGCCTGGCGGCGACGCTCGCTGCGCTGGTCTTCCCGCTCTGGTCGTACACGGACCAGCCGGAGGCCGCGCCGGACGTGCTGAGCGCCCACACCCTGCAGACGAGTTACGGCCCACTGTCCGGGCTCGACCAGGACTTCCTCACGAAGGTCCGGCTGGCCGGGCTGTGGGAGCTGCCGGCGGGGCGCCAGGCGCAGTCGAAGGGGACCACGCCGGCCGTCCGGACGGCGGGCCGGCACCTCGTCGAGGGGCACCGGTTCCTGGACGAGCGGGTCCGCGACGTCGCCGCCCGGCTCGGTCTCACCCTGCCCGACGAGCCCAGCGAGCAGCAGAGGCAGTGGCTGGACCGGCTCGACGGGGCCCAGGGCGAGGACTACGACCGCGAGTTCGCCACCATCCTGCGGCTGGCGCACGGCAAGGTGTTCTCGGTCGTCGCCCAGGTCCGCGCGAGCACCCGCAACTCCCTGGTGCGCGAGCTCGCCGACGACGCCAACACGACCGTCCTCGACCACATCAAGGTCCTGGAGGCCACGGGTTACGTCGACTTCGACGCCGTGGCCCGCGATCTGGCCGGCGGCGGCGCTCCCCCGGCCGCCGGCCCGGGAACGGTCGTGCCGCCGCCGTCGTCGCCCTCGCCGGACTACACGCTCCCGCCGCCCGCCTACAGCCCGCCACCCGACTGAAACGGAACGTCACATACCGGCAACACTCCGTCCGGATTGTGAACGAGGCATGGTGTTTTCGGGACCGTGTCACATACAAACAACATATGCTCTGGGTTCTTTTCCTGCTGGCGGCCTGGGCCGTGGCCGGCACGGCGTGCACCCGCCTGTGTCTGGCCGCCGTGCGCGCGGCGGCCGTGGACGCGGACACCGGCCGGGGGCGTGAACTCACGCTGTACGAGGCCGCGTTCCTCTCCGGCGGCCCTCGACGGGTGGCCGACGTGACCCTGGTCGCCATGGCCCGCCAGCGCCGGCTGCTCCTGGCCCACACCGGCTGGGCGACGGTCGTCGACCCGCGCGGGCGGGACGAGATGGAGCGGTCGGTGATAGGGGCCATCGGCCCCGAGGGGCAGTGCCGTATCGCACCGGTGCGGGCCACGGCCGCCGCGGCGGACCCGGTGCGCGGGATCGCCGAGGGGCTGGTGCGCGCGGGGCTCGCGGTGCCGGACAGTGCCCGCACGACGGTCGCCACGGCCGTCCGGCAGGTGCGCGTCGCGGCCGTCGCCGTCCTCGGGCTGGGCGTGGCCGCGCTGCTGACGCCGCTTCCGCCGGACATGCCCAGGCACCTGGTCGCCCTGTGGTTCGCGCTGCCGCTCGCCCTGACCCTGAGCTGCCTGGCCGTCGCCCGGGTCGAGATCCACCCCTACTCGCGCTGGGCCTCCCCGGCCGGCCAGCGGCTGCTCGGCGCGCTGACCCACACCGCGGACGGCGCCGCCGACGACCGTACGTACCTCACCTCGGTGGCCGTGCGGGGCGTGCGCGCGATCGGCGAACCGGATCTGCGCGCCGCGTTCACGCACCGCGAGTCGCACGACTGACCGCCCGGGGGCGCCCGGGGGCATGGGGCCCGACACCGGCCGACGGTGCTTGCCTTCCCCGCCGCCCGAACGAAACATCCCTTTCGTCGCCACCGTGCACCGAAGGGATACGCGATGAGAGCCGCCCTCCTCTACTCGGCCGCCGGGTCCTTGCTGCTGAGCACCCTCGCCGGGGCCCCGGACGCCGAGGACCGGACGGGCGCGGCCGAGCTGCGCGGCACCGCCGTGGCCGCCGCGCGCGCGAAGGCGGCCGGTGTCGACTTCGGCCCCTGCCCCGACGCGCAGGACCTGCCGGGCCGCATGCGGTGCGGCACGGTGAGCGTCCCGCTGGACTACGCCCGCCCGGACGGCCGGCAGATCGAACTCTCCGTCAGCAGGGCCCGGGCCACGCGGAAGGACCCGCAGAACGACAAGCACACGGTCCTCCGGCAAGGCGCCCTCGTCCACAACCCGGGCGGTCCCGGTGCCACCGGCCTGTACTTCCCGCTCATCGGCCTGCTCCCCGAGTGGAAGCGGATCGCCGCCGCGTACGACCTCGTCGGCTACGCCCCGCGCGGGGTCGGCCGTTCGGCACCGCTGTCGTGCAAGGACCCGAAGCAGTTCTTCACCGGGCCCTCGCAGGCGCCGGCCCACCCCTCGGAGGCGTACAAGAGGCAGCGCATCGCGAAGGCGAAGGCGTACGCGCGAGGCTGCGCCGAGCGGAACGGCGACGCGCTGCGGCACTACCACTCGCTGAACAACGCCCGCGACCTCGACGTGCTGCGCGCCGCGCTCGGCGAGGAGCGGCTGACCTTCATGGGCTCGTCGTACGGCACCTACTTCGGTGCCCTGTACGCGACGCTGTTCCCCGCGCACGTGCGGCGGATGGTGTTCGACTCGGTGGTCCATCCCGGCCCCGGGCGGATCTGGTACCGCAACAACCTCGCCCAGTCGGCGGCGTTCGAGGACCGCTGGCGGGACGTCCGGGAGTGGATCGCCCGGCACGACGACGTGTACGGGCTGGGCGCGACGGAGCGGGAGGTGCTGCGCGGTTACGAGCGGGCGAGCGCGAGGCTGGCCGCCGAGCCGGCGGGCGGCAAGGTCGGGCCGGGGCAGTTGCACGGAGCGTTCCTGCAGGCCGGCTACTACGACGACCAGTGGCCGCACCGCGCGCACGCGCTGTCGGCGTACCTCAAGGGTGATGCGAAGCCCCTGATCGAACAGATGGAGCAGCACCCGGAAGCGGCGGCCGAGGCGGAGAACTCCCGCGCGGTCTATGTCGCCGTCGAGTGCAACGACGCCCCCTGGCCCACGGACTTCAAGGTGTGGGACCGGGACAACACCCGGCTCGCGCGGGTGGCGCCCTTCGAGACCTGGGACAACGTGTGGGCGAACCTGCCGTGCGCCTACTGGCGGGTCCCCCGGCAGCGACCGCTCGACGTCGGCACCGGGCCGGGCGAGCTGCCGCCGACCCTCATCCTGGCCGCCGAGCGGGACGCCGCAACGCCGTACGACGGCGCCCTCGAACTCCACGACCGCCTGGCGGGCTCGGTGCTGGTGACGGAGCGGGACGCCGGCGCCCACGGGCTGGCGGGCGGCCCGAACGCCTGCGTCAACGGGCACCTGGAGGCGTATCTGCTGGAGGGCCGGCTGCCGGGACGCAGCGCGTGGTGCGCCCCGCACGCCGAGCCGAAGCCGACGGCCCCGGACCGGTCCGGGGCCGGGCGACGCATCCGCTGATCAGGCCAGAGAGGCGACCAACTCGGCGATGTCCTTGCGGCGGCCCGTGTAGAACGGCACCTCCTCGCGGACGTGCATACGGGCCTCCGAGGCGCGCAGGTGACGCATGAGGTCGACGATGCGGTACAGCTCGTCGGCCTCGAAGGCGAGCATCCACTCGTAGTCACCGAGGGAGAACGAGGCGACGGTGTTGGCGCGCACGTCCGGGTAGCCGCGGGCCATCTTGCCGTGGTCGGCGAGCATGCGGCGGCGGTCCTCGTCGGGCAGCAGGTACCAGTCGTAGGACCGCACGAAGGGATAGACGCTCACGTAGTTGCGGGGCGTCTCGTCGGCGAGGAACGCCGGGATGTGCGAGCGGTTGAACTCGGCGGGGCGGTGCAGCGCCATGTTCGACCAGACGGGCTCCAGGGCGCGGCCCAGCTTCGTCCGGCGGAAGAGGTTGTACGCCTCCTGCAGCGCGTCGCTGGTCTCCGCGTGCCACCAGATCATGAGGTCGGCGTCGGCGCGCAGGCCCGAGACGTCGTAGGTGCCGCGGATGGTCACGTCCTTGGCGGCGAGCTGGTCGAACAGCTCCTGGACCTCGTCGGCGTACCCGGCGCGGTCCTCGGGGAGGACGTCCTTCAGCTTGAAGACGGACCAGAGCGTGTAACGGATGACCTCGTTGAGGTCCTTGGCCAGCTTGCCCTTGTTCGCGATGCGGTCGGGCGCGGCGCTGGAGGCCGGGGTGGAGGCGTCGTCACTCATGCCTCTCATTCTCCCGCTCCGCCGTGCAGGCTCTGCACCGGGTGGGCGGTGAGCTCCTCCACACCGCCCGTGTCGCCGTGGACCTGGTCCACGGCCGCGTACGCACTGGCGATGCAGGCCGGGATGCCGACGCCGTCGTACGGGGCGCCGCAGACGGCGAGGCCGGGGAGCCGGGCGATGTGCTCGCGGACGCGGGCGACGCGGGCGTGATGGCCGACGGGGTACTGGGGCAGGCCGCCGTCCCAGCGGGTGACGCGGGTGGCGACGGGCGTGGCGTCCAGGCCGGTCGCCGCCTTCAGGTCGTGCCGGGAGACCTCGACCAGCTCACTGTCGTCGCGCTGGAGGATCTCCGTCTCGCCGTACCGTCCGACGGAGGTGCGCAGGACGACCAGGTCCGGGTTCTCGTCGGCGATCCAGCCCCATTTCTGCGAGGCGAACGTGGACGCCTTGATGGTGCGCCCGTCGACCGGTGGCACGAGGAAGCCGCTGCCGTCGGGCAGGGCCGTCTCGTCGCGGCGGTAGGCGAGGGTGACCAGGGCCATGGAGGCGTACTCGACGGCGTCGAGCTCGGCGGCGGCCCCGGGGGTCTCGGCGCGCAGCAGCCGGGCGGCGACGGGGGCGGGCGCGGCGACGACCACGGCGTCCGCGCGCCACGCGCGCTCGCCGGAGCCGACCTGCCAGCCGCCCTCGGGCGTGCGACGCAGCTCCGTCACCGGCGTCCGGGTGAGGATCTCGCCCCCGCGTGCCCGGACCGAGTCGGCCACCGCGAGGGGCAGGGTGCCGATGCCGCCCCGGATGCCCATGAACACCGGGCCGCTCTGCTGCGCGGCGGCCGCCTTGGCCTGGAGCTCGCGGACCCCTTCCGTCAGGGAGGTGTGGGTCCGGGCCACCTGGAAGAGCTGCGGGACGGCCGAGCGCATGGAGATGCGGTACGCGTCGCCCGCGTACACCCCGCCCAGCATGGGCTCCAGCAGGCGGTCGACGACCTCGCGGCCGAGGCGCCGCGCCACGTACTCCCCCACCGCCACGTCGTCGCCGACCTCGGTGCGGGGCAGCTCCGCGTCCCGCTCGATGCGGGCGAGGCCCTCCTCGGACAGCACACCGGCCAGGGCGGACGCGGTGCCGGGCACGCCCATCACATGCCCCTTGGGGAAGGGGCGCAGGGCGCCGCGGGTCCAGAGCGAGGCCGTGGCGGTCGCGGGGGGCCGCAGGCGGTCGGCGAGGCCCACCGCGCGTGCCAGCGCCACCGCCTCGGGGCGGCGGGCCAGCATCGACTCGGCGCCGAGGTCCACCCGCGCACCCGCGACCTCGCCGGGCAGCAGCTTGCCGCCGACCCGGTCGGACGCCTCCAGCACGGTCACCCGCGCCCCGCGCTCCAGCAGCCGGTGTGCGGCGGCCAGTCCCGCGATGCCCGCCCCGATGACGACGACCTGCCCTTGAACTTCGCGCATGCCCCCAGCCTCTCAGACCCCACCGACAGCGCCGCCGCGCCCCGGTGTCCGCCACGAGTCCCGACCGTGACCGCATCGGAACCGTCCCGGACCAAACGATCGGCGCCGTCCGGGCGTCGAAGAAGCGTCAGCAGAATCGACCCCCGGGGGATGCCCGCATGCGCACACGACGATCCGTACGACGCCCCGCCCCGGCCCTGGCCGCGCTCCTGCTGGCCGCCGCCCTCGCGCTCACGGGGTGCAGCGCCGGGGACGACGCCTCGGGCGGCAGCAGCTCCGCCGCCGACCACGGGGCGGACGACAAGGCCGTCTCGGGCAAGGGCCCCGGCGGCACCGGCAGCGGCGCCAAGGCCACGGCGCCGCCGAAGCTCGCCGCGAGCCACATCATCCGCACGGCCTCCCTGACCGTGCGGGTCAAGGACGTCCCGAAGGCCCTGGAGCAGGCCCGCACCGGCACCGAGAACGCCGGCGGCTACATCGGCGACGAGACCACCACCCGGGACGCCGAGGGCCATGAGCGCACCCGCGTCGTGCTGCGCGTGCCCGTCGAGAAGTACGACGAGGTCCTCACCGGACTGGAAGGCACCGGCAAGCTCCTCGACCGCAGCGCGAAGGCCGAGGACGTCACCGACCAGGTCGTGGACGTGGAAAGCCGCATCACCACGCAGCGCGCCAGCGTGGCCCGGATCCGCGAGCTGATGGACCGGGCCACGAAGCTCAGCGACGTGGTGACCCTGGAGGGCGAGCTGAGCACCCGCCAGGCCGACCTGGAGTCGTTGCTCGCCCGGCAGAAGTCCCTGAAGGACCGGACCAGCCTGGCCACCATCACCCTGTCGCTGTCCGAGACCCCGGTGAAGAAGGCGGCCGAGGACGACGACCCGGGCTTCGTGGACGCGCTCGCGGGCGGCTGGAGCGCCTTCGTGACGATGCTGCGCTGGCTCGCCGTCGCCTTCGGCGCGGTCCTGCCGTTCGCGGCGGTGGCCGCACTGATCGTCCTGCTGTGGCTGCGCGTCGTACGCCCTCGCCTGCCGCGCCGCCCCGCTCCCGCGCCCTCGGCGACCGCGCTGGGCCCGCTGCCGACGGCCCGCCCCGCCCCGGAGGCCACGCAGCCGCGTGCTCCGGGCGAGCGGGACTGAAATGCCCTGCTCCCGTAGCGTGTTCGCATGAACATGAGCCGTGCACGGGAGCGACTGGTCGTCATCGGCGGCGACGCCGCGGGCATGTCCGCGGCGTCTCAAGCCCGCCGCTTGAAGGGCCCCGACGAGCTGGAGATCGTGGCGTTCGAACGGGGCCACTTCACGTCGTACTCGGCGTGCGGCATCCCCTACTGGGTCGGCGGCGACGTCAGCGAACGGGACCGGCTCATCGCCCGCACCCCCGAGGAGCACCGTGCCCGGGACATCGACCTGCGGCTGCGCACCGAGGTCACGGAACTCGACCCCGACGGGCAGCGGGTACGCGCGCGTGACCTGGAGTCCGGCGAGGAGTTTTGGACGTCGTACGACCGACTCGTGATCGCGACCGGCGCCCGGCCGATCCGGCCGGACATGCCCGGGGTCGACGCGGCCGGGGTGCACGGCGTGCAGACGCTGGACGACGGGCAGGCACTCCTCGACACGCTGGAGGGCACACGGGGCCGCCGCGCGGTGGTCGTCGGGGCCGGTTACATCGGCGTGGAGATGGCCGAGGCGCTGATCAAGCGCGGCTACGAGGTGACGGTCGTCAACCGGGGCAGCGAGCCCATGTCGACCCTCGACCCCGACATGGGCCGCCTGGTGCACGACGCCATGGAGGGCCTGGGCGTCACCATGGTGAACGACGCCGAGGTCACGAAGATCCTGACCGGCGAGGACGGAAAGGTGCGGGCGGTGGTCACGCAGGACCGCGAGTTCCCGGCGGACGTCGTCGTGCTCGGCATCGGCGTCCGCCCCGAGACGACCCTCGCGAAGGCCGCCGGCCTCCCCCTCGGCCCGCACGGCGGTCTCCTCACGGACCGCTCGATGCGGGTGCGCGGCCACGAGGACATCTGGGCCGGCGGCGACTGCGTCGAGGTCCTCGACCTGGTCTCGGGCCAGGAGCGGCACATCCCGCTCGGCACCCACGCCAACAAGCACGGCCAGGTCATCGGCACCAACGTCGGCGGCGGCTACGCGACCTTCCCCGGCGTGGTCGGCACGGCGGTCAGCAAAGTCTGCGACCTGGAGATCGCCCGCACGGGCCTGCGGGAGAAGGACGCCCACCGGGTGGGCCTGCGCTTCGAGGCGGTCACCATCGAGTCGACCAGCCGTGCGGGCTACTACCCGAACCCCTCCCCCATGACGGTCAAGATGCTCGCCGAGCACCGCACGGGCCGCCTCCTCGGCGTCCAGATCGTCGGCCGGGAGGGCGCGGGCAAACGCGTCGACGTCGCGGCGGTCGCCCTCACGGCAGGTATGACGGTGGAACAGATGACGGCCCTGGACCTCGGCTACGCCCCACCGTTCTCCCCGGTCTGGGACCCGGTCCTGGTGGCGGCCCGCAAGGCGGCGGCGAAGGTGCGCGGGTCCATGTGAGAGGCGGTCTCGTGCCCTCAGGGGCGCGGGACCGTATCAATGTGCGGCTCCGCCGCGTGGGCGCGGCAAGCCACCCCGCACCCGCAGCCGCCGACGCACCCGCACCCGCACCCGCCCCCCCTACGGCGAAACGGCCTACGCCGTCCCCGCCGTACCGGTGATCCGATCGATCGCCTGCCGCGCCTGCTCCGCCGGCGGCCGCGACGGCAACGACGACACCGACGCCGGCGCAGCCGTCACCGCCGGCGGCTGCTCCCCCGCCGGCTTCGCGTGCGACGCCACCCGGGTCGACCGCAACCGGTGGCTCACCGCCTCCTCCAGCGTCACGGGCCGCCGCAGCTGCGTGGCCAGCCGACCCGCCTCCTGACCCAGGCGGGCCACGTCCTCCCAGGGCAGCCGCACCACCAGCGTCAGCTCCGCCTCACCGTCGGGCAGCGCGTGCATCGCGGGAGTAACTCGGTCGTTCATCGCCTGTTCCTCACGTCGGCCCCGCGACCCGCCTTCCCCGCGCCGCGGGCGGTTGCCGACACATACGCACGCCCGTGCGGCCGCGTTCACCGAACCGGCCGATCGGAGCCTCGCGTCAGCGCGCGGTCTGCGTGTGCACGTGCTCCACGAGCCGCGTCAGCGCGTCCGGGTCCGTGGACGGCATGACGCCGTGGCCGAGGTTGAAGATGTGGCCCTCAAGGTCCTTCGCCGAGTCCAGGACCTCGAGGGTCTTGGCCTCGACGGCCTCCGTCGAGGCGAACAGCACGGTCGGGTCGAGGTTGCCCTGGAGCGCCTTGCCGGGGCCGACGCGGCGGGCGGCCTCGTCCATCGGGACGCGCCAGTCGACGCCGACGACGTCCGCGCCGGCCTCGCCCATGAGACCCAGCAGCTCGCCGGTGCCGACACCGAAGTGGATGCGCGGCACGCCGTACCCGGCTACGGCCTCGAAGACCTTCGCCGACGCCGGCAGCACCGAACGCCGGTAGTCGACGGGGGCCAGCGCACCGGCCCAGGAGTCGAACAGCTGGACCGCCGAGGCGCCCGCCTCGATCTGCACCTTGAGGAACGCGGCGGTGATGTCCGCGAGGCGGTCGAGCAGGTCGGCCCACAGCTCGGGGTCGCCGTACATCATGGCCTTGGCGTTCTCGTACGTGCGCGACGGACCGCCCTCGACCAGGTAGCTGGCGAGGGTGAAGGGCGCCCCGGCGAAGCCGATGAGGGGCGTGGCGCCGAGCTCGCGGGTGAGCAGGCCGATGGCCTCGGTGACGTAGGAGACGTCCTCGGGGGTGAGGTCGCGCAGCTGCGCGAGGTCCTCGCGGGTGCGGATCGGGCGCTCGACGACCGGGCCGACGCCGGGCTTGATGTCGAGGTCGATGCCGATGGCCTTGAGCGGGACGACGATGTCGCTGAAGTAGATCGCCGCGTCCACGCCGTGCCGGCGCACCGGCTGGAGCGTGATCTCGGTGACCAGTTCCGGACGCATGCAGGACTCGAGCATCGGGATGCCCTCGCGCACCTTGCGGTACTCCGGCAGTGAGCGCCCGGCCTGCCGCATGAACCACACCGGCGTGTGCGGCACGGGCTCGCGCCGGCAGGCCTTGAGGAAGGCGGAGTCGTGCGGGGCGGACGGCTGCTGGACCCGGGGGGCGTCGTTGGCACTCACGGGCCAAGTTTCGCACGCCGCCGGACGGCACTATTCAGCCCCTGGAGAGGTGCGGGGTGTCTAGCCCGGCACCCGGGCCCCGGTCCCCGTAACCTTCCCGCATGGCTGCGGCTCAGGGACGACTGTCGGACGGCGCTGGCGGAATGGACGAAGCGAAGGACACCGGGAACGACCGGCGGGAGGCGGACTCCGCCCCGCCGGCCTTCCGGGCCGCTGTCGACGCGCTCAAGGCGGCGCGGCTTCGGCCCCAGATCGAGGTCGAGCCGACGCCCCCGCCGCGGCGGCTCGCTCCTCACAGCTACGCGCTGGAGGCCGCGGTCGTCGACGGCGACCAGGACCTGGCCGACGGCCGGCTGGTGCTGCTGCACGACCCGGCCGGGCACGACGCCTGGCGGGGCACCTTCCGGCTGGTGACGCTGGTGCGCGCGGAGCTGGAGCCGGAGATGGCGGCGGACCCGCTGCTGCCGGAGGTGTGCTGGTCCTGGCTGACCGGTGCGCTCCAGGCGCGCGGGCTGACGTACGGGGAGCCGAGCGGCACCGTCACACGCGCGAGCTCCCACTACTTCGGCGGGCTGTCCGCGCGCCCGGCCGCCTCGCAGATCGAGATCCGTGCGTCGTGGACGCCGCGCGAGGGTCTGGGCGGAGCCCCGGACGCGGCCGCGCATCTGGCGGCCTGGTGCGATCTGCTGGCCCAGATCGCGGGGCTGCCCCCGGCCGTCCCCGGGGACGCGTCCATCGTGACCCTCCCCCAGCGGCGAGGACCGCAGTCCCGCTGACCGATCCCTCTGTTCGGGCTCTGAACGGCCTCTGATCGACCCCCGACCGCCCCGCACTGATCGACCTTGTGCGGGGCGGTCAACCATGTCCGGTCGACGATCACACCTGAGTACCCCTCTTGGCCGAATCACTTTGTCGATACGGCCACTTTCGACCGCGTACCGACGCAGACCGAAACCGTCCGGCCTTCGAATGATCGACCGCGTGTCCGAATTGCACGGATTGTTATCACCGAATCGTGATCATTCTCTAAAGGCGGACGGGTTCGGTGCCGAAGACGACTGTGACCTTGAAAGCACGGTTCGTCCCGGCTTCACCCCCACGAGCCGGCCCCGCCCGCACCCCAGGAGGCCTGGTGTCCGTTCTCCTCGAGCAGCCCGCAAGCCTGGTCGCCTACCGCCCGAACAAGCCGACCGCCATGGTGGTCGTGGCCGACCCGCGCGTCCGCTCCACCGTCACCCGCCATCTGTGGGCGCTCGGTGTGCGCGACGTGATCGAGGCCTCGTCCATCGCGGAGGCTCGTCCCCGCATCGGCAACCCCCGCGACATCTGTGTCGCCGACGTCCACCTGCCGGACGGCTCCGGCCTCACCCTGCTGTCGGAGACCCGCGCCGCGGGCTGGCCCAACGGGCTCGCCCTCTCCGCCGCCGACGACATCGGCGCCGTGCGCAACGCACTCGCCGGCGGAGTGAAGGGTTACGTCGTCACCGGCACCCGTACCAACGTCGGACTCCCCACCCGGCCGGGCGCCGCCCCCATCGGCGCCGCCGCCGCGCGACTGCACCGCCGCCCCCCGGGTTCCCCGAGCCACCCGGGCGGCTACCGCGAACTGTCCGGCCGCGAGGTCGAGGTGCTGCGGCTGGTCGCGGAAGGCCAGTCGAACAAGGCGATCGGCGTCTCGATGGGCCTGTCCGCCCTGACCGTCAAGAGCCACCTCGCCCGCATCGCCCGCAAGCTCGGCACGGGCGACCGTGCCGGCATGGTCGCGGTGGCGCTGCGGACCGGGATCATCCACTGACCCGATCCGCCGTGACCCTTCGTGATCATTCATTCACGTGAACGGGGTCGGCCGTCGACCCCGTTCACATCACTCACGGTTCGTGAACCCGCCGCTTCCCCGACATGACTGGTTTGCGACCCTCGGGCGCCCGTCGACGGAACGTTCCGTCGGCGGGCGCTGTCCATACATGGATACCCTTGACAGGTGACCGACGCCCACGACACCGCAGCAGACAGCTCACTGCGCACCACCGGAGGCGGCCCTCCGGACGACGGCGGATCTTCTGCTACGGAGGCGCCGATCCCTTTGCTGGAGCCGCGTGAGGGCATTCCGCCCGTCATCGCGGACGAGACCGCCCTGGCCCGGGTGATCGCCGCCTTCGAGGCGGGGTCCGGGCCCGTGGCCGTCGACGCCGAGCGCGCGTCCGGCTACCGCTACGGGCAGCGCGCCTACCTCGTGCAGCTGCGCCGCGAGGGCGCCGGAACGGCCCTCATCGACCCCGTGGCCTGCCCCGACCTGTCCGCCCTCGGAGACGCCCTGTCCGGCGTCGAGTGGGTGCTGCACGCCGCCACCCAGGACCTGCCCTGCCTGCGCGAGATAGGCATGGTGCCGACGCGGCTGTTCGACACGGAGCTGGCCGGGCGGCTCGCCGGGTTCCCCCGGGTCGGCCTCGGCGCGATGGTCGAGAGCGTGCTGGGCTTCGTCCTGGAGAAGGGGCACTCCGCCGTCGACTGGTCGACCCGGCCGCTGCCCGAGCCCTGGCTGCGCTACGCGGCGCTGGACGTCGAGCTGCTCGTCGACCTGCGCGACGCGCTGGAGAAGGAACTGGACCGGCAGGGCAAGCTGGACTGGGCCCGCCAGGAGTTCGACGCGATCGCCTCCGCTCCGCCGCCCGAGCCCCGCAAGGACCCGTGGCGGCGTACGTCCGGCATGCACAAGGTGCGCCGGCGGCGGCAGCTGGCCGTCGTACGGGAGCTGTGGCAGACCCGGGACCGGATCGCGCAGCGCCGGGACGTGTCGCCGGGCAAGGTGCTCGGGGACGCGGCCATCGTGGAGGCCGCGCTGGCGCTTCCGGCCACTGTGCACGCGCTGGCCGCGCTGAACGGTTTCGGCCACCGTGTGAGCAAGCGGCAGCTGGAGCAGTGGCAGGCGGCGGTGGACCGGGCGAAGGGGCTGAGCGAGGCGCAGCTGCCGCAGCCCGGCCAGCCGGTGACCGGGCCCCCGCCGCCGCGCGCCTGGGCCGACAAGGACCCCGTGGCCGCGGCGCGGTTGTCCGCGGCCCGGGCCGGGGTGTCGGCGCTGGCCGAGCGGCTGAGCATGCCGCAGGAGAATCTGATCACGCCGGACACCGTGCGGCGGGTGTGCTGGGAGCCGCCGGCGGTGGTGGACGCGGAGTCCGTCGCGGCGGCGCTGGCCGGTCACGGGGCGCGGTCGTGGCAGGTGGAGCAGGTGACACCCGTGCTCGTGGAGGCGCTGTCCGTCAAGGAGGCATAGCCGCCGTAGGGCTTCGTGTCGTACGGCGGCTGCGGGTGTCTCGTGGTGGTTCGCGCCCACGCGGCGGAGCCGCACATCGATACAGCCCCGCGCCCCTGGAAGAGGGGCGTCTATTTCGTGGCTCCTCGCGTGAAACCGTTGTAGATGAACCGCTGGAGGAACAGGAAGACGGCCAGGGTGGGGACGATCACCAGGATCGCCCCTGCCGAGATCGTCTCCCAGTGGGCGCCGAACGGTCCCTTGAAGCGGAACAGCGACGTCGAGATCACGCCAAGATCTTCGGAGGGCATGTAGAGGAAGGGGATGTAGAAGTCGTTGTAGACGGTGATCCCCTTCACGATCACGACCGTCGCGATCGCCGGTTTCAGCAGCGGGAAGATGACCTTGCGGTAGACCGTGAAGGCGTTGGCGCCGTCGATGCGGGCCGACTCGTCCAGGGAGACCGGGATCGAGCGGACGAACTGCAGGAAAATGTAGATCGAGACGATGTCCGTGCCCATGTAGAGGGCGATCGGTGCCCAGAGGCTGTCGAACATGCCGAAGCTGTTGACGATCTGGAAGGTGGCCACCTGGGTGGTCACGCCGGGGACCAGCGCGGCGACCAGGAACAGGGCCAGTACTGACGTGCGGAAGCGGAACCGGAAGCGGTCGATGGCGTAGGCCGTCATCGAACCGATGAGGACCGTGCCGCCGATGGCGACGACCAGGATGATCGCGGTGTTGGCGAACGCCGAGAGCATCCGGCCGTCCTGGAACGCCGTCACGTAGTTGTCGAAGTTGAACGGGTCGCCGGGCAGCGCGAGCGCTCCGCTGCCTGCCGCCATCTCCTTCTCGGTCTTGAGCGAGGTCAGGAACACAGCGGCCAGCGGGAGCAGGACCACCGCGGTCGCGGCGATCAGCGACAGGTACACGAGGACGCGGGTCACCGCGCGGCGCGTCATACGAGGTCCACCTTGTCGTCGGGGGCGAGGCGGCGCTGCACCCAGGTCACCGCCAGGACGATCAGCAGCAGCACGATCGCGGCCGCCGAGGCGAGTCCCGTCTTGTTGAACTGGAACGCCAGCTTCACGGTCTGGATGACGAACGTCTCGGTGCCGGTCGCGCCGCCGGTCATGATGTACGGGATCTCGAAGACCGACAGGGAGCCCGAGATCGACAGGATCACGGTGAGGGACAGGACCGGCTTGATGCCCGGCGCGATGATGTGGCGGAACTGGTGCCAGCGGTTCGCGCCGTCCAGTTCGGCCGCCTCGTACAGCTCCCCGGGGATCGACTGGATCGCGCCGAGGAAGAGGACGAAGTTCAGGCCCAGGTAGCGCCAGACGGAGACGGCGGCCAGGGAGGTGTTCGCCGACGTCGGGGTGCCCAGCCAGGCGCGGTCCGTCTGCACACCGAGCAGGCTCAGCACGGAGTCGAGGGTGCCGCCGTCCTGGAAGAAGTAGAGGAAGACGAACCCGATCGCCACGCCGTTGATCAGGTACGGGAAGAACAGCACGCCCTTGAAGAAGTTCCGGAAGCGGACGTTGAAGCTGAGGATCGTGGCGAAGTAGAGCGCGGCCACGATCTGGATCACCGACGCCGCCAGGTAGTAGCCGCTGACCCAGAAGACCTCGAACAGCTCCGGGCGCGTGAAGAGTTCGGCGTAGTTCTCGGTGCCCGTCCAGCGCAGCTCGGGGCTCACCCCGTCCCAGTCGGTGAAGCTGTACGCGACCATGTTGGCGATCGGCGCGTAGGTGAAGACGATCAGGAGGGCCAGCGGGGCGAGCAGGAAGAGCCAGGGGGTGGCCCCGCGCCACAGGCGTGCCGGGCGCGGGGCGGGTGCCGGGGCCGGGGAGGCCGTGCCGGTGGCTGCCTTGACGGCCGCCGTCTCGGTCGTGCCCGTCATCAGTACCCCAGCGACTTCTGGGTCTCGGTCCACTTCTCGCCGAGGCCGTCCAGGAAGTCGTCCGGGTCGCCCTTCCTGGCGCCGCGGGCCATGTCGACGAGTTCCTTGCGGTAGTCCGGCTTGTTGATGCCAACCTCGGACTGGTTCTCGAGGGTCTTCAGCTCGGCGCCCTTGCTGTCGTCGAGGTCGAGGAGCTTGACGCCCGCCTCCTCGTACGGCTTCAGCATGTCGGGCAGCGGGGCGTCCTTGAGCGGGGACAGCGCCAGGTTGTCCCGCGCGTAGCCGGACTTGTCGGTGAACCAGTCGATCCAGGCGCGTGCGGCTCCCTTGTGCGAGGAGTGGATGTTGACGGCCTGGTTGTAGTCGGGCGACGTCACCGCGCAGAACGTGCCGTCCTTCTGGGCGGGGAAGGGCATGAACCCGATGTCGTCCGGGTCGGTGCCGGCCTGCTTCGCCGCGCCCTGCATCTGGATGACCGCCCAGGAGCCGAGCCACATGGTGGCGATCTCGCCCTTGGCCAGCCGGGGTTTGGACGCCTCCCAGTTGGTGGTCGTCGGGTCCTTCTCGACGAGCCCCTCGTGCACGATGTCGTACAGCAGACCGTCCGCCACCCGCAGTTCGCCGCCCTCGGCCCAGGGGTTGCCCTCGGCCCACCGGGTGGTGGCCTGCTCGTCGCAGCTGACCGAGCCCCTGACCCCCGTCCACTGGCTGAGCGGCCAGCCGTCCTTGAAGTTGGTGTAGTAGGGGACCGCGTCGGTCTTCGACTTGACCGCCTTGAGGCCGGCGAGGAACTCGTCCGGTGTCGTGGGCCAGTCGGTGACCCCCGCCTGACTCCACACCTTCTTGTTGTAGATGAACCCCGGGACAGCGCCGAGCGGGCTCTGGCCGTAGACCTTGCCGCCGACGGCCGTGTAGTCGGTGAAGCGGTACTTCTCGCTCCGCTCCTCCTTGCTGCCCAGGGAGGCGAAGAACTTCGGGTAGTCCTTCTTCTCGATCACCGCGGGGATCATGAGGACGTCGCCGTAGTTCTCCGTGTTCATACGGATCTTGACTTCGCCCTCGTAGTCGGTGATGCCGTCGAACTCGACCTTCACCTTCGGGTACGTCTTGTTGAACTCGGCGGCGTACTTCTTCATCGTCCCGTCCTGCACGAGGTCGGTCCGGTGGGTGAGGACGGTGATGGTCCCGTCGACCTTGGAGGGATCGTCGGGCGCCTCGGCGTCGGTGCCCTTCGAGGAGCCTCCGGTGCCGGTGCAGCCGGACGCCAGCAGGGCTGCGCCCACGGCCAGGGCGAGGAGGGTACGGCGGTTCATGTGCATCAGCTCCGTTCGCGGAGGGGAACTCGGGACGGACGAGCACGTGCGGTATGGCTGGTTCGGAACTCTGGCAGCGCGCACTCAACCGGTAAAGTCCCAATCCCGCCAACGATGCGAAACCGTCACTCGACTCTTCACTGGACCGGTTAAGGGAGTGCGCATGCTGGAGGCGACACCGCTCGGCGACGGATGGATCCTGCGCCACGACTCGGACACGCTCCCGGCCACCGTGCCGGGGTGCGTGCACACCGACCTGATGGCCGCCGGGGTGATCCCGGACCCGTTCCTCGGCCTGGGCGAGAGGGAGGTGGCGTGGGTGGGGCGCCGGGACTGGACGTACGAGCGGCAGATCGGCGGCTCGTGGGGGCAGGAGCAGACCGACCTGGTCTTCGACGGGCTCGACACCGTCGCCGAGATCTCCCTGGACGGGCGGCTGCTGGGGACGGTGCGCAACATGCACCGCTCGTACCGGTTCGACGTGACGGGCCTGTCCGGGCGGCTGTCCGTGCGGTTCGTCTCCGCCTACGCGGAGGCCGAGGCGGTGCGGGGCCGGGTGGGCGAACGGCCCGCCGCCTACACCGAGCCCTACCAGTACCTGCGCAAGATGGCCTGCTCCTTCGGCTGGGACTGGGGGCCGACCCTGGTGACGGCCGGGATCTGGCGACCGGTGCGCCTGGAACACTGGTCGACGGCCCGGATCGCCCGGGTGCGCCCGCTGGTCACCGTCGAGGACGGCACGGGCGTCGTCGAGCTGGCCGTCGACGTCGAGCGGACCCGGGTCGAGGCACCGCTCGCCGTGGAGGCGACCGTCGCGGGGGTGCGGGCGCGGGCGGAGATCGAGGGGGCGGGTGGAACCGTACGGCTGCGGGTGCCGGACGCGCGGCTGTGGTGGCCGCGTGGGTACGGTGAACAGCCGCTGTACGACGTCGAGTTGAAGCTTCTGCACGGCGAGGACGCGCTGGACGTGTGGCGGCGGCGGATCGGCTTCCGGACGGTGGAGCTGGATCGGCGGCCCGATGCGCACGGCACCGGTTTCACCCTCGTCGTCAACGGCGAGCGGCTCTTCGCCCGGGGCGTCAACTGGATCCCCGACGACGTCTTCCCGTCCCGGATCACCCGCGAGCGCTACCGGGAGCGGCTGGAGCAGGCAGCCGGCGCGGGCGTCGATCTCGTCCGGATCTGGGGCGGCGGGATCTACGAGAGCGAGGACTTCTACGACGCCTGCGACGCACTCGGCCTGCTGGTCTGGCAGGACTTCCCGTTCGCGTGCGCGGCCTACCCGGAGGAGCAGCCGCTGCGCGGCGAGGTGGAGGCCGAGGCGCGGGAGAACGTCGTACGGCTGATGCCGCACCCGTCGCTCGTGCTGTGGAACGGCAACAACGAGAACCTGTGGGGCTTCCGGGACTGGGAGTGGGAGCCGCGGCTGGCCGGGGACTCCTGGGGCGAGGGCTACTACCTGGGCGTACTGCCTCGTGTGGTGGCCGAGTTGGACCCGACCCGGCCGTACACCGCGGGCAGCCCTTGGTCCGGTTCCTGGGACCACCACCCGAACGACCCGGCGCACGGCACCCACCACTCCTGGGAGGTGTGGAACCGGCAGGACTACGCGGACTACCGGATGAGCGTGCCGCGCTTCGTCGCCGAGTTCGGCTGGCAGGCACCGCCCGCGTACAGCACGCTGCGCCGGGCGCTGCCCGGGGAGGAGCTCGCGCCGGACTCCCCCGGCATGCTGCACCACCAGAAGGCGGACGACGGCAACGGCAAGCTGGAGCGGGGACTCGAGCGGCACTTCGCCGTGCCGGACGGGGACTTCGACCGCTGGCACTACCTGACGCAGCTCAACCAGGCGCGGGCGGTCGCGGCCGGGATCGAGCACTGGCGCTCCCACTGGCCGGTGTGCGCGGGCACGATCGTCTGGCAGCTCAACGACTGCTGGCCGGTGACCTCCTGGGCGGCGATCGACGGGGACGGCCGGGAGAAGCCGCTGTACCACGAGCTGCGGCGGCTGTACGCGGACCGGCTGCTGACGCTCCGGGAGCGGGACGGCCGGCTGGTGCTGGCCGCCGTGAACCAGGCGGCCGGGGACTGGACGGGGGCGCTGACCCTGCGACGGATGTCCGTCGAGGGCGAGGTGCTGGGGCAGGCGGAGGTGGCGCTGACGGCCGGGGCACGCAGCGTGGCCCGGGTGGACGTGCCGCGCGAGCTGACGCCCCTCGGGCCGAAGGAGTACCTGGTCGCGGACGCGGACGCCGGCGCTGACGCGGAGGGGCTGCGGGCGCTGTATTTCCCCGTGCCCGACCGCGAAGTCCCCTATCCGGCCCCACGGTTCGAGGTCGCGCTCGCTCCGGGCGGGATCACGGTGAGAGCCCGCACCCTGGTCCGGGACCTGCTGCTCCAGGCCGACCGGCTGGAGCCGGGGGCGCGGGCCGACCGGGGGCTGGTCACACTGCTGCCGGGCGAAGAGGTGACCATCGGGGTGCGCGGCTGGAAGACTCCGGACGCGGAGACCGCTCGTTCGGCCCTGTACTGCGTGGAGCCCACCCGATGACGGCAACGCCGACCCCTCGCGTCACCATCAAGGACGTCGCCGCGCGCGCCGGCGTGTCCAAGGGGGCCGTGTCCCTCGCCTTCAACCACAAGCCCGGGCTGTCGGAGGCCACCCGGGACCGGATCTTCCTCGCGGCGCGGGAGCTGGGCTGGTCACCGAGCCTCACGGCGCGGACGCTGGCCGGATCGCGGGTGGACGTGGTCGGTCTCGCCGTGTGCCGGCCGGCGCGGGTCCTCGGCCTCGAGCCCTGGTACATGGAGTTCGTCTCCGGCGTGGAGAGCGTGCTGGCCGAACATTCCAGCTCGCTGCTCCTGCGGCTCGTACGGAACATGGACGAGGAGGTCGGCGTCCAGGAGGCGTGGTGGCGGGGGCGGCAGATCGGCGGGTCGATCCTCGTCGACTTCCGCGCGGACGATCCGCGGGGCGCCATGACGGAGCGGCTCGGGATGCCGGTGGTCGCCGTCGGGCATCCCTCGCTGACCGGGGGGCTCACCTCGGTGTGGACGGACGACGCCACGGCCGTGAGGGAGGCGGTGCGGTATCTGGCCGCGCTCGGGCACCGGCGGATCGCCCGGGTCGGCGGGGCGGCGGACCTCGGGCACACGGCGATCCGGACGGCGGCGTTCGACGAGGCGGCGGGGGCGCTGGCGCTGGCCGGGGCGTGGCAGGTGGCGACGGACTTCTCGGGGGACGCGGGGGCGCGGGCGACCCGGTCGCTGCTGACCGCGGCACCGGCCGACCGGCCGACCGCGATCGTGTACGACAACGACATCATGGCGGTGGCGGGGTTGTCGGTGGCGGCGGAGATGGGCCTTCGAGTGCCGGAGGACGTGTCGCTGCTGGCCTGGGACGACTCGCAGCTGTGCCGGCTGACGCATCCGACGCTGTCGGCGATGAGTCATGACGTGCACGGGTTCGGGGCGGAGGTGGCCCGGACGTTGTTCTCGGTGATCACGGGGGGTGAGGCCGGATCGCATCCGGTGCCCACTCCCGTGCTGACGCCGCGGGGGTCCACGGCACCTCCGAAGGTGTGACCTTCACCGCTCCCCCCGCCAGGACTGTGCAGCTACGTTACTCATAAGTAGCATGGGCCTGAGCGCGCGCTCAGCGCATCGCAGCAGCAGCAATGCAGATCCTGACCCTGGAGGAGAGCCATCGTGCCTCGTACCGTCAGGGACGTCGTCTTCGTCGACGGCGTCCGCACCCCGTTCGGCAAGGCGGGCCCGAAGGGCATCTACCACGAGACCCGTGCCGACGACCTCGTCGTGAAGGCGATCCGGGAGCTGCTGCGCCGCAACCCCGGACTCGACCCGAAGAAGATCGACGAGGTCGCCATCGCCGCGACCACGCAGATCGGTGACCAGGGCCTGACCATCGGCCGCACCGCCGGGATCCTCGCGGGTCTCCCGCAGTCCGTGCCGGGCTACTCCATCGACCGCATGTGCGCCGGCGCCCTGACGGCCGTCACCTCGGTCGCGGGTTCCGTCGCCTTCGGCGCCTACGACATCGCCATCGCGGGCGGTGTCGAGCACATGGGCCGCCACCCCATGGGCGAGGGCGTCGACCCGAACCCGCGGTTCGTCTCGGAGAAGCTGGTCGACGAGTCGGCCCTGTTCATGGGCATGACCGCGGAGAACCTGCACGACCGCTACCCGCAGATCACCAAGCAGCGCGCCGACGAGTACGCCGTGCGCTCCCAGGAGAAGGCCGCCAAGGCGTACGCCAACGGCAAGATCCAGGCCGACCTGGTGCCGGTCTCGGTACGCCGCACCTCCCCCGAGGCCGGTGAGACGGGCTGGGGCCTGGTCACCGCCGACGAGCCGATGCGCCCGGGCACGACCCTGGAGAACCTCTCCGGCCTGAAGACCCCGTTCCGTGTGCACGGCCGGGTCACCGCCGGTAACGCGGCCGGTCTGAACGACGGCGCCACCGCCTCGCTCATCGCCTCCGAGGACTTCGCGCGGGAGCACGACCTCCCCGTGAAGATGCGCCTGGTCTCCTACTCCTTCGCGGGCGTGGAGCCGGAGGTCATGGGCTACGGCCCGATCCCGGCGACGGAGAAGGCGCTGGCCCAGGCGGGTCTGTCGATCTCCGACATCGGCCTGTTCGAGATCAACGAGGCCTTCGCCGTCCAGGTCCTGGCCTTCCTGGACCACTACGGCATCGCCGACGACGACGAGCGCGTCAACCAGTACGGCGGCGCCATCGCCTTCGGCCACCCGCTGGCCTCCTCGGGCGTCCGCCTGATGACGCAGCTGGCCCGCCAGTTCGAGGAGCAGCCGCACGTCCGCTACGGCCTGACCACCATGTGCGTCGGCTTCGGCATGGGCGCGACGGTCATCTGGGAGAACCCGCACTTCGAGGGGGACAAGTGAGCACCACCGCCGAGCTTCTCAAGCAGGCTTCCGAGCTGTTCCCGGACGAGGTCGTCACGAGTGCGCACGTACGCCACTTCGACCTCCCCCTCGGTGCCGGGCGTTTCGCCCTGATCACCCTGGACAACGGCCACGACCACACCAAGCCGACCACCTTCGGCCCGGCCTCGCTGGCGAACCTGAACGCCGCGATCGACCAGGTCGAGAAGGAGGCGGCGGACGGCGAGATCGTCGGCGTCGGCCTCACCGGCAAGCCGTTCATCTTCGCGGTCGGCGCCGACCTCAAGGGCGTGGAGATCCTCAAGGAGTACGAGCACGCCCTCGCCATCGGCAAGGGCGGCCACGAGGTCTTCAAGCGGCTGTCCAAGCTGGCCGTACCGACCTTCGCGTACTACAACGGCGCCGCGATGGGCGGCGGTGTCGAGGTCGGTCTGCACTGCACCTACCGGACCGTCTCCGCGGCCCTCCCGGCGTTCTCGCTGCCCGAGGTCTTCCTCGGTCTGGTCCCGGGCTGGGGCGGCTGCGCCCTGCTGCCGAACCTGATCGGCCCCGAGAAGGCCGTCTCGGTGATCATCGAGAACAGCCTCAACCAGAACAAGCAGCTCAAGGGCAAGCAGGTCTACGAGCTCGGGATCGCCGACGCGATCTTCGAGGGCGCGGACTTCCTGGAGCAGTCGCTGATCTGGACCGCGACCGTCCTCAAGGGCGAGATCCAGATCGAGCGCCCGGCGATCGACCGCGGCGAGGGCTGGGACCAGGCCGTCGCCAAGGGCCGCTTCATCGCGGACTCCAAGGTGCACGGCGCGGCCCCGGCCGCCTACCGCGCCCTGGAGATCATCGCCGCCGCCAAGAACGGCGACCTCCAGCAGGGCTACGACGCCGAGGACAAGGCCCTCGCCGACCTCATCATGGGCGGCGAACTGCGCTCCGGCATCTACGCCTTCAACCTGGTGCAGAAGCGCGGCAAGCGCCCGGCCGGCGCCCCGGACAAGAACCTGGCCCGCCCGGTCACCAAGGTCGGTGTCGTCGGCGCCGGTCTGATGGCCAGCCAGCTCGCGCTGCTCTTCCTGCGCCGCCTGGAGGTGCCGGTCGTGCTGACCGACATCGACCAGGAGCGCGTCGACAAGGGTGTGGGCTACGTCCACGCCGAGATCGACAAGCTGCTCGGCAAGGGCCGCATCAACCAGGACAAGGCCAACCGCCTCAAGGCGCTGGTCTCCGGTGTGCTGGACAAGGCCGAGGGCTTCTCGGACGCCGACTTCGTCATCGAGGCGGTCTTCGAGGAGATCGGCGTCAAGCAGCAGGTGTTCGCGGAGGTCGAGGCGGTCGCCCCGGCGCACGCCATCTTCGCGACGAACACCTCCTCGCTGTCGGTCTCCGAGATGGCGTCGAAGCTCAAGAACCCCGAGCGGGTCGTGGGCTTCCACTTCTTCAACCCGGTGGCGGTACTCCCGCTCCTGGAGATCGTCCGCGGTGAGAAGACCGACGACGCCTCCCTGGCCACGGCCTTCGCCGTCGCCAAGAAGCTGAAGAAGACCGCGGTCCTCACCAAGGACGCCCCGGCGTTCGTCGTGAACCGCATCCTGACCCGCTTCATGGGCGAGATCCAGAACATCATCGACGAGGGCACCCCCGTCGAGGTCGCCGAGAAGGGCGTCGAGCCGCTCGGTCTGCCGATGTCGCCGCTGGTCCTGCTGGAGCTGGTCGGCCCCGCGATCGGTCTGCACGTCTCGGAGACCCTCAACCGGGCCTTCCCGGACCGCTTCACGGTCTCCCCGAACCTCGCGGCCGTCGTCAAGGCGGGCAAGCGCGGTTTCTACGTCTACGACTCCGGCAAGCCGGAGCTGGACCCCGAGGTCGCCGCGCTGCTGAAGCAGGGTGACAAGGTCCTGACGGAGGAGCAGGTTCGCGACCGCGTGCTCGACGCGGTGGCGCAGGAAATCGGCATCATGCTCGACGAGGGCGTCGTCGCCGAGGCGCAGGACATCGACCTGTGCCTCATCACGGGCGCCGGCTGGCCCTTCCACCTGGGCGGCATCACGCCGTACCTGGACCGCGAGGGTGTCTCCGAGCGCGTGAACGGCAAGAGGTTCCTGGCGCAGGGCGTCGCGAGCGTCCCGGCGTAACGCGTAACCCCTGAGGGGGGTGGGGCGTACGGTAACAATCCGTGCACCCGCCCCCCTTTTCGCATGCCGCCACAGATAGGATCCTCACACAATCCGACCATTGTTTACCGACTCTGACGGTCTCCACACGGGACCGCCGGGTGTCCTCGAAGGAGTCCTGCGTGGCGTCCCCTCGTCGCCGTACACCCCGACGCCGGGTTTGGCCCAAGATCAGGCTCCTGCTCCTCGTGGCGGTGGTCGCCGCCGGCGGCACGGCGCTGTATCCCGTGTGGAAGGCGGCGAACCCGGATCCGCCCGAGCTGAAGATCCGCTACCGGACCGACACCCCGGCGACGGCCACGGCGGCCAAGCCGTCGTTCGAAATCTTCAACGACACGGACAAGGCAGTGCCGTTGAGCGATGTGACGCTCCGGTACTGGTTCACGGCCGACGGCGCGGCGGGCGCCTCCTCGTACGCCTTCAACTGTGTCAACGTCGTCTTCGGCTGCTCGAACGTGGCCGGGCGAATCGTCGCCATGGACAAGGCCACCGACACCGCCGACCACTATCTGGAGGTCCGGTTCACGGCCGCCGCGGGCAGCCTGAAGCCCGGCGCCAACAGCAAGGGCATCGACCTCCAGCTGTTCCGCACCGACCACAAGAAGCTGAAGCAGTCCGACGACCGCTCCTTCGACGCGGAGATGACCAGCTACAAGGAGGCGGAGAAGGTCACCGCCTACAAGCGGGGCGTCCTCGCCTGGGGTGAGGAGCCGGACGGCACCAAGGCGAGCGACGACAAGAAGGCGACGGCGAAGGCTTCGGCGCCCGCCCCCGTCCCGGCCCCTCCGGCCGGAGTGCTGTTCGACGACTTCACCTACCAGGGCCCCAAGGACCCGGCCCTGTTCAAGCACGGCTGGCTGGTCCGCACCAGCAAGGGCGGCCCGGGCGTCGAGAACACCTGGTCCGCGAGCGGCGTCAGCTTCCCCACCGCCGAGGGCTCCCACGCCGACGGCCAGGTGCTCAACCTGCGGGCGAGCACGGACGGCACCAAGGCCGGCACGAAGCAGGCGAGCCTCGGCACGGCCGCGAGCAAGTTCCGCGACGGCACCTACGCGGCCCGGATCCACTTCAGCGACGAGCCGGCCACCGGGGACTCCGGCGACCACGTCAACCAGACCTTCTACACCATCGGCGGCACGGGCTCGAAGTACAGCGAGCTGGACAACGAGTACATGCCGAACGGCGGCTGGGGCCGGCCCGGCCCCAAGCTCGACACCGTGACCTGGTTCGACCACAAGAAGAACGACCGGGTCTACGAGACCACCAACAAGAGCCTCGACACCTGGCACACCGTGCTGATCCGGGTGAAGGACGGCGTCGTCGCCTACTGGCTCGACGGCAAGAAGGTCTTTCTCAGCAGCGGAAAGTACGCCCCTCGCGCGGACATGTCCGTGAACTTCAACCACTGGTTCATCGACCTGCCGTTCAAGGGCGAGCGCGCCTGGGACATGAAGGTGGACTGGCTCTATTACAACGCGAGCGACACCCTCTCGGCGAAGCAGGTGCAGTCCGCTGTCGACGGCTTCACCGACGAGGGCATGAACTACTTCGACACGGTTCGGGAGTCCCGGTGAGGAAAAGGCGGTCCGGCGCCCACAGGCACGCTGCCGAGGCAATGGAGGACAAGCCGGTGGTGAGCAGGCGCTCCGCGCTGCTGATGGGCGGTACGGGAGGCGTCGCCATGGCCGGCGGCGGCGCGTGGCTGGGCAAGGTGGTGGCGCAGCCCGCCGCCGCCCCGGCCGCCGCGGGAGGCATCGGAGGCCTCACCACGCCTCCGCTCTACGCCCCTTCCGGCCGCCGCCCCAAGTACCGCCGGGCCACGTGGTCCCAGCAGTTCCAGTCCGGCCACGGCTGGACGCCCGGGGGCGTGGGCACGGTGTCGGCCGAGGCGAACGACACGTCCGTCTTCGTGCGCGGCACCCAGTCGGTCCGGGTGACCACGGCCGGCACAGGCAAGCAGAGCTACATCCGCAAGACGGGCCTGCCGGCGATGAGCCTGACGGGCAAGATGATCCGGCTGGTCTTCCGGGTGGACGACGTGACGAACCTGGCCAAGCTCGTCTTCTACCTGGGCAGCGGTTCCCTCGCGAACCACTTCGCCTGGACACACCACGTCCACTCCAAGACGTCCGCGAACTACGTCCAGTCCGGGGAGTGGGTCACCGTCCACCTCCAGTGGGCGGACGTGGGCGCGGCGGCCGGCACGTACTCCATCGGCGCCGACGGCAAACCGTCCACGAAGACCGGCTTCACCGACATGTCGTTCGCCGTGTACGACGACGCGGGCGGTCCGGTGACCTATCGGCTGCAGGCCGTCGAGCTGATACCGGACACCGTCTCGGTCTTCCCCAAGGGCGTCGTCTCCCTCACCTTCGACGACTCCCACAAGTCGATCCACGACCTGGCCCGGCCGGTCATGGACCGCTACGGCTTCCCCGGCACGGTCTACAACATCGCCGACGCCATCGGTACGGGCAGCTTCCTGACACTCGACCAGATGCGGTCGATGCAGGACTTCTCCGGCTGGGAGATGGGGGGCCACTCGTACGCGAACGCCGTCCACACGGCCAGCTACCCCAAGCTCACCGCCGAGCAGGCCGACGACGACTTCCGCAAGCTGCGCGAGTGGCTGGTGTCCAACGGCTTCACCAGCGAGCACTTCGCCTATCCGCACGGCGCGTTCCAGAAGACCTCCGACGGGGTCCCGGTCGACCAGATCGCGAGCCGGCACTTCACCACGGCCCGGTCGATCATCTCCGAGACGATCGAGTCGTTCGCGCCGGCGATGCCGTACCGCCTCAAGGCGCTGACGGGCATCAACGACGGCGCGGGGATCGGCGGTACGGCCCTGTCGAAGCTGACGGGCGCGGGCGGCCGGCTCGACCGGTGCGTCAACAGCGGCGACTGGCTGATCCTCTGTCTGCACAAGGTCGTCGACGGCGCCCCCGCGACGAGCACCGAGATCGGCAAGGCGGGTCTGGAGACGCTGATGAAGGCGATCGACGACCGGGACATCCCGGTGCTGACGGTCGAGGAGGCCATGGCCTCCTACACCTGAGGCCCGGGCGTCCCGCCCGGACGCACAAGAGAGGGGCGGCCCCCGGCCGCCCCTCTCTTCGTTCGCCTACGGCTCTACCAGCCGCCCTGCCCGTAACCCTGGCTCTGTCCCTGCTGCCAGGACGGGTCCTGGGGCGGATATCCGCCCTGCCCGTAGCCCTGGCCCGGGTACTGCTGCCGGTACGGGTCCTGGTGACCGGGGTGTCCGCCCTGCCACTGCTGCTGACCGGCCGGGGCCGGCGACCCCCAGCTCACGCGTTGCTGCGGGACGCCCGCGTGGTGCTCCTCGTCGTAGCCGGGGATCGGCTGCGGCTGGGAGGGGATGCCGCCCGCCGGGCGGGGCCGGGTGTGCAGCGCCACGCCTTCCAGACGCATCAACTGGAGCGTCTCGGTGACCTTCTTGTCGGAGTACGGGTCCTCTTCCTCGAAGATCTCCGTCACATCGCTCTCGTGGTCCCCGGCCACGGACACCTCGACGCCGCCCTGGCGGGTGCCCCAACTGCCCTTGTGGAGGGTGAACAGGGCGTAGAAGCGCAGCGGGGTCAGCAGCGTCAGCTGGATCACGCCGTAGATCGGCGCGAGCAGGAACATGCCGAACCGCTTGACGAAGCCCATCCCGCGCCGCGGGAAGTCGAGGTAGCGCACATTGCGCAGATAGCCCATCAGCACCATGAAGACCAGGTAGTCACCGATGTGGTTGACGAACTGAGCGGGCTTCATGATGGGCAGGATGACCATCGAGTAGAACATCGCCGAGCCGAAGACCAGCCACAGGGCGAGTTCCATGCAGGTCAGCCAGAAGGCCGGCCGGTACTTCTTCTGGTGCCGGAACGCCCAGAGCGACTCGCGGAAGAAGGACTTGTTCCAGCGCACCTGCTGGCGCAGGAAGTGCGGCAGCTTCTCGGGGACCGCCGTGTAGCCGACGGCGGTCTCCTGGAAGACGACCTGGCCCTCCATCAGGCAGTAGTTGGTCATGCGGCGGTCGTCACCGAAGACGGCCGGCTTGCCCAGGAACTGCTGGTTGAGGAAGTCCGGCAGGTACTTGCGCACCAGCGTGCCGCGGTACGCGGAGAGCGCGCCGCAGCAGCACAGCACCGACTTCAGTCGCGAGTAGGCGGCCCGCTCGAACAGGAACGAGTTGCCGTAGCGCAGGTCCTGGAGGCGGGTGAAGATGTTGCTGTCGTGGTTGAGCGCCAGCACCATGCCGGTGGAGGCCATGATCTTCTCGTCGGCCAGCGGCAGCAGCAGCTCGCGCACGGTGTCCCGGGACAGCACCGTGTCGGAGTCGACGCACAGGAAGATGTCGGAGTAGGGCGCCGCCTCGAAGCCGAGCGCCAGCGCCTCGCGCTTGCCCTTGTTCTCGGGCTGGACGCTGACGGTGTACTTGACGCCCTTGGCCTCGAACTCCCGGCGCATCTTCTTCGCGGCCCTGATGCCGGAGTCGTTGGCGCTGGCGTCGTCGATGATGTGGATCTCGTTCGGCAGGCGGCTCTGCGCGAGGAGGCTGCGCATGCCCTGCTCGAACATCACCGGGTCCTCGTTGTAGATCGGGATGACCGCGGTGACCCAGGCGTTCTCCAGGTACTCCAGCTCCTCCCGCCCGGCCTTGGCCGGACGGTAGAAGAGGGCACCGAACATCTTCAGGGCGAGCAGGCCCATGGCACCCATGGAGTACAGGTGCAGGGAACCGGCGTCGAGCCGGGTGGCGATCAGTGCGGCGAGGCCCAGGAAGACGAAGTACGAGACCTTCAGGTGCCGCCGCTTGCGGTGGGCCCGACGGCCACCGGAGTCGACGGCTCCCGGTATGTACGTATCGTCGGCAGTCACAGCTTGACCACCCGCGGGTGGTCGGCGGACTTGCCCCGGGTGTCGAAGAGCGCCCGGGCGCGGTCGGCCAGCTCGTCGAGGTCTATCTCGCGGTGCGGCTGGAGCAGGATCGTCAGGTCGGCGGCCTCGGCGGCGGCGAGATAGTCCTCGGCCCGCTCGACGGGCGCACCAGCGACGCGCCAGTCCTTCACCCGCGGGTCGAAGTAGACGAGCTCGGCACCGCGCGCGAGGAGGTTCTCCGCGACGGCCAGGGCCGGGCTCTCGCGCTGGTCGGAGATGTCCGGCTTGTAGGTCACGCCGAGCAGCAGGACCCGGGAGCCGCGCACGGCCTTGCCCTGGTCGTTGAGCAGATCGGCGGCCCGGTTCACCACGTGCACGGGCATGCGCTGGTTGATCTCCTGCGCCAGCTCCACGAACCGGAACGGGATGCCCAGCGAACGCACCTTGTACGACAGGTAGTTGGGGTCGATCGGAATACAGTGTCCGCCGACGCCCGGGCCGGGATGGAACGGCGCGAACCCGAACGGCTTCGTGGAAGCACACCGGATGGCGTCCCACAGGTCGACGCCGATCTCGCGGCAGAACATCGACATCTCGTTGACGAGCGCGATGTTGACGTGCCGGTACGTGTTCTCCAGCAGCTTGGCCATCTCGGCCTCGCGGGTGCCCTTGGCCTCGACGACCCGGTTCACGAACCGCTCGTAGAGGGCGCGGGCGGCCTTGGTGCAGTCGGCCGTGATGCCGCCGACGACCTTGGGGGTGTTCTCCAGGCCGAAGGAGGGGTTGCCCGGGTCGATGCGCTCGGGCGAGAAGGCGAGGTGGAAGTCGACGCCGACGCGCAGGCCCCCGGCCTCCAGCCGCGGCCGGACGACCTCGTCGGTCGTGCCCGGGTACGTCGTCGACTCCAGGACCACGAGCGTGCCGGCGGTGAGGTGGGCGGCGATGTCGTCCACGGCGGCGTGCACCGCACCGAGGTCCGGGGCGCCGTGCTCGGTGAGCGGCGTGGGAACGCACACCACGACCGCGGCGGCGCCGGCGATCACCTCGGCCCGGTCGACGGCCTCGAAGCCCTGCTCGCGCATGGCGCGCACTTCGGCGTCGGAGATGTCGTCGACATGTGAACGGCCGGCGTTCAGTCCCTCGACCACCCGTCGGCTGCGGTCGAGACCGACCACCTTCAGGCCCGCGGCGGCGGCGGACCTGGCCAACGGCAGCCCCACGTAACCGAGTCCGACAACGACAAGATCCACCGTGGAGGATCTGCTCACGAATTCATCCCCAACCCCGTTGCCACGGCGTCGGCCAGACGCAGTAGCAACCGGCCCCCCGAGCAAAATCGAACAAGTCCGAGGAGGTTAACAAGACCTTCACTTTTTGACCATGTTCACCCTAGGTGCGCCATGTCACGCACACATCTGTACAACCCTTGACACATCTCATGTGTCTGGTGCGTCAAGAGCCTCAAGACGAAGGGATCAGTTCCGCTTCTTGAAGGCGGTCAGATCTCCCGCCAGGCCTCCAGCGCGAGCCCCGGCTCGTCCTTGCGGCGGGTGAGCAGCATGGTCTTGGTCGACGGCGAGAGCGAGGCGGCGACGACCTCGTCGTGCTCGTCGAGCGCCAGCGACACCATGGCGTCGGCGGGCAGCTGGGGCCCGGACTCGGTCCACCAGGCACCGGCCGACTCCTGCTCGGTCGGATACGCGGCGAAGGCGACCCGGCCGTTCGCCGACCGCTGCGCGAGCACGGTGCAGTCGTGCCCCTCGATGACACACCGCACCGCCGAGACCGGCCCCGGACCGGCCGACGCCAGCAGGGTCACCGGCTTCTCACCTGGACGCCAGGCGCACAGGTCTCCGGACAGGTTCGTGAAAAACAGGGTGGTGTGCTCGGCGGACGTGGCCAGCGCGCGCAGGGTCCCGGGACGGGCGGGGGCGTCGACGCCTTCGGCTTGCACCGGCTTCTTCCCGTCCCCCTCCTGGCGCCAGCGCAGGATCCCGCCGGGCACGCAGGCGTACGCCTCCACGAGCCCGGACTCCCCCGCCGCGGCGGTCGGCTCCCCCTCGACGTCATGCCCTCCGAGGTCCAGCCAGCCGCCCCAGCCGCCCTTGACCTTCTGGTTGCGCAGGCTCACCCCGCCGCCCTTGTTCCGGACGAAGACGTAGCCGCGCCCCGCACCGTCGACGGCGACGGCCGGCGTGCCCGTCCGGTCGCCTTTCTGGTCCGGGTGCCCGATCGGGACCCAGTCCAGGGCCGCGAGGCCGGGACGGAAGTGCGTGGAGTGCACGAGCCCCGACTCCCCCGCCACGGTGGGCCGCCAGGCGGCCAGGTGCGCGTACCCGTCGGCGCCCTGGCCGACCGCCGCGCCCGGGTGCAGCTTCTGGCTGCCGCCGACGGTGCGCGGAGCGTCCTCCCAGGGACCCGCGGGGCCGCGTTCCGCACGGCACAGGACGGCGTCGCCGGAGGGCAGATAGACAGTGAGGCGGCCGTCGCGGCCGCGGATGAGCCAGTCGCCGTTCACGTGTTCACTTTATGCGGCCGACCGGGCCCGGTGCGCCCGCCCACCCCTGCCTCGTGCCCATCTCCCGTGCGACCCTGGCCACATGAACGCCACCACCACGCCTGTCCTGGTCGTCGTCGACGCGGCGAACGTCGTCGGTTCGGTGCCGGACGGGTGGTGGCGGGACCGTCGGGGGGCGGCGGAGCGGTTGCGTGACCGGTTGGCGTCGGAGGGAGTTCCGGCCGTCTCCGGCCCGGTGAAGGTCGTCCTGGTCGTGGAGGGGGCGGCGCGCGGGGTGGAGTCCGTGCCCGGGGTACGGGTGTCGTCCGCCGAGGGCAGCGGAGACGACCACATCGTCGAGGTGGTGGCCTCCGCCGGTGACCGTCCCGCCCTGGTGATCACAGCGGACCGGGAGCTGCGGAGGCGGGTCGCGGAGCTGGGGGCGGACGTGACGGGACCGCGATCTGTTCGTCCGTAGGGTGCCCGGGGTTGTCGGTCGGGCCGGGTGGGTCCGCAGCCCGGCGTAGCGGGGCGCCTCCCCCAAGCTCTCGGCTTCGCTCGAGTAGGGGCCCCACGCCCACCCGTGCCGCCCTTAGCGGCACGCATACCCGCAGCGGGGGCGGCCCGCACCCGCGTACGGCGAGAAGGGGCCGTGTCGGGGGGTGTCCGCCCGCAGCGGTTGGCGCGTCAACGAACAGTCAGTCGGCGTCCGACCCCATCGCGCCGTTCCGAGGACGGACACCCCCCGGCGCGGCCCCGACCCACCACCCGGCGAGAAGGCGCCCCCGCCCCCGCCCCCGAGCAAGAGCCCGGCGGAGCCTAGGCGCTCGGCTGCTCCTCGCCCTCCTCGCGGCGTGCGAGACGGCTGTGAGTCCGGCCGTACAGGAAGTAGACGAGGAAGCCGACGACCATCCAGATCGCGAAGCGGACCCATGTCTCGGCGGGCAGGTTGATCATCAGCCACAGGGAGGCGCACACCGACAGGATCGGGATGACCGGCACCCACGGCGTGCGGAAGGAGCGGGGCAGGTCGGGGCGGCTCTTGCGCAGGATGATCACACCGATGGCGACGACCACGAACGCGAACAGCGTGCCGATGTTCACCAGCGCGGCCAGCTCCGTCAGCGGCGTGAACCCGGCGAGGATCGCGATGAGCACGCCGAGCAGGATCGTCGGCCGGTGCGGCGTCTTGAACCGCGGGTGGACGTGCGAGAAGAACCGCGGCAGCAGCCCGTCGCGGCTCATGGCGAAGAACACCCGGGTCTGTCCGAGCAGCAGGATCATGCACACCGTCGTCAGGCCGACCGCGGCGCCGAAGCTGATGAAGCCCGCGTACCACGGATGCCCGGTCGCCTTGAACGCGTCCGCGAGCGGGGCGTCGACGGACAGCTTGGTGTAGTGCTGCATGCCGGTGACGACGATCGACACGAGGACGTAGAGCGTGGTGCAGATCACGAGGGAGCCGAGGATGCCGCGCGGCATGTCGCGCTGCGGGTTCTTGGTCTCCTCCGCGGCCGTGGCCACGACGTCGAAACCGATGAAGGCGAAGAACACGACCGAGGCGGCGGTGAAGATGCCCATCACGCCGAAGTTGGAGGGCGCCCAGCCGAACATCAGCTGGATCAGCGGGGAGTCGAGACTGGCCCCGGCCTCGACGGGCTTCTCCTTCGGGATGAACGGGTCGTAGTTCTGCCCCTTGATGAGGAACGCGCCCGCGACGATCACGACGAGGACGACCGTCACCTTGATGGCGACGACGAGCGACGTGATCCGCGCGGACAGCTTCATGCCGATCACGAGGATGACCGTGAGGACGAGGACCAGCGCGGCGGCGAGGATGTCGAAGCCGAAGGTGTCCGCGCCCTCCCGGCTGCCCAGCGCCGCGGGCATCGTCCAGCCCGCGTTCTCCAGGAGCGACTGGATGTAGCCGGACCAGCCGACGGCCACCACCGCCGTCCCCAGCGCGAACTCCAGGACCAGGTCCCAGCCGATGATCCAGGCGGGAAGCTCCCCGAGCGAGGCGTACGAGAACGTGTAGGCGGACCCGGCGACCGGAACCGTGGAGGCGAACTCGGCGTAACAGAGCGCGGCCAGCGCACAGGCGACGCCGGCCGCCACGAACGCCAGAGCCGTCGCGGGCCCGGCGTTGTCCTTGGCGACTGTGCCGGTGAGAACGAAGATGCCGGTACCGATGATCACACCGACGCCGAAGACGGTCAGATCCAGCGCGGACAAGGACTTCTTGAGCGCGTGCTCCGGCTCCTCGGTGTCGCGGATGGACTGCTCGATCTTCTTCGTCCGGAAGAGGGTACTGCTCACGGGGTACCTCCCACGCTTGTCGTCCTCGACATGATCGAGAGGTGGCACCATCCGTATGCCCCGGCACGAACGGATTCACGCCGATGGGCCGGTTACACCACCCTCACGGTGGGGTAACCGGCCCATCCCGATCCGTTCGGCCTTGTCGGCCGTGTCCGCCTTGTCAGTCGCGCGCGGACTCCACGGCGTCCGCGGCGGACCGCTCGTATCGCCCGTCGAGCTTGGCGACCAGCCCGGTCACCTGCCGGGCGATGTCCGGCGCGGTGAGCCCGATCTCGGCCAGGACCTCGGCACGCGAGGCGTGGTCGAGGAAGCGCGGCGGGATGCCGAAGTCGCGCAGCGGCACGTCCACACCCGCGTCACGCAGCGCCTGCGCGATCGCCGAGCCGACGCCACCGACCCGGCTGTTGTCCTCCACGGTGACGACCACGCGGTGCTGCTCGGCGAGCGGGGCCATGGCCTCGTCGACGGGCTTGACCCAGCGCGGGTCGACGACGGTCGTGGAGATGCCCTGCTTGTCGAGCAGGCCGGCGATCTCCAGGCACATCGGCGCGAGGGCTCCGACGGAGACCAGCAGGACGTCCGGCCGGTCGGTGCCCGGCTCGCGCAGGACGTCCATGCCGCCGACGCGCCGCACGGCGGGCACGGCGGGGCCGACGGCGCCCTTGGAGAAGCGGACCACGGTCGGTGCGTCGTCGACGGCGACGGCCTCGCGCAGCTGGGCGCGGACCTGGTCGGCGTCACGCGGTGCGGCCAGCCGCAGTCCGGGCACGACCTGGAGGATCGACATGTCCCACATGCCGTTGTGGGAGGCGCCGTCGGTGCCGGTGACCCCGGCCCGGTCGAGCACGAAGGTGACGCCGCACTTGTGCAGGGCCACGTCCATCAGCACCTGGTCGAAGGCGCGGTTGAGGAAGGTGGCGTAGACGGCGAACACCGGGTGCACGCCGCCCGTGGCCAGGCCGGCCGCGGAGACGGCGCCGTGCTGCTCGGCGATGCCGACGTCGTAGACCCGCTTGGGGAAGCGCTTGGCGAACTTGTCCAGGCCCACGGGCTGGAGCATCGCGGCCGTGATGGCCACGATGTCCTCGCGCTCCTCGCCGAGCTTGACCATCTCCTCGCCGAAGACGGAGGTCCAGTCGGCGCCGGAGCTGGCGATCGGCAGGCCCGTGTCGGGGTGGATCTTGCCGACGGCGTGGAAGCGGTCCGCCTCGTCCTGGAGGGCGGGCTGGTAGCCGCGGCCCTTCTCGGTGAGGCAGTGCACGATGACCGGGCCGCCGAACCGCTTGGCCTTGGCGAGCGCGGACTCCAGGGCCTCCAGGTCGTGTCCGTCGATCGGCCCGACGTACTTCAGGCCGAGGTCCTCGAACATGCCCTGGGGGGCGATGAAGTCCTTCAGGCCCTTCTTGGCGCCGTGCAGGGTGTCGTAGAGCGGCCGTCCGACGACCGGGGTGCGCTCCAGGACCTCCTTGGTGCGGGCGAGGAAGCGCTCGTAGCCGTCCGTCGTCCGCAGCGTCGCGAGGTGGTTGGCGAGGCCGCCGATGGTCGGCGCGTAGGAGCGCTCGTTGTCGTTGACGACGATGACGAGCGGACGGTCCTTGGCGTCGGCGATGTTGTTCAACGCCTCCCAGGCCATGCCGCCGGTCAGGGCGCCGTCACCGATCACGGCCACGACGTGGTCGTCGCGCTCGAGGATCTGGTTGGCCTTGGCGATGCCGTCGGCCCAGCCGAGGACGGTCGAGGCGTGCGAGTTCTCGATGACGTCGTGCTCGGACTCGGCCTGCGAGGGGTAGCCGGACAGGCCGCCCTTCATCTTCAGCTTCGAGAAGTCCTGGCGGCCGGTGAGCAGCTTGTGGACGTAGGACTGGTGGCCGGTGTCCCAGAGCACCTTGTCCCGGGGCGAGTCGAAGACCCGGTGCAGGGCGATGGTGAGCTCCACCACGCCGAGGTTGGGGCCGAGGTGACCGCCGGTCTTGGAGACCGCTTCGACAAGGAAGCTCCGGATCTCCTCCGCCAGCTGGTTCAGCTCCTCCAGGTTGAGCCGGTCCAGATCGCGCGGTCCCCTGATACGGGTCAGCAGCGGCACCCGTGCCTCCTTGCAGTAGAGCTGTTGCCGGGCTTGTCGAGTCTAATGTTCCGCCTTTGCGGGCGGCGCCGTGGCCTCGCGTCGTACGTCACGCGTTCGGCTGTACCCATCTTGTGCCACACCTACGACACAGCTGTGCCCGGTACCTGGGAGGTACCGGGCACAGGCGGGCTCTCGGGCGTTACGCGCGCCCGGCCGTCTTCTGCGTCTTGCGGGTGACGGCGTCGATGACGACCGTGGCCAACAGCACACCACCGGTGATCATGTACTGCACCGGGGAGGCGATGCCCTCGAGGGCGAGGCCGTACTGGATGGACACGATCACCAGCACACCGAGCAGGGCGTTCCAGGTGCGTCCACGGCCGCCGAACAGCGACGTGCCGCCGATCACCGCCGCGGCGATCGCGTTCATCAGCAGGTCACCGCCACCGGCGCCCTGGTTGGCCGCGGCGATCTTGGAGGCGATGAACAGGCCGCCCACCGCGGCGAAGGTGCCGGAGATCGCGAACACCGAGATCCGGACCATCTCCACGTTGATACCGGCACGGCGGGACGCCTCGACGCTGCCGCCGAGCGCGAACACCTTGCGGCCGTAGGCCGTGCGGCGCAGCACGAAGTCCGTGACCAGCAGCACCACCATGAAGATCACCACGGCGAGCGGCAGGCCCTTGTACTGGTTGAAGACGATGGCGACGGCGAACGCCAGGATCGCCAGCAGCACCGTCCGCGCGATGGTCTCGCTCAGCGGCCTCGACGGCACACCCGCGGCCTCGCGGCGCCGGTTCTCGAGGAAGGAGCTGAGGAAGAACCCCGCGGTCACCACCGCGGCCAGCGCGTACGCGGCGGCCACGTCGGAGAAGTAGTAGCTGGTCAGCTGGGCCACCACTCCGTCCGGGTCGAGGTTGATCGTGCCGTTGTCGCCGAGGATCTGGAGCATGAGGCCGTTCCAGAACAGCAGACCGGCCAGGGTGACGGCGAAGGCGGGGACGCCGATCTTCGCGAAGAAGAAGCCGTGCAGCACACCGGCGACCGTGCCGGTGAGGATGGCCAGCACGAAGGCGAGCCACTCGTTCATGCCGTTGGTGACGTTCAGCACCGCGAACGACGCACCCGCGACACCGGACACCGAGCCGACCGACAGGTCGATCTCGCCGAGCAGCAGCACGAACACGATGCCGACGGCGATCATGCCGGTGCCGACCATGGCGACGGACATGTCGGACAGGTTGCCCGCGGTGAGGAAGTTGGAGTTCAGGCTCGTGAAGATGAGCCAGATGATCGCCAGGCCGATGACGACCGGGACGGAGCCCAGGTCACCGGACTTCATCTTCCGCTTGTACTCGGTGACGTAGCCCTTGAGGCCCTGCTCCCGCACCAGCAGCCGGGGGTCGACGACCGTGACGGCGGCCTTGGCCGCCTCGGGGTTCTCCACGACGTGGTCGTCCGGAGCCGCGGAGGTCTTGTCGATGCTCACTTGGAAACCTCCCCGTTCGTGCGCGCCGCACGGCGGGTCACGGCATTGTCGGTGGCGCCGGTGATGGCGGAGATGATCTCTTCCTGCGAGGTCGACTTGACCTCGAAGATGCCGTTGTTGCGCCCGAGGCGCAGCACGGCGACCTTGTCCGCGACGGCCTTCACATCGGCCATGTTGTGGCTGATGAGGATCACGGCGTGGCCGCGCTCGCGCAGCCGCTCGACCAGGTCGAGGACCTGCGCGGTCTGCTCGACGCCGAGGGCGGCGGTGGGCTCGTCGAGGATGACCAGCTTGGGCTCGCCGAGCATGGAACGGGCGATGGCCACGGTCTGGCGCTGACCGCCGGAGAGCGAGGCGATCGGGATGCGCACGCTGGGGATGCGGATCGACAGCGTGTCGAGCAGCTCGCGGGAGCGGCGCTCCATCTCCACCTCGTCCAGGATGCCGCGCTTGCGGATCTCCCGGCCCAGGTAGAGGTTGCCGACGACGTCGATGTTGTCGCAGAGCGCGAGGTCCTGGTAGACGGTCGCGATGCCCAGGTTCTGAGCGTCGTGCGGCTTGTTGATCTGGACGGACCTGCCGTCCCATTCGATGACGCCCTCATCGATGGGGTGCACGCCGGCGATCGTCTTGACCAGCGTGGACTTTCCGGCTCCGTTGTCGCCGACCAGGGCGACCACCTCACCGGCGTGGACCTCAAGCTCTACGTCGGTGAGCGCCTGAACGGCACCGAACCGCTTGGAGACCCCGCGCAACGCCAGCACGGGCGTAGCGGACACGTGAACCATCTCCTTCGCCGCCTGACCCGGCGGGAGGTTGTGCAGAAGGGTGGGAGGGGTGATCACTCCGGCGCCCCGCATAGCTTGCGGGGCTGATGTGGCGGGGGCGCCGGAGGAACTCGGGGCAACCGGTCCCCCGCGCGGGAGTCACGGGAGTCCTCTCGGACTCCCGTGCTCCGCAGGGGACTTGGCGGTTGCTTACTTGAGCCCGATCTTGTCGCAGGCGGCCTTGTACTTGCCCGCGCAGATCTCGTTCACGGTGTAGATGCCGTCCTTGATGACGGTGTCGTTGATGTTGTCCTTCGTCAGCGAGACGACCGGGACGAGGACGGAGGGGACGGCCTTGGTGGTCGGGCTGTCGACCTTGTCCTTGGCGATCGAGTCGAGCGACTTGCCCTGGGCGAGGGCGACGGCCATCTCGGCCGCGACGTCCGCCTCCTGCGGGTAGGGCTTGTAGACGCTCATGTACTGCTCACCGGTGACGATGCGCTGCACACCCGCGAGCTCGGCGTCCTGGCCGGTGACCGGGATGTCGGCGATGCCGGCGGCCTTCAGGGCGGTGATGATACCGCCGGCCATGCCGTCGTTGGCGGAGTAGACGCCGACGATCTTGTCCTTGCCGAGGGCGGAGATGGCGCCCTCCATGTTGGAGTTGGCGTTCTCCGGCTTCCACTCCTTGGTGTCGTACTCGCGGCCGACCTTCACCTTGCCGTCGAGCACGGAGTGCGCGCCCTTCTTGAAGTCGGCGGCGTTCGGGTCGGTGGAGGACCCGTTCATCATGACGATCTGGCCGTCCTTGGCCTTGCCGCCGAGGGCCTTCAGCAGGGCCTCGCCCTGGGTCTTGCCGACGGTGACGTTGTCGAACGAGGTGTAGGCGTCGATCGGGCCCTCGGCCAGGCGGTCGTAGGCGACGACGGGGATGTTCGAGTCCTTGGCCTTCTTCACCGCGCCGGCGATGGCCTTGGAGTCCACGGCGTCCACGATCAGCACGTCGACCTTGTTCGACACCATGGTGTCGACCTGCTGGTTCTGCTTGGCGGCGTCCTGGTTGGCGTTGGCGTAGACGACCTCGCCCTTGCCGTTCGTGAGTTCCTTGACCTTCTTGTCGATGAGCGGCCGGTCGAACTTCTCGTAACGGGCGGTCGCGTTCTCCGGAAGGAGCAGGCCGACCTTGATGTCGTCGCCCTTCTTGGCGGACCCGGTGGAGTCGGCGTTGTCGCCCGACTCCTTGGCGCTGCCACAGGCAGCAAGCGAAACGGCCATCGCACCGGCGGCAATAGCAACAGCGGCGCGACGCATACGCGTGTTCACTTCAGAAACCTCCCTGACGAGGCCGCGACATTGCGGCCGAGGTGGCTGGAAGTCAACTCGGCCACACGTGCGACGTCAAGAAGTAAATCCTTAACGAGATGGCAACGGTGCCATCCGTTCTCTAAGTGAAGGCAGGGGCGACTGCCTGGAGTGCGCCGGGAGCAGTCCCGTCCAAAAGGGTCGAATCACCCATCTCGCTGAGGGCGAGAGCGAGCGCTCCGAGCACCTCCGCACGGCCGCCCAGGGCGCCGGGGAGAACGGACAGCTGGCGTGCCGCGCTGGGGATGGCGTAGCGGCCGACAGACTCCCGGATCGGCCCGAGGACCAGCTCACCGGCCTCGGCGAGATCACCGCCGAGAACCACGCGGCTCGGGTTCAGCAGATTGCAGAGGTTGGCCACTCCACTGCCGATGTGGCGGCCGACGTCGGCGATCACCCGACGGCAGCCCGGGTCCCCGTCCCGCGCGAGCCGTACGACGCCCTCCATGGTCAGATCGGTGCCGTGGCTGGACTGGAGGAGCGGGAGCACGTAGCGCGCGGCCGCGAAGGTCTCCAGGCAGCCGCGGTTTCCGCAACGGCAGACCGGGCCGGATTCATCGAGTGTAATATGTCCGATTTCTCCTGCGGTGCCGCCGGGGCCCCGGTAGATCTTGCCGTCGATCACCAGACCGGCGCCGACACCGCTCGCGACCTTGATGTAGGCCAGGTCGCGGACGCCCCGGCCGCTGCCCCAGACCATCTCGCCGAGGGCGCCGAGGTTCGCGTCGTTGTCCACGTGCACGGGGACGCCGAGGCGGCCGCGCAGCTCCTCGGCGGGCTTGGTGCCGGTCCAGCCGGGGAGGATGGCGGTCGAGCCGAGGGTGCCGGACTCGACGTCGATGGGGCCGGGGACGCCGAGGCCGACGCCGGCGATCTTGGAGCGGTCCACGCCGGTTGCTTCGATCAGGCGGGTGACCAGCTGTTCCGCGCGGTCGAAGCCCTGGGCGGACGAGGCGTCCACGTCCAGGGGCTCGGACTCCTCGGCGAGGACCTGGTGGGCGAGGTTGCCGATGGCGACGCGGAGGTGGGTGTGGCCGAAGTCGACGCCGATGACGATGCCGGCGTCGCCGCTCAGCGACACGCTGCGGGCGCGGCGGCCGCCGGCGGAGGTCGGTGTGACCTCGACGGTGCCGCCGTCCTTCAACTCCCGGACGATGTTGGAGACCGTCGCGGCGGACAGACCCGTCGTCCGGGCGATCTCGGCCTGGGTGAGGGAGCCCGCCAGGCGCACGGCTCGTACGACCCGCTCCAGGTTGGCTCGGTGCAGCGATGACTGCGACCCCGGAGTCTCCACGACGACCTCCTGCGCGCGGGGCCGCTTCGATGAGGCCCCGTCCATGTCCAACTAGTGAACTCTAAGCTGAGCCGTTCGGGTTGCCTCCCGTCAAGAGGTTGAACTGATTCCGGGGTGTGTGCGTGTCGTCGCGGACGGCTACGCGGGGGGGGCGCAGGGCTTCGCGTGACGCCGGGTGGTGGGGGTGCGCGCTCGTTGCGCCTTCGCGGTGGTGGTGGGTCGGGGCCGCGCCGGGGGTGTCCGTCCTCGGAACGGCGCGATGGGGTCGGACGCCGACTGACTGTTCGTTGACGCGCCAACCGCTGCGGGCGGACACCCCCCGACACGGCCCCTTGCGTACGACGGCGGGTGCGGGAGCGTCGTGGCCCGCCCCGACTGCGGGCGCGCGCCGCTCAGCTGCGGGCATGCGTGCCGCAAGGGGCGGCCGGGTGCGGGCCGCCCCCAGCACCGACGCCGAGTCGTGGGCATCGGCAGTACCGCAGCTCGGCGTGCTACTTCAGCGCACCCGCCGTCAGCCCCTGCACCACCTGTCGCTGGAAGATGATGTACGCCGCCAGCACCGGCAGCATCGCCATCACGAGGCCCGCGAAGAGGCCTGACCAGTCGCCCTTGTAGCCCTGGCTGACGGCCAGTTGGACCAGGCCCTGGGTGAGGACCCGCTTGTCGGGGTCGGTGTTGAGGACCGTGGGGAGCATGTACTGGTTCCACTGGCCCAGGAAGTTGAAGATGCCGACGCTGATCAGGCCCGGCTTGGCCATGGGCAGCATGATCTGGAAGAACGTGCGGCTGTGGGACGCGCCGTCCACGAAGGCCGCTTCGGCGATCGACGTCGGCAGGGTGCGGAAGAACGCCGTGAGGAAGAACACCGTGAACGGCAGCGAGTAGGCGATGTAGACCAGGATCAGGCCGTGGATGGTGTTCAGCAGGCCCATGTTGTTCACGACGTAGAACAGCGGGACCAGGGCGAGCATGATCGGGAAGCTCATGCCGCCGATGAACAGGAAGTAGATGAAACGGTTGCCCGGGAAGTCGAAACGGGCCAGGACGTAGGCCGCCATGGAGCCCAGGACCAGCGTTCCGATGAGCGAACCGCCGACCACGAGGACCGTGTTGAGGAAGTAGTCGCTCATGTTGGCCTGGGTCCACGCCCGCGACCAGTTGTCGAAGTGCAGGGAGTCCGGGAGCGACCAGGGGGAGCTGAAGATGGAGCGGTCGTCCTTGAAGGACGTCATGACCGCCCAGAGCAGCGGCAGGACCACCATGAACGCCCAGATGACCAGGACTCCGTGGGAGAAGACGTTGAGGACGGTGCCCTCTTTCTTCTCCCTGGGGGGTGCGGGCGGCGGGACGTCCGTCTTGGTGATCGGTGCGCCGGACTCGGCCGGCAGCGGCGCGGGGGTTTCGGTCGTCTTCATCGGTCAGTACTCCAGCCGCTCGCGACGGCCCAGCCTCATCACCACGGCGGCGAAGGCCAGCGTGACGACGAGCAGGGCGACACCGATGGTGGTGGCGTAGGCGGCCTGCCCGTCACGGAACGCCTTCTGGTACACGTACAGGACCATGACGGTGGTCGAGTAGTCGGGACCGCCCGGCCCGGTCGTCATGATCTGCACGACCGCGAACGACTCGGCGCCCAGGGCGAGGATGCCCATGTAGACCCAGCCGGACTGCACCGTGTCCCAGAGGAGGGGCAGGGTGACCCGGAAGAACGTGGTGACGCGGTTCGCGCCGTCCAGGAGCGCGGCCTCGTACATCTCCGCCGGGATGGAGGCCATGCCGGCGGAGAAGAGGACCACGAAGAAGCCGACCGTGGACCAGACGAGGACCCCCATCACCGCCCAGAGGGCCAGATCGGGGTCGCCCAGCCAGAGGGGCTGGACGTTCTCCAGGCCGATGCCGCGCAGGAGCGAGTTGATCGCGCCGCTGTCCGGGTTGTACGCGAACGCGAACAGCAGCGCGACGATCGCGATCGAGAGGACCTGCGGAAAGAAGTAGACGATTTTGTAGAAACCGGAGCCGCGGACGCCGGTGATGACGGGCCCGTTCCTCCGTTTTCTGCCGCCTACGTTGATCATGAAGGCGAAGAACAGCGCCAGGCCGATGGTCACCACCGGCAGCAGGAGGGCGAACAGCAGGCTGTGCTGCAACGACTTCCAGAAGATGTCGTCGTCGAGCATCCGGCTGTAGTTGTCGAAACCGACCATCTTGAATTCGGGGCTCAGGCCGGTCCAGTCCGTGAACGAGTAGTAGATGGACTGGATGAACGGCCAGACCACGAAGAGCGCGTACAGTCCCAGGGGCAGCGCTAGGAAGCCCACGATGAACCGGTACTTGCCGTGCTGCATCGCCACTCCGGTGCCGTTGCGGAAATTGGGTTTCCGTTGCTGTTACTGGTGCTTGTAGTGCTTGATGGAGTCGTCCTTGGCCGCCTCGTCGGCGAAGCCCTGGATCTTCTTGATGGCCTCGGCCGGGGTGAGGCGGCCGGCCATCATCTCGCCCAGACCGGACACACCGATCTTCTCCTTCTGCAACTGCACATACCAGTCCTGCAGACGGGGATTCACCACGTTCTCGCCCGCCTTGTCCAGCGCCGCGACGCCGGATGTGAGGCCGGGGGTGAGGGAGATGCCGTCGGTGCCGCCGTTGTACGCGGTCAGCGATTTCACCTTGCCGGTGAAGTTCTTGGACGACGCCTCACTGAGCATGATGCGCAGCTGCTCCATGCCGCCGGCCGCGTTCTTGGCCTTGGCCGGGACGATGAAGGGCTCGCCGCCGGAGGCCCAGATGGTGCCGAAGGGCATCTTGTCGGAGGAGTCGAGGCCGGTGGGCGCGGAGACGGCCAGGTCGAAGTCCTTCGGGATGACGTTGGCCGACTCGTTCTCCACCCAGGAGCCGTTCGGGATGAACAGCGCCTTGCCCTCGGCCCAGGCGGTCTGCGACTGGATGTGGTCCAGGCCCGGGGTGCCCTTGAGGACGTAGCCCTTCTTGTAGAGCTCGTAGTACGCCTCGAAGCAGGCCTTGACGGCCGGGTGCTTCCAGGCGTTCGGCTCCAGGTTGTCGATCGCGTCGAGGACCTCGCGGCCGCCGACCTTGCCGATCATCGGGTAGAGCGCGAAGGGGATGTAGTACGGGTATTTGCCCGCGTACGTCCAGCCCGCCATGCCCTTCTTCTTGGCCTTCGCGCAGACCGCGAGCATCTGGTCCCAGGTCTCCGGGTACTGCTCGTCGAGCGACTCCAGGGCCTTCTGCGAGTACCAGACGCCGTACACCGTGTAGGCGTAGTACAGGATCCAGACCTTCTCGCCGTCGAACTGGCCCATCTCCACGATGCCGGGGCGCAGCGTGTCGCGGACCTTCTTGTTCGGGTCGTCGTAGGAGGGCGCGTCGAGCAGCGGGGTGAGGTCGGTGAGCTGGTTCTTGCCGACCAGGACGCCCATGTCCATCTGCTCGGCGCCGGAGTTGTCGATGAGGTCCGGCGGGGTGCCCTGGTTGAAGCGGGGCTGGAGCGTGGACTGGATCTTCTGGGTGGCGGAGAACTTCACCTTCACCTTGGGGAAGTTCTTCTCGTAGATCTGCACGGCGTCCTCGGCGTACTCCTTGCCGAAGCCGCCGTCGAACAGGACGAATTCCATGCCGGCCGTGTCGTTGACGGCGAGCGGGTTCTTCGCGGTCTTCTTGCCGGCCTTGGCCTTGTCGCCACTGTCGTCGCCGCCGCTGCTGGCGCAGGCGGACAGGAAGCTCATCGTGGGGACGGAGATCAGCCCGAGCGCGGCAGACCTTTTGATCAGATCACGGCGGCCGACACCTTCGGTGCCGTGGTTCTCGGCGGAAGTGGATCCCATGCTCAAGTCCTCGCCTTCTCCAGGACTCAGGCGGTGAACCGGATCCTTCCCGGCACCGCGATCGGGTCAAGCTGGGTCGTGCAGGAAAGTGCGGGTGGTGATGTGCGGATCGGGTGAAGCGTGCGACAGGTATAGTCCACTTCCCGCCAGCGGATCAACATCGAACACAGGGTTGGCCGTGGGTCTTATCCGAGTTGAGACCTCGCGGAAGTATGAGCGACCTGTGGGTGCTCCGCCGGAAATATCCCGGTCACCACGCCCGAATGCCACAGGCAACACCCTTGACACCCCCGGCCACTTGGGCAACTACTGGTCCTTGCGCATCGAAGGTGACAACGTTGTCCACTGCGCAGGGAGGGTACCCGTTGATGCAGCGGAAAGCTCGGCACAGATGGGGTTCGGCGGTCGTGTCGGCGACCGCCTTCGCATTGGCCCTGAGTTCACAGGGCGTTGCGGTCGCACGGCCCGAAGCCCCCGAGAGCCCCGACCGGGAGTTCGCGTCCTCGTTTGAGGCGGACGACCCGGTTCCGGACTGGCTGAACACCGTCGACACCACCCCCGACGGCGGCAAACGGGCCTCGGGAGTCGACGGCGGCTACAGCGGCGGCATACCGGGCAATGTGACCGACCAGGTCACCGACGTCCGGGCCGGCGCCGAGAACACGGGCGGCGGCGAGGTGAAGGAGAACCTCGTCGACGGCGAGCCGAGCACCAAGTGGCTTGTCTTCGAATCCACCGGGTGGGCCGAGTTCGATCTGGACAATCCGGTTAAGTTGACGCGCTATGCGCTGACATCAGCCAATGATCATGATGAGCGTGACCCGAAGGACTGGACCCTGAAGGGCTCCGCCGACGGGAAGGAGTGGAAGACGCTCGACACCCGCTCCGGCGAGTCCTTCTCCGAGCGTTTCCAGACGAAGACGTACGACCTCGCCGAACCCGGCGAGTACCGGCACTTCCGGCTGGACGTCACCGGGAACAACGGCGGCGACATCCTCCAGCTCGCCGACCTCCAGCTGTCCACGGGCGGCGCCGACGGCCCCGTCCCGCAGGACATGCTCTCGCTCGTCGACCGGGGGCCCAGCGGCTCCCCCACCGCCAAGGCGGGCGCCGGGTTCACCGGAAAGCGTGCTCTGCGTTACGCCGGCCGGCACACCGCCGAGGGCCGGGCGTACTCGTACAACAAGGTCTTCGACGTGAACGTGGCCGTCGGCCGCAACACGCGGCTGGCCTACCGCATCTTCCCGTCCATGGCGGACGGTGACCTCGACTACGACGCGACGAACGTCGCCGTCGACCTCGCCTTCAGCGACGGCACCCACCTGAGCGACCTGCGCGCCACCGACCAGCACGGCTTCCCGCTGACCCCGCAGGGGCAGGGCGCGGCGAAGATCCTCTACGTCAACCAGTGGAACAACGTGGCCTCGCGGATCGGCTCGGTCGCGGCCGGGAAGACCGTGGACCGGATCCTGGTGGCCTACGACTCCCCCAAGGGACCGACGAAGTTCCGGGGCTGGCTGGACGATGTGAGCATCGAGTCCGTCGCCCCCGAGCGGCCGAAGGCGCATCTGTCGGACTATGCGGTGACGACCCGGGGCACCAACTCCAGCGGCGGCTTCTCCCGGGGCAACAACTTCCCGGCGACGGCGGTGCCGCACGGCTTCAACTTCTGGACGCCGGTGACCAACGCGGGTTCGCTGAGCTGGCTGTACGACTACGCACGTGCGAACAACGCGGACAACCTGCCGACGATCCAGGCGTTCAGCGCGAGCCACGAGCCGAGCCCCTGGATGGGCGACCGGCAGACCTTCCAGGTGATGCCGTCCCTCGCCTCCGGCACTCCGGAACTCGGCCGGGAGGAACGGGAACTGGCCTTCCGGCACGAGAACGAGACCGCGCGGCCGTACTACTACGGGGTGCGGTTCGAGAACGGGCTGAAGGCCGAGATGGCGCCGACGGACCATGCCGCGGCACTGCGCTTCACCTACCCCGGTGACGACGCGAGCGTCCTGTTCGACAATGTGACCGACCAGGCGGGGCTGACCCTGGACACGGAGAACGGCATCGTCACCGGCTACTCGGACGTGAAGTCCGGGCTGTCGACGGGGGCGACCCGGCTGTTCGTCTACGGCGAGTTCGACAAGCCCGTGAGTGAGGGTTCGTCGGCCGGTGTGAAGGGCCATCTGCGCTTCAAGGCCGACGACCGGACCGTCACCCTGCGCCTGGCGACCTCGCTGATCAGCCTCGACCAGGCGAAGGACAACCTCCGCCAGGAGATCCCGGAGGGCCGGTCGTTCGAGGCGGTGAAGAAGAGCGCCCAGCGGCAGTGGGACCGGCTGCTCGGCAAGGTGGAGGTCGAGGGCGCGACCCCCGACCAGCTGACGACGCTGTACTCCAGCCTGTACCGGCTGTACCTGTACCCGAACTCCGGCTTCGAGAAGGTCGACGGCGAGCACAAGTACGCCTCGCCCTTCTCCCCCATGCCGAACCCGGACACCCCGACGCACACCGGCGCGAAGATCGTCGACGGCGAGGTGTACGTGAACAACGGGTTCTGGGACACCTACCGGACGACGTGGCCGGCGTACTCCTTCCTCACTCCGTCCCGGGCGGGTGAGCTGGTCGACGGGTTCGTGCAGCAGTACAAGGACGGCGGCTGGACCTCTCGCTGGTCCTCCCCCGGCTACGCGGACCTCATGACGGGCACCTCGTCGGATGTGGCGTTCGCGGACGCGTACGTCAAGGGCGTCGACTTCGACGCGAAGGCGGCCTACGAGGCGGCGGTGAAGAACGCCACGGTCGTGCCGCCGAACTCGGGTGTAGGCCGCAAGGGCATGGCCACCTCCCCCTTCCTCGGTTACACCAGCACCGAGACCCACGAGGGCCTCTCCTGGGCGCTGGAGGGGTACCTCAACGACTACGGCATCTCCCGCATGGGCCGGAAGCTCTACGAGGAGACCGGCGAGCGGCGCTACAAGGAGGAGTCGGAGTACTTCCTGAACCGCGCCCGGGACTACGTGAACCTCTTCGACGCGAAGGCCGGGTTCTTCCAGGGCCGGAACGCGAAGGGCGACTGGCGGGTCGAGTCGTCGAAGTACGACCCGCGCGTCTGGGGTCACGACTACACCGAGACCAACGGCTACGGGTATGCGTTCACCGCGCCGCAGGACAGCCGGGGTCTGGCGAACCTGTACGGCGGGCGGAAGGGTCTCGCGGACAAGCTCGACGACTACTTCTCCACCCCGGAGACGGCCTCCCCCGAGTTCGTCGGCTCCTACGGCGGGGTCATCCACGAGATGACCGAGGCCCGCGATGTCCGGATGGGCATGTACGGGCACTCCAACCAGGTCGCCCACCACGCGATCTACATGTACGACGCGGCCGGGCAGCCCTGGAAGGCGCAGAAGAACGTCCGCGAGGTGCTGTCCCGGCTGTACACGGGCAGCGAGATCGGGCAGGGCTACCACGGTGACGAGGACAACGGCGAGCAGTCGGCCTGGTTCCTGTTCTCCTCGCTCGGCTTCTATCCGCTGGTGATGGGCAGCGGCGAGTACGCGATCGGCTCACCCCTGTTCACCAAGGCGACCGTGCGTCTGGAGAACGGGCGCGAGCTGGTGGTGAAGGCGCCCCGGAACAGCGCCGGGAACGTCTACGTACAGGGTCTGAAGGTCAACGGCCGGACCTGGACGAAGACCTCGCTGCCGCACTCGCTGATCGCCAAGGGCGGGGTCCTGGAGTTCGACATGGGCTCACGGCCGTCGTCTTGGGGCACGGGCGAGCACGCCGCGCCGGTGTCGATCACCCGGGACGACGAGGTGCCGACGCCCCGTGCGGACGTGCTGAAGGGTGACGGCGCCCTGTTCGACGACACGTCGGCGACCGACGCCGCGGTGACCTCCGTGGACCTGCCGGTCCACAAGGGCGCCGAGGCGGTCCAGTACACGCTGACCTCGTCGGCGGACCGGGCGAAGGCACCGGCCGGATGGACGCTCCAGGGTTCCTCCGACGGCACCACCTGGCGGACGCTGGACCGGCGCTCCGGGGAGTCCTTCGCCTGGGACCGGCAGACCCGCGCGTTCTCCGTGAGGTCGCCGGGTACGTACGAGAAGTACCGCCTGGTCCTCGATGGCGAGGCAACCCTGGCGGAGGTCGAACTGCTCTCCTGAGCAACCGAGTTGGGGGTCCGATGCCGCTTCCCGTGCCCGTCCTGCCCGAGGGTGTCGACCCGGCCTGGCTGCCGCCCGCCGCCTTCCGGCCGGTCGGCGGCCGACGGACCCTGATCCGGGGATCGGATCCGCTGGTGGAGACGGTGCACGGGGAGGTGGCCGAGGCCTGCCGGCGGTTCGGGGGCCGGGTCGTACGGGACGCCGTGCCGGACGGCGCCTACGACCTGGTCCTCGACCTCGGCGGCGACGACCTCGGCGACGAGGGCTTCTCCTTCGCGCGCGAGGACGGCACGACGACCGTCACCGCCTCCGGTGGACGCGGGCTGCTCTACGGACTGTTCCACGTCGTCCGGCGCGGGGAGGCGGCCTTCACCGGCGCGTGGGCGCGGGAGATCCACCGCCCCGCGCTCGCCCTGCGCATGCTCGACCACTGGGACAACGTGGCCGTCCACCCGGTCATGGGCCAGGTGGAGCGCGGGTACGCGGGCGGCTCGCTGTTCTGGCAGGACGGGAGGGCGCGGCGCGAACTCGACCGTGTGCGGGCGTACGGCAGGCTGCTCGCGGCGTGCGGGATCAACGCGATCTCCGTGAACAACGTCAACGTGCACGCGACCGAGGCGCGTCTGCTGACCGACCGCATCGGTGAAGTCGCCGAGATCGCCGCGGCGTTGCGCCCCTACGGCATCCGCACCCACCTGTCGGTCTCCTTCGCCGCGCCGATCACGCTCGGCGGACTGCCCACGGCCGATCCGCTGGACGAGTCCGTGCGTGTGTGGTGGGTGGAGGCGACCCGGCGGGTGTACGAGGCGATCCCCGACTTCGGCGGATACGTGGTGAAGGCCGACTCGGAGGGGCAGCCGGGGCCGTTCGCGTACGGCCGCAGTCACGCCGAGGGCGCGAACCTGCTGGCGGCGGCGCTGGAACCGTTCGGCGGTACCGTGCACTGGCGGGCGTTCGTCTACGACCACCGGCAGGACTGGCGGGACCGCACGACGGACCGGGCCCGGGCCGCGTACGACCACTTCGTGCCGCTGGACGGGCAGTTCGCGGCCGGCGCCGTGCTCCAGGTGAAGCACGGGCCGCTGGACTTCCAGGTCCGGGAGCCGGTGTCGCCGCTGCTCGGGGCGATGCCGCGGACCCGCCTCGCGGTGGAGCTGCAGGTCACCCAGGAGTACACCGGGCAGCAGCGGCATGTGTGCTGGCTGGGACCGATGTGGAGCGAGGTGCTGCGGTTCCGGCCCTCGGACACCGGTGTCGGCGGCCTCGCCCGCGGCGGACTCGTGGCTGTGTCGAACGTCGGTGACGACCCGTTCTGGACGGGGCATCCGCTGGCGCAGGCCAACCTCTACACCTTCGGGCGGCTGGCCTGGCAGCCGGACGCCGAGCCGGGTGCGGTGCTCGACGAGTGGATCGGGCTCGGCTTCCCCGACGCCCCGGAGGAACTCGCCGGTGGGCTGCACGCCCTGCTCGACGGTTCGTGGCGGACGTACGAGAAGTACACCGCTCCCCTGGGCGTGGGCTTCATGGTGCAGCCGGGGCACCATTACGGGCCGAGCGTGGACGGCTACGAGTACAGCCCGTGGGGGACGTACCACTTCGCCGACCGGGACGGCATCGGCGTCGACCGCAGTGCGGCGAGCGGCACGGGGTACGCCGGGCAGTACGGGACGCCGTGGGCCGAGCTGTACGAGTCGCCCGACACGTGCCCGGACGAGCTGCTGCTGTTCTTCCACCATGTGCCGTACGGACATGTGCTGACGAGCGGGAAGACCGTGATCCAGCACATTTACGACACCCACTTCGAGGGTGTCGAGGAGGTGGAGGAGGCCCGGGCGGTGTGGGAGTCGCTGGCCGGCCTGGTGGACCCGGCGCGCCACGCCCGGGTGGCCGAGCGCTACGAGGAGCAGCTCCGCGGTGCCCGCGAGTGGCGCGACCAGGTCAACAGCTACTTCCTGCGCAAGTCCGGGGTGCCGGACGGGCGGGGTCGGCGCATCTACTGAAGGATCGCCACGCCGAAGGGGTCGAGGACCAGGGGTTCGCCCTGCTCCACCCGCTTGCCGGTGAGCAGGTCGGTGGCGGTGGTGTGGGCGGTCAGCTGGGCCGGTTCCGGGGAGTGGTTGAGGAGGAAGAGCAGGCGGGTGCCGCCGGGGGCGACCCGGGTGGCCGTCTCCACCGCCGGGTGGTCCGCGTACGGGCCGAGCAGGTCGTGGCGGGTCAGGATCCGGCGGACGACCTCGTCGACGCCCGGCTGGTCGAGGGCGGTGGCGACGTACCAGCCCTCGCCGTCGCCGTACCGGTTGCGGGTGACGGCCGGGGTGCCCGCGTAGAAGTCGGTGCCATAGGTGGCGACCGGTTCCGCGCCGCGCGGGAGCACGATCTCGAAGACGAGGCGGGCCTCGGTGCCCAGTTCGGGCACGGGCTGGACGAACTCCGGCGGCCGGGCGTCCCATTCGTCGACGCGGATGCCCATGAGGGGGCCGAGTGGGCCGGGGACGTCGGTCAGGAAGGCGCGGTCGTGCTCGTCGACGCGGCCGGAGAGGAAGGTCGCCAGGACCGTGCCGCCGCGGGCGGCCACGGCTTCCAGTCGGGTGGCGAGGTCGCCCTTGACCAGGTGCAGGGCGGGCGCGAGGACCACGTCGTAGGGCGTGAGGTCGGCGGTCTGCGGGACGACGTCGACGTCGGCGCCGGCCTCGCGGGCGGCCCGGTAGTAGGCGTGGACCACGTCCGGGTACCTGACCGGCCGGGAGGGGCCGTCGGAGATCTCCAGGGCCCACCAGCTGTCCCAGTCGAAGAGGAGGGCGGTGCGGGCCGGGGTGCGGGCGCCGAGCGTGCGGTCGCCCAGGAGCTCCAGCTCCCGTCCCAGCTCGGCGACCTCGCGGAAGACGCGGGTGTCGTCGCGGCCCGCGTGGCCGATGACGGCCCCGTGGTACTTCTCGCAGGCGCCCCGGGAGGCGCGCATCTGGAAGTAGAGGGCGGCGTCGGCGCCGTGGGCGATGGCCTGGAAGGTGGCGAGGCGGAGTTCGCCGGGCCGCCGGAGCGGATTGACGTCCCGGCAGGCCGTCGTCGAAGGGGTCTGCTCCATCAGCCAGAAGGGAGCGCCGTCCTTCAGTCCGCGCATCAGGTCGTGGGCGAGGGCGGGCCGGGTCGGCGGGGCGTCGAGGGGCGGGTAGTTGTCCCAGGAGGCGAAGTCCAGGTGGGGCGCCCAGCGGTGGTAATCCAGGGGGCGGTAGAGGCCCATGAAGTTGGTGGTGACGGGCGTGTCCGGGTCGTGGACGCGGATCACCTCCTTCTCGGCCAGGAAGCAGCCGAGGAGGGCGTCGGTGGTGAAGCGGAGGTAGTCGAGGGTGATGCCTTGGAAAGCGGTGTGGTCGGGGCCGCGCCAGTGCTCGGTGAGGGCGTTCGGCGGCTCGATCTGGTCCCAGTCGGTGTAGCGGTGGGACCAGAAGGTGGTCCACCAGGCGTCATTGAGGGCGTCGAGGGTGCCGTGCCGGTCCCGCAGCCACTCCCGGAACGCCTCGGCGCACAGGTCGCAGTAACAGGCGCCGCCGTACTCGTTGTTGACGTGCCAGGCGAGCAGGGCCGGGTGGCCGGCGTACCGTTCGGCGAGGCGCGAGGCGAGCGCGGTGGCGTGCTCGCGGTACGCCGGTGAGCTGGGGCAGAAGTTGTGGCGCTGGCCGTAGCGGTGGCGGCGGCCCTCGAAGTCGGTGCGGTTGACCTCGGGGTGTCTCGTCGCGAGCCAGGGCGGGAGCGCGGCGGTTCCGGTGGCCAGGCACACCCGGCGTCCCTCGGCGGCGGCCCGGTCCAGGACGCGGTCCAGGACCGTGAAGTCGTATGTGTCCGCGGCCGGTTGGGTGACGGACCAGGTGAAGACGCCGACGGTGAGCGTGTCGATGCCGGCCCGGGTGAACAGCCGGTGGTCCTCGTCCCAGACCTCCCGCGGCCACTGCTCGGGGTTGTAGTCGCCGCCGTAGCGGATCTTGCGCGTCATGCGGTGAAGTCCTTCCGCGTCTCGCCGATCACGGTCCGGCTGCCGTGCAGCAGGGACAGCAGCAGTGGGGCGGCCAGCAGGGCGGGCAGGACCTCGGTCAGCAGGCCGGCCGACGCGGCCGTCAGGACCAGCAGGGAGGCGGCGGCGAGGGAGGCGCGGCCGTGCGCGAACAGGAAGTGGGCGGCGAGCCGGGCGGTGTCCCGGGCCCGGAAGACGAAGAGGCTGGTGAGGACGAGGGCGTGCGCGCCCCAGAGGAGGGAGACCACGCCGATCACCCCGAGCAGCAGTGCCCACCAGCCGGGCAGGCCGGTGGCGGAGAAGTGCGTGAGGGTGAAGACGATGACCGTCAGCCAGGCCAGCAGGGGTGTCCACAGCTTCAGTGCCGGTCCGGCGTTGAGCCGCCAGCCGCGCAGGTAGGCGCGGGCCGGGTGCAGTTCGGTGAGGTCGCGGCTGCGGTGGTGGAGGGCGTAGAGCGCGGCGGACAGGGCCGGTCCGAGGGGCAGCAGACAGAGGGCCGCGAGGGGGAGGTTCGCCGGGTCGGGGCGGAGCAGGAGCAGTCCGGCCAGGCCCGGGGATGCGGCGAGGAGGAGCAGTGCTTCGACGGTCAGGAGGGTGTGGATGAGGGCGCAGGCGCGGGAGAGGGGGCCGGTGCCGAAGCCGGAGGTGCGCGCGGCACTCCTGTGGGGCCCTTCCGGCCGAACGGTCGCCGTTCGGCCGCCCGGGATCATCCGTTCTCCTTCCTGAACCGCTCGTACGCCTTGTTGTGCAGGTCGACGAGCTGCTGCATGTTCTTCGCCTTCAGCTCGGCGACATGGGCGTTCCAGTCGGACATCGGGCGCTTGCCGAGGACGAACCGGAGGGTGTTCTGGATGGCGGTGTCCTTGAGCGGGGTGTCCCAGAGGGTCGCCTGCTCCTGCTCGAAGGACTGGAGCGGGTGCGCCGGGTCGACGGGGAGTTCCTTGCGCTGGGACATCACGTCCTGGAACTTCTTCTCGTCCGGGCTGAAGTTGGAGGACACCAGCTCCCAGCTGCCGCCGTAGGTGAACACGCCGTTGAAGAAGCCGTAGTCCTTCTGGAGGTCCTTCGGGGCGTCCGGGTCGGAGCCCATGAGGGAGATTCCGGGCTCCAGCGTGTACGTGGCGCCGGACTCGGTGTAAGTGACGCCCTCCACGCCCCACTTGCAGAACTTCTGGCCCTCGTCGGAGTACCACAGCCAGTCCACGAACTGCATCATCGCGACGAAGGTGTCGCTCTTGAGGGCCTTGCTGGAGATCATGATGCCGTTCTCCAGCCGGATCCCGCTCAGCAGGACCGGCCCCGCCGGGCCGAGGGGCACCGGGACCATCTCGATCTTCGAGCCCTTGACCTGCTTGGACAGGTTGTAGCGGTAGTTCTGCACCAGCTCCTGGGGGTTGGCGCTGATCACGTACGACTTCTCCGCGAGGAGCTTCTGCACGGCCTGGTCGTCCTGCTGGGTGAAGCTCTCCGGGTCGAGGAGCTTCTCGGAGACCAGTCCGCGCAGATACTCGACCATGTCCCGGTAGTCGTCCTGGGCGGCGGTGAAGACGAACTTCTGCGCCCTGGTGTCGAAGCTGATGTTGTCGTACGCCCAGCCGGCCTTCACCCCGTAGGCCTGACCGAGGTACTGGAACAACGCACCACAGGGGAACGGGGTGTTGGTGCTCCAGCGGTCGGTCCACGGGTACTTGTCCGGGTACTCCGTCTTGAGCGCCTTGAGGACGTCGTACACCTCGTCCCAGGTCGTGGGCAGGGTGAGTCCGTGCTTGTCGAGGATGTCCGTGCGGAAGGCCATGGAGTAGCCGGACTTGGGCTTCTCGTGCAGGCCCGGCAGCAGGTAGTACTTGCCGTCGGACTGGCGGATGGAGTCCAGCTCGGGCTCCAGCCGCCACTTCCTCACCTTGTCGCGGAAGTTGGGCATCAGGTCGACGTATTCGCTGACCGGCAGGATCGCCCCCGAGGACACGAAGGCGACCTCGCCGGGGTGGTACGTCTTCGGGATGATGAAGGGGGCGTCGCCCGAGCCGATGAGGACGCTGCGCTTCTTCTCGTAGTCGGCCAGCGGGACGTCGAGGGGCTTGAGGGTGATCCCGGTGCGCTGGGTGACCTCCTTCCAGAACAGCCAGCCGTTCTTCGTCGGATACACCGGGTTGTTGTTGTGCAGCACCGAGAAGGACAGCGGCCGGGACGCCTTGAACTGCTGGCCGGCCCGGTAGTTCTTCATGGCCCCGTCCTGCTTCTTGGACAGGTCCTTGCCGTCGCCGCCGTCGTCCCCGCCGCCGCAGCCGGTGACCGTGGCGAGGCCGATGAAGCCGGCCGCGGCGAGTAGCTGGCGCCGCGACAGCTGTCCTGCGTTCTTCACGGGAACTCCCTTGTTCCTGGTGCCGGTCGATGACAGGTGCGGCGGTCAGCCCTTGACCGCGCCGAGCATCACGCCCGAGACGAAATAGCGCTGGACGAACGGGTACACGCAGAGGATCGGCAGGGCGGTGAGGACGATGGTCACCGACTGGATGTTCGCGCCGACCTGGCTGAGCTGCTCGGTTCCGGCACCGGCGTTGCCGCCGCCGGTGGCACCCTGGATGAGGTTGCGGAGGTAGACCGTGACCGGCATCAGCTCGGTCCGGTCCATGTAGAGGAACGCGCTGAACCAGGAGTTCCAGAAGGACACCGAGTAGAACAGCACCATCGTCGCCACGACCGCCTTGGACAGCGGCAGCACGATCCTCAGCAGGACGCCGTAGGTGCTCAGGCCGTCGATCTGCGCGGCCTCCTCCAGCTCCGTCGGCAGGTTCTCGAAGAAGGCCTTCATCACGAGCAGGTTGAAGACGCTGATCGCGTTGGGCAGGGCGATCGCCCACACGCTGTTCTTCAGGCCGAGGCTGGTGACCAGGATGTAGTTCGGGATCAGGCCGCCGGTGAAGAACATGGTGAACACGGCGATGCCGATGAGCAGACCACGGCCCTTGAGGTGCTTCTTCGACAGGACGTAGGCGTAACAGGTCGTCAGGACCATGGCGACCGCCGTCGCCACGACCGTGTAGAGCACGGTGTTGCCGTAGTTCCGCCAGAACATCGCGTCCTGGAACACGATCTCGTACGTGGTGAGGTTGAACCCCTTGGGCAGCAGGGTCACCTCACCGGCCCGGATCTGCCGCTCCCCGCTGAAGCTTCGCGCGAGGATGTTGACGAAGGGGTACAGGGTGACCAGCACGACGAGCGTGAGGACCACGCCGTTGACGCCCTGGAAGACCCGGTACGCGCGGCTCGGCTTCACCACAGGCTCGTCCCCACTGTGCGGCGTGAGAGCTGGTTGGCGGACGTGATGAGGACCAGGCCGATGATCGCCTCGAACAGGCCGATGGCGGCGGCGTAGCTGAAGCTGTTGGACTCGACGCCGGAGCGGTAGACGTACGTCGAGATCACGTCCGCGGTCGGATACGTCAGCGGGTTGTACAGCAGCAACACCTTCTCGAAGCCGACCGCCATGAACGTGCCGACGTTGAGGATCAGCAGCGTGATCATGGTGGGGCGGATGCCGGGCAGGGTGACGTGCCAGATCTGCTGCCAGCGGTTGGCGCCGTCGATGCGGGCGGCCTCGTACAGGTCCTCGTCGATCGTGGTGAGCGCGGCGAGGTAGAGGATCGTGCCCCAGCCGGCGGTCTGCCAGACCTCCGAGCCGACGTAGAGGGTGCGGAACCACTCCGGTTCCTGGACGAAGCGGACCGGGTCGTGTCCGAGCAGGCCGAGGACGTGGTTGACGGGGCCGTCGCCGGCCAGCATCTGCAGGGTGATGCCCGCGACGATCACGATCGACAGGAAGTGCGGGAGGTACGACACCGACTGCACGAACCGCTTCAGGGAACGCCGGCGCACCTCGTTCAGCAGCAGCGCCAGCACGATGGGGATCGGGAAGCAGAAGGCGAGGGTGAGCCCGCCCAGCCAGAGGGTGTTGCGGAACACCTGCCAGAAGGTGGGGTCGCTGAGGAACATCCGCACATAGCGCAGCCCCACCCATTCCTCGCCGAAGAGCGAACCGCCGGGCTCGAAGCGCCGGAAGGCGATGATGTTGCCGATCATCGGCAGGTAGCGGAAGACCAGGAAGAACAGCAGCGGCAGGATCGCCAGCGAGTACAACTGCCAGTCGCGGCGCAGCGCCCGCCGCCAACCGGTCCGGGCGTTCGTCCGCTTGCCGCGCCGTGGGGCGGCCCGGGCCGGGGGCTGGTCCTGGGTGCCCGGCGGGGCCGATGTGGTGGACGTGCTCATTGCTCGGGCCTCCCGTGGGCGTGGGACGCGGAACCGAAACTTTCGAGCTTCTACCGGTAACTGCGCGGCAACCTAGGGGCACCAGAAAGCGCTGTCAATGGGTACTGCGGCACTCGGACGGGACGCCTGGGGCGCGTTGGAACGCCGTCGAAGCTGGGTATGCCCCATGAGCCACGCCTCCCCATCCCCGCAAGTTTCTGGATGCTCACCGACTCCTGCGAGGTGCCGCCGTGCCCACGTTCGACCTGCCGCTGCCGGAACTGGAGCGCCACCGCCCGGACATCGAGGAGCCCTCCGACTTCGACACGTTCTGGCGGGACACCCTGAAGGCGGCCGGGGAGAGGGACCCGCTGGTGTCGGTGCGGCCGGTGGAGACGGGCCTGCGGCTCACGCGGACCTGGGACGTGACGTTCCGGGGGTTCGGGGGCGACCCGGTACGGGCGTGGTTCAGCCGGCCCGCGGGGGTGGGGGGAGGTGAGCGGGTGGATGGAGGCGGTGAAGCGCTGCCCGCCGGTGTGGGTGGAGGCGGTGAAGCGCTGCCCACCGGTGTGGGTGGAGCCGGCGAAACACTGCCCGCCGTCGTCGAGTTCGCCGGGTACGGGCGCGGGCGCGGGCTTCCGCACGAGCGTCTGACGTGGGTCAACGCCGGGTACGCACATCTGCTCATGGACAACCGCGGCCAGGGCGACCAGTACGGGTGCGGCGGAGACACACCCGATCCGCACGCCGCCGCGCCGGGCGGACCCGGGCCGGCGGTGCGAGGGCTGCTCGCCGCCGAGGACTATCACTACCGGCGCCTGATCACGGACGCGGTGCGCGCGGTCGCGGCGGTACGGGCGCTGCCCGGCGTCGATCCGCAGCGGACCGTGGCGGTCGGCAACAGCCAGGGCGGCGGGCTGGCCCTGGCGGTCGCGGGGCTCGTCCCGGATCTGACGGCCGTGCTGGTCACCGCCCCGCTCCTGTGCGGCATCCGGCGCGCCCTGGACCTCACCGACGCGGGCCCGTACGGCGAGATCGCCGCCTATCTCGCCGTCCGCCGGGGCGCCGAGGACGCGGCCTGTCGCACCCTCTCCTACGTCGAGGGTGTCTCCTTCGCCCGGCGTGCGCAGGCCCCGGCGCACTTCGGGGTGGGGCTGCGCGACACGGTGTGCCCGCCGAGCGGGGTGTACGCCGCCTTCAACCGCTATGCCGAACTGACCGGCACGGACCCGCGAAAGGAGATCCACGCGTATCCGTTCAACGGGCACGAGGGGGGTGAGGCGGTGCAGGTGCGGCGGCAACTGGATTGGCTGCGAACGGTGTTGAAGGAGCCGGGGCGACACCGGTAGAGGTTCGGGGTAACCGACCGGCGGTGCCCCCTCTTACTCGGGCGCCGCTCTCCAGTGAACTGGCGCAGAGCACTGGTTCCGTTGCTGTCGTATTCCTGGCCGAGAACGTCCGTCAGTCAGACGCCTCGTACGTGCCCCTGGGTCGTGCAAATTCGCTGGTCGAGAGAGGGGGCGGTGCGGGAAGCTGCAAGCGTGATCGACCGAGAGGCCGCCGTTCAGGCTGTCGAGGACCAGCTGGAGCGCGACTATCAGCAGTGGCGGGCTGCGGGTGTGGGCGCGATGCGGATGGCTGTGGCCGACGTCGAGGAGCACGAGCTGGTGTGGATCGTCTCCTGGACCTCCGAGGAGTTCGTGCGCACCCGGAACCCGGAGTTCATGCTGGCCGGTAACGGGCCTTACCTGGTCGACCGTGTCGACGGTGGACTGCACCGGGTCGGCGTCGTCTCCGCGGTAACCGGGGAGTGGGAGGCCGACTATCGAGCCCGGATACGAGGGCTGCCGGTACGCACCGCAGTAGACGATCTACACGATGCGCTGTACGAAGTCGCCGCCGCGCGCGGACGCATGCACGCTGTACGGACACTGCGCCAGAACCTGCCGATGTTCTCGCCTGCGGAGGCCATCGAATATGTGAGTGCATTGCTGGACAGTGGTGCGCCCGCGCGTCTCGTGGCCGTCGCCACCAAACAGCTCGTGGAGCCTTTCAACCCGGTGTACGCAGTGGAGACGATTCTGAGCGGGGCGGAGATCCGAGCCGGTCAGAGACCCGAGGGGTGACGGGAAAGCCAGCCAGCGTGCCGATCGCGCACCCGGTCCCGTTCCTCGGACGCGGCGAGGAAGACGTCAGCGCCACCGTCGTAGGGGTGGTGGATGCGCTGCATCCGGGTGTCGGTGATGAGGACGCCCGCCACCTTGTCGTCGGCGATGTCTCGGAGCAGATCGTCGATGCAACCACGCCTCCAGGGCCGGCGGGCGGCGAAGAGGTGGCAGTACGTGCGGAACTCAGGGTCAGGATCGTCCACCACCAGCAGGCTCCGCCAATACCCGGTGACGGCCTGCGAGGGTGGAACCTCCGCTTCGGCCGTCCAGAGCGGTGTGATCACATACACGTCCGCACCAGCGAACAGCTCATCGAGGACGGTGTTGTAGCGCTCCAGGACGACGGCGTACTCGCTCTCGTCCTCCGCGTACCGCTTCGATTCCGGCAGGCTGTGAAAACGTACCCAGACATCCCGATACGGGCCCCGGAGCTTGTACCCAACCGGCGGGCAACTGGGCCAACACTGCTGCCACAGCTCCGTCAGATCCGCCTGCCCGTCTTCAGACACTCGTCGCACTCGTCCTCTCGCGCATGAACCTACCGGCGACCATGATGCCGGTGCTCACGAACGAGAGACACCGAATTCTTAGCTGCCGCCTCGGCGACTGCTGATGTAGTCGGTCCAGTCGCGTTTGACAAATTTCGTCCAGTCCATTGCGTTGTCGATGCTGGTCCCGGTGAGAGCGGCAAGGATTGAGGCAGGAACGTCGGCTGCCAGCGCAAGGCGGGCAGTATTGCGGCGGGCAAGGCCGCCCAGCCCGCGGCGCCTGAGCTTCAGGTAGATGTACTGCGACTGGATGGGGCGGGCCGGGTTCAACCCAGCGAACAACCACAAGCCTCCGTCAAATTTCAGTTGGACAGCCGAGGCCTGAACGACGACGTCGTCTGATGGTCAGTTCAAGAATGCGTGTGACCTGAAGGCCCATGAGCAGGACAAGGCTGCCGATAACACGGACGTCGAGGGGGAGCGTGGTGTCGTTCACGCAGCGCCTGAGCTGTTCGACGCGGTCGTCGTCCTCGATGAAGGTTGCCGGGTCTTCTGGGGACCGGGTCGGCACTTCGAGGCTTGAGGTGAGACCGCGCTCGTTGGTCCAAAGGACGAAAACTCTGACGCCCCTGCGGTTCGAGGGCCGCTGACCAGCCATTGTTCGAGGTGCGTCTGCTTGAGGTCCGGCAGCGCGATGCCTTGTTCGTCGAGCCAGGTCAGCAGCTCCAGCGCGCGTCTGATCTGCGAGCGCCGGTGAGTGTCCCTGACGGTCTGGCCGGCATGTCCACGTGCCGTACGCCGGTGGCGGTGGATCAGGTGCCAGTGGGCAAAGGGGCTCACTATCTGGCGGTGATGAGCGGGTACCTCTCGGAGAAAGGCGTCTGCCCAGCGAGGCAGGCGCTCGACCGCCTCGTTTCGTGAGCAATGCTCATTACCTGTGGATCGGGCTCGGGTTGATGCGCGGAAGGCGTACCTTCCCGAGTGATCGATCGACTGGTATCGAGAAGGCCCGCGTAGCCGCGCGGGTCGGGAAGGCACGCCCATGCTCAGCGTAGTCAACGCCGATGGCACCACACCGGGTCACCGCGGCACCGGCAGTGCGGCCGCCGCCCTGTCCATGGTCTTCAAGCTCGTCGAGTCCACCCAGGCACGCTGGCGAGCCGTGAACGCACCCCACCTCGTCGCTCTCGTCCGCGTCGGCGCCCGTTTCGAACGCGGCCACCTAGTCGAACGCCCCGAGACCCTGGCCGCCTGAACAGCTTCGCCCTATCCGCAGAAAGCGAGTGGATCTCAGGAATCCGTTCGCCGTATGTGCAGATGGCCATCGAGAGGGAAGGCGGGTGGCGCTGCGGGCAGGACTCTGTCGAACTCGTAGCCGCTCTTCTGCGCAACGCGGCACGATGCCGGATTGTCTTCCTGGTGGAGGAGTTCGAGGCGTTCCAGCCCGTCCGCGCCGAAGGTGTCGAAGGCCCAGCCGGTGAGAACCTCAAGAGCGCGCGGGGCCACACTCCGCCCCCGCGCATGGGATGCTGTCCAATATCCCACCTCAGCAGAGGGTTTGCCGGACTCGACTTTCTTGAGGACCACGTTGCCCACCAACTGTCCGCGAACCAGATCGGGTTGTTCCTCAAGGACGGCAAAGCCGAACCGGTCTCCTGCTGCCCACCCACGCCGCTGGGCCCGCAACCACCGTGCCCCGTCAGCCTTGTTCTCCAGGGGCGTGCTCATCCAGTGGCGCAAAGCGGAGTCCTGGAACGCCTCGACCAGTGCATCAACGTCCTCCGCGCACCAGGGCCGAAGAACGAGAGCGGGAGCGGACGCTGTCGGGCCCGCATGCAGCGTGGCGGCGGAGTTCACGAGCTGATCATATGCAGCGGCGTCCGCTGCCAGTGAGCCAAAATCCTTATCCACAGCTCTTGACTACTACTCTCGTTTCGTTGTGGCAGCACCCCTGCGGTCGACAGCAGGTCTCTGGCATAGAAGGTGGTCGGAGCGGTCGGCGCCGTGGAGGGTCATGTGAACAGCTCGGACCTGCGGAGCGACCCCCTCCGGAAACGTCCTGAGGCAACGGCGCGACCGGCTCCGATGATTCCTTCAACCGCATGTTCGAGCGCGACAAGGACGACCTGCGCGAACTCGGGCTGGTCATCGAGACCGTCGAGAACCTCGACGGCCGAGCGGCTGATGAATCTGGCGCTGTGTCTGCTCGGGACACGCCGGCCGCTCCGCAAGCGTGAGCTGCGCGACTCCATCGAGGCCTACGTCGAGGCCTCCGGTCCGTAGACCTCCCCCCACCCTTTCGCCCGAGCCGTTTACATCTCCGCCGCCGGGCGCTAACTTCCGCAACAGGCGGGGTGGGAGCGCTCCCATCACGGTGGACCGGAACCCGCCCTCGAGTCGCTCCCATCCCGCGCATCCAGGCGCACACATCCGCAGGCCCGACACCCCCGCGAACGGATGATGCTGTCATGATCCTGACAAGAGAGCCGGGAGGATCCACGATGCCCCGATTAGCGCTCCCCACCCGGGCCAGAGCCCTCTTCCTCGTGCTGGTCTCCCTCCTCGTCACCTTCCCGGCCCTCGGCCTGGTCATGACGGCCGGTGGTGAGGCGGAGGCGCACGGCACCCCCATGAAGCCCGGCAGCCGCACGTTCCTGTGCTGGCAGGACGGGCTGACCGACACCGGTGAGATCAAGCCGGTCAACCCCGCGTGCCGCGGCGCGCAGCAGGTCAGCGGCACCACACCGTTCTACAACTGGTTCTCGGTGCTCCGCTCGGACGGCGCCGGCCGCACCCGGGGCTTCGTGCCGGACGGCGAGCTGTGCAGCGGAGGCAACACCAACTTCACCGGGTTCAACACGCCCAGCAAGGACTGGCCGCTGACCCATCTCACCTCGGGGGCGACGGTCGACTTCTCGTACAACGCCTGGGCGGCGCACCCGGGTTGGTTCTACGTCTACATCACCAAGGACGGCTTCGACCCGACCAAGACGCTCACCTGGAACGACATGGAGGCCCAGCCCTTCCTCTCGGTCGACCACCCGCCGCTGAACGGCTCCCCGGGGACGGTCGAGGCCAACTACTCCTGGACCGGCAAGCTCCCGGCCGCCAAGTCGGGCCGCCACATCATCTACATGGTCTGGCAGCGCTCCGACAGCCAGGAGACCTTCTACTCCTGCTCCGACGTCGTCTTCGACGGCGGCAACGGCGAGGTGACCGGCATCAAGGAGCCCGGCAACCCGTCCGAGCCGGTGCCCGGCACCTGCACGGCCACCCGCAGGACGACCGGCACCTGGAACGGCGGCTACCAGTCCGAGGTGACCGTCACCAACACCGGCACCGTCCCGATGCTCGGCTGGATGGTCGACTGGACACTCCCGGCGGGCCAGAAGGTCGAGAGCCTGTGGAGCGGCAGCGCGACCTACAACGGCCAGGCGGTGATGGTCCACAACGCCAACTGGAACGGCTCCCTGGCCCCGGGCAAGAGCGCGACGTTCGGCTACGTCGTCTCCGGTTCGGGGGCTGAAAGCACGAGCAGCCCGCCCTGCCGGGTGGGCTGAACCGTCGTACGGGGCGGGCCCGGTGACCCGAAGGTGTTGATCACCGGGCCCGTCGTGCCGTACGGCCGTATCGGCCGGCAAACACCGGCCACTTACCCCTTCCAGATCTTGAGCGCATAGGTTGGCCGCCATGACGGAGGGGGCGAAGGCCGCGGCCGAGTCGGCGGCCACGAGCGAGCAGACCAGCGGGCGGCAGCCGGCGCGCGACGGCACGGCAGAGAAGGGCGGGCCGGCCCGTTCCGCCCTGCTGATGGCACTGGGCACGGTGGTGTCCCGTGCGTCGGGCCTGATCCGGCAGGTGCTTCAGGGGGCGGCGCTGGGCACAGGGCTGCTGGCGAGCACGTACAACACGGCGAACACCGTGCCGACCAGTCTGTACACCTTGGTGATCGGCGGCGCTCTCAACGCCGTGCTGGTGCCGCAACTGGTCCGGGCGCGGGCCACCGAGGCCGACGGTGGACGGGCCTACGAGCAACGGCTGGTGACGCTCGTGCTGTGCGTGCTGGCCGCGGGGACGGCACTGGCCGTATGGGCCGCGCCGCAGATCGTGGGCCTGTACATGCGCGACACCGCGGACAGCCACGAGGCGTTCGAACTGACCGTGGTGTTCGCCCGGTTCCTGCTGCCGCAGATCTTCTTCTACGGCCTGTTCGGCATCTTGGGGCAAGTGCTCAACGCCCGGGAGAAGTTCGGCGCGATGATGTGGACGCCGGTACTGAACAACGTCGTGCTGGTCGGCATGTTCGGCGCGTATCTGGGGCTGATGACGGTCCCGGACCGGGTGGAGGACATCACCGCGACACAGGTGCGGCTGCTGGGGCTGGGGACGACGGCCGGGATCGCGGTGCAGGCCCTTGCGCTGATCCCTTTCGTGCGTGCCACGGGCTTCCGGTTCCGGCCGCGCTTCGACTGGCGGGGCACCGGCCTGGGCAAGAGCGTCCATGCCGCGAAGTGGACACTGCTGTTCGTCCTGGTCAACCAGGTCGCGCTGACCGTGGTGACGAACTTCGCCAACGCCGCGGACCAGGCCCTGCCGGATGCCGGTGCCGGATACACGGCCTACATGTACGCCCAGACCATCTGGATGCTGCCGCAGTCGATCGTGACCGTCTCCCTGGTGACGGCGCTGTTGCCGCGGATGAGCAGGGCCGCCGCCGAGGGCCGGGTCCCCGAGCTGCGGGCCGATCTCTCACGGGCGCTTCGCGCCTCCGGTGTCCTCATCGTGCCGGCCGGCTTCCTCTTCCTGGCGCTGGGCCCCTGGATAGCGACGCTGCTGTTCGCCCACGGTGCGGCCGACGCCGCCACCTCCCGGCCGCTGGGGCAGATGCTCCAGGTGTTCGGGCTCGGGCTGATCCCGTTCTCGGCGCAGTACCTCCTCCTGCGAGGTTTCTACGCCTTCGAGGACACCCGCACCCCGTTCTTCATGGCCACCTGGATCGCCACCGTGAACATCGCGCTGGTCACCGTCTGCCACCTGCTGCTGCCGGCGCGCTGGGCGGTGACCGGCATGGCCGGCGCCTACGCCCTGTCGTACCTGGCCGGGTTGACCGTCACGGCGCGGCGGTTGCGCGGGAGGCTGGGCGGACGCCTCGACGACGGGGAGCTTCGGCGCACGTACACGAAGCTGCTGTGTGCTGCCGCTCTCGCCGCGGGGCCGGCCTGGGGCACCGCACGGGCCTGCACCGCCTCGCTGGGTACGGGCATCTGGCCCACCGCGGTGAGTCTTGCCGCGGGGGCGGCCGTGCTGGCGGCGGGATACCTGGCCCTTTGCCGCCTGATGAAGGTCGGTGAGCTGCGCGGTCTCGTCGGCCGGCGGTGACGGTCGCCTGGTGATCTCGATCTCCGTGCGGGTCGTGTGGGCCGTGCCGTGCCGCGTCAGTTCGGCCGCGCGGCGTCCCGGCTGCCGGGCTGCGTGAGCGGAACCCGTCGGAGACGTCGGCCGAGCCGGCCAGAGCGCCCCATATGTCGCTGTTATCCAGGTGTGCGAAGCTGTTGTTGGGTGCCCTGCCGCTCATGAGCGGCGTGGATCCGCCATGGGAGGCGCGACCCCGCGCCGCCGGTCCCGTGCCCGCGTCGTCGTCGCCTGAGTTCCGGGGACTCCCACCTGCCGGTGGCTGCGGCATGGACGGGAGGTGGATGCGGACATGCCCCATCACGGCGATGCCCGGGCCGCGGTCCCCGGTCTTCGGGCGCCGGGGAACGGGGGCACCGATCCGCCTCGTCCCGCTCCGGAGACGGCCGCGCGAGCGCGGCTGCTGGCATTCGCCGGGGTGACACTGGCGGCGGTGTACGTGCGCAGTGACGACGGCGCGGAGCTCTGCCTGGTGGAGTCGGCCGGGGCCGAGTCCGAGCAGCGGTATCAGTTGCCGGGGCGGGTGGCGGTCTCGGATTCCGCGGGAGCTCCGGGCGCCGGGCCGAGCGCCTCCCCCGGGGCGGAATCACCTGCCGCTCCGCACGGCGCTCCCACCTCGGTGCCGTCGGGCCCGACCGGGTCGCAGGGCGGTTGTCCGGCCGTCGTCGAGGCGTTTCTGCGCGGGCGGGCCGTGTGGCTCGCGGGTGTGGTGCTACCCGGGCGAGAGGAAGCAGCGACCGCGGCCGTCCCGCTGGGAGCGCTGCCGCTGGGGGCCGCGGGCGGGTGGCTGGGCTGTCTCGTCGTGGTGGGAGAGGCCGGCGAAGGGTTCGGCGCCGAGCAGCGGGAGTTCCTGGAGCGCTACGCCGAAGCCGTCGCCGAGCGGCTGCGCGGCGAGGCCGACCGGTCGGCGCCCGCACCGCTGCTGGATTCGGCCCTGCGCGCCATGGGGGTCGGGTCCTTCGCCCTGTCGCCCGGCACCGGGCTGGTCGAGACGGATCCGGCGCTCCTCGAACTCGTCGGCATCCCCGAGGGCGGTTTCGACGGCAAGACCGACACCCTGCTCTCCTGCAGCGTCCCGGAGGACGTCCCCGCGCTGATGTCGGTCATCGAGCCGTCCGCTCAGACCCCGGGCCGCCGTGAAATGGAGTTCCGGATCCGCCGGCCGACCGGGGAACTGTGCTGGCTGCGGCTGAACTGCCGCGTGCTGAAGAGCCCCGACGGCGCCCCTGAGCGGGTGCTGGGCGTGGTGAGCGCGGCGCCGGTGCTGCGCCGCAGCGCCAGCGACGTCGCCCGGATCCAGTGGCTGACGGCCGCGCTCGACGACGCCACGACCGTGCGGGACGTCAGCCGTGTGGTGGTCGCCGCGCTGCGCGAGCCGCTGAGTGCCGACCGGGTGGCGCTCGCCGAACTGCTGGAGGACCGGCTGGCGGTCACCGTGCTCGATCCGCCGAGTGCCGGTGCCTGGCCGGAGCTGTGGCGGCGCGAGTGGCGCTCGGAGTGGCCCGACGCGCCGGTCACCGCTCTGCCCACGCTCCAGGCGGCGCTGCGGGACGGGCGGATGAGCCTGTGGCCGGCGGGTTCCGTGCTGGAACCCGGGCTCGCGGGGATCGGCCCCGGCGGTCTCGCGGTGCTGCCGCTGCCGGCCAAGAGCGGGGTGGCGGGGGTGTGCCTGGTCGGCTGGGACACCCCGCACGAGTTCGCCCCCGAGGAGCGGGCCCTGCTGACCGCGACCGCGGGGCTCGTCGGGCAGGCCCTGAAGCGCGCGCATGCCTACGACGCCGAGCAGGAACTCGCGACGATGCTCCAGCGCAGCCTGCTGCCGCGCCGGCTCCCCCGGCTGCCCGGGGGCACCGCGGTGGCCCGCTATCTGCCGGCCCGGCGCGGGCTCCAGGTGGGCGGCGACTGGTACGACGTGATCGCACTGTCGGAGAGCAAGGTGGCCCTGGTCATCGGGGATGTGCAGGGGCACAGCGCCGGCGCCGCGACGATCATGGGCCAGATGCGTACGGCGGTCAGGGCGTACGCCGTCGAGGGGCATCCGCCGGACGTGGTCGTCGCGCACGCCAACCGGCTGCTCGTCGGCATGGAGACGGACCTGTTCGCCACCTGCTGCTACGTCGAGCTCGACATGGAGGAGGGCAACGCGCTGTTCGTGCGGGCCGGGCATCTGGCCCCGCTCGTACGGCATCCCGACGGCAGCACCGCGGAGATCGCCGTCGAGGGCGGGCTCCCCCTGGGTGTCCTGGCGGACGCGGAGTTCCCGCTGACGGCACTGGCGCTCGCCCCGGGCTCGGTGCTCGCGCTGGTGACGGACGGCCTGGTCGAGTCGGCGGACCTCCAGGTGGACGAGGGCATGCGGCTCGTCCGTCTGGCGCTCGCCGCGGCCGACCCCGCCGACCCCGGGCGGATGGCCGACGCGCTGCTCGGCGAGGACGGGCGCCGTGAGGACGACGTGGCGATCCTGCTGCTGCGCTACGACGGGATGCGGGTGCGGCCGGTGCGGGCGGGCTGGGTGGTGTGGCGGCTGCCGGACGCGGTGATGCACGCCCGCAGGTTCAGTGCGCGCACGCTGCGTTCGTGGGGCATCGCGGCCGAGGCCGACACCGTCCTGCTGGTGGTGTCGGAGCTGGTCACCAACGCGCTGGTGCACACGCAGGGCGCGGTCCGGGTGGAGCTGACCCTGGCGGCGGACCGGCTGCGGGTGACCGTGAACGACTCCTCGCCCCGGGCGCCGGCCAAGCCGGTGGTCGTGGACTGGGAGTCGACGGGCGGCCGCGGGCTCTTCCTGGTCGAGGCCGTGTCGGCGGCCTGGGGGTCGGTGCCGGTGGGCGGCGGCAAGCAGGTGTGGAGCGAGATCGTCGTCACCCGCTCGGAGCGGGAGACGGAGGACGGCGAGGAGCCGGACGACGAACCGGAGGCCGAGCCGGAGGAGGAGCGGAAGCCGGGCCGCGGCTGGGGCCTGGGCCGCGACCGGAGCTGGGGGCTGGGCCGGAACCGGGACCGCCGCAGGGCCCGCGAGCAGGGCCGGCACCGTGACGACGACCGCGCGACGGACCGGGACGACGACCACGCCACGGACCCCGACGGCGGCTCGGCAGCGGACCTCGACCCCGACGGCGGCTCAGCAGCGGACCTCGACCCCGACCACGCCACGGACCGCGACCCCGACCCCGAGCGAGCGCCGAGCCGCAGCCGCGAGCGGGAGGCGGGCCGCAGGGGCGAGCAGGCCGTGGGGCTCGACCGGGCCATGGAGCACATCGGCAACAACGTCGCGGACCCTCCCCCGTCCTCGCCCCGGGACCGGACCCACGAGGGAGGCACCTGATGCGTGGCCTTGGTCTGCGCGGCGTCGCCGGGCTGCTGGCGGTCCTCTTGGCCGTCTCCCTCGCCGGGTGTACCGACAGCGGAGGGGAGAGCGAGGGTGAGCTGACCATCGGGCTGCTGCTGCCGAGCCGTGCCGTGCCCCGCTGGGAGAAGTCCGACAAGCCGCTGATCGAGAAGCGGGTGAAGGAGCTGTGCCACGTCTGCACGGTCGTGTACGCCAACGCCGAGAACGACGCGGCGAGCCAGCGGCAGCAGATGAACTCCATGATCACCCGGGGGGTCTCGGTCCTGGTGCTGGACGTCGTCGACCCGAAGGCCCTGCGCTCGTCGGTCCGCGCGGCACAGCGCGAGGGCATTCCGGTGGTCGCCTACGACCGGCTCGCCGAGGGGCCGATCTCGGGCTTCGTCAGCTTCGACGGCGCCCAGGTCGGCAGGCTCCAGGGCCGTGCGCTCCTGAAGGGCATGGGTGCCCGGGCCGACGGCGGCGGCGTCGTCATGATGAACGGCGACCCCTCCAGCCCCAACGCCGCCTGGTACGAGGGCGGAGCCCGGTCCGTCCTCCAGGACGAGGTGCGGATCCTGAAGTCGTACAGCACCCTGGGGTGGCGCACGGAGAACGCGCACGACCACATGTCCGCCGCGATCAGCGCCCTCGGCCCGAGCCGGATCGACGGGGTGCTCGCGGCCAACGACTCGATCGCGGCCGGTGTCGTCTCGGCCCTCAAGAGCGCCGGTGTCTCGCCGCTGCCCCCGGTCACCGGGCAGGACGCCGACCTCGACGCCGTGCGGCGCGTCGTCAACGGCGAGCAGTACATGACCGTCTACAAGCCGTTCCGGCTGGAGACCGAGGCGGCCGCCGCGATGGCCGTCGCCCTGGCGCGCGGCAACGACATCGACGCCCTGGTCACGACGAAGGTGGACAGCCCCACGACCGAGGACGTCCCGGCGATCCTGCTCACCCCGACCGCCGTGACGCGCGAGACGATCGGCCGGACGCTCGTGCGGGACGGCGTCTACACGATCGACCAGATCTGCACTCCGAAGCTCCGTCCGGCCTGCGACCGGGCCGGGCTCACCCGGTGAGCGAGGTGGTTCCCGTGGCCCATCCCCCCGTACTGGCGTTGCGCGGCATCACCAAGCGCTTCGGCGGTGTCCAGGCGCTCGTGGACGTCGACCTCCAGGTCCGGGCCGGTGAGGTCGTGGCCCTGGCGGGCGACAACGGAGCCGGCAAGTCCACGCTGGTCAAGGTGATCTCCGGGGTCAGTCCCGCCGACCGGGGCATCATCGAGTGGGAGGGGCGCCCGGTGCAGGTCAAGCGCCCGCACGACGCCCACGCCCTGGGCATCGCGACCGTCTACCAGGACCTCGCCATGTGCGACAACCTGGACGTCGTCGGCAATCTCTTCCTCGGCCGCGAGATCGATCGGGTGGGCGTACTCGACGAGGTCGAGATGGAGCGCCGGGCCCGCGATCTGATGCGCGCCCTGTCGATCCGCATCCCCGACGTGCGGATGCCGGTCGCCGCGCTGTCGGCCGGGCAGCGGCAGGCCGTGGCGATCTCCCGCTCGCTGATGGGCGCGCCCAAGGTGCTGCTGCTCGACGAGCCGACCGCCGCGCTGGGCGTGGAGCAGACCAGCCATCTGCTCGACCTGATCGAGGGGGTGCGCGACCGCGGGATGGCGATCATCCTCATCAGTCACAACATGGGCGACATCAAGGCCGTCGCTGACCGGGTCGCCGTGCTGCGGCTGGGCCGCAACAACGGTCTGTTCGACGTGAGCACCGTGACCCAGGAGCAGATCATCTCCTCGGTCACCGGGGCGGCGGACAACGCCGTGGCCCACCGTTCGAAGGGCGACGAGGAGGCGTGGCCGTGAGCCGCGGCGGGCCGCACGGGGCCGGCGGGCCGGCCGGGCCGGGCAGCGCCGGGCCGGTCACCACCGGGCGCGAGCCACGCGCCGCCCGCGGCTGGCAGGACAGCGTGCGGGAGTACGTCCGGGACCTCCGCGGTGGTGTGCGTGACGGCGAGCGGGGGCCGCTGCTGGTCATCGCCGGTCTGATCGTGATCTGGATCGTCTTCCAGGGGCTGGACGACAAGTTCCTCTCGCCGCGCAACCTGTCCAACCTCAGCGTGGACATCGTCGGGACCGGGCTGGTCGCCGTCGGCATCGTGTTCGTGCTGCTGATCCGGGAGATCGATCTGTCGGTCGGCTCGGTCAGCGGCCTGGCGGGGGCGGCGTTCGCCGTGCTGAACGTGAACCAAGGGGTGCCGGAGTGGCTGGCGGTGATCGTGGCGGTGGCCGCGGGCACGGCGGTGGGCGCCTTCCAAGGGTTCTTCCACGCCTGGCTCGGCGTGCCCGCGTTCGTGGTGACGCTGGCCGGGCTGCTGATCTGGAACGGTCTGACGCTGTACCTGCTGGGGGCGAGCGGCACGATCAACATCGACGAGGAGGGCCTGGTCGCCTCACTGACCAGCCGGCACTTCGGCAACGACCTGGCGGCGTACGCGGTCGCGGCGCTCGGCACGGGCGGGTACTTCCTGGCCGCCCGCCGCCGGCTGAGCCGCCAGCGGGCGACCGGGATGCCCTACCGGCCCGGGGGTGAGATCTGGTTGCGCACCGGGCTCCTCGCGGTGGTCGCCTTCGCCGGGGCCCACACCCTCAACCGGTTCCAGGGACTGCCGCTCGCGCTGCTGATCTTCCTGGTGGTCCTGGTCGTCTCGGACTACGTGCTGCGCCGCACCCGCTACGGGCGGCGGGTGTACGCGCTCGGCGGCGGGGTCGAGGCGGCGCGGCGGGCCGGCATCGGGGTGGAGCGGGTGCGGGTCGCGATGTTCATGGTGTCGGGGACGCTGGCCGCGTTCGGCGGGCTGTTCGTGGCGTCGGGGCTGACCTCGGCGAGCCCCACGACGGCACGGGCCGCCGGTTCGGGGATGCTGCTGATCAACGCGATCGCGGCGGCCGTCATCGGCGGGACGAGCCTGTTCGGCGGGCGGGGCTCGCCCTGGTCGGTGCTGCTCGGTGTGGTGGTCATCCAGTCGATCGCCTCGGGCATGGGCCTGCTGGGGGTCCAGGACGCCGTGCAGTTCATGATCACCGGTGGGGTGCTGCTGGCCGCCGTGGCGGCCGACGCGCTGTCGCGGCGCGCTCAGGCCAGACGCGGCCGACCTTGACCGCGGACGCGGCCGACCCTGAGCGCAGGCACGCCGGAAATTCACTCATTTAATACTCTTCTTACGAAATGCCTAACACATGGCAAAGGTGGGTACGGGCCGAGATGTCATGAAACGCAGCCGCCTCACCCAGGCGGCCGTGGCTCTCACGGCCGCCGCCGGTCTGGTCCTCGCGGGGTGCGGTGAAGCCGATCTGCCCGGCGGCGAGGAGCGGACCGGCCTCCGTGTGCTCGCGACGGACGTGCCGCAGATCCAGACCCTCGAGAGGCTCACCAAGAAGCACTTCACGGCGGAGACCGGCATCACCGTCGACTACACGCTGCTGCCGGAGAACGAGGCGCGGGAGAAGATGAACCGCGAGTTCGCCACCCAGGCCGGCACCTACGACGTGGCGAGCGTCAGCGCGTACGAGGTGCCGATCTACGCGGACAACGGCTGGCTCGCCCCGCTGGACTCCTATGTGAAGGCCGACGCGGACTTCGACCAGGACGACGTCTTCCCGAACCTGGTGTCCTCGCTGACCGGGGAGGACGGCAAGCTCTACGCCGAACCCTTCTACGGCGAGGGTTCCTTCCTGATGTACCGCAAGGACCTCTTCCGCAAAGACGGGCTGACCATGCCGCCGGACCCGACCTGGGAGCAGGTCGCCGACCTCGCGGCCCGGGTCGACGGCTCCGAGGGCGCGAGCGGCATCTGCCTGCGCGGCCTGCCCGGCTGGGGCCAGAACCTCGCCCCGATCAACACGGTCGTCAACACCTTCGGCGGCGCCTGGTACGACATGGACTGGAACGCCCGTCTGACCTCACCGGAGTTCAAGAAGGCCGTCGGGTTCTACGTCGACCTGCTCCGCACCCACGGCCAGCCCGGCGCCGAGCGGATGGGCGTGCTGGAGATCCTGGACCGCTTCGTCGAGGGCAAGTGCGCCATGATGTACGACGCCACGTCGCTGGCCTCGTCGATCGAGGCCGACAGCTCCTCGGTCAAGGGCAAGGTGGGCTACGTCCCCGCCCCGCACGACAGGACCGCCAAGGCCGGCTGGCTGTGGACCTGGGCCTGGGGCGTCCAGCAGGCCTCCGAGAACAAGGACGCCGCCTGGGAGTTCATCTCCTGGGCCTCCTCCAAGGAGTTCCAGGAGCTGGTCGGCCAGGAGGTGGGCTGGACCTCGGCGCCCGCCGGGAACCGCATGTCGCTCTACGAGAAGCCCGAGTACCAGCAGGCTGCCGGGGCCTGGTACCGGCAGGAGTTCAGGGCGGCGACGGACTCCGCAGACCCGAAGAACCCGGGCGTCGGCCCCCGCCCCTACGACGGCATCGGCTTCCTGGGCATCCCCGAGTTCGCCGTGCTGGGGACGGCGGTCTCCGAGCAGATCGCCGCGGCCATCGCCGGGCAGCAGTCGGTGGACGCGGCCCTGGACAAGTCCCAGGACCTGGCCCGGGCCGCGGCGGCGAAGTATCGCGACGGGTGACCCGCCCACGCCGCCGAGAGGGGGCGGGCCGCGTGAACGGCGCGGGCCGCGCCCCCGGTCACCCGGGAACGCGGCCCTCGAACTGCCGTCGCGGTCCGCTTACTTGCGGATCAGGTTACTTGCGGATCAGGCTGCGCAGCACGTACTGCATGATGCCGCCGTTGCGGTAGTAGTCCGCCTCGCCGGGGGTGTCGATGCGGACGACCGCGTCGAACTCGACGCCGGTGTCGGTGGTGACCTTCACCGTGCGGGGGGTGGTGCCGTTGTTGAGCTCCTCGACGCCGGTGAAGTCGAAGGTCTCCTCACCGGTGAGGCCGAGGGACGCGGCCGACTGGCCCTCCGGGAACTGCAGCGGCAGGACGCCCATGCCGATGAGGTTCGAGCGGTGGATGCGCTCGTACGACTCGGCGATGACGGCCTTGACGCCGAGGAGCGCGGTGCCCTTGGCGGCCCAGTCGCGGGACGAGCCGGAGCCGTACTCCTTGCCGGCCAGGACGACCAGCGGGATGCCGGCGGCCTGGTAGTTCTGCGAGGCGTCGTAGATGAACGACACCGGCGCGTCCGCCTGGGTGAAGTCGCGGGTGTAGCCGCCCTCGGTGCCCGGCGCGATCTGGTTGCGCAGGCGGATGTTGGCGAACGTACCGCGGATCATGACCTCGTGGTTGCCTCGGCGGGAGCCGTAGGAGTTGAAGTCACGACGCTCCACACCGTGCTCGGTGAGGTACTTGCCGGCCGGGGTGTCGGCCTTGATGGCACCGGCCGGGGAGATGTGGTCGGTGGTGACCGAGTCGCCGAGCTTGGCGAGCACACGGGCGCCGGAGATGTCGGAGACCGGGGTGGTCTCCATCGTCATGCCCTCGAAGTACGGGGGCTTGCGCACGTAGGTGGACTCGGCGTCCCACTCGAAGGTGTTGCCGGTCGGGATCGGCAGCGCCTGCCACTGGGCGTCGCCCGCGAAGACGTCGCTGTAGGACTTGGAGAACATGTCCTCGCCGATGGCGTTGGCGACGACCTCGTTGACCTCGGCCTCGGTGGGCCAGATGTCCTTCAGGAAGACCGGGTTGCCGTCCTGGTCGGCGCCCAGGGCGTCCTTGGTGATGTCGACCTTCATGGAGCCGGCGAGGGCGTAGGCCACGACCAGCGGCGGGGACGCCAGGTAGTTCATCTTGACGTCGGGGTTGATGCGGCCCTCGAAGTTCCGGTTGCCGGAGAGGACCGAGGTGACCGCGAGGTCGTGGTCGTTGACGGCCTTGGAGACCTCCTCCGGCAGCGGGCCGGAGTTGCCGATGCAGGTGGTGCAGCCGTAGCCGACGAGGTTGAAGCCGACCTTGTCGAGGTACGGGGTCAGGCCCGCCTTCTCGAAGTAGTCGGTGACGACCTTGGAGCCCGGGGCGAGGGTGGTCTTGACCCACGGCTTGCGGGTCAGGCCCTTCTCCACCGCCTTCTTGGCCACCAGCGCGGCGGCGACCATGACGTACGGGTTGGAGGTGTTGGTGCAGGAGGTGATGGCCGCGACCGTGACCGCACCGTGGTCGATCTCGTACGACGTGCCGTCGGGGGCCGTCACGGTGACCGGGTTGGACGGGGCGCCGTTCGGGGCGACGGCCGGGGCGTCGGAGGCCGGGAAGGACTCCTGGCCGGCCTCGTCCACGGTGTCGACGTAGTTGCGGACGTCCGTCTTGAACTGCTCGGCGGCGTTCGCGAGGACGATGCGGTCCTGCGGGCGCTTCGGGCCGGCGATGGAGGGGACGACCGTGGAGAGGTCGAGCTCCAGCTTCTCGGAGAAGTCCGGCTCGGCCTTCGGGTCGAGCCAGAGGCCCTGCTCCTTGGCGTACGTCTCGACCAGCGCGAGCTGCTGCTCGCTGCGGCCGGTGAGCCGCATGTAGTTGATGGTCTCGTCGTCGATCGGGAAGATCGCGGCAGTGGAGCCGAACTCCGGCGACATGTTGCCGATGGTGGCGCGGTTGGCCAGCGAGGTGGCGGCGACGCCCTCGCCGTAGAACTCGACGAACTTGCCGACGACGCCGTGCTTGCGCAGCATCTCGGTGATCGTGAGGACGAGGTCGGTGGCGGTGGTGCCGGCCTGGAGCTCACCGGTCAGCTTGAAGCCGACGACGCGCGGGATGAGCATGGAGACCGGCTGGCCGAGCATGGCGGCCTCGGCCTCGATGCCGCCGACGCCCCAGCCGAGCACACCGAGGCCGTTGACCATGGTGGTGTGCGAGTCGGTGCCGACCAGGGTGTCCGGGTAGGCCTTGCCCTCGCGGACCATCACGACACGGGCCAGGTGCTCGATGTTCACCTGGTGGACGATGCCGGTGCCGGGCGGGACGACCTTGAACTCGTCGAAGGCGGTCTGGCCCCAGCGCAGGAACTGGTAGCGCTCCTTGTTGCGGCCGTACTCCAGGTCGACGTTCTGCTTGAAGGCGTCGTTCGTGCCGAACTTGTCGGCGATGACGGAGTGGTCGATGACCAGCTCGGCCGGCGCCAGCGGGTTGATCTTCGCCGGGTCGCCGCCCAGCTCCTTGACGGCCTCACGCATGGTCGCGAGGTCCACGACACAGGGAACGCCGGTGAAGTCCTGCATGATCACGCGGGCCGGCGTGAACTGGATCTCCTGGCTGGGCTGGGCCTGCGAGTCCCATCCACCGAGGGCACGGATGTGGTCGGCGGTGATGTTCGCGCCGTCCTCCGTGCGGAGCAGGTTCTCCAGCAGGACCTTGAGGCTGTAGGGCAGGCGAGCCGAGCCCTCCACCTTGTCCAGCCGGAAGATCTCGTACGACTCGTCGCCCACCTGCAGCGTGCTGCGGGCGTCGAAGCTGTTCGCCGACACGACAGTCTCCTTCATTGATGTGCGCGTACCACCACGATCCTGCCGCCACGGCATCTTGGCCGATCCGCTAAGGTAAGGCTAAGTTAGGTAACCCTTACCAGGGTGGCGGCTGGGGTGCTCTCTCGGCAGATATCTCGATGTCGAGATAACTCTAGTACACGAGCGCCGGATGGTCATGCCCCGGCGCCCGCCGAGCGGTCATGCGCGCCCTTTTCCCGGGTATCCGAACCGGGTACCCACGTACGACATCCACGCAAGACGGAGGGGAGACAGGGCATGCCGCTCACGTTCCGCAAGAGTTTCCGGATCCTTCCGGGGGTGCGCCTGAACATCAACAAGCGCTCCTGGTCCATCACCACCGGCGGCGGAAAGAACGGCCCGCGCCACACCCGCAGCAGCACAGGACGTCGTACGACATCGATGGATCTGCCCGGACCTTTCGGATGGCGGCGCACCACGAAGGCGCGTCGACACTGAGCCCGCCGGGCGGGCTTGACGTCCCGTCACCCGTTCGGACTCCCCGGCCGGGCGGCATCTCATATCTGAGATAACCTCAGTCCCATGGCAGACGACTACCTCGTACGCATCGGCAAGCTCATCCGTGACGCCCGGCAGCACCGGGGCTGGACTCAGTCGCAGCTGGCGGAGGCGCTCGGCACCAGCCAGAGCGCGGTCAACCGGATCGAGCGCGGCAACCAGAACATCAGCCTTGAGATGATCGCTCGCATCGGGGAGGCCCTCGACAGCGAGATCGTGTCCCTCGGCTACGCCGGTCCGATGCATCTGCGCGTGGTCGGCGGGCGCCGGCTGTCCGGCGCCATCGACGTGAAGACGAGCAAGAACGCGTGCGTGGCACTGCTGTGCGCCTCACTGCTCAACGAGGGGCGCACGGTGCTGCGCCGCGTCGCCCGCATCGAGGAGGTGTACCGCCTCCTCGAGGTGCTGGGCTCCATCGGTGTGCGCACCCGGTGGATCAACGACGGTGTCGACCTGGAGATCGTGCCGTCGGCCGAGCTCGACCTGGAGGCGATCGACGCGGACGCGGCCCGCCGCACCCGCTCCATCATCATGTTCCTCGGCCCGCTGCTGCACCGCATGGACGCGTTCAAGCTGCCGTACGCCGGCGGCTGCGACCTCGGTACGCGCACCATCGAGCCGCACATGATCGCGCTGCGCCGGTTCGGCCTGGACATCGCTGCCACCGAGGGCCAGTACCACGCCCGGGTGGACCGCGCGGTGAGCCCCGACCGCCCGATCGTCCTGACCGAGCGCGGCGACACGGTGACCGAGAACGCGCTGCTCGCGGCCGCCCGGCACGACGGCATCACCGTCATCCGCAACGCCTCGTCCAACTACATGGTCCAGGACCTCTGCTTCTTCCTCGAGGCGCTCGGCGTCAAGGTCGACGGCATCGGCACCACCACCCTCACCGTGCACGGCGTGCCCACCATCGACGTCGACGTGGACTACTCCCCCTCCGAGGACCCGGTCGAGGCGATGAGCCTGGTCGCGGCGGCCGTGGTCACCGAGTCGGAGCTGACGGTGCGCCGGGTGCCGATCGAGTTCCTGGAGATCGAGCTGGCGGTCCTGGAGGAGATGGGCCTCGACCACGACCGCACGCCCGAGTACTTCGCCGACAACGGCCGCACCCGGCTGGTGGACCTCACCGTCCGGCCCTCCAAGCTGGAGGCGCCGATCGACAAGATCCACCCCATGCCGTTCCCCGGCCTGAACATCGACAACGTCCCGTTCTTCGCGGCCATCGCCGCGGTCGCCCAGGGCAAGACCCTCATCCACGACTGGGTCTACGACAACCGCGCCATCTACCTGACCGACCTGAACCGCCTCGGCGGCCGGCTCCAGCTCCTCGACCCCCACCGCGTCCTGGTCGAGGGCCCGACCCGCTGGCGCGCCGCCGAGATGATGTGCCCGCCGGCGCTGCGCCCCGCGGTGGTCGTCCTGCTGGCGATGATGGCGGCCGAGGGCACGTCGGTGCTGCGCAACGTGTACGTCATCAACCGGGGTTACGAGGAGCTGGCGGAGCGGCTGAACTCGGTGGGGGCGCAGATCGAGACGTTCCGGGACATCTGAGCCAGCGGGGGCGTGAGGTGTGCGCCCCCTGAAAAGGGATAGTCCGACACCGTGGACGCCTCTCTGGTGACCTTCGGGCACAGCACCGCCGGACGGGAGCGGATCACCGAGCTGTTGCGGGCGGCCGGAGTCACGGCCGTCGTGGACGTGCGGACCGCTCCCGGCAGCCGTCGTGACCCCGACCTGCTGCGGGAGCGGATGGCCGCATGGATGCCGGAGGCCGGCCTCGCCTACCGGTGGGAACCCCGCCTCGGCGGCTTCCGGCCCCTGCCCGAGGACAGCCCGGACGTCGTCTGGCGCAACGCTTCCTTCCGCGGCTACGCCGCCCACACCCGCTCCCCCGAGTTCGTCGCCGCCATGGACCGGGCGTTGCGGGAGGCGGCGCACACGCGTACCGCCGTGATGTGCAGCGAGGCGGTCTGGTGGCGCTGCCACCGCCGGCTGATCGCCGACTTCGCGGTCCTCGCCCGCGGTGTGCCCGCCCTGCACCTCATGCACGACGGCCGTCTGAGCGCCCACAGGCCGACACCGGGAGCCCGTCTGCGCGACGACGGGCTCCTCGTGTACGACGCCCCGACCGATCCGCCCCGGGGCTGAGCCGTCAGTACAGCTTGTTCACCGCCGTGACGGTCGTGGCCTTGAAGTCGGCCACCTGGGCGTGCTGGAAGGTGCCCATCTGGCCCCACCGGACGATGGTGACGGTCGCGCCGTCGCGGCCGACCGAGAAGAGATTGATGTCGGAGGAACCCCAGGCGGAGGCGGTATGGATGCCGTAGACGTCGGCGCCCTCCTCGACGTTGAGCCGCCCGTAGTACTTCTGCGTCGCGGTGATGTCGGGGTCCTGCTGCATCAGCTTCTTCGCGCAGCCGGCCAGGTCCTTGCGCAGCAGCGCCGCGAAGTCCTTCGCCCACTGCTCGCTGCGCCCCTCGACCGTGAGCTGCTGGGCGTTGGTGTCGAACTCCGTCCAGTACTCCCGGTGCGAGGTGATGGACGGCAGCGCGTCGCCGACGCACATCGGCAGCGGGTCGGGCTGGCCGGCCGTGACCGCTCCGGCGTACCAGGACGAGGACGGGTGCGGCGGCAGCTCGGCCGGCTCCAGGAACCGGGGCGTGTCGGAGGCCGGTGCGGTGGCGGCGGCGGCCGGGACGGCTGCTGCGGCGACACCGGCGACGACCGCCAGCGCGGCCACGGTGGTACGGATGCCTCGGGTACGGATGGCTCGGGTGCGGTTCTGCATGGTCTCCCCCATTGGTCTTCCTCGATCGGTTTCCCGGTCGAAAGCGCAGGCCTTTGCCCTTGCCCCCCGTACGACCCGCCACCCCCCGCGACCGTTGCCCTGTACGCCCGCTACGGCTCCGTCCCGATTGTCACCGGCGTGCAACCGGGTTCGCGGGCCGGGCCGGTGATCCGCTTCGCACAGAAGACCGGACAGGTCCGGGCCTTACGGGCGTAAAGCGACCGAAGAATGGATAGGGGCTATACGGCGAAACGCGGGGAGTGTCCGACCTGCCCGGATGCCGGGCGCAGCGGCTTCAGGAGGGGGAGCGCGCATGGACAGCCGGCCCTTGTATCTCGAACCGCGGCTGGAGGCACGGCTGAGATCGCTCGTGGCGGCGCACGGCACGCTGCACTCGATCGTCGACGCGCTCGGTTCACCCCTGCACGTCGTGGTGCCGGACCAGATCGCCGAGAACGTGGAGCGGTTCCGGTCGGTGTACCGGGCGCACCACCTGTCGGGGCAGGTCTTCTACGCCCACAAGGCCAACCGCTCCAGTGCGCTGCTGCGGCGGCTCGCGGCGACGGACGCGGGCGTGGACGTCGCGTCGCTGGGCGAGTTGCAGCACGCGCTGGGTGCCGGCTTCGGCGCCGACCGGATCATGACCACCGGGCCGAAGAACCCCGAGTTCCTGTGGCTGGCGGCGCGGACGGGTGTCACGGTCAACGTCGACGGCGTCGCCGAGCTGGACCGGCTCGCCGGCCTGGTGCGGGGGCACGGGCTCGCCCCGGTGCGGGTGCTGCTGCGGCTGTCGGGCTTCGAGACGTCGGGCGTGAAGGTGCTGAGCCGGCGCAGCCGTTTCGGTACGCCGGTAAGGGAGTTGGAGCCACTGCTGGAGGCGGTCGAGCGGCACCGAGACGCGATCGATCCGACGGGGGTGGCCTTCCATCTGGACACGACGAGTGTCGCGGAGAAGGCGACGGCCCTCGAAGGGTGCCTGGCCGCCCTGGAGTTGTGCCGGAGCCGGGGTCTGCGGCCCCGGGCCGTGGACGTCGGTGGCGGGTTCGGCGTCAGCTACCTCGCCGAGCGGGAGCAGTGGGAGGCGTACACGAGCGGGCTCACCGCGGCCGTCCTCGGCCGGCGTCCGCCCCTGGCGTGGGGCGGGCACGGCTATGGGCTGCGCGACGAGTCCGGCACCCTGCGCGGCACGCTGGGCCTCTACCCCGCCCACCGCTCCGTCGCCGGCGCCGCGTATCTGGACGAGCTGCTGGCCCAGCCCGCCGCTTCGCTGGGCGGACGCCCGCTGGCCGCGCTGCTGCTGGAGCATCTGTACGACCTGCACACCGAGCCCGGCCGGGCCCTGCTCGACCAGTGCGGACTCACCCTGGCGCGGGTCCTGGAGGTCCGCGGCCCGGAACCCGGCGGGGAACTGCTCGTACGGCTGGCCGCGAAGGCGGACGACATCGCCCTGGAGGACCACGGAGTGCTGATGGATCCGGTCGTCGTCCCCAGAAGCGGAGCCGGGCCGGGTGAGGGGCCCGTCGCCGTGCACCTCTTCGGCAGCCTCTGCCTGGAGACCGACCTCATCACCCGGCGCACGGTGTTCCTGCCGCGCCGCCCGGAACCCGGTGACCTGCTCGCCTTCGCCAACACCGCGGGCTACGCCATGGACTTCCACGCCACGCGAGCCCAGCACCAGCCCGCCGCCCGCAAGGTCGCCGCCTGGCGGGACGGCGACGCGTGGCGCTGGTGTCTGGACGACCAGTTCTGGCCGATCACACCCTCGGGGGGAGTCCAGTGAGGTACGACAGCATCACCGAGGCGATAGGCAACACCCCGCTGGTGCGGATCGACCCGGCCGTGCACGGCCTGCGGAACATCGACCTGTACGCCAAGCTGGAGATGCTCAACCCGTTCGGCTCGGTCAAGGACCGGGCCGCCTGGAGCATGGCGCGGCCCCTGCTGGACGAGGCGGTCGCGCACGGCAGCCAGGTGGTGGAGTTGTCCAGCGGCAACACGGCCAAGGCCCTCGCGGTCATCGCGGGCATGCACGGCCTGGGCTTCAAGAGCGTCACCAACCGGATGCGGGTCCCGGAGATCAAGGACCTCCTGCTGCTGCTCGGCGCGGAGATCGAGGAGTTGCCGGGGCAGAGCGAGTGCCTGGACCCGACCGCCACGGACGATCCGCTGACCCTGTTCCACCGGACGCTGTCGGCCTCCGGCAGCGCCTATCTGCACACCGACCAGTACTTCAACCCCCGCAACACCGAGGCCCATCTCACCGGCACCGGGCCGGAGATCGTCAAGGACCTGGACGGCCGGGTCCCGGACTGGTTCGTCGCCTGCGTGGGCACCGCCGGTTCCTCCACGGGTGTCGCCCGCGCCCTGCGTGAGGAGGATCCGTCCGTGCGGGTGCTCGGGCTGGTCGGGGCCAAGTCCGACTTCATCCCGGGGATCCGCACCATCGACGAGGTGCAGGAGGTCGGCCTGTTCGATCCGGAGACGTACGACTCGATGGAGTCGGTGAGCGCCGACGAGGCGATCGAGGGCATGCTCACCCTGAATCGCCGCTGCGGCATCCTCGGCGGCCCCACCGGCGGGGCGGCCTACTTCGGCGCGGTCCGCCATCTGCGCTGCGTGGACGAGGAGTCGACCGAGCGTCGGACGGCGGTGTTCATCGTCTGCGACCGCGTGGAGAGCTATCTGAGCTACGTCCGGGAGCGGCGCCCCGACCTGCTGGGCCGGCCGCCCCGGAAGAACTCGCCGGCCGACCTGTCGGACGCCGAGGTCGGCGCGGCGCCGTCGATCGGCGTGGCCGACGCCCGGCGCTGGATCGACTCCGACCGGCCGCTCGTGGTCGACCTGCGCAGCCCGTTCGCGTACGCGGCGCTGCACATCGACGGGTCGGTCAACATCGTCGACGAGCTGTTCGCCGAACTCCTACGGGGCGGGCTGCCGTTCAGCAGGCGTCAACCGGTGCTGCTGGCCTGCCCGGTCGGTGAGCAGTCCGCGCGGTACGCGGCGCTGCTGACCCGGATGGGCCACCCGGACGTGCGCAGCCTGGCCGGCGGCATCATCGCCTGGCGGGACGCGGGCGCCCCCCTGGTGCGGGACTGACCGGCATGAGCGCACCGATCATCCGTGAGGATCTGCGGCCGTGGCAGCGTGCGCTGCGCGAAGAGTTCCCCATCATCACCGGGCACCCCGAGCTGGCCTACCTGGACAGCGCGGCCACGGCGCAGAAGCCGCGGGCCGTGCAGGAGACGGTGCGGACGTATCTGACCACGTCCAACGCCAACGCCGCGCGCGGCACCTACACCTGGGCCAACCGGACGACGGAGCTGGTGGAGCGCACCCGCGAGCGCGTCGCCCGGTTCCTCGGGGACTCCCGGCCGGAGCGCTCCGCCGTCCACTTCACGAGCGGCACCACCGAGGGGCTGCGGACCATCGCCCGCGACTGGCTGCCGGGGTTCCTGCGCGACGGCGACGAGATCGTCGTGCCGGACGCCGACCACCAGGCCAACATCGTGCCCTGGCTGGAGGCCCGGGAGTCGCTCGCGCGCGAGGGCGTGCGCGTCCGGGTGGTGCCGATGCCGTACCAGAGCGGCTCCGGGGACTACGATCACCGGGCTCTGGCCGAACGGGCGGGCCCGCGCACGCGGTTCGTCGCCACCACCCATGTGCACCACGTGTACGGCGGCGACATGAACGTGCGGCGCATCCGCCAGGCCGTCGGCCCCGACGCGGTCATCTGCCTGGACGCCGCGCAGAGCGTGGGTCATCTGCCGGTGTCCGTGGCCGAGTTGGATGTGGACTTCGTCGTGTTCTCCGGGCACAAGGCGCTGGCCCTGCCCGGCTCCGGGGCGGTGTGGGCGCGGCAGGCACGCGGTCCCGTCTTCGTGCCCGGCGGCTGGAGCGGCACCCCGAACACCGTGGGCATCGCCTCGCTCGAAGCGGCCCTGGACTGGCTGGACGCGGCCGGCCTCGGCCGGATCGAGCGCTGGACGGCCGACCTCGCGACCCGGCTCACCGAGGGGCTGCGCCGGCTGGACGCCTACGAGGTCCTCGGCTGCCCGCTCAGTCTGGCCGCCGACTCCGACGTGCAGCGGCGGCAGGGCATCGTGACCCTGCGGCACCGTGCCATCGACTCGGGCGACCTGGGATTCATCCTGTTCAGCCACGGCTTCATGGTTCGCTCCGACCATCACTGCCAGGGCGACGCGGGCGAGAAGACCGGTTCGGTGCGGGTGAGTCTGCATGTGTACAACACGGGTGAGGAGGTCGACCGGCTGCTGTCCGTTCTCGCCTCACTCCAGTGACATCACCCGCCAGGTGCCGAGCGATGGGCGCGCTAGGCGTAATGGGAACCGTTTCCACCTGTAGGCTCGGACCTGGCAGGAGTCAGGTGCGAGACGGCGAGGTGGCGCGACCGGATGGGGCTGAGTCTGGCGACGGCGGAGCGATGGGTGGAGCGCTGGGAGCGCCAGCAACAGCGGTACGCCGTCGACCGCGAGGAGCGGTTCACGGTGATCGCCGACGTCGTCGAGCACGTCACGGCGGGGCGCGCGTCCCCGCCCCTCGTCGTGGACCTGGGCTGCGGGCCCGGCTCCCTCGCGGCCCGGCTGGTCCGGCGGCTGCCGGACGCCGAGATCGTGGCCGTGGACCGGGACCCCGTCCTGCTGGAACTGGGCCGCACCCACCACCCGGACGCGGCCCGCTACGTCGACGCCGAGATCGGCGCGCCCGGCTGGACCTGGGCGCTGGATCTGGACCGGCCCCTGGACGCTGCGGTCTCCACGACGGCCCTGCACTACCTCGACCGCGACACCCTGCTCGGCACCTACCGGCAGCTCGCCACGCTGATGCGCCCCGGGGGCGTCCTCGTCAACGGCGACCACCTCCCCCAGGGCGAGACGGGCCCGGCCGGGATCGCGGCCCACGTCGGGCGGTGCCGGGCCGACCGGCAGCGCGCGTTCGCCCACGAGGACTGGGACTCCTGGTGGGCCGCCGCGGGCGAGGACCCGGAGCTGGCCGACCTGCTCGCGGAGCGCCGACGGCGTGAGGCCCTCCTCGGCACCGGCCGCCCCGCCGAACTCCCCCTCTGCGCCCATCTGGAGCTGCTCCGGCAGGCGGGCTTCGACACGGCCGGACCGGTGTGGCAGTACGGCGACAGCTGCGTGGTCGTGGCGGTGCGCTGACAGTCCGTGTCCGCGAAGTCCCGCGCGTCACCCGGGCGGCCCGCGCCGGACGGCGGGCAGGGGTGGACATTCCGACCATGCATGCAGATGTCGCCTTATGGTGGTGTCGACGGCCGTCCCCGGCGGAAGCGCCCCGAGCGGCACCCCCCACGCGAGGAGCACCCATGACCACCGCCGAGCACACCACCCACGAGAACCACGCGCACGCCCACGGCGACGACTGCGGCCACCTCGCCTTCACCCACGGCGACCACACCGACTACGCCCACGACGGCCACATCCACCGGATGCACGACGGCCACGCCGACGAGTGCGCGGACGGCCGCCACACGGTGCACCGGAACCACGACCACGAGCACGGCGACGACTGCGGCCACCTGGCCGTACGGCACGGTGACCACACGGACTACGTGCACGACGGCCACCGCCACGCCGCTCACGAGGGTCACTGGGACGACCACTGACACAGCTCGTGCCGGACGCCGTCCGGCGCGCTCAGGCCAGGACGTCCCCGTGGACGGTGCGGTCGCACCAGCGCTCCAGCAGGGTGCGGTTCGTGGCCGACGGCCGGCAGGGCGGCGCCGGTCGAGGCCCGGTGGCCCTCGACGGCCGTGACCAGGGCGGCCGCGGTGGAGGCGTCGAGCTGCGCGGTCATCTCGTCGCACGCCAGCGGGCGTGGGCGCAGCACCCAGAGCCCGGGCGAGGCAGGCGCGTTGCAGCCGGCCGTCGCTGACCTCGTGCGGCCGCCTGGTGAGCAGGTCGGGGGTGAGGCCGAACGGCGGGGGCCAACCCGGCTGTCCGGTCGTCGGCTTCCCGGCCGCGGCCGGTGGCCCGCAGGGGCTCGGCGATCAGGTCGGTGAGTGGCAGCCGGGGGTCCGCGGAGAGCCTCGCCTGCTGGAAGACGACCCCGAAGGCGGTGCGCAGGGCGCGTGGGGCGCGGTGCCGCCAGTGCCGTATCGGCGGGCGGCCCGAAGCCGGGTCGCCCGCCGTTTCCCTCAGCCTGGTGCTCAGGCCTGGGTCAGGGTGACGTCCTGCCCCTGGACCGCGTGGAAGCTGGGCAGCGGCAGGCCGCTGAAGGTGCGCAGCTCCATCAGGGTGGCCTCGACGTGAGCCGCCCCGGCCACCAGCGCGCCGGGCGTGACCTGGCCGGTGTTCACCCAGCGGTGCTCGGCGCCGTCGCACACGGCCCGGGTGCCGCCGATGCCGTGACGGGTCGTCGAGACGCCCTGACTGAGGGAGGAGCTGACGAAGACCGGGCCGCTGGAGCTCGCGCAGCGGTAGGTGCCGGACAGGGTGACGGTGCCGTCGGCGGTGATCCGGCCGACCGCGTCGACCGTCACGGAGCCGGTCGGGGCGAGGGCGGACGCGGTGGCGGGCGCCGCGCCGGCGCCGGTGAGCAGGAGCAGCGCGGCACCGGCCGCCGCGCCGAGAAGGGGACGTACACGCATGGGGGAAACCTCCCGAAAGGAGTGGAATTGCGGCTTCCACTCGTACCGGCCCCCCGGGCCGGCTCCCGTGATCCTCACCCCTTCGGTGGCGAGTCCGCTCCGGCCGTCGTGGAACCGTCCTGGGAATGTCCTGGGCGTGTCACGCTTCCCGCCGGGCCGTTCCGATGAGTTCGGCACGGGAGGATGGTCAGTCTGTACGAGTCGTCCGAACCCTTCGGGCGGCCCTGCCGACGTGGAGGTGCGCCATGTGTGCCCACCAGCCCCAGTGCCCCGCGACCGACTCCCCCGCCGCGCACGTCGTGGCGGCCCGCCCCGAGCAGGGCTGGAGCCTGCTGTGCGACGGGACGGTCGTCTTCGACGACACCGGCGAACTGCTGCCGGACGGACGCGTGGTACAGCCGCGCCGGGTGACCGCCGAGGGACTGGCCGTCGCGGCCTGACCCGAGGGCGCCGCTTCACGGCGGCGCGACGGCCTCACTACGGCAGGACCGCGAAGCCGTCCAGTTCCACCATCGCCTCCGCGTCCCACAGCCGGACGACCTCGACGACGGCCATGGCCGGATAGTCCCGACCGGCCAACTCGCGCCAGGTGCGGCCCAGTTCGGACGCACACGTACGGTACGCCTCGACATCCGTGGCGTAGACGGTGACGCGGGCCAGGTCGGAGGGCGTGCCACCGGCCGCCGCGAGGGCGGTCAGCAGGTTGGTGAGGGCCCGCTCGAACTGCTCGGGCAGGGTGCTGCCGACCACCTTGCCGTCGGCGTCCAGGGCGGTCTGCCCCGCGAGGAACACCACCCGTGACCCGGACGCCACGACGGCGTGGGAGAAGCCGGCCGGCGGGGACAGCTCGGACGGGTTGACGCGCTCAGTGCTCACCGGGCCTCCTGACGGGCGTACAACTCCTTGGCGATGATGCCGCGCTGCACCTCGCTGGCCCCCTCGTAGATGCGCGGGGCGCGCACCTCGCGGTAGAGGTGTTCGAGCAGATGGCCGCGTTGCAGCGCCCGGGCGCCGTGCAGCTGGACGGCCGCGTCGACGACGTACTGCGCGGTCTCGGTGGCGAGCAGTTTCGCCATGGCGGAGCGCCGGGGCACGTCCGGGTCGTCCGCGTCGTACGCCGACGCCGCCGCGTGCACCATCAGCCGGGCCGCCTCGGTGCGCAGGGCCATCTCGGCGACCTGGTGCGAGACGGCTTGCAGGTCCCGCAGCTTGCCCCCGAAGGCGTCGCGCCCGGCGGTGTGGGCGAGGGTGGCGTCGAGGGCCGCCTGCGCCATGCCGACCGCGAACGCGCCGACGCTGGGCCGGAACAGGTTGAGCGTGCCCATCGCGACCCGGAAGCCGCGGTCCGCCTCGCCGAGCACGTCGTCGGCCGTCACCGGCACGGCGTCGAAGTCGAGGGCGCCGATGGGGTGCGGCGAGAGCATGTCGAGTCCGCGGCCGGTCAGGCCCGGCCGGTCGGCGGGCACGAGGAAGGCGGTGACGCCCCGCGCCCCGGCACCCGGGGTGGTGCGGGCGAAGACGGTGTAGAAGTCGGCCTCGGGGGCGTTGGAGATCCAGCACTTCTCCCCGGTGAGCCGCCAGCGGGCGGGGCCGTCGGGGGCGGCGGCGAGGGCCGGGGTGTCCCCCCGCGACGCGTCCGATGGCCGGCCACCCCGCGCGTCATCCGCCTCCGCCCGCAGCTCCAGCGCCGCCGCGTCCGATCCCGCCCCGGGCTCGCTCAGCGCGAAGGCCGCGATCGCCGTGCCGGCGGTGACCTTGGGGAGCCAGCGGGCGCGTTGCGCCTCGGTTCCGTAGGCGTGCACCGGATGGGCGCCGAGGCCCTGGAGGGCCAGGGCCGTCTCCGCTTCCGTGCAGGCGTAGGCCAGGGACTCGCGCATCAGGCACAGGTCGAGCGCGCCCGAGGTGAACAAGCGGCCGAGCAGGCCGAGGCTGCCGAGCTCGGCGACCAGGGCGCGGTTCACATGCCCCGGTTCCCCCTTGTCGGCCAGCGGGTGGAGCCGTTCCGCCGCCAGGGCGCGCAGTTCCGCGCACCAGGCGAGTTGTGCCGGTTCGAGCGAGAATGCGGTCATCGCCGGTCCCTTCTCCGCCACCCTGCGTTCCGGCTGGGCCACTCCGAGGCTATCGCGGACCGTTGACTGTCGTCACCAACACGATACGCTCCAGGTGCGAGCCCACCACGCCAAGGGGGCGAACCGTATGACCGCACGGCGCACGGCCCACGTCGACACCTTCGCCCGGGACCATCTGCCACCCCCGGACCAATGGCCCGAGCTCCGCTTCGATCTGCCGGAGCTGCACTACCCCGAACGGCTCAACTGCGCCGCCGAACTGCTGACCGGCCCGTCCGACGACCGCCCGGCCTTCCTCACCGCCACCGACGAGCCGTGGACGTACGGCGATCTGCGCGCCCGCGTGGACCGCGTCGCCCATCTGCTCACCGGCGAACTCGGTGTCGTCCCGGGCAACCGGGTGCTGCTGCGCGGCCCCACCACCCCCTGGCTCGCGGCCTGCTGGCTGGCGGTGCTGAAGGCGGGGGCGGTGGCGGTCACGGTGCTCGCCCAGCAGCGCCCGCACGAGCTGAGCACAATGTGCGAGATCGCGCGGGTGCGGCACGCCCTGTGCGACATCCGGGCCGTCGACGACCTCGCCAAGGCCGAGATCCCCGGCCTGCGGATCGCGACCTACGGCGGTGACGCCCCGGACGACCTGCTCAACCGCCCGGCGCCCACGACCCCGTACGAGGCGGTCGCGACGGCGGCCGACGACGTGGCACTGATCGCCTTCACCTCCGGCACCACCGGCCGCCCTAAGGGCTGCATGCACCTGCACCGCGACGTGCTGGCGATCGCCGACACGTTCTCCCGGCACGTCCTGAAGCCGGGCCCGGACGACGTGTTCACCGGCAGTCCCCCGCTGGGCTTCACCTTCGGTCTCGGCGGGCTGGTGGTCTTCCCGCTGCGGGCGGGGGCGCGTGCGCTGCTGCTCGAACAGGCCGGGCCCCGGCAGTTGCTGCCCGCCATCGCCCGGCACCGGGTCTCCGTGCTGTTCACCGCCCCGACGGCGTACCGCGCGATGCTCGACGAGCTCGACGGCCACGACGTCTCCTCCCTGCGCCGCTGCGTCTCGGCCGGCGAGAACCTGCCCGCGGCGACCTGGCGGGCCTGGCACGAGCGCACGGGCCTGCGCGTCATCAACGGCATCGGCGCCACCGAGCTGCTGCACATCTTCATCTCCGCGGCGGACGACCGGATCCGGCCCGGAACCACGGGCGTTCCGGTGCCGGGCTGGCAGGCACGCGTGCAGGACGCGGACGGCGAGCCCGTGCCCGACGGGCAGCCGGGCCTGCTCGCCGTGCGGGGGCCGGTCGGCTGCCGGTACCTCGCCGACCCGCGACAGCGGGACTACGTGCGCGGCGGCTGGAACGTCACCGGCGACACCTACGTCCGCGACCCCGACGGCTACTTCCGCTACGTCGCCCGCGCCGACGACATGATCATCTCGGCCGGGTACAACATCGCCGGACCCGAGGTGGAGGACGCGCTGCTGCGACACCCGGACGTGCGGGAGGCGGCGGTCGTGGGGCGGCCCGACGAGGCCCGCGGACAGGTCGTGCTGGCCTTCGCCGTCCTCAGGGAGGGCGCGCGGCCGGACGCCGAGGCGCTGCGCGCCTTCGTGAAGAGCGAGCTGGCGCCGTACAAGTGCCCGCGCGAGATCGTCTTCCTGGACGCGCTGCCCCGCACGGCCACCGGCAAGCTCCAGCGGTTCCGACTGCGCGCCCCGGGGGTACCGGAAGGCGACCGGGAATGATCCGTACGACCTAAGATGATCAACGTGTCCGACCACCATGCACCACGGTCTCTCATCGTCACGCTCTACGGCGCGTACGGCCGCTTCATGCCGGGCCCCGTGCCGGTAGCCGAACTGATCCGGCTGCTGGCCGCGGCCGGCGTGGACGCTCCGTCCGTACGCTCCTCGGTGTCACGACTCAAGAGACGCGGCCTGCTCGTGCCGGCCCGCACCGCACAGGGCGCGGCCGGTTACGAACTGTCCCCGGACGCCCGTCAGTTGCTCGACGACGGCGACCGCCGCATCTACGCCTCCGCTCCGCCCGAGGACGAGGGCTGGGTGCTCGCGGTGTTCTCCGTGCCGGAGTCGGAGCGGCAGAAGCGGCACGTGCTGCGCTCCCGGCTGGCCGGGCTCGGTTTCGGCACGGCCGCTCCTGGCGTGTGGATCGCGCCCGCGCGGCTGTACGAGGAGACCCGGCACACGCTCCAGCGGCTGCGGCTCGACGCGTACGTCGACTTCTTCCGCGGTGACCACCTCGGCTTCGCCCCGACCGCGGAGGCCGTCGCCCGGTGGTGGGATCTGGCCGCCATCGCCAAGGAGCACGAGGAGTTCCTCGACCGCCACGCGCGGGTGCTGCGCGACTGGGAGAAGCGCGAGGACACCCCGCCGGAGGAGGCCTACCGGGACTACCTCCTCGCCCTGGACTCCTGGCGCCACCTGCCCTACACCGACCCGGGCCTGCCGGCCGAGCTGCTTCCCGCGGACTGGCCGGGGGTCCGCTCCTCGGCGGTGTTCCGGGGGCTGCACGAGCGGCTGCGGGACGCGGGGGCGGCGTTCGTGGGGCTCTGAGCCACCCGGACGCCGCCCGGTTTGCGGCGTTTGCTCCGCCGTGGAACGGTCAACGATGTCCGCGACTGGACGGAGCGCGTACCGGGAGGCGGACCGAGGGATGACCGTCACCACACCACCGAGGACGACAGGCGCCCGCGCGGACCGGCTCCCATGAGGCGGTGGGGGCGCTCGGTGCACGGCGGGTGGCACCGGGCCGGTGCGCCCACCCTCGTCCGGCAGGGCCGCGACCTGGAGTTGCTGCACCGGGCCACGGGGTTCGCCACGCTCGCCCTGGTCACCCTGGCGCCGCTGCTCATCGTGGTCGCCGCCGCCGACCCCCTGGGACGGGGCGGATTCGCCCTGTGGCTCGCCGACGGCATGGGGCTGTCCGGGCGGTCCGCGCGGGTGCTCACGGACATCATCAGCCCGCCGCTCAAGGTCATCGGCACCACGAGCGTGCTCGGCGGCGTCGCCCTCGCGGTCTTCGGTGTCGCGTTCGGCGGGAGCGTGCAGAACGGCTACGAGCGGATCTGGGGCCTGCCCTCGGGCCCCTGGCACCGCGTCTGGCGGCAGGCGGTGTGGATGATCGCCATGACCGCGTACCTGTACCAGGAGGTGCAGACGCGCAGCATCGTCTCGGGGCCGGAGCGGATCGCGCTGAGCTCGGCGTCCGGTGTGCTGTTCTTCTGGTGGGGGCAGCGTTTCCTGCTGGGCGGACAGGTCCGCTGGAGCGCTCTGCTCCCCGGGGCGCTGGCGACCATGGCCGGCCTGGTCGGCCTGCGCATGTTCTCCTACTTCGTCTTCACCCCGCTCATCGTCACCAACGCCATCAGCTACGGAGCGATGGGGGTCGTCCTCGTCGTGGAGTCCTGGCTCATCGGCGTGGGCTACGTCGTCTACGGCGGCGCGCTCGTCGGCCGCTGGGTGCTGGAGCATCACGGGCCCCAAGACCACGCCGAGTAGACCGGCTCCGGCCGACGCTGCCGTACGAACGCACATGCCACCCTCAGGGATCCTTGTCCATGCTCATGCGAATCCACAGGGGTCTATCCCCTCGCATCTGCGGCATTATCATCGGGGGCATACCGAACCGAGGGAGCAGCTCCGTGATGACCCGTACCGCGCGCCGGACCCGCCGCCCGCTCCAGGTGGCCGCGGGAGGAGCCGCGGCCCTGCTGGCCCTGAGCGCCTGCTCGTCCGGCTCGGATTCCTCGGCGAAGCCGGATTCCTCCGGGTCGGGCAGGCTCTCCGGCGAGGTGACCGTGTTCGCCGCGGCCTCGCTGAAGGAGAGCTTCACGACGCTGGGCGAGCAGTTCGAGAAGGAGCACCCCGGCACGAAGGTCACCTTCAGCTTCGGCGGCAGCGACTCGCTGGCCGCGAGCATCACCGGCGGCGCCCCGGCGGACGTCTTCGCCTCGGCCAGCCCCAAGACGATGAAGATCGTCACTGACGCCGGGGACACCTCGGGCACCCCCGCGACCTTCGTCCGCAACGAGCTGGAGATCGCCACCCTGCCCGGCAACCCCGGGAAGATCGCCTCGCTCGAGGACCTCACCGAGGCGGGCCGGAAGGTCGTGCTCTGCGACAAGGCGGTGCCGTGCGGCGCCGCCGCGCAGAAGGCCCTGGACGCGAGCAAGCTGAAGCTCACGCCCGTCTCCTACGAGCAGGACGTGAAGGCCGCGCTCACCAAGGTCGAGCTGAAGGAGGCCGACGCCGCCGTCGTCTACAAGACGGACGTGCGCGCGGCGGGTGACAAGGTGGCGGGCGTGGAGTTCCCCGAGTCCGCCGACGCCGTCAACGACTACCCGATCGCCCTGCTCAAGGACGCGCGGAACACCGAGACCGCCAAGGCGTTCATCGCGCTGGTGCGGTCCGCCGACGGCCAGAAGGTCCTGAGCGGGGCCGGGTTCCTCAAGCCGTGACGCTCTCGACCGACAAGCCTCGCCCCGCGGCCGACACCCTCCGGGGCGGTCCGCGGCGCCGGCGCGTCCGGACGGGCGTCCCGCTGCCCCTGCTGATCCCCGCGCTGATCGGCCTGGCCTTCCTGACCGTGCCGCTGCTCGCCCTGCTCGTGCGGACCCCGTGGCACAGCCTGCCCACGCAGCTGACCAGCCCGGACGTGTGGCAGGCTCTCAAGCTCTCCCTGATCTGCGCGACCCTCGCCACCGGCGTGAGCCTGGTCGTCGGCGTGCCGCTGGCCTGGCTGCTGGCCCGCGTCGACTTCCCCAGCCGCGGCCTCGTACGCGCCCTCGTCACCCTGCCCCTCGTCCTGCCCCCGGTCGTGGGCGGTGTGGCGCTGCTGATGGCGCTCGGCCGCAACGGCATCGTCGGGCGGTGGCTCGACTCGTGGTTCGGGCTCACGCTGCCCTTCACCACCGCCGGGGTCGTGATCGCGGAGGCGTTCGTGGCGATGCCCTTCCTCGTGATCAGCGTCGAGGGCACCCTGCGGGCCGCCGATCCGCGCTACGAGGAGGCCGCCGCCACCCTGGGCGCGTCCCGGTTCACCGCGTTCCGCCGGGTGACGCTGCCGATGATCGCGCCGGGTATCGCGGCGGGCGCGGTCCTCGCCTGGGCGCGGGCGCTCGGCGAGTTCGGCGCGACGATCACCTTCGCCGGCAACTTCCCCGGCCGCACCCAGACCATGCCCCTGGCCGTCTACCTGGCCCTGCAGAGCGACCCGGAGGCCGCGATCGCCCTCAGCCTGGTGCTGCTGGCGGTGTCGATCGCGGTGCTCGCCGGGTTGCGCGACCGATGGATGAGCGCCGGATGACCCAGACCCACTCCGCCGCCGGCACCTCCATGGACGGACTCGACGCCCATCTCGTCGTGGACCGGGGCGGCTTCCGTCTCGACGTGGCGCTGGCCGTCTCGCCCGGCGAGGTCGTCGCCCTGCTCGGGCCGAACGGCGCCGGCAAGACCACCGCGCTGCGGGGCCTCGCCGGTCTGACCCCGCTGTCCGGCGGCCATCTGCGGCTGGACGGCGCCGAGCTGGACCGTACGCCGCCGGAGGCCCGTCCCGTCGGTGTCGTCTTCCAGGACTACCTGCTCTTCCCCCACCTCACGGCCCTCGACAACGTCGCCTTCGGCCCCCGCTGCCAGGGCGCCACGAAGGCCGAGGCCCGGGCGCGGGCCGCCGAGTGGCTCGACCGCCTCGGCCTCGCCGCGCACACCGGCGCCAAGCCGCGCAGGCTCTCCGGCGGCCAGGCCCAGCGCGTCGCCCTCGCCCGTGCCCTGGCGACCCGCCCCCGGCTGCTGCTCCTGGACGAGCCGCTGGCTGCCCTGGACGCCCGCACCCGCCTGGATGTACGCGCCCAGCTCCGGCGCCATCTGGCCGACTTCGAGGCGGTCGCCGTGCTCGTCACCCACGATCCGCTCGACGCCATGGTGCTGGCCGACCGGCTGGTGGTCGTGGAACACGGCCGGGTGGTCCAGGAGGGCACCCCGGGCGACATCGCCCGTCATCCCCGTACGGACTACATCGCGCAACTGGTCGGCCTGAACCTCTACCGGGGCGAGGCCGACGGCCACACCGTGCGGCTCGCCGACGGCCCGCGCCTGACCACCACGGAGGTCCTGTCCGGCCCGGTCTTCGTGGCGTTCCCGCCCGGTGCGGTCACCCTGCACCGGGAGCGGCCCACGGGCTCCAGCGCCCGCAACCTGTGGCGGTGCGAGGTGGCGGGTCTGGAGACCCACGGCGACCAGATCCGCGCCGACCTCACCGGTGAACTCCCCCTCGCCGCCGACCTCACCACGGTCGCGGCGGCCGAACTCGATCTCCACCCGGGGGCGGAGGTCTGGGCCACCGTGAAGGCGGCACAGACCCACGCCTACCCGGTCTGAGGCGATCGGCGTCCCCACGGGTCAGGCCGCCGTCCTGACCGGCGTGCCCTCCGGGACGACGACGGCCTCCCGCACGACGCGGCGGCGCCGGGCCGGCGTGAGCAGCGGGTGGGCGACGCCCCAGGCCGCGCCCTTGCAGATGATCTCCTTGTAGAGCGCGGCGAGCCGGCCGGTCAGGGCCGCGGACTTCGCCCTGTCGTCGGCGGTGACGTACTGGATCAGTCCGTCCTTGCGGCCCAGGGAGATGCACTGGTTGAAGTAGCGCACCGGCACGGTCGGGATCTTCCGGCCGGTCAGCCGGGCCGCGATGGCGTCGGCGGCCTGCCAGGCGGTGGGGACGCCCGAGGCGCACGACATCCGCAGCGGCTTGTCCCCGGGGCCCATCGCCAGGGCCGCGTCGCCGACGGCGTAGACGTCCGGGTGCGACACCGAGCGCATGGTTTGGTCGACCAAAATCTGGCCGGTGCCGGAGACCTCCAGGGTGGTGGCCTGTGCGATGGGGTGGACGGCGAAGCCCGTGGTCCACACGGTGACCGCCGCCGGGAGGGTCGTGCCGTCGGCGGTGGTGACGCGGTCGGCGTCGACGGCGGTGACGGCGGTGTGCTCGTGGACGGTGATGCCGAGCCGGTCGAAGGTCGTGCGCAGGTGCCCACCGCCCTTGGGCGAGAGCCAGTCGCCGAATCCGCCGCGGACGGCCAGGGCGACGTCAAGGTCCGGCCGTGCTTCGGCGATCTCGGTCGCCGCCTCCACCCCGGTGAGGCCGCCACCGACCACGACCACGGATTCCCCGGCGGACAGGCCGGCCAGGCGCTCGCGCAGCCGAAGCGCTCCGGGGCGGCTCGCGATCTCGTGGGCGTGCTCGGCGGTGCCGGGCACCCCCTGGTCGTTCCAGCCGCTGCCGAGGGCGTAGACGAGGGTGTCGTACTCCAGCTCCTCGCCCTTCGCCTCTCCGGTCGTGTCGAGGGCGGCTACGGTGACGGTCCTGCGGTCGGCGTCGAGGGCGGTGACCTTCGCCTGCTTCAGCGCGACGCCGGTGCCCTGGAACATCTCGTCGAAGGGCCGGGGCGCGAGGTCCTGGCCGGTTGCGAGCTGGTGCATCCGGACGCGCTCGACGAAGTCGGGCTCGGCGTTGACGAGGGTGATGGCGACGTCTTCGCGGTGCAGTCGCTTGGCGAGGCGCCCGGCGGCGGTGGCTCCGGTGTAGCCGGCTCCGAGGACGACGATGCGGTGCTGCATGGCGTAGCTCCTGTCATGACGGCTGTCTTCAGCGGGTTTCGCCTCTTGAACCGGGCGGCCCGCCGTTTCCTGACAGGAGCGTGGTGTGACGCGCGTCACACCACGACCGGTCGGGTCAGAAGACCGTGAGCAGGGGGTCTCCGTGGTCGCCGTCGGTCCACAGCCGGGTCGCGCGTTCGAGCTTGTCGGGGTTGACCTGGTTGCGGAACGCGACGATGCCGTCGGCGGCGACCTCCAGGCACATGACGCCGATGACCCGGCCGTCGAGGACCACCACGAGGGCGGGGTCGCCGTTGGCGGTCCAGGCGTAGACGTCGGGCGAGCCGCCGACCAGGGCGCGCTTGGCCGCGCTGGGCTTGAACAGGCCCCGCATGAACGTGGCGACCGCGAGGGCGCCTTCGAACGCCCTGGCGCGCGCCGGGACCTTCCCACCGCCGTCGCCGACCGCGACGGCGTCCCCGGTGAGCAGCTGCACGAGCGGCTCGGTCCGGCCGCTGGCTGCGGCCGCGAGGAACTCGTCGATGATCCGCCGGGCGGCGGTCTCGTCGATCTCGTTGCGGGTGCGGGCCCTGCCGTCCGCGACGCGCTTCTTCGCGCGGTGGAAGATCTGCTGGCTGGAGGCCTCGGTGATGTCGAGGATCTCGGCGATCTCCCGGTGCGGATAGTCGAAGGCCTCCCGCAGGACGTACACCGCCCGTTCGTTCGGGGACAGGCGCTCCAGCAGGACGAGCACCGCGTACGAGACCGATTCCCGCTGCTCGGCGGTGTCGGCGGGCCCGAGCATCCGGTCCCCGGCGAGCAGCGGCTCGGGCAGCCACTGCCCCACGTAGGTCTCGCGCCGCGCGCGGGCCGAGGTGAGCTGGTTGAGGCACAGGTTGGTGAGCACCTTCGTCAGCCAGGCCTCGGGGACCTCGATGCGCTCGATGTCGGCGCCCTGCCAGCGCAGGAACGTCTCCTGCACGGCGTCCTCGGCCTCGCTCGCCGACCCGAGCATCCGATAGGCCACCGCCTCCAGGCGCGGCCTGAAGGCTTCGAACCGGTCCACGTCGTCCAGGGTCAGGGCCATACCACGGATCCTAACCGCCGTCGGCGGCGCCGCCTCCCAGACTCAGTCGCGGTTTCGGGGCGTCCGTACGGCCCGTCTGAGGGCGGCGGCTTCCCGCGCGGTACGGGGCCGGCCAGGGCGCACCCGGGCCGGTGTAACCCTGCTCGGCCGCCGCGTGCAGGGTCCAGTGGGGGTCGTAGAGGTGGGGGCGGGCCAGGGCGCAGAGGTCGGTGCGGCCCGCGAGGATCAGGGAGTTCACGTCGTCCCAGCTGGAGATCGCGCCGACCGCGATCACCGGGATGCCGGTGCTGTGGCGGATCCGGTCCGCGAACGGCGTCTGGTACGACCGTCCGAACTCCGGCCGCTCGTCGGCCACGACCTGGCCCGTCGACACGTCGATCGCGTCGGCGCCGTGCGCGGCGAAGGCCCGCGCGATCTCGACGGCGTCCTCGGCGGTCGTGCCGCCCTCGGCCCAGTCGGTGGCGGAGACGCGGACGGTCATGGGCCGCTCCCCCGGCCACACGTTCCGTACGGCGTCGAAGACCTCCAGCGGGAAGCGCAGCCGCTCCTCCAGGGAGCCGCCGTAGGCGTCGGTGCGCCGGTTGGTCAGCGGGGAGAGGAACCCGGACAGCAGGTAGCCGTGCGCGCAGTGCAGTTCGAGCAGGTCGAACCCGGCCCGGGCGGCGCGCACCGCCGACGCCGTGAACTGCTCCCGGATGTCGGTGAGTTGAGCGCGAGACAGCTCACGCGGCGTCTGGCTGAACGTCTTGTACGGCAGCGCCGAGGGGGCGACGAGCGGCCAGTTGCCCTCGTCCAACGGCTCGTCCATGCCCTCCCACATCAGCCGCGTGGAGCCCTTGCGGCCGCTGTGGCCGAGCTGCACGCCGATCGCGGTGCCGGGGGCCCGGTCGTGCACGAAGTTGGTGATCCGCTTCCACGCCTCGGCCTGCCGGCCGGTGTAGAGGCCGGCGCAACCGGGCGTGATGCGGCCCTCCTCGCTGACGCACACCATCTCCGTCATCACCAGCCCGGCCCCGCCCAGCGCCCGCGCGCCCAGGTGGACGAGGTGGAAGTCGCCGGGGACTCCGTCGACGGCCGAGTACATGTCCATGGGCGAGACGACGACCCGGTTGCGCAGGGTCAGGCCCCGCAGCCGGAACGGCGTGAACATCGGGGGCGTGCCGGGCGGGCAGCCGAACTCGCGCTCGACCGTCTCCGTGAAGCGGGCGTCGCGCAGCCGCAGGTTGTCGTGCGTGACGCGGCGGCTGCGGGTGAGCAGGTTGAAGGCGAACTGGCGGGGCGGCTGGTCCAGGTACAGGGCGATGTTCTCGAACCACTCCAGGCTGGCCCGGGCCGCGCGCTGGGTGGAGGCGACGACGGGGCGCCGCTCCTCCTCGTAGGCGGTCAGGGCCTCGGGCAGCGAGTCGCGCTCCTCCAGACAGGCGGCCAGGGCCAGCGCGTCCTCGACTGCGAGCTTGGTGCCGGATCCGATGGAGAAGTGGGCGGTGTGGGCGGCGTCCCCGAGGAGCACGATGTTGCCGTGCGACCAGCGGTCGTTGACGACCGTGCGGAACGTCGTCCACGCGGAGTTGTTCGACTTCAGGGGGCGGCCGCGGAGCGCCTCCGCGAAGATCTTGCCGCAGCGCTCGATCGACTCCGCTGCACCGAGCTCGTCGAAGCCGGCCGCGTGCCAGACCTCTTCGCGCATCTCGATGATCACGGTCGAGGCGTCGAGGGCGTAGGGGTAGCCGTGGAGCTGCATCACGCCGTGTTCGGTCTCGGCGATCTCGAAGCGGAAGGAGTCGAAGGGGAAGTCGGCGGCGAGCCAGATGTAGCGGCAGCGGTGGGTGGTCACCCGGGGGCGGAAGACGTCCGCGTGGGTCTCGCGGGTGGCGCTGTGGATACCGTCCGCGGCGACGACCAGGTCGTGGGTGTGCGCAAGGTCGTGCGGCGCCTCGGTGCGGAAGCGGAGCTCGACGCCGAGTTCGCGGCAGCGGGTGTGGAGGATCTCGAGCAGCCGCTTGCGGCCCAGGGCCGCGAATCCGTGCCCTGAGGAGGTGTGGCGGTGGGTGCGGTGGACGATGTCTATGTCGTCCCAGCGGGTGAAGTGCCGCTGGAGGGCCTCGTAGACCTTGGGGTCGGCGTGTTCGATGCCGCCCAGGGTTTCGTCGGAGAGGACCACGCCGAAGCCGAAGGTGTCGTCGGGGGCGTCGCGTTCCCAGACGGTGATCTGCCGTTCCGGGTCGAGGCGTTTGAGGAGGGCGGCGGCGTAGAGCCCTCCCGGGCCGCCGCCGATGATCGCCACGCGCAGGGGGTGGTTCGCGTCGTGGTGCGCGTGCGTTGTGGCTTGTCGCACCTGCGTTGTGGCTTGTCGCGCCCGCTCGGCGGTAGCCGCGTGTTCAGCACTGCCCCGCGCCCCTGGGGGCACCGCGGTCACCGTCCGCTCCATTTCGGGGGGCGCTTCTCCGTGAACGCCGCGTGGAACTCCGCGTAGTCCTCCCCTGTCATCAGGAGGGCCTGGGTCGAGGCGTCGAGTTCGATCGAGGCAGCCATGGGCATGTCCAGTTCGGACGTGAGCAGGGCCTTGGTCTGGGCGTATGCCAGAGCCGGGCCCTCCGCCAGGCGGCGGGCCAGCTGTTGTGCGGCCTCGTCGGCGGCGCCTTCCTCCGTCAGTTCGCTGATCAGGCCGATGCGCTCCGCCTCCAGGGCCCGGACCGGGTCGCCCAGCATCAGCAGGCGGGTCGCGTGCCCCAGGCCGACGACCCGGGGCAGCAGGTAGGCCGCGCCCATGTCGCCGCCGGAGAGGCCGACGCGGGTGAAGAGGAAGGCGAAGCGCGCGGTGGGGTCGGCGACGCGGAAGTCCGCGGCCAGGGCGAGGACCGCTCCCGCTCCCGCGGCCACGCCGTGCAGCGCCGCGATCACGGGGAACGGGCACTCGCGGATCGCGCGGACCACCTGGCCGGTCATCCGGTTGAAGTCCAGGAGCTGGGCGGTGTCCATGCCGAGGGTGGCGCCGATGATCTCGTCGACGTCGCCGCCGGAGCAGAAGCCGCGGCCCTCCCCGGCCAGCACCATGGCCCGTACGGCCCGCTCCCGGGACAGCTCCGCGAGCAGGTCGCGCAGGTCGGCGTAGGCGCCGAAGGTGAGCGCGTTGAGCTTCTCGGGGCGGGCCAGGGTGACGGTGGCGACGCCGTCGGCGATGTCGACGCGCAGATGCTCCCAGCCTGGGGTGCGGGCGGCGGAGCCGGTGAAGGGACTCATGACGTGCGGCCTCCTCGGGCGGGCACTGCCTCACAGAGCTCTACCCTCCGAAGCTATCACTCATCCGTGACTGTCGTCATGAGTGCGCGATAGGCCGTCCGGGTAGGACTCCGATGGGATGCCCGGCGTGACCTGGGCCGGTTACATCCGTCACAGATCGTCCACACCGGCGTAACGGCGGGAGCAGCTGTGCGCGGCGGCGCGTTCACCTGGGTAAGCCGTCCGGCAAGGAGGCAACGGCGCCTCCGACGGTGCCCCTCGGACGCCTCGGAAGAGCGGCGCCGTACCATTCACAAGGTTGAAAGCAGGATGTCCTGCTCCATGAACGGACCCGCCGTGTACGAACTCTCCTCAGCCCCCGCCTCCTGGCGCATCGCGCTGCCGCACACCGCAGCGGCGGTGCCCGTGGCCCGCGCCCTGGTCCGTACGGCGCTGGCCGAGCTGAAGCACGGGGCGGACTGCGACACCGCGGAGCTGCTGACGGCGGAGCTGGTGGCGAACGCCGTGGAGCACACCACGGGCGAGACGCCGATAGAGCTTGTCGTGGAGCTGATGCCGTCGGGATGTCAGGTCGAGGTGCACGACACCGACCCGGCCCCGCCCGGCGACCTCACCCGTCCGGCCGGCGGGCCGCCCGACCCCTGGCAGGAGCACGGGCGCGGGCTGCTGCTGATCCGCACCCTGAGCTCCTCCTGCGGGCACCGCCCGACCGAGTCCGGCAAGGCGGTCTGGTTCAGACTGCCTGTGGTTCCCGCTCAGCGGCGTTCGTCGGCGTGACCGCGGCGAGCCGGGAGTTCCGGCGCCCGTAGAGCAGGTACAGGGCGATCCCGACCAGCAGGAATCCCGCGAACTGGAGCCAGGTCGTCGCGCCCGTCTCGTACATCAGGTACAGGCAGAAACCGACGCCGAGCAGCGGCGTGACGGGGTAGAGCGGCACCCGGAAGGTGCGGGCGAGGTCGGGCTCGCGGCGGCGCAGGGCGATGACCGCGATGTTGACGACGGCCATGGTGGCGAGCGTGCCGATGGTGCACAGGTTGACCACGGCGTCCAGCGGGGCGAAGGCCGCGGGGAGCGCGAAGACGCCCGCCACGATCAGCGTGCCGGCGACCGGCGTGGAGGTCTTCGGCGACACCTTCTCGAAGACGCGCGGGATCAGCCCGTCGCGCGACATGGACATCAGGATCCGCGTCTGGCCGTACATCACGGCGAGCACGACCGACGCGATGGCGACGACCGCGCCGAAGGCGATCACACCGCCGCCGACGGTGGAGCCGGTGACCTGGTTGACGACGTAGGACAGGGCCGCCGGACGGCCGCCGACCGCGTCGCCGCCGATGGCGCCGATCGCGGCGAGCGCGACCGCGCAGTAGAGCAGCGTGACCAGACCGATGCAGACGAGGATCGCGACGGGGATGTCGCGGCGCGGGTTCTTGGCCTCTTCACCGGCGGTGGTGATCGCGTCGAAGCCGATGTACGAGAAGAAGGCGGCGGTGGTGCCCGCGCCGATGCCGGCGAGGCCCGTCGGCGAGAACGGGGTGAGGTTGCCGTCCTCGAACGCGGTGAAGCCGATCGCGACGAAGGCCACCAGGACGGCGAGCTTCAGCACGGCCATCGCGGCCGTGGCCCGGGCGCTCTCGCGCACGCCCCGCACCAGCAGGACGGCGGCCATGGCGATGACGATCACGGCCGGGAGGTTGACGACCCCGCCGTCGCCCGGCCCGGCCGACAGGGCCGTGGGCAGGTGCACTCCGACGACGCTGTCGAGGAGCTCGTTGACGTACTGGCTCCAGCCGACCGCCACCGCGGACACCGACACGCCGTACTCCAGCAGCAGGCACCAGCCGACGAGGAAGGCCGTGCCCTCGCCGAGACCGGCGTAGGCGAAGGAGTACGAGGAGCCGGAGACCGGGATCGCGCCGCCCAGCTCGGCGAAGGCGAACGCGGTGAAGACGCAGGTGATCGCGGCGAGGAGGAAGGAGACGACGACGGCCGGGCCGGCCTGGGCGACGGAGTCGGACAGTCCGACGAAGATGCCGGTGCCGACGATCGCGCCGACGCCGAAGCAGACCAGCTGGAAGAGACCCATCGTGCGCTTCAGACCGTGACCCTCACGGTCGGCGCCCGACTCCGCCACGAGGAGGGCGGGGGGCTTGATACGGGGAGCGGGCATGCGGGTGGTGCTCGGTTCTGGTGGTGCGGGAGTGCGACGGGTTCGTCGCGCGGCGGCCGCGGAGGAGGGGTGGTTCCGGGCCGCCGGTCAGCATAAGGCCTGTTCAGGCGAGGGTTGCCACCATGACCGCCTTGATGGTGTGCATCCGGTTCTCCGCCTCGTCGAAGACGACCGAGTGGGCCGACTCGAAGACCTCGTCGGAGACCTCCAGGTAGTCCAGGCCGTAGGCCGCGTGGATCTCCTGGCCGACCTTGGTACCGAGGTCGTGGAAGGCGGGCAGGCAGTGCAGGAACTTCACGTCCGGGTTGCCCGTGGCGCGCAGGACGTCCATGGTCACCGCGTAGGGGGCGAGGGCGGTGATGCGCTCGGCCCAGACCTCCTTCGGCTCGCCCATCGAGACCCAGACGTCCGTGGCGACGAAGTCGGCGCCGCGGACGCCCTCGTCCACGGTCTCGGTGAGCGTGATGCGGGCGCCACTGGTCGCGGCGAGCGCGCGGGCCCGCTCGACGATCTCCTCGGCGGGCCAGTACGCCTTCGGCGCGACGATCCGTACGTCCATGCCGAGCAGGGCGCCGGTGACCAGGTAGGAGTTGCCCATGTTGAAGCGGGCGTCCCCCAGGTAGGCGAAGGCGACCTCGGTCAGCGGCTTGGCGCAGTGCTCGGTCATGGTCAGCACGTCGGCGAGCATCTGGGTGGGGTGCCAGTCGTCGGTGAGCCCGTTGTAGACGGGCACCCCGGCGTGCGCCGCCAGCTCCTCCACCTTCTGCTGGCTGTCGCCCCGGTACTCGATCGCGTCGTACATCCGGCCCAGCACCCGCGCGGTGTCCTTGACCGACTCCTTGTGCCCTATCTGGGAGCCGGAGGGGTCGAGGTACGTGGTCGAGGCGCCCTGATTGACGGCCGCGACCTCGAACGCGCAGCGGGTGCGGGTGGAGGTCTTCTCGAAGATCAGCGCGATGTTCCGGCCCTGGAGGTACCGGGGCTCGATCCCGCCCCTCTTGGCGGCCTTCAGGTCGGCGGCCAGCTCGACCAGACCGCGGAACTCCTCCGCGGTGAAGTCCAGCTCCTTGAGGAGATGGCGGCCGGCGAGGGCGGTCGGGACAGTCGCCATGGGGGCACTCCAGAGATACGAGGACGGGGATGCTGGAATACTATACGAGCTCCAGCATGCCTATACGGGATCGCGTTCGACCGGGCAGCTCATGCACCGTGGGCCGCCCCTGCCCCGGCCCAGTTCGCTGCCCGGGATCTCTATCACCTCGATGCCCTGTTTGCGCAGGTGGGTGTTGGTGGTGGAGTTCCGTTCGTAGGCGACCACCACCCCGGGTTCGACGGCGAGGACGTTACAGCCGTCGTCCCACTGCTCGCGCTCGGCCGCGTGCACGTCCTGGGTGGCGGTCAGGACGCGGATCTGGTTCAGGCCGAGGGCGGCGGCGATCGCGCGGTGCATGTGCTCCGGCGGATGGTCGGTGACCTTCAGCTCCTTCTCGCCGACGCCCGGCTCGATGGTGTACGAGCGGAGCATGCCGAGGCCCGCGTACTGGGTGAAGGTGTCGCCGTCGACCATCGTCATCACGGTGTCCAGGTGCATGAAGGCACGCCGCTTGGGCATGTCCAGGGCCACGATCGTCTCGGCCGACCCGGCGGCGAACAGCTTGTGCGCGAGCATCTCCACGGCCTGCGGGGTGGTGCGCTCGCTCATGCCGATGAGCACCGCCCCGTTGCCGATGACCAGCACGTCCCCGCCCTCGATGGTGGACGGGTAGTCGCTCTGCCCCTTCGACCACTCGTGGAACGTCTCGTCGCGGAACAGCGGATGGTGCCGGTAGATCGCCTCGAAGTGCACGGTCTCGCGCTGCCGGGCGGGCCATCGCATGGCGTTGATGGACACGCCGTCGTAGATCCAGGCGGAGGTGTCGCGGGTGAAGAGGTGGTTGGGCAGCGGACCCAGCAGGAAGTCGTCCAGTTCCATGACGTGGAAGCGCACGGAGGTCGGCTCCGGGTGCACGTCGAGGAACTCGCGTTTCGTCATACCGCCAATCAGGACCTCGGCCAGCTCCGGAGCGGGCATGTTCTCGAAGGCGGCTCTGAGCGGGTCGGTGGCCAGCGGGCCGTACTCCTTCTCGTCGAAGACCCGCTCCAGGACGAGAGATCTGGCCGCCGGGACCTCGAGCGTCTCGGCCAGCAGGTCACCGAAGAGGTGGACCTCGACGCCGCGGTCGCGCAGCACGTCGGCGAACCCGTCGTGCTCGGCGCGGGCCCTGCGCACCCACAGCACGTCGTCGAAGAGCAGCGAGGTCTTGTTGCTGGGGGTGAGCCTTTTGAGCTCGAGATCGGGCCGGTGCAGGATGACGCGGCGCAGCCGCCCGGCCTCGGAGTGGACGTGGTATGCCATGCCTCCATCCTGACCGTCGGAGGGTGTGTTGACGCGCTCCTCGACCGTTTCCATGGCGGCCAGTTCTCGTCGCGCCGACGACAAGCGGGGCAGGGCCTGCTCACACCCGGGGTGAGGGCTCCAGCAGTTCCTCCGGCCGGGCCAGCATCCGGCGGGCGGCCCGGCCCGGTTCGAGGATCGTCCGGGCGACGATCCAGCCCGCGAGGGCATGCGGCTCGGCCGGGGCGTCGGCCAGGACCTCGGCGTACCGCGTGAGCGCGGCGGTCGCGTCCCCGGCGGCGAGGTGCTCGTCCGCGGTGCGCGGTGCGGCGGGGCGGGTCGCGAAGGCGTGGGTGCGCAGGTCCGGCCAGGAGGTGCGGTCGGGACGGAAGCGGAGGCCCGACGGGGCGGCGGCCGGAGCGGGCACGACGTTGCGCAGCCGCCACTCGGTGCGGTGCAGGGCGGCGGCGGTGCGGGCACGGGTCAGTGCGGCCGGCGGGACGTCCTCCCGCAGCCAGCCGTCGAGGGTGCGGGCGAGTCCTGACACGAGGGCACGGCCCTGTGGGGTGAGGCGGCCCTCCAGCAGCAGTGTGCGCACCACGAGCCGGCTCTGCAGGCGGCGCAGCGCGAAGTGGTAGCCGGCCGTACCGGCCGCACGGGCGTCCCGCGCCTCGGCCAGCCGGTCCCGCCAGAATCCGGCGACACCGGTGAACGCGTAGGCCCCGTGCAACAGTCCGGTGAGGTGGCGCGGATCCGGTCGCCAGGGGGCGTAGTAGCGCTCCTCCCGGTCGTCGTCGAGCAGGGGGAAGAGGTGCAGGAGGGCGGCCAGCTTGCTGTGCTGGAACTCGTGCACCAGCGTCTCGGCGAGCGCCGTGCCGGACGACGGGCGGGCGATCACCATGGCCCCGAAGGAATCGCCGCTGGAGGCGGACACCAGCACCGTGGGCGGGGCGGGCGGCAGCGTGCCGGTACGCCCCCAGGGCACCACTGCCCGGATCTCGCGGGGGTCGAACCGGCCGGGCCCGTCGCCGCCCGGCGCGGCGAGCAGCGCGGTGGCCTCGTCGAACAGCCGCTGCCAGGCCTCGGCTTCGTCGAGGTCCAGCCGTGCGGGCGGGAGGGGATCGTCCAGGTCGCGGTACGGGTCGAGGTCTTCCAGCGGGATGGCGATCGGCCCGTCGGGGGTGGAGTGGGTGAGCGTGCGCAGGGGCAGCCAGGCGGGGGTGTCCGCAGCCGGTGCCGACAGCGACCGCGTCGCCGGGCGGACCGTCGATGACACGGTGGCGCCGTCCCGGCCCGGGCCGGACAGCGTCAACTCGCCCCGGCCCGTACGGGCCCTGCCGATCGTCAGCCCCTCCTGCGCCCCGGGGAGTCGGGCCATCCCCAGGCCCGGCAGCGGCAGCGCGCCGTCGGTGAGCGCGACGCGGAGGTCCGCCCGCGTGCCGGCGCGCAGGGACGCCGCGGCGGCCAGGGCGCCCAGATGCCCGGCCTCGGCCCACAGCGGCGGGCCCGACGCCGTGCCGTGCAGCCGGCGCAGCAGGTGAGCGATCCAGGCGCCGGTCGCCGGGGCGAGCAGCAGCCGGTCGACCGGGCCGGGCGCCGCGGCGGCGGCCCTTTTGAGGACGTCCCAGGCTTCGGCGGCGGGGCTCAACGGCGTGCTCAGTGTGCCGAGTCGGTCCAGCAGGGTCCGCAGGAGCAGCAGCCGCCGCGCCCGCTCCGCCCGTTCGAGGAAGGCGACGGCCGCCGCGGAGCCGCCCCCCGCCGCCAGTTCCGCCAGGATCCGCTCGGGCATGCGGAACGGGGCGGGGCGCGGCTCGCTGGGCATGCGGGACCTCCGGTCGCGGGTGGGGCGTGGGCCCCGGCACAGCGTCGAGGCCACGTGCGGGCCGGCTGCCGGGGGCTGGGGACCTATTCGGCCCGGGCGCTCCCCTCGCTGCCCCCTCTGATGCTGCCGCGGGCCCGCAGGACCTCGCCGAGGAGGCGGGCGGAGGGGTGGAGGGGGGCGAGACCGTCCACCGCGGTCAGGGGCAGTTCCGTCAGGTCGGCGAGATCCGACTCCCAGACGGCGGTACCAGCAGCCGCGGCCGGCTCGCGGACGGCGACTTCGGCGTGGTACAGAGCGGGCTGCTGGTCCAAGATGCTCCCCCTTCTCGCACGGTGGCACGCGATGCCCCGTGCCTGTTCATTTCCATCATGGCCATTCCTGCCCGGGTCGAAAACCGTACGATCACGCCACCCGATCATTTCCGCTCGTCCGGGCGCCGCACCGAAGCGGCGAACTCGGCGAGCGCCGTGTCCAGTTGGGCTTTCAGATCCGGTGCGTCGTCCAGGGCGACCACCGCGTCGAACAGCTCCCACAACGCCTGCGGCCGGCGCCCGGCAATCCCGTTGAGGATGCTGACGACATCGGTGCGTGCCCTGCTGTGGCGTGCCAGTGTTCCCGCGACACGGGGGTCCAACGAGGCGACGACCGCCTGCCGTTCGGTGGGATCCCTCATCATCGGATAGGCGAGGAGAGCGTCCACGGCGCGCTGCAGCGGCGAAGCCGGCCGGCCCCCGGTGCCCCGCCCCGTCGGCGCCACGGTCTCGGTGCGCTCGGGGCTCCGCAGCCGTATCTCCGGATACTGCAGAGTACGTCCCGCTTCCCTGAGGGCCGCGATACGCGCTCGTACGGCCGGAAACAGTCCCTCCGGATCGGGTGGTGCGGGCAGGACGGCGGCCCGGTCGGCCAGTAGCCCCAGCAGGATCTCGGAGAACAGGCCCGTCGCGCGGTCGGGATCGTTGGCGGCGGCCCGCCCGCGCCCGGCGGCCTGCAGCAGCGTTTGCCGGTGGGCGTGGTTGCGCCGCCCCACCGGCAGGGCGTCCGGCGGCAGTTGCTCACGGAAGGCGAGGTCCTCTTCGAAGGTCTCGCAGGCGTCCACGATCCACAGCTGCTCCCCGAAGGCCGGTACGGCGTCGCCGGCGTACCGGTCGAGGGCGGTGTCCAGGTCGATGCCCAGCTTGTCGGCGGTGCTGGCGTCGGAGCAGAACAACCGCAGGTGCCCGGTCCGGTCGAGCACGCCGTGCCCGCCCCACCAGACCCACAGGACGTCACCCTGCTCCTGGGGCAGTTCCCGTACGAGGACACGGCGCAGGGTCGCGTGGTCGGCGGGCCGATGAGCGACCCCGGGGTCGTAGGAGGGCAAGGGGTCGAGGTGGAGCCGGAGTTGTTCCTCCGGCACCCCGGACTCCCGCAGCAGCCGGTGGAAGGCGACCGCGTCGCGGGCCGGGCCGGGCAGGTTCCAGCGATGGCCGGCGTCGTAGCGCTCGATGCCGACGATCAGCGCGTGCACGCGGGAGGGGTTCACGGCAGCCGTCCCACGATGTGCCGGTACACCTCGGGATTGGTCCAGTAGGCGCTGTGGGAGGCGGGGAAGGGCTGGCGGCTGTCGACCAGGACGTCCGTGACCCGCCCCGGGAAGAGGCCCGCGCCGACGTAGGAGAGCAGGTCGCGCGGGTCGTAGAGGTTGAGCCAGTCGGGCATGTGCGGTGGGAGCGGCGACGGGTGTTCGAGGGAGGGCAGGGACCCGGACTCGTAGAGCAGGGGACCCTGGGAGCCCGCTGTCACCAGGAGCCGGACCTCGGGCAGCGGGGTGGAGATCAGGGTGTCCAGGGCGATGATGCCGCCCAGGCTGTGACCGACGAGCGTGACGGGCGGTTCCAGGCCCTTGACCAGCGCGTTCAGGTCGGTGCGGACCGCCTCGCCCCGGCTGAGGTAGCGCAGGATGTCGGCGGCCGCCGGATGAGCGGCCTCGGTGAGGGCGCGCCGGCGGCGTTCGACGGCACGGGAGGCCGCCGAGCCCGCCAGGCGCAGCACCAGGGAGCGCACTCCTCGTTCCGTGCCCCGGGGAGCTGCACCGAGTGCCACGGCCAGTCGCCCGGCGACGGCGTCACGGCTGTCGCCGACCGGTACGAGCGGGGCGTCGGAGTCCAGGGCGTCGGCGATGACCCGGGCGGTCAGGCTGCGGGCCACGAGGTCCGCGAGATCCTCGGGGGCCACGGCGCCGGCGGCCGGTCCGAGCAGCGGGTGTGCGGCGAGGTCGGTGGCGGCGCGGGCGAGGCCGGGCCCCAGCTCCAGTGCCGGCTCGTCTCCTTGAGCCGCGAGTGCCGCCAGCCGAGCGCGGATCGCCCGGTCCGGCGGCAGGGATCCGGGGGCCAGCTCGACGGCCTGCGGCGCTGCGGCTGCCGCGAGGGCGAGCTCCGCGTACGGGTCGGAGTACAGGGCTGCCCAAACGGCCGCCTCGTCCTCCTCGTCGTCAGCTCCGGCCGGACCCCGGGACATGCCGCCCGGCGCGGCGGGGAGACTGGCGCCGCCCGCCGCGAGCGTGGCGCCGTGCGTGTCGCCCCAGTAGTACGGCACGATGCGAAGTCCCTGGCGCAGGGCGGTCAGTCCGGCTGCCACGCGCCCCGCAAGCTTCGAGAAGCCCGGTTCGCGCACCCCTGTTCCATGGATGAAGACGACCGTCGCCAATGTGCCCCCCGTGACACCGGTGCAGTGCTGTGTACGACTGCCGATACTTCATCAAGTTACCTCTATCATAAGGAGGTTGGGGTCGCGCATCGGTGCGGGGCCCCGTCCTCGTCCGCGCTGCGGGCCATGACAACTGGACACGGGGGGACGTTGTGAGCCCTGAAGCGGTGGTCACGCATTTCCTGTTCGCCTCGGCCCTGATCCTTGCGGTCGGCCACGGCGCCGGCTGGCTGGCCCAGCGGCTGAAGCAGCCGTACATCGTGGGTCAGCTGGCAGCGGGCATCGCCCTCGGTCCCTCGCTGCTCGGCAGTGCGGCGCCGGACGCCTACACCGTGCTGTTCCCCCGGGAGATCGGCACGGCGCTGACCGGGCTCGCCCAGTTCGCCCTGGTGGTCTTCCTGTTCGCGGTGGGGTACGAGCTGGATCTGAAGATCCTCGGCGACCGGGCGCGCACGGTCGTGACGGTGGCGCTGGCGTCGTTCGTGGTGCCGATGGCGGTGGGCAGCGGCTGTGCGCTGCTGTTCCGGCAGCAGTTGCGACAGCTGGACATGCCCGGGCTGACGGTCGGCATGGTGCTGTTCGCCGGGGTCGCCCTGTCGATAACGGCCGTGCCGGTGCTGACGGCCATCGTGCGGGAGAACGACCTGGCCGACACCGTGCCGGGAATCCTCGCGGTGTCCGCGGCCGGGCTGCTCGATGTGATCGGGTGGACGGTGCTGGCCGGGACGATGCTGGACAGCGACAGCGGTGAGCACCTACTGGGCTGGCAGGGGCGGGCGCTCATCGCGGCCGGCTTCGTGGTGCTGATGCTGCTGGCGGCCCGCCCGGTGCTGCGCCGGCTGCTGTGGCGCACCCGGATGGAGCCGTCGCTGCGGCTGGCGCTGCTCATCGGCTTCGCCTGCGCGTCGGCGTCCGTGACCCAGTTCCTCGGGCTGCACGCCATCTGCGGTGCCCTGCTCGCCGGGATCGTCTGCCCGCGTGAGGACGACGGCACGCTCGACCCGGATCTGCTGCGGCCGCTGCACGTCGTCGGCTCGCTGCTGGTGCCGTACTTCTTCGTCTTCTCGGGGCAGTCCGTCACCCTGAACAGCATGAACACCACCGGGTGGCTCACGCTGCTGGTGGTGACACTACTGGCGGTGATCACGAAGATCGGCAGCGGCACGGTGGCAGCCCGGCTGGGCGGGGTGGACCGCGACGACGCGCGCACCGTCGGTGTCCTGCTGAGCGCCCGCGGCCTGACGGAACTGATCGCGCTCAACGCCGGTTTCCAGGCCGGCCTGGTGAGCAAGCCGCTCTACACGGTGCTGGTCTTCATGGCCCTGGCCACGACGCTGCTCACCCAGCCCTTGCTGAACCTGGTCCGCCGGCTGTCGGATCACGAGCCGACCCGCGCCCCGGGGCGCGGGGAAGCGGCCCCCGCGCACGGCCCTCGCCCGGCCGACCCCGCGTCCACCACACCGGTGGTGGACGCGAGCTGACCGGTCCGGGGTGGCCCGAGTGCCACCCCGGCCGGGAAGGCCCGCTACAGCGGCATCGGCGCCATGTCGCACTCGATCCGGCGGCGCTGACGGGCCGCGACCAGCCACGGGTGGTCGGCGCGCACCACGCGGGCGAATCCGTCCGTCGCCTTGCGCTGGAGCTCGTCGGCCTCCGCGCCCCGCCCGAGACCCCGCAGGTCGAGAGCGAGGTTCGCCATGCAGGAGAACGTCAGCGGGTGCTCCTCGCCCGCGATCTCGGTGAGCAGCTCGAGATTGGCCTGGTCGATCTCGTGCGCCCGTTCGAAGTCGACGCGCGCGTAAGCCGTGTTGGCCTGCCCGATGGCCACCGTGAGGGTGGTGACGTGCCGGGGGCCCACCCGGTCGGCCAGTCGGCTCGCGGCGTCGTCCTCCAGCTCCTGAGCCTGCTCCAGGGCGCCCTGCGCGCGCAGCGTGGCGGCCAGGTTCGCCTTGGTGAGCAACGTGTACGCGTGGTTGGCGCCGAGGCGCTGCTCGAACCGCCGCAGCGTCACCTCCGCCAGCTGGCGCGAGCTGTCGAGGTCGCCGGACAGCCGCTGGTCGACGGACATGTTGGTGGCCGACGACATCGCGTCGAAGTGGTCCGGACCGTAGCGGGCGATGAAACGCCGCAGCGTCTCCTCCGCGAGTTTGGCCGCCTCCGTGTGCGCCCCGTCCCGGCGTCGGCACACGGCGAGGTTTCTGGCGACGCGCAGCGTCAGCGGATGCTCCTCGCCGAGTTCGCTGCGCGCCCTGCGGTACGCGTCCTCCTGGAAGTCGCGGGCGCCGGGGTAGTCCCCGCTCTCGCGCATGTCGATGGAGAGCGCGTTGAGGGTGTTGAGGGTGAAGAAGCTGGCGGGGCCGAACAGCAGTTCACGCTGCTGGGCGTTCTCCTGGTCCAGGGGCAGCGCCTCCTTGAACCGGCCGCACAGCCGCAGGGCAACCCCCCAGGCGTGGGTGGCCCGCAGGGTCATCGGGTCGTCCGGCCCGAACAGGGACCGGGCCAGCTCGGTGGCCTCCTGTGTCAGGGCCCGGGCTTCGTCGAACCGGCCCTGATAGCCGTGGGCGTCCGCCATCTCGCACAGCGAGTCGATCAGGTTCTCCGGGTCGACCTCGGTCCTGCGGGAGATCTCCAGGGCCTTCTCGGTGAGCGGGATGGACTCGGGGACCTGGCCGATCTGCCGCAGCAGGAATCCGAGGCTCTTCATCATCCGCAGGACGTTGACGTCCTCCTCGCCGGACGCCGCGATCCAGGCGCTCCAGGCCTGGCGGGCGAAGTCGGCGGCACCGACGTGGTCTCCCCAGTAGTAGAGGAACCACACGGTGTCGAAGACCAGCTCCCGCACATAGGTGTCGGTGCTGCTCACGGCCTGGGAGGTGAGCACGTGCGGCAACAGCGCCTGGTAGGCGCGCCATTCCAGCGACGAGCCGTAGGGGCCCGGCTTGGCGGCCGAGAGGAGCTGATGCGCGGCGTCCCGCATCCGCTCCCGTTCCTCGGCGCTCAGTTTGGCCAGGAGCACGGTCTGGAGCAGGCGGTGCATCTGGAGGGTGTCGGACCGTGGGTCGACCTTGACCAGGGAGAACTGGCTGAGGTCGCGGACGGCGCGGTTCAGTTTGATCGACTCGCGCAGCAGGGGGTCGACCTCGGGCGTGACGTTGACGCCGCGGCTGCCGCGCAGCATCGCCCGGGGAATGGGCTCGGGCGCCATGCTGGCGCAGATGTCGAGCAGTTGCCGCGCGCCCGGGTTGTTCTCCTTGATCCGCTCCAGCGAGATGTCCCAGGCGGCCGCGACGGAGACCGGGTAGTCGGGGGCCGGGTCGAGTTCGAGGATCTCGGGGCTGCGCTGCGCGAGCAGATCGAGGTACTCGTCGACCTGCATGCCCGTGACCGCGCGCCACGCCCCCGCCTGCTCGACCGCGAGCGGCAGGTCGCCCAGGGCCTCCGCGAGCCGGCCTGCGTCCTCGGTGGACAGGTCGGGCGACCGCTTCCGGAGGAGTTCGACCGATTCCTCGCGCTCGAACACGTTGACGGGCAACGACGTGGCGACCCTCTCCCACGCACGGTTCCGGGACGTGACGATGACCTTGCCCGGGCCGTTGGTCGGGAAGAACTGACGCACCGCCTCGACGTCTTCGGCGTTGTCGAAGACCAGCAGCCAGTTGTCGTAGGGCGCGCCGGTGCGCAGGGCCTCCAGGACGGCCGGCACGGCGGTGTTGGCGGCGGGCGCGCCGAGGTCCTGCCCGGTGGGAGCGACGCCCAGCTGGGCCGCCAGCTGGGCCAGCGCGGCGAGGATGAGGCTCTCGCGTTCGGCGGGGATCCAGCAGATCACCCGGTAGTCGTGCTGGTGGGTGTAGACGTACTCCAGTGCCAGCTGTGACTTGCCGACGCCGCCGAGGCCGTGCAGGGCGTTGGGCAGCACCGCTGCCGTGTCCTGCGCCCCCAGCTGCTCCTCCACGGCACTCAGCAGCGCCTGCCGGCCGACGAACGAGGTGTTCCGGAGGGGAACGTTCACCAGGAGGGCGGGCGCTGACGACGTCGTCATGGTGCTCGGCATGGGGGGCTCAGCCTCCGGGGGTTCTTGTGGGGTGACGTCGGATACCAGGGGTGGCACGGGAGGTTCTCCAGGTTCGTTGGGGACGTTCGACGGTGGCAGACTTCCCGATCCGTCGGACAATCCCCCATGAGCCTCGCGGTTCACCTCAGAGGGTGCGGGCTCGGACGTTCCCGGACTCACTCGTTCGGTGGCACCGGGGCCGCGGGCGCGGGCCGGTCCGGGCTCGATCCGGCGGGCCCGCTCGGAGTACGGGCCCGAGAGCGCCCGCATCACGGCCAGCTCGCTGCGCACCCAGCCCCCCTCGGCCGCGTCGGGCAGCGTCGCGCCCATCGGGTCGCGCAGTGCGGCGCGCAGTGCGACGCCCCGGGCCCCCGCGGCGGGCAGCTCACCCACCACGCTGACCGTGTGCGCGAGTTGGCTGCGGGTGGTGGTGGCGAGCAGTTCCTCACGGACGCCGTCGGCGAACTCGGGGTGTCCCCCGCCGTCGCTGTCCCAGTCGATCAGCCCGCCCATCAGGATCTCGGCGAGGTGGTCCGGGCCGGTCTCCGGCATGGTGCGCCGCCGCAACTGCTCCACGAGGTCGAACTCGAAGGGAATGGCCGCGAGTTGGGTGGCCAGCCGACGGGCGGCCGGGGTGGCGAGGGTGAAGAAGCGACGCACGGCGGCCTTGGCGGCGGCCGGGAAGCGCGGGGCACGCAGTCCGGGCGCGGGCGACCCCTTGGTGAGGGTGCCGGCCAGCACGACCGGCAGCGCGCGGCGCACGCCGCGCTCCCCGGTGACGAGATCGGCCCAGGCGGCCAGGGAGCCGGGCTTCAGCGAGAGCACCGGCACGGGCACGGCGCCGTCGCCCGCGTCGGGCAGCGGCCGCAGGGGGTCGGGCCCGCCGGGCGGCGCCCAGTGTTCGAGTCCGTCGTTGGCGACGCCGAATCCGCCCGCCTCCAGCACGGCCGGGTGGGGGTAGAGCGAGGTGCGGTGCCGCAGATGCGGCGGCAGGAGGTGCACCAGGGCCGTGGGGCCGGCGTGGGCGAGCCGGCCGAGCAGGTCGTCGGCGGCGGGCGCGGCCCAGCCGTGGGCGAGGCCGTCGGTGACGACGAGGAAGACGCGGTCGCCGCGTCCGTCGAGCAGTTCGGCCGGGTCGGCGGCGGCCCGGCCGGCGGTCCAGCGCAGGGTGGCGGTCCCGGTGCGCGGCAGGTGCACCCGGACCGTGCGGACGGCCCGGAAGGCGCCGCTGTGCTCGGCGGCCTGAGCGAGGCGGGCGGTGGACTCGTCCCAGATGCGCAGGGTCGGCGCGTCGTCGACGAGCACGACCAGGTCGAAGGCAGCCCTCCGGGCGGGCCTCAGGAAGGGCATCCACATGCCGTCGACGACCCCCTGCTCGGCGGTGGTCTCCTCGTCGAGTTCCAGTGCCTCGCGGGTGGGCACGCGCCGGGCCAGCTGATGCAGGGCGCGGGCGAACAGGGCGGTGGTGCGCCCCGCGGCCTGCTCGGGGCGGTCGTCGGCGGGCAGCAGCGGCTGTCCGAGGCGCAGAGTGAGGCGGCCTTGGGCGTCGGGTAACAGGCGGGCCGCGACGGCCGGTTCCGCGGGCAGGGCCGAGTCGTCGGCCCACAGCTGCCGACGGCCGCCGGGGCCGCCCGTGGGAGCCGGGGTGGCGGGGGCGACGGGCTCTCGCGGGGGACGTACGGCGTCGGGGATCGGGTCGGCGAGGTCGCCCTCGGCGGTCGGGGGCGAGTCCGGCCGGTCCGGGTCCTCCCCTTCCCGGGGAGGCACGGGAGGCGGGGCCGGGAGTGTCGCCGCGCGGTCCGGTGTGTGCTCCGGTCCGGAGGGGGCGGGGCCGCCGTGACGGTTCCAGTACGCGGCGAGCCAGACCGCGTCGGCGACGTCCTGCCAGCGCGGGGCGGGCGCCTCCGGGGTGTCCGGGACCGCCGCTCCGTGCTCTGCCGCCTGGTCGGCGGACTCGGGGGACGCCGAAGGGGGCGACGACCCCGAAACGGGAAATCCGTCGCCGAGCCCGGATGCGTGCTCCCTGGGATAGCCCTTCATTCAGCGGCCCTTCGCGAGGTCGCGCAGGAGCATTTCCACGAGCTTACGCCCGTCACCATCCGCCTGGAAACCACCCGTGGTAGTCATATGGACAGCACTGAGTAGCTGGTCCAGTGAGTGGATGCCGCCGGACTGGACACGCTGGACGAACAGGTCGACCAGGTCTTCCGTGCCCTGCGGGCGGGTGCCGAGGTGCCCTTCGACCATGGCCAGGAGCTGCTCCCGGGTGGGGGTGCGCATCTCCAGCGGCAGACAGCGCCGGCGGAAGGCGGCGGGAAATTCGCGTTCCCCGTTGCTGGTGATCACCACGACCGGGAACTCCCGGCACTCGATCCGCCCGTCGCGCACCTCGGCGCGGCCCCCGGGGTCACTGGTGTGGACGCTCGCGGTGTCCGCGGCGTCGCGCACCAGCTCGGGGACGTCATAGCTTCCGTTCTCCAGGACGTGCAACAGGTCGTTCGGCAGGTCGATGTCGCTCTTGTCGAGCTCGTCGACGAGAAGCACCCGGGGACGATCGTAGGGCAGCAGCGCGGTCCCCAGGGGACCCAGCGTGATGAAGTCCCCGAGAACCGGGGGAAGTTGACGAGGTTTTTGAGGAAGCGCCGTGTTGACGTCCGCGGTGGGGGCGCCCTCGTCCGGGTCCGGCTCCCACGCCGCCGCGTGCCGCAGCCCTGCCCGCCAGGCGGCGATGGCCTGGGCCCGGCCCATGGCGTCATGGGCGTAGAGGCCGTCGCGCAGGGTGGTGCGGCTGACGATGTTCCACTCCAGGACCCGCCCGAGGCCCAGCTCGCGGGAGACGAGGTACGCGAGGGTGGACTTGCCGACGCCGGGCGGGCCGGTGATCAGCAGAGGCCGGCGCAGCAGCAGGGCCGCGTTGACGACGTCGATCTCTTCCTCGCCCAGCTGCGGGGTGACGTCGCCCGGGCCCATGCGGCGCAGCGCGGCCTGCGGGTCGGCCGGCGGCACGGGCAGGGGCGGTCCGCCGCGGAACCGGCGCCAGGGCGGCGGCGCGGGCAGGGCGGGTGGTTCGGCGGGGGCGCTGCCCGTGCCGTGGAAGACCCGCCATCCGTTCGGGGCCGTCTGCTCCTGCGCGCTCATGCCGGTGCCTCCTCGCTGGCGAGATCGCCTGGGTCGGTGGGCTGGAAGTCGACGGGACGCGTCGGATCGTCCCAGAAAAACCCGATATGTCTACCAAGGAGCTCTCCGGGCCCCCGGCCCTCGCTCTCGGCGTTCCTGCGCAGCAGGTGCACGGCCACCGGGATCCTCGCCGGGGTGGGTGCCGCGGCGAACAGGGCGGTCACCACCTCACGGCGCTCTTCGCGGAAGACACCTCTGCGGTCCCAGATGGCGATTCCTATCCCCTCCGCTATGGCGGCCTTGAGGGCCTCCAGTGCCAGGACGTCGGTCGGGGCGTCGAGCACCACCGCCGTATGACGTGGTTCCCCGGCGAGGCCGGACTGCCACGCGCCGAGCCGGCCGCCGTCCGGTTCGCGCCACCCGTGCACCAGGACGCCGTCCTCGCGCAGGGTTCGCCAGCGTTCCCGCCACTGGTCCCGCACCAGGGCGTCGTCCGTGCGCATCCGCTCCAGACTCCGCAGATGCACCCCGTACTTCAGGCTGAGCGGGAGCGGCTGTCCGTCGCCGATCCGGAACGTCAGACCCGCCACATCGTGGTTGAGGAGGTCGTACGGGAGGACGAACTCGATGTACGGCGGTGGCTGCCGGCGTCCACTCGCGTCGGGGTCGCGGGGCGCCGACCAGAGGCGGGCGCCCTGCCGTAACGCGCGCTGGACGGCGGTGCCGAGCTCGTCGAGGGTGGTCGTGGCGGGTTCGCCGGGCTGGGGGTCCCAGTGGCCGGGGACGGTGTTGAGCCAGGGGCGGACGATGATCTCACCGGTGCCGTCCCGGGCCGGTTCGACAGCGATGACCAGGCAGCGCGGGATGTCCGGATCACTCGTCACCGTGCCGCGCACCCGCCGGCGTTCCTCCAGCGCCCCGGTCAGAGCGGCGCGCCGGGCCCAGTCCGAGGCCCAGCCGGCCAGTGCGGTGCGGTGCGCGGGAGCGGCGACGAGCCGGGCGGCGTGGTCGACCAGGAGAACGGCCGGGGGGAGCCCGTCCGGCTGGACGTTCCAGTCGAGGACGTGGGCGAGGAGTTGCTCCGGGGTGAGCCCGGTGGGCAGGTCGAGTCCGTTGAGCTCCTCGACGAGGGCGTCGCGCAACCGGGCCGCGGGCAGGTCGCCCTGGGCGAGGAGGGCGCGGGCGCAGGCCTCGTCGTCACGGGTGAGGGGGCCTTGCAGGGCGGGCGGCGGGGCCGGTGCGAGCCACTGCGCGAGCAGCTGGTCGAGCTCGTCGCCCGCCAGGTCGCCCTCGAGGATCCGCACCACTTCGACCAGTACGCGTTCGCCACCCGGCATGTTCAGGGCGGCCCGCACCAGCAGCACCACGTCCTCGCGCAACTTGACGCCACGCAGGTCGATCCGCCGCCCCAGCAGGTCACCGAGGACGACACCGAAGTGCAGCCGCCCCTGGGCGTCCTCCATGCAGCCGAGGCCGCACAGGGCGTTGGTCAGCCCGAGCAGCAGCCGTAAGCCGTCCGCACGCCCGGACTCGCCCTCGGGTTCGCCGAACCCCGCGTGTGTCTCCACCGACTTTCCCCCTGAGCCGGTACACCTGCCTGACCGACCAGCGAAGTTAGCACGGCAACCAGCGGTTAACCAGGGACGAATGGGACCGGAAGGGCGACGTCCGGCCAGGAGCGTCCCAGGCGGGACAAGCCTGGCCGGAATCGTGCACCCTCCGGTTCACAACCTCGGGTCCACCGGCTCCGACTCCAGCGCCAGCACCCCGAACACCGCCTCGTGCACCCGCCACAGCGGCTCGCCCTCGGCCAGCCGGTCCAGGGCCTCCAGGCCCAGCGCGTACTCGCGGATCGCCAGGGACCGCTTGTGGTTGAGGAATCGCGAGCGCAGGCGGGCGAGGTTCTCCGGGCGGGTGTACTCCGGGCCGTAGATGATCCGGAGGTACTCGCGGCCGCGGCACTTGATGCCGGGCTGCACCAGGCGGCCCTGGCCGTCGCGGACGACCGCGCCGACGGGCTTGACGACCATGCCCTCGCCGCCGCGGCCGGTCATCTCCAGCCACCAGTCGACGCCGGCCCGCACCGACTCCGGGTCGGCGGTGTCGACGTAGAGGCGCCGGGTGGTCTGGAGCAGGCCGCTGCCGTCGTGCTCGACGAGCCGGTCGAGCAGGGCGAGCTGCTCGTCGTGCGGGAGGCCGGCGAGGCTGCGTCCCTGGACCGCGAGGATCTGGAACGGTGCCAGGCGCACGCCGTCCAGGCCGTCCGTGGTCCAGCAGTAGCGGCGGTACGCCTCGGTGAACGCGGCCGCGTCGGTGGCGCGTTCGCCGGTGCGGGTCAGCAGGCCCGCCACGTCCACGCCGCGCGCCGCCGCGCCCTGGAGGGCGCTCAGAGCCTCCGGGAGCACCGCGCCGGACGCGGCGCCCACGGCCGCGTACTGCGACCTCAGCAGCCCGGACGCCTTCAGCGACCAGGGCATCAACTCGGCGTCCAGCAGCAGCCAGTCCGTCTCCAGATCGTCCCAGAGGCCGGCCTCGCCGGCCGCCGTGCGCACCCGGTCGAGGATCTCCTCGGTGAGCGCGTCGTCGTCGAGGAAGGGGCGTCCGGTGCGGGTGTAGAGGGACCCCGTGGGGCCGTCCACGCCGAAGCGCTTGCGGGCCGCCTGCGCGTCGCGGCACACCAGGGCCACCGCCCGCGAGCCCATGTGCTTCTCCTCGCACACGACCCGGGCGACACCGTCGTCCTTGTACTGGGCGAAGGCCTCCTCAGGGTGCTCCAAGTAGCCCTCGACGCGGCTCGTGGCCGTCGGGGCCATGGTCGGCGGGAGGTACGGCAGCAGCCGCGGGTCCACCGCGAAGCGGCTCATGACCTCCAGGGCCGCCGCCGCGTTCTCCTCGCGGATCGAGACGCGGCCCTGGTGCCGGGTCTCGACGACCCTGCGGCCCCGCACGTCCGCCAGGTCCAGCGGGCGGCCGTCCTGCCCGCCCGGCGCCTCGCTGCGCAGCGGCTTCGTCGGCTCGTACCACACCTGCTCCGCCGGGACGTCGGCCAGTTCGCGCTCCGGCCAGCGCAGGGCGGTGAGCTTGCCGCCGAACACCGCGCCGGTGTCCAGGCAGATGGTGTTGTTGAGCCAGGTCGCCTCCGGTACGGGCGTGTGACCGTAGACGACCGCGGCCCGGCCCCGGTAGTCCTCCGCCCACGGGTAGCGCACGGGCAGGCCGAACTCGTCGGTCTCCCCGGTGGTGTCGCCGTACAGGGCGTGGCTGCGGACCCGGCCGGAGGTGCGGCCGTGGTACTTCTCGGGCAGACCGGCGTGGCAGACGACCAGCCGGCCGCCGTCGAGGACGTAGTGGCTGACGAGGCCGTCGAGGAACTCCCGTACCTCGGCGACGAACTCCTCGCTCTCGCCCGCCATCTGCTCGATGGTCTCGGCGAGGCCGTGGGTGTGCTGGACCTTGCGGCCGCGCAGGTACCGGCCGTACTTGTTCTCGTGGTTGCCGGGCACGCACAGGGCGTTGCCGGACTTCGCCATCGCCATGACACGGCGCAGCACGCCGGGGCTGTCCGGGCCGCGGTCGACCAGGTCGCCGACGAAGACGGCCGTGCGGCCCTCCGGGTGAACCCCGTCGACGTAGCCCAGCTTGCCGAGCAGGGCCTCCAGTTCGGCGGCGCAGCCGTGGATGTCGCCGATGATGTCGAACGGGCCGGTGAGGTGGGTCAGGTCGTTGAAGCGCTTCTCGGTGACGACCGTGGCGTGCTCGACCTCCTCGACGCCGCGCAGGATGTGCACCTTGCGGAAACCCTCGCGCTCCAGGTGCCTCAGGGAGCGGCGCAGTTCGCGGGTGTGGCGCTGGATGACCCGGCGGGGCATGTCGGCGCGGTCGGTGCGGGCCGCGTTGCGCTCGGCGCACACCTCCTCGGGCACGTCGAGCACGATCGCGATCGGCAGCACGTCGTACTGCTTGGCCAGGTCGATCAGCTGACGGCGGGCGTCGGACTGCACGCTGGTCGCGTCCACGACCGTGCGGCGGCCGGCGGCCAGGCGCTTGCCCGCGATGTAGTGCAGGACGTCGAAGGCGTCCTTGGTGGCGCCCTGGTCGTTCTCGTCGTCCGAGACGAGGCCGCGGCAGAAGTCGGACGAGATGACCTCGGTGGGCTTGAAGTGCCTGCGGGCGAAGGTGGACTTGCCAGAGCCGGTGGCCCCGACCAGCACCACCAGGGACAGGTCGGTGACGGGCAGCACGCGCCCCTGCTGTGCGTCGGTCATGCCGCCTTCGCCTCCTTCGGCGTGGTCAGGGTGAATACGGCCATCTGGGTGGGCGGCCCCACCTCGGGGTCGTCGGGGCCGACAGGCTCGAACGCGACGCCGTAGCCGTGCCGTTCGGCCACCCCCTCGGCCCATGCGCGAAACTCCGCGCGGGTCCACTCGAAGCGGTGGTCGCCGTGCCGGACATGGCCGGCCGGGAGGGACTCCCAGCGCACGTTGTACTCGACGTTCGGGGTGGTCACCAGGACCGTCCTCGGACGGGCCGAGCCGAACACCGCGTACTCCAGGGCGGGCAGCCTGGGCAGGTCGAGGTGCTCGATCACCTCGCTGAGCACGGCGGCGTCGTAGCCCTTGAGCCGGGCGTCGGTGTACGCGAGCGAGCCCTGGAAGAGCTGGACGCGGGAGGCCTGCCGCTCGCCCATGCGGTCCAGCTTGAGCCGCCGGGAGGCGATGGTGAGCGCACGCATCGACACGTCCACGCCGACGATCTCGGTGAACGCCGGGTCCTTGAGCAGCGTCTGCACCAACTGGCCCTGACCGCAGCCGAGATCGAGGACCCGGGCGGCTTTGGACTGCCTCAGCGCCGTGACGATCGCCTCGCGGCGCCGCACGGCCAGCGGGGTCGGCTTCTCCTCGGCCTCGGTCTCCGCCTCGACGGCGTTGTCGATCTCCTCGACCTCGCTGTCGTCGGTCTCGGCGAGCCGCACCAGCTCCAGGCGCTCGGTGGCCTGCCGGGTCAGTGCCCAGCGGCGCGACAGGTAGCGGCTGGTGATCAACCGCTGCTCCGGGTGGCCGGGCAGCCAGCCCTCACCGACGCGCAGCAGCTTGTCGACCTCGTCGGGGGCGACCCAGTAGTGCTTGGCGTCGTCGAGGACGGGGAGCAGGACGTAGAGGTGGCGCAGGGCCTCGGCGAGGGTGAGCGTGTCCGATTCCAGGACGAGGCGCACGTACCGCGAATCGCCCCACTCCGGGAACTCGGTGTCCAGTGCCACAGGCTCGGCGGTGACGGTCCAGCCGAGCGGTTCGAAGAGCTTGCGTACGAGGTCGGGGCCGCCGCGGGCGGGCAGTGCCGGCACCTCGACGCGCAGCGGCCTGGCCTGGCCGGGGAGCTCGGGCCTCGCTTTGCAGACGCCCTTCATCGCACTGGAGAAGACGCTGCTCAGCGCCACGGCGAGCAGGGAGGAGGCCGCGTAGGGGCGGTCGTTGACGTACTGCGCGAGTGCCGCGTCCGGGGCGCCGCCGCGGCCCTTGCCCTTGCCGCGCCTGACCAGTGCCACCGCGTCGACCTCCAGCAGCAGCGCCGCCGTGCAGCGCCCGGCCTCGGCCTCGGGGTAGAGGACGTGAGCCGTGCCGTAGGAGGTGGAGAACGCCTGCGCGTTGTCGGGATGCTTGTGCAGCAGGTAGCCGAGATCGGTGGCGGGGCGTTCGGGAGTGCCGGTGGTGGTGATCGTCAGGAACATGCGGAGGGCCTCTCCGGCTGGGTGGATGCTTGCGGTGCCGTACATGCGGGAGCCCCCAGGAACGGTGATCCTGGGGGCTCGGCAGGACGACGCCCTCAGCTTCGCACACCTGTGCCCACCAGCGCCTTCGTTTATCGAGGGCGCCTCGGCGGGCCCCTACGACAGCTGCGACTGCACCTGCGCGGAGATCAGCTCCAGGTGGTCGAGGTCGTCCAGGTCGAGGACCTGGAGGTAGATGCGGCTCGAGCCGGCCTCGGCGTAGCGGCCGATCTTGTCGACGACCTCGGACGGGGAGCCGGCCAGGCCGTTGAGCTTCAGCTCGTCCACCTCGCGGCCGATCGCGGCGGCCCGGCGGGCGACCTCCGCGTCGTCCCGGCCTACGCAGACCACGAGGGCGTTGGAGTACGTCAGTTCGTCGCCGCGGCCGGCTTCCGCCGCGGCGGCGCGGACCCGGCCGAACTGGCGCTCGCTGTCCTCGACGGAGCCGAAGGGCATGTTGAACTCGTCGGCGTACTTGGCGGCCAGCCGCGGGGTGCGGGACGGGCCGTGGCCGCCGACGAGCACGGGGATCTTCCGCTGCGCCGGCTTGGGCAGGGCGGGAGAGTCCGTGAGGTCGTAGTAGGTGCCGTGGAAGTCGAAGGTCTTGCCGGGGGCCGTCGCCCACAGACCGGTGACGATCTCCAGCTGTTCCTCGAGGCGGGCGAACTTCTCCTTGGGGAAGGGGATGCCGTAGGCCTTGTGCTCCTCCTCGAACCAGCCCGCGCCGAGGCCGAGTTCGACCCGGCCGCCGGACATCTGGTCGACCTGGGCGACCTGGATGGCGAGGACGCCGGGCAGCCGGAAGGTGCCGGCGGTCATCAGGGTGCCGAGCCGGATGCGCTTGGTCTCGCGGGCGAGTCCGGCCAGGGTGATCCAGGCGTCGGTGGGGCCGGGCAGGCCGTCCACGGTGCCCATGCGGAGGTAGTGGTCGGAACGGAAGAAGGCGTCGAAGCCGAGGTCCTCGGTGGCCTTGGCGACGGCGAGCAGAGTGTCGTAGGTGGCCCCCTGCTGGGGCTCGGTGAAGATGCGAAGATCCATGTCCTCCATCCTGCACCGCCCCGGCGGACGATCACGAGATCGGTCCCCCGTCCACGCCGGTCCCCGGTCGGGTGAAATTACGTCAATACCGCAGCCGCCGCCGGACCCGGCCAGTGACCGGCCCCGACGGTGATCGTTGGCTCGGGCGGAGCCGGAGCCCCCGGCTTCCGCGCCGGGGGTGGGACCGCCGGAGCGTGACCCGCGTCGGCCTCCCCGGGGGCCGGGGGCCGAGGAGGCCGTCATGTCCGAAGAGACCGTGCCGCAGCAGGGCGGGACCGGGCAGCCGAAAGGGCTGTTGCAGCAGATGGAGGAGCTGATGGCATCGCTGAACGCGGATCTGTCGGCATTGGACGCGGATCTTCAGGCGGCGGGGGATGCCGAACGCGAGGCCGTCGAGGAGGGGCGGGCGGGTCAGAGGCAGGCGGGCTAGAGGCGGGCGGGTCAGGGGCTCTCCCCGCCCCGCCTCACCCCGCCTCCCTCGCCGGCAGCGTCTGTTCCCGGTCCGCGAGTCTGCGGAGCATCTCCAGGACGCGGTCGCGGGACTCGTCCGCCGCGTCGATGGCCTCCATGCACTGCCAGTACGTGCCCTCGTCGCCGGCGGCGCTGGCCAGGGCGACGAGGGCGATGCCGACCTCGCCGAGGAGACCGCCGAGGTACATCAGGGTGTGGCGGGCGTCGCCCAACTCGGTGAGCTGGCCCGCCCGCAGCTCGCCGGGGCCCAGTTCGGGCGGGTCGAGGACGCCGCAGCCCCGGCCCGCGAGCTCCGTCAACCCCAGTGCCTCACCGCGCAGTTCGGGTGGTCCGGCGACCGCAAGGCGGCTGCCTATGGCCTGCGCGAGGGCCTGCGCCTGCCACACCTCGGCCAGGGTCTCCCGCGCGTCGCCGCCCGCCGCCAGGGACCGCCTGCTCGTCACGATGAGCCGCACCGCGTCCATGCGCTGCCCCCGTCTTGTCCGACGCGCTGCGCGCGTCCGTCTGCCCGCACTCCCTTGTTCACTACCCAGAGTGAAGGGCTGTGAGACGAAAAGCCAGAGGAAGGCGGAAAATTGCGGACAACGATTCGGATTCGAGCGGCTATTTGACTACGCAACGTACAAGTGGACTCCCTCGCTCCAGGTGAGCGGAAACAGTGGGCGGGGCGTGCCGCTAGATCGGGAACCTCCGTTCGTTCCGGTCGATCTTCGCGTTCAGCGCGGCCAGCGGGTCGACGCCGAGCACCTCGCACAGCTGGAGCAGATACGCGAGCACGTCGGCCACCTCGTCGGTGACGCGGTGCGCGGTGTCCGGGTCGGACATGACCCCGGCCGACTCCTCGGGCGTCAACCACTGGAAGATCTCGACCAGTTCGGAGGCCTCCACGCTGAGCGCGGCGACCAGGTTCTTGGGGGTGTGGTACTGCTGCCAGTTCCGCGCGGCCGCGAAATCGGCCAGGCGCCGTTGCAGTCCGGCCACGTCCAGGGGATCAGTCACGGTCCAGGTGTACCACCGTGGCTCCCTGCGTCCCGGCGGCCCAGGAGCCGTCGCTGACCGCGCCGACCAGCCGGATGTGTCCCCGCTCGCACATCCGGGCCGCCAGCCGCAGCAGTTCCAGCCGCTGTCGCCCGTCCAGGCCCCGGTCGAAGCCGTCGGCGAGGACGGTGAGCGTCTGGAGCGCGGCGGGCACCTCGCCCGCCGGGTCGACCTCCAGCACGCCCGGACCGGTGAGCAGCACCAGCGCGAGGGCCACGTAGCGCAGTTCGCCGTCGCCCAGCCGGCACAGGTCCGTGACGACGCCGTCGCCCCGGTCGAGCGCGGCGCGGATCGTTCCCGTGGGCTCCTCCGCCCGGGCGAGCACATCCGCCACCGGCCCGGCGCAGCCGGCTCGCACCGCCGCCACGAACTGCGCGTGCCGCCGCCCGCACTCGGCGCGGGTGCGCCACAGCACGTCGGCGAGATTGCCGCAGCCGCCGAGCAGGTGGCCGGAACCGGCCGCCACCGGGCCGCGCATGCGGGCGGGCTCGGGGTCGCAGGCGAAGGCGGAGCGCAGGGCGACGACCATCTGCTCGGCGGCGGCCAGCACCCTGCGCTGCCCGGGTGTCCTGCCCGCCACGCGCAGCGGCAGCAGGGCGGTGCCGAGCCGGTCGTCCGGGAGCGGACCACGGGTCACCGGCGTCGGCCCGGCCGTGTGCCAGGCGGCCTGCACGGCACGCTTGCCCGGGTCGCGCAGGGCGGTCTCCAGGAGGACCAGTCCGTCGGCGGACAACCGCTCGCCCACGACGCGCAGTTCGGGTTCGGCCTGTACGGCCATGTCGAGCCGGACCGGGCCCGCGGGGCCGTCGGCCGTGCAGCCGATACGGAAGCCGCGGCGGCGCTGCGCGTCGGGCCGGGCCCGTTCAGGTACGCAGGCGACGGGGTCGGGGAACGCCTCGCCGAGCTCCGCGCCACCCCCGAGCCGGGCGAGGGCCTCGTACGCCCGCAGCGCGCTGGTCTTGCCGCAGCCGCTGGGCCCGGCGAGGAGGGTGAGGGGCCCGAGGGGGAACGCGGCGCGGCGGTGGGTGGTGAAGGCGGACAGGCGCAGTTCGGTGATGCGGGGGCGGCCGGGGAGAGCGGGGTGGGTCATGTCCGGACGGTAGGGCTCCGCCGGCAGGACGAACCGTTCCGTCTCCGGGGGCTTCCTACGATCGAGCTACGGTCACACCCACGGTCACGTCTGCGGTCACCCCTGCGGTCACGCTTGCGGTGCCCCCTGCGGTCACCCCTGCCGTCACACCCCGGGGAGGCCCGCTCCCTCCATCAGCCCGGTCACCTCGGTTCCCGCCGGCGTCAGCAGGAACACGTTGCGGTCCACCCGGTGCATTCCGCTCGCCAGGCCGAAGACGACACCCGTGCTGAAGTCGAGGACGCGCTTGGCGACCTCCGTCTCCGCGCCGGTGAGGTCGAGGAGGACGGGGACGCCTGCCATCAGCCGCTCGGCGACGTCGCGGGCGTCGGCGAAGACGTTCACGCGCAGGACGACGAAACGGCGGCGGGTCTCCGTCTCGGCCTCGGGTATGGACCGGTGGCCGACGGCGGACGGCCAGGCGTCCCGGCCCCGCAGCGGTACGACCTGGGCGAGCCCCTCCCACTGTTCGTCGGTGACATCGTGGCTGTTCACCGGCATGCTCCGTCCTGGATCGCACGTGCTGTCTGCATCGGGCAATTCTTGCGCAGAGTCACCCGTTCGGCCCAACTGCGACACGCTCCGCGACCCCAATGCACCTCACAACGGCCGGAAGGCTGCTGTGTGACGGGCGTAACGCCCGATGATCAAGCCGTGTGACAGAGGCGTAACGGGCGATTCGTACCGTCGAGGCATGAACTCGACCCCCGGAAGCCCGCCGGACACCCGGCAGGTGCGCACCGTCTGCTCGTACTGCGGGGTCGGCTGCGGTCTCGTGCTCGACGTGGGGGCGGGCCCGGACGGGCGGCGCACGGTGCTGAAGGCGTCCGGCGACAAGGCGCATCCGGCGAACGCGGGACGGCTGTGCACCAAGGGGGCGACCACGGCCGACATGCTGGCCGCGCCCGGGCGGCTGACCACCGCGCTGGTGCGGGACGACCGGGGCGACGAGGCGGCCCCGGTGCCCGTGGCCGACGCGCTCGCCGAGACGGCGGCGCGGCTGCGGGCGATCGTCGACGAAAACGGGCCGGACGCGGTGGCCTTCTACGTCTCCGGGCAGATGAGCCTGGAGGCGCAGTATCTGGCGAACAAGCTGGCCAAGGGGTTCGTGGGGACGAACCGGATCGAGTCGAACTCGCGGCTGTGCATGGCGAGCGCGGGCACCGGCTACAAACTGTCCCTGGGGGCGGACGGGCCGCCCGGGTCGTACGAGGACTTCGACCGGGCGGACGCCTTTCTCGTCATCGGGTCGAACATGGCCGACTGCCATCCGATCCTCTTCCTGCGGATGATGGAGCGGGTCAAGGCGGGCGCCAAGCTGATCGTCGTCGATCCGCGGCGGACCGCGACCGCGGCGAAGGCCGATCTGTTCCTCCAGGTCAGGCCGGGGACCGACCTCGCGCTGCTGAACGGGCTGCTGCGGCTGCTGCACGACGGCGGGCACGTGGACGAGGAGTTCGTCGCCGCGCACACCGAGGGCTGGGAGGCACTGCCCGGGTTCCTCGCCGACTACGCCCCGGCCGCGGTCGCGGAGGTCACCGGGATCGCGGAGGACGATCTGCGGGAGGCCGCCCGGTTGATCGGCGCGGCCGGGCAGCGGTGGATGAGCTGCTGGACCATGGGCCTGAACCAGTCCACGCACGGCACGTGGAACACCAACGCCCTGCTCAACCTGCATCTGGCTACGGGGGCGATCTGCCGTCCGGGCGCCGGGCCGTTCTCCCTGACCGGGCAGCCCAACGCCATGGGCGGGCGCGAGATGGGCTACATGGGGCCGGGGCTGCCGGGACAGCGGTCGGTGCTCGTCGAGGAGGAGCGGGCGTTCACCGAGGAGGTGTGGGAACTGCCGCCGGGGACGCTGCGGGCCGACGGGTCCGGGCAGGGCACCGTCGACATGTTCCGGCGGATGGCGGACCGGGAGATCAAGGCCTGCTGGATCATCTGCACCAACCCGGTCGCCTCGGTCGCCAATCGCCGTACGGTCATCGAGGGGCTGGAGGCCGCCGAGTTCGTCGTCACGCAGGACGTGTTCGCCGACACCGAGACGAACGCGTACGCCGACGTCGTCCTGCCCGGCGCGATGTGGACCGAGTCGGAGGGCGTCTTCGTCAACAGCGAGCGCAATCTCACCCTGACCCGGGCCGCCGCGGACCCGCCCGGGGAGGCGATGGCCGACTGGCGGATCATCGCGGAGGTGGCGTGCGCGATGGGGTACGAGAAGGGGTTCTCGTACGACAGCGCCGAGCAGGTCTTCGAGGAGATCCGGCGGTTCCACAACCCCAGGACGGGGTGGGATCTGCGCGGGGTCACGTACGAGCGGCTGCGGGAGACTCCCGTGCAGTGGCCGGCGGCGCGGGAGGACGGGCCGGAGCGCAATCCGGTCCGGTACGTGGGGGACGAGGGGCTGCGCTTTCCGACGGATTCCGGGCGGGCCGTGTTCTTCGCGCGGCCGCATCTGCCGGCCGCCGAGATGCCGGACGACGACTATCCGTTCGTGCTCAACACCGGGCGGGTGCAGCACCAGTGGCACACGCTCACCAAGACCGGGAAGGTCGCCAAGCTCACCAAGCTGAATCCGGGGCCGTTCGTGGAGATGCACCCCCAGGACGCCTCCGCTCTCGGGGTCGCCGACGGTGATCTGGTGGAGGTGGCCTCGCGGCGCGGGCGGGCGGTGCTGCCGGCGGTGGTGACCGACCGGGTGCGGCCGGGGGGCTGCTTCGCGCCGTTCCACTGGAACGACCTGTTCGGCGAGTACCTGAGCATCAACGCGGTGACGAGCGACGCGGTGGATCCGCTGTCGTTCCAGCCGGAGTTCAAGGTGTGCGCCGTGTCGCTGTCGAGGGTGGCGTCGCCGGCGCCCGCGTCGCCGGACGTGGTGTCGGGGAAGGCGGCGTCGGCGAACGGGGTGTCGGGAAAGGCGGCGTCGGGCGACGTGGCGGCGCCGACGCCCGCACCGGAGGAACCGGCCCTGATCCCCACGACCGTGACGCCGGGCGGCGCCGATCCCTTCGGCATCGAACCCTCCCCTCCCCCGGTGCTCTCCGCCCAGGAGCGCCGGTACCTCACCGGCTTCCTCGCGGGGCTCGGCTCGGGCGCCCCCGGGGTGCCGGTGCTGCCGCCCGACGCGCCCTTCTCCCCCGAGCACGCGCTGTGGGTGAACGGGGTTTTGGCCGGCATGTACTCACGGACCGGGGCGGCCGTGCCGCAGGGCGACCGGCCCGCGGTCCGGGAGATCGTCGTGCTGTGGGCCTCGCAGACCGGGAACGCGGAGGAGTTCGCCACCGCCACCGCCGAGCGGCTGACCTCGACCGGGCACCGTACGACGCTCGTCGGCATGGACGACGCCGACGTCGGGACGCTCGCCCGCACGGCCGACCTGCTGTTCATCACCAGCACCTTCGGGGACGGCGACGCGCCCGACAACGGCTCGGGCTTCTGGGACGCGCTCTCCGGAGAGCGGGCCCCGCGGCTGGACGGGGTGCGGTACGCCGTGCTGGCCTTCGGCGACTCCTCGTACGACGACTTCTGCGGGCACGGGCGGCGGCTGGACGCGCGGCTCGACGAACTGGGCGGGGTACGGCTGGCCCCGCGCACGGACTGCGAGCCGGACTTCGAGCCGTCCGCCGGGGAGTGGCTCGACCAGGTGCTGTCGGCTCTGGGTGAGCGGTCCGCAGCCCCGTTCGAGGGGTCCGCCGCCCCGGTCGATGAGCCCGCCGCCCCGGCCGAGCAGCCCGCCGCCCCGGCCGAGAAGCCCAGGACGAGGTCCAAGCCCGTCACCACCGCCCGGCTGGCCGGCAACCGGCTGCTCAGCCGGGACGGTGCGGGCAAGGAGGTCCGGCGGTTCACCTTCGACACCAGCGGCACGGACCTGGCGTACGAGGCCGGGGACGCGCTCGGGGTGCGGCCGGTCAACGCGCCCTCCCTCGTGGCGGAGTGGCTGGCGGTGACCGGGGTGGACGCCGGGTCGGCCGTAACGGTCGAGGGGGTCGGCGAGGTGCCGTTCGGGGAGGCGCTGCACCGACATCTCGACATCACCCGGATCACCCCCGACCTGCTGCGCTTCGTCGCCGAACGCGCCCGGGACAAGCACGAGTTGCGCAGGCTGCTGCGGCCCGACAACAAGGACGGGCTGGCGCAGTGGAGCTGGGGGCGGCAGGCCGTGGACGTGCTCGCCGAGTACGCGGTGCGGGCGGGCGCCGACGAGTGGGCCGGGGTGCTGCGCAGGCTCCAGCCACGGCTGTACTCCATATCCTCCAGTCCGCTGGTCGACCCCCGTCGGGTGGCGCTGACGGTGTCCGTGGTCCGGTACGAGAACCTGCACGGCCGGGCGCGCGGCGGGGTCTGCTCGCCGTACCTCGCGGACGCCGGACCGGACACGGAGGTGCCGGTGTTCGTGCAGCGCTCGCCGCACTTCCGGCCCCCGGCCGACGCGTCGACGCCGATGGTCATGGTCGGCCCGGGCACCGGTGTGGCGCCCTTCGTCGGCTTCCTGGAGGAGCGGCGGGCGCTCGGCCACCGGGCCCCCAACTGGCTGTTCTTCGGGGAGCAGCACCGGGCGACGGACTTCTACTACGAGGACGAGCTGACGGCGCTGCTCGACGAGGGCACGCTCACCCGGCTGGACACCGCCTTCTCCCGGGACCAGCGCAACAAGGTGTACGTGCAGGACCGCATGCGCGAGCACGGGCCGGAGCTGTGGCACTGGCTGTGCGACGGGGCCCGCTTCTACGTGTGCGGCGACGCGTCCCGGATGGCGAAGGACGTGGACCGTGCGCTGAGGGACGTAGCGATGGCACACGGCGGGCTGGGCGAGGCGGAGGCCGCCGCGTACGTGAAGCAGCTCGCGGCGGAGAAGCGGTACGTGCGGGACGTGTACTGAGGCCCGGGGGGCTGCGGGGGCGGGGGCTGCGGGGCCGGGCCGCCGGGGCGGGACCGCAAAGCCGGAGCCGCCGGGGCGATGCCGCAAAGCCGGAGCCGCCGGGGCGATGCCGCAAAGCCGGAGCCGCCGGGGCGATGCCGCAAAGCCGGAGCCGCCGGGGCGATGCCGCAAGGCCGGAGCCGCCCGGGCGGGACCGCAAGGGCCGGGCCCGCAAGGCCGAGGGCCGCTGGGGCGGGACCGCGCCCTCACCCCGCACTTCATGCTGACCACCCGCCAGGGCATGGACGCGTACCGGCGGGTGGACCGAGGTCCGCGCACCCTGCCCGCACGGCAGTGCCCGCCACGAACTCCGGCCGCCCGCGGGTCGCTTCGCGCTGCCCCGGCCGGGGGCCCGGATCCGCCTGCGGGCGTTCACGGCGTCGCCGCAGAACCTGTCGAGCGCGAATGTGCGGGAGGCGGTGCGCGGGGCGGGATGATGGCGGCGCCTATGGGTTCCGGCAGACACCGATCGGGGTGTTGCGGCCCCTGCGCCACTGAGGCCACCACCTCCCCGCGCCTCGGGCGAGTTCATCTACACAGCCGTAGAATCCGGGAACACCGGCGCGACGATGCGCGTTGTACCGGAGACACACCACAGCTAAGGAGCACGTTCTTGTCCGCCAGACCGACGGACCCTCCGGGGCACAGTCCCCGACCATCCCGCCACGACATGAGTGATCGCGGCACACGGCGGGGTGGTGTTCGATGAGTGCCGGAGAGGCCTTGCTGGGCCTGCTCGCCGTGTTCGTGCTGACCGCCGGCACCGGTTACTTCGTCGCCCAGGAGTTCGCCTACGTCTCCGCCGACCGGCTCACCCTCGCGCGTGAGGCCGAGGCCGGGGACCGCAGGGCGGCCCGTGCCCTCCAGGTGCTGGAGCGGCTGTCGTTCATGCTGTCCGGCGCGCAGCTCGGCATCACCGTCACCGGGCTGGTCGTCGGCTTCATCGCCGAACCGTCGGTGTCGGCGCTGCTCAGGCCCGCCCTGGCGGGGGTCGGGCTGCCCGACGCGGCCGTCGGCGGCATCGCCGTCGTGCTCGCCTTCGTGCTGGCCACGGTCGTGCAGATGGTGCTGGGTGAGCTCGCCCCGAAGAACCTCGCGATCGCCGTGCCCGAGCGGCTGGCGAAGGCGCTGGCCCCGTCCACGCTGGCGTATCTGAAGGTCGTCGGCCCCGTCGTACGGATCTTCGACAACGCGGCCGACCGGCTGCTGCGCAAGGCCGGGATCGAGCCCGTGGAGGAACTGCACCACGGCGCCACGCTGGAGGAGCTCGGCCATCTGATCGGCGAGTCCCACGAGCAGGGTGAACTGCCCGAGGACACGGCCGCGCTGCTGGACCACGCGCTGGAATTCTCCGAGCGGGCCCTCGACGAGGTGATGGTGCCGCGTGCCGACGCCGTGTTCGTCCGCAAGGACGCCGGCGCCGAGGAGGCGGTCGGCCTGATCGCACGGCACGGCCACTCCAACTACCCGGTGCTCGGCGACCATCCGGACGACGTCGCGGGCGTGCTGGGCGTGCGCGAGCTGATGGGGCTGCCCGCCGCGCGTCTGGCCGGCGCACGGGCCGGTGACGTGGCCCGGCGGCCGCTGCTGCTGCCGGACACGCTCGCGCTGCCCGACGCGGTGGCGCGGATGCGGGAGCAGGACGACGAGTTCGCGGTCGTCCTCGACGAGCACGGCGGCGTGGCGGGCATCGTCACGTACGAGGACATCGCCGAGGAGCTGGTCGGTGACATCGCCGACGAGTCCGACAGGGTCACCGAGCTCGCGGTCGCGGACGGCGACGGCTGGCTGGTGGACGCCGGCCGCCGGGTGGACGAGGTGACCGACGCGACCGGGATCCGGCTGCCGGAGGACGACGACTACGACACCGTGGCCGGCCTGGTCGTGGACCGGCTCGGCCGCTTCCCGACGGTCGGCGACCGGGTCACGGTCGAGCTGCCCGGGGGCGGCCGGGCCGTGATCGACGTCCGGACTCTGGACCGGCACGTGGCCGACCGCGTCCGGATCAGCCCGCTGGCGGAGGCCGTGGAAGCCGAGGAGATGGCGTGAGTTTCCCGATGGCGGTCTTCGTGACCGTGCTGCTGCTGGTCGGCAGCGGCTTCTTCGTGGCGGCCGAGTTCGCTCTGGTCGCCGCCAAGCGGCACCGGTTGGAGAAGGCGGCGGCGGAGGGGCGGCGCGGCGCCGGGGCGGCGCTGGCCGGGATGCGCGAGCTGTCGCTGATGCTGGCCGGCGCCCAGCTGGGCATCACCGTGTGCACGCTGGGCCTGGGCTCGGTGTCCAAGCCGGCGATCTCCCATGAACTCGACCCGCTGCTGCACTCACTGGGCCTGCCCAGCGCCGTGAGCTACGGCGTGGCCTTCGCCGTGGCCATGGTCGTGGTGGTGTTCCTGCACATGGTGGTCGGCGAGATGGCGCCCAAGTCCTGGGCGATCGCCCACCCGGAGCGTTCGGCGATGTTGCTGTCGCCGCCCTTCCGGGCCGTGGTGCGGGCCGTACGTCCGCTGATCCGGGTGCTCAACCGGGTCAGCAACGCCCTGGTACGGCTGTGCCGGGTGGCCCCGCGCGACGAGCTGGCCTCGGTGCACAACCGGGAGCAGCTGACGCACCTGGTGGAGGAGTCGGAGCGGCTGGGTCTGATCAGCGCGGCCGACTCCGAGCTGCTGACCCGCTCGCTGACCGAGCCGGAGACTCCGGTCGCCGCGCTGCGGATCCCGGCCGCGGAGATCACCTGGGTCGAGGGCGGCGCGGACGTCGAGGCGCTGCTGCGCTTCGCCGCCGAGCACGACCGCACCCGGCTGCTGGTCCGGGAGAACGGCACCGTCCTCGGCTCGGTGCACGCCCGGGACGCCCTGGTGGCCCGGGCCCGGGGCCGGACCACGACCGCGCGGGACCTCGCCCGGCCGGTGCCCGAGCTGGCCGAGACCGCCACGGTCGCCGACGCGATCGAGGTCCTGCGCCGCCGCCGGTCGTCCCTGGCGGTGGTCCGCGACGACACCGGCCGCCTCACCGGCCTGGTCACCCTGGACGACCTGCTGGCCCGCCTGATGCAGCCAGCCGCGGCGTCCTGACGGGGACGGGGGCAGCCGGGCGGAGACGGGGCGGGCAGGCGGAGACGGGGCAGCCGGGCGGAGACGGGGCGGGCAGGCGGAGACGGGGCAGCCGACGAGGTCGGGGCGGGCGCCGAGCCGGTTCCCGTCATCGCCGGGCCGCCCGGCGAGGTTGTAGCTGCCCGGCGGTGAGGGGGTCACCCGACCGGGTCGGGGGCGCACGACGAGGTCGGGGCCGCCGACCAGGCCGGGGCCACCCGACCAGGCCGGGGCCACCCGACCAGGCCGGGCCGCCCGCCTGCCGGGCCAGGGCCAGGGCCAGGGCCGAACATCCAGCACATCTGCACACCGCGTGCCCGGAGGCGGGGCCGTGGTCGGGTCGCCGCCGTATCCCGGTCGGGGCACGGGGACTTGGCGGTGAAGTGCCCGCTTCGGCAAACGGGGCGCAATACTCCCGCGCCCGGTCGGGCGACGGGCTGTGTGAAGGATTGGGCGTATCCGGTGACCCCGCGGTCATAGCGGTGAAGGCGGCCGGGGAACGGAGCCGTGGCTCGTCGGTGGGCGGTTGGATCTCCTCTTCGCGGGGTGCTTTGATCCTGCGCACGGCGGGAGCGACCGGGGCGGAATCCAGGTCCCCGGATTCCGGCGCTCACCCGCGCTCACCGCCATTGCGAGACATTCACGCGAAGGGAAACTCCCCATGAACCTCACCTCTCGGGTCGACACCGCCGAGCTCTCCGACGCCGACCTGGACACCGTGGCCGGTGGCAACGCGGGCGGCGTCGATGTCTCCGCGGGCCTCGTGGGCGGCCTCTCCGCCGGCCTGGTCGGCCCCCTGACCGGCGAGGCCTGCGCCACCGTGCAGGCGGTCCTCTCGCCGGCGGGCGCGGCCGCGGGCGCGAACGCGGGCGTGCACACGACGTCGCTCTGACGACATCCGCTCACGAAGGGCCCCGGGGAGCGATCCCCGGGGCCCTCTCGTGTGCGCATGCGGCCATGAACACGACCACCGGGTCGGGCCGCAAAGGTGTGGAATTTGCGAAGAGCGTGACGGAAATCTGGACACCACGGGGGTGGGTAACGCGGTGCGAGGGCGTGACGCAGACTTACTCGGACCCCTCTGATCCCGGCTGCAAACCGATTGGAAGACCGCTGTGAGCCCCGACTCGACCCGGACCGAAGAACTGCCGATCTACGAGAGCCTCATACGCGAACGCGGGGACGTCGTGGAGGAGGCCCGTGTGGTGGCCGAGGAGACCCAGCACCAGATGAGCCTGGCGCTGAGCGGCGTCGCCCCGACCCCGCACGAGACCGGCGCGCCCTGACCCGGGGGACCGTCCGGGCCCCGGCGCGGACGCTCCCCGGCCGGGCCGTCACCCGCCGAGCGGGTCGTGGCCCCAGTTCATCAGGGAGTACCGCCACCGTGAGTCCCGTACGTCCCCGGAGGGCCGCTGGGCCAGGTGGCGGCGGACGTAGCCGACGACCTTGCGCATGTGCCGGTAGTCGTCGTCGGTGAGGTCGCCCTTCCCGGCCCACAGGATCGCGACGATCCGCCGGCCGGAGGCGTGCCCGGTGGACTCGCCCCCGTCCTGGTGCTGCCCGGCGTTCTGCGAGGCGTCGGACTCCAGCCACTTCTCCAGGTCGGCCGGTGCCATGTTCACCAGTTCACGGAACTCGTTCCAGGTCTCCTCGCGCTCCCCGTCGTCCACGCCGTCTCACTTCTTCTTCTTGAGCGCGGACGGTTTGTGCACCGCGGTCCTGCCGGACTTGTCGCTGCGCACTTCGTACTGGGGGTCGTCCGGCGAGGCGTCGACCGTGCGGCCGGACGTCTCGGTCCGCTCGGTGATCTCCCGCTCCACCTCGCCCTCGGTGCGGCTGCCGTGACTGCTCCAGGTGACCTTGTCGCCCTTCTTCGGCCTTCCGCCCCCGCTGCTGCCTTTCGCCATGCCGATTCTCCTTCGCGGAGAAGGTGTGCTGTCCCTCCAGCGTGCGGGCCGGCCGGTCAGGGCGCAGCTCGACGGGCACCGGCCCCAGCGGCGCCCCTGTCACCGAAGGCCCAGGCCATGCCGGGCTCCGTCACACAGCGGAAGGCCCGCCGTACGGGCGGTGTGCACAGGGCCGTGACGACGAGGGCCGCGACCAGGGTGGCGGTGATCACGCCGACGGGTCCGCGCACCCAGGCCGGCTCGTACCAGCCCCAGTACTTCGCGGCCTGCGCGACGAAACCGTGCAGCAGATAGCCGGACAGGGTGCCGGCGCCCAGCGCGGTGAACCAGGTCCGGCGCCCGGGCACCCAGGCGAGGAAGCAGCCGACCAGGACAAGGGAGCAGCCGAAGGCGGCCAGGGTCATCAGGGGCCCGTACCAGAGGGGCACACCGAGCTCCGGGGCACTGTCGGCGTGGAAGAACCAGGCGTAGTCCATCCGCGGGACCGCCCAGTACGCCACGGCCAGGGCGCAGCCGGCCATCGGTACGGCGAGGATCCGTACCGTGCGCCGCCGCACCAGCCGGAAGTGCTCCGGCCGCAGCAGCAGGCCGAACACGAAGTACGGCAGGAACTGCAGGGTGCGCTGGAGATCGAGGTCGTGGCCGATGGACGGCGCGGTCGTCGCCGCCATCGCGACGACCAGGGCGAGGGGGAGCGGCCACCGCACCAGCCGCCAGAGCGGCGTGGTCAGCCGCCAGACGAACAGCGCCGCGAGGAACCAGGTGAGGTACAGGGGGTCCAGCAGGGTGACGGGGCGGTCGGGGTCCTGGCTGGTCCAGCGGGTGAACAGGGTGTACGCCGTCTCGAACACCACGTACGGGACGACGACGCCGGTGAGGAGGCGCTTGAGGCGCGCCGGGCCGGCGTCGAAGGTGCGGGAGAAGTAGCCGGAGATGACGATGAACGCCGGCATGTGGAAGGCGTAGACGAGCATGTAGAGCGCGGTGACGGCCCTGCTGCCCTGGCGCAGTGGCTCCCAGGCGTGCCCCACGGCCACGAGCACGATCGCGAGGTACTTGGCGTTGTCGAAGAACGCGTCCCGCGGCCGGGCCGCCGCTTGTTCCCTCGGCGCCTGTGTCGGCTGCGCCGCCCGGGCCGCTTCGGCGCCCGCGTGGACCGTGGTCACCGTGTCACTCACGGGGCCTCCCGGAGCGACTCGGTGCGAGGGTGCCTCGTCCGGCCGGGCGTAGAGGTGTGGGGTGCGCGCAGAACATCGCCCGCACCCTAATCACAGGGCCGTGCTTTCGTTCAACTCGTAACGGGCTTGGCTCGCTTCGGTTCCTGCCCGGGTATGCGTGCAGGTCGAGGAGGCCGCGGCGGGTCACGGTGTCGAGGCCCGAGGTGATCTCGTCGCAGCTCAGGACCCGGGGCCGCGCGAGGAGGACGCGGGCGAGGGCGTGCGCCCTCGACGACGCCTACTCCCACGGGGTGTTCGCGAGCCGCGGCAACGCGTGCGTGGACGGCACCGTGGCGGAGCATCCGGGCGACGGGACGGCGCCCACCGCGGAGCGGGGGCGCTCAGGTCTCCTTCCACACGAGCACGGTCAGGACGGCGCTCGCGACGGTGACCGGCACAGCGGCCTGGTTCAGCAGTCGTACCCGCATGCCGCGGCCCGACGCGATCCGCTTCGTCACGGGCAGGACCGCGAAGGTGCCGCCGCCGGTTCCGACGATCTCGTGGATCGGGTGATCCGCACGGTGCTCGTCGCCCTCGTACTCCGACATGCGCGCCTGGACGACCGCGCCCGCCGGGAGACCGTCGATGTGGAGGCCGAGGGTTCCGCTGAAGCGGGCCGGGCCGCGGGCGAAGACGCTTCCGCCGGTGGCGTGGTCGCCGGTCTCGTCGCTCCACTCCGCGGTGAACTCGACCGAGTCCCAGGCGCCGGGCGCGAGTCGATACTGCGCCGTGACACCGAGGTTGACGTACTGGGGCATGGGGTCCTCTCCTTCCCACCCACCCGCCGGGTGGGCCAGGGCGTCGGCGACGTCACGGCGGAAACCGGCCATGTCGAATCCGCGCGGGTCGACCTTCCAGTCGCTCCATTCCAGGTGGCCGATGGCACTCTTGGGGCCCCAGCCGTGGGCGCGGCAGATCGCGGCGGTGGCCTTGACCATCGCCAGGTACTGGGCGGGCGGCCACGGATCCTTGCCGTCGCCCTTGTTCTCGCACTCCCAGCCGTAGAACCGGGCGTTGCCGTCGACCGCGCCGCCCGAGCCGTCGTGCTCGTGTGTCGGGGGCGGATACGTGCCGTACGACTCGCCGATGACGGCGTTGAGCACGTCGCCGTCGCCGCCGCCGGCGTGGTTGGCCCGGCCGTTGCCCGTGAGGTGGACGACGCCGTCCTTGGTGATGCAGCCGGTGGCGAGGGGGCCGGGCAGGGCGCTGTGACCGTTGAAGATCAGCCCGACGACGTCGGCGCCGGGGCCGGTGACGGTGTGGTGGATGACCACTCCGTGTACCGGGCCCCAAGGTCCTTTGTGGTTGCGGTTGTTGGTGCGCCAGCCGGCGACCTCGTGGACGGCGCAGCCCTCGGCCTTCAACGCGGCGACGAGCCGGGCGGCGGTGAGCGGGGTGGCCATGAGTCAGTCCTCCGTTCCGGCCCGTGGGTGCCGGTCTGAAGACGGTCCGATCATCTGGGGAGCGTGCCTGGTCTCGGAGCTTGCCCTTACGGCGGCGTGCCGGTCATGCCGGCTCGCCCCCGGGGGCCCTCACCATTCTCGCGCCGCTCACCCCGCCGCTCACCTCGCTGTGCGCCACGTCCGCAAATTCGGCGCGATTACGACGCTGCCGCACCAGGGGGCGTGGGGCCGGGAGTTCGGTGAACACCGGGTCCGACCAGCTTGCCGAACTGGTCCGGGCTAAGCCCGGTGAACGGGGCTCGCCAGGACGGCTCCGACGCCGTGATCACACCGCCCATAGTGTGATCACATGCCTGACAAGGCCGAGCAGGGACAGGCCCGAAGTCGGTACCGCCTTCTCCTTCAGCTGCTCACCGGCCAGCCCCTGGCACTTCATGGCCAAGGTGGCGCGCTGATAGCCCAGGAACGAGGTCAGTGACGCACGGTCGTCGGCCACCTTGGAGGGTGCCCTGCGCTGGTCATCATTCATCCAGCGATCATGGCAACGGGTCGGCGGGGCCACCAGGCCACCTCAGTCCGGGAGGGCGGACATGCCACGAGGCGCCGGAGGCGCTACAGCCACTGTGGGACAGCCCTTAGCCAATACTCTGAGCCCCGTCCGTACTATCGGGGAGAGTCATGACAAGTAGGTTCACTGAGTTGGTCGTTGACTGCCTCGATCCGGAGAGGCTCGCGGCCTTCTGGTGCGAGGTCCTGGACTTCCAAGTGATCGACCGGAGCGAGGGCAAGGTCGAGATCGGCTCCTGGGTGCCGACCGTTGAGGACGTTCGGGCCCGCCAGATGTCGCCCACCCTGCTGTTCATCCAGGTACCCGAGGGCAAGACCGTGAAGAACCGGCTTCACCTCGACGTCAGCCCGATCGACGGCAGCACCGAGGACGAGGTAAGCAGATTGCTCGGCCTCGGCGCCACCAAGACGGATGTGGGCCAGGGCTCACACCGAAACTGGGTGGTCATGGCAGACCCCGAGGGCAACGAGTTCGACGTCCTACGCACCCTGGCACCGCAGAACTAGCCGCGGGATCGACGTGATCGGCGGACGGAAGCAAGGTCCGGAAAACGAGGTCCGAATGGGGTCCGGAAACGCAGGACGATGGGCGCGTCCGATTCCGGGGCGCCGACGTTCCGGGCATGGGAAGGGGCCGGTTCCGACGGGGGATGCGGAATCGGCCCCTTCGTCAGGGGGTGAAGCGAATACCGGGCCCGGTGCTCACTGGTTCGGGCGGCGGTACGCCTTCACGACGCTGGCGTAGCTGTTCTTGGCGTGGCCCTGGGCGATGATGCCCTCCATCAGCGCCTCGGAGTACTTGGGCAGTTCGGTGTCGACGCCGAGCGCCTCGGACTCCTCGACGAGGTGCTTGAGCGCGCCCAGGTGCGTCTCCAGGGTGGCGTCGTCGGCCGGGAACTTCTCGTCGCCGGCGTCGATCTGCGCGGCGTAGTCGGCCGTGAACATCTTGATGGCGTCGAGCCACATGTGGGCCCACGGCAGGAACTCCTGCGCCTTGACGCCGCCGGTCTCCACGATGGCCACGCCGTGCAGGAAGCTGTTGAGGGCTCCCCACATCAGGCCGAGCAGCGACACGTCGAACAGGGCGGGCTTGCCGTGGTCGGTGCCGAGGTAGGTGGTGCCGCCGCCGAGAAGCTTCAGCACGGGCTCGTGCGCGTCGAAGACGGCCTGGTCGCCCGCGTAGAAGAGGACGGAGGTCTCGGCGCCGATGCCGGGCGGGGTGATCATGATGGCGCCGTCGAGGTACTTGGCGCCGTTCTTCTCCGCCCACTCGGCGGTCTGCCGGGCCTGCTCGGAGGAGCCCGTGGTCAGGTTGACGACGGTCTTGCCGCGCAGGGCGTCGCCGAGCGAGCCGAGGACGTCGTGCAGCACGTCGTACGTCGACACGCAGACGATCACGAGGTCGCTCGCGGCGACGGCGTCGGCGGGCTTCGCGGCGAGGACGGCGCCGTCCTTGACGAGACCGTCGGCCTTGTCCGCGGACCGGTTCCACACGGTGGTGGCGTGACCCGCCTTCAGGAAGGCGGCGGCCAGGGCCTGCCCCATCAGGCCGAGGCCGATCACCGACACCGAGGTGTGGTTGTCACCCATGAATCAGTTCCTCCAGTACGAAAGTGGTGTGCTGAACGAACCCGCACGCGGGGCGCGCCGGTGAAAGAGGGGCCCGGGGCGTCGACTAGGAGGAAGACGGCGCCGGGCTCCAGGCCGACCAGGACGCGGCCCCGGAGTTCGAGATTGACGTCGGCGTTGGCGAGCGCGTGCAGCGAGAAGCCCTGGATGTCGCGGTGGAAGCGCGGTAGGTGGACATCGCGCCGGATGACCGAGCCGCCATGTCGTCGACGATCTTGAGGTCCGACATGGGACCAGGGCATGATCTCGCCCTCGGTGCCGTCGGGGTTGCGCACCATCGCGGCGGTGAAGTCCCCGTCGGCGCCGTCCACGGCTTCCAGTACGGCTGCCAGGTCGTCGTCCGTGGCCATTCCGGCTCCTCGATTGTGATTCCTACTGCCGGTCGAGAGGCGTGAGAACCCATACGCTCCCCGGCAGTTCAAAACCTTAACGAAGGGCCCGGAGAAATGAGTAAGAGCGCACTCATCGCCTGGTCATCACTGCCGTACCTCCGGAAACCGGAGGCGATCTGACGCACAATGACCCGACAATTACCGGGCACTGTCCGGGAAATGATCGGACGGTGCTCGCAAAGGCCCGTATGGGAACATCCCAGCATGACTCTTTCATGGCCCGAACTCGTGACGACGGCGGCCGAGGACACGACCTCGGCTTTGGAAAAGGGAGCCGATCAGGACTGGCGCGGAAAGGCGGGTGATCTGGACTGGAGCTGTCGGGAGACCCTTTCGCACATCGCGCTCGGGGTGGTGGGGTACGCGGGTCTGCTCATCGCCCGCCCCACCGACCGCTACATCACCCTGTTCTCCTCGATCGACGGTCACGCCCCGGTCCCGGCCGCCCTGGAGGGCATCCGGATCGCGGGCACGCTGCTCGCCGGCACCGTCCGCGACACCCCGCCGGAGGTCCGCGCCTGGCACCCCTACGGCCACTCCGACGCGGTCGGCTTCGCCGCGATGGGCGTGCTCGAACTCGTCGTCCACGGGCGGGACATCGCGCAGACGGCAGGCGTGGAGTACACCCCGTCGGACGCTCTTGCGGCGCCCGTGGTCGAGCGGCTCTTCCCGGACGCGCCCACCGGTCACTCCCCCGCCGAGACGCTGCTGTGGTGCACCGGGCGCGCCGCGCTGCCCGGACTGCCGCGCCGCGGCGCCTGGCGCTGGGACGGCCGGGTGCGCCAGGCCTGAGACCGCCGCAGGCCCCGGCCCGAATAGTGTCGGCCACGGAAATGCACGAGCACCCGCACTGCCCGTGCAGCAGCCGGGTGGACGTTCCTTTCCCTGAACGTTCCCCTCAAACTTTTCTCCAGCCAAGAAGGCAGGTCGATTCCCGCCATGTCCGCGATCGTCGCGGAACTGGAAAAGCACACTGCCCGCTAAGTCGAGGCCGTCAACGCCGGCGACTACGGGACGGCCGAGAGATTCTACACCGCCGACGCTGTCGCCGTCTGGGAACCGGGCAAGCCGCTCAGCGGTGACGAACGCCGTAAGTACCAGCGGGAATTCCCTCACACCGCCCGTCGCCCGGGTCGGACCTCGAGCGGCTCGGCCGCCTTGCCCCGGAACCCGGCGTGGCTCCGGCCGGACGGCCGCGCCCGCTCCTCCTGGCGGCGGGGGCGGCAGTCCAGGTAGGGCAGCGTGCGCCGCGGCGGTGGAGCGGCGGCCGGTTCGCGCAGGCGCGGCAGGGTCAGCCGGCCGGCGTGCTCGCAGGCACTGCCCCAGGTGGGCCGGCGGCGCAGCAGGTCCACGTGGCCGCACGCGACGACCAGCAACGCCCCGGTGCCCGCGCCGCCCAGACCCTCCGCCCAGTCCAGCACCGCGTCGTCGGCGAGGTGGAGGTCGTCCAGGCAGAGCACCACGGTGCGGTGGCGTGCCTCGTGCTCGATCACCTCGCCCCAGGCGGCGAGCAGGTCGACCCCGCGTCCGGCCGGGCCGGGATGGGGTGCGGGGCACAGCACGCGCAGCAGCCGCGCGGCGTCCACGTCGGAGTCGACGGCGAAGCGGACCACTGCTCTGATCCGCTGCTCCGGCGGGTCGCGCCGCACCCCGTGCCGCGGCGCCCACGCATCCAGCAGCGCCGCCGCGACACCCGCGGCGTCCTGGCCGTCCCTGGGAACGCGCGGCCGTACGACCCGCACCCCGTCGGCGTCACCCGCGACGCGGTGCGCGAACTGGGCGAGCAGGCGGGACTTGCCGACCCCGTGATCGCCGAGCACCGTCAGCAGGGAGGGCACGCCATGGTGGCGTGAGTACTCCAGCAGGTCCTCCAGCAGGGCGAGTTCGGGTCGGCGCGGGGCGTCGGTGCCGTGCCCGGCGGGCTCACCCGAGTGCAGGGACCGGGCCCTGCGGATGCCGGGGGCGCCGTCGGCGGCGCGGGTCGTCTCGTCGTAGCTCACCCACGCGCCGGTGTCGCCGGCCACGTCCTCGCTCACGTAGAGCTCGCCCTCCGGGACGCCGGAGAGCAGCCCGTGCGCCTTGTCGAGCAGGGTGCCCACCACCGAGACGGCGGCGCTCGGATCGTGCGGGTCGTGCCGCACGATCGCCTTGCCGCAGATCACCACGGCCCGCATCACCATGCCCGCCCGTGAGGCCAGCCGGTCACGGGCCGCGAAGGCCGCGCGCACCGCGTCGAGCGACGCCTCGGGGCGCTCGGACCGCAGCCCGAACAGCGCGGCGCACAGCCCGCCCATGGAGCCGACGACCGTCCCGGAGCGGTCCTCGACGCTCTCGGTGAGCACGGTGACCGCGTCGTGCAGGGAGGTGTCCAGCTGTTCGCTCCCCATGGCCGCGGCGTCCCCGGCGGACTCGGTGCACACCACGAGCACGCACACGTCCCGCCGCTCGGCGACGGCGCCCCCCTCGGCGGCGCCGAATCCAGTTGTCACGCCCGGCTGTTGGCCGCGCTCCGCAACGCCGTACGTGGCCGCCGTGCCGGGTCGGTCCCCGCCCTCCGCGGCACCGACGGACAGGAGGGCGGGTGCCCGCGGGGGTTCCGGTGCCATGACGTCCGGCCCGGCAGCCCCGGGAAACCCGGTGTCCGCGGTGATCCGGACCGGGGCCCGCGCGGCACTCGTCTCCCCGGCCGCGTGTCGTCCCGGGGTGCTCGTCTCGGGGGCGCCCGGCTCCGCGCGGGCCTCCGTGGGGCAGGCCAGCGCCTGGTCGTGGCGCAGGATGCGGTGCTGCACGGTCTGCAGGACGGCGGACGGCTCCAGGCCGTACTCCTCCACCAAGGCGAGGCGCACCCTGCTGAACACGCTCAGCGCCTCCGCCTGCCGCCCGCAGCGGTACAGGGCGAGCATCAACTGCCCGCACAGCCGCTCCCGCAGGGGTTCGGCCTCGGCGAGCGAGGTGAGTTCCCCGAGCACGGCGTGGTGCCGGCCGCACGCCAGCTCCGCCTCGAAGCGGTCCTCCATGGCGTCCAGGCGCAGCTGCCGCAGTGCCGTCAGCTCGGCCCACTCCACGCCCTGTTCGGCCAGGTCGGACAGGGCCGAGCCGCGCCATTCCGAAAGGGCCTCCCCCAGCAGCTCGGCGGCCTCGGCCGCCTCACCCGCGTCCAGGCGTACCCGGCCGGCGGCGACGGCACGTTCGAAGCGGGTCGCGTCGAGCTGCTCGGGGTCCACGCGCAGGACGTATCCCGGTGCCCGGGTGAGCAGTCGGGGCGCCGCGTGCCCCTCGCCGTCACCGCTCTCCAGCAGGGCGCGCAGCCCCCACACGGCGTTCTGCACCATCTTGCGGGCCGTGACCGGCCTCGCGTCCTCGGGCCACAGGGCCTCCAGGAGCCGGCTGGTGGCGACCACTTGGTTGGCATGGAGGAGGAGCAGTCCGAGGACCGCTCTCTGCTTGACGCCGCCCAGCGGCAGACTGCGCCCGCCGCTCACCACCTCTAGCGGTCCGAGAACCTTGAATTCCACGCCTACCCCCGTACGTCGAACACCCGTGATCAGTCATGGCGGGCGTCGTTGCCCGCCCGAGCGGCGCTCGCCGAGCGGACGCCGCGCAGTACCACCTCGGCCACGTCGTCGAGACGCCGGTCCACAGAGAAGTGACCGCCGGGAAAGACCCGCACCTCGGTCTCGGCACGGGTGAACGCCCGCCAGCCGGACGCCTCCTGGACGGAGACGACCGGGTCGGCGTCGCCGCACAGCACGGTGACCGGTGTGCGCAGCGGCTCCCGGGGTGTCCAGGAGTACGCGGCGAGGGCCGCGTAGTCCGCTCGCGAGCCGCGTTCTTCAGGGACGCCGGGAAGGTCTGGTTGTGCTCGGGGGTGACCACCACGAACGCGTCGGCCGCTCGCAGCCAGGGCGCGAGGGCCTTGACGGCATGGGGCCGGGGGCGTTGACGGGTCGGCGGACATCACGTCGGGCAGCCAGGCCGTGGCGAGGTCAATGAGGTCCACGTCGAAGTCGGGCCGCAGCCGGGCCCGCGAGGCCGGCCATTCCGCCGCGACGTGCCCGAACCGGCCCTTCCTGATGCTGCCGATGATGACCGCCAACCGCAGTCGTTCATTCTCGGCCACCTGCCCCCGCCTTCCGCCCCAGCGCCGAACCGCGTTCCTCGGGGAACCCTGGCATATGCCCCTTCGGATTCGCTTCGGACGACTTCGGAAACCCTGCGGGGCACCCTTCGGGGCAGGTGGCCGAGCCCTTTTCGTCGCACGTCGCACCGGTCGTCGGCCGGTTACGCTGCAATCATGGAGTTCGGGGTGCTGGGGCCGCTGGAGGTGCGCACGGACGGGGGGCGTGTCGTGCGGGTACCCGAAGTCAAGGTGCGCATGCTCCTCGCCGATCTGCTCGCCCACCACGGGCAGGTCGTTCCGGCGGCGCGGCTCATCGAGGACCTGTGGGGCGGCTCGACGTTCACGGCCCGGCCGACGGCGTCGCTCCAGGCCAAAGTCTCCCAATTGCGGCGGGCGTTAAAGGACGCGGAGACGGGCGGCCGTGAACTGATCGCGCACCGGCCGCCCGGTTACGTCCTGGACGTCCCGGTCGCGGCGCTCGACGCCGGGCGGTTCCGCGACCTGGTCGCCCGGGCCAGGTCCGGCGCGGACCCGGTGACGCGGGCGGCGCTGTACACCGAGGCGCTGGCGCTGTGGCGCGGGCCGGCCTTCGCCGAGTTCGCCGACCAGCCGTCGGTGCGGCCGACCGCGGCGAGCCTGGAGGAGGAGCGCCTGACGGCGGTGGAGGAACATGCCGCGGTGCGGCTGGAGTTGGGGGAGCACAGCCTGCTGGTGGGCGAGCTGACGGAGCTGGTGGAGCAGCATCCGCTGCGCGAGGGGCTGCGGGGCGCGCTGATGTGGGCGCTGTACCAGGCGGGGCGTTCCTCCGACGCCCTCGACTGCTTCAACGATCTGCGGCGCCGGCTCGACGAGGAGCTGGGGCTGACCCCCGGCCCGTCTCTGGAGGCGCTGCAGCAGGCCATCCTGCGCCACGACCCGGCCCTGGCGAGACCGGAGCCTCCGGCGCCGTCCGCCACGGGGACGCCGGCGGGTCCGGGTCCCGCCGGTTCGGCCTCACCTCTGGTGGGCCGCGAGCAGGACCTGCGGGCGATCCGGGCGCTGCTCTTACAGCGGCGCCTGGTGACGCTCATCGGCCCGGGCGGCGTCGGCAAGACCCGGCTCGCGCAGGCCATGGCGGAGAGTCTGGCGGGCGCGTTCGGCGAGGGCACCTGGCTCGTGGAGCTCGCGGACGCCGGGGGCCCGGAGCGGTTCGCCGGCGCTGAGTCGCTGGCCGAGCAGGTGATGGCGACGCTGGGCATCCGGGAGAACACCTCGGACGACGACGCCAGGGGCCCGGCGGACCGCCTGGCGAACGCCCTGGCCGGGCGGCGGATGCTGCTCGTGCTGGACAACTGCGAACATGTCGTGGAGGGCGTCGCGCACCTGGCGGGCCTGCTGCTGGGCCGGGCACCGCACCTGCACATCCTGACGACCAGCCAGGAACCCCTGCGCACCCGGGACGAGACGGTGTACCCGGTGACGCCGCTGTCGCTGCCCCCGGAGGACGGACCGGACCTCGACGCGCTGACGAGCGCGGGCGCCGTACGTCTCTTCATGGACAGGACCAGGGCGACGGACCCGGAGTTCGTGCTCGACGCCACCACCGCTCCCCTGGTCGCCGACGTGTGCCGGCGTCTCGACGGCATCCCGCTCGCCCTGGAACTGGCCGCCACGCGCGTGCGGTCGCTGGGCATCCGGGAGCTGCACGACCGGCTCGACGACCGCTTCAAGGTGCTCAACAGCGGTTACCGGGACGCCCCGTCACGCCACCGGACGCTGCAGGCCATGCTGGACTGGAGCTGGGGGCTGCTCGACGACCGTGAACGGACCGTGCTGCGCCGGCTGTCGGTGTTCGGCGAGGGGTGCGGGCTGCGGGCCGCGGAGGAGGTGTGCTCCGGCGGCGGCGTGTCCCCCACCGACGTCCTCGACGCGCTGAGCCTGCTCGTGGAGCGCTCGCTGGCCGTCCGCACCGAAGGACCGCAGGGCCCGCGCTACCGACTGCTGGAGTCGGTCGCGGTCTACGCGCGTGACAAGCTCGCCGAGTCGGGTGAGCACGCCGGGACCGCCGCCCGGCACCTGCGCCACTGCGTCCGCCTCGCCGAGCGGGCCCGGCCGCATCTGCACGAGCGGGAGCAGTCCCGCTGGTTCCAGTACCTGGACCTGGAGACGGCCAACGTACAGCGCGCGCTGGCCGAGGCCGACCGGACCGGGGCCGCGCAGGAGGCACTGCGCCTGGTCAACTCGCTGACCTGGTACTGGTACGTCCGCGGCCGGCTGGGCGAGGCCCGCAGGGCGCTGGCGACGGCCCTGGACACGGCGGGCGAGGCCGCGCCCGAGGAGCGCGTGGAGGCGGAGTTCTGGTACACGGGCATCCGGCTGCTGCTCGGCGAGCACGACGGGGAGTGCGCCGTCCTGGAGGAGGAGTACCCGCCCGAGTCCACCCTGGAGTCGACCAGGGCGCAGTGGTTCCTGGCGCACGCGCAGTGGACGGTGGGGGCCCTGGTCGAGGGCGAGCAGCGGGTCGAGCGCGTCCTGGTCCGCTTCCGTATCCTGCGCGACGCGTGGGGCACCGCCGCCGCGCTGACCACCCGCGCATGCTTCGCCCTGGCCCGCGGGGACCTGGAGTCGCTGCGCGGCAACACCGAGGAGGCCCGCGCCCAGTTCGCCGAACTGGGCGATCTGTGGGGCCGGTTGAAGACGACGGACGTGCTCGGCAGGCTCGCCGAGATCAACGGCGACTACGACCTGGCGGCCCAGCTGCACCGGGAGAGCCTGCGGATCGCCCAGGCCCTGGAGACCTGGCCCGAGATGTCCACGAAGCTGTCGGGTCTCGGCAGGATCGCGCTTCTCACCCAGCGCTACGACGAGGCCGACGACCTGCACAGGCGTGCCCTGCGGATCGCGGTCGGGCAGGGCAACCAGCCGGCCGAGCAGTTCGCCGCGCTGGGCCTGGCGCTGAGCGCCCGCCGCCGGGGCAGCCTCGACGCCGCCGAGGAGTGGCTGCGCCCCTGGCTCGCCTGGAACCGCCGCCGCGGTGACGGCCCCGGCCTCGCGCTGGTCCTGGCGGAACTGGGCTTCATCGCCGAACAGCGCGGCGACGCCGACCGGGCCCTGACCCACCACCGGGACGGCCTCGCCGCCGCCGCGACGACCAAGGACCCCCGCTCGGTCGCTCTGGCCCTCGAAGGGCTGGCCGGCGCCTACTCCCTGGCAGGCGCCCCGCACCGCGCGACCCGCCTCCTCGGCACGGCGGCGGCGACCCGGGAACGGGCGGGCGCCCCGCACCCCCCGGCGGAACGGGGCGACGTGCAACGCATCGCGGCCCGCCTGCGCGCCACGATGGACAAGGCGACGTACACGCGCGAGTTCACCGCCGGCACCCGACGCACCCACGAGGCGGAAGCCCTGGCGGAGACAGGCCCGCGGGAACCGTGAGGCCGGGAAGGGTCCGGCAGTACGTCGGAGGCTGGTCACCCTGCTGCGGCCGAAGGCTCCGAGATGGCCGAGCGGCTGGTCGACGACATCTTCGACGCGCTGGACGAGCAGACCGTCACCGTTCCGGGGACCGAGGCGGCCGCGCTGATCGTCCCGAGCCTTGCCGGGTCCCTGACCGCCGTGCTCGACCAGCGCAAGCTGCTGGCCGGACGGATCGAGGAACTGCCGGCAGCCCACCCTCTTTCGAAGGTTCTGACCTCGATGCCGGGAGTCGGCGTCAGGACCGGAGCCCGCATCCTGATCGAGGTCGGCGACGGCAGCACCTTCCCGACCGCCGGCCACCTCGCCGCTTACGCAGGACTCGCCCCCGCTAGGGCCTGTCGTTTGGATCAGGCCGCAGGAAACTGACGGTGCGGGTCGATGCCGGTGAGCGGGGTCTGGTGCGTGCAGCTGCAAGGCGGAGGAGGGCGTCGACGCGGAGCGTCGGCAACCGACGACAACGCGGCAGATGTGCGTGCCAGACCCCGCGTCTGCGGCGTGATCCAAACGACGGGCCCTAGGTCCGGGCCGCTATAGAGGAGTTCCGGGCGTATCGTCGTGGCGGGGCGCGACACGGAAGTCGAACGCCAGCGTCCCGGGATCCAGGGCCGTCGCCCCGCCGTCGACGGTGAGCACGGCGCCGTTCACATAGGACGCCGCCGGGGACAGCAGCCAGCTGATGGTCTCCGCGATCTCGCGCGGCTCACCGGGACGCCCCAGGGGAAGAAGCCCGGTCACCTCCTCATAGGCGCCGTCCACGCCCTCACCCCGCAGGTCCGCCTCGGCGGCGAAGCGCGCCATGCGGCGGTCGGCCATCTCGCTTCTCACCCAGCTCGGACACACGATGTTGGCCCGCACCCCCTGACGCCCGTAGTCGACGGCGACCGAACGGCAGAGCTGGAGCAGGGCCGCCTTGGACGTGGCGTACGGGGCGTTGCTCGTACCGTTGCGCAGGGCGGACACCGAAGCGACGGCGACCACCGCACCCCTCGCCTCCAGCAGGTGCGGGATCGCAGCACGCAGAAGCAGAAGCGGGCCGGTGACGTTGGTGCGCATCACCTCGTCCCAGTCCTCCAACGACAGGTCGCCCACGGACCCGCCGCGCCCGATGCCCGCGTTGAGCACGAGTCCGTCGAGTCGTCCGTACGCGGCCAGGGCCGCCTGGACGAGACCGTCGGCGGCCTCCGGGTCCCTCACGTCGGAGGGGTGCGCAAGCACCCCGATCTCCTTCTCGAGGCGGCGCAACGGCTCGCTCCGCCGGCCCGAGACGACCACATGGTGACCTCCTTCGCGCAACAGCCGGGCGGTGGCTTCCCCGATGCCCGAGCCTCCACCGGTCACGACAACAACTCGTCCGTCAGTCACAGCTGTTCTGGCTCCTTCGAGATCATGAGACGCATCCGAGCCTAGGGCCGACCGATCCCCAGTTGACGACTCCTCACCGCGGTCGTGGGTCCTTCCGGTGCGGGCAAGAGCGCCCTTCCGCGGTGCGCTTCGGGTCTGGAACGGTCGGCAAGATCGACGATCCGACGGCCGACGAGGTCGCCGCCGAACTCGCGCGACAGCCAACGGGGTCAGGGCTGACTCCCCGACTCCTCGACCGGTGCGACGGGACGCCCGATGGTGGGGAAAACCCGACCGTCAGGTCTCGACCTGGCCGTCATGACCCGACCCGACGCTCCGGATGCAATGGACGGGTGCTGATTCATCGGGCTCAACTTCGTGCGGACAAGCGGAAATCGTGGTGCGGCGGCTGGCTCGTGGCAGCCGCCTGGGCCGCTGTCTTTCCGTTCATCATGGCGCCCGAGCCGCATCGTGTGTGGGGCATGAGCGCCTGCCTGGGTTACCTCTGCGCGGCGGTCGCCGCGCTGTCGTCGCGACCGCGCGGCCGCGCCCTCTCGGTCTGCCTGGCCCTCGGTGGGGCCGTCGTCGTGCCCTTCGTGCTCCTGGTGCTGACCGGCACGGCGCAGAGCGAGGTCGGCGTGGTCGAGCGCTCCGGGCTGCTGACCTTGCGCCAGGCCACGCCGTACCTGCCCGAACCGCACACGGTGGGCGAGGTCACCCCGTACCTGCCGGGCATGGCCGTGTTCGGGCTGCCGCGCGCGGTGCTGGGCGAGAGCGGTCCTCTGCCCGGGGTGCTGGGTGACGCCCGGCTCTGGTGCGCCGTGGCGTTCCTCGGCTGCCTGTGGGCCGCTCGGCATGTGATCCGGCGCCCGGCCGGCGGCCCCTCGGCGGTCGGCGGCGGCGCGTCGCATGGCTACGCGGTCGGCGCGTTCGTCGCCTCGCCGGCCGTGTCGCTTCCGCTCTGTGTCAGCGGCGTTGACCTGCCGCTGACCGGACTGCTGTTCCTCGCACTGGCGTTCGCGGCGCGACGTCGGCCGGTGGCCGCCGGGCTGGCGCTCGCCGCCGCCTGCTCCCTCAAGTGGACGGCCTGGCCCGCCGTCGCGGTCGCCGTGACGCTGCTCGCCCACCACGGAGGGACCCGGGCGGCCGTGCGCGGGGCGGCCGTGGCGGTGGGGGGCACGGTCCTGCTCGTTCTGCCGAGCGCGCTGTTGTCACCGGGGCCCCTGGTGCAGCAGGTGTTCGCCTTCCCGACCGGGCGCGGGCCGTTCGAGACCCCGGCGGCCAGTCCGCTGCCGGGCCGGTTGCTCGCCGGCCTCGGGCCGGCCGGTTGGTACGCGGCGGTCGCACTGCTGCTGGCCGGCGGGCTGGCCGTCTTCGTGTCCCTCCTGGTCCGGCCGCCGCACGACCTCGTGTCGGCCGCCGACCGGCTCGCCGTCGGCCTGTGCGTAGCGTTCCTCCTCGCGCCCGCCGGGCGCTTCGGGTATCTCGCCCTGCCGGTCACCCTGGCCGTGCTCGCCCGGCTGGTGGGCGGCGCCCGCCGTGCGAGGCCCGCGCACGACCTCGTCGTACGGACCTCCCGGCCTGCTCGCCCGGCCCCGGTTCCCGCCGCGCGGGGTGAGAGCTCGCGGTTCTGAAAAGCGGCTCGGCCGCGCCGCCACCGGCCCACGCTGCTGCTGGAGATCGAGCGCCGTCACCTGGCGCAGTACGGCGTGCAACCGGCAGCCGTCCTGCGGCACTTGCGCGGCCTCGGCTATCAGGTCCATCGCCGGCGGCGCGGCCACTGGGTCCCCGTCGCCCACGTCACCGACGACTGCCGCAACCACCTCTTCACCGCCTGACCACCCCTTCCCTAAGGCAGCGACCACCATGGGCACCACCCTGATCGTCACCAACGACTTCCCGCCCCGCCAAGGCGGCATCGAGACCTTCGTCCACGCCATGGCGACCCGCGTCCCGGGCAATGACGTGGTCGTCTACACGTCCGGCGAGCCGGGTGCCGCCGCGTACGACGCCGCTCTGCCGTTCCCGGTGCTCCGGGACCCCAGCCGCATGCTGCTGCCCACCCCCAGGGTGACCCGCCGCACGCTGGAGATCGCCCGGCGGCACGGCTGCGACCGGGTCTGGTTCGGGGCCGCCGCGCCGCTCGCTGCGATGGCGCCCGCACTGCGGCGCGGCGGGATACGGCGGATGGTCGCCACGACGCACGGTCACGAGATCTGGTGGGCGCGCACACCGGGCGCCAGGCGGGTGCTGCGGCGCATCGGCGAGCACGTGGACGCCGTGACGTACCTCGGCGAGTACACCCGGCGCCGCATCGCGCCGGCGCTGGGGCCGCGGGCCGCACTGGTACGGCTGGTTCCGGGCGTGGACGCGGCGACGTTCCTGCCCCTCTCCGGCCGGGCCCGGGAGATCCGGGAGCGGCACGGCATCGTGGGCCGCAAGGTCGTTCTGTGCGTCTCCCGGCTGGTCCGGCGCAAGGGGCAGGACACGCTGATACGGGCGCTGCCCGCCATACGGCGGGCCGTGCCGGAGGCGGTGCTGGTGATCGTGGGCAGCGGCCCGGAGGAGGAGCGGCTGCGCAGGCTCGCGCGCCGGTACGCCGACGGACACGTGGTGTTCGTCGGCGGGCTGGACCACGAGGCGACGGCCCCGTACTACGCGGCGGCGGACGTGTTCGCCATGCCGTGCCGGACCCGGAAGGCCGGGCTCGAGGCGGAGGGGCTCGGCATCGTGTTCCTGGAGGCGGCGGCCGGCGGACTGCCCGTGGTCGCCGGGGACTCGGGGGGTGCGCCGGACGCGGTCGTCGACGGGGTGACGGGCACCGTCGTGGACGGCGCGGACACGGGGGCCGTGGCCCGCGCCGTGTCCGGGATCCTGCGCACCCCCGAGAGGGCCGCGGCGATGAGCGAGTCCGGCCGGGCATGGGTGACGTCGCAGTGGTCCTGGGACGCGTCGGCGCAGCTGTTGACGCGACTGCTCTCCCCGGGCGCCGACCTCGAGGCGGCCGTGCCCGGCCGGGGCGACGGGGAGGGCTGACACGGTTCCGGCCCTCCCCGGGGCAGCCGTCGGTGCCCCGGTCAGACCTGCGGGGCCTCCCGGCGGAGGTGGGCGAGGACCGCCAGGACTCGCCGGTTGCCCTCGGCCGGGTCGAGATCCAGCTTCATGAAGATGTTGCTCGAGTGCTTCACCACCGACGCCTCCGTGATGGTGAGCCGCTGCGCGATCGCCTGGTTGTTGAGCCCCTCCGCCATGAGAGCCAGCACCTCCCGCTCGCGGGGCGTGAGGCGCCGCAGCGGTTCGTCGGCGGTCCGCTGCTGGAGCAGCACCCGGACCACCTCCGGGTCGATCACGGTCTGCCCGCCGGCCACGCGGTCCAGGGCGTCGAGGAAGTCGGTGACCTCCCCGACCCGGTCCTTCAGCAGGTACCCGAGTCCTCCCTCGGCCGACGAAGCGCCGCTGAACAACTGCGTCGCGTAGGCCGTGGCGACGTACTGCGACAGCACCACGACCGGCAGGCCCGGGTGCCGACTGCGCAGTTCCAGGGCCGCCTTCAGCCCTTCGTCGCGGAAGCCGGGCGGCATCCGCACATCGGTGATGACCACGTCCGGCCGGTCGGCGTCCACGGCGCGCGCCAGTTCTCCGGCGTCCCCGACGGCGGCGGTCACCACGTGCCCGACTCGGGACAGCAACTCCACCAGACCGGCGCGCAGCAGGACGGCGTCCTCGGCGAGCACTACGCGGAGCACGGCACCTCCACCCGCAGTCGGGTCGGTCCGCCGACGGGACTGGTCACGGCGAGTCTCCCTTTGAGAATGGCCACACGGTCCGCCAATCCTTGCAGACCGGCTCCGGCTGCCGGGTCCGCGCCGCCGTGCCCGTTGTCGGTGATAAGCAGGACGAGTGTGTCGTCGCGCAACCGGCCCACGACGCTGACCTGGTCGGCGCCGCTGTGCTTGGAGGCGTTCGTCAGCGCCTCGGTGACGGTGAAGTAGGCCGTCGTCTCGACCGCCGACGGCAACCGGTCCGGCAGGTGGATGTCCACGGTCACCGGGATCGGGTTGCGCAGGGCCAGTTCGGACACGGCGGCCGACAGTCCGTGGTCGGTGAGGACCTGGGGGTGGATGCCGCGCACCAGGGAACGCAGCTGGTCCAGTGCCTGGCGGGCCTCGCCTCGGGCGCGGGCGATGAGGGGGGTGGCCGGCGAGTCCTGGCCGCGCAGCTCCAGTTCGGCCAGCCCCAACGTCATGCTGAGCGCCACGAGTTGCTGCTGGGCGCCGTCGTGCAGATCGCGTTCGATACGTCGCCGCTCCGCTTCGAACGCGTCGACCAAGCGGGCGCGGGAACGGGTCAGTTCGATGACCCGGCTGCTCAAGTCCTCGTCCCGCGCCGACAGCAGGGACTGGGCGACCCACACCTGCGCGCCGGCGAGGAGTCCGCCCACGTAGGCGGAGACGAGCAGTCCGAGCAGGCCCGCGGCGCTGCCGGGCAGGGCCGCGACGGGGTCGGAGATGGGCCGGCCGGGCACCAGCATCACGGTGTCGGGCGCGATCGCCCACACGATGACCGGAGTCGCCGTCAGCAGCACCGACAGGCCCAGCAGGGCGGCGAAGCCGATCCCCGTGGCGGTGAAGACCACGCCCAGGGCGAGGGTGTACCCCAGTTCCCGCCAGGTGGCCCGCTCGCGCAGCCGGGTGCGCAGCCAGGGCCAGGCCCCCGTGCCGGGGAGCGAACCGTGGGGGTCGAGAAGCGGTTCCGGTTCGACGAGCCGTAACCGGTGCCGTTCCAGCGCGGCGACGGGAATGCCCAGCACGGCGACTCCCATGAGGACGAGCAACCCGACGCCCACGACGGACAGTCCCACCCCCACGAAGAGGAGGACCGTCAGCAGGAGCAGGGCGAAGAAGCCCACGACGGTGCCGCTCAGCAGGAACGCCCAGCACCGCGGCGGCCAGGTGGAGAGGGCGAAACGCAGGGGGCGTGTCCGCAGGGCTTCCCAGACGGCGACGGTCATGGTGCGTATCCTCCGGGCCGTGCGCGGACGGGTCCGCCGGTCACTCTAATCAGCCGCCGGCCTCGGCGGACGGTAGGGAAAACCCGCCCCCCAGGACTCTTCGCAGCTCCACTGACCCGGGCGGCCCGTGCTGCTGGACTGGAAGCATCTTCTCTCGACGAGGCGATCGGCGTCCTCGCCCCGGGCCTTCCGGTCGAGGCGATCGTGACGCACACCTTCTCCCCCGCCGAGTCCCGAACCGCCTTCGAGACGGCCCCCGACCGTCGCCTCCAAGGTCCTGCTGGACCTGCGGACGCCCGCCTGACGCACCGGGCGAGGCGAGCGTCGTCCGCCCGTACGAGCGGGTGCACACTGGATGGCGTGGCGGAGACGGAGCGGCAGCTCACCCGGCGGCTGGAGCAGGTCATCATGAACCTGCTGGAGCGACGTGCGGCCACGTCTTCGATCTGTCCGTCCGACGCCGCCCGCGAGGCCTACGAAGGCGACGACGAAGGCTGGCGAGCCCTGATGGAACCGGCCCGTCGAGCGGCCTGGAGCCTGGCGGCGGCCGGAAAGGCCGAGGTGACCCGGTCCGGCCGCCCCGTCACGGAAACCGACGCCCGCGGCCCCATCCGCATCCGCCGCGCACGCTGACAGAAACCCCAGCGCCGCCCCTGCCGAACCACAGGGTCAGGGGCTCTTGCCCGCGGGCTACAGGATCGCCATCGCCACGCACTCCACGTGGTGCGTCATCGGGAACAGGTCCCACGAGGCGCCAGTCGACAGCCGCAGGTCAGCGCGGGTAAGCCGAGGCTCCGTCGCGAGCCAGGCGGTGCGCTCGTTGCCGTCGATCAGCGCGCGACAGCGGGCGACGGAGTGCAGCAGTGCCGCAGCCTTCTCGTGCGGCGTGGGATACAACAGCCCCTCGGCCATGGTCGTCCTGCTGGGCGCCATCGCACTGAGCCGGACATCCTTCGGCGCCCGCTACGCGACGGCCTCCACCGCTCTCGCCGTCCTCACCGTAGGCATCAGTCTCACGTTGCGAAGCCTGCTCACACTCTGAACCCGAGAAACGCAAGCGGAGGACGACCGCTGTGCAGGTCACGGTGTTGGACGACTCTGCCCACCTGCACCCGTGACCGTATTCGCGACGTCAACGGCAGCTTCCTCCTGCCCCACCATGACGTGCTCGAGCAGTCGCGGGCGGGAATGAGCCTTCGGTGCATGGCGGAGTCCGGTTGGGGTACTCGGCCCAATTCGGGCTGAACAGAGGAGGGATATGGACGACGTCGCCGCTCCCGGCAGGGGAACTGTTCCCCTGTCCGGGCATCAGGCTCGTTCTGGCGCCCTGCTCGACGGAACGCTGGAAAACCTGCGGGCGCCCGCCTTCGCGGTCGATGACGATGGCCTCATCGTCACGGTCAACAGCGCGGCCCGGAGCCTGCTGGACAGGGAAGCCTCAGAACTCGTCGGTCAGGACTTCCACGACCTGCTGCACCGGGACAGATACGGGCACTCGGTGCCGCGTACGCGCTGCCGGATGAGGAAGGCGCTCCTCACGGGAGACACCAGGCACGGCGACGCCGAGTGGTTCGCCCGTGGGGACGGCACTCTCGTCCAGTTGTCCTGGCTGGTCACGCCCTATGCGCCCGCTCCGGGCGGGACAGGTGCGCTGGCGCTGCTGTACGAGGCCAAGCAACCGGACGGTCGCCACAGCGACGGTGGGCACTCCGCGCCGCTGACCGAACTGGACCGACTGGCTCTGCTGGCGGAGACGACCACGCAGCTCACATCCACCCTTGACGTCGACGAGGCGCTGCACCGGCTGGCGGCCCTGACCGTGCCCCGGCTCGCGGACTGGGCAGTCTTCGACCTGCTCACCGAACGTGACGAAGTGCGACGTTTCCTCGTGATGGAGCACAAGGACGGCATTCTGGTCGAGCGGGACGACCTGCAGGGTCCGATGCCTCCGGTGCCGGCGGAGTCGCCGATGCCCCTGTCACGGGCCCTGCGCGGCGCCGCCTCTTCCCTCGCCGGTCCCGCCACCTACCAAGGTCCGCCCGACTCCGGCATAGCGGTCGAGCAGCAGCGCCTGTTCACCGCGACAGGTATGCACTCCGCCGTCATCGCACCCATTCGCGGGCTGCGCGACGTACTCGGCGCCCTGACCCTGGGCCGCGCCCAGCGTCATGACGCCTTCACCCCTGCCGACCTGCCGCTGCTGGAGGACCTCACCCGCCGGGCAGGCCTGGCGCTGGACAACGCGCGCCTGTACCAGCGCCAGCGCACAGTCGCCGAGACCATGCAACGGCATCTGCTGCCCCAGCTGCCCGTCCTGCCGGGGCTGGAGATGACCGCGCGCTACGTACCCGCTCCGGACGCCTCGTCCGTGGGCGGTGACTGGTACGACGCCTTCGCTCTGGCCTCCCACGCCCACGCACTGGCCATCGGCGACGTCGTCGGACACGATCTCGACGCCGCGGCCGGCATGGCGCAGGTCCGCAACATGCTGCGTGCCTTCGCCTGGTCCCACCCCGAGGCCGCACCAAGCGCCGTCGTCACACGGCTCGACGATGCCGTGATGCACATAGCCGAGGTACCCATGGCCACCGTGATCCTCGCCAGGCTCACCCTCGGGGATGACACACGGTGGCGCCTACGCTGGACGAACGCCGGCCACCCGCCGCCTCTGCTCGTCACGCACGACGGTCAGACCCGCTACCTCGACGAGGCTCACGGCATACTCCTCGGAACCGGACTCACCAGACCTCGCCCCGACGCCGTCACCGTCCTGCCGCCTCAGGCCACGCTCCTGCTCTACACCGACGGGCTGGTCGAATCGCCGCACCACTCCATCGACGAGGGGCTTGACCGGCTGCGCCGGCACGCGGCCTCCCTCGCCCATCGCCCCCTCGACTCCTTCTGCGACTTGCTGCTGGACCAGGTCCGCCCCAGCGACAACGATGACGACGTCGCCATGATCGCGCTGCGCACACCCCCTCCCGGTGGACCCGCCTGACCCGCGTGTGGGGCAGACCGAGGGGGCGCACCGGAAGACTGTCGAATCTCCTGAGCCGGTGGGCTGAGGCTTCGAACGCCTCTCTCCGCCACGCGAGAGACTTCGCGCGACGCAGGCCCCGCACTGCCCATCGCCCTGTCCGGACTCTCGTTCGGCGGGACCACGGGGAGGGTGAGTCGGGTGGGCGTCAGGCGTGGGGGTGTGACGACGACCTTGCCGCTGGGCAGTACGCCCGCGGCGGCGTCAGCGTGCAGGACCGGCAGCTCGGCCGACGGCACCCGCCGGGCGACCTCGACGCGCAGCTCGCCGCCGTCGATCAGCTCCACCAGGTGCGACAGCTGCTCCGCGTCGCTGCGGACGAACAGGTCGGCGCCCGTACGCCGCGCTCCTCGTCGGTGGGCGCGGGCATCCACACGGTGGTGTTCACCAGGACACCACCGGGGCGGATCAGGCCGAGGAGCGCGGCCGGCTGTCCGCCGGATGCCGTCCGGAGACCCTGGGCCCGACCAGGGTCTCCGGACGGCATCCGCCGACGGACTCGGACCGGGCATCGCGTTGCCGGTGGGCCTCAGCGGTGGGTGAGCATGCCTTCACGCAGGCGGTTCAGGGTCCGTGACAGGAGCCGGGAGACGTGCATCTGGGACACGCCCAGGTGCTCGCCGATCTGGGCCTGGGTGAGTTCTTCCACGAACCGCATGTGGATGATCTGCCGGTCCCGCTCATCGAGTTCGGCGAGCAGCGGGGCGAGAGCGTGGAAGTCCTCCACCAGTTCCAGCGCCTGGTCTTCGGCGCCGATGAAATCCTGCAGGGCGCTCTCGCCGTCCTCGCTCCCGCCGATCGTGGCGTCCAGGGAGGAGGAGTTGTAGCCGTTGGCGGCCAGCCGGGCCTCCCGCACCTCTTCCTCGGACAGGCTCATCAGCTCCGACAGCTCCTGGACCGTGGGCGTACGGCCCAGCCGGCTTCGCAGCTCCTCGGTGGCGCGGGCGAGTTCGACGCGGGCCTCCTGAAGGCGGCGCGGCACGTGCACGGCCCAGGTGGTGTCGCGGAAGAACCGCTTGATCTCGCCCACGATGTAGGGGATCGCGAACGAGGTGAACTCCACTTCGCGCGTCAGCTCGAACCGGTCGATGGCCTTGATCAGGCCGATCATGCCGACCTGGACGATGTCCTCCATCTCCTCCGCGCCGCGGCTGCGGAAACGGCCGGCCGCGTAGCGGACCAGGGACATGTTCATCTCGATCAGCGTTCCGCGGGCGTAGCTGTACTCGGGGGTGCCCTCTTCCAGGACCGTCAGCTGTTCGAAGAAGAGCCGGGAGAGCTGGCGAGCGTCCTTGGGCGCCACCCGGGAGGGGTCGGCGACCTCCGGCAGCTCGCTCGTTCGTGCGTCCAGTGCCGCCGGAATGCTCTTGAGCGCCATGCTGTGCCCCTCCCAAAGTTCGAGCCGACCGCTACCGCTTGCAAAACGGCCGACGGCGCACCGCCTACCCCGTCTTCCCGTACCTATACCTGTGCCGTGTTGAGCGGCCCGGCACAGTGTCGTGGTCAACCGGGGAGGTAGCAGCGAATGGTGGTGCCGTCGGGGCCGGTGTGGACACGGACGAGATCGGCGAGCTGGTGGACGAGCAGGAGTCCACGGCCGCCGGGCTGCGTGGGATGCGGCGGGCGGCGGCCGGCCAACGGATCGGTCAGCTGTCCGCCGTCGTGTACCTCGCAGACGATCCGGCCGCTCTCGGCCCAGATCCGCACGGTCCCCGAGCCGGCGCCATGGACGACGCTGTTGGTGGTCAGCTCCGCCACCGCGAGTTCCAGATCTCCGAGGCTCGCCCCGGACACGCCCAGGGAGCGCGCCTGGGACACGGCGAAGTCGCGCGTGTCGGGCAGTGTCTGGGCGGCGAACGGGCGAGCCGCTGCTTCGAGGGGGGCGAGCAGTGGCTCGTTGTAGCGGGCGATGATCCGCTCGGGGCCGTAGGCGGTGGATTGCGTCTGGCCATCGGCGTCGATGACGACCGGGTGGGTCGCCAGGGCGTCGCTGAGGGCCTGCTTGTCCAGCTGCCCGGCGTCGTAGGGGCACAGGATGGTTACCGCGCGCCCGGTGAAAGCGGTGTTGATCAGCGCCTCGTGCTGGACGCACGCGGGGTATTCGACGGCGGAACGACCCTGCCAGATCGGTTCGCCGATGATGCGGACCCGGCGGGCGCTCGGCTGGGCGTCGGCGAACTTGCGCAGCACGTTGGGGATGATGCGGCCGGGGTTGCGGCCGGCCTGAGTCATGTCGATGAAGCGCACCTGGGCTGCTCGCTCACCCAGCCCCTCGCGGATCAGTTCCAGTCGATCCGGCGGCGCGGCGACGGCCGCGGGCTCACCGGCGTCCAGTCCTTCCCGCAAGAAGGGAACCGTGCCCTCGATGTACTGGTCCGCCCCCTCGTAGAACAGTGCGGGGTGGACGAACGGCTCGTGCGAGGTGGCGGTGCTCATCACGCAGCCACCTCGATCGCGGCGATACCGGGCCAGAAGAGCTCGAGTATGCGCGGCAACTGTGGCGGTGGTCGGTGAAGCACGATCCGCTGCCCCTCGGGGAGACGCTGGGCGGTGACCGCCAGGTCTGTGACGCCGGCCACATCCACGAACCGCACCCGGGACATATCCACATGCAGCACGTCCGTGCGCCGCTCGACCAGCTGGTTAAGCGCCTGCTGCCATGCGGACCGTGTGTTCATGCTGATCTCCCCTGTCGCCCCCAGCCCCGAACTGTCGGGCAACGGATCGATCTGCAGTACCGCGTCACGTGACGGCGCGACGGGGGTCCCGCCCTCGCCGGGTACGACATCCACGCTCTTGCCCCCCCCCAGTTCCCCTGGCTCGGCCGCACGGCGGCTCTACCGGTCACCTCGCACGATACTCGGTCGGGTACCGCGGACGCCCAGTCCGGCCGAGCGAGGGACTCGGGCCGACCCTGGCCTGCACGGGTCCCGGTGAGAAGAGCCGGTGGAGCTCATGCGACCGAGTCGGTGTCCTCCCGCAGTAGCCGCCCATGAGGACTCACGCCAGCCGCCCATGCTGACTCCCGCCGAAGAGGGGGGCGATCTCAGGGAGCGGGGCTGAGTTCGGCCCAGACCGTTTTGCCGGGGTGGCGCGGGATGACGCCCCAGCGGTGCGCGAGCCGATCGAGGAGCTGCATGCCGAAACCGCCGGGCTCGGTGTTCTTGGTGACACGCATGCGCGGCCAGCGGTCGCCGGAGTCGCTGACCGCGATGCGCAGCAGCCGGCCGTTCCAGGTGAGTCGGATCAGGGGTGAGCCGGCGCCGTGGCGGATGGCGTTGGTGATCATTTCCGAGACGAGCAGCTCGGCATTCTGGATCATCCGGTGCTGGTGCAGCGGGCCGCCGAAACCTTCCACGCAGTCGCGGACCCAGTGCCGGGCGGCCGCGATGCTCGCCGTGACGGCGGGGAAACGCGACTCGCAGGACGGGATGGTCGATTCGCCGTTCATGAGGTTCCTCCAGCCTGGGTGGCGGCCCCGCTCTGCCGCCCGCCGGCGCTGCGTACAGCCGGCCGCAGTCGTCTGCCGGGTTACCACTGCCTGCCTGGTGAACCATCCGTGTCCGTCGGGTGACGGGCTGATCCTGTGAAGGGTTGACCGCCGCTGTCGACGGGACTGGTGGTGGAGGGCTGAAGGGCGCTGGCAGAATCATCCCGTCACACGACATGAGGTCACGCCGGTGGCGTTGCCGCCGGGGCCCGAGGGTGAGGGAGCCGGCATGGAAAAGGTTTCGGATGTGGAGATTCCCCTGGACCGTGACGTGTTCCTGCGGACTTTGGTACGCGAGTTGGCGACGTCGCTGGAGTCGGTGATCGGCCTGGAGGAGGCGTCCGGCTACGTCAGTCTCGTGGGGCAGGCCGTCGGCACGCAGATCGACGAGATGTACCTCAAGGCACTGGGAACCGAACGGCTCACGGGTGAGCAGGTCGCCGAGGCGCTCGTGGACCTCAAGCGCCGTATCAACGGTGACTTCTACGTCATCGAGCACGACGAGACGAAGATCGTGCTGGGCAACCGGGTCTGCCCGTTCGCGGAGAAGGTGGTGGGCCGGGAGTCGATGTGCATGATGACGTCCAACGTCTTCGGCACCGTCGCCGCCCGCAATCTGGGCTACGCGCGGGTGGAGCTGGAGGAGACCATCGCGCGCGGCGACACGGGCTGCCGGGTGGTGGTGCACCTGGTGCCCGACGTGGATGTCGACACGGTGAGTGGCCGTGAGTACTTCGGCGACCGGACTGTGGCCCCATGACCCTTGGCCTCTTCCGGGCCATCACCAGACCGCTGCCCCATCCGGTGCTGTTGTGCGGGGCCGACGGCCGCGTCCTGGCCGCCAACCCTGCGGCCGTCCGCTGTGACGACCGGCTGCGTCCGGGCACCAGCGTGTTCGATCTACGGCCGGACGACACCCCGCGGCTGCGTCAGCAGCTGGCGGTGTGGCTGCGCAGCGGCAGCCCCGTGCCCGGCGCGCTGGTCCTCAAGGACGCCGACGGCCGCACGCGGCGCTTCCGCTGTCACGGGGCGCGGGCCACATGGTGGGACGGCCCGCAGCCGGCTCTGCAGCTGCATCTCGTCGAGGCCGGGGCGTCGGACCAGTTCGTCGTGCTCAGCCAGCAGGTGGAGGCACTGAACCGGGAGGTGGCCTTCCGCCGGGCCACCGAAGTGGACCGGGCGCGGCTGCTGGCCGCTGAACAGGCCGCCCGTGCCCGGTTGCAACACCTGTACGACCTGACCGCCGCCCTGGCCGGAGCGATCACCCTCGCGGAGGTTTCCCGCGCTGTCAGCGAGGTGGCGCCGGCCGCCCTGGGGGCCACCGCGGCGGAGCTCTATCTGCACGCGGCACGGCTGGTACCGCCCCTCCAGCCGGAGGACAGCAGCCTTCCGGTCGGCGCGGGCGGCTGGACCGACCTGGACCGGCCCTCTTCCTCGGACGGCCCGCTCACTCGTGAAGCCGCGGACGCGGTTCCCCTGGCCCTGTCCCTGGAGGCGGACGGCGTCCACCTGGGCATGCTGATCGTCTACGGCTCGGACAGCTCCACCGCTCCCGAGCATGTGACGGCCGTGGCGCAGCAGATCGCCCAGGCCCTGCGCCGGGCGGGCCTGCACGAACACGAGCATCGGGTCGCCGAACGCCTGCAGCTCAGCCTCCTGCCCCAGCTGCCACAGCTTCCCGGCCTGGAGACGGCCACCTGCTACGCCCCGGGCGGTGACCTGCTCTCGGTCGGCGGCGACTGGTACGACGTCTACGACGTGGACGCCGATCACATCGGCCTGAGCATCGGCGACGTCGCCGGCCACGGACTGCACGAAGCGACCGTCATGGCCCAGGTCACCGCCGCCCTGCGCAACATCGTGCCGCGCTGCGGCACCGACCCTGCCGCCGTCCTCGACGAAGTCAACACCTTCCTCGGCCGCTATCACCCGGAGCGGATGGCCACCGCCTGCTACCTGGTCTTCGATCGCCGCACCCGCACCCTGAGGTACGCCACCGCCGGCCACCCGCCGCCGCTGCTCATCCACGCCGACGGCTCCAGCACCTACCTCGCCCACGCCACCTCCCCGCCCCTCGGCCCCGTCCGGGGCATCCGCTACCGGCAGGCCGACACCACCGTGGCCGAGAGCGACACGCTGCTGCTGTACACCGACGGGCTGATCGAGCGCCGTCGCGAAGACCTCGCCATCGGGATGCGGCGACTGACCGATTTCGCCCGCACCACCAGCGGCCTGGACATCGCCGAGCTGTGCGACCGATTCCTGCACCACCAGCCCGAGGCGGCGTTCCCCGACGACCGGGCCCTGCTCACCGTTCGCTTCCCCTCACCGTCCTGACATGCCCTGCTCCGCCGACCCGGCTCCAGGGTCTTCCCGTTCGGCGGATGCGGCGGGCGGGAGCGGCTGCCGGTGGCCGTAGGTTTCGGCGACCTGTCAGACGATCTTCAGGTCGTAGGGGCCGGCGAGGGGGGCGTGGACGGCGCTTCCGTACGGCCGTCGGGAGGCTCGTGCGCCTACAGGGTTGGGCAGCGGGCCGCAGGGGGAGTCTGTGTCCTGCGGCCCGTCAACTGACGTGGAGCCCCTGTGACATAAGTGGCCGCTGTCCCAGAGCCGGGGAACTTCAGAGACGGGGTTGATGCATCGTGGAACGACGCATGTCGGTTGCGACGCACTGGGGCAGTTTTGTCGCGGTGGTCGACTCCGGGCGGCTGGTGCGAATCGAGCCGAGGGGCGACGACCCCGCACCGTCGCCCATCGGGCCCGGAATGGTGACAGCCGCCGACGACAGCGCCCGCGTGTTGCGCCCCGCGGTGCGCAAGGGCTGGCTGAACGGCCTGCCGCGCGCCCACGACACGGCCAGGGGCACGGACGCCTTCGTGGAGGTGAGCTGGGACGACGCGATCACCCTGGTGAGCGAGGAACTGCGCCGCGTGCGCGCACAGCACGGAGACAGCGCCGTGTTCGGCGGCTCCTACGGCTGGGCGAGTGCGGGCGCGTTCCACAACGCGCAGGGGCAACTCCACCGGTTCCTTTCGTTGGGCGGGGGATACACCGACTCTCGCAACACGTACAGCACCGCGGCTTTGGAGGTCATCCTCCCCCATGTGATCGGTGGAGCTCCGTGGAGCTACCAGTCCCGGATGCCGATGTGGGACGAGATCGCCGACAACTGTGAGCTCGTGGTGGCGTTCGGAGGGCTGGCCCTCAAGAACAGCCAGATCAACCCCGGCGGACTGGCCAGACACCAGACGCAGGACCTTCAGCGAAAGTGCCGTGCGGCCGGGGTGCGGTTCGTGAACATCAGCCCTATCCGCAGCGACACCGCCGGCTTCCTCGACGCCGAGTGGCTGCCCGTCATCCCCAACACCGACACCGCCGCGATGCTCGGCATCGCACACACCATGCTGGTCAACGGCTGGCACGACGAGGACTTCCTTCGCCGTTGCTGCGTCGGGTTCGACCGCTTCGCCTCCTACTTGACCGGCGCATTCGACGGCGTCGCCAAGGATGCCGCCTGGGCGGCGAGGATCACGGGCATCAGCCGGGACACGATCACCGAACTGGCTCGCCGCCTGTCCACCCAACGTTCGCTCATCATGGTCAACTACGCGATTCAACGGGCGGACCACGGCGAACAGCCGATCTGGATGTCGGTCGTGCTGGCTGCCATGGCGGGCTCGATGGGGCGGCCCGGCTGCGGCTGGGGCGCGGGCTACGCGACGATGGACGCGACCGGCGTCGCCCCCGGCCGGCCCTCCGTGGCGTCGATTCCCCGGGTTCCCAACCCTGTCGCGGATTTCATCCCTGTCGCACGGATCGCCGACACCCTGCTGCATCCGGGCACGACCATCGACTACGACGGCCGGCGCCTGACCTTGCCCGAGCTCCGCCTGATCTACTGGTGCGGAGGGAACCCGTTCCACCACCACCAAGATCTCCACCGCCTGACCCGCGCCTGGCAGACCCCTGACACGGTGGTGGTGCACGAAGCCTGGTGGAACACCACGGCCAAGTTCGCCGACATCGTCCTTCCCGTCGCCACCAGCCTGGAGCGCGACGACTTCGCCGCCGGATTCTCCGACCCCCACCTCGTCGCGATGCCGAAAGTCCGTGAGCCGGCGGGCGAGTCACGCACCGACCACCACATCTTCACCGCCCTGGCCTCCCGGCTCGGATACGAGCGCGAGTTCACGCAGTCACGCTCCGAGATCGAATGGGTCAGGCACCTCTACGAGCAGACCAGGGCCGACCTCGGCGACGACGGGGCCTTGCCGAGCTTCGACGACTTCTGGCGAAGCTCCAGCGCTGAACTGCCGGCGCTGAGCGGCCCGTTCCCCGGCAGCTTCGAGGCGCTCCGCGCGGATCCGCAGCGTTTCCCCCTGACGACCCCGTCGGGCCGGATCGAGATCTTCTCCGAGGAGATCGACTCGTTCGGCTATGACGACTGCAGCGGGCATCCGGCGTGGTTCGAACCGGTGGAGTGGCTTCGTGCCGGCCTGTCGGACCGATTCCCGCTGCACTTGATCTCGAATCAGCCCGCCTCACGCCTGCACAGCCAGTACGACAACGGCGGCCACAGCCTCGAGTCGAAGATCCGCGGCCGTGAGCCCGTGACGATCAATCCGCTGGACGCCGCGTCCCGTGGCATCGAGAACGGCATGATCGTACGCGTCCACAACGACCGCGGCAGCTGCCTGGCGGGCGCAGTCCTGTCGGACGACGTCATGCCAGGCGTCATCCAACTGTCCACCGGAGCATGGTGGGACCCGGCCCAGCCAGGCCGGAGCGGCACCCTGGACCGCCACGGCAATCCGAACACCCTCACTGCCGACCGAGGGTGCTCGCGCCTGTCCCAGGGACCGAGCGCCCACAGCGCGCTCGTCGACGTCGAGCTCTACGACGGCCCCCTTCCGGATGTGCTCGCCTTCGCACCACCACACCTCGAACACTGATACGCAAGCTGCCTGCCTCTGCGGGCACGTCCTTTGTGTTCGCCGTCGTCAAGCGCGCAGCGGGCCGCCCCGGCTGCCAGAGGCTCCCCTCCCCATGTTGCAATTGCGTAATCAGATGAATACGGTGCGCAGTCGTGACTGCACTTCAAGACCTCAAGTACGGCCAGTGGTTCAGGGGCGCCGACGTCGACGGCGACGGGTTCATCACCCAGCAGGACGTCCGCGCGATGAGCGAGCGCTACATCGCCGCCCGAGACACCGCACCGGACTCCGCGACCGCCCGACGGCTCATCGAGGGAATGGACGGGTTCTGGACGAATGTGATCGCCCCCATGGACCAGGACGGTGACGGGAAGGTCGATCTACGGGAGATGACCGAAGGCTTCAGGAGCGTCCTGACCGACCCCGCCCTCTATCCGCAGCAGATCGCGCCGGTCACCGACTGCTTCTTCGACCTCGTCGACCTCAACGCGGACGGCAAGATCGACCAGGCCGAGTTCCAGCAGATGTTCGACTCGGTCGCCGGTGTGCCCGGCGCGGACTGCGCCACGGTCTTCGCCGCTCTGGACAGGGACGGCTCCGGCGGGCTGGACCGCGCCGAATTCCACCAGGCCCTCACCGAGTTCTTCTACGGCAACGACCCGGATGCTCCCGCCAACCACCTCTTCGGCAGGGTCACCGCCTGACAGCCCGGGATCCGACCGCTGGGGTGCCTCCCTCACCGTTCCTGGACGGCCGGGGTAGGCCCGGAACTGGTCGATCGGGGGCGCACGCCTTGGCGCAACAACCCTGCCCACAGGCGGGCCCGGCCGGCCCGGTCCAGAGCCTCGTGGGCGGCCAGCAGGCCGCTGGTGACCGCGCCGAGGAAGCCGCCGGCCAGACAGTCCTGGCCCGAGAGGTACAGGCCCTTGACCTCGGTTCGTGGGCGCAGCCAGTCCGCCAGGCCGGGGCGGTGGCCGTCGCCGAAGCCGGCCACGTCCTTGGCCAGCCCGTACAAGCTGCCGCCCGGCCAGCCGGCGAAGTGCTCGGCCGTCAGCGGGGTGCCGAGCTCGTGGTAGGCCACCCGGCCTGTGGTGCGGGGCAGTTGGCGGTGGAGTTGGTCAAGGAGCTGTGCGGTGAGTTCGGCTTTCAGGGCCCGGTAGGCGGGGTCCCGGTGTCGCCATCGTGAGCCGTGGAACGGCTCGAACAGCTCTGGCCGTACGTAGGTCAGGATCTCTCCGGTCGACCGGCCGGGGTGGCGCCTGGTCCAGGTCGGGTCCTTGGCGCAGGAGAACGAGAAGAAGTAGCCGCTGGTCCGTCCGCCCGTGCCGTCGAAGAGGGCGTCGCAGTCCTCGTCGGTCACCATCAGGTTGTGCCGCGGCAGCCCGAGTTCCGCGGGGTCGCCGTCCAGTCCGATGAAGAGCACCACGAACGGGAATCCGCGCCGCATGCCGTCCAGCCGGCCCGCGCTGCGGTCGGGTCGGCGTGGCAGCAGGGTGCGGTACGTGTTCTGGGCGCCTGCCGCGCTCACCACCACCGGAGCCCGCACGCGGGTGCCGTTCGCCAGCACCACGCCCGTCGCGCGCGACCCGTCCAGCTCGATCCGGGCGACGGGTGCCCGCACGAAGACCTCGCCGCCGGCGGCGCGGATCGGTTCGAGCATCGCGCGTGCGATCGCGGCACTGCCACCCACCGGGTACCAGGCGCCGGTCCGGAAGTGCTCGAACAGCACCGCGAGGAGGAAGAACGGCAGTCTTGCCGTGGAGTCGGCCAGCAGCAGCGCGCTCGGGGTGAGCACAGCCTGCCGCAGCCTCTCGTCGCGAACCAGCCCTTCCACCACCTCCCGGGCCGGACGCAGCGCCTCGGGCGGCACGGCCGTTGCCCGCAGGACCCGCGCCAGCCGCCGCACCACCGGGCCTGTCAGCCGTCCCAGTGCGAGCGCCGGCAGGACCGCCCGGCACCGCCCGACCAGCCCGAACAGCGCCTCGATGCCCGCTCGTTCGGCCGGGAAGCGCGCGATCAGACCGGACCGATAGGCCGAGAAGCCGACCGGCGCCTGGTACACCTCCCCCGCCAGGCGGTACTCGTCGTACGGGTCCCCCAGCGGGGCCCATCGCAGCGTGCCGCCGGTCAGATAATCCGAGAGCACGCGGACCGGCTCTCGCTCCCTCAGCTGTCCCACGTAGTGGATTCCGACGTCCCACTCCCAGCCGCGCCGCCGGTAAGCGTGGGTGTAGCCGCCCGCGGTGTAGTGCTGCTCGAACACCGCCACCCGCCGGCCCTGGCGCGCCAGGCATACCGCGGTGGTCAGCCCGCCGGCCCCGGACCCGACCACCACCGCGTCGTACTCGTCCGTCAGCCCGCCCGCCGTCAACGGCCGGCCCACCAACACGCGACCCGTCACAGCCACCACCTTCGCTGCCGTTCTGCATGCCTGCATACACCGGGAAAACGAGCTGTTCGCCCCCCGTCACGCAACCGCCTCGCCGCGGACCACGACCTGCGGCTGGCCGAGGCCTGACGGTGGTGGGCATCCCACCTGCCGAGAAGCCCCCCGACGAAGGCGTCCGCGCTGCCGGGGTCTCCCCTCCCCGGGAAGGCTCCCCTACGCCGGCTCCACAGGTGGCAGTCCGGGGGATCTGCCCCTGCGGCTCTCATCAGCCTCGCGACCGCCCTGCGGTCTTTCCCGGGCTGAGCGCGCGGTCGCCCGGGACATCAAGGTGCGGTAGCAGACCTTCCCGCTGTGGGCGAGAGGGATCTCGTCCACCACCAGGAGACGTTCGGGGTGTTTCCGGCGGGCCAGGCCGCGGCCCCCCAAGTGGGTCGTGAGGTCGGACAGCGTGGGAACGGGTGTGCCCGGGACCGGGCGGACGCAGGCGCACAGTCGTTCCCCGAGGTCCGGATCGGGCACCGGGACGCAGACCGCCTCGGCCACCGCCGGATGGGTGCCCAGTTCGCGTTCGACCTCGGCGAGACTGATGTTGAGACCGCCGCGCACGGCGATGCGTTTGAGCCGGCCCAGGACGTGCAGTCTTCCGTGCTCGTCCAGCCGGCCGAGGTCGCCCGAGCGCACCCAGCCGTCGGAGGTGCGGTAACGGGTGTCCAGTTCAGGCGCGTTGACGTAGCACAGCGGCGTCATGGGGCCCAGGGCCTCGATCTGACCGGTCCGCCCGGTGGGGAGCGGCGCGCCGTCGGGTCCGGTGATCCGGATGCGGGCCACCGCGGGGTCCGGAGTGCCGACACTGTCGCCCGGCGGGGTGCGTTCTCCGGCCGTGTGACAGTTCACCCCGTCCGACGAGCCGTACACGGTCACCACCGGGCGGCCGAACCGTGCGCGGCATGCCTGGGCGGTGGCCGCCGGCAGAGGGGCGCCGCTGGAGACAACGGCACGCAACGACGATGTGTCCTCGTCCGGCCGCGCCGGGAGGTCGGCGATGCGGCGGAGCATGGTGGGCACCGCGAAGAGGTGAGTGGGACGATGTTCGGCGACCATCCGCAGCGCTCCGGCCGGGTCGAAGGCCGACTGCACTATGAGGGTGCCGCCGAGGGCGGCGAGGGTGACCGGTGTGCCCAGGGAACCGAAAGAGGAGGCCAGCGGGACGAGGACCAGGTGGCGGGGCGGCACCGTGGTGTCGGGGTGCAGGCTCCCGACGTACCGGGTACGGCCGCCGGCCAGGGCGTGATGGCTGTAGGCGACCATCTTCGGCTCGGCTTCGGAACCGGACGACACCAGGATGCGGGCGGGCCCGTACGGGTCGGCCCGCCGCGGCCGCCAGGGACGACGGGCCGGGGTGGCCGGGGCATGCAGACCGCGCGTCCGTCCGTCGCCCGGGCCGGGGGCGAACACGGTGCGCAGATGCGGAAGATCCGCGACGGCCTGTGCCCGGCTGGCCGATGGGAGGACGGCGCCGCGGGCCCGCGAGCGGGTGAGCAGCGCCCGGACGTCCCGGTCGTCGCCGCCCGCGGGGATCGGGAGGGCCACCGAGCCGATCGCGTAGACGGCCAGTTCCGCGGCCACGGCGTCGCGTCCGTTGGGCAGCAGGAGCGCCACCACGTCCCCGTCTCCCAGGTCCTCCTGGGCGAACAGGGCGGCGATCCGGCGCACTTCGGCGTCCAGTGCCGCATAGGAGAGCACTCCGGCGTCGTCCACCAGCGCCTGGCGGTCCGGGTGTTCGCGGACCTGAGCGGTGAACAGTGCGTAGAGGTCGGTGTCCGGGCACAGGCCCGCCGTCACCCAGGCACGGCGTTGGGCGCGCGGCACCAGATCCGGGAAGCGCACCCCGGCGCGTGAGGTCCACACCGGCTGCCCGGCCCGGCTCGCGGACGGGGCACTACGGTGCCGGGTCGCGGGGGCGGTTGTCATGCGAACTCCCAGGGAGCGTACGGGCGTGCGTGGCCGGTGGACGGATCAGGTGGTGCGACGGCCGCCCGGAAGGCCGGGTCGCGGGCCAGAGCCGTCAGGTCGGTGAGTACGGGGGTCGCGGTCAGGCCGGCCTCGGCCAGCCGTGCCGTCCACTCCTGCGTGGTGCGGCGGGCGAAGCGGGCCGCGAGGTACTCGGCGGCCATGGGGCCGACGCCGTCCACCACGCGGAGCACCGCCTCGGGGCACGCCCGGGCCTCGGGACCGAGGTACAGATGGCCGTCCGCTGTGCGCAGGGGCCGGTCCAGCGCCGTCCAGCGGGGCCGGTGCGCGGGGCGGGGGACGAGAGCGGCCGCCGAGACCAGGGAGGAGTCGACGCGGCTGCCCCGGCCGGTCGCCTCCCGAGCAGCCAGCGCGGCCAGCATCCCCTGGGCGCACACCAGCCCGCCGAGCACGTCGGTGAGGGTCATGAGGGAGGGGGCCGGGGGCTGGTCCGCCGGCCGCACCGCCGCGGCGAGGCCGCTGTGCACCTGGGCGAGGTAGTCGGTGCCCAGGGGCGGCGGCCGGTCGCCGAAGGCGTGCCCGAAGCCGGATGCCCAGGCGTACACCAGGGCGGGGCGGCCGGGCAGCAGGTCGGACGCGTCCAGGCCGAGCCGCGCGGCTTTCCCGGGGGCCCAGTTGTGCAGGAAGACGTCGGCCTCGGCGGCCAGCGCGCGAACCGTCTCCCGGCCCGGCGCGGTGGTGAGGTCGGCCTCGACCACCGGCTTGCCCGCGTTGAGAGCCGAGAACCGGGCCGAGCAGTCCCCCGCCAGCGGAGGGAGCCAGCGCATCGGATCACTGCCGGGCGGTTCGATCCGGACCACCTCGGCACCCAGCATCCGCAGGACGTGCCCGGCGAGCGGGCCCTGCACCCTGCGGGTGGACTCCACCACCCGCACGCCCGTCAGCGGCAGGACGGCACCGGAGAGCGGGACGGCCGGGCGTGGGCCGGGCACGGCGGTGTCAGGGTGCGCCCGGGCCCTGGGGAAAGGTGCCGGTCCCGGAGTGAGGCACCAGGCGGCCGGGCGGACCGCGGGGGCCGGGTCGGAGCCGACGGTGAGGAGGCTGACGCCGGTATGGTGCGCGGCGGCCCGCAGCTCCGCCGGCGTGTGGCGGCGGGCGGCCCGGCGCAGTTCGTCGGGCAGCGGGCAGACGGCGGTGGCGAACCGCTGCTGGAACGGCAGCCAGCCACGGCCGGCGAGTGCGGGGGCCACGCCGAGCCGGGCCCAGAACTCCCGCCACGCCAGGGGGTCGAGGGTCTCGACCTCTACTCGGGCGCCGTCGGACGTCTCCAGGGTCGCCAGACCGCCCGTCGGCAGCGCGTCCGGTCCGGCCGCCGACGGGGCCGGCGAATCCGGCTCGGGCGGATGCGAGTTGTCGCGGGCCGTCTCGGCGGCGAGGTACTGACCGACCGCCAGCAGCGCCCCCTGCGCCACAGAGGTCCGCACCTCGCGCAGGTCCAGGCCGCGGGCCCGGGCGACGCGAAGAGCGGTGGCGCCCTGGGCGGCGAGCACCCCCGCCACCACCGAGGCGTAGTCGACGGCCAGCGGGAGCGGCCCGCCCGTCGCCCGGCCGTGGACCTGCATGAGACCGCAGGCGGCCTGTACGGCGCGCTCGTCCGGCAGGTCCGCACCGACCGGCCCGGCCCAGTCGACGGTGTACCGCGGCGTGTCCCGGCCTGGGCCGCTCGTCTCCGGCAGGTCCCGCGCGGCGTGCCGCAGCAACCGGCCGGTGATCGCGGCAGCGACGTCCGGCCGGGCCGCGGCGCGCAGGTGTGGCGTCACGATCGCCCCCGGCCGGGCCGGCGGCCCTGCACCGAGTACAGGACGCTGGATGCGGCGCGGAAGGACGGGTCCCGCATCAGCCGTCCCACGCGGTCCAGGTCCTCCTGGCTCATGCCCTGTTCCGTCAGCCGGTCCCGGAGGTTGCGGGTGTGGTTCAACTGAAGTCCGAGGCCGGGGTCCTGGGCGTGCCGTACGCCGATGTGGAGGTGGACGTCGATGGCGGTCAGCCCCGCCGCCCGCAGTGCCGCCGGCACCTTGCGTCCCCAGTGCGGATCGCCGCCCGCGGCGCGCAGCGCGTCGGTCTTGGCCCGCAGGAAACGGACGTAGAGCGCCTCCGCCTCCGCGTCCGGGGTCAGCAGCGGCGGCTCGTAGGAGGCGTCGAGCTCGTCGATCTGCAGAAGGCCGCCGGGCTTGAGAGCGCGCACCAGCTTGTGCAGGACGGCGTCCCGGGTGGGGAGGTGTTGCAGGACCAGGCGGGCCACCACCAGGTCGTAGGCCGCCTCCGGCATCGGGTCTCGGGCCACGTCGAGGGCCGCGACCTCCAGGCGCGGGCCGGGTGTCAGGTCGCGCGGGTCGAGGTCGGTGGCGAGCACCGAGCCGCCCGGTGCCACCCGGCCCGCCAGCCAGCGCGCGATGCTGCCGCCGCCGGCGCCGACCTCCAGGCAGTGCCAGCCCGGGCCGACACCTGCGGCCGCGAGGCGGGGCAGGGTCACCGGATCGTAGGCGGCAGCCAGGCAGGAGTGCTGGTCGCGGCTGTGCGCGGTGCCGTTTCCGAAGACCGCGCGGGTGCCCTCCCGGACGGGAGCGGGCTGGGACACGGTGTGGCTCCTCTCGTGAGAACGCTGCCCGGTCGGGCCCGGCGTCGTCAGGTGCGGCCCGGACGGGGCCATCCGGCCGGCACCGGCGGGTTCGACACCGTCGGCATGCGGCCGACACCCCGGCGCCCGCCCGCGCCGGGGCTGCGGGTTCGACACCGTCGGCATGCGCCCGGTGGGCGAACGCCGGCCGGGGCGGGAGCCGCTCCGGCCCCGGTGGGCGAACGCCCGCAGGGGCGGGAGCCGGTCGCTCCGGCGAGGCCTGTCATCGGAGCGGCCCGGACAGCCGCCGCCGGACAGCGGCCCCGGCAGGCCGGCGCCGTCCAACGGCCCGGACCGGCCGGCAGCGTCGAACGGCGCCCCGGTCACGTCCACCGGCCGGTGCCGGCAGGTGCGGCGCCGGTGAGCTGCCGGGCCAGGGCCGCGCGGCGGACCTTGCCGGTCCCGGTGCGGGGCACCTCGTCCCAGGTGAGGACGGTCGGGTCGCGCAGCGCGGGCAGTCCATGCGTGGCCTGCTTCCAGGCGTCCGGGTCCAGTCGGCCGTCGGCGGTGACCACGACGGGCAGCGGGTCGCCGTCCGGGGCACCGAGGATCACGCATTCCAGGGCCTGCGGCAGTCGCTGCTCCAGTACGTCCTCGGTCCGCAGGCAGCTCATACCGGGCAGGGCGTCGACGGCGCGGTCGAGGATGCTGACACTGCCGTCGCGGTGGTGCACGCCCATGTCGCCCGTGGCCCACCAGTCACCGACGCGTTTGGCCTCCCAGCGGTCCTGTTCGCCGACGTATCCCGAGGCGAGGGCCGAGGTGCGGACGAGGAGCAGGCCGGGGTGGCCGCGCGGCACCGGGCGCAGCGTGTCCGGGTCCACCGCGCGCAGCCGGGTCCGGCCCGGCACGGGACGGCCGAGCCGGCGCGCCGTGGTCTCCGCGTCCGGCGCGAGCGCGGAACGCCGCGTGTGGAAGCGGAAGGTCAGCGGTCCGGTCTCGGTCTGGCCCCAGCCCTGCATCCACAGCGGGCGGGCGTGGCGACTGGCGGACAGGTACGCGCGCAGGGCGGGTGGGTGCACGGCGTCGTAGGTGCTGATGTACAGGCGGACGTCCCGGAAGGGGTTGTCCAGCCGGGTGGTGAGCGGCCGCAGCCGGATGTAGGAGGCGGGCAGGGCCTCGACGACGGTGGGCGGGTGGGCCCGCAGGAGCGGGTCGGCGGCCTCCGGGTCGTTTCCGCTGAGGACCAGGATGTCGGCGGGCGCGAGTGACACGACGACGGCCGTCCAGCAGAAGGTGCGCCCGTGGCCGTACGCGCTGGCGTTGGCCAGGACGTCGTCCCGGCGGATGCCGATGCCCGGGTAGCGCACCGCTTCGAAGCGGGCCAGCTTGTGCACGAGGGTCCGCGTGGAGTGGACCACCAGCTTGGGCAGGCCGGTCGACCCCGAGGTGTGATGGATGATCAGGGGTTCGTCGTCGTGGCGCCGCACCGGTACACCGGGGCGGGACGCGTCCAGCGCGGCCAGGTGGACCGCGCCGGGCACGGCGGAGTCGACGGTGACGAGGATCCGGGCCGGTTCGCGGGCGGCGGTGTCCCGGCAGCGGGCCAGCACCGCTGAGGTGGTGACCAGGGCGGCAGGCCGCAGCCGCTCCAGCAGGGTGACGAGGTCCGCGGTGTCGAGCCGGGCGGACAGTTGCGCGGGCACGGCGCCGAGGCGGACCACGGCGCAGGCGAGCAGGTCGTAGTCCCAGTGGTTGTCCTTCACGATCGCCACGCGGTCCCCTGGCCCGACTCCGGCGTCGGCGAGGCGGGCCGCGGTGGCGCGGACCAGGCCGGCGAGTTCGGTGACGGTCCATCGGGTGCCGGCGTGCGGGGCGATGTCGAAGGGCCGGTCCAGGTGGACCACCGTCCGGGCGCCGCCCGCCGCCGCCTCGTCGAACAGGGTGCCCATGTCATGCGGTCGCATGGATCTCCTCCGCTCGGTCGTGGTTGGCCGGAGTGTCCCGTCCGAGCCTGCTCAGGACGCGGGACGCGGACAGCGCGCCCGCCCGGACGGCGCCCTCGGAGGCGGGCCGCAGCATGAGCCAGTCACCGGCGTACTCCACCGCGCGCACCGGCCGGGAGAGGAAGGCGGCGCGTTCCCGCAGGGCCTGGGGTGTGGCTTCCGGCAGGCCGTGGCGGAAGGCGTGCACGAGACGGTGGCGGCAGGCGTCGCCGATGCCCGGGACATAGCGTTCCGCCGCGCGCACGAGGAGGTCGGCGGCCTCTTCGGGAGGGCCTTCCAGCAGCTCGGGCACCCGGTGCGGACCGGCCACGAGGGTGACCAGGCCCCGGCCCGCGGGGGCCCGGCCGGGGTGCTTGGCGTGGTCGACGAGGACGCCGGAGAGCACGTCCTCCTCGGCGGCCGGGGTGAGCAGGATGTGCACCGGCCGCCGGGCGGCCGGTGCGAGGGGGCGGTCCAGCAGACAGCTGACCTTCATCATGGGCGTGAAGGTGCAGGCGGTGAGGAACGGTTGCTCGTCGGCGGGGGCGTCCGGGCGGAGCGCCACCGCGACGGGTGCCGGTACGGCGAGCACGGCGGCCCGCGCGGTGACCTGCCCGTCGTCGAACCGCAGTACGGCGTGCCCGCCCGCGTCGGTGACCTCGCGTACGGCCCGGTGGGTGACGACCTCGGTGCCGGTGGCCAGGCGGCGGGCCAGGAAGTCCATGCCGTCGCGGTAGGTGCGCCAGGAGGCGGTGGAACCGGCCTCCAGCAGCAGGCTGACCATGGGGGCGGCCGCCGAACGGGCCGTGTCCCAGCCGAAGAAGCAGCCGGCGACCGGCTGGAAGAGGTAGTCGTGCAGGTCGCGGTGGTAGCGGGCGGCCACCTCCCGCACGGTGGCGGCGCCCAGCGGGCTGTTTTCGGGACGGTCGCCGTCGAACCCGGCGCGGCGGCGGCCGGTCCAGGCGGAGAAGGCGGCCAGGTCGAGCCGCGCCCGGGGGGACAGGCCCGCTCCGGTGACCACGGCCGTGCTCTCGCCGACGCCCAGGTGGGCGCGTCCGCCGCGCCAGAGGGCCACCGCGCCGCCGACCCGGGGCACGTCCGCGGGGGCGACGCGCAGCCGGCGCAGCAGCTCCCAGGTCGCGCGGTAACCACGGGAGGGGACCTGCTCGGCGCCCGTGTCCACCGTCCAGCCCTCCTGGCGGATGCTGCGCATCCGGCCGCCGACGTCCGGCAGTTGCTCGTAGACCCGGACGGCCAGCCCGGCGCGGCGCAGTTCGTGGGCGGCGGTCAGGCCGGCGATGCCCGCGCCGACGACGGCGACGTCGAGTTCGGGCTTCACCGGGCGGCTCCCGTTCCGACGACGACGTTGGCCACGGCCATCAGCACCACGCTGAGCCGGTGCACCGCGAAGCCCGTCCGGCGGGCGGTCATGATGTCGCCACGGACGAATCCGGTCAGGTACTGACGGGCCCGCAGCACGGTCGCCGGCAGCATCAGCAGCACGAACCACCAGGGGGCCACCCCGGTGGCCGAGGCGACCGCGCCGATGAGGAACTCGGCGGCCGACAGGGCTCCGATGAAGACGGCGTTGCCCCGCTCCGAGACCAGGGCGGCCACGGTCGGACGGCCCACGGCCCGGTCGCCGGCCACGTCGTTGGTGTTGGAGTAGACGCCGAACATCAGCGGCCCGAACCCGAACAGCACCGCCTGCACCATCAGGAAACCGGAGAAGCCCCCCGTCACCAGGCCGTACGGAACGATCACCAGCACGGCGCCGAGGGCGACCAGGAACACCTCCTGGAAACCGTGGTAACTGATCTTCAACCCGTACGAGTACTGCAGCGACACCACGAACAGCGCGCCCGCCGTCACCAGCGCCCACAGCGGACGGTGCGGCGCGAGCGCGGCGGCGCCCGCCCAGAGCACCGCCCCGGCCGCCGCGCAGGCCCAGGCGAAGCGCAGCGCCTGAGGCACCGTCAGTGCCCCGGCGACCAGGGGTTTGCGTGCCTTGCTGCGCAGCGGGTTGTCGGGGCCGTAGTTGGCGAGGTCGCTGCCGTCCCGGAACCCGGTGACGTCGTCCAGGGCGACCATCGCCATGAGGACCGCGACTTCGCCGGCCAGGAACACCGCCATCACCAGTGCCTGGCGGGCGGTGAAGGCGCCGGCCGGGAACAGCGCGGCGGTCAGGGCGAGGAAGATGCCGAGGTAGTAGTCGTACACGTCCAGCTTGCCGAGCCGCGCGTACGTGCGCAGCCGACTGTGGCCGTGGGCGGTCGCGGCGCGGCGGTCGGCCGCGATGCTGTCCGTCATGGGGGACCTCTTGGGGGGTGTCTGCGTCCGAAGGGGGGTGCCGCTCGCCCGGGCAGTGGGAGGGGCGAGGCGGGCGGTCGCGGGTCGACGGTGGCCGAGGCGGGCGGCCGCGCGTCAGGGGTGCTCGTGGGCGAAGGCGCACACGAGGTCGGCGACGTGCTCGACCTGTGCGTCGGTCAGCAGGTGGTGCACCGGGAGGGCGAGATGGCGGCGGGCGGCCTGTTCGGCGCGCGGCCAGCGGGCACCGGGTGGCGCGTAGGGGGCGAACGCACGGTGGGCGGGGAGGGGGTGCGGATAGTAGACGTGCGTGGCCACCCCCCACTCGGCCAGGTGGGCGCCGAGAGCCTCCCGGTCCTCGGCGAGGACCGTGTACACGTAGAAGCACCGGCCGTCCGGGCCGGGCGGCGGCGGTGCCACACCACGGTCGGCCAGCGGCGTGAAGCGTTCGGTGTAGTACGCGGCGATCTCCGCCCGCCGCGCCAGCCGCGCCGGGAAACCGGGGTAGCGGTGCGTCTGGAAGGCGGCCTGGATCTCGTCGAAGCGGCTGTTGAGTCCGACGGCGTGGTGAACGAACCGCCGCCCGGCGTACTGGCCGTGGTTGCGCAGCATCCGCACTTTCTCGCCCAGTGCCGGGTCCCGGGTGACGACCACGCCGCCCTCGCCGGGCATGCCGCAGGTCTTGACCTGCACGAAGGAGTAGAGCCCCGCGTCGCCCCACAGCCCGGCCGGGACGCCCCGCAGCACGCCGCCCTGGGCGACCGCCGAGTCCTCCAGCAGGCGCAGTCCGTGCCGCCGGGCCAGTTCGGCGAAGCGTGGCATGTCGGCCATGACGGAGAACATGTGAGCCGGCATCACCGCCTTGGTCCGCTCGGTGACGAGCCGCTCCGCCTCGTCCGGGTCCATGGTCATGGTGTCCGGCCGGATGTCGGCGAAGAGTGGTGTGGCCCCGACATCGACCACCGAGGCGGCCAGGGGCGCGCAGCCGAACGCCGGCACGATCACCTCGTCACCGGGACCGATGTCCATGGCTCGCAGCACCAGCGAGAGGGCCGACGTGCCGCTGGAGCAGGCGACCACGTCGGCCGCCCCCAGGTCCTCGCGCAGCAGGTCCTCGAAGGCGGCGGTGCGCCTGCCCAGGATGAACCGCTGCTCCGGGTCGAGGCCCACCTCGCGGACCAGCCCGATCAGTGCGGAGCGGTCGGCTTCGAAGAGGGCGGGAGGGAAGAACGGGACGGCGGGAGGGAGCGTTGCGGTCATGCGGTCGTCCTCGTTCCGGCGAGGAAGGAGCGGATGGTGTCGCAGACGAGGTCCAGGTCGTCGGACCGGAGATCGGGGTGGAAGGGCAGGGCGACGGCGTGCCGGGCCGCCGCCTCGGCGTGGGGGAACTCGCCCTGCCGGTGGCCCAGGTGCGCGAGGGCGGGCTGGTGGGGCAGCGGCACCGGGTAGTAGACCTCGGTGCCGATGCCGTGCCGGCCGAGGTGGTCGACGAGAGCGTCCCGGTGCTCGGTCTCGATCAGGTAGACGTAGTGCACGTCGCGGTCGTCCGGTGTTCCGGCGGTGGCTCGCGGCAGGCGGAGGATCCCCGGCGCGTTGCGCAGACGGGCGGTGTACGCGTCCGCCAGTTCGGCCCGGCGCGCGATGTGCTCCTCCAGGAGGGACAGCTTGGCGAGCAGGACGGCCGCCTGCATGTCGTCCATCTTACTGTTCGCGCCGGGCAGGGCGCTCTCGGTGGAGATGGCCGGGAAGTTGTCGAGCGTGCGGCCCGTCCTGCCGTGGTGGCGCAGCGCCGCGACGGTGGCCGCCACCTCCGGGTCGTCGGTGAGTACGGCTCCCGCGTCGCCGAGCGCGCCGAGCGTCTTGGAGGGGAAGAACGACAGGACGCCGCCGGCCCCGTGCAGGCCCGCGTGCACGCCGTGCCGGCGCATGCCGATCGCTTCGGCGCTGTCCTCGACGACTGTCAGGTCGTGCCGCCGGGCGACGGCGGTGACGGCCGCCATGTCGGCCATCGTGTGGAACAGATGCACCGGCATCACGAACCGGCTCCGCGGAGTGACGGCCGCCTCCAGGGCCGCGGGGTCCATCGCGTACGTCTCCGGGTCGATGTCGACGAACTGCGGTGTCCCGCCTGCCAGTACGACGGCCGATGCGGTGGCGAAGAAGGAGTACGCCGGCACCAGGACACCGTCGCCGGGGCGTACTCCGCAGGCGCGCAGCAGCAACACCAGCGCGTCGGTGCCGCTGTTGACGCCGATCACATGCCGGGCGCCGGTGTAGTCCGCGAGCGCCGCCTCGAGCTGCCCGACCTGTTTTCCGTGGGAGAACTTACCGCTGCGGAAAACGTCGTCCAACGCCTTTTCGATGGACGGCCACAGGCGTTCGAAGGTCGCGGCCTGAGAGAAGAAGGGAATTCGATCGGGCTGTCCCGGCCCAGTCGGTAAGGCACCCACGGCGCGCGCCGAAATCTGTCCACTGGAAGGCAATCTCTCACCTGTCTCCGTCGTGTCAGCGGAATGCCCACACTAATCAGACTTCCGGTCGACGGAGAAAGGAAAGGATCATCTTCACACGTTCTGGGGAATGGCGTTCTGGACGTCTTGACCATTTCCGCGCGTAGCCGCAACAGTGGTGCGGCGCACCGAAGTTGTGCGCGGCTAAGCCAATGAGCGCGCGCGTTTCCTTCCCTTTTCCCCTCTCAGGAGGCCTTGTGCTGCAGCCCCTCGTGGTCGGGCTCGGCCGGTCCGGATCAGGACTGCATCTGAACACGCTGGGCAGTCTGGCCCGGCGGACCGCGGCCACGGGAGATCCGCTCGTCGCCCTGCCAGCGGTCGGCTGCGATCCGCGCGCCGGCAGTCTGCGGCTCCCGGGCGCGCCCGGCGAGGTCACGGCCGTCACCACGCTGGAACAGGCCCTGCGGTACGTGGATCCCGCCACCGCGGTGGTCCACGTGTGCACACCGCCCCGGCTGCGCTACGACCTCCTCGCGGAGCTGGCCGGACACGGCTTTCGCCGAATGATCGTGGAGAAACCCCTCGCCGCGTCCCTGGACGAACTCGACGCCCTGATCCGGCTGCGTCAGGAGTCCGGGCTCGATCTCGTGACCGTCGCCCACTGGATCACCTCCCGGCTCGCCGGCCGGTTGCGCCGGCTGGTGAGCGGCGGACGGCTCGGGTCCCTGCGCCGTATCACCGTCGACCAGCACAAGCCCCGCTTCCTGCGGTCCCTGGCGACCGACGGTCATCCGTCCGCCCTGGACGTGGAGATCCCCCACTCCCTGGCGCTCGCGCTCGATCTGGCCGGACCGGCCGAACTCCGGTCCGCGCACTGCTGGGACCTGCGCTACGAGGATCGCGGACTGCCCCGCCTGGGCGGCGCGCATGTCGAACTGGAGCACCGTTCGGGCGTGGTGACGCTGCTGCGGTCCGACCTCGGCGCACCCGTCCGGCAACGCAGCGTCGTCTGCGAGTTCGAAGGCGGGACGGCCACGGCCCACTTCCCGCTCAGCGAGGACGACGACCACGCACAGTTGGTCATCGCCCCGTTCGACCGCGGTACGGCGGCCCCGCCGGCCGGAGTCCGCGACGCGGACGGAATGCCAGGGATCGGACACCACGTCTTCCGGGACGACGCCTTGACCGACTTCCTGGACGGCGCCTACCGCGGCTTCGTCTCCGGCACCGAGGGCGTCGGGAACTTCCCGCTCGCCTGCGCGACCGCCCGGCTGCTGTGCGCGGCCCGTGAACACTGCGCCGTCACATCGCCCGCCCGTGCCGGGAGCCTCTGACATGTCCCGGCACAGCACCGACAGGCCCCGCTTCCGGGGGTTCGGGCCGCTCGCCGGCATCGGCGACGAGGCGGCGCCCGGCACCGACGGACAGCTTGCCGTCCTGCGACGCCTGGGCTGGAACGCCATCGAACTGCGCACGGTCGACGGCACGGCCCTCGCCGACCTCTCCGTGGCCGCCTTCGGCACGCTGGCCCGGCGGCTCGCGGACGCCGGCGTCACCGTGACCGCCGTCGCCTCCAGGATCGGCAACTGGTCCCGCCCCGTCACCGGTGACCTCGGCCTGGACCTGGCTGAACTCGATGTCCTGGCCGAGCGTTGCGCCGCCCTCGGCTGCCGTCTGGTGCGGATCATGTCGTACCCCAACGACGGGTTGACGGAGACCGAGTGGGCCGACCGCGTCCTGGCCCGCACGGCCGTTCTGGCGGACCGCGCCGAGCGCGCGGGCCTGGTGCTGGCGCACGAGAACTGCGCGGGCTGGGCCGGGGACCGGGCCGACCGCGCGCTACGGCTGCTGCGCGCCGTGGACAGCCCCGCCCTTCGGCTGCTGTTCGACACCGGCAACGGCGTCCCGTACGACTATCGCGCCCCGGACCTGCTCCGTGACCTCGCCCCGTACGTCGTCCACGTGCACATCAAGGACGCCGTCCGCACGCCGGACGGCGGCACCGCGTACTCCCTGCCCGGCGAGGGTGAGGCCGGCGTGGCGGAATGCCTGGAGTTGCTGGCCGCCCACGGCTACACCGGAGCGCTCTCCCTGGAACCCCATCTCGCCGTGCGCCCCCACGAGGGGCTGGCCCGGGCCGGTGAGGACGCCGCCGACCTGTTCGTACGGGCCGGACAGGCGCTCGCCGAGCTGCTGGGCGCCGGACAGCCGGTCACCGGCCCGCTGGACGGCCCGGTGTGAGCGACCTGTTCACCGGCCGGCACCGCGAGTTACTGCTGGACCTGCTGCGCCTGCCGAGCGTCAACCCCCTGGAGGCCGGCCCGGACGATCCGCCGACCCGGCTGCCCGAGATCCTCCAGCGGTACGCGACGGCCGGCGCCGAGGCGGGATTCCGCACCGTCCAGCTCGCCAGTCCGCCCGCCGCCTGCCTGGACCGTCCGGGCGTGCCGTCCACGGTCCGCGCCGCCGCCCGCGATCCGCGCTTCCTCGCGGACCAGCCCAGTCTGCTGCTGCGGCTGGGACCCGAGCGTCCCCGTGCGCACACCGTGATGTTCAACGTCCACCTGGACACCGTCGCCGGGCACACCCCGCCCGCCTTCGACGGCGTGCGGTTCACCGGCCGGGGCGCGGTCGACGCCAAGGGACCCGCCGTGGCCCTCCTCACCGGGCTGCGGGCCGCCGCGTCCCACCCCTCCGTCGGACGGGACGTCACCGTCCTGCTCCAGGCCGTCGCCGGGGAGGAGGGCGGCGCCCTGGGCACCTACGGCACCCGCCCGCTGCTGGAGGCCGGGCACCACGGCCGCCTCAACGTGTTCTGCGAGCCGACCGGGATGCGCGCGCTGCCCCGGGCCACGGCCGCGATGACCGCGCGCATCACGGTCGCGGGCCAGGACGCGGTGGACGACCACCCGGACGCCGGACACAACGCCACCGTGCTGCTCGGATTCCTGGCCCAGCACCTCGCCGCCCGCCTGGACGGGGCGGTACCCGGTACGCGGGTGTGCGTCGCCGGACTGCACACCGGCCATACGCACAACCGCGTCCACGGCACCGGCACGCTGCTGCTGAACCTGTCGTACCGCCGCACCGCCGACGGCGACCGTCTGAAGACCGAGGTCACCCGGCATCTCGCCGACGGTGTGCGTCACTTCACCGAACGCCTCGCCCCCACGCGGGAGTTCGCCCGCACGGCGCGGGACGCGGAACGGATCACCCGGCTCAGCTGGGACAAACAGGGTCTGCCCGCTTTGGACGACTCCGACCCGTGGGCCGAGGAACTCCTGGCCCGCGCAGGAGCCCGGACGGCGGCCGGCGACCCCGGCTTCACGTGCGACGCCATCTGGGCGGCCGGTCTGGACAACGCCTTCACCACCGTCCTCGGACCCGGCTGTCTCGCCGCCAACCGCGCCCATGCGCCCGGTGAGTTCATCGACCTCGCCGACCTGGAGGAGTTCGCCGGCGTGGTCCGCCGGCTCGTCACACTCTTCGCCGAAGCGCTGCCGGCGCGTCGGCGCGGCGACCTCCGTAGAGCACCACAGCCCCAATCGACCTCCGTAGAGCACCACACCCCCAACCGAACGACCTGCGAAGACAACTGGCCCGCCCCGTAAGGAATCCCGTATGACGGCACCCACCGCCCCGCGAACGGCGGTCGAGCGCACCACCGTCCTCGTCGACCACGCGGAGCTGCACGCCTCGCTCACCGGCCTCTTCACCGGTCACGGCGTCCCCGACGCGCGGGCCCGGCTCGCCGCGGACGCGCTGTGTCACGGCGATCTGACCGGGCTCGACTCGCACGGCGTGTTCAACCTCACCCGGCTCTACCTGCCGTTGCTGGAGTCGGGCCGTTGCGACCCCCGCGCCCAGCCGGAGACCCTCACCGACCTGGGCGCCTGCGTGGTCGTCGACGCCCGCCGCGCCCTGGGCCTGTGGGCCGCGGCCGAGGCCATGGACGAGGCCGTGGCACGGGCCGGACGGCACGGGGTCGGGCTGGTGTCGGTGCGCGGGGCGACCCACTTCGGGTGCGCCGGCTTCCACGCCGTACGCGCCGCGCACGCCGGGATGATCGGCGTGGTCGCGAGCAACTGCGGCGGCCAGCGCATCGCACGGCCCCCGGGCGGCGCGGTGGCGATGCTCGGCACCAACCCGCTGAGCGTCGCCGCGCCGGCCCTCGACGGACACCCCTTCCTGTTGGACATGAGCACCACCGTCGCGCCCACCGGGCGGGTCCGAGTCGCCGCCCGCCGCGGCACCCCGGTGCCCGCCGGCTGGCTGGAGGACGCGGCGGGCGCCCCGGTGACCGACCCGTCGGCCTTCGACCGCGGCGAGGCCTTCCTGCGCTGGCTGGGCGGCACGTCCGAGACGGGCGTACACAAGGGCTACGGGCTCGGCATCGCCGTGGAACTGCTGGCCGCCGTGGTGTCCGGCGCGGCCGTGGGGCCCGCGCCCGCCGCGCTGGAAGGCGACGGCCGGCCGCACGGCAGCGACGACGGCATCGGCTTCTTCCTCCTCGCGATCGCCCCGGAGGTGCTGCGCCCCGGCGCGGACGTGGCCGCCGCGACCCGGTCCCTGTTCGGCACGCTCGCCGACTGCCCACCGGTGCCCGGCGGTGAGCCGGTGCGCTATCCGGGCTGGCGGGAGGCGGAACTCGCCGCCGAGCGCCGCCGCCACGGCATCCCCTTGCCTGCGCACCTCCATGCGGAGCTGACCGACCTCGGCCTCCTCGGCGGTCCCGGGAGCCCGCGATGACCGGGCCCTTGCGGCTCGGCGTCGTCGGTCTCGGCGCCATCTCCCCCTACTACCTGGCCGCCGCGGAACGGCTGCCCGAGTGGCGGCTGACCGCCGTGTGCGACGCCCGGGCCGAGGCCCTGGAGCGGTTCCCGGGCCCGGTGGCACGCTTCAGCGACCACCGCACGCTGCTGGACCGGGCGCGACCGGACGCCCTCGTCGTGGCCGTGCCCAACGACGTTCACCTGCCCCTGTGCCGGGACGCCCTGGCCGCCGGCGTCCCCGTCTGTGTCGAGAAGCCCCTCGCCCTGACCGCGGCCGAGGGGTCCGTGCTGGTGGATCTGGCGCGGCGCTTCGAAGTCCCGCTGATGACCGCGTTCCACCGCCGCTACAACGACGCCGTCCGCACACTGGCACGCCGGACGACGGGCCGGGAGATCCGCTCCGTCCGGGTGCGGTATCTGGAGCGCATCGAGGAGCACCTCGGCGGCGAGGACTGGTATCTGGACCCGGCCCGCTGCGGCGGCGGCTGCGTGGCGGACAACGGCCCCAACGCCCTCGACCTGGTGCGGCTGCTGCTCGGTGAACTCTCTGTCACCGGCTGCGACATCCGCCGCGACGGCTCCGGCATCGACCGTCAGGCGGTGATCCGCCTGCGTGGTCGCACGGGAACCACGGCCTCGGTCGAACTGGACTGGTCGTACCCGGGGGAAGTCAAGGACATCGAGGTGGAGATGGCCGACGGAGAGGTCCTGCACGCCGACATGCTGGCCGGACACACCGGCTTCAAGGCGTCGCTGTGGCACGAGTACGAGGCGATCCTCACCGAGTTCGCCTCGCTGGTCCGTATCGGTGCCCCGGCTGGCCCGGGGACGCACGGCGGCCTGGCCTCGCTGGAACTGGTGGAGGCGGCCTACCGCTGTGCCCGGCCCGGAGTGGACGCGACCGCAGCGGAGGCGGACCGGTGAATCCGGCGGAGGACGGCCAGAAACGTGTGGTGCGCGGGTCACTGGTCAAAGTGCTCGTGCACCGCCGCACGGACCGCGGCATGCGGTTGGAGGAGCACGCGGCACGCTGCGTACGCCAGGGCGAGGTACACGAACTGGTCACCACCGACCAGTGGGACCCGCACCCCGGCGCACGGATCGACCGGGTCGGTTTCCTGGGCTTCACCGAGTTGCTGTGCGGCGGTGTCATCGACCGGGGTGATCTGGTCCGGATCGGGGACACGACAGTCGGCACGGTGCTCGGCTTCGACGCCTGCCACCTACCGAACCACTACAACATCCTGATCCACGCGGCGCGTCCGGTCAGCGGCAGGGACTTGGGCCTACGGCCGGAGACCGCCGTCACCTTCGTCCAGGGCCGGGCCGGGGACCAGGGCACGGTTCCCGCGCCGCCCGGTGCCTGAAGGGCCTCTGGCCGCGCACCGGATGGCCCCGGCCCGGTGAGCGGGCGGCGCCATCCGGTGGCGGTGGAGCCCGGGTGGTCACCCACCCGGGTCACAGCTGCCGCTCGGCAGGTCAGCCGAGCAGGTCGACCTCCAGGCTGCCGAAGTGGAAGTCACGGACGACCTGCAGCAGTTCGTCCTCGGACAGCCTTCCGTCGCCGTTGGTGTCCACCTTCTGGAACATCTCCCCGGCCTGGGAGGCCGGCACGCCGACGGCGGACAGCCACGCCTGGAACTCACGGGCGTCGATCTCACCGTCGTGGTTGTCGTCGCACAGGCGGACCAACGCCTTCACGATGGGAGAGAGCGCACGGTTGAAGCTCGCCTCACCCTCCTTGAACAGCAACTCCCCCGTGGCGTCGAGGAACTGCTCCCGGCTGATGGCACCACCGGGGACGCCGGCCTTCTGGGCGAGGTGCTCGTAGAGCCCCTGGAAGGCACTGTGGAGCTCCTGCACCTCCGGGGAGCCGGCGCTCTTGCCGAGGTTCTGGGCGATGCGGGCGGCCTCGCCCTGGAAGTCGCTCGCCTCCAGGACGCCGTTGCCGTTGGTGTCCCACTTCTCGAAGCGCTTCACCAGGCGGTCGTTGGCGACAGCGGTGCTCATGTGTCTCTCCTAGTCTCGGACGGTGTCCGATGATGTCGAGTGGTGTCGGGTGGATGACGGACCGCGGCACCTGGGCAGGGCCGCGACCGCGCAGGGCGGTACCGCTGCGCGGGCTCTGGGGCCGGCGACGGCCGGCAGGGGGGCGCCGGCTCAGGCCGGCGCGAGGAGGCACCGGCTCAAGCCGGCGCGAGGGGGGTCAGAGATGGGTGACCCGGCTGCCCACGGCCGTGCCGCGGGTGTCGAGCAGGGCGCAGCGAGCCTGGCCCAGTGCTTCCCTGGCGTAACAGGCGTGATCCTGCAACAGGATCGCCACATCGGCCTTGGCCATGGCTTCCTGGAGGTTCTCGGCGCGCGGCAGAGACCGGCCGCCGACAATGAACTCGGCTATGTACGGGTCGTGGTAGTACACCTCGGCACCGGCGGCGAGCAATCCTGCCGCCACCGGGTGTGCCGGCGTCTCCCGGACGTCGGCCACATCTGCTTTGTAGGTGATTCCGAGGAGCAGGGCCCGTGCGCCCTCAGAGCGGCCCCGGGCATCGGTGAGCAGGGCCAGCGCTCGGTCCACGACATGGCTGGGCATGCGGCCGAGGACCTCGTGGGCGGCTGCCAGCGTGCGGAAGGCGAAGCCCTGGGATTCGGCCCGCGCGGTGAGATAGCGGGGGTCGACGGGAATGCAGTGCCCGCCGACGCCGGGTCCGGGCCTGAAGGGTGCGAAGCCGAACGGCTTGGACGCGGCACAGTGCAGCACGTCCCAGATGTCGATGCCGGTCTCGTGGCAGAACAGTGCCACTTCGTCGACCAGGGCCATGTTGACGTACCGGTAGGTGTTCTCGAGAAGCTTGGCCATCTCCGCCTCCCGCGTGCCGCGGGCGAGGACGAGGTGGTCCACGAACCGGGAGTAGAACGCGACGGCGTACTTGGCGCACAGAGAACTGCAACCGCTCACGACCTTGGGCGTGTTGCGGATGGTCCACGTCTCGTTGCCGGGGTCGATGCGCTGCGGCGAATACGCCAGGTGGAAATCCTCGCCCGCCCGCAGCCCGCTGCCCTGCTCCAGCAGCGGCCGCACGACGTCCTCCGTGGTGCCGGGATAGCTGGTGGACTCCAGGACGACGAGCATGCCGGGGCGCAGCCGGGCGGCGACGGCCCTGGCTGCGTCCTCGACCGCGGACAGGTCGGGTAAGCCCTCCGGTGTGAGTCCGGTCGGCACACAGATCACCACGGTCTGCGCGCCGTCCAGGACCGCTGGGTCGGTCGTGGCATGAAAGCCCGCGTCCAGCATGACCGCGACCTCGGCGTCGAGGACGCCGCCGACATGGGAACGGCCTGCGGCGAGTCCCGACACCACCGTGCCGGACACGTCGTACCCCCTGGTCGCCAGACCTGCCGCGACCGCGGCTCTGGAGAGCGGCAGCCCGACATGCCCCAGCCCGATGACGACGAGATCGGTGGCCATGTGCGTACGTTCTCCTGAGGGTGGGGGGTGAACGGGAACAGCGATGGCTCAGGCGGAGAAACTGCCGGTGCCGGGCGCGACGTGCGAGCCGTGTCCGGGCTGCACGGTGAGGCCGGGGGTCAGGCAGAACGGGTCGGCGTAGACGGTGACCGGACGATCGGTGTGGTTCGTCAGCACATGCGCGTCAGTCGGAAGCTTCTGGCAGCCTTGCGGATCGCGATAGACAGTCAGCGGCGTCGCCTCCGTGGTGAACACCACCACATCGCCCTGCTCCGCCGCGGCGGCCGTGCCGGTGGCGGCGCTTGCCGCGAGCAGCGCACCGGAGGCGGCGAACATGAAGACACGGGCGCAGCGCATGAATTGGTCCTTTCGGCAGTGCGTTGTCGTAATGATTCTTTTCGGGAGATGCACCCGCTAAGCATGTCCCGACCCTGATGCGCCCGAACCAGCGATGCAGTCAAATGGAATTGACGCCACGGTCGGTGATCCGCGCGCCCCGCCGGTGTCCGACGCGCGCGGGGCCGGGCGCCGGTTCACCGTTTTTCGCATCCGACGCGAGATTTCGCATCAGAAACGACTCGGGGCGCCTTCGCAGTTCGATCGCTCGATGGAGTGAGTTCCGCAGATGTCCGCCAACAAGTCGCTACCGTGGCTCGGCCAACGGCCCAGCTCGCCGACGTTCGGCTTCACCCGCCCGCGTCCCGCACCTCAATGGCGACCTTCACCGCCGACCCCGCCGCCGGGAGACGCTCGGCGAACTGTCTCCACCCGGCGTCCATGCCCGGCACCGGCTCTGTGCGATGCCTGGAACGTCGGCAATGCCCCCGGGGCGCCCCGCAGTCGGCGGACCGGGAGGCATGGAGTTGGCGCCGTCGGGGGACCGCGGCGCCGCACCGCCGTGGAAGAGAACGGCACCGGCCGCCCGAGTGTCTCTTCGAGTCAGGTGCTCGGGGCGAAAGAGCGCAGGTCGAACGCGCGTCGCGACCGGCTCAAGCATCGCGTCCCTCAGCGATAGCGTGCCCGGCCCACCGCCGCGACCACCGTCAGGGGCACGGTCAGGAGCGCCGCCAGCCAGAACAGGGGGCGGTAGTCGTGCGCCTGAGCGGTGGAGGCCGCCAGCCCGGTGGCGAGGGCGCTGCCCACGTAGAGGGCAACGCCGAACATGGCCACGCCCGTTGCGCGGGCCGCCGGGGACAGGGCCGTCGCCCACGACTGGATCGTGGAGTGCATGAAGGACCAGCCGCCCCCGAGGAGCAGGGCAACTACGACGAGCGCCCCGGTGGACTGGCTGTAGCCGGCGAGCAGATAGGCCAGAGCCATCTGCACCCCGCCGGCCACGATCAGGCCCACCGGGGACCACTGTCCCACGAGCCGTTTGACCACCTGCGCCGCGGCCATCGATCCAACGCCGTACAAGGCCGCGACCGCGCCGGCCAGAGTGGTGGGAACTCCGTGCCCCTCCAGGGCCGGGGCCAGGTAGGTCAGGAAGCCGAGCAGCACCGCCCCCTCCAGCATCGCCACCGCCATGACGTACCACTGCCACCGTGACGACAGGACCACCCGGAAGGGCGCCAGCAGCGATTCTGAGCGGGGCCGCTCGGGCTCGGGCAGACGGCGCAGGGCCACCGCCAGGTACGCCGCGAGGACACCCGGCAGCGCGAAGACGAGCCGCCAGGTGAGGTAGTGCGCCAGCGCTCCGGCGACGACCGTGGCCACGGCGGTGCCCAGCGCGAACGCGGTCATCAGCTCGCTGAGGGGGCGCTGCCGTGTCGCGGCGGGCGCCGTGTCGCCCACATACGTCAACGAAGCGGCGATGGAGGCGGCGAAGAACGCGCCGGCCAGGGCGCGGGCCCCGATCAGCACGGGAGCGTCGGGAGCGAGGGCCGAGGCCAGGGCGGCCAGCGCCGCGCCGGTCAGCGACACCCGCATCACCCACACGCGGCCCCAACGGTCGCTGGCCATCCCCCACACCGGCTGCATCAGCCCGTAGGAGAGGTAGTAGCCGCTCGCTGCCAGCACCACGGTGGGGAGCGGGGCCCCGAGCCGCAGGCTGATGAGAACCAGCATGGGCGCAATGCAGAAGCGGTCGAAGTTGCTGACGAATCCAGCGGTGCGCAGCAGCCGCAGGGAGGAGGCGGGCAAAGTCGCCACCGGTGTCGCCACGGTGGTGGTCACGGGTGGACGCTCCCTTCCGAGAGGGTACGAGGAGAACGGGTGACGAAGGGGCCGGTCCTGTGCGGACGCGGCCTGTCACCAGTTCAGCACCGGGCCCTGCGGGGCGGAGACCGCTGGCTATTACCATCACTCACAGCCTGCCGGTTCGGCATCGTGCCTGGTGACGGCAGCATCACAAGAGGGCGCCCGCGTTCGGGCGGACGCCCGCTGTCCGGAGGGGGACGATGACGCGCGGCCGGCCGTTGCCCCTGGACACCTGCACCTCATCCCGTGCGGACCGAGGTTCCGCGCCGGCCGGGGCCAGCCACGAGCGCGGTGGTCGGAGCGGTGGTCGGTGAGCGCCGTACCCACGTCCTCGGGCGGGTCCCCCCGCCGTGAACTGGGGGCGTTCCTGCGGTCCCGCCGTGAACGGCTGACGCCGACCGACGTGGGCCTGCCGCAGGCCCCGGGCCGCCGGACCCCGGGGCTGCGGCGGGCCGAGGTCGCCGAACTCGCCGGCATCAGCGTCTCCTGGTACACATGGCTGGAGCAGGGCCGGGTGCGTACTTCGGAACAGGTGCTGCGCGCGGTGTCGCGGGTGCTGCGGCTGGACGCCGCTGAGGCCGCGCACGTCCTGTCGTTCGTGGAGGAGAGCAGGCCACCCGTCGACGCTCCCACGTGGGTGTCACGCAACCTGCTCAGTCTGGTGCAGGCCATGGCCCCACACCCGGCCGTGGTCCTCGACCCGCACTGGGACCTGCTGGCGTGGAACGCCGGGTACGCCGCGCTGCTGACCGATCCGGCGCGGCTGCACCCCAAGCAGCGCAACCTCCTCTGGCTGGTGTTCCGCTGGCCGCCGGCGCGCACCCTGCTCGCCGACTGGGAAGAAGAGGCCCGCTCCCTGCTCGGCCAGTTCCGGTCACGGGCCGCTCGCCGGCCGAATGATCCGCGGTTCGCCGAACTCATCGGCGAACTGCTGTCGGACGATGACGCGGCCCGCTGGTACGAGCGCCGGGAGACGGCCGGGTTCCAGCCCTCGGTCCGTCGTTTCCGGCATCCGGCCGTGGGCGAACTGCGCCTTCGGTACGTGAAGCTGGCCGCCGTGGACGAGCCGGGTCACCACTTCCTGGCCTATCTGCCCGACGACCGGGACTCCGAGGACGCCCTGCGCCGCCTGCGGGAGAACGAGTGAGCCCCGGGGATCCGGACGTTCCGGGACACGGACCCTCAGGGCTCACCTCGGTGTGCCGGCGGCGCGTTGCGACAGCTGGGGAGACGTGCCCTTCAGCGCCCCGTGAGCGGGGGCCCTCACCGCACGGCCCGTTCGTACAGGGCGTGCACGACCGTGGGACCGGCGCAGGCCAGGGCCATCGCCGCCGTGGCGGACACGCCCGGCGCCGCCCGCACCACGGTGGTGCCCTGCTGGGGAACGATGTGGTCCGCCCACGAGCCCGACAGGGCCGCGTCGTCGGTGCTGGCGCGGTTGACCCCGTAGGTGCGCCGGTTCTGGCACAGGGTGGGTTCGCGGTGCACCCGGCACGGCGGACACAGGCCGCAGGCGATGGAGGAGGCCCGCATCACCGGGTCACCCACCGACAGCGGCTCCCCCGAGGCGTCCCGGTCGCCACCCGCACCGAGTTCGAGGACGGTGCCGTACCCCTCGTGACCGAGGACCAAAGGGGTCGGTATGGCCAGATGCCCCTGCTGGAGGTGCAGGTCCGTCCCGCAGATCCCGCCGTACAGGCGTTGTGCGTGGCGATGAGCAACCGACGGCCCACGGGGACACGTTGGGTGCGGAGCCGTGCACGATCTCGGGCGAGAAGAACACCACCGAACCAGCGGGGCCCTTCGGGCTGGTCATGCCGTGCCGGTCCACGCGGGCGGCGAGTTGCTCCGGGTTCAGGGAGATGTCGTCCGGGTCCAGGTGCTGCGCCGACTTCGGGTCGGCCTTTTTCACCTCAATCCTCCCGGGCTGTCACCAGCGCGCCTGTTCTGCTGTCCCACCAAGGCACCTCCATCCGGGCCCGGCGGGGGCGAATCCCGCCCCTCCGCATCGGCGGCCGTCACCCTGACGCCTCATCAGAACAAGCGCCGAATGAGCGTCAGCCCGTAATGAGGGACCTCCTCAACATCAAACCCGCAGGTCAGTGACCCTTCACAGCCGGTTCAAGGATGGCAACGCACTCCACATGATGCGTCATCGGAAACAGATCGAACGCCCGCAGCGTCCGCACCCGGTACCCCCCGTCCCGGAAGTACCCCAAGTCCCGCGCCAGCGCGGCCGGATCGCACGCCACGTACGCGATCCGCCGCGCCCCCAGCGACGAAAGGTGCTCCACCGTCTTGCGGCCCGCGCCCGCCCGCGGTGGGTCGAGGACGATCAGGTCGACCTCCTCGATGCCCGTGCGTGGCAACACGCTCTCGACCTTGCCCTGCTCGATGCGCACCCGCTCGAAGTCCGCGAGATTGTGCCGCGCGTCCTCCACCGCCCGCTTGCCGGACTCGATGCCGAGGACGGCGCCCTGGTCTCCGACGCGGTCGGCGAGGGCGCCGGCGAAGAGGCCGACGCCGCAGTACAGGTCGAGGGCCATGTCGCCCTTGCGGGGCAGCAGGCCCTGCATGACCGCGGTCACCAGGGTCTCCGCGGCCTTCGGGTGGACCTGCCAGAAGCCGCCGTTGCCGACGCGGTGCGTGCGGCCGTCGGCGCGTTCGCGGACGAAGGGGCGGCCGTGCACCCGGTGGACACCGCCGGAGCGCTCGTCCACGCGCAGGACGGAGACGGGGCGGTCGAGTTCGACGAGCGGGAGGCGCGCGCCCGGCTTCGGGGTGAGGATCACCTGGCGGTCCTGGGAGCCCGTCGCAGCGATCGCCTCGACGGAGTCCATGCCCGTCCAGGAACGCTTCTCGATGCCGAGCTCGCTGACGCCCTCCGCGGCGATCATGCAGTGGTCGATCGGCTCCACCTCGTGCGAGCGGTGCCGGCGCAGGCCCGCCCGGCCGTCGGCGGTGACGGCGTACTGGACGCGGGTGCGCCACGCGGGGACCTGGCCCGCGGGCACCTTGTCGCCCTCCGCCGGCAGCACCGTGCCGTCCCAGCCGGCCTCCTCCGGGGTGAGCCCGGCAAGGTGCTGGAGCTGTTCGGCGATGACGTCGGCCTTCAGGCGCCGCTGCGCGCCCGGCTTGGCGTGCTGCCAGTCGCAGCCGCCGCAGCGGCCGGGGCCGGCGAACGGGCAGGGCTCGTCGATCCGGTCCTTGGAGGCGTCGAGCACGGTCACGGCGTCGGCGCGCAGGAACCGCCCCCCCTCCTCGCCCTCCGTCACCCGCGCCACGACCCGCTCGCCGGGCAGCGCGTGCCGGACGAACAGCACCTGCCCCTCGGACGTGCGGGCGATGCAGTGACCGCCGTGGGCGACGGGGCCGACCTCGACCTCGTACTCCTCCCCCACCAGCGACTTCCTCGGTTCTGCCTGCATGGCGGGGTGACTCCATAACGCGTGAGGGGGAAGGGCCGAACGGAAACGGCCGGACAACAGCCCACCAGTCTACGTGGCTGTCACCCGACCGATTCACACCAGCCGTACCGTCACACGGATCGCACGCGTCACACGCGCCGTCGTCTCAGGAGATCTTCAGCTCTTGTGCTCGGAGGACTCCTTCGACCGCACCTGCGCGGGACCGCGCCGCACCGAGCCCGGCGCGTTCCAGTCCTGTTGCCTGCGGGCTCGCCGCTTGGCCGCCTCGGAGGACTGCAGCTGGTACGGAACCGAGGTCACCATGATCCCGGGCGTGAACAGCAGCCGGCCCTTCAGCCGCAGGGCGCTCTGGTTGTGCAGCAGGTGCTCGTACCAGTGGCCGACGACGTACTCGGGGATGATCACGGACACCGCGTCGCGCGGCGATTCCTTGCGCAGGCTCTTGACGTACTCGATGATCGGCCGCGTGATCTCGCGGTAGGGCGAGTCGAGGACCTTCAGCGGTACGTCGATGCCGCGCCGCTCCCACTCCTCGCGCAGGGCCTTGGTCTCCACCGGGTCGACGTTGACGCTCAGCGCCTCCAGCGAGTCCGAGCGCATCAGCTTGGCGTAGGCCAGGGCGCGCAGCGCCGGGCGGTGAATCTTGGAGATCAGCACGACCGAGTGGACCCGCGAGGGCCGTACGAGGTCGTCGCTCGGGCCCTCGGGGGCGGCGATCTCGGCGGCGACCCGGTCGTAGTGCTTCCGGATGGCCGTCATCGTCGCGTAGAAGATCACCATGCCGAGCAGGGCGACCCAGGCGCCGTGCGTGAACTTGGTGAGGAGGACGACGACGAGTACGAGGCCGGTGAAGAAGGCGCCGAAGGCGTTGATGGCGCGGGAGCGGATCATGTGGCGGCGCTTGGCCTGGTCCTTCTCCGTGGCCAGGTGGCGGTTCCAGTGCCGGACCATGCCGGTCTGGCTGAGCGTGAAGGACACGAACACGCCGACGATGTACAGCTGGATCAGCCGGGTGGAGTCGGCGCCGTAGATCCCCACCAGCAGTCCGGCGGCGCCGGCGAGGAGCACGATGCCGTTGGAGAAGGCCAGGCGGTCGCCGCGGGTGTGCAGCTGGCGCGGCAGGTAGCGGTCCTGGGCGAGGATCGAGCCGAGCAGCGGGAAGCCGTTGTAGGCGGTGTTGGCGGCGAGGAACAGCACCAGCGCGGTGGCCGCGGCCAGGACGATGAACAGGAAGCTGCCCTTGCCGAAGACGGCCTCCGCGACCTGGGAGATCACCGGATTCTGGACGTAGTCCGGGCCGAGCGGGACACCGTTGTGGACGAGGTCCTTGGCGGGGTTCTCCGCCATGCGGACGTCGGTGGCGGCGGCCAGCGCGATGATGCCGCAGAACATGGTGACGGCCAGCAGGCCCATCGCCGCGAGCGTCGTCGCGGCGTTCTTGGACTTGGGCTTGCGGAAGGCCGGGACGCCGTTGGAGATCGCCTCGACGCCGGTGAGCGCGGCGCAGCCGGAGGAGAAGGCGCGCAGTAGCAGGAAGACCAGCGCGAAGCCGGCCAGGCCCTGGTGCTCGGGCTTGATGACGTAGTCCGCCGTCGGTGCCCGCATGCTGTCGTCCAGGACCAGCCCGCGGAACGCACCCCAGGCGATCATGATGAAGACGCCGCAGACGAAGACGTAGGTCGGGATCGCGAAGAGCGAGCCGGACTCCTTCACCCCGCGCAGGTTCATCAGCGTCAGCAGCACGATCACGCCGATCGCGCAGAGCACCTTGTGCTCGACGACGAACGGGATCGCGGAGCCGAGGTTCTCGATGCCGGAGGAGATCGACACCGCGACGGTGAGGACGTAGTCGACGAGCAGCGCGCTCGCGACCGTCAGGCCGGCCTTGGGTCCGAGGTTGGTGGTCGCCACCTCGTAGTCGCCGCCGCCGCTGGGGTAGGCGTGCACGTTCTGCCGGTACGAGGCCACCACGGTGAACATCAGCACGACGACCGCGACGGCGATCCACGGGCTGAAGTGGTACGCCGTCACGCCCGCGATCGACAGGACCAGCAGTACCTCGCCGGGCGCGTACGCCACGGAGGACAGCGGGTCGGAGGCGAAGACGGGGAGTGCGATGCGCTTCGGCAGGAGCGTTTCGCCCAGCCGGTCGCTGCGCAGTGCGCGCCCGATCAGGATCCGTTTGGGCACGTCGGTCAGTTTGGACACAACAGAGGATCGTAGGCGTTCGATTGCGGGGTCGCCCACCCGCCACCCCCCATCGGTCTTCCGTCTGCTCTCCGAGTGAATTCACAGGCACATGCGGCTGCGGATTCCGCAGGTCACCCGCTTCGCATGCCTATATGACTAAGCCCCGTCCGTTTCCCGGCCGTTGCCGCCCCTGGAGGTTCCATGCACACGCCCGCCCAGCTGATCGGCGCCGCGGCCACCCTCGTCGCCCTCGGAATCCTGACGGTGGCGAGCGTGCGCAGCATCAGCCGCCGCAAGGACGTGTCGCAGGGGGCGCGCTAGGAGGTGCCGGGAGGAGGGGCGCGCCAGGAACCACCGGGAGGAGGGCGCGCTAGGAACCACCGAGCGTACGGGTGCCCCAGGCGTCGCCGGGAGGACAGGGAGGACCGGGCCGCCCGGCCCGCTCCAGCTGCGCCACCCCCGCGCGGAGCTCCTCCAGCCCGATGCCGGCGGCCCGGGTCGACGGGATCGTGCAGGCGTAGGCGCCGGCCACGGTGCCGTGCAGGGCGCTGCGGCGGGGCGGGGTGCCGTCCAGCCAGGCGTGGAGGAACGCGGCGGCGAAGGCGTCGCCCGCGCCGTTGGTGTCGACGACCGGCGCCGGGGGCACGGCGGCGGGGACATGGGTGAGCTCTCCGTCGGCCAGCAGGTACGCCCCGTCCGCCCCGGCGGTGGCGACGACGACGCGGGCCCGGCCCCGCTCGGTGATCCGCCGCATGGTCCGTTCCGGGTCGGTCAGGGCCGCGCTGGAGAGGAAGACCAGGTCGGCCTGGTGGGCGAAGGGCTCGTGGTAGGGGTTGGCGCCGTCCCAGTCGTGCAGGTCGGTGGAGATCGTGAGGCCCGCCTCGCGCAGGGCGGGCAGCGCGTGGGCGCACGGCTGGGTGATGACGACGTGGGCGTGCCGGCTGACGGCGGCGAGTGCGCGGACGGTGTCATCGGGCAGCCGGTCCGTGTCGGCGGCCCGGGTGGCGTCGTAGAGGGACGAGCGCCTGCCGTCGGGGCCGACGAGGTTGACCGCGCGTTTGGTGCCGAGGGGCTGCGGGACGGCGGTGAGTCCGATGCCGTGCTCCCGGTGCAGCGCGCGGACGAGGTCGCCCTCGGGGTCGTCGCCGAGGAGGTCGAGGTGGTGGGTGCGCAGGCCCAGCGCGGTCGTCCCGAGGGCCACGAAGTCCCCGCTCTGGCCCGCGCGCGTCACGATCCCGGGCCGGATCATGTGGCTGTCCGCGAACGGCACGGGCAGCTCGGGCACGTGCACGATGGTGTCCACGCCCGCGCCGCCCAGCACGAGGACGTCGATCTCGTGGCTCATGGCAGTTCCTCCCCCGGCCGAGGGCCCGGCAGGGCCCTCGGCAACCCCCTCGGCTTTGCGGATACGTTGGAGTCGGGCAGCCGAACGCGGCACCGCCCCCGGAGGGCATCATGACGTGATTCCACCGGCATGATGTTGCCCGGCGGCCCGCACGCAGGCCGCGACGTGATGCCTGGCGAGCCGAAAGAGAGACATGAGCACGACATTCATGAAGGTCAGAGGGCCTGCAGGAAGCGCGGTGTGACGCGATGCATATTGTCATCATGGGGTGCGGAAGGGTGGGTTCCGCACTGGCCCAGAACCTGGAGCAACAGGGGCACACGGTCGCCGTGGTCGACCAGGACCCCACCGCCTTCCGCCGGCTGGGCTCCTCGTTCGGCGGCCGCCGGGTCACCGGTGTCGGCTTCGACCAGGACACCCTGCGCGAGGCGGGCATCGAGGAGGCGGGCGCCTTCGCCGCCGTCTCCAGCGGTGACAACTCCAACATCATCGCCGCTCGCGTGGCCCGTGAGATGTTCGGCATCGAGAACGTCGCCGCCCGCATCTACGACCCGCGCCGCGCGGAGGTCTACCAGCGCCTGGGCATCCCCACCGTCGCGACGGTCCGCTGGACGGCCGACCAGATGCTGCGCCGTCTGCTCCCCTCCGGCGCCGAGCCGCTGTGGCGCGACCCCACCGGTGGCGTCCAGCTCGCCGAGGTGCACACCTCCACCGCCTGGGTCGGCCACAAGATCAGCCGGATCCAGGAGGAGACCGGCGTGCGCGTCGCGTTCCTGACCCGGCTCGGCGAGGCGGTCCTGCCCACCTCGCAGACGGTGCTGCAGGAGGGCGACCTGGTGCACGTGATGATGCGCACCGACGAGGTCGACAAGGTCGAGGCGGCGTTCGCCAAGGGTCCCGAAGAGGAGGGCGGTCACTGATGAGGGTCGCCATTGCCGGAGCCGGCGCCGTCGGCCGCTCGATCGCGGGCGAACTGCTGGAGAACGGCCACGAGGTCCTGCTGATCGACAAGGCGCCGACCGCCATCTCGGTCGAACGCGTCCCGCAGGCCGAGTGGCTGCTCGCCGACGCCTGCGAGATCACGTCCCTGGACGAGGCGGCGCTCCAGCGCTGCAACGTCGTGATCGCCGCGACCGGCGACGACAAGGTGAACCTGGTCGTGTCCCTGCTGGCGAAGACGGAGTACGGCGTCCCGCGCGTCGTCGCCCGCGTGAACAACCCCAAGAACGAGTGGTTGTTCAACGAGTCCTGGGGCGTGGACGTGGCCGTCTCCACCCCGCGTCTGATGTCGGCCCTGGTCGAGGAGGCGGTGAGCGTGGGCGACCTGGTCCGCCTGCTCCGCTTCAGCCACGGCGACGCCAACCTGGTCGAGCTGACCCTGCCGGAGGAGTCGGCCCTGGCCGGCACGCAGGTCGGCGACGTCGAGTGGCCGCAGGACACGTCCCTGGTGACGATCATCCGCGGCAACCGCGTCCTGACCCCCTCCCGGGAGGACTCCCTGGAGGCCGGCGACGAACTCCTCTTCGTGGCCGCCCAGGCCCGTGAGGAGCAGCTGGAGGACCTGCTGTCGGTGCGGCGCGACGCGGCGAGCTGAGCCGGTCGCCGAGTGAACGGAAAGGGGCATCCCGAGTGCTCGGGACGCCCCTTTCCGTCAGCTGCGGAGGGTCATTCAGCTCCAGAGGGTCACTGCTCGGCGGACCGAGCGGCGGCGGCCTGCCGCTCCCGCTCCTCGGCCGCCTTCTCCTCCGCCTCCATCTCCGCGAACACGTCGATGGGTGCGGGCGCCTTCGCCAGGAAGACCCACGTCAGGTACACCGCGAGCAGGAACGGCGGGATCTTCAGGGCGACCAGGACCCAGCCCAGCTGCGTGGTGTCGGCCCACCAGTACAGCGGGAAGAGGATCGCGCACTTGGCGAGCAGGATCGCGCCCCACGCGTAACTGGCCTTCGCGTAGGCCTTCTTGCGGCCGGGGTTCCGGGTGCGCCAGGAGAGGTTCTCCTTGAAGACCGGGCCGAGGATCAGCCCGATCAGCGGCACGCCGCACAGGGTGGTGATGATGTAGGCGAGGCCCAGTCCCAGCGTGTAGAGCATGCCGGGCAGGTAGAAGTCCTTGGCGTTGCCGGTCATCATCGCGAAGACGACACCGAAGGCCACGCCGAAGACACCGCTGAAGGCGTGCTTGACGGTGTCCTTCATCACCAGCCGGACCACGACCAGCACCAGCGACACGGCCAGCGCCGCGATCGCCGACAAGTGCAGGTCCTTGTTGATCGTGTAGATGGTGACGAAGAGGAGACCGGGAACCACCGTCTCCACCATGCCCCGCACGCCGCCGAACGCCTCGAACAGGGCGGCCTCGGTCACCGCCCGGGCGTCGTCCGCAGATGTCTCTTCGGTCGGCTTGTCGAGCGACGTCACCGGCTACTCCCGTCCGAGGGGTCTCAGTTCGTACTTGGGATTGAACAGCACCCGGCGGCCCCGGCTCATCGAGATCCGGCCCGATGCGATCAGCTTGCGCCCCGGTTCTATCCCCACGATGGAGCGCCTGCCGAGCCACACCACGTCCAGCGCGGCGGAGCCGTCGAACAGCTCGGCCTCCAGGGCCGGGACTCCGGCGCGCGGCCGAAGGGTGACCGTGCGCAAGGTACCAGTAACCGTCACTATCTGCCGGTCCTGGCAGTCTCCGATCCGGATGCAGCCGGTCGTCTCGGTGTCCTCGCGCAGCTCCTCGGACTCCAGGTCCTCCTGCGACGAGGAGAGCCGGTCGAGCATGCGCCGGAACCGGCCCACCGGCTTTTCGGAACGAGGAACAGCACTCATATCTGAAGCGTACCGGGGCCTGCTGACGAAGGGCGAGGAGCCCGTTTCCCGACGCGATGCCCCTCACTTCTCGAAGCGATACCCCATCCCCGGCTCGGTGACGAAGTGCTTCGGATGCGAGGGATCCGCCTCCAGCTTCCGCCGCAACTGCGCCATGTACACGCGCAGATAGTTGGTCTCCGTCCCGTACGACGGCCCCCACACCTCCTGGAGCAGCTGCTTCTGTCCGACCAGGCGGCCGCTGTTGCGCACGAGGACCTCCAGCAGGTGCCACTCCGTGGGGGTCAGCCGTACGTCCCTGCCGGCGCGGTTGACCTTCTTCGCGGCCAGGTCGACGGTGAACTCGCCGGTGTCGACGATCACGTCGTCCTCGCCGCCGCCGGCCGGTTCGGCCCGGCGGACGGCGGCCCGCAGCCGCGCCAGCAGCTCGTCCATGCCGAACGGCTTGGTGACGTAGTCGTCGGCGCCCGCGTCCAGCGCCTCGACCTTCTCGTCGGAGGAGTGCCGCGCGGACAGCACCAGGATCGGCACCCGGGTCCAGCCGCGCAGCCCCCTGATCACCTCGACGCCGTCCATGTCGGGCAGTCCGAGATCGAGGACGACGACGTCGGGGTGGCGGGCGGCCGCGAGCTTCAGGGCGGTGGCGCCGTCGTGGGCCGCGTCGACCTCGTAGGTGCGTGCCTTGAGGTTGATCACGAGGGCGCGCACGATCTGCGGCTCGTCGTCGACCACGAGGACGCGGGTCATGAGGCCTGCCTTTCCGGTTCTGCCGCGGGGTGGAGCTCCGGGCGGGTTCCCGCCGCGCGGAGGGTGAGGACCATGGTGAGTCCGCCGCCGGGGGTGTCCTCGGCGTTCAGGGTGCCGCCCATGGCCTCGGCGAAGCCGCGCGCCACCGCGAGCCCCAGCCCCACGCCCGCACCGCGCGGGGCGTCGCCGTGGCGCTGGAAGGGCTCGAAGATGCGCTCCTTGGCCTCGTCGGGGACGCCCGGCCCCCGGTCGACCACCCGCACCTCGACCCGGTCGGCCAGCGCGCTGGCGGCGACCAGCACGGGCGCGCCGGGCGGACTGTACTTGACGGCGTTCTCGACGAGGTTGGCCATCGCCCGCTCCAGCAGACCGGGGTCGACGGCGACCATGGGCAGCGTCTCGGGCACGTCCAGGCCGGCGCTGCCCTCGGGGACGCCGCCGAGCGCCATCGGCACCACCTCGTCGAGGTCGATCTCGCGGATCAGCGGGGTGACGGTGCCGGTCTGGAGCCGGGACATGTCGAGGAGGTTCCCGACGAGGTGGTCGAGGCGGTCCGCGCCCTCCTCGATGCCCTCCAGCAGCTCGGCGCGGTCCTCCTCGGACCACTCGACGTCCTCGGAGCGCAGGGAGGTCACCGCCGCCTTGATGCCGGCGAGGGGCGTCCGCAGATCGTGGCTGACGGCGGCCAGCAGGGCCGTACGGATGCGGTTGCCCTCGGCGAGCGTGCGGGCCCGGTCGGCCTCCTCCTGGAGCCGGCGGCGGTCCAGGACGACGGCGGCCTGGGCGGCGAAGGCGGCCAGCACCCGGCGGTCCTCCGCGGGCAGCACGCGGCCGGTCAGCGCCAGGGCCATGTGGTCCCCGACGGGTATGTCCACGTCGGCCTGGTCGGGCCGCTCGACGGGACGTCCCCGGCCGACGCGCCCGGCGCAGGTCCACGGCTCGACGTCGCCAGCCCGTTCCAGCAGGGCCGCGGACTCCATGCCGAAGGTCTCGCGGACCCGTTCGAGCAGGTCCTCCAGGCCGGTCTCGCCGCGCAGCACGTTGCCGGCGAGGAAGGCCAGGATCTCCGACTCGGCCCGCAGCCGGGCCGCCTGGTGGGTGCGGCGGGCAGCGAGGTCGACCACGGAGGCCACCGCCGCGCCGACCGCCACGAAGATCACGATGGCGACGATGTTCTTCGGGTCGGCGATGGTCCACCGATGCAGGGGCGGTGTGTAGAAGTAGTTCAGCAGCAGGGAGCCCACCGCCGCCGAGGCCAGGGCGGGCAGCAGCCCGCCGAGCAGGGCCGCCGCCACCGTCAGCGCCAGGAACAGCAGCATGTCGTTGGCGAGGCCGAGGTCGACGGCGTTGAGCAGCACCGCGAGGAGCGGCGGGCCGGCGACACCGGCGATCCAGCCCCACACCCGCCGGGAGCGCCCGAGGCGCGCGCCCCGGGCCACCGGCAGACCGCGGCCCTTGGCGACCTCGTCGTGGGTGACGATGTGCACGTCGAGGTCGGGCCCGGACTCCCGGGCGACCGTCGCGCCGACCCCGGGGCCGAAGACGTACTGCCACGTCTTGCGGCGCGAGGAGCCCAGCACGATCTGGGTGGCGTTCGCACCGCGGGCGAAGGCGAGCAGCGCGGCGGGTATGTCGTCGCCCACGACATGGTGGAACGTTCCGCCAAGATCCTCGACCAGGGTCCGTTGCAATGCCAGTTCCTTGGGCGAGGCCGAGGTCAGCCCGTCGCTGCGGGCTATGTAGACGGCCAGCACCTCACCGCCGGCGCCTTTCTCGGCCAGCCGTGCGCCCCGGCGGATCAGTGTGCGGCCCTCGGGGCCGCCGGTCAGACCGACCACGATCCGCTCGCGCGAGCCCCAGATCGCCGACACCCGGTGCTCGCTGCGGTACTGCGTGAGGTGGGCGTCGACCCGGTCGGCCACCCACAGCAGCGCCAGCTCGCGCAGGGCGGTGAGGTTGCCGGGGCGGAAGTAGTTCGACAGGGCGGCGTCGACCTTGTCGGGCTGGTAGATGTTGCCGTGCGCCATCCGCCGCCGCAGCGCCTCGGGCGTCATGTCGACCAGCTCGACCTGGTCGGCCCGGCGCACCACCTCGTCCGGCACGGTCTCCTGCTGCCGCACCCCGGTGATCGACTCGACGACGTCGCCGAGGGACTCAAGATGCTGGATGTTGACGGTCGAGACCACGTCGATGCCCGCGACGAGCAGTTCCTCCACGTCCTGCCAGCGCTTGGCGTTGCGGGAACCGGGGACGTTGGTGTGGGCGAGTTCGTCCACCAGGGCGACCTGGGGGCGGCGGGCGAGGACGGCGTCGAGGTCCATCTCGGAGAAGACGCCGCCGCGGTACTCCAGCTCCCGGCGCGGCACCTGCTCCAGGCCGTGCAGCATCACCTCGGTGCGCGGTCGTCCGTGGTGCTCGACGAAGCCCACCACGCAGTCCGTGCCCCGTCCGACGCGGCGGTGCGCCTCGGACAGCATCGCGTAGGTCTTGCCGACGCCCGGTGCCGCGCCCAGGTGGATCCGAAGCTTGCCGCGTGCCATGGCCCCATTGTCTTCCGGTGGTCTGCCGACTGCGCAGCGTCGACCCTACGGCCGGAAGGCACGGGATTCGGGTCCCCGGCCCGGCTCCGCGGCGCACTTTGACGGAACTCTGACGCGGCCGGGCGGGCGGACCGGACGCCGGCGTCCCCGCCCGGCGCCCGGCCGGTCGGGGCGTCAGGCGGGGTTGTCGCCGTGCGTGAGGGTCTCCCAGGCGACGAAGAGGTTGTTGCTGCCGGCGGGACGGCCGCGCTGGGTCAGCGTCGCGGTGTTGGTCATGGCGTGCCCGAGACGGTTGGCCAGGGCGTTGTGGCCGACTTCTGTCACCGGCCCGAGGCCGAGCTTGAGCGAGCCGCCGCACAGCCGGCCCTCGGCACCGGCGCCCAGCTGGTACTTGGCGTGGAAGCCGAGCCCGTGCCGCAGCCGCTCGCCCACGTCGGTGCCGTAGAGGTCCTGGCCCTGGATGCGGCTGGTCTCGGCGACGTGCGAGATGGCCGAGAGGCCGTAGCCGGTGTGGGTGAAGTCGCGGCAGGTCTCCTGGCTTAGCCCGTTGACGAAGGTCGACTGGCCCTGCCAGTACGTGACGATCTTCTCCCGGGTGTTCAGGTTCTGGCTCGGCACGGTCTTCGGCAACGCGCCGTCGGACTCCAGGTACACGTAGGCGGCCGTGCGCGTGCGGAACTTGGCCATGGCCTTGTCGTACGACGCCTTGTCCTCCAGGAAGACGGAGATGCCGACGGCGGCCTCCATCATCGACAGCTCCCAGTTGCCGTTGGAGTTCGAGCCGTTGATGATCTCGGGCAGGTAGACGGTGCGGAGCATGGTGGCGAAGCGGCCGGAGTTCGCCCAGGTGCCGGTGTACGTGTACGTGATGATCTCGGCGGCCTTCGGCCAGGAGGAGCCGGCCCAGCCGGTCTGCAGGGGCGCGTTGCTGTTGGTGTGGTCCCTGATCACGGCGGACCAGGCGTCCATCAGCTCGATGGCCTTGCGGGCGTGCCGTTCGTCGCGGGTGAGGTACCAGGCGAGGGCGTGGGTGTACGCGGCGATCGCGTCCTCGCGCTCGTCGGTGCAGCCGAGGTCGGGGTTGGAGTACGAACCGCATTCGACGACCGCCCGGGGCTTGGGCGTGCGGTTCAGGTCGGCGTACTTGCTCGCCATCATCTGGTCGAAGGCGCCCTTCCAGGGCTGGGCGCCGGCGTTGACCTTGGACCGGGTGAAGTCCAACTGGCCCTTGGAGACGGTGACTCCGGGGTGGGCGAAGTCGGCGGGGGCGCTGGGGGCGGCGTCGGCGGGCCGGGCGAGGCCGCCGGCGACGAGGGCGGCCGAGGCCGCGAGGAGAGCGGTTCTGCGCATGCGTGGGGGCCTTCCGTTCTTGTATGTGAACGTGAAGCGCCTTTATGAACAGACGCGTTGAACGGTGACGGTAGGTACAGACCAATGCGTCGTCAAGGTTCCGCGCACGAGAAAGGGCCGCACCCCCGGTGGGGGTACGGCCCTGGTGTCTCTGCGGGGTCAGCGGACTTCGGTGATCTCCGGTCCGCGCTGGAGCTGGCCCATTCCGCCCGCGAAACGGGAGCCCTCTTCCTGCTGAACGCCCTCGGGGACCATCTGGGCGTCGTTCGGCAGCTTCAGGACGATCGGGTCGCGGGGCGCCATCGGGCCCTCGCCGCGGACCACGACCGTGTCCCGGAAGATCTGCTCGAGCAGCCCGGCGGCCTGCGGCTGCACCGCGCCCTGGCCTGAGATGACCCCGCGCAGGAACCAGCGGGGGCCGTCCACACCGACGAACCGCACGACCTGGAAGCCGCCGGTGCCGTCCGGCAGCTGTACGGGCACCTGGGCGCGCAGCTCCCAGCCCAGCGGCCCCTCGACCTCGTCGACGATGCCGCCCTGCTGGGTGATGCCGGTGCCGATCTCCTCGCGCACCTCGCCCCAGATGCCCTCGCGCTTGGGGGCGGCGAAGCCCTGGAGCTGGATGGCGCTGTCGCGCAGCACGACCGTGGCCGCGACGATCGCGTCGCCCGCGACCTCGACCCTGAGCTCCATGCCGTCGACGCCCGGCACGAACAGGCCGCCCAGGTCGACCCGGCCCTCGCCCGGGTCACGGACCTCCGAGTCGTCCCAGGGCCCGTCGGGGCGCGGCGCGGGCTCGAGCCTCAGGCGCTCGCGCTCGTCGTCCGCCTCAGTGTCGACACCGTCGACGACCTGCTCGGCCTCGCCGGCCGCGTCCTCGGCGGCATCCCTCTTCTTGCGACGTCCGAACACGTCACTGTCCTTCCCGGTCGGATACGACCGAAGCGTATCGATTCCCACCCGCCTGACCGCCCACGGCGGCCTGACCGCTTGTGCCGCTCGTCCCGTCCACCGCCGCATGGCCTCCGGTGGATCCGAAGCCCCCCTCGGCCCGCGTCGAGTCGGGAAGTTTTGCCACCTCTTGGAAGCGAACCTTCTCGACCTGCTGGACTACCAGTTGGGCAATCCGGTCGAAGCGCTCGAACCGCACGGCCTCGCGCGGGTCGAGATTCACCACGATCACCTTGATCTCCCCACGGTACCCGGCATCAACCGTCCCCGGGGCATTCACCAGGGCGACGCCGCAGCGGGCGGCCAGGCCGGATCGCGGGTGCACGAAGGCCGCGTACCCCTCCGGCAGCGCCACAGACACTCCCGTGGGCAGCACGGCCCGCTCGCCCGGCTCCAGTTGGCACGCCTCGGTGGTGCGCAGATCGGCCCCGGCGTCACCGGGCTGCGCGTACGACGGAAGCGGTACGTCCGGATCGACGCGCCGGATGAGCACGTCCAGCGGCGGCCGAGTCACGGGGCTCGTGGGGGTCATGGGGCTCGTGGGGGTCATGGTGCTTTCCGGGCTGACGGGGCCGGCGGTGCTGTCGGGCCCCATGGGACCGGTGGCGTTCCCGGGTCCGGCCGGGCTCACGGGTTCACCTCGAAGGCACGGGCACGCCGGACCTGGTCCGGGTCGCTCATGGCGGCCTGGATCTCCTCCTGGCGGCCGTGGTCCACGAAGTGGTCGACCTTCACCTCGATGAAGAGCGCGTCCGCGCGCACCGCGACGGGCCCGTCGGGGCCGCCGACGCGTCCGGTCGCGGTGGAGTAGATCTTCCGCCCGGCCACCGCCGTCACCTCGGCCTCCAGGTACAGCGTGGTGCCGACGGGCACGGGCCGTACGAAGTCGGTCTCCAGCCGTCCGGTCACCGCGATCGTGCGCAGCAGCCAGTTCAGCGAGCCGAGAGTCTCGTCCAGGGCGGAGGCCAGCACGCCACCGTGCGCGAGGCCCGGGGCGCCCTGGTGGGCGGGTCGCACGGTGAACTCGGCGGTGAGCGAGACGCCCTCGCCGGCCCGCGCCTCCAGGTGCAGCCCGTGCGGCTGCTCGCCGCCACAGCCGAAACACTGGCCGTAGTGCGCGCCGAGGAGCTCGCCGGGCGCGGGTGCGTCCGGGTGCCGCACCGGTTGCACGGCGTCGGCCGGAGGCTGCAGAGCTGCGGAAGTACCACTCACAGCCGGAGACCTTACCCGCGCGTCCGCCCCTTCCGGACACCGTGTCAAGCTTGGCCTCATGCAGCTCTCCGCCGCCCCGTACGAAGAACGCCTCACCGCCCCGCGGACCTGGTGGCTGATCTCGTTCCTCGTGGGCGTCTCGATGGCCCTGATCCTGCTCCCCTTCGGCACGCTGCCGATGCTCGGCGGCCTCGCCGGGGGCACCGCGGTCGCGGCCGTCGCCGCGAGCTCCTACGGCTCGGTCCGCATCCGGGTGGTCGGGGACTCCCTTATCGCGGGCGAGGCGAAGATCCCGCTGGCGGCACTGGGCGAGGCGGAGGTGCTGGACGCGGAGGAGGCCCGCGCCTGGCGCACCTACAAGGCCGATCCGCGCGCCTTCCTCCTGCTGCGCGCGTACATCCCGACGGCCCTGCGCGTGGAGGTCACGGACCCGCAGGACCCGACTCCGTACCTGTACCTGTCCACGCGCGAGCCGGAGCGGCTGGCGCAGGCGCTGCGGACGCAGACGTCGGCGTAGCACACCTGCGCGGGGCGTCACCCGGCCGCCGCGCGACGGGCCGGTCTCAGCGCGCGTCGCCGTGCCGACCGCCGTGTCCGCCGTCGGGCCGGTGGTCCTCGTGGCGGCCCAGGGGGTCTCTGGTGATCTCGCCCATCTCCAGGGCGTCCGCCGGACGTTCCAGGGTGGGGAGCGCCTCCAGGGCCTCCCAGGGCACCTGGATCTTGCGCAGGTCGCGGCGGATCCGGCCGGCGAGCTTTCTCGTCTCGCCCCGGTTCATGACCGCCCCTACGGCGGCGCCCACCAGGAACGGCATCAGGTTCGGCATGCTGCGGACCATGCGCTTCATGATCCGCTGCCGCAGTTCACGCTTCATGCGGCTGTTGAGCGCCGCGCTGAGTGTCGACGGCTTGGTCGCGTCGATCCCGCGCTCCCCCGACCACGAGTCGAGGTACGCGGTGCTGCGCTGCTTGAGGTTGCCGGGCGGGCGTACGCCGTAGACCTCGTGGAGTTCGGCGATCAGCTTCAGCTCGATCGCCGCGACGCCGGTGACCTCGGCGGCCAGTTCCGTCGGCATCGCCGGGGGCACGGGGAGCATCGCGGCCGCGCCGACACCGGCTCCGACCGTCGCCGTCGCGTTCGCGGCGCCCGCCACGAGCTTGTCCGCGAGCTCCTCGGGGCCGAGGCCCGGGAACTGTCTGCGCAGCGTCGCCAGGTCCCGTACGGGGACGCGTGGGGCCAGTTCGATGATGCGGTCGGCGAGGTAGGCGAGTCCCGCCCGAGCCCGGACGCCGCCCTTGCGGGCGCCTTCCCTGGCTCGCTCCCTGATCGTCCCCGCCCGCCGTCTCGCGACGGGTGCGGGGACGTCCACGGATGCCGGGAGGTCACCCCGGCCTGCCGGTTCGAGCGAGGCCGCCCCCGTAGCGGTTGAGCCTCGCTCGTCGTCACGCGCGCTGTACTGCGGGCCGTCCATCGGCCCTTCGTCCGCTTTCCGCTTGGAGAAGCGGCGCTTCCAGGGAGGGGTCGAGCCAGTCACGGCCGACCCGTCCTCAGTCGCAGTCGCGGCAGATCGGCTGACCGTTCTTCTCGCGGGCCAGCTGGCTGCGGTGGTGGACCAGGAAGCAGCTCATGCAGGTGAACTCGTCCTGCTGCTTCGGGAGCACCCGGACGGCCAGCTCCTCGTTCGAGAGGTCGGCTCCGGGCAGCTCGAGGCCCTCCGCGGCCTCGAACTCGTCGACGTCCACGGCGGAGGCCGACTTGTCATTCCTCCGAGCCTTCAGCTCTTCGAGGCTGTCCGAGTCGACGTCGTCGTCGGTCTTGCGTGGAGTGTCGTAATCGGTTGCCATGGTCGCTCTCCCCCTCTGGGTGTCTGCGGTGTCTCCAGCGCACTAACGCGTGAGAGGCCGGACTTGTGCCCGACCTGAGGCGGAGATTTTGCCTCACATCAAGGTCTGTTACTCAATCGACACCCAACCGGACTCCTGACGAGTGATCGGCTTGGATGGCGATGGGGACCGTACACGGTCCGAATGCTGCACGCCAAAGGCGTCTCACCGTGTACTTCCCGTGATCAAGACCCCCGAAAACCGGGATTTTCCCGGCTTTCCGACAGCGTGCATGATCACGGAGAGTAGATGGCCGGAAAGGCGTCCCTGTGATCGATCACACACGGTGCACGCGCGGTACAGCCTCAGAAATTCCGCGCAAAGCGAACATCCCCGTGCGCCGCCGAGTTGATCGGCGACATGATCTCAGATCGGCAGCGTAACGCGCATGACGAGCCCACCCCCCTCACGCGGCTGGGCGTAGATGTGCCCGCCGTGCGCCCGGGCCACGGACCGGACGATGGAGAGCCCGAGCCCGACACCCTTGTCGCTGCCCGTCCGCTCCGTGCGCAGCCGCCGGAACGGCTCGAAGAGGTTGTCGATCTCGTACGCCGGCACGACCGGCCCCGTGTTGGACACGACCAGGACCGCCTGGCCGTGCTGGACGTCGGTGGTGACCTCGACCCAGCCGTCCTCGGCGACGTTGTAGCGCACGGCGTTCTGGACCAGGTTGAGCGCGATCCGCTCCAGCAGCACGCCGTTGCCCTGGACCACGGCGGGCTTCTGCTCGCCCCGGATCAGCACGCCCTTGCTCTCGGCCTCGCCGTGCACCTGGTCGACGGCCTGCTCGGCGACCTCGGCGAGGTCCACCGGTCCGCGCTCGACGACCTGGTTGTCGCTGCGGGCGAGGAGCAGCAGACCCTCGACGAGCTGCTCGCTGCGCTCGTTGGTGGCCAGCAGCGTCTTGCCGAGCTGCTGGAGTTCCATCGGCGCGTTCGGATCGGACAGATGCACCTCGAGGAGCGTGCGGTTGATCGCCAGCGGTGTTCTCAGCTCGTGCGAGGCGTTGCCGACGAAGCGCTGCTGGGCGGTGAAGGCCCGTTGCAGCCGCTCCAGCATGTCGTCGAAGGTGTCGGCCAGCTCCTTCAGCTCGTCGTCCGGGCCGTCCAGCTCGATCCGGCGGGAGAGGTCCGAGCCCGCCACCGCGCGGGCGGTGCGGGTGATCCGGCCCAGCGGGGAGAGCACGCGTCCGGCCATGGCGTAGCCGAAGGCGAAGGCGATGACCGCCAGGCCCAGCAGCGCCAGCAGCGAGCGGCTGAGCAGGCTGTCCAGGGCGTGCCGGCGCTGCTCGTTGACGCACGCGTTCATGGCGTTGTTGAACTCGGCGGGCGAGGCCTGGTCCGGCAGGTTGCAGATGTCGCTGGTGACCTTGCCCTCGACGATCTTGAACGGCAGGTCGCTGCCCACGTTCAGGGCCTGCGCGGCCAGCAGGTAGATGATCGACAGCAGCAGGATGCCGGCGATGAGGAACATGCCGCCGTAGAGCAGCGTGAGCCTTATGCGGATGGTCGGGCGCAGCCACGGGAAGGGCGGTACGGGCCTTCTGGGGTCCCAGGTGGGCTTGGGCGGCGCCTGCGGGGGCGCGGGAGTCGTTGCCACGGGGTATCAGATCCGGTACCCGGAGCCGGGGACGGTGACGATGACGGGCGGCTCGCCCAGCTTGCGGCGCAGGGTCATGACCGTCACGCGCACGACGTTCGTGAAGGGATCGGTGTTCTCGTCCCAGGCCTTCTCCAGGAGCTGCTCCGCGGAGACGACGGCGCCCTCGCTGCGCATCAGCACCTCCAGGACCGCGAACTCCTTGGGAGCGAGCTGGACCTCCTTGCCGTCGCGGAAGACCTCGCGGCGGTTGGGGTCGAGCTTGATCCCGGCGCGCTCCAGGACGGGCGGCAGCGGCACGCTGGTGCGCCGGCCGAGGGCGCGCACACGGGCGATGAGCTCACTGAACGCGAACGGCTTGGGCAGGTAGTCGTCGGCACCGATCTCCAGTCCCTCGACCCGGTCGCTGACGTCACCGGAGGCCGTCAGCATCAGCACGCGGGTCGGCATGCCCAGTTCGACGATCTTGCGGCAGACGTCGTCGCCGTGCACGAGCGGGAGGTCGCGGTCGAGGACGACCACGTCGTAGTCGTTGACGCCGATGCGCTCCAGGGCGGCCGCGCCGTCGTACACGACGTCGACGGCCATGGCCTCCCGGCGCAGTCCGGTGGCCACCGCATCGGCGAGCAGTTGCTCGTCCTCGACGACGAGTACGCGCACGTTCCTGGTCCTTCCTCATGTCCACCCGCGCGGCCCGGCACCGGGCGCACGCGGGCAGGGGTCTTCGACGGTGCCTTGGTGTGTTGCCTCCATCCTGCCCTTTTCGGCCATAAGTCGGAGGTAAGGCGGGTGGGGGGCGCTGACACCGGGAGGGAATACGAGATTTTCTCCTCCGGTTAGGTTTCCACGGAAGGGAGCGTGGGGAGGACGGCTTTACATCCCACGATCACGCTCTGCTGGCGCCGCACCACCATGCGGTGCGCATCAATCCGCTTTGCGCAGGGCGGGCGTGGGTGTCCGGCACCGTCGCCGCCCGGCCGAGCGGCGCTGGGCATCCACACGCGGCGTGATCGTCCCTTCCGAACGGCACACCCCCGTGCCAACGACCCACGACCCAGGACGAGGGGGCGCAGCATGGACGCATTCACCGCAGGACTTCTGCAGCGCATAAGGGCGACCGAGTCCGATCTGTCCCGGGCTCGCGACGAGGGCGACGAGTTCCTCGTCGATGTGGAGCAGGGCGAGCTCGACGACCTGCGCCGACTCGCTGCCGAGCACGGAGTGGTGGTCAGCGCGACGAGCGTCTGACCAGGCAGTACGAAAGCGGGCCCCGGCGAATCCAGCGCCGGGGCCCGCCTGTCGTCTCAGGTGCCTGTCCACCTCGTGTCCGGCTCATCGTGGGCCGTCACCGGGCGGGGTGCCACCCCTCTCAGTCGTGCCAGGCGCCGAAGTCCTCCAGCAGGCGCTGAAGGGGCTCGAAGACGCCGGGGGTACCCGCCACTGCCAGATCACCCGACGGGCGCTCTCCGGGGCGCCCACCGGTCAACGCGCCCGCCTCCCGGGCGATGAGATCCCCCGCGGCGAGGTCCCAGGGGTGCAGGCCGCGCTCGTAGTAGCCGTCGAGGCGGCCCGCGGCCACGTCGCACAGGTCGACCGCGGCCGAGCCGCCGCGCCGGATGTCGCGCAGCAGCGGGATCAGCCGCTGCGCCACATCCGCCTGGTGGGCGCGGACGGCGGCGACGTAGTTGAAGCCCGTCGAGACCAGCGCGTGGTCCAGCGGCGGCGCGGGTCGGCAGGTCAGGGTGCGCTCGCCGTCCCAGGCACCGGTGGCCCAGGCGCCCCGGCCGCGCACGGCGTGGAAGGTCTCGCCGCGCATCGGGGCCGCGACGACTCCGACCACGGTCTCGCCGTCCTGCTCGGCGGCGATGGAGACGGCCCAGGTGGGCAGCCCGTACAGGTAGTTCACCGTGCCGTCGAGCGGGTCGATCACCCAGCGGACGCCGCTCGTGCCGTCCGTCGCGGCGCCCTCCTCGCCGAGGATGCCGTCGTCCGGACGGCGTTCGGCGATCAGGCCCGTGATCAGCTTCTCCGCCGCGATGTCCATCTCGGTGACGACGTCGATGGGGCTGGACTTGGTCGCGGCGACCGCGAGGTCGGCCGGACGCCCGTCCCGCAGCAGCGCGCCGGCGCGGCGGGCCGCCTCCTGGGCGAGTTCGAGCAGGTCCGTGTGCAGGGGGTCGGTCACGGGGCTCCTCACGCGTAGGTGCTGTCGGCGCCCGCGGCGACGGGCCGAGGGGCGCGGGCCGGGCAGCAGCCGACCGGGCAGAGGTTGTGGCTCGCCCCGAGGGCGCCGAGGGCGCACGGCGTGACGTCCTGCCCGCGCTCGACGGCGGCACGCTCCGTGACGAGCTCGCGGACCGCGGCGGCGAACCTCGGGTCGGCGCCGACGGTGGCCGAGCGCCGCATCGGCAGCCCGAGCTCCTCGGCCCGGGCCTTGGCCTCCGTGTCGAGGTCGTAGAGGACCTCCATGTGGTCGGAGACGAAGCCGATGGGGGCGATGACGACGGCCGGGACGCCGGCCGCGTGCCGCTCGTCGAGGTGGTCGCAGATGTCGGGCTCCAGCCACGGGATGTGCGGGGCGCCGGAACGGGACTGGTAGACGAGCTGCCAGGGATGGTCGACGCCGGTGCGCTCCCGCACGGCGTCGGCGATCCGCTGCGCCACGTCCAGGTGCTGCTTCACGTACGCGCCGCCGTCGCCGTGCTCCTCGACGGGGCCGGAGGTGTCGGCGGAGGCCGTCGGGATCGAGTGCGTCGAGAAGGCGAGGTGCGCCCCGTCCCGGACGTCCTCGGGAAGCTCGGCGAGGGACCGGAGCACCCCGTCGATCATGGGCTCGAGGAAGCCCGGGTGATTGAAGTAGTGCCGCAGCTTGTCGACCTTCGGCAGCTCCAGGCCTTCCGCCTCCAGGGCCGCGAGCGCGTCGGCGAGGTTCTCGCGGTACTGGCGGCAGCCCGAGTACGAGGCGTAGGCGCTGGTGGCGAGGACCAGGATGCGGCGGCGGCCGTCGCGAATCATCTCGCGCAGCGTGTCCGTCAGGTACGGCGCCCAGTTGCGGTTGCCCCAGTAGACCGGCAGGTCCAGTCCGTGCTCGGCGAAGTCCTTGCGCAGAGCGTCCAGCAGGGCGCGGTTCTGGTCGTTGATCGGGCTGACCCCGCCGAAGAGGAAGTAGTGCTGACCGACTTCCTTGAGGCGCTCCTTGGGGATGCCGCGCCCGCGCGTCACGTTCTCCAGGAACGGGACCACGTCGTCCGGGCCTTCCGGGCCGCCGAACGAGAGCAGGAGCAGGGCGTCGTAGGGGCTGACATCGCGCGCGTCTGGCATGAGTCGATCCTGCCACCCTGCACCGACAGCCGGGAAACGGCGGGGTGACACCCGCGCGGGAGGCAGGCCTGACGGGCGCCGGCGAGGCCGCTCCGAACGGGTGTATCGGAGCGCCCCGGGCCGTAAGCTGTGTCGACTGCGTTCGCAGCTTACTGAGCCTTCGGAGACCCCGTGCCCAGCCCCTACCGCGCCCTGTTCGCAGCCCCCGGCTCCAAGGGTTTCTCCGCTGCGGGCTTCCTCGGTCGGATCCCTGTGTCGATGATGGGCATCGGCGTGATCACGATGATCTCCCAGCTGACGGGGAGGTACGGCCTGGCCGGTGCGCTGTCGGCCACCGTCGCGCTGTCCGCCGCCGTGGCCGGACCGCAGGTCTCGCGGCTGGTCGACCAGTACGGGCAACGGCGCGCGCTGCGCCCGGCGACGCTGATCTCCCTGACCGCGGCGGCCCTGCTGCTGTGTGCGGCGCACTACGAGTGGCCGGAGTGGGTGCTGTTCGTGGCGTGCGTGGGCATCGGCTGCGTGCCGAGCGTCGGCGCGATGATCCGGGCCCGCTGGGCGGCCCTGTACCGGGGGACGCCGCAGTTGCACACCGCGTACTCTTTCGAGTCCGTGGTGGACGAGGTGTGCTTCGTCTTCGGGCCGATCATCTCCATCGGCCTGTCCACGGCCTGGTTCCCGGAGGCCGGTCCGCTGCTCGCCGCCTGCTTCCTGGCCGTGGGCGTGTTCTGGCTGACCTCGCAGCGCGCCACCGAACCCGAGCCGCACCCGCGCGAGCGGAAGGGCGGCGGCGGCAGCGCGCTGCGCGCGCCGGGGCTCCAGGTCCTGGTGGTCACCTTCGTCGCCACCGGGGCGATCTTCGGGGCCGTCGACGTGGTCACCGTGGCCTTCGCCGACGAGGAGGGGCACAAGGCCGCGGCGAGCATCGTCCTCGCGGTGTACGCGGCGGGTTCCTGTGTGGCGGGCATGGTGTTCGGGCTCCTGCACTTCGCCGGGGCACCGGAACGACGGTGGCTGCTGGGCGTCTGTGCCATGGCCGTGAGTATGATCCCCCTCCTACTGGTCGGAAACTTGCCGTTTCTGGCCGTGGCGCTGTTCGTTGCGGGTCTGTCCATCGCTCCCACGATGATCACGACGATGTCCCTCATCGAAGAGCACGTACCACGCGCGCAGCTCACCGAAGGCATGACCTGGGTGAGTACCGGGCTCACGGCGGGAGTCGCACTCGGCTCCTCCATGGCCGGCTGGGTGATCGACGCGGCCGGGGCGCGTGCCGGGTACGGGGTTCCGGCGGTGGCCGGGGCCGTCGCGGTCGCGGTGGGTTTCCTCGGTTTCCGCCGGCTCAAACGACCGGCACCGGGTCGGGGAGGCTCCGTTGAGCAGCACAGCGAACGGAAAGAACGGCACGTGGCGTAATTGGGGCGGCAACGTCTCCGCACGTCCCGCGCGGGAGGTCACCCCTGCCTCGGTCGACGAGCTGGCCGCCGCCGTGCGGCGGGCCGCCGAGGACGGGCTGAAGGTCAAGGCCGTCGGGGCCGGGCACTCCTTCACGTCCATAGCCGCGACGGACGGCGTGTTGATCCGCCCTCAACTGCTGACCGGGATCCGCGGCATCGACCGCGAGAACATGACGGTCACGGTGGAGGCCGGCACCCCGCTCAAGAGGCTCAACGTGGCTCTCGCCCGCGAGGGTCTGTCGCTCACGAACATGGGCGACATCATGGAGCAGACGGTCTCCGGCGCCACCAGCACCGGCACGCACGGCACGGGGCGCGATTCGGGCTCGATCGCCGCCCAGATCAAGGGCCTGGAACTGGTCACCGCCGACGGCTCGGTGCTGAGCTGCTCCGAGAAGGAGAACCCGGAGGTCTTCGCCGCCGCCCGCATCGGCCTCGGCGCCCTGGGCATCGTCACCGCGATCACCTTCGCCGTCGAGCCGGTCTTCCTGCTCACGGCCCGCGAGGAGCCGATGCCGTTCGACAAGGTCCTCTCCGACTTCGAGGAACTCTGGGCCGAGAACGAGCACTTCGAGTTCTACTGGTTCCCGCACACCGGCAGCACCAACACCAAGCGCAACAACCGCAGCGCGGGCCCCGAGAAGCCCGTGCCGCAGCTCAAGAGCTGGATCGAGGACGAGTTCCTCTCCAACGGCGTCTTCCAGGTGGCCAACTGGGTGGGCCGCGCGGTGCCCGCCACGATCCCCGCCATCGCCCAGATCTCCAGCAAGGCCCTGTCCGCGCGGACCTACACGGACATCCCCTACAAGGTCTTCACGTCCCCGCGCCGGGTGCGCTTCGTGGAGATGGAGTACGCCGTACCGCGCGCGGCCGTCGTCGCGGCGCTGCGCGAGCTGAAGGCGATGGTCGACCGCTCCGGCCTCCGGGTCAGCTTCCCCGTCGAGGTGCGCACCGCCCCGGCCGACGACATCGCGCTGTCCACCGCCTCCGGCCGGGACAGCGCGTACATCGCCGTCCACATGTTCCAGGGCACGCCCTTCCAGCGGTACTTCACGGCCGCCGAGCGCATCTTCACCGCCCATGAGGGCCGTCCGCACTGGGGCAAGATCCACACGCGGGACGCCGAGTACTTCTCCCGGGTGTATCCGCGCTTCGGTGAGTTCACGGCGCTGCGGGATCGTCTCGATCCTGATCGGCGGTTCCAGAACGACTACTTGCGGAGGGTGCTGGGGGCGTAGAGGGCGTACCGGGGGTGGTGCTCCCGGCGTCCTCGCTCCCGGTGGCGCTCGGGGTCGGGCTCGGGCTCGGCGTCGTACGGCCGCCCTCGCCGGTGGAGGGCGAGGGGGTGTCGCCCCGCGGTGCGCCGGTACCGGACGGGTCGGCGGTAGGAGCGTCGTCGGCGCCGGAGCCGTCGGGGGTATCGGAGCCGGACGTGCCGGAGTCGGACGTGCCGTTCGTGCCCGAGCTGCCCGATTCACCGGAGCCAGGCGCGGTGGCGGCGCCGCGGGAGAACGCGTCGCCGACCGTCGTGCTGCGGCCGCCGCTGAGGTTGTGGCCCGACGCCAGCTCGTAGGTGGTGATTCCGGCCATCGTCACGCCGAAGACGACAACCGCCGCGAGCACGGGCCGCTTCCAGCTCCTGGCCCGCGTCCGGTAGACGGTGCCCTCGGTGAACTCGCCGGGCCTCGGCGGGGCTTGCCCGACAGGCCCGGCGGCGGGCCTGGCGGCCACCGCCGTCGCGTCCCGGATCTGCTCGCCGGTGCGCTTGAAGAAGTGCTGGAAGAGGCTGCCGCCGCAGGTGGCGACCACACTGACGACGCCGGCGCCCAGGATCGTGCCGTACACCCCGAAGTACGAGGCCAGCTTGGCCGCCAGGACCGCCGCCACGGCACCGCCCGCGACCTGGGGCACGTTCAGGTCGATCCGCCTGGTCTTCTCCCTCCCGTGCTCGCTCGGCTCGTCGACACCATCGGACCTTTCACGCATCCCCGGAGCTTGCCTGCCTTTCCCGTACACGGTCGTTCATCTGCACAAGAAGGGGACGTGCGACCGCAACCCTTAGTTCCGATTCCGGTGATTACGTGAAGTACCCCACGTTCAAGATCGCGGAACGGGGGCAGGGGCGGCCAAGTCGCACCCCTTGCGAGAAGTTGGGCGGCGCGCCAATCCACGCACGTGGCCCGAATGGAGTACTGTTGCGAGCCCTGGGTCCGGTCTCCCGTGAGGGTGTACAGGGCCTTTAAGGACCGCCGGGAGGGGGCTAGTTGCACAGGGTGACAGAGTTCGTCACTTAGCGTTGCGAATAGGTAACCGTGCCATAACGGCGATCCAGGGCCCGCGCCCGACACGCCGGGCAACTCGGCAAGGTTGTGGCAGGCTGCACCCGGGCAGGCCACACTCGACTAGCGGAAGCAGCGACGCACGTGACGTCGGCAGGCACCACCCGGGAGGTCCCCATGCCCGAACTGCGTGTCGTGGCCGTCTCGAATGACGGCACACGGCTGGTGCTGAAGGCTGCCGACTCCACGGAGTACACACTTCCGATCGACGAACGCCTGCGCGCCGCCGTGCGCGGCGACCGTCCGCGTCTCGGCCAGATCGAGATCGAGGTCGAAAGCCACCTCCGCCCCCGCGACATCCAGGCACGTATACGTGCAGGCGCGACCGCGGAAGAGGTCGCGCAGATGGCCGGCATCCCCGTCGACCGGGTGCGGCGTTTCGAGGGCCCCGTGCTCGCCGAGCGCGCCTTCATGGCCGAGCGGGCCCGCAAGACCCCGGTCCGCCGCCCCGGCGAGAACTCCGGTCCGCCCCTGGGCGAGGCCGTGCAGGAGCGACTGCTGCTGCGCGGCGCCGACAAGGACACCGTCCAGTGGGACTCGTGGCGTCGCGACGACGGCACGTGGGAGGTCCTGCTGGTCTACCGCGTCGCGGGCGAACCGCACGCGGCGAGCTGGACGTACGACCCGCCCCGGCGGCTCGTCCAGGCCGTCGACGACGAGGCGCGCTCCCTGATCGGCGAGTCCGACGACCTGGCCGCGCCCGAGCCCAGCTTCCCCTTCGTCCCCCGCATCGCCCGGCTGCCGCGCGACAGACCGCTGGATCGCCCCGAGCGACCCAGCCTGCCCGCGCAGGCGTCCGAACCGATCGAGGAGACCACGGGCGAGCGCGACTCGTTGACCAGCCTGCTCGAGGCAGTGCCCAGCTTCCGCGGCGACCTGGTGGTTCCGGAACTCCCCCCGGCGGAGCCCGAGGAGGAGCCCGTCGTCGCGGAGGTCGAGGAGGAGGAGCCTCCGGCTCCCGCGGCCTCGGCCGGTTCCGCCTACGCGGACGTCCTCATGCCGCGATCCGTGGGCAGCCACCGCGACCGGCTCATCGGTGCCACCGACCGCCAGGCCGAGGCGGACGGTGTACGTCCGGGCCGCCGGGCGGCCGTGCCGAGCTGGGACGAGATCGTGTTCGGGACGCGGCGCAAGAAGCAGGAGTAGCCGAGTCGGCTGCCGAAGGACGAGGGCCGCGCTGTCCGGGCGCGGCCCTCTCTTCGTGTCAGGCCCTACGTGTCGGGCCCCTCGTGCCAGGCTCTTCGTGTCAGCCTTCGTGTCAGGTCACCGCGGGTCCGGACCGACGGCCACCGGCCGGTCCGGGTCCGAGGACCACTCCGACCAGGACCCCACGTACAGCTCCGCCGGAATGCCGGCGGCCGCCAGCGCCAGGACCTCGTGGGCGGCGGAGACCCCCGACCCGCAGTACACGCCGACCCGCGCCCCCTCGGTCACGCCAAGTCCCTCGAACCGTGACCGCAGTTGCCCGGCGGGGAGGAAACGCCCGTCGGCCCCCACGTTCTCCGTGGTGGGCGCCGACACCGCACCCGGGATGTGCCCCGCCACCGGGTCGATCGGCTCCACCTCGCCCCGGTACCGCTCCCCCGCCCGCGCGTCCAGCAGCACCCCGGACCGAGCCAGCGCCGCGGCGGCGTCCGCGTCGAGCAGCCCCTCCCCCGGCTCGGGCACGAAATCGCCCTCCTCCGGAGCCGGCACGGACATGTCCAACGGCCCCTCCCAGGACGGCAACCCGCCGTCGAGGACCCGCACGTCCGGGTGACCCGTCCAGCGCAGCAACCACCACGCACGGGCCGCCGCCCACCCCTGGCCGCCGTCGTAGACGACCACCGGCGTCCCGGCCGACACGCCCGCCCGGCGCATCGCGGTGCCGAAGTGCGCGAGGTCGGGCAGCGGGTGCCGGCCGCCCTTGCCCGGCGCGGAGGCCAACTCCCGGTCCAGGTCGACATATACGGCCCCCGGGAGGTGCCCTGCCTCGTACGCGGCCCGGCCGTCGAACGGTGGTTCCCCGGCCGCCTTGGCCGCGGTGAGCTGCCAGCGGACGTCGAGCAGGACCGGTGGCCGGGCGCCCGCGAGATCCCTGGCGAGGTCGGATGCGGAGATGATGGCGTTCATGGTTCCCATCCTCGCGCACGGGGGTGGCCGAGCCGTCCGTGTCCGGCTACTCTGCTCGGCCGGAGCGAAGCGATCACACGGCGTACGGGAACAAGCACATGCTGTACAGCCGAACCACACATGCCGACAAGCGCGCCGCGAGGGACAGGGGCCCGCACATCGGGCATTCTCCCGGACGAGGGACGCCCTACAGGGCCGCCCCACCAGGCTGCGGAGAGCACGGCCACCGCGAGGCCGAGAAGAGAGTGACGATGACCGACGCACGGGGGTCCGCCGGCCCGAACGGTGACACACCCGCTCGGCACGCGCCCGGCGCGCCCTGCTGGGTGAGCCTGATGGTGCACGGCCTGGACACGACCGAGGAGTTCTACGGAGCCCTGTTCGGCTGGGAGTTCCAGCCGGGGCCCCAGCAGCTCGGGCCGTATGTGCGCGCCCTGCTCGACGGGCGGGAGATCGCCGGCATCGGACGGCTGCCTCCGGACCGCCATCTGCCCATCGCGTGGACGCCCTACTTCGCCTCGGAGAACGTGGATCTCACGGCCGGGACGGTACGCAGCCGCGGCGGCACGATCGGCGTGGGCCCGCTGGACGCCGCCGACGCCGGCCGCCTCGCGATCGGCTCCGACCCGTCGGGCGCGGTGTTCGGCATCTGGCAGGCCGCCGCGCACCTCGGCACCGCCGTCTCGGGCGTTTCCGGCACACCCGCCTGGAACGAGCTGCTGACCTTCGAGTCCACGAGCGTCGCCAAGTTCTACCGGATGGTGTTCGGCTTCGAGGAGGAGCCGGTGGTCTCCGCCGACTTCGACTACGTGACCCTGCACCTGGGCGGCGAACCCGTCGCCGGCATCCACGGCCTGGGGCACGCCCTGCCCCGCGACCAGGGGCCGCACTGGGTGACGTACTTCCAGGTCGACGACGTCGACGACGCGCTGGACCATCTCGTCCACCTGGGCGGGCACGTCCTGAAGCCGGTGCACGACACCGCCCACGGGCGGGTGGCGAGGGTGGCGGACCCGGAAGGGGCACGGTTCGCGCTGCTGCAGCGGCCGAGTTGACGGCCGAAGAGCGGGGCCCGGGTCGGGCGGCGGACCGCGGCAGCGGTCGAACCGGGGGCCCGGCGGGCCGGCCGCGGGTCAGACCCGACGCCACCGGCAGCAGGTCAGGCGGACGTCACCGGCAGCACGTCCGGGGACAGGGCCGCCGCGTGGGACGTCGCAGCCGTCATCCGGCGGCGGTGGTGACGGCGGCACAGGACCTCGTACCCGACCTCGTCGGCGGAGTGGGTGACGTCACCGACGACCACCTGGGCGCCCTCGACGACCATCACCCCGCCTATCGTGCGGGCGTTGTGCGTGGCACGGGCTCCGCACCAGCACAGGGCCTCGACCTGGAGGACCTCGACCCGGTCGGCCAGTTCCACCAGCCGCTGCGAGCCGGGGAACAGCTTGGACCGGAAGTCGGTCGTGATGCCGAAGGCGTAGACGTCGAGGCTCAGGTCGTCGACCACACGCGCCAGTTGGTCGATCTGCTCCGGCGCGAGGAACTGCGCCTCGTCGGCGATCACGTAGTCCGCGCGGCCGCCCTGCGAGAGGTGGTCGACGAGGTACCCGTAGAGGTCCTGCCCGTCGCCGACCTCCACCGCGTCCGTGACCAGGCCGAGGCGGGAGGACAGCTTGCCCTCGCCGGCGCGGTCGTCGCGCGAGAAGATCATGCCCTGCAGGCCGCGCGCCGAGCGGTTGTGCTCGATCTGGAGAGCCAGCGTCGACTTCCCGCAGTCCATCGTTCCGCAGAAGAACACCAGCTCGGGCATGTGGAGTTGAGCACCTTTCGGCGTGGGAGGACGAGGTGAGGCTTGGAGTGGGCTTGTTTCAGGAGCGTACTTCGAGCAGGGGGACCAACTGCTCGGCGGGGGTCATGGACCCGTGGTTGCCGACCATCGCCGACTCCTTCGGCTCCCGCTCGGAGGCGATGAGCAGGACGTCGTCCCGCGCGGCGGCGACCACGTCACCGATCCTGCCGTACACCCGTTCGTCGATCTGCGGGCCGAACCAGCCCGCCGCGATGGCCTCGTCGCGCGAGGCCACCCAGAACTGCTCTCCGAGCACCTCGCGCCAGCAGGTCAGGACGTCGTTCGCCGCGCCGGGCACCGCGTAGACATGGCGGGCGCGGCCCTCGCCGCCGAGCAGGGCGACCCCCGCGCTCAGCTCCCAGTCCTCGTCGAAGTCGATGCGGTGCTGCTCGTCGAAGGGCACGTCGATCATGCCGTGGTCGGCGGTGACGTAGAGCGCGCTGCGCGGCGGCAGTTGCTCGGCCAGACGCTGGACCAGACGGTCGGCGTACATGAGCTGGCCGCGCCAGGCGTCGGAGTCGATGCCGAAGCGGTGGCCGGCGCCGTCGACCTCGGCGAAGTACGTGTACACCAGGGAGCGGTCGCCCGCGGCCAGTTGCTCGGCGGCGAGGTCGACGCGGTCCTCACCGGACAGCCGTCCGAGGAACTTTCCGCCGCTGAGCGCGACTTTGGTCAGCGGGGTGTTCTCGAAGGTCGGGGACGACACCTGTGCGGCGTGCACCCCGGCCGCGTGCGCCAGCTGGAAGACCGTGGGGTACGGCTGCCAGGGGCGGGGCGGGGTCCACGGCTGCCAGCGCAGCTGGTTCATCAGCTCGCCGGTGTCCGGGTTGCGGACGGTGTAGCCGGGCAGGCCGTGCGCGCCGGGCGGCAGGCCGGTGCCGACGGAGGCGAGGGAGGTCGCCGTGGTCGCCGGGTATCCGGCGGTGAGCGGACGCCCGGTGCCGCCGCGGGAGGTGGCGAGCAGGGACGTCATGAAGGGAGCGTCCTCGGGGTGCGCCCGCAGCTGCTCCCAGCCGAGGCCGTCGATCAGGAACACGCAGTTCCGGTCGGCGGGGGTCAGCTCGGTGATCGTGGCGCTCATGTCCGGTACGCCCAGGCCGGCGGCGAGAGTGGGCAGGAGATCGGCGAGCGATCCGCTGCCGTACTCGGGGACGGGCGCGGAGGCGAGGGAGAGCGGTTCGGGATGGTGGTCCCAGGCCATCTTGGGCTGTGCCATCAGTGGGTCGTGTCCGCGGTCGCCTCGGAGAGGGCCTGCGCGAAGGCGAGCGCCTCGCGCACGGTCTCCGGTCCGTCCCCGGCCTCGCTGACGCGCAGGCTGAGGTCGTCCGCCGTCGAATTGCCGGTGTAGCCGTGGTCCGCCTCGCAGTTGGGGTCCCCGCAGGCGGCCGGCTCCAGGTCGATGCGGGAGACGGCGCCCCAGCCGATGGTGAGGACGACCTCGCGGGGCAGGGTCCCGGGCTTGTACGACTCGGGGTTGGCGACCACGCGGCTGACCACGACCGAGGAGATGCGGCCGATCTTCACGGACTCCGTCGACGTCGTGGCGTACGGCGTCGGGGAGGTGCTGTCGGCGGCCTGCTCGTCGGTGTGGCTGACGATGAAGCGGTTGTCGGTGAGGACGAGCACGGTCACGTGCCGCCGTACCTCGTTCTGGTCGAACGTCGTCTCCTGGTGGACCAGGTACGACCGGATGGGCTCGCCGCCCACGGCGGCCTCCACCGCCTCGGCCACGAGGGCCGGGTAGTAGCCGCTGCGCTCGATCGCCGCCCGCAGCCCCTGGGTCGTCGTACTGGTCTTGGCCATGACGCCCATCCTACGGGGGACCACTGACTGCGAGGGACAGCTCGCCCCCCTGTCAGTACACGGGGAGTGTCCGCGGGCCCAGGTCGTCGCGGGCGGGCGGGTGCGCGAGGCGCACGGAGGCGCCGAGGACGCTCAGGCCCTGTGAGGCGACGACGACCGGTTCCAGGGTGACCGCGACGACCTCAGGGTGGTCGTCGACCAGCCGGGACACCCGCAGCAGCAGCTCCTCCAGGGCACGGGTGTCGGCCGGTGCGGAGCCGCGCCAGCCGAACAGCAGCGGGGCGGTGCGGATCGAGCGCACCAGCGAGGTCGCCTCCCGGTCCGTGACCGGGATCAGCCGGTGCGCGGTGTCCCCGAGCAGCTGTGAGGCGGCCCCGGCGAGCCCGAAGGACAGCACGGCTCCGGCCGCGGGGTCGATGACGGCACGTACGACGACGTCCACGCCACGTGGCGCCATCCGCTGCACCACCGGCCGCAGCTCCTCCGGCGCGCCGAAGAGCTCGGTCAACTCGGCGTACGACCGGCGCAGTTGCTCCTCGTCCGCGAGGTCGAGGCGGACGCCGCCCAGGTCGGCGCGGTGCCTGAGGTGCGGGGCGGTGGCCTTGAGGGCGACGGGGTAGCCGAGGTCGCGGGCCGCCTCGGCGGCGGCGTCGGGGGTCGGGGCGGGCAGGGCGCGGTGCACCTGGACGCCGTAGTGACCGAGGAGGTCGCAGGTCTCGTCCGTGCCGAGCGTGAGGCCCTGGCCGCGCGCGAGGAGGCCGTCGATCAGCGCGGCGGCGCCCTTCTCGTTGATGTCGTCGTACTCGGGCACCTTGCCCGGCTCGGCGGCGTCGCGCCGCCACTGCGCGTAGGCCACGGCCTGGCCGAGGGCGCGGACGGCGCGCTCGGCGGCGGGGTACGCGGGAATGAGGTGGGCGCCTTCGGGGGCCTCGGCGGAGGCCTCGCCGGCGGGGAGTTGTTCCGCTGCGGGCGTCGGGCTTGGAGAGTTTTGCTGCGGGTTGTCCGATGTGGCCTGCGGTGCCGTGCTCGCCGCCGCCGACAGGGCCTCCGCCAGGCCGCCGAGCTCCACGTGGACCACGAGGACCGGCTTCGACGGGGCCGCGGCCGATGCCGAGCGCAGGGCTTCCGCGAGGGCCGCGTCGCCGACCGGGCCCTCCCCCACCGCCGGTATGGCGGTGACGACGACGGCGTCGCTCCGGTCGTCGGCCAGGGCACGCGACAGGGCGGTGTGGAAGTCGGCCGCCGAGGCCGCGGTGGTCAGGTCCTGCGGGGGGTACGGTCGCAGCCCCTCGGCGAGGCACGCGTCGTAGGTGAGCAGACCGAGCGACTCCGAGTTGCCCAGGATCGCCACCCTGGGACCGCCCGGCAGGGGCTGGCGGGCGAGCAGCAGGCCCGCGTCGACCAGCTCGGTGATCGTGTCGACGCGGATGACCCCGGCCTGCCGCAGCAGCGCCGACACGGTCGCGTGCGGCAGCCTTGTCGCCCGGACGGCGTGGCCCTGGGGAGCGGCGCCGTGCCGTGCCCCCTGGACGACGACCAGGGGCTTGGCGGCGGCGGTGCGGCGGGCGAGGCGGGTGAACTTGCGGGGGTTGCCGATGGACTCCAGGTACATGAGGACGACGTCGGTGTCGGGGTCCTCGTACCAGTACTGCAGGACATCGTTGCCGGAGACGTCGGCGCGGTTGCCGGAGGAGACGAAGGTGGAGACACCGGTCACGCCCGTGACACCGCCGCCGCGCCGGTGCAGCCGGGACAGCAGGGCGATACCGATGGCGCCGGACTGGGCGAACAGGCCGATGCGGCCGGGGCGCGGCACCTCGGGGGCGAGGGAGGCGTTGAGCCGGACCCGGGGTGAGGTGTTGATGATGCCGAAGGCGTTCGGGCCGATGATCCGCATGCCGTACGTGCGCGCGTGCCGCACGAGTGCGCGCTGGCGTTCGCGCCCCTCGGGGCCGCTCTCGGCGTACCCGGCGGAGACGACGACCAGCCCCTGCACGCCGTGTTCGCCGCACTCGGTGACGACCTCGGTGACGTGTTCGGCCGGCACGGCGACGACCGCGAGGTCGACCGGGCCGTCGATGTCCCGCACCGAGCGGTGGGCGGGCACACCGTCGAGCTCCTTCTGTCCGTCGGGGAGGGCCTTGTTCACGGCGTAGAGGCGGCCGCTGTACCCGGCGTCCCGGATGTTGCCGAGGACGCTGCGGCCCACGCCGCCCGGCGTGCGACCGGCGCCGATGACGGCGACCGAGCCGGGGGCGAGCAGCCGCTGCACCGAGCGGGCCTCGGCACGGTGTTCGCGCGCGTACTGCACGGCCAGGGAGCGGTCGGTGGGTTCGAGGTCGAACTCCAGACGGACGACGCCGTCCTCGAAGCTGCGCTTCTGGGTGTAGCCGGCGTCCGTGAACACCTTGATCATCTTGGTGTTGGCGGGCAGCACCTCGGCGGCGAAGCGGCGGATGCCGCGCTCCCGGGCGACGGCGCCGATGTGTTCGAGCAGGGCGGAGGCGACCCCGCGGCCCTGGTGGGCGTCCTGCACGAGGAAGGCGACCTCGGCCTCGTCGGCCGGCGCCGACGCGGGCGTTCCGTCCGCGCCGATCCGGTCGTAGCGTACGGTGGCGATGAACTCGCCGCCGACTGTGGCCGCGAGTCCCACCCTGTCCACAAAGTCGTGGTGCGTGAAGCGGTGGACGTCCTTGGCGGACAGGCGAGGGTACGGCGCGAAGAAGCGGTAGTACTTCGACTCGTCGGAGACCTGCTCATAGAAGCTGACCAGGCGATCGGCGTCATCAACGGTGATGGGCCGGATGCGCGCGGTACCCCCGTCGCGCAGCACCACGTCGGCTTCCCAGTGGGCGGGATACTCGTGCCGGTCCGGCGAGGTCTGCATGGGCCCCAGAGTACGGCTAGCGTCCGACAGCGGGCGCGAGGCAGTCTGTGGAGGGCGTCAGTCGGGTCGAGGCCGCGATCCGACGGCACCCCCGGAGTGGAACGCGAGGACCGCTCCCGGTGGCTTCACGATATGGGAAACTGGTCTAGACAACCCTGAAAACCGAAGGGCAGCAACACATGGCTGAGCGCCGCGTCAACGTCGGCTGGGCCGAGGGTCTCCACGCCCGCCCCGCCTCCATCTTCGTCCGAGCCGCCACGGCCGCAGGCGTCCCGGTGACGATCGCCAAGGCTGACGGCAACCCCGTCAACGCGGCCTCCATGCTGGCCGTCCTGGGCCTCGGCGCCCAGGGAGGCGAGGAGATCGTCCTCGCCTCCGACGCCGAGGGCGCGGACGCCGCCCTGGACCGGCTCGCCAAGCTGGTCTCCGAGGGTCTCGAGGAACTGCCCGAGACCGTCTGATCCACCGAGCGCCCGATCCGGCGCACAGCGAGGGGCTCGTCCGAATTCACCGGGCGGGCCCTTCGCCATTCCCGGGTGACGCGGGTGGGGCCTTCGCCATTCCCCGGTCGACGCGCGTGGGACGTTCACCATTCCCAGTCGACACGGACGGGCCCTCGCACCATTCCCCGTTCGGCGCGGGCGGCACTTCGCCATTCCCGGGTGACGGGGCTCGGAATTCCGAGAATCAGGGCAGCGGAAATGACCCCCCGAGAATTCACTGCTCTTTGTATACGGCCGCCGTGTTAAAGCCGCGGGCTCGCCGTGTTTACGGGATGTTGCGAGTTCCTCACACGGTGGGCGCGTTCCTGGGCGGAGCCGAACCGCAGCCGGTGCGCGCCCTTCGCGCGCTCGGTGTGCAGCGCCGTGACCGCCCGCGCGCGCTCGCCGTCCCCGCGCGCCACCGCGTCCACGATCGCGCCGTGCTCGGTCCAGGACTCCACCGGGCTGGCCGGCGCCTCCACGGCGTACATCCAGGCGATCTTGTAGCGGAGCTGGGTGAGCATCGAGGTCAGCGCGGGGCTGCCGGAGGCCTGGGCGAGCGTCTCGTGGAACCAGCCGCCGAGAGAGCGCAGGTCGTCGCTGTTCCCGCGGCGGGCCCGCTCCTGGCCCAACCGGACCAGGCCGCGCAGGACCTTCAGATGCGCCTCGGTGCGGCGCTGGGCGGCGCGGGCCGCACCGAGCGGCTCCAGCAGCATGCGCATCTCCAGCAGGTCGCCGGCCTCCTGCTCGGTGGGTTCCGCCACGCACGCGCCCGCGTGCCGGCGGGTCACCACGAAACCCTCGGCCTCGAGCGTGCGCAGCGCCTCCCGGACTGGCACCCGCGAGACGCCGTAGCGGCGTGCGAGGAGTTCCTCGGTGAGCCGGCTGCCGCGTGCGTGGACACCCGCGACGATGTCGTCCCGGATGGCCGTGCACACCGAGTGCGCGGGAATACGCATGACCGACCTCCGCTTAATCCCCGTGAAACGCCGACGAGCGGCGTGCGTTCCGTGACTCTATTGCAATGAGCCGGAATTTCCGACGGCAGGCGACCATCCATGGATATTTTTTGGACAGCGGGCGGCCGTAAGCGCCGAAAGCCCCGGCTCGGGAAGCCGGGGCTTTCGGGAGGAGCGGAGAGGTGCGGTCAGACACTCACGCCGTGCGAGCGGAGGTAGGCGACCGGGTCGATGTCCGAGCCGTACTCGGGGCTGGTGCGGGCCTCGAAGTGCAGGTGCGGGCCGGTGACGTTGCCGGTCGCGCCGGACAGGGCGATCTGCTGGCCCGGGGTGACCTGCTGGCCCACCGAGACGCCGATGGAGGACAGGTGGCCGTACTGGGTGTACGTCCCGTCGTGCATCTTGATCACGACCTGGTTGCCGTAGGAGCCGCCCCAGCCGGTCTCGACGACGGTGCCCGCGCCGACCGCGTGGACGGAGGTGCCGCTGGCGGCGTGGAAGTCGACACCGGTGTGGCTGCCGGAGGACCACAGGCCACTGCTGGCCTTGTAGCTGGTGGAGACGTACGAGCCGGAGATCGGGGCGACGAAGGTGTTCAGGCGCTTGCGCTCGGCCTCGCGGGCGGCGCGCTCCTTGGCCTCGCGGGCCTTCTCGGCCGCCTCCTTGGCCTTCTCCGCGAGCTCGGCGGCCCGCTTGCGGGCGGCCTCCTCGGCCTTCTGCTTGGCGGCGGCCTCGTCGGCGGCGTGCTGCTGCGCGAGGGCCTGGGCGTCGATCTGCTGGGCCGCGGTGTCGTTCATGGTGACGACCGGCGTGAGGCCGGTCTGCTCGGCGCTGGGCTCGGCGGCGAAGGCGGCGGGGGCCGCCACGGTGCCGATCACGCCGGTGGTGGCGAGGGCCGCGACGCCCGCCGCGCGGGCGGTGGAGCGCTGCATCCTGCTGGGACGACGGTGCTTCCCGGTGGCGCGAGTGAACGCCATGTGGTGGCTGGTCCTTTCCTTCCCTCTCGCCTACCGGGTTAGCTGACGGGTTCGGAGCAGGAAGGTCTCCTACGGACTCCCTCGCGACTCGCGCGGGCGCCCGATTCACCCCAGGGACTGCGATGGGTCCCCGGCTCCCCTGGCTCGCGCCGTACGGGGACTCGGCGATGACTGTCCGGTGCCGCGGGTGCGGCGCACTGCCTGACGAACAGCCCGGATGACGCTAAGCGGCGCCACTTTCAATTCCCAAACGAATCCCGGCTTTTGTAGCGCATCCCACAGGGCAGACAGGCAACTCCCATACCAATTCGGGCATAAAGGGGCCCTGGTGCCTTTGAAGACAACCAGGGCCCCTGCGCGCGTGCGGCTACTCGGCGGCGACGACGGTGACTTCGCCGATGCCGAGGGCCTCGACCGGTGCCTTGATCTGCGCCGCGTCACCGACGAGGACGGTCACCAGACGGTCCACCGGGAAGGCGCTCACGGCCGCCGCGGTGGCCTCCACGGTGCCGGTCGCGGCGAGCTGCCGGTACAGCGTGGCCTGGTAGTCGTCGGGCAGGTGCTGCTCGACCTGGTCGGCCAGCGTGCTCGCGACGGCCGCCGCCGTCTCGTACTTCAACGGCGCCACACCCACCAGGTTCTGCACGGCGACGTCCCGCTCGGCGTCGGTCAGCCCCTCTGCGGCGAGGGTGCGCAGCACCGTCCAGAGGTCCTGGAGGGCGGGACCGGTGTTGGGCGTGTCGACGGAACCGCTGATGGCGAGCATCGCGGCACCCGTGCCGTCCGGGGCGGACCTGAGGACCTGGCCGAACGCCCGTACGCCGTAGGTGTAGCCCTTCTCCTCGCGCAGGACACGGTCCAGGCGCGAGGTGAGGGTGCCGCCGAGGCAGTACGTGCCGAGCACCTGCGCGGGCCATACGCGGTCGTGCCGGTCCGGCCCGATCCGGCCGATCAGCAGCTGCGTCTGGACAGCGCCCGGGCGGTCCACGATGACGACCCGGCCGGTGTCGTCGGCGGTGACCGGAGGCACCGGACGCGGCTCGGCCGAGGAGCCCGTCCAGGCGCCCAGCGTGTCCCCGAGCAGGGCGTCCAGGTCGATGCCCGTGAGGTCACCGACGACCACGACGGTGGCCGTGGCGGGGCGGACGTGCTTCTCGTAGAAGGCGCGTACGGCCGCGGAGTCGATGGCGGCGACGGTCTCCTCGCTGCCCTGCCGGGGCCGCGACATGCGCGCGTCCGCCGGGAACAGCTCCTTGGAGAGCTCCTTGGCGCCGCGGCGGGAGGGGTTGGCCAGCTCGTGCGGGATCTCGTCGAGGCGGTTGTTGACCAGCCGCTCGACCTCGCTGTCGGCGAAGGCGGGCGCCCTCAGCGCGTCGGCGATCAGGCCCAGGCCCTTGGTGAGCCGGGAGGCGGGCACCTCCAGGCTGAGCCGGACGCCGGGATGGTCGGCGTGCGCGTCGAGGGTGGCACCGGCGCGCTCCAGTTCCGCGGCGAAATCCTCCGCGGAGTGCTTGTCCGTGCCCTCGGAGAAGGCCCGGGCCATGATCGTGGCCACACCGTCGAGTCCGGCCGGCTCGGCCTCCAAGGGTGCGTCCAGCAGCACCTCCACGGCGACGACCTGCTGGCCGGGACGATGGCAGCGCAGCACCGTCAGGCCGTTGTCGAGCGTGCCGCGCTCGGGGGCCGGGAAGGCCCACGGCCGGGCGTCGCCCGCCTGCGGCCGGGGGTGGAAGTCCATCGTGGCGAGCTCGGTCACTTGGCCGCCTCCTCGTTCTCGTCGGTGGCCGCGGCTGCGGTGTCGTCGGCGGTGCCGGCGCCCTCGGCGGTCTCGTCGGCGACGGGCTCGTAGACGAGCACCGCGCGGTTGTCGGGTCGCAGGCGGGCCTTGGCGACCTCCTGGACCTCCTCCGCCGTGATCTCCAGCACGCGCTGGACGGCGGTCAGGGCGAGCTGCGGATCTCCGAAGAGCACGGCGTACCGGCACAGTTCGTCGGCGCGGCCCGCGACCGTACCGAGCCGGTCCAGCCACTCGCGCTCCAACTGGGCCTGGGCGCGCTCCATCTCCTCGGGCGTGGGGCCCTCCTCGGCGAACCGGGCGAGCTCCTCGTCGATGGCGGTCTCGATGACCGGAACCTCCACGTCACCGGACGTCTTCACGTCCAGCCACCCCAGGGAGGGCGCACCGGCGAGCCGCAGCAGGCCGAAACCGGCCGCCACGGCCGTACGGTCGCGGCGCACGAGCCGGTTGTAGAGGCGGGAGGACTCACCGCCGCCGAGGACGGTGAGGGCCAGGTCGGCCGCGTCGCACGCGCGCGTGCCGTCGTGCGGCAGCCGGTAGGCGGCCATCAGGGCGCGGGCCGGGACGTCCTCCTCGACGACCTCGCGCAGCTGCTCGCCGATGGTCTCCGGCAGCGACCCGTCGCGCGGGGCGGGCTTGCCGTCGTGACCGGGGATGGAACCGAAGTACTTCTCGACCCAGGCGAGCGTCTGCTCCGGATCGATGTCGCCGACCACGGAGAGCACGGCGTTGTTCGGCGCGTAGTAGGTGCGGAAGAACGCGCGCGCGTCCTCCAGGGTCGCCGCGTCCAGGTCGGCCATCGAGCCGATCGGGGTGTGGTGGTAGGGGTGGCCCTCCGGGTAGGCGAGGGCGGTCAGCTTCTCGAAGGCGGTGCCGTAGGGGACGTTGTCGTAACGCTGGCGGCGCTCGTTCTTGACGACGTCCCGCTGGTTCTCCATCGACTCGTCGTCGAGCGCGGCCAGCAGCGAGCCCATGCGGTCGGCCTCCAGCCAGAGCGCGAGCTCCAGCTGGTGGGTGGGCATGGTCTCGAAGTAGTTGGTCCGCTCGAAGCTGGTCGTGCCGTTCAGCGAGCCACCCGCGCCCTGGACGAGCTCGAAGTGGCCGTTGCCCTTGACCTGCGCGGATCCCTGGAACATCAGGTGCTCGAAAAGGTGAGCCAGGCCGGTACGCCCCTTGACTTCGTGGCGTGAGCCGACGTCGTACCAGAGGCACACCGCCGCGACCGGGGTCAGGTGGTCCTCGGAGAGCACCACGCGCAGGCCGTTGGCCAGGCGGTGCTCGGTCGCTGTCAGGCCCCCGGAGCCTGCCTGGGCTGTGGCCGTGTGACCCATGGGCATGTACGTCCCTTCGATCGCTGAGCGGTTGTTCAGACCGCGGATTCCTGCCGGTCCTGCCACTGTATGCAAGCGCGCGAAGCCCTGGTGAAGTTCCCGGCGGCGACCTCGGCCCGACAGCACGAGAGACGCCCGGGGCAGGGTCCTGGTCCCGGTTGTCAGTGCGGCGGTCCACAATGGTCCGCGTCAGTTCTCGTTCACGCTTCAGCATGAGCGAGCCGAAGGGCGCGCCGGTGATGAGAGGGCGAGCGCGCGGAGGCCCGAAGGGTTGAGCACGATCGGCCTCTCATCACCGGCATCAGTGCCCGTAGGCGAGCGACCAGGAAACAGAAGGAGCCGGCAGCGATGGCCCGCCGCAGCACGAAGACCCCGCCGCCCGACGACTCGTACGAGGAGCGGATCCTCGACATCGACGTCGTCGACGAGATGCAGGGCTCCTTCCTCGAGTACGCGTACTCGGTCATCTATTCCCGCGCCCTGCCGGACGCACGAGACGGCCTCAAGCCGGTGCACCGCCGCATCGTCTACCAGATGAGCGAGATGGGCCTGCGCCCCGAGCGCGGGTACGTCAAGTGCGCCCGGGTCGTCGGCGAGGTGATGGGCAAGCTGCACCCGCACGGCGACGCGTCGATCTACGACGCCCTCGTGCGCATGGCCCAGCCCTTCTCGATGCGGGTCCCCCTGGTCGACGGCCACGGCAACTTCGGCTCGCTGGGCAACGACGACCCGCCGGCCGCCATGCGGTACACCGAGTGCCGGATGGCCGAGGCGACGAGCCTGATGACGGAGTCGATCGACGAGGACACCGTCGACTTCAACCCCAACTACGACGGCCAGGAGCAGGAACCGGTGGCTCTGCCCGCCGCCTTCCCGAACCTCCTGGTCAACGGCGCCTCGGGCATCGCGGTCGGCATGGCCACGAACATGGCCCCGCACAACCTGCGCGAGGTCATCGCCGCCGCCCGCCACCTGATCAGGTTCCCGAACGCGGATCTCGACGCGCTGATGAAGCACGTCCCGGGCCCCGACCTGCCGACGGGCGGCCGCATCGTGGGCCTGTCCGGCATCCGGGACGCCTACGAGTCCGGCCGCGGCACGTTCAAGATCCGGGCGACGGTGTCGGTGGAACCCGTGACGGCCCGCCGCAAGGGCCTCGTCGTCACGGAGCTGCCCTTCACGGTCGGCCCCGAGAAGGTCATCGCCAAGATCAAGGATTTGGTCGGCTCGAAGAAGATCCAGGGCATCGCCGACGTCAAGGACCTCACCGACCGCGCGCACGGCCTGCGCCTGGTCATCGAGATCAAGAACGGCTTCGTGCCGGAGGCGGTCCTCGAGCAGCTCTACAAGCTGACGCCGATGGAGGAGTCCTTCGGCATCAACAACGTGGCGCTGGTGGACGGCCAGCCGCTCACGCTGGGCCTGAAGGAGCTCCTGGAGGTCTACCTCGACCACCGCTTCAACGTCGTACGGCGGCGCTCGGAGTTCCGCCGCGGCAAGAAGCGCGACCGGCTGCACCTGGTCGAGGGGCTGCTGACGGCCCTGCTGGACATCGATGAGGTCATCCGCCTGATCCGTTCCAGCGAGAACTCCGCCCAGGCCAAGCAGCGCCTGATGGAGCAGTTCTCGCTGAGCGAGGTGCAGACGCAGTACATCCTCGACACGCCGTTGCGCCGTCTGACCAAGTACGACCGCATCGAGCTGGAGTCGGAGAAGGACCGGCTCACCGCGGAGATCGAGGAGCTGACCCGGATCCTCGACTCGGACTCCGAGCTGCGCAAGCTGGTCTCCTCCGAACTGGCCAATGTCGCCAAGAAGTTCGGCACCGACCGGCGTACGGTCCTGCTGGAGTCGGGTGGCGCACCGGTCGCGGCCGTGCCGCTCCAGGTCGCCGACGACCCGTGCCGGGTGCTGCTGTCCTCCACCGGGCTGCTGGCCCGTACGGCGAACGGCGAGCCCTTCACGGAGGAGCCCGGCGCCAAGCGCGTGAAGCACGACGTGATCGTCTCCGCGGTGCCGGCCACCGCCCGCGGTGAGGTGGGCGCTGTCACCTCGACGGGCCGGCTGCTGCGGCTGAACGTGGTCGACCTGCCCCAGCTCCCGGAGTCGCTGCCGACGCCGAACCTCGCGGGGGGTGCGCCGCTGGCGGAGTTCGTCACCCTGGAGGACGACGAGACGGTGGTCTGCCTGACCACGCTCGACGAGTCGTCGCCGGGGCTGGCGATCGGCACGGCGCAGGGCGTCGTCAAGCGTGTGGTGCCGGACTATCCGGCCAACAAGGACGAGCTCGAGGTGATCACCCTCAAGGAGGGCGACCGGATCGTCGGCGCGGTCGAGCTGCGCACCGGCGAGGAGGACCTCGTCTTCGTCACCGACGACGCGCAGCTGCTGCGCTTCCAGGCGTCCCAGGTCCGCCCGCAGGGGCGTCCGGCCGGCGGTGTGGCCGGCATCAAGCTCACCGAGGGCGCGAAGGTCATCTCCTTCACGGCGGTGGACCCGGCCGTGGACGCCGTCGTCTTCACCGTCGCGGGCTCGCGGGGCACCCTGGACGACTCCGTTCAGACGACGGCCAAGCTGACCCCCTTCGACCAGTACCCGCGCAAGGGCCGCGCCACCGGCGGTGTCCGCTGCCAGCGGTTCCTCAAGGGCGAGGACTGCCTGTCCCTGGCCTGGGCGGGCCCCGTCCCCGCACTCGCCGCGCAGAAGAACGGCACTCCGGCCGACCTCCCGGACATCGACCCGCGCCGCGACGGCTCGGGGGTGTCCCTCGCGAAGACGGTGGCGGTGGTGGCCGGACCGGTCTAGGCCGGGTCCGCGCCCTGCTCCTCGGGGTCGCGAACGTACCGCAGGACGCCCCACATGCCGTGCTCGTCGGCATCTGGGGCGTCGCTCCTGGACGCCTCCAGTTCCTTCTCGAGCGCGGCGGCGTCGATCCCCGAGCCGATGAGGACCAGCTGGGTGAGGCGTTCACCGCCGGCCGGCCAGGGCTCCGGGTAGAAGCGCAGGAACCGCCCGACGGCGTGGACGGCGTAGCGGTTGCGGACGTCGTACGGCCCGAAGTCGACGTAGCCCTTGATCCTGTACAGCCCTTCGGGGCGGCTGTCGAGGAACGTCATCAGCCGGCGTGGGTCGAGGGGCACCTGGGAAGCGAACGACAGGCTGTCGTAGACGGCGTGCAGGTGACCGGCGTGATCGCCCTCTTCGTGCAGGTCGGCTTCGTGCAGGTCGTCGAAGGACAGCTGCCCGATGCGTTCCTCGCTCGGCCGGCAGTCGAAGAGGAACTCGGGATCGATCCGGCCGTAAGTGGCCGGCACGACGGCGGCATCATCGACGAGGGTCCGGACCAGCCCGAGCACGCGCTCACCGTCCGCTGCCCGGTCGAGCTTGTTGACCACGACGAGGTCGGCCAACGCGAGATGCCGGTCGATCTCGGGGTGCCTGGCCCGGGTGTCGTCGAACTCGGCGGCATCGACGACCTCGACGAGCCCGCCGTACACCACTCCCGGGTGCTCGCTGGCCAGCAGCATCCGCACAAGTTCCTGCGGCTCGGCCAGACCGCTGGCCTCGATGACGATGACGTCGATGCCGAGGCCGGGCTCCGCGAGCCGCTCCAGATACTGGTCCAGTTCGCTCGCGTCGACGGCACAGCACAGGCAGCCGTTGCCGAGGGAGACCGTCGAGTCTCCGAGCGCTCCCGCCACGGCCATCGCGTCGATCTCGATCGCCCCGAAGTCGTTGACGAGGGCGCCGATACGGCTGCCGCCGCTGCGGTGCAGGAGGTGATTGAGCAGGGTGGTCTTTCCCGAGCCGAGGAATCCAGCCAGGACGACGACCGGGATCTGCTGCGGTTTCGGGTTCGGCTGGCTCACCGTGCGACCTCTCTCGCGCCGACGCGTGCACCGGCTCGCGTTCCCGGCACACGTGGGAAATGGGGATGCCGCCCCAGGATACGAGCCGTGAGATCCACGCCTGAGTGAACGATTGTTAGCAGCACTCGCGGGGCAGACGTTGGGCATGGCGCCGGTTTGTGCGACCCTCGCTTCCCTCCGTGCGCCTCCTCTCCGCCTCCCCGCCGATCAGAGCCGCTCGGCACTCTGGGAGACGGCAAGCGCCGCCCACCGCTCGCCGGTCCCCTCCAGTCGACCCGCACCCCGACGACCGGCGGACGGCCGCCTGAACCGGGGGTTGACATGACCACACAGAAATTTGGGTTCCGAGGGCTGAGGGCCACCGCCTCGGCAGGGATGGGCCTGGCGGCGGGTGCCGCCGTCGCCCTGGCCCTGCAGTGGCCCGCGTTCCACGCGTTGCGCGCCCGGATCGAGCACCTGGAGCAGGCCGCGCAGTCGCAGCGCCGGACCAATTTCGCGCACCAGCAGCGTCTGCACTGGGAGTTGCTGAGCAAGGCGATGGACGATCCGGAACTGGCCGAGGTGCTCGACGCCTACGACGGAACCGTCTCCCCGAGGAAGCAGCGCCAGTTCCTCTTCGCCAACGCGCTGTACACCAACGCCCTGTGCTACTACCGCATGGGCAACGTGACCAGAGAGGAGTTCTTCGGCTTCGCCCGGAGCATGCTGCAGAACCCCCTATTCAGGGAGTACTGGTACGCCACCCGCCCACACCGGGCGACACTCGTCGACACCTCCGACGAGGCCGGACTGGGCCGCATGGTCGACGATCTGCTCGTGCAGTTGGAGGAGGCGGACATCGACGAGTGGTGGGTGGTCGGTGACCCGCCGGTCGAGTAGCTCCACGCCCCGGCCGTAAGCACCGCACCTCACGGATCACTCTCCGGAACGGATCACACGGCTGGGCGGTAACGAACCCATAAACCGGCGCGTTTCCCCAGGTGCCCACAAGGTTGACTACTGCGCATCCCGCGAACCGGGTCGACCACCGCCGAACCGCCGCTCCACGCCGCCCGGTTGTCGAGGCCGCGGCCCCACAGGGCCGCATCGCACCGCAGGCGCAGTGCGCACCACGCCTCGAGATCAAAAGGAACGCAAGAACAGTGAGCCATATCATCCGTCGGATTGGCACCCCTCCCAGCGCCCGGGGCAGTGCGACTGGTGCCAATTGCCCCGATATCTTCGAGCTGTCCGACGGCAGGTTCGCTGTGATCGGCACGGACCTCACCGAAGAACTGGACGGGAAGCTTCCCGCCGACGCGTCCAGGGCGGACTACGAGCGCATCGTCGTGGTCTCGCGCAGGACCCTCATCGACGCCAAGGGCGACATCCCCGACGCCTGATCCCGTCGGTCACCCACGGACCCGACGCGAAGGCCCGGCACCTTGCGGTGCCGGGCCTTCTCCTCGACGACGGCCACGACGGCGCCGCCCACCGCCTCACCGGCCCAGCCCCCCATCACCAACGCCGGACAGGTCGCCGCGATCGGAAACGCCCTCGGCCGCGACCTGCGCTTCACCGAGCTGCCCCCGCACGAGGCCGGCCCCGAACTGTTCCCGCACGTCCCGCCCGGCATGCTCCGCGCTCTGCGGCGCCCTCGCTCAGGCGGGCAACGGTGCCGGCGCCTCCGGCCCCACGTACCGCGCCACCGGCCTTATGATCTTCGTGTCCTCCGCCTGCTCCAGGATGTTGGCACTCCAGCCCACCGCGCGCCCGGCGGCGAAGGTCGGGGTGAACATCTCGCGTGGCAGGCCGCAGAGTTCCATGACCACACCCGCGTAGTACTCGACGTTGGTGTGGAGTTCCCGGCCGGGCTTCAGCTCCGCCAGGATCGCCTCGATGTGACGCTCCACCTCGACGGCGAATTCCACCCGCGGCCCGCCGAACCCCTGGGCGACCTCGCGCAGCATGCGGGAGCGAGGGTCCTCCGTGCGGTAGATCGCGTGCCCGAAGCCCATGATGCGCTCACCGGCGAGCACCCGCTGACGTACCCAGGGGTCGATACGGTCCGGGGTGCCGATCGCGTCCAGGGTGTCCAGCGCGCGGCTGGGCGCACCCCCGTGGAGCGGCCCCGACAGCGCCGCCACCGCGCCGGCGAGGCACGCCGCCACGTCCGCACCCGTCGACGCGATGACCCGGGCCGTGAAGGTTGACGCATTGAATCCGTGATCAATGGTGGAGATCAGGTACTGCTCGATCGCCCGCGCGTGCGGCTCGGTGGGCACCGAACCGGTCAACATGTACAGGTAGTTCGCCGCGTAGGACAGGTCCTCCCGCGGCTCCACCGGCTCCAGCCCCTCGCCGAGCCGACGCAGCGCGGCGAGCAGCGTGGGCACCGCCGCGGCCGCCTCGATCGTGTCCTGCCGGCGCCGGTCCGCGTCGATGTCGTACACGGGCCGGAACCCCTTCGCCGCACCCAGCAGCGAGAGGGCTGTACGCATCCCGGCGAGCGGGCCGGAGCGCCCGCCGGCCGCGGCGATGGCCGGGAGCGCCGCTCGCACCTCGTCGGGCAGCCGACGCAGCGCGGCGGTCTCGGTCGCGAAGGTCGCGCTCCGCGCCGCGTCCGGCAGTTCGCCGTGGACGAGGAGATGCCAGACGTCCTCGAAGCCGCGGGTCCGCGCGAGGTCGACGGCCGAGTACTGCCGGTAGTGGTAGAAGCCCTCCAGACCGCGGACGTCACCGATCCGAGTGTCGGTGACGACGACACCGGCGAGCCCTCGAGGCACCTCGAGAAGAGTGGCTGCTGACCTGTTGACGGACATGACTTCCTCCCTGGACTTGATTCGACTGTCCATGATTGACTCAACGCCTGTCAATATTGATTGAATCAATACATCAGTCAATGGGCCGGTGGACGGATACGGTGACCCCCATGCGCGATCAAGAGCCCGCCCCCATGGACGCGGAACGGCGGTTGAGCACCAGGGAGGCCGCCGAGCTGCTCGGTGTGAAGCCGGAGACCGTGTACGCGTACGTGAGCCGCGGCCAGCTCAGCAGCCGACGGGTGAGCGGCGGGCGGGGCAGCACCTTCGACGCCGGGGAGGTCGAGGCGCTCGCCCGGCGCAACAGGCGGGACGGCTCGAGCGGTTCCGGCTCCAGCGGTTCCGGCTCGGGCAGCTCCGGCGGGGGCGATTCCGGTGGCGAGCTGTCCGTCCGCACCCGCCTCACGCTCATCGAGAGCGACCGCTACTTCTTCCGCGGTGTCGACGCGGTCGACCTGGCCACACGGCACACCTACGAGGAGGTCGCCGAGTGGCTCTGGACGGGCCGGATGCTCCCGGGCAGCACCTTCACCGCGCCCGCCGCCTTCGTGGCCGTCGCCCGGCGCGCCGTCGAGGCGCTGCCCGAACACGCCGCGCCCGCCGACCTGCTGCGGGTGGCGACGGTCGCCGCCGCGACCGCCGACCCGCTGCGGTTCGACCTGTCCGAGGACGCCGTGCTCGGCACCGCGCGCACCCTCATCCCCACGCTCGTCGCCGCCCTGCCGCCGAGGGGACACGACCGCCGTGACGAGGGCCCCATGGCCCACCGCCTGTGGACCCGGCTCTCGATGCGCAAGGACCCCGACGAGGCGTCCCTGCGTGCCCTGGACGCCGCCCTCGCCCTCCTCGTCGACCACGACCTGGCCGCCTCCACCCTGGCGGTGCGCGTCGCCGCCTCGGCCCGTGCCCACCCCTACGCGGCGGTCTCCGCCGGGCTGGGCGTGATCGAGGGCCCGCTGCACGGCGCGGCCAGCGGGCTCGCCCACCGGCTGCTGCAGGACGTGCTCGAACAGGGCGACGCGGCACCCGTGATCGCGGACGAACTGCGCGCCGGCCGCCGTGTCCCGGGCCTCGGCCACCGGCTCTATCCCGGCGAGGACCCACGCGCGCGTGCCCTGTTCGCCCTCCTGGAGCGGATCCCGCGCGCGGAACCCGCTCTTCTCGCGGCCCGCGACATCGTCGAGACCACCGCCCGGCACGTCCCGCTGCACGCCAACGTGGACCTGGCGCTCGCCGTGCTCACGGTGTCCTCCGGCATGGCGCCGACCGCGGGCGAGACGATCTTCGCCGTGGCCCGCACGGCGGGGTGGATCGCCCACGCCCTGGAGGAGTACGGCGAACGCCCCCTGCGGATGCGCCCCAGCGGTCTCTACACAGGTCCGAGGCCTCCTCAGGCACTGCCGGAGTAGCGCGGGGCGGGGCCGAAATTCGCAGCGGCCGAAGTCAGGTTAGGCTCACCTCTGTGAGTACGTGTTCAAGCGTCTCCCGGGACTTCGACGAGCCCGTTTCGGGAACCGCGGCCACCGCGAGGACCTGGCTGTTGATCGAACAGCCCGGTCCGTGGGGTGCCAAGGCGCTCACTTCGAGCCACCTGGACCCCGCCCTGGGACGTGCCCTGGAGGCCGCCGCCAAGGACACGGGCGTACGGATCGCGCTCATCCGCCGCCCCGGGCGCCACGCGGACCGCCGCATGCCCACCACGCGCCGGGTGTACGTCGCGCATGTCGTCCCGGGAAACGTGTGGCTGCACAGCGCCTCGACCTCGGACCCAGGACAGCTGCTCGGCCTCGACTTCGTCGCGCTCGGCCGGGGCGACCACCGTACATTCGACGCGCTGCTCGGCGGCCGGCCTCACGACGGTGACCCGCTCGCCCTCGTCTGCACCAACGGCAAGCGCGACCGCTGCTGCGCCCTCCTCGGCAGGCCCCTCGCGGCCGAGCTGGCGACGTCCGGCGTCGAGGGCGTCTGGGAGGTCACCCATCTGGGTGGTCACCGCTTCTCCCCCACGGTGCTGGTGCTGCCGTACGGATACGCGTACGGCCGGGCGGAGGCCCACTCCCTCAAGGAGGTCCTGCACGGAGCCCGGGAGGGGCGGATCGTCGTGGAGGGGTGCCGGGGCAGCTCCGCCTGGGAACGGCCCGGTCAGGCGGCCGAGCTCGCCGTGCGCACCAGGACGGGCGAATACACCGCGGAGGCGCTGAGCGTCGTCCGGACGGCCGGCTCGGCCCCGCGCTGGGAGGTGACCGTCGCCCACACCGACGGGCGCCGCTGGCAGGTCGACGTGGCCCAGGGCGCGGCGCTGCCGGCCCGCCCGGAGAGCTGCGGGGCGTCCGTCCTCGGTTCGCCCGCGCGTATGGACGTGGTGGCGGTGCGCGAGCTGAGGATGGCGACGGCGCTGGCGGGCTGACTTGGCGCAGTGACGCTGTCGGCTCTCGTGCATTGACGCTGCCGGCTCTCGTGCATTGATGCCGCCGGCCATGCACACATTGATCTGGAGATCCACGCCACACCCGTCTAGGGCAGGCAGCCGGCCGCACGTACCGTCTTGGGTATGAGCCCCACTCCCCCCGCACGTCGCCTGCGCCTCGGCCTGCCCCGGCGGGTGTTCTCGCAGGTGCTGCTGATGCAGGTGGCGATCGCCGCGGGAGTCGCGGTGCTCGCGACCGGGTTGTTCCTCGCGCCCCTCAGCAACCAGCTGGACGACCAGGCGATGCGCCGCGCGCTCGCGATCGCGCAGACGACCGCGCAGCAGCCGGAGCTCGCCCGGGACGTGAGGCGGACGCCGCCGTCGCCGAACGGTCCGGTGCAGCGGGAGGCGGAGCGGATCCGGAAGGCCACCAAGGCCGAGTACGTCGTGGTGATGGACTGGCGGGGCGTGCGCTGGTCGCACACGGACCCGAAGCAGATCGGCGGCATCGTCTCCACCGACCCCGGCCAGGCCTTGGCCGGCAAGGAGGTCATGGAGATCGACAGCGGCACCCTGGGCCGCTCCGCCCGGGGCAAGGTGCCGCTGCGCGACAGCGACGGTGCCGTCGTCGGCGCGGTCTCCGTCGGCATCGCCTACGACAGCGTCCGGGCCCGTCTGATCCACGCGATCCCGGGCCTGCTCGCGTACGCCGGCGGCGCCCTGGCCGTGGGCGCGCTGGCCGCGTGGCTCATCTCCCGGCGGGTCCAGCGGCAGACCAGGGACCTGGCCTTCTCGGACATCGCGGCGCTGCTGTCCGAACGCGAGGCGATGCTGCACGGCATCCGGGAGGGCGTCGTCGCCCTGGACCGCACCGGCCGCATCCGCCTCGTGAACGACGAGGCACAGCGCCTGCTGGGCATTGGGGAGACGGTGGTGGGCCGCTCCCCCGACGAGGCGCTCGGCGCGGGCCGTACGGCCGACGTGCTGGCCGGACGCGTGACCGGGACGGATCTGCTCACCGTGCGCGGGCAGCGGGTGCTGGTCGCCAACCGCATGCCCACCGACGACGGCGGCGCCGTGGCCACCTTGCGCGACCGCACCGAGCTGGAGCAGCTGGGCCGCGAACTGGACTCGACGCATGGTCTGATCGACGCTCTGCGCGCCCAGGACCACGAGCACGCCAACCGTATGCACACGCTTCTGGGACTGCTCGAACTGGAGATGTACGACGACGCCGTCGAGTTCGTCGGCGAGGTGGTCGGTGACCACCGGGCCACCGCGGAACAGGTCACGGAGCGGATCGAGGACCCGCTCCTCGCCGCCCTGCTGGTCGGCAAGGCGACCGTCGCGGCCGAACGGGGCGTCGCCCTGTGGGTGTCGGACCGGACCCGGCTGCCTGACCGGCTGGTCGACCCGCAGGGGCTCGTCACCGTCGTCGGGAACCTGGTCGACAACGCCCTCGACGCCGTCGCCGGCACACCGCACGCGCGCGTGGAGGTCGAACTGCGCGTGGAAGGGCGTACGGCGATCCTCAGGGTGCGCGACACCGGGCCCGGGATCCCGCCGGAACACCGCGAGTTGATCTTCACCACGGGATGGTCTACGAAGAAGCCGCCGGCTCACCGCGAGCGGGGTATCGGGCTCTCCCTGGTGCGCAGGCTCGCGGAGCGGCAGGGGGGCAGCGCGACCGTCGGAGAGGCGCACGGCGGGGGCGCGGAGTTCACCGTCGTCCTGCCCGAGGCGCTGGCCGCGCCGGGCCCGGAGCCGACCGTCCTGACCGTGCCGTCAGCTCCGCAGACCACCGAGGAGAAGCCGTGATGATCGAGGTCCTGGTCGTGGACGACGACTTGAGGGTCGCGCGGGTCAACGCCGCCTACGTCGAGAAGGTGCCGGGCTTCCATGTCGCCGGCGTGGCCCACAGCGCGGCGGAAGCGCTGCACCGACTGGAGACGCTGCCCCGGCTGGACCTGGTGCTCCTGGACCACTACCTGCCGGACGCGACGGGGCTGGCGGTCGTCCAGGAGATGCGGCGGCGCGGCGACCAGACCGACGTGATCATGGTCACGGCGGCCCGGGACGTCTCCACCGTGCAGGCCGCGATGCGGCACGGCGCGCTGCAGTACCTGGTCAAGCCGTTCGCCTTCGCCGGCCTGCGCTCCAAGCTGGATGCCTACGCCGAGTTGCGCCGCACCCTCGACGGCGGCGGAGAGGCCGAGCAGGCCGAGGTGGACCGCATCTTCGGGGCGCTCTCGGCACCATCGGAACCCGACCTGCCCAAAGGGCACTCCCCCACCACCGCCGAGCTGGTCCGCCAGTGCCTCATGAACGCGGACGGCCCCCTGTCCGCCCAGGAGATCGCCGAGCGGACCGGAGTGAGCCGTCAGACCGCACAGCGCTATCTGAAGCTCCTGGAACGCACGGGACGGGCCAGACTCACCCTCAAGTACGGCGACGCGGGCCGCCCGGAACACCGTTACGTGTGGGCGACCCGCGGCTAGGGCGACGGCCTGCCCGCACCTCCACGAACCGGTGCTGGGCGCCCTCCTGCCGTGACACCCAAGGCACCGCCCCTACGCCGCTCCGGCACCCGTCAGCGAGCGCACCTCGGTCTCCGCGTGCTTGGCCTCGTCCGGAACCTCTGTCGAGGTGACCGTGCCCAGCCAGCCCGCGAGGAAGCCGAGGGGGATCGAGGCCAGGCCCGGGTTCTGCAGCGGGAAGTACTGGAGGTCGACGCCCGGGAAGAGCGAGTCGGGGCTTCCCGAGACCACCGGGGACAGCACCACGAGCACCACGGCCGGGATGAGACCGCCGTAGACGGCCCACACGGCGCCCCGGGTGGTGAAGCCGCGCCAGAACAGGGAGTAGAGCAGTACCGGCAGATTCGCGGACGCGGCGACGGCGAAGGCCAGGCCGACCAGGAACGCCACGTTGAGATCCCGCGCCAGCAGACCGAGCGCGATCGCCACCACGCCGACGCCTACGGCCGCGACACGGGCCACGGCCACCTCGCTGCGCGGCTTCCCGCCCCGGCGCCGCAGGGAGGCGTACAGGTCATGGGCCACGGACGCCGAGGACGCGAGCGTGATCCCGGCGACCACGGCGAGGATCGTGGCGAAGGCGACCGCGGCGACGATCGCGAAGAGAACCGTCCCCCCGGTGGACCCCGCGCCACCACCCAGGTCGAGCGCCAGCAACGGAACCGCCGTGTTCCCGGCCGCGTTCGACCCTCGCACCGCGTCCGGCCCCAGGATGGCGGCCGCGCCGAACCCGAGCACGATCGTCATCAGGTAGAAGCCGCCGATGAGCCCGATGGCCCAGACGACCGAGCGGCGGGCGGCCCGCGCGGTGGGCACCGTGTAGAAGCGGGACAGGATGTGCGGCAGCCCCGCCGTACCCAGCACCAGGGCCAGCCCGAGACTGATGAAGTCGAAGCGGGCCGTCCAGTCGCCGCCGTACTTCAGCCCCGGCGCCAGAAACGCCGCGCCGTGCCCGCTGCGCTCCGCCGCCGTGAGCAGCAACCGGTCCACATCACCGTGGAAACGCACCAGGACGAGCACCGTCAGCACGATGGTGCCGCCGAGCAGCAGGACCGCCTTGACGATCTGGATCCACGTGGTCGCCCGCATCCCTCCCAGGGACACGTAGATCACCATGAGCGCGCCGACACCGATGACGGTCCAGTCCCGCGCCGCCTCGCTCGTGCCCCCGAGCAGCAGCGCCACCAGGCTGCCCGCGCCGACCATCTGCGCCACCAGATATAGAACGGACACGGTGACCGAGGAGGTTCCCGCCGCGATGCGAACGGGCCGCTCCCTCATCCGCGCTGCCACGACGTCGGCCATCGTGAACCGGCCGCAGTTGCGGACCAGTTCGGCCACCAGGAACAGCACCACCAGCCACGCCACGAGAAAACCGACGACATACAGCAGCCCGTCGTATCCGAACAAGGCGATGAGCCCGGTGACTCCGAGGAAGGAGGCGGCCGACATGTAGTCGCCCGCGATGGCAAAACCATTCTCCATGGGGGAGAACAACCGCCCGCCCGCGTAGAACTCCTCCGCCGAGCCCCGCCGGTTGCGGCTGACCCACGTGGTGATCCCCAGCGTGACCGCGACGAACGCGCTGAAGAGCAGCAGCGCCAGCGTCTGGTGTTCCTCCGTCACGACGTACCACCGTTCATGCCACGCGTCAGTTCCTGTGTGTCCCACCGCAGTTCGAGCGCGGCCCTGTCCCGGCGCAGCCGCGCGTGCCGCGCGTACGCCCAGGTGAGGAGGAACGTGGACAGGAACTGCCCGAGCCCCGCCGCCATCGCCACGTTCACCGCTCCCGCCACGGGCCGGGCCATCAGGTCCGGCACGGTCGTGGCGGCCACGACGTAACCCACGTACCAGGCGAAGAAGACCACGAACGTGGGCACCACGAACCTCCGGTACCGCCGCCGCACCTCCTGGAAAGCCGCACTGCGCTGCACTTCGAGGTACACGTCGGCCGCCGCGACCCTCGCCCCGCCCTCCGTCCGTGCCGACGGAACCACCGCAGGACCCTGCGCCCCGTCACCGGCCGACTCGCCCCACCCGGAGGCGAGGGCGTCGTACCAGGGATCGTCGTACCTGAGCTGTCCGGCCTCATCGGCCGGGACCGGGTCATGACCGTCGAGAGGCTCGACCCAACTCTCCTGGCCGGCCCCGCCGCCACGGGGACGGCCCTTGCTTCGCTGCATGCCCAAGGATGGACAGAACGGGAAGATCCCCGACTCTTCTTCCCCTCGGTCTTCACCCCTTCAGGTGACTAACCCGCTGGTGGCCGTACGAGTCCTTTCGCGTAGGCGTAACGCACCGCCTGCGCACGGTCCTTGAGCCCGGTCTTGGTGAAGAGGTTGTTGATGTGGGTCTTCACCGTCGCCGTGGAGACATGCAGCCTCCGGGCGATCTCCGGGTTGCTGAGACCTTCCGCGATGAGGAGCAGCACCTCCATCTCCCGGGCGGTGAGCCCGTCCGGTGGCTCAGACGGCGCGGCCGGTGCGGGGTCGGCCTGCGCGAGACGCTCCAGCAGGCGCCTCTGGACGCCCGGTGAGAGGCCCGCGTTTCCCGACAGCACGCTGTGCACGGCTCGCACGATCTCGTCCCCGCCCGCGTCCTTGGTGAGATAGCCGCGGGCCCCCGCCTCCAGGGCCGGGAACAGCGACTCGTCGTCCGCGAACGTCGTGAGCACCACGACCTGCGTCCCGGGGTGCTCCGCGCGGATCCTGCGAGTCGCCTCCACACCGTCGCAGCGCGGCATGCGCAGGTCCATCAGCACCACATCCGGGGCGAGTCCGGCGACGAGCGCCACCGCCTCCTCCCCGTCCCCCGCGGCTCCGACGACCTCGATCCCGGGCAGCAGACCGAGCAGCATCACGATGCCCTCTCGCACCACGGTCTGATCGTCGGCGACCACCACCCGAGCGGACTTCGGCGCGGCCTCCTGCGTCATACCGGCACCTTCAGCGTCACCACGAACCCCTCCTCACCCGGCCCGGCATCGAGGGAGCCGCCCAGCAACTCGGCACGCTCCCGCATGCCCAGCAGACCGTACCCGGCGCCCGACCCTGTCAGTTCGCCCGGCGAGCCCCCCGAGTCCCGTACATCCAGGGTCACTTCGTGCGGACGGTAGTCGAGCCTGAGACGCACCTTGGCGCCAGAGGCGTGCTTGCGGACGTTCGTCAGAGCCTCCTGTGCCGCTCTGCGCACGGCCTGGGACGCCTCGGTCGGCAAGGCCCTGCGTTCACCCGTGACGGTGATCTCGGCGCCTCCGGCCGCGCTGACCAGCTCGTTCAGGAAGTCTTCCAGCGGGGTCAGCTCGCCGCGCAGGGCGGAGAGCGCCTGCCGGGTCTCGGCGAGGCCGCCTCGCGCCATCTCCCGCGCCGCGACCACGCGTTCGTGGATCTGCTCCCGTTCCCCTCCCCGCTCGATCAGCAACCGGGCCGCCTCCAGGTGCACGAGCTGAGCCGAGAGGCTGTGCGCCAGTACGTCGTGGATCTCCCGCGCTATACGGGCCCGTTCCGCGAGCGCCGCAGTCTCCGCCTCGGCCGCACGCGCCGCCCGCTCTTGGGCGAGGAGCCGCTGTGCGCTGCCGCGGGCCTCGGCGTCGAGGCGCAGCGTGTAGCCGGCCAGGGCGATGCCGAGGCCGGTGACCACCGTCGTCAGCACGTCGTCGCTCTGGGCGACCCCGTACGCGCCGAGTGCCACTCCAGCGGCGCTCAGGGCGACCGCCGCCGGCAGCCGCTCCAGCGCCGAGACGGCGCAGCCGCACCACATGACCAGGGCGGCGAGGCCGAACCCGGACAGCTGGGCTGCCAGAGCGATGACCTGCAGCAGGGCGAGCGAGGCGAGCGACGGCCACAGCCGGTGCCGGAGCGTGGTCCGGAAGAATGCCCAGGCGAGCAGGGCCGCCAGCAGAACTCCCGCGACGCAGGCCGCCGCCTTCCAGCCGCCCGCGTGGCTGTCGGAGAAGGCACCCCACAGAAGCAGTCCGAGGACCAGCGTCCGCACCGTCCAGGCCAGCATGCACCGGGAACGTGAGAGCCCCTCTCGGCTGAGTGCCTCCCGGGAAGGCCAGCGCGTCCAAACGTTCTCCTTCACACGCGCTCCCTCCCCACGGACCAGGCCGTGCCGTCACCGTACGCCCCGCTCGACGTCACGGTGGGTCGCAGGGACTGCCCGCGCCGGGCGAGGATTCCGGCCCGGACGAGCAGGGTGCCGGCGAGGCCCAGCAGCAGGGCGGAGCTGTCCTGGTGCACGCCCGCCGCTGCTCCGAGCGCGAAGAGACCGGCGCGCAGGGCGATGCCGACGGCCCAGACGACGACGCTCGCCGTGCTGCTCCTGCTCCACACCGTGCCGTTCGGCTCCGCCCAGATGCGAGTGGTCCAGGCCCAGCCTGCTCCCGTGGCCAGGCCGATGAGCAGCTCGGCACCGAGCAGCAGTGCCGAGGCCGTGTGGTGGTGAACGTCGAGCAGGCCGGGCTCGCGCAGCGCGAGGACGACCAGGACCACCGGTAGGAGCCACCAGCGGCGTTCACTGTCGATCCGGCGCGCCCGGAACTGCCGGGCTATCACCACGACGGCAACGAGCACGATCAGCGACGCGTCGACGAGCCCGGACATCACGGCCTCCGTGAGCGAGAAGGGGATATCGGCAGCGGGTGCTGCCGACGCCTTCGACGCTATGGAAATCGCCAGGTCACGGGATCGGAGCGGGGGTGGATCACGGGTGGATCCTCGGTTGTGTGTCTCTCCACCCGAGGGTGGAGAGACGCCGTGACGCGGCCGGGAAGGTGCGGGTGTTCCGGCGCCTCAAGCATGCCGGACCGCTGCGGCACGGGCCGGGGGCCGGAACGCGGCCGTACGCGGCAGCGACCAGGTCCCGGCCCCCGGCCGCACGCGACACCGACCAGGTCCCGAGCCCCCGGCCGTACGCGATACCGACCAGGGTCCCGGATCCCGGCCGCACACAGCAAACCAGCCCGGTGCCGCGGCTACGCGTCGATCCGCGACCGGTCCAGCGTCGCCGCCGAGTTGGAGATGAACTCCTTGCGCGGCGCCACGTCGTTGCCCATCAGCAGATCGAAGACCTGCTCCGCGGACTCCAGATCGGAGAGGTTGATCCGGCGCAGGGTGCGGTGACGCGGGTCCATCGTCGTCTCGGCCAGCTGGTCGGCGTCCATCTCGCCGAGGCCCTTGTAACGCTGGATCGAGTCCTTGTAGCGGATGCCCTTGCTCTGGAACTCCATGAGCTTGTCACGCAGTTCGCGGTCCGAGTACGTGTAGACGTACTTGTCCTGGCCCTTCTTCGGCTGGATGATCTCGATGCGGTGCAGCGGCGGCACCGCCGCGAAGACCCGGCCGGCCTCGACCATGGGCCGCATGTAGCGGTGGAACAGCGTCAGCAGCAGGGTGCGGATGTGCGAGCCGTCGACGTCGGCGTCGGTCATCATGATGATCTTGCCGTAGCGGGCGGTGTCGATGTCGAAGGTCCGGCCCGAACCGGCTCCTATGACCTGGATGATCGCGCCGCACTCGACGTTCTTCAGCATGTCCGTCACGGACGACTTCTGGACGTTGAGGATCTTGCCGCGGATCGGCAGCAACGCCTGGAACTCGGAGTTCCGGGCGAGCTTCGCCGTGCCGAGCGCGGAGTCACCCTCGACGATGAACAGCTCGCTGCGGTCGACGTCGTCGCTTCGGCAGTCGGCCAGCTTGGCGGGGAGCGAGGAGGACTCCAAGGCCGTCTTGCGCCGCTGCGCGTCCTTGTGCTGCCGGGCGGCGATGCGCGTACGGGCCGCGGCGACAGCCTTCTCCATCACGACACGGGCCTGCTGGGCGGCGTCCCGCTTGGTGGACGTCAGGAACGCCTTGAATTCCCTGGAGATCACCGTGTTCACGATCCGGCGGGCCGCAGAGGTCCCGAGGACCTCCTTGGTCTGCCCCTCGAACTGCGGCTCGGCCAGACGCACGGTCACGACCGCCGTCAGACCCTCCAGCGCGTCGTCCTTGACGATGTCGTTCTCGGCGACGCGCAGCAGCTTCTTGGTGCGGAGCACCTCGTTCATCGTGGCGGCCACGGCCTGCTCGAAGCCGGCGACATGGGTGCCGCCCTTGGGCGTGGCGATGATGTTCACGAAGGACTTCAGGGTCGTGTCGTAGCCCGTGCCCCAGCGCATCGCCACGTCGACATCGAGCTCACGGGTGACCTGGGTGGGGGTCATCTGACCGTGCTCGTCCAGAACCGGGACGGTCTCCTTGAAGGTGCCCTGCCCGGAGAAGCGAAGGACGTCGCAGACCGGCTTGTCGTTGGCCAGGTACTCGCAGAACTCGCTGATTCCGCCGTCGAAGCGGAAGGACTCCTCGCCCTTGCTGCCGCCCTCGCCGAGCCCGTATTCGTCGCGCACGACGATGGTCAGACCGGGCACCAGGAATGCCGTCTGACGGGCGCGCTGGTGCAGCGTCTCCAGGTTGAGCTTGGCGTCCTTGAGGAAGATCTGGCGGTCGGCCCAGTACCGCACGCGCGTGCCGGTGCGGGTCTTCGGGATCTTCTTGGCCTTGCGCAGCCCGCTCTTGGCCTCGAACTTGGCCTCCGCGCCGTTCCCCGCGAAGGCGCCGGGGACACCGCGCCGGAAGCTGATCGCGTGGGTGTGGCCACCGCGGTCCACCTCGACGTCCAGCCGGGCGGACAGTGCGTTCACCACGGAGGCGCCGACGCCGTGCAGGCCACCGGAGGCGGCGTAGGAGCCACCTCCGAACTTGCCGCCCGCGTGCAGCTTGGTCATGACGACCTCGACACCGGACAGGCCGGTCTTGGGCTCGACGTCGATCGGGATGCCCCGGCCGTTGTCCCGGACCTCGACCGAGCCGTCGTCCTGGAGGATCACCTCGATGTGGTCGCAGTACCCGCCCAGGGCCTCGTCGACGGAGTTGTCGATGATCTCCCAGACGCAGTGCATCAAGCCACGGCTGTCGGTCGACCCGATGTACATACCCGGGCGCTTGCGTACGGCCTCGAGCCCCTCGAGGACGAGCAGGTGCCGCGCGGTGTAGTTGGAACCGTCCCGGTCTGCTCCTGCCAGCAGAGCTGTGGACGGCACGGAGGTTTCGGCGGTCACGCGGTTCGCTCCTCGCTGAATTTCAGATGGGGCCCTCATGGGTAAGGGCGCGGCTTCAGTCACCGGTGAGAGGGTACCGAGGCCTGGTAGAGCCGTTGTAACGCCACCCTCGTCGGAAACTCACACTAGTCCACACTCGCATGCGTGTTCGATCCCTCGATGGAGTGAAGTACACATCACGTTCCCTTCCAGGCATGAACCATTTAGGCTCCGGGCACGTCCTCATGAACAACCGGCAACCCAGCCGGGAGGACCGACCACCGATACAACGCGAAGCCCCGTAAGACACATAGACACGCAATACGGCACATTCGCCGCCAACCGGCAGCAGACAGCCGCCTCGCAAGATTCTTTCGAGGAAAAGCCACGAGCGGGAACGTTTTGGGGCTGGTTGGATGTTGACCCTGGTACGACAGCTCGTCGAGCTAGAGAAGAGGCGACGTGACTACTGTTCTGACCCCCGCGAGCCCGCTGACGGCCGCTGATCGCTGCGACCGCTGCGGCGCCCAGGCGTACCTGCGCGTCGTCCTGCTCAGCGGCGGAGAACTGCTCTTCTGCGCCCACCACGGTCGCAAGTTCGAGCCGGAACTCAAGAAGATCGCCGCTGAGATACAGGACGAGACGGAGCGGCTCACGTCCGCTCCCGCGAACGCCTCCGAAGAAGAGCGCTGAGACCTCGCGTCCTACGACGAGCCAGCCCGGCACAGGCCGGTGAACGGGCGGCTGCCCTTGGTCACCAGGGGCAGCCGCCCGTCCTCGTCTTTTTCAGCCGGTTCAGGTGCCCAGCCGATGCAGGGCTCCGCGGACGCCTCACGCGTCGCCCGAAGCCCGTGCCCCGGGCTCCACCGGGTCATGCACCGCCCCGAAGCCCGTGCCCGTGGCTCCGCGGAGCCTCACGCGTCGCCCGAAGCCCGTGCCCAGCCGAGAGTCCGCATGATGTCGGACACCCGCATGTAGACCCCGGGGTTACCGGCCCGGCCACAGCCGATCCCCCAGGACACGAGCCCGATCAGGCGCCCCTGGGCCACCAGCGGCCCTCCACTGTCCCCCTGACAGGCGTCGCGGCCCCCCTCCGTCTCCCCGGCGCACAGCATGCTCGTGGCGTCGTAGGTGCCGTCGGAGCCGCCCGGGTAGGCCTCCTCGCACAGCGCGTCGGGGAGCACACGCACGCGCGCCGCCCGCAGGCTGTCGGGGTACTCGCCGGCACCCGAGGTGTCGCCCCACCCGTACACCGTGGCGGTCTCGCCCGCTGTATACGCGGGATCACCATCGGCCGCCATGCCGATGACCGGGTCGCCCTGAAGCGGTTCGGCCAGGGTGAGCACGGCGAAGTCCCCGGCATTGCTGACACCGTCGTAGGCCGGGTTCACCCACGCGTGACGCACGACGACCTCTTGGCCGCCGCTGCCCGAGAGCAGGTCTGTGCGTCCGGCTATGACCTTGAGGTCACCTACGCGCTCGGGCGGCCCTCCCAGCACGTCCTCGTCCAGACAGTGGGCCGCGGTGAGCACCGTCGAGCGACCGACCGCCACGCCTCCGCAGAACTGTCCCGCGCGCGTACCCCCGAATCGGTCACGGCTGGACAGGGCCACCGTCCACGGGCTTTGGGACGCCTCGACGGGAAAACCACCTATGACCACACTGTCGGCGGCCACAGGGGCACTGGAGCCCATTGCCAGGGCCGGTATCGCGACTGCCAGGGCCAGCAGCGGGACCAGAGCTCGTGCCAGACGACGACGCATACGCACTCCTCACTCCGTGGTGTCGATGGGACACCCAGAGTGATTCACACCGCGAAACCCCGCACCCGCGGCAAGGCAGCATCACGGAAGGCCCGGCCCCCTCGGGGAACCGGGCCTTCCGTGTCGTACGACCTCGCTCAGTCGAGGTAGTCGCGCAGCACCTGCGAACGCGACGGGTGACGCAGCTTCGACATGGTCTTGGACTCGATCTGGCGGATCCGCTCGCGCGTGACGCCGTAGACCTTGCCGATCTCGTCGAGGGTCTTCGGCTGACCATCGGTGAGGCCGAAGCGCATCGAGACGACGCCCGCCTCGCGCTCGGACAGGGTGTCCAGGACGGAGTGCAGCTGCTCCTGCAGGAGCGTGAAGCTGACCGCGTCGGCCGGGACGACAGCCTCGGAGTCCTCGATGAGGTCACCGAACTCGCTGTCGCCGTCCTCGCCCAGCGGGGTGTGCAGTGAGATGGGCTCACGGCCGTACTTCTGGACCTCGATGACCTTCTCGGGGGTCATGTCGAGTTCCTTGGCCAGCTCCTCCGGAGTGGGCTCGCGGCCCAGGTCCTGGAGCATCTGGCGCTGCACGCGCGCGAGCTTGTTGATGACCTCGACCATGTGCACCGGGATACGGATGGTGCGGGCCTGGTCGGCCATGGCGCGGGTGATCGCCTGACGGATCCACCAGGTGGCGTACGTGGAGAACTTGTAGCCCTTGGTGTAGTCGAACTTCTCGACCGCGCGGATCAGACCGAGGTTGCCCTCCTGGATGAGGTCCAGGAACAGCATGCCGCGGCCGGTGTAACGCTTGGCCAGGGAGACCACCAGACGGAGGTTGGCCTCCAGGAGGTGATTCTTGGCGCGGCGGCCGTCCTCGGCGATGATCTCCAGCTCGCGCTTGAGCTTCGGGGCCAGCTTGTCGGCGTTCGCCAGCTTATCCTCGGCGAACAGACCCGCCTCGATGCGCTTGGCGAGCTCGACCTCCTGCTCGGCGTTGAGCAGGGGGACCTTGCCGATCTGCTTGAGGTAGTCCTTGACCGGGTCGGCGGTGGCTCCGGCGGCGGCGACCTGCTGGGCAGGCGCGTCGTCCTCGTCCTCGTCGGAGAGCACGAAGCCCGCGTTCTCGGTGGTGCCCTCGGGCTCCTCGCCGGTCTTGCCGGGGGCTGCCTCCTCGAGCACCTCCTCCTCGAGGATCTCGGCGTCGTCCTTCTTGGCGCCGGTCTTCTTGGCCACCGCCTTCTTGGCGACGGTCTTCTTCGCTGCGGCCTTCTTGGCGGTCGTCTTCTTGGCAGCCGCCTTCTTGGCGGGTGCCTCCTCCTCGCCGGCGGGCTCCGCGGCGGGCGCCGCCGGCGAGGCGGTGGCAGTGGCCTTCCGGGTGGTCACCGCCTTGGCCGCGACCGTCTTGGTGGCGGTGCGCTTGGCGGGACTCTTCGCTGCGACGCTCTTTCGGGTGCGCTTGGGCTCCGCGGCACTGACCATCAGCGTCACACCCTCTTCCTCGAGGATCTGGTTGAGGCTGCGCAGTACGTTCTTCCACTGAGTGGCCGGAATCTGGTCAGCTTCGAAGGCCCGACGCACGTCATCGCCGGCGATCTGCCCCTCAGCCTTTCCCCGCTCAATGAGCGCCATGACAGAGACGGACTCGGCGATCTCCGGCGGGAGCGTACGGGATGTGCTGGCCGACACGAACAACCTCTCGGAACGTTGGAAAACGGCTTCCGGCCCCGTCCACAGTGGACAGGAGCCGACCGCCGGCTTGGGGATGGGCCGACGGCGCGGGCGGGGGCCGGGAAGTTGCACAGCGCCGTGAACGACGTCCGTATTCCCTCCGCGGCTGCCACCTCTTAGGTCATCGCGTTCTTCCCGCGAGCGTTACGCCCAATCCGCGTGGCCCGAGTCACACCCCGTAAGCGAACAAAAACGGTCAGACGCTGACAGAGCAGGTCACATACGGTACCGACCCGGCCGCCCTGCCGGGCCCCGGCCCCTTCGCGCCGTCGGACCCCGCAGGATCTCAAGGATCCCACGGGGTCCGACGGGAGGCGGATCACCGATCAGGCATTGCCACAGGAGGGGGGTGGCACACCCGGCCGCGCCGCCCGCGGAACGCGGTCAGTGCTCGCGCGGGGCGGGCACGACCCGTTCCACCTCGGGGTGGACCGTGAGGAGTTGGCGCATGGCCGCCTCGGCCGCCGTTCCGTCGCCGGCGGCGAGGGCGTCGCAGATGCGGCCGTGGTGCCCCAGGGACGTCTCGTTCGGCCGGTCACAGCCCGTGACCGGGCTGCCGGAGACCTGAAGGGCCGCGGACACGATCCCGGAGAGGTGCTCCAGCATGCGGTTGCCCGCGACCTGGATGAGCAGCGAGTGGAACTCGGCGTCGGCGCGGGAGAAGGTGAGCGCGTCACCCTGGGCCATCGCATGCCCCATGATCTCGACCATGTCCGCGAGGCGCTGCTGGACATCCTCGCGCCCGTGTCCGGCGGCGAGGCGGGCGGCGAGCGGCTCGATCGTCCACCGCAGCTCGCTCAGCTCGCGGCGCTGATCGTCGCGCTGCGGCCCGTAGGCCCGCCACTCGATGATGTCCGGGTCGAGGAGATTCCAGTCGCTGACGGGGCGCACGCGCGTGCCGACGTTCGGACGGGCGCTCACCAGACCCTTGGCCTCCAGGACGCGGAGCGACTCGCGGACGACGGTGCGGGAGACCTCGAAGCGCTGGCCGATCTCCTCGGGCACCAGGGGGCGGTCCGCGCCCAGATCGCCGGACACGATCATCTGACCCAGCTGTTGGACGAGTTGGCCGTGCAGCCCGCGCCCGCGGCTGCCCGCGGCGCGGCGGCCCACGCGGCCCAGCTCGGAGTCCCCGCCGTCCCAGGCAGGGATCCCGACACGGTCGACGGCGGGCGCCTCGGCGTACGGGTAGCGGTCGAGTTCGCCCGGGCTCGCGAGGCCGGAGTCAGCGGAGCGGGCGGCGGTCATCATGGTGTGCGCAAGGGTACTCACGCATCCTTTGTCGGCGCCGTCTCCAACTCCCTTGAGGTCTTTGGTGAAAAGCACACGAAAGGGTGATCGCTCACCCCGTCGCAATTGACGCCTTATCGGAAAGAAATGGGCGTTCTGCGGGGAGTTGTGCGCATGGCCGGACTAAGGGTTACGGACAGTCGTCACCGGAACCTGCCGCGCAGGGTAGTGAGCAGATACGCGCAGAGCAGCGCGGTCAGCGACAACGTCAGTGCTCCGCCCACGGGTTGGGAGACCATTTCGAGGGCGGCCTCCAGGTAGCGCTCGCCCCCGAAGGGCCATCGCGGCAGAAGGGCCTCCCGAAGCCGCACGGGGAGTCCGGCCGCCGTTCGCACGGACGGTCCGTTCACGAGCTGGTGCACGACAGGCACAACGAGGAGGGGGACGGCGCCCACGGCGGCGAGTCCGGCCGTGGTGGAGCGGAAGACACCTGCGGCGAGTACGCCGGCCCAGGCGCAGCCGACCACGAGCCCGACCCAACTGGCACCCAGTGGGAACCAGTCGACGGGAACCTGGGCGAGCTCCCGTCCGTAGACGAGATAGAGCACTTCGGCATCGCAGCCGACAGTGAGGACGGCCAGCACCAGCGCGGTGGCCGAGGAGACGAGCAGTTTGGCGGCCAGCAGCCCCAGTCGGCGGGGCACGGTGCCGCGGTCCGCCGCCAGGGCGGGGTGGCGGAACTCGTCGCCGAAGGCCAGCGCGCCGAGCAGTCCCGCGCCGAGCGCCGCGGGTGGCAGGGGAAGCTCCTGCGGCCACGCGGCCAGCAGGCGCGGCTGCGGGGTGTGCCCGATGCGTGCGAGCACGACGGCGATCACGGCGGACAGGGCGAGCGTGACGGCCCCGGTCAGGAACCCGGTGCCGATCCCGGTGGCGCGGCGGATCTCGTAGCGGAGAGGGCGGAGAGGACTGGGGGCGGGGCGGACGGAGATGGGGGGCGGCAGAGGAGGCAGCGTGTCGAGTGTGCGAACCGTGCGGGCCCGGGCGGCGCGCGGCGCCCCGTGCGACGAGGGCGCGGTCGCCGCCGGGGAACCGTCGCCTGGGTGATCGGCCGAGGAGGCACCCAAGAGCTCATCCGGCTCGGCGTCGGGCAGCTGCGGTTGCCCGAACGCCAGCGACGGCGCGTTCGTGACCGGCTTCGGTGCGTCCGGGTGAGATTCCGGCGCGGGTGTGGGCGGCGGCGCGATCGTAGGGGCTGTCGAGACTCCAGAGGAAGGCGACAGCTCTCGTGTGACCGACTTCGGTGCGCCGGAGAGGGATTCCGGCGCGGGCGTGGGTTCCGTCTCGATCGAGATGGCCGCCGGATCTCCTGTTGAGGGAGAAGGCTCGTCCGTGACCGACTCCAGCGCGTCCGGGAGGGACGCCGACTCAGGCGTGGGACGAGACTCGGTCGTGTGGGCCGTGGGGTCTGGTGGGGACGGTCTCGAAGGATCGAGTGGGGATGCCTGTCCTCCGGGCCGGGGCGCGAGGGTTGTCCGGTGTGCATCAGTGACGCCGTCTGACTCATCAAGACGTCGGTCATAGGCCGCGTCCGTGATGCGTCCTGACTCCACTAGTGGATCCCGGCCATGCGACGCGTCAGTGATGCGCTCTGCCTCGACGCGACTTCGCTCAGAACCTCCGCTTGCCCGAGCACCCCCCGAACCGGGCCCCATGTCCCCGATCTCGTCGGCGAGTTGGTGAACGACGATGCCGTGGCGGAACGCGATCTCGCCGATGTCCGCGCACGTACCGCCGTACACCGAAAGGCGATTGCCGCCCTCGCGGACGACTTCGACGGAGCGCCGCGAGGTGCGGGCCTGCTTGGCCAGGAGAACCGCCAGACGGGCCGCGTGCGGGCTGCGTACGGCGACTCTGGGGCGGAGGCGGGTGCGCGAGAACTCAGCGGCCGCCTGGTCGGCCACAAGCCTGCCGCGTTCCAGGGTGACGACCCGGTCGGCCGTGCGCGCGGCCTCCTTCGGGTCGGACGTCGTGAAGAGAACCGTGCCGCCCTGGGCGGCGTGGGCACGCAACATGCCGTGCAGCCAGGTGCCCTCGCGCGTGGACAGCCCGTCGGCCGGGTCGTCGAGGACGAGGGTGTGCGGGTCGGCCAGGAGGGCGCAGGCCAGGCCGAGGCGCCGGTCCACGCCGCGGGAGAGGGTGCCGAGGCGTTCCTCGCGCAGGCTCACGAGCCCGACGGCCTCCAGGACTTCGTCGGCACGCCGGACCGGGACGCCCGCGGCGGCACACAGCATGCGCAGATGCCCCCGGACGGTGCGGGCGGGATGCCCGGGCACGTCGCCCAGCAGCACACCGACCTCGCGCGAGGGATGGGCGATGCGATGGAGGGGGCGGCCGCGGAAGTGGGTGATGCCACGCCCCTGTTGCAGTTCGAGCATCAGTCTGAGGACCGTCGTCTTGCCTGCGCCCTGCGCTCCGAGCAGCGCGGTGATGCGGCCCGCCCGCGCCTCGAAGGAGACGTCGTCGGCTGCGGGCGGACGCTCTTTTCGCGGATTGCTGGTCAGTCCGAAGGCCTGGATCACTCACAGCAAGATAGCGCGCTATGTCCGATTTTTCGGGCACCCCGAGGTCCGCCTCGGGCAGGACCCTCGTCCGCGACCGGACTCCGTGCGGGTCGAGTTCCGGGCCCGGCGAGGCCCGCGGCGGGTGCGTGCGGCAGGCCCGCCCGTCACACCTCGGGGCGCAGCATCGGGGGGTTGAGCAGCGTCGCGCCACCGGCGCGGAACAGCTGGGCCGGGCGTCCACCCTGTCGGGTCGTCGTCCCACCGGTGGGAACGAGGAAGCCGGGAGTGCCCGTGACCTTGCGGTGGAAGTTGCGCGGGTCGAGCGCCACGCCCCACACCGCCTCGTAGACCCGGCGCAGCTCCCCGACGGTGAACTCGGGCGGGCAGAAAGCGGTGGCCAACGACGAGTACTCGATCTTGGATCTGGCGCGCTCCACTCCGTCCGCGAGGATCTGAGCGTGGTCGAAGGCGAGTGGCGCCACCGGCTCGGCGTCCCGCCCGTAGCCGCCCTGGTGCAACAGCTCTTCCACCGGGGCCCAGCGTGCGTTGCTGGCGTCTCCGCCGGCCCGGGGCGCGGGCAGGTCGGGGGCGAGAGCGAGGTGGGCGACGCTGACGACCCGCATCCTGGGATCCCGCTTGGGGTCTCCGTAGGTGGCGAGCTGCTCCAGATGTGCGCCGTTGTCCTGAGCCGGGACGGACGGGTCGTGGACGCTCAGTCCGGTCTCCTCGGCCAGCTCCCGAGCCGCGGCCTGCGCCAAGTCCTCGTCGGCCCGTACGAAGCCGCCGGGCAGCGCCCAACGTCCCTGGAACGGCGGTTCGCCCCTTCGTACCGCCAGCGCACACAGAGCATGGCGGCGCACGGTCAGTACGACCAGGTCCACTGTGACGGCAAAGGGCGGGAACGCTGAGGGGTCGTAGGGCATGCGGCGATCATAGTCGTCTGCCTGACGATAAACACTCCCTTCTTCGGTCCCTTCCCTTACTGATCCACTTCGGTCGGGTTCGAACTCCACCGCCTGGCACCTGGTCCTGAATTCGTACGTCGCCGCACGTCAAACCCCCAGTTGTAGTCCGTCGGCCGCCTCCTCGACCATGGCGAGGCCCAGCCTGCTCACCCGCACGGAGAACGGGGCACCCGCCACACGCAGTCCCGTAAACCCGATCTCCCCAAGGGGTGCGCCACGCATGGGGCGCAGGGTGACCGTCCCGGCCGGGGCGTCGGGGCGGATGCCGGCGAGGGTGGTCAGAAGCAGCACTCCGGCGGCTGCCGCTGTGGCCGCCGGGCGGCAGGCCGCCGGGTGCGGGAGCGGAGCACTTCCTGCGGTGCGCTGCTCCCCCGCGTACATCTCGGGCAGCCGGTGGGCGAAGGTCTCGGCGGCCGCGAGTACGCCGCGCAGCAGCGAGCTCGCTTCCTTCTCGTAGCCGGCGGCGGCCAGTCCGGCGACGGCGAGTGCCGACTCCTGGATCCGTACGGCTCCTGCTCGGTGGCCGAACGGGTTGAATCCGGGTTCCTTCGCGCCCAGTCCGCGCAGGCCCCACCCGGAGTCCATGTGCGGGCCGCCGAGCAGCCGGGCAAGCTTCTCGGTCCGGACCTTGTCGAGCAGACCGGGTGCCAGTTCGCCCCCGCCCAGCAGGCCGGTGTCGAGGAGGTGCACGGCGGCCGAGCCGAGGTGGGGAACCAGGCTGCCGTCCGGGGCACGGGCTGCCGCGGGTCGGCCACCCCCGCGGTCCTCCACCCAGAAGTCCCGTGCGAACGCGGTCCGCAAGTCTCGTGCCCATTTCCGGAGTGCCGCTCCCCCTGCCCGGCCACAGGTGTCGAGCAGGTCGGCGCCGAGCAGGGCGGCGCGGTGGGCGTGAGCCTGTGTCTCACAACGGAGGGGCCAGCCCGGGTCCGGGTCGCGCAGGTAGGTGCCGTCGCCCACGGTGGTGCGCAGCCATGCAAGGCAGCGCTCGGCGGCGGGCAGCAGCTCTTCCGTCTCCTGGTCGGGTAGGCCCCACCGGCGGGCCTCGGCGAGCAGGGCGGGGAACAGCAGCGTGGCCTCTGTACCGGTGCACTGCGGCGGCAGGTGCGGCCCTGCGTCCCGTCTGGGGCCGGGGATCATTCCGGACTGCGTGCCGGGTCCGGTGAGTTGGGTCCGGGCAAGGATCCGCAGCGTCCCGGCGGCGAGGCCGGTGCCGAGTGGCAGCGCCATCCGGGCGGCGACCAGCGCGTCGGCGGGGGCCAGACCGCAGCGCCAGGGTGCGCCGGCCGCGAGGTGGGTGTCGGCGGGGTTCGCGGAGTCGCGCAGGAGGAGGGCCTGGAGGTCCTCGATGCTCGTCCGCAGCAGGTCTGGGCCTCTCGGGTCGTCGCCTTCCGCACACGCCGCGGCCAGAGGGCTGGTCGCGGCTCGTCCCGCGGCTCGGAGGCGCCCCGCGCCGTCCGGCCGCACCCGCAGCTCCACGGTCCTGCTGCCGCCGGGTGGCAGGTCGAGCTCCCAGCGCAGCAGCCCGGCCGAGGCGAGGGCGTCCGAGGGAGGCGGTTCGGCCGTGACGGACGCGTTGCCGGTGGCGCAGGACCAGCGCAGGCCCGAGCCGTGGACGGTGGCGGAGAGTTCGGGGCCCGCGCTGCCCGAGGCGATCGCCCCGAGGTCGGCCAGGTCGGTGCTCAGGACGATCTCGACCGGCAGCCGCAGCGGGCGGGGAGCCGCGCTGTGCAGGGTGATCCGCTCGGTGCCGTCCGCGAAGCGGTTGCGTTCCACGATCACGTCCGGGTCCGGGCCCGCCTGCGGTGACGCGCGGAGCGTGCCCACGAACCTGGCGCGGTCGGCTGAGACCATCCGGGACTGCACCGCGAGGGGTTCTCTTCCGGCGACACGGATCTCGCACCGGGAGAGCACGCGCCGCCCGGCGCGGTAGAACCCCTCCAACCCGCGACCGGCCAGCTGCCCTTCATCGGTCGAGATGGCCAGACCGGGTAGGGCGACGCAGATCATCGCGGTATGGGCGGGCGGCAGATCGGTGGACCAGCGCAGTCCGGGGACCGTGGCACCCCGTGGCGACGACGGGTACCCCGGAGGCGCCGGCGTCCGTCCTTGAGCAAGGGGCGGTGAGACCGCCCCGAACCCCGAACCCGCACCAGGGCGACGATTCGGGGCCGTCCATCGGAGAGACGATCGGCCCGGGCCCGGTGACGACGGCGAGCGCGAGTCGGGGCCGGTGGGGGCAGGGGCGCTTGACGTACTGCCGGGGAACCTCGGTCCGTAACCGTCGAGCCGTGCCGCTGGTCGCGGAGGGAAATCCTGCTCTTCCCCCGCCCCCGGTACTCCGGCCCCGGGCGGGCCCAGACCCGAACCGAGGCGTGGCGGGGACCCACCCTGGGGGCGACGGTCATCGGGGGCAGCGGGCGGAGTCGGCTGTTGCATGGGGAGGCTTCCTCTGCGCTCAGTGCGCCTCGATCGTGTTCGGCGCCGGGGCCGGAGGGCTCCGGCGGAGCGGGGGCAGTGCGGCGTCACGGCCTGTCCAGCCGCTCCGCCACTCAGGTGAACGGTGGGGGCGTCCTCCGAGTCACGCCCGTCGCCCGTCGCCTTGCGCGTCGAGGTCGCCCGGCGGTGGCTCACTCCTGGTCGCCCCCGCCGTGACCGGGCGGTACGGCTTCCGGGCCCGTGTCCCGGCAGGGCATGGCCATCTTCTTGGACGGACGCGCACGCGTACCGGTCGTTCGCACGTTGCCGGACCGCGTAGAGCTCGCCGTTGTGGCACGGCCCGGGCGAGGACCGGTTTCGGTGGCACCGGCAAGGCGCGTGCCGTCCGCCGGCGTGCGCCGCCGGGGAGCCCGAGCTCCCCTGTCACGGTCTTCCACGCCAGTACGTCCGGAGGCTGCGCCGGTGGTGCCGGCAGGACGGGAACGGCGGCGACGACGGGACGGCACCGCTGCCGGCGACGGCACTTCGGACGACCCGATCTCGGGCGTCACCACTGATGGTGAGGGCTTGCCGGAGGCCACGGAATCGGGCGTCACCGCTGCCGGCGAGGACTTGCCGAGAACTCCGGAATCGGGCAGTGGCGCCCCTGCGGGTGAGGGATTAGCGCATGGCCCGGAGTCGGACGGCGGCGCTGCCGGTGAAGGCCTGTCGTGTGGCTCGGTCTCGGACGCCGAGGTCGTCCCGCGGGCGGCGGGCTCGTCCCCGGCCGCCCGCGGCTCCACGAGGTCCGCCACCACGCGCCCACGGTCTTCGCGCTCCGACCGCAGGCAGCTTCGGATCGACTCCGGGTCGAGACCTTCATTGCAGGCCTGGTGCAGAAGGCGTGCGAAGAGGTAGTCGGGATCGGCGCCCAGGGCCATGGCCAGGGCTTCTCGGGCCTCCAGTTCGTCGCCGGTGGACCACGCGACCCAGCCGGCCAGGGTGAGCGGCGCGGCGGCATGTTCGCCGTAGGGCCCGACGCAGCGGCGAGCCAGCGTCCTCCAGAGGCGAAGGGCGTGTCCGGCCTCGTCGCCCTCCATCCACTCGGCAGCGCGGTCGCGGGTCGCTCGGTCCTGGAGGCCGAGGATCAGCCGGGCGGCCTCGTCGTGTCCGAGCAGTTCGTCGTCGCGGAGATCAGCCAGGAGCGTGCCGGAGGCGGGCTGTGCCTCGGCGAGGCGGTCCAGGATCCTCCCGGCCAGTTCCAGCGTCTCGTCGGCCACGGTGACGCGGCCCGTGTCGTCCAGAATCTTCGGCACCAGGGCCATGCTGGCGGCGTCCAGGGCGGCCTCCTGCTCGAGTGCCGCGGCGCTCTCCCAGGGGAGCAGCCGGGCCCGCAGCTCCCGCAGCGTGCCGCGAACCTGGATGCCGGCGTAGGTGGCCGCCGCGGCCAGTACGGAGGTGCCGGGCAGGCCCATGGGGGCTCCCTCAGGGGAGCAGCATGCCGGGTTGTCGCAGCAGTAGGACCAGTAGCGGCCCTCCGAGATGCACAGCGCCTCGACCACCACCACGTCCAGGGAACCGCACTCGACACGCAGCCTCTGGGCCAGAGGCCTCAGCCGCTCCATCACCTGCCGGCCGGTCTGTCCCTTCTCCGGTTCCTGGCACAGGAAGGCGACCATCGCCTCGGGCCGGGCCCCTCGGCGCTCGCTGCCCGTCACGAGGCCATGGGACAGCTGCCGGGCTGCGGACGGCCAGTCGTCCGCGTTCGCGGGGATACCGAGCCGGGCCCGGCCGCCGAACCGCCCGCGTCCGTCCCTGTCGTGCAGTGCGACCAGGACGATGCTGTCCTCGGGGCGGTATCCGAGCAGGTACGGCAGGGCGTCTGCCAGTTCGGCCGGGGTGCGCAGGGTGACCTGGTGCTCGTCGCCGTGACTGCCGTACGCGGGGCTGGAGGCGCGCGGCCCGGACGGGTTGCTCCCCTTCCTCACCTCGTCGCCGTTCCTGTGCCCGCCCTGCGCCGCGGGCCGGGTGATGTCGCCGTTCTCGGAGGATCCGGTCGTTTCGCTGTGGTTCGTCATGCGAAGACGATCTCGCGGAAGGCAATCCTCCGCTTGAGCCTGTGGATAAGTCCGATCAGGGACACGTCACCCCAAAGCCACTGCGTCCACAGGTTCCGGTGCGCGGCTCCGGATGTCAGCGCCGTCCTGTTGTATGGAACGCATGGAGCACACGAGCAACGCGGAACTCCGGGCGGCGGCCGATGCGGTCCTCGCCCGTCTCGTCGGGGACGTCTCGGGGGAGGCCAGGCTGCGCGAGGACCAGTGGCGGGCGATCGAGGCGCTGGTCGCCGACAGACGACGTGCCCTGGTCGTCCAGCGCACGGGTTGGGGCAAGTCCGCGGTGTACTTCGTGGCGACCTCGCTGCTGCGGGCGCGGGGCAGCGGCCCGACGGTGATCGTGTCGCCGCTCCTCGCGCTCATGCGGAACCAGGTCGAGGCGGCTGCTCGGGCGGGCATCCACGCCCGGACCATCAACTCCTCCAACACCGAGGAGTGGGACGCCGTTCAGGACGAGATCGCCGCGGGCCAGGTGGACGTTCTCCTGGTGAGTCCTGAGCGGCTCAACAACCCGGACTTCCGGGACCAGGTGCTGCCCCGACTCGCGGCCGCCACCGGGCTCCTCGTGGTGGACGAGGCCCACTGCATCTCCGACTGGGGACACGACTTCCGGCCGGACTACCGCCGGCTGCGCACGATGCTCGCCGATCTCCCTCCTGGCGTGCCCGTGCTCGCGACCACCGCCACGGCCAACGCGCGCGTGACGGCCGACGTCGCGGAACAGCTCGGCACCGGCGGCAGCTCGGATGCCCTCGTGCTGCGCGGTCCGCTGGACCGGGACAGCCTGAGCCTGAGCGTGCTGCGGCTGTCGGACGCCGCACACCGGATGGCCTGGCTCGCCGAACACCTCGACGAACTGCCGGGGTCCGGAATCATTTACACCCTCACCGTGGCGGCCGCCGAAGAGGTCACCGCCTTCCTCCGGCAGCGGGGGCACACGGTCGCGTCGTACACGGGCAAGACGGAGAACGCCGACCGCCAGCAGGCCGAGGAGGATCTGCTCGGCAACAAGGTGAAGGCCCTGGTCGCCACCTCGGCGCTCGGCATGGGCTTCGACAAGCCCGACCTGGGTTTCGTGGTCCACCTGGGCTCGCCCTCCTCCCCCATCGCCTACTACCAGCAGGTGGGCCGCGCCGGGCGCGGTGTGGAGCATGCCGAGGTGCTCCTGCTCCCGGGCAGGGAGGACGAAGCGATCTGGAAGTACTTCGCGTCGCTCGCCTTCCCCTCCGAAGACCTGGTGCGCCGCACGCTCGACATCCTCGGGCACGCGGAAAAGCCCCTGTCGCTACCCGCCCTGGAGCCTTTGGTGGAGCTGCGCCGCTCCCGCCTGGAGACCATGCTCAAGGTCCTCGACGTGGACGGGGCGGTCAAGCGGGTCAAGGGCGGCTGGATCGGGACCGGGCAGCCGTGGACGTACGACGCCGAGCGGTACGCATGGGTGGCACGTCAGCGCGAGGCCGAGCAGCAGGCCATGCGCGCGTACGCGTCGGCGACCGACTGCCGTATGGAGTTCCTGCAGCGCCAGCTGGACGACGATGCTGCCAAACCATGCGGACGCTGCGACAACTGCGCCGGTCCGCGCTTCGCCGCCGACACGTCCGAGGAGGCGCTCGACGCCGCGCGCGTGGACCTGGGCCGGGCGGGTGTCGAGGTGGAGCCCCGACGGATGTGGCCCACCGGGCTGCCGGCGATCGGAGTGGACCTCAAGGGACGCATCCCGGCCGGCGAACAGGCCGCGTCGGGACGCGCGCTGGGGCGCCTGTCGGACATCGGATGGGGCAACCGGCTGCGGCCCCTGCTCGCGCCCCAGGCACCCGACGGGCCCGTGCCCGACGACGTGGCCAAGGCCGTGGTGGATGTGCTGGCCGACTGGGCCAGGGGTCCCGGCGGCTGGGTCCCGGGCGCTCCGGAGAGCGGGCCGCGCCCGGCCGGTGTCGTCACCGTCGCCTCGCGCACGCGTCCGCAGCTGATCAACTCCCTTGGGGCGCGCATCGCAGAGGTCGGCCGGCTGCCGTTGCTGGGCGCCGTCGAGTACACCGGCGACGGGTTCCCGGGCTCTCGCAGCAACAGCGCCCAGCGGCTGAAGGCGCTCGACGGGGCTCTGGCCGTGCCGCCCGCCCTCGCGTCCGCCCTCGCTGAAGCCCAGGGCCCGGTCCTCCTGGTGGACGACTACACGGAGACCGGCTGGACTCTCGCGGTCGCGGCCCGCATGCTCCGACGCTCCGGCGCTCAGGGGGTGTTGCCGCTGGTGCTGGCTGTGCAGGGCTGACGTCGACGGGGACGGCGGGCGGCCGCCCCGGCACGCCTCTGGACGCCGCACACCCCCATGACGTACGAACGTGTCGTGCTCGAACGCCCCATGGGTGGTCCGGCGACACACACGGTGGGGATATTAGCCGCGCATCATCTGATAACGGTCGGCTGCCTCAATTGCTCGTTGCCGCATTCAAGTTCGACAGGAAGAATTGAAGTCCGCTCCCGCACGGCTCGCCGGCCGCTCCGGTAGGGCTTTGCTGCGGTGCGCGCTCCCAGGAATCCGACCCCGCCCGCAGTGTGGGCGCGTAGCCGAAGGGAGGACCGTGACCTTCGGATTCGCTCCGGCCTCGGCAGCGGCGTCGATGTCCGCCGCTTCCGCCAACCGCCTTCTCGAACCCGCGGAATGGGCCGCCGCCGGGATCCCACTCCTGCGCAATCCCCGTGAGATCGTCAGCGGACTGCACGCCCGGCACCACCCGCAGCCGGCGACGGCTGTCGTCGCCGTGCTCGACCCGGACGAGCGGCTGCGGGCGAGCGCCTCGTTCGTGCGCCGTGCGGCCCCCGCCGACGGCTGGATGTTCCGCAACGCGCTGCTCGCACAGCTGCGCCGGGTCATCCCTCACGATCTGCGCCGCCGCACACCGGTGCGCACCGCGGTATTGCTCTACTGCCGTGAGGGCGACGCGCGTTGGACGGAGGAGGACGGCGCGTGGATGTGGGGGCTACGCGACGCGTGCACCCTGCACGGGCTGCGCTGCGGGGCGTACATCACGCTGACCCGTGACGGGTGGCAGGTCCTGGGCGAGGGCCGCGGCGGACGCCGCCCTCACTCGGCGTCCGCACCGGAGCCGTTCGCCGCGTCGGAGGCACCGCCACCCATACCGCGCACCGGCGGCGCCTCCGAAGTACTGCGCCGCGCAGCGGCGGCACGCTGAGTCCCGGACAGACCGTTCCAAACGATCCGGGACCGCACTTCTCACACGCCACACCACGACTCCGACGACGGGCCGGAAGAGGCCGTCCTTCCCCTGCACTGGACGTGCCGCGAGCACGGCGGTCCGCCACGGCCGCAGGAGTGCTTCCCGGGTCGGGCCGGGGCACCACGCGGGCACGGTCCCCCGCCCTTCGGGCATGGTGAACAACCTGCCGGGCGGCGCCGCGACAGCGGCGCCTGAAGGCACCCCCAGCGCCCTGCCGGGCGTTGCGGCACAGGCTCAGACACCCGCGCCCAGCACCGAGTTGATCCGCTGCGGGTCACCGCAGACGATCAGCAGTGCACCGGCCCGGGAGTGAGCCAGGGAGAGGGCGCGCACGGCAGCGTCCTCGGGACCGCCGTTGACGGCGACCACGGTCACCGGACGCGACGCGGCGCGGGCCGCGATGGTGACATCCGTGTAGAAGACGTCGTCACCGGCGTCGTGCTGGGCCCAGTAGGAGGCTTCGCCGAAGGACAGCTCGTGGGCGGCCCACGGGTGCTGCTCCCCGGTCGTGATCACCAGGATGTCGCCGGGGGCACGACCGGAGTCCAGCAGCATGTCCACGGCTTCTTCGGCGGCGTCGAGCGCCCCCTCCACGGAAGCCGGGATCAGCTGGATCTGCGGGGTGACCGGAGCGGCGGCACCGTCGGCGGGACCCGACGGAGCGGGCTTGGTGGCCACATCGCGCGGAGTCCGTTGCGCGGGCGGCGCCGGCCGGAGAGGGCCGGGACGACCGGGACGCGACGAAGCCGCGGGACGGGGGCCGGGTACGGGACGGGGGGTCGGCGCGGTACGGCTGCTGGCCGGAGTGGCGCGGGGACCCTGGGCACTCTCGTGAATCTGAGGCTCCTCGGGAATGAGAGGCATGAGTTGATATTTATCAAACGTTGGTACGGCCCGCGTCGGCGGGTGGCGCATGTGCGCGAACGAAACGGTCAGAAATCGAAGCCGAGTTGCCCCTCGATCTCCGGAACACTTCCGTCCGCCCAGCTGCGGACCTTCTTGAGGTGCCGCCACTGGGGCAGCGCATCAAGATACGCCCACGACAACCGGTGGTAGGGGGTGGGGCCCCGCTCCGCCAGTGCGGCCTTGTGCACGGGTGATGGATACCCGGCGTTGTCCGCAAAACCGAAGTCTGCATGGTCGATACCCAGTTCGGCCATCATTTTGTCGCGCTGGACCTTGGCGATCACCGAGGCCGCCGCGACCGCCACGCACGACTGGTCACCCTTGATCACCGTGCGGACCCGCCAGGGCGCACCGAGGTAGTCGTGCTTGCCGTCGAGGATGACCGCCTCGGGACGCACGGGCAGTGCGTCCAGCGCACGCCCCGCAGCGAGCCGCAGCGCGGCCGTCATCCCCAGAGCGTCTATCTCCTCCGGGGAGGCATGACCCAGTGCGTACGACGTCACCCAGGTCCGCAGTTCCTCGGCAAGGGTGGTGCGTCGCTTGATGGTGAGCAGCTTCGAGTCCGTGAGCCCCTCGGGCGGACGGCGCAGCCCGGTGATCGCCGCGCAGACGGTGACGGGACCGGCCCACGCGCCGCGGCCCACCTCGTCGACACCTGCAACGATCTTCGCTCCGGTCGTGGCTCGAAGGGAGCGCTCGACGGTGTGAGTAGGCGGTTCGTACGGCATGGCGCCCCTAGATTACGCCGCCGGGAACTGTCCGCGACACCCCGGTCCGCCACAGCGACCTCGTCGCCCTCGATGCCCCCCGTCGAGCATCGTCGGTCGCCGCGCGGGCCGTCGCTCGACTCGAGCACAAGACTCCTCGCGGGCAGTGTCAAACACCGTGCGGCCGCAGCAGCGGAACCATCAACTGGTCGATCATCTCCTCGACTTCACTGTCCCGCCATTCGCAGCCGCACATCTTGGAGCGGTACATCATCATGGCCGGCATGGCGTCGAACACATAGCTGTTGGCCGCCTCGGGGCGCACCTCGCCGCGCTTGATCCCCCGGTCGACGACTTGCCGCAGCATCTTCATGGTGGGCTCCACGACCCCGTCGAAGATCACGCCATGGAAGCGTTCGGCTTGCGACGTGTCGCATTCGTGAATCACCGAGCGAAGCGCGAAACCCGGGCGGGAGAACATCGCGTCACGGGCCAGCAGACACAGCGCCAAGAGGTCCTCGCGGACACTCCCTTCATCCGGAGCGGCGTCGAACTGCGGCAGCCCGGCACGCAGGGCGTCGGCGACAAGATCCTCCTTGGACGGCCAACGCCGGTAGACCGCGGCCTTGCCGGTCTGGGCGCCGGCGGCGACACCCTCCATCGTCAGGCCGTTCCAGCCGACGGTGCTGAGTTGATCGAGGGCGGCGTCGAGGATCGCACGTTCGAGGACCGCGCCGCGGCGGCGGGCGGCAGTCTGAGCGGGGGCATCCGCCCAGCTGGGGGTAACCATCTGACTCTCTCCAACGAGCAGAGGAAGCGGAAATTGCGGGGATGGGAGACGCGCCGGACGGCCACACAGGGGGACGTACCGACCGACGACGCCTTAAGTGAACGCTTGCGTTCACTGTCGGGGACTCACTACCGTTGACGCGGCAGTGAACGCCAGCGTTCACTAAAGCACTCGTGGGGGACCCATAGTGACAACCTCTCCATTGCTCCAAGATCAGAAGCCAGGCGCGGCACGCCGACAAGGACGCCCCGGCATAGCGCTCACCGTCATCGCGGCCTGCCAACTCATGGTGGTGCTCGACGCGACGATTGTGAACATCGCACTCCCGCACATTCAAGAAGCGCTCGAGTTCAGCACCACCGACCTCACCTGGGTCGTCAGCTCCTACACCCTCACCTTCGGCGGCCTGCTGCTCCTCGGCGGCCGCGCCGGTGACATCCTCGGACGGCGCCGGGTCTTCATGACCGGCATCCTCCTGTTCACCCTGGCCTCGCTGCTCGGCGGGCTGGCCCAGGAACCCTGGCAGTTGCTGGCCGCCCGGGTCTTGCAGGGCGTGGGGGGCGCAATCGCCTCGCCCACCTCGCTGGCGCTCATCACCACCACGTTCCCCGAGGGACCGGAGCGCAACCGGGCCTTCGGTGTCTTCGCCGCGGTCTCCGCGGGCGGTGGTGCCATCGGCCTGCTCGCCGGCGGCATGCTCACCGAGTGGCTCGACTGGCGCTGGGTGCTCTTCGTGAACGTGCCGATCGGCGTACTGATAGCCGTGCTCACCCCGCTCTACATCAGCGAGTCCGAACGGCACTCGGCCCGCTTCGACATCGTGGGCGCCGTGACCTCGACCGCCGGCATGGCGTCCCTCGTCTACGGCTTCATCCGCGCTGCGGACGAGGGATGGAAGGACCGCCTCACCATCGGATCCTTCGCCGCCGCCGTTCTGCTGCTGCTCGCCTTCGGGGTCATCGAGTCCCGGGCCAAGGAGCCGATCACCCCGTTGCGGATGTTCGCCGACCGCAACCGCTCGGGCACGTACGTGATCATGCTGAGCCTGGCGGCGGCGATGTTCGGCATGTTCTTCTACATCGTGCTGTTCGTGCAGAACGTGCTCGGCTACAGCCCGATCCAGGCGGGGCTCGCCTTCCTGCCCGTGACGGTCGTGATCGCGCTCGGCGCCGGTCTGTCGCAGCGGTTCCTGCCGGTGCTGGGCCCCAAGCCCTTCATGCTCGTGGGCTCCGCGCTCGCGATGACCGGGCTGGCCTGGCAGGCACTCATCAGCTCCGACAGCTCGTACGTCGGTGGTGTCCTCGGCCCGATGCTGGTGTTCGGCTTCGGCATGGGGCTGAACTTCGTGACGCTGACGCTCACCGCCGTCTCCGGTGTCGCACCGCACGAGGCGGGCGCGGCCTCCGGGCTGCTCAACACGACACAGCAGGTGGGCGGATCGCTGGGCCTGTCCATCCTCACGACCGTCTTCGGCACGGCGACGAAGAACGAGGCCGAGAAGCAGCTTCCGCAGTTCATGGCCGAGGGGACCGCGGGGCAGAAGGCGGAGTTCGCCAGGACCCACCAGCTGCCCGCGCCCTGGGGGCACGAGGTGTTGGCCCACGGCATCTCGACAGCGTTCATCCCTGCTGCCGCGATGGCCGTCCTCGCCCTGGCCACAGCCTGGTTGGTGATCCGGGTCCGCAAGAGCGACCTGGAGGCCCTCTCCGGTTCTGCCGGACCGGGACTCGGCTGACGCAGGAGCACCACGAACCGGCACCGGCGCCTCGCCGGCGGGAGCAGCGCAGGCCCGTCGGCGGCTGCCGGGCCGGTTCATGCTCGGCTGCGGCGGGGCGGGGAGCTGGCGAGGGAGGGACGGCGAGACCGTCGGCACGACCACCCTCGAGCGACCCGCACGACGCGCGACAAGGCCGCACCAGCGGATCAGAACAGCAAGCAGCACCTCCATGACCACCCCCTCTCCACGAACACGGACATCCGGCGTGAGCACGCCCCGACGGCTGACACAGCGGATGCCGGAACAACGGACGGCCGATCACGGAGAGTTCCCAGGATGTACGGAGAGTTTCCGAACGGGGCGCGAGTCCTGCGTCAGGCCGACGTGGGCACCCAGTCCGGGAACGGCTCCGTCCGCTCGACCCATTCGGCGGGCGGCGCCCCCGCCTTCCCCGAGGCGATGACGCCGCCGACGATGGCGCACGTGGTGTCGACGTCCCCGCCGACCTGGGCGGTCGTCCAGAACGCCCGCTCGTAGTCGCCGAGGCTCCTCGCAGCCGACCAGAGGGCGAAGGGAACGGTGTCGTGGGCGGTCGTCCGCCGCCCGCACCCCAGTACCGCCGCGACCGTGCCCGGGTCGCCGTAGTCGAGCATGTCCCGCGCCCTGCGGAGTCCCGCGCCCACGGCGCTCTTCGGTACCAGGTCGATGACCCCGTCGAGGAGGGCTTCGGCTCCGGGCGGCCCCTCTGGGGCGGCGGCGAACGCGGCTGCCGCGGCGACGGCCATGGCCCCGACGACGGCCTCACGGTGCTGGTGGGTGGGGTAGGCCGAGATCTCCGCCTGGTGGGTCGCCTGCTCCGGATCGTCCGCGTACCAGGCCCCCAGCGGAGCGATCCGCATCGCCGCGCCGTTGCCCCAGGACCCCTGCCCCTTGAAGAGCGCGGCGGCCAGTTCCCGCCAGTCGCCGCCCTCCCGGACGAGCCGCAGCAGACGGTTGACCACGGGACCGTAGCCCCGGTCGAAGTCGTGGTGCTCGGCGAAGGAGTGCGCCAGGGCGTCCTGGTCGATGCGATGGTGGGCGGCCAGGACGGCGACGACCGAGCCGGCCATCTCCGTGTCGTCCGTCCACTGCCAGGGTCCGGAGGGCACCTCGCGGCGCTTCAGCAGGGGGTAGTTCACCGGCACGAAGTACTGGGAGCCGAGGGCGTCTCCGACGGACAGTCCGCGCAGGCAGGCCAGGGCGCGCTCCAGGCGCACGTCGGGGGAGGTATCAGCGGTCATCGCCCTGCCACTCTATCCGGTGATCCCGTACGGCTCGGGATCCCGCCAACGGTCGAAGGGCCGGTCGAGGGTGTACTTGCCGTCGTCCCCCAGAACGAGCATCCGCATCTCGCCGTTCCCCGGGTTCGACAGCGACTCGAACTCCGCGACCGTCCAGTGGAACCACCGCATGCAGAACAGCCGCATCGCGAGGCCATGGGTGACGATGAGGACGTTCGGCGGGTGGTCGGGGTCCTCGAAGCTGCGGAACAGGCTCTCCAGGAAGCCGCCGACCCGGTCGTAGACGTCGGCGCCGGATTCACCCTGGGCGAATCGGTAGAAGAAGTGGCCGTACGCGTCCCGGTAGGCCTTCTGAAGGCGGACCTCGTCCCGGTCCTGCCAGTTGCCCCAGTCCTGCTCACGCAGCCGGGGCTCCTCGCGCACCCGTATGAGTCCGGGGTCGAGGTGGAACGCGCGCAGGGTCTCGTGCGTACGCCGGTAGGGGGAGACGTACACGCTGACATGCTCGTCGCCGAACCGCTCGCGCAGCTGCTCTCCCGTCGCCTCCGCCTGCCGCCGACCGCGCTCGGTCAGCGCGAGGGCGTGGTCGGGTTCACGCTCGTAGACGGAGTCATCAACATTGCCCGTTGATTCGCCGTGCCGGACAAGGACGATGCGCCGTGGTCGTGCCATGCCAAGACCCTAGATCGGGTGAGGTCCGGTGGAGCACTCCCCCCGCACCCATACGGTGTAGGTCACACGATTCATGCACCACAGGTCACACGGGTCGCACGCTTGTACGGACAGAATGACTCCGTCCGTGCCCGCTCGGTGACACAGGGACCCGTGTCGCAGCATCCGGAGAAGCGGTCGAGACCGCTCGGAATCAGACCGTCCAGCTCGATTCCATGTCCACGACGTCTCCGGTGAGCGCCGCCACGTCCGCCTCCGTCTGAGCCCTCAGGGCGAGCCGCTCCACACGTTCCGTGCGGTACTTGCCGTGCTCGGCGGCCGAGCGCCACATCGACAGCACCATGAACTCGTTCCCGGGCGCCTCGCCGAACAGCCCGCGCACCATGCCGGGCGAGCCGGCCATCGCCGGGTTCCAGACCTTTTCCTGCATCAGCACGAAGTGCTCGGCCCTCTCCTTGTGGATGCGGCAGAGCGCCACGCGGAGCAGGTCGGCGTCCGTGAAGCGGGGTTCGAATCCGGTCTTCACGTCGAAGCGGTGGTCGAAGAGTCTGACCTGTGCGTCCTTGAAGGTGCCCGCCTGGGTCGACGCGAGCCGGTCGTGGGACCGTGCCATGAAGGAGTCGTAGAAGGCGCGGCTCTCCCAGAACGCGAAGATGTGCGCCACACCCGGCCGCCCCCGGCTCCAGCCACCCCCCTGCCCGCGAAACCCCGGCTCCCCCAGAAGCCCCGCCCACTTCCGCTGCCCCCGCTCGAAACCGCGGCGGTCCACCACGGTGCAGCGAATCCACTTGACCAGCACCGCGCCATGGTAAGGCCAGGAAGCGTGGCGTCGGTCACTCTCGGCTGGACCGCACCTCCACGCCCGCACCCCCTCGCGTGGCAGGATGGACAAACAGTCATGTGCGCCCGGCAGTTGGGGCCGACGGACAGGTCGTACGGGGAAGGGGACTCTGGTGGACGGGCTCAACAAGGGGCTTCGCAAGGTCGAGATCGCTGTGCGGTGGGATCCCAGCCCGGCGGGGCAGCCGTCCACCGATCTGGACCTGGTCGCGGCGACCTACACGGCGGACGACCCGCACGGTGACGCCGCGTACCTGGTGCACTTCGACAGCCGCTCCCCCGACGGCACCATCACGCTCGACCGGGACAGCAAGGACGGTCAGGGCTTCGGCTACGACGAAGTCATGACGCTGGAGCTCAACCGGCTCGACGTCCGCTACGCGCGCGTGGTGGTGGGTGTCGTCATTCAGCAGCGCCCGGCGGAGCGCACCTTCGTCAGCGTGCGCAACCCCGGACTGCGTATCCGCGAGGGGTACACCGTCCTGGCGGAGGGCGACTTCGGTGACGTCCTGGGAGCGACGGCGGCGACGGTCGCGGAGTTCGTGCGGGACGGCTCCGGCCCGTGGGAGTTGCGCTCCGGACTCCGTGGTTTCGAGGGCGACCCGGTGGACTTCACCAGGACGATGGGCGCGGCGCACCGGCCCTGACCTGGTCGCGGACGAGGCACGCACGACGAGAGGGGCACCGCCCGCAGGCGGTGCCCCTCCGTCATCGAATCAGGCGTTCGGCGTCAGCTGCAGCCGCTGGTCGAGCCGCAGCCCTCGCAGATGTAGCAGGAACCGGCGCGCTGCATCTTCGTACCGCAGGAGAAGCACAGCGGGGCGTCCGCCTGGATGCCCAGCTGCATCTCCACCAGTTCGGCGCTGGTGTGCGCCTGCTGCGGGGCGGGCTTGACCGCCTCCTCGGCCTTCGGAGCGGCAACGGCCTTTAGCTCCTGGGCGCGCGGGGCCGACTGGGCCAGCCCCTCCACGTCGACCTCGTCGTCGGACGGCTCGTACGACCCGGTCTCGAGGTGACGCTGGCGCTCCTCGGCGGAGTGGATGCCGAGCGCGGAGCGCGTCTCGAAGGGCAGGAAGTCAAGCGCCAGACGGCGGAAGATGTAGTCGACGATCGACTGCGCCATCCGCACGTCCGGGTCGTCCGTCATGCCGGCCGGCTCGAAGCGCATGTTGGTGAACTTCGAGACGTACGTCTCCAGCGGCACGCCGTACTGGAGACCCACGGAGACTGCGATGGAGAAGGCGTCCATCATGCCCGCGAGGGTCGAACCCTGCTTGGACATCTTGAGGAAGACCTCACCGAGACCGTCGTCCGGGTACGAGTTGGCGGTCATGTAGCCCTCGGCACCGCCGACGGTGAAGGACGTGGTGATGCCGGGACGTCCCTTCGGCAGGCGCTTGCGGACCGGGCGGTACTCGACGACCTTCTCGACCGCGGTGCGGATGGTCTCCTCGGTCTTCTCGGTGATCTCCGCCTTCTCCTTCTCCTTGGTCTTGGCGGAGAGGGGCTGGCCGACCTTGCAGTTGTCGCGGTAGATCGCGAGCGCCTTGACGCCCAGCTTCCAGGCCTCGAAGTAGATCTCCTCGACCTCCTCGACGGTCGCCGTCTCCGGCATGTTGACCGTCTTGGAGATGGCGCCGGAGATCCACGGCTGGATAGCGGCCATCATGCGGACGTGGCCCATCGGGGAGATGGCCCGCTCGCCCATGGCGCAGTCGAACACCTCGTAGTGCTCGGGCTTGAGACTGGGGGCGTCGATCACGTTGCCGTTGTCGGCGATGTGGGCGACGATCGCCTCGATCTGCTCTTCCAGGTAGCCCAGGCGGCGCAGGGCCTGCGGGACGGTCCCGTTGACGATCTGCATCGAGCCGCCGCCGACCAGCTTCTTGAACTTGACCAGCGCGAGGTCGGGCTCGACACCGGTGGTGTCGCAGGACATCGCCAGACCGATGGTGCCGGTCGGGGCGAGGACGGACGCCTGAGAGTTACGGAAACCGTTCTTCTCACCGATGCGCAGCACGTCTCCCCATGCCTCGCTGGCGGCGGCCCACACCGGGGTGTCCAGGTCGTCCATGCGGACGGCCGTGTCGTTGGCGTCCGAGTGCTGCTTCATGACGCGCTTGTGGGCGTCGGCGTTGCGGGCGTAGCCGTCGTACGGGCCGACGACCGAGGCGAGTTCGGCGGAGCGCCGGTACGCCGTGCCCGTCATCAGGGAGGTGATGGCGCCGGCGAGGGAGCGGCCGCCGTCGGAGTCGTAGGCGTGACCGGTGGCCATCAGCAGGGCGCCGAGGTTGGCGTAGCCGATGCCGAGCTGGCGGAACGCGCGCGTGTTCTCGCCGATCTTCTGGGTCGGGAAGTCCGCGAAGCAGATCGAGATGTCCATCGCGGTGATGACCAGCTCGACGACCTTCTGGAAGCGCTCGGCCTCGAAGGACTGGTTGCCCTTGCCGTCGTCCTTGAGGAACTTCATCAGGTTCAGCGAGGCCAGGTTGCAGGACGTGTTGTCCAGGTGCATGTACTCGCTGCACGGGTTCGACGCGGTGATCCGGCCGGACTCGGGGCAGGTGTGCCAGGTGTTGATGGTGTCGTCGTACTGGATGCCGGGGTCGGCGCAGGCCCAGGCGGCCTCGGCGATCTTGCGGAAGAGCGACTTGGCGTCGACCTCCTCGATGACCTCACCGGTCATCCGGCCACGCAGCCCGAACTGGCCGCCCTGCTCGACCGCCTTCATGAACTCGTCGTTGACACGGACCGAGTTGTTGGCGTTCTGGTACTGGACGGACGTGATGTCGTCGCCGCCCAGATCCATGTCGTAGCCCGCGTCGCGCAGGACGCGGATCTTCTCTTCTTCCTTGACCTTGGTCTCGATGAAGTCCTCGATGTCCGGGTGGTCCACATCGAGGACGACCATCTTGGCGGCGCGGCGGGTGGCGCCACCGGACTTGATCGTTCCTGCGGAGGCGTCGGCGCCGCGCATGAAGGAGACCGGGCCGGAGGCGTTGCCGCCGGAGGACAGCAGCTCCTTGGAGGAGCGGATCCGGGAGAGGTTCAGGCCGGCGCCGGAGCCGCCCTTGAAGATCATGCCCTCTTCCTTGTACCAGTCGAGGATCGACTCCATGGAGTCGTCGACGGACAGGATGAAGCAGGCGGAGACCTGCTGGGGCTGCTTGGTGCCGACGTTGAACCAGACGGGGCTGTTGAAGCTGAAGATCTGGTGCAGGAGGGCGTACGCCAGCTCGTGCTCGAAGATCTCGGCGTCGGCGGGCGAGGAGAAGTACTTGTGGTCCTCACCGGCCTTCCGGTACGTCTTCACGATGCGGTCGATCAGCTGCTTGAGGCTGGTCTCGCGCTGCGGGGTGCCCACGGCACCGCGGAAGTACTTGCTGGTGACGATGTTGACCGCGTTCACCGACCAGAAGTCGGGGAACTCGACGCCGCGCTGCTCGAAGTTGACCGAGCCGTCGCGCCAGTTGGTCATGACGACGTCACGACGCTCCCAGGCCACCTCGTCGTAGGGGTGAACCCCAGGAGTGGTGTGGATGCGCTCGACACGCAGGCCCTTGCTCGCCTTGGCGCTCTTGGCGCGGGAACTCCGTGCCGGACCGCTCGCCGTCTCTGTCATGCCGCCTCCCTGTACGGGCGAAAACGCCCTGAAGTGCCTCGTTGTTCCCGTGGCACGGTGTTCTGTCTGGTGTTGCGGGCACCCACTCACGTCGCCCGCAACAGGTCTTCACATCGCCGCCGCCCGGCCGGGCCCGGAGCTGCCTTCCGGGTCCGGCCCGCCGGTCAGTCGGCGGCGCCGGCGGGCTGGGGGACCTGTTCCGCCCCTCCGGACCCGCGGTCGTCTTCCTGGCCCCCCGCGGCCGTGTCCTCGCGGTCTTCGTCGTCCGCGCCGGGGTGTCCCGTCTGCGCCCTGAGTTCCTCGATGGCCGCCTCGAAGTCGTCGAGCGAGTCGAACGCCCGGTAGACGGAGGCGAATCGCAGGTAGGCGACGAGGTCGAGTTCCTGCAGCGGGCCGAGTATGGCCAGCCCCACGTCGTGGGTGGTCAGCTCGGCGCTTCCGGTGGCCCGCACCGCCTCCTCGACCCGCTGGCCGAGCTGGGCGAGCGCGTCCTCGGTGACGGGCCGCCCCTGGCACGCCTTGCGCACTCCATTGATGACCTTCGTACGACTGAAGGGCTCGGTGACTCCGGACCGCTTCACCACCATGAGCGAGCACGTCTCCACGGTCGTGAAACGACGGGAGCAGTCAGGGCACTGGCGGCGCCTGCGGATCGATGTGCCGTCGTCGGTCGTACGACTGTCGACGACACGGCTGTCGGGGTGCCTGCAGAAGGGGCAGTGCATGAACTCCCAACCCTCCTCACAGCAGACTCAATAGCCTCGCTGGACCTCTTGCGCCCCACGAAGCAGCCCCAAGCATAGGCGATGACCATGGGCCTCGAGACCCGGGGGACCACAACTTCTGGGCTGCTGATGCAATCCAACCACTAGATGTGGGGATTGGCACTTACATCGACGTCACTCCCGCGTGTCGCGCGCGGAGGCGCAGGTGGCGTACGACGGGCCAAACCCCACCGACCCCGCGCACCTGCCAAGGCCCCGCCGCGAACGGCCTTCCCGGGGACACGGACGGATCCGTTCCCGCACAGCCGTATCGCCGCGGCACATGCGGAGATACCGTGGGCGCCGCGAGGAGGGGACGTAGGACTCCCGCACAGATGAGGACTGGTCCCGGGGCAGGGGAATGCCGGATGGCAGACTGGGGCACCAGTGCACGAGTGATCACCCCGGCGGTGAAGAGTACAGCAATGGGCCCTTTTGCCCGCCAGGTGGCACGGCCGCCAATACACCCGGACACACGATCGCGTCTGATGATTCGCGATTTTTCACTCGAACGTGTGTTTGGCGCAACCTTTCGAAAGCAACTACCGTTGTCCAGCAGGGAGACCATCGAGAGGGGCCGACGTGACCACCACCGCAGACAGTGCCGCCATCGCTGCCCAGGACCGCTCCCAGGGCCGACTGGAGCCGGTGCATGCGATGAACGAAGCCACGAACCCTGAGGGGCACAAGCGCTCCCTGCCGGGCCGACCTCCCGGCATCCGGGCGGACAGCTCGGGACTCACCGATCGCCAGCGCCGCGTGATCGAGGTCATCAGGGACTCCGTGCAGCGACGGGGCTACCCGCCGTCCATGCGGGAGATCGGTCAGGCCGTCGGCCTCTCCAGCACCTCCTCCGTGGCACATCAGCTGATGGCCCTGGAGCGTAAGGGCTTCCTGCGCCGCGACCCACACCGCCCGCGCGCGTACGAGGTGCGGGGCTCCGACCAGGCCGCCTCGGTGCAGCCCACGGACACCGCGGGCAAGCCGGCCGCGTCGTACGTGCCGCTGGTCGGCCGGATCGCCGCCGGTGGCCCGATCCTCGCCGAGGAGTCCGTCGAGGACGTCTTCCCCCTCCCCCGCCAGCTGGTCGGGGACGGCGAGCTGTTCGTCCTGAAGGTCGTCGGTGACTCGATGATCGAGGCCGCGATCTGCGACGGCGACTGGGTCACGGTGCGCCGTCAGCCGGTCGCCGAGAACGGCGACATCGTGGCCGCGATGCTCGACGGCGAAGCCACCGTCAAGCGCTTCAAGCGCGAGGACGGCCATGTCTGGCTCCTGCCGCACAACGCGGCCTACGAGCCCATCCCCGGCGACGACGCGACCATCCTCGGCAAGGTGGTGGCCGTACTGCGACGCGTCTGACAGCGCGCACCGCGTCAGGTGGGCCCCACGGGCCCGCCCCCTGACCGGGCCCCGGGACCTCTGCGCCGGTTCCGGGGCCCTGCGCTGTCCGGGGGCAGGTCGGGGCCGCCTACTCGTGTGGCGAGGGCCGGCGGTTGGCCGGTGGCTGAGCCACCGGCCAACCCGCAGCTCATGCGTCGTCCGTCTGCCCGGCTGCCGCCTGCTGGGCAGACGCGTCGATCGCCGCCAGCGACTTCCGCACCTGGTTACGGTCCGTCGTGAACCAGAAATCGGGCAGTGACGCCTTCAGATAGCTCCCGTACCGGGCGGTCGCCAGACGCTGGTCGAGGACCGCGACCACACCCCGGTCCCCCGACGCCCGTACGAGCCGGCCGGCGCCCTGAGCCATGAGGAGCGCGGCGTGGGTGGCGGCGACCGCCATGAAGCCGTTGCCGCCCGCGTCCTCGACGGCCTTCTGCCGGGCGCTCATGAGGGGGTCGTCCGGGCGCGGGAACGGGATCTTGTCCATGACGACCAACTGGCAGCTGGGTCCCGGGACGTCCACACCCTGCCAGAGCGACAGCGTGCCGAAGAGGCAGGTCTTCGGGTCGGCCGCGAAGTTCTTGATGAGCTCGCCCAGCGTCTCCTCACCCTGGAGGAGGATCGGGTACTCGGGGATCCGGGACCGGAGCTCTTCGGCGGCCAGCTGGGCCCCCCGCATCGAGGAGAACAGGCCGAGGGTGCGGCCGCCCGCCGCCTGGATCAGCTCCGTGAGCTCGTCGAGCATGTCCGCACGGTCGCCGTCCCGCGCGGGACGGGCCAGGTGCTTGGCGACGTAGAGGATGCCCTGCTTGCGGTAGTCGAAGGGCGAGCCTACGTCGATGCCCTTCCACCTGGGGACGTCGTCGCCCTCGGTGCCTTCGGGGGACAGGCCCAGGGAGGCGCCCACGCCGTTGAAGTCGCCGCCCAGCTTCAGCGTGGCGGACGTCAGGACCACGGAACGGTCCGCGAAGAGCTTCTCCCGCAGCAGACCGGAGACGGACATCGGGGCGACGCGTAGGGAGGCACCGAAGCGGTCGTGGCGCTCGTACCAGACCACGTCCCACTCGGAGCCGTTCGTGATGCGCTCCGCCACGTCGTGCACGTTCTCCACGGAGGCCAGGGCCTGCTTGCGGACGGCGTCCTCGTCCTGGACGGACTTGTCGCGGGTCGCGCCGATCGCGGAGATGACCGTGCGGCACGCGTCGCGCAACGCCATGAGGGCGTAACCGAGGTCCTCGGGAATCTCCTCCAGACGGCCTGGCAGCGCCAGCTCCATCAGCCGCTCGAAACCCTCGGCTGCGGTCTGGAGCTGGTCCGCGGCCTTCTCGTTGACGAGTTTCGCGGCACGGCGCACCGCGCGGTTGACCTGGCCGGGGGTGAGCTCGCCGGTGGCGACTCCGGTGACCCGGGAGACGAGTTCGTGCGCCTCGTCGACGATCAGTACCTCATGCTGTGGGAGGACCGGGGCCCCCTCGATGGCGTCGATCGCGAGCAGCGCGTGGTTGGTGACGACGACCTCGGCGAGCTTGGCCCGCTCACGAGCCATCTCGGCGAAGCACTCGGCGCCGTACGCGCACTTCGAGGCGCCCAGGCACTCCCGCGACGACACCGACACCTGGGCCCAGGCACGGTCCGAGATACCGGGCGTGAGGTCGTCACGGTCACCGGTCTCGGTCTCGTCGGCCCAGTCGCGCACCCGGAGCAGGTCCTGGCCCAGCTTGCTCGTGGGCGCGGCGGCCTCGAACTGGTCGAAGAGGCCCTCTTCCTCGTCCTGCGGGACTCCCTCGTGCAGTCGGTGCATGCACAGGTAGTTCGACCGGCCCTTGAGCATCGCGAACTCCGGGCGGCGACGCAGCAGGGGGTGCAGTGAGTCGACCGTTCTCGGCAGGTCGCGCTCCACCAGCTGGCGCTGCAGGGCGAGGGTGGCGGTCGCGACGACCACTCGCTCCCCGTGCGCGAGCGCGGGCACCAGGTAGCCCAGCGACTTGCCGGTACCGGTGCCGGCCTGGACCAGCAGGTGGGAGCCGTCGTCGATCGCTTGCTCGACGGCTACGGCCATGGCCACCTGACCGGGGCGCTCCGTACCGCCGACGGCAGTGACGGCAGCATGCAGGAGTTCGGGGAGTGAGGGCTTCGTCATAGCGCGACCACCCTACGACCCCGCACTGACAAACGGGCGATCAAGGCGGGGACGGGGGACGGGATCAAGACCGTGGGCTCCTCGGTGAGGTGGTGGGGGTCCCTGGGCGGGCCGATCGGCCACGGGGACGAGGCCGTGGTGGAACTGCGCGAACAAGGTCGTGGCGGAGCTGCGCGAACGAGGTCGTGGCGGAATTGCTCAGAAGTTTTCGCGTGACGGGCGGGAACTGCGGCGGGACGAGCCGCGTTCAATGAGTGATGGGGCGGTGACACAGCGCTACGACAGGTGCCGGAGGGGCCGGTCTCGGACCATGAGGGCGGCCCGCTTGGCGGGCAGGTCGAGCTCGGCGGAGAACCGGAAGCCGGCGGTCAGGAATGCGGCTACGGAGGGGGTGTTGCGAATGTCGGGTTCAGCGATGACACGTGTGCAAGCGGGGCGCTGCGCGAGAACGAGATCGGCCACGGCCCGGAGCAGCAGACCCCCGAGGCCATGCCCACGATGGGCGACCCCACCGACCAGGAGATGGATCCCCGTGTCATGAGGCCGGGCCGGGTAGTGACGGGCCAGCGGGTCCAGATCCGCCCGGTAGATCTCCCAGTAACTCATCGGCCCTCCGCCGAGAACACCGATGCACGGCACGCTGCGCCCGTCGCCGGCGAGCTGGGCCCACAGGTGGTCGTGCGTCACCTCCAGCGGTCCCGCCAGCTCCCAGAACGCCGCGGCGGCGGGGTCGTTCATCCAGCGGCCGATGAGCGGGAGGTCGCGTTCGAGGCACACGGGGACGAGGTGGAACCCTCCTGCGGGTGTGTCGACCGGGCCCCATTCGGCGACGCGGTCGAGGAGGTCGTCACGACGCGGGACGGAGGGAGGGCGTGATGCCGAGCACTCCCCGGAGGCTCTGCCGGGATCCGGGGAGTCGGATCGGGGCCCGGCACCGCAGGCCACGTCGGCCAGGCCAGGGAGGGTGACACCAGTTTCGGCGGTCGGCTCGGCGGGAGGCACCGAACGCTCCTCTCATGAAGGGGTGGGGCATGTCCTCAGGGAGGAAGGAGGCAGATCAACAGTGGTCAGGGGCGATCAAGGCGCTCAGGAGTGCAGGGGGTTGGCGATGGTGACGTAGACAGACTGGGTGTCGACCGGGCCGACGAGTTCGTCGAGGCCGTGCAGCCGGGTCAGCAGGTTGGCTTTGCAGCGCAGGACGGGTGAGTCGAGCAATCGGGCCGGCAGCGAGGTGCGCAGCGGGGCCGGGCCGGAGGCGACGTCCCGCAGGAAGCGGCGGAAGGCGGCGAGCAGCAGCCGTTCGTCCGCCAGCCCCTGGGCGCCGAACGCGCCGATGAGACCGAGCACGTTGTTGATCGCCAGGTAGTACGCGAGCCGCTCGTCGGCGACCTCGTCACGGACGAACGTGTCGCTCCGTTCTCCGATGCCGGGCAGCCGGGCGTCGAGCTCCGCACGCCGGGACTCCCTGAAGTAATAGCCCTGGTTGTCGCGGTAACGACCACCCGTGGGCCAGCCGTCGGGGTCCAGCAGGAGCAGGGTGTTCTGCTGGTGCGCTTCCAGGGCGATGCCGGCCTCGCCGTCCAGCCAGAGGACGGGACGCACCACGTGCGCGAGGTAGCGCAGGAACCACTCGGCGGCGACAGCTCCGCGGGGCCGGCCGGTACAGCGGGCGAGACGGGTGACGACCTCGGCCAGCCGGGACCGCAGGGCCGGGCCGTGCTTCTCCGAACCCCCCGGTGCACCCTCCAGCGAGGTCGGGGAGCACGGGCGCGGCGAGAGGAGTCCTGCGACGCAGGAGACGTCGTCGGAGGGGCTGAACGGGTTGTGGCGGATCACCACGTCCAGTCCGGGCACCGGGACGCCGTCGGGAGTGTCCACGGCGAGCCAGGCCGGGTCCCGGACGATGTCGAAGCCAGGGTGCACGGCCCGCCACTGCTGGGCGAGGCCGCTGCGGAGCAGACGGTGGACCTCGACGCCGCGGTGGAGTTCCTTGCGGAGGTTGTCGCGGCGGGAGTTGGTGATGCGCAGGCCCAGCGAGAGCTTGAGCATCGCGGGGGCGTGGGTTCGGTAGACGGTTCGCACGGAGGAGGTGGGGTGCCAGGGAGGGCCGTGGGTGCCGAGGTCACGGAGCAGCCCGGCGTCCAGAAGGGCAGCGGTTTCCGCACGGTGACGGATCTCGTGTGCCTGCCAGGGGTGGAGGGGCAGGAGGGCGTACCCGTCGGGCTGCGCCGGTGCGGTCCCGGCGAGGCGGGCGGTGAGCCGGGGCGCGGCGACAGGGCGCCCGCGTTCGGTCCAGGAGGAATCGGTGGCGAGAACGGAGGGAGCGACAGCCATCCAGTGCAGAGGGAAGGAGCCGTGCAACTCGGGTGAGTACAGCAGCGCTTCGGCGTCGGAGAGGCCTTCGCGGCTCTTCGGGCTCGGGTGCAGGGGGTGTCCGAGGACGAGTGCCTGTTCCGCGGACAGGAAGAGGTCGGGGCCGTCGGCAGGGGCTTCCCGGCGGGCGGTGACGAAACCGGCGACCCGGCGGAGGGAGTCGGCAACGCCCGCGACGAGCCCGGCGCCGTCCGCGAAGCCGGCGGTGGCGGGGCTGGGGGCGCCCTTGGGAAGGGAGTCGTGAGCGGATCCGTTACCGGAGCCGTCTGAGGGCGTCTCCCTCGTGAACAGGGCGGCGATCGTGACGGCGTCGGCCGGTGGGGCATGGTCGGGTGCGTCGGCGAGACGAGGAGGACCGAAGCGGTGCCAGCCCGTCGGGGACCAGTAGCGGACCGGCGCGAGGAGAGCCGTGCCACTGGCGGAAAGGGGGATGCGCAGCACGCCGTCTGCCGGGGCCGGCTGGTCGGTCTCGCGCGCCCAGCAGCGGAGCAGATTCTCCACGGCGGCGGCCTGGGCGACGGTGTGCGGGTCGGGATGCTCCAGGGGGTCGCCGTCCGGGCCTTCGCTCAGCCCCTGGACGGGTTTCGCGACCGGCCGCTGGTGAGGGATCCGCGGGTTCGGTGACGTCCCCGGCGGCCAGGCGCCGACGGAGCCGTGTCCAGGCGTCGGGGTGGGGTCGTCGGGGTGGGGGGTGGCATTCACGACAGGTACCTCATGGGGTGGTTCGGATCATGCGGGTGGGGGCGGCGGGCCGAGGAGCTCCACTCCGCTCGGCGCGGCCCGAGGGGGCGCGATGTCGCGCAGCGGGCGGGCGGGAGTACAGGCCGGGCATAGGGCGCGTGGGCGCTGGGTCGCCCGACGCGCGACGGTTTGGCTGGTGGCCCGGCACCCACGCCCGGCCAGGGCGTGGGCTCCCACGCCACTGGCGCTCGCCGCGTTCACGGTGTGGCTGCCGTGCCACCCCCTCGGCACCGGGCCGCTTCCCGGACCGCGTCGGCGAGGCGGTCCAGTACGGCCGCCGCCTGTTCGTCGGTGATGGTCAGAGGAGGGAGCAGTTGCACGACGCTCGCGCGAGGGCCGCCGAGTCCGACGATGAGGCCGCGCCGCAGGCACTCCCGCTGGATCGCGGCAGCCAGTTCGGGGGCGGCGGGGAGCGGCCGGCGTCCACTGCCGGGCACCCACGACGCCGCCGCGACACCTTCCACAGCCCCGGGACCGCCAGTGAAGCCGGGCTCCCCCTCCTCGTCCGGATCCACCAGCTCGACCCCGATCATCAGTCCCCTCCCCCGCACATCCCCTACACACGCGAAATCGGAGGCCAGTTGCCGGAGTTGACTCAGCAGGCGCGCACCCAGGGTCGCCGCGCGGTCGGCGAGGGCGTTCTCGCGGACGTGGGCGAGGGTCGCGGTGCCGGCGGCCATGGCGAGCTGGTTACCGGGGAAGGCGTCGGCGGGGTGGCCGGGTTCCCGGGTGACGAGGTCGTCGCGGTAGACGACGACGGCCAGCGGCAGGCTGCCGCCGATGGCGTTGGAGAGGACCATCACGTCGGGGGTCACGCCGCTGTGCTCCACGGCCCAGAAGGCGCCGGTCCGGCCCACGCCCGTCTGGATCTCGTCGACGATCAGCGGGACGGACCGGTCGGCGGTGAGCTGCCGCATGCGCCGCAGCCAGGAGTCCGGTGCGGGGATCACGCCGCCCTCGCCCTGGACCGGCTCGACGAGCATCCCGGCGGGCAGCGGCACCCAGGACCCCGCGTCGTCGAGGAGGGACTCCGTCCAGCGGGAGGCGAGGTCGGCCCCGTGCTCGCCCCCGACGCCGAACGGGCAGCGGTAGTCCTGCGGGTAGGGCAGGCGGGCCACCCGCGCGTCATGGGTGTTCGCGGACGGGGCGTCGAGGACTCCGGCGGTACCACCGCGACCGGCTCCGGTGAACGTCAGGAGGCCGCTCCGTCCGGTCGCCGTGCGTGCCAGCGCCCAGGCGGTCTCCACGGCTTCGCTGCCGGCCGGTCCGCAGAACCGCACCCGCGCCCGCGCGGCGAGGCCCGGCGGAAGGGTACGCAGCAGCTCGTCGAGGAAGGCGTCCTTGACGGGTGTCGCCAGGTCGAGGGCGTTCAGGGGTGCGCCGGAGTCGAGGACCTTGCGGATGGCCTCCAGGACGACCGGGTGGTTGTGGCCCAGAGCGAGTGTGCCAGCGCCGGAGAGGCAGTCCAGGTAACGGCGGCCGTCCGCGCCCTCGATGGTCAGTCCCCGGGCGCGCACCGGAACGATCGGCAGGGCACGGGCGTAGGTCCGGGCGGCGGGTTCGCGTGCGCCTTGGCGGCGCGGGGCTCCCTCGGGCGTGGAGCGCGGGGCGGGGGCAGCGTGGTCGACGGCCCCGCCGGGGGCGGATTTCACCTGCGTACACCCCACAGTGGCCTCCTCTGACGCATGACCCCCATCGGTGGATTCCGCCACGGCTTCCAAGACCTCCCACTGGGCACGGGCACAGAGGACCGCATCCAGACAGCAGGCCCCCCATCCGCTACCAACCCCGGATCACTCACGGGGTTACGGGTTGCCTCAAGATCCTTTCCGTGACGGAACTGTTGCGGATCCGTCGGATCGCCCCCACAGCCACCGCATAGTGTGTGGTGCCGTTCCCGGACACCGTGAGGTCGCCCCGAAGTTCCCGCGAGACAGCGGGAATCGGGGGCGAAGCGCCGGTTCGTCCACGTTCGTTCCGTACCAGGGGGAGTCAGATCATGCGATCCACACGACCGTCGTCCCATACCGGCCGAGGAGGGAGGGCGCGCCGCGGGAACTCCCCCGTGCTGGCCGCGGTGGCCCTCGCCTCGGCGCTCGTGCTGACCGCCACCGCCTGCGAGTCGGGCGACGCCACGGCGGACGGTGAGGCCTCCGCGTCGGCCACCGCCTCCGACGACGGCAAGCTCAGGATCCCGGACGACATCAGGGACCGGCTCCGCGAGCAAGGGATCGACGTCGACAAGTGGAAGAACGGCGCCTGGAAGAACTGGGACCGGGACGACTGGCTGCGCGAGGCGAACGAGTACATCAACCCGATCATCGAAGGGCTCTGGAACCCGGACCGCATGCGGGAGGCCGAGGAGCCCGACCAGGGCGTCGACGACAGCGACCTCTCCGGTGACCAGGGCGTGACCGACCCGACGCCCGAGCCGGTCGAGGCGCAGGCCGTGCCGCCGTCCTACCACGCCAACGCCCCCACGGCGGGGAAGGTGTTCTTCGACTCCCCCGAGGGCTCGGCGGTCTGCTCGGCGACCGTCGTGAAGGACCCGGCGCACCCGGGCAAGTCCAACCTCGTGTGGACGGCGGGCCACTGCGTGCACGCGGGCAAGAAGGGCGGCTGGTACCGCAACATAGCGTTCGTGCCGTCGTACAACGACGACGGCAAGCCGGTGGCGGAACTGGAGAACGCCACCCGCGAGGACGTCGCTCCCTACGGTGTCTGGTGGGGCGACTGGGCGCAGACCTCGGACCAGTGGATCGAGCAGGGCGGTTCGACGGGCGGTGACGGTGCGCCGTACGACTTCGCGGTCATCCATGTGACGCCGGAGAAGGGCAGCGGCGGCAAGTCGCTGGAGGAGATGGTCGGTTCGGCGCTGCCGGTCGACTTCAAGGCGCCTGCGGTGCCGCAGGTGAAGAGCGTCACGGCGATCGGCTACCCGGCCGCGCCGCCCTACGACGGGCAGAAGCTGTTCCGCTGCCAGGACCGGCCCGGGCGGCTGTCGGTCACCGCGTCGGATCCGACGATGTACCGCATCGGCTGCACCATGACCGGCGGTTCGAGCGGCGGTGGCTGGGTCGCGACCGGTTCGGACGGCAAGCCGGCGCTGGTGTCCAACACCTCGATCGGCCCGGTGACGTCGGGCTGGCTGGCCGGACCGCGCCTGGGCGACGTGGCGAAGGGTGTGTACGACTCGGTCAGCAAGAAGTACGCCAACCGCTGACCGGCCGCTGAATCGCGCTGCCGGTGGGACGGCGCACCCCGGGCGGCTTCCTCACGAGGCCCGGCCCGGGGGCTCTCGGAAACCTTCACCGCCCCACCCCGGTAGCCCCTCAACTCCACGGGCATAGTGGGGAGTCGCGCGGAAGCACCGGCGCCGCACCATGACATGGACACGCGGCGCCCCCGCACCGACGCACCAGCACCAGCACCAGCACCAGCACCAGCACCACATACGTACGCACAACGGGGGTCATCGCACCATGCGTTCCACTCGTACGCCCGCATCCAGGCGTGGGCGGCGCACCGCCCTCGCGGCCACCGGGCTCGTCGCCGCCCTGGCGCTCACCGCGACCGCCTGCAACGGCTCCGAGGACTCGGCGAGCGACAAGCCCGACGCCGGCAGTTCCCAGGCCGCCGCGGACGGCGGCAAGGTCAAGATCCCGGCCGATCTCGCGGGCAGGCTCAAGGAGCACGGGATCGACGTCGACCGCTGGAAGGACGGCGGCTGGAAGGACTGGGACAAGGACAAGTGGCTCAGTGACGCCAAGGACTTCGTCAACCCGGTGATCGAGGGCCTCTGGAAGCCGGAGCGGATGCGGTCCGCCGACGAGGCCGACAAGACGGTCACGACGAAGGACGCGTCGGCCGGCCAGGGGGTCAGCGACCCGGACCCGGCGCCTGTCCGGGCACAGGCCGAGAAGACGCCGTACCACCGCAACGCGGCACCGGTCGGCAAGGTCTTCTTCGACTCCCCCGACGGCCCGGCCGTCTGCTCCGGCACGGTCGTCAAGGACGTGAACCACCCGGGCAAGTCCAACCTGGTCTGGACGGCGGGCCACTGCGTGCACGCCGGCGGCAACGGCGGCTGGTACCGCAACATCGTCTTCGTACCGGCCTACAACGACCTCGGCAAGTCCGAGGCGGAGCTGAGCAACGCGAACCAGAGCGAGATCGCCCCGTACGGCAACTGGTGGGCGAACTGGGCCTCCACGTCGAACCAGTGGATCCAGGGCGGTTCGGAGACCGGTGGCGACGGAGCCGCGTACGACTACGCGGTGCTGCACGTGAAGCCGGAGCAGGGCGCGAAGTCCCTGGAGGAGACGGTCGGCGCCGCGCTGGACGTGGACTTCTCCGCCCCGTCCGCGGCCGAGGCCCGCAAGATGGGCGCCTGGGGCTACCCGGCCGCACCGCCGTACAACGGCGAGAAGATGTTCAAGTGCGTCGACGTGCCGGGCCGGTTCTCGCTCAGCCCGTCCCTGCCGACGATGTACCGCATCGGCTGCGACATGACCGGCGGTTCGTCCGGTGGCGGCTGGTTCCGGGTCCTGAACGGCAAGTCGGTGCTGGTCTCCAACACCTCGATCGGCCCGGCCGACAACTCGTGGCTGGCCGGTCCGCAGCTGGGCCGGGACGCCGAGGCGCTCTACCAGAACATGAGCAAGACGTACGGCGGTCAGTGACCCGCACATGCTGAAGGCCCGCCCCCCTGACAGGGGGCGGGCCTTCTCGCGTCGCACGAGACGCGGGCCAGGCTCGGGCTCAGAGCGCAGGCGTCGGAACGTACGGCATGAGTTCCGCCGCCAGCTCCTCGTGGACCCGCACCTTGAGCAGGGTGCCCTCCGGGGTGTGCTCCTCGGAGATCACCTCGCCCTCGTCGTGGGCACGGGCGACCAGCTTGCCGTGCGTGTACGGCACGAGCGCCTCGATCTCGACCGACGGGCGCGGCAGCTCGTTGTCGATGAGCGCGAGCAGCTCCTCGATGCCCAGGCCGGTGCGGGCCGAGACGGCGATGGACCGCTTCTCGACGCGCAGCAGCCGCTGGAGCGTCAGCGGGTCGGCCGCGTCGGCCTTGTTGATCACGACGATCTCGGGCACGTCGGTGGCGCCGACGTCCCGGACCACCTCGCGCACGGCTGCCAGCTGCTCCTCCGGGAACGGGTGCGAACCGTCGACCACGTGCAGGATCAGGTCGGACTCGCCGACCTCCTCCATCGTGGAGCGGAACGCCTCGACCAGGTGGTGGGGCAGGTGGCGTACGAACCCGACCGTGTCGGTCAGCGTGTACAGCCGCCCGCTCGGGGTCTCGGCCCGGCGCACGGTCGGGTCGAGGGTCGCGAACAGGGCGTTCTCCACCAGCACGCCCGCGCCCGTGAGGCGGTTGAGCAGCGAGGACTTGCCGGCGTTGGTGTAGCCCGCGATGGCCACGGACGGCACCTTGTGGCGCTTGCGCTCCTGGCGCTTGATCTCGCGGCCGGTCTTCATCTCCGCGATCTCCCGGCGCATCTTCGCCATCTTCTCGCGGATCCGGCGCCGGTCCGTCTCGATCTTGGTCTCACCGGGACCACGGGTGGCGAGGCCGCCGCCCTTGCCACCGCCCATCTGCCGGGACAGCGACTGACCCCAGCCGCGCAGTCGCGGCAGCATGTACTGCATCTGCGCGAGAGCGACCTGCGCCTTGCCCTCTCGGGACTTGGCGTGCTGGGCGAAGATGTCCAGGATCAGGGCCGTCCGGTCGATGACCTTGACCTTGACGACGTCCTCGAGGTGGATCAGCTGGCCGGGGCTGAGCTCACCGTCGCAGATGACGGTGTCCGCGCCCGTCTCGACGACGATGTCACGCAGTTCCTCGGCCTTGCCGGAGCCGATGTAGGTGGCCGCGTCGGGCTTGTCGCGGCGTTGGGTGACTCCGTCGAGCACCAGCGCGCCGGCCGTCTCGGCGAGGGCGGCGAGCTCCGCGAGGGAGTTCTCCGCGTCCTGCACGGTTCCCGAGGTCCAGACGCCGACGAGGACGACCCGCTCCAGGCGGAGCTGGCGGTACTCGACCTCGGTGACGTCCTCGAGCTCGGTGGAGAGGCCCACCACACGGCGCAGGGCCGCACGGTCGGAGCGGTCGAACTGGTCGCCGTCCCGGTCTCCGTCGATCTCGTGGCTCCAGGCGACGTCCTCTTCCATCAGGGCATCGGCCCGAAAACCCTCGGGGTGGCTGTGCGCGAAGCGCTTGGAGTCCTGGGAAAAGGAAGAAGAGGAGGTCATTGGATCCTTACGTAGGTCGGAAACCGTTCATTGTCTGCAACGCACGGGCGGGCCGGGAGATTCCCGGCGTTCCGTGCCGCGCCGACCTGAAGATGGTCGCACGGCACGGGGCGTCTCGTCACCGTGTTATCGGGCGGGCGTCATCGCCGGCCGGGCCTGCTTCTCGGGAGCCTTCGGCCTTTCCGCGGGGGCATCTGGCTTCGCCGCCGAAACCTTCGGCCTCCCCGCAGAAGCCTCCGGCTTGCCCGCCGGGACCTTCGGCCTCCCCGCAAGAGCATCCGGCTTCCCGGCGAGAGCCTTCGGCTTCCAGTCCGGGTGCCCCGGCATCGGCGGGGTCTTCTCGCCGTACAGCCAGCCCTGGAAGAAGCCGTCCAGGTCGCGCCCGGCGATCTCGGCGGCCAGCCGGACGAAGTCCTCCGTCGTGGCCGTGTCGTCCTGGTGGCGGCCGAACCAGGCGCGTTCCAGGCGTTCGAAGGCCGGGCGGCCGATCTCCTCGCGCAGGGCGTACAGGACGAGCGCGGCGCCGTCGTAGACGTTGGGCCGGAAGATGCTGGTCTTGCGGCCGGGGTCGGGTGCCTTGGGGGCGGCGGGCGGTCCGCCGGCGGCGCGCCAGCGGTCGGAGGAGGCGTAGGCGGCCTTCATCCGGTCCCGCATCGGCTTGTCGGCCTGCTCCTCGGCGTACAGCGCCTCGTACCAGGTGGCGTGCCCCTCGTTGAGCCACAGGTCGGACCAGGTGCGGGGGCCGACGCTGTTGCCGAACCACTGGTGGGCCAGCTCGTGGACCATGATCGACTCGACGTACCACGGCGGGTAGACGGGATCGGTGAAGAGTTCCCGTTCGAAGAGGGAGAGGGTCTGGGTCTCCAGTTCGAAGCCGGTGGAGGCGTCGGCCATGAGCAGGCCGTACGTCTCGAAGGGGTAGCGGCCGACCTTGCTCTCCATCCAGGCGATCTGGCCGGGGGTCTTCTCCAGCCAGGGTTCGAGCGCCTTGCGGTGCTCGGTCGGGACGACGTCCCGTACGGGCAGCCCGTGCGGGCCGGTGCGGTGCAGCACCGTGGAGCGGCCGATGGAGACCTGGGTGAGCTCGGTGGCCATGGGGTGCTGGCTGCGGTAGGTCCAGGTCGTGGACCCGCCGGACTTCTCCACTCCGGCGGGCAGGCCGTTGGCGACGGCCGTGTGACCGTCGGGTGCGGTGACCCGGATGGTGAACATCGCCTTGTCGGAGGGGTGGTCGTTGCACGGGTAGACCATGTGCGCGGCGTCGGCCTGGTTGGCCATGGCGAGGCCGTCCGCGGTGCGCACCCAGCCGCCCTCGCGGTCCTTGACGGGCACGGGATCACTGGTGTGCCGCACGGTGATCCGCATCCAGTTGCCGTCCGACACGGAGTCCTCGGGCGTGATCACCAGGTCCTCGCCGGCGGTGCGGAACTCGGCGGGGTCGCCGTCGACCTCGACCGACTCGACGGTGCCGTGGGCGAAGTCCAGGTTGACGCGGTCCAGGTCGGCGGTCGTCCAGGCGTCGATGGTGGTGACGGCCCGCAGCGGTTCGCTGTTGTTGCCCGGATAGGTGAACGAGAGGTCGTACGACGCCACGTCGTAGCCCGGGTTGCCGAGGTACGGGAAGAGTCGGTCGCCGACGCCGAGCGGAACCACGGGGGCGCTCGCGGCGACGAGGCAGACGGAGATCGCCGAGGTGAGCAGGACGGCGGCGGTGCGGCGCCGCCGGGTGGGGGTGGTGGCCTGGCTGTGGGGGGTCAGGAGCATGCCCCACGGCTATCAGCGCGCGGGTGAGCCGCGGGGACGGCGCGCTTTCGTCCCACCCGAACCGGGGACCGGAGCCTGCGCCGGGTGCCGTCCCGGTCGCGGCGTGAGGCCGCCGGGACCGGGGCTCGCACCGCCCTGGGGCGTCACCGCAAGCCCGGCCCCGGCCATCCCGGCAGGGCCGTGCGGGGCGAGCCCGGCGGCTTGACACCGCCGTGCGCAGGCCCTGGCCGGTCAGCCGCCCTGTGGCTGCGGCTGGGCCCGGCTGACGTCGTACACCCCGGCCACATTGCGCATCGCGCGCATCAGGGCGGGCAGATGGCCGGCGTCCGGGAGCTGCACGGTGTAGGTGTGCCGCACCTGCTGCTGGGTCGGCGGCTCGACGGTCGCCGAGACGATCTCGGCGCCCTCGGAGGCCATGGCCTCGGTGAGGTCGGCCAGCAGATGGGGGCGGACGAACGATTCGGCCACCAGCGTGACCCGGCACTCGGCGGTCTCCCCCCAGCGCACGCCGACCTCCGCACGCCCCCCGTCCTTCATGCGCGCCACCGCGGCGCACTCCACGCGGTGCACGGTGACCGCTCCTCCGCGTACCGCGAAGCCGGTGATCGCGTCGGGCGGTACGGGCGTGCAACAGCGGGCGAGCCGGACGGTCGCGCCGGGCAGGTCGGCGAGGACATGGCCGGTGCCGGGGCGGTCGGCGGGCTGCTCCGGGGCCGCGTCCGGGTCGGGTACGTCGACGGGCCGCACGGCCGGCCGGTCCCCGGCGATCCGCGCCTCGCTCTGCTGCTGGGACTCCGCCTGCGCCGGATGGGCGGTCAGCCACCGCTGGATGGCGATCCGGGCCGCGGGGGTGTGGGCGTGCTCCAGCCACTCCCGGGACGGCTCCGACGCCGCGTCCTGGCCCATGAGGAGCTGAACGGTGTCGCCGTCCCTCAGCACGGTGCTCAGCGTCGCCAGGCGGCCGTTCACCCGGGCCCCGATACAGGCGTGCGCGTCCTCGCCGTACTGCGCGTACGCGGCGTCCACGCAGGTCGCGCCCTCGGGCAGGCCGAGGGTGCCGCCGTCGGGACGGAAGACGGTGATCTCGCGGTCCTGGGCGAGGTCCTCGCGCAGGGTCGACCAGAAGTGGTCGGGGTCGGGTGCCGCCTCCTGCCAGTCGAGGAGCCGGGAGAGCCAGCCGGGTCGGGTGGGGTCGACGCGTTCGCCGTCGGCCGGGTCCTCGGGGGCCGGTGCGTACGGGTTGCCGAGGGCGACGACACCGGCCTCGGCGACCTTGTGCATCTGGTGCGTGCGGATCAGGACCTCGACGACCTGGCCGTCCTCGCGCGCCACGGCCGTGTGCAGCGACTGGTACAGGTTGAACTTCGGTACGGCGATGAAGTCCTTGAACTCCGAGACCACCGGCTTCATACAGGTGTGCAGTTCGCCCAGGACGCCGTAGCAGTCGGCGTCCTCGTTCACCAGCACCAGGACGCGGCCGAAATCGGAGCCGCGCAGCCGGCCGCGTTTGCGGGAGACGCGGTGCACCGAGACGAAGTGGCGGGGCCGGATGAGGACTTCGGCCGTGATGTCCGCCTCGCGCAGCACCCCGCGCACCTCGTCCGCGACCTCGGCGAGCGGATCGTCCGCGCGGGCCGCGTTGCGGACGATCAACTCCCTGGTGCGCGCGTACTCCTCGGGATGCAGGATCGCGAAGACCAGGTCTTCCAGTTCGGTCTTGAGCGCCTGGACGCCGAGCCGTTCGGCGAGCGGGATGAGCACGTCACGTGTCACCTTGGCGATGCGCTCCTGTTTCTCGGGGCGCATGACGCCGAGGGTGCGCATGTTGTGCAGCCGGTCGGCGAGTTTGATCGACATGACACGGACGTCGTTGCCGGTGGCGACGAGCATCTTGCGGAAGGTCTCGGACTCGGCGGCGGCGCCGTAGTCGACCTTCTCCAGTTTGGTGACGCCGTCGACGAGGTAGCGGACCTCCTCGCCGAACTGGTCGCGTACCTGGTCGAGCGTCACGTCCGTGTCCTCGACGGTGTCGTGCAGCAGGGACGCGGTCAACGTCGTGGTCTCGGCGCCGAGTTCGGCGAGGATCAGGGTCACCGCGAGCGGGTGCGTGATGTACGGCTCGCCGCTCTTGCGCATCTGGCCGCGGTGCGAGGACTCGGCCAGGACGTAGGCGTGACGCAGGGGTTCGAGGTCCGCGTCGGGGTGATGGGCGCGGTGGGCCTCGACGACATGGCTGATGGCGTCGGGCAGCCGGCCGCGGGCGGCGGGGCCGAGCAGGGCCGCGCGGCCGAGGCGGCGCAGGTCGATCCGGGGGCGGGCCTTTCTGCGGGGGGCTGTCGGCGTCACCTGTCCTGACACCGCGCCCGGCATCGGGCCTGGGGTCACGGAATTCGTGGCCTCCGCACTCATGGGCACCTCCGGCTGCGTCAACCGGCGGACGGGGTGCCCCAGAGCGGACACGGCTCAGGGAGCGGCTTCGGTCCCCCGTCCGGGCCGGTGCTTGATGCTACCGAGCCCACCACGCCCGACTGACCGCCTCTCGCCGAGCGTGAAACTGATCACCCATTCGAGGGATGAATGTGAGGTTTGTACCCCCCTACGCCGCCACTCTTACGACGTGGTTCCCGCCAAGTGGCCGGATATCAACGGTGGTTTCGGATCGGGTGGCCGAAGCCGGGCGGATGTTTCAGGACGCCCCGATGTCGCTCACGCGGTGGTGGCGGTTTCCAGCCAGTCCGCGTCGATCTCGCCCTCGGCCACGATCACGGCCGGGCCGGTCATCTCGATCTCGCCGTCGGGCCGCTCGGTGATCACCAAGGTGCCGCCCGGGAGGTCGACGGTGTAGGTCGCGGGGACGCCTGTGGTCGTCGGGTCGGCGCCGTCGCGGCGGGCGGCGGCCACGGCGACCGCGCACGCGCCCGTGCCGCACGAGCGGGTCTCACCGGAGCCGCGCTCGTGCACGCGCAGCGCGACGTGCCCGGGGCCGCGGTCGACCACGAACTCCACGTTCACACCGTCCGGGTACGCGGCGGCCGGGCTGAAGGGCGGCGGGGAGAGCAGATCACCGGCGTGCGAGAGATCGTCCACGAAAGCCACGGCGTGCGGGTTGCCCATGTTGACGTTCCGTGCGGGCCAGCTGCGCTCGCCGACACTCACCGTCACGTCGCCCTCGGGGAGCACCGCCCGCCCCATGCCCACGGTCACGTCACCGTCCTTGGCGATGTGCACGGTCTTCACTCCCCCGCGCGTGGCGACCGCGAGGTCTCCCTCGGTCACGTGACCGGCGCGCTGGAGGTAGCGCGCGAACACCCGCACGCCGTTGCCGCACATCTCCGCGACCGAGCCGTCGCCGTTGCGGTAATCCATGAACCACTCCGCCTCGGCCGCCATGCCCATGGCCTCCGGGTGGGCGACGGACCGCACGACGTGCAGCAGCCCGTCACCGCCGATGCCGGCGCGGCGGTCGCACAGGGCGGCGACGGCGGCCGGGGGCAGGTCGATGGCGTTCTCGGGGTCCGGGACGATCACGAAGTCGTTCTCGGTGCCGTGCCCCTTGAGGAAGGCGATCCGCGTGCTCATGCCTCGATCGTAACGGGGCACGCATCCGTTACCGGAGTCGTGCCACCCGCCACACGGCGAGGACCACCACGACGGCCACGACCAGGGCGTACGCGAGGGCGACCCGCCAGTCGGGTCTGCGGCCGGAGCCGCGGGCCGGCAGGCCCGGCCAGGTGTAGCCGACGCGGCGGGCGGCCATCATGCCCCAGCCGGCCGCGCAGGAGCAGATCAGCAGGCCCAGCATGGCGATGACGGCACCGCTGTCGCCGAAGTCGAAGGCGAGCGGGAAGGCGAACATCAGGGAGCCGAGTGCCGCGAGGCTCACGATGGGAGCCAGCTGCCAGATGCGGAGCCGGCGCTGCGGGCGCAGCTCGACCTCGACCTCGTCGGCGAACATCTCGCCGGGCTCCGGGCCGTCGTCCGTCACGCCCTGCGTCTCGTCGGGCCCGTCGGAGCTGAGGTGGTCCGTCTCCTGCTCCGGTGCGTCCCCGCGCCCCGTATCATCCCGCTCGGCGGTGATGTGATCGGTGCTTCGTGCGGTGTCGCGAGGGCCGGCCTCCATCGCCACGCGCCCTCCCAACTAGGACTCAACTCGGTCGATCGAAGCTCGATGATGGCACGCCGCCGAAGGAGCGGATGACGGCCTGAGCGTCCCGATGCCATGACGTGATCAGGCTGTAACCGGTCGTTCGACCAAGGACAGCGCGAGCTGCGGAAGTTCCGTGCGATCGGCCGCCGCCCCACTCAACCAGTGCACCCGCGGGTCGCGCCTGAACCATGAATCCTGGCGGCGCGCGAAGCGCTTGGTGGCACGCACGGTCTCGGTCCGCGCTTCCTCGAGGGTGCACTCCCCGGCGAGCGCCGCGAGCACCTGCTGGTAGCCGAGCGCGCGCGAGGCCGTACGCCCTTCACGCAACCCCTGCGCCTGAAGTGCGCTCACCTCGTCCACGAGGCCGGCGTCCCACATCCGGTCGACCCGGCGCGCGATGCGCTCGTCCAGCTCGGGACGGGCCACGTCGACGCCGATCTGGAGGGTGTCGTACACCGAGTCGTGGCCGGGGAGGTTGGCCGTGAAGGGCCTGCCGGTGATCTCGATCACCTCAAGGGCGCGGACGACCCGGCGGCCGTTGCTCGGCAGGATGGCGCGGGCGGCCTCGGGGTCGGCGGCGGCCAGGCGGGCGTGCAGCGCTCCGGAGCCGCGCAGCGTGAGTTCCTCCTCCAGACGGGCGCGGACCTCTGGGTCGGTGCCGGGGAACTCCAGGTTGTCGACGGCCCCGCGCACGTAGAGTCCCGAGCCGCCGACCAGGATCGGCCAGCGGCCCTCGGCGAGCAGCGCCTCGATGCGCTCCCGGGCCAGACGCTGGTACTCGGCGACGGAGGCCGTGACGGTCACGTCCCAGATGTCCAGCAGGTGGTGGGGGACACCGTCGCGCTCCTCGGGCGTCAGCTTGGCGGTGCCGATGTCCATCCCTCGGTAGAGCTGCATGGAGTCGGCGTTGACGACTTCACCGCCGAGACGCTGGGCCAGGAATACGCCCAGATCGGACTTTCCGGCCGCAGTTGGTCCGACGACGGCGATGACGCGGGGGGCGGGGGGTGCACTGCTCACCGCCCCAGTCTCGCAAACCTCGACCACCGGTCTCGAACGAGTTACGTGACGCGACGGCCGCGGGTTCGTTGCCCGTTGCGAGGTTCCTGCCGCCGGATCGCAGAGGCGGTGGCCTGGGCCGCGCAAATTGACGCACCGGGCAACGCGGGATTTCGCCCGCACGAGTAACGTATGGAGTGGATATGGGCGTTTTTGCACGACTTCTCCGGCGGTCGAAGGCCACGGCGGAGACGCCTGCGGCCGAGGCTCAGACCGACACGGCGAAGGCCGGGCCCGAGACGGAGGCGGCCGAGGCCGTGGAGACGAAGGGCACCGGCGGAGCGGAGGAACCGGCGGAGCCGACCGCCGAGGCCACCTCCGAGGCTTCCAAGTCCACCGAGTCCGAGGGTGTCGACATCCCCAAGCAGCAATCCACCGAGAAGGCGGCAGACAACGAGGCCGGCGAGGGTGCTCGTACCTGACCGTCCTGCGCGAGGGAAGGTGAGTCATGGGTCTCATGGACGACGTGAAAGCCAAGCTGGGCCCGGCCAGGGGCAAGGTCTCGGACCTCGCACAGCGGCACGAGGGCAAGATCCACCACGGTCTGGACAAGGCCGCGCAGGCCGTCGACAAGACGACCAAGGGCAAGTACAGCGACAGGATCCAGTCGGGCACGGGCCGGGCGAAGGACGCCATGGGCCGACTCACGCACCATGACGACACCAGACCGGACATGGGCGGCACGACGACCCCCGGCACGGATGCCAGGACGACGCCCGGCACGACGAGGCCGCCCGGCACCGGCCGGACGGCTCCGCCGCGGGACGGGGGCGGCACTCCACATCCGGAGGCACCACCGCCCACCTCCTGAGCGCGCATCGGCGCAGCAGGTTCCGTGCGCACAGCAGCAGGTCCAATGCGCACGGCAGCAGGGTTCATGCGCACATCGGCACACTGAAGGGCACATCGGCGGACGGCCGCGGAGCACGGGGGCTCCCGGCCGTCCGCCGTTTCCCGCGCCCGTGTCCGTGCCTCGCCGCCCGGTCTACGACCAGGCTGCGACGACGTATCCCACGCCGTACGGCGCGTCCTCGTACAGCAGTGAGCCGCCGAGGTCCGCGCCGTCGGCCGCGCCCGCCAGGACCTGCCAGGGGGCCCGGCCGGACACCTTCAGCTCGTGTGCCAGCCCCGTGTCCAGCGTGGTGAGGGCCGCCACGTCCGCCGCGCCGAGCGCGCGTGCGACCTCCGCGTCGAAGGGCGCCGCCCGTTCGTCCAGATAGCCCGGGGCCTTGAGCGTCCGGCACGCGCTCGCGTCGCCCATCACCAGCAGGGCGACCCGCTCGTCCCGGGCGGCGATGTCCCTCCCGGTCCGCGCGCACAGCCCGGGCGGGTACGACTCCCCCACGCCCAGCCCCTCGACCGGAGCGTCGGACCACCCGGTCCGCTCCAGCAGCCAGGCCCCGACCGCCAGCGCGTACGGCAGCCGCTGTTCCGTGTCCGCGCCCTCGCCCGTTCCCAGCCGTACGTCGAGGTCGACGCCGAAGCCCCGGAAGGACCCCGCCGTTCCCTCCGGGTACGCCTCGGGCCCGGCACCGTCCACCGGTCCGACGACCACGAGCCGGCCGGGCCGGGCGGCGGCGAGCACCCCCAGCGCGTCCGTGCAGGCGGCCCGCGCGGCGTCCAGTTCCGGGGCGGCGCCCGCGGCGACCTCGGGGACCAGCAGGGGCGGGCAAGGGCAGACAGCGGCGGCGACAAGCATGATCGGCAGGGTAACTCTCAGGAGCGGGAGCCGCTGCCACCGCTCTGGGCGGCGGCAGCCCGGGTCAGTCGCAGCCGCACCCGCTCGCCACGGCGGGCAGGGGCTCGGGGGCGCCGATCTTCGGCAGGCCCAGCATCACGCCGACGGGCTTGGCCTTCTCGGCCGCGTTGCGCTTCTCCCAGGCGTCGCCCGCGCGCGTGCGGCGCACGCCCAGCACGGGGCCCTCGGCGAGGAGGTGGTGCGGGGCGGCGTAGGTGATCTCGACCGTGACCACGTCGCCGGGACGGACCTCCTCGTCCGGCTTCGAGAAGTGGACGAGGCGGCTGTCGGGGGCGCGGCCGGAGAGGCGGTGGGTGCTGTCGTCCTTGCGGCCCTCGCCCTCGGCGACCATCAGCTCCAGCGTGCGTCCGACCTGCTTCTTGTTCTCCTCCCAGGAGATCTCCTCCTGGAGGGCGACGAGCCGCTCGTAGCGCTCCTGGACGACCTTCTTGGGGATCTGGCCGTCCATCTCGGCGGCCGGGGTGCCGGGCCGCTTCGAGTACTGGAACGTGAAGGCCTGGGCGAAGCGGGCCTCGCGCACCACGTGCAGCGTCTGCTCGAAGTCCTCCTCGGTCTCGCCGGGGAAGCCCACGATGATGTCCGTGCTGATCGCGGCGTGCGGGATGGCGGCGCGGACCTTCTCGATGATGCCGAGGAAGCGCTCCTGGCGGTAGGAGCGGCGCATCGCCTTCAGGACCGGGTCGGATCCGGACTGGAGCGGCATGTGCAGCTGCGGCATCACGTTCGGCGTCTCGGCCATGGCGGCGATGACGTCGTCGGTGAAGTCCCGCGGGTGCGGCGAGGTGAAGCGGACGCGCTCCAGGCCGTCGATCTTCCCGCAGGCGCGCAGCAGCTTGCTGAAGGCCTCGCGGTCGCCGATGTCGGAGCCGTAGGCGTTGACGTTCTGCCCGAGCAGCGTGATCTCGGAGACGCCCTCGGCGACCAAGGCCTCGATCTCGGCGAGGATGTCGCCGGGGCGACGGTCCTTCTCCTTGCCGCGCAGGGCCGGGACGATGCAGAAGGTGCAGGTGTTGTTGCAGCCGACGGAGATGGAGACCCAGGCCGCGTAGGCGCTCTCGCGGCGGGTGGGCAGCGTCGAGGGGAACGCCTCCAGCGACTCGGCGATCTCGACCTGCGCCTCCTCCTGCACGCGGGCGCGCTCCAGCAGGACCGGCAGCTTGCCGATGTTGTGCGTGCCGAAGACGACGTCCACCCAGGGCGCCCTCTTCACGATGGTGTCGCGGTCTTTCTGCGCGAGGCAGCCGCCGACCGCGATCTGCATGCCGGGACGGCTCGCCTTCTTCGGGGCGAGGTGGCCGAGGTTGCCGTACAGCTTGTTGTCGGCGTTCTCCCGCACGGCGCAGGTGTTGAAGACGACGACGTCCGCCCCGTCGGCGCCCTCGGGCGCACGGACGTAGCCCGCGTCCTCCAGCAGTCCGGACAATCGCTCGGAGTCGTGGACGTTCATCTGGCACCCGTAGGTGCGTACCTCGTATGTGCGCGTGCCGCCCACTGACTGGCTCCGGTCGATGCTGCTCATGGGGACAAGGGTAGGCGGTCGGCGAAAGTGGCTCGGCCGCCTGTGGACAACCTCCGCCCCGGGCTCAGGGTTCGATGAGTCCGGCCCTGATCGCGTACCGGGTCAGCTCCAGGCGGTCGCGCATGCCGAGCTTCTGGAGGAGGTTGGCGCGGTGACGCTCGACCGTCTTGGCGCTGATGAAGAGGAGCTCGCCGATCTCCTTCGAGGTGTGGCCCTCGGCGACCAGCTTGAGGATCTCCTCCTCGCGTTCGGTGATGGCCCTCTCCGGCAGGCCGTCACCCCGGTGCAGCCGCTCGAGGTAGGAGCGGACGAGGGCGCGTTCGGCGCCCGGGTAGATGAACGGCTCGTCGCGCACGGCCGCCCGGCAGGCCTCGACCAGGTCGCGGTCGGCGACGGACTTGAGGACGTAGCCGCTCGCCCCGGCCCTGAGCGCCTCGAAGAAGTACTCCTCGTTGTCGTACATGGTCAGGATCAGGATGTGCAGGTCGGGCAGTCGGCGGGAGAGCTCCCGGGCCGCTTGGAGGCCGGTCATGCGGGGCATAGCGACGTCCAGGACGGCGAGGTCGACGGGGGTCTCACGCGCGCGTGCGACGGCCTCGGCGCCGTCCCCGGCCTCGGCCACGACCGTGAGGTCGGGCTCCCCGTCCAGGATGAGGCGCACGCCCCGGCGCACGAGGGTGTGGTCGTCGGCGAGCAGCACGCGGATCGGTGTGGGCATCAGCGGGGTCCTTCGCTCACTGGTTCGCGCACGGCCACCGGTACGCGCAACCGTACGTCGGTGCCCCCGCCCGGCGCTGTCTCCAGGGTCAGGGCGGCACCGATGAGCAGCGCGCGTTCGCGCATGCCCGTGAGGCCGGCGCCCTCGGGGGCGTCGCCGAGGCCGGTGCCGTTGTCGCGTACGAGGAGTTCGACGCCGTCGGGGACCGGCTGGAGGCGGAGTTCGGCGCGGTCGGCGGCGGCGTGCCGGGCGGTGTTGGTCAGGCCCTCCTGGGCGACCCGGTAGACGACGAGTTCCGCTTCGGGGGTCAGGGCGGGGAGCTCGCCGGTGACGTGGTGGCGCACGGTCAGCCCGTGGGTGGTGAACTCGCCGGTGAGCGAGCGCAGGGCGCTGGCCAGCCCGAGTTCCTCCAGTACGCCGGGGCGCAGCCGGCGTGCGATCCGGCGGATCTCGTCCAGGCCGGCCCGGGTCGCCTCCTGCGCCTGGCCCACCTCCTCGCGAAGGTCCTCCGGCGCCAGATCCGCGACCCGCTTGAGCTGGAGGAGGACGGCGGTCAGGGTCTGCCCGACCTCGTCGTGGAGCTCCCGGGCGATCCGGTGCCGTTCGCTCTCCTGCGCGGACAGCGCCCGGGCGGCGCCCGCGGCCCGTTCGGCCTCCAGCCGGTCGAGCATCGTGTTGTACGTCGTGATCAGCCCGGCCGTCTCCGCCGGTCCCGCGACCACCGGCCGGGAGCCCGGACGCAGCAGATCCGCGGTGGCCATGGCCCGGTCCAGCCGTTGCAGGGGCACCAGACCGAAGCGCAGCACGAGCGCGTTGCCGGCGAGCAGCAGCACCAGGCCGCCGAGCAGGACGAGGGCCTCGCCCGCGAGGACGGGGGTGGACACGGTGACAGGGCCGAGCAGCAGCGCCGTGGCCACGACCAGGCCGGCGGCGTTGAGCGAGAAGATCCGCCAGAACAACGACACGCTCCCGGATCCGCTCCTTCCCGCCTTCGCGCAGTGCACCGCCCCGTCCACCCTCTCCGACGAGCGGCCGCTGCGTATATCCGTCACGACACCCATGTCGTCACCGTACGGCCGGATGGGACCATGCGGACTTGGCCCGTCCGGTGATCGACACCGCTCATCAGACCGGCAAAGCGCGACCACGTGCGGCAACGTGCGGAAAAACAACGAACCAGACGAACAAGGGGAAGCAACGTGTCAGCTCCGCGCCTGAGGGCGACGCCACTACCGGGTATCGGGGTCCAGTACGACCTGGAGACCCGGGAGCACCGCCATCTGTCGGTGGTGGCGCACCGCGACGGCACGCGCACGGTGAACGTGTACCGGTCCGACGATCCCGACTCCTGCGCCCAGTCCCTGAAGCTGACCAGCTCGGAGGCGGGATCGCTGATCGACGCGCTGAAGCCGTCCCACCACAGCCCGAGCCTGCTGTACACCACGGACCTGGGGCTGGTCGCCGAGCGGATCGAGGTGGCCGCGACCTCGCGCTGGAACGGGCGGGTGCTGGGCGACATGCGGATGCGGACGGAGACGGGCGCGTCGGTGGTGGCCGTGCTGCGCCGGGCCGAGGCCATCCCGTCGCCCGCGCCGGACTTCCGGCTGGCGGGCGGTGACACGCTGATCGTCGTCGGGACCCGCGAGGGCGTCGACGCGGCCGCGACCATACTCGGGCGGGAGTGAGCCGTTGCACTCCGCGGTTCTGCTCATCGAGTTCGGTTCCATCATTCTCGGCCTCGGCCTGCTCGGCCGGTTCGCCGCCCGGTTCCGGCTCTCCCCGATACCCCTGTACCTGCTGGCCGGTCTGGCTTTCGGTGAGGGCGGTCTGCTGCCGCTGGGCGCGAGCGAGGAGTTCGTCGCCACGGGCGCGGAGATCGGCGTCATCCTGCTGCTGTTGATGCTGGGCCTGGAGTACACGGCGAGCGATCTGGTCTCCAACCTCAAGACCCACTATCCGTCCGGTCTGGTCGACTGCGCCCTCAACGCGCTGCCCGGGGCGGCCGTGGCGCTGCTGCTCGGCTGGGGTCCGGTGGCCGCCGTCGTGCTGGCCGGTGTCACCTGGATCTCGTCGTCCGGCGTGATCGCGAAGGTGCTGGGCGATCTGGGCCGGGTCGGCAACCGGGAGACGCCGGTGATCCTCAGCGTGCTGGTGCTGGAGGACCTGGCGATGGCGGTGTACCTGCCCATCGTCACCGCGCTGGTGGCGGGCGTCGGCCTGATGGCCGGGAGCGTGACCCTGGCGATCGCGCTGGGCGCGGCCGGGCTGGTGCTGTTCCTTGCCGTGCGCTACGGCAGGCTCATCTCGCGGTTCGTCTCCAGCGACGACCCGGAGAAGCTGCTGCTGGTCGTGCTGGGTCTGACGATCCTGGTCGCGGGCGTCGCGCAGCAGCTCCAGGTGTCGGCGGCGGTCGGGGCCTTCCTGGTGGGCATCGCGCTGTCGGGGGAGGTCGCGGAGGGCGCGCACACCCTGCTGAGTCCCTTGCGTGACCTGTTCGCGGCGGTCTTCTTCGTCTTCTTCGGGCTGCACACCGACCCGTCGAGCATCCCGCCCGTCCTGTTGCCCGCCCTCGGACTGGCCGTCCTCACGGCACTGACGAAGATCGCCACCGGGTACTGGGCGGCCCGGCGCGCCGGGATCTCCGTCAAGGGCCGCTGGCGTGCGGGGGGCGCGCTGGTGGCGCGCGGCGAGTTCTCGATCGTCATCGCCGGTCTGGCGGTCTCGGCAGGCATCGAACCGTCCCTCGGCCCCCTGGCCACGGCCTACGTCCTGATCCTGGTGGTGCTGGGCCCGCTCACCGCGCGCTACACCGAGCCGGTGGCTGCGTGGTGGGGGCGACACCGCGAGCCCCGCCGCCCGGAGCCGGCGCCCCGGGCGACCGAGGCCGAGGCACCGGTCGCGGACTGAGAGCAAGGTGGGCGCCGATCGCCGGCAGAGGAGGGTGGGGCACCGATCGCCGACCGAGGAGGGTGGGGCGCCGATCGCCGACCCGAGGAGGGTGGGCCGGGCGGTGCGAGACCGGGACCCCGGACGCTGCCCGGGTCAGGCGCCCCCGCCCGGCGCCCACCCTTGTCTGCGCAGCACCCCCGGCACGTCCGGCGCCTCGTAGTGCTCCCCCTTGAGAACCTTGCCGTCCTCGCGGCGGGAGACCGAGCCGTCGGGGCCGATCTTCGTCATGTTGGAGCGGTGGACCTCGGCGAGCACCGCGTCCAGGTCGATGCCGTGCACCAGGGCGGTGCCGTAGGCGACGTAGACCACGTCCGCCAGCTCGTGGGCGAGCCGGTCGAGCGGGCCCCGCACCGACACCTCCGCCACCTCGGCGGCCTCCTCCGCGAGAAGTTCGCCCCGGTGAGCGGCGAGTTCCGGGGAGACCTCCGTCGGCGTACTGCGGGCGTCCAGCCCGAAGGCGCGGTGGAATTCACGGACCAGGTCGGCGGGCGAAGAGCTCATGGGGGCGAGCGTAGTGGCGGCCACTGACACTCCCCCGCCCCGGCCCTGTGACCCCTGCCCTGGTCAGAGGGGCGCCCCGGCTGGCAGGATCGCCCGCATGTCCAGAACGCTCCCCCGTATCGGCAGGCGCGGGGCCCTGCAGGGCGGCACCGCCGCCCTCGTGGTCCTCGGCCTGCTGCTGTGGTGGCTGCGCCCCTGGGCCGAGGAGCCGCCGAGCGGCACCATCACGTTCAGCACGGGCACCCGCGCCGGGGTCTACCACGAGTACGGGGAACTCCTGCGCACCGAGATCGACAAGGACATGCCCGACCTCAAGGTGCGGCTGCTGACCAGCGCCGGCTCGCAGGAGAACGTCGCCGACGTGGCGACCGGCGAGGCGGACTTCGCCATCGCCGCGGCCGACGCGATCGCCACGTACAAACTCGACAACGCCCCGGGCGCCGACCGGCTGCGGGGCCTCGCCCGCCTCTACGACGACTACGTCCAGCTCGTCGTGCCACCGGACTCGGACATCCGCTCCGTCTCCGACCTGCGGGGCAAGCGCGTGGCCATAGGGCTGCCCAACTCCGGTGTACGGCTGATAGCCAACGGTGTGCTCAGGGCCGCCGGCATCGACCCGGAGAAGGACATCCAGCCGTCCTCGGACGGCATCGACACCGGACCCAAGCGGCTGGGGCACGGCCTCGACGCGTTCTTCTGGTCGGGCGGGCTGCCCACGGACGGGCTGAGCCGGCCGGCCAAGAAGTCGGCATCGGCCTTCCGGTTCGTGCCCATCGACGCCCGGCTCGTGGCCAAGCTGCACGACCAGGGCGGCGCCACGCGCTACTACCGTGCCACCAAGATGCCGGAGTCGGCCTACCCCACCATCCAGCGCGGTCACGCGGTGCCGACCCTGGCGGTGTCCAACGTGCTGCTCACCCGCAGCGACATGGACCCGCGACTCACCGAGTGGCTGACCCGCACGGTGCTCGACAGTCGGGACCTCATCGGCGCGACCGTCCACTCCGCCCAGCTGGTCGACGTCCGCACCGCGATCTACACCGACCCGCTGCAACTGCACGCCGGCGCCCAGCGCTACTACCAGTCGGTCAAGCCGTAGCGGCTCCTGCCCGCAACTCCCGTAGCGCCGGGACCGCCGCTGTCGCCTTCCGTCATGCCGTGGGTGCCGACCTCGGCACCGCCACCGTGACCTTCAGCCCGTGCGGCTCGTGACGGTCGTAGGCGATCGAACCGCCGCCCGCCGCGAGCAGGGCCCGCGAGATGGACAGCCCGAGGCCCGAGCCCTTGATGTTCTGATGCCGGCCGCTGCGCCAGAAGCGGTCGCCGACGCGGGCCAGCTCCTCGTCGGTCAGACCCGGGCCCTGGTCGGTGACGACGACGGTGGAGGTGTCGCCGTGGGAGGCGACGGTCACCTCGACGGTCCGGTCCTCGGGCGTGAACTTCACCGCGTTGTCGATGACCGCGTCCAGCGCGCTGGACAGCGTGACCGGGTCGGCCCACGCGGTCGTCGGCGGGCAGTCCCCCACCAGGCGCACGCCCTTGGCCTCGGCGGTCGGGGCCCAGGCCGCGACGCGTTCCGCGGCGAGCTCGCCGATGTCGGTGATCTTCAGATCCGCCTCGGTGTGCTCGGCCAGCGCCAGGTCGAGCAGGTCGTCCAGGACCTGCGCGAGGCGCTTGCCCTCGGCCTGGACCGAGGCGATCTCCTTGTTGCCCTCGGGCAGCTCGAAGGAGAGCAGCTCGATGCGCAGCAGCAACGCCGCGAGGGGGTTGCGCAGCTGGTGCGAGGCGTCGGCGACAAAGGCGCGCTGCTGCTCCAGTACGTCCTCGACGTTGTCCGCCATCTCGTTGAACGACCGGGCCAGACGCTGGAGTTCCGGCGGCCCGCCGGCGGCGGCCACGCGTGACTTGAGCCGCCCGGTGGCGATGTCGTGGGTGGTGGCGTCCAGCACCCGTACGGGCTTGAGCACCCAGCCGGTCAGCCGCAGGGCGGCACCGACGGCCAGCAGCATCGCGGCGAACTCGCCCGCGCCGATGACCAGCCAGCCGTGCAGAGTGCGGGAGCGCAGCTGTCCGGTGGGCGAGTCGGTGACGACGACCGCGACGACGTCCCCGTCCCGGATGACCGGCGAGGCCACCACGAGGTTGCGGCGCTGCCAGGGCCACACCTGCTGCGGGTCGTGGCTGCGGCGGCTGAGCAGCGCCTCGTCGAACGCGTCCCGTACCTCGCCCTCGTTGGGCAGCGACCACTTGGCCGGGGCGTGGGCCATGGCACGGCCGCTGCGGTAGAAGACCCCGGACCGGATGCCGTAGACGTCGTAGTAGCTGGTCAACTCGCTGCTGAGGGTGGCCAGGCGCTCGTTCTCGAAAGCGCCCTCGGTCCCGTCGGGCGAGTCGGTGACGAACTGGGCGAGGGCGGCGAAGCGCGCCGTGTCGTCGATCCGGTCGACGACGACCTTCTGCTGCTGCGCCCCGGCGAGGCTCACGGCGAGCGGGACGCCGAGCGCGAGCAGCACGGCCGCCATCAGGATGATGAGCAGCGGGAGCAGACGAGTGCGCACCCGGCCCCGCTACCCGGCAGGCGCGACGAGCCGGTATCCGACTCCGCGTACGGTCTCGATGAGGGCCGGCAGGCGCAGCTTGGCGCGCAGGGACGCCACATGCACCTCAAGGGTCCGCCCGGTCCCCTCCCAGCTGGTCTGCCACACCTCACTGATGATCTGCTCCCGGCGGAAGACCACCCCGGGCCGCTGCGCGAGCAGGGCCAGCAGGTCGAACTCCTTGCGGGTCAGCTGGATCACCGACCCGTCCACGCTGACCCGGCGGTTGGGGAGCTCGATGTGCACCGGGCCGAGCCGCAGCTCGGTCTCGATGCCGCTGGAGGTGTCCTCGTGGGAGGTGCGCCGGCTCACGGCGTGGATACGGGCGAGCAGTTCCCCGGTGTCGTAGGGCTTCACCACGTAGTCGTCGGCGCCGAGGTTGAGTCCGTGGATGCGGGAGCGCACGTCGGAGCGGGCGGTCACCATGATCACCGGGGTGCTGGTCCGCTTGCGGATCTTGCCGCAGACCTCGTATCCGTCCTGGTCGGGCAGGCCCAGATCGAGGAGGACGACGCCGAAGCAGTCGCTCTCGGGAACGAGGGCCTGGAGGGCCTCCTCACCGCTGCGCGCGTGTGTGACGTCGAACCCGTGCCGCGCCAGAACCGCCGACAGGGCGGCGGCGACGTGGTTGTCGTCCTCGACGAGCAGCAGTCTCACCCGGGCCCCCTTCGGTTCACTGGCCGTACGATCTAGATGTGTACAAAAAGCGTGCACGCGCGCGCGTGCACCTTGTGCAGTCACGCTGATGGATGAGGACGGCGTCAAGAGGGTTCCGGTTGCGGAGCGCTTCCGTTACCCGGCCGATATGAGCGCTGCTCATAAGTGCTACGACACGTGTCCGATTGCTATCGGATCGTGATGCTCAGATTCCCCTCAGATGTAATGACGCAGGTCGTAGAGGGTTACTACTGTCCTCCGAAACCGAGGAGGACGGAGCCTGAGAGCGATGACCGAAGTATCGGTGGCCAAGGAAGATGTGGCCGCGACCGGAGAACTGGTCGTCCTGAAGAGCGTCAACAAGCACTTCGGCGCGTTGCACGTACTCCAGGACATCGACCTGACGATCGCCCGCGGTGAAGTCGTCGTGGTCATCGGGCCCTCCGGGTCCGGCAAGTCCACCCTGTGCCGCACCATCAACCGCCTGGAGACGACCGACTCCGGCACGATCACGATCGACGGCAAGCCCCTGCCCGCCGAGGGCAAGGAGCTGGCCAAGCTCCGCGCCGATGTCGGCATGGTCTTCCAGTCCTTCAACCTCTTCGCGCACAAGACCGTGCTCGAGAACGTGATGCTCGGCCAGATCAAGGTCCGCAAGAAGGACAAGAAGGCGGCCGAGGAGCGGGCTCGCGCCCTGCTCGACCGGGTCGGTGTGGGCGCGCAGGCCGAGAAGTACCCGGCGCAGCTCTCCGGCGGTCAGCAGCAGCGTGTCGCGATCGCCCGGGCGCTGGCCATGGAGCCGAAGGTGATGCTCTTCGACGAGCCGACCTCCGCGCTCGACCCCGAGATGATCAACGAGGTGCTGGAGGTCATGCAGCAGCTCGCCCGCGACGGCATGACCATGATCGTCGTCACCCATGAGATGGGTTTCGCACGATCGGCTGCAAACCGCGTGGTGTTCATGGCGGACGGCCGAATCGTCGAGGAGGCTGCGCCCGACCAGTTCTTCAGCAATCCGCGCAGCGACCGTGCCAAGGACTTCCTGTCGAAGATCCTGCACCACTGACGGCGCGGGTCGCGCCCGACGCGCCCTGTGTCGCCCCCTTGAGGGCCCGCATCTCTTCACCAGCCAAAGGATGTTCATCATGAAGCTCCGCAAGGTCACCGCCGCCTCGGCCACCGTCTTCGCTCTCGCCCTCACCGCCACCGCGTGCGGCGGTGACAACAGCACCGGCGGCGACTCCGGCTCCGGCGGCGGCAAGACGATCAAGGTCGGCATCAAGTTCGACCAGCCCGGCCTCGGCCAGAAGACGCCGCAGGGCTACGCCGGCTTCGACGTCGACGTCGCCACGTACGTCGCCAAGAAGCTCGGTTACAACGCGGACCAGATCGAGTGGAAGGAAGCGAAGAGCGCCGACCGCGAGACCATGCTCCAGCGCGGTGACGTCGACTTCATCGCCGCGACCTACTCGATCACCCCCGAGCGCCAGGAGAAGGTCGACTTCGCCGGCCCTTACCTGCTGGCTCACCAGGATGTTCTGGTTCGTGCGGACGACAACAAGATCAAGTCGCCGAAGGACCTGAACAACGCCAAGCTCTGCTCGGTCACCGGCTCCACCTCGGCGCAGAACGTCAAGGACAAGCTGGCCCCCAAGGCGCAGCTGCAGCCGTACCCGACGTACTCCGCCTGCCTGCCCGGTCTGCAGAACGGTGCCGTCGACGCGCTGACCACCGACGACTCGATCCTCGCCGGTTACGCCGCCCAGTCGCAGTTCAAGGGCAAGTTCAAGCTCGGCGGCTTCAAGCTGACCAACGAGAACTACGGCATCGGCGTCAAGAAGGGCAGCGACCTCAAGGCCAAGATCAACAAGGCCCTTGAGGCCATGGTCGCCGACAAGGCATGGCAGAAGGCCGTGGACAAGAACCTCGGCCCGGCCAACTACAAGAACGAGCCGGCGCCGAAGATCGGCGAGATCAAGAGCTGAAGCAGCGCCTGACAGGGTGCGCCGCCCACCGGAAGGGGCGGCGCACCGGCGTGGGCATCCCTACACGCGGAAGCACGGGAGATCGTGTTCGACTTTCTTGAGGATTACGACCTGCTGGGAGCCTTCTGGACGACAGTGCAGCTCGCTGTGCTCTCCGCCGTCGGCTCCCTGATCTGGGGCACTTTGCTGGCCGCCATGCGCGTCGGCCCGGTGCCGCTGATGCGCGGCTTCGGGACCGCGTACGTGAACATCGTGCGCAACATCCCGTTGACCGTCATCATCCTGTTCACGTCGCTGGGCCTGAACCAGACGTTGGGAGTCTCCCTCGGCGCGAACGACGTCGAGACGATCAACTTCCGGCTCGCCGTCCTGGGCCTGATTCTCTACACCTCGTCCTTCGTCTGCGAGGCGCTGCGCTCCGGTATCAACACGGTGCCGGTCGGGCAGGCGGAAGCGGCGCGCGCGATCGGTCTCAACTTCAACCAGGTGCTGGGTCTGGTCGTGCTGCCACAGGCCTTCCGGTCGTCCGTCGTGCCGCTGGCGAACGTGCTGATCGCCCTCATCAAGAACACCACGGTGGCCGCTGCCATCGGTGTCGCCGAAGCGGCGGTACTGATGAAGGAGATGATCGAGAACGAGGCGCAGCTGCTGCTGATCTCGGCGATCATCGCGTTCGGTTTCGTGGTCCTGACGCTGCCGACCGGCCTGTTCCTCGGCTGGGTGGGCAAGAAGGTGGCGGTGAAGCGATGAGCTCCGTCCTGTACGACGCGCAGGGGCCCCGCGCCAAGCGCCGCAACGTCGTCCTCACGGTGGTCTTCCTGGTCGCCGTCGCCGCTCTGCTGTGGTGGGTGTTCGGGACCCTCAAGGACAAGGGCCAGCTGGAATGGCCTCTGTGGGAGCCGTTCTTCCACACCGAGGCCTGGTCCACGTACATCTGGCCGGGACTGCAGAACACCTTGAAGGCAGCCGCCCTGGCGGTGATCATCGCGATGCCGCTGGGCGCGGTCCTCGGCATCGCCCGTCTGTCGGACCACGCATGGGTCAGGGTGCCGGCCGCGGTCGTGGTGGAGTTCTTCCGCTCCATCCCCGTGCTGGTGCTGATGATCTTCGGCCTCGCGCTGTTCGCCGAATACACCAACGTCAGCTCCGACGACCGTCCGCTCTACGCGGTCGTCACCGGCCTGGTGCTGTACAACGCCTCCGTCCTGGCGGAGATCGTCCGGGCGGGCATCCTGTCCCTGCCCAAGGGCCAGTCCGAAGCGGCGATGGCGATCGGCCTGCGCAAGGGCCAGCTGATGCGCCTGATCCTGCTCCCCCAGGCCGTCACCGCGATGCTCCCGGCCATCGTGAGCCAGCTCGTCGTCATCGTGAAGGACACCGCGCTCGGCGGCGCCGTCCTCACCTACTCCGAGCTGCTCTCCGCAGCGAACACCATGAGCGGCTACTACGGCGCCAACGTCATCGCCAGCTTCACGGTCGTGGCCCTCATCTTCATCGCGCTCAACTTCGCCCTCACCTCGTTCGCGAGCTGGCTGGAGCGCCGACTGCGGCGTGCCAAGAAGTCGACAGGCGCGGTCGTGGGCCCGAACGACGCGGAGATCGCCGGTACGGCCGGGACGGGCGCCGGAGGCACCATCTGACACCCGGTCACCGCACGTGACACACTCAGGGGCAGTGGCATGATCGCCACTGCCCCTGGTCACTTGACGCAAGCACCGGCAATGGGTTGCATACGTTCTGTGATCGTGCACCCTGCTCCAACTTCCTGTTCACCTACGTCTCTCAGGACACCACCGCGGGCAGGGGGCGCCTCGCCGTGGACCCGGTGATCATCGTCGGAGCGGGGCCCGTCGGGCTCACGCTCGCCCTGGCGCTGGCGCGTCAGGAGGTGCCGTGCGTCATCCTCGACGAGGGCCCGGGCAAGGACGAACCCCGCGCGGCGCGCACCGTCGTCCTGCGCGAGGACACCGCCGCCCTGGTGGAACGGCTGACCGGCATGCCCCTCGCCCGGGCCGGTGCGCACTGGGCCGGATGGCGGTCGATGCGGCGCAAGCAGGTGATGCGCGAGATCGTCTTCGACGGCGCCGAACCCGCCCCCGTGCACATCGCCCAGCACGTGCTGACCGGCGCCCTGCGCGCGGCCCTCGCGGACGAGCGGCTCGTCAAGGTCGCGGTGGAGAGCCGCCTCGACGGCCTCGAACAGGAGTCCTCCGGTGTCACGGCTCACACCCGCGGCTCCAAGGGCACGTGGTGGCGAGGCAGTTACCTGGTGGGCTGCGACGGCCCCCGCTCGACCGTGCGCAAGATCCAGGACATCCGCTTCCCGGGCCGTACGGCGGTGGAACGTCACGCCGTCGCCGCGCTCCGTACGGAACTGCCCTGGCACGACGAGGCGTTGCTGCACCGCCTGCCGCCCTGGCGCATGTCCGGCCCCTCGGCCGGCGAGGTCACCGCGCGCCCGCTGCCGGACGGCGTCTGGCGTCTGGACTGGCTGCTGCCGCCCGGCAAGGACCTGGTCACCCCCGAACTGCTGCTCACCCGCATCCGGGAGACCCTGGCCGGCTGGGCGGGCGGCACGGTCCCGCCGTACGAGCTGCTGGACACCGGTGTCCACACCGTCCACCACCGGCTGGCGCGTCGCTGGCGCGCCGACCGCGTGTTCCTCGCCGGGGACGCCGCCCACCTGCTCGGCGCGCTGGGCACGCACGGTCTGGACGAGGGCCTGCGGGACGCCGACAACCTCGCCTGGAAACTGGCCCTGGCCTGGCACCACGGGCCGCACGAGGTTCTCCTCGACAGTTACCAGACGGAACGGCGGGCGGTCGTCGCCGCCCGGCTCCGCGCGGCCGACCAGGCGCTGCCGCTGCTGCGTGGTGGCGGAGGGCTGCGCTCCGTCGTCCCCGGCTCGTCCCGGGGCCACGACGCTCTCCTCACGGAGGGTCACTTGGGGCAGGGCCAGCTCGGCGCGCCGGGGACGTATGCCGACTCGCCGCTCGCGCCCCAACGCCTCGAAGGGGAGGTGCCGGTCGACACGCCGCTCGGCACACCGGTCACCGATGTACGGGTCACCGCGGAGGACGGCACCTTCGTACGGCTGCGGGACCGGCTCGGCCGCGGTGCGCTGCTCGTGGTGCTGATCGCGCCGGGCACGGGTGTCTGGGAGCGCAAGCACTGGGTCAGCGCGGGCATCATGCCGCAGCTCGCGGCGGCGGTCGCGGCACTTCCGCACCCGGCCGAGTTGCTCGTCGCCGAGAGGTATCCGGGTGCGGCCGCGCACACGGTGCTGCTGGTGCGCCCGGACGGGCACCTCGTGACCGCGCTGAGCGGGGTGCGCCCGGCCGATCTGTACGCGGCGGCGCAGGCCACGGTCGGCGGGCCGGTGAAAGCGCAGGCGGAGGCTGGTGCTTCGGCCGGTTCCCGCTGAGGCCGGCGCTTCGGCCGGTTCCCGCTGAGGCCGGCGCTTCGGCCGGTTCACGCTGAGGCCGGCGCTTCGGCCGGTTCACGCTGAAGGCCGGCGCCGCGACGATGTGCTCACTGTCACGGTGCGTCCGCATGGTGACAGTGAGTTGACCCGCCCGGGCGGCCATGGTGTACTCCGGTGCGTGACCGACACCTGTGTGCGCCTGTGGCGGAGGGTCCATATGGACCTCCTCCGCTATGCGGGCTGCGTGTGTCGCCCGTCCTGCTGACTTCGCATTCCCCTCGCCTCCGCGCGCGCCGCGCTCTGTCTGCCGGCTGCCGCGCCTTGCTCGCGAACCCTCACCAGGACCTTCAGGACGGCACCCGTGTCTGTATCCCCTTCTGCGACCCCTTCGGTCTCGACCGGTCCGGCTCCCACTCAGGCGGACCTCTACGACTTCGTCCGGCGCACCGCCGCCGACACCGAGCTGATCGACTCCCTGCCACTCGACCCGGAGGGCCGCACATGGGTGCGGCTGGACGGGCCCGGCGGCAGCGAGGCCTGGCTGATCGGCTGGCCGCCCGGCACGGGCACCGGCTGGCACGACCACGCCGACTCGGTCGGTGCCTTCCTGACCGCGTCGGGCGAACTCAAGGAGAACTCCCTCGCCGCGCGGCTGCCCACCGACGGGTGGAAGACCCTCGAACTCGCCGGGGACGTGGACCGGGAGCGCCGGCTGCGGGCCGGCCAGGGCCGCGCCTTCGGCCGGCACCATGTCCACGAGGTGCTCAACGAGTCGCCCGACCGGCACGCGATCTCCGTCCACGCCTACTACCCGCCCCTGCCGCAGATCCGCCGCTACAGCCGCAGCGGTCCGGTCCTGCGGCTCGAGCAGGTCGAACGACCGGAGGACTGGCAGTGAGCACCACATCCGGACCGGCAGGCAGCGCCCCTCAACCCCCCGTCGGCATTGACGAGTTGCTGGAGCGCATCCGGGCGGGCTATGAGCGGATCGAAGCGCGGAAGGCCTACGAGGCTGCCCAGGCCGGCGACGCGCTCCTGGTCGACATCCGCTACGCCGCCCTGCGTGAACGCGACGGCCTCATCCCCGGCGCCCACGTCGTCGAGCGCAACGAACTGGAATGGCGCCTCGACCCCCAGGGCAGCCACCGCCTCCCCGAGGCCACGAGCCACGCCCTGCGTATCGTCGTGATCTGCAACGAGGGCTACGCGTCCAGCCTGGCGGCCCAGTCCTTGCACCAGCTGGGCCTGCGCCGGGCCACGGACCTGATCGGGGGATTCCAGGCTTGGCGCGGCGCGGGATTGCCGGTGGAGTGAGCTCCGGGTGCCCTACGCGCCCTCAGAACCCCTCCTCCCCGAGAAACTCCGTGTCCTCCCCTTCATCCTCCAGCGCTTGCCGCACCACCCTCAGGGCCATGCCCTCGGGGTAGCCCTTGCGGGCGAGCATGCCCGCGAGGCGCCGGAGGCGTTTGTCGCGGTCCAGTCCGCGGGTGGAGCGGAGCTTGCGTGCGACGAGCTCACGCGCGGTCTCCTCTTCCTGCTCGGAGTCGAGCTGGGAGACGGCCTCGTCGATCAGCGTGGAGTCGACGCCCTTGGTGCGAAGCTCCCGGGCGAGCGCGCGCCGGGCCAGCCCTCTGCCGTGGTGGCGGGATTCCACCCAGGCGTCGGCGAAAGCACCGTCGTTGATGAGGCCGACCTCTTCGAACCGCGACAGCACCTCCTCGGCGGCGTCGTCCGGAATCTGCCGTTTGCGCAGGGCGTCGGCGAGTTGCTTGCGGGTCCGCGGGGTCCCGGTGAGCAGGCGCAGGCAGATCGCCCGAGCCCGCTCGACCGGGTCCCCTGGAGGTGCCTCCTGCTCGGCCCTCGACGAGGAGGGGGCACCTCCGTCCTCGATGTCAGCCGCCGCCTCGCCGAAGCCACGCCGACGTCGACCGCGCCTGCCACGCGGCCCGCCGTCACGCGAGCCGCCTCTGGATGGGCCGCCCCCGTGCGGCCCGGGATCGTCCGCGTCCTCGTGCAGCCCGTCGCCCTCGTACGGCATGCCCCCGGGGCCTTCCACCCCGTCCACGGCTGAGCCCGTGTCGCCTCCGGTGCCCCTCCCCCGTGGGGCACCGGAGGCGGCGTACTCGTACTCCGCCCAGTCGGTTCGCCGTGTCACGGATCAGCTCTTGGCTGCGGCGGCCTTGGACTTGGCGGTCTTGGCCGCCGCCGGGGCGGGGACAGCCGGGGCCGCGTCGGCCGGTGCGGAGACCACGGCGTCCGTGCCCGGCTCGGCGGCCGGCTCCTCGGGACGCACACCGACGCCCAGCTTCTCCTTGATCTTCTTCTCGATCTCGTTGGCCAGGTCGGGGTTGTCCTTCAGGAAGTTGCGCGCGTTCTCCTTGCCCTGGCCGAGCTGGTCGCCCTCGTACGTGTACCAGGCGCCGGCCTTGCGGACGAAGCCGTGCTCCACGCCCATGTCGATCAGGCCGCCCTCGCGGCTGATGCCCTGGCCGTAGAGGATGTCGAACTCGGCCTGCTTGAAGGGCGGCGCGACCTTGTTCTTGACGACCTTGCAGCGGGTGCGGTTACCGACCGCCTCCGTGCCGTCCTTCAGGGTCTCGATGCGGCGGATGTCGATGCGCACCGAGGCGTAGAACTTCAGCGCCCGGCCACCGGTCGTGGTCTCCGGGGAGCCGAACATCACGCCGATCTTCTCGCGGAGCTGGTTGATGAAGATCGCGGTGGTCTTGGACTGGTTGAGCGCGCTGGTGATCTTCCGCAGGGCCTGGCTCATCAGACGGGCCTGCAGACCGACGTGGCTGTCGCCCATCTCGCCCTCGATCTCCGCGCGCGGGACGAGCGCGGCGACGGAGTCGATGACGATGAGGTCGAGGGCACCGGAGCGGACCAGCATGTCCACGATCTCCAGGGCCTGCTCGCCGTTGTCCGGCTGGGAGAGGATGAGGTTGTCGATGTCGACGCCGAGCTTCTTCGCATACTCGGGGTCGAGTGCGTGCTCCGCGTCGACGAAGGCGACCTGACCGCCGGCCTTCTGCGCGTTCGCCACCGCGTGCAGGGTCAGGGTGGTCTTACCGGAGGACTCCGGTCCGTAGACCTCGACGACGCGGCCGCGCGGCAGGCCGCCCACGCCGAGGGCCACGTCGAGGGCGGTGGACCCGGTCGGGATGACCTCAATGGGCTCGTTGACCCGGTCACCCATGCGCATGACCGCGCCCTTGCCGAATTGCCGTTCAATCTGTGCGAGCGCGGCATCCAGGGCCTTCTCGCGGTCGGTTCCTGCCATGGGTTCCACCCGATTTGCTTGAGTCGATCGCTTCACGTCAAAGACGCTAACGCCTGCCACTGACAACGCGCCCCGACGCACGTCCGGCCTGTGGATAACTCGGGCATTTCTCTACCCAAAGTACGTCGAAATGCCCTTCGTTGAGCTTCGCCGGTGCCTCCATGAGAATGGATGTTCGATTTTTGTGTCAAGCGCACCACGCGGCCCCGCCTACCCTGATCGCGACGGCGCGCACTCAGGGGGAGAGACGGATGTGCCGGATCACCGCGGCGGGCAAGGAAGCCGCCGTCGCACGGCTCCTCCAGGAGTCCAGGCCGGCATCGCGGGCCGAATCGGATCCCCCGAGCTGTGCGGCTGCGACGACATCGCCTGGACCGACTTCCCCGAGTGCCCCGCCGGGGTCCCGGCCCTCCTGCGCGGCCTGCTCGATCCGGTCGCGGCTCGGGAGGCCGAGCGGGTGCTCTGCATCGTCCTGATGGACAGCCCCTTCAGCATGGGTCCGGCCATGCCGACGGCCCTGCCGTTCCTGATCTGTCTCGCCGCCGATCCGGCCGTCCGACTCCGTCTCGCCGCCGATCCGGCCGTGCCGGTGCGGGCCGAGCTGGTCGAGGTCCTGCTGGTCGTCGCGGAGCTCTCGCATCCCGTCGACGGACGGCAGCGAGCAGGCGATCCGGTTCCTGGGCAGCGACCGCGACGACCCGGAACGCGCACTCTGCCGGGCCGGCTTCGCCGAGCACGCCGACCTGGTGCGCGGTCTGCTCGACGACCGGACACTGCCGGACGGGCTCATCCCGCCCGACGAGCGGCGAAGTCGTCTGACGGTGGCGACGCCGTAGGAGCCTGATGGCTCCGACGCCCTAGGAGCCTGAGCTCTCGGACCTCTCAGCCGGGCCTTTCAGCTCGCACCTCTCAGGAGGAGTGCTCCCCGGCCCCGGAGCCCCCGTCTCCGGGCCGTTCCGCCCCCGGCCGCCGCGCCCACAAGGCCCTCGCACGCGTGAGCAGGCCCGGCCCCTCCCCCCGTCGGCGATGGCCGTGCACCCGGGGATCGTCCGTGACGTCGTAGCGCTTCACGTACGCCCCCAGGAACGCCTGGAGCGTGGCGATGGCGGGGATGGCGATCAGCGCGCCGACGGCGCCGAGGAGGGCGGTGCCGGCGATGACCGAGCCGAAGGCGACGGCGGGGTGGATGTCGACGGTCTTGGAGGTCAGCTTGGGCTGCAGCACGTAGTTCTCGAACTGCTGGTAGATCACCACGAAGATCAGGACCCACAGCGCGTACCAGGGATCGACCGTGAAGGCGATCAGCATGGGCAGGGCGCCCGCGAGGTACGTGCCGATGGTGGGGATGAACTGCGACACCAGGCCCACCCACACGGCGAGCACGGGCGCGTAGGGCACGTCCAGGGCCTGCAACAGGACGAAGTGCGCCACACCGGAGATCAGTGCCATCAGGCCGCGGGAGTAGATGTAGCCGCCGGTCTTGTTCACGGCGATCTCCCACGCGCGCAGCACCTCGGCCTGGCGGGCGGGCGGCAGGACCGAGCAGATCGCGCGCCGCAGCCGGGGGCCGTCCGCGGCGAAGTAGAACGAGAACAGGGCGATCGTGAGCAGCTGGAAGAGGCCACCGATGACCTGGGCTGACACGTCCAGGACGCCGGTGGCGCTGTTCTGGACGTAGTTGCGCAGCCAGTCGGAGCGGAGCAGGCCCTCCTGGATGTCGACGCGCTTCAGGTCGGTCTTGAAGTGCGTGTTGATCCAGTTGATGACGGAGTCGAGGTACTCCGGGAAACCCTCGATCAGCTTGATGATCTGGTCCGCGAGGACGGAACCGAGCAGGGTGACGAAGCCGGCCGACACGATCATCACGCCGATGAAGACGATGAACGCGGCCAGCCCCCTGCGCATGCCGCGTGAGGCCATCCAGCTCACCGCGGGTTCTATGGCGAGCGCCAGGAAGAACGCGATGAGGATGTTGATCAGCAGGCCGGTGAGCTGGTGGAAGGCCCAGCTGCCCAGCTGGAACGCGGCGACGAGAGCGAGCGCGAGCACCATGGCGCGCGGCAGCCAGCGCGGCATGCGGCCGTTCGTCCCGACCCCGCCGACCGGGGGCCGGACGGGCGGCGTCGTGCCGGAAGCGGAGGACTGCTGAGCTGCCTGCCCGGTCTCGTCAGTGGGTGCCACGGTCCAAGTCTCGCCCACGCCACCGACAGGCGTCTGCCCGGCTGCGATCTTCGTGACCGGGCGGCGATGTCCGAGGCCGGTCGACTGGTCAGGCCGGTGGTCGCCAAGACTGTACGGCCCGGTCAGTCGCCGGTCACCAGGGCCGGCCGTCCGGCCGATCAGGCCGATGGCCACCAGAGCCGTCCGCGCCAACCGGCCGATGGCCGCCGAAGCCGTCCGCGCCAACCGGCCGATGGCCGCCGAAGCCGTCCGCGCCAACCGGCCGGTGGCTGCCGAAGCCGCCCGCCCCACCGCCCGACAGTCGCCCACGCAGCCCGCCCCCGCCGCCCGGCGGTCACCGCTGCTCATCGGCAACCGTCAGCCGGTCAGCGCCTCTCCCGCGGCACGTCCATCACCGAGCAGACCACCTGCCAGACCTCCTTGGCGTCCCAGCCGGCCGCCAGGGCCTCGTGCACCGTGCGTCCGCCGAGCTCGGACATCACGTGGTCGCGCGCGAACATTTCGGCGTAACCAGGACCGAAGTGCTCCGCCATCCGCTGCCAGAAGACCGTCAACCGCATGACCCCAGTATCCCGCCCCTGGGGGTGGGCCTGGGCCGGGACCGCCTGCCGGCGCCGCTTCGCGCCCTACGGTCTGACCCATGGCCGAAACAGGAGCTACCGAATTCCCCCCGACGCCCCCGCCGCACAGCCCCGTCACGCGCGCGGAGCGTTTCGTCTGGCTCACCGCGCGCGTGCTCGAGCAGCGCCGCTTCGCCCACCACTTCCGGGGCGCCGCCGCCGACCCGGTGGAGACCGCCCTGGATGCCTACCGCAACGAGGACGGCGGGTACGGCCACGCGCTGGAGCCGGATCTGCGCGGTCCGGTCAGCCAGCCGTTGCACACCGCGCACGCGCTGCGCGTCCTGGACGCGGTCGGACGCTGCGCCGGCCAGCGCGTGGAACGCATCTGCCGCTACCTGACGTCCGTCTCCACGTCAGACGGCGCCCTCCCGGCGATCCACCCCAGCCAGCGCGACTACCCCACGGCCCCCTTCGTGCCGGTGGTGGACGATCCGCCCAGCGACCTCCTGGCCACCGGGCCGGTGGTGGGGCTGCTGCACCGCAACGAGGTGTGGCACGCCTGGCTCTTCCGGGCCACGGACTTCTGCTGGCGGGCGGTCGAGTCCCTGGAGAAGTCGCATCCGTACGAGATCGAGGCCGCCGTGACCTTCCTGGACTCCGCCCCCGATCGCCCGCGCGCGGAGGCGGCCGCCGGCCGTCTCGGCCGCCTGGTCCGCGAACACCGCCTCGCGGCCCTGGACCCTGACGGCCTCGACGCGTATCCGGTGTCCCCCGGCTACGCCCCGGGGGAGCACCACTTCCCGTACGACTACGCGCGGACGCCGCGCTCACTCGCGCGCGCGTGGTTCACGGACGACGAGGTGGCCCGCTCCCTGGACCACCTCGCGGCCCAGCAGCAGGAGGACGGCGGCTGGCCCGTCCGGTGGCGTCACTGGGCCCCGGCCCCCGCCCTGGAGGCCCGCCCGCTCGTGACGATCGAGGCCCTACGGGTGCTCCACGCCTACGGCAGGGTCATCGACTGATCATCCCGCTCCCATGGCCCGCGCCCCCGCGGTCACCACGACGGCGGCGGCGACGACGAGCAGGAACGGGGCGCGCAGCAGCAGCGCCATGGCCGCGGCGGCGAGTCCGGCGGCCCGCGCGTCCAGCACCAGCGTCTGGCCGTCGGCGAAGGTCTGCTGGGCCGTGAGGGCCGCGAGCAGCGCGACGGGCAGCAGCGCGGCGAGGCGCTTGACGACGGGCCGCTCCAGGGCCCCTGCGGGCACCAGGAGCCCGGCCAGCTTGACGGCGTAGCAGCCGAGGACGGTCGCCCCGATCGCGATCCAGACGTTCACCGCGCGTCCGCCTGTCCCCCGCGGCGCCGGCCGTCCGCCCACAGCACGGCCGGCGCCGCCAGGGCGGCCAGCAGCACCGGCACCCCGGCGGGCAGCACGGGCAGCAGCCCGAGCCCCAGCAGCACGGCGAGCCCGGCGACGGCCCGCTCGGTGCCGGTCTTCAGCATCGGCGCGAGCAGCGCCAGAAACACCGCGGGCCCGGCGGCATCCAGGCCCCACGCGTCCGTGTCCCCGATGGCCTCGGCGCCCAGGGCGCCGAGCAGCGTGGTGAGGTTCCACAGGAGGTACAGGCTCAGCCCGGTCACGACGAACCCGAGCCGTGCGGTGCGGCGTGTGGGCTGGGCGAGTGCGACGGCGGCGGTCTCGTCGATCACCCACTGGGCGGCGAACGGCCGCACCGCGCGCGGGAGTGCGAGCAGTTGCGACAGGCGCAAGCCGTAGAAGGCGTTCCGCACGCCCAGGAAGAAGGCCCCGGCCGCGGCGGTGAACGGGCTGCCCCCGGCGGCGAGGGCCCCCACAAGGGCGAACTGGGACGCGCCGGTGAACACCAGGAGACTGAGCGCGCACGTCTGCAGCAGCGTGAGTCCGCCGCCGGCCGAGGTCACTCCGAAGGCGAACCCGGACAGCCCGACGGCCACCCCGACTCCTAGGGCGTCGCGTACGACGGCCCGGTCCGTCTTCACACCGATGTCTGCGTCTTCGAGAGCTGTCCGATCTGCCACGCCCCGCACGCTACGGGCCCCGGCTACCCCAGGTCTTGTACGTTCTTGCGCTCCCGCTGGTACGCCCCCGGAGGCACACCGACCATCCGGCTGAAGTGCCGGTTGAGGTGCGGCTGGTCGGTGAATCCGACGGTCACGGCGGCCTCGGAGGGAGTCGTCCCGGTGTCCAGCAGCCGTCGCGCCCGGCGTACGCGCGCGTCGGTGAGCCAGGCGTGCGGTGGCATGCCGTAGGTGTCCCGGAAGGCCCGCAGCAGGGCGAACGGGCTGGTCCCGAGATCGGCCGCCAGCCGGTCCAGGGTCGGCGGCCGTGCCATGCGCTCCTCCAGCACGCCACGCGCGCGTGCCGCGATCCGGGCTCCCGCGGTGCGCACCTCCCGCCGAGGCATGGGTCCGCCGTTCAGCCGCAGCAGCCTGGTCACCGCCACCCGCAGCAGTGTGTCCGCGGCCAGGGCGTTGCCCTCGTCGGCGGCCCGCAGCACCTGGTGCACCAGCCCGGCGGCGTAGGGATCGTCCATCACCGGGCTGACGAACCCCGGTGTTCCGCGCAGCGTCGTCGTCTCGGCCGCGATCTCCGCCACCACGTCGGCCGGCGGGTACACGGCTCCGTACCGCCACCCTTCGGGCACCCCGGCCCGCCCGGTGTGCGGTGTATCGGGATTCACCAGTGCGAGGGCCCCTGCCCCCGCGTACTGGTCGCCCCCTCCGTGGTGGAAGACCTCCACCCCGTCGGCGATGGCGGCGATCACGAAGTTCTCGTGCGTGTGCCGCACGAACGTCTTGCGCACGTACCGGGCCCGCAGCAGATCGACTCCGGGCAGCTCGTCGTACTGCCAGTGCCGTGCGCGCTCGTTCATACGACCATTGTCGGCGGACGACGGAGCACCCCAGAAGGCCGGGGCCCCCACCTCGTCCCTCGGAGCACACCCCAGAAGGCCGGGGGCCGCCCCCACCTCGTCCCCTCGGAGCACACCTCCGAAGGCCAGGCCCCCCACCTCACCCCCTGCGCGCACCGCCGAAGGCCAGGGCCACCCCCGGCGCACACGCTCGAAGGCCGGGGCCGCCCCGCCCTATCCCGGCGCGCACCCCGGGTGACAAGGCGGCGAAGCACCGTTGTCAGTGGCGAGGTGCACGATGGACGCATGCCCAGCAATGCGCACCGAGCCCTGGACGGCTTCTCACCCGCGACCCGCGCCTGGTTCACGGGTGCCTTCTCCGCGCCCACCTCGGCCCAGGCCGGTGCGTGGCAGGCCATCCACGAGGGTTCGGACGTACTGGTCGTCGCCCCCACCGGCTCCGGAAAGACCCTGGCAGCCTTCTTGGCCGCCCTGGACCAGCTGGCCTCCGCACCTCCCCCGGCCGACCCCAAGAAGCGCTGCCGCGTCCTGTACGTCTCCCCGCTGAAGGCCCTGGCGGTGGACGTCGAGCGCAACCTGCGCAGCCCGCTGACCGGCATCCGCCAGGAGTCGGTGCGCCTCGGTCTGCCCGAGCCCGAGGTCAAGGTGGGCATCCGCTCCGGCGACACCCCGGCCGCCGAGCGCCGCGCGCTGTCCACCCGCCCGCCGGACATCCTGATCACGACGCCCGAGTCGCTGTTCCTGATGCTGACCTCGGCCACCCGCGACGCCCTGACCGGCATCGACACGGTGATCCTCGACGAGGTGCACGCGGTCGCCGGCACCAAGCGCGGCGCCCACCTCGCCCTCTCGCTGGAGCGGCTGGACGACCTCCTGCCGAAGCCGGCCCGCCGCATCGGCCTCTCCGCGACGGTCCGACCGGTGGACGAGGTGGCCCGGTACCTCTCGCCGCGCCGCAAGGTGGAGATCGTCCAGCCGGAGTCGGGCAAGGAGTTCGACCTGTCCGTGGTCGTCCCGGTCGAGGATCTGGGCGAGCTGGGCGGCTCCCCGGTGGCGGACGGCCAGGAGGGCGCGGAGCGTCCCTCCATCTGGCCGCACGTGGAGGAGAGGATCGCCGACCTCGTCCAGTCCCACCGCTCCACGATCGTCTTCGCGAACTCCCGCCGCCTCGCGGAGCGCCTCTGCAACCGCCTGAACGAGATCGCGTACGAACGGGCCACGGGCGAGCCCCTCGACGAGCACCACTCCCCCGCCGAGCTCATGGGCGGCTCGGGAGCGGCCCAGGGCGCCCCCCAGGTCATCGCCCGCGCCCACCACGGGTCGGTGTCCAAGGAGCAGCGGGCCCTGGTCGAGGAGGACCTCAAGGCGGGACGGCTGCCCGCGGTCGTGGCCACGTCCAGCCTCGAGCTGGGCATCGACATGGGCGCGGTGGACCTGGTGGTCCAGGTCGAGTCGCCGCCCTCCGTCGCCTCCGGCCTGCAGCGGGTGGGCCGTGCGGGGCACCAGGTGGGCGCGGTGTCCACCGGTGTGGTCTTCCCGAAGTACCGCGGCGACCTGGTGCAGGCGGCGGTGGTCACCGAGCGCATGCGCACCGGTTCCATCGAGTCCCTCAGGGTCCCCGCGAACCCGCTGGACGTCCTGGCCCAGCAGGTGGTCGCCATGACGGCCCTGGACTCGTGGCAGTTCGACGACCTTCTCGCCGCCGTCCGCCGGGCCGCCCCCTTCGCCGCGCTGCCCGAGTCGGCCTTCACGGCGGTCCTCGACATGCTGGCCGGCCGCTACCCGTCCGACGCGTTCGCGGAGCTGCGCCCGCGCGTGGTGTGGGACCGGGTCACCGGTGAGATCACCGGCCGCCCCGGCGCGCAGCGCCTCGCCGTCACCTCCGGCGGCACGATCCCCGACCGCGGTCTCTTCGGCGTCTTCCTCGCGGGCGCCGACCCCAAGAAGGGTGGCGGCCGGGTCGGCGAGCTCGACGAGGAAATGGTCTACGAGTCCCGCGTCGGCGACGTCTTTACGCTCGGCACCAGCTCCTGGCGCATCGAGGACATCACCCGCGACCGCGTCCTGGTCTCCCCGGCCCCGGGCGTGCCGGGCCGGCTGCCCTTCTGGAAGGGCGACCAGCTGGGCCGCCCGCTGGAACTGGGCCGGGCGGTGGGCGCGTTCCTGCGCGAGGTCGGCTCGCTGCCCGAGGACGACGCCCGCCTCCGGCTCCTCGCCGCCGGCCTGGACGCGTGGGCCGCGGACAACGTGCTCTCCTACCTGGCCGAGCAGCGCGAGGCCTGCGGCCACATCCCGGACGACCGGACGATCGTCGTGGAGCGCTTCCGCGACGAGCTCGGCGACTGGCGCGTGGTGGTGCACTCCCCCTTCGGCGCCCAGGTGCACGCCCCCTGGGCGCTCGCGCTGGGCGCCAAGCTCTCCGAGCGGTACGGCATGGACGCGCAGGTCATGCATGCCGACGACGGCATCGTGCTGCGCCTGCCGGACGCCGATCTCATGGGCCTGGACCTGCTGGATCAGGAGCCGGTGAAGATGGGCCGGGAGTACGACGCCGAGCAGGCGCCCGTGGGCGCGGCGGACGTCGTCTTCGACAAGGGCGAGGTCGATCAGGTCGTCACCGACCAGGTGGGCAGTTCCGCCCTGTTCGCCTCCCGGTTCCGCGAGTGCGCCGCCCGCGCGCTGCTGCTGCCGCGCCGCAACCCGGGCAAACGCACCCCGCTGTGGCAGCAGCGGCAGCGTGCCTCGCAGCTGCTGCAGGTGGCGAGCGAGTTCGGCTCGTTCCCGATCGTCCTGGAGGCGGTCCGCGAGTGCCTCCAGGACGTCTTCGACGTGCCCGGTCTCGTCGAGCTGATGGGCGACCTGGAGTCCCGCAAGGTCCGCCTGGTCGAGGTCACCACTCCCGAACCCTCCCCCTTCGCGCGCTCCCTCCTCTTCGGCTACGTCGCCCAGTTCCTGTACGAGGGCGACTCCCCGCTGGCCGAGCGCCGCGCCGCCGCCCTGTCGCTGGACTCGCGGCTGCTGGCCGAGCTGCTGGGCCAGGCGGAGCTGCGCGAGCTGCTCGACGCGGAGGTGCTGACGGAGCTGGAGCAGGAGCTCCAGTGGCGCACCGAGGACCGCCGCGTCAAGGACGCCGAGGGGGTCGCGGACCTCCTCCGCCTCCTCGGCCCGCTCACGGACGCGGAACTGGCCGAGCGGGGCGCCGAACCGCAGTGGGCCCAGGACCTGGCGGGCACCCGCCGGGCCATCCGGGTCCGGATCGCGGGCAGGGACCACTGGGCGGCGATCGAGGACGCGGGCCGCCTGCGCGACGCCCTGGGCACCGCCCTGCCGGTCGGAGTCCCGGAAGCCTTCACGGAGCCCGTCAAGGACCCGCTCGGTGACCTCCTCGCGCGCTACGCCCGCACCCACGGCCCGTTCACCTCGACCACGGCAGCGGCCCGTTTCGGTCTGGGCGTGGCCGTCACCGAGGGCGCCCTCCAGCGGCTCTCAGCGGCGGGCCGGGTCGTCCAGGGCGAGTTCCACCCGGCCGGGATCGGCCAGGAGTGGTGCGACGCCGCCGTTCTGCGACGGCTGCGCCGCCGCTCCCTGGCCGCCCTGCGCCACGAACTGGAGCCGGTCCCCCCGGCCGCACTCGCCCAGTTCCTCCCCCAGTGGCAGCACATCGGCAAGGGGCACTCCCTGCGCGGCATCGACGGTCTGGTCCGCGCCATCGAGCAGATGCAGGGCGCGTCCGTGCCGGCCTCCGCCCTGGAGAAGCTGGTGCTGCCCTCCCGGGTCGCGAACTACACCCCGGCGATCCTGGACGAGCTCACCGCCGCCGGAGAGGTGGTCTGGGCCGGGGCGGGCTCGCTCCCCGGCAAGGACGGCTGGGTCTCCCTCTACCTGGCGGACGCCGCCCCCCTGCTCCTGCCGCCCCCGCACCCGTTGGAGCTGACTGCCCTGCACCAGTCCGTCCTGGACACCCTCTCCGGCGGCTACGGCCTGTTCTTCCGGCAGATCGCCGACCAGGTCCGCGCCACCACCCACCCCGAGGCCACCGATCCCCACCTGGCCGACGCCCTTTGGGACCTGGCCTGGTCCGGCCGCCTGACCAACGACACGCTCACCCCCATGCGCTCCCTGCTCGGCTCGGGCCGCACCGCGGGCTCCACGGCCCACCGCGCCAAGCGCTCGATGCCGCGCGGCCGCTACGGCTCCCTGACGGCCGCGGCCCGCACGGCGTCCCGCTCCGGCCCTCCGACGGTCGCGGGCCGCTGGGCCCTGCTCCCGGCCCACGAACCGGACCCCACCGTCAGGGCCCACGCCCTCTCCCGCACCCTCCTCGACCGGCACGGTGTCGTCACCAGGGGCGCGGTGTCGGCGGAGGGTGTCGAGGGCGGCTTCTCGGCGATGTACCGCGTCCTGTCGGTCTTCGAGGAGAGCGGCCAGGCCCGCCGCGGCTATGTGGTGGAGGGCCTCGGCGCCGCGCAGTTCGCGATGGACGGCGCGGTGGACCGTCTGCGCGCGGTGTCCAACGCCCGCGACCGCGGCCAGGACCTGCCCGGCCCGCCGCCCGGCTCCGAACCCGACCCGTTCCCGGCCCATGACTTCGCCGGACCGGACGACTCCGCCCCCTTCCACGACCACACCGGCGACCCCGGCCCCGACGGCTTCCCCGACCTGGACGCCTCCTTCGCCACCCCCGATCCGTCCCGGGGCGAGTGGGTCTCGGCCCGCGACCACCCGCAGGCCGCCCCGCCCTGGCAGAACGGCGGGCGCGCAGCCTACGACCAGGGGTTCGCGGGCCGTCGCAACCGCCCCGACGGCGCGTCCAGGGCCGTTGTCCTCGCCGCCGCCGACCCGGCGAACGCCTACGGCGCCGCCCTGGCCTGGCCCGAGCCGCCGACCGGCGCCGGGCACAAGCCGGGCCGCAAAGCGGGCTCCCTGGTGGTGCTCGTCGATGGTGAGCTGACGCTCTACATGGAGCGGGGCGGCAAGACCCTGCTGGCCTGGCCCGCCGACCCGGACGAAGACCCGTCCGCCGACCCCCGCCTGGGCAGCGCCGCCGAAGCCCTCGCCGCGGCCGCCCGCGCCGGCTCGCTCGGCACGGTCACGGTGGAGCGCGTCAACGGCGCACAAGCCCTGACCTCCCCCATCGGCACCCTCCTGGAAGGAGCGGGCTTCATCGCGACGCCCCGAGGACTCCGCCTGCGCGCATGACGACCACCACCCGCCCACGGCCACCCCAACCGAGCACGCGTCGACCGTGCCACCCTTGACCCATGCCCGAAGGTGACACGGTCTGGCAGGCCGCGAGGCGGTTGCACGACGCCCTCGCGGGCAAGGTGCTGACCCGCAGCGACCTCAGGGTGCCCCGCTTCGCCACGGCCGATCTCACGGGACGCGCGGTCCTGGACGTCACCCCGCGCGGCAAGCACCTCCTCACCCGCCTCGAGGGCGGTCTGACCCTCCACTCCCACCTGCGGATGGACGGCTCCTGGAAGGTGTACGGAAACGGCCAGCGCTGGAGCGGCGGCCCCGGCCACCAGATCCGCGCGATCCTCGGCAACCCCGACCGCACGGCCGTCGGCTACCGCCTCCCCGTCCTGGAACTCCTGCGCACGAGCGACGAGCACCGCGCGGTCGGCCACCTGGGCCCCGACCTCCTCGGCCCGGACTGGGACCCCGACCGCGCCCTCGCCAACGTCCTCCAGGACCCCGCCCGCGAACTCGGCGAGGCCCTGCTCGACCAGCGCAACCTCGCCGGCGTCGGCAATGTCTACAAGAGCGAGATCTGCTTCCTGCTCGGCGTCACCCCCTGGCTCCCGGCCGGCGACCTGCCCCCCGACCGGGCCGCGAAGCTGCCGGCGCTCGCCAAGAAGCTGCTGGAGGCCAACCGCGACCGCCCCGTCCGCAGCACCACGGGCCGCCGCGGCCAGGACCTCTTCGTCTACGGCCGCGCCCCGCGTCCCTGTCTGCGCTGCCGCACGTCGATCCGCGTCGCCGACCAGGGCGACGGCTCCCGCGAACGCCCGACCTACTGGTGCCCCACCTGCCAGCCCGGCCCCGCCCCCGCCCCGACCCGGCGCGGCCGCACCAATTGACGATCCGTCAGAAACGCTCGTACGGTCCTTGTATGCCCGTCACGGCGTACGACCTCAGCGGCCGCACCGCGTTCGTCACCGGCGCCGCGAGCGGCATCGGCCGCGCCTCGGCGCTTCTGATCGCCGAGGCGGGCGCGACCGTGCACTGCGCTGACCGTGACGCCGAGGGCCTGCACGAGACGGCGACCCTGATCAAGGACGGCGGCGGCACCGCTCGTACCCACACCCTCGACGTCACCGACCGGGCCGGGCTGAGGCAGGCCCTCGGCTCCTGCGCGCGTCTGGACGCCCTGGCCGCGGTCGCCGGCATCATGCACAGCAGCCCCGTGCTGGAGACCCGGGACGAGGACCTCGACCGGGTGCTGAACGTCAATTTCAAGGGAGTCCTGTACGCCTGCCAGGAGGCGGCCCGCCTGATGATCGCCCGCGGCACCCCGGGCAGCATCGTCACCATGGCCTCGGGCGCCGTCGACACGGGCGGCCCCGGGCTGCTCTGCTACGGCGCGGCCAAGGCGGCGGTGGTGCAGCTGACGAAGACCCTCGCGACGGAGGTCGGCCGGCACGGCATCCGCGTCAACGCGGTCGCCCCGGGCTGGATCCGCACGCCCATGACCGACCGGCACGACAGCGAGGCCCAGGCGCACACGGAATCCGTCATGGTCCGCATGTCACCCCTGGGCCGTGTGGGCGAGCCCGAGGACGTCGCGCACGCCGTCCTCCACCTGGCATCCGACGCCTCGGCCTTCACCACGGGCCAGATCGTCCGCCCGAACGGAGGCGTGGCGATGCCGTGGTGACACCGCCCCGCCGTACCCCGGCCGCCCAGATCCGCCGCCACCGCCCCGCCCTCACGACTCCCCGCGCCTGCCCCTTGGGCACGCAGTGCACGGGCAGCACGCTCAACCCCCAGCCCCCGGCCGCGACCGCGGCCTCCAGGGCCCCCGCCCCGGGTACGGTCACGAGCCGCAGCACGGCCCACCACCACAGCGCCCCCATCCCGAGCGCGGCCCCACGCACCCCCCAGCGCGCTATCCCCGCCATGACGGCCTCCTCCAGCCGACGCCCACGCAGCGCAGCCGTGTGACGGGCCGGGCGGGGGACAACCCCCCGCCCGGCCCGTCACACGCTCCGGGGTCCTGGAGCGGGAAAGGGCCCACGCCCTCTTCCGTCACCCGTTCTCGGCCTGGAACATCCAGTGGTGCTTCTCCAGGTCCGCCGTGATCCCGATGAAGATGTCCTGGCTCACGGGATCCGGCTCACCGGTCGACTCGACCCGCTCCCGCATCCGTGCGATCACCGCACCGAGCGCTTCGACGAGCGTGCCCACGGCGGTGATGTCATCGACCCACCCTTCGGGGGTCACCCCGATCCCGCTGCCGACGGCCACGGTGGCGGCCCGCCCGTCAGGGGAGATCCCGAGCGCCGCGGAGCGCTCGGCCACGGTGTCGGAGTACTTCCGCGCGGTGTCGACGACCTCGTCGAGCTGAAGATGCACGGAACGGAAGCGCGGCCCCACCACGTTCCAGTGGATCTGCTTCGCCACGAGGGCGAGATCCACCAGATCGACGAGGGCACCTTGCAGCGCCTCGGACACGGTCTTCAGGTTCGCGTCCGACAACGGGCTCTTCACGACGTACATCCGCACCTCCGAGGAATACCCCCGCCATCCCCTCAACGATGACCGCCGCACGCCACACCGGCAAACGCACAGAAATCAGACACCGCACGAGCAAGCGGGAGACAGGACTACACCGACCCGCGAACAAGCGAAAACCCCGGGCGGCACCCCTCCGGATCTCCCGGAGAGGCCCGGCCGGGGCCTCTGTCATGCCGTGTGAGCGCAGAGCCTCACGCGGCGACGACGTCCACTGCTTCGGCAGGCGCCTTGATGGTCACCCGTTCCGGTGGCACACCGGTCACCGAGACGGAGCCCAGCATCGGGCGAACCGCCGTGGGTACAGGCTCGCTGGGGGTGGCCGCAGCAGACTGGGCCAGCTCGGCGAGGGCGAGCTCGTCGCTCACTTCCCGCATGAGCTCGGACATCCGTACGTCCAGCGCGTCGCAGATGGCGGAGAGCAGCTCGGAGGAAGCCTCCTTCTGCCCCCGCTCCACCTCGGAGAGATAGCCGAGTGAGACTCGGGCGGACGAGGAGACTTCGCGCAGAGTACGGCCCTGGCGCTGGCGCTGCCGACGCAGCACGTCACCCAGCAGGCGACGGAGCAGAATCATCGGTGGCTCCCTCCTCGGACCGCGTAGCCGCATCCATTACGCCCCACCGTACCGCCTTGCGCCGCGGCCGTGCGGGGAGCGATGTCGTGTTCACTCAGGGCTGCAAACATCAAAACCCCCCGTTCCGTTCCGTATCCTGTGCCCGCTCATTCCCAGTCTGTTCGCCCGCAAGCTCCTTCAGGAGCAGTGCGAGTACGCTCCGTACACTCTCTCTACGAATTTCCGCGCGGTCGCCGTTCAACCGCAGAGCCTCCACTTTTCCGCCGCCGGCAGAACCGGAATCGGCTCCGACGGGCCCGTCCACGGCAACGAAGACCGTGCCGACGGCCTGTCCGTCCTGCGGATCGGGGCCGGCGACACCGGTGGTCGCGATGCCCCAGTCCGTGCCGAGCGCCTTGCGCACGCCCACGGCCATCTCGGCCGCGACCTGCGGATCCACTGCTCCGCGCGCCGCCAGCAGAGGGGCGTCGACCCCGAGCAGGTCATGCTTCAGGTCGGTGGCGTAGGCGGTCACGGAGCCCCGGAAGACCTTGGATGCCCCGGGGACGGATGTGATCTCCGCCGCAACGAGGCCACCGGTCAGCGACTCCGCGACGGCGAGCGTCTCGCCCTTCACCGTGAGTAGTCGCACCACGTCGGTGGCCGTGGAACTCACGCTTCCTTCTCCTCCAACGCGGCCTTGCGCTCGGCGATTCCCTGCCTGCGCAGCACAATGGCCTGTTTCACATAGTCGAGACCGGTCACCACGGTCAGCACGACCGCCGCGGCCATCACCCACCACCTCAGGGTGGCCAGCCACCCCGTCAGCGCCAGCACGTACATGCCCACGGCCACGCCCTGGGTGAGGGTCTTCAGCTTGCCTCCGCGGCTGGCGGGGATGACGCCGTACCGGATGACCAGGAAACGCAGCAGAGTGACGCCGAGTTCCCGGCCGAGGATGATGCCGGTCACCCACCAGGGCAGATCGCCGAGCGCGGACAGACAGATCAGCGCCGCCCCCATGATCGCCTTGTCGGCGATGGGGTCGGCGATCTTCCCGAAGTCCGTGACCAGGTTGTACGTGCGCGCCAGGTGACCGTCGAACAGGTCGGTGATCATGGCGATGGCGAACGCCGCCCAGGCCAGGGACCGCCACGCCGGGTCGTAGCCGCCGTCGGCGAGCATCAGTGCGACGAAGGCCGGTACGAGGACCAGCCGGAGCATGGTCAGGAGGTTGGCGATGTTCCAGACACTGGCCTGATTGACGGCGGCGGCAGCGATCTTCGCGCCCCGAGGGGTCTTCCCGTCGTCCTGCGCGTCCAGTCCGGCGTCCTCGCCGGGGACGGCCTCATCGGCAGCAGCCGCCCCGGAAGTCCCGCCATGCCGCCCGCCGGGCGGGGTGCCGGGCCCCGCTCCGGGCGCTCCGCCGTCGGCCGACCGCGCGGCCGCTGTTCCCGCGACCTTGCCTGGAGCCGCGGTGGACGCGGCAGCGGCCGCACCCGCCGCCGCCCTCCGCGCGCCGGAGGTGCCTCCCGCCGCGGATGCCGGGACACCGGTCATCTGCCCGCCTCCTCACTCCACGCAGGCGACGCGAACGAGCCCTGCAGCGGCTCGGCCACCAGGTCGACACCCTCCGTGCCGACCACCTTCGCCTCGACCATACGGCCGACCCGCAGCCCCGCGCCGCTCGTGAGCAGCACCTGGCCGTCCGTCTCGGGCGCCTGGTGCTCCGCACGGCCGTACACGCCCTCCTCGTCGACGGACTCGACGAGGACCCGCACGCTCTGGCCGACGCGCTCCTCGGCCCGCTGCGAGACGAGTTCCTCGGCCAGTCGCGAGATGTGGGCCAGCCGCTCGGCGACGACGTCCTCGTCGAGCTTGTCGTCGTAGGTCGCGGCCTCGGTGCCTTCCTCGTCGGAGTAGCCGAAGACGCCGATGGCGTCCAGCCGCGCGCCGTTCAGGAACCGCTCCAGCTCGGCGAGGTCGGCCTCGCTCTCGCCGGGGAAGCCGACGATGAAGTTGGAGCGCACACCGGCCTCGGGCGCCTTGCCGCGGATGGTGTCGAGCAGCTCCAGGAACCGGTCGGTGTCGCCGAAGCGGCGCATCGCGCGCAGCACGCCGGGCGCGGAGTGCTGGAAGGACAGGTCGAAGTAGGGAGCGATCTTCGGGGTCGAGGTGAGCACGTCGATGAGGCCGGGCCGCATCTCGGCCGGCTGGAGGTAGCTGACGCGCACCCGCTCGATGCCGTCGACCTCGGCGAGCTCGGGCAGCAGCGACTCCAGCAGGCGGATGTCGCCGAGGTCCTTGCCGTAGGAGGTGTTGTTCTCGGAGACCAGCATGATCTCCTTCACGCCCTGCTCGGCGAGCCAGCGCGTCTCGTTCAGCACGTCGCTCGGGCGACGGGAGATGAAGGAGCCGCGGAAGGAAGGGATGGCGCAGAAGGAGCAGCGGCGGTCGCAGCCGGAGGCGAGCTTCACGGAGGCGACCGGGGAGCCGTCGAGGCGGCGGCGCAGGGGTGCGCGCGGGCCGGAGGCCGGAGCGAGGCCCTCCGGAAGGTCCGCCGGCGCGACGGCGGGCTCGGCCGGGCCGTGTCCGGGCAGCGCGACGTCGGCCGCCGACTCCTGACGCTCCGCCGGGCTGATCGGCAGCAGCTTGCGCCGGTCGCGCGGGGTGTGGGCGGCGTGGATGCCGCCGTTGAGGATGGTCTGGAGGCGGTCCGAGATGTCCGAGTAGTCGTCGAATCCGAGCACGCCGTCGGCCTCGGGGAGGGCTTCGGCGAGTTCCTTGCCGTACCGCTCGGCCATGCAGCCCACCGCCACGACGGCCTGGGTTCTGCCGTGTCCCTTGAGGTCGTTGGCTTCCAGGAGGGCGTCGACGGAGTCCTTCTTGGCGGCTTCGACGAAGCCGCATGTGTTCACGACGGCGACATCGGCTTCCTCGGCGTCCTCCACGAGCTGCCAGCCGTCCGCCTCCAAACGGCCTGCGAGCTCCTCCGAGTCCACCTCGTTACGGGCGCAGCCAAGGGTGACCAGTGCGACGGTACGGCGTTCAGGCATGGGCTCAAGACTACTTCGTCCCGCTGACACCCCACGTCGACGGGGTTGGCCGTTTGCGGCCAACCCCGTATCAACTGGACGTTTCGGACCGGTCACCCGGCTTCGGGGTCACCCTTGGTGTACGTCAGGCGTTCGACGGCCCCCGGCTGGAAGTTCTCCTCGATCTTCTTGCCGTTGACGAAGAGGTCGATCGCTCCGGCGTCTCCGAGGACGAGCTGGACCTTCGAGCTGTCCTGGAAGGTCTTGGTGTCGCCCTGCTTGAGGACGCCGTCGAAGATCATCCGGCCGTTGTGGTCCTTGGCGGCGATCCAGCTGCGGCCGTCGGCGGCGGCCACCCGGACCGTCACCTTGTCCTGCGGCGCGGCCGCGATGGCGCTGTCGGACGGCTCGGGCTTGGGGTCGGCGGGCTTCTTGGTCTTGGTGGTCGGGGAGGCGGAGTCGCTGGGCGTGGCGCCCTCGGCCACGTTCGCCTCGTTGCCGCTGTCGTCGCCCTGGAACATCGTGAAGCCGACGAAACCGATCACGGCGACGATCGCCGCGACCATGGCCGCGGTCCAGTTGGGGCCGCGCCGCTCCGGACGGATGCGTTCCGCCTCGAAGAGGGGAGCTGCCGGGGTCGGTGCCGGGCGCCCGCCGTGTTCGTCGCCGTACTGGGCGATCAGCGGCTCGGGATCGAGGTGGACGGCCTTGGCCAGGGTCCGGATGTGCCCACGGGCGTAGACGTCCCCGCCGCAGGCGGAGAAGTCGTCCGCCTCGATGGCGTGCACGATGTTCATGCGGACCCGGGTGGCGCTACTGACGTCGTCGACGGTCAGCCCAGCGGCGATACGAGCCTGCTGCAGGGCACGGCCGATGGAGGGGCGGGCTTCCTCGCGGTCTGCTTCGACGTGCTCGTTTTCGAACGGACGCTCGTCTTCAGGGGAGTTGCCGATGGACACGGGGGCGCCTTTCGAGCGTGTAGCCGCCTGTGCTGGAAGTTCAGTCTAGGGGGGTACCAAAAGGGTGGGGCAACCGGGCGGTGTCACTTTGTACGCCATCGGAATGGCCCGACATTCCGATGGTGGGGTCGCTGGTTGTCGCTTCCCTCAACTTGACGTACGCCGAAGGGAAACGGTTGCTCGATGATCCCTTACGGGTGAGTCACGATCCGGACACCCGATTGCCGTAACGCGCCGCGAGACGATCACCGTGTCCCGCTTCCCTACCCTTCAGACTCCCCCCGGATCAGGGCGAGCACGCCATCCAGCTCATCAGGCTTCACAAGAACGTCACGAGCCTTCGAACCCTCGCTCGGTCCGACGATGTTCCGGGACTCCATCAGGTCCATCAGCCGGCCGGCCTTGGCGAAGCCGACGCGCAGCTTTCGCTGGAGCATGGACGTCGACCCGAACTGCGTGGAGACGACCAGCTCGGCCGCCTGGCACAGCAGGTCGAGGTCGTCGCCGATGTCCTCGTCGATCTCCTTCTTCTGCTTGGTGCCCACGACGACGTCGTCCCGGAAGACCGGCGTCATCTGGTCCTTGCAGTGCCGGACGACGCCCGCGATCTCCTCCTCGGTGACGAAGGCGCCCTGCATACGGGTGGGCTTGTTGGCCCCCATGGGCAGGAACAGCCCGTCGCCCTTGCCGATGAGCTTCTCAGCGCCTGGCTGGTCGAGGATGACCCGCGAGTCGGCCAGCGAGGACGTGGCGAACGCCAGCCGCGACGGAACGTTCGCCTTGATCAGACCGGTGACGACGTCCACCGACGGCCGCTGCGTGGCGAGCACCAGGTGGATGCCGGCCGCGCGCGCGAGCTGCGTGATCCGCACGATCGCGTCCTCGACGTCCCGCGGCGCGACCATCATCAGGTCGGCGAGCTCGTCGACGATGACCAGCAGGTAGGGGTACGGCTGGAGCTCGCGCTCGCTTCCCTCGGGCGGCTTGACCTTGCCCTCGCGCACGGCCCGGTTGAAGTCGTCGATGTGCCGGTAGCCGTAGGCCGCCAGGTCGTCGTAGCGCAGGTCCATCTCGCGGACGACCCACTGGAGTGCCTCGGCGGCCCGCTTGGGGTTGGTGATGATCGGTGTGATCAGGTGCGGGATGCCCTCGTACGCGGTCAGCTCGACCCGCTTGGGGTCGACCAGGATCATCCGCACGTCCTCGGGGGTCGCCCGCATCATGACCGAGGTGATCAGGCAGTTGATGCAGGACGACTTGCCGGAGCCGGTGGCGCCGGCGACCAGCATGTGCGGCATCTTCGCCAGCGAGTGCATGACGTAGCCGCCCTCGACGTCCTTGCCGAAGGCGACCAGCATCGGGTCGTCGTCCTCGGCGGACTCCGCGAGGCGCAGGACGTCGCCGAGGTTGACCATCTCCCGGTCGGTGTTGGGGATCTCGATGCCGACCGCGGACTTGCCCGGGATCGGGCTGATGATCCGCACGTCCGGGCTGGCGACGGCGTAGGCGATGTTCTTGGTCAGCGCGGTGATCCGCTCGACCTTCACGGCGGGGCCGAGCTCGACCTCGTAGCGCGTGACCGTCGGCCCGCGCGTGAAGCCGGTGACGCTGGCGTCCACCTTGAACTCGGTGAAGACCGTCGTCAGCGACTCGACGATGAGGTCGTTGGCGGCGCTGCGGGACTTGCCCGGGCCGCCGCGCTCCAGCAGGTCGAGCGCCGGAAGGGAGTACGTGATGTCCCCGGACAGCTGGAGCTGCTCCGCGCGCGCGGGCAGGTCGCGGGGCTCGGCGGGCGGGGACTTGGTGAGGTCGCGGACACCGGGCTTCGGCTTCGGGGATTCGGGCGCGTCCTGCTCGGGCCTGTCCTGCCTGAGCTTGTCCTGCTTGAGCTTCTCCTGCTGCGGCCGGGCGGAGGGGACGGGCGTCGGTGTGGTCGCCTCCTGGTCCCCCACCCGCACGCCCTGGGTGAGGTCGGCGACGACCGGGGACGGCGGCATGCCGTGCAGCACGGCACCGTCGAGGGCCGCCGCAGCCGCCGCCGCGACGTCCACGGCATCCCTGCGCCGGTCCATGTCGGGCTGCGGCACCGCCGAGCGGCGGGGGCGGCCACGGCGCCGGGTGAGCGCCTCCTCCTCGGCACTGTCCGGGTCGTACGCCTCGGGCGCCGGCGCCCGCCTGCCACGCGGGCGCGCGGGCAGCGCCTCGCGCCACTGCTCCTCGTAGCGCTCGTCGTCCTCGACGAAACCGAACTCGTCCTCGGCCGGGTCGCGCAGGATCCCGAGACGCACCCCGAGCAGCCGCAGCCGCTGCGGGATGGCGTTGACCGGCGTGGCCGTGACGACGAGCAGCCCGAACACCGTCAGCAGCACCAGCAGCGGGACGGCGAGCACGTCGCCCATGGCGTAAGACAGCGGCGTCGCCATGCCCCAGCCGATGAGGCCGCCGGCGTCCCTTATGGCCTGCATGCCGTCGCCGCGCGCGGGTGAGCCGCACGCGATGTGGACCTGGCCGAGCACGCCGATGACGAGCGCGGACAGACCGATGACGATGCGTCCGTTGGCCTCGGGCTTCTCCGGGTGGCGGATGAACCGCACACCGATGACGGCGAGCAGTATCGGCACGAGCAGGTCGAGCCGGCCGAAGGCGCCGGTCACCAGGATCTCGACGAGGTCGCCCACGGGGCCCTTGAGGTCGGCCCAGGTACCCGCGGCGACGATCAGTCCGATGCCGAGCAGGAGCAGGGCGACACCGTCCTTGCGGTGGGCCGGGTCGAGGTTCTTGGCGCCCTGCCCTATGCCGCGGAACACGGCGCCGACCGCGTGCGCCACGCCGAGCCACACGGCGCGCACCAGCCGGTAGATGCCACCGGTGGGGCTGGGTGCCGGTCTGGGCGCGACCTTCTTGGCCGCGGCCTTCCTGGCGGGCGCCTTCTTCGCGAGAGCCTTCTTGGCGGCGGCCTTCTTCGCCGGAGCCTTCGCGGCCGCCTTCTTCGGGGGCGGCGGCTTCTTGGCTGCGGAGGGACGTGAGGCCATGGGTGTGAGGTTACCGGTGGAGACGACAGGGGACACGCGTGTCCACGGCTTCACCCGTTCGTGTCGCTTCGGGAGAGGCACGAAACTGACACGCGCTCACGGACGGGCAATCCCGCCTGTGCGTGGGTCAGTTCTGCGAGGACACCGAAGACGCGCTCCCGGTGCCCGGCTCCAGCGCGTCCAGCGCCCGCCGCAACCCCGTGAGCTTGCGCTCCAGATGAGCCGCCGTGGCCACCGCGGCGGCGTCCGTCGACTCGTCGTTGAGCTGCTTGGTCAGCGCTTCGGCCTGCTCCTCGACGGCCGCGAGCCGCGCGGAGAGCTCCGCGAGCAGCCCGGCCGACTCCTTGGCCTCGCCGCCCGCGTCCTTGCCGTTGCCCTCCAACTGGAGCCGCAGCAGCGACGCCTGCTCCCGGAGCTGGCAGTTCTTCATGTACAGCTCGACGAAGACGGAGACCTTCGCGCGCAGCACCCACGGGTCGAACGGCTTGGAGATGTAGTCCACCGCGCCCGCCGCGTAACCCCGGAAGGTGTGATGCGGGCCGTGGTTGATCGCCGTGAGGAAGATGATCGGGATGTCCCGGGTCCGCTCGCGGCGCTTGATGTGCGCGGCCGTCTCGAAGCCGTCCATACCCGGCATCTGGACGTCCAGCAGGATGACCGCGAAGTCGTCCGTGAGCAGCGCTTTGAGCGCTTCCTCCCCGGACGATGCCCGCACCAGCGTCTGATCGAGCGCAGAGAGGATCGCCTCCAGCGCCAGCAGATTCTCCGGCCGGTCATCGACCAGGAGGATCTTGGCCTTCTGCACCATGGCCCGCCCTCCTCGCCCCGGCGTGGGGCCTCCCCTGTCCGCAGGACCTGTGGAAGCACCGGTGGGTGCCGCCCCAGGGGACGACTCCCTTGCGTCGCCCGTCCTTGTGCCGGTCATCGTAGCCGCACCCCGCCCGTCACCACACCCTGTCACCGTGATGTCACTGTGCACATAGCAGAAACGCAGCAGGAGACCAGAAGGTTCCCCAGATCTTGTACTTCTACACGACTATGCGCACACCGAGTCGGCACCTCCGCGTGAACACCGAACCTTCCCGTCATGGTCGCGCAACTGACCGACGTTCCCCTCATTCCCCTCGCATCCACTGATCCATCACCGCCAGCAGGTGATCGGGGTCGACCGGCTTGGTCACGTAGTCGGAAGCGCCCGATTCGATCGCCTTCTCACGGTCGCCCTTCATTGCCTTCGCGGTCAGAGCGATGATCGGCAGCCCGGCGAACTGCGGCATCCTGCGGATCGCCGTGGTCGTCGCGTACCCGTCCATCTCGGGCATCATGATGTCCATCAGCACGACCGCCACATCGTCGTGCTGCTCCAGGACCTCGATCCCCTCACGGCCGTTCTCGGCGTACAGCACGGACAGGCCGTGCTGCTCCAGGACGCTGGTCAGGGCGAAGACGTTGCGGATGTCGTCGTCCACGATCAGGACCTTCTGGCCGCCGAACCGGATGCCGCGGGTCGGCCGCGGCGCCGGCTGCTGCTCGGCGGGGGTCCACTGCTCCAGCTGCGCGGGCTGCGGCGGCAGCTCGGGCATCCTGCGGCGCCGCCGGAACAGGGCGGCGGGCCCGTTCTGCGTCTCGCGGTACGACGTCACCTCGGCCGGCGTCTCGACCTCCGCGTCCGCCGGCGCGGACGGGTCGGACTTCGACGCGACCAGGTCGCCGGCCTCCAGGCTGGGCAGCTGCTGCTGATAGCCCTGCGGCGGCAGTTCGCTCGGGTGCAGCGGCAGGTACAGCGTGAACGTCGAGCCACGGCTGGGCTCGCTCTGCGCGAAGATCTCACCGCCGAGGAGCTGCGCGATCTCCCGCGAGATGGACAGCCCGAGGCCCGTACCGCCGTACTTGCGGCTGGTGGTGCCGTCGGCCTGCTTGAACGCCTCGAAGATCACCCGCATCTTGCTGGACGCGATGCCGATCCCGGTGTCGGTCACGGAGAACGCGATCAGCTCGGCGTCCGGATCGGTCAGCGACCCGGTCTCCAGCAACTGCTCCCGGATCTTCTGCGGCACGTCGTCCCGCGCCGGCCTGATGACCAGCTCCACCGACCCCGAGTCGGTGAACTTCACCGCGTTCGACAGCAGGTTGCGCAGCACCTGCAGCAGCCGCTGCTCGTCGGTGTGCAGGGTCGCGGGCAGCTCCGGCGAGACCCGCACCGACAGGTCCAGGCCCTTCTCCGCGGTCAGCGGCCGGAAGGTGGCCTCCACGTAGTCCACGAGCTGGACGAGCGCGATCCGCGTCGGGGAGACGTCCATCTTGCCCGCCTCGACCTTCGACAGATCGAGGATGTCGTTGATGAGCTGGAGCAGGTCGGACCCGGCCCCGTGGATCGTCTCGGCGAACTCGACCTGCTTCGGGGAGAGGTTCCCCTCGGCGTTGTCGGCGAGCAGCTTGGCCAGGATCAGCAGCGAGTTGAGCGGCGTACGCAGCTCGTGCGACATGTTCGCCAGGAACTCGCTCTTGTAGCGCATCGACACCGCGAGCTGCTCGGCGCGCTCCTCCAGGACCTGCCGCGCCTCCTCGATCTCGGTGTTCTTCACCTCGATGTCGCGGTTCTGCTGGGCCAGCAGCTCTGCCTTCTCCTCCAGTTCGGCGTTGGACGCCTGGAGGGCCTTCTGCCGCTGCTCCAACTCGGCCGAGCGCTCCCGCAGTTGCTCGGTCAGCTCCTGCGACTGCGCCAGCAGCAGCTCGGTCTTGGTGTTGACGGAGATGGTGTTGACGCTCGTCGCGATCATCTCGGCGATCTGGTTGAGGAAGTCCTTCTGGATCTGCGTGAACGGCGTGAAGGACGCCAGCTCGATGACGCCGAGCACGCTGCCCTCGAACAGCACCGGCAGCACGATCACCTGCGCGGGCGGCGCCTCGCCGAGCCCCGAGGAGATCCTCAGATAGCCGCTAGGCGCGTTCTCCACCAGGATCGTGCGCTTCTCCTCGGCAGCCGTCCCGACCAGCGCCTCGCCCGGCTGGAACGACGTCGGCATGGAGCCCATCGAGTAGCCGTAACTGCCGAGCATGCGCAGCTCGTACTGGTCTTCGTCCGTGGCGCTCACGTCCTCGCCGTCGACGAGCGGCATCGCCACGAAGAACGCCCCGTGCTGCGCGGACACCACAGGCGTCAGCTCGCTCATGATCAGCGAGGCCACGTCCTCCAGATCGCGGCGGCCCTGCATCAGCGCCGAGATGCGGGCCAGGTTGCCCTTGAGCCAGTCCTGCTCCTTGTTGGCGATCGTGGTGTCGCGCAGGTTGGCGATCATCTTGTTGATGTAGTCCTGGAGCTCCTGGATCTCCCCGGACGCGTCCACGTCGATCTTCAGGTTCAGATCGCCACGGGTCACCGCCGTCGCCACGCGCGCGATGGCACGCACCTGCCGGGTCAGGTTCCCGGCCATCTCGTTCACCGACTCGGTCAGGTCCCGCCAGGTGCCGTCGACGTCACGCACGCGTGCCTGGCCGCCGAGCTGCCCCTCCGTGCCCACCTCGCGGGCGACCCGGGTGACCTCCTCCGCGAAGGACGACAGCTGGTCGACCATCGTGTTGATGGTCGTCTTCAGCTCCAGGATCTCGCCGCGCGCGTCGATGTCGATCTTCTTCGTCAGGTCACCCTTGGCGATGGCCGTGGTCACCATGGCGATGTTGCGCACCTGACCGGTCAGGTTGGACGCCATCTGGTTCACGGACTCGGTGAGGTCCTTCCACGTGCCGGCCACACCGGGCACGTGCGCCTGACCTCCGAGGATGCCGTCCGTGCCCACCTCACGGGCCACCTTGGTGACCTGCTCGGCGAACGAACTCAGCGTCTTCACCATCGTGTTGATGGTGTCGGCGAGCTGCGCGACCTCACCGCGCGCCTCGATCGTGACCTGCCGCGTCAGGTCACCGTTGGCGACCGCCGCCGAGACCTGGGAGATGTTCCGCACCTGAGTGGTGAGGTTCTTCGCCATCAGGTTGACGTTGTCGCTCAGGTCCTTCCAGATGCCCGTGACACCCGGCACGTGCGCCTGGCCGCCCAGGATGCCCTCGGTACCCACCTCACGGGCCACCCGGGTCACCTGCTCGGCGAAGGAGGACAGCTGGTCCACCATCGTGTTGACCGTCGTGACCAGCTCGAGGATCTCGCCCTTGGCGTCGACGGTGATCTTCTTCGACAGATCGCCCCGGGCCACCGCTGTCGTGACCTCGGCGATGTTGCGCACCTGAATGGTCAGGTTGTTCGCCATGCCGTTCACCGACTGGGTGAGGTCCTTCCAGGTGCCGGAGACGCCCTGCACCTCGGCCTGACCGCCCAGGATGCCTTCCGTACCCACCTCGCGGGCCACACGCGTGACCTCTTCGGCGAACGACGACAGCTGATCCACCATCGTGTTCAGGGTGTTCTTCAGCTCCAGGATCTCCCCGCGCGCGTCCACGGTGATCTTCTGGGACAGGTCACCCCGGGCCACCGCCGTCGCCACCTGGGCGATGTTGCGCACCTGACCGGTCAGGTTGGACGCCATGCCGTTCACGGAGTCCGTCAGGTCACGCCACACACCGGCCACGCCCGGCACCTGCGCCTGACCGCCCAGCCGGCCGTCCGTACCCACCTCGCGCGCGACCCGGGTCACCTGGTCGGCGAAGGCCGAGAGCTGGTCGACCATCGTGTTGATGGTGTTCTTCAGCTCCAGGATCTCGCCGCGCGCGTCGACGTCGATCTTCTGGGACAGGTCACCCCGGGCCACGGCCGTCGTCACCTGCGCGATGTTGCGCACCTGGGAAGTGAGGTTCCCGGCCATCGAGTTGACGGAGTCGGTGAGCTCCTTCCAGGTGCCCGAGACACCGTCCACCCGGGCCTGACCGCCCAGGCGGCCCTCCGTGCCCACGTCCCGGGCCATCCGCGTCACCTGGTCGGCGAAGCTCGACAGCTGGTCCACCATCGTGTTCACGGTGTTCTTCAGCTTGAGCATCTCGCCGGAGACGTCGACGGTGACCTTCTGCGAGAGGTCGCCGTTGGCCACCGCCGTCGTCACCTGGGCGATGTTCCTCACCTGACCGGTGAGGTTCCGGAACGCCGTGTTGACGGAGTCCGTCAGGTCCTTCCACGTTCCCGCCGCGCCGGGCACCTGCGCCTGGCCGCCCAGCTCACCCTCGACACCGATCTCCCGCGCCACACGCGTCACTTCGGCACCGAAGGCGGACAGCTGGTCCACCATCGTGTTGACGGTGTTCTTCAGCTCCAGCATCTCGCCGGCCACGTCGACCGTGACCTTCTGCGAGAGGTCGCCGTTGGCCACCGCCGTCGTCACCGCGGCGATGTCCCGCACCTGAGTGGTCAGATTCCGGAAGACCGTGTTCACCGAATCGGTGAGATCTTTCCACGTCCCCGCGGCGCCCGGCACGTTCGCCTGGCCGCCGAGACGTCCCTCGGCCCCGACCTCGTTGGCCACCCGCGTGACCTCGTCAGCGAAGATCCGCAGCGTCTCGGTCATCTGGTTGATCGTCTCGGCGAGCTGCGCGACCTCGCCCCGCGCCGGCACGGTCACCTTCCGCGACAGGTCACCGTTGGCGACCGCGGTCGTCACCTCCGCGATCCCGCGCACCTGGGCCGTGAGGTTCCCGGCCATGGTGTTCACCGAATCGGTGAGTTCCTTCCACACACCGTCGACCCCGGGCACCTGCGCCTGACCGCCCAGCGCGCCCTCCGTGCCCACCTCACGGGCCACCCGGGTCACCTCGGAGGAGAACGCCGACAGCTGGTCCACCATCGTGTTGACGGTGTTCTTCAGCTCCAGCATCTCGCCGGCCACCTGAACGGTGACCTTCCGGGACAGATCACCCTTGGCGACGGCCGTCGTCACCAGCGCGATGTCCCTCACCTGGGCAGTCAGCCGGTACGCCATCGTGTTGACGGAGTCCGTCAGGTCCCGCCACGAACCCGACATGCCCCGCACACGGGCCTGCCCGCCCAGCTTGCCCTCGGTGCCCACCTCACTGGCCACACGCGTGACCTCGTCGGTGAACGTCGACAGCTGGTCGACCAGGTTGTTGACGGTCCGCCCGACCTTGAGGAACTCACCCCGCAGCGGCTGGCTGTTGCCGTCCGGCACCTGCGTCCGCAGCTCCATCCGCGGCGACAGATCACCCTCCGCCACCGCGGACAGCACCCGGCCGACCTCGGAAACCGGCCGCACCAGGTCGTCCACCAGGGCGTTCGAGTTGTCGATCGCCGTCGCCCAGGAGCCCTCACAGGCACCCGTCTCCAACCGCTCGGTGAGCTTGCCCTCGCGGCCCACCATCCGCCGCACCCGCGACAGCTCACCCGTCAGATGCAGATTGCGGTCGGCCACCTCGTTGAAGACCGCCGCGATCTCGGCCATCACGCCGTCACCGGACACCGTCAGCCGCTTGCGGAAGTTCCCGTCCCGCATCGACACCAGGGCCGCCATCAGCCGGTTCAGGGCCGCCGTGTCCACCTCGGTCGTGCCACTACGCACCTTGCCCTGGTTGATCGGGGACTGTCCGCCTTTCGCGCGCGCCTTCTTGCCACGCGTCGCTGCGCCAGACTCCACTGTGTCCCTCCCGCAGGGGTCGACCGTCACTGCTGTGCTCGGGTACCACGCTCGGCGTACCAGTTACTACTGCGTATTCTCTGCCCTGCATACCAGGCCGTCTCCAGGGGGCTGCTGCCCAAGGTCGGCATCGGGCACACGGCCCGCCCGGACCTTCACAGGAAGCTTGCCCAGTGTTTCACCCTGGCCGAACCAGGCCATAACAGTTCGGCAGCTTCGCACATCGTCCGCACACCCTCCGGACGGAAACACTGCAGACCGGCATCCGCATGGACCGCGAAGGTAAGTAACCTTGCATCCGGCTGTCCAGCCGCGCCGGTCCGTCCGGCCTGGGCGGTGGCACGAAGACGAGCGGGCATCGGAGGGGCGGCCGCACACATGACCACCGGACTGATCCCGGGGGGACAGCCCCCGGACCCCCGGCCGACGGGCGCCCTGCCGCAACAGCGGTGCGAGCCGGTCGGCCACGCAGCCCAGCACGTCGAGAACCGGTCGAGGAGTTCTGTGATCACCGCGCGCGCGGCCGCCAGTTTCGAGCCCGTCGGCCGATCGGTCGCGAGCGCCCGCTCCTTCGTTCGAGACACCCTCCAGGGCTGGGGCTTCGCCGACATCGTCGATGACGCCGTCGTTCTCACCAGCGAACTCGTGACCAACGCCGTCGTCCACGCCGGCACCTCCGCCGACGTGCTGTGCCTGCGCAGCGACGAGGGCGCGCGCATCGAGGTGGCCGACCGCTACCCCGAACGCGAGATCCCCCTCCAGGGCACCGCCAGCAACATGGGCAACCCCGACCGCGAGGGCGGCCGGGGCCTCCAGTTGTGCGCGGCCCTCGCCGGCCGCTGGGGCGTCGAGTACACCCCCACCCACAAGACCGTCTGGTTCCAGCTGGACCTGCCCGCACGCGCGGTGGGCACCCGAGCGGCCGGACCGGCCCTCCCCTCAGAGCTCCTCCCCCTCGCCGACGGCCGGGTCCGCGTGGCCGTCATCCAGATCGACCGCACCGGCCACATCACCGCCTGGAACGAGGACGCCGAGGAACTCTTCGGCTACCCGGCCGAGCAGGTCACCGGCAAGCCCCTCCCCGACCTCGCCGCCTGGCCGCACACCCCCGGCACCAGCACCGGCATCGCCGAGGCCCTCCGCCTCTCCCGCTGGGAGGGCAGCTACGGCATCCGCACCGCCACCGGCCGCGTCACCCCCGTCTACGCCTCCCACCTGCGCGTCCGCGACACCGGCGGCGAACCGTCAACCGTCTGCCTCCTCGTACGGGACCACGAACGGGCCGTTCTGCAGACACCCCTGCGCGTCCCCGCCTCCGACACCTCCACCCGCTCCGAGGGGCAGAACACGGACCCCTTCGAGGTGTTCATCGGCTACCCCGCCCCGGACGACCTCGACGGCCTCCTCCAGCGCACGGTGGAGCGCGCCCGCGACATGCTCGACGGCGACTCGGCGTTCCTCCTGCTGGCGACCGACGACGAGACGGAGCTGGAGGTCCGTGCCTCCACGGGCCTGCCCTCGGCCCGCCAGCGCTTCGCACGCGTCCCCGTCGAGGCAGGCCCCGGCCGCTACGGTTCGGCCCGCATGCCGACCGTCCACGACGATCTGACGGCGGTCCCCGGCGCGGTACCGCTGCTGAACGGCACGGGCATGCGCTCGATCGTCACGGTCCCGCTGAAGGTGGAAGGCCGCCTCACCGGTTCCCTCGGCGTCGCCGCCGAGGCGCCCGGCAGATACTCCAACGAAGAGGCCCTGCGCCTCCAGTTCGCCGCCGACCGCATCGCACTCGCCGTCGAATCGGCCCGGCTCGGCGAACTGGAACGCCTGCGCCGCGGCTCCCTGAACTTCCTGGTGGAGGCCTCCGACCTGCTCGCAGGCACCCTCGACCGCGACCAGACCCTGGCCCTAATGGCCCAGATGACGGTCCCCACCCTCGCCACGTGGTGCGCCGTCTACACCATCGCCCACCAGGCCTCGGAGCCATACCTGTCGTACGTCCTGCACGAGGACGAGGAACTCATCGACGGCATCAAGTCCCTGCTGTCGAAGATCGCCCCGCCCGACCCGGTCCCCACCCCCGGAGCCCGCGTCTGGTCGGCCCCCGGCGAGATGGCCCACCAGGCGGCCCTGCGCAGCTCCATGCGCAGCCTCGGTCTCAGTGGCAGCCAGACCCGCCAGGTCACCCCCGGCATCGGCCCCACCCTGGCGACCGCCTCCGCCGTCGGTGGCGAGACCGTGGTCCTCCCGCTGGTCGCCCGCAACCGTGTCATCGGCATGCTCACCCTCGGCAAGCCCACCGACGAGCACTTCCGCCAGGAGATTCTGGAACTCGCCGAGGACCTCTCCCGCCGAGCGGCCCTGGCCCTGGACAACGCCCGCCTCTACTCGGAGCGCACGGCGATCAGCCAGGCCCTCCAGCGCAGCCTCCTGCCACCGGAGCTGCCGCTGATCGACGGCGTCGAAGTCGAGGTCATCTACCGCGCGGCCGGCGAGGGCAACGAGGTCGGCGGAGACTTCTACGACGTCTTCCCCATCCGCGACGGCGCCTACGGTTTCGCCATCGGCGACGTCTGCGGCACGGGCCCGAACGCGGCAGCGGTCACGGGCCTGGCCCGCCACGCCCTGCGCCTCCTGGCCCGCGAGGGCCTCAGCGGCCCGGCAGTCCTGGAGCGCCTCAACTCCGCGATCCTCGACGAAGGCGCCCGCAGCCGCTTCCTCACCCTCCTCTACGGCGAGATGCGCCCGCAGGAGGACGGCAGCGCGGAACTGAAGGTGGTCTGCGCCGGCCATCCGCTCCCGCTGCGCCTGCGTCAGGACGGCTCGGTCGAACCGGCCGCGGAGCCCCAGCCCCTCCTCGGCGTCATCGAGGACCTGGAGCTCTACGAGCAGACCGTCACCCTCGACCCGGGCGATGTCCTGCTGTGCGTCACGGACGGCGTCACCGAACGCCGGGAGGGCGCCCGGATGCTCGGCGACGACGGCCTCGCCGACGTCCTCACGACCTGCACGGGCCTCACGGCCGGGGCGGTCGCGGCCCGCATCATGCGTGCGGTGGAACGCTTCGCGTCGGACGCCCCTTCGGACGACATGGCGATCCTGGCGATGCGCGTCCCGGGTCTCCACAAGGACTAGGAGAACGCGAAAAGGCCCCACCCGTGAGGGTGGGGCCTTTTCGATGTGAGCCCCCAAGCGGAATCGAACCGCTGACCTTCTCCTTACCATGGAGACGCTCTACCGACTGAGCTATAGGGGCCTGTTGCTTTGTGAGGTCTCCCCCGCGGCAACGGAATAGATCATACCCCGAACAGACCCGTGCTCCCAACCACGTCAGAAGGCGGGCTGGAGAAGCCCTCCGAGGGCATTACAGGCGGACACGATCCGCTGCATGTCCCGCTTGGTCAAAGACGCGTCCACGGGCAGCGCGAGCGTCTCGTCCGAAGCCCGCTGGGTCTCCGGAAGCGAAACACACCGCCGGAATTCGGGCAGCCGGTGCACGGGCGTCTTCACCGGCACCCGGCACCCAACTCCCTTCGCACGCACGGCCCGCGCGAAGGCATCCCGATCGGGTCGCCCATTGCCCGGAACCCGCACGACGTACTGCTGATAGGTGTGCCCGTCACCGTCGTCCGGCGTCCGCACACCCCTCAGCTTCATGTCGAGATAGGCCGCGCGCTCCCGGCGCTGGGCTATCTCGTCGTACGGCGCCTCGGACTCTCCCTGTTCCAGCACCAGCAGTCCGTGCCGCTGACCCACGGCGTGCAGCCGCGCGATGTCGGCGAGCCGGCCGAAGCGGTGTACGACCACCACACCAGCGGTCCGCGAGCTGACCGCCGCTTCCACGGCAGCGGGGTCGAGGCAGTAGGTGGCGGGGTCTATGTCGGCGAACACCGGCAGAGCCCCGGCCATGGCCACGGCCTCGGCGACCTCGACGTTCCCGAAGGCCGGCACGACGACCTCGTCACCGAGTCCGACACCGGCGGCCCTGAGCATTGCAGCAGTACCCATGCTCTGGATGCTCGTTGCGCAACGTGAACTTCAAGTGACGCACAACAAAAAAGGGTTGGTCCCGAAACCGAAGTTTCGGGACCAACCCTTTCAATGATTGTTCGGCGGCGTCCTACTCTCCCACAGGGTCCCCCCTGCAGTACCATCGGCGCTGTAAGGCTTAGCTTCCGGGTTCGGAATGTAACCGGGCGTTTCCCCTACGCTATAACCACCGAAACACTATGAAACTGTCGAACAATGCCGCACCACACCATCAACGATGGCATGGGGCCGTTCGTGGTTTCAGAACCAACACAGTGGACGCGAGCAACTGAGGACAAGCCCTCGGCCTATTAGTACCGGTCAACTCCACACGTTACCGTGCTTCCATATCCGGCCTATCAACCCAGTCGTCTACTGGGAGCCTTACCCTCTCAAGGAGGTGGGAATACTCATCTCGAAGCAGGCTTCCCGCTTAGATGCTTTCAGCGGTTATCCCTCCCGAACGTAGCCAACCAGCCATGCCCTTGGCAGAACAACTGGCACACCAGAGGTTCGTCCGTCCCGGTCCTCTCGTACTAGGGACAGCCCTTCTCAATATTCCTACGCGCACAGCGGATAGGGACCGAACTGTCTCACGACGTTCTAAACCCAGCTCGCGTACCGCTTTAATGGGCGAACAGCCCAACCCTTGGGACCGACTCCAGCCCCAGGATGCGACGAGCCGACATCGAGGTGCCAAACCATCCCGTCGATATGGACTCTTGGGGAAGATCAGCCTGTTATCCCCGGGGTACCTTTTATCCGTTGAGCGACGGCGCTTCCACAAGCCACCGCCGGATCACTAGTCCCGACTTTCGTCCCTGCTCGACCCGTCGGTCTCACAGTCAAGCTCCCTTGTGCACTTACACTCAACACCTGATTGCCAACCAGGCTGAGGGAACCTTTGGGCGCCTCCGTTACTCTTTAGGAGGCAACCGCCCCAGTTAAACTACCCATCAGACACTGTCCCTGATCCGGATCACGGACCCAGGTTAGACATCCAGCACGACCAGACTGGTATTTCAACGACGACTCCCCCTGAACTGGCGTCCAGAGTTCACAGTCTCCCAGCTATCCTACACAAGCCGAACCGAACACCAATATCAAACTGTAGTAAAGGTCCCGGGGTCTTTCCGTCCTGCTGCGCGAAACGAGCATCTTTACTCGTAGTGCAATTTCACCGGGCCTATGGTTGAGACAGTCGAGAAGTCGTTACGCCATTCGTGCAGGTCGGAACTTACCCGACAAGGAATTTCGCTACCTTAGGATGGTTATAGTTACCACCGCCGTTTACTGGCGCTTAAGTTCTCAGCTTCGCCCCACCGAAATGGAGCTAACCGGTCCCCTTAACGTTCCAGCACCGGGCAGGCGTCAGTCCGTATACATCGCCTTACGGCTTCGCACGGACCTGTGTTTTTAGTAAACAGTCGCTTCTCGCTGGTCTCTGCGGCCACCCCCAGCTCGAACAGCAAGTGTTCTCACCAGGTGTGGCCCCCCTTCTCCCGAAGTTACGGGGGCATTTTGCCGAGTTCCTTAACCATAGTTCACCCGAACGCCTCGGTATTCTCTACCTGACCACCTGAGTCGGTTTAGGGTACGGGCCGCCATGAAACTCGCTAGAGGCTTTTCTCGACAGCATAGGATCATCCACTTCACCACAATCGGCTCGGCATCAGGTCTCAGCCTTATGTGATCCGGATTTGCCTGGATCACGGCCTACACCCTTACCCCGGGACAACCACCGCCCGGGATGGACTACCTTCCTGCGTCACCCCATCACTCACCTACTAACCGCTTGGTCCGGCGGCTCCACCACTTTCCTTTCCCCGAAGGGTCCGGAACGGCTTCACGGCCTTAGCATCACGATGCTCGATGTTTGACGCTTCACAGCGGGTACCGGAATATCAACCGGTTATCCATCGACTACGCCTGTCGGCCTCGCCTTAGGTCCCGACTTACCCTGGGCAGATCAGCTTGACCCAGGAACCCTTAGTCAATCGGCGCACACGTTTCTCACGTGTGTATCGCTACTCATGCCTGCATTCTCACTCGTGAACCGTCCACAACTCGCTTCCGCGGCTGCTTCACCCGGCACACGACGCTCCCCTACCCATCACGATCCCCGTTGGGGGTATATATCGCAATGACACGACTTCGGCGGTACGCTTGAGCCCCGCTACATTGTCGGCGCGGAATCACTAGACCAGTGAGCTATTACGCACTCTTTCAAGGGTGGCTGCTTCTAAGCCAACCTCCTGGTTGTCTCTGCGACTCCACATCCTTTCCCACTTAGCGTACGCTTAGGGGCCTTAGTCGATGCTCTGGGCTGTTTCCCTCTCGACCATGGAGCTTATCCCCCACAGTCTCACTGCCGCGCTCTCACTTACCGGCATTCGGAGTTTGGCTAAGGTCAGTAACCCGGTAGGGCCCATCGCCTATCCAGTGCTCTACCTCCGGCAAGAAACACACGACGCTGCACCTAAATGCATTTCGGGGAGAACCAGCTATCACGGAGTTTGATTGGCCTTTCACCCCTAACCACAGGTCATCCCCCAGGTTTTCAACCCTGGTGGGTTCGGTCCTCCACGAAGTCTTACCTCCGCTTCAACCTGCCCATGGCTAGATCACTCCGCTTCGGGTCTTGAGCGTGCTACTGAAACGCCCTATTCGGACTCGCTTTCGCTACGGCTTCCCCACACGGGTTAACCTCGCAACACACCGCAAACTCGCAGGCTCATTCTTCAAAAGGCACGCAGTCACGAGAATGAAGCAAGCTTCATTCCGACGCTCCCACGGCTTGTAGGCACACGGTTTCAGGTACTATTTCACTCCCCTCCCGGGGTACTTTTCACCATTCCCTCACGGTACTATCCGCTATCGGTCACCAGGGAATATTTAGGCTTAGCGGGTGGTCCCGCCAGATTCACACGGGATTTCTCGGGCCCCGTGCTACTTGG
>NZ_FXUW01000001.1:0-1307500 GCF_900182715.1 Streptomyces sp. Ag82_O1-12 | reverse complement strand
GGCAGTGAGACTGTGGGGGATAAGCTCCATGGTCGAGAGGGAAACAGCCCAGAGCATCGACTAAGGCCCCTAAGCGTACGCTAAGTGGGAAAGGATGTGGAGTCGCAGAGACAACCAGGAGGTTGGCTTAGAAGCAGCCACCCTTGAAAGAGTGCGTAATAGCTCACTGGTCTAGTGATTCCGCGCCGACAATGTAGCGGGGCTCAAGCGTACCGCCGAAGTCGTGTCATTGCGATATATACCCCCAACGGGGATCGTGATGGGTAGGGGAGCGTCGTGTGCCGGGTGAAGCAGCCGCGGAAGCGAGTTGTGGACGGTTCACGAGTGAGAATGCAGGCATGAGTAGCGATACACACGTGAGAAACGTGTGCGCCGATTGACTAAGGGTTCCTGGGTCAAGCTGATCTGCCCAGGGTAAGTCGGGACCTAAGGCGAGGCCGACAGGCGTAGTCGATGGATAACCGGTTGATATTCCGGTACCCGCTGTGAAGCGTCAAACATCGAGCATCGTGATGCTAAGGCCGTGAAGCCGTTCCGGACCCTTCGGGGAAAGGAAAGTGGTGGAGCCGCCGGACCAAGCGGTTAGTAGGTGAGTGATGGGGTGACGCAGGAAGGTAGTCCATCCCGGGCGGTGGTTGTCCCGGGGTAAGGGTGTAGGCCGTGATCCAGGCAAATCCGGATCACATAAGGCTGAGACCTGATGCCGAGCCGATTGTGGTGAAGTGGATGATCCTATGCTGTCGAGAAAAGCCTCTAGCGAGTTTCATGGCGGCCCGTACCCTAAACCGACTCAGGTGGTCAGGTAGAGAATACCGAGGCGTTCGGGTGAACTATGGTTAAGGAACTCGGCAAAATGCCCCCGTAACTTCGGGAGAAGGGGGGCCACACCTGGTGAGAACACTTGCTGTTCGAGCTGGGGGTGGCCGCAGAGACCAGCGAGAAGCGACTGTTTACTAAAAACACAGGTCCGTGCGAAGCCGTAAGGCGATGTATACGGACTGACGCCTGCCCGGTGCTGGAACGTTAAGGGGACCGGTTAGCTCCATTTCGGTGGGGCGAAGCTGAGAACTTAAGCGCCAGTAAACGGCGGTGGTAACTATAACCATCCTAAGGTAGCGAAATTCCTTGTCGGGTAAGTTCCGACCTGCACGAATGGCGTAACGACTTCTCGACTGTCTCAACCATAGGCCCGGTGAAATTGCACTACGAGTAAAGATGCTCGTTTCGCGCAGCAGGACGGAAAGACCCCGGGACCTTTACTACAGTTTGATATTGGTGTTCGGTTCGGCTTGTGTAGGATAGCTGGGAGACTGTGAACTCTGGACGCCAGTTCAGGGGGAGTCGTCGTTGAAATACCAGTCTGGTCGTGCTGGATGTCTAACCTGGGTCCGTGATCCGGATCAGGGACAGTGTCTGATGGGTAGTTTAACTGGGGCGGTTGCCTCCTAAAGAGTAACGGAGGCGCCCAAAGGTTCCCTCAGCCTGGTTGGCAATCAGGTGTTGAGTGTAAGTGCACAAGGGAGCTTGACTGTGAGACCGACGGGTCGAGCAGGGACGAAAGTCGGGACTAGTGATCCGGCGGTGGCTTGTGGAAGCGCCGTCGCTCAACGGATAAAAGGTACCCCGGGGATAACAGGCTGATCTTCCCCAAGAGTCCATATCGACGGGATGGTTTGGCACCTCGATGTCGGCTCGTCGCATCCTGGGGCTGGAGTCGGTCCCAAGGGTTGGGCTGTTCGCCCATTAAAGCGGTACGCGAGCTGGGTTTAGAACGTCGTGAGACAGTTCGGTCCCTATCCGCTGTGCGCGTAGGAATATTGAGAAGGGCTGTCCCTAGTACGAGAGGACCGGGACGGACGAACCTCTGGTGTGCCAGTTGTTCTGCCAAGGGCATGGCTGGTTGGCTACGTTCGGGAGGGATAACCGCTGAAAGCATCTAAGCGGGAAGCCTGCTTCGAGATGAGTATTCCCACCTCCTTGAGAGGGTAAGGCTCCCAGTAGACGACTGGGTTGATAGGCCGGATATGGAAGCACGGTAACGTGTGGAGTTGACCGGTACTAATAGGCCGAGGGCTTGTCCTCAGTTGCTCGCGTCCACTGTGTTGGTTCTGAAACCACGAACGGCCCCATGCCATCGTTGATGGTGTGGTGCGGCATTGTTCGACAGTTTCATAGTGTTTCGGTGGTTATAGCGTAGGGGAAACGCCCGGTTACATTCCGAACCCGGAAGCTAAGCCTTACAGCGCCGATGGTACTGCAGGGGGGACCCTGTGGGAGAGTAGGACGCCGCCGAACTCCTTTTATAGCTCTGGCTCTTGGGCGCCCAGCCCAAGAGCCAGAGCTTTTTTGCGTTGAGGTAGGGTCAGGGAGCATCGTTGGCTCGTTTCCCACAGGAGGCCCCCGGGTGGAGGTTCAGGAGACTCGCGTCCAGACGGACCGTGTGCTCACCATCCCGAACATCCTCAGCATGGCCCGCCTCATCGGCGTGCCCGTCTTCCTGTGGCTGATCCTGCGTCCTGAGTTCGGTGGGCCCAAGAGTGACGGGTGGGCCCTTCTGGTACTGGCCCTGAGCGGCGTCAGCGACTATCTGGACGGCAAGCTCGCGCGGCGCTGGAATCAGATCAGCAGCCTCGGCCGGCTCCTCGACCCCGCGGCTGACCGGCTCTACATTCTCTCGACCCTGGTCGGCCTCACCTGGCGGGAGATTCTGCCCCTCTGGTTGACCGCTGTACTTCTGGCGCGGGAGCTGGTTCTGCTGGTGATGGTGGGCATCCTCCGCCGGCACGGCTATCCACCGCCCCAGGTGAACTTCCTGGGTAAGGCAGCCACCTTCAACCTGATGTACGCCTTCCCCCTGCTCCTGCTCAGTGACGGAACCGGCTGGATCTCGTCACTGGCTGCCATTTTCGGATGGGCGTTCGCCGGATGGGGTACAACGCTGTACTGGTGGGCAGGAGTCCTCTACGTGGTACAAGTCCGCCGCCTGGTCCGTGCGGACGCCATGGCCGATTGAACTCTCGGATGGTCCCGCTGCCGAAGCGGAGCGATGGCCCGTGCTGGATAAGTGAGGGACAATCCTGGCGGGGGAAGTCGGCTAGACCGTCTCTTTGAGGAGGACGCTTCCGACATGAAGGCCGTCGTGATGGCCGGAGGCGAAGGCACACGCCTTCGTCCCATGACCTCAAGCATGCCCAAGCCGCTCCTGCCGGTGGCCAACCGGCCGATCATGGAGCATGTTCTTCGGCTGCTCAAAAGGCATGGGCTCAACGAAACAGTCGTGACTGTCCAGTTCCTGGCGTCGCTCGTCAAGAACTACTTCGGTGACGGCGAAGAGCTCGGTATGGAGCTCACCTATGCCAACGAGGAGAAGCCACTCGGTACCGCTGGAAGCGTCAAGAACGCCGAGGAAGCGCTGAAGGACGATGCCTTCCTCGTCATCTCCGGCGATGCGCTGACGGATTTCGACCTCACCGAGCTCATCAATTTCCACAAGGAGAAGGGCGCGCTGGTCACGGTCTGCCTGACGCGTGTGCCCAATCCGCTGGAATTCGGGATCACCATCGTCGACGAAGAAGGCAAGGTGGAGCGCTTCCTCGAGAAGCCCACCTGGGGCCAGGTCTTCTCCGACACCGTGAACACCGGAATCTACGTGATGGAGCCCGAGGTCTTCGACTACGTCGAGCCCGATGTGCCCGTCGACTGGTCCGGTGACGTCTTCCCGCAGCTCATGAAGGAAGGCAAGCCCGTCTACGGCTACATCGCCGAGGGGTACTGGGAGGACGTCGGCACGCACGAGAGCTATGTGAAGGCGCAGGCCGACGTCCTGGAGGGCAAGGTCGACGTCGACATCGACGGTTTCGAGATCTCCCCGGGCGTGTGGGTCGCCGAAGGAGCGGAGGTCCATCCGGACGCCGTTCTCCGTGGACCCGTCTATATCGGTGACTACGCCAAGGTCGAGGCCGGCTCCGAAATCCGTGAGCACACCGTCGTAGGCTCCAACGTGGTCGTCAAGAGCGGCGCGTTTCTGCACAAGGCCGTCGTCCACGACAACGTCTACGTCGGGCCCCACAGCAATCTGCGCGGCTGCGTGGTCGGTAAGAACACCGACATCATGCGTGCGGCGCGGATCGAGGACGGGGCGGTCATCGGTGATGAGTGCCTGATCGGTGAAGAATCGATCGTCCAGGGCAATGTTCGGGTCTACCCGTTCAAGACCATCGAGGCCGGTGCCTTCGTCAACACCTCGGTAATCTGGGAATCCAGGGGCCAAGCGCATCTCTTCGGTGCCCGTGGTGTCTCCGGCATCCTCAACGTGGAGATCACGCCGGAACTCGCGGTGCGTCTCGCGGGCGCGTACGCCACGACGCTGAAAAAGGGCTCGACCGTCACCACGGCCCGGGACCACTCGCGTGGTGCTCGTGCGTTGAAGCGGGCGGTGATCTCCGCGCTGCAGGCCAGCGCGATCGACGTGCGGGACCTGGAGAACGTGCCGCTGCCCGTGGCCCGGCAGCAGACCGCGCGTGGCAGTGCGGGCGGCATCATGATCCGTACCACGCCCGGCGTGCCGGACTCCGTCGACATCATGTTCTTCGACGGGCAGGGTGCCGACCTCTCGCAGGGGAGCCAGCGGAAGCTGGACCGGGTGTTCGCGCGGCAGGAGTACCGCCGAGCCTTCCCCGGTGAGATCGGTGACCTGCACTTCCCGGCCAGTGTCTTCGACTCGTACACCGGGTCGCTGCTGCGGAACGTCGACACCACCGGGATCGCGGACTCCGGGCTGAAGGTCGTCGTGGACGCGTCCAACGGAAGCGCGGGACTGGTGCTGCCGAGCCTGCTCGGCAAGCTCGGGGTCGACTCGTTGACGATCAACCCCGGTCTCGACGAGTCCAGGCCGACCGAGACGGCCGACATGCGGCGGTCGGGGATGGTGCGGCTCGGCGAGATCGTGGCGTCCTCGGGAGCCGCGTTCGGTGTGCGGTTCGACCCCGTCGGTGAGCGGCTGTCGCTCGTCGACGAGAAGGGCCGGATCATCGAGGACGACCGGGCACTGCTCGTGATGCTGGACCTCGTCGCCGCCGAGCGGCGCAGCGGACGGGTCGCGCTTCCGGTGACCACGACCCGGATCGCCGAGCAGGTGGCGGCGTACCACGGGACGCAGGTCGAGTGGACGACCACTTCTCCCGACGACCTCACGCGCGTCGGCGGCGAGGAAGGGACGATCTTCGGCGGTGACGGCAAGGGCGGCTTCATCGTCCCCGAGTTCAGCAGCGTGTACGACGCCACCGCGGCCTTCGTACGTCTCATCGGACTCGTGGGACGGACGCAGCTCACGCTCAGCCAGATCGACGCGCGCATTCCGCGGGCGCACGTCCTGAAGCGCGATCTGGCGACCCCGTGGGCCGTCAAGGGGCTCGTGATGCGGCGGGTCGTCGAAGCGGCCGGAGATCGCTTCGTGGACACCACGGACGGTGTGCGGGTGGTGGAGACCGACGGCCGTTGGGTGATGGTGCTGCCCGACCCGGCCGAGGCCGTCACCCACCTGTGGGCCGAAGGGCCGGACGACGCCTCCGCGCAGGCCCTGCTGGACGAATGGTCGGCGGTCGTGGACAGCGCCGGCCGGTAGAACGGGCTGCACGCGTGCGTGCCGGACATGTGTCCCCAACGGGGCCTGTCCGGCACGCCGGTGGGGCCGTTCGGAGGTAGTGCTCGCGACGTGCGACGATGTGCGGCATGCCGCAGCAACCCCCCATTCGGAGCACACCCACGCGGCCCCGGCGCCCGGATGCGTCCATGTCGTTGCTCACCAACGTCATGGACCACAGCCTCGACGACGGATACGCCGAGGCCGCCGAGCGCAAGAAGGCCGCGGGCGACAGCGGCATGCCGAAGACCCTCAGGGCGAAGCTGGGGCTCGCCGCCGGACTGGTGCTCGCGGCCCTGGTCGTGACCGTCGGAGCGGCGCAGGCGCGGGTTGCCGCCCCGGTCGTGGCCAAGGAGCGGGAAGAGCTGGTCGACCGCATCGACCGGGAGACCGAGGCGGCGGACAAGCTGGAGGACTCCGTCGACGAGCTGCGCGGGGACGTGAGCGCACGGCAGCGCGAGGCACTGAAGCACAGCGGTGGCAGCGCGGACTCCGATCTTGCGGGCCTCCTGTCCGGCGCGGTCGCGGTGCACGGCCCCGGTGTGAAGCTCGTGGTGAACGACGCCAAGGAAGCCGCCTCGGGTGGCGACGGCAACCCGCGTGAGACCTCCGGTTTCTCCGACACCGGCCGGGTGCGTGACCGGGACATGCAACGTGTGGTCAACGGGCTGTGGGAGTCGGGCGCCGAGGCCGTCTCGATCAACGGGCAGCGCCTGACGGCGCTGTCCGCGATCAGGGCCGCGGGGGACGCCATACTGGTCGACAACAAGCCGCTGGTACCGCCGTACACGGTGCTGGCGGTGGGGGACGGTCCGCGGCTGAGCAAGCGGTTCCAGGACAGCGCGGACGGGTTGTATCTGAACGCGCTGCAGGAGAGCTACGGCATCAGGACAGGCATCTCCGTGGAGGACGACCTCCGGCTGCCTGCCGCACCGAGTGTGACCGTACGTACAGCACAGCCGAGCATTGAGAAGAGCGAGAAAGGCACATCGTGATCGCCGTACTGGGCCTCGTCGTGGGAGTCGTGGCCGGCCTGTTGGTCCGGCCTGAGGTTCCGGCGGTGGTCGAGCCTTATCTGCCGATCGCCGTCGTGGCGGCGCTCGACGCCGTCTTCGGCGGACTGCGCGCCATGCTCGACGGCATCTTCGACGACAAGGTCTTCGTGGTGTCGTTCCTGTCGAACGTGGTGGTGGCCGCGCTGATCGTGTTCCTGGGCGACAAGCTGGGCGTGGGCGCCCAGCTGTCCACCGGTGTGGTGGTCGTCCTCGGCATCCGGATCTTCTCCAACGCCGCGGCGATCCGCCGGCACGTGTTCCGGGCGTGAGGCCGATGAGCGATCACGACGAGAAGCCGGACAAGCCCGCCGAGGAGCGGGACGACGCGCGCGACGACAGCGCAGGGTCCGGGAACGGGCTGCGCAAGGAGCTGCCCCAGGAGGTGCCCGCGGCTGCGCCCGCCGCCGAGGAGACTCCCGGGGAGCCGGAGCGCCGGCAGGCAGCGGAACCACAGCAGGCGCCGGAACCGAAGCCGGACCCCGAGCCGCGGCTGACCGGGCGGCAGCGGCTGGTGCAGGGGGTGTGGCCGCCGCGTGTCACCCGGGCACAACTCATCGTCGCGGTGCTGCTCTTCGGTCTCGGATTCGGGCTGGCCGTGCAGGTGGCCTCGAACAGCGACAGCGACAGTGCCCTGCGTGGCGCACGTCAGGAAGATCTTGTTCGCATCCTCGATGAACTGGATGACCGTACTCAACGTCTTGAGGACGAGAAGCAGGGTCTCGAGAAGCAGCGCGACGAGCTGGAGAACAGCTCTGACCAGGCCGAGGAGGCCCGGAAGCAGACGATCGAGAAGGAGAGGCAACTCGGCATCCTCGCGGGCACGGTGGCCGCGCGGGGGCCCGGCATCACCATGACGATCCAGGACACGAAGGGGACGGTCGAGGCGGACATGCTGCTCGACGCGATCCAGGAGCTGCGCGCGGCGGGTGCGGAGGCGATCCAGGTCAACGGCGTACGGGTCGTCGCGAGCACGTATCTCACGGACTCGGGCAAGGGTGTGGGCGTCGACGGGAACAAGATCAACGCGCCCTATCGTTTCAAGGTCATCGGCAAGTCGCAGGACCTCGAGCCGGCGCTCAACATCCCCGGAGGTGTGGTGCAGACTCTCGAGAAGGAACAGGCCACCGTCACGATCGAGCGGTCCACCGACATCGTCGTGGACGCCTTGCGAGCAGCGAAGCGGCCTGACTACGCTCGGTCGTCCTCGCGGTGAACCGGGGGTGCATGGGCGGCGTTCGGCGAGGGCATGAGGTTGCGGGGGGTCGGCGCACCGAATGGGCGGTGCGTGGTGGAAACTGTCTGGTGCAGACGGACGTTGTCAGGATGTCCGGGTCGGCCAGAGTGTTCAGTCAGGGTTCGTCCTGCCCCACGGGCGGGTCTGTTTCGGTCAAGGGGAATCGCCCGTGAAGTTGTTTGCGAAGTTGTTCGGCAAGAGCGCGCGAGAAGGCAGCGACAATGCGACCGCTCGCCATCGCGCCCAGCCTGACGCGGAGGGCCAGCGGCCGCTGTTCCGGGACCAGGTCGGCGGCCCGGGCGGCGATGTTTCCGGTGGTCAGGGCGCGCCGTCGGTTGACCCTGCGCAGGCCGGCGGCATAGGTTTCGGGCAACCGTCAACCTCAAGTGCGGGTGGAGGGTTTTCCGACCCGTATGCGTCCAACGCCCCGGGTGGGCAGCCGCGGCAGGAGGATCCGATGTCGGCCCTGGTGTGTACGAGGTGCGGTAACCGCAACGCGGAGAACAGCCGTTTCTGCTCCAACTGCGGCGCGCCGCTGAGGGCGGGGGCTACGCCGGAGCGTCCGTCCGAGACGACCTCCACGATCTCCATCTCCGGTCTCGAGGCCTACGACAGCGAGACCACCGGCCAGACGCCGATGCCGACCCTGTCGCCCGAGGCTCAGGCCGCCGTCGACGCGCTGCCGCTGGGCTCCGCGCTCCTGGTGGTGCGCCGCGGGCCGAACTCGGGCAGTCGTTTCCTGCTGGACGGCGACCTGACCACGGCCGGCCGGCACCCGCAGAGCGACATCTTCCTGGACGACGTGACGGTGTCCCGGCGGCACGTGGAGTTCCGCCGTGGCCAGGACGGTTCGTTCACGGTGGCCGACGTGGGCAGCCTGAACGGCACGTATGTGAACCGGGAGCGGATCGACCAGGTCGCCCTGAACAACGGCGACGAGGTGCAGATCGGCAAGTACCGGCTGGTCTTCTACGCCAGCCAGCGGGGCTACTGACCGGGCTCGGTCCGGACAGGCCTCGGCGAAGGTCCATCCGTCAGGGAAGGTCCATGCTTCAAACACCGAGCGGCGGCGCCGGACACGGCACCGCCGCCACGGACAGTGGGCTGCTGAGCATCGGCGCGGTGCTGAACGCGCTGCGCGACGAGTTTCCCGAAGTGACCATCTCCAAGATCCGCTTCCTGGAGTCGGAAGGGCTCATCGAGCCGCGGCGGACCCCGTCGGGGTATCGCAAGTTCAGCGCCGATGACGTCGAACGCCTCGGTCACGTCCTGAGGATGCAGCGGGACCACTATCTGCCTCTGAAGGTGATCCGGGAGCACCTGGAGGCCATGGAGCGCGGTGAGGCCGTGCAGCTGCCGGTCGTGGGGCGTCAGCGGGACGGTGCGTCCGCCTGCGAGCCGCCCGAGGGGCCCACAGCGGCCAGGATCGGGCGGGATGAGCTGCTCGCCGCCGTCGGCGTCGACGAGCAAGAGCTCAAGGACTGGGAGTCCTACGGCCTCCTCACTCCACTGGAGGACGGGGCGTACGACGCCGAGGCGGTCACCGTCGCCCTGCTCGTCGTCGAACTCGGGCGGTTCGGGATCGAGCCGAGGCACCTGCGGGCCATGAAGGCCGCCGCGGAGCGGGAGGCCGGTCTCGTGGACCAGGTGGTGGCCCCGCTCAGGCGGCACCGCAACCCGCAGACCAGGGCCCATGCCGAGGCCCGCACCAGGGAGCTGGCGGGGCTCACGGTGAAGCTGCACGCCGCGTTGGTGCAGACGGCGCTCGGGGTGCGACTGCCCTGAGGCGGCCGGCTACCAGGGCCGGATCAGGCGCCCTATCCCGGCCCGACTACCCAAACGTCCCGAGCACGGCCTAGGGTTGCTGTGTGAACGAGCTCGATGTCGTAGGTGTCCGGGTCGAAATGCCCTCCAACCAACCGATCGTGCTGCTGCGTGAAGTGGGAGGCGACCGTTACCTCCCCATCTGGATCGGACCGGGGGAGGCGACGGCGATCGCCTTCGCCCAGCAGGGGATGGCTCCCGCGCGGCCGCTGACACACGACCTGTTCAAGGACGTGCTGGAAGCCGTCGGCCAGGAGCTCACGGAAGTGCGCATCACGGACCTGCGTGAGGGCGTCTTCTACGCGGAGCTGGTCTTCGCCAGCGGCGTCGAGGTGAGTGCCCGCCCGTCCGACGCCATAGCGCTCGCGCTGCGCACCGGGACGCCGATCTACGGCAGTGACACGGTGCTCGACGACGCCGGTATCGCGATCCCGGACGAGCAGGAGGACGAGGTGGAGAAGTTCCGCGAGTTCCTCGACCAGATCTCTCCGGAGGACTTCGGCACCAGCAGTCAGTGAGCTGCTCGAGGAGCGGCAGCGGTCGGAACAGTCGTGTGGGCGGCCCGGCGGACGGTGTGGTCCGTGACCGGGCCGCCCGACGTTTGCGCAAAGGGTGAAATGCCCGCATGTGCCGGTGGCGCGTGAGAGCGTCATACGGTTCGTGCCGCACACATTCGGCTAGCCTTTCCCCGCGGTGGGGCACGGGAAACCACTCTCAGGGTGATTATCACTCGGCGTGGCGAGTGTGGCGATCGTTGACGCACCCCTGGTGACTGCCTACCGTCGAGAAGGCAGGTCAAGGACGGAGGTCGGCGTGAGAAGCAGCGGCGACGGTACGGCTGGGGGCGGCCCCGAGCGCAGTCTCAGGGCGAGCGGTCCGTACCCTCCCCCCGGCTCACGGCCCCTCCCGGGCGGGGGATGCCCCCAGCCGGGTGGTGCGGCCGATCACGCTCCGCAGCGGCCGACAGCGGTGGCGAGCAGCGGAGGGACGACGTCCATGGCGTCCGAGCAGATCGGCTATCGCGGCCCCACGGCCTGTGCGGCCGCCGGTATCACCTACCGGCAGTTGGACTACTGGGCCCGCACGGGGCTCGTCGAGCCGAGCGTGCGGCCCGCCTACGGGTCCGGGACGCAGCGGCTGTACAGCTTCCGGGACGTGGTCGTCCTGAAGATCGTCAAGCGGTTCCTCGACACCGGGGTGTCGCTGCAGAACATCCGCACGGCCGTCCAGCACCTCAGGGAACGCGGTTTCAGTGATCTGGAGCGCATGACGCTGATGAGCGACGGCGCGACGGTCTACGAGTGCACCTCGCCCGATGAGGTCCATGCCCTGCTCCAGGGCGGCCAGGGTGTGTTCGGGATCGCCGTGGGCGTGGTGTGGCGGGACGTCGAGAGCGCCCTGTCCCAGCTGCACGGTGAGCGCATCGACACCGGCGAGACCCTGGTGGGGCCCAACCCGGCGGACGAGCTGGCGCGCCGCCGGAACCGGGCCGTCTGATCCCTCGGGCGGCGCGGGATGTACGCGGTCGCAGGAGGCGGGACGTTTCCGCGCCCGGCCGTAAGCGGTTTCCGGTGAGGTGCCAGGGGTGCCAGGGGTGCCAGGGGTGCCGCAACGGTTTCCGGTGGGGTGTCCGGGGTTGCCGCGCGGGGCGTTGTCAGTGGCGTAGGGCAGCATCGGAGTTGTGAGAACCGCGCCCACGATCCTGCATCTCGACATGGATGCCTTCTTCGCTTCGGTGGAGCAGGCGTCCAAGCCGAGCCTGCGTGGGAAGGCCGTGGTCGTGGGCGGGCTCGGGCCGCGTGGGGTGGTGGCGACCGCGTCGTACGAGGCGCGGGTCTTCGGGGTGCATTCGGCGATGCCCATGGGGCAGGCCCGGCGGCTCGCTCCCAACGCCGCGTATCTCGTGCCGCGCTTCACGCTCTACAAGTCGATCAGCGAGCGGGTGATGGAGCTGCTGCGTGCGCTGTCGCCTCTGGTGGAGCCGCTGAGCCTGGACGAGGCGTTCGTGGACCTGGAAGCCGGGGGAGTGGCCTGGGACGAGCCGTCGGCGCGGTTGGCCGGGATCAAGCTGCGCGCGGACATACGGACCGTCACGGGGCTCACGGGGTCGGTGGGACTCGCCGCCTCCAAGATGCTGGCGAAGATCGCCTCGGAGGAGGCCAAGCCCGACGGGCTGGTGGTGATCGAGCCGGGCACCGAGCGGGCGATGCTCGGGCCGATGTCGGTGCGGACGTTGCCCGGGGTGGGGCCGGCGACGGGGGACCATCTGAGGCGGGCCGGGATCACCACGGTCGAGGAGATCGTCGAGGCGGGCGAGGACGAACTGGTCCGGCTGCTGGGGAAGGCGCACGGGCACGGTCTGTACGCCATGGCCCTGGCGCGCGACGACCGGCCGGTGGTGGCGGAGCGCGAGACGAAATCGGTGTCGGTCGAGGACACCTACGACGTGGACATCCATGACCGGACACGGGTCGGCCTGGAGGTGCAGCGGCTCGCCGAGCGGTGTGTGCGCAGGTTGCGCGGGGCCGGGCTGTCGGGGCGGACGATCGTGCTGAAGGTGCGGCGCTACGACTTCTCGACGCTCACCCGGTCCGAGACGCTGCGCGGGCCCACGGACGATCCCGCGGTGATCCGCGAGGCGGCGGCCAGACTGCTGGACTCGGTCGATACGACCGGTGGGGTGCGGCTCCTCGGTGTGGGGGTCAGCGGACTCGCCGACTACACGCAGGAGGACCTGTTCGCCCAGGCGGCGGGGGAGCGGGCGGTCGCGGAGGGCCCGGTCGAGGAGCACGCCGTGGCGGCGGCCGAGGAGCAGCCGTCGCTCGCCGAGCGGCGGTGGCCCGCCGGGCACGACGTGCGGCACGCCGAGTTCGGGCACGGGTGGGTGCAGGGCAGCGGCCTCGGGCGGGTCACCGTACGGTTCGAGACGCCCCACTCGGAGCCCGGCCGGGTGCGGACGTTCCGGGTCGACGATCCGGACCTGGAGGCGGCGGATCCGTTGCCGTTGGTGTTACGGGGGCCGGATGGGGGAGGCGGCGTGCCCGGGGCGGTGTCTCAGGCCGTCTCATCGGTGCCCGCGAGCTTGCCGAAGTCGTGGTCCGGCAGCGGGGGCGGGGCGGCGACGTCGAGACCGTAGTGGTGGTAGAGCTGCAGTTCCTGCTCGGGGGAGAGGTGGCGGCCCACGCCGAAGTCAGGGGCGTCCTTGATCAGGGCGCGTTCGAAGGGGACGTGGAGGGCGCCCTCGATCAGTTCGCTGGGCTCCAGGGGGACGAAGGCGTCCCTGCTGAACAGGCCGGTCCGTATGGCCGCCCACTCCGGTTCGCCGGTGGCGTCGTCGAGGTAGACCTCGTCGATCGTGCCGATCCTGGTCCCGTTGCGGTCGAACGCCTTGCGGCCGATCAGGTTGCGCGGATCGATGTCGGTTCGCACGGGCCCTCCACATGGTCGCACCTCATCCGTAAACACTACAAAACGGTACAAGTAGGGATGCGGCCACTCGAAGGTTCGTGCGTTGACCTCGCTGGTACGCTGGCAGCGGCTGTTGACCCCGTGCGGGAGAGTCCTCCGGACACCATCGGAGGCGCCGAAGGAGCAAATCCTCCCCGGAATCTCTCAGGCTCACGTACCGCACGGACGAGGTCACTCTGGAAAGCAGGGCGGGTGTCGACGGCTTCCGCTCTCACCGACGGTGAAAGCCGGACGTCTTCGGGCGATCCGGTGAAGCTCTCAGGTTGAGATGACAGAGGGGGAGGCCGTCCGGGTACCCGTGCCGTGGTGCCCCTCGCAGGTCGTGTCGACCAGGAGGCCTCCGTAATGACCGCCCACCGCATTCCGCTCTCCGAGCTCGAAGAGGCAGTCCCCTTCGAGCAGCGCCACATCGGCCCCGACCACGAGGCCTGCGCCAAGATGCTCGCCCAGGTCGGCTACGGCTCGCTCGACGAGCTCACGGCCGCCGCGGTCCCCGCCGTGATCAAGAGCGCCGAGGCACTGGACCTCCCGGGGGCCCGCAGCGAGGCCGAGGTGATCGCCGAGCTGCGCTCCCTCGCCGACCGCAACCAGGTCCTCGGTTCCATGATCGGCCTCGGCTACCACGGCACGTTCACGCCGCCGGTCATCATGCGCAACGTCATGGAGAACCCGTCCTGGTACACGGCCTACACGCCGTACCAGCCGGAGATCTCGCAGGGCCGGCTCGAGGCGCTGCTCAACTTCCAGACCATGGTCGCCGAACTGACCGGACTGCCGACCTCGGGCGCCTCCCTGCTCGACGAGGGCACCGCGGCCGCCGAGGCCATGGCGCTGTCGCGGCGCCTGGGCAAGAACAAGAAGGGCCTGTTCCTGGTCGACGCGGACACGCTGCCGCAGACCATCGCCGTGATCCGGACCCGCGCCGAGCCGACCGGCGTCGAGATCGTCGTCGCCGACCTCAGCGAGGGCATCCCCGCCGAGATCGCCGAGCGCGAGATCAACGGCGTGCTGCTCCAGTACCCGGGCGCCTCCGGTGTCGTGCGGGACCTCAAGCCGGTCATCGACCGGGCGCACGAGCTCGGCGCGCTCGTGACCGTCGCCGCCGATCTGCTGGCGCTGACGCTGCTGAAGTCGCCCGGCGAGCTCGGGGCGGACATCGCCGTCGGCACGACGCAGCGCTTCGGCGTCCCCATGGGCTTCGGCGGACCGCACGCCGGTTACATGGCGGTCCAGGACAAGATGGCGCGCAGCCTGCCCGGGCGGCTCGTCGGCGTGTCCGTGGACGCCGACGGCAACAAGGCCTACCGGCTGGCGCTGCAGACGCGTGAGCAGCACATCCGCCGTGAGAAGGCGACCAGCAACATCTGCACCGCGCAGGTGCTGCTGGCCGTCATGGCCGGCATGTACGCCGTCTACCACGGCCCGGAGGGCCTGAAGGGCATCGCGCGGCGCACCCACCGGTACGCCACGGTCCTGGCCGCCGGCCTCGCGGGCGGCGGCGTCGAGATCGTGCACGGGGCGTACTTCGACACCCTGACCGCGCGGGTCCAGGGCCGGGCCGCCGAGGTCGTGGCCGCCGCCCGGGACAACGGGGTCAACCTGCGGCACGTCGACGCCGACCACGTCTCGATCGCCTGCGACGAGACCACCACGCGCGCCCAGCTGCGTGCCGTCTGGGCCGCCTTCGGTGTCGACGGCGTCGTCGAGGCGCTGGACGCGGCCACCGAGGACGGGCTTCCGGCCGCGCTGCTGCGGACCGACGACTACCTGGCGCACCCGGTCTTCCACCAGCACCGCTCCGAGACCGCCATGCTGCGCTACCTGCGCAAGCTGGCCGACCGCGACTACGCGCTCGACCGCGGCATGATCCCGCTGGGCTCCTGCACCATGAAGCTCAACGCGACCACCGAGATGGAGCCGATCACCTGGCCCGAGTTCGGGCAGCTGCACCCCTTCGCGCCCGCCGAGCAGGCCGGGGGCTACCTCACCCTCATCCACGAGCTGGAGGACCGGCTCGCCGAGGTCACCGGCTACGACAAGGTCTCCCTCCAGCCGAACGCCGGGTCGCAGGGCGAGCTGGCCGGTCTGCTCGCCGTCCGCGGGTACCACCGGGCCAACGGGGACGAGCAGCGCACCGTCTGTCTGATCCCGTCGTCCGCGCACGGCACCAACGCCGCCAGCGCCGTGATGGCCGGCATGAAGGTCGTCGTCGTGAAGACCGCCGAGGACGGCGAGATCGACGTCGAGGACCTGCGGGCCAAGATCGAGCAGTACCGCGACCAGCTGGCCGTGCTCATGATCACGTACCCGTCCACGCACGGTGTGTTCGAGGAGCACGTCGCCGACATCTGCGCGCAGGTGCACGAGGCGGGCGGGCAGGTCTACGTCGACGGGGCCAACCTCAACGCGCTCGTCGGGCTCGCCAAGCCGGGGCACTTCGGCGGCGACGTCTCGCACCTGAACCTGCACAAGACCTTCTGCATCCCGCACGGCGGCGGCGGCCCCGGGGTCGGCCCGGTCGCGGTGCGCGAGCACCTCGCGCCCTACCTGCCGAACCACCCGCTGCAGCCCGAGGCCGGCCCGAAGACGGGCGTCGGGCCCATCTCGGCGGCCCCGTGGGGCTCCGCCGGCATCCTGCCCATCTCGTGGGCGTACGTCCGGCTCATGGGCGGCGAGGGGCTGAAGCGGGCCACGCAGGTGGCCGTGCTCAGCGCCAACTACATCGCCAAGCGGCTGGAGCCGCACTACCCGGTGCTCTACACCGGCCCCGGCGGTCTCGTCGCGCACGAGTGCATCATCGACCTGCGCCCGCTGACCAAGACGACCGGCGTGAGCGTCGACGACGTCGCCAAGCGGCTGATCGACTACGGCTTCCACGCGCCGACCATGTCGTTCCCGGTGGCCGGGACGCTGATGATCGAGCCGACCGAGTCGGAGGACCTGGCCGAGCTGGACCGGTTCTGCGAGGCGATGATCGCCATCCGCGCGGAGATCGAGAAGGTCGGCTCCGGCGAGTGGCCCGCGGAGGACAACCCGCTGCGCGGCGCCCCGCACACCGCCGGCGCGCTCGCCGGGGAGTGGGAGCACGCCTACAGCCGTGAGGAGGCCGTCTTCCCGGCCGGGATGTCGACAGCCGACAAGTACTGGCCGCCGGTGCGCCGCATCGACCAGGCCTACGGCGACCGGAACCTCGTCTGCTCCTGCCCGCCGCTGGACGCGTACGAGGACTGACGACCGGCCGGCCGGTCACAGGGAGGGGCTCCGCGGTGCGGGGCCCCTCTCGCCATGTACGGGCGAGTCACGCGGTGGCGAGTGACACCTCGGTCGCCTTGATCAGCGCGACGACGGGGGTCCCGGGCCAGAGGGCCAGGTCCTCCGCGGCGTCCCGGGTGATCGCGGCGGTCAGTTCGCCGCCCTCCACCGTGACGCGGACGGATGCCATCGCCGCGCCGGCGGCGAGGTCGGTGACCGTACCAGGGAGCTGGTTGCGGATCGACAGGCCCTCGATGGGCGCGGTCGCCAAGGAGACCTCCGTCGACTTCATCAGGGCGCGCACGGCCGTGCCCGGGGCGAGACGGAGGTCTTCCGCGGCTTCGCGGGTGATCGCCGCGGTGAGGTCCTGGCCGCCGGTGAGGCGGACCGTGACCGCCGCCATGGCCTCGCCCGTGGTGACGGCGGTCACGGTGCCGGGGAGCTGGTTGCGAATGCTCAGGCTCATGGCTGCACGGTAGTCCGACAGGGGGTTTTGGGCCTGGTATGCGCGTTTTGCGTGCCCCCTGCTCTCCTGTCCAGGCCTCAGACGCGGTCGATATGAACGTTTGTCGACTTCACGCGGGCCGTCGCCTCCACGCCTACCTCCAGGCCCAGTTCCTCCACCGCCTCGCGGGTGAGCAGGGAGACGAGGCGGTGCGGGCCGGCCTGGATCTCGACCTGGGCGGCGACGTCGCCGAGTTTGATCGCGGTGACGATGCCGGGAAAGGCGTTGCGGGCCGAGGTGTAGGCGGTGTCCTCCTCGGCGGTGCCGGACCGGGCGAGTTCGACCGAGAAGGCGGCCAGGTCACGCCCGTCGACGAGCCGTCGCCCGGCCTCGTCGCGGTGGGTCGTGATGCGGCCCGCGTCCGCCCAGCGGCGGGCGGTGTCCGGGCTGACGCCGAGCAGCCGTGCTGCCTGGCCGATCGTGTAGGACTGCATGCCGGTCACGATAGGGGCGTCGGGAGGGAACTGCGGCTGCGGGGTTGGCCGTTGGGTATAACGCGATATAGCGTTAGTGGTCGAGTGGGTGGGCCGGGCGGCGTGCCCGGGGGATCGGGGGTGGAGTGATGGCGGCCGAGATCGCGCGGGCCGGTGGATCACCCGAGGTGAGGGCGTCGCACGCGGACCGGGACCGGGTCGTGGACGTGCTGCGCGTCGCCGCGGGTGACGGACGGCTCACCCTGGAGGAGCTCGAGGAGCGGCTCGAGACGGCGCTGTCCGCACGCACGGTGGGCGAGCTCGCCGTGCTGACGGCGGATCTGCCCGCGCTGGCCGGTCAGGCGTCCGGCGAGGCCGAGGGCGTCGTCCGGATCCGGCAGGAGGGGGCCTCGACCCGCCGGGGTGACGGCTGGGTGGTGCCGCGGCGGCTGGAGATCCGTTCGGCGTGGGGTGAGGTGACTCTGGACTTCACCGACGCGGTGATCACCCACGACATCCTGGACATCGACCTGGATCTGCGGGCGGGCGCCCTGAAGCTGCTGACCCGGCCGGGTGTCGTGGTCGACACGGGCGGCCTCGGGCTGAACTACTCCGAGATCAAGGCCCGTCGGCCGGCCGACGCCCCCGTTCTGCTGCGGATACGGATCACGGGCGAGATCCACTACGGGCAGGTCGTGGCGCGCCCGCCGCGAAGGGGCTTCGGCAGGAAGGGCGCGACGGACTGAGTCAGCCCACGTGCACCCTCGGCCGCCGCTTGCGGTCAGGCTCCGCCTCACGCAGGACCTCGCGGGTCACCGGGGCGACCTCGCCCTGCCCGAACAGGAAGAAGCGCAGGAAGTTGGCGAAGGGCCCGCCCTCGGTCCACTCGAAGTAGATGTGCGGGGTGCGGCCCGTCGCGTCGCGGACGTGCAGCAGCAGCGCGGCCAGGGCGTTGGGGATCGAGGACGATTCCAGGGTCAGGACGCGGTAGCGGCCGTGCAGCACCTCACCGCGTACGGTCAGGCCCGCCTCGAACTCGGAGGGGTCGGTCACCGTCACCTCGGCGAAGACGAAGTCCTCCTGGCCGGACACGTCGTTGTCGTGCCGGATCTGCTCGATCTTGTCGCGGTACTCGGCGATGTCGCGCCGGTCGGGCTCGTTGGCGATGAACCGTATCCGGCGGCTGGCCATGTCGCGGACGAAGCGCTCCGCCATGTCGTCCAGCGTCACGCTGGTCACGCGCAGCTCGAAGGCCCGGGCCAGCCGTGACAGCAGGGAGACCAGGATGATGCCGGCGATGAAGCAGGCGCCGATCTTCACGCCGTCCGGGCGCTCGATGACGTTGAGCACGGTCGTGTAGAGGAACACCGCGGAGATCACCGCGAAGGCGATGGTCCAGTTCCGCTGCCGGGCCTTGCGGGCGGCGATGGTCACCGCGATCGCGGCGGAGCTGATGAGGACCAGCACGCCGGTGGCGTAGGCACCGCCCTGCGCGTTGACGTCGGCGTCGAAGATCCAGGTCACCAGGAAGGCGATCAGGGTGAAGACGATGACCATGGGCCGCACGGCGCGGGCCCAGTGCGGGGCCATGCCGTAGCGGGGCAGGTAGCGCGGCATCAGGTTGAGCAGGCCGGCCATCGCGGACGCACCGGCGAACCAGAGGATGGCGATCGTCGAGACGTCGTAGACCGTGCCGAAGGTGTTGCCCAGATAGTCGTGCGCCAGGTACGCGAGCGCGCGGCCGTTGGCCTGGCCACCCGCCTCGAACTCCTTCTCCGGGATGAGCAGGGTGGTGATGAAGCTGGTCGTGATCAGGAAGACGCTCATGATCAGCGCGGCCGTGGTGAGCAGCTTCTTCGTGTCGCGGATGCGGCCGGTCGGCCGTGCCTCCGTGTCGTCCGGGTCGCCCTGGACGTGCGGCATCACGGCGACGCCCGTCTCGAACCCGGAGAGCCCGAGCGCCAGTTTCGGGAAGACGAGCAGGGCGACGCCGATCATGGCGAGGACGTTGCTGTGCTGGGTGGTGAGGGCGCTCGACCAGTCGGTGATCACATGGCCGGCGGTGATGACGTGGTAGAGGCCGACGGCCACCACGACCGCGTTCAGCGCGAGGTAGGCGCCGACGAGGGCGACCGCGACGCCGATCGCCTCCAGGAAGCCCTTGAGGAACACGGCCCCGAGCAGGGCCACCAGGACCAGGGTGATCAGCATCTGCTTGTCGTGCAGGGCACCGGTCAGATGGGGGTTCTCCACGAGGTGGGTGGAGGCGTCGGCGGCCGACAGCGTGATGGTGATGAGGAAGTCGGTGGCGGCGAACCCCAGCAGAGTCAGCACGAACAGCTTGCCCTGCCAGAAGGAGAGCAGCCGTTCCAGCATCGCGATCGAGCCCTCGCCGTGGGGGCTCTCCTCGGCCACGCGGCGGTAGACGGGCAGGGCGCCGGCCAGGGTGACGACGACCAGGACGATGGTCGCGATCGGTGACAGCAGCCCGGCGGCCAGGGCGGCGATGCCTGGCTGATAGCCGAGGGTCGAGAAGTAGTCGACGCCGGTCAGGCACATCACCCGCCACCAGCGCTGTCCCCGGTGCGGGGGCTCCGGCTGGGCGTGGGGCCCGGTGTGGCCACCGTCCTTGCCCATGTCGGACAGGCCTTCCAGCATCCAGGCGCGCAGACGGCCGGGTGAGATGGGCTCCGGACGGCTCGGTACTGGGTGCTCGGTGGTGGCCATCGACGTGCTCCCGATGTGCGGCTCAGCGTGGTTTTCCGGCCATCACTGGACGGCCCGATCAGCGTAAGCGGAGCGTGATGCGGTGGCCCATGAAAGAGGGGGGTGGGCACGTCAAGCTTCCGTTAAGACTGGCGGGCTGGGCGGCCGCAGAGGTGAAAACGCGAGATGAGACCCCGTGGGACGCCTCCGACCACGAGATGAGCGCTGCCGAGCGGCGACTTGAACGCGGACACCCTGTGTGATCACGACCGAGCGGCCTTCGTAACGTTCGCCTGCTGATCCGAATGTTTCGTCACCGCGCCCCGGCCCCTACTCCGCTGAGAGATTGACCGCGCACAAGGGGTTGCCACCCTTTGGCCGCTGTCTTTAGGGTGCGGCAGCAACGAAGCTTTCTGGATCTAATTCGAAACTTTCGAGGAGGGCATGATGGGCGACCCGGCACTGTCCCGCCGCGGCTTCCTGGCGGCCTCCGCCGCGGCCGGTCTGGGGATGACGGCACTGACCGCATGCGGCGGGGACTCGGACGGAGGGTCGTCGGGGACGACCACGATCGAATGGTGGAACATCTCCACCACCCAGCCGGCCAAGGGCGTCTGGGCCGCTCTCGCCCGGAAGTACGAGGCGCAGAACCCCAAGGTCAAGATAAAGATCGTCCAGATGGAGAACGACGCCTACAAGTCGAAGATGACGGCGTTGACCGCCTCCGGGAAGCTGCCCGACATCTTCCACACCTGGGGCGGCGGCGTGCTGAAGCAGCAGGTCGACGCCGGGCTCGTCGAGAACCTCACGGACCGGACCAAGCCGTGGGGCGACGCCCTGCTGCCGGTCGCCCGAGAGCCGTACCTGCTCGATGACCAGGTCTACGGCATCCCGTTCGACATCGGCATGATCGGCTTCTGGTACAACAAGGCGCTCTTCGAGAAGGCCGGCATCGCCGGGCCCCCGACCACCTGGAGCGACTTCCTCGACGCCATACGCAAGCTGAGGACCGCCGAGGTCACGCCGCTGGCCCTGGCCGGCAAGGAGAAGTGGCCCGGCATGTACTACTGGGCCTACCTCGCGATGCGCACCGCCGGCGCCGAGGCGCTCCAGAAGGCCTACGACGACAAGGACTTCACCACCGCCCCCTTCGTCGAGGCGGGCGAGCACCTGAAGGAACTCGTCGGCCTGCGCCCGTTCCAGAAGGGCTTCCTCGGCGCCGCCTACTCCACCCCCACCGGCCAGGCCGCCACCGTCGGCAACGGAAAGGCGGCGATGGAGCTCATGGGCCAGTGGGCGCCCACGGTCCAGGCCGACGCGGGCAAGGGCCTCGGCAAGGACCTCGGCTACTTCCCGTTCCCCGCGGTCGAGGGCGGCAAGGGTGCCATCACGGAGGTGTTCGGCGGAGGCGGTGGGCACGCACTGCGCCGGGGCGCACCGCAGGAGGCCGTCGACTTCCTCACGTTCTTCGCGTCCGAGGCCACCGACCTGGAACTGGTCAAGAAGACCGGTGTGCTGCCCGTGGTCCCGGCGGCCGAGAGCGCCATCGCCGACCCCAACATCAAGGCCGTACAGGCGCAGCTGAAGGCGGCCACCGGCTTCCAGCTCTACCTCGACCAGGCGTACGCGCCCGCCGTCGGCCAGGAGGTCAACGACAGCGTGGCCGCGCTCATCGCCGGCTCCAAGTCGCCCGGGCAGGTCGCCCAGTCGATCACGAAGACCGCGAAGGAAGAGCAGTAGCCGGCGATGACCTCCACGTTCCTGCCGGACAAACGGACCGGCCCCGGCGCCGGTTCCCCGACACCGGCCGCGGACCGTCCCCGGGGTCGGGCCCGGCGCCGCACGCTGCACTGGCTCACCGCGGCCGGCTTCCAACTCCCGGCGTTGGTGCTGTTCCTGGGGCTCGTGCTGCTGCCGATGCTGTTCGCCCTGTACGCCGCGTTCTTCCGCTGGGGCGGCTTCGGCATGCCCTCCGACTACATCGGCGGCGAGAACTTCACCCGGCTCCTGCAGGACGAGGTCTTCCTCGGTGACCTGTGGCGCTGCCTCGTGCTCGTGGTGCTGTCGCTCGCCCTCCAACTGCCGTTCGCCCTCGCCATGGCCGTCCTGCTCAACCAGCGGATGCGCGGCCGGGCGGTGTACCGGATGCTGTTCTTCGCCCCGTACGTCCTGTCCGAGGCCATCACCGGAATCCTCTTCGGCATGATCTTCGCCCCGGACGACGGCTTCGCCGACCAGGTCCTCGGCAAGATCGGGCTTGAGGGGCTGGGCGGGGAGTGGTTCGCGGATCCGTCCACGGTCATGGCGACCGTGTTCCTGGTCATGACCTGGAAGTACTTCGGCTTCCACATGATGCTGTACCTGGCCGGCCTCCAGGCCGTCCCGAGGGAACTGACCGAGGCGGCGCTCATCGACGGGGCGAGTGCCTGGCAGCGGTTCCGCAACGTCACGCTGCCGCTGCTCGCGCCCACCCTGCGCATCAGCGTGTTCCTGGCGGTCATCGGATCGATCCAGCTCTTCGACCTGGTGTGGGTGACCACCGCGGGCGGCCCCGACCACCACTCCGAGACCATGGCCGTGACCATGTTCCAGTACGGCTTCAAGCGCTACCAGGTCGGCTACGCCAGCGCGATCAGCGTCGTCATGTTCGGCATCAGTCTCGTCTTCGCCCTCGCCTACCAGCGGTTCGTCCTCCGGCGCGACCTGGAGGGGGCCACCACGACCATGCGGGGTGACGGAAAATGACAGCCAGTCAGAAGACCCGGGCGCGGGGGAGGGCCTGGAGCCTGCACCTCGTCCTGACCGTCGTCGGCGCGGTCATGGCCGTCCCCCTGCTCTACGCCACGCTCTCCGGCTTCAAGTCCACCGACGAACTCTCCCGCAACCCGGTCGGTCTGCCCGAGTCGTGGGTGGCCTCCAACTACACCCAGATCCTCGGCTCGGGGGACTTCTGGCGACAGATCGGCAACAGCACGCTGATCGCGATCGGCACGACCGTCCTGATCGTCGCGGTCTCCGCCCTGTCGGCCTTCTCCTTCGCACGGTTCGCCTTCCGGGGCCGTGAAGCGCTGTTCACGCTGTTCACCATGGGGCTGATGTTCCCGTTCGCGGTGGCCGCCCTGCCGCTGTTCCTGCTGCTGCGCTCCCTGGACCTGCTGGACAACCCCCTCGGCGTGATCCTTCCGCAGGCCGCCTTCGGACTGCCGATGACGATCATCATCCTGCGGGGCTTCTTCCGGCAGATCCCGGGCGAGCTGGAGGAGGCGGCCACGCTCGACGGGTGCAGCTCCTTCGGCTTCTTCTGGCGGGTGCTGCTGCCCATGGCCCGGCCCGCGCTCGGCACCGTCTCCGTGCTGGCCGTCGTCACCAGCTGGAACAACTTCTTCCTGCCGCTGCTGGTGTTCACCGACTCCCAGTGGTGGACGCTGCCGATCGGCGTCCAGCAGTTCCAGGGGCAGTACTCCGCCGACTACGCCAAGGTCTTCGCCTACCTGGTGCTGGCCATGGTCCCCGCCCTCGCCTTCTACGCGGTCGCCGAGCGCCAGCTCGTCGGTGGCCTCACCGCAGGCGCCACCAAGGGCTGACCCGCGCCACGAACGTACGGCTCTACCCACCCACCCGTCGTGAGGAGTCGCACCATGCGCACCACCCGTCTCAGACTCGCCGGCGCCGTCGCCGCGCTCCTGGTCGCCGCCGGCATCGGCGCCGGCACACCCGCCCAGGCGGGGCACCAGCAGCCCACCCTCGCCGACCTCGCCCAGCGGCACGGCCGCTACTTCGGCAGCGCCACCGACAACCCCGAGCTCGTGGACGGACCGTACAAGGCCCTGCTCGGCAGCGAATTCGACCAGATCACGCCCGGCAACGGCATGAAGTGGTACGCGACGGAGCCCCGGCAGGGCGTGTTCGACTTCTCCCAGGGCGACGAGATCGTGAACCTCGCCCGGGCCAACCGCCAGAAGGTGCGCGGCCACACCCTGGTCTGGCACAGCCAGCTCCCCGAGTGGCTCACCAGCAGGCAATGGACGGCCCCCGAGCTGAGGGCCGTACTGAAGAAACACATCCAGACGGAGGTACGGCACTACCGGGGCAAGGTGTTCGCCTGGGACGTCGTCAACGAGGCGTTCAACGAGGACGGCACCTACCGGGAGTCGGTCTTCTACAAGACGCTCGGGCCCGGCTACATCGCCGACGCCCTGCGCTGGGCACACCAGGCCGATCCGCGCGTCAAGCTCTACCTCAACGACTACAACATCGAGGGGATCGGCCCGAAGAGCGACGCCTACCACCGCCTGGCCAAGGAGCTGAAGGCCGCGGGCGTCCCGCTGCACGGCATCGGCCTCCAGGCCCATCTGGCCCTGCAGTACGGCTATCCGGCCACCCTGGAGGACAACCTCCGCCGCTTCTCCCGGCTCGGTCTCGACACCGCGCTCACCGAGGTCGACATCCGGATGCAACTGCCCGCGACCGAGGAGAAGCTGGCACAGCAGGCCGAGTGGTACGCCGACGTGACCGAGGCGTGCCTGGCCGTACGGCGGTGCGTCGGCATCACGTTGTGGGACTACACCGACAAGTACTCGTGGATCCCGGCGTTCTTCCCGGGCGAGGGCGCGGCGCTGCCGTGGGACGAGGAACTGCGGCGCAAGCCGGCCTACTTCGCGCTGCGTGAGGCGCTCGGGGGGAGGTAGCGGGGGCGGGCGCCCCGCCGGACAGGGGGTGGCGGGGCGCCCTACCTCGCGGCGGAGGTCAGGCCGGGGGCGCGGTGCTCGCCCGGACCACCAGGTCGGTGCCCAGCTCCACCCGTGGCGAGTCCGGCTGCTCGTCGCGGGTCATGCGGAGCACCGTGCGCACGGCGAGTTTGCCCATGTCGGCCAGGGGCTGGCGGATCGTCGTCAGGGGCGGGGCCGACCAGCGGACCTCCGGAAGGTCGTCGAAGCCGACCACGCTCATGTCCTGCGGCACCCGCAGCCCACGCCGGCGCAGTGCCTCGATCGCGCCGAGTGCCATCTGGTCGCTGGCCGCGAACAGCGCGGTCGGCGGCTCGGGAAGGTCGAGCAGGGTGGTGCAGGCGGTGAACCCCGACTCGGGGCGGAAGTCGCCGGGGACGACCAGGGAGGCGTCCATCGTGATGCCGGCGCCCTCCAGGGCCGCGCGGTAGCCGTCCAGGCGGGCCCGGGAGCACAGCAGCCGGGGCGGTCCGGCGATCAGGCCGATCCGGCGGTGACCGAGGGACAGCAGGTGCTCGGTGGCCGCCATGCCGCCCGACCAGTTCGCGGCGCCGATCGTGGGGGCGTCCAGGGCGGGGGCGCCCGCCGGGTCGACGACCACCAGAGGAACGCCGAGGATCCGCAGCTCCTCGTGCAGGGTCGGATCCAGGGCGGACGTCACGAGGATGACGCCGTCGGAGGCGCGGGCTCTCAGGTTGCGCATCCACTCGCGGGCGTCGCCGGAACGCCCGTGGATGGCCGAGACCACCGTGCCGACCCCGGATGCGTGAGCGACCTCCTCGACGCCGCGGATGATCTCCACGGCCCAGGGGCTGTCGAGGTCGTTGAAGACCAGGTCGAGCAGGGCGGCACGGGTGCCCGGGGCCGCGGGGCGCTTGCGGTAGCCGTGCCGGCGCAGCAGATCCTCGACCCGGGCCCGGGTCTGCGGCGACACGTCGGACCGGCCGTTGACGACCCGGGACACGGTCGGCACGGACACACCGGCCTGCCGGGCGATCTCCGTGATGGTGACCTTGCCCTCGGCGTCGGCCCCACGTGCTCCCACTTGCCCCACCTCCGTCGACGGGTGATCGCGAAACTTCCAGGAGTCTTCCGGAAAACGGGCATCCGTGGGAAGCCGTGCGTGACGGAAACGGGGCGTGGCTGCGGGTGACGGAAAGTGACGGCCCGCGGACATGCGTCGGGGCCGGTGCGCAGAGTGTCCTGCGGCCGGCCCCTCATGTCTGCCGGCGGGGCGTCACCCCGCCGAACGGCCTCAGGCGGCCGTCATCGCCTGGCCGGCCGGCGGGCGGTGCGGGGCGATGGCCCGGCCGTCCGGCAGCAGCTCGCCGGTGTCCTCGAAGAGCACCACGCCGTTGCACAGCAGGCTCCATCCCTGTTCCGGGTGGTGCGCCACGAGACGGGCGGATTCCCGGTCGGCGGAGTCGGCTGAGGGGCACTGGGTCTGGTGCTGGCACATGGGTGGGATCTTTCGCTGGGTCGAGATGGACGATGGGATTGCGTCGACTGAGTCGGATGTCGTGTCTGCTTCGCGGCTAGAAGTGTCGTTCATGGCCGCCCCCCGTTGTGATTAGTCGTCGGAACCCAGTGTTGCCCCACGGGCGTCAATCCGCAGGGATTTCGCGGCACCGCTTCTTACAGGTTCAGGACGCGTCACCCGCGCGGACGGTTCATCCCAACTGCACTGTCCCTTCGGGTGGTTCGCACTGGTCGGATAGGGCTAGTCCGCTAGAGTCGGCCCCCTTTCCGGCTCGTACGAGCCGATGAACGCTCGTACGAGCGATCGTGTGAGCGATAAAGCGATCGTGCGAGCGGTTCGTGGTCGAACGTGCGGTAAATGAACGACCCCGCCGCCGGAAATTCGGCGACGGGGTGCGGGGAACTGCGGGGTGTTTCAGGCGGGCGAGCCGAGGAGTCTGGTGGGAGCCGCCCGGTGGGAAAGCACCGGAAGGAGTTCGGCGACGCGGTGCGGGCGGTGGGCCGCGATGCCGGGAGGCGCCGGCGCCAGCGGGACGAGCAGGTCGGTGGCGGCGGGGTGGCCGGTGGCACCGTCCGCGGTGCAGTCCTCGTGCAGCCAGAGCGTCAGCATGTACAGGCTGGGCACCGACAGCAGTCGGGGCTGGTAGGGCTGCGGCATCGTCTCGGCCTGGCGCAGGGCGCGCTCGGTGGAGGTGATGTACGGGCCCTCGAAGAAGTGGGAGAAGGCCCAGCCGTCGGGAGTCAGCATGGTCTCCGCCGCGGCCACGGCGTGGTCGCCGCAGCGGATCAGGAAGCGCCACCCGGCCAGCCGGGTCGCGGACACGCCCTCGGCCGTGACGTGGTCGAGGACGTGCACGGGCAGGGGGAGCTCGGGTGTGGCGGGTCCCTGGGTGCCGAGCAGCGAGGGAGTTCGGGCTTCGCGGACCGCGGTGGGCGAGGAGAGCGCGGTGAGGACAGAACGGAGTGCGGGCGCGGGAGCCGGCGGGACATGCAGCGGCATGGTGGGTCGCCTCTCATTCAAAGGCACGGTGGCGCGAGGGCGGGGGCGGACGGCGCTGTCAGCTCACGAGGGTCAGAGAGGCAGGGGCCGGGGTCATGTGAACGAGAGGGGGGGTGGGGTCCGCGTCGCCTCGACGGCAGGACCCATCGACCGTGGGCGCCAACCTTCTGCCTTGTTCGCGGAGTTTATACGACACGGGTTCAGACTGTGTTTCGTCTAGCCGTTTCCGGTGAGTAGAACAAGGGTACATTCGGTCGGCGTTACGCGAGAATTATCCCGATTCCAGGCGGGGGTGCACTGCGATGACCTCGGTGCATGTCCGCGAACCGGTCGGCCCATTCTCGTCGGCGTTTTTCACGAGTTCCAGGGGCCCGTTACCCGTCCTGTGCGACATGCCGAGTGAATGTGCCACCGGTCACACATGGCCAGCGTAGCGGCCGACGGGTCCGCCCGGGACGTTATCGATCGCTTTCACTGGGCATCCTCACCTGACCGGGACCCCGGCAGCGGGATCATGGCCCGCGTCATCCGAGAAGGGACGCTTCGATGGGGGAGAAGGTCGCGGCAGGCCGGTTCGACCTGTCCGATCGCCAGCGCTACCGCGACAAGCTGCGTCAGTGTCTGACGGGCTTGGAGCGACTCCTGGCGGAGCAGCGGTTCGATCGCCCGAAGAATCTCATGGGGCTGGAGATCGAATTGAATCTCGCGGGTGCCGACGGCATGCCGAAAATGTTGAACGGGCAAGTCCTCGAGCGCATCGCGAGCCGCGACTTCCAAACAGAACTCGCCATGTTCAACCTGGAAGTGAACATTCCCCCACACCGTCTGGGGGGCCGGGTTTTCGACCGTCTCGCGGAGGAACTCCGTACGTCACTGGCATATGCCGACCGAAAAGCCGGCGAGGTCGACGCGGGAATTGTGATGATCGGTATTCTGCCGACTCTCGACCGTGACGACCTGGTGTCGTCGAACCTCTCCGACGTCGACCGGTACACCCTCCTCAACGACCAGATCGTGGCCGCCCGCGGCGAGGAGTTCACCCTCGACATCGACGGCGTGGAGCACCTGAGCTGCACCTCGAAGTCCATCGCGCCGGAGGCCGCCTGCACCTCGGTGCAACTGCACCTCCAGGTCACCCCGGCCCGCTTCGCCGACGTGTGGAACGCGGCCCAGGCGGTCACCGCCGCGCAGATCGCCGTCGGCGCCAACTCGCCCTTCCTCTTCGGCCGCGAGCTGTGGCGCGAGTCGCGGCCCCCGCTGTTCCAGCAGTCCACCGACACCCGCCCGCCCGAGCTCCAGGCCCAGGGTGTCCGGCCGCGCACCTGGTTCGGGGAGCGCTGGGTCACCTCGGCGTACGACCTCTTCGAGGAGAACCTGCGCTACTACCCGGCCCTGCTGCCGATCTGCGACGACGAGGATCCGCTGAAGGTCCTCGACCAGGGCGGCACACCGTCGCTCGCCGAACTCGTCCTGCACAACGGCACGATCTACCGCTGGAACCGCCCGGTCTACGGCATCGCCGACGGCGTCCCGCACCTGCGTGTGGAGAACCGCGTCCTGCCGGCCGGACCCACCGTCATCGACGTCATCGCGAACGCGGCCTTCTTCTACGGGGTCGTCCGGGCCCTGGCCGAGGAGTCCCGGCCGGTGTGGACCCGGCTGCCGTTCGAGGCGGCCGCCGCCAACTTCGACGCCGCGTGCAAGGACGGCATCGACGCCCGCTTCACCTGGCCCCGGCGCGGCCGGTACAGCGGCATGGCCGAGGTCGACGCGGTGAACCTGATCCGCGACGAGCTGCTGCCGCTCGCCGAGGCCGGGCTGGACGCCTGGGGAGTCGAGCCGGCCGACCGCGATCTGTACCTGGGCGTGATCGAGGAGCGGTGCCGGCGCCGGGTGAACGGAGCGAGCTGGCAGGCCGCCACGTTCCACACGGCACTGGACGTCGGCCTCTCCCGGGACGACGCGCTGGCCGCCACCACCCGGCGCTACCGCGAGCTGATGCACAAGGGCGACCCGGTGCACACCTGGCCGGTGGGACTGCCCGAGCCGCTGTCGCTGGGCTGACTCCGCCGCCGGGACGGGATCCCGCTGCCGCCATACTGATCCGACAGGTCGGTGAAGTGGAGGCAGGTGTGCAGGCGGAGGCGAGCCCGGTGGGCGATTCCATTCCCCAGCAGGGGCTCTCACGGCGGATGCTCCGCAACGAGACGCTGCTGGTCCTCGCTCTGTCGCTGGGCGCGAGCGGAGTGTCCGCGCTGATCAGCTTCATCGGGTCGGTCACCAAGCCGGGCGGCCTCAGGGACCAGGCGGCCACGATGAACGCCTCGGCGGCGCCCGGGCGGCCCTGGCTCGACCTCGCCTGGCAGCTCTTCGGGATCACCACGGCGCTCGTGCCCGTCGCGCTCGTCGCGCACTTCCTGCTGCGGGAGGGCGCGAGCCTGCGCACGATCGGCTTCGACCGCACCCGCCCCTGGCCCGACCTCGGACGCGGGGCGGCGATCGCGGCGGTCATCGGCAGCACCGGCATCGCCTTCTACCTCGCGGCCCGCGGTCTCGGCTTCAACCTCACCGTGGTGCCCGAGGCGCTTCCGGGGGTGTGGTGGAAGTACCCCGTGCTGATCCTCTCGGCGATCCAGAACGCCGTGCTGGAGGAAGTGATCGTCGTCGGCTACCTGCTGCGCCGCATGGGCCAACTGGGGTGGACCCCGACGGCGGCGCTGGTCGGCAGCTCCGTTCTGCGCGGCTCGTACCACCTCTACCAGGGCATCGGCGGCTTCGTCGGGAACATGGTCATGGGCGTCGTCTTCGTCTGTCTCTACCGCCGCTGGGGGCGGGTCGGCCCGCTCGTGGTGGCCCACGCGCTCCTCGACATCGGGGCGTTCGTCGGCTACGCGCTGCTGGCGGGCAAGGTGGGCTGGCTGCCGACGGCGTGACGTGACACGGGCAGGGGCGTACGACGGTGTCGTACGCCCCGTCGTTCGTCTCAGGCCAGCAGGTCGCCCTCGATGACGGTGACCGCCGTGCCGGTCAGCAGGGTGCGGTCGCCACGCAACTCCGTGCGGACGCGGCCGGAGCGGGCCGAGGCCTGGAGCCCGGTGAGGCCGGGGCGGCCCAGGCGCTCGGACCAGAACGGGGCGAGCGCCGTGTGGGCGCTGCCCGTCACCGGGTCCTCGGCGATGCCGACGTTCGGGAAGAAGCAGCGCGAGACGAAGTCGTACCCCCGGGCCGGGTCCTCGGCGCGGGCGGTGGCGATGACGCCGCGCTCGGAGTGAGCCGCGAGGGCCCTCAGGTCGGGGCGGAGGCCGTGCACCGTCTTCTCGTCGGCTACCTCGACGAGCAGGTCGCCGATGTTCGGACCGGTGTCGAGGACCGTGAGCGGCTCGGCGCCCAGGGCCTCGGCGAGGCCCTGGGGCGGGTCGGCCCGGGTGAGCGGGGCCGTCGGGAAGTCGAGCGTGACGGAGCCGTCCGCGGCGGGCGTGGCGACGAGGACGCCGCTGCGGGTGGCGAACCGCACCGGGCCCGTGTGTGCGCCGGTGGTGTGCAGGACGTGGGCGGTGGCGAGGGTCGCGTGGCCGCACATCGCGACCTCGGTGGCCGGTGTGAACCAGCGCAGCGCCCAGTCCGCCTCGGCGCCCTCGGGGAGCGGGTGGGCGAAGGCCGTCTCGGCGTGGTTGACCTCCAGGGCGACGTTCTGCAGCCAGGTGTCGTCCGGGAAGGCGTCCGCGCCGGGCAGGAGCAGGACCCCGGCCGGGTTGCCGGAGAAGGGGCGATCGGTGAAGGCGTCGACGATTCGGATCCTCATGCCCCGACGCTAGGGCTCCCACGAAGCCGCAGGCCAAGGCCAATTCGCGAGTGCTGGCCCGGTTCCGTCGGCCGGGCGTGACGGGCAGAGCCTTGTCAGGCGAGTGGTGCCGATATATCGTTGAAGCATCGCGACAGATCAACGATGGAATGGAGAGTGGTTGCGATGCGTACCCACGGATTCGAGCGTGGACATGGGCACGGCGGCCCGCATCACGGTCGGGGTGGCTTCGAAGGGCTGCGTGCGGCCTTCGGTCCCTTCGGGCCGGGCGGGCCGGGTGGCCCCGGCCCCGGCTGGGGCGGACCCGGCGGACCGGGCTTCGGCCCGGGCCCCTGGGGTGGACGAGGGCGCGGGGGGCCACGGGGGAGGGCGCGGCGCGGTGACGTACGCGCCTCGATCCTGGCCCTGCTGAAGGACCGGCCGATGCACGGCTACGAGATGATCCAGGAGATCGCCGAGCGCAGCGGCGGGGCCTGGAAGCCCAGCCCCGGCTCGGTGTACCCCACCCTCCAACTGCTGGAGGACGAGGGGCTGATCGCCAGCGCGTCCGAGGGCGGCAAGAAGCTGTTCTCGCTCACCGAGGCGGGCCGCGAGGCCGCCCAGGAAGGTCCCGAGGCGCCCTGGGAAGAGGCTTCCCGCGGGGTCGACTGGGAAGCTCTCGGCGAGATCCGCCAGGCCGGCTTCGGTCTGATGGAGGCCTTCGGCCAGGTCTGGAAGACCGGCAGCAAGGAGCAGCGGGAGAAGGCGGTCGGCGTCATCAACGAGGCCCGCAAGAAGCTGTATTTGATCCTCGCCGACGAGGACTGAAGCGCGAAGCGCGCAGACGAAGCGCCCCCGGTGTGGTCCGGGGGCGCTTCGGCGTGCCGGGATGTCAGGTCACCAGCCCGTCCAGCTTGCGCAGCGACTCGTGCAGGGCCGCCGTGGCCGAGTCCTTGAGTTTCCCCGCCATCAGCGACACCGTCGCGCCCGTGAACTCGCCGTCGATGCGGACCGTCGTGGCGTCACCGTCGGGTGTGAGGGTGTAGCGCGTCGCGACGGTCACCGCCATCGGGCCCTTGCCGCGGATGGCGAGCACGCGGGCCGGTTCCAGCTCCTCGACGGTCCACGCCACTTCGGCCGGGAAGTTCATCAGCCGCATGTTCTCCTGGAACGTCGCGCCCACCTCAAGGGGCTCCGGGCCGCCCGCCGGGAAACTCGTGTGGGTCGCGTTCCACTCGCCGTACGCGGACCAGTCCGTGAGCCTCGCCCACACCTTCTCGGCCGGCGCCCCGATGCGTGCCTCCGCGCTGACTTCGGCCATGCGACCACCTCTTCGTGTCGGGCTGGGTGTCGCGGAACGTAGCCGTGGCGGCCGCAATGTTCAATACTGACGAACCGTCAGCCGTGTGGTGGTCTCCGCCTGAATCTGCCTGATCTCCTCCGTAAGGAGGAGATTCCACACGCTGGAGTCCACTTCCCGTGGGACGCGAAAATGCTCCCCGCCGGGGATGACCCGGGTCCGCGGGACTGATGGGGTAGAGGATGTGCAACCCCGTATCCCCCGGCAGTCGGCCCATGAGCACGGCATTCAGCGCGTGGACAACGATGCCAGGCTCAGTGACGAGCTGGCGTCGGTGGTCGGCGGTGCCCGGCGCCGGGCCGTCCGGGACGGGGACCGGCAGATCGACACCGCCCATCTGCTCCACTCGCTGCTGGAATCCGACCCCCAGGCGCGTGCCGTCTTCGGCGAAGGGCCGCAGATCGCGCGGCTGCTCGGCTACCTCGTCCAGCGCAGCATCGGCTACGGCCTGCGCTGGCAGAGCGGTGTCGAGGACTCCGGCGCCGTACCCGTGGTGACGGAGACGGCGGGCTTCTCCCCGCTCGCCGCCGCGTGCATGGAATACGCCTGCGAGCGCGCCGCCGGGCGCGGCGGTTCGGCCCGCGGCATCGACCTGCTCGCTGCGATCGTCGTCGATCCGCAGGCGCGCGCGGTCGAGGTGCTCGAACGAGCCGGCATCGACCCGCACGAGGTGAGCGCCCGGCTCGACGGCTGGTCCGGCCTCACCGAGGAGTGCGGCGAAGCCACCTGCTGAGCGGCGCGGACCGATCGCCCCGTCCAGGCTGTGAGACAGGTGCCATAGGGGATGACGCTCCTGTCATGGCCTGCCATCATGTGCCGGTGCGTACCTCTGACAGCAGCGTGAGCGGGCGCGGCAAGGGTGCGGGGCTCGGCCTCGCGCTGCTGTCCGCGGTGGCCTTCGGCGGATCCGGCGTCGCGGCCAAGCCGCTGATCGAAGCAGGTCTGGACCCGCTGCACGTGGTGTGGCTGAGGGTGGCCGGGGCGGCCCTGGTGATGCTGCCGCTCGCCGTGCGCCATCGCGCGCTGCTGCGCCGGCGTCCTGGGCTGCTCGCCGGGTTCGGACTGCTGGCCGTCGCCGGTGTCCAGGCCTGCTACTTCGCCGCGCTCTCCCGGATCCCCGTCGGGGTCGCGCTGCTCATCGAGTACCTGGCACCCGCGCTCGTGCTGGGCTGGGTGCGGTTCGTGCAGAAGCGGCCGGTGACGCGGGCCGCGGCCGTCGGTGTCGTCCTCGCGGTCGGCGGACTGGCCTGTGTCGTCGAGGTCTGGTCGGGCCTCGGCTTCGACGCCCTCGGACTGCTGCTCGCGCTCGGCGCGGCCTGCTGCCAGGTCGGCTACTTCGTCCTGTCCGACCAGGGCAGCGACGCGGGGGACGAGGCGCCCGACCCGCTCGGCGTCATCGCCTACGGGTTGCTCGTCGGCGCCGCCGTGCTGACCGTCGTCGCCCGGCCCTGGACCATGGACTGGTCGGTGCTCCAGGGCACCGCCGACATGGACGGCAGGCCCGTCGCCGCCGTCGTGCTGCTGGCGTGGATCGTCCTCGTCGCCACGGTCGTCGCCTACGTCACCGGAGTGGTCTCCGTGCGGCGGCTCTCCCCGCAGGTCGCGGGGGTCGTCGCCTGCCTCGAGGCGGTCATCGCCACCGTCCTGGCCTGGGTCCTGCTCGGCGAGCACCTCTCGGCGCCGCAGATCGCCGGTGGGGCCATCGTGCTGGTGGGCGCCTTCATCGCGCAGTCCTCGACGCCCTCGAAGGGGTCCGAACAGCCGGTGGCGAGCGGCGGCCCGGAAAGGGAATTGTCCCGGCGAGGGACCAGCGCCTAAAGTGCCGATCATGCCTTCCGCACGCGTTCTTCCGCCTCCGGCCGCCTGAGGCGGGCCCTCCGGAAACCGCGCCCGGCGATGCGCCGCCGCGCAGAACGGTGCTGCCCGCAGACGAAGTCCGTGGACCCCTGATCCCCACTGATCCGGGGCCCTTCCCGAACTTCCGCGCACCCGCCGCCGCTTGTCGCGTGCGGCGCGCCGTGCGCGACTGCGGAGAGAACACGTGTCGAACACCGCCTCCGGCCTGCCCACCGGGCGAGGCCTCCTCTATCTGATCGTCGCCGGTGTCGCCTGGGGTACCGCGGGCGCGGCCGCCTCCCTGGTCTACCGGGCCGGCGACATGGGGCCCGTCGCCCTCTCCTTCTGGCGCTGCGCCGCCGGGCTCGTGCTGCTGCTCGCCGTCCGACTGCTGCGCCCGAGCGCCGCGGCCCCCGTGCGTGAACCGCTCGGCCGCCGGGCCCTGCGGACCGGGGTCACCGGGCTCGGCCTCGCCGTCTTCCAGACCGCGTACTTCGCGGCCGTCTCCGCCACGGGCCTCGCCGTGGCCACCGTCGTCACCCTGGGCGCGGGTCCCGTCCTCATCGCGCTGGGCGCCCGGCTGACCCTGTCCGAGCGCCTGGGGCGGGGCGGTGCCGTCGCCGTGCTGGGCGCCCTCGCCGGGCTCGGGGTGCTCGTCCTCGGGAGCGGGGGTGCGACCGTACGCCCCGCGGGGGTGCTGCTCGCGCTGCTGTCCGCGGCCGGGTACTGCGTGATGACGCTGCTCACCCGCCGGTGGGGCCGCGACGGCGAGGGCGACGCCACCCGGACGACCGCCGGGGCCTTCGCCGTCACGAGCCTGTGCCTGCTGCCGTTCGCCCTGGCGGAGGGACTGCTGCCGCACACCGAGGAGCCCGGCCGGCTCCTGCTCCTGCTGCTCTACGTCGCCGCCGTCCCCACCGCGCTGGCCTACGGCCTCTACTTCGCGGGCGCGGCAGTCGTACGGTCGGCCACCGTCTCGGTGATCATGCTGCTCGAACCCGTGAGCGCGGCGGTGCTCGCCGTCGTCCTGCTCGGCGAGCACCTCACGGCGGCGACGCTGGCCGGGACCCTGCTGATGCTGGCCTCGGTGGCCGGCCTCGCGGTGGGGGAGGCCCGGGGCGCGCGGACGGCCGATGAACCGGTGACGGCCGTGTGAGGCGCCGCCCGGGCCGGCGTGGAAGGCCTAGGCCTCCTGCCTTCGCAGGAGATGGTCGCGCGCCCTGGAGTCGCCCGGACCGCTGCGGTCCGCCAGGCCCGCGGCGATCCGGTCCCGGACCTCGGCGGGTCTGTGGTTCGCGTACTTGAACTTGGCGCGCACGTCCGTCACTTCGAGGCGCAGACCGCGGATGCCGGCCAGCATCCTGCCGTACGGGGCCTCGCCCACCGCCGCCTGTGCGGAGCCGCCCCGTGGCTGGAAGTGGTCGACCTGGCGGTTGAGGAGCGCGGCCTTCTCCGCCGGGTCGTCCACGACATGGGCGTGGCAGCGGAGCTGTACGGCCGCGTAGAAGCTCGTCGGGGTGCCGTGCTCGGGCGGGACGTCCGGGGCGGCCTGCCAGGGGCCGGGCACGAACACGTAGTCGTCGACCACGCTCAGCAGGACGTCCGGGCCGGCCTCCAGTGCGGGCCAGAGCGGGTTCGGGCGGGCGAGATGGGTGACGACCTCGCCGCGCCCGGCGTCGTAGACGAAGTGCAGGGGCTGAACGTGGGGCGGTTCGCCCGGCAGGCCGTTGACGGCGAGCTGGCCGAAGTCGTGCTCGGCCAGCCACCGTTGCCATTCGGCGTCGTCGCGGGGCGTGTCCCAGGGGTGGATCAGCATCACAGGGCCGCGAGGTAGCCGGGCAGTTCGGTGCCGGGGGCCAGGCCGGGGTCGGAGTCCGGTGTGCCGTAGGCGCGCCGCACCGGGACGACGCCGGCCCAGTGCGCAAGGGCGAGGTCCTCCGGTTCGTCGTTCACGCCGCCGGTGCGCAGCTTCGCGGAGACCTCGTCCAGGTCCAGGCGGATCACGGCGGTGGCGGCCAGCTCCTTCTTGTTGGCGGGGCGCGAGTCCGCGGAGCGGCCGGGCACGACGTGGTCGACCAACGCGTCCAGCGCCTGTCGCTTCTCCTCGGGGTCCGTCACGTCGTGGGCGACGCCGTGCACCATCACGGAGCGGTAGTTGATCGAGTGGTGGAAGGCCGAGCGGGCCAGGACCAGACCGTCGACGTGCGTGACCGTCAGGCAGACCGGAAGACCCGGGTCGGCCTGACCGGCCGCCCGCAGCGGACGCGAGCCCGTCGAGCCGTGCACGTACAGCCGCTCGCCGACCCGGGCGTACAGCGTGGGCAGCACGACCGGCGCCCCGTCGCGGACGAACCCGAGATGGCAGACGTAGGCCTCGTCGAGTATCGCGTGCACCAGGTCCCTGTCGTAGGAGGCCCGGTCCGGGGAGCGGGTGGGGACGGTGCGGTCGGACGGGGTGTAGGCGGTGCCGGGCTGCGACGGCGTCTGCGTCTGCGTGGTCCCCTGCATGGCGCTCTCCATTGCACTAGTGCATAATTTGCTTTGTGCTAGGAGAGTATCGGATCAGTGGGCGTCGCGCAGCGGACATTTCCGCGAGCATCGAGCGAGCGGTGGGGGCCGGTGAGCTGCGGCCCGGTCAACTGCTGCCTCCGATGCGGGAGTTGGCGGAGCGGCTGGGGGTGAATCCCAACACGGTCGCGGCCGCGTACCGCACCCTGCGCGAGCGCGGGGTCATCGAGACGGCGGGCCGGCGCGGCAGCCGGGTGCGGCCCGCCCCGGCGACGACGGGGCGGGAGCACTTCCGGGTGGAGGTCCCCGAGGGCGTGCGGGACGTGGCGCAGGGGAATCCGGACCCGGCGCTGCTGCCGCCCCTCGCGGGCGCGTTCGCCGCGGCGGCCAAGGAGGGCGACCGGGCGCCCGTGCTCTACGGGGACACCCCTCTGGAGCCGGAGCTGGCCAGGATCGCGCGGGCCGGACTCGACGCCGACGGCGTGCCGGACGGGCCGCTCGCCGTGGTCTGCGGCGCCCTCGACGGAGTCGAACGAGTGCTGGCGGCCCACCTCAAGCCCGGTGACACCGTCGCCGTCGAGGATCCCGGCTGGGGCCGCACCCTCGATCTCGTGCCCGCCCTCGGGCTGCGGACAGTCCCCGTCGGCGTCGACGACGAGGGGCCTCGCGCGCAGGACGTGCGCGACGCGCTGGAGGCCGGGGCGCGGGCCCTGATCGTCACCGACCGCGCGCAGAACCCGACCGGCGCCGCGGTGAGCGCCGCCCGCGCGCGTGCCCTGCGCGCCGTGCTCCGGGAGCACCCCGGGGTCCTGCTGATCGAGGACGACCACGGCCACGGCATCGTCGACGTGCCCCTGCACCCGCTGGCCGGAATCACCCGGCACTGGGCGTTCGTACGCTCCGCCGCCAAGGCCTACGGCCCCGATCTGCGCCTCGCCGTGCTCACCGGGGACGCCGTCACCGTCGACCGCGTACGCGGTCGGCACCGGCTCGGGCCCGGTTGGGTCAGCCGGCTGACACAGCGGGCCCTGGTCCGGCTGTGGGCGGACGGCGCGGTGGACACCGCCGAGGTGGCGGCGTCGTACGGGCGGCGGCGGGACGCGCTGATCGGCGCGCTCGAACGGCGCGGTGTGGCCGCGTACGGGCGCAGCGGGATGAATGTGTGGGTGCCCGTACCGGACGAGACCGGCGCCGTCGCCCGGCTGCTGCACGCCGGCTGGGCCGTGGCCCCCGGCGCCCGCTTCCGGCTGAGCGCCCCGCCCGGCATCCGGGTCACCGTCTCCACGCTCGCCCGGGACGAGATCGAGGCGCTGGCCGACGCGATCGCCGCGGCCCTCGAACCCGCCCCGGCTCGGAGCTACGACTGAGGAGGCGCCGGCCGGGACCCTCGGGTGCGCGGAGCTACGGCTGAGACACCTTCCGGGGCTTCGGCCGCACCTGCGTGAGCGCCGCCCCCGTCAGCACGATCACCGCCCCCACCGGCGTCGACCAGGCGAGCGCCTCACCGAGGAGGGCGACGCCCGCGGCCGTGGCGATGACCGGGACGAAGTACGTGACCATCTGCGCGGTTGTCGGGCCCACCTCCGCGACCAGGCCGTACTGGAGGAGCATCGCGAGGCCCGTGCCCAGCGCGCCCAGGGCGGCGATCGCCAGCAGCGGCACGACGGACACCCGGGTGGGCAGGGTCGTGAACAGCGAGGTGACGACCGTCAGCTGGACCGTCGCGAGCAGCAGCTGGGCGCCGGTCATCGACAGGTGCGAGTGGCCGGTGCCGGCCAGGGTGCGGCGGACGTAGATCCAGCCGATCGGGTAGCTGAGGGAGGCGAGCAGGGCCAGTGCCGTCCCGGTGGCGTCCAGACCGTGGAAGCCCTGCCAGGCGCCGAGCACGGTGAGCACGCCGAGGAAGCCGAGACCGAGCCCGGCGACCCGCACCCGGGTAGGCCGGTCCTCCGACAGGGCGACCAGCGACAGCGCCATGCCCCACAGCGGCGAGGTCGCGTTGCAGATGCCCGCCAGCGTGGACGGGATGGTCAGCTCGGCGTACGCGAACAGGGAGAACGGCAGGGCGTTGAGCAGGAACGCGGCGACCGCCAGATGCCCCCACGTGCGCGCCCCGCGCGGCAGCCGTTCGCGCCGCACCGCCATCGCGGCGGCCAGCACCGCCGTACCGAACACCAGCCGGCCGAGCGTCACCTGGAACGGCGCGTACCCCTCGGTGCCCACCTTGATGAGGAGGAAGCTGAAACCCCAGATCAGGGACAGGGCGGCGAACCGGAGGCGCCAGTCGAGGCGGCGGCGGGGCGGTGCGGACGGGGCGGTGGTGACCCGGTCGGCCGGGGTGGTGACGGTGCTCATGCCAGCCACGATGCGGTACAGGAACCTCGTAGCACAATCGAGATTTCGCACTCGGTACCACGTAGCATTGCTTACATGTTGAACCTTGAGCGCCTGCGCACCCTCGACGCCCTCGCCCGGCACGGATCGGTGAGCGGCGCGGCCGAGGGGCTGCACATCACGACGTCCGCCGTCTCGCAGCAGCTGTCCAAGCTCGAGCGGGAGGTCGGTCAGCAGCTCCTCGCCAAGAACGGCCGCGGGGTGCGGCTCACCGACGCGGGCCGGCTGCTCGCCGAGCACGCCGGGCGCATCCTGTCCCAGGTGGAACTGGCCCAGTCCGACCTGGAGGCGCAGCGCGGGCAGGTCGTGGGCGAGCTCAGGCTGTCGGCGTTCCCGACGGCCGCACGGGGGCTGTTCCCGCACGCCCTGGCCGCATTGCGCGAGCAGCACCCGGCGCTCCGGCTGCGCTCCTGCGAACTCGAACCGGAGCAGGGAATCGCCGGGGTCGTGCGCGGCGACCTCGACCTCGCCGTGGTGCTCGACTGGTACAACAAGCCGATGGCGCTGCCCGACGGGCTGGTCAAGGCGTCGATCCTGGACGACCCGGCCGAGGTCGCCATGCCGGTGGGCCACCGGCTCGCGGAGCGCGCGGAGGTGGACCTCGCCGAGTTCGCCGACGACGAGTGGATCACCTGGGGCGAGGGCGAGTTCTGCCACGAATGGCTGATGTTCACGCTGCGCTCCAAGGGCGTCGAGCCGATCGTCGGCCACCGCGCCGCCGAGAACCACACCCAGCTCGCGCTGGTCGCCGCGGGCCTCGGTGTGTGCATCGCCCCGCTGCTCGGCCGCCACCCCGTGCCCGCCGGGGTCGTGACCGTCCCCCTCCGGCAGCGGGTCCGGCGGCACGTGTACGTCGTCTGGCGCGCGGACGCGGACCGCCGCCCGTCGATCCGGGCGGCGGTGACGGCCCTGCGGGCGGCGGGGGAGAGCGTCGGCTGAGGCCCGGGAGCGGCTGCGGCCCCGGCCGCGCGGTTGTCGTTTCGGGGGAGCGGCTGCCCCGCCCGGACCGTGGCTGTGGCTTCCCTTTTTCTTGGGGGGCGGCTGCCGCCCGGGCCACGGGTGTGGCCGCCGGGGGAGTGGCTTGCGCCGCCTGGGCCGCGTGGCTGTGGTTTGGGGGGGTGCGGCCGCCGCCCGGGTCCGCGGCGGTGGTGCAGGGTGAACGGCTTGCGCCGCTTGGGACGCGTGGCTGTTGTTTCGGGGCGCTGCTGCCGCCCGGGCCACGGGTGTGGTCCCGGGGGAGTGGCTGGCGCCGCCCGGGCCGCGCGGCTGTCGTCTTCCGGGGAGCGGCCGCCGCCCGGCCCGCGGCCGGAGTTCCTGGACCGGCTACTGCCCCGCCAGCTTGCGGAAGTCCCAGGAGACGATCTTTTCCGGGGTCAGCCGGATCCAGGCGTGCCGGCCGTCGTGCGGCATCTCCTCCAGGCCGAAGTTCTTCCGCGCGAACAGCGTCTCCGGCACGTCGAGTTCGGCGCGCAGCTCACCCGTGCGCGGTGTCTCGCCCACGAACTCGACGGTGCCCGACAGCTCGGCGCCGCGCAGTTCGTCGTAGTCCTCGCCGGTGTCGACCACGATCGCCACCCGCGGGTCGCGCCGCAGGTCGGTCCACCGCTTGCTGCGGACGACCGAGTACAGCCACATCGAGGCGCCGTCCCAGGCGAACCAGAGCGTGCTCACGTGCGGCGCCCCGTCGGCCGACACCGTGGCGACCCGGCAGGTGCGCTGGGTGGTCAGGAAGTCGTCCAGCTCGCCCGGCGTCATCATGATCTTCCGGCCTCTGCGCTGCTGCGTGACGGTCATGCGCCCCCTCTTTCTCCCACGTCGTGCCAGAGGAGATCCTCTGACATCACGTCAGAAAAGGATGAGTGCTCTTCCGTCCGTGCGCAATGGTGGTTACGCTCGCCCGCCCGGCCGCCGGTGACAGGGGGAAACCCGTGCCCTCGTACGAAGCGCTCAGCGAGCTCCTCGAACCGCGCACCACCGTGCTGCTCACCGTCGAGTGCCAGGAGGGCGTCGTCGGGGAGGACAGTGCCCTGCCCGAACTCGCCGAACAGGCACGCGCCGGCGGGGCCCTGGCCAACGTCGCCCGGCTGGTGGCGGCCGCCCACGACGGCGGCGTCCAGGTCGTCCACGCCGTCGCCGAGCGCCGCCCCGACGGCCGCGGCGCCAACAGCAACGCTCGTCTGTTCCGCGCCGCCGCACGGCTGCCCGTCCAACAGCTGGCCGGCACACCAGCGGTGCGGGTGGCCGCCCCGATCGAGGTCGCCGAGGGGGACCTCGTCGTACGGCGCCTGCACGGGCTGTCACCCGTGCAGGGCACCGACGTCGACCCACTGCTGCGCAACCTCGGCTGCCGCACGCTGATCGTCACCGGGGTCTCGGCCAACGTGGCCGTCCCCAATGCCGTGTTCGACGCCGTGAACCGTGGCTACACCGTCGTCGTCCCGGCGGACGCCATCGCGGGAGTGCCGTCCGACTACACGCCCGCGATGATCCGCCACACCCTCGCGTTGGTCGCCACGGTCGCGACCACGGACGAGGTGCTGGCGTGCCTGGAGCATCCGCGTGGGGTCAGGCGAGCGTGATGGAGTCGCCGTTCACACTGATCTGCTTCGCCTCCAGCGGCTGGACAGCCGGTCCCTTCTTCACGCTGCCGTCGAGGACGGAGAACCGACTGCCGTGGCAGGCGCAGGAGATGATGTCGTCCTTGAGGTCCACCATCGGACACTTCTGGTGGGTGCAGATCGTCGAGAAGGCCTTGTAGTCGCCCGCGGCCGGCTGCGAGACCACCACCTTCTCGTCCTTGAAGATCTTGCCGCTGCCCTCGGGGATGTCGGCGGTCTTCGCGAGCGCCGTGCCACCGGCTCCCGCTCCGCCGGACGAGCCGCCCGCGTCGTTCGTCGCGCCGCCGCCGGCGGCGCCCTGTTCGGTGGACGGGTCGGACGCCTTGTCCTCCGACCCGCACGCCGTCAGCGCCACGGTGAGCCCCGCCGCGCCGACCGCCGCCACGACGGTGCGGCGGCTCGGTCCCGACATCGGCTGAACTGATTCGCTGGTCATGCTGACGTTCCTTCCGGGGATTCGTGATCTGCGGAGAGGTACGGCCCTTGCGGACCGGCTGTTCAGACCATGTCGAAATCCTGACCCGATCCGGGAAGGACACGGGTAAAGCGGAGCTGTCGGTTCGCTGTCGGGTTCCGGCCCGCCCCGCCGCGAGGCCGTCACCGCGGCCACCGCGTGCGTCAGTAACCTGGGGCGATGCTCAAGGAAGTGATCGCGACCCGTTTCATCGCGCCCCTGCGCGAGGGCGGTTCGCTGCCCGGCCTGGTCGAGGCCGACGACTTCGGCACCTACGTCCTGAAGTACACCGGTGCCGGACAAGGCCGCAAGACACTCGTCGCCGAGGTGGTCTGCGGGGAACTCGCCCGCCGGCTGGGGCTGCGGATGCCGCGCCTGGTCACCGTCGAACTCGACGCGGAACTGGGTCTCGGCGAACCGGACGAGCAGGTGCAGAGCCTGCTCAGGTCCAGCGGCGGCACCAACCTCGGCATGGACTTCCTCTCCGGCGCGCTCGGCTTCGACCCGCTAGCGTTCCCGGTGAGCCCCGAGGAGGCCGGCCGGGTCGTCTGGTTCGACGCCCTGATCAACAACGTCGACCGGTCCTGGCGCAACCCCAACCTGCTGCGGTGGCGGGGCGAGTTGTGGCTCGTCGACCACGGCGCGACGATGATCTGGCACCACAACTGGCCCGGCGTCCAGGCCTCCGCCGCCCGCCCCTACGACGCCTCCGACCACGCGCTGGCGTCCTTCGCGCCCGATGTCACCGCCGCCGCGGCCGAGTTGGCGCCCCTGGTCACCGAGGAACTCCTCGCCGACGTCACCGCACAGATCCCCGACGCCTGGCTCCTGGACGAACCCGGCTTCGCCACGCCGGACGACCTCCGGCAGGCCTACGCGCGCCCGCTGCTGGCACGGGCCGCCGACATCCACGACCGCATCCAGGGGCTGACGTGAACGACCGGCACATCATCAAGGGCGGGCCCCGGGACCGCCATGTCTACGAGTACGCCGTCCTGCGCGTCGTCCCACGCGTCGAACGCGGCGAGTGCATCAACGCCGGCGTCCTCGTCTACTGCCGCGCCGCGTCCTACGTCGGTGCCCGCACCCACCTCGACGAGACCCGGCTGCTGGCCCTCGACCCCCGCGCCGACGTGGAAGGGGTCCGCGCCGCACTGCGGGCGGTGGAGGGGCTGTGCGCGGGTGGCCCGACGGCGGGCCAGGCGGCGGCCGACGACCCGGGGCGCCGCTTCCGCTGGCTCGTCGCCCCCCGCTCCACGATCGTCCAGCCCGGCCCGGTGCACACCGGCCTGACCACGGACCCGGCGGCGGAGACCGGTCGGTTGCTGGACCTGCTGGTGAGGTGACCAGCCGGTGAGGTGACCCGCTGGTGAGGTGACGGCCGTTTCCCGGGGGCCGCCCCAACGGCTGCCCCGCCCGGCCGTCAGCGCCGGCGGCGCCTCACCACGCAGCCGGCGGCGACGGCGGCACCCGCCGCGAAGGCCAGACCGATGGCGAGGTCCCAGTCGCTCGGTCCCGAGACCACCGCGCCCCCGAGCCCGCCACGCACACCCTGGCTCGGAGCGCCGCTGGGAGTGGCGGTCACGGGAGCGGAGGGGCTGCCCGAGGGGCTCAGGGACGGACTGGCGGAAGGGCTGGACGAGGTGGGCGACGTCGTGGGGTCGATGATCCCGCGGCGGGCCAGCGCCTCGCACGCGACGCCGTCGTCGCGGCCCTGGTCCTCGTCCAGCCTGTTGGGATCGCTCGGATCCGCGTCGAAGACGGCCTGCGCGTCCTCCTGGAAGGCGAAGTCGCGGCAGTCCAGGTCCTGCCGGGCATGAGCGGGGTCGGCCAGCGGCACGATCGCGGCGATCGCGAACAGCGTGCCGATGGCACCGGTGCGACGGCGCGTGGAACGCCTCCCTTCGGCCACGGGTGGCTCGCGCTCCGACGCTAGGCGCCGACAGGTGCGGCGGCGCGTGGCCGTAGGCCGATCGGGTGTCCCGGAGGAGGCTGCCGGGCAGGGTGGGGCCGGGGTGATGGATCACATGCCGCCCTGGGCCGTTGACACCGCGTGCCAGGGCTTCTAGCGTCACACCCACTGAAGGTACTAAGCGGTCGCTCACCTGAGGAGTAGCAGCATGTCCACCACTGACCAGCGGGTTGCCGTCGTGACCGGTGCCGCGCGCGGTATCGGTGCCGCCACCGCCGTACGACTGGCCGCCGAGGGCCGCGCGGTCGCCGTGCTCGACCTCGACGAGGCGGCCTGCAAGGACACCGTCGAGAAGATCACCGCCGCCGGCGGCAAGGCCATCGCCGTCGGGTGCGACGTCTCGGACGAGGCGCAGGTCGAGGCGGCCGTCGCGCGGATCGCCGAGGAGCTCGGCGCGCCGACGATCCTGGTCAACAACGCGGGCGTGCTGCGCGACAACCTGCTGTTCAAGATGAGCGTCTCCGACTGGGACACCGTCATGAACGTGCACCTGCGCGGCGCTTTCCTGATGTCCAAGGCCTGCCAGAAGCACATGGTGGACGCGGGCTTCGGCCGGATCGTCAACCTGTCGTCGTCGTCCGCGCTCGGCAACCGCGGCCAGGTGAACTACTCGGCCGCCAAGGCGGGTCTGCAGGGCTTCACCAAGACCCTCGCCAAGGAGCTCGGCAAGTTCGGCGTCACCGCCAACTCCGTCGCCCCCGGCTTCATCGCGACCGAGATGACCAAGGCCACCGCCGACCGCGTCGGCATGGGCTTCGAGGACTTCAAGGCCGCCGCCGCCACCCAGATCCCGGTGGCCCGGGTCGGTGAGCCGGAGGACATCGCCAACGCCATCGCCTTCTTCACCGGCGAGGCGGCCGGATTCGTCTCCGGCCAGGTGCTGTACGTGGCCGGCGGACCGCTCGACTAGAGGACGAACAGACATGACTTCCGTGGAACTCTCCGGCAAGGTCGCCCTCGTCACGGGCGCCAGCCGCGGCATCGGCTACGGCGTCGCCGAGGCCCTCATCGCACGCGGTGACCGCGTGTGCATCACCGGCCGCAACGAGGACGCCCTCAAGGAGGCCGTCGAGCAGCTCGGCGCCGATCGCGCGGTCTACGTGGCGGGCAAGGCGCACGACGAGGCCCACCAGGCCGTCGCCGTCGAGCGCACGATGGAGGCCTTCGGCCGCGTCGACTACCTGGTCAACAACGCGGGCACGAACCCCGTGTTCGGGCCGATCGCCGACCTCGACCTGAACGTCGCCCGCAAGGTCTTCGAGACCAACGTCGTCTCGGCGCTCGGCTTCGCCCAGCGGACCTGGCACGCCTGGCAGAAGGACAACGGCGGCGCGATCGTCAACATCGCCTCCGTCGCGGGCCTGTCGCCCTCGCCGTTCATCGGCGCGTACGGCGTGAGCAAGGCCGCGATGATCAACCTGACCGTGCAGCTCGCGCACGAGTTCGCGCCCAAGGTGCGGGTCAACGCGATCGCCCCGGCGGTCGTGAAGACCAAGTTCGCCCAGGCCCTGTACGAGGGCCGGGAGGAGGAGGCCGCGGCGGCCTACCCGCTGGGCCGGCTGGGCGTGCCCTCCGACATCGGGGGCGCTGCCGCGTTCCTCACCTCCGAGCAGTCCGACTGGGTCACCGGGCAGACGCTCGTGGTGGACGGCGGCATCTTCCTCAACGCCGGAACCGGCTGACGAGGACCGCGTACACGGATCGGCACGGGCGCCCGTCGACACGAACGGCGCCCGTGCCGGCGTACAGGCACCGCACAGGGCGATGACAACGTCGTCACAGGTTTATCGATCAAGAGGTCATGGACGGGGGAGGGCCGGCGGGCGTGGCACTGCGGTATGGTCTGCCGACCCTTGGTATGGCAGATCGAGGAGCGTGCGCGTGTTCAACCGGAACCGATGCCTGCGGCGGGTGGCGGCCATCGCGTCCATATCGGCCCTGCTCGCCGGGTGTGGCGTGCTGTCGTCCGATACGCCGGAGGACGAAGGACCGATCGTCGTGGGCACCACCAGTGCGCCCAGCACGCTCGACCCTGCCGCTTCGTGGGACAGCTCCTGGGAGCTGTTCCGCAACATCTACCAGACGCTCCTGAGCTATCCGACGGGTGCGAGCACGCCCCAGCCGGACGCCGCAGAGAAGTGCGGCTTCAGCGACGCCTCGAACCAGGTCTACCGCTGTGAGCTGCGCGAGGGCCTGAAGTTCTCCAACGGAGACGCGCTCAACGCCCAGGCGGTGAAGTACTCGTTCGACCGGATCCGCAAGATCAACGTCAACGGCGGCCCCGCGGGTCTGCTGGGCAGCCTCGAGCGGGTCCAGGCGCCGAACGATCGCGAGGTGATCTTCCACCTCAACAAGCCGGACGCCACCTTCCCGTTCGTGCTCGCCACCCCCGCCATGTCGATCGTGTCCCCGGCGGCCTACCCGGAGAACAGCCTGCGCAAGGGCAGTGACGTGGTCGGGTCCGGGCCGTACACCCTCGACTCGTACTCCGACGGCAAGGAAGCCGCCCTCGTCCGCAACGACTCCTACCAGGGTTACGCGGAGCGCCGGAACGACGCGGTGACCGTCCGCTACTTCCAGGACTCCGCCACCATGGTGGAGGCCCTGCGGGACGAGAAGATCGACGTGACCTACCGCGGTCTGGCCGCGGGCGACGTCGTCGAGCTCCAGAGCAAGTCCTCTGCAAACGAGGAGATCCAGCTCGTCGAGGGCACCGGCACCGACATCAACTACCTGGTGTTCAACCCGAAGGACTCCTGGGCGAACAAGAAGGCCGTGCGCCAGGCCATCGCGCAGGTCGTCGACCGGGCGGCGATCGCCCACAAGGTCTACAAGGACACCGTCGACCCCCTGTACTCCATGGTCCCCAAGGGCCTCACCGGCCACACCACGGGCTTCTTCGACGACTACGGCGACCCCGACATCGCCAAGGCCCGCAAGATCCTCACCGAGGCGGGCATCAACCAGCGCGTCCCGCTCACCCTCTGGTACACGAGCGACCGCTACGGCTCCGAGACCGCCGGGGAGTTCAAGGAGCTGAAGCGCCAGCTCGAAGCGTCCGGCCTGTTCTCGATCAGCCTGAAGAGCCGCCCCTGGAAGACCTACGTCGAGGGCTACCAGAAGGGCGAGTACCCGGTGTTCGGTCGTGGCTGGTTCCCCGACTTCCCGGACGCCGAGAACTTCATCGCGCCGTTCGTCGGCGACCAGAACGCCCTCGGCACGCCTTACCCGGCCCCCGAGATCACCGGCGATCTGTTGCCCCGCTCGCGCCGGGAGAGCGACCGCGCGAACGTGGTGAAGGAGTTCGAGGAGGCCCAGCAGGTCCTCGTGGACGACGCGCGGCTGCTGCCGCTGTGGCAGGGCCGGCAGTACGTGGCGGCCAGCCGGGACGTCTCGGGCGCGGAGCGGGCCATGGACCCGTCGACGATCATGATGATGTGGGAGCTGCACCGCAAGACCGCCTGGTAGGCGGTCCGCCGGCGGGCGCTCCCGGGCGCGTTGTCAGTGGTCGCCTGTAGGTTCTGTGGCCGGGAAGTGACCGCACATCGTGAGGACGTTGACGTGACCGACATCGCCATGCTGCCCGAGTCCTGGCGCGGGGTTCTGGGCGACGAGCTGCAGCAGCCCTGGTTCGAGGAGCTGACGGAGTTCGTCGAGGAGGAGCGGGCGAAGGGTCCCGTCTATCCGCCGCGCGAGGAGGTCTTCGCGGCGCTGGACGCCACGCCGTACGACGGGGTCAAGGTCCTGATCCTCGGTCAGGACCCGTACCACGGCGAGGGGCAGGGGCACGGGCTGTGCTTCTCGGTCCGGCCGGGTGTGCGCATCCCGCCGTCCCTGCGCAACATCTACAAGGAGATGCACCAGGAACTGGGCACGCCGATCCCGGACAACGGCTATCTGATGCCGTGGGCCGAGCAGGGCGTCCTGCTGCTCAACGCGGTGCTCACGGTCCGCGCGGGCGAGGCCAACTCGCACAAGGGCCGCGGCTGGGAGAAGTTCACCGACGCGGTGATCCGGGCCGTGGCCGAGCGCCCCGACCCGGCCGTCTTCGTGCTGTGGGGCAACTACGCGCAGAAGAAGCTGCCCCTGATCGACGAGTCCCGGCACGTCGTGGTCAAGGGCGCGCATCCCTCGCCCCTGTCGGCGAAGAAGTTCTTCGGCTCGCGCCCCTTCACACAGATCGACGAGGCGGTGGCGGCGCAGGGGCACACGCCGATCGACTGGACGATCCCGAACCTGGGCTGAGGCCCGGAGCCGTACGGCCGTGCCGTCACGGGCCCGGCGCCGTCCGGAGCCGCCTGAGCCGGATCGCCCCCGCCTGCGGTTAGCGTCGGCTGCAACAGCCGACGAGTGCGCGGAGGGCGTCGTGGCGGAGCGGCAGGAGCAGACGGCGCCGGATGCCGTGCTGACCCGGATCGGGCAGGTCGTCATGCTGCACCACGCCGGTGACCGGGAGGAGGCCCGGCACCGGCTCCTCGGCCTGTGGACGGAGCTCGGCGAGCACGGCGACCCGCTGCACCGCTGCACCCTCGCCCACTACCTGGCCGACACCCAGGACGACCCGGCGGACGAACTGGCCTGGGACCTGCGCGCGTTGACGGCGGCCGAGGAGGCGAGGCAGGAGGCGCTCGCGGTGACCGCGGTGATCGCGCTCTACCCCTCCCTGCACCTGAACCTGGCCAACGACTACATCAGGCTCGATCGCCGCGACGCCGCACGCACGCACCTGCGGTGGGCCCGGGAAGCCGCCCTGGCCCTCGCCGACGACAGCTACGGCGAGGGTGTGTGGGCGGCCATCGGACGGCTGGAGTCCCGGCTGGGGGAGGACGGCCCGGGGTCGTGGACGCCGCCGCGGCAGCGTCCCTGAGGCGGGTGCGGCGGGTCAACGCCCGTACGTGTCGCGGCAGATCGTCGCCTCCGGGCTGTCCGCCCGCCACCCCCCGTAGCGCCTGCCCAGCGCGCACACGTCCGAGCTGTCCGGGACGCTCCCGTGGACGTCTTGCCGTACCGACTCCGACCCGTCCGCAGGGCGGTGGTGCGACCGCTGGGGGCTGCGCGGGGCGGGGTCGGGGTGTCCCGGACGGGCGGGGCGCGGGCGGGCGTCGTGGTGGCCGGGCTGGGAGGTCCCGTGCTCCGGCGAGACGGCCGCGGGCGTGGTGGCGGGGCGGGGAGCCGACGCGGCCGGTGTCGGGCGGTGCGACGCCTCTTCGATGAGTTGCAGGGCTTCCCGGGCCGGGGCCTGCACGATCTGTGTCTCCGCCTCGCCCTCCGGCTGAGGCGCCGACGGCCGGGACGGGGCCGCCGAGGGCGCCGGCGCGGAGGGGTGCGGGACCGTCGTACAGCCGGAGAGGGCCGAGACCGCCACGGTCACCAGGAGCGTCGCTGTGGTCGTCGTTCGATGCACCCCGCAACTCTGGTGCGTCCGGCCCGCGGTGGGGCGGCGGACAGGCGGAGGATGCCCCGCACGGGTGATCCCGCGCCCCGTACGGAGGGCGCCGGTGCGACAGGGGTGACGGCTGGGGCGGCGTCAGTCGCCGGTCGCGCCGTCGATGCGCTCGCGGAGCAGGTCGGCGTGGCCGTTGTGCCGTGCGTACTCCTCGATCATGTGCGTGTAGAGCCACCGCAGGTTGAACCGCTCGCCGGTGCGTCGGTGCTTGCCCTCGGTGATGTCGTCCAGGCCGAAGCGGGCCGCGTTGCGCCGGGCGGTCTCGATCTCGGACTGCCAGGTGGCGTACGCCTCCTCCCACGTGTCGGACTCGGACAGATGGAACTCACCGTCCGGATCTTCCTCGGTGTAGTAGATCGGGCCGGCGTCCTCGGCCGCGAGCACCTTGCGGAACCAGTTCCGCTCGACCTCCGCCATGTGCCGCACCAGTCCCATCAGGCTCAGCTCGGACGGTTCCACCGCGGCGGTGCGCAGCTGGGCGTCGGTCAGGCCCTCGCACTTCCAGGCGAGGGTCTGGCGGTGGTAGTCCAGCCAGCCCTCCAGCATCGTGCGCTCGTCGGCGGTGGTGGCGGGCTCTCGGCGTTCGTTGGTCATGGACGCATCCTCTCCGACCGGCCTCCGCCGCACCACAAGATTTTCAGCTCCCGAGCATCCCCTCCAGCAGTTCCCGCAGTCCGGCCCGGACCTCCTCCAGGCTCGGTGTGTCCGCGCCGAACGACCCCGCCACGCAGCTGAACATCAGCCCGTCCGCCCAGGCGATCAGCGACAGGGTGTGCCGGGCCGGGTCCGTCGAGCCCATGCCGGTGACCAGGGCGGTCAGCTGGTCCCGGAAGCGGGCGCCCGTGGCGTCGAAGAACGCCCGCAGCTCGGGGCGGCGCGTCGCCTCCAGGGCCAGTTCGTACCGGGCGAGGGTCAGCGCGCGGTTGTTCGTCAGGGCCCGGTGGGCCGCCAGGGCCAGTGCGTCCACCAGCGAGCCGGTCCCGGCCGCCGGATCCGGCAGCTCGTGCAGGGCCAGCACTCGCGCCTCACGGTCGGCCAGCCGCCGCACCGCCAGTTCCAGCAGGGCCTGCCGGGTCCGGGCGAGATTCGACGTGGAGCCCTGGGGGAGTGCGGCCGCCTCGTCGACCGCCCGGTGCGTGAGACCGCGCATCCCGCGCTCGGCGAGCAGGGCGAGGGCGGCGTCGGCGACGAGGTCGGAGCGGCTGGGACCGGCGTTGCTTACGGACATGGGGCTCACGCTATCCGTCCGACTACAGCTGTAGTAACGTCGGCGGCGTCACTACAGATGTAGTCGCATACGAGGAGGAGCCATGGCACCACGTCGGCACGCCGTCGTGATCGGCGGCGGTATCGGAGGCCTGACCGCGGCGGTCGCCCTGCACCGGCGCGGCCTGCGGGTCACCGTGCTGGAGCGGGCCCGTTCGCTGGAGCCGGTCGGCGCGGCGATCTCCCTCGCGCCCAACTCCCTGCGCGCACTGGACGTCATCGGCCTCGGCGACGAGATCCGCGACCTCGCCGCCTGGTCGGGGGACGGAGGCCTGCGCGCTCCGAGCGGGCGGTGGTTCTCCCGCTCCTCCGCCGAGGCCGCCGCCGAGCGCTTCGGCGGCCCGCTCGTGCTGCTGCCCCGCGCCACCCTGATCGAGCGTCTCGCCGCCCTGCTCCCGGCGGACGCCGTCCGCACGGACGCCGCCGCGGTGCTCGCCGACAGCGGAGGACCCGGCCGGGCGGCCCGCGTCACGACCGCGGACGGCGACCTCGAAGCGGACCTGGTGGTCGGTGCGGACGGCGTCCGGTCCGCCGTGCGCGGGGCGCTTTTCCCCGCCCATCCGGGGCCCGTCTACTCCGGCTTCACCACCTGGAGGGTCGTGGTTCCCGTCCCCGGCGCCCGGTTCGCCTCGCACGAGACCTGGGGCCGGGGCCGCCTCTGGGGCACCCACCCGCTGAAGGACGGTCGCGTCTACGCCTACGGCGCCGCCCTGACACCGGCCGGCGGGCGGGCGCCCGACGACGAGAAGTCCGAGCTGCTGCGCCGCTTCGGCGACTGGCACGACCCGATCCCCGCCGTGCTGGCCGCCGCCCGGCCCGAAGACGTCCTGCGCCACGACGTGCACCACATCGCCGAACCCCTGCCCGCCTACCACCAGGGCCGGGCCGCCCTGCTCGGCGACGCCGCACACGCCATGCCCCCGAGCCTCGGCCAGGGCGGCAACCAGGCGATCGAGGACGCCGTCGTGCTCGCCCACCACTGCGACGACCTCGCCGCCTACACCGCCGCCCGGCTGCCGCGCACGACCGCCATCGCACGCCAGGCCGTGAAGGCCGCCCGGCTCAGCCTCATGAGCAGCCGGGCCGGCATCGCCGTGCGCGACACGGCCGTCGCCGCACTGTCGAAGGCCGGGCCCGCCCTGTTCCTGCGCGGCTTCGACGGCATCGCCGACTGGGCGCCCCCGCAGCGGCCGTATGCTTCCGGGCAGACCCCGGCAGGCAACCGTTGGAGGAGATGACCCCGTGAAGGTCGGCTGCATCGGACTCGGTGACATCGCGCAGAAGGCCTACCTTCCGGTCCTCGCCGTCCAGCCCGGGGTCGAACTGCACCTGCAGACCCGTACGCCCGCCACGCTGGACCGGGTCGCACAGGGCCTGCACATCCCGCGGGAGCGGCGGCACACCACCCTCGACTCCCTGCTCGCTACGGGCCTCGACGCGGCCTTCGTGCACGCGCCCACGCTCGTGCACCCGGAGATCGTGACGCGGCTGCTGGAGGCCGGCGTACCCACCTACGTCGACAAGCCGCTCGCCTACGAACTCGACGACTCCGCGCGGCTGGTGGCGCTCGCGCAGGAGCGGGACGTGAGCCTCGCCGTCGGCTTCAACCGGCGCTTCGCCCCCGGCTACACGCAGTGCGCGGACCATCCGCGCGAGATGATCCTGATGCAGAAGAACCGCATCGGGCTGCCGGAGGAACCCCGCTCGATGATCCTCGACGACTTCATCCACGTCGTCGACACCCTGCGGTTCCTGGTGCCCGGCGAGATCGACGACGTGACCGTGCGCGCCCGGGTCCGGGACGGGCTGCTGCACCACCTGGTGCTCCAGCTCGCCGGGGACGGCTTCACCGCGCTCGGCGTGATGAACCGGCTCAGCGGTTCCGCCGAGGAGATCCTCGAGGTGTCCGGGCAGGACACCAAACGGCAGGTGGTCAATCTCGCCGAGGTGGTCGACCACAAGGGGCAGCCGACCGTGCGGCGGCGCGGGGACTGGGTGCCGGTGGCCCGCCAGCGCGGGATCGAGCAGGCGGTGCTCGCGTTCCTCGACGCGGTCCGGGCGGGCAAGGTGCTCAGCGCCCGGGACGCGCTGGAGACCCATGAACTGTGCGAGCGGGTGGTACGCGCGGTTCAGGAGCGGACCGCCTGAGCCGCAGGGTCCGTGAGCCCTCGCCGACGGCCCACAGGGCGAGGATCACCATCGCCGCGTGCACCGTCCAGTCGCCGTGGCGGACGTAGGGCGTGGTGCCGTGGGCGAGGGGGACGTCGTAGATCCGCGCGGCCGAGGCGTCCGTGGCGAGCCATGAACCGATGCGCTGTCCGTCCGGGCCGTAGACGGCGGAGACGCCCGTCAGGGTCGCGTGCACCATGGGGCGGCCGGTCTCGGCGGCGCGCAGCGCGGCCAGCGACGCGTGCTGCTCGGGCGCCCAGCTGTGCTGGAACGTGGAGGTCGACGACTGGCCGATCATCACGTCGGCGCCCTCCCGCGTGAGATGGCGGGTCATGTCGGGGAAGGCGGTCTCGAAGCACACCAGCGGGCCCACGCGCAGGTCGTCCCCGACGTTCATCACGATCGGCTGCGAGCCGCGCTTGCGGTCCTCGCCCGCGGCCTTGCCGACGGAGGTGGCCCAGCCGAACAGGGACCGGGCCGGAATGTATTCGCCGAACGGCACGAGCCGCATCTTGTCGTAGCGCTCGCCGGTCAGGCCCTCGGGCCCGACCAGGATCGAACTCTTGTAGATACCGGGCTTGTCGGAGCGCCGGGCGTCCACGTTGACCAGGATGTCGGCACCCGTCGCGCGGGACAGGTCCGCCAGTCGCCGGGCGAGGTCGGTCCGGTCCCCGAGGTCGAAGCCGACGCTGCTCTCGCCCCAGACGATCAGGTCGACGTCCTGGCCGGCGAGTCGGCGGGTGAGCTGCTCCTCGCGGGCGAACCGGACGTCCGGGCCGACGATGACGCCCGGCTGCACGACGGCGATCCTGACCTGGCCGTCGACGGGCGGGCGGGGTGAGAAGGCCCAGGCGGCCGAGGTGGCGGCGGCCGTGGCGACCAGACCGGCCACGGCGGGCACCCGGGCCCGGCGGACCGCGACGAGGACGGCGACCGCGACGTTGACGGCCACGAGCAGGTAGCTGAGCAGCCACACCCCGCCGACCGAGGCGAGCCGCAGCGCGGGCTCCGCCTGCCATTGGCTGCTGCCGAGCATGCCCCAGGGGCCGCCGAGCCCCTGCCAGGAGCGGACCAGCTCGACGGCCAGCCAGCCCGACGGCAGCACCACGAGCGCCACCGCGACCTGACCGGGGGAGGGGAGGCCGCCGAGGAGACGGCGCACCAGCCAGCCCCACGGGGCCCACATGGCGCCGAGGAGGGCGGCGAGGACGATCGTGAACACGTGCAGGCTCGGCAGCAGCCAGTGGTGCATGGCCAGCATGAAGCCGAGGCCGCCGCACCAGCCGTCGAGGGCGGCCCGCTTCCCGGTCGGCGCGGTGCGCAGCAGCAGGATCCAGGGGACCAGGGCGGCGTACGCGCACCACCACAGCGACGGCGCGGGGAAGGCGAGGACGGGGAGGGCGCCCGCGACCGCCGCGGCGGCCGAGCGGCGCCAGGGGGAGGCGAGCGAGTGGCCGAGCGTCTTCATGGGCGCCTCCTACCCGCGGGTGCCTCCAGTGTGCGCCCTGCGGACGATCTAGGGCACAGGACGCCGGGTCAGTTGACCACAGGTGCCCTCTTCGGCTCGGGAAGGCGCCGACCGCTGCTCCCGAGCCCGGTCAGGTGGCCACGGGTGCGCTCTTCGGCTCGGGAAGACGCCGCCACTTCTCCCGTACGACCACCTCGCTCAGCCGCCAGCCGTCGGCCGTGCGCAGGGCCGCGAAGGCGTACCGGCCGCCGCACACGAAGTCCGGGGCGGGCCCGGCGGTGGCCATGGGATTGACGTAGTCGGCCTGGACCGCGGCGGTGTCACCGGTGTCCTGCTCCCAGATCCCGAAGCGCACCCGCCGGTTGACGATCAGGTGCTGCCGCATCGGGAACAGCCGCAGGCTCTCGGCGAGCCACGCGGCGACCGCCCGGGCTTCTCCCTCGATGCCGCCGGCCGAGCGGTAGTCCGCCCGCCCGCGAGGGGCGAACAGCCCCCGGTACGCCTCCCAGTCGCCGTCGTCGACCGCCACCGCGTAGTCGGTGATCAGCCCGTCCACGGCCAGCCGGTCTCTCACGGTAGCGAGCTCCACGCGCTGCGTCATCGGATCAGTGTTGGGCATGGCGGGGGCCGGGCCAAGAGCCGTGCGTGAGCGATATTCGGTGGCCGCCGACCGGCGACCGGGCCCAGCCTGTCCTTCGTGAACGAACGACACGAACCCAGGTTCCAGGTGCGCGCCCGCCACACCGGGTCCACGATCACCGTCTACCAGGCCTACCGCCCGGAGATCGGCGGCCCCGCCGCCCGTCACGGCCGCTTCCCGGCCGCATGGAAGCGGGAGCGCATGACATGGATCAAGCCGTCGTTCCTGTGGATGATGTACCGCTGCGGCTGGGGCTCCAAGGAGGGCCAGGAGACGGTCCTGGCGATCGAGATCGACCGCGAGGGCTTCCTCTGGGCGCTGCGCAATGCCTGCCTGTCCCATCACGTCCCCGCCCTGCACGGCGACCACGCCTCCTGGAAGCGGCAGTTGAGGCAGGCGCCCGCGCGGGTGCAGTGGGATCCGGAACGGGACCTGCACCTCGACCCGCTGCCGCACCGGTCGCTTCAGCTGGGGCTCGCCGGGGAGGCGGCCGCGCGCTACGCGGACGAGTGGATCATGGGGATCGAGGACGTCACGCCGCTCGCCACGCAGATCCACGGGCTGGTGCGGGCGGGTCGACTGGATTCGGCCGCGGGTCTGTTGCCCGAGGAGCGGCCTTTGGACCTCGACGACGAGGTGCTGGCGCGGCTGCGCGCCTAGAGGGGGGAAGGGACGGGGGGAAAGGCGACTGCGGGGGCTGCTCAGGCCGCCTTGACGACGCTGCCACGGATCGCGGCCGCCCACTCGACGACGAGCAGCTCGTACTCCGCGCGCTCCTCGGCCGACAGGGTGCCGCCCGTGCGCTGCCACAGCGCACGGATCTCGTCGTTGACCTCGGCAGCGGACCGCACGGAACCAGGGGTCACGAAATCGGGGGACATGCGGACAAGCCTAGGGGCAGCCACTGACAGCCCGCTACCGGACGGCTACCCGATGCCTATGCGGTTGGTCACGAGAGCGGGGTCACACGGCCCCGGAACACGCCCCGGATCAGCCCGCCGACTCGGCCGCGTGCGGGCTCAGGGCACCCATGCTGACCAGGGCGATGATGAGGATGCCGAGCGCGATGCGGTAGTAGACGAACGGCATGAAGCTCTTGGTCGAGATGAACTTCATGAACCACGCGATCACCGCGTACCCGACGCCGAAGGCGATGATCGTCGCGAAGATCGTCGGACCCCACGACACATGGCCGCCCTCCGTGGCGTCCTTCAGCTCGAACGCGCCCGAGGCGAGCACCGCGGGGATGGCGAGCAGGAAGGAGTAGCGGGCCGCGGCCTCGCGCTTGTAGCCCATGAACAGGCCGCCGCTGATGGTGGCGCCGGAGCGGGAGACGCCCGGGATGAGCGCCATGGCCTGGCAGGCGCCGTAGATCAGGCCGTCCCGGACGCCCAGGTCCTCCAGGGCCTTGCGCTGCTTGGGCGCGCGGTGCTTGCCGCCGCTCTCGTCGCGGGCCGCGAGCCGGTCGGCGACGCCCAGGACGATGCCCATGCCGATCAGCATCGTCGCGGTGATCCGCAGATCGCGGAACGGCCCCTCGATCTGGTCCTTCAGCGTCACGCCGAGCACACCGATCGGGATCGAGCCGACGATGACCAGCCAGCCCATCCGGGCGTCCGGGTCGCTGCGCAGCGCCTTGTTCGTCAGTGAACGCGTCCACGCCGAGATGATCCGCCCGATGTCCTTGCGGAAGTAGATCAGCACGGCCGCCTCGGTGCCGATCTGCGTGATCGCCGTGAAGGCCGCGCCCGGGTCCTCCCAGCCCGAGAAGGCCGCCGTCAGCCGCAGGTGGGCGCTGGAGGAGACGGGGAGGAACTCGGTCAGCCCCTGGACGAGTCCGAGGATGAGTGATTCGAACCAAGACATGAGGTAGCGGAGTCCAAGTGCCGATCGTGGGAACGGACGACGGGCGCACCGGGCCGCCGTTGCGAGGAACGGGGGATCATGTGCGCCGAGGGGGAAGCGTAGCGTCCCCGGGAGGCCGCCAGGACACAGGGGTTTGGAAGCCGCCGTTGACCAGGGCGATCAGGCGACGGTGGATCCGGTCACCGTCCAGCCCGGTGCCTGGGGGCGGGCCGTGAGGTCTTCGTGGCGCACCTCGTCGCCGCAGGCCCGGCAGGTGACGGCCGGGGGGTGAGGGGACGGCCGCAGGAGTGCTCCAGGACCATCGGCCGGTCGCCGTCCGCCCGGAGATGACGGTCGCCCCACGCCATGAGGGAAGGTGCTGCGCAGGGCCTCGCTGACCCTCGACGACATCGACCTGTTCGAGGTCAACGAGGCGTTCTCCAGCGTCGTACTGGCCTGGCGGCAGGAGACCGGCGCCGACCTCGCCCGGGTCAACGTGCACGGCGGGGCCATCGCGCTCGGGCACCCCCTCGGCGCGAGCGGCACCCGGCTGACGACGACACTGGTGCACGCGATGCGGCAACGAGGCGCCCGGTACGCGCTCCAGACCATGTGCGAGGCGGGTGGACTCGCCAACGCCATGGTGCTGGAGCGGGTCTAGCCGGGTGTGACAGGGCGTCAGAGGCGGCGCAGCTGGTGCCGCTTGCGCCAGGCCACCACCACGCCCCCCAGCGCGGGCAGGGCGATGCACGCCATGGCGATCAGGAAGGCGGGAGAGGTCGGGGTGGAGGCACGGGCGCCCGCGACGGCGTAGGCGGCGGTGTTCGGGATCGAGCCGAGGCCCGTGGCCAGCAGGAACGGCAGCAGGCCCATGCGGGAGACGGAGGCGCAGTAGTTCGCGGCCCAGAACGGCACCCCCGGGAACAGGCGCACCATCAGCATCGACCGGAAGCCGTGCCGGCTGAGCTGGCCGTCCGCGGCCTTCAGCCAGCGCCCCCGCAGTAGCGGCCGCAGGGCGTCCTGGCCCAGGGTCCGGCCCAGGCAGAAGGCGATCCCGGCGCCGAGCACCGTGCCCGTCAGGGCCACGCCCAGGCCGAGCTGTGAACCGAACAGGGCGCCGGCCGCCAGGTTCAGCAGCGGCCTCGGCACGAACGCCACGGTGCACACGCCGTACGCCACCGTGAACACGGCCGCCGCCGCGGCGCCACCGAGCTGTGGCGGCCAGCCCTCCGTCAGCAGCCGCTGCGGCTCGAACAGCAGCACCCCGCACGCGCCGGCGGCGAGCAGCACGACGAGCAGGGACAGCCGCGACCACGGGGAGAGCAGAACTCTCGTGCAGCGAGCGGCGAAATGGGTCGGTACGGCGGGCGAGACGGTCGTTGCCGGGGGAACGGCGACGGCGAGCTCCGCGGCGGTGGCCCGGGGAGAGGCCGTGGCGGTGCCCCCAGAGCGAGTGGTGGCATCGAGCATCCGGTGACACTAACCGACACATGTGTGTGATCGCCGTATGGTTCGTCTCACGAGCGTCACAACCGGCGGTGCCCAACCCCCTACGCGGGCAACCGAAAACCATTCGACGTGCGGTAAAGCGTCGGCAATGATCGACGACATGTTCCGGCACGCCTTCGCCCTCGCAGCATCCGTGGTCACGGGTGCCCCGAAGGCTGCCGTCGTCGATCTCACGGCCGTCATGGACGGCGCCCGAAGCTGACCCTCTCCGGTTCGTCCGGCGGACCCCGCAAGGGGAGGGTCGGGCAGGTCCTCGGGGTCCCACTTCTTCTTCGCTGAGCAGACGCTTCGAGGTACAGCCATGTCCAAAACGGCTTATATCCGCACGAAACCGCATCTCAACATCGGCACGATGGGTCATGTCGACCACGGCAAGACCACGTTGACCGCCGCCATCACCAAGGTCCTCGCCGACCGCGGCAGTGGCGCGTTCGTGCCGTTCGACCGGATCGACCGAGCGCCCGAGGAGGCGGCGCGCGGCATCACCATCAACATCGCGCACGTGGAGTACGAGACCGACACCCGGCACTACGCGCACGTCGACATGCCGGGCCACGCCGACTACGTCAAGAACATGGTCACCGGCGCCGCCCAGCTCGACGGGGCGATCCTCGTCGTCTCCGCGCTCGACGGGATCATGCCGCAGACCGCCGAACACGTCCTGCTCGCCCGGCAGGTGGGCGTCGACCACGTCGTGGTCGCCCTCAACAAGGCCGACGCGGGCGACGAGGAGCTGACCGACCTGGTCGAGCTGGAGGTCCGCGACCTGCTCACCGCGCACGGCTACGGCGGCGACTCCGTACCCGTCGTACGCGTCTCGGGTCTGAAGGCGCTGGAGGGGGACCCGCGCTGGACGGCGTCGATCGAGGCGCTGCTCGACGCGGTGGACACGTATGTGCCGATGCCGGAGCGGTATCTGGACGCGCCGTTCCTGCTGCCGGTGGAGAACGTGCTGACCATCACCGGGCGGGGGACCGTGCTGACCGGGGCGGTCGAGCGGGGTGTGGTGCGCGTCGGCGACCGGGTCGAGGTGCTCGGGGCCTCCGTCGAGACGGTGGTCACGGGGCTGGAGACGTTCGGGAAGCCGATGGAGGAGGCGCAGGCCGGGGACAACGTGGCGTTGCTGCTGCGGGGTGTCCCGCGGGATGCCGTCCGGCGGGGGCACGTGGTGGCCGCGCCGGGGAGTGTGAAACCACGGCGGCGTTTCTCGGCGCAGGTGTACGTCCTGTCGGCCCGGGAGGGCGGGCGGACGACGCCCGTCTCCTCCGGGTACCGGCCGCAGTTCTACATCCGGACCGCGGACGTGGTCGGGGTGGTCGACCTCGGTGAGGTGGCGGTGGCCCGGCCCGGCGACACCGTTGCCCTGACCGTGGAGCTGGGGCGGGAGGTGCCGTTGGAGCCCGGTCTCGGCTTTGCGATCCGTGAAGGTGGCCGCACGGTGGGGGCGGGGACAGTCACCGTAGTCGGCTGAGGTCGTGGGGGGCTGCGGGGCCCTTGTGGCTGGTCGCGCTCGCGCGGCGGAGCCGCATATCGGAACAGCCCCGCGCCCCTTGCGGGCGTTGCCGCGCAGGCACAATGAAGGGGTGAACGAGCCTGTACCAGTCGCCCGGTCCGTCGACCACGGGTTTGCCAAGCTGATGCCCGACGTCGACCGGGAACGGGCCTGGCTGCTCACCGTGGACGGGGCGCCGCAGTCCTACGTCGATCTCGACGAACCCGGGCATCTGGAGTTCGAGTACACGCGGCGGCTCGGGCATGTGCTGGATGTCGTGGCCGAGCCGGGGCGGGCGCTGGACGTGGTGCATCTCGGGGGAGGGGCGCTCACCTTGCCCCGGTACCTGGCCGAGACCCGGCCGGGCTCGCGGCAGGACGTCGTCGAGGCCGACCGGGGGCTGCTGGAGCTGGTGTCCGAGCATCTGCCGTTGCCTCAGGGCGCGGACATCGCCCTGCACGCGGCGGACGCCCGGGCCTGGCTGGAGCACGCTCCCGCGGCCTCGGCGGACGTCCTCCTCGCGGACGTCTTCACCGGGTCGCGGGTGCCGGCACACCTGACTTCCGTCGCCTACGTCCGTGAGGCCGCGCGGGTGCTGCGGGGGAGCGGCGTGTATCTCGCCAATCTCCCCGACGCCGCGCCCTTCGCCTTCCTGCGGTCGCAACTCGCCACGCTCGGCACCGCCTTCGAGGAACTGGCGCTGATCGCCGAGCCGGGTGTGCTGCGGGGGCGGCGGTTCGGGAACGCGGTGCTCGTCGCCGGGCATCAGCCGATCGACGTCGCCGCCCTGGCCCGGCTCACCGCCGCCGACGCCTTCCCGGCCCGGGTCGAAGACGGCACCGGGCTACGGAAGTTCATCGGAGGCGCGCGGGCGGTGCGGGACGAGGACGCCGTGCCGTCACCCGAGCCCCCCGACGGGGCGTTCGGCATCGGCTGACGCGCGGTCCGTACCGCCCCGCGCCACCGGCGTGGTCCGGCGGCGCAGATCGCGGACGTCCGGTACACACAGCACGGCCGCCGTGACCAGGACGACCAGGCCGGCGCAGCCCCACAGGGCCGCCGTGCGGCCGAAGGCCACCTCCGCCGGGCCGGCCGCTGCCGTGGCGAGAGGCACCAGCGCGACGGAGCCGAACCAGTCGTACGCCGAGACGCGGGAGAGCTTGTGCTCGGGGATCTCCTGGTGGAGTGCCGTCATCCAGGAGACGCCGAACACCTCCACCGTCGCGCCGGCGACGAACATCACCCCGAACAGGACGCCGATCGGCACCGGCACGGCGAGGGCGGCCGAAGGCAGAGCCAAGGGGAACACGCAGAGGGTGCCGGCGAGGAGGAGACGGCGGGGCTTCCAGCGGGTCATGAGCAGGGCGCCGGCGACCGTGCCCGCGCCGAACGCGCCCAGGGCCAGTCCCCAGGGGGCCGCGCCGCCGAGGTGGTCACGGGCGACGAGCGGGCCGTAGACCGCGTCCGCGGCGGCGACGACGGCGTTGGCGACGGAGAACTGGACGACGATGCCCCACAGCCAGGGGCGGCCGGCGAACTCCTGCCAGCCGTCCCGCAGATCGGCGATCAGGCCGCCGCCCGGCGCGCGGGGCGGGATGTGGCCGACGTCGAGGAAGGCCCGCAGCGCCCCGGCGAGCGCGAAGGCCGCCGCGTCCGCCGCGAGCACCCAGCCGGGCCCGATCACCGCGACCATGGCGCCGCCGAGCGCGGCACCGCCGAGGACCGCGCCCTGCATCGCCATCCGGAACACGGCGAACGCGCGACCCGCGTGCTCGCCCTCGACCGAGGACATCAGCATGCCCTCGGCGGCCGGGCCGAAGAAGGCCTGGCCGGTGCCGCCGAGCGCGGCGAGCAGCATCATGTGCCACAGCCGGGGCTCCCCGGTCAGCACCAGCACGGCGAAGGCCGCCTGCGAGAGGCAGTTCAGGACGTTGGCCGCGACCATCACCCGGTGCCGGGGCAGCCGGTCCGCGACGGCGCCGCCGATCAGCAGGAACAGCACCAGCGGCAGGGTCCGCGCCGCCGCCACCAGGCCGACGTCACCGCCGTCGCCGCCCGTTTCGATGACCGCGAACGCCGCCGCCACCAGGGCGCCGTGGCTGCCCAGGCCAGTGACGACCGCGGCGGCGGTCAGCAGGGAGTAGTTGCGGCCCGCCCAGGCGGGTCTGCGGGGGCTCCGGGAGGAGGCGGTCGGGGACGTCACCGGCCGACTATCGCCGCTGGGGGCCCGCCCTGCCAAACCGTTTGCGCGGCGTCATGACGCAAAGCTGAGTTGATCTTGAATTGACCTTGGAACGGGGAAGAAGACGGGGTCTCCAGTTCGGGTACCGGAAGGGCTGACGCCCGCCACGACGCTGGAGTGAGCCGGGCCCGCACCTGCGCAGGTGCGGGCCCGTTCCGGTTTCCGTGTCAGCCGCCGGTCGGCTCGCCGTGCAGCCGGACCGTGCTGAGGATCTTCATGACGGTCTTCTCGGGCACCTCGCCCTTGACACCCTTGGCGCCGTAGAAGCTCCACGCCACGAAGTCACCGGCGGAGTTCTTGAAGCCGAACGTGATCGCCTTGCCGTCGCTCGCGCACTTGCCCGTGTCGGGCGTGTTCTCCGAGTGCGCCCAGGCGACGCTGCCCTTCACGCCCGAGGCGGTGGTGTAGGGCTTGGCCTTGTCGTCGGTCTTGACGCTCTTCTTGTCCGGCTGGGTGTAGCCGCCGTACACCCACCAGGCCACCTGGTTGACCGCGACCTCGTTCGTGTCCTTGGCTCCGTCGGCGCCCTTGGTACCCGCCCCGGCCAGGGACTCGGTCTCGGTCCTGCCGTCCTTGTCCTCGTCGCTCGTGCACCACTCGGACTTGTAGAACGCCGGGGCCGACATGGTGATCAGCGGCTTGCCGTCGTCGGACTTCTCGTCCTCGAAGAAGACGGACGACGTCGGGGACGCCACCTCCCAGTCGGCCGGAACGTCGAAGGCCGTGCCCCACTTGGGGTTGATGACGACCTTCCAGCCCTTGACCGTGGGCTTGGCGTCCTCGCCGCCGCGGGGGTTGTCGCCCGTGGCGGGGGCGCTGGGCTCCTCGGCCGACGGGCTTGACGACGTCGTGCCGCCCTTGCCCTTCTTGCCGCCGTCCGCCGTGTCGTCCTTGTCGCCGCCCAGCACCAGGAAACCGGTGACACCGGCAGCCACGATCACCGCCGTGGCGGCGATGATCGCGACCAGCTTCGTCCGGCCGCCGCCGCCACCGCCCTGCGGGGACTGCGGTGCGCCGGCCGACGCGGGGGTGCCCCACTGCGGCTGCTGCCCATACGGGTTGGGCTGCTGCTGGTACCCCGGCTGCTGGTACGGATTCGGCTGCTGGTACCCCGGCTGCTGGTACGGGTTGTTCGCTTGCGGGTTCTGCTCGCCCCCGGGCGGCTGCTGTCCTGGCCACATGGGCAGCCACCCTAGCCGCGCTCCGACACGTTTCGGTCACTGCCCGTGGACGGAGACGTAGCAACCCGGGGACAGGGCGGTGTGGATGTCGTGAGGACCGATGCGGCGGTCGTCACACCTGCCTGGCCAGCCGTCTCTACTCGTGAGTAACATGCGGCCATGAGCGCAGACCAGATGTCCATCGGCGAGATGCTCGCCGCCACGGTGCCCATGGCCCGCACCCTGAACCTCGAGTTCCTCGAGACCTCGCCGGAGCGGGCCGTGGTGTCGCTGCCCGACCAGAGCGAGTACCACAACCACGTGGGCGGCCCGCATGCCGGTGCGATGTTCACGCTCGGCGAGTCCGCCAGTGGGGCGATCGTGCTGGCCGCGTTCGGGGACCAGCTCTCGCGCGCCGTACCGCTCGCCGTCAGCGCCGAGATCTCCTACAAGAAGCTGGCGATGGGCGCCGTCACCGCCACGGCCACCCTGGGCCGCCCGGCCACCGAGGTCGTCGCGCGGCTGGACGCCGGTGAGCGCCCCGAGTTCCCGGTGACCATCGCCATCCAGCGGGCCGACGGTGCCGTGACCGGCGAGATGACGGTGGTGTGGACCCTGCGGCCGAACGGCTGATCAGGCGGTCGCGTGGGAGCTGTCGGCCCGACGGCTGGAGAGGTGGCCGCCCGTATCCTGCGGCCCGACGGCTGGAGAGGTGGCGTCCATGCCCTGCGGCCCGAGGGTTGGAGAGGTGGCCGCCCGTATTCTGCGGCCCGACGGCTGGAGAGGTGGCGTCCATGCCCTGCGGCCCGGCGGCTGATCAGGTGGCCGCGGGTGCGGGGCCCCGGCCGGGTGCCGGGGCTTTCGCATGTCAGGCTGCCATGTCCCGGCGTCCGGGGCGCGCTCCGTCCAGCTCTCCGAGGAACTCCCTGAGCCATGCGACGAACTGCGGCCCCAGGTCGGGCCGTTCGCACGCCAGCCTGACCACGGTGCGCAGGTAGTCGGCCTTGTCGCCGGTGTCGTAGCGCAGGCCCTTGAAGACGACCCCGTGCACCGTGCCGCCCGAGGCCAGCTCCTGCAGGGCGTCCGTCAGCTGGATCTCGCCGCCCCGGCCCGGCGGGATGCGCTCCAGGACGGGGAAGACGGCAGGGTCGAGGACGTAGCGGCCGATGACGGCGTAGCGGCTCGGCGCGTGCTCCCGGGCCGGCTTCTCGACCAGGCCCGTGACACGGACGACGTCCTCCTCGCCGGTCGGTTCGACGGCGGCGCAGCCGTAGAGGTGGATCTGCTCCGGCGGGACCTCCATCAGGGCGACCACGCTGCCCAGTCGGCGGTCGCGGACGTCGAGCATCCGGCTCAGCAGGCTCTCGCGCGGGTCGATCAGGTCGTCGCCCAGGAGGACCGCGAAGGGCTGGTCGCCGACATGGCGGCGGGCGCACAGCACGGCGTGCCCGAGGCCCAGCGGGTCGCCCTGGCGGATGTGGTGGATGCTCGCCAGCCGCGCCGGGTCGCGCACCGCGTCCAGCCGTACGGTGTCGCCCTTGGTCGCGAGGGCCTGTTCCAGTTCGAAGGCGTGGTCGAAGTGGTCCTCGATGGCCCGTTTGTGCCGACCGGTGACCATCAGGACGTCGTCGAGTCCCGCCGCTGCCGCCTCCTCGACGACGTACTGGATGGCGGGCTTGTCGACGACCGGCAGCATTTCCTTGGGCGTCGCCTTCGTGGCGGGCAGGAAGCGGGTGCCGAGGCCGGCGGCCGGGACCACCGCCTTGCGGACGCTGCGGGCCGGGGTGGCCGGGGTGGAAGGGTGGGGGGCGATCATGCGGCTCATGCTGGCGCGCGGGGCTGAGAGCGGGCCGAGAGCCGCATGGGAGCGGGCTGTGGATCTGGAGATTTCGTGGACCAACCGCCTTTGTGTGCGCACAACTTGCGCGCTGCGGCGGCCATGTTTTCGAAAGCCGGTGCGGATACCGCCGGTAACATATCTGAATTCCCCTCGTTTTGAACCTGGGTCATCCGAACTCCTTGTTACCTCTCAGTCGCGTGTGCGAAAGTGAGCCGCCTCACAGCCGAGTCCGCAGCTGACGCGGCATAGGTATGCACCAATCACCCACCTGCTTTCCGACGGACGCGCAATTCGCATGCCGTTCTGCGGCTGGAAGGAAATGGTTCCGTGCAATCCCCCAACCCCCCACGCCCGCCGTACCCGCCACGACCCGGAGCGGGGCCCGCGGAGTCCGATCGCAATCTTCTCGCCCGGGTCGGCGAACCCGCCGAAGGGCCGCGTGCCGTCGCGCTGTTGCTGGCGCGGCACTGGCGCGCGGTCTACGAGTACGCCGTGATCTGCCTCGCGTCCTCGGAGGACTCCGCGTCCATGGCGGCCGCAGCCGCCTTCCGCAGGGAACTGGCCCGGCCGGGCGGCGGCGCCCTGCGTCCGCGGCTGCTCACCGCGGTCCGGGAGACGGTCGGGGAGTGGGCCGCCGACGACGGCATTTCCACCGTGCTGCCGGAACTCCGCAAAACCGTCGGCGCCCGGGGACTGCGGGCCGCCCGGCCGGGGACGCCCGAAAGGCGGCGCCTCGCGGAGCGCGCTTTCCGGGGCCTTCCGGGGGCTTCCCAATGCCTGCTCTGGCACGCGGAGGTCGAGGCCGAGTCCATATCCGTACCGGCCGGTCTGCTCGGGGTGGACGCCGCCACCGCGTCGGCCGCCCTGGAGCAGGCGCGCGAGCAATTCCGCACCGGGTGCGTACGCGCGCACCGGGAACTCGCACCGACGCAGGAATGCCGCCACTACAACCGCCTGTTGGACGTTCCCATGCGCCGCGGCGGGGCGTTGCTGCCGGACGTGCAGCGGCATCTCATGGCCTGCCGCTACTGCCGTCACGCCGCCGAACAACTCAGTCATTTCGAGGGCGGTCTCGAAGACCTGCTCGTCGAGACGGTGCTCGGCTGGGGCGCCCGCCGCTACCTGGAGTCACGGCCGGGCCGCGACGAGGGCCGGCCGGTCCTGCCCGCGGGCGGACGCCACCGCCTGCGGCCCCGTGACCTGCCGGCGACCGGCCTGCCCGGGGCGCCGAGGAGGCACACGAAGGCGCTGGCCGCGGCGATCGGGGTGACCTCCCTCGTGCTGCTCGCCACCCTGCTCGCGGCCCGGGGCTGGACGGAGGAGAGCGGCACCGCCGACCCGCAGGTCACCTGGGGCGCGGTCAGCGGTCACTCCGTCGCCCCGGACAGCGTGGGCCCCTCGTCCGTGGAACCGGACTCCACACGGTCCTCGTCCGAGGGTTCGCCGTCGGCCGCCTCCGTCGACAGCCCCGCCGAAGTGGCCCGGGGGCGGCTGCGCAACCTCGACGGCAGCCGGTGCCTCGACGTCCTGGGCGGGCGGATCCGGGCGGACGCCCGCATCGTGCTGGCCGCCTGCTCCTCGGGCGGATCCCAGCTGTGGTCGTACCAGGACGACGGGGTCCTGCGCAGCGCCGCCGACCCCACCCTGTGCCTGGGCTCGGACACGGCCGAGGGCTCGGTCGTCCTGGCCGGCTGCCTCGTGCACGCCGGGGTCGTCCGCTACGACCTGACCGTGCGCGGCGAACTCCTGCCCCGCGGCGCCAAGGGGCTGGCCGTCGCCCCCGGCAAGGGCCGGGACGTGATCGTCACCGGCCGCGACGGGTCCGAGGCGCAACGCTGGGCGCTGGAACCGGCCGCCGCGCCCGGAGGTTCGGGGGAGTCCCGGAAGAAGCGGACCGAGGACGCTCCGCGCGAGAGCAGTGGTCAGCGCACGCGGCGACCGCACGACGACGCCCCGCCCGGGCGGCCGGACACGGGGTCCGGGGATCTGCCGCAGGAGCGCTACGAGGCGAGGTTCGCGCAGGTCGGCTGCTGCGAGGACGCCGAGCCCGGCGCTGACCAGGGGGTCACGGGGCCCGGACCCGACGTCATCGGTCCGGCGACCGCCACCGTGGCCGACGCCGTGACGACGGTGCACTCCCTCGCGCCGCCGGTCGACGCCGTGACGGCAGTGCGCTCCGTCGCACTGCCGTAGAACGGATACGGGGTCGCCCGGGTCGGCGACCCCGTCGTCCCGGGATCTGCGGCCGGGACGGGACGCGAGGGGCGGCCGGCCGGGACTGCACGCGAGGGCGGTCGGCCGGGACCGCGCGGGCGGCGAGGCATGGCCGAGAGGCGCCTGGCATCGAAGGCAAGGCATGGCCGAGAGGCGCCTGGCATCGAACCGGAACAAACTGGTACTCCTCCTGAGTCCGCCCGCAGAACCCAGGGAGTCACTCATGTCCGAGGCCCCGCGCCAGGACGGCAGGACCGGCAGCAGGACCGCGCCGACCGACGAGGAACTGCGCACGCTGGACGCCCACTGGCGGGCCGCCAACTACCTGGCGGCCGGTCAGATCTATCTGCTGGCGAACCCCCTGCTGACCGAGCCGCTCAGGCCCGAGCACATCAAGCCGCGGCTGCTGGGCCACTGGGGGACCTCACCCGGGCTGAACCTCGTCCACACCCACCTCAACCGGGTGATCAAGGCACGCGAGCTCGACGCCCTGTGCATCTGGGGCCCCGGCCACGGCGGGCCGTCGGTCCTCGCCAACTCCTGGCTGGAGGGCAGTTACAGCGAGAAGTACCCGGACGTCTCCCGGGACGCGCTGGGCATGGAGCTGCTGATGCGGCAGTTCTCCTTCCCCGGCGGCGTGCCCAGCCACGTCGCCCCGGAGGTGCCCGGCTCGATCCACGAGGGCGGCGAACTCGGCTACTCCCTCGCCCACGCCTACGGCGCCGCCCTCGACCACCCGGACCTGCTGGTGACCTGCGTGATCGGCGACGGCGAGGCGGAGACGGGCCCGCTCGCCGGGTCCTGGCACGCCAACAAGTTCCTCGACCCCGTCCACGACGGCGCCGTCCTGCCGATCCTGCACCTCAACGGCTACAAGATCGCCAACCCGACCGTGCTGTCCCGCATCCCCGAGGAGGAGCTCGACGCGTTGCTGCGTGGCTACGGCCACGAGCCGATCCACGTCGCCGGCGATGATCCGGCCACCGTCCACCGCGCCATGGCCGGGGCCATGGACACCGCGCTCGACCGCATCGCCGCCGCGCAGCGCGCCGCCCGCGAGGACGGCGTGACCGACCGACCGCACTGGCCGGTGATCGTGCTGCGCACCCCCAAGGGCTGGACCGGCCCGGCCGAGGTCGACGGCGAACCGGTCGAGGGCACCTGGCGCGCCCACCAGGTGCCGCTGTCCGGCGTCCGCGACAACCCCGACCACCTGCGGCAGCTGGAGTCCTGGCTGCGCTCGTACCGGCCCGAGGAACTGTTCGACGCCGAGGGCCGCCCGGTCGCCGACGTGCTCGCCTGCGTCCCCGACGGCACCAGGCGGCTCGGCGCCACCCCGTACGCCAACGGCGGCCTGCTCGTCCGCGACCTGCCGGTCCCCTCCCTGGACGACTTCGCCGTCCCCGTCGACAAGCCCGGCACGACCATGCACGAGCCGACGCGGGTCCTCGGCGATCTCCTCGCCCGGGTCATGCGCGACACCGCCGACCGCCGCGACTTCCGCCTGGTCGGCCCGGACGAGACCGCCTCCAACCGGCTCCAGGCCGTCTACGAGGCCAGCGGCAAGTCCTGGCAGGCCGAGACCTTGCCCGTGGACGAGCACCTCGACCGGCACGGCCGGGTGATGGAGGTCCTCTCCGAACACCTCTGCCAGGGCTGGCTGGAGGGCTACCTCCTCACCGGCCGGCACGGACTGTTCTCCTGCTACGAGGCCTTCGTGCACATCGTCGACTCCATGGTCAACCAGCACATCAAGTGGCTGCGCACCTCGCGCAGGCTGCCCTGGCGGGCCCCCATCGCCTCCCTCAACTACCTGCTGACCTCCCATGTGTGGCGGCAGGACCACAACGGCTTCTCCCATCAGGACCCCGGCTTCGTCGACCACGTCCTCAACAAGAGCCCCGAGGTCGTCCGGGTCTACCTCCCGCCGGACGCCAACACCCTGCTGTCCGTCGCGGACCACGCCCTGCGCAGCCGCGACTACGTGAACGTGATCGTCGCCGGGAAGCAGCCCTGCTTCGACTGGCTGTCGATGGACGAGGCCCGGGTCCACTGCGCCCGCGGCGCCGGCATCTGGGAGTGGGCGGGCACCGAGGACGGCGCCGAGCCCGACGTCGTGCTGGCCTGCGCCGGTGACGTCCCGACCCAGGAGACCCTGGCCGCCGCGCACCTGCTGCGCCGCCATCTGCCCGAGCTGTCCGTCCGGGTCGTGAACGTCGTCGACCTCGCCCGGCTGCTGCCCCAGGGAGAGCACCCGCACGGCATGAGCGACTTCGAGTACGACGGCCTGTTCACCACCGACAAGCCGGTGATCTTCGCCTACCACGGCTATCCCTGGCTGATCCACCGCCTGGCCTACCGCCGCACCGGCCACCAGCACCTGCACGTGCGCGGCTACAAGGAGGCCGGCACCACGACCACGCCGTTCGACATGGTCGTCCGCAACGACCTCGACCGCTACCGCCTGGTCATGGACGTCATCGACCGCGTCCCCGGCCTCGCGGTCCGCGCCACGGCCGTACGCCAGCGGATGGCCGACGCCCGCACCCGCCACCACGCCTGGATCGTCGAGCACGGAACCGACCTGCCGGAAGTCGCCGAGTGGAGCTGGAACGCCTGAGCCGCAGGGGACGTCCTAGGAGCCGGTAGGCTTCCCGTGCCCGCAGGGAAGCTCGCAGGAAGCCCAGGGAAAGGAACCGGCGTTGCACGTCCAGGAGTGGCTCGAAACCGTACCCGCCGTCGCCGTATACGCACTGGTGGGGCTGGTCATCGGCCTGGAGAGCCTGGGTATCCCGCTGCCGGGCGAGATCATCCTCGTCTCCTCCGCCCTGCTGGCGTCCCAGAACGGCGAGATCGACCCCGTCGTCCTCGGCGCCAGCGCCACGGCCGGCGCGATCATCGGCGACTCGATCGGCTACGCCATCGGCCGCAAGGGCGGGCGGCCCCTGCTGGCCTGGCTGGGCGAGAAGTTCCCCAAGCACTTCAGCGAGGGCCACATCGCCACCGCCGAACGCTCCTTCGAGAAGTGGGGCATGTGGGCCGTCTTCTTCGGCCGGTTCGTCGCCCTGCTCCGGATCTTCGCCGGCCCTCTCGCCGGTGTGCTGCGCATGCCGTACTGGAAGTTCCTCATCGCCAACGTCCTCGGCGGCATCGTCTGGGCGGGCGGCACGACCGCGGTCATCTACTACGTCGGCATCGTCGCGGAGTCCTGGCTGAAGCGCTTCTCGTGGCTGGGCCTGGTCGCGGCGGTCCTGGTGGGCCTCACGTCCATGCTGGTGATCAAGCGCAAGGCGAAGAAGGCGGACCGGAACCTGGAAGCGGCAGAAGCGCAGGTTCCGTAGGGGCGCGGGGCTGCATCGATGGGCTGCATCGATGTGCGGCTCCGCCGCGTGGGCGCGACCAGCTCCCACGACGCCGCACCCGCCGATGAACCTAGGCATGCACCTCGCGATGCGCCTTCGCCAGCTCGGCGTACATCGTGCCGTTGAGGGTGACGCCCTGCCGCTCCTCCTCCGACAGCTCCCGCCGCACCTTCGCGGGAACCCCCGCCACCAGTGACCCGGGCGGCACGACCATCCCCTGCGGAACCAACGCCTGCGCGGCGACGAGGGATCCGGCTCCGATCACCGCCCCGTTCAGCACCGTCGCGCCCATCCCGATCAGACAGTCGTCCTCGACGGTCGCCCCGTGCACCACCGCGTTGTGCCCGATGCTCACCCGCTCCCCGACGTTCACGGGGAATCCCGGGTCGGCGTGGAGCGTGCAGTTGTCCTGCACGTTGCTGCTCGCCCCGACCGAGATCGTCTCGACGTCGCCGCGCACCACGGCTCCGTACCAGACACTCGCACCCGCCCCCAGCGTCACGCCCCCGATCACCGACGCCGTCGGCGCCACGAACGCCGTCGCGTCGATCTCCGGCTCTCTGCCGCCGATCCCGGTGATCATCGCCCGCTGTGCCATGTCCGCCTCCCGAAACGTCGTAGACACGCGCACACCGTACGCCACCCGGTGGGGCGAAGATCACAGGCCACCGACGCCGCGGGTGGAGCTACCGCTGAGTACCGTGAGCTCGTGCCGAAGCGCAAGAACACGTTCTCATCCTGGCGGCGGAGCCTCACGCAGCGCGCCGTCCACGCGGGCTGGGCCTGGTTGCAGCGGACGGCCTCCGTCACCGCCGAGCACCCCGGCCGGTACCGCTTCGGCGCGATGGGAACAGGTACCAGACTCGCCTTCCCGCTCGGCACGGTCTTCGGCGAGCCCTGGATCCATCTCGGCTCCCACTGCATCATCGGCGAGCAGGTCACCCTCACCGCGGGCCTGATGCCCGACCTCGACCTCGGCCCGGACCCGATCCTGCGCCTCGGCGACGGCGTCGTCCTGGGCCGCGGCAGCCACGTCATCGCCGACACGACGGTCACGATCGGCAGCGACTGCTACTTCGGCCCCTACGTCTACGTCACGTCCACGAACCACTCCTACGACGATCCGCACGAGCCGATCGGCAAGCAGTGGCCGCGGATGGAGCCCGTGGAGATCGGGCCCGGCTGCTGGATCGGCACGGGAGCGGTGATCCTGCCGGGCGCCCGGATCGGGCGGAACGTGGTGGTGGCCGCGGGTGCGGTCGTACGGGGCACGGTGCCCGACCACGCCGTGGTCGCGGGCGCGCCCGCCCGCGTCGTACGGCGCTGGACCGCTGCCGACGGCTGGCAGCCGCCGCTGCGCACCCCGGCGCCGGTCCCGATACCGGAGGGCGTCACCCCCGAGCAGCTCCGTGCCCTGTCGGGCCTGGACGAGGAGACGGCGGCCCGGCTGGCGGAGCTGGACGAGGAGGCGGCGGCGGGACTCGCGGAGCTGGAACCGGGGGCCTGAACCGCCGGGGTCGCTCGATGGCACGAGAGCTTGACGCCACCAGGCCTCGGAGCCGCAGCAGCGCTCGCCCGATGCCACGAGACCTCGGCGCAACAGCCGCTTCAGCCCGGTGTCACGCCCCCCGGAGCCGCGGCCGGGTTCAGCCCGAGGCCAGTAGGACCGTCCCCACCAGGGCCAGGCCCGCGCCCGCGGCCTGCACCGCCCGCAGCCGTTCGCGCAGGAAGCCCCGTGCTGCCGCGGCCGTCACCACCGGGTACAGGGAGGCCAGCACGGCCGCGACCGTCACCGGGCCGTGCTGTGCCGCGATCGAGTACGTGCCGTTGGCGGCGACGTCCGCGAGGCCGACGAAGGCGAGGGCGGGCAGGGTGCGCCAGGGGAAGCCGTCCGCCGGCAGGGCGGGCGCCCCGCGCCGCACCGACACGAACAGCGCGAGCCCGCCCGCGGCGACGTTCGTCACCCGCTGCACGAACAGGGCGAGGAACAGGCCGGTCAGCGTCGTCGACGCCTCTGCGATCAGGGCCATCACCGCGCCGAAGCCGAACGCCGCGAGCAGGGTCAGGACGATGGCCTGCCGCTGGACGGGAGCGCCGCGGAACTGGGGACCGCCGGCGAGGCACACTCCCGCGACGGCCACCAGGATGCCGGTGAACTGCAGCAGGCCGGGGCGCTCGCCCAGCATCAGGCCCACCCCGACCGGCACCGCCACGCCGATCGACCCCAGCGGCGAGACCACGCCCATCGGGCCCAGCGCGAGCGCCTTGTAGAAGGCGAGCATCGCCACCGGACCGACCAGCCCGGCCGCCACGGCGAACCACAGCTGCGGCCCCGCCTCGCTCCAGCCGCCGGTCGCCACCACGACCGCGCCGAGCACCACGACCGCGATCGACTGCGAGACCACCACCACCGTGAGCGCGGGCGTGCGCCGGGTCAGCAGACCGCCGCCGAAGTCGGCCAGCCCCCACAGCAGGCTGGTGGCCAGGGCGAAGAGCGCTGTCATGGGACGGATACCTCGCAGTACAGTTCAGTGAACGATCAGGTGAACCACACCATAGTGCGGTGCATTGCACTGTGTCATACAGAATATTGGACGGAATGTGTCGGACCTCGACCTGCTGACCCAGTCCCTGGCGCGGAGCGTCAAGCACTGGCGCGCGGTGCGCGGCTTCACCCTGGACGTGCTCGCAGCCCGGGCGGGCGTCAGCCGCGGCATGCTCATCCAGATCGAGCAGGCCCGCACCAACCCCAGCCTCGGCACCGTCGTCAAGATCGGCGACGCGCTCGGCGTCAGCATCACGACCCTGCTCGACTACGAGCAGGGCCCGAACGTGCGCGTCATCCCGGCCGACCAGGCCGTACGGCTCTGGCACACCGACGCCGGCAGCTACAACCGGCTCCTCGCGGGCACCGAGGCGCCCGGCCCGCTGGAGATGTGGGACTGGCGGCTCATGCCCGGCGAGAGCAGCCCGTCGGACCCGCACCCCGCCGGCACGACCGAACTGCTGCACGTCACGGCGGGCGAACTGACCCTCACCGTAGACGGCGTCGAGCACCGTGTGCCCGCCGGCTCCAGCGTCCACTTCGAGGCCAACGTCCCGCACACCTACGGCAACACCGGTGACGCCCCCATGGAGATGGTCATGGCCGTCTCGGTGCCGCCCGTGACCTGAGACGCGCGGACCGCCGCCGGGCCGCTGTTGTTAGCGTGCGGGCATGCGCGCACCCATCGGACACTTCGACGACGCCCGGCCGGCCCCCGCCTGCCTCGACGAACTCACCGGCCCGGTCGCCGACGCCGTACGCCACTGGCAGGGCAGCGTCCCCGCCGAGCAGATCGTCTACGTCGACACCGACCCGGAGTGGGCCGACACCGCCACCTTCGTGGAGCACTACGGGCAGGATCTGCTGGAACGGTCGGCGAACTGCGTGGTGGTCTCGGGCAAGCGGGGCGGCGAGTCCACGCTCGCCGCATGCGTCGTGCTGTCCACCACCCGGGTCGACGTGAACGGGGTCGTGCGCCGCCGGCTCGGCGCCCGCAAGGCCTCCTTCGCCTCGATGGACACGGCGACCGGCGAGACCGGCATGGAGTACGGCGGCATCACCCCGCTCGGGCTGCCGGACGGCTGGCCCCTCCTGGTGGACGCGGCCGTCGTCGACCTGCCGTACGTGCTCGTCGGCAGCGGGCGGCGGCGCGGCAAGCTGCTGGTCCCGGGCAAGGCCTTCGCCGAACTGCCGCACGCCGTGGTGGTGGAGGGGCTCGGGGGCTGCTGACCTGACGCCACGATGAGCCGGCCGGCGGTGGATCCGGCGGCGGCTTCGGGGTCTCCCGGCCTACGCCGCGATGTGGTGGGCCAGCGGCAGATGGGGGTCGCTCTCGCCCGGGGCCGGTTCGGGGTCGGCGTGCACCAGGGCCGCGGTCAGCCGCGGTACCGCGTGCAGCAGCGCGTGCTCGGCGTCCACGGCGATGCGATGGGCCTCGCGCACCGTCGCGCCGCCGTCCACCACGACCGCCACCTCGGCGCGCAGCCGGTGGCCGATCCAGCGCAGCCGCAGCTCACCCACCCCGCGCACCCCGGGCACCTCGGTCAGGGCCCGCTCGGCGCGGTCCACCAGGGCCGGGTCGACGGCGTCCATCACCCGGCGGAACACCTCCCGGGCCGCGTCCCGCAGCACCAGCGCGATCGCAGCGGTGATCGCCAGCCCGACGATCGGGTCGGCCAGGTGCCATCCCAGGGCCGAGCCTCCGGCGCCCAGCAGCACGGCCAGCGAGGTGAAGCCGTCGGTGCGGGCGTGCAGCCCGTCGGCGACCAGCGCGGCCGAGCCGATCGAGCGGCCGACACGCATGCGGTAGCGCGCCACCCACTCGTTGCCGGCGAAGCCGACGAGGGCGGCCACGGCGACCGCCGGGACGTGCTGGACCGGGCGCGGATCCAGCAGCCGGTCCACGGCCGTCCAGCCCGCGAAGACCGCGGACGCGGCGATCGTCAGCACGATCACGAGACCGGCCAGGTCCTCGGCCCGCCCGTAGCCGTAGGTGAAGCGGCGCGTGGCCGCGCGCCGGCCCAGCACGAAGGCGATCCCGAGCGGGACGGCGGTCAGCGCGTCCGCGGTGTTGTGCACCGTGTCGCCGAGCAGCGCCACCGACCCGGAGAGCGCCACCACGACCGCCTGGGCGAGTGCCGTCACGCCGAGGACGACGAGCGAGACCCAGAGGGCCCGCATTCCGCGGGCCGAGGACTCCAGGGCGGAGTCGACCTTGTCGGCCGTCTCGTGGGAGTGCGGGGCGAGGAGATGGGCCATCCGGTGACGCAGACCGTGCCGGTGCCCGTGGTCGTGGCCCCGGTCGTGCCGGTGCTCGTGGCCGGGCGAGTGTCCGTGGTGGTGCCGGTGCTCGTGATCGGGCGGGTGCCCGTGGTGGTGCCGGTGGTCCTGCCCCGGCGGGCTCCCGTGATCGTGCCCGTGGGTGTGCTCCTGAGGGTGGGAGTGCTCGTGCCGGTCGCTCACGTGGATCCCCTTCCGGTGCGCGCGAGAGTGGACGTACCCGTGCCGTGGCGCCATTATGTGCGTATGAGCGCACGCATGCACCTGTCAGCTGCGCATGATGCGCATCCGCGCAGTCCCGGCGAGGAGCAGTTCGCGCTCGCCGCCGAACTGCTGGCCCTGCTCGGGGACCGGACCCGGCTCGCCCTGCTGCACGCGCTGACCGGGTCAGAGGCCGACGTCACAACGCTCACGGAGGCGTGCGGGGCGGCCCGGCCGGCCGTCAGCCAGCACCTGGCGCGACTGCGCCTCGCGGGTCTGGTGGACACGCGCAAGGAGGGCCGCCGGGTGATCTACTCACTGCGCGACGGCCATCTGCGCAGGCTCGTCGACGAGGCGCTGAACGTGGCCGACCACCGGCTCAGCGACCGGCCCCCGCACGACTGAGCACGGCTCGCTCAGTGGTGCGCCGCCGTCCCGAGGTACTGCTCGGCGAAGGCGGCGGCCGCCGTGGGCGAGGTGAACAGACGGCGCAGCCGGGCGAGCGCGGTGCCCGCGCGGAACGGGTCGCCCGCCGCCGTGCCGTGGTACACCTCGGACAGCCACTGCGAGAACTCCTGGTAGTCCCACACGCGCCGCAGACACGTTCGCGCGTAGCCGTCGAGGCCGCTGCCGTCACCGGTGGTGAGCCGCGCGACCAGGGCGTCGCCGAGCAGGAAGGCGTCGTGCAGGGCGAGGTTCATGCCCTTGGCGGCGATCGGGGCGACCAGATGGGCCGCGTCGCCGGCGAGAAAGAGCCGGCCGTGCGCCATCGGTTCGACCACGTAGTCGTGCAGGTCCAGCACGCGCTTCTCGATCAGCCGGCCCTCGGTCAGCGGCGGCACACCGGCCGCTCCGAGCCGGTCCCGCAGCTCCGACCAGACGCGCTCGTGCGGCCAGTTCGCCACGTCGTCGCCCGGCGGGCACTGGAGGTAGTAGCGGGTCACCTCCGGGCTGCGGGGCATCTGGCCGGCGAAGCCGCGCTCGTGGCAGCCGAACAGCACGCAGTCGGTGGACGGCGGCGCCTCGGCGAGCAGGGCCAGCCAGCCGATGCCGTAGTCGTGCCGCGCTATCCGGACCCGGTCGGGCGGGAGCGAGGCCCGGCTCACCCCGCGCGCCCCGTCGCATCCCGCGACGAAGTCGCAGTGCACGACCCGGTGTTCGCCCGTCTCGGGGCAGGTGTACGACACCGACGGCCGGTCACCGTCGACGTCGTGGACGCGTACGTCCCGGACGCCGAAGCGGATCGCGCCGCCCCGCACGTCGGCGTACTCACGCACCAGGTCCGACACCAGCAACGGCTGTGGGTAGACGAAGTGATGACTGCCCGTCAGTTCGCCGTACGGGAACCGGTACCGCTCCCCCTCGAAGCGGAACTCGCACGCGGTGTGCAGCTCCGCGCGGTCCAGCAGGTTCCGGGCGAGGCCACGCTTCTCAAGGCCCCGCACGACTCCTTCCTCGATGACCCCGGCCCTGGGCCGCTGTTCGATGAACTCCCGGGTCCCGGTCTCCAGCACCAAGCAGTCCACGGACGCGGCCCGCAGGATGTTTCCGACGGTCAGACCCGCGGGGCCGGCGCCCACGACGACGACGGGAAAGCGTTGCGGGGCGCCGGAGTCGGCGGGCGGAAGGGGGTGGGTCATGCGCACATTATGGAGGCCGCCGTCAGTGGACGGGCACCTCCGCGACGGCCACCTCCTCGATGCTCCGCTCGATCTCCCCGGACACGGAGGCCGAGGCCCGGGCCCAGTAGTAGATCGCCAGCGAGAACACCGCGATGACCAGCATGTCCCACCACAGGGCGAGGTGCCCCTGGCCGCCGAAGCCGCCCTGCCAGGAGATGACGCCCATGCCCAGCAGGTAGACAGGCAGCCACTGGGCGGCCTTCCAGTCGAGCCGGGGCGCGTCGGGCAGACCCTTGCGCGTGGCGTACCAGGCGTAGCCGCCGAGCAGGACGTAACCGAGGACGATGGCCACGCCCAGCCGCCACAGGGTGTCCCAGGTGGACCAGTAGATGATGAGGTTGGCCACCACGAACGACAGCGGCGAGAGGACCTTCCCGCCGGGCAGGCGGTAGGGGCGCTCCCGGTGCGGCAGCCGGTCCGCGAAGACGCCGTAGGCCAGCGGGGCACCCGCGTACATCAGCACGCTCGCCGAGGTGATGAAGCTGACCAGCTGCTGCCAGCTCGGGAACGGCAGGAAGCAGACCACGCCGGTCACGAAGGACACGATCAGCCCGAACCACGGGACGCCGCGCGCGTCGGTGCGGACGAAGAGCTTCGGCGCGTAGCCGTTGCGGGCCAGTCCGTAGGAGACGCGGGACGTGGCCGTCGTGTAGATCAGGCCGGTGCCGCCCGGGGAGACCACCGCGTCCAGGTACAGCACCGCGCTCAGCCAGCCGAGGCCCACCAGGGTTGCGAGCCCCGCCCACGGGCCGCTGATGCCGGGGTAGTCGAGCCTGGTCCAGCCGTGCGCGAAGGCGCCCAGTGGCAGGGCGGCGATGAAGACGACCTGGAGCAGGACGTAGATGGCCGCCCCGATGGCGACCGAGCCGATCGTCGCGCGCGGCAGGTCCCGCCGCGGGTCGCGGCTCTCGCCCGCCAGCTGGATCGCCTGCTCGAAGCCCAGCAGGGCGAAGATGATGCCGCTGGAACTGACGGCGCTCAGCACGCCGTGGGCGCCGAACGGGGCGAAGCCGTGCTCGGTGAAGTTGCCCGGGTGGAAGTTGCCGGCCGCGATGATGAAGATCGCGGCCAGCGGCACGGCCACCTTCCACCAGGTGGCGGCGCTGTTGGTGTGCGCCAGGATCCGCACGCCGAGGAAGTTGACGACGACGAACACGGCCATCAGGACGACGGCGACGACGAAACCGCTCGTCGTGAGCGTCCCGTCCGTCGCGTGCTGGAAACCCTGCGCCCAGTGCCAGTGCCCGGCGTAGCCGATCATGGCCTCGACCTCGATCGGTGCCACGGTCGCCGCCTGGAGCCATGCGAACCAGCCGAAGGACATGCCGGCCAGTCCGCCGAACGCGTAGTGCGGATACCGGGCGGTGCCGCCCGCGACCGGGAACATGCCGCCCAGTTCCGCGTGCACCAGGGCCAGCAGCACGATCGCCACCGCGCCGATGAGCCAGGACAGGATCGCCGCGGGGCCGGCCGCCACGACGGCCTTCTCGGCGCCGTACAGCCAGCCCGAGCCGATGATGGAACCGACCGACGCCCACATGAGCCCGATCAGCCCGACCTCCCGGCGCAGACCGTCTCTTTCCATGGATTCAGGGGCCTCTCATAGATGAACTCGCGGAGTTCAGCGAGCAGGAGGCCTCAGGTTAGGAATCGGTCATCCGACCGAAGAAGACGAGTTGTGCAGCCTTGACCGGGCGCGGGTATTTCCTGGCGAACGCTTCAGGGTTTCTGTACGCCGTGATGAGACAGCCGTGGGATCTCGATCGCCGGGCAGCGGTCCATCACCATCTCCAGGCCCGCATCGCGAACCCGGCCGTACGCCGCCTCGTCGACGACGTCGAGCTGGAACCAGACGCCCTTCGCGCCCTTGGCGACCGCCTCGTCCGCGACGGCCCCGGCGAGGTCGCTGTTCACGAACACGTCGACGACGTCCACGTCGAAGGGGATGTCCGCCAGACTCGCGTACCCCTTCTCCCCGTGCACCGTCTCCGCCTTCGGGTGCACCGGCACGACGCGCTTGCCGAAGCGCTGGAGCACGGCGGCGACGCCGTACGCCGCGCGCCGCTGGTTCGACGACAGGCCCACCACGGCCCAGGTGTCGCCGAGCTCGGTGAGGATCCTGCGGACCGTTGCCTCGTCGCCGTACACCGGCGGCCTCCTCGGAAGTCGTGGACGAACTGCTCCTGGTGAAACGGCGCCGGGTGCGCGGTGATTCCCCGGGCGGCCTCCGTGATAGCTTGCCGAGGCCAGTCGAACCCATGTACGTGGGTCAGGGAATCCGGTGCGAATCCGGAACTGACGCGCAGCGGTGAGGGGGACGGGCGGGGCCTCGGCCACTGGACTCCCTCGCGGACGTCCGGGAAGGCGCCCCGATCCGGGTGAACCCGAGTCCGAAGACCTGCTGGCGGCCCCCGCGGCCGCGTGCGGCGGGGGAGCACCGTACGACCGGGCTCCGCGAATGGGCCCTCGACGCCTGAGGACTGGTTCCCGTGCCCCTCGCCCGACCCGCCCGTGCCGCCGCGCTGCTCGCCGCCGGCTCCCTGCTCCTGACCGGCTGCGGCGACACCGCGTCCACCGACGCCAAGGCCGCCGTCACCCTCACCAACTGCGGGCACGAGGTCCGCGTCGCCGCCCCGCCGCGGCACGCGGTGTCCCTCAACCAGGGCACCACCGAGATCCTGCTCTCCCTGGGCCTGGCCGACCGCCTCGCGGGCACGGCCACCTGGACCGACCCCGTGATGAAGGGGCTGGAGAAGGCCGACGCGACGGTGCCGCGCCTCGCCGACAACACCCCGTCCTTCGAACGCGTCCTGGACACCGAGCCCGACTTCGTCGCCGCCTCCTTCGTCTCCACCCTCGGCAAGGGCGGCGTCGCCACCCGCGAGCAGTTCGAGAAGCTCGGCGTCCCCACCTACGTCTCCCCGTCCGACTGCGCCGGCAAGGACAACTCGGGCGGCGGCGACGGCGCCCGCGCCAAGGCCCTGGGCATCGACACCGTCTACGGCGAAGTCCGGGACCTCGCGACCGTGTTCGGGGTGAAGGAGCGCGGCGACGCCCTCGTGGGCTCCCTCCGGCAGCGCATGAAGAAGGCCACGGCCGGCATCGACGCCTCCGACGTCACGCTCCTCTACTGGTTCGCGAACTCCGAGTCGCCCTACCTGGCCGGCTGTTGCGGGGCGCCCGGCATCATCACCCGGGCCCTCGGCGCGAAGAACGTCTTCGACGACACGCACCAGGAGTGGCCGCAGGTCAACTGGGAGACCGTCGCCGACCGGGACCCCGACGTCCTCGTCATCGGCGACCTGACCCGCAAGTCCCAGACCGCCGAGTCCGCCGCGAAGAAGATCGCCTTCCTGGAGTCCAACCCCGTCACCAGGAACATGGACGCCGTCCGGCACAAGCGGTACGTGCTGCTCAGCGGACAGGCCATGAACCCGACCATCCGCACCGTCGAGGGTGTGGAGCAGGTGGCCGCCGGGCTGCGCCGGTTCGGACTGGTGAAGTGACCGCCCGGGGGCTGCCCGCCGCCGGGACCGGGCCCCGGCGCCGGGCGGGACTCGCGCTGGGCGCGGCCGGGACCGTCGCGCTCGTCGCCTCCCTCGCCGTGGCCATCACCATCGGTCCCGCCGACATCCGCGTCGGCGACGTGTGGTCCGTCGTGGCCGCCCATCTCGGCCTCGGCAGTTCGGAGCTGACGCCGATCCGGGACGGGATCGTCTGGCAGCTGCGGCTGCCGCGCACCCTGCTCGCGGCCGTGTGCGGGGCCGGACTCGCCGTGTGCGGTGCGGTGATGCAGTCGCTGCTGCGCAACCCGCTGGCCGACCCCTTCGTGCTCGGGGTGTCCTCGGGCGCCTCCACCGGAGCGGTCCTCGTGGTCGTGCTGGGCGTGGGCGGCGGCGCCCTGTCGGTGTCCGGGGGTGCGTTCCTCGGCGCCCTGCTGTCGTTCGGGCTGGTGCTGCTGCTCAGCCACACCCTCGGCGGCACCACCGACCGGGTCGTCCTCGCGGGCGTCGCCGCCATGCAGCTCTTCTCCGCCCTCACCTCCTTCGTCGTGATGACCTCCGCCGACGCCGAGACGACCCGGGGCGTGCTGTTCTGGCTCCTCGGCTCGCTCGGCGGCGCCGGCTGGACCGACGTGTGGCTGTGCCTGGCCGTACTGGCCGTGGCCCTGGTCGTCTGCCTGTCCTACGCCCGTACCCTCGACGCCTTCGCCTTCGGGCAGGACGCGGCGGCCGCGCTGGGGGTGCCCCTCGCCCGGACCCGCCTGGTGCTGCTGTGCGTCACGGCCCTGCTCACGGCCGCGCTGGTCAGCTCGGCCGGGGCGATCGGCTTCGTCGGCCTGGTCCTGCCGCACGCCGCCCGGGCCCTGACCGGACCCGGGCACGCGCGGCTGCTGCCGGTCACCGCCCTCGCGGGAGCGGTGTTCCTCGTGTGGGTGGACACCCTGGCCCGGACCGTCCTCGATCCGCAGGAGGTCCCGGTGGGGGTCGTGACGTCGCTGATCGGGGTGCCCGCGTTCGTGGCGGTGCTGTACCGGACGAGGAGGGCGCGGTGAGCGGCGCGAAGGTATCGGTGGCGGAGGGCGCGGCGAGCGGCGCAGGGGCATCGGTGGAGGCGGAGGGCGCGGTGAGCGGGGCGGAGGCACAGGTGGGGGCGGGGCTGCGGGCCGAGCGGGTCAGCCGCCGCGCCGACGGGCGTCTCATCCTGGACGGCGTCACCCTCGCGCCGGAGACCGGCTCCACGATCGGCGTCCTCGGACCCAACGGTTCAGGCAAGTCCACGCTGCTGCGGCTGCTGGCCGGGCTGCTCACGCCGACCTCCGGAGTGGTCACCCTCGACGGCACACCGCTGGGCGACCTGCCCCGCCGAACGGTCGCCCGCCGCCTCGCCGTGGTCGAGCAACAGTCCGACACCCAGGTCGAGTTGACGGTCGAGGACGTCGTACGGCTGGGCCGCGTCCCACACCGCCGCGCCTGGACACCCGCCTGCGCGGACGACGAACGGGCGGTGCGCGCCGCCCTGGAGCGCACCGGCCTCGACGGCCGGGCCCGACAGCGCTGGCACACCCTCTCGGGCGGCGAACGCCAGCGGGTGCAGATCGCCCGCGCGCTCGCCCAGGAGCCCCGCGAACTCCTCCTCGACGAGCCCACCAACCACCTCGACATCCACCATCAGCTCGACCTCCTCACCCTGGTCACGGGCCTGCCCGTCACCACCGTCGTCGCCCTGCACGACCTCAACCTCGCGGCGATGTACTGCGATCGGGTCGTCGTGCTGTCCGCGGGGCGGGTCGTGGCCGCGGGCACTCCGGGCGACGTCCTCACGGCGGAGCTCGTCGCCGACGTGTACGGGGTGCGGGCCGCCGTCAGCCGCGAAGGGCCCGAGGGGCGGCCCCATGTGCGGTTCCTGGGCACGCTGGCCCGACAGGAGCGGCCGGACACGCCATAGGTGTGGCGATCGCGCCACGGCGGCCGGAAAACGCCGAACCTGCCTGCGCGTACCCGTCCACCCGCCTACGCTCGCCTCGTGCTGCGCATCATCGACGCCCGAACCCGTGAGCCGGTCGACGCCGCTCCGGCCCGCCGGAGCCTGACCCGTGTCGAGGTGCACGCACCCGGCTCCGACACGACGAACCTGCGGGTGCTGCTCGTCGGGGACCTGCTGGTGCGGACCCTGGAGCTCGGCGGCACGCCGGTGTGGGCGCTGCTGACCGGCGGCCACCGGCAGGCGGAGCTGCGCGCGGACGCCGCGACGCTCGGCATCCGCCCCTTCGAGGCCAGCCCCGACGTCGGTGCCGGTCTGGGCGAGTCCCAGGTCGTCCACGTCACCCCCGAGGGCGGGGCGGCACCCGACGGGGTGCGGATCGCCGTCGCGCCCGCGGAGCCGGGCCCGCCGCACCCCTGCGACCCCTCCGTCCTGCGCCTCGCCCTGATCAGCCGGCACCACGGCACCCCCGTCCGGCTGGAGGCGGCCGGACTCGACGACGCCCAGGCCACCCTCGCCCGCTGGCGCGGCGCGGTCGCCTGCTGGGCGCGGCAGCCCTCGCGGCCGGTCCCCGACGACGTACGGGGCCGGTTGCGTGACGCCTGGGACGACGACCTGGACGTGCCGCGGGTGCTGGACGTCCTGCGTCAGGTCGAGACCGCGCCGGAACTGGCGGACGGCGCCCGCTTCGAGACCTACGCCTACGCCGACCGGCTCCTCGGCCTCGACCTCGCCCGCGACCTGGGATCCCCGTCATGATCGAACGCTCCGGAGCGGGCCCGCTGCGCCGCCTGATCGTGCTGCGGCACGCCAAGTCCGCCTGGCCTCTGGACGTCGTCGACCACGAACGCCCCCTCGCCCCGCGCGGCCGCCGGGACGCCCCCGCGGCCGGGCGGGCCCTGGCCGACGCCGACCTCCTGCCGGACCTGGTGCTGTGCTCCACCGCCGTCCGCGCCCGGCGGACCTGGGACCTCGCCGCGGCCGAGTGGGGAACGCCTCCGCCGGTCCGGCACGACCGGCGGCTGTACGCCGCCGGACCCTCCGGCCTGCTGGCCGTGGTGCACGAGGTACCCGCCGCGGTGGAGACGCTGCTGCTGATCGGGCACAACCCGGGCCTGGAGGAACTGGTCCTGGCCCTCGCCGGTGACGGCCTCGACGACACCCTGGAGCAGGTCCGCACGAAGTTCCCCACGTCGGCGATCGCCGTTCTGTCCTGGCGCGGCACGGCCTGGCGGGACCTCGCCCCCGGCACCGCCCTGCTCACCTCCGTCACCGTGCCCCGGGGCGCGAAGAAGTAGCCCCGGGCCCGCGCATAGGCTGGCCGGATGCCCGACGAATACCGCACGGTCGCCGGCGCCGGCGTGCACGAGACCGAGGTCAACCGCTCACGCTTCCTGTGCGCCCTCGCCCCGGCGGCCACCGAGCGGGAGGCCCAGGACTTCATCGCCGCGGTCCGCAGGGAGCACGCCGACGCCTCTCACAACTGCTGGGCCTACGTCATCGGCGCCGACGCCTCCGTCCAGAAGGCGAGCGACGACGGCGAACCCGGCGGCACCGCCGGCGTCCCCATGCTCCAGATGCTGCTGCGCCGCGACATGCGGTACGTCGTCGCCGTCGTCACCCGCTACTTCGGCGGGGTCAAACTCGGCGCCGGCGGGCTCATCCGGGCGTACGGCGGAGCGGTCGGCGAGGCCCTGGACACCCTCGGCACCCGCACCCGCCGCAAGTACCGGCTGGCCACGGTCACCGTCGACCACCAGCGGGCCGGCAAGCTCGAGAACGACCTGCGCACCGGCGGGCGCGACGTCCGGGACGTGCGCTACGGGGAGGCCGTCACCATCGAGATCGCCCTCCCGGACGCCGACGTGCCCGCCTTCCGTTCCTGGCTTGCCGACGTCACCGCCGGCACGGCCGGCTTCGAGGCGGGCGGGGAGGCGTACGGGGACGCGTGACGCCGGCTCCGCCTCGCAGACGGCGGTGCGGCACGGGTGGGGGTCCGGTCGGCCCGCCGACGTCAGCGGGCCCGGCTCCGGTCCGGCCCTCGGCCCCCTCCCCGTCCTCGACCACCGCACCCGCCGGGACGCGGCCCAGCCGGAACGCGAGCAGCGCCGTGCCGGGCGGCGAGCCTGCGGCACGCGGCCGGGGCGACGATGAACCCGAGGCCGAGCGGCACGAAGACCAGGCTCGCGGCCAGCGGGGTCTGCCTCAGATGGGGCACGAGGGCCTCGACCGCCCGGAGCGGGGCTGAACCACTCGCACGGCTGCGAGGCGTCGCAGCCCTCGGCGACGTGTTTGCGGGACAGGCCGCGGTCGTTGGGGCCGGGGCCCACGGGGTGGCAGGCCTTGGTGGAGAGCACGAGGCCCTCACGTTGCTGGACATTTCCTGGACATTTCCCCTGAATTGGCGCCGGAGGGGCGTGGCGCTCCGGGGTTCGTGGTGGACCAGGTGCTCACACGCGTTAGCGTGGTGGGTCTGACGGCGAGCCGGACCGGCTCGCGGCAGCAGAAGAGGACAGTAGGGGGGAGACATGCAGGTCGGAGCGGCGTCTTGAGGTTGCTGCACACCTCCGACTGGCATCTCGGCCGCGCCTTCCACCGGGTGAACATGCTCGGCGCCCAGGCCGAGTTCATCGGCCACCTCGTCACCACCGTGCGGGAGCGCGCCGTGGACGCGGTGGTTGTGTCGGGAGACGTCTACGACCGCGCCGTGCCGCCGCTCGCCGCGGTCGAGCTCTTCGACGACGCCTTGCACCGCCTCGCCGCTCTCGGCGTGCCCACGGTGATGATCTCCGGGAACCACGACTCGCCCCGCCGGCTCGGCGTCGGAGCCGGGCTGATCGGGCGGGCCGGCATCCACCTGCGGACCGAGCCGTCCGCGTCCGGCACCCCGGTGGTGCTCGCCGACGGCGACGGCGACGTCGCCTTCTACGGGCTGCCCTATCTCGAACCGGCCCTGGTGAAGGACGAGTTCGGAGTGGAGAAGGCCGGGCACGAGTCCGTGCTCGCCGCCGCCATGGACCGGGTCCGCGCCGACCTCGCCGCCCGCGCGCCCGGCACCCGCTCCGTCGTCCTCGCCCACGCCTTCGTCACCGGCGGCGAACCCAGCGACAGTGAGCGGGACATCACCGTCGGCGGCGTCGCCGCGGTGCCGGCCGGGGTGTTCGACGGCGTCGACTACGTGGCGCTCGGGCACCTGCACGGCTGCCAGACCCTCACCGCCCGCGTCCGCTACTCCGGCTCCCCGTTGCCCTACTCCTTCTCCGAGGCCGCCCACCGCAAGAGCATGTGGCTGGTCGACCTGGCCGCGGACGGCTCCGTCGACGCCGAGCGCGTCGACTGCCCGGTGCCCCGCCCCCTGGCCCGGATCCGGGGCACCCTGGAGGACCTGCTCGCCGACCCGGACCTGACACGGCACGAGGAGGCGTGGGTCGAGGCGACCCTGACCGACCCCGTCCGCCCGGCCGACCCGATGGCCCGGCTCACCGAGCGCTTCCCGCACACCCTCAGCCTCGTCTTCGACCCCGACCGCGACGACGCCGAGTCCGAGGTGTCGTACGCCCGGCGCCTCGCCGGCCGCAGCGACCAGCAGATCGCCGAGGACTTCGTCGCCCATGTGCGCGGCGCCGGGCCCGACCCGCACGAACAGGGCGTGCTGCGGGACGCGTTCGACGCGGTCCGGGCCGACGAGACCGTACGGGAGGTGGCCCGGTGAGGCTCCACCGGCTCACCCTCACCGCCTTCGGCCCCTTCGGCGGCACCCAGACCGTCGACTTCGACGACCTGTCGACGGCCGGGCTGTTCCTGCTGCACGGCCCCACCGGCGCGGGCAAGACATCCGTCCTCGACGCCGTCTGCTACGCCCTCTACGGCTCGGTGCCGGGCGCCCGGCAGGGCGGAGCACAGGGCACGGCCCTGCGCAGCGACCACGCCGCAGCCGCGACCCGCACCGAGGTCACCCTCGACCTCACCGTCGCCGGACGCCGCCTGGAGGTCACCCGCCAGCCGCCCTGGGAGCGCCCCAAGAAGCGCGGCACCGGCACCACACTGGACAAGGCCCAGACATGGCTGCGCGAGTACGACGCGACAGCCGGGACCTGGAAGGACCTCAGCCGCTCCCACCAGGAGATCGGCGAGGAGATCACCCAGCTGCTCGGCATGAGCCGGGAGCAGTTCTGCCAGGTCGTGCTGCTGCCGCAGGGCGACTTCGCCCGGTTCCTGCGCGCCGACGCCGAGGCCCGCGGCAAACTGCTGGGCCGCCTGTTCGACACCCGCCGCTTCGCCGACGTCGAGAAGCGCCTCGCCGAGCGGCGCCGCACCACCGAGACCCAGGTGCGGGACGGGGACGCGGAGCTACTGGCCGACGCCCACCGCATGCAGCAGGCCGCGGGCGACGCCATGGAGCTGCCCGAACTGGCCCCGGGCGAACCGGGACTCGCCGAGGCCGTACTGAACGCGGCCGCCGTCGCCCGCAGCACCGCCCGCGAGCAGCTCACCGTCGCCGCCTGCACGCTCACCGCCGCCGAGTCCGCGCAGGCCGCAGCCGCCCGCGCCCTGGACGACGTACGTGAACTCGCCCGGCTCCAGCGGCGGTTCGTGGAGGCACGGGAGCGGGCGGCGCGCCTGGAGCAGGGAGCCGAGGCCTACCGGGAGGCCCAGACGCTCATGGAGCGGGCCCGCAAGGCCGAAGCGGTAGCGCCCGCCCTGGACCTGCGCGAGACCTCCGAAGCCGAACACCGCCGGGCGGCCGCCGCCGAGGCACGCGCGCGTGCCCTGCTCCCGGACTCCTTCGCCGACGCGGGCGCGGCCGGGCTGGCCGCCGCCGCACGCCGGGCCGCCGAGGAACTGGGCGGGCTCGACTCGGCCCGCCGGGCCGAGCGGCGCCTGGCCGAACTCCTCGACGAGCGCGCCGGCCTGGACCGCCAGGAACGCGCCGACGCCGACCTGCTCCATGAGGCGGAGGCCTGGCTCGACGGCTGGGAGGAGCGACGCGCCGCACTCCAGACCAGCGTCGACTCCGCGCAGCAGGCCGCCGCACTCGCCGAGCAGCTCGGCGCACGGCGTGAGCCCGCGCAGCAGCGGCTGCGGGCGGCCCGCACGCGCGACCAGCTCGTCCAGGACACGGACCGTGCCGTAGAACGAGTGCGCACCGCGCAGGACGAGACGCTGCGGGCCAAGCAGCACTGGCTCGACCTCAAGGAGCAGCGCCTGAACGGCATCGCCGCCGAACTGGCCGCACACCTCACCGACGGCGCACCCTGCGCCGTCTGCGGCGCCACCGAACACCCCGACCCCGCCCGCAAGATCGCCGGGCACGTCGACCGCGAGGCGGAGGAGCACGCCCTCACCGCCTACCAGCGCGCCGACGAGCAGCGCGCCGAGGACGAGCGGCGCCTCGGCGTCGTAAGGGAGGCCCTCGCCGCGGCCACCGCGGAGGCCGGTGACACGCCGACCCAGCAACTCGACGACGAGCTGGCTGACTTGGAGGAGCGGTACGCGCAGGCCCGCAGCGCGGCGGCCGAGCTGCACGCCGCGCAGGAACGGTTGCGGCAGGCCGGGCTGGAGCACGAACGGCGCCTCGCCGCCCGGCAGGAGACCGCCGTCCGGACCGCCTCCCGGGTCGGTCACCGGGAGCGGCTGGACCGCGAACGGGCCTTGCTGGAGGAGGAGCTGGACCGGGCGCGCGGCTCCCTGGACAGCGTCGCCGCGCGGGCCGCACAGCTCGAGCGGCGCACCGCGCTCCTCACGGACGCCGCCGACACCGCCCGCGTCGCCGAGGACACCGCCCAGCGGCTCAAGGACGCCGACGCCAGGCTCGCCGACGCCGCCTTCCGCGCCGGCTTCGAGACCCCGCAGGCCGCGGCCGCCGCCCTCCTCGACCACGCCGCCCACCGCGAACTGCAACGCCGTCTGGACGCCTGGCAGCACGAGGACGCCGCCGTGCGGGCCGTCCTCGCCGAGGCCGACACGGCCGCGGCGGCCCGCGAGCCGCGGGCCGGCCTGGAATCGGCCCAGCAGGCCGCCGACGAGGCGGCCCGGCGGTTGCGCGACGCCGCCTCCGCGCACGACGCCGCCGGCCGGCGCTGCGCCGAACTCGACCGGCTCTCCGCCCGGGCGACCGCTTCCGTGCGCCGGCTGGCGCCGCTGCGCGAGGAGTACGACCGCGTCGCCCGCATGGCCGGCCTCGCCGCCGGCACCTCGTCGGACAACGAACGCCGCATGCGCCTGGAGTCGTACGTCCTGGCGGCCCGGCTGGAGCAGGTCGCCGCCGCCGCGACCGTCCGGCTGCGCCGCATGTCCTCCGGCCGCTACACCCTCGTCCACTCCGACGACCGCACCGGACGCGGCCGCAGCGGGCTCGGACTGCATGTCGTCGACGCCTGGACCGGCCGCGAACGCGACACCGCGACCCTGTCCGGCGGCGAGACGTTCTTCGCCTCGCTCGCCCTGGCCCTCGGCCTCGCGGACGTCGTCACGGACGAGGCGGGCGGGGTGCGGCTGGACACCCTCTTCATCGACGAGGGCTTCGGCAGCCTCGACGACCAGACGCTCGACGAGGTCCTCGACGTCCTCGATTCCCTGCGCGAACGCGACCGGAGCGTCGGCATCGTCAGCCACGTCGCCGACCTGCGGCGGCGGATCCACGCCCAGCTCGAAGTGGTCAAGGGCCGGTCCGGCTCGGCACTGCGCCAGCGCGGCACCGGCTGACGTCAGCGCCCCAGGGGACGCCGGGGGAGAGGCGAGGAGTACACCACGCTCGTCGTCACCGAGCCCAGCGCCCCGATCTTCCCCGACACCTCCTCCAGGTGGCGCATCGAGCGGGCCGTGACCCGCGCCGCCCCGGCCCTCGCCGAACTCGCCTACGCGGTCAAGGAGGTACTCGGCGGTTTCGAGTACTGGGTGCGCGAGCGCCTGGCCTTCGAGACCTGGCAGGGGGAGAGCGCAGCGCCCCGGACCCCCTGACGGCGCCCGTGGACGCCGGCGACTGCGGCTGCTGAACCCCCGATCCTTTGCCGCGAGTTGACCCTGTAGGTTCTTGCGCCATGGTGCGATACGCGGAACCGGGCGCGGTGGAATGGGTGGAGTCGGGCGGCGGACCGCTGATAGCGGTGCCGGAGGCCGTCCTGCCGTTCTGGGCGGGGGCCGACGGCGAGGAGACGGCCTCGGACTACGACCGGGCCTGCGAGGTGGACGGCCACGTCGGCCTCCTCCCGGTCGGCGACTCCACGGCCCTGGTCCTGGGCGACGAGCCCGCCTCGACCGCCTACCTGCCCGCCCGGGGCATGTTCGTCCGGTGGTGCGCCGGCAACTCCGAGCACGAACTGCTGGCGAGCGTCCCGCCGGCGACCGCCACGGCGGAGTGGGGACCGGAGACGACCTGGAAGGTGCCCGGGCCGGTCCGCCTCTTCGACGCGGCCTGGCCCGGGACGGGCCTCGCGGACACCGACCAGGTCCGGGTGGCCCTGGAACCCGGCAGATACGCGGTCCGCGCGGCGAGGGTCCAGCCGGGCCCGGAGACCTGGCTGGACCTGATCGAGCTGCGCCTCCTGCCTCCGCGGTAGCGGCGCGCCTGCACCCTGCCTCCGCGGTAGCGGCGCCCCGCCGACGCGCCTACATCCTCGCTCCGCGACAGCGGCGCCCCGCCGACGCGCCTACAACTGCGACAGTTCGTCCACCAGGTCGTCCAGACCGAGCGACCCCTGGGACAGCGCGGCCATGTGCCAGGCCTTCGGGTCGAAGGCGTCGCCGTGGCGGGCGCGGGCGTTCTCGCGGCCCAGGAGCCAGGCTCGCTCGCCGAGCTTGTAGCCGATGGCCTGGCCCGGCATGGACAGGTAGCGGGTCAGCTCGCTCTCCACGAAGTCCGCCGGCCGGCTGCTGTGCGAGCCGAAGAACTCCTGCGCCAGCTCGGCCGTCCAGCGCTCGCCGGGGTGGAAGGGCGAGTCGTCCGGGATCGTCAGCTCCAGGTGCATGCCGATGTCGATGATGACGCGCACCGCGCGCATCATCTGGGCGTCCAGATAGCCGAGCCGGCGCTCCGGGTCGGTCAGGAAGCCCAGTTCGTCCATCAGCCGCTCCGCGTACAGCGCCCAGCCCTCGGCGTTGGCGCTCACCATGCCGACGCTCGCCTGGTAGCGGGAGAGGTTCTGCGCCACGTGCTTCCACTGGGCCAGCTGGAGGTGGTGCCCGGGTACGCCCTCGTGGTACCAGGTCGACACCAGGTCGTAGACCGGGAAGCGCGTCTCGCCCATCGTGGGCAGCCAGGTGCAGCCCGGCCGGGAGAAGTCGTCCGACGGCGGCGTGTAGTAGGGGGCCGCGGCGCTGCCCGGAGGGGCGATGCGCGACTCCACCCGGCGCACCCGCTCGGCCAGGTCGAAGTGGGTGCCGTCGAGCGCGTCCATCGCCTCGTCCATGAGGCTCTGCAGCCAGTCGCGAACCTCGTCGACGCCCTCGATGTGCGTGCCCTGCGCGTCGAGGTGGGACAGCGCCTCCCACGGCGTGCCGGCGCCCGGCAGGATCTTCTCGGCCTCGCTCTTCATCTCGCCGAGCAGCCGGTGGTACTCGGACCAGCCGTAGGCGTACGCCTCGTCCAGGTCGAGGTCCGTGCCGTTGAAGTAGCGCACCCAGCGCGCATACCGCTCCCGGCCCACCACGTCCGGGGTGCCCTCGATCGCCGGCGCGTACACGTCCCGCATCCAGTCGCGCAGCCGCACGACGGCCTCGGTGGCCGAGCGGGCGGCGGTGTCCAGCTCGGACCGCAGGGCCTCGGGGCCGGCCGCCGCGTACTGCTCGAACCAGCCGTGCCCCTCGCCGTCCGCGTCGGCCCACTCACCGAGCTGCGTCACGAAGGTGGCGGTGGCGCGGGGGCCGGCGTACAGCTTCCGCTCCAGGCCGAGCGCCAGGGACTCCCGGTAGCCCTCCAGCGCGGCCGGGACGCCGCGCAGCCGCTCGGCGATCGCCGCCCAGTCCTCCTCCGACTGCGCGGGCGTCACGGTGAACACCTGCCGCACCGCGTGCGCGACGGAGCTCAGGTTGCTGACGGAACGAAGGCTCTCGTCGGCCTCGTGCACCGCGAGTTCGGCTCCCAGCCGCTCGCGCAGCAGCCGCGCGCACCGGCGCTCGATGTCAGTGTCCGCGCCGGGCAGCCGCTCGGCCTCGTCCAGCCGGGCCAGCGTCCGCCGCGCCAGCTCCGCGAGCGCCTCCTGCCCAGCGGGCGAGGTGTCGGGCAGCCTGCTCGAACTCTCCTTGTCGCCGAGGAACGTGCCGGTGATCGGGTCGAGGGCGACGAGCTCGTCGACGTAGGCGTCGGCGACCTCTCGGGGCAGCGGGCTCTTGATCTCAGACATGCCGCCATCCTCGTACGGCGGACCACGCACGTCACGCCGATTGAGCCGAGGGCGAAGGCGGCAGCAGCGGCCCGCACTCCCACTGCTGGAAGATCAGCCGGGTCTCCACCCGCGCCACCTCCCGCTGCGACGTGAACGCGTCCAGCACCAGCCGCTGCAGGTCGGCCATGTCGGCGACCGCGACATGCACCAGATAGTCGTCGGGACCGGTCAGGTGAAAGACCGTCCGTGACTCCGGCAGGACCCGGATCCGCTCCACGAACGGGCCCACCAGCTCCCGGCGGTGCGGCCTGACCTGCACCGACAGCAGGGCTTCCAGTCCCCGTCCCAGCTTGGCCGGATCCAGCTCCAGCCGGTGCCCGAGGATCACGCCCGACCGGCGCAGCCGCGTGACCCGGTCCAGACACGTCGACGGCGCCACCCCGACCTGCGCGGCGAGATCCCGGTAGGTCGCCCGGGCGTCGTTCTGCAACAGCCGCAACAGATGGAGATCCACCGGATCGAGTACGACAGATTCAGCCATCGGCCGAACGTAGCACGGGACTCGCACCCGGCAGCCCGCTCGATGTTCACCCTTACCCACCATGGACATGGACACAACGAGCACGCGCGCCCACGACGACGTACGCACCGCACCGCGAGCCCTCGCCACCGAGGCCGTGCACGCCGGACGGGACGACCTCGCCCGGCAGGGTCTGCACGCCCCGCCCATCGACCTGTCCACCACCTACCCGTCGTACGACAGCCGGGGCGAGGCGGCCCGGATCGACGCGTTCGCCACCACCGGCGCGGAGCCGGACGGCCCGCCCGTCTACGGACGGCTGGGCAACCCGACCGTCGCCCGCTTCGAGACCGCCCTGGCCCGACTGGAGGGCACCGAGGCGGCGGTGGCGTTCGCGAGCGGCATGGCCGCACTCAGCGCCGTCCTGCTCGTTCGCGGCTCCATGGGCCTGCGGCACGTCGTCGCCGTACGCCCCCTGTACGGCTGCAGCGACCACCTGCTCACCGCCGGGCTGCTGGGCTCGGAGGTGACCTGGACCGACCCCGCCGGCGTCGCCGACGCCCTGCGCCCGGACACCGGACTCGTCCTGGTCGAGTCCCCGGCCAACCCCACGCTCGCCGAGGTCGACCTGCGGGCCGTCGCGCACGCCTGCGGCTCGGTGCCGCTGCTCGTCGACAACACCTTCGCCACGCCGGTCCTCCAGCGCCCCGCCGAGCAAGGGGCCCGGCTGATCCTGCACAGCGCCACCAAATACCTCGGCGGGCACGGTGACGTCCTCGCGGGGGTGGTCGCCTGCGACGAGGAGTTCGCGGGCCGGCTGCGGCAGGTGCGCTTCGCCACCGGCGGTGTCCTGCACCCGCTGGCCGGTTACCTGCTGCTGCGCGGCCTGTCCACTCTTCCCGTCCGGGTCCGGGCGGCCTCCGCCACGGCGGCCGAACTCGTCCGCCGCCTCGCCGCCGACCCGCGCGTCGCCCGCGTCCACTACCCGCGCATCGGTGGCGCGATGGTCGCCTTCGAGGTGCACGGCGACCCGCACGAGGTGATCGGCGCGGTCCGCCTGATCACCCCGGCGGTGAGCCTCGGCAGCGTGGACACCCTCATCCAGCACCCGGCCTCCATCAGCCACCGCATCGTCGACGCGGACGACCGCAGGGGAGCCGGCGTGAGCGACCAGCTGCTGCGCATGTCGGTGGGCCTGGAGGACGTGGAGGACCTGTGGTCCGATCTGGACGCGGCGCTGGGACGACGCCCCGATAGGCGCGCGGGGAGCTGCGCGACAAGCCACGACGAACCCGCGCCCGCACACTGACGGATACCGCTACGGTGCGGAGGAGCTCCCGAGTCCCTCCGCACCTGTCACGACCGCTTCACTCAACCGCGCCGTGATGACCAGTGTCCCTTCCTCGACCTGGTAGTCGAGAGGCAGTCCCAGTCCCCGCATAGCGGCGACCATCCCCGTGTTGGACGCCTGCGTCACGGCATACACACTCGAGCACCCGGCATCGACCGCCATCCCCACCAGCCTGCGCAGCAACTCCGCCCCGACGCCCCGCCGCTGCCACGCGTCCTCGACGAGCAGCGCGACCTCCGTCTCGTCCCCGTCCCACAGGAGGTGACCGAGCCCGACGACCCGCCCGGAGGCCGTCTGCACGGCGAGGGTGCGGCCGTAGCGCGGACTGAGCAGGTGGTTGAGGTACCGGTCGGCGTCACCGACGGGCCCGTGATAGCGCAGCTTCAGCGTGCGCGCCGAGCAGCGCTCGTGCATCGCGCGGGCCGCTTCGAGGTCACGGGTGTCGGCCCGCCGCACGGTGATGTCGCTGCCCTCGGCGAGCGTGAGCACATCCCGGCCGTGCGGCAGACGCGGTCCGAGCCGGGCGTCGAGTTCCACCAGGGCTCTGGCCCGGGCGAACTCGGTGGGGGTGAAGGGCAGATACGGCCGCTCGACGGTGATCACGCCGCCTTCCGGGCCGCGCAGCCGCATCACGGTGTCGTCGAGGGCCCCCTCCACGGGAACGCCCCCTGCGGCCCCGCCGCCGGCCGGAGCGGGACGGGAACGGATCGTGCACCGGCCGAGCAACTGCCGCAGAGCAAGCGGAAGTTCCGCCGCGTCCAGGGCGGTGCGGGCGGCGAGCCCGAGGACCCGGGTCGGCGCGTCCACCAGGTCGTGAGCGTCGGCCCGCTCGATCCAGGTGTCGGTGCCGCCGGCCGACTCGACGGCCGTGGTGACCTCGGGCGCCGACAGACCGGCCGGGCCCCGCAGCAGGAACTCGTCGACCGTGCCCGTGGCCAGCGGGTGCGTCTGCAGGCTCAGGATGTCCACGCGCCGCCCGGCCAGGGCACCGCACAGCGCGGCCAGTGACCCCGGTTCGTCCTGAACCGTGGTCCGCATCCGCCACAGCGTGTTCGCCCCCGGCACCGGCTCCGGTGCCGGGGACCCGGTATCACTCGTCGGCGGTGCGTGTTCCTGGCGTCGTGTCCGCCAGGCGTGGAACGCCGCCGTGGCCCGCTGCCACGAGGTGGCGGGGCGGCAGTTGTCGTCAGGGTGCGTCACTTGAGTCACTTCTCGCGTCATGCACCCACTGTGACGGAACGGTGTTGCGTGATCGCGAACGCATTGTGACCGGCGGGTAAAGGGCGCAGTCTGCCCCCTTTGTCAATGCTTCAAACGTTGCGCTCCGTGCCTACTGGCCGACCAGGCCCGGCTGAAGGGTCTGGGTGAACAGCACGGTGCCGTCCTGCTCCCGCAGACGCACCGTCAGCTCCCCGCTGTGACCGTCGATGTCGACCTCGCCGAAGAACTGGAAGCCGTCGGCGGGGGAGACGTTGGCGGTCGTCGGCGCCTTCACGAACACGCGGTCCGGGCCGAAGGTGCCGTCGAGCGCGCTCGCGGGGAAGGCACCGGCGTTGAGCGGGCCCGAGACGAACTCCCAGAACGGCTCGAAGTCGGTGAAGTCGGCCCTGGACGGCTGGTAGTGCTGCGCCGAGGTGTGGTGCACATCGGCGGTCAGCCACACCGTGCCCGTGATCCGGCGGTGCTTGACGAACCGCAGCAGTTCGGCGATCTGCAGCTCGCGGCCGAGCGGCTTTCCGGGGTCGCCCTGGGCGACGGCCTCGATGTTCGGCGCGTCCGGGACGACGAGGCCGATCGGCATGTCGGCGGCGATCACCTTCCACACCGCACGGGAGCGGGACAGCTCGCGCTTGAGCCACTCCAGTTGCTCGCGGCCGAGGATGCCCTGCGGGTCGACCGGCTGGTCGTCCGGCGAGTTGGCGTTGCGGTAGGTGCGCATGTCCAGGACGAACACGTCCAGCAGCGGGCCGTGGTGCTGCACGCGGTAGACCCGGCCGTCGGGGCGGCGCAGCGTGGAGATCGGGAAGTACTCGGAGAACGCCCTGCGGGCGCGGGCCGCGAGCACGTCCACGTTCTTCTCGGTGTACCGGGGGTCGGTGAGGATCTCGCCCGGGTACCAGTTGTTGAGGACCTCGTGGTCGTCCCACTGGACGATGGACGGGACCCGGGCGTTGAAGGCCCGCAGGTTCTCGTCCAGGAAGTTGTAGCGGAAGTTGCCGCGGAACTCCGCGAGCGTCTCGGCGACCTTCGACTTCTCCTCGGTGGTGATGTTCCGCCAGGTCCGGCCGTCGGGCAGGGCCACGGTGCCGGTGATCGGGCCGTCGGCGTAGATGTTGTCGCCGCTGCAGAGGAAGAAGTCGGGGTCGAGGGCGCCCATCGCGTCGTAGATGCGGTAGCCGCCGAGCTCCGGGTTGATGCCCCAGCCCTGCCCGGCCAGGTCGCCGGACCATACGAACCGCACGCCGTCACGGCGCTTGGCGGATGCCGTGCGGAACGTGCCCGTGACCGGCTCGCCGGTGCGGCGCGGGTCGTCCGGGTCGGCGAGCAGCACGCGGTAGTGGATCTGCTCGCCGGACGGCAGGCCGTGCAGCCGGGTCGTGCCGGTGAAGTCGGTGCCGGCGCCCAGCAGCGGCCCGTGCCATCTGCGGGGGTTGCGGAACGACTCGGTCGCCGACGTCTCGACGATCATCCGGGCCGGCCGGTCGGAACGCACCCACACCAGCCCGGAGTCGCAGGTCACGTCTCCCGCCTGCACACCCCACCCCGCTGTCGGGCGCCCGGAGCGGGCGAGGGCGGGCGCCGCACCGAGAGCGGTGGGCAGGGACAGGGCCGCCGACACGGCGAGAGAGCCACGCAGGACGCTACGGCGCCCGGGCAACGGACGGTGTGACATGGATGCGCCTCCAGGGACGGGATCCGGCCAAGTGTGCAGAGCCACAACTACTGGCACGCCGCAGCGCACACACGAACCCCAAGTGAACAACTGACCGCAGGGTGAGGGAACGCGCGAACCGGTCGGCTCACCCGGTCGCCGCCTCGGCCATCAGACGCACGCCCTCGGCGATCCGGGCGGTCGGCACATGGGCGTAGCCCAGGACGAGCCGGATCTCCTTGTCCCCCTCGGGCCCGGCCGCCGCGTGGGCGTAGGCCGAGAGCGGGCGCACCGTGACCCCCGCCTCCGCCACACACGCGAGGAACCGCTCCTCGGGCCCGTACCGCTGCGGCAGCGTGGCGATCACGTGCAGGCCCGCGGCGATCCCGGACCCCTCGGGGAAGTGCGCGTCGAGGGCGGTGACCAGCGCGTCGCGCCGGTCGCGGTAGGCGCGCTGGCAGCGGCGCAACTGGCGGTCGTAGTCGCCGCGCTCCAGGAACCGGGCGAACAGGACCTGGTCGAGGGCCGGGTGGCCGAGATCCATCGTGCGCCTGCGTTCGACGACCTCCTCCGTCCAGGACTCCGGCACCAGCAGCCGGCCAAGCCGCAGGCCCGGCGCGAGGGACTTGCTGACCGAGCCCGTGTACGCCACGTGGTCCGGGTCGAGGCCCCGGAGCGCGCCGACGGAAGCACGGTCGTAACGGAAGTCACCGTCGTAGTCGTCCTCCAGGACGATGCCGTCCACCGACCGCGCCCAGTCCAGCAGTTCCGCGCGCCGCCGGGCCGAGTAGGCGAGGCCGGTGGGGAACTGGTGGGCCGGAGTCGTCACCAGGGCCCGCCCGCCCGAGGACCGCAGCGGCTCCAGGGCGGGCCCTCGTCGTCCAGCGGCAGCGCGCCACGGCGGTGACACCGGCCGAGGCGTACAGCGCGTCGTGCTGGGGACCGCCCGGGTCCTCCACACCGACGGTGCGCACCCCGCGCGCGTGCAGCGCGAAACCGAGCAGTGCCGTTGCCCGGGCCACTCCGGAGACGACCACGATCCGCTCCGGGTCGGCCACCACGCCCCGCCGCCGGGCGAGCAGTTCGGCCAGCGCGGTCCGCAGCCTCGCCGGCCCGCACGGTCCGCAGCCTCGCCGGCCCGCGCGGTCGGGGTAGCCCAGCTCCTGGTTCGGCAGTTCCGCCAGCACACCGCGCTGCGCGGCGGCCCACGCGGCGCGCGGGAAAAGGGCCAGGTCCGGCGTCCCGGGCACGAAGTCCGCGCGGGCGCCGGGGATGCGCGGAGCCAGGTCGTGCGCCCGCGGCGGCGCGGCCCTGACGGCCGCGCCCACCCCGGTCCCGGCGCCCCGGCCGCTGAGCAGACCCTGGAAGGTTCGCCGCCCCCCGGGGCGGGTCAGCGGCTGCCGTCGAGGACCACCCGGGCCACCAGCGCCGGGTCGTCGTTCATCGGGACATGGCCGCAGCCGGGCAGCCGCACCAGCCTGGCCCGCGGGATCACGCCCTTGGCGCGCACGCCCTGGCGGGGGATGAGCAGCCGGTCCCGGCTGCCCCACGCCACGGTGACCGGCGTGCCCACGATGTCGTCGGTGAACTGCACGGTCCGCCCGGAGCGCAGTGTCTCGGAGAAGCCCTGGGCGTTCGCCAGCGCGAGCGTCTCCGCGACCACGGCCTCGGGTGAGCGGCGGCCCGGGCGGGCGTAGATGGTGCTGGTCAGCAGGGTGCGGCCGAGGGCCGGGCGGGCCAGCCGCTCGACCACGGGCGGCGGCAGGCGCCGGGCGATCTGCCGCATCGTCGACAGCACGGTGAAGGCGTAGCGGCGCTCGGCCTCGTTCCAGAACCCGGCGGGGGACAGCGCGGTCACCGAGCGGACGAGCTGGGCCCGCGCCAGGTCCAGCGCCAGCAGGCCGCCGAGCGAGTTGCCCGCGACGTGCGGCCGTTCGATCTCCAGCGCCCCGAAGAGCGCCTTGAGGACCGTGCTCATCGTGGGCAGGTCGTGCGCCATGCCGTCCGGGAGCGCCGGTGAATCGCCGCAGCCGGGCAGGTCCACGGCGATCACGTCGCGTTCGGCCGCGAGCGCGGGGATCACCGGTTCCCAGGCCTGCCGGTGGTGGCCGATGCCGTGCAGCAGGAGCAGCGGTTCGCCGCTGCCCCGGCGTGTGTAGGACAGGGTCACGCTCTGCTCGCCCTGCGCGGAGGCGACTTTGAAGGAGACGGTGGCGGACATGGGGTGCTCCTCGGCTGTACTCGCTGACGGACTCCGTAGACAGCTTGTCAGCAATTGCTACCCACGGGTAGCCCCACGGGGGCGCCATCACGGCGCCGGTCCGCTCAACGGGCCCGCCGCACCTCCAGGTTGAACTCACCGTGCCCGAATTTCTGGAACAGGCCGACCCACAGGGGCAGCCACATCTCCACGGCGCGAGCCGCCCGGATGCCGCCCAGGTCGAGGACGCGCTCCGCGGGCCAGCCGAATTCCCCGAGCAGCGCCGTCACCTGCTCCTTGGCGCCCGGGTCGTCCCCGCAGACGAAGACATGGTGCTCGCCCGGCACACTGGCCGGATCCACCATCACCCGGCAGTTGACCGTGTTGAGCGACTTCACCACGCGCGCGTGCGCAAACGCCCGCTGGATCTGCTCGCCCACGCTGTCCGATTCGACCGGTGACAGCCGCAGCTCGCCCTCCTCGAACGCCAGCGGGTTGGACACGTCCACGACGACCTTCCCGTCGACGTTCTCCGCCCCGGCCGCCTCCAGCGCGGCGAGCGCCACCCGCCCGCCGACCGCGTTCACCACGACCTCACCGAACTCCGCCGCCTCGGCGAACGTGCCCGCGCCCGCGTTCGGGCCGGCCGAAGCGGCCCACTGCACGGCGGCCGTGTTGTCCCGCGTGCGCGAGCCGAGCCGCACCTCGTGACCCAGCTCCACCAGCCGTCCGCCGAGCGTGCGCCCGACCTGCCCCGTGCCCAGCACCGCGTACCGCATCGCCACCTCCGCAGCCGTGCCGCCGATCACCGGCGTCCTGTCGGCCATTCTGTCCGGGAAGGAGTGGTTCCGCCTGGACAGAGCACCGTCGGTGGGCTGGGATGGAGCCGTGACCACCGAGACCGTGACCGACGTCTTCGAAGCCCACCGTCCCGTCCTGCTGGGCGTCGCGTACCGCATGCTGGGCCGCGTCGCCGACGCGGAGGACGTGGTCCAGGAGGCCTGGCTGCGCTGGTCCGGCGCACCTCGCGAGGACGTGCGCGAACCGCGCGGCTACCTCGTGCGGATCACCACCCGGCTCGCCATCGACCGCCTGCGCCAGATCAAGGCACGCGGCGAGACGTACGTCGGCCCCTGGCTGCCCGAGCCGTACGTCACCGACTTCGGCGACACCGTGCCCGACACCGCCGAGCGGGCCGTGCTCGCCGACTCCGTCTCCGTCGCCGTCCTCGTCGTGCTGGAGTCGCTGTCACCGCTGGAGCGGGCCGTGTTCGTGCTGCGCGAGGCCTTCGCCTTCCCCTACGCCGACATCGCCGCCATGCTCGACCGCGGCGAACCGGCGGTGCGTCAGCTGGCCGGGCGGGCCCGCAAGCACGTCGAGGAGCGGCGCCCCCGTTACGAGGTCGACCCCGCCCAGCGTCGCGATTTCACCGAGCGGTTCCTCGCCGCTGCGGCCGACGGCGACCTCGAAGGCCTGATGGCACTGCTCGCCCCCGAGGTCCGGCTCGTCGGCGACAGCGGCGGCAAGTCACAGGCGCCGCTGCGGGTCCTGCAGAGCGCCGACAAGGTGGGCCGCTTCCTCGTCGGCGTCGCACAGAAGAGCCTCCCCGGCCTGTCCGTGCGGTTCCTGGAGCTCAACGGCGGCCCGGCCGCGCTGATCCTGTCCGGCGGCCGGCCCGACTCCGTCTTCCAGCTCGACGTGGCCGACGGCCGCGTGCAGTCGGTCTACATCGTCCGCAACCCCGACAAACTGCGGTCGCTGGCCGCAGCCTAGACCGCCGCCGAGCCGGTCAGCGGCCCCTCGGTACCGGCCCCGTGAACGTTCCCGGCCATTGGTCTTGACCAAGGATCAGGGCCGCCCTATGGTCGCAGAGAAGTGCAACAACCTTTAATAAACAAGGGCTCTAAAACGCCGCCGACCAGGCGATTGCGGAGGACAGGGTGGGGACCACGCAGCTGGAATCGGTGCAGGAACCGAAGTACTGGCATCTCAAGACGGTGCTCAGTGAAGCGCTCGACTCGGAGTTCGCGGTGGGCGAGATCCTGCCCAACGAGCGCGACCTCGCGGCCCGCTTCGGCGTCGCCCGCGCCACGCTGCGCCAGGCACTGGAGCAGCTCGAACTCGAAGGCAGGCTGCAGCGCCGCCGCGGTGTCGGTACGACCGTCGCGCCGCCCCGCGTGGGCGTCTCCCTCGGCACCGGCCCGCACACCTGGCCGGGCGGCCCCGAGGACGACTGGCAGCCCGCCGACTGCACCACGGCCGTGCCGCCGGCGGCCGTCGCCGACGCGCTGGAGACCGGCCGCGACGAGCCGGTGCACATCGTGCGGCGCTCCCGCGTCTCGCACGGCCGGCCGGTCGCCGCGGAACTGCTGTACATCCCGCAGCCCTCGGTGCCCGAGCTCTCCGGCATCGACGCGCCGTCCGGAGCGGCACGCGCGCGTGCGGTGCTGCGGGAGCTGCAACGGCTGGAGCTGGAACGGCAGGAGAACGCGGTGGAGCTCGGCTCCGCCGGGGCCGAGGAGGCGAAGGAGCTGGACCGGCTGCCGGGAGCGCCCGTGCTGGTGGTGACCACTCGGTTCGTGGCCGGGGGGCGTACGTCCGCGTTGTCGGTGGCCACGTACCGGGCTGACACGTGCCGGTTGACCTTCGGTGACTCGGGTGGCGTGGAGATTCACGCCGGACCTCGGCAGAAGGCGTCCTGACCTTTCGGGCGCGGGGGGAGCCCCCGCGCCCCTAAAGGGGACGCTGTTCCACCGCGAACAGCTGCTCCTCCACATGGTCCAGGGCCAGGCGCAGGGCGCCGGTCGCCACTGCCGCGTCTCCCAGGGCGGAGAGGGTCACCGCCGGGGGGCGCAGGCAGTAGCGGGCGAGCTCCTCGCGGAGGGGGGCCAGGACACCGTCCAGGCCCGCCGCCCAGCCGCCGATGACGACCAGCTCGGGGTCCAGGGCGAGGACGAGGGCCGCCACGTCGTGGACCAGGCGCTGATTGAAGCGTTCGACGGCCGCGCGGGCCCGCTGGTCGCCCTCACGGGCCTGCGCGAAGACCGCGGCGACGGCCTGCTCGTCGAGCGGGTGGAGAGGTTCGTCCGTGGTGGACAGGAGCGTCTCCGGCGTCACCCCCCGGCCCAGCAGGTGCAGCGCGCCGATCTCGCCCGCCGCGCCGCCGTAGCCCCGGTGCAGCCGGCCCCCGATCAGCGAACCGGCCCCCGGGCTGAGCCCCGCCAGCACGAACACCACGTCGTCCGACTCGGTGGCCGCGCCCTTCCAGTGCTCGGCGACGGCCGCGGCGTTGGCGTCGTTCTCGACCAGGACCGGGCACTTGAACGACCGGCCCAGCCGCTCGCCCAGCCGCAGCCCCGTCCACCCCGGCAGCGCCGTGCCCAGCCGGACCGTGCCGTCGGCCTCGACGATCCCGGGCGTCGCCACGCCCACGGCCCGCAGCGAGCCGCGCGCGACCCCGGCCCGCCGCAGCAGCTCGGCGACGGCCCCGCGCAGCCGCTCCAGCCGCTCGTCGGCCCCCGCCGTCTCGGGCACCTCCTTGGCCTGGGCGCCGATCACCCGGCCGTCCAGGTCGGACAGCAGCGCGGCCACCCGGTGCGCCCCGATCTCCAGCCCGAGCAGATGCCCGGCCTCCGCCCGGAACCGGAACCGCCGCGCCGGACGCCCCTGCCGTCGGGCGGCGCCCTCCTCGGCGGCCTGCTCGACGACGAGCCCGGCCTCGATGAGCCCTTCGACGACGCCCTCCACGGTCGGCCGGGACAGACCCGTCACCCGGGTGATCTCGGTCAGCGTCGCGCAGTCCGTGGCGCGCAGCGCGTGCAGCACCACCGCGGAGTTGATCCTTCGCAGCAGCGAGGGATCCCCGCCGGTCAGCCGCCCCACGGTCCGTCCTCCCAGGTCGTGCGCGTGTTGGCCGGATCGTACTTCGGCAGGGCACACCCCGGCGAGGGGCGGGCGCCGGTCCTCGGTGATCAGCCCGGCGCCACGAAGCCCGACTCGTACGCCGCGATCACCGCCTGGGTGCGGTCCCGCGCACCCAGCTTCGACAGCACCGCGCTGACATGCGACTTCACCGTCTCGATCCCGACGATGAGCCGGGCGGCGATCTCCGCGTTCGACAGGCCCCGCGCCATCAGCCGCAGCACCTCGGCCTCGCGTTCGGTCAGCTGGGCCCGCTCCAGCACGGCCCGTGCCGCACGGTTTCCGCCGGTGTCGCCGTACTCGGCGGCGAGCTGCCGCACCGACGCCGGGAACAGCAGCGACTCGCCCTCGGCGATCAGCCGCACCGCGTGCACGATCTCGGCGGGCCGGGCCCGCTTCAGCAGGAACCCGTCGGCTCCCGCCCGCAACGCCTCGTAGACGTACTCGTCGTTCTCGAAGGTCGTCACCACGAGGATCCGCGGCGGATCGTCGACGGTCCGCAGCAGCGCCCGGGTGGCCTCGATGCCGTCCAGCAGTGGCATCCGTACGTCCATGGCGACCACGTCCGGCCGCAACCGTCGTACGAGCGGGATCACCGCCGCCCCGTCCGCGGCCTCCCCGACGACCTCGATGTCGGGCTGCGCCTCCAGCACGGCCCGCAGACCCGCGCGTACGAGGGGTTCGTCGTCGACGAGGAGAACGGTGACCGGCATCGGACCAGCGTAGATCAACTCAGCGGCAGTTCGGCATGGACCTGCCAGTCGCCTTCGTCGGGGCCGGTCCGGGCCCGGCCGCCGAGCAGCGCCGCGCGTTCCCGTATTCCGCGCAGACCGCTGCCACGCCCGGAGCCGGTGCCCCCGGCGGGCAGTGGGTTGCGTATGGCAAGGACGAGGGTGCCGTCGGCGACCCGCACACGGACGTGCACCGGGACCGCCCCCGCGTGCCGCAGCACGTTGGTCAGCGACTCCTGGAGGATCCGGTAGCCCTCCCTGGACACCGGCCCCGGCACGGTCTCCACGGGACCGGTCACCTCGGCGTCGACCTTCGCCCCGGAGGCCCGGGCCGACTCCAGCAGCCGGTCGGCGTCCGCGAGGGTCGGTCTGCCGCTCACCGGCTTCTCCGACTCGCGCAGGACGCCCAGCACCCGCTCCAGGTCCTCCAGGGCGGCCCGGCCCGTCTCCTCGATGGCGCCCAGGGCCCGGTCGGTGAAGGCGGGATCGCCCGCCGCCCGGGCGGCCCCCGCCTGCACCACGGCGACCGTGAGCGCGTGGCCGATGGAGTCGTGCAACTCGCGGGCGATCCGGGTGCGTTCCAGCAGCTGCTCGGTGCGCTCCTCCAGGGCGGCGAGCCGCTCCGCGGGGGACGGGCCGAGCAGGCGCAGAGCGATCCGCGTGATGAGGTGCCCCGAACCGACCACGACAGCGGCTGCCAGGGCCAGCGGCAGGGGCGCGAGCAGGGCGTGCCACCAGTGAGGGCCCTCGACGCGAAGCCAGGCGCCGCCCGCGCGCTCGCCGCCGAGCGCCGTCGACACCAGGTCCATCGCGAGGAGAAGGGCATGGACGCAGAGATGCGACACCAGGACGCCGAGGAGCAGCCGCGCCCCCAGCCACACCACCGTCCGCCCGCGATCGCCCCATGTGGCCGAGGGCGTGACCACGATCTCCGCGCTCTCGCTGCCGTTCCGATGGCCGGTCAGCAGCAGCCTGGCCTGCAACCCCTCCACGACCCGCATGGCGGGGAGCAGGCCCGCGAGTCCGAGCACCACGGTCGCCGTGCCCACGGTCCACCACGCCTCGTCGATGAACAGCCACAGGGCGGGCCACACGATGGCCATGGAGAGATGCAGCCACCGCGTGTACGTCACCGCCCGGGTGAAGGGGCGCACCATGCGGACCATGGCGTCATCGTGCCAGCCGGCACCGACAGCGAGCCTCCCCCGCGCGGGGGAGACGATCTCCACCGCCGGGGGAGGACCGCACCCCGGTCCGACCGCCACGCTGCTGCCATGACCAGCATCGACGTCCAGGACCTCACCAAGGAGTTCGGCGGCCGGCGAGCCGTGGACCGGCTCACCGTCCGTGTGCAGCCCGGCCGCGTCACCGGCTTCCTCGGCCCGAACGGCGCCGGGAAGTCCACCACCATGCGGCTGGTGCTCGGCCTCGACCGGCCGACCGCCGGTTCCGCCACGATCGGCGGCCGGCCCTACGCGACGCTCCACGAACCCCTGCGCCACGTCGGAGCCCTGCTCGACGCGCAGGCCGCGCACGGCTCCCGCACCGCCCGCGACCACCTCCGCGTCCTGGCGGCGAGCAACCGCATCCCGGACCGGCGGGCCGACGAGGTCCTGGAGGAGACGGGCCTGGCGTCGGTGGCCCGGCGCCGCGTGCGGACGTACTCCCTGGGCATGCGCCAGCGGCTCGGCATCGCCGCCGCCCTGCTGGGCGACCCCGAGGTGGTCATGCTGGACGAGCCGTCCAACGGACTCGACCCCGAAGGCATCGTGTGGATCAGGCGGTTGCTGCGCCGGCTCGCGCAGGAGGGCCGCACGGTCCTGGTCTCCAGCCATCTGATGAACGAGACCGCGTCCTTCGCCGACCACCTCGTCGTCCTCGGCCGGGGCCGGCTCCTCGCCGACACCCCCATGCGGGACTTCATCCACGCGCGCGTGCAGCCCCGCGTGCGCATCCGCACGACCGACCCCGTCGCGCTCGAGTCGGCCCTCGCCCGGCACGGCCACGACGCGCAGGAGCACACGGACGGGCACTGGACCGTGCACGACGCACGGGTGGAGGACATCGGCCGCATCGCCTCGGCCGCGGGGGTGCCCATCCTGGAACTGGCCGCCGAGGAGGGCACGTTGGAGCAGGCCTACTTCGACCTCACCGGGGCCGAGACCGAGTTCACCGCACAGCACCAGGAGGCCTGACCATGGAATTCACGCCCGTACTGCGCTCCGAGTGGCTGAAGATCCGCACCCTGCGCTCGCTGCCGGGGGCGCTGCTGGCGCTGTTCGCGGCGACCACGGCGTTCTCCGCGCTCGCCGGAGTCTCCGATGCCTCGGACCCCGGTTTCGATCCGCTGTTCACGTCCCTGTCCGGCGTCCTCCCGGGCCAGATCGCGGCCATCTCGTTCGGGGCCATGGCCGTGTCGTCGGAGTTCCACCAGGGCGCGCTCCGGCTCTCGCTGGCCGCGGTGCCGCGGCGCGGCCGGTGGTTCGCGGCCAAGACGGCCGTCATCGCCGTACCCGCGCTCCTCACGGGGCTGGTGACGGCCCTCGCCGCCCTTCTGGTGGGCCGGGCGGGCCTCGGCCCGGCGGCCGACACGCTCAGCACCGGCGAGCAGACGCGCGGTGTCCTGGGCTGCGGCGTGTACCTCATGCTGATGGCCCTGTTCGCCGCGGGTGTCGCCGCCCTGCTCCGCAGCGGCGTTGCCACCCTCTCCCTGCTGGTGCCGTTCATCCTCGTCGTGTCGTTCGTGATCGGCGACGCCTCGGGCACCGTCGCCGACTTCCTGCCCGACAAGGCCGGGCAGTTGGTCCTCAGGGAGACCTACGACGGCATGCTCGGGCCGTGGTCGGGGCTCGCGGTGACCGCGCTGTGGACGGCCGCGGCGCTGCTCGCGGGTGCCTGGAGCGTGCGCCGCAGGGACGCCTGAGGGCGAGCCGGTTGATGCCCCGCCACGTGTCAGCGGCGGCGGGTTTACTGGACCCATGAACATCGCACAGCACATCGCCCTCATCGACGAGCTGTGCTACCGCCCCTTTCCGGCGGAGCACGGCCCGTCGGACGTCGGTGCCTCGGGGCCCGGTCACCACATCGCGGTGTTAGAGGCCGCGACCGACGACGACCCGGCGACCAGAGCGGTGACGATCGACCAGTTCGAGAAGGACCGCGACGCCGTCCACGAGCTCCTCGCCTCCCGCTGGGGCGACACCCCTCCGTACAACCTGCGGACCGTCCTGCTGCGCACCGAGCGGGAGGAGATACCCGCGCCATGGGCGGAGTTGAGTGCCCGGGCGGGCGTCGCGCACCTGTGGGAGGTGGAGGGCACCGGCCGCTGGGTCGCCGTGGCGGTCGCGGACCGGGACCCCTCGCGGGAGGTCCAACTGCTGGCCCTGGTCACGGAGACGGACCCCCCGTAGGCGATCAGCTTCCGGCGGCTTCCCGGAGCCGTCCGAACTCCTCGGCCATCGTGTCGAGCGTCCAGTGCGCGTTCAGCCCGCTCGGATTCGGCAGCACCCACACCCGTGTGTCCCCGATCGTCCGCGTCTGCGGCCCCACCTGCGCCTTAGGGTCGTCGAAGGCCGCGCGGTACGCGGTCACCCCCACCACGGCCAGCCAACGCGGCCGCAGCCCTTCCACCTTCGCCGCGAGCAGCCGCCCGCCCTCCCGGTACTCCTCGGCGCTCAGCTCGTCGGCCCGCGCGGAGGCCCGCGCCACCACATTGGTGATGCCGAGCCCGTACGACAGCAACTCCCGCTGCTCGGACGGCTTCAGCAGCCGCGGCGTGAAACCGGACCGGTGCAGCACCGGCCAGAAGCGGTTGCCCGGGCGGGCGAAGTGATGGCCCGTCGCGGCCGTCATCAGGCCCGGGTTGATGCCGCAGAACAGGACGTGCAGACCCTCCGCGACCACGTCGGGCACGACGCGGTCGCGGGCGGCCTCCAACTCCTCTGGCGTGAAACGCGCCATCAGGACAGGGGCGTCAGAGGATCGCGCCGGGCGTGTAGCCCGCGGCCTGGGGGTGCTGCTTCACGATCTCCTCGACCCGGGCGACGACGGCGGCGACCTGGTCGCCGGCGGCACCGGTGAAGGACAGCTTGTCGGCCATCAGCGCGTCCAGCTGGTCCCGGTCCAGCGGGATGCGCGCGTCGGCGGCCAGCTTGTCGAGCAGCTCGTTGCGCTCGGCGCCCTGCTCGCGCATGGCGAGCGCGGAGGCGACGGCGTTCTCCTTGATCGCCTCGTGCGCGAGCTCCCGGCCGACGCCCGCGCGCACGGCGCCCATGAGCACCTTGGTGGTGGCGAGGAAGGGCAGGTAGCGGTCCAGCTCACGGGCGACGACCGCCGGGAACGCGCCGAACTCGTCGAGGACCGTCAGGAACGTCTCCAGCAGGCCGTCCAGGGCGAAGAACGCGTCCGGCAGCGCGACCCGGCGCACCACCGAGCAGGACACGTCGCCCTCGTTCCACTGGTCGCCCGCCAGCTCGCCGGTCATCGAGGCGTAGCCGCGCAGGATCACCATCAGGCCGTTGACGCGCTCGCAGGAGCGGGTGTTCATCTTGTGCGGCATCGCCGAGGAGCCGACCTGGCCGGGCTTGAAGCCCTCGGTGACCAGCTCGTGCCCGGCCATCAGCCGGATCGTCTTGGCCAGCGACGACGGGGCCGCCGCCAGCTGCACCAGCGCGGTCACGACCTCGTAGTCCAGCGAGCGCGGGTAGACCTGGCCGACCGAGGTGAACGCCTGCGAGAAGCCCAGGTGCGTGGCGATCCGCTGCTCCAGCTCCGCGAGCTTCCCGGCGTCCCCGCCGAGCAGGTCCAGCATGTCCTGCGCGGTGCCGACCGGGCCCTTGATGCCGCGCAGCGGGTAGCGGCCCAGCAGCTCCTCGACCCGGCCGTACGCGACGAGCAGTTCGTCGGTGGCGGTGGCGAAGCGCTTGCCGAGGGTGGTGGCCTGCGCGGCGACGTTGTGGGAGCGGCCGGCCATGACCAGCTCGCCGTACTCGCCGGACAGCTTGCCGAGCCGGGCCAGGACGGCGACCGTGCGGTCGCGCACCAGCTCCAGCGAGAGGCGGATCTGGAGCTGCTCGACGTTCTCGGTGAGGTCGCGGGAGGTCATGCCCTTGTGCACGTGCTCGTGCCCGGCGAGGTCGTTGAACTCCTCGATCCGCGCCTTCACGTCGTGCCGCGTGACCTTCTCGCGCTCGGCGATCGAGGCCAGGTCGACGGTGTCGAGAACACGCTCGTAGTCGGCGAGCGCCGCGTCCGGCACCTCGATCCCGAGGTCCTTCTGGGCCCGCAGCACGGCGAGCCAGAGCCGGCGCTCCAGCTTCACCTTCTGCTCGGGCGACCAGAGCGTGGCGAGCTCGGTGGAGGCGTAGCGTCCGGCGAGGACGTTCGGGATGCGGGGCTTGGCGGGAGCGGAAGTCACGTGCACGGATTCTACTGGCGATTCGTGCAGGCCAGCGCCGCGGGTGTCCTTGTCGGAACCTACGAGAGCTCCGGGCCCTCTCCACCTGGGGCTACACCCGGTCCTCGTACGGCAGCAGCTCGGGCCTCTTCGGGGGCAGTCCGTCACCCGAGGAGCGGCCCGTCAGGCGGCGGCCTATCCACGGCAACAGGTGCTGCCGGGCGAACCGGGCGTCCGCCACGCGCCGCATGACCCAGCCCGGCGGCAGGGTCGCCGCCATCGGCGTGTGCCACTCGGCGTCCTCGGGGTCGTGGCCCAGTGTCTGCCACACCGCCTCCGCGACCCGGCGGTGGCCCTCGGCCGTCAGGTGCAGCCGGTCCACGTCCCACATCCGCGGGTCGCTCAGGGACGGCGCGCCGTACAGGTCGACGACGATCGCGCCGTGCCGGGCGGCCAGCTCGTCGACGCAGGCGAACAGCTCCTCCATGCGGGGCCGGAACCGCTCCAGGACGGGGCCCTGCCGGCCCGGGCTGCGCATCAGGACGAGCTGCCGGCAGGCGGGTGCCAGCTTCTCCACGGCCTCCTCCAGGAGTCCGCGGACCCGGCCCATGTCGCATTTGGGCCGCAGCGTGTCATTGAGCCCGCCGACCAGGGTGATCACGTCGGCACCCATGGCCGCCGCGACGTCGACCTGCTCGTCGACGATCTGCTGGATCAGCTTGCCGCGCACGGCGAGGTTGGCGTACCGGAAGCCGGGCGTGCGGGCCGCCATCCGCGCGGCGAGCAGGTCGGCCCAGCCCCGGTAGGTGCCGTCGGGCATCAGGTCCGACATGCCCTCGGTGAAGGAGTCGCCGACGGCGACCAGGCTGCTGTAGGTGGGGTTCGTCTGCATGGCGACGGAAATGGTATCCCGTGCACATACCCAGCAGTCGGTCGGTCCGGGGATCCGCCTGCCGGGGGCGGACTGCCTCGGGCTCAGGCAGGGCCTCGGCGCCCGCCGCTCGGTGGGTGCCGCAGGGCGCCCTCGGTGAATTGCAGGCTCCCGCCCGAGGACCCCGCACGGCGCCCTCGCCATCCCGTCCCGCGTCTCACGCCCGCTGGCCGAACAGCTCCCGCAGCACGTCCTCCATGGTCACCAGCCCTGCCATCCGCCCGTCCGCCCCGATGACGGCCGCGAGGTGCGTGCGGCTGCCCCGCATGGCCGTGAGGACGTCGTCCAGCGGTGTGTGCTCCCGCACGCGTGCGATGGGGCGCATGTCCCGCAGCCGGAACGGCGTGTCCCGCCCGACGGCGTCCAGGGCGTCCTTCACGTGCAGATAGCCCACGATCCGCCGCCCCTCGTCCACCACCGGGAAACGCGAGAACCCGGACTCCGCCGACAGCCGCTCCAGCTCCTCCGGCGTGATGCCGACGCTCGCGTACACCACGTCCTCCAGCGGCATCACCACGTCCCGCACCGGACGGCGGCCCAGCTCCAACGCGTCCCGCAGCCGCTCCTGGGCCCGGTCGTCGATCAGGCCGGCCTCGCTGGAGTCCTTCACGATCTGCGCTATCTCCGCGTCCGAGTAGGAGGCGGAGACCTCATCCCGGGCGTCGACCCGCAGCAGCTTCAGCAGGGCGTTCGCGAACGCGTTCACCGTGAAGATCACCGGGCGCAGCGCCCGGGACAGCGCCACCAGGGGCGGCCCGAGCGCCAGCGCGCTGCGCACCGGCTCGGCGAGCGCGATGTTCTTCGGCACCATCTCGCCGAGCAGCATGTGCAGATAGGTCGCGAGGGACAGCGCGATCACGAAGGACACCGCGTGCCCCGCGCCCTCGGGCACGCCCACCGCGTGGAACACCGGCTCCAGCAGATGCGCGATGGCCGGCTCGGCCACCACGCCCAGCACCAGCGTGCACAGCGTGATGCCGAGCTGTGCGGCGGCCATCAGCGCGGACACGTGCTCCAAGCCCCACAGCACACTCTTCGCGCGCCGGTCACCCCGGTCGGCGTAGGGCTCGATCTGGCTGCGGCGCACCGAGATCAGCGCGAACTCGGCGCCGACGAAGAAGGCGTTGACGACGAGCGTCGCCAGTCCGATCAGCAGCTGCACGGCGGTCACAGCTCCACCCCCTTCTCGTCGGGCTCGTGGTCGTCGAGGGGGGCGCGCAGCCGGACGCGGGCGGCCCTGCGTCCCGTCGCGTCCAGGACCTCCAGGTGCCAGCCGGCGACCTCCAGCGTGTCCCCGGCGGCCGGTATCCGGCCGAGCACGGTGGCCACCAGTCCGGCGAGCGTCTCGTAGGGCCCCTCCGGCGCGCGCAGCCCGACGCGTTCCAGGTGGTCCACGCGGGCGGAGCCGTCGGCCGAGTACAGCGCGTGCCCGGACTCGTCCGTGCCGGCCGCGGCCAGGTCGGGCGTCTCGTGCGGGTCGTGCTCGTCACGGACCTCGCCGACGACCTCCTCGACGATGTCCTCCAGCGTGGCCACGCCCGCCGTGCCGCCGTACTCGTCGATCACGACGGCCATCGTCCGCTTGCCGGAGAGCCGGTCCAGGAGCCGGTCGACGGTGAGCGACTCCGGGACCAGCAGCGGTTCGCGCATCAGCTCGGAGACGTAGATCCGCGTGCGACGCTCGGCCGGCACCGCCAGCACGTCCTTGACGTGGGCCGTTCCGACGACCGAGTCGAGGGTCCCGCGGTAGACGGGGAACCGGGACAGGCCGGTCGCCCGGGTCGCGTTCGCGACGTCCTCCAGGGTCGCCTGCACCTCCAGCGCGACGACCTGCACCCGGGGCGTCATCACGTTCTCCGCGGTCAGGTCGGCGAGGTTCAGGGTCCGCACGAACAGCTCGGCGGTGTCGGCCTCCAGGACGCCCTCCTTCGCGGAGTGCCGGGCGAGGGCCGCCAGCTCCTGGGGCCCGCGCGCCGAGGCGAGCTCCTCCGCGGGCTCGACGCCGATCCGCCGCACGACCCGGTTCGCCGTGTTGTTGAGGTGCCGGATGAAGGGCCGGAACGCCGCACTGAACCATCGCTGCGCGTTGCCCACGGTCTTGGCGACGGCCAGCGGCGAGGAGATCGCCCAGTTCTTCGGCACCAGCTCACCGACGACCATCAGGAACACCGTCGACGCGGCCGTACCGAGCACCAGCGCGACGCTGTGCGACGCCGAGCGCGAGACACCGAGGTCCTCCAGCGGCCCGGCGATCAGGGCGGCGATCGACGGCTCGGCGAGCATGCCGACCACCAGGTTCGTGACGGTGATGCCGAGCTGCGCGCCGGAGAGCTGGAACGTCAGATTCCGTACGGCCTTCAGCGCGCCCTGCGCACCCCGCTCGCCGCGCTCCACGGCCTGCTCCAGCTCGGCGCGCTCGACCGTGGTGAGGGAGAACTCGGCCGCCACGAAGGCGCCGCAGGCGAGCGAGAGCAGGATCGCCGCCAGGAGGAGGAGCACTTCGGTCATCGGTTCACCCCCGTTCCATGGTTCTCCAGGACGGGGCGGAACGCGCGGTGTCGCGCACGGGGAGGCTCGCCCATGGGCGGACGCTCACAACCTTTCATGCAGGACCGAGTGGCCATTCGAGAGTAAAGGATGAGCAAAGTCCGCTCTCCGGGTGCGCTCACACCGTCGTGACCGCACCTACTCGGTGAGGGGCTTCACCCAACGTCGCCACTGCTCCTCTGCCCCGTATCCGGCGGCACCCCACGCCCGGTGCGCGATCTCGTTGCGCGTGAGCACCATCGCGTCCGCGCGGCGCCCGCCGAGCCGTACGAACCGCTCCTCCGCCGCGGCGAGCAGCGCGGACGCGATGCCCTGGCGGCGGTGGCCCGGGTGCACGGCCAGCCGGTACAGATGGCAGCGCCAGCCGTCGAACCCGGCGATCACCGTGCCCACCGGTTCGCCGCCGCTTTCGGCGAGGATCAACGCCTCGGGATCACGGGCGACGAGCCGCTCCACACCACCGCGGTCGTCGCTGATGCTCGTGCCCTCGGCGGCCACCTTCCAGAAGGCCAGCACGGCATCGATGTCCTCGGGCGTCGCGGCCCGGATGCGCAAGTCGTTCATCCCAAGATCACATCATCCGCGCCGAGCCCCGTCAGACCGTTTCACCATGCGGACGTCACTCGTGCGCGATGGCCGCCAGTACGTTCATGCGGGAGGCACGCAGCGCGGGCAGCAGCGCCGCCACGACCCCGACCACCGCCGAGCCGACCACCACCAGCACGATCGTGACCCAGGGGATCGCCAGCGCCGTCATGCCCTGGAGCGCCAGTACTTGCTGCATGCACACCCCCCACACCAGCCCCAGCACCAGCCCGAGGACCGCGCCGAACACCGCGATCACCACCGACTCCAGCCGGATCATCCGCCGCAGCTGACGCCGGGCCAGCCCGATCGCCCGCAACAGCCCGATCTCCCGGGTGCGTTCGACCACCGACAGCGCGAGGGTGTTGACCACGCCGAGCACCGCGATGATGATCGCCAGCCCGAGCAGCGCGTACACGAGGTACAGCAGGACCGCGATCTGGTCGTGGACCAGCCGCTTGTAGTCGGCCAGGTCCCGCACCTGCACCTGCGGGTACGGTTCCAGCGTCTCCTCCAGGTTCGCGCGCAGGTCGTCGTCACCCGTGCCGGCGGCGGCGTTGACGTAGAGCGCGGAATCCTGCCCGCCCGGCGCGTACCGCTCCAGGGTGCCCAGCCCGAAGAACAGCCCGCCCTGGGTGCCGAATCCCTCGGCGGAGTCCTGGTCGGTGAGCGCCCCGACGGTCAGCTCGGCCGAGCGCCCGCCCGGGAACTCCACCGGGAGGGTGCTGCCCACCCGCACGCCGTGGTCGCGCGCGAAGTCCCGGTCCATGGCGAGCCGCCCGGGCGCGAGCGCGGACGCGGAGTCCCCTGGCGCGTAGGTGATGTTGGCGACGTCGTCGAGCCGCGGCCCGTAGCCCGCGGCGGTGGTCTCCACACGATCGCCGTCCGGGAGCCGCACCGCGACCGGGGTGAACCGCCCGCGCACGACCAGGCCCACCCCGTCGGTGCCGCGCACCTTGCCGGTGACCTCCCCCGGGAACGGCTGGAAGTTGGCGTTCTGGATCACGAAGTCGGCGCCCAGCGTCTTGTCGATCTGCCGGTCGAACGACGCCGTCATCGACTCGCTCGCCACCGACATCCCGCCCACCAGGGCGATCCCCACCATCAGGGCCGCGGCCGTGGCTCCGGTACGGCGGGGATTGCGCAGGGCGTTGCGCTGGCTCATCCGTCCGATCGACCCGAACAACGCGGGGAAGGCCGCGCCCAGTACCCGGATCACCGGACGCACCAGCAGCGGTCCGGCGATCACGGTCGCGATCAGGGTGAGCACCACGCCGAGGCCCAGCAGGGACGCCGCCGACGAGGTCTGCCGCGACACCGCGCAGCCCGCGAACGCCGCCGCCCCGACCGCCCCGACGATCCCGCCCGCCACCGCGCGCATCCGCAGCGGCCGGCCCACCCCGGCGACCTCGGCGTCCGAGAGCGCGGCCATCGGCGAGACGCCCGCGGCCCGCCGCGCCGGGAGGTACGCGGCGACGAACGTGACGCCGAGCCCGACGACGTACGCCGCCACCGGGGTCACCCAGCCGATCTCCATCTCGTCGGCGTCGATGTTCATGCCGAGCAGGCCCATCAGAGCGATCAGCCCGGCCGCGAGCCCGATGCCAGCGGCCAGTCCCAGCGTGGAGCCGACCAGGCCGAGCAGCAGGGCCTCGGTGAGCACCGAGCCGCGGACCTGGCGCCGGTCGGCACCGAGGGCGCGCAGCAGACCGAGCTCCCGGGTGCGCTGGGCGATGAGCATGGAGAAGGTGTTGACGATCAGGAACACGCCGACCAGCACGGCGATCCCGGCGAAGCCGAGCATCACGTACTTGATGACGTCGAGGAACCCGCCCAGTTGCTCGACGTCCGACTCGGCCTGTTCGCCGGCCGTCCTGAAGTCGTAGGTGTGTGCGCCGAGCGCGGCGGCCACGCGCTGCTTGAGCCGATCGTCGCCGATGCCCGCCGCCGCGTCGACCGAGATGGCGGTCGCCGTCCCCGGCCGGCCCAGCAGCTTCGTCTGAGCCGTGGGCGTGTCGAAGTAGAGCAGCGCGGAACCGGGGTTCGTCGTCGTGAACGTGACGATGCCGACGACCCGCACCTTGAACGACCCGGGGGGCGCGATGACGGTGAGGGGGTCGCCGATGCGCACGTTCCTGCGGTCGGCGGTCTCGGCGTCGAGCAGCGCCTGGGCGGGTCCGCGCGGGGCGTGGCCCGAGGCCAGCTCGACCGGGCTGCGCTCACTCGGGTTCCAGGCGTGGCCGAGCGTCGGGGCCCCGGTGGTCGGGCCCACCGGCCGGTTGTCCTCGTCGACGACCGTCAGGCCGTTCACCTTCACGTCCGCGCGGGCCGCCGCGACCCCGTCGACCTGCCGGACCCGTTCGGCGAGCGCGGCCGGCAGGGTGGCCGTCCGGCCGGAGGGCACCGCCTCGTCGAGGTCCTCCTTCGGGCTGACCGTGACATCGGCCGCGGTGGAGGCGAACAGCCGGTCGAACGTGCGGCTGACGGTGTCCGAGAAGATCAGGCTCCCCGTGACGAACGCGACGGACAGCAGGACGGCGAGCGCGGAGAGCAGCAGCCGTCCCTTGTGTGCCAGGAAGCTCCGCAGGGTCGCCTTGAGCACGGGCTCAGTTCTCCTCGGATGACGCGGGGGCGTCCTCGTACCGGGTGCGGATCACGTCGAACCGCTTCATCCGCTCCAGGACCGCCTCCGCCGTGGGGCGTGGCATCTCGTCGACGATCCGGCCGTCCCCGAGGAAGAGCACCAGGTCCGAGTGGGCGGCGGCGCCCGGGTCGTGGGTGACCATGACGACGGTCTGCCCCAGCTGGTCGACCGCCTCGCGCAGGAAGCCGAGCACCTCCAGGCCGGCCCGCGAGTCGAGGTTGCCGGTCGGCTCGTCCGCGAAGATCAGCTCGGGCCGGGAGGCCAGCGCCCGCGCGCAGGCCACGCGCTGCTGCTGCCCGCCGGACAGCTGTGACGGCCGGTGCCGGAGCCGGTCCCTCAGGCCCAGGGTGTCGATCACCTGGTCCAGCCACTTCTCGTCCGGTTTCCTGCCCGCGATGTCCATCGGCAGGGTGATGTTCTCCAGCGCGTTCAGGGTCGGGATGAGGTTGAACGACTGGAACATGAACCCGATCCGGTCCCGGCGCAGCCGTGTCAGCTCACGCTCCCTCAGCCCCGTGATCTCCGTGTCGCCGAGCCACACCTGACCGGCCGAGACGGTGTCGAGCCCCGCCAGACAGTGCATCAGGGTGGACTTCCCGGAACCCGACGGTCCCATCACGGCGGTGAACCGGCCCCGGACGACGTCCACGTCCACCGAGTCGAGTGCGAGCACGGCCGTCTCGCCGGAGCCGTACGCCTTGGTGAGACCGCGGGCGCGGGCCGCGATCCCGTCGGCCGGCGCGAGGCCGGGAGCGTGCTCCGCAGCAGGTGTGGACAAGGCCGCCTCCTCTGGGTGGACGTCAGGACCTCCTGGCCCTGCCCGAGCGTAATGTGACCCGGCCCACACTCGGTATCCTCCGCGGGTCGGACACGGCCCTTGCCGGTGCTAGCACCTGAGCGCTAGCTTCGAGGTATGGCGAAGACCCAGCTGAACGTGCGCGTCGACGAGGGCACCGCCCGCGCCGCCCGGGAACGCGCCCTGGCCCGCGGCATGAGCGTCAACCGCTACATCGAGGAACTGGTCAGGCAGGACACCGGCGAGGTCGGCCACACCTTCGTGGAAGCCGCCGCCGACTTCATGAAGCAGTACGAGTCCGTCTTCGCCGAGGAGTTCGGCGCAGACCGTGAGGGCACGCGCGAAGGTCGCCACTGAACCGTTGAACAACCTCGACATCGACCTCGCCTGGCTGCTGATGCTCGCCGAGCACCACACCCCCGGAGACCCCCAGGTCACCGACTGGGGAGCCCTCGTCGCCGCCGTCGCCCGCCACCGGGCCGCCATATTCGACGTCCCCGTCTACGACAGCCCGCACGCCCGAGCCGCCGCCCTGCTCCAGCTCCTGCCCCACGTGCCCGCGCTGGAGCGCTCCAACGCCCTGTTCGCCTCCGCCGTGGCCTACGCCTACCTCGTCGCCAGCGGTGTCAAGGTCATCACCTCGCCCGAGCAGGTCCGCGACCTCGCCCGGCTGGTCAAGAACGGTGCGGCGTCCGTACGGGACATCGAGCAGGAGCTGCGCCAGTGGAGCCTGTGACCACCGGCCGGACTACCCGCTGACCGGACGCCACGCCGTGCCCAGCACGCAGTACGAGCTGGGCAGCCGCGGCCCCTCCTCGGGCATCAGGACCTGCCGGTAGGGGCCGAGTTCGAACTCGGCGTCCCGCAGCGCCCGCACCGGCTCCCGTGCCACGTGGCAGCCCCCGCTCAGCACCGGCCACACCGTCCGGTCCAGGGCGTGCTGAGCGAAGGTCATCGCCCGGCCACCGCCCCGGCCGTGCTCGAAGAACCGCACCTCGCCGCCCGGCCGCAGCACCCGCCGCAGCTCCCCGAGCGCCCGGGGCACGTCCCGCACACTGCACAGCACCAGCGACACCACGGCCGCGTCGAAGCCCTCGCTCTTGACCGGCAGCGCCTCGGCCGCACCCGGCACCACGTCCACCGGCACCTCGGCGCGCAGCGCGGCCTCCACGGCCAGGTGCCGCAACCGCCGCTCCGGTTCGATCGCCACGACCTCCGCGACGGCACGCGGGTAGTGCGCGAAGTTCAGCCCGTTGCCCGCGCCGATCTCGATCACCCGCCCGGACAGCCCGTCGAGCAGTCTCCCGCGGATCCGGCCCATGCCCATCCGGGTCTCGGCGGCGACACTGACCCGGGCGTAGCAGCGGGCGAACAGCGGATGGTGCACGGCGTCCCGTGGCACCTTGCCGGAGCGGAGCGGCATGGGGACCTCCCGGACGATGCCGGCCTTGCGCCTCAGGACGATTGTCCCCCGGACGGGCCCGTCGCACCCCTGCCTGCTACCGAAGGAGTACCCGGCCCAGCACGGGAAGGTGGTCGCTCCCGGTCTCCTCCCGTGCCGACACCTCCGGCACCTCGACCCCTCGCCCCAGCACCTGGTCGATCCTCGCCACCGGCAGGCCGGCCGGCCAGCTGAACGCGAACCCCGAGGCAGGGGCGCCGAGTCGGGAGGTGAGCGGCCCGAGCCCGCGGTCCCGCACGGTGCCGTTGAGGTCGCCCACCACCAGGAGCCGGCCGGCCGGGTCGTCGGCGATCCGCCTCGCGAGCAGGGCCGCGCTCTCGTCACGGGCCGCCGAGGCGAGGCCCGTCACACCCAGGCGCACGGACGGCAGATGGACCACGTACACCGCCGGCTCGCCGCCGGGCGCGGACACCGTGGCCCGCAGACCGCGCCGCCGGCTCTCGGGGAAGCCCGTCGGCCGGATGTCCACGGGCCGCACGTCCGACAGCGGGTACGCGGACCAGAGCCCGACCGTGCCGTGGACCGCCCGGTGCGGATGGGACCCGCCCAGGACGTCCTGGTACGCGGGCCGCGCCGCGGGCGTCAGTTCCTCGACGGCGATCAGTCCGGCGCGGGTGGCGAGCAGGGCCCGCGCGGTGCCGGCGGGGTCGGCGTTGTCGTCGGCCACGTTGTGCTGGACGACGGTCAGGTCGGACGCGGCCGGGGGCGAGGAGAACCACATCCCGCCGAACATCCAGAGCCACACCGCCACGGGGGCGAGGCAGGCGAGCAGCCCCGCCCACGACCGCCCGAGCAGGGCGAGGCAGCCGAGCCCGGGCACCGCCGCCCCCAGCCACGGCAGGAACGTCTCCAGCAGGCTCCCCAGCCGCCCGACCCCGTTGGGCACGACGGAGTGCAGGGCGAGCAGACCGGCGACACCGAGGGCGCCGCCGACGAGCCAGGCGTCCCGTGGCCGCAGCCCGCCCGTGCCGACCACGCGCCCCCTACGCCAGTTCCGCCGCCAGCAGGGCGGCAGCGCCGGCCACCAGCGGATTGTCGGCCGGGGCATCCTCCTCCGGCTGGGTGGTCAGGACGGACATCACGATCGGCGGGCCGTCCGGCGGCCAGGTGATCCCGACGTCGTTGTTGCCGCCGTAGCGTCCGCCGCCGGTCTTGTCGGCGATCAGCCAGTCGGCGGGCAGGGCCTTGCGGAACTTCTCGGTGCTGGTGGTGTTGCGCAGCAGCCAGTCCGTGAGCCGCGCCCGGTCCCGGGGCTCCAGCGCGGTGCCGAGCACGAGCCGGGCGTACGTCAGGCCTATGGCGCGCGGGGTCGTCGTGTCGGTCACGCGCCATGGCTCCGCGGAGTTGAGCTCGGGCTCCCAGCGGTCGAGCCGGGTGACCCGGTCACCGACCGAGCGGGCGAAGCGCGTGACGGCGGTCGGCCCGCCCAGCTCCTTCAGGAGCAGATTGCCCGCGGTGTTGTCGCTGAAGCGGATGGTGGCGTCGCACAGTTCGCCGACGGTCATGCCGGTCGCGACGTGGTCCTTGGTGATGGGCGAGTAGCCCGACTTGGTGACGTACTCCTGGGTGTAGTGCACGCGCCGCGCCAGGAACTCGCCGTCGCGGTCGAGGTCGCGCAGGACGGCCGCGGCGGCGAGCGTCTTGAACACCGAGGCCATCGGGAAGCGTTCGCCGGCCCGGTACACCACCGTCCGGCCGGTGCGCAGGTTCCGGCCGTACACGCCCAGCCGGGCGGTGTGCTCCCGCTCCAGGTCCCGCAGCCGAGCGGTGACGCCGCCGGTGCCGGACAAGGCGTGGGCCGTGCCGCCGCCCAGCGAGAGAGCGGCGGCCGTGCCCAGCACGAGGGCCGTACGGCGGGACGGGCGTGATCCGTTCGAGTACAAGGTGGTCCCTTCGGAGGTGATCACGTACGTACTTCAACACGCAATCACACCCGTACCGGTTTCACCGCGAGCCCGCCCCAGCCCTCAGAACGCCTCGGGCGCCTCCCGGATCCGGAACGCCTCCGCGTCCCACGAGCCGTCCAGCCGGGGCGCCAGCCAATGTGGCGCGTTCGCCCGGAAGGCGGCGGGGGAGAGGGTGCCCGAGCCGGCCGGAACCGAGCCCAGCAGGGGGGCTTCGGCCACGTCCGGCAGATCCGCGAGATTGCAGCGTGCGGCGAGATCGGGGGCCGTGGGCCAGCTGCCGATCACGATCCCGGCCAGGTCCAGCCCCCGGGCCCGCAGTTCACGCGCCGTCAGCTCCGTCGTGTTCAGGGTGCCGAGCCCCGCCGGGGTCACGACCAGCACCGGCGCCGACAGCAGCCGGGCCGCGTCCGCCAGGGTGCCGCCGGCCGCGTCGAACCGGACGAGCAGTCCACCGGCCCCTTCGACCAGCACCAGGTCGTACTCGGTGGCCAGCTTGGCGGCGGCCTCCGCGACCTCGTGCGGATGGACCGGGGTCCGCCCGGCCCGGCGCGCTGCCGTGGCCGGCGCCAACGGCTCGGGAAAGCGGGCGAGTTCGGCCGTCGTCACCGGGCCCGCGAGGCGCGCCACCTCGGCGGCGTCCCCGGGCTCGTGCGGCCCGACGCCCGTCTGCGCGGCCTTCAGCACGGCGACGGAGCGGCCGGCGGCGACCGCCGTCGCTGCCACGGCAGCGGTCACGACCGTCTTACCGACCTCCGTGCCCGTGCCCGTGATCACCAGTACCGGCATGTCATCCCTCCCGCGCGGCCGCGCACACGGCCCGAGCGATCCGGGCCAGGTCCTCCTCGCCCGTCACGTACGGCGGCATGGTGTAGATCAGATCGCGGAACGGCCGCAGCCACACGCCCTCGCGCACGGCCGCCGCCGTCGCCGCCTCCATGTCCACGGCGTGGTCCAGCTGCACCACGCCGATGGCGCCGAGCACCCGCACGTCCGTCACGCCCGGCAGGTCCGAGGCCGCCGAGAGCCCGTCCCGCAGTCCCGCCTCGATCCGCTTCACCTCGGCGAGCCAGTCCTGACCGAGCAGCAGCTCGATCGAGGCGCAGGCCACCGCCGCCGCCAGCGGATTGCCCATGAATGTCGGGCCGTGCGCGAGCACCGGTACCTCGCCCCGCGAGATGCCGTCCGCCACCCGCGCGGTGCACAGGGTCGCCGCCATCGTCATGTAGCCGCCGGTCAGCGCCTTGCCCAGGCACATCACGTCCGGCGTCACGGCAGCGTGCTCCGCCGCGAACATCGCACCCGTACGGCCGAACCCGGTCGCGATCTCGTCGAACACCAGCAGTACGTCGTGAGCGTCGCACGCCTCGCGCAGCACCCGCAGATACGCGGGGGAGTGGAACCGCATCCCGCCCGCGCCCTGCACCACCGGTTCGACGATGACCGCGGCCAGCTCATCGGCGTGCCGCTCGATCAGCGACCGCAGCTGCTCGGCGTACGCCTCGTCGTAGTCCGCCGGGGGCGGGCCGGCGAACACCTGACGCTGCAGGACCCCGGTCCACAGGTCGTGCATCCCGCCCTTCGGGTCGCACACCGACATGGGCTGCCAGGTGTCGCCGTGGTAGCCCCCGCGCCAGGTCAGCAGCCGCCGCTTGCCGGGCCGGCCCAGCGAACGCCAGTACTGCAGGCACATCTTGACCGCGACCTCGACCGACACCGAACCGGAGTCGGCGAGGAAGACATGCTCCAGGCCCTCGGGCGACATGTCGACAAGGAGCTTCGCCAGGCGTACGGCGGGCTCATGGGTGAGCCCGCCGAACATCACATGGCTCATCCGCTCCAACTGGCCGCGCGCGGCCTCGTTGAGCACCGGATGGTTGTAACCGTGGATCGCCGACCACCAGGACGACATCCCGTCGACCAGCTCCCGCGGACCGTCCGGCCCGCCAGGACCGTCGGCGACTCCCGAACCGCCCGGCACTCCCGCGCCGCCCGGCACTCCCGAGCCGCCCGGCGCTCCGGAGCCGTCGGCGAGCCGCAGCCGTACCCCGCTCGCCGACTCAACGACGAGCGGTTGTTGCCGTCCGGGCATCGGGCCGTACGGATGCCACACGTGCCGCCGGTCGAGCTCCAGCAGCTCGGGCACCGTCAGCTCAGGCATTGGGCGCGAGGTCCGTTCCGGCGCCCCGGCGGCGCACGGCGACCAGATCGGTACGGGCATCGGCGGCCGTACGGGGCTCGGAGGCCTCCGGCGCGGCGTCCGAGCCGCAGGCTCCGCCACCCCCGGAACCGCAGACGCCGCCACCGTCGTGGCAGCCACCGGCGGCCCGGTGCTCCGGCAGCGTCACCTGGTCGGTGCCCTCCACCTCGAAACCCGCGTCCGCGATCATCTCCAGGTCGGCCTTGCCGGCCTGGCCCTCACTGGTGAGGTAGTCGCCGAGGAAGATCGAGTTGGCCAGGTGCAGCGCGAGCGGCTGCATCGTGCGCAGATGCACCTCGCGCCCGCCCGCGATCCGCACCTCGACGTCCGGGCAGACGAACCGCGTCATCGCCAGGATCCTGAGACACCGCTGCGGGGTCAGGTTCCACTCCTTGCCGAGCGGGGTGCCCTCGAACGGGATCAGGAAGTTGACCGGAACCGAGTCCGGGTCCAGCTCACGCAGGGAGAAGACGACGTCCACCAGGTCCTCGTCCGTCTCGCCCATGCCGGCGATCAGCCCGGAGCAGGCGGACAGACCGGCCGCGTGCGCCTTCTGTACGGTGTCGACCCGGTCCTCGTAGGTGTGCGTGGTGGTGATCTCCCCGTACGTCGCCTCGGACGTGTTGAGGTTGTGGTTGTAGGCGTCCGCGCCGGCCTCGCGCAGCCGCTCGGCCTGGCCGTCGGAGAGCAGCCCCAGGCAGGCGCAGACCTCGACGCCCTCGTTGTTGTCTTTGATCGTCTTGATCGTCTCGGAGACCCGGTCCACGTCCCGGTCGGTCGGGCCGCGCCCGCTCGCCACGAGGCACACCCGCTTGGCCCCTCCGGCCACACCGGCCGCCGCCGCGTCGGACGCCTGGTCGGGCTTCAGCCAGGTGTACTTCAGGATCCCGGCCGTCGAGCCGAGCCGCTGCGAACAGTACGAGCAGTCCTCGGGGCACAGACCGGACTTGAGGTTGACGAGATAGTTCAGCTTCACCCGTCGGCCGAACCAGTGCCGACGTACCTTTCCGGCCGCGGCCACCACATCGAGCAGGTCGTCGTCGGACGTCGCGAGGACGGCCAGAGCCTCGTCACGGGTCGGCAGCTCGCGCCGAAGCCCCTTGTCCACCAGCGTGTTCAGCAGGTCCATGGAAGCCGATCCTGTCCTAAGGAGGTGCCCGGGGCAAAGGAGAGTTCGCACAACAGAGTCGCTTCGAGGTGTGGGTATTGCCACACACTGACCTGCTGGTCGTCCCGCTAGTGTCTGTGCACTGCCTACAAATTCCCCGGAGGACCACCCATGGCGTTCGGCTGGATCGACGAGCAGGCGGAGCTGCGCGCCCGCGCCGGACTCGTACGGACTCTGCGCCCCCGTCCGGCCGATTCGCCGCTTCTGGACCTGGCGAGCAACGACTACCTCGGCCTGGCCCGCCACCCCGAGGTCACCGAGGGCGCGGCCCGGGCGGCGCGGACCTGGGGCGGTGGCGCGACCGGCTCCCGGCTCGTCACCGGCACGACCGAACTGCACGCCGAACTCGAACGGGAACTGGCCGATTTCTGCGGTTTCGAGGCGGCTCTCGTCTTCTCCTCCGGTTACGCGGCCAACCTCGCGGCGGTCACCGCGCTGGCCCCGCACGGCTCCCTGATCGTCTCCGACGCGGGCAACCACGCCTCGCTCATCGACGGCTGCCGACTCGCCCGCGGTACCACCCAGGTCGTGGCGCACGCCGAGCCGGACGCCGCGCGCAAGGCGCTGGCCACCCACGAGGGCACGGCCATCGCCGTGTCCGACACGGTCTTCTCGGTCGACGGCGACGCGGCCCCCCTCACCGCCCTGGCCGAGGCCTGCCGGGAGCACGGCGCGGGGCTGGTCGTCGACGACGCCCACGGGCTGGGCGTTCTCGGCGACGGCGGCCGCGGCGCCCCGCAGGCGGTGGGGCTCGCGGGCGCGGACGACGTCGTCGCGACGGTCACGCTGTCCAAGTCGCTCGGCAGCCAGGGTGGAGCCGTCCTCGGTCCGGCCAGGGTCGTCGAGCACCTGGTCAACGCCGCCCGGACGTTCATCTTCGACACGGGGCTCGCCCCGGCGGCGGCCGGTGCGGCCCTCGCGGCCCTGCGGCTGCTGCGCCGCGAGCCGGAGCGGGCTGAGCGGGCCCGTGCGGTGGCGGGCGAACTGCACGCACGCCTGACCGCCGCGGGTCTGGAAGCGGTGCGTCCGGACGCCGCGGTGGTCTCGGTGCGGGCGCCCTCTCCCGAGGACGCCGTGCGCTGGGCGGCGCAGTGCCGCGCGGCGGGCCTGGCTGTGGGGTGCTTCCGGCCTCCTTCCGTGCCGGACGGCATCTCACGGCTCAGGCTGACCGCACGCGCGGACCTGACCGCTCAGCAGATCGAACGCGCTGTACGGCTGATCGGCGAGGCGCGGCCATGAGTCGGCGTGACACGGCCGTGCGTCGCACGATGACGGACTGAGAACGATGACCGACTGAGAATGATGACGGACTGAGAACGATGACGAACTGATCAGAAACGGTCAGATGCGGTCGACCGCGGCCGTGAACCCCGCCCAGCTCCTCGGGGAGAAGAGCAGCGCGGGTCCCGCCGGGTCCTTGGAGTCGCGCACGGCGAGCAGTCCGGCCCAGGGCGGGGCATCCGGACGCGCGGTCTCGACGCAGTTGTTCGCGCCGGTGCTGTAGCTGCTGCGCAGCCACCGCACACCGTGCAGTTCGATGCTTGAGGGGACGTGACGAGGCAGTGCACGCATGGTGCCTCCTTACGCGCCGGCGGCTGTCCCGGCGATGTAATCCAACGAGTCCTCGGGCGAAAGGGCGTGGATCTGAAGGGTGTTGAAGGCCTCCGTGTAGGCCTGGAGGTCTTCTTTCCGTTCGAGGTAGAGGCTACTCGTCAAGTGGTCGAGAACAACCACATCCAGATCAGAAGTGCTCGAAAATGAGAAGATTACGAAAGGGCCGGTGACGCCGATGTGCGCCCCGGCGGCGAACGGCAGGACCTGGAGGCGCACTTGAGGCAGCCGGGCAGCCTCGACCAGTCGTTCCAGCTGGCGGGCCATGACCCCGGGTCCGCCCACCTCGCGCCGCAGCACCGCCTCGTCCAGGACGGCACTGAGGTTCAGTGGGGGATCCGCGCGCAGCACGTCCTGCCGGGCCAGCCGCACCTCGACCAGCGTGTCGAGCCGGTCCTCCGGGAGTCCCTCCACCGCGGCCTTCGTCACCGCCCGCGCGTACTCGGGCGTCTGGAGCAGGCCCGGGACGACGCTGGTCTCCAGCGTGCGCATCGTGCCGGCCTGCGACTCCAGGCTGATGAAGTCCCGGTAGGTCGGCGGCAGTACCCCGCGGTAGGCGTGCCACCAGTGGTGCCGGCCGCCGCTGTCGTCGGCCCCCGCCAACGCCATGAGCAGTTCGCGAAGTTGGGAGTCCGCCACACCGTAGGCGTCGAGAAGTAACCGCACATCGGCCGGTTTCACCCCGCTCGTGCCCGTCTCGATCCGGCTGACCTTGGACTGGTGCCAGCCCACCAGCCGGGCCGCCTCACCGCTCGTGAGCCCCGCGGAGGTGCGCAGCGCACGCAGTTCGGCGCCCAGTTTCCGGCGGCGCACCGCGGGACCGTGCTGCATGGGCTCCTCCTTACTCCTTCCGAGCCACCCAAATACGGTCTCGCGTCGCAGAGTTCACCGCTTTGAGCGACAGATATATGCATATCTTGGTGGATCGCCGTCCTTCAGGGGTGTTCTGGTGGCAGTCTGGCGACGAAGCACCAGTCCGGGACCGTACTCGAACCATCCGCTCCGTGTCGGGCTGTGGTCCCGTGGGAAAGGGACGAGGTCGCCATGGCAGACCATCTGGAAGCATCCGTCACTCTGCCGAGCGATCCCGCCTCGGTCTCCGCAGCGCGTGCCTACGTGGTGGGCACGCTGGCGGAGTGGGGGCTGCCGGCGGACACGGAAGGGTCCGACACCGTCCGGCTCATCATCTCGGAACTCGCCACCAACGCCGTCCAGCACACCTTCGGTCAGTCGCCCACGTTCACCGTGGACATCGCACTGGACCGTGACGAGCGCCTGCGCATCGGTGTCACGGACAGTCATCCGCGCTTCCCCAGACGTCTGCCGGCCGCCGTCCAGCAGGACAACGGCCGAGGCCTGGTCATCATTCGCTGGCTGACCGCGGAATGCGGCGGCAGGCTCCGCATCCGCCCCACTCGCGAGGGCGGCAAGACCATCTCGATCGAACTTCCCTGGGTCGTCCCGGTCCAGCCGGTGACGACCGCGGTGCAGCAGGAGCCCTGCTGACCCACAGCAGGACCCGAAACGCATGTCCTGCGGGTGCCCTCAGCGCACCCCGGCCCGCGCGACCCGCATCCGGGCCACCCCCGCGGCCATGACGCCCGCTCCGCGCCTCGCGCCCCGCCGGAGCCCGCGGCCGTCACCGGTGCCGTGCCGACGCCTCCCGGTGCGCAGCCGCCCCTCGGAGCCCTGACGGCTGACCGACGGTGTGCCGCAACGGTGCGGGGATCCCGCCGTCGCCCCCGGCCGTTTCCGTCTGGGTGGTCTCCCCGGCGCCGTCCGCCTCCGCACGCGGCCCCGCCCGCCGCACCAGCCGCGGGAGCAGCCCCCACAGGCCGACACAGACCAGGAAGGTCGCGGCGCCCGCGGCGACACCGCCGGTCCGGCCCGTGGTCACGTCGACCACGAGCAGCACGGAACCGCTGAACGCGAACACCAGCACACTCAGGCCGGTGGTGGCCAGGCGCGAGGAGACCTGCACGATGCGGGGCTTGGCGCCCTGCTGGAAGAGGGAGCGGTGCAGCGCGGCCGGAGCGGTGAAGAGAGCGGCGGCAAGGACCGCAAGCAGCAGCGTGACGAAGTAGTGACGCGCTGGACCGTGTCGAGGTCCTCGAAGCGCGAGGTGAAGGCCAGTGACAGCAGGAAGGCGAAGAGGATCTGCACGCCCGTCTGGGTGACGCGGAGTTCCTGGAGCAGCTCGACGAAGTTGCGGTCGGCGCGTTGCAGCGGCGTCTCGTTGCGCGCGGTGCAGGGGCGGTGCTCGGCCATGGGGTCACGGGTATCCACATGAGCCCGTGTCACGCTCCGGCGTGCGGCGGCGCGTCAAGGACGCCGCCGCACGCCGGGCGGATCACTTCACGCGTCCGTACCAGACACTCTTGGTCCAGATCTTCTGCAGTCGCACCACGTCCCCGCTCTTCGGGGAGTGCCAGAGCTTGTTCTTACCCGCGTAGATACCGACGTGGTACACGTTGCTGCCCGAGTGGAAGAACACCAGGTCGCCCGCCTTGCGGTTCGTGGCGGAGATGTGGTGCGTCTTGTTGTACTGCTGGGCAGCCGTGCGGGGGAGCTTCTTGCCGGCCTTCTTGAACGAGTAGAGCGTGAGCCCGGAGCAGTCGAACCGGTGCGGACCGGTGGCCCCGTACCTGTAGGGCGAACCCTTCTTGGAGGCCGCTATCTGGAGTGCCTTGGTCGCCGGTGTGGCCGCCGCCGCCTCGGAGGCGAAGCCGGGCGCCACGATGGAGCCGCCCACCGCGGCGATGGTGAGCGCCGAGGCCGTGCCGGCCCGGGCCATGAGCGACGGGACACGATTGAGCGCAGTCATGCGCAACCCTTCGTCAGCCGCCTGTGAAGGATGACCTGTCGGATTCGGGCTGACAAAGTTGCCCGGCCGCTGACGCGGCTTCACCCCAAGGGCTGCTCGAGTCCGGTCATGGCGTGACCGTCCCGGCGACCCGTCGTGCTTGGGTCCTCCACTCCTGCCGATCCACTCCTGTCGACCGGTCATCCGGGCGGCGGCAGGACTCGGCGTCCGCCCGGATCGCCCCGCCACAGCGGCGGGGGCTTGTCGTCAGACAGGGATCTTGGCGCATGCCTGTCCGCATTTCCCAACTGAACCGGGGATTTGTGTTGTTACTCACCACTCACCCGTTCGGGTGGACATGCGTGCGTTCGAGCCACTGTCCACGGGGTCGCTGAGCTCCGGACCAGGGCTGGAATGCCCCATTCCGTCCGTCGGCCACGCACGAGGCGCAACCGGAACGGTCCCGAAATCCGTTTCCCGCCTACTCCGAACAGGGGTACGTCTTTTGGTCCGTTTCAACTCAGCTCCGGACGCCTCGTCGGCGGCGCATGCGCCCGGGCCGACGGTTCCGCGTCAACTGACGGACTCCGGGGGCAGGGTGAGCCGGGCCGTGCGCCGCTCGCCGTCCAGCACCCGCAGGGCCCGGGCCAGGGTGCCGGCGTGCAGTTCCGTCTCGCCCCGCCGGTGCATCAGGGCCAGCGCGTCACGCAGCGCCGTCGCCTTGCCGACCAGGGCCTGGGCGGCGCGCAGTCCGCGGTAGGTGTCGCCGTCCTGGGCCGGATTGATGCGGCCGAGCAGGTCGACGACCTCGAGGTAACGGTCGATCAGTTCCGCTTCGGCGCGCGTCAGGGCGGGCAGGGGCGGCAGTTCGGGCGGGAGCACCGGAGCCTCACCGACCGGTCGGCGGGGCCAGGGTGGCCTTGCGGCTGGGGATGATCCCGTCGATCAGGCCGTACTCCACCGCCTCCTGCGCGGTGAGGATCTTGTCCCGCTCGATGTCCGCCCTCACCTGCTCCGGGGCGCGGCCCGTGTGCAGGGCGAGCATCTCCTCCATCCGGCTCCGGATGCGCGTCAACTCGTCGGCCTGGATCGCCAGATCACTGGCCTGCCCCCGGACCGGCTCGGGCAGCGCGGGCTGATGGATCACCAGGCGGGCGTCGGGCAGCGCGAATCGCTTGCCTCGCGTGCCCGCCGCCAGCAGCACCGAGGCCGCCGCACCGGCCTGGCCCAGGCAGATCGTCTCCACGTCGCAGGAGAGGTACCGCATCGTGTCGTAGAGGGCCGTCATCGCGTGGAAGGTGCCGCCGGGGGAGTTGATGTAGAGCGAGATGTCGCGCTCCGGGGCCTGGTGCTCCAGGTACATGAACTGGGCCATCACGTCGTTCGCCGAGGTCTCGTCCACCGGTGCCCCGAGGAAGACGATCCGCTCCTCCAGAAGCTTCGAGTACGGATCCATCGTCCGTTGCCCGGCCCCCGTGCGTTCGGTGAACTCGGGCAGCACGTAGCGGGCGGACGGTCGGGTCATGACGAACCCCTCCTCGCGGCAGAGCCGTCTCCGGCGACGGCTCGTCTGTAAAAAATGTACAGGACGTACGTCGCGTTAGGATGGGGACATGGCCTACGAGATTCCGGTGACGCAAGCCAGGGCTGAGCTCGCCGATCTGATCAACCGCGTGGTGTACGCCGGCGAACGCGTCGTCGTCACCCGGCACGGCAAGCCTCTCGTCGCCCTCGTCTCGGCCGATGACCTGCGGCGCCTCGAAGAGACCCAGGAGCTCGCCGAGGTCGCAGAGGTCGCGGAGGAGCAGGTGGTCAGCGCGGTCTCCACGGTCCGCGAGGTCGCGTCCGCTCCTGGCGAACCCCAGCGCTTCGGCATCGCGGCGGAGCACCGCAGGGCCGGCCCGGCCTAGGGCGGGACAGACGGAAAGACCGTGCGCTCCCGTCCGCTACGGCGGGGACGCACGGTCGCTTTCCTCGGTCGCCCCGGGGGCGCGGGCGGGGGTCAGCCGACGGCCGAGAGCTCCTGCCGCTCGGCCGCGGGCGCACTGCCCGCCTTCCGGGCCCGCAGCGAGCTGCCGAGCAGTACGGCGCCCAGGCCGAGGGCCGCCCACCAGGCCAGGGTCAGGGCCGGCCCGGTCGCCGCCGCGCCGTCGAAGTACGACACCGAGCGCAGCAGCGTCGTCCCCGCGCCCGGCGGGAGCCACTGGCCGATCGCACCGGCCGGCTCGGGCAGCATCTGCGGGGCCGAGGTGGCGCCGGAGAAGGGGTTGCCGATCAGCATCACCATGGCGGCTCCGACGCCCACGCCGGCGGTGCCGATCAGGGCGGCGAGTCCGGCGACGGCACCGCCGACGGCCAGCGTGGACAGGCCGAGCACCGACGCCTCCGTCCACCACGCGCCGCTGAGCGCGCCGAGCCAGCTGTGTGCGATCCCGGCCGCGATCACACCCACCAGGGCGGACGCGCCGAGCAGCGCGATCACGGCCCGGGAGCCGCGCAGCCCCAGCAGGGTGACGACCGCGCCCGCCGCGATGCCGGCCAGGGCGAGTGGCAGTGCGGCGGCGTTCAGCACCGCGCCGCGCGGATCACCGGCCGGGGTGGACACGACGTCGACCGTCTTGACCTCTGTGCCCTGGGCGGAGGCCTGTTGGGCCATGGCCTGCTGGAGGAACTGGGCGACGACCGGACCGGCCGCGGAGGCGGTGAGCAGTTCGGGCCCCTGGGGTGTGACCACGACCGCGCCGTACACGCTCCGGTCCTCGATGGCCCCCCGGGCGGCGGCCTCGTCGGCGTAGCGGTGGATCTCGAAGGCGCCCTCGTGCCGCTCCAGTCGCTGCTCGACCTGGGCCGCCGCGGCGGGCGGTCCGGCCACGCCCAGGGGCAGGTCGCGGGGCGCGATACGGGAGGCCGGCCAGGCGAAGGCCCACAGGGCGAGGGCGGCCAGGACGGGCACGAGGACGACGACCGCGATCACATGGCGGTTGCGGGAAGGCATGAGGGTCTCCTGAAGCGAGCGGGACCGGGAGGGAGCGGGATCGAGTAAAAAGAAGGATCGTTCGTTTTGCTGTGTTCTCACCGTGCGCCCGTCGCGGCGTCTTGTCAAGAATGAATATTCGTTTTACGTTGGGATCATGGCTCGCGTGTCCCAGGAACATCTCGACGCCCGCCGCCGCCAGATCCTCGACGGCGCCGCGCTCTGCTTCGCCCGCAACGGCTTCCACGCCACGTCCATGCAGGACGTGCTGAAGGAGGTCGACCTCTCGGCGGGGGCGGTGTACCGCTACTTCAGCGGCAAGGAGGAGCTGATCGGCGCGATCGTCGCCGAGACGCTCGGTTCCGTCCGCGAGGCCTTCGAGGAGGCGGCGCGGCAGAGTCCGCCTCCGCCCCCGGACGAACTCGTCACCTCGGTCCTCGGCAGGACGCTCGCCGCCCGCGAGTCCCTGGTCGTCGACGGCCGGCCCGCCTTTCCGCGGCTCGTCATCCAGGTGTGGACGGAGACGCTGCGCAACGAGGAGCTTGCGGCTCTCCTGGGGGAGGGTTACGGCTCGGTCCGCGCGGCCTGGGGGAAGGTCGTCGAGGGCTATCAGGAGGCCGGCATGATGCGGGCGGACGTGGCGCCGGACCACGTGGCCCGCACGATGATCGCCTCCGTGCTCGGTTTCATCGCACAGCAGTCCCTCTTCGGTCCCGCCCCGGTCGAGGTGCTCCGGGACGGTCTGCGGGCCCTGATGAGCATGCGTGGCGAGGTCCCCGGCGGATCACAGCTCGGTTAACGTGCCCGAAACGCGGTCCAATTAGCCTGCCGATCCACGCCACCTGGCACTTTGCCCCGTGGCCGCGGCAACCGGGCCCCGCACGGCCCGGAGTGACGACTGTGAGGTGGGACGTGCAACTGACCCCGCACGAGCAAGAACGGCTGCTGATCCACGTGGCGGCCGACGTGGCCGAGAAGCGCCGGGCCCGCGGGCTGAAGCTCAACCACCCCGAGGCGGTCGCGCTCATCACCTCGCACATCCTCGAGGGCGCCCGGGACGGCCGTACCGTCGCCGAACTCATGTCCTCCGGACGCAAGCTCCTGACCAGGGACGACGTCATGGAGGGCATCCCGGAGATGATCCACGACGTCCAGGTCGAAGCCACCTTCCCGGACGGCACCAAGCTCGTCACCGTCCACGACCCGATCGTCTGACGGGGAGCCGCCGTGATTCCCGGAGAGATCCTCTTCGCCGACGGGCCGATTGCCTACAACGAGGGCCGCGAGGTCGTCCGCCTGACCGTCCTCAACGCCGCCGACCGGCCCGTCCAGGTCGGCTCCCACTACCACTTCGCCGAGGCCAACCCCGGCCTGGAGTTCGACCGCGCCGCGGCGCGCGGCAGGCGGCTCAACGTCGCCGCCGGCACGGCCGTGCGCTTCGAGCCCGGGATCCCCGTCGACGTCGAACTCGTGCCGCTGGCCGGCGCCCGTGTGGTGCCCGGCCTTCGCGGGGAGACCGGAGGTGCCCTCGATGCCTGAGATCTCGCGTGCCGCGTACGCCGACCTGTTCGGCCCGACGACGGGCGACCGGATCCGCCTCGCCGACACCGACCTGCTGGTCGAGATCGAGGAGGACCGCTCCGGCGGCCCCGGTCTGGCCGGTGACGAGGCCGTCTTCGGCGGCGGCAAGGTCATCCGCGAGTCCATGGGCCAGGCCCGGGCCACCCGCGCGGAGGGCACGCCGGACACCGTGATCACCGGTGCGGTGATCATCGACCACTGGGGGATCGTCAAGGCCGACGTCGGTATCCGCGACGGCCGGATCACCGGCATCGGCAAGGCCGGCAACCCCGACACCATGGACGGCGTCCACCCGGACCTGGTCATCGGCCCGGAGACCGAGATCATCGCCGGCAACGGGCGGATCCTCACGGCGGGCGCGATCGACGCGCACGTCCACTTCATCTGCCCGCAGATCGCCGACGAGGCCCTCTCCTCCGGGATCACGACCCTCGTCGGCGGCGGCACCGGCCCCGCGGAGGGCTCCAAGGCCACCACGGTGACCCCCGGCCCCTGGCACCTCGCCCGGATGCTGGAAGCGATGGAGGCCTTCCCGCTCAACATCGGCCTGCTCGGCAAGGGCAACACCGTCTCCCACGAGGCGATGCTGTCCCAGATCCGGGGCGGCGCCCTCGGTCTGAAGCTGCACGAGGACTGGGGCTCCACCCCGGCCGTCATCGACGCCTCGCTCACCGTCGCCGAGCGGACCGGCATCCAGGTCGCCATCCACACCGACACCCTCAACGAGGCCGGATTCGTGGGCGACACCCTGGCCGCCATCGCCGGGCGGGGCATCCACGCGTACCACACCGAGGGTGCGGGCGGCGGGCACGCGCCGGACATCATGACCGTGGTCTCCGAGTCGTACGTGCTGCCCAGCTCCACCAACCCGACCCGGCCGTTCACCGTCAACACCGCCGAGGAACACCTCGACATGCTGATGGTGTGCCACCACCTCAACCCCGCGGTGCCGGAGGACCTGGCCTTCGCCGAGTCCCGGATCCGCCCCTCCACGATCGGGGCGGAGGACGTGCTGCACGACCTGGGCGCGATCTCGATCATCTCCTCCGACTCCCAGGCCATGGGGCGCGTCGGCGAGGTCGTCATGCGCACCTGGCAGACCGCCCATGTGATGAAGCGGCGCCGGGGCGCCCTGCCCGGGGACGGACGCGCCGACAACCGCCGGGTACGTCGCTATGTCGCCAAGTACACGATCAACCCCGCGCTCGCCCAGGGGCTGGCCGGAGAGGTCGGGTCGGTGGAGAGCGGCAAGCTGGCCGACCTGGTGCTGTGGGAACCGGCGTTCTTCGGGGTCAAGCCGCAGCTCGTCATCAAGGGCGGGCAGATCGCCTACGCGCAGATGGGCGACGCGAACGCCTCGATCCCCACGCCGCAGCCGATCCTGCCGCGGCCGATGTACGGGGCGATCGGGCGGGCGCCTGCCTCCAACTCCCTCAACTTCGTCGCCCCACTGGCCATCGAGGCAGGACTGCCGGAGCGGCTGGGGCTCGGCAAGCGGTTCGCGGAGATCGAGTCGACCCGCGGTGTCACCAAGGCCGACATGCGCGAGAACGACGCCCGGCCCGACGTGCGGGTCGATCCCGACAGCTTCGCCGTGCACATCGACGGGGAACTGGTCGAGGCGGCGCCCGCGGCCGAACTCCCCATGGCCCAGCGGTACTTCCTGTTCTGAGGGTGGTCTGATGTCGCGTGCAGCGCTTCTCGTCCTGGCCGACGGGCGGTTTCCCGCCGGGGGGCACGCGCACTCCGGCGGTGCCGAGGCGGCGGTCAAGGCCGGTCGGATCAGTGGGGCGGCGAGCCTGGGGGAGTTCTGCCGGGGGCGGTTGCACACGGCGGGGCTGACGGCGGCGGGACTGTCCGCGGCCGCGGCGCTCGGGATCGACCCCGTCGCGCTGGACCGTGCCGCGGACGCGCGCACGCCGTCGCCCGCGCTGCGAGTCGCCGCGCGGAAGCTGGGACGGCAACTGCTGCGGGCCGCGCGGGCGACCTGGCCGTCCGCCGAACTGGACGCGCTCGGCAGGGAGTTCCCCAAGGGGGCGCATCAGCCGGTGGTGCTGGGGCTGGCGGCCCGCGCGGCGGGGCTGGGGCCGGTGGACGCGGCGTACTGCGCGGCCTACGAGAGCGTGAGCGGGCCCGCGTCGGCGACCGTGCGGTTGCTGAGTCTGGACCCCTTCGACGCGACACGGGTGCTGGCCCGGCTGGCCCCGGAGGTGGACCGGGTCGCCGACCGGGCCGTGGAGGCGGCCCGGAAGGTGGTCGACGAAGGGGTCGACGCCCTGCCCGCGGGGTCCGCACCGCTCCTGGAGATCGGGGCGGAGGTGCATGCGGCCTGGTCGGTGCGGTTGTTCGCGTCGTAGCCGCCTTCCGAACGCCGCGCAGACCGACCCCCTCAGGGGCGCGGGGAACCGCGCGATCAGCGCCCGCTCACCCGCACTCCACGCCCGCCACCCGTACCCGTCGTCCGCGAAGCCGGGCCCGCCTCACCAGGAGCCGCACATGCACCTCGACCACACCGACCACGGTCCTGCCGCCCTCAGCGCGGACGCCCACCGCCGCGACGGCACCCGCAGGGCGCTCCGCATCGGACTCGGCGGCCCCGTCGGATCCGGGAAGACCGCCACCGTCGCCGCGCTCTGCCGGGCGCTCAGGGACGAGCTGGCGCTCGCCGTCGTCACCAACGACATCTACACGCGCGAGGACGCCGAGTTCCTGCTCCGCGAGGCCGTGCTGCCGCCCGAGCGGATCACCGCCGTGGAGACGGGCGCCTGCCCGCACACCGCGATCCGCGACGACATCTCCGCGAACCTGGAAGCGGTGGAGGACCTGGAGGACGCGGTCGGGCCGCTGGACCTGGTGCTCGTGGAGTCCGGCGGGGACAACCTCACCGCGACCTTCTCCAAGGGGCTCGTCGACGCGCAGATCTTCGTGATCGACGTCGCCGGGGGCGACGACATCCCGCGCAAGGGCGGACCGGGCGTGACCACCGCCGACCTGCTCGTCGTCAACAAGACCGACCTCGCCCCGTACGTCGGCTCCGACCTCGCCCGGATGGCCGCCGACGCCAAGGCGCAGCGCGCCGAACTGCCGGTCGTCTTCCAGTCGTTGCGCAGCGAGGCCGGGGTGGCGGACGTCGCCGCGTGGGTGCGTGCGCAACTCGCCGCGTGGACCGCGTGAACGTGCGTACCGGTGCCGGGGTGCGGTCCCTCGCGCGGATCGTCGCCGGGGACGACGGGCGCGGCGGGACCTCGCTGCCGGTGCTGGAGAGCGACGGGCCTCTGGCGCTGCGGCGCACCCGGGCCACCGGCTCCGAGGCCCGGGTCATGCTGGTCGGCGCGATGAGCGGGCCGCTCGGCGGTGACCACTTCGCCGTGGAGGGGCGGGTGGAGGAGGGGGCGCGGCTGTCCGTCGGGTCGGCCGCCGCCACCATCGCGTTGCCCGGGCAGGCGAAGGGCGAGGCCCGCTACGACGTCCGGCTCGAGGTCGCCGATCACGGCGAACTGCACTGGCTGCCGGAGCAGTTGATCTCCGCCCGGGGCAGCGACCTCTACGTCACCACCCGCGTCGAGCTCGCGCCCACCGCCCGGCTCGTGCTGCGTGAGGAGCAGGTGCTCGGACGCGTCGGTGAGGAACCGGGGCGCCTCACGAGCCGTCTGACCGTGCGGGTCGCCGGGCAGGCCGTACTCGACCAGGAACTGGCCTGCGGGCCCGGCGCGCCGGGCGGCTGGGACGGGCCCGCCGTCCTGGCGGGGCATCGGGCCGTCGGGCAACTGGTCGTCGTCCGCCCGGAGTTCGCCGCCGAGCCGGTGGCCGCGACGGTGCTGGGGGAGGGGGCCTCGGTCGTACCGCTCGCCGGCCCCGCCGCGCTGGTGACCGCGGTGGCGCCGGACGCCCTCAGGCTGCGGCGACTGCTCGACGAGGCATTCGCGTCGCTCCCGCGGACGTAGGCGTCCGTAGAGCAGCACGGCCTCTCCGTTTATCGGATTGGCAAAGAAGGGTGTCCGGCCCTGTTGTCAGGGACCTCACAACAGGAAGGATCCCCCGTACTGATCGCAACGAGGTACGGGGAGGTCCCCCTTGAGGGGTTCGAGACCGAAGAAGCGGGTGGCGGCGCTCGGTTCGGCCGGCGCGCTCGTCACGGCCACGCTGATAGCCGGCGCCGTCGCGGCGCCCACCGCGAACGCGAGCGCGGGCAGCGATTACGGCCAGGACCGCGAGGCCCGCGGCGCCGCGATCGCCGCCGCCCGGGCCGCGAAGGCCGGCATCGACTGGCAGGACTGCCCCGCCGACTGGAACCTGGCCAAGCCGATCCAGTGCGGGTACGTCACCGTTCCGCTCGACTACGCCAAGCCCTACGGCAAGCAGATCAAGCTCGCCGTCGACCGCATCGGCAACACGGGCACCAAGGCCGAGCGGCAGGGCGCGCTCGTCTACAACCCCGGCGGCCCCGGTGGCTCCGGGCTGCGCTTCCCGACCCGGGTCACCGGCAAGAACGCCGTCTGGGCCAACGCGGCCAAGGCCTATGACTTCGTGGGCTTCGACCCGCGCGGCGTCGGCAAGTCCGCGCCCATCTCCTGCGTCGACCCGCAGGAGTTCGTCAAGGCACCCAAGGCCGACCCGGTGCCCGACTCCGAGGCCGACAAGCTCGCCCAGCGCAAGCTGGCCCGCGAGTACGCCGAGGGCTGCCAGGAGCGCAGCGGCGCGATGCTGCCGCACATGACCACGCCGAACACCGCGCGCGACCTCGACGTCATCCGCGCCGCCCTCGGTGAGAAGAAGCTGAACTTCCTCGGCGTCTCCTACGGCACCTACCTGGGCGCCGTCTACGGCACGCTCTTCCCGGGCCACGTGCGCCGCATGGTCGTCGACAGCGTCGTCAACCCCTCCCGCGACAAGATCTGGTACCAGGCCAACCTGGACCAGGACGTCGCGTTCGAGGGCCGCTGGAAGGACTGGCAGGACTGGGTCGCGACGAACGACGCGACCTACCACCTCGGCACCACCCGCGCCGCCGTCCAGGCGAAGTGGCTTCAGCTGCGCGCCACCGCGAAGAAGAACCCCATCGGCGGGGTCGTCGGCCCGGCCGAGCTCATCTCCTTCTTCCAGAGCGCCCCGTACTACGACTCCGCCTGGGCGTCGACCGCCTCGGTCTTCAGCAAGTACGTCGCCGGCGACACCCAGGCGCTCGTCGACGCCGCCGCCCCCGACCTGTCCGACACGGCGGGCAACGCGTCCTCGGAGAACGGCAACGCCGTCTACACCGCCGTCGAGTGCGCCGACGCCAAGTGGCCCACCAGCTGGCGCAAGTGGGACCGCGACAACACGCGGCTCCACAAGGACCACCCCTTCATGACGTGGGCCAACGCCTGGATGAACCTGCCGTGCGCCACCTGGCCGGCCAAGCAGCAGACCCCGGTCGACGTCAAGACCGGCAAGGGCCTGCCCGGCGTGCTCATCGTCCAGTCCGAGCGGGACGCGGCCACCCCGTACGAGGGCGCCGTGGAGCTGCACAAGCGGTTCGAGGGCTCCCGCCTGATCACGGAGAAGGACGCGGGCTCCCACGGTGTCACCGGCCTGGTCAACCCGTGCATCAACCCCCGCGTGGACAGCTACCTGCTCACCGGCAAGCTGGACGGCGCCGACGTGACCTGCGCGCCGCACGCCACGCCGAAGCCGTAGTCGTCACCGGCTCCGTCGGGTGGTGAGGGGCGGCCGGGACACCGGCCGCCCCTTCCTCATGCCGACCGGGCCGCGAACCAGGCGTCCTCCGCCGCGTAGTCGAAGAGGTCCGGGTAGGCGCGGGCGAGGGTGGGGAACGCCTCCCGCCAGTCCTGGCCGGACAGCCGGCGGACGAGCCACTCGACCGTCTCCGGCAGGCTCTCCGGGTAGGACACGACCGGCCGGTACCCCAGCTCCCGTTCCGCGGCCGACATGTCACACACCACCGGCAGCTCCACCGACCAGGGGGAACCGCCCACGGACCCCTGCGCAGGCCCGTCGAGCAGCACGGTCTGCGTCTCCACCCCCATGACCGCGTCCACGGCGGCCCCGATCTCCGACACGGCCGGTGGCAGCGGATCGCAGGCGTTGAGCACCCGGGAGCCCGGCCGGGCCGCAGCCAGCCGGATCAGTTCGGCGATGTTGCGTGCCGCCGACGTGTGGAAGAGGCTCTCGCCCCGGAAGGCGAGCACCCGCCTGCGCCGGCCGTCGAGGTTGCGTTTGACGAAGTACAGCTCGCGGGGGAGCGGAGCGTACGGCCCGTGGATCGCACCCGGGCGCAGCACGGTGGTGGGCAACCGGTCGCCCACCGCGCGGAGTTCACGCTCCAGGGCCACCTTTCGGGTGCTGTACGTGGCGTCCCCCGGCGGGACCGTGACCTGGTCCTCCGCGATCGGTACGGGGTACTGCGGGAGTCCGTCCGGCTCGCCCATGGTGTCGAAGCCGCGGCCCTTGCCGTCCTCGTACACCGACACGGACGACACCACCACGGCCGCGCCGATCCGGTCGGCCAGTCCCGTCAACTGCCGTGCGTGCCGGGCCCCGTAGGCGACCATGTCGACCACGAGGTCGCAGCCGTCACCGATGAGCGCGCCGAGCGCCGCGTCGTCGTCGCGGTCCAGCCGCCGTGTCCGCACCTCGCCGGGCCAGTTCTCGTGCCGGGCGCCGCCGCGCGAGGCGGCCGTCACTTCCCAGCCGTCCCGCGCCAGCGCCTCCACCGCCGGTTTCCCGATCTGTCCGCCCGCCCCGATCACCACAGCATGTCTCATGCGGCGACCGTAGATCGCCGGGGGCCGCCGGGGAACCTGCCTCTGCCGACAGCAGAGCTCAACTGAGGGGCATGCGCCGGAACTTCCGCTCCTTCGTGGCGGCGGCCTCCTCGGCCTTCACCACGGCCGCGTACCGGTCGACGTACTCCTGCTCCGACAGGGAGAGGATGGCGTACATGATCTCGTCGGTGATGGCGCGCAGGATGGCCTTCTCGTTCTCCATGCCCTCGTAGCGGGAGAAGTCCAGGGGCTCGCCGAAGCGGATCACGACGGGGTGGATGTTGGGGATGACCTTGCCGGGCGGCTGGGCCTCGAAGGTGCCGATCATCGCGCAGGGGATCACCGGGACGCCGGCCTTGAGGGCCATGACCGCCACGCCCACCTTGCCCTTGTAGAGCCGGCCGTCGTGCGAGCGGGTGCCCTCGGGGTAGATGCCGAGCAATTCGTCCTTGCTCAGCACGCCGAGGCCTTCGCGGATCGCGGCCTGGCCCGCGTCCTTGCCGGAGCGGTCGACCGGGATCTGCCCCGCGCTGCGGAAGAAGAACGCCGTCAGGCGGCCCTTGAGGCCCGGGCCCGTGAAGTACTCGGCCTTCGCGAGGAAGGTGATGCGCCGTTTGAGGATCGCGGGCATCAGGAAGTGGTCCGAGAACGACAGGTGGTTCCCGGCGACGATGGCGGCGCCCTCCGAGGGAACGTGCTCCAGGCCCTCGATCCGAGGCCGGAAGACCAGTCTCAGCAGCGGGCCCAGCAGTACGTATTTCAGCAGGTAGTAGAACAAAGCGGGCGCTCCTCGACTCTCGCAGTGGACTCAACCGCCGCGTTCCAGCAGGTCAACCGGCATGTCGTGGGGTGCCAGTGTAGGTGCAGACGCGGCCACCGGGCACCTGGTGCGGGCGGACCGCACAGATCCTTCGCCAACTGACTGATGGTCAGTCAGACGTCGGCGTCCGGTGGTGTTCATGCGGCTGGGGAGGACCACGCGACCAGCGTGCTGCGCCACCCGGGTGACGGGCAAGCCGAACGGGGGGCGTGGCGCGATAGCGGGGGTGCGTGGCGGGCCGGTGGCTCTTGCCGGCGGACGGCTGCTGTGGGCGGTGGCCCGGGCCGCGGCGACGAGTAACCTGCCAGGCATGCGGATCTCTGTCTCCTCCGACATGGACGAACCGGTCGCCCGCTCCCTCGTGGCCGCCCTGCGCGAGCGGGGGCACGAGGTGCGCCCGCACGGCGCGCTGCGCCCGGACGGCGACCCGCAGTGGGCGGTGTGCTCCGAGGCCGCGGCCCGCGAGGTCGCCGACGGCACGACCGACATGGCGGTGGTGTGCTGCTGGACCGGCACGGGTGCCTCGATCGCCGCGAACAAGGTGCCCGGCGTGCGGGCCGCCCTGTGCGCGGACGCCTACACGGCCGACGGGGCGCGCCGCTGGAACGACGCCAACGTGCTCGCGCTCAGTCTGCGGCTGACGTCGGAGCCGCTGCTGACGGAGATCCTCGACGCGTGGTTCGCCGGTGCGCCCAGCGCGGACGCCGAGGACCGGCAGAACGTCGACCGCATCCGGCTGCTCGACCACGGAAAGACCCGCATGTAGTCACAGCCGCACGATGATCAGCGCGGTGTCGTCGGTGGCGCCGCCGGGTGGCAGCAACTCCTGCAGAACCGTGTCGGCGAGGGCCTCGGGATCCTGGCCCCGATGGTCGTGCAGGGCGCCGGCGAGCCGCTCCAGACCCTTGTCGATGTCCTCCCGACGCCGTTCGATCAGACCGTCGGTGTACAGCACGAGTGTGGCGCCCGGCGTGAACGTCGTCTCGGCCTGGGGCCGCGGGATCGGGTCCGGGCGGGCGTCCAGCGGCGTGTCCGTCGCCTGGTCGAGGAACTCCGTACGGCCGTCCTGGTGGACGAGCACGGGCGGGGGATGGCCGGCGCTGCTGTACGTGATGACGTGGCGGTCGAAGTCGATGAAGGTCGTCACGGCGGTCGCCGACTCGGCCCCGTCGATCACGTGGGCGTAGCGCCCCAGCACGTCCAAGGCCTGGGCCGGCCCTGCGGCCACCCGGGAGGCCGCGCTGAGCGCACTGCGCAGCTGGCCCATCACCCCGGCCGCCTCCAGCCCGTGCCCCACCACGTCGCCGACCGCCACGCCGATCCGGTCGCCGTCCACCAGATCGACCAGGTCGTACCAGTCCCCGCACACGTTGAGCGCTCCCACGGCGGGCCGGTACCGGACGGCCGCCCGGTGGTGACGGACCTGCCGCGGCGCGGGCAGCATCGCCTCCTGCAAGGCCAGTGCCACCTCCCGCTCCCGGGAGTGCGCCTGGCGCAGCCGCTCGTTGAGCTCCTGCAGCTCACGGGCGCGGGTGTACAGCTCGGCCTCCAGCACCCGGGCCCGGCTGTTCCCGTTCCCCGGAGAACCGCCCCGGGCCCGGATCAGCTCCGTGACCTCCTCCACGCGGTGCAGGATCAGCACGACCTTGCCGTCCGAGCCGAGCAGCGGCGCGTTCACCGGGCTCCAGTAGCGCTTCGACCACTCGCCGGGCCGCTCCGGGTCCTCGACGTCGTAACGCTGCAGGGCCATGGTGTCGCGCTCCCCGGTGGCCAGGACGCGGTACAGCGAGGCCTCCAGGTTGCGCATGCCCGTCGCGGCCGCATCGTTCGGATTGTCCGGGAAGACGTCGAACAGGTATTTGCCGATGAGCTGCTCGCGCGAGCGGCCGGAGACGCGGGCGAACTCCTCGTTGACGTCCGCGTAGACGAGTTCGGGTGTCAGGAGCGCCACCATGCCGGGCAGGGCCTTGAACACCGCACCGTAGTCGATCGTCGTCTCCGCCATGGCCGCCGCCTCACCGCTGCCGGGATCACACCAGTTTCGCACGGTATGAGCGAACCTCAACCGGGTTCATTCCGGGAGATCCGGCAGGGCCTGCTCGGCCCAGATGACCTTTCCCTCGGGCACGAAGCGCGTGCCCCACCGCTGCGTGAGCTGGGAGACCAGCAGCAGCCCGCGCCCGCCCTCGTCCGTCGTACGGGGGTGGCGCAGATGGGGAGCGGTGGCGCCGTCGTCGAGCACTTCGCAGACCAGGGCACGCTCCCGGATCAGCCGGAGCCGGATGGACCCGGTGGCGTACCGGATGGCGTTGGTGACCAGCTCGCTCACCACCAGCTCCGTGGTGAAGGCCAGCTCCTCCAGGCCCCAGTGCGCCAGCTGCCGGGTGGCCGTGCGGCGGGCCTCGGCGACCACGGCCGGGTCCGAGGGCAGCTCCCAGGCCGCGACCTGCCCGGTGCCGAGACGTTTCGTCCGCGCCATCAGCAGGGCCACGTCGTCGTACGGCCGGGCCGGGACCAGCGCGTCGACCACGGACCGGCAGTACGACTCGAGCGGGCCCGTCCGCTCCAGCGCCCGGCGCAGCCGCTCCCGGCCCGCGTCGACGGCCCAGGTCTCGCCCCGGGCCAGCAGCCCGTCGGTGTGCAGCGCGAGCGTGCTGCCCTCCGCCAGGGGCAGCTCGACCGCCTCGAACGGCGGGCCGCCCACGCCGAGCGGCGGCCCCTGCGGCAGGTCGACGAACACCACCGAGCGGTCGGGCATCACCACGGCCGGGGCCGGATGCCCCGCCGCGGCCATCGAACACCCGCCGTCGACCGGGTCGTAGACGACGTACAGGCACCCGGAGCCCACGCCTGGCGTGCCCGCGGAGCCCACCGTCCCGGGCTCCGCACCCTCCTCCCGCGCCGACCGCGCCACCAGGTCGTCGAGGTGCGCCAGCACCTCCTCGGGCGGCAGGTCCAGAGCCGCCAGGGTCCGTACGGCGGTCCGCAACTGTCCCATGGACGCTGCGGCGTCGATGCCGTGACCGGGCACCTCGCCCACGACCAGCGCGACGCGCGCCCCGGACAGCGGGATGAGGTCGTACCAGTCGCCGCCGAGACCGGTCAGCTCGTCGGCCGGCCGGTAGCAGGCGGCCACCTCGACGGCGTCCTGCTCGGGCAGCCGGTGGGGGAGCAGACTGCGCTGCAGGACGAGCGCGGCGTCCCGCTCACGGGTGTAGCGGCGGGCGTTGTCCACGCAGACGGCCGCGCGGGCGACGAGATCCTCCGCCAGCCGCAGGTCCTCCTCGTCGAAGAACTCCCGGTCGTGGCGCCGGTAGAACGTCGTGATGCCCAGGGTGATGCCGCGTGAACGGATCGGCACGGTCATCACGCTGTGCAGTCCCAGCTCCCGGAACGTGGCCCGGCGGCCGCTCGGGGTGTCCGTGGTCCAGTCCCGGGTCAGCGGGGCGAGCCGCTCCGCGCGCCAGGACCGTCCCGTGGCCAGACAGCGGAAGGGCGGCGTTCCGGCGCGGAAGGCCACCACCTCGCCGATCTCGATGACGGCTTCCGCGAGGTCCTGCACGGACCGGTAGCCGGCGCGGCGCAGCTCCACCGGCTCCTCCGCGTCCGCGAGCGGGCCGGGCGTCGGCTCGGCGCCCCGCAGTACCGACTCCAGCAGGTCCACGGTGACGAAGTCGGCCAGCCCCGGCACGGCCACGTCGGCGAGTTCCTGCGCGGTGCGCGTGAGGTCCAGGCTGCGGCCGATGCTCTCGCCGGCCCGGTCGAGCAGCGCCAGCCGCTGCCGCGCACGGTGCCGGTCGGTCATGTCCACGACCGTGTAGTACACGCCGATCGGATGGCCCCGCTCGTCCTCCAGCCGCGTGAACGACAGCATGTGCGCCGTCTCGCGCAACGGGGCCGAGCGCACGTGACCCACGTGCTCGTAGCCGACCACCGCCTCGCCGGTCTCCAGCACGTGCCGCATCTGTGCCTCGACCGCCTGCCCGTCCATGCCCGGCTGGACGTCCGCGAAGCGCAGTCCGAGCCGTCGTGGCGCCGGGCCGCCGCCGAACTGTTCCAGGGCCGCGTTCGACCACACGAAGCGCAGGTCCGTGTCCACGATGGCGATACCGACCGGGGCGCCCGCCGCCATCTGCTCCAGGACCGTGCGGCTCATGTCCCAGCCGGGGGCGTCCGCCAGCTCCGACAGGAGCATCAGCCAGCGCGAGCCGCCGTGCGCCTCCTCGGCCGAGGTGATCCGCGCCGCGACCTTCACGGGGTGCCCGTCCCGGCGGCGGGCCGTGAGCAGTCCCGTCCAGCCACCGTCCCTGCGGCAGCGCTCGACCAGGTCCGGCACGCGCTCGGCGTCCTCGGCGGCCAGCAGATCGGCCAGCTTCCTGCCGACCGCCTCGGACGCCGGGTACGCGAGCAGCCGCCGGGCACCGCTGGTCCAGCCCGTCACCACGCCCTGTGGATCGAGCAACAGGGGCGCCGCGTCGGCCACATCGAACCGCTGCCGGGCAACGCCGTACACCTCGTCTCCGCCCACGGCCGACCTCTCTGTCGCTGAGAGTGGTCTACCACCTCTTGCCCCAATCTTCACCCTTCTGGCGCCGAGGGGCGGCTTGTGGAGGGCCGGTCGGGGCCGCGGGAGCCGGTGGGGGCGAGGGGGCCGGGTGGGATGGAGGCCGCTGTGGTCGGGACGGGGAGAGACCCGGGCATCCGGGCTGAGCAGGCGGCTTCGGTCGGTACGGCGAGGGAGCGGCGGCCCTGTGTGACTGTCCCCCGCCTCACCGGTCCTGCGGCCGGCGCCGAGCCCCGCCTCGGCCCGGTGGTCCGGCCCCCACCGGTGCCGAGCCGCGCTCGCCCCGGTGGTCCGGCCCCTACCGGTGCCGAGCCGCACATCGCCTCGGTGGTCCGGCCCCCTGAGGACGCCCGTACGCGGGCAGGGCAGTCGGCCCGTGTCGAGCCCTCCGCCCCTGCCCCGTACTTCGGGCGCCTCTTACCCGAGCGCCTTCTCCAGCGCCGCGAGTGCCCCCGTCAGTTCCTCGGCCGTGATGGTGAGCGGTGGGGCCAGGCGGATCGTGGAGCCGTGGGTGTCCTTCGCCAGGACGCCCTCCCGCATGAGGCGTTCGCTGATCTCGCGGCCGGTGCCGAGCGCGGGGTCGATGTCGACGCCCGCCCACAGGCCGCGGGAGCGGAACCCGACCACTCCCTTGCCGACCAGCCCCGTCAGGCCGTCGCGCAGGATCACGCCCAGATCGGCCGCCCGGCGCTGGAACTCGCCGCTCTCCAGCAGCTCCACCACCGCCGTACCGACCGCAGCGGCCAGCGGATTGCCGCCGAAGGTGGAGCCGTGCTCACCCGGGTGCAGCACGCCGAGTACCTCCCGGCGCCCGACCACCGCCGACACCGGCACGATGCCGCCGCCCAGCGCCTTGCCCAGCAGCAGCACGTCCGGCACCACCGGCTCGTGCTCGACCGCGAGCGTGCGGCCCGTGCGGCCGAGCCCGGACTGGATCTCGTCCGCGATGAACAGACAGCCCTTGCGGCGGGTCAGCTCCCGCACGCCGGACAGGTAGCCGTCGTCGGGAATGATCACCCCCGCCTCGCCCTGGATCGGCTCGATCAGCACCGCCGCCGTCGTCTCGTCGACCGCCGCCTCCATCGCGGCCAGGTCGTTGTACGGCACCACCCGGAAACCCGGCGTGAACGGCCCGAAGCCCGCCCGGGCCGTCTCGTCCGTGGAGAAGCTGACGATCGTCGTCGTACGCCCGTGGAAGTTGTCCGCCGCGACCACGATCGTCGCCCGGTCGGCCGGTACGCCCTTCACGTCGTAGGCCCACTTGCGGGCCACCTTCACGCCGCTCTCCACCGCCTCCGCACCGGTGTTCATGGGCAGCACCATGTCCATGCCGGTCAGCGCGGCCAGCCGCTCCGCGAACTCGGCGAGCCGGTCGTTGTGGAAGGCGCGCGAGGTGAGGGTCAGCCGGTCGAGCTGACGATGGGCCGCCTCGATCAGCGCCGGGTGCCGGTGGCCGAAGTTGAGGGCCGAGTACCCGGCGAGCATGTCGAGGTAGCGCCGCCCCTCCACGTCCTCCACCCAGGTGCCCTCGGCGCGGGCGACGACCACCGGCAGCGGGTGGTAGTTGTGCGCGAGGACCGGCTCCTCCGCGCGGATCAGCTCCTGCGAGCCACGGGTCTCCCGCGAGCCGCGGTCCCCCTGCGAGTCCTCGGTGCGGACGGGTGCGGTCATGAGCGGATCTCCCGGATCTCCTGGGTGCAGCACTTGATGCCGCCACCGGCCTTCTGGAACTCGGACACGTCGACGGGGACGGGGACATAGCCTCGGTCGGAAAGCTGCTCGGCCAGGGCCGTCGCCCCCGGTGAGATGAACACGTGGCGCCCGTCGGAGACGGAGTTGAGCCCGAACGCCATCGCGTCCTCGCGGGTGGCGAGCACCGCGTCCGGGTACAGCCGGGCCAGCACCTCACGACTGCCCGGCGAGAACGCCTCGGGGTAGTAGGCGATGTTCCCGTCGTGCCCGTCGTCGAGGACGAACAGCGCCGTGTCCAGGTGGTAGAAGTACGGATCCACCAGGGTCAGGCTGATCACCGGCCTACCGAAGTACTCCTGCACCTCGCTGTGGGCCTCCCGCGTCGTACGAAAGCCTGTCCCGGCCAGGATCCAGCGGCCGGCCGGGACCAGGTCGCCCTCGCCCTCGCACACCGACTCGGGGTGGTACACCTCGTAGCCCTCCGCCTTGAACCACGCCTCGAACGGCACGGACTCGGGACGGCGCTCGGGCGCGTGGAAGAGCGAGCCGAAGACGCGGCCGTCGACGACGACCGCCGCGTTCGCGGCGAACACCATGTCGGGCAGGCCGGGGACCGGTTTCACACTGTCCACGGTATGGCCGTGGACACGGTAGGTGTCGACCAGCGCCTGCCACTGGTCCAGGGCGCGCAGGACGTCGACGGGTTCGTCAGGATGCATCCACGGGTTGATCGCGTACTGCACGGCGAAGTGTCTGGGTTCGCAGACGAGGTAGCGCCGCCGGCGCGGCACACGGGAGTCGGGCACAGAGGGGTCCCTCCGCTTCCTCACGGTGTGTGACGGGTGGTTGACACAACGGTAGGAACTGGCGTCGGTGCCCGACAAGAAACAAAGCTTGCGCGTTCACGCAGGAACACTGCGTCTTACGGCCGCTAGGCGCACGTCTGCTGCGCCCTACGCGACCCCCTCCGGAGCCGGCTGACTCGCCCCGGCCTCCGGACTCTCCGGCAGCAGATGGGACAGCACCATCACACTGATCGTCTTCCGGATGAACGGCTCCTGCCGGATCCGCTCCAGCACCTCCTCGAAGTGCTCCACGTCCCGCGCCCGCACGTGCAGCAACGCGTCCGCGCCGCCCGTCACGGTCATCGCCGCCGCGATCTCCGGGTAGTCGCGCACGACCTCCGCCAGCCGCCGCGGCGGCGCCGCGCCCTCGCAGTACACCTCGACGTAGGCCTCCGTGCGCCAGCCCAGCGCCGACGGCTTCACCGTCGCCGAGAACCCGGTGATCACACCGGTCTCGCGCAACCGGTCGACCCGCCGCTTGACCGCCGTGGCCGACAGCCCGATCGCCGTGCCGATCTCAGCGAACGACGTCCTGGCGTTCGCCATCAACGCCGTGATGATCTTCCGGTCGAGCTCGTCGAACGCCGTGGACCTGCTGCTCATGCGGGCACTGTATCCACCGGCACCCCCGCCCGCCCCCGCCCGGCGCGGGCACCGTGTCCAGCGGATACGCCCACACCCGGCACATGTCCAGACGTACGGATCACCCCTACACTCCGGGGCATGCTGCGCGCCCTGGCTGTCGACGACGAACGCCCCTCCCTGGAGGAACTGCTCTACCTCCTGCACGCCGACCCCCGCATCGCCAGCGCGGAGGGCGCCGGCGACGCCACCGAGGCGCTGCGCCGCATGAACCGCGCCCTGGAGTCCGGCCCCGGCGGGCCCGAGACCATCGACGTCGTCTTCCTCGACATCCAGATGCCCGGCCTCGACGGCCTCGACCTCGCCCGGCTGCTCACCGGCTTCGCCCGGCCGCCGCTTGTCGTGTTCGTCACCGCCCACGAGGACTTCGCCGTGCAGGCCTTCGACCTCAAGGCCGTCGACTACCTCCTCAAACCGGTCCGCAAGGAGCGTCTCGCCGAGGCCGTCCGCAGGGCCGCGGAACTGCGCGGCGCCGCCCCGCGCATCCCCGTGCACGAACCCGACCCGGACCACATACCCGTCGAACTCGGCGGCGTGACCCGCTTCGTCGCGGTCGAGGACATCACCCACGTCGAGGCACAGGGCGACTACGCCCGCCTGCACACCGTCAAGGGCAGCCACCTGGTCCGCATCCCGCTGTCCACCCTGGAGGAGCGCTGGCGCACCCGCGGCTTCGTCCGCATCCACCGCCGCCACCTCGTCGCCCTGCGCCACATCGGCGAACTCCGCCTCGACGCGGGCACCGTCAGTGTCCTCGTCGGCTCCGAGGAGCTCCAGGTCAGCCGGCGCCACACCCGCGAACTGCGCGACCTGCTCATGAGGAGGCCGTGACCGTGCCCCCGGACCACACCGAACGCCGTGTCGTCGTCACCGGCCCGCCCCGGCAGAGCAGCCGGACCTCCTCCGGCTACTACCGCCCGCGCACCGAGATCGACGAGCAGACCACCCTCGGCCACACCTACGTCCGCTCCCTGATGCGCACCCAACTGCGCGCCGCCCTCACGGTGTTCGCCATCCTCGGCCTGCTCGTCGGACCGCTCCCGCTGCTGTTCGCGGCGATGCCCGACGCCCGCCGCCTGGAATGGGCCGTCCTCGGCTTCGGCCTCTACGCCCCCCTCGTCCTGCTCGCCCGCTGGTACGTCCGCCGGGCCGAGCGCAACGAACGCGACTTCATACGCCTCGTGGAAGACCGCTGAAGCCCCACCGATGAACTCCAGCTACGCCATCCCGGCCGTCGCCCTCGTCGTCGTCGCGACGGTCCTCGTCGGCGCCTTCGGCCTGCGCATCTCCCGCACCACCTCCGACTTCTACGTCGCCTCCCGCACCGTCGGCCCCCGCCTCAACGCCGCCGCCATCAGCGGCGAGTACCTCTCCGCCGCCTCCTTCCTCGGCATAGCGGGACTCGTCCTGGTCCAGGGCCCCGACATGCTCTGGTACCCGGTCGGCTACACCGCCGGCTACCTGGTCCTGCTGCTCTTCGTCGCCGCCCCGCTGCGCCGCTCCGGCGCCTACACGCTCCCCGACTTCGCGGAGGCCCGCCTCGCCTCCCAGGCCGTGCGGCGGCTGGCCGGTGCCTTCGTCGTCGGGGTCGGCTGGCTGTACCTGCTGCCCCAGCTCCAGGGCGCCGGACTGACCCTGACCGTGCTGACCGGGGCGCCCGACTGGCTCGGCGGAGTGATCGTCGCCGTCGTCGTCACCGCCACCGTCGCCGCCGGCGGCATGCGCAGCATCACCTTCGTGCAGGCCTTCCAGTACTGGCTGAAACTCACCGCCCTGCTCGTCCCCGCCCTGTTCCTGGTCCTCACCTGGCAGAGCGACGGAGCACCCCGGCACGCCTTCGACGAACCGGCCACCTTCCGCGAGCAGCGCGCCGTCCGCGTCGACGGCACCGTCGACCTCACCCTCGACCGGCCCCTGAGCGTCACCGTGACCGGCACCGTGGACGGCCGGACGCACACCGGCACCCGCCTCGAACTCCCCGCCGGCACCCACCGCATCGAACGCGGCACCCGCCTCACCTTCCCCGCGGGCGCCCCCGTCCCCCGGGCCGAGCGCGGCGGCGGTGGCGATCTCTCCCCGTCGCAGGCCGAGAGCCGCGAGGAACGCCCGCTGTACGCCACGTACGGCCTGATCCTCGCCACGTTCCTCGGCACCATGGGCCTGCCGCACGTCGTGGTCCGCTTCTACACCAGCCCGCACGGCGTCGCCGCCCGCCGCACCACCGTCGCGGTCCTCGGTCTGATCGGCGCCTTCTACCTCCTGCCACCCCTCTACGGCGCACTCGGTCGCCTCTACGCCCCCGAACTCACCCTCACCGGCGACCCGGACGCCGCCGTCCTCCTGCTGCCCGACCGCATGATCGGGGGAGTGGGCGGTGACCTGTTGGGCGCACTGGTCGCCGGGGGCGCCTTCGCCGCGTTCCTGTCCACGGCCTCCGGCCTCACCATGGCGGTCGCGGGCGTCCTCACTCAGGACGTCCTGCCGTCCCGGGGCGTACGGCACTTCCGGCTCGGGACGGCCCTCGCCATGGCCGTGCCCCTCGCGGCGAGCGGTCTGGTCGGCGGACTGCCGGTTGCCGACGCCGTCGGCCTCGCCTTCGCCGTGTCGGCGTCCTCGTTCTGCCCGCTGCTCGTCCTCGGCATCTGGTGGCGGCGGCTGACCCCGCCCGGCGCCGCCGCCGGGATGCTGGTCGGCGGCGGATCCGCGCTGCTCGCCGTCGCCGCGACCATGGCGGGCTACCCGGGCGAGGGCGCCGCCCTGCACGCCCTGCTCGCCTGGCCCGCGCTGTGGTCGGTGCCGCTGGGCTTCCTCACCATGATCCTGGTGTCCCTGGCCACCCCCGGCCGGGTCCCGCCCGGCACCGCGGCGGTCCTGGCCCGGTTCCACCTGCCCGAGGAACTGCGCACGGAGGTGACGGCATGAGCGGGTTCCTGGCGGGCCTGTGCGTCGCCGTCCTCCCGGTGCTCGCCCTGGGAGTCTGGCTCGGCCGCCGCACCGCCCGGGCCAAGAGCCTCGCCGGCCTCGGCACTCCCGTCGAGCACGCCACCTTCGAGACCCTGCACACGGCCTCCCTCGCCGCGCCCCCGCTGCGGTCCGGCCTGACGGAGGAGACCGCCCGCAAGTCCGCCCGCAAACTGCGCTCCCTGCTCGGCACGGACGCCCTCTGCCTCACCGACCTGGGGCAGGTCCTGGTCTGGGACGGCGACGGCGCCCACCACCGCACCGAGATCATGGAACGCCTCGCGGACTCCCTGGAGACCGGCCGCGGCGAGGCCTTCCGGCTCACCTGCGACCGCCTCGACTGCTCGGTGCGCTGGGCGGTCGTCGCCCCGCTCACCGTCGACGACCGGGTGCACGGCGCCCTGGTCGCCTGCGCACCCCGCGAGTCGGCCGTGCTCGTCCGCGCCGCCGGCGAGGTCGCCCGCTGGGTCTCGGTCCAGCTGGAACTGGCCGACCTCGACCAGTCCCGCACGCGCCTCATCGAGGCCGAGATCAAGGCGCTGCGGGCCCAGATCTCCCCGCACTTCATCTTCAACTCGCTCGCGGTGATCGCCTCGTTCGTCCGCACCGACCCCGAGCGCGCCCGCGAGCTGCTCCTCGAATTCGCCGACTTCACCCGCTACTCGTTCCGCCGGCACGGCGACTTCACCACCCTCGCCGAGGAACTGCACGCCATCGACCACTACCTGGCGCTCGTGCGGGCACGCTTCGGCGACCGCCTGTCCGTCACCCTCCAGATAGCGCCGGAGGTGCTGCCGGTGACCCTGCCGTTCCTGTGCCTGCAGCCGCTCGTCGAGAACGCCGTCAAGCACGGTCTGGAGGGCAAGGCCGTGCCCTCCGGCAAGTGCCACATCCAGATCACCGCCCAGGACGCGGGAGCCGAGGCCCTCGTCGTCATCGAGGACGACGGCGCCGGCATGGACCCCGGCCTGCTCCGCCGCATCCTCGCCCGCGAGGTCAGCCCCTCGGGCGGCATCGGCCTCTCCAACGTCGACGACCGGCTCCGCCAGGTCTACGGCGACGACCACGGGCTCGTCATCGAGACCGCCGTGGGAGCCGGCATGAAGATCACTGTCCGGCTGCCGAAGTACCAGCCGGGCGTGCACTCGGCGGGGCGGCTGACCAGGGAGTGAGCCGCCCCACCGGCCAGGCCGGGGAGTGAGCCCCCACCGGTCGGCCGGGCGGCGAGTCCTCAGGTGCTGCGCGTGGTGGCCACCAGTCCCAGCGTGATCAGACCCAGCACGACCCAGCCGAACCACAGCCAGCCGTTGCTGCCGAGCGCCACCGTGTAGGCCGTCACCACGACCAGCCCGCCCAGCGTGAGCGCTCCCATGGTCTTCGTGGAGTTGGAACCGTTCGTGGAACCGGGCATCGCGGCACCCTCCTCAGGTTCGGTCCCTCCATGGTGCCCGGCGGACGCCCGGCGCGCACGGCCCGTACCGAAGAGGTCTTCAGCGCCCCTGCGTGTTCAGCGAGGCGAGATAGGCGTTGTACGCCTCCAGTTCCTTGTCCCCGTCGCGCTCGGCGGCCCGGTCCGTGCGCTTGGCCTGCCGCTGGTCCGACGCGTACCACTGGAACAGCAGGGCCACCAGCACCAGCACGGAGGGGATCTCGCTGAACGCCCAGGCGATGCCGCCCGCCGCGTTCTGATCGGACAGCGCCTCGATGCCGAGCGAGCCGGGCGGGTTCTTGAACGTCTGGACCATCGGCTCGGACGCCATCATCAGCGCGATCCCGAAGAACGCGTGGAACGGCATGCCCGCGAACAGCTCCAGCATCCGCATCAGGTAGCCCGGGCGGTGCGGGCCCGGGTCGACGCCCATGATCGGCCAGAAGAACACCAGGCCGACGGCGAGGAAGTGCACCATCATCGCGATGTGGCCCGCCTTGGAGCCCATCAGGGTGTCGAAGAGGGGCGTGAAGTACAGCCCGTACAGGCTCGCGATGAACAGCGGGATCGTGAACGCCGGGTGCGTGATGATCCGCATGTACCGGCTGTGCAGGAACATCAGCAGCAGCTCACGCGGCCCCTTGCGCCCCCGCCCCGCCGGCGGCAGCGCCCGCAGCGCCAGGGTGATCGGCGCGCCGAGCAGGATGAGGATGGGCGACACCATGCTGATGACCATGTGCTGCACCATGTGCACGCTGAACATGACCATGCCGTAGTCGTTCAGCCGGGTGCACATCATGAGCACGATGCTCAGCACGCCGATGGTGAAGGCGACCGTCCGCCCCACGGGCCACTTGTCCCCGCGCCGGACGAGCCGCACGACTCCCCACCCGTACAGCGCGAGCCCGGCCAGGCAGGCGACCAGGAAGAACGGGTCCGTGGACCACTCCAGCCCTCGCCCCAGCGTGAACGGCGGCAGATCCATGGTCATGCCGTGCCCGCTGTGATCCATTCCGCCGGCTCCTGTTTCGTGGGGGTGTGCAGCCATCTGTCCGCCCACAAGAGTAGAACCGCCCCCGGTCGTGGTGACGACCGGGGGCGGTCCGTCGGCCCTCAGGGGCGCGGGGCCGTGTTCACCATGCGGCTCCGCCGCGTGGGCGCGACACGTCACACACCACCCGCACCCGGCAGATCAGCTCAGCCTCAGAGAACGGTCTCCGCCTCGGCGTACCGCTCATCCGGCACGGTCTTCAGCGTCTTCACGGCTTCGGCCAACGACACCATCACTATGTCGGTGCCCCGCAGCGCGGTCATCTGCCCGAACTCACCCCGGTGCACGGCCTCCACCGCATGCCACCCGAACCGCGTGGCCAGCACCCGGTCGTAGGCGGTCGGCGTACCGCCCCGCTGCACGTGCCCGAGGATCACCGGCCGGGCTTCCTTCCCCAGCCGTCCCTCCAGCTCCACGGACAGCTGCCGGGCGATCCCGGCGAATCGCTCGTGCCCGTAGATGTCCTTGCCGCCCTCGTCGAACTCCATGCTCCCGGCGCGGGGCTTGGCCCCCTCCGCCGCCACCACGATCGCGAAGCGCTTGCCCGCCTCGAACCGCTCGCCGACCCGACGGGTCAGCTCCTCTATGTCGAAGGGCCGCTCGGGCACCACGATGGCGTGCGCACCGGCCGCCATGCCGGAGTGCAGCGCGATCCAGCCGGTGTGCCGGCCCATGACCTCGACGACCAGGACCCGCTGGTGGGACTCGGCGGTGGTCTTCAGCCGGTCCAGGGCCTCGGTCGCCACCCCCACGGCCGTGTCGAAGCCGAACGTGACGTCCGTGACCGCGATGTCGTTGTCGATCGTCTTCGGCACGCCCACGACGGGCAGACCGCTGTCCGACATCAGCCGGGCGGCCTTGAGCGTGCCCTCACCGCCGATGGGGATGATCGCGTCCAGGCCGAGCTCCGCAAGATGGCCCTTCGCCCGCTCCACACCGTCCCGCAGATGGGAGGGCTGGACCCGGGAGGACCCGAGAATCGTGCCGCCGCGGGCGAGGATGCCACCCACCGCATCGAGGTCGAGCTTGAGGTAGTCGCACTCCAGGAGGCCCTTCCAGCCGTCCCGGAAGCCGATGACCTCGTCGCCGTGGTCGACGACGGCACGGTGCACGACGGACCGGATGACGGCGTTCAGGCCGGGGCAGTCGCCGCCGGACGTGAGGACACCAATGCGCATAGCCCGAAATACCTTCTCAACGTGGGCCGGGGACCGGACCACGTTGTCCGGCTGGAATCCCCGCCACCCTAGCGGCATCGAGGGGCCGGACCGAAGCACGCGTCCGCCTGCTGGACGACCCCGCTCACCTGTGCGGATGGGCCGACAGACGGGCTGTTGACCAGCAGGTTGACGCGTGCTCCCCGCACGCTGCCCGGACGCGCTCAGGCAGGCTGCTGAGCAGCCGCGATGCGCTCGTTGCGGAGGGCCTCGTACCAGTGGTCGTCGGTCGGCGGCAGCGCGTTGACGTCGAGGGCCAGCTTCAGCAGCAGGTCCGCGATCAGCGGGTTGCGCGCGAGCACCGGCCCGTGCATGTACGTGCCGAAGACGGTGTCGTTGTACGCGCCCTCCGTGCCGTCGCCCGTGCCGTTGCCGTTGCCGAAGCGCACCTGGGCGAGCGGGCGGGCGGTGGGGCCGAGGTGGGTGACGCCCTGGTGGTTCTCGAAGCCGGTCAGCGGGGGCAGGCCGAGGCGGGCGTCGACGTCGCCCAGCACGTCACCGACGCACCGCGCGCCCTCGCCGCGCGTCGACACCACGTCCAGCAGGCCGAGACCGGGCTCGCGCTGGCCGAGGTCGTTGATGAACTCGTGGCCGAGGATCTGGTAGCCGGCGCACACGGAGAACACGATGGCGCCGTTCTCCACGGCCCGCTGCAGTCCGCCGTCCCGGCGCAGCCGCTCGGCGGCGAGCCGCTGCGGCCGGTCCTCACCGCCGCCGATCAGGTAGATGTCGCCGGAGGTCGGGATCGGCTGGTCGCTGCGCACGTCCAGCCGGGCCACGTCCAGGCGGCGCTGCCGCGCCCGGCGCTCCACGACGAGGACGTTGCCCTGGTCGCCGTAGGTGCTGAGCAGGTCGGGATAGATCCAGACGACCCGCAGTTGGTTGTCGCTCACAAAAGTCCCCTGACGTCTCGTGCTCAGTTGCCGACGCGGCGGCGCAGGTCCTGGAACGCCGTGTAGTTGGCGATGACCTCGATGCGCCCCGGCGGGCACGCCGCCACGGCCTGGTCGAGGTTCTCGTAGACCTGGAAGTGCTGGTCGGCGACCTCCAGGCGCACCGCCAGGTCCAGTCGCCGGTCGCCGACGACGCAGATCGGGTGGCCGGTCAGGCGCGTGTAGTCCACGTCCCACAGCCAGGAGGTGTCGGTGCCGTCGGCGCCGCGCGCGTTCACGGAGAGGATGACCGGCGTGGGCGGCGGGTCGATCAGGGAGAACGTCTCCAGCCAGCCGGCCGGGTTCTTCGCGAGCAGGAGTCGCAGGTCACGGCCCTGGAACTGGACGATGTCGTAACGCCCGGCCACCGCCTGCACCTGGTACATGCGCTCCAGCGCGACCTGCGGCGGCACCCCGAACACGGCGGCGACGGCGGCCGAGGAGGCGGCGTTGGCCTTGTTGGCGCGGCCCGGCAGCTGGAGGTGGATCGGCCAGGCCGAGCCGTGCGGGTCGAGGACATGGTCGCCCGAGAGCGCCCAGCTCGGCGTTGGGCGGCGGAAGCCGCACTCGCCGCAGAACCAGTCGTCGCCCGGGCGCTGCATGACGCCACCGCACGACGGGCAGGACCAGGCGTCGTCCTTCCACATCTGCCCGGCTGCGACCCAGATCACGTTGGGGGAGGACGACGCCGCCCACACCACCAGCGGGTCGTCGCAGTTGGCCACGACCACGGCCTTGGAACCCGCGAGCCCCTCCCGCCAGTTCTCGGCGAGCATGCGCGTCTCGGCGGCCCGGTCGAGCTGGTCGCGCGAGAGGTTGAGCAGGGCGATGCACTTCGGGGCGGTGTCCCGGGCGACGCCGGCGAGGTACTTCTCGTCGACCTCGATGACGCCGTAGCGGGCGTCGGAGCTGCCGGCGAGGGCCGAGGTGATGCCGGCCGGCATGTTGGCGCCGAGCGCGTTGGAGACGACGGGGCCCGCCGCGCGCAGTGCCTCGGCGATGAGCCGGGTCGTGGTGGTCTTGCCGTTCGTCGCGGAGACCAGGATCACGTCCAGGTTCTGGGCGAGCCGGGCGAGGAGGTCGGGGTCGAGTTTGAGCGCGACCCGGCCGCCGATCACCGAACCGCTGCCGCGCCCTGCGGCGCGCGATGCCGCCGCGACCGCCTTGCCCGCGGTCACGGCCAGCTTGGCCCGCGGCGAGAGCGGGTCCGAGTTGCCTGCCATCAAGTTCTCGATCCTCCTTGCGTACGCGCCGCGCTCTGAAGCCTGACGGCCACGTGGTGTGGACCTCAGCCTATCGAGATCCCTTCGCACTCCCGAACCGTGGCACTGTGGCGAACTCGTGTGGGAGACGCGGACCGACAGGACCTTACTCTTGCCGCCATGCGAAAGAGCTCCATCCCCGGCGCCCACGGCCGCGTGAGACCCCTCACCCTGCACGGCGATCCGGTCCTGCACACCCCCTGCGCGGAGGTCACCGACTTCGGCCCCGAACTGGCCCGACTCGTCGAGGACTTGTTCGCGACCATGTACGCGGCCCAGGGGGTCGGCCTCGCCGCCAACCAGGTCGGCGAGGCCGTGCGGGTCTTCGTCTACGACTGCCCCGACGACGAGGACGTCCGCCACGTGGGCCATGTGATCAACCCGCGCCTGACCGAGCAGGACGGCGTGGTGATCCGGGGCCCGGAGGGCTGCCTGTCCCTGCCGGGCCTGGAAGCGGGCACGGAACGCCACGACCACGCGGTCGTCGAGGGCTTCACAATGACCGGCGACCCCGTCACGGTCCACGGCACGGGCTTCTTCGCCCGCTGCCTGCAGCACGAGTGCGACCACGTGGAGGGCCGCATCTACGCGGACCACCTCAAGGGCCGGCGCCATCGCAAGCTGATGCGCCAGGTGGCCCGGGCTTCTTGGAGTGCCTGAGCGCCGTCGCCTCAGGGGCGCGGGGCGCTGTCGCCTCAGGGGCGCGGGGCTGTGTCCGATATGCGGCTCCGCCGCGTGGGCGCGAACAACCCCCACCGGCCCGCAGTCGAGACCCGACGGTCAGAACCCCGGGCCTCCGACCCGATCCCCCGCCGCGGCAAGCCGCCCCCACAGCAGATCAGCCAGACTCCGCACCAACTCCGCACGAGAACACGGCCGTTCCCCCAGCCACCAGTCCCCGGCCGCGTGCATCATGCCGACGATCCCGTGCCCCCACACCCGCGCCAGCTGCTGCCCGCCCGGCCCGAGATCCAGCCGCTCCTCGATGACCTGCGCCAGTTCCTCGCCCATCCGCCGCAGCAACGGCGCGCTGTGCTTGCCGACATCGAACCCCGCGTCTCCCGGCTGGCCCCCCTCCGCGGGGTGCATCAGGAACCGGTACACCTGGGGCCGCAACTCGATCGCCGTGAGGTACGTGTCCAACGTCGCCTCGACTCGCTCCCGTCGGTCCGCCGGCGCGTCCAGCGCCGCCCGCAGCGAGTCGAGCAGCGCGTCGGTGTGCCGCATGGCAAGGGCCGCGTAAAGTCCGCCCTTGTCGCCGAAGTGGCGATACAGAATCGGCTTGGTGATGCCGGCTTCCGCCGCGATCGCGTTCATCGAGGCCTGCGGGCCGTCGCGCAGCACCACTCGGTCGGCGGCCTCCAGCAGCTCACGCCGGCGGCGGTCGGCGGACCGTTGCTGATCGGTCCGCTGCGTGGTGTCCATGATCTCTCCCCACCCGTGCTGTTTCGATGACGCCTGCGCAAACTAACACTGAAGCATGCCCAGGACACCGAAAGGGTGCCGACCGGTCGGTAGGAGTTGACTTCGACTACCCGCCGGTAACAGACTGGTGTTACCGCAAGTAACATGCACGTGTGCCGCTGGAGGGGACGACATGGCCGAGTTCACCATGGAGCTCAACGACGAACAGAAGGAGGTCCGGGACTGGCTGCACGGCTTCGCGGCCGAGGTGATCCGCCCCGCGGCCGCCGAATGGGACGAGCGTGAGGAGACTCCCTGGCCGGTCATCCAGGAAGCCGCCAAGGTCGGCATCTACTCCCTGGACTTCTACGCCCAGCAGTACTTCGACCCCACCGGCCTCGGCATCCCCATGGCGATGGAGGAGCTGTTCTGGGGCGACGCGGGCATCGCCCTGTCCATCGTCGGCACCGGCCTCGCAGCCGTCGGCGTCCTCGCCAACGGCACCGAGGAGCAGATCGGCACCTGGATCCCCCAGATGTACGGCGACGCCAACGACGTCAAGGTCGCCGCCTTCTGTTCCTCCGAGCCCGACGCCGGCTCCGACGTGGCCTCCATGCGTACCCGGGCCGTGTACGACGAGGCCAAGGACGAGTGGGTGCTCAACGGCACCAAGACCTGGGCGACCAACGGCGGCATCGCCAACGTCCACGTCGTCGTCGCGGTCGTCGACGCCGACCTCGGCTCCAAGGGACACGCCTCCTTCATCGTCCCGCCGGGGACGCCGGGTCTGGCCCAGGGCCAGAAGTTCAAGAAGCACGGCATCCGCGCCTCCCACACCGCCGAGGTCATCCTCGACAACGTGCGCGTTCCCGGCTCCTGCCTGCTCGGCGGCAAGGAGAAGCTGGACGAGCGGCTGGCCCGCGCACGGGAGAAGGCCAAGCAGGGCGGGGAGCGGGTGAAGAACGCGGCGATGGCCACGTTCGAGGCCTCGCGCCCGGCGGTCGGCGCCATGGCGGTCGGCACCGCCCGCGCCGCCTACGAGGTCGCCCTCGACTACGCCACGACCAGGGAGCAGTTCGGACGGCCGATCGTCGACAACCAGGGTGTCGCCTTCCAGCTGGCGGACATGCGGACGTCCATCGACGCGGCCCGGCTGCTGGTGTGGCGCGCGTCCTGGATGGCGGTCAACGGCAGGCCGTTCACGGCGGCCGAGGGCTCGATGTCCAAGCTGTTCGCGAGCGAGACGGCCAAGAAGGTCACGGGCCAGGCGATCCAGATCCTCGGCGGCAACGGCTACACCCGGGAGTACCCCGTGGAGCGGATGCACCGCGACGCGGCCATTTACACCATCTTCGAGGGCACGAGCGAGATCCAGCGCCTGGTCATCGCCCGCACCCTCGCCGGTGTGCCGATCCGCTAACGGTGTCTGAGCGGCGTCAGCTGCTCGATGTCGTAGCGCGCCCGCAGTTCCTCGATCGCCGCGTGGTCCGGCGGGCCTCCGCCGCCGAGGATCTCCAGCAGTTCCTCGAAGTACCGCTCGTGGTCCGGCGGCGGGCTGGCCTGGAAGAGCATCTTCGCCGGGGTGTCCGTCGGGTTGGCGAAGGCGTGCGGGCACCCCGGGGGTACGACGATCACCGTGCCCGGAGTCGCCCGTACCACCCGGTTGCCCGAAGGGGACTCCCACCTCTGCCAGTGGTCGGGCGTGCGGATCCGCGGCTCGAAGGCGAGGACGTCCAGCTCGCCTTCGAGCAGGTAGAACAACTCCTCGCTGCGGGTGTGCACATGGGCGCCGACGTCGAAGCCCGGCGGCACGACCACCTCGAACGTGGAGGCCGCACGCGAGTGCGTGCCGGTCACCTTGAAGGTGACGTGCTGGGCGGGGGTCTGCATGATCCGGCCCTGGCCGGGCGGGACGAGCAGCCCCTCGGACGCCGTCATCGCCGTCTCACCACGTCACGGGCAGGGCCTCGGGCCCACGGATCGGCGAGCCCCTCCTGAACCGCACGTCCTCGGCCGGGACGGCGAGCCGCAGGCCCGGTACGCCGTCGAGGAGCGCGTCCACCAGGAGCTCCGCCTCCATCCGGACCGGCATGGAGTTCTCCCCGGCGATCTCAGACAGCCCGACCGGGTCCCGGTGGGGGAGCGGGCGCAGCAGTTCGTCGACGGCCCGGGGGCGGATCTCCGGTTCGGTGCGCAACCATTCGGCGAGCCCGGGGCGGGTCAGCAGGACGTAGAACATCTGGCCGCAGGTGTCGCCGACCGTCTCGCCGGCGATCTGGAGGAGGACCGCGAGTCCGGCCGCCTCGTCCAGGGTGACCTCCTCGCGGCCCACGGCGGCACCGAGCAGCGAGGCGACGTCCTCGCCCGTGCCACCCTCGCGCAGCCCGATGAGGTCGGAGAAGTAGGCGCCCATCTCCCTCGTGGCCTTCTCGCCGGCCTCGGCGCCGGGCGAGGAGGACAGGATCTGCCGCGTCCACGTGTGCATGCCCTGCCGGTCGGCCGCCGGGACGCCCATCAGCTCGCAGACGACCGCGACGGAGAACGGGCCGAGCACGGCCTCGCACAGGTCGGCGGGCGGGCCGTCCTGGAGCATCTCGTCGACCAGTTCCGCCAGCATGCGCCGGGACCGCTCGCGCGCCCGCTCCACCCCGCGCGCCGTGAACGCGGCGGCGACACCGCGGCGCAGCCGGACCTGGTCCGCCGGGTCCGGGAAACCCACCGCGCCCCGGGCCGGGTCGAAGCGCGGGGCCGGCCGGGTGACCTGCCGGTCCACCGTCTCCTCGCTCATGTCACCTCGTCTCGTCCGCGCCGTGCCAGCGGCCCAGGGACATCTCGGCGGTGATGCCGGGACCGAACCCGGCGAGCAGCCCGCGCGCCTGGTCCCCGGGGCCGCCGTCGTCGAACAGCCGGCGCAGCGCGTCCAGGACGACGGCGCTGGCGATGTTGCCGTACTCGGTGAGCGTGGCCCGGCTGAAGCGGAAGGCGTGCGGGTCGACGTGCAGGAAGGTGCTGAGGTCGTCGAGGATGCGGGGCCCACCCGCGTGGACGATGTAGAAGTCCAGGCCGGAGGCGTCCCAGCCGTGGTCGCCGGCCAGGTCCTTCAGGGCCGGTGCCAGCGGCTCCATGGTCGAGGGGACCCGCTTGTCCAGCAGGAAGTGGAAGCCGGTCGCCTTCACGTCGTACATGATCCAGTCGTCGGTCTTGGGGATCAGGTACGAGCCGTTGCGTTCCAGGCGGACGCCCTCACCGCCCCGGCCGCGGACCACGGCGGCGGCGATGCCGTCACCGAACAGGCCGTTCGACAGCAGCGAGCCGACGCCGATGTCGGTCGGCTGGTAGCACAGCGAGCAGAACTCGCAGGCCACGATCAGCACGTTGGCCTCGGGGTACGCCGTGCAGAAGTCGTGGGCACGATTGATCGCCGCGCCGCCGGCCGCGCAACCCAGCTGGGCCACCGGCAGCTGACGGGTGGTCGGGTCGAAGCCCATCTCGTTGATCAGCCAGGCCGTGAGCGAGGGCATCATGAAGCCCGTGCACGACACGTAGATGATCAGGTCCACCTCGGCCGTGAGCAGCTCCGCGTCGTCCAGCGCCCGCTGCACGACCGCCGGCACCCGGGCCTTCGCCTCGGCCTCGTAGAGCTTGTTGCGGTCCTCGAACCCGGGGTGCTTCAGTGTTTCCTCGATGGGCTGCACGATGTGCCGCGTGCGCACGCCGGTGTTCTCTATCAGCCGGAGGGCCAGCGGCAGTTGGGGGTGGCCGGCGTGGCGCTCACGCGCCAGCTCCAGCGTCTCCTCCATCGTGATCACGTGCTCTGGAACGGACACCGAGGGTCTGCACAAAGTCGCCATGAACCGTGCCTGCTTTCGCCTCCCGGAAGGCCCTTCGGCCCCGGTCAGAAGGTGGTTCACCTCAAGGGTGGTCCACCCACGATCACCCGCCCGTTCGCCGACTTCGCGCCGGACTACTCCGTATCAGGGATGCCGTGCCAGGCTCGTCCCGACACCGCTACGACGGAGGACGCGATGACGCACCCGGCCCGGGCCCTGCTGGAGACGACCACCGCGACCCTCGCCCCCGATCCGCAGGCCAACCCGCTGGTCCCCCGGATCGCCGACGGCACGGCTCCCCTCACCACCCTCGCCGCGCTCGCCCTGGAACAGACCTGGGTGATTCCCGCGGACCGCAGGGCGTTCGAGTTCCTGGCGGCGCGCGGCGAAGCGACCGACCCGCAGGCCGCGGCCTTCTTCACGGTGCTGGCCGAGGGCGAGGCACTGGCGGGTGAGCGACTGACGGCGTTCACACGAGCGTGCGGCGTGGACGAGCCGGGGGAGAGGTCGTACGAGCCCCTGCCCGGCGGCCAGGCGTACCCCGCATACGTGGCCTGGCTGGCCCTGAACGCCTCACCGGCGGACGTGGTCCTGGCGCTGACCGCCAACTTCTCGGCGTGGGGCGGCTATTGCGCGACGATCGCGACCGCGCTGCGGGAGCGGTACGGCTTCCCCGACGAGGCCTGCGCCTTCTTCGACTTCTTCGCGCAGCCGTCGCCGGAGCTGGACCGGCTGGCGGTGGCGGCGGTCCGGGAGGCCCTGGACGGCGGCCGCCTCGACGAACGGCGGGCCCACACGTACGGCCGCCTCCTGCAGACCTACGAGGCGATGTTCTGGAACGCGCTGACTCGAGTGCCCTGACTACGTCGCGGTCCCACTGCTGTGCGCGATGCACGCCACATCGATGCGATCGGCCAGTTTCGCCAGCTCGATGGCCAGCTCGGCCACCGTGTCCTCGTCCAGCCCCGACTCCCCGCCCTCCACGAGCCGCACCCACCGACCCCCCACCGTCCGCAAGAGCTTGCTGACATCCGCCGCAGACACCTGCAAGGTCCCGCGGTCGTCGACGATCAGAGGCAGAGTCACTTCGCGGTTCACAGACGGGATCGTAGCCCCGCAACACTCACGCACCATGCCAAACAGTGGTGATGTTGCAGAACTCGCGGATTCCGTGCCCGGACAGCTCACGCCCGTACCCGGACCGCTTCACACCGCCGAACGGGAACGCCGGATGGGACGCGGTCATGCCGTTGAAGAACACCCCGCCGGCCTCCAGGTCCCGTACGAACCGGTCGACCTCCTCCTCGTCCCGCGTCCAGACGTTCGAACTCAGCCCGAACGGAGAGTCGTTCGCGATCAGTACGGCCTCGTCCAGGTCGGCCGCCCGGTACAGCGTCGCGACCGGTCCGAACGCCTCCTCCCGGTGGATCCGCATCTCGCGGGTGATGCCGGCGAGGACCGACGGCGTGTAGTACCAGCCGGGCCCGTCCGGCCGTTCGCCACCGCACAGCACCTGCGCTCCACTGCGTACCGCGTCGTCGACCAGTTCCTCCACATCGCGCAGCCCCTGCTCGCTGGCGAGCGGGCCGACCTCGGTGTCGTCGGCCATGGGGTCGCCGAGCTTCAGCGCCTTCATGCCCGCCGCGAACCGCTCGGCGAAGGCGTCGTAGACGTCCGTGTGCACGATGAACCGCTTCGCGGCGATGCAGGACTGCCCGTTGTTCTGCACCCGCGCCGTCACCGCGACCTCGGCGGCCCGGTCGATGTCGGCGGAGGGCATGACCACGAACGGGTCGCTGCCGCCCAGCTCCAGTACCGTCTTCTTGATCATCTCTCCGGCGGTGGAGGCGACCGCGCGGCCCGCCGGCTCGCTGCCGGTGAGCGTGGCGGCCTTGACCCGCTCGTCGCGCAGGATCTCCTCGACCGCCCCGGAGCCGATCAGCAGGGTCTGGAAGGTGCCCTCGGTGAAACCCGCCCGGTGGAAGAGGTCCTCCAGGTAGAGGGCGGTCTGCGGGACGTTCGAGGCGTGCTTGAGCAGGCCCACGTTGCCCGCCATCAGCGCGGGCGCGGCGAAGCGGATCACCTGCCACAGCGGGAAGTTCCACGGCATCACCGCGAGCACCGGACCGAGCGGCCGGTAGCGGACCCGTACGCGCGAGGCGCCGGAGTCCTTCACGTCGGAGTCGGCGGGTTCCTCGTCGGCGAGGAGTTCCTCGGCGTGGTCGGCGTACCAGCGCATCGCCTTGGCGCACTTCGCCGCCTCGGCCCGGGCCTGCTGGATCGGCTTGCCCATCTCGGTGGTCATCACGCGGGCGATGTCCTGCTGGTCCTCTTCGAGGAGGTCGGCGGCCCGGTGCAGCAGCCGGGCGCGCTCGTCGAAGGTCGTCGTCCGGTACGTGCGGAACGTGGCCTCCGCGAGCTGGAGCCGGCGCTCGATCTCCTGCTCGTCCATGGCCTCGTACGTCTTGAGCGTCTCGCCGTTCGCCGGGTTCACCGTTGCGATGGGCATGGCTGACCTCCCTCGGAGCGGGCTGTGTCTCGACCTTCCCGCGCGGCGGAGGGGACCGCAACGCGGGAGCGTCTCCTCAGGGCGAGTGCTCCGCCAGGCGGTCGAGAAACGCCGTCTGCGCCTTGACGATCACCGAGCGGGCCCGGTCGAGGCCGAACCAGGCCACCCGGTCCAGTTCGGGGAACTCCTGGAGCCGTCCGGACTTCGGCGGCCACTCCATCCGGAAGGTGCCGGGCGTGATGGTCGCCGGGTCGAGGTCCGCCCGGATCGCCCAGGCCGTGACGATCTTGCCGCCTGTCTGCCGGACCTCGCCGAGGTCGATGGCCTCACCGTCGGGCGGGGGCAGCCCCAGTTCCTCCTGGAACTCGCGGCGGGCGGCCTCCCAGGCGGGCTCGTCCGGCTCGTACTCGCCCTTGATCACGGTCCACGCCCCGGCGTCGCGCCGGGAGAAGAACGGGCCGCCCATGTGGCCGAGCAGCACGTCGAGGCCGTCGTCGCCGGGGTGGAAGAGCAGCAGGCCGGCGCTGCGCTTCACGGCGTCACCTCCGGGTGCGCGGCGAGCAGCGTCTCGACCGTGTCGGCGTCCTCGGGGCGCTTGTCCTCCCGGTAGCGGACGACGCGGGCGAAGCGGAGGGTGACGCCCGCGGGGTAGCGGGTGGAGCGCTGTAGTCCGTCGTAGGCGATCTCGACGACGAGTTCGGGGCGGACTCGCACCACGTGGTCGTCGGACTCGACGGCGAGCTGCTGGAGGCGTTCGGTCTGCCAGGTGAGCATCGCGTCGGTCATGCCCTTGAACGTCTTGCCGAGCATGGCGAGGCCGCCGTCGGCGGTGCGGGCGCCGAGGTGGAGGTTGGAGAGCTTGCCGGTGCGGCGGCCGTGGCCCCATTCGGCGGCCAGGACGACCAGGTCGAGGGTGTGGACGGGCTTGACCTTCAGCCAGGAGGCCCCGCGCCGGCCCGCGCTGTAGGAGGCGTCGAGCGCCTTGGCGACGACGCCCTCGTGGCCGCGCTTCAGCGTCTCGGCGAGGAACTCCTCCGCGGCGGGCGTGTCGTCCGGCCCGGACACCAGGGTGCGCCGCACCCGCATCGGCTCGGGCACCAGCCGGGCCAGTTCGGCGTGCCGCTCGGCGAAGGGCAGGTCGAGCAGGTCGTGGCCGTCGACGGACAGCGCGTCGAAGAAGACGGGGGAGACCGGCACCGCGCGGGCGGCACTCGCCACGTCCGTGCGGGAGCCGACGCGGCCGGCGGTCTCCTGGAACGAGCGGGGGCGCCCGGCCTCGTCGAAGGAGATCACCTCGCCGTCCAGGATGAACCGCTCGCCCCGCAACCGGAGTGCGGCGGCCGTCACTTCGGGCAGCCGGTCGGTGATGTCGTCGAGGGTGCGGGTGTAGAGCCGCACGGTGTCGCCGTCCCGGTGCAGCTGGACGCGGATGCCGTCCAGCTTCTCCTCGACCGCGCAGGCGCCGAGCTTGTCCACCGCCTCGGCCACCGAGGAGGCGCTGTGCGCGAGCATCGGCCAGACCGGACGGCCGACGGTGAGGCGGAACCGGTCGAGGGCGGCGGGGCCGTCCGAGAGCAGGGCCTGCGCGACCGTCTGGAGGGAGCCCGCGAGCATCACGGCCCGCCGTACGTCCGCGGGCGGCGCCCCGGTCGCCTGGGCCAGCCCTTCCACCGCCACGGCGTCCAGGGCGCCCTGCCGCACCTCACCGGTGAGCAGCCCGAGCAGGAACCGCTGCTCGTCCTTGGTGGCGGCGCCCATCAACTCCCCGACCAGCCGGGCCCGTTCCGCCTGGGAGCCGGGGCCTGACACCGTGGCGAGCTCGGCCAGCCGGGCGTCCACGTCCCGCACGGTCAGGCCTGGCTCGGCCGCCGGATCGACCGGGCGGCTCAGCACCTTCCAGCCGACGCCGATCCGCCCTTGCGGCAGCCGTCCCGCCAGATACGGGATGACGATCGGCACGTCCTGCGCCTCCGCGTCCCGGAAGAGCTCCGCGAGCAGGGCCGTCTTGCGGGACCGCGCCGAGGTGGCGGCGACCTCCTGGGACACTCGGGCCAGCCGGTGCAGCAGCATGCAGCCATGGTGCACCGGAGGCGATGCCTCTACACCTGGGCGGCCGCGTCGAGGTCGGTCATCAGCAGATCCCCGACGATCGCCGACGCCGCCCGGTACCCGCCGCCGGCCGCGTGCACGACCTGCTCGGCGAAGCCGATCGCGTTGCCCGCGGCCCACACGCCCGGCACGCTCGTCAGGCCGGTCGCGTCGACCACCGGATACGCGCCGAACGGCGTGTCGTGCAGCTCGGCGCCGAGCCCTTCCAGCAGGCCGGTCCGCGGAACGGCCCGGGGGGCGAGAAACAGCACCGAGCGCGCGTGCTCCGTACCGTCCGCGAGGCGAATGCCGGTGAGCCGGTCGTTCTCGATCACCAGCCCCGCTACCTCGCCGGGCACCATCTCCACCCCGGCCGCGCCGAGCCGGCGCAGATCCTCGCCGGACAGCTCCTCCTCGGCCACCGTGTGCAGGAAGAACCGCACGTCCTTCGACCACTGGGACACCATCAGCGCCTGGTGCACACTCGCCGGGCTCGACGCCAGCACCCCGAACGGCTGGTCGCGCACCTCCCAGCCGTGACAGAACGGGCAGTGCAGCACGTCCCGGCCGAACCGCTCGGCGACCCCGGCGACGGCGGGCAGCTCGTCCTTCAGCCCGGTCGCGACGACCAGCCGCCGGGCTTGTACGGTCCGGCCGCCGGCCAGCACCACGGTGAAGCCCTCGCCCTGAGCTTCGGTGAAGGCCCTGTCCTCTACCCCGGTGAGGTCCTTGCCCCGCGTCACCTCCACCACCCGGTCCCGCACGAGCTCCACGCCGTAGCGCGCGATCTCCGCCCGGCCGAGCGCCAGGAACTCGGCAGGCGACATGCCGTCCCGCGTCAGGTAGCCCTGCATGTGCGCGGCGGGCGCGTTGCGCGGCTCGCCCGCGTCGACCACCAGCGTGCGGTGCCGGGCCCGCCCCAGCACCAGCGCCGCGGACAGGCCCGCCGCACCCCCGCCGATGACGACCACTGCGTACTTCTCGGTCATGTGACCACCTCCGCTGCCGAGCGTCACCCCGGGCCTGCGGGATTGACAAACGCCTTTGCCGAACCTGCAATACGACCATGACGACGGACGAGGTACTCGCGGGCGTGGGCCCCCGGCTGCGGCAGATGCGCAAGGACCGGGAGGTGACCCTGGCGGCGCTCTCCGAGACCACCGGCATCTCCGTCAGCACCCTCTCGCGGCTGGAGTCCGGCCTGCGTAAACCCAGTCTGGAACTGCTGCTGCCCATCGCGCGCGCCCACCAGGTGGCGCTGGACGAACTGGTCGGCACCCCGCCCGCCGGCGATCCGCGCGTGCGGTCGAAGCCGATCGTCATGGGCGGCCGTACCCACTGGCCCCTCACCCGCCAGCCCGGCGGCCCGCAGGCCTACAAGGTCCTCGAACCCAAGCGCAGGCAGGAGCCGGATCCGCGCACACACGAGGGCTACGAGTGGCTGTACGTCCTGTCCGGGAAGTTGCGCCTGGTGCTGGGCGAGCACGACGTGGTGCTCACGGCGGGGGAGGCGGCCGAGTTCGACACCCGGGTGCCGCACTGGTTCGGGTCGACGGGGGAGGGGCCCGTGGAGTTCCTCAGCCTGTTCGGGCCGCAGGGTGAGCGGATGCATGTGCGGGCCCGGCCGAAGGGCGCGTGACGTAGGGGGACCCTCGGCGCGTGACTTTGCCCGGAGACTGTTCCCTGATGGGCAAGCGACCGCTTAGTATGCGAAGCGACCCCGGTCAGACGAAGCAGTCCCCCGTGGAGGCCCCGCATGCAGGCATGGCAAGTGCACGAGAACGGTGAGCCGGGCGAGGTGATGCGGCTCGAGGACGTTCAGCGGCCCACGCCCGGTGACGGCCAGGTCCTGCTGAAGGTACGGGCCGCCAACATCAACTTCCCGGACGCCCTGCTGTGCCGCGGCCAGTACCAGGTCAGGCCGCCGCTGCCGTTCACCCCCGGTGTGGAGATCTGCGGCGAGACCGAGGACGGGCGCCGGGTGATCGCCAACCCGGCGCTGCCCCACGGCGGCTTCGCCGAGTACGCCGTCGCGGACGCCGCAGCGCTCCTGCCCGCGCCGGACGCCCTCGACGACGCCGAGGCCGCGGCCCTGCACATCGGCTACCAGACCGGCTGGTTCGGTCTGCACCGCCGGGCCGGTCTGGAGGCCGGCGAGACCCTGCTCGTCCACGCTGCCGCTGGAGGGGTCGGCAGCGCGGCCGTGCAGCTCGGGAAGGCCGCCGGCGCCACCGTCATCGGTGTCGTCGGCGGCTCCGGGAAGGCGGCCGTCGCCCGGGAGCTGGGCTGCGACGTCGTGATCGACCGGCGTTCCGAGGACGTCGTCGCCGCCGTCAAGGAGGCCACCGGCGGCCGGGGCGCCGACGTGATCTACGACCCGGTCGGCGGCCAGGCCTACACCCAGTCCGCCAAGGCCGTCGCCTTCGAGGGGCGCATCGTCGTCGTCGGCTTCGCGAGCGGCACGATCCCCAACCCGGGCCTGAACCACGCCCTGGTGAAGAACTACTCGATCCTCGGCCTGCACTGGGGCCTGTACAACACCAAGAACCCCAAGCTGGTCCAGCACTGCCACGAGCAGCTCACCGAGCTGGCCGCCCGGGGCGCGATCAAGCCCCTGGTGAGCGAGCGCGTGCCGCTCGGCGGGGCGGCCGCCGCCGTGCAGAAGGTGGCGGACGGCCTGACCACCGGCCGCATCGCGGTCGTCCTGGAGGAGGTGGCATGACCGGCGCCGAGGAACTGCGCAACCGCACCGAGGAGTTGCTGGCCGCCCATCCGCCGGGCTCCACCGACCGCCTGGACTTCCTGCGGGCCCGCTTCGACGCCGGACTGGCCTGGGTGCACTACCCGGAGGGCCTCGGCGGGCTCGGCGCTCCCCGCTCCCTCCAAGCCGTGGTGGACGCCGAGCTGGAGGCCGCCGGGGCGCCCGACAACGACCCGCGGCGCATCGGCATCGGCCTCGGCATGGCCGCACCGACGATCCTTCAGTTCGGCACCGAGGAGCAGAAGCGGCGCTTCCTCAGGCCCCTGTGGACCGGCGAGGAGGTCTGGTGCCAGCTCTTCAGCGAGCCGGGCGCCGGGTCCGATCTCGCCGCGCTGGGCACCCGGGCCGTGCGCGAGGATGGGGGCCCCTCCCGCTCGAGCGAAGGCGAGAGTGGGGGAGACTGGGTCGTCAACGGGCAGAAGGTGTGGACGTCCAGCGCCCACGTCGCCCGCTGGGCGATCCTCATCGCCCGCACCGACCCGGACGTGGCCAAGCACCGGGGCATCACGTACTTCGTCTGCGACATGACCGACCCGGGTGTCGAGGTGCGGCCGCTGCGGCAGATCACCGGCGAGGCCGAGTTCAACGAGGTGTTCCTCACCGACGTCCGCATCCCGGACGCGCGGCGCCTCGGCGCCGTCGGCGAGGGCTGGAAGGTCGCGCAGACCACCCTGAACAACGAGCGCGTGGCCATCGGCGGCATGCGACTGCCCCGCGAAGGCGGCATGATCGGCCCGATCTCGAAAACCTGGCGCGAGCGGCCCGAGCTGCGCACCCACGACCTGCACCAGAGGCTGCTGAAGCTCTGGGTGGAGTCCGAGGTCTCCCGCCTCACCGCGGAGCGGCTGCGCCAGCAGCTCGTCGCGGGCCAGCCCGGCCCCGAGGGCGCCGGCATGAAACTGGCCTTCGCCCGCCTCAACCAGGAGATCAGCGGCTTGGAGGTGGAACTCCTCGGCGAGGAGGGCCTGCTGTACGACGACTGGACCATGCGGCGACCCGAGCTGGTCGACTTCACCGGCCGCGACGCCGGCTACCGCTACCTGCGCTCCAAGGGCAACAGCATCGAGGGCGGGACCAGCGAGGTCCTGCTGAACATCGTCGCCGAGCGCGTCCTGGGCCTGCCCGCCGAGCCGCGCACCGACAAGGACGTCGCCTGGAAGGACCTCGCCCGATGAGCGACCTGTTGTACTCGGAAGAGGAAGACGCGCTGCGCGCCGCGGTCCGCGACCTGCTCAACGACCACTGCGACGCACCCGGCGTCATCGCCCGGACCGAGTCGGACAGCCCCCACCACCTGGCCCTGTGGAAGGCCCTCACCGAGGGCATGGGCCTCGCCGGCCTGCTGGTGCCCGAGGAACTCGACGGCCAGGGCGCCACGCACCGCGAAGCCGCCGTGGTGCTGGAGGAGCTGGGCCGTGCGGTCGCGCCCGTGCCGTATCTGACGAGCGCGGTCGTCGCCACCGAGGCCTTGCTGGCCTGCGGCGCCGACGACCTGCTGCGCGACCTCGCGGCCGGCACGACGATCGGCGCCCTCGCGGTCGCCCTGAACGTCGCGCCGGGCGCCGCCTACCGGGTCGTCCGGCACGCGGACGGGCTGCTGCACGGCGAACTCACCGGCATCGCGGACGCCGCCGTCGCGGACGTGCTGCTCGTGCCGGCCGACGACGGCGGTCTGTACGCGGTCGACGCCACCGCCGCGACCGTCACGCCCCAGACCTCCCTGGACCTGACGCGCCCGCTCGCGACCGTCACCCTCGACGGCGTGCCGGGCCGGCTGCTGGGCGACGCCGAACCCGCCGTACGCCGGGCCCTGCGCGCCGGCGCCGGGCTGCTCGCCTCCGAGCAGTTCGGGCTGGCCGAGTGGACCCTGACGGAGACGGTCCGCTACCTGAAGGAACGCAAGCAGTTCAACCGGCCCGTCGGCGGCTTCCAGTCGATCAAGCACCGGCTGGCCCAGCTGTGGCTGGAGGTCGTCAACACCCGCGCGGCCGCCCGCAACGCCGCCGACGCGCTGTCGAACGGCGAGGACGTGGACGTGGCCGTCACCGTCGCCCAGGCCTACGCGGCGCCCGTGGCCGTGCACGCCGCCGAGGAGGCCGTTCAACTGCACGGTGGCATCGGCATGACGTGGGAGCACCCCGCGCATCTGTACCTCAAGCGCGCCAAGGCCGACTCGATCGCCTACGGCACACCGGGCGCCCACCGCGAGGCACTGGCCGCGCTGGTCGACCTCCAGGCCCCCTGAGGTCCGGCTCCTCAACGCGGGGAGCCACCCGGGAAGCGTTCGGAAAGGCCCGTCCCACCAGGGGCGGGCCTTTCCGTGCGCCTCGGCCACGACGGGTGGGTTCTTTCGCGCGCCTGGGCCACGAGGGGTGGGTTCTGTCACCTCTCGGCCACCAGGAGCGGGTTCTTTCGCGCCCCTCCGCCACTACGGGCGGGTTCCTTCGCGCGCCTCGGCCACCAGGGGCGGTGCTTTCGCGCCCCCTTCTCCGGAGAAGTGAACGTGTGACGGCAGTCCGGCCAACTCCGTGCGCGGGCCTGCTCCTTGAGCCTGCCGGGACCCATACTCACAGGGTTCCCGTACGGCACCTCAAGGGAGGCAGAGCATGGCCCTCACCACCCGTCGCACGGCCCTCACCACCCTCGGCGCAGCCCTCGCGGGCTCGATCGCCCTCCCCGCCGCCCCCGCGTCGGCGGGCGAACGCACGCCCGGGCGCCGCCCGTTGTGGCGCGCCCACGCCCACAACGACTACGAGCACCCGCGCCCGCTGCTCGACGCCCTCGACCACCGCTTCGGCAGCGTCGAGGCCGACATCTACCTCGTCGACGGCCAACTCCTCGTCGCCCACGACCCGGAGGACCTCGACCCGACCCGCACCCTCGAGTCCCTCTACCTCGATCCGCTCGCCGCCCGCGTGCGCGCCCACCATGGCTCGGTGTACCGGGGGTACCGCGGCTCGCTGCAACTGCTCATCGACATCAAGACCGAGGGCGCCGCGACCTACCTCGAACTCGACCGCCACCTCCGGCGCTACCGCCACCTGTTCACCACCTACGCCCGCGGTCGCGTGCACCGCGGGCCGGTCACCGCCGTGATCTCCGGCGACCGCGCGGCCCGCGCCCCCATGGAGGCCCAGGCCGTCCGGCACGCCTTCTACGACGGCCGCCTCGCCGACCTCGGCGGCCAGGCGCCGGCCTCCTTCATCCCGTTGATCAGCGACAACTGGGCGCTCAACTTCACCTGGCAGGGAGTCGGCGCCTTCCCGGACGCCGAACGGCAGAAGCTGCGGGGCATCATGAAGGCTGCCCACCACCGCGGGCAGAAGGTGCGGTTCTGGGCGACCCCGGACCTGGCCGGACCCGCCCGCGACGCGCTCTGGGGCGAATTGCTCGCCGCGGGCGTCGATCACCTCAACACCGACGACCTCGCCGGACTGGAGGCGTTCCTCGACGCCCGCCGGACGGCTTAGGCGCACGGGAGAAGACCACACGTTCGGCGGACAGGTCAGCCGCCCGGACGAACCCTCCGCTACGCCACACTTGCGCCCGAACGCCGTGAACCGGACGTGGCGGCGTGGCGGAGGAGTTGACGATGGCCATTTCCATCTCTGTGGTGCTGCTGCTCGTGATCCTTGCGGTGATCTTCCTGCGCAGCGGCGGGCTGAAGATCTCCCATGCGCTGGTCTGTCTGCTGCTCGGCTTCTACCTGGCCAGCACCAGCATCGCCCCCACCATCCACAGCGGTGTCACGGCGACGGCGGACATCGTCAGCGGTCTGCGTCCCTGAGTCACCCCGAGAAGACGCCGATACCGTTCGGCACGAGACGTTCGGCGCCGTCGCTGGGGTGGTTGCGCACGGAGACGGTGCTCGCGCCGGCCTTCCGTGCGACCAGGGTCGACGAGCCGCCGCCGTCCAGGCTGAAGGCGTCCTCCGAGCCCAGCTTCCGCATGGCGCCGGCGACCTCGGAGATCGTCAGACCGCTGCGGTAGGCGGCGGCGCCGTCCAGTGCGAGCAGCAGCACGCGCCGTCCGCCGTCGGCGATCCCCACGGCCGTACGGACGGCCGACGTCGTGTTGTCGAGCCCCGGCAGTGGCTGCCCTCCCGACAGCACCGGGTAGCCGCCGAGGGCGAGCCGGTACGCGACGCCGTCCGTGGCCGCCACGAGGCTGTGCTCGACCTCGACCGATGCACCGGTGGAGAACTTGCGCAGCTGCTGGGCGCCCGCCTCCCGGCCGACCAGCACGGTCGTCCCCGCGGCGATGGGGCCGCTGCCCGGGGCGTCGGCGGCGGAGACGACCTTGCCGTCGCGAACCGTCACCTCGTAGGTGTCCGAGCTGCACGGAGCGGCCCGGTCCGTGTCCGTGCCGCATGTGGCACGCACCCGGGAGACGCTGCCCCACTCGGAGGTGAACGCGCCGACGGAACCCACCGGCAGCGCGTACTGGTTGAGCCCGCCCAGAGGCAGCTGCGCCTCGGCCGTACGGACCGAACCGGAGAGTGCGAGCCGGTCCAGGCGCGCCCGCCCGTCGGTGCCGACGCCGAAGACGTCCTCCGTGGTCGTGCCGGGCGGCAGCGCCGGCCCGAAACGCTGGCCCTTGGGTACCGCCGCCTTGAGCGTCCGCCCGGCCGCGATCGCCGGACCCACGCTCGCTCCGGTCGCCTCGACGCCCGGGTGCTGCGTCTCGCTGATGTTGAAGAAGTCACCGTTGACGCCGGCGACCGCGCCCTGGGTGTTCGCCATCGCCGAGACCCGCGCGCGTGAGGCCACGGCCCCCGGGTACAGCAGATCGACCCGTACCTGCGGATTGTTGAGGTCGACCCTCAGCAGATGTGCGTGCGTCACCCCCTTGGCCGCCTTGATGTCGAACTCCTCGTACGTCACGCCCGGCGCGACTCGTCCGCCCTTCTGGACGGCGGCGGCCGGAGCCGCCCCCGCCAGGGCCGCACCGGTCAGTGCGGCGAACGCCGTGACACACGCCAGTGCCGCTCTGCCTGCTCCCCGTCGCCTGCGACGACCTGCCACCGTGCCCCCTGATGCCTCGTCAACTGTCGGGATCCTCAGGGGCAGTGCACCAGACCGCGGGGTCCGGCAGGGTGGCTGAGCGCGGACTACGCGGGAACGGCTGAAAAAACACACCCCTCTGGGTGCTTCAGCTGTCGCCCGTTCCGGTGGTGTACGGCGTGTGGTGCGCGGGCGTGTGGTCGATCGGCAGGTCGGGCCGCCAAGCGGTGAGGGCCTGTGCGCTGCACACGAACAGCTGCTCCGGCAGCCGGTCCAGGGCGAACCAGCGCCAGCGGCCCACGCTCTCCCCGGGCTGGTCCGACGGCTCGCCCCGCCAGGCGGTGACCCGGGCGGCCACGGTCATGCGGACGACACCGCCCGCGTCGTCCAGCAGCGTCCCGAGCAGCCGGACGTCCTCGGGCCGGGCCGCGAGCCCGGTCTCCTCGCCGAGCTCGCGCACGACCGTCTCCCGCAACGACTCCCCGGGTTCCACCGTCCCGCCGGGCAGCTCCCAGGTCCCGCGCCGATGCCGGCCCAACAGCAGTCCGCGAGGCCCGTACAGGATGGCACCCACCCCGAGCGCGGCGTGCGCGGGCGGCGGCTTGTCGACGCGCGGCCGGGAGGAGACCCGGACCGGCCGGGTCACCCGGAAGAGCCGGTAGGAGGCCTGGTTGCCATCCTCCGGGGCGTCGAGGACGTCGATCCCCTCCACCCGCAGCCCGGATTCGGTGAGCAACGCCGTCCACAGCTCCGGGGTGAGAACCCACATGTGGACGGTGACCTCACCGCCGCCGCCCGCCAGCCGCAGGATCTCGGGCCGGGCCACCACCCGGTCCGACGGCCCGTCACCACGACTGTTCGTGTGCAGGACCGTGAAGCAGAGCCTGCCGCCCGGCCGCAGCGCCCCGGCGAGAGCGGGCAGCAGCCGGTGCGGATCGATGTACGGAACGCCGTTGACTGAATAGACGACGTCGTACGGCTCGGCCGAGCGCAGATGATCCACCGCGTCGCCCAGGACCAGCCGTAGCCCGGGCAGCGAGCCGTAGCGGGCGCGGGCCCGCTCGTACTGCCCGGCCGAGGCGTCGACCGCGTCCACCAGTGCACCGTGGTACCGGACCAGATGGGCCGCGTGCCGGGCCGGACCGCAGCCGAGCTCCAGCACCCGCCGGCCGGTCAGCTCCCCGAGCACCTCGCTGTCCGGCCCGCCGCCCTCGAATCCCCAGTCGATCCGGGCCGCCTCGGGCAGCGCCGTGCCCCGTCGCACATGGTGCGCCCCGTACGCGTCCCAGGCCTCGGCGTTGACCGCCTCCGGTTCCTCCGCCAAGGCTCAGCCGCCCGCCACGGCGTCACGGGGCAGCACCGTGACCCGATGGAAGTTGCACCCGACGAGCCGCGGCTCGCCGTCGTCGTCGGGCGGCGTCTGATGGGCCTTGAGGGCGATGCTCACCAGGCTCAGCAGCAGGTCGACGTCCGCCTCGCAGTCGAGGTGGACCGTCACCCAGCAGGATCCGGGCAGCAGATGGATGGCACTCGAACCGGCGAGGTCGTAGTGGAAGCGCTGGATGGCCCGGCGGGTGAGGTGGAGGTCCACGTCCCGTGCGGAGTGGAAGTGGACGATCTCGTCACGGACGGAACGGAGCGCCCGTCCTGTACCGCAACTCGCCGGGCCCGCCATCAGGTCGGGCCAGGCCTGCAGGCGCTCCATGGCGCGCTGGGCCAGAGTCATGACCCCATCGTCGCCTGCTTACCGGCCCGCAACCAGGGGTTGAGCGATTTGTAACCGGGACGTGAGGTGGATGACGGGGGTACCGACCAGGTGTTCAGGCGGACTTGACGAGTCTGAGATAGCGCTTCCAGTCCCAGTGCCGGCCCGGGTCGGTGTGGTCACTGCCCGGTACCTCGTGATGGCCGATGATGTGCGCGCGGTTCCTCGGGATGCCGTACCTCTCGCAGATCGCGGCGGTGAGCCGGGCCGACCGCTCGTACATGACGTCGGTGAAGTACCCGGGCCGGTCCACCCAGCCTTCGTGCTCGATGCCGATGCTGCGGGTGTTGTAGTCCCAGTTCCCCGCGTGCCAGGCGATGTCGGACTCGCGCACGCACTGCGCCACGCGTCCGTCGCGGGAGCGCACCACGTAGTGCGTGGACACCTTCTTCTCCGGGTTCCGGAAGACGTTCAGGGTGCCGGAGTAGGTCGTCTGCGCCACGTGGAGGACCACGTAGTGCAGTGGATGAGCACGAGGCCGGTTCGACGGCGTGTAGTTGCCGCGGCTCGCCGGCTGCCATGCCGCTCCGGGGTGGTCGACGGCCTGGGGCCTGGCGTCCGCCCGAGTGCTGTGGAGCAGGGCCGCCGGGAGAGCGGTGAGGGCGGCGCCCGCGAGGATGCCTCGCCTGCTGGGGAGGGGGGTGGTCCGTTGCATGGGTGTGTGCCTTCCGGGCTCGACGGGAGGGGCTCTTGCTCAACTGCGCGGAGCCGCGGCCGGTGCGGTCGCGGCCCGCCGTGATCAAGTTACGGCGCCTGCCGGTCGGTCGGGAGGATACGGTCCGAATCGGTGGACGGGCCCTCGGATGTGGACAACTCCCTCACCCGGTCGGGTGATTGGAAGAGTCCGGACATGCCGGCGAGCGGGGTCGACGGCCCGGCTCAGGCCTGCCCGGCGACGGCCGCGGGATCGTCCAGCACCGCCCGGACCACCGAGTGCGCGGCCCCCAGTAGAGGTCCCTGAGGGCCCAGCCCGGACACGGACACGGGGCAGGCCGGACCTGCCGTGCGCCGCGCCAGCTCCTCCCGCAGCGAGGGCAGCAGCCAGGGAGCGAGGCCGGACAGTTCCCCGCCCAGGACCACACTCTCCGGGTCGAGCAGGTTGACCGCCCCCGTCAGCGCCACACCCAGCGCCGTACCCGCGTCGCGCAGGGCACGCCGCACGGACTCGTCGCCCTCCGCGGCGCGCCCCGCGAGCAGCCCGACCCGGTCCTCGTCGGGTTCCAGACCGGCCGCACGCAGCACCGCCTCCTCACCCGCGTACTGCTCCAGACAGCCCCGCCCGCCGCAGGCGCACTCCGGCCCGTCCGGCCGGACCGGCATGTGCCCCAACTCGCCCGCGAAACCGCGGGTTCCGCGCAGCAGTCCACCGTCCACCACGACCGCGGCACCGATACCGATCTCCGCCGAGACGTGCAGGAAGTCGCGGGGTGTGCCGTCACCCAGCCAGAGTTCGGCGAGGGCGCCGAAGTTGGCCTCGTTGTCCACCGTCAGCGGGAGGTCCGCCGGCAGCAGTGTGCCGAGGTCCGTGTCGTGCCAGCCGAGGTTCGGGGCCCGTACGACGGTCCGGGCGTCGCGCGCCACCAGGCCCGGCACGGCCACCGCGAGTCCGGCCGGCCACAGACCCTCGTCCTCCGCCTCGGTGACGACCTGCCGGATCAGCCCGGTGAGCTCCGCGAGTACGGGCCCTGGGGAGCGGCCGCGGTTGGCTCCCTGCCGTATCGCCCGCGACCGGGTCGTGCCGCGCAGGTCGACGGCGCAGACCGCGAGGTGGTCGACGCCGACCTCCGCGCCGATCCCGGCCGGGCCGCGACCGCTGACGGCGAGCGCGGAACCGGGCCGTCCCACCCGGCCGGGCCGCTCGGGCCCCAGCTCTTCGAGGAGCCCCGAGCGGATGAGCTCGTCGACGAGCGTCGAGACCGCCGCCCGGGTCAGACCGATCCGCGAGGCGACGGCGGCCCGGGACAGCGGACCCTCGTCGCGGACGGTGTGCAGGACACGGGCGAGGTTGCGGCGGCGCATGCCCTGCTGGGTGTCGGGCAGGGCGCGTCCCGGCCCGGCGCGACGGGCCTCGTGCAGCGGTGCGGTCATGCCTGACGCCAGTCCTCAGTGGGTGTTCGTGGGCCGCTCCAGCAGCGGAGCCGCGTCGGAGAGTACCCCGGCGATCCTGGCCAGCGTCTCCTCGTCCCGCTCGACGGCGTCGAGCACCGGCCCGGCCGCCGTGTCCCAGCGCCGCGCGACAGCCGCCGGATCCTCGCCGGTCAGCAGCCCGGCAGCCTGCGCCGCGGCGCCGAGCGCGACCAGTTCCTTGGCCTCGGGCACCTGCACGGGACGTCCTGAGAGCCTCCGCACGGTCTGCTGCCAGGCGGTGCCCCGGGCTCCGCCGCCGATCAGCAGCAGGGGTTCCGAACGGTCCGCGTCCTCGTCGAGGACCAGGTCGAGGGCGCCGAGCAGGGAGTGCACGGCGCCGTCGTAGGCGGCCTGGAGGAGTTGGCCGCCGGTCGTGTCGTGGCGCAGGCCGTGCAGCAGGCCCGAGGCGTTCGGCAGGTTGGGGGTGCGTTCGCCGTCCAGGTAGGGCAGCAAGGTCACCGCCGTGCCGGGCTCCACGGACTCGCGGTCCAGGCCCAGCAGCGCCGCGACCCGGTCGACGGCGAGCGTGCAGTTCAGGGTGCAGGCCAGCGGCAGCCAGTCGCCGCGGGCGTCGGCGAAACCCGCCACCGTGCCGCTCGGGTCGGCGGGCCGGTGCCGGGACACGGCGTACACCGTGCCCGAGGTTCCGAGGCTCATCACCGGCACACCCGGCCGCACCCCGAGGCCCAGCGCGGCGGCGGCGTTGTCACCCGTGCCGGGCGCGACCAGGGTGCCCCGGGAGAACGGCAGGTCGTGGCCGTCGCGCACCGTGCCCGCCACCTCGCCGGGCCGGACCACGCGGGGCAGCAGGGCCGGGTCGAGTCCCACGTGCGCCAGGATCTCCTCGTCGTACGCCTCCGTGCCGGACGCCCACCAGCCGGTCCCGGAGACGTCGCCGCGGTCGGTCGTGCCCTGCCCGGTGAGCCGCTCGGTGAGGTAGTCGTGGGGGAGGCGCACGGCCTTCGTGGCGCGCACCGCCTCCGGCTCGTGCTCGGCCAGCCAGGCCCACTTGGTGACCGTGAACGAGGCGGCGGGCACGCTTCCGGTGCGCTCGGCCCAGAACTTCGCTCCGCCCAGTTCCTCCGTCAGCCGCCGGGCCTGCGGCGCCGAGCGCACGTCGTTCCACAGCAGGGCCGGCCGCACCGGCTCGCCCCGGCCGTCCAGGGTGACGAGGCCGTGCTGCTGCCCGCCGACCGACACAGCGGCGGCCTCGTGCGCCGCCTCACCGCACTGGCGCAGGGCTTCGCACAGCGCGTCCCACCACTCGCGCGGGTCGGTCTCCCGTCCGGCCCCCGAGGAGACCGTGTGCGGCGCCTGGCCGCTCGCGACGACCCGGCCGGTGGACGCGTCGACGACCAGCGCCTTGGTGGACTGGGTGGACGAGTCCACACCGACGACGAGCGGACCCTCGGCTGCTGACATCGGGCTTCTCCCTACTGCGCGCGGCACGTGTCTCCGTTCGGAGGCACCTTGTCTCTTCCCAGAGAGGTGCCTGCATACTAATTTGTAAATCGGCATGACGAAATAGCCTCAGCGAGCAAGGAGCCGCGGCATGAGCTACCAGCCCACCCCCGAGGACAGGTTCACCTTCGGCCTGTGGACCGTCGGCTGGCAGGGACGGGATCCCTTCGGCGACGCCACGCGGCGTGCCCTGGACCCCGCCGAGACGGTGCAGCGCCTGGCCGAGCTGGGCGCCCACGGCGTGACCTTCCACGACGACGACCTGATCCCGTTCGGCTCGGGCGACACCGAGCGCGAGGCGCACATCAAGCGCTTCCGTCAGGCGCTGGACGCCACGGGCATGAAGGTCCCGATGGCCACGACCAACCTCTTCACCCACCCCGTCTTCAAGGACGGCGCGTTCACCGCCAACGACCGCGACGTGCGCCGCTACGCCCTGCGCAAGACCATCCGCAACATCGACCTCGCCGCCGAGCTCGGCGCCCAGGTGTACGTGGCCTGGGGTGGCCGTGAGGGTGCCGAGTCGGGCGCGGCCAAGGACGTCCGCGCGGCCTTGGACCGGATGAAGGAGGCCTTCGACCTGCTCGGCGAGTACGTCACCTCCCAGGGCTACGACCTGCGCTTCGCGATCGAGCCCAAGCCGAACGAGCCGCGCGGCGACATCCTGCTGCCGACCGTGGGCCACGCCCTGGCGTTCATCGAGCGCCTGGAGCGGCCGGAGCTGTACGGCGTCAACCCCGAGGTCGGGCACGAGCAGATGGCCGGGCTGAACTTCCCGCACGGCATCGCGCAGGCGCTGTGGGCGGGCAAGCTGTTCCACATCGACCTCAACGGCCAGTCCGGCATCAAGTACGACCAGGACCTGCGCTTCGGCGCCGGCGACCTGCGTGCCGCGTTCTGGCTGGTCGACCTGCTGGAGTCGGCCGGATACACCGGTCCGCGGCACTTCGACTTCAAGCCGCCGCGGACCGAGGACCTCGACGGCGTGTGGGCCTCGGCGGCCGGCTGCATGCGCAACTACCTCATCCTCAAGGAGCGCGCCGCCGCCTTCCGCGCCGACCCGGAGGTCCAGGAGGCCCTGCGCGCGGCCCGGTTGGACGAGCTGGCCCAGCCCACCGCCGCGGACGGCCTCCAGGCGCTGCTCGCCGACCGGACGGCGTTCGAGGCGTTCGACGTGGATGCGGCTGCCGCGCGCGGCATGGCCTTCGAGCACTTGGACCAGCTGGCGATGGACCATCTGCTGGGGGCACGTGGCTGAGTCCACGCGCGCTGGGCGGCGGGGCCGGGGCACAGGCGAGGAAGAGGGCCTCGGCCTCGTCGGCGGTGCGTGCGGTCCGTCGGCCGGTCACTCCGGCCGGCCGGCGGGCCCGGCATGCTGCGGAATCATGCGGTCCACGCCATGAGTCCGTATCAGCTTCCGTGCGCCCCTCCCGGCCCGAGGGGCGCGCGGCGACTGTGGTCGGTATGGCCATGCCGCCCGTACCGCCGCATCCGCCCGGCCCTCCCCGGCGCCGGAACCCGCTGTTCCTCCTGCTCGTCGTGTTCGTGGCCGTCGCCGCCGTGTCGCTCGTGGTGCTGATGGCCTCGGACAGGGGCGACTCGTCGGACAAGGAGCCGTCCGGCGAGAGCACGAGCGCCACTCCCACCCCGTCCTTCGGCATCCCCACCCGGCTGCCGAGCGAGCTGCCGACCCGGCTGCCGTCGGGCTTCCCGACCAAGCTGCCGAGCGACCTGCCCAGCGACCTCGAATCACTTCTGCCCTCCCTCGCTCCCGGCGAGCTGGTGCCCTGACACCTGCGCCTCGGGTCGAAGGCCGGCTGGGGCGACGAACACCGCCCTGTCCGTCTCCTCACCCGGTACGGGCCGCTCCATCCTCAGAGGGATTTCCCTTCCTCGGAGGCCAGTTCCGGCCTCACAGGGAGTTCCCTTCCTCGGAGGCCAGTTCCGCCGACGCCTGAGCCGTCACCGAGGCCAGCGCCGTCGCCGGATCCTGGGCGGCGCCTCCGGCGGGCTGCCAGCGGCCGCGCTCCTTGCGGTAGGGCCACCAGCGGCCGTCCCGTCCGAGGCGCAGCTGGACCGGTGCGCCGGCCACCGTCCAGCGGTTGGCCCGGGCACGCAACTCCGGCCGTTCGCCGGTGTCCCAGGCCGAGTCCAGGGCGGCACGCGCGCGTGCGAGCGTCTCGTCCTGCGGCTGCCACTCCTCGTCCAGGACGGACAGTGCCTCCGTACCGCCGTGACGCCAGGCGCACACGGCCGTCGCCAGCCCCTCCCTGCCGCGTCCCGACCCGGCGGCGAGCCGGTCGGTCGTCTCCGGGCCGGGAGCACCCGCGGCCAGCCGTACCGCGTCCTGAGCCGACGTCAACTCCACGTCGGGCCCCGCCTGGAGCGCTCCCCGGAGCAGGCCGTGGGCCTGTACCGCGGTCCGCGCGGCCAGGAACTCCAGCGCGGCCGGGTCGATGCCGGAGGCCGGTGGCGTCTCGGTGTCGAGGGACGGCGGTACGCCCGGCTCGACGGGGAGCTCGGGCAGGGGCGGCAGCGGGGGCAGGATGTCACCGGCCGCGTAGGCCTCTGCGGCGTCCACACCCTCCGGAGCCGAGGCCTCCGCCGCGGACGTACCACTACGGCTCTGGAGATCGTCCAGCACCGAACCCTCGGCGCGACCCCGCATCAGCAGCAGCACGAACGGATCCTGATCGAGCAGCCGGGCCACCTGGTAGCAGAGCGCCGCCGTGTGCCCGCAGTGGTCCCATGCCTCGCAGTCGCACTCCGGTTCCAGGTCACCCAGGCCCGGCAACAGTTGCACACCCGCGTCCGCCGCGTCCTCGACCAGATGCGGCGGCATCTCCCGGTCCAGCAGCGCCGCCACATGACCGGCCCGCTCCACTGTCATGTCCAGAAAGCGATCCCACTGCTCGGGAGAGAGCTCCTCCAGCAGGACGTCGGCCCGGTGCGCCGTGCGGTCGCGGTCCAGGACGACGGCCGTGAGCCGCCCGGGGCGCACCGACACCGCCCCGACCGCACCCGCGCGGGCCAGCCGGCGGCCCGCCTTGAGCTGCGCCGTGTCCAGCGCCGTGCCCTCCAGGGCCGTCAGCCAGGCCTGGCCCCACCAGGTCTGCGCGAAGCCCTTCCCGTGCGCGGGCGGCAGTGCCGAGAAGGTGCGTTCCATGTCGCCGTCATCGTGCCGAGTCATCCCAGGCCCCCTCGCAGTGCGACCAGATCCGCCAGTTCCGCGTCCGTCAGTTCCGTGAGTGCCGCCTCGCCGGCCCCCAGGACCGCGTCCGCGAGCTTCCGCTTGCGCAGCAGCAGTTCGGCGATGCGGTCCTCGATCGTTCCCTCCGCGATGATCCGGTGCACCTGCACGGGCCGCAGCTGGCCGATGCGGTACGCGCGGTCCGTGGCCTGCGCCTCGACGGCCGGGTTCCACCAGCGGTCGTAGTGCACGACGTGCTCGGCCCGGGTCAGATTCAGCCCGGTGCCCGCCGCCTTCAACGACAGCAGGAACACCGGCACCTCGCCGTCCTGGAAGCGGCGCACCATGGCCTCGCGCTCGGCGACGGGCGTCCCTCCGTGCAGGAACTGCGTGGGCGTGCCGCGGGCTGCCAGGTGCCGTTCGATGAGGCGGGCCATCTGCACGTACTGGGTGAACACCAGCACGCCCGCATCGTCGGCGAGGATCGTGTCGAGCAACTCGTCCAGCAGCTCCAGCTTCCCGGACCGCCCGGAGATCACCGGCCGCTCCTCCTTGAGGTACTGCGCCGGGTGGTTGCAGATCTGCTTGAGGCCGGTCAGCAACTTCACGATCAGACCCCGCCGGGCCATGCTGCCGGCGCCGGAGATCTCCGCGAGAGCCTCACGCACGACGGCTTCGTACAGCGCCGCCTGCTCCCGGGTGAGCGACACGGCGTGATCGGTCTCCGTCTTCGGCGGCAACTCGGGCGCGATGCCGGGGTCCGACTTGCGCCGCCGCAGCAGGAAGGGCCGTACGAGCCGGGCCAGCCGGTCGGCCGCGGCCGGGTCCTGACCGCCCTCGACGGCCTCCGCGTACCGCCGGCGGAAGGTGCCGAGCCGGCCCAGCAGCCCCGGAGTCGTCCAGTCGAGGATCGCCCACAGCTCCGACAGGTTGTTCTCCACCGGGGTGCCGGTGAGCGCCACACGCGCGCGTGCACCGATGGAACGCAACTCCCGGGCGGTGGACGAGTACGGGTTCTTCACGTGCTGGGCCTCGTCCGCCACGAGCATGCCCCACGGCACGTCGGCCAGCCGGGGCGCGTCCAGGCGCATCGTGCCGTACGTGGTGAGCACGAACTCCCCGTCGGCCAGACCGTCCAGGCCGCGCCGCGCACCGTGGAAGCGGCGTACCGGTGTACCGGGCGCGAACCGTTCGATCTCCCGCTGCCAGTTGCCCATCAGGGACGTGGGGCAGACCACCAGGGTCGGTCCGGCGGACCCGGCGTCGGACTGCCGGTGCAGGTGGAGGGCGATCAGCGTGATCGTCTTGCCCAGCCCCATGTCGTCGGCGAGGCAGCAGCCCAGGCCGAGGGACGTCATACCGGCGAGCCAGTTCAGGCCCCGCCGCTGGTAGTCCCGCAGGGTAGCGGCGAGGGCGGCAGGCTGCTCCACGGGCTGCTGCGCCTCGGGGTCCGCGAGCCGCTCCCGCAGCGTCGCCAGCCACCCGGTCGGCCGCACCTCGACCCGGCGGCCCTCCACCTCCGCCCAGCCCGTCAGGGCCGCCCCGAGGGCGTCCACCGGTGTCACCTTGCGGTCCTGCCCGGAGCGGGCCAGGTGCGCCTCCCGAGGGTCGATCAGGAGCCATTGGTCGCGCAGCCGCACCAGCGGGCGCTTCGCTTCGGCGAGACGGTCCAGCTCAGCACGGTCCAGCCGCCTGTCACCCACGGCGAACGACCAGGTGAAGGCGAGGAGCGCGTCGGCGGACAGGAACGACGGCAGGGCGGCGAATTCCCTGCCGGACTCCGGCTCGCCGTCGGTTGGCCCCACCTCCGCGTGCGTGCTGAGCTCACGGGACAGCCCCTTCGGCCAGTGCACGTCGACCCCGGCCGTCCCCAGCGCGCGGGCACCCGCGCCGAGAAGGTCGGTGACCTCCTCGTCGGCGAGTTCGGCCGCGTCCGGCACGGCAGCCGACAGCAGGGGCGTCAGCGGGGCCCAGGCCCGGCCCGCCCGGCGCAGCGCCAGCAGTGCGTCCATCCGCGCACGCGGACCGAAGGCCTCGCCCGAGGCGCCGGCCCAGACGTCCGCGGCGTCCGCGACGAGTGCCGGATCGCTGACGCTGTGCACCTGCAGCACGGCCCGGAACCTCACGTCTGCGCCCTCGTCCGCCGCGTCCGTCAGACCGTCCGCCTCGATCCGCAGCGACAGCCGCACGCCCGCGTCGTGGCCCGCGGCGACATCGGCGGCCCAGGCGCGCTGCTCGGGCAGTTGCACCGGTTCCGGCCCGGCGTAGGCGGGGCCGCCCGTCACCAGGGGCGCCGCGGGGGAGCGGGGCAGGGTGTCGGCGACCGCGTCGAGGAAGGCGCGCAGGAGCTGCTCCGGGTCGGGCAGCAGCAGCGGCCCGGCGGCTTCCAGAGGCGTGGCGTGCGCCTCGGGCGGCATCGCTGCGGCGAGGCGGCGAACGGCCTCGATGTCCTGGGCGCGCAGCGGGCCCGTACGCCAGGCGTCGTGGTCGCCCGGGGACAGTCCGGGCAGCAGCAGTCCGCGCGCCACGAGGTGCAGGGCGTGCAGGGCGGCCGCGCCCCAGAAGACGGTGGACCGGTGCCCGTGCCCGTCGGCACGCGCACGGGTGAGGACCGGCAGGGCCGAGCGCACCGGGAGCAGGGCGGCGGGGACTCGGACCGCCTCGATCCCGCCGTCACGGGGCAGTACGACGGTCAGGTCGGCGACGGACGCAGCGGCCGCCACCGCAGGGGCGACGCCGTCGGGCCGCCAGAAGGCGACATAGCCCGTGCGCGCGGGGTCATCGGGCAGGAACACCGAGCGGCACATGGCCAGTTCGGAGAGGTCGGAGGAGGATGCCGGGACAGGCGGATGCTCGGCTATGGCTGATTCCTCAAATTTGACTAGTGGGAGCGGAGTCGCCGAGAGTACAGCACTTCCGGTGTGCATGGGTGCGGCCGGGCTGTGAGCTGGGTCACCATGGAGGTCTCGGGGGTGCGTCGGGGTCGCACCTCAGGGATGTCTCAGGGTCGCGGTCCGGAACCACCGTGGAGGCGGGTCCGTTTTCGAGACAGAGAGCGGCAGTGGCCGCGAAGGAGGCGACAGACATGTCGAAGAACGCCAAGATCGCCGCGGGCGGTGTGGCGGTCGGGCTCATCCTGCTGATCTGGCTGCCCTGGTGGGCATCGCTCCTGATCATCCTGGGGGTCCCGACCGCCGCGTACCTGACGCTGGATCCATCCCAGCGGCGCAGGCTGCGCCGCACCACACGCAAGGAGCTCGGCCGCTGAGGCGCCGAAGCGACGCGGCCTCCGCGTACGGCGTCGGCCGGGCCGAACCGGCTCGAGGTGGCCGAGCGACCCGAGGCGGCCGTACCGGGTCGCTCAGCCGTGATGGAGGGGTCCAGCCGTAATGGATCGGTCCAGCCGTGCGGCCAGGCCCGGCTGAATCGGCTCAGCCCCGCCCGACCGGCTCAGTTCGGCCGTACGGCGATCTTGTCCAGCGCGTCGAGGAGACCCGGCAGCTCCGGTCCCCTGCCCACCGGCAGGACCTCGCCGGGTTCCTCGTCGAGCAGCACGAAGGCGATGTCGTCGGTCCTGGCGACGAGCGACCAGCCCGGACCGTCGGCCCGCAGGGTCCGGGCGTCACCCGACGCGAAGGACGACCGGACCCGGCCCAGCGGCGGTGGCGAGTCGAGGTACGTGCGGGCCTCCGCGAGGACGCGCCGGATGCCGCTGCGGCCCCCCTTCTGCCCGTTCTCCCCGCTCCCGTCCCGCTCGCCGTCCGGCCCGCCCTCGTCACCGGGCGCTCCGGAGGGCGCGGGCGTCGGGAACTCCGTGTCGTCGACCTGCTCCCGCCACGCCGCCCACTGCAGCGCGATCTCGTCCGCGCCCAGGCGCCGCTGGGCCGGCCCCCAGACGCTGGTGTCCGGCGGAGCCAGCGGTGGCCGGTCGTCCGCCTCCGGACCCGGATCGTGCGGCGCGGGCACCCCTGGGGCCGCGACGGCGACCGCGAGGGGCCAGCCGGGCAGGGCCGCGACGACCGTGCTCTCGTCGGGCGACAGCTCGTACTCCATGCCGCAGTCCCAGGACGCGATCGCGACGGCCACCAGGGAGACATCGTCGATGGCCACCGTCCACCGGGCGCCCTCGCCGTCCTGCCCGAGCACCAGCCCGTACCCGTCGGCGAGCGGCGCGAGGCCGAGCGCCGCGCATGCCTCGGGGTAGTCGTCGCCCAGCACACTCGGGAACTTCGCCGGCGTCAGCAGCACCGCCGTGAGCACATAGAGCGCATCGTCCGCGGCGGCGACGGCTTCCTCGTCCGTCCCGGCCATCCCAGCCTCCCCATCGGTTCGTCCACCGGCGCGCACCCTAGTGCGCCCACAAGCCCCTTGTCACGGCCTCGCATGCGCACGCCGAGCTGCAGTTTTCCGGCGGACGGGGCGAATCGGCCGTCCGGCCCGCGCGCATCATGCCGCCGGCAGCCCCAGCAGCTCGCGCGCCACGGTCTCCGGCGACTCGCCGCGCTCCCGGGCCAGCGCGATCACGGCCCGGCAGGCCAGCTCGTTCACGCCGAACGACAGCGCCTCCGGCGACACCCAGCCGGCCGCCTCGTCGGCCCGCTCCTGGTCGTCCGCCGCGCCGGCCGTCACGTACGTCGCCGCGGCCTCGAAGAGGTTGTGCGGACGCTTGTCCCCTTCGGCCTTCGGTTCCGTGCGCAAGACATCGGCGACCCTTCCCCCGGCTTTGCGGAACCTGCCCCACATGCTGACCACCTTCCCCGTGTGCTCCTGCCGTGCCTGATCATCCATCTCCCGCTCACCAACGTAAAGTTGGAGAACCTGCGGCAGAAGGGGTACGACACGTGCAGCGCTATGAGCGGCTCGAACGGATCCGGCGAATGGACCCGTACGAGGAGGCTACAGAGATCTACCGGCTCAGCGTGGCGTACGAGTTCCCATGGGACTTCACTCGCGCCTTGGAGCTGGCCCTGTACCGCACGTACGCCGTCCCCGGCATCGGCCGGCTGCTCGCGCGCACCGCGGAGCTCACGGACCGGGCGCAGAAGCGCTACGACGACACCTCGCTGCTCCTGGACGCCATCGTCGAGCACGGCTTCGGCAGCGACCCGGGCCGGACCGCGATCCGCCGTATCAACCAGATGCACCGCAGCTACGACATCAGCGACGACGACATGCGCTACGTGCTCTGCACGTTCGTCGTGATGCCGAAACGGTGGATCGACGCCTACGGCTGGCGCAGGATGTCACGCCACGAGACCGTCGCCAGTGTCGTCCACTACCGCACCCTGGGCCGGCACATGGGCATCAAGGACATCCCCAAGACCTACGAGGAGTTCGAGACCTGCCTCGACTCCTACGAGGCCGCCCACTTCGCCTGGGACGAGGACGCCCGGCGCGTCTCGGACGCCACACTGGACCTGATGGCCTCCTGGTACCCCGGCCCGCTCGCGCCCCTGCTGCGCACCGCGACCCTCGCGCTGCTCGACGACTCGCTGCTGCGCGCCTTCCGCTACACCCCGCCGAGTGCCGCCACGCGCGCGTGGGTGCGTCGCGCAGTCCGGCTCCGGGGCCGTGCCGTCCGTCTTCTGCCGCCCCGGCGCGCCCCGCACTTCGCCCGCCAGAACCGGGAGATCAAGGGCTACCCGTACGGCTACCGGATCGCCGACCTGGGCACCCGCCCGGTGCCGGGCCTGCGGGGCTGCCCCGTGCGGCACGGGGCGCCGGGCGCCGAGGCCGGGTGAGGCGGCGGCTCAGTCCTCGCGCACGGCGAGCGCGAGGAAACGGGAGTCCTCGTCGACGTACGACGTCAGGCGCCACCCGGAACCGGCCAGCAGCGGGCGGAGGTTGGGCTCGGCGCGCAGGTCCTCCGGGGTGAGCGGGCGACCATGGCGAGCCGCGAGAGCCGCCCTGCCGATCGGGTGGAACAGCGCCAGCACCCCGCCGGGGCGCACCACACGCGCGAGCTCCCGCAGGTTCTCGGCCGGGTTCCCGAGGTGCGAGATGAGGCCCGCCCCGAACACGGCGTCCAGCGACCGCGAGCGCAGGGGCAGCGCGGCGACGTCCGCGAGGAGCAACAGCCCGTCACGGTCCCGTCCGGCCCGCACGGCCTCCCGCAGCATGGCCGGGGTCAGATCGGCCCCGAGGACCACCCCCGAGGCCCCCACGGCGGCTCGCAGCGGCGGCAGGGCGCGTCCGGTGCCGCACCCCGCGTCGAGCACCCGGTCGCCCGTCCGCAGCCCGAGTTCGGCGACCGCGGCCGCATAGGCAGGACCGTCGTCCGGGAACCGGCTGTCCCAGTCGGCGGCGCGGGCTGTGAAGAACTCCTGAACACGCGTCTGCTCGTCGCTCATGTACCGCATGATTCCTCACCGGTACGGATGACGCCTCACCGCCACGGATGACGCTGCGCAGGCACGGATGACGTCTCGGCGCACATGTTCGAGCGTGACCCGATCGCTCCGGTACATCCTTGGGTCATATTCCAACACCTTTCGAACTGCGCCCCCTTCGCGCGCCCCTGCCGGGTCTAGCGTCCCGGGGCCATGGGACACCTGGACCACGCAGCCCTGGGGTGGCTGACCCCCGCACTGTCGTACGTGATGGCCTGCATAGGCGCCGCGCTCGGTCTGCGCTGCACCGTCCGCGCGCTCGCCACCACCGGGCGCTCGCGCCGCAACTGGCTCGTCACCGCGGCCTCGGCGATCGGCACCGGCATCTGGACCATGCACTTCGTGGCCATGCTCGGTTTCGGCGTCACCGGCACCGACATCCGCTACGACGTGCCGCTCACCCTCCTGAGTCTCCTCGTCGCCATGGTCGTCGTCTGCGCCGGCGTCTTCGCCGTCGGCTACGGCAAGGACCGCGGCCGGGCCCTGCTCGTCGGCGGACTCACCACCGGCCTCGGCGTCGCGAGCATGCACTACCTGGGCATGGCGGCCGTCCGGCTGCACGGCGACGTGACCTACGATCCGCTGCTCGTCGGACTCTCCGTCCTGATCGCCGTCGTCGCCGCGACGGCGGCCCTGTGGGCGGCCCTCAACATCAAGTCGCCCGTGGCGGTCACCATCGCCTCCCTGATCATGGGCGCGGCCGTCAGCAGCATGCACTACACCGGCATGTTCGCGGTGGGCGTGCGCGTGACGCCCTCCGGGGCGGCCCTGCCGGGGGCGACGGCGATGCAGTTCATCTTCCCCCTCGCCGTCGGCCTCGGCTCCTATCTCTTCCTGACCTCGGCCTTCGTCGCCCTCTCGCCGACGGCGGGGGAGCGTGCGGCGTCCGCCTCGGCCCAGCGGCCGGTCCAGAGCGTCGTCCCCTAGCGGGCAGACGTCGGCCGCGTCTCGGAGGGCCGATGAGCCACGAGGGCCGCTCCGGCCAGGGCCCCGGCCCGTACGCCCCGAACCACTCCCGAGCGAGGAGTCCATGCGAACACCCCGTAGGACCCCCACAGCCGGCGCCGACGCGCCGCCCTCCCCCGTGCGAGGCCGCCGCGCGCACGCCGGACCACCGGCCGACGAAGGCCCCGACACGCCTTCGGACGCCGCGCCGGAGGTGGCGCCCTCGCCCGCGGAGCGCTGGCACATACGCCCCCGCACCGTGCGCGCCAAGATCATCTGCCTGCTGATGGTGCCGGTCGTCTCCCTCCTGGCCCTGTGGGCCTATGCCACGGTCACCACCGCCCAGGACGTCTCCCGGCTCCGCCAGGTCCAGCGCGTCGACGCCACGGTCCGCGCCCCCGTCTCCGCGGCTGTGGCCGCCCTCCAGGCCGAACGGGCGGCCGCCGTACGCCACGCCACCGACCCGTCCGCCGTCCGCGCCGGCGAACTGGACGAACTCGCCCGGCGCACCGACCGGGCCGTCGCGAAGCTACGACTCGGCAACGGCACCACCGTCGCCGACAGCGGGGAGCTGCCCGCCGGAGTCGCCCAGCGGCTGAAGGCGTTCGTCTCCGATGCCGAGCAACTGCGGCCGGTACGCACGGCCGTGCAGGACGGGCACGCGGGCTGGGCCGAGACGTACGACCGCTACACCGGGACCATCTCGGCCGCGTTCGAGGTCGGAGGGGCACTCACCGGCATCCGGGACGCCGACCTCGGCTCCGACGCGCGCGTCCTGCTCGAATTCGCCCGCGCGGGCGAGGCGCTGGCCCAGGAGGACGCGGTGCTGGCGAGCGCCCGCCTGGACGGCACCCTGACCGGGGAGCGGCTCCGGCACTTCACCGGCGCCGTCGATCTGCGCCGCACGCTCACCGAGTCGGCCGTCGCGGACCTGAGCGGCACCGAACGCTTCGCATGGGACGCCCTCGCCGCCGGCGGCGCCTACACGGGCCTCGGCGAGGTCGAGGACGGGGTGCTGGCCCGCGGGCCGGGCGCGAAGGCGGTCGAGGCGGCACCCGAGAGCACCTGGAACACGCCCTACGAGCGCGTGCAGAACGGCATGCGCACCATCGAGGACGACGCGGCACGCGGAGTCGCCGAGCGGGCCGACCCGTTCACCCGGGGACTGCTCACCCCGGCCGGCGCCGCCGTCCTGCTCGGCCTCGCCGCTGTGGCCGCCTCGCTCGTCATCTCCGTCCGCATCGGACGCGGCCTCGTGGTGGAACTGGTCAGCCTGCGCAACAGCGCCCTGGAGATCGCCCGCCGCAAACTCCCCGACGCCATGCGGAGACTACGGGCGGGCGAAGAGATCGACATCCGTGCCGAGGCCCCACCGGAAGCGCCCGCCGAGGACGAGACCGGGCAGGTCGCCGAGGCCCTCACCACCGTGCACCGCGCCGCGCTGCGGGCCGCCGTGGAACGCGCCGAACTCGCCAGCGGCATCTCCGGCGTCTTCGTCAACCTCGCCCGCCGCAGCCAGATCCTCGTCCACCGGCAGCTGGCCCTCCTCGACAGCATGGAACGCCGCTCCGACGACCCGAACGAGCTGAGCGACCTCTTCCGTCTCGACCACCTCACCACCCGCATGCGGCGCCACGCCGAGAGCCTGATCATCCTCTCCGGGGCCGCCCCCGGCCGTGCCTGGCGCATGCCGGTCTCCCTGACGAACGTGGTCCGCGCGGCCGTCTCCGAAGTGGAGGACTACGCGCGCGTGGAGGTACGGCAACTCCCCGAGGCGGCCGTCGTCGGCGCGGCCGTAGCCGACCTCACGCACCTGCTGGCCGAGATCATCGAGAACGCCGCCCAGTTCTCCCCGCCCCACACGCGGGTGCGCGTCACCGGCGAACCCGTCGGCAACGGCTACGCCGTCGAGGTCGAGGACCGCGGCCTCGGCATGGGAAAGGAGACCCTCGCCGAGGCCAACCGCCGCATCGCCCAGTCCGAGGCGCTCGACCTGTTCGACAGCGACAGGCTCGGCCTCTTCGTGGTCAGCAGGCTCGCCGCCCGGCACGACGTCAAGGTCCACCTGCGGACCTCCCCGTACGGCGGCACCACCGCGGTCGTCCTGCTGCCCACCGCCCTGCTCCACACCGGGGCGGCCGAACGATCCCCGGAGGTGGCGGAACCCGCGCGGCAGCCGGAGGAACGCGCCTACGCGCGCGTGCCCGACGACATCTTCCTCCAGGACGCGGTCCCGGCCCAGGCCGACCGACGCGCCCTCGTGGCGCCCGTGCCGGCCACCGCGGAGCCCGAGAGCTCGCGTCACTCGGAGGCCTCGCGTCAGACGGAGGCCTCGCGCCATGCGGAGACCTCGCGTCACGTGGACAGTCCGCGCCACTTGGAGACCCCGAGCCAGACCCCACCCCCAGGAGTCGCCACCTTGCGACTGCACCGCCCACCGCAGCAGCCCGAAGACTCCGACGACCTTCCGCGCCGCGTGCGGCAGGCAAGCCTCGCTCCCCAACTGCGTGAAAGGCGCCCCGAGGAGCAGCCGTCGGCGCCCGCCCCCCGGGACGACGAGCGCACCCCCGAACTCGTCCGGAACCGCATGGCCGCCTACCGCGACGGCTGGGCGCGCGGCGGCGGCCGGCGCCCCGGCCGCGGCACCACTCCCGGCCCCGCGACCGGCAGCGACAGCAGCGAAGGAGACCCCGCATGATTCAGGACCCGAGCACCCAGTCCGCCCGGCGCTCCGGAGAACTCGACTGGCTGCTGGACGATCTGGTGCTCCGCGTGAGCGACATCCGGCACGCCGTGGTGCTGTCCAACGACGGCCTCGCCGTGGGCGCGTCGACCGGACTGCGCCGTGAGGACGCCGAGCACCTCGCCGCGGTCGCCTCGGGCTTCAACAGCCTCGCCAAGGGCGCGGGCCGGCACTTCGGCGCCGGAGGGGTGCGCCAGACCATGGTGGAGATGGACGAGGCCTTCCTGTTCGTGGCCGCCGCGGGCGACGGCTCCTGCCTCGCCCTCCTCACCGCCGTCACCGCCGACATCGGCCTCGTGGCCTACGAGATGGCCCGCCTGGTCAAACGCGTGGGCGAACACCTCGGCACGGCACCCCGGGTGGCCGCGCAGCCACCCGCAGCCCGATGAACCGGGAGAACGGTCCGCGCAGATGACCGAGGACATGACGGACGCCCAGCACGAGCAGGGCAGCCAGTGGTACGACAACGAGGCGGGCCCGCTCGTCCGCCCCTACGCCATGACGGGCGGACGCACCCGGCCCGGCCCCACCGGCGTACGGTTCGACCTGATCGCCCTGGTCACGCTGGACCCGGGCGCACCGGGCGTGGACGACGCCCCGCTCGGCCCGGAACACCGCAACCTCCTCGACCTGTGCCGCCCGGAGACCCAGTCGGTCGCCGAACTCGCCGCAGGTGCGGACCTGCCCGTGGGCGTGGTCAGGGTCCTCCTCGGCGACCTCCTGGAACTCGGCTGCGTCACCGTCAGCCGCCCCGTACCACCGGCGCAACTGCCCGACGAACGCATCCTGCGCGAGGTGATCGAGGGCCTGAGAGCGCTGTAGCCGCAACGCACCACAGCGGCTGCACACCCGCCTGCCGGCACCCAGCCCCACACCGCCCACGACACCCATACCACCCACCAGACCCACCACCACACCACCCACGCCTGCCCGACACCCGGCACTCCCGAGAGAAGTGATCAATGGTCTCCGAGCACTCCGAAGCCCCGGGCGGCGACACCGCCGCACTGGCGCTGAAGATCCTTGTCGCGGGCGGATTCGGCGTGGGCAAGACCACGCTGGTGGGCGCCGTCAGCGAGATCCGGCCACTGCGCACCGAGGAACTCCTCAGCGAAGCGGGCCAGTCGGTCGACGACACCGACGGCGTGGACCACAAGACCACCACGACCGTCGCCATGGACTTCGGACGCATCACCATCCGCTCCGGCCTCTCCCTGTACCTGTTCGGCACGCCGGGTCAGGACCGGTTCTGGTTCCTGTGGGACGAGTTGTCGCAGGGAGCGCTCGGCGCGGTGGTCCTCGCGGACACCCGCCGCCTGGAGGACTGCTTCCCCGCGGTCGACTACTTCGAGCACCGGCGCATCCCGTTCGTCGTGGCCGTCAACTGCTTCGCGGGCGCCCGGCGGCATGGCGCCCCGGACGTCTCGCGCGCCCTCGACCTCGACAGCGGCACGCCCGTGGTGCTGTGCGACGCCCGCGACCGCGATTCGGGAAAGGAGGTGCTGATCCGGCTCGTCGAGTACGCCGGGCGGATGCACACCGCCCGGCTGCTCGACTCGGTCGGCTGACCGGGGACGGGGGTTTGGCCGGAGCCCGACAGGGCCTTCCCCGCTATCAGTTCGCGATGTCCCGCTCCGCCAGCACCCTGTTGACCGTGACACGGACGAGGAGTTCGCCGGGGACGCCGTTGCGCGCGCCGAACTCTTCCGCGCGCTCTTCGCCCATGTACCGGGCGCCGATCCGGGTGGCCCAGTGCCGCACCTCGTCCAGGTCTTCCGAGACACGTGCGCGCCCCTGCAGCACCACGAAGGAGTACGGCGGCCGGTCGTCGTCCACGCACAGGGCGATCCGGCCGTCCCGGACGATGTTGCTCCCCTTCACGGTCTCCTTGCCGGTGTTGAACACCACCTCGTCCCCGTCCAGCAGGAACCAGATCGGAGCCACGTGCGGGCTGCCGTCGGCCCGGACCGTGGAGAGCTTTGCGGTGCGGGTGCCGTGGGAGACGAACTCCCGCCATTGCGCGTCGGTCATCTTCTCTGCCATGGCTCCCATCCTCCTTGCCCCGGCCGCGGTCGTGGGGAAGGCTGAGATGGAGATCCTCCGGCCAGGAGGGGAATCGCACGGGGAGAAAACGGGGAGAACGGAAGATGGTGCAGAACCAGGGACTCGACTGGCTGCTGGACGACCTGACCGAGCGTGTCCACGAGGTGCGGCACGCGCTGGTGCTGTCCAACGACGGCCTGGTGACCGGCGCGAGCACCGGATTGCGCCGCGAGGACGCGGAGCACCTCGCGGCCGTGTCGTCCGGGCTGCACAGCCTGGCCAAGGGCTCCGGACGGCATTTCGGCGCGGGCAGCGTACGCCAGACGATGATCGAGTTCGACGACGCGGTGCTCTTCGTCACCGCGGCCGGAACGGGCAGCTGTCTGTGCGTCCTCAGCGGCGCGGAGGCCGACATAGGCCAGATCGCCTACGAAATGACATTGCTGGTCAACCGGGTCGGGGAGCACCTCGACGTGGATGCGCGCCAGCCTGATCCAAAACCGATCACAGACCTCTGACCTGCACGTTCGTCATCCTCCGTGGAGTTATCCACAGGCTCGCCACGAGATCCGCCGCAGCGGCTACGGTTTTTGCACGGCGACCGCACAGGGCGTGAGCCGCCGACTCCACGGGGGAGACCGACCATGTCACGCACCGGCACGACGTCCGACCGCCCTACCTGCGCCCCGAGCCGGGCCGCCCGAGAACTGGGCCTCAAGCGAGGCGAGTTCGACCTTGCGGTGAACCTGGGGCTCATCCGGACCGTGCCCGACGAAGGAGGCGGGGGCCCGCGCGTGGCCTCGGCCGAGATCGACCGCCTGCGCTCCGGGGACGGCTTCCCGGACGCCCTGCGCGGACGCGTCGCGACCGTCGGCACCACAGCGGGCGCCGAGCTCATGGGCGTGACGCCCACCAGGTTCACGAGCCTCGCGCGCTACGGCCTGCTGATCCCGGTCACGTTCTACCTGAACCGCTACCGGACGGTCGTCTGGCTGTATCTGGCCGAGGAGCTACGGCAGTTCGCGGCCGAGGGGAGCCATGCCCAGCTGCTGACCGCCCGCCGCACGCCCACCGAGATCCGGGAGAAATTGAAGGCCGGAATGGACCGGCGGCCCCGCAACTGGCGGGGGCGGCACCTCGGATTCCTGACACGCCAGGCGGGGGACGATCCCTGGGCGCGAGCGGGAGCGGTCGCCTGCCTCTTGGACCCGGCCGATGTGGCGGACGTCGTGCGGGACCCCGGCGAGCGCATCCACCTGGCCCGCTGCCACCCCCGGCTCCCGGCCCACGGCACCCCCGGTTCCCCCACCGCCGAGCTGGCCGAGACGCTGATGACGGCGAGCGAGCCGGACGAAGTGGCCTGGTTCCGCGCGGACCTGGCGCACACGATGGAAACGGCCCGACGGCACCACCCCGTGGCGGCCACACTTTCCCCGGCACCACCGGCAGGCCCCTCTTCGGTCGTGTCACTCCCGGAGCCCCCGGCAGGCCGCTCTTCACTCGTGTCACTCCCGGAGCCCCCGGCAGGCCCCTCTTCGCTCATGCCGCTGCCGGCACCACCGGCTGCACCGAATCCGCTCGTGCCACTCCCGGCGCCACCGACCGGACCAGATCCGCTCGCGCCACGCCCGGCTCCGGCGGCAGAGCGCCGGCCCGAGCCCACCGACCCCACCCCTCCCCACGGCCTGCTGAGCCGGCTCCGCCGCAGGCGCCGACGGCCGGCCGGATGACCTCGCGGTACCGCGGCCCCGCTGACCGGTCCGCCGACCGATGAGTTTCCGGATGCGCCCGGGTCCGACCCTGAGGAGACTGGTTTCGGGAGGCGATCATGTTCGGTACGACGAAGGCGTTCAGCGGTTTCTCGGTGGACGACATCGACGCGGCGAGGGCGTTCTACGCCGACACGCTGGGGCTCCGGGTGTCGGAGAAGAACGGGCTGCTGTTCCTGCACATCGCGGGTGACCGGGACACCCTGGTCTACCTCAAGCCCGACCACACCCCGGCGACGTTCACCGTCCTCAACTTCCCGGTCGACGACATCGAGGCCGCGGTCGACGAGCTGGCGAGGAGAGGGGTGCGCTTCGAGCGCTACGACCACCTCAAGACGGACGACAAGGGCATCTTCCGCGGCGGCGGTCCGCTGATCGCCTGGTTCACCGACCCCGCGGGGAACGTGCTGTCCGTCCTCCAGGAAACCTGACCCACCGGTCGTGCCCGAACTCCCCGACGTCGAGGGCTTCCGGCAGGTTCTCGAGTCCTGCGCGAAGGGACGCGTCATCCGGCGCGTCGACGTGTGGGACGAAGGCGTCCTGCACGGCGTCGACACCCGGCGGCTGCGGGACGCGCTGGAGGGGCGTCGGTTCGGGACGCCGGAGCGGCACGGCAAGTGGCTGCTCGCCCGCACCGGCGGCCCCACTCTCGCCCTGCACTTCGGCATGACCGGGCGTCTGGTCTGCGGGCGTGCCGAGGACCCGGTCGAAGCGCATGACCGCGTCCTGTTCACTTTGGGCGGCGGCCGCCAGCTGCGCTTCCGTGACCAGCGCAAACTGCGGGGACTCTGGTTGGCGCACGACGAGTCCGACGTCGAGGCGCTGCTGCGGCGGCAGGGGCCCGACGCACTGGAGGTGGACCGTGCGCAGTTCGAGGAGGTGCTGTCGTCGCGCCGCGGGCATCTCAAGACAGCCCTGACTAACCAGTCCGTTCTCGCCGGCCTCGGCAATCTGCTCGCCGACGAGATCCTGTGGCGGGCCCGGCTGCGTCCCGATCGCGGGGCGCGCGACCTGAGCCGGGAGGACCGCCGCCGGCTGTACGACGCCATGCGCCGCACCGTGCGCTCGTCCGTCAGCGCCGGCTGCGTGCCGCCGCGTGGCTCCTGGCTCACCGGCCACCGGGACGACCGGGACCCGCGGTGCCCGAGGTGCGGCACCGGGCTGCGCAGGTCGCGGATGGGCGGGCGGGGCACGGTGTGGTGCCCGCAGTGCCAGCCTGACGGATGACCTGGGCAAAGCAGCGCCGAGCAGTGCAGAGCGAAACAGCGTGGGCGGCCGGACAAGGGCAGCAGCCGTGGCCCTCGTCGCAGCGACGGCGGCCCGGAGAAGCTGCCCGGCGGCTCAGACATCCGGCGTCAGGACGGCCGACGCCTCGGCCAGGATGCCGCCGTCTGACCCGGCCAGGATGCCGCCGTCCGCCTCGGCCAGGATGCCGCTGTCCGCCCCGGCCAGGATGCCGCCGTCCACGACAGAGGCACCCTCGCCCGAGAGAGCACGAGCCACCGTGCTTCCGATGCCTCCGGCCCCGCCGGTGACGATCGCCACCCGCTCGCTGAGGCGTCCCCTCATGGACCTTCTGCGCTCAGGGTGCCGCCGCGGTCTCGCGCTCCTCGTCCGGAGCCACCAGCGACTGCGTGAACGGAATCCGCGCCAGCGCGAACACCCCCGCGGCGATCAGCGCGACGCCGAACAACTGCGGCAGCAGCCACCACCCGGAGCGGATGGTCTCCTCGTACAGGGTGATGCCCAACGTGAGGCTCACCAGGGCGTCGCCGAGGGTGAGGGCGGGCTGCGAGGCGACCAGCGGACCGGCCTGCATGGCGTTCTCCAGCAGGAACAGCGCGCACACGCCCGTGGCGGCGAAGGCGTAGGTCTGCCAGGCGGTGAGGAAGCCCACGAGGCCCTGCTCGTCGAGGATGTGCATGGCGGCCTTCATCAGCGCCGCGGTCACCGCGTAGCTGATCGCCGTCGCGGCGCCCAGGCAGGCCGCCCGGGCCCGGCCCTGTGGCCGCCGGAGGGCCGTTACGGCGAGGGCGACGACCGCCCCCGCGCACACAGCGAGCGCGGGAATCCAGCGGTCCAGCGCCACATGGGTGCGGTTGCCGGCGGGGGAGGCGGCGGCGAGCGCGACCGCCAGACCGGCCACCACCACCGTCACGGCCAGCCAGCCCGTGCCCGGCAGATGCCGGTGCATCAGCAGCGACGCGACGATGAGGGTGAGCGGCAGTTCCAGCACGAACAGCGGCTGCACGATCGTCAGCGGGCCGGTGGCCAGCGCCAGCGCCTGGCAGACGGCGGCGCCGATCACCGCCAGGATCCCGGCCAGCCACACCGGCCGGCGCAGCAGGTCGGCGATCAGCCCGGCCCGCAACCCTTGGGAGGCGGGCACGGTGAGCGCGGCCTTGCGTTGCAGCACGGTCGCGACGGCGTTGCTGAAGGCGGCGCAGATCGCGAACACGACGGGGAGCACGGTGTGCAGCGTGGCCACCTCCCGGATCGGCGGGCGTGTGACGTCGGCGGTGCCTGCTCCTGCCATGGTCGCCGGAACCGGTCGGGCGCGCGATCGGACCGGCGCACGCGGGGTCCCGGTCCGCGAAGGGCCGGGTCAGCCCAGCTTCCGGAAGAGCCCCTCCTGCACCACGGACACGACCAGCCGGCCCTCACGGTCGTAGATCCGCCCCCGGGCCAGACCGCGGCCCCCGACCGCGATCGGCGACTCCTGGTCGTAGAGGAGCCAGTCGTCCGCGCGGAACGGACGGTGGAACCACATCGCATGGTCCAGCGACGCCAGGTCGAAGCCACGCGGGCCCCACAGCGGCTCGACCGGGATGCGGACGGCGTCCAGGAGGGTCATGTCGCTGGCGTAGGTGAGGGCGCAGGTGTGCACGAGCGGGTCGTCGCCGAGCGGCCCGACCGCGCGCATCCACACGGCGCTGCGCGGCTCGGCGTCCTCGACCTCCTCGGCGGTCCAGCGCAGCCGGTCCACGTAGCGGATGTCGAAGGGCTGGCGCCGGGCCATCCGCTCCAGCTGCTCGGGCAGCGAGCCCAGGTGCTCCCGGATCTCGTCGGTGACGGTGGGCAGGGACTCCGGGTCCGGGACCGCGCGGGCCGGCGGCAGCTGGTGCTCGAAGCTGCCCTCCTCCGGCTTGTGGAAGGAGGCGGTGAGGTTGAAGATCGTGCGGCCCTGCTGCACGGCCGTGACCCGGCGGGTGGTGAACGACCGCCCGTCGCGCACATGCTCGACCTGGTAGACGATCGGCACGCCCGGCCGGCCCGGGCGCAGGAAGTACGCGTGCAGCGAGTGCACCGGGCGGTCGCCCTCCGTGGTGCGGCCGGCGGCGACCAGCGCCTGCCCCGCCACCTGCCCGCCGAAGACCCGCTGCAGGGACTCCTGCGGGCTGCGGCCGCGGAAGATGTTGACCTCGATCTGCTCCAGGTCGAGGAGGTCGACGAGCTTCTCGGCCGGGTTCGTCGTCATGGGTGGGATTCTCCTGTGCTCGCTGCTGCCCGGCCCGTCACAGCTGGCCGACGTCGGTCACGCGGACGACCGCGCGGCCCTCCGCGTCCGAGGCCGTGAGGTCGACCTCCGCGCTGATGCCCCAGTCGTGGTCGCCGTTCGGGTCGTGGAAGATCTGCCGGACCCGCCACAGGGCGTTCTCCGGCTCCTCCTCGATGAGCAGCAGCTTCGGGCCGCGGGCGTCGGGTCCGGTGCCGAGATCCTCGTACTCGTCCCAGTACTTGTCCATCGCCTCGCCCCACGCGTCGGCGTCCCAGCCGGACTCCCCGTCCATCTCGCCCAGCTCTCCGACCTGGTCGAGGGCGGCCAGTTCCACCCGGCGGAACATGGCGTTGCGGACCAGGACACGGAAGGCGCGCGCGTTGGCGGTGACCGGCTTGACCTCGTCGGCCTTCTCCTGGGCCTCCTCGGCGGTCATCTCCGCAGGGTTGGCCAGCTGCTCCCACTCGTCCAGCAGGCTGGAGTCGACCTGGCGCACCATCTCGCCCAGCCAGGCGATCAGGTCCTGAAGGTCCTCGGACTTGAGGTCGTCGGGGACGGTGTGGTCGAGGGCCTTGAAGGCGCTGGCCAGGTAGCGCAGCACGATGCCCTCGGTGCGGGCCAGCTCGTAGTGGGACACCAACTCCGTGAAGGACATGGCCCGTTCGTACATGTCACGGATGACGGACTTCGGCGACAGCGGATGGTCGCCGACCCAGGGGTGGCTCTTGCGGTACGTGTTGTACGCGTGGAAGAGCAGCTCCTCCAGGGGCTTGGGGTAGGTGATGTCCTGGAGTCGCTCCATGCGCTCCTCGTACTCGACCCCGTCCGCCTTCATCTGGGCCACGGCCTCGCCGCGCGCCTTGTTCTGCTGGGCGGCGAGGATCTGCCGCGGGTCGTCCAGCGTCGACTCCACCACGGACACCATGTCGAGGGCGTACGACGGCGACTCGGGGTCGAGCAGTTCGAACGCGGCGAGCGCGAACGTGGACAGCGGCTGGTTGAGGGCGAAGTCCTGCTGGAGGTCGACCGTGAGACGGACGACGCGCCCCTCGGCGTCCGGCTGGTCGAGCTTCTCGACGATGCCGCCGTCCAGCAGCGAACGGTAGATCGCGATGGCCCGGCGGATGTGCCGCAACTGCTGCTTGCGCGGCTCGTGGTTGTCCTCCAGCATGCGGCGCATCGCCTCGAAGGCGTTGCCGGGGCGGGCGATCACCGACAGCAGCATGGTGTGCGTGACCCGGAACCGGGAGGTCAGCGGCTCCGGTTCGGAGCCGATGAGCTTCTCGAAGGTCTGCTCCGACCACGCGACGAAGCCCTCCGGGGCCTTCTTGCGGACGACCTTGCGGCGCTTCTTCGGGTCGTCGCCCGCCTTGGCGAGGGCCTTCTCGTTCTCGACGACGTGCTCGGGAGCCTGCGCGACGACGAAGCCCTCCGTGTCGTAGCCGGCCCGCCCGGCCCGGCCGGCGATCTGGTGGAACTCCCGGGCCCGCAGGGTGCGTACACGGGTGCCGTCGTACTTGGTGAGGGCCGTGAACAGCACGGTGCGGATGGGGACGTTGACACCGACGCCGAGCGTGTCCGTGCCGCAGATGACCTTCAGCAGACCGGCCTGCGCGAGCTTCTCCACCAGGCGGCGGTACTTGGGCAGCATGCCGGCGTGGTGCACGCCGATGCCGTGCCGGACGTAACGGGAGAGGTTGCGGCCGAACTTGGTGGTGAAGCGGAAGTTGCCGATCAGATCGGCGATCTGCTCCTTCTCCTCCTTCGAGCACATGTTGATGCTCATCAGCGCCTGCGCCCGCTCCACGGCCTGCGCCTGCGTGAAGTGCACGATGTAGACGGGCGCCTGCCTGGCGGAGAGCAGATCGGTGAGCGTCTCGGTGAGCGGGGTGTACCGGTACTCGTAGGACAGCGGCACCGGGCGGGTCGCCGAGCGGACCACCGCGGTCGGGCGGCCCGTGCGGCGGGTGAGGTCCTTCTCGAAGAAGGAGACGTCGCCGAGCGTCGCCGACATCAGCACGAACTGCGCCTGCGGCAGTTCCAGGATGGGGATCTGCCACGCCCAGCCGCGGTCGCCCTCGGCGTAGAAGTGGAACTCGTCCATCACGACCTGGCCGACGTCCGCGTGCCTGCCGTCGCGCAGCGCGATCGACGCGAGCACCTCGGCGGTGCAGCAGATGACCGGGGCGTCGGCGTTGACGGACGCGTCACCGGTGAGCATGCCGACGTTCTCGGTGCCGAAGATCTTGCACAGCTCGAAGAACTTCTCCGACACCAGCGCCTTGATCGGGGCGGTGTAGAAGGTGACCTCGTCCCGGGCCAATGCGGCGAAGTGCGCGCCCGCCGCGATCATGCTCTTTCCGGAGCCGGTCGGCGTCGACACGATCACGTTCGCGCCGGAGACCACCTCGATCAGCGCCTCCTCCTGGTGGGGGTAGAGCGTGAGACCCCGCTCGCCGGCCCACGACTCGAAGGCTTCGTACAAGGCATCGGGGTCGGGGGTCCGCGGCAGCTGATCGATGAGGGTCACGCCCCCATCTTGCCTGGCCCGATGCCCGATGCGGGAATCGGCTGCGGGCCCGAAGATCACGAACGCTACGCTGGGGCGCCGACGGGACGTCAGCGCGCCCGGTCAACTGGACGGCGGCACACGAGGAATGGGGCCAGCAGCGCCATGATGGGACCAGCACACTCATTGTCGGGAGCCGCCGCCTGGCTGGGCGTCGGCGCGGCCGCCGCGGCGGCCGGGCACCCGATGCCCTGGCCGGTCCTCCTCGTCGGCGCCCTGATCTGCGCCGGAGCCGCACTCGCCCCGGATCTCGACCACAAGGCGGCCACCATCTCCCGGTCCTTCGGACCGCTGTCGCGCTGGCTGTGCGAGATCGTCGACAAGCTCTCGTACGCCATCTACAAGGCCACCAAGAAGCAGGGAGACCCGCGCCGCTCCGGCGGGCACCGCACGCTGACGCACACCTGGCTGTGGGCGGTCCTGATCGGTGCGGGCACCTCGGCCGTGGCGATCACCAGTGACCGCTGGGGCGTGCTCGCGGTCCTCTTCGTCCACCTGGTCCTGGCCATCGAGGGCCTGCTGTGGCGGGCGGCACGCGGCTCCAGCAGCGATGTCCTGGTGTGGTTGCTGGCCGCGACCACCGCCTGGATCCTCGCGGGGGTCCTGGACAAGCCGGGCAACGGCGCGGACTGGCTGTTCACGGCGCCGGGGCAGGAGTACCTGTGGCTGGGGCTGCCGGTGGTGCTGGGCGCGATCGTGCACGACATCGGGGACGCGCTGACCGTGTCCGGCTGCCCGATCCTGTGGCCCATCCCGGTCGGGCGCAAGCGCTGGTACCCGATCGGGCCGCCCAAGGCCATGCGGTTCCGGGCGGGCAGCTGGGTCGAGCTCAAGGTGCTGATGCCGGTGTTCATGCTGCTCGGCGGGGTGGGCTGCGCGGCGGCGCTCAACTTCATCTGACCCCCGCGGAGCTCCGCCGCCCCCAAGAGCTCCGCCGCCCCAGGAGCTCCGCCCCGCAGGCCTCAGCCGCCGCCGTAGCGCCGCTCGAACGCGGCGACCCGCCCCTCCGAGTCCACCGTGCGGGCCTTGCCCGTGTAGAAGGGGTGGCTCTCGGAGGAGATCTCCACGTCCACGACCGGGTAGGTCTCGCCGTCGTCCCATTCGATGGTCTGGTCGCTGGTCGCGGTGGACCGGGTGAGGAACGCGTACCCGGCGGCGCGGTCACGGAAGACGACGGAGTGGTAGTCGGGGTGCTTGTCCTGCTGCATGGATGCTCCTCGAACGGCTCGGGACGGCCTTGCGATCAGCCGGACAGGGTGTCCTCGTCGACGATGTGCACGGCGGCCTCCTCGGCCGACGCCGCGGCACCGTCGATGCCCACGTCCATGGCGACCAGTGCCTCCTCCTCGTCCTCGTGGGCGCCCTCGTCGGGTGCCACGAGCCGGCCGGAGCGCGCGGCGCCGACCTCGTTGTCCAGGAGTTCCCCGTCGGTGCCCGCACAGTCCCCGAGGCCGTCACCGTCAGGGGCGGCGGCATCCGGCAGCTCTTCGGACAGCCGCTGGTCCAGCGTCTCGCCCCGCTGCCGCTCGGCGGCCGTCACACCGAGGTGCTCGACGGCCCAGGGCCGATCGGGAGGGGACCAGCCCCGGTCCAGGGGATCGTCGACGCCGTCGTTCTCCAGGGTGTCCTCGGCGTCGAGCAGCCCCGTGTCCTCCCTCTGCTCGTCTTGGTCCGGCTGGTAGACGTCGTCTCCCCAGCCGTCGGAGCTGTTCACGGGTACCTCCAGGGGGTGGGGACGAGCCCGTTGTCACGGGACCCGCTCCGGGCCGCCGCCGCACGGAGCACAGACTCCGCCCGAACCACTGCTTCCCGGGCGGTCCCCGAGCCGGTGCCTGATTCCAGCCTTCCACCCCGGCTCGGGACCGCGCAACGCCAAGGACACGGCCGCCCCCCTGGGAGGAGGGCGGCCGTCTCGCACGACGCGGTGCTCAGCCGTGCCACGACCTCCACAGCGCCGCATACGCCCCGTCCGCCGCGACCAGCTCCTCATGGCTGCCCAGCTCGCTGATGCGGCCGCTTTCGACGACGGCGATGACGTCCGCGTCGTGGGCCGTGTGCAGCCGGTGGGCGATGGCGACGACGGTGCGGCCGTCCAGGACGCGGGCCAGGGACCGTTCCAGGTTGCGGGCGGCGCGCGGGTCGAGCAGGGACGTCGCCTCGTCGAGGACCAGCGTGTGCGGGTCGGCCAGCACCAGGCGGGCCAGCGCGATCTGCTGGGCCTGGGCCGGGGTGAGCGCCAGCCCGCCCGAGCCGACCTCGGTGTCCAGGCCCTCCTCCAGCGCACGGGCCCAGCCGTCCGCGTCGACCGCGCCCAGCGCCGCCCACAGCTCGGCGTCGACGGCACCGGTCCGCGCGAGCCGCAGGTTGTCGCGCAGGGAGCCCACGAAGACGTGGTGCTCCTGGTTGACCAGGGCCACATGGGAGCGGACGCGTTCGGCGGGCATCCGGGACAGCTCGGCGCTGCCCAGGGTGATCCGGCCGTCCCGGGGCGCGTAGATCCCGGCGAGCAGCCGGCCCAGCGTGGACTTGCCCGCGCCCGAGGGGCCGACCAGGGCCAGCCGGGTGCCGGGGGAGACCTCCAGGGACACCTTGCGCAGGACGTCCACGCCCTCCAGGTAGCCGAAGTGCACCCGGTCGGCGTGCACGTGGCGTCCCTCGGGGGTCACCGACGGATCCCCGGCGTCCGGCTCGATGTCCCGGACCCCGACGAGCCGGGCCAGCGACACCTGGGCCACCTGCAGCTCGTCGTACCAGCGCAGGATCATGCCCACCGGGTCGACCAGCATCTGGGCGATCAGCGCGCCGGTGGTCAGCTGGCCGACGTCGATCCACCCGTGGAGGGCGAACACACCGCCGATCATCAGGACGGAGGCGAGTACGGTCACGTGGGTGGTGTTGATGACCGGGAAGAGCACCGACCGCAGCCAGAGTGTGTACCGCTCCCAGGCCGTCCACTCCCGGATCCGCTGCTCGGACAGCCCGACGCGGCGCTCGCCCAGGCGGTGGGCCTCGACGGTGCGCCCGGCGTCCACGGTCTCGGCGAGCGCGGCGGCCACGGCGGCATACCCGGCGGACTCTGAACGGTAGGCGGAGGGCGCCCGCCGGAAGTACCAGCGGCAGCCGACGATCAGCAGCGGCAGGGCGAGCAGCACGGCGAGCGCCAGCGGCGGCGCCGTGATCACCAGGCCGCCCATCAGCAGGAACACCCACACCACGCCGATCGACAGCTGTGGCACAGCCTCGCGCATGGCGTTGCCGAGGCGGTCGATGTCCGTCGTGATGCGCGACAGCAGGTCGCCGGTCCCGGCCCGCTCCAGCACCCCGGGCGGCAGCCCGACCGAGCGGACGAGGAAGTCCTCGCGCAGGTCGGCCAGCATTCGCTCGCCCAGCATCGCGCCGCGCAGCCGTACCTGACGGACGAACACGGCCTGGACCGCCAGTGCGGCCACGAAGAGCCCGGCGGTGAGTTCCAGCCGCAGGTCCCGCGCCCCGTCGGACACCCGCTCCACCAGTCCGCCCAGCAGCCAGGGACCTGCCATCGAGGCGATCACGGCAGCGGTGTTGACGGCGACCAGCAGCAGGAACGCCCGCCGGTGCCGGCGCAGCAGTTCGGCCACGTAGGTGCGGACGGTCTCGGGGGCGCCGACCGGCAGGGTGTTCGCCGTCGTCGGGGCCGCCGGGTCGTACGCCGGTGGCGCGACGCCGATCATGCCTTCTCCTCGATCTCTTCCAGTTCGTGCAGGACGTCGTTCACGGCGACGGAGCCGTTCAGGGCGGCCTCGTCGTCCGTCTCGCGGGTGACCACCGCCCGGTAGCGGGGCTCGGTACGCACCAGTTCGCGGTGGGCGCCGACCGCCACGGCCTCGCCGTCGTGCAGGAACACGACCCGGTCGGCGCGGTCCAGCAGCAGCGGCGAGGAGGTGAACACCACGGTCGTGCGCCCGGCGCGCAACTCCCGCACGCCCTGCGCGATCCGTGCCTCGGTGTGCGAGTCGACGGCCGAGGTCGGCTCGTCCAGGACGAGCGCCTCCGGGTCCGTGATCAGCGACCGGGCGAGCGCGAGCCGCTGGCGCTGACCGCCGGACAGGGACCGGCCGCGCTCGGTGATCCGGGCGTCCATGGGGTCGGTGGCGTCCAGTGAGCCCTGCACCAGGGCCGCCAGCACGTCGTCGCACTGCGCGGCCGCCAGTGCCGCTTCCGGCCGGACGGCGCCCGACGCGGGCACGTCGAGCAGCTCGCGCAGCGTGCCGGACAGCAGCACCGGGTCCTTGTCCTGGACGAGGACGGCCGTACGGGCGCTGTCCAACGGCAGTTCGTCGAGCGGCACTCCGCCCAGCAGAACCGAGGTGCCCTCCTGGGACGGGTGTCCCCCCAGCCGTTCCGCCAGCAGGCCCGCCGCGTCCGGATCGCCGCACACCACCGCCGTGAGACGGCCGGCGGGCACGAGCAGCCCGGTCTGCGGGTCGTACAGGTCGCCGCAGGGGACGTCGGCCGCGCGCGATCCGGCGGTGTCGGTGGGCCGTCGCAGCGACAGCACTCCCGCGGCCCGCTTGGCGGAAGGCCGGGAGAAGGAGTACGCCATGGCGATCTCCTCGAAGTGCCGCAGCGGGTAGGTGAGGACCATGACCGAGCTGTAGACGGTGACCAGTTCGCCGACGGTGATCCGGCCCTCGCGCGCCAGCCCCACGCCGTACCAGACGACCGCGATGAGCAGCAGTCCCGGCAGCAGGACCTGGATGGCGGAGATCAGGGCCCACATCCGGGCGCTGCGCACAGCCGCGTGGCGTACCTCCTGGGAGGCGCTGCGGTAGCGGTCGAGGAACAGTTCCTCGCCACCGATGCCGCGCAGCACGCGCAGGCCGGCGACGGTGTCCGAGGCGAGTTCGGTGGCGCGTCCGGCCTTCTCGCGCTGGGTGTCGGCACGCCGGGTGGCGCGGGGCAGCAACGGCAGCACGGCGAGCGCCAGCGCGGGCAGTCCGACGGCGACGACCACGCCGAGCGCCGGCTGGTAGACGAGCAGGCCCACGCAGACCAGCACGATCGTGACCAGAGCCGCGGTGAAGCGAGACAGGGCCTCGACGAACCAGCCGATCTTCTCGACGTCGCCGGTCGAGACCGCCACCACTTCCCCGGCCGCGACGCGCCGCGTCAGCGCCGAGCCCAGATGGGCGGCCTTGCGGGCGAGCAGTTGCTGGACGCGGGCGGCCGCCGTGATCCAGTTGGTGATCGCGGTGCGGTGCAGGAAGGTGTCGCCGACCGCGTTGCCGACGCAGGCCAGCGCCAGCAGGCCGCCGGCCAGGGCGAGCCCGGTGCCGGAGCGGTCGACGACGGCCTGCACGGCGACCCCGACACAGAACGGCAGGGCGGCCACGGAGGCGAAGTGCAGCAGTCCCCAGGCCAGCGACTTGAGCTGACCGCCCCGCTGATTGCGGAAGAGCCACCACAGGAATCGGGGCCCCGAACGCGCGTCCGGCACGCCCGGGTCGGGGTACGGAAGGTCTTGAATCTGCATGACGTCCCAGTGGCTCGTGTCAGGGGGTGGAGTCCGGCCGAAGGCAGCAAACCGTGACAGGTTCGCCCTGGCGCGAGGTGGCGGGCAACAGGTTTTCCGCCCACCGAACGGAACCGGCCGTTCGCCGTGCGCCACCGACTCTCCGGGCCTCGGCCCACCGTCGCCCGGATCGCGGTGCGACCATGGAGCGATGCACAGTGGTGGCGTACGACGAGCCGTGACCGCGACGGCGGTTCTCGCCTCTTTCCTGACCGCTCTGTCCGCCTGCGGCGGCGCGCGGGGCAGTGGGGCGACACAAGCCGAGGGCCGGGCGGCCCGCACTCATGCGGCCACGGCCGCCCCGACGCGCGTCCCCGGCGTCGGCGACCGGCTCCAGCGGCGGATCCCGTCCGGCTCCCGCCAGGTCGTCGCGGTCTACGGCGACGGGAAGGACTCCGCCGACTCCACGGTCGTCCTGTACACGAAGCACGGCTCGACCTGGAAGCGGGAGCGCGGCTGGGCCGGGCACAACGGCAAGAAGGGCTGGACCACCGACCACCACGAGGACGACGGCCGCAGCCCGGTGGGTGTGTTCACCCTCAGCGACGCGGGCGGCGTCCTGCCGGACCCGGGCTCCGGGCTGCCGTACACCCGCTCCGCGGCCTTCGCCGCCCCGCGCTGGTGGGCCACGTCGCACTGGCACGACTTCGACTACGTCATCGCCATCGACTACAACCGCGTCAAGGGCACCCCGCCGAACGACCCGACCCGCCCCGAGGGTGAGAAGAAGGGTGGCGGGATCTGGCTGCACATGGACCACGGCAGCGGCACGTCGGCCTGTGTCAGCGTGTCCGAGCAGGCGATGAGGTACCTCCTGCGCACGCTGGACCCGCGACAGCGTCCCGTGGTGGTGATGGGGGACAGGGCGGATCTGGCTGCCTAGTCGTCATTGCGCGGGTGGCCGACTCCCCGTAGAACACCGCCCATGAAGAGACGGATCGTCATGTCCATGCTTGCCGGAGCGACCCTCCTGGCGAGCACCCTCCTCGGCAGCGGACCCGCCGGGGCGGCGGACGTCCCGGCCCCGGCGGCCGGCGCCCCCGCCGAGTTCGGCACCGACTGGCACGACCCGGTCACGGCCGCACCACCGGTGGAACGGCCCTCCGGGAAGTCCTGCGAAGTCACCCTCGCCCAGGCGCAGTTCCGTGACTTCACCCCCTATCGCGGCACGTACACACCGCCGGACGGCTGCGGCGACCGCTGGAGCAAGGTGGTGCTGCGGCTCGACGGCAAGGTCAAGGGACGCCAGTACGACCGGCTCGGCTACCTCCGTGTCGGCGGGGTCGAGATCCTCCGGACGTCGACGCCGCAGCCCTCGCCCGACGGCATCGAGTGGTCCGTGGAGAAGGACGTCACGCGCTACAGCGACACCTTCCGCACGGGCCGGGACGTCGAGATGCTCATCGGGAACGTCGTCGACGACACCTACACGGGCGTCCTCGACGTCAAGGCCACACTGACGTTCTACCGGGGCCGGCCCGACGGCCTGAGCCCCGACCGGGTCCTCACCCTCGACGGCGACTCGGCCCTCAGCACACCGCGCAACAGCGAGCGCATCGTCGCCGAGGTGTACGCGACCGGCTCCGGCGGCGGCTGCGAGGAGTACTGGTACCTGACAGTGCCCGATCCGGCCCCCTACTCCTGCAAGGCCGGTCAAGGCCCCTACCGGGAGGTGCAGATCAGCGTGGACGGCAGGCTCGCCGGCATCGCCGCCCCGTTCCCGACGGTGTGGACCGGAGGCTGGTCCAACCCGTTCCTCTGGTACGTGATCCCAGGCCCGCGCGCCTTCGACATCAAGCCCATCACCTACGACCTCACCCCCTTCGCCGGGATCCTCAACGACGGCCGCCCGCACCGCGTCGAGGTCTCGGTCGTGGGCGTACCCGAGGGGCAGGCCGGCTGGAGCACGCCCGTGAACGTCCTCGTCTGGCAGGACGAGCAGCGCGCACGGGTCACCGGGAAGCTCACCGTGCACACGGCAGGCGACCTCACCAACTCCTCCGTTCACACGCCCGGTTCGGAGCACCGGGTCGACACCGACGGCGCCCACCGGCTGACCGTCGGCGGCTACGTCGACACATCGCACGGCCGCGTGAGGACCACCGTCAGCCGCTCGCTCGCCAACACGTCCACGCACCGGTGGACCGACGGTGAGACGCGTGACGCTCTCGAAGCCGGCTGGACGGACGACGAGTCGGTGACCGTCGGCGGTCGCACCACGCGGACCCACCGCGCCTACACGATGGACGGCACGACCACCCTCGGTGCGGGCGATCGCCTGCGCACCGTGCTGACTCTCGGCGACCGCGCCACGGTCGTCGGCACCCACGGCGGGCGACGGACCGCGTGGTCGCGGCTCGACAACTCCTACACGGGCGATGCGACGTACACGGCGAACGTGCCGCGCGACCAACGCCATGCGGTCGGCACCACGAGTGAGCGCTACCGGCTGTACGGCTCGCGCGGTTGCCACGACCGGACCCTGACCACCGTGCAGGGGGTGCTCACCGAGGACCGCAGCCGGTGCTGAGGTGACCAGTGGGGTGTGTGTGACGTGTGTCACTTATGACACTTTTACTTGGCTGAAACGCAGCGGTCTTGTGCGCGATCAAGACAGCCTCCAGAGTGTCGGAAACGGAAGCCGCTTTCCGTATCACAGAAGTCTCTTCCGGCTTCTGTGCGCCCCGTCCCCCGAGGAGGCTTCGTGCCCCCGTCCGTACCGTCTCTCCCGCGACGTGCCGCACGCACTCTACGCACCTCGCTTTTCGCGCAGGTAACCTGCGCGCTCGTCCTCGGAATCGTCGTCGGAAAGCTGTGGCCGGACACGGCCACGGCTCTCCAGCCGCTCGGTGACGGTTTCACCCGGCTCATCAAGACCGTGATCTCGCCACTGGTGTTCTGCGTGGTCGTCGTCGGCATCGCCAAGGCCGGTGACCTGAAGGCGTTCGGCCGGATCGGGGTCAAGGCCCTCATCTGGTTCGAGATCGCCTCGACGGCCGCCCTGATCATCGGTCTCGTCACCGCCAACGTCGTCGGCCCGGGCAAGGGCATGAACGTCGACCCCTCCTCGCTCGACGCCGCGGCGGTGGAGGAGACGACGGGCGGAGGCCACCTGCCCACGACGACCGAGTTCGTCCTGAACGCGCTTCCACAGAGTTTCATCGGATCCTTCGCCGAGAACGAGCTGCTCCAAGTCCTCATCCTGGCCTGCCTGGTGGGCGCCGCTCTGCTGCACCTCGGGCACACCAAGGTGCCGAAGGTCCTGCCCGCGATCGAGCAGGCCCAGGACATCATCTTCGCCGTCGTCGGCTTCATCATGCGGCTGGCCCCGCTCGCGGTGTTCGGCGCCATGGCCCACCTGGTCGGCAGCTACGGCCTGGGCGTGATGCAGACGTACGCCAAACTCATCGTGCTCTGCTACGTGGCCGCCGCGCTGTTCGTCGCGCTGCTGGCCGTCGCGCTGAAGCTGGTGACCGGCCTCAGCCTGTGGAAGTTCCTGCGCTACATCCGCGAGGAGATGCTGCTCGCGCTCGGCACCGCGTCCACCGAGTCGGTCATGCCGCGCGTGATGCAGAAGCTGCGCCGGGCCGGTGCCCGCGACGACGCCGTGGGACTCGTGCTCCCCACCGGCTACTCCTTCAACCTCGACGGCGCCTCGCTCTACCTGTCCATCGGCACGCTGTTCATCGCCCAGGCGGTGGGTGTGGACCTGAGCCTCGGTCAGCAGATCACCGTGGTGCTGGTGCTGATGCTGACCAGCAAGGGCATGGCGGGCATCCCCGGATCGGCGTTCCTCGCCCTGTCCGCGACCGCCTCGTCCCTCGGGGCGATCCCGGCCGGTGCGGTCGCGCTGCTGCTCGGCGTGGACCGCATCATGGACTCGATGCGCGTCGTCACGAACCTGCTCGGCAACTGCGTCGCCGTCTTCGCGGTGTCCCGCTGGGAGGGCGCCCTGGACACGGACCGGGCGAAGAAGGTGCTCGACGGGGAGGACCCCTCCACGCCGGACGACGGCGAGAAGGGCATCGGCGCCGACCAGGACCTCGGCGCTGAGAAGGGCCCCGGCGGTGCGAAGGACCCGGGCGGTGCGAAGGAAACGGGCGGTGAGACCGGCACCGAGGCGCTGGCGCCGGGCATCCCGGCCCAGAAGTCCAAGGAGCCCAAGGAGCCCAAAGAGCCCGTTCCCGAGGCCGGTTGACCGGAACCGAGTGGGCCGCGGCCGCCGCTTCAGCAGGACGAGCGGAGGCCGCGGCCCGCTGTCGTGTCCCGGTCCGTCAGCAGGGCTCCGCCGGCGTGCCGTCGACCAGGGTGTTCAACAACCCTCCGAGCGCCTCCCGCTGACACCCCGTCAGCGGCGCGAGGATCTCCTCCGCTGCCGACCTGCGCGCCGCCCGCAGCTCGCGCAGTGCGTCCCGGCCGTCGTCCGTGAGCTCGATGCGGATCACCCGCCGGTTCGCCGGGTCCGGGACCCGCCGCACCTTGCCGCTCGCCTCAAGGCCGTCCACCAGCGTCGTCACGGCCCGCGGCACCACTTCCAGGCGCTCGGCCAGATCGGCCATACGCGGCGGCGACCCCCAGTGCGCGAGTGTGCGCAGCAGCCGGGACTGGGCCGGGGTGATGCCGAGGTCGCGGTGCTCCAGATGGCGCTTCTGGATGCGGTGCACCCGGCGGGTGAGCCGTAGCAACTGCTCGGCGAGCAGACCGTCGGGGTCGGGCGTGGTCATGCGGGAACAATATCAGGATGCAGTTCATTGTGAGCATAGGTAACAATGAGCTGTGATCCGATCCGCCGCGTCTCTCGTAGGAGCCCATGCATCCCGACCGTGAAGCCCCCTGGACCCCACCGGCCGACTCGAAGGAGCAGCCCCGGCAGGTCCGCCGCATCCTCGGCCTCTTCCGCCCCTACCGGGGCCGTCTCGCGATCGTCGGCCTGCTGGTCGGCGCCGCGTCGCTGGTCTCGGTCGCCACGCCCTTCCTGCTGAAGGAGATCCTCGACGTCGCGATCCCCGAGGGGCGCACGGGCCTGCTCAGTCTCCTCGCCCTGGGCATGATCCTCAGTGCCGTTCTGACCAGCGTCTTCGGAGTCCTCCAGACCCTGATCTCCACGACGGTCGGCCAGCGCGTCATGCACGACCTGCGCACCGCCGTCTACGGCCGGCTCCAGCGCATGTCCCTCGCCTTCTTCACGCGCACCCGCACGGGCGAGGTGCAGTCCCGCATCGCCAACGACATCGGCGGCATGCAGGCCACCGTCACCTCCACCGCGACCTCCCTGGTCTCCAACGTCACCAGCGTGGTCGCCACCATCGTCGCGATGATCGCCCTCGACTGGCGCCTGACGGTCGTCTCCTTGCTGTTGCTGCCGGTGTTCGTGTGGATCAGCCGCCGCGTCGGCAACGAACGCCGCAAGATCACCACCCAACGCCAGAAGCAGATGGCCGCCATGGCCGCCACCGTCACCGAGTCGCTCTCCGTCAGCGGCATCCTGCTGGGCCGCACGATGGGCCGCTCCGACTCGCTGACGAAGTCCTTCTCCGACGAGTCCGAGGAACTCGTCGACCTGGAGGTGCGGTCGAACATGGCAGGCCGGTGGCGCATGGCCGTCATCACGATCGTCATGGCCGCCCTGCCCGCCGTCATCTACTGGACCGCCGGCATGGCCCTGCAACTGGGCGGCCCGGAAGTCTCCATCGGCACGATCGTCGCCTTCGTCTCGCTCCAGCAGGGCCTGTTCCGCCCGGCCGTGAGCCTGTTGTCGACCGGTGTGCAGATCCAGAGCTCGCTCGCCCTCTTCCAGCGCATCTTCGAGTACCTCGACCTGCCGATCGACATCACCGAGCGTCCCGACCCGGTGCGACTCGACCGGATCAAGGGAGAGGTCCGCTTCGAGAACGTCTCCTTCGGCTACGACGACAAGGGCGGCCCGGTCCTCGACGGCATCGACCTCACCGTCCCCGCGGGCAGCAGCCTCGCCCTCGTCGGCTCCACCGGCGCCGGCAAGTCCACGCTGGGCTATCTGGTGCCCCGTCTCTACGACGTCACCGGAGGCCGCGTCACCCTCGACGGGACCGACGTCCGCGACCTCGACTTCGACACCCTGGCGCGCGCGGTCGGCGTCGTCTCGCAGGAGACGTACCTCTTCCACGCCTCGGTCGCCGAGAACCTGCGCTTCGCCAAGCCCGACGCCACCGACGAGGAACTGCGCCAGGCGGCGAAGGCCGCCCAGATCCACGACCACATCGCGGCCCTGCCCGACGGTTACGACACCGTCGTCGGCGAGCGCGGCCATCGCTTCTCCGGCGGTGAGAAGCAGCGCCTGGCCATCGCCCGCACCATCCTGCGCGACCCGCCGGTGCTCATCCTCGACGAGGCCACCAGCGCGCTGGACACCCGTACCGAGGCCGCCGTCCAGGACGCCATCGACGCCTTGTCGGCCAACCGCACCACCCTCACCATCGCCCACCGGCTGTCCACCGTGCGCGGCGCCGACCAGATCGTGGTCCTCGACTCGGGCCGTGCGGTCGAACGCGGCACGCACGAGGAGCTCCTGGAGGAGGGCGGCCGGTACGCGGCGCTGGTACGCCGGGACGCTCAACTGGAACCGACAAGCTGAAAATATGCCGGGTTTGTGACGCTATGCGGGTTACCGTGCCCGCATGCAGAAGAACACTCCGCCACGGAGCACGATTCGACTGACGCGCAGGGGCCGCATCGCCCTCGTCGCGACCGGAGCCGTCGTGGTCGGTACCGCCGTGGCGGTGCCGCTGCTGACCCTGGGGACCGAGGAGGAGAGCCGGCCCACGACCCTGGCGGTCCCCGAGGGATGGCGCGCCAGCCAGGTGTACGCGGCCGTCGACAAGGCCCTCGCCCTGCCCGCCGGCAGCACGAAGAAGTCCCTGGACAAGGCCGCCCTCAAACTGCCGAACGACGCCGAGGGCAATCCGGAGGGCTACCTCTTCCCGGCCACCTATCCGCTCCAGGAGAAGGTCACGCCGGACAAGCTCCTCGCGCTGATGGTCGACACCGCGAACGAGAAGTTCAACGGCGCGCCCATCGCCGCCGGGGCGCAGCGCAACGCCATGAACGTGTACCAGGCCGTCACCATCGCGAGCATCGTCCAGGCGGAGGCGGCCACCAGGGCCGACATGGGCAAGGTGGCCCGGGTGATCTTCAACCGTCTCGAGCGCGGCATGCCGTTGCAGATGGACTCCACCATCAACTACGCCCTCAACCGCTCCACCCTGCGTACGACGGAGAGCGACACCCGGATCGAGAGCCCCTACAACTCGTACCAGCGCATGGGCCTGCCGCCCACGCCCATTGCCAACCCCGGCGAGGAGGCGATGCGCGCGGCCATCAACCCGCCCCCGGGCAACTGGCTGTACTTCGTCACCGTCCGCCCGGGCGACACCCGCTTCACCGCGGACTACCAGGAACACCAGCGCAACGTCGCGGAGTTCAACGCGCAGGCGAAGAAGAAGAGCGGGTCGCGGGCGGCCGGGTGAGGCCCTGGTGGGCCTCACCCCGTGTCACGCCGCGGCCGGCTCCCGCTCCAGCAGCCGCCGGATGTCCCGTACGGCCGCGCGGCCGGCGCGGTTGGCTCCGATGGTGCTGGCCGACGGTCCGTAGCCGACCAGATGGATCCGGGGGTCCGCGGCCGCGTGGGTGCCTTCCATGCGGATGCCACCGCCCGGGGCGCGCAGCCGCAGTGGCGCGAGGTGGTCGATGGCGGCGCGGAAGCCGGTGGCCCAGAGGATGACGTCGGCGTCGATGTGGCGGCCGTCCCCCCAGTCCACTCCCGTGGGCGTGATGCGGTCGAACATCGGCTGACGGTCGAGCACCCCGTCCTCGATGCCCTGCCGGATCGCGTCGTTGAGCGGCAGCCCGGTGACCGAGACGACACTGCGGGGCGGCAGCCCCTGCCGCACCCGTTCCTCGACGAGCGCCACCGCCGCGCGGCCGGCGTCCTCGTCGAAGGGGCCCTCGCGGAAGACCGGCGGGCGCCGCGTGACCCAGGTGGTGGCCGCCGCGTAGGAGGCGATCTCCAGCAGGTGCTGGGTGCCCGAGGCGCCGCCGCCCACGACCACGACCCGCTGCCCGGCGAACTCCTCGGGGCCGGGGTACCGCGCGGTGTGCAACTGCCGCCCCCGGAAGGTCTCCTGGCCCGGGTAGCGCGGCCAGAACGGCCGGTCCCAGGTGCCGGTCGCGTTGATCAGCGCCCGGGTCGACCACACACCGTCCGAGGTCTCCACCAGCAGCCGCCCGCCGGACCCCTCGCGCACGGCCCGTACGTCCACCGGGCGCCTGACCCGCAGGTCGAAGGTCCGCTCGTAGCGGTCGAAGTACTCGCGGATCACCTCGGCGGACGGGCGCTCAGGGTCCGCGTCCGTGAGCTCCATGCCCGGCAGGGCGTGCATCCCGTGCACCCTGCCGTACGTCAGCGACGGCCAGCGGAACTGCCAGGCGCCCCCGGGGCCGGGGGAGTGGTCCAGCACCACGAAGTCGCGGCCCGGCTCGAAACCGGACCGGCGCAGGTGATAGGCGCCTGCCAGACCGGCCTGACCAGCGCCTATGACGACTACCTGGACCTCGCGCGTATTGTTCACTCTTCTACTAACCGGGACGGGGTCGTGGATCTTCCCACGCTGGATCTTCCCACGGTGGATCTTCTCGGCGGAGGGCGTGGCTCCGAACGAGTGGACTCCTCCCCGCCCGAGCCGCAAGGCGGTCCCCGCCACCGATGCGGGTGGTGATGTTCCTTCGTCCCGCCCCCTCCGGAAGAGGCGCCCCGATGCGACGTACTCCCTCCCGTCGTCTGTTCGCCGCAGCACTGCTCGTGGCGTCCGTGCTGGCCCCGATGGCGGTGATGCCCGCCACGGCGGCCCCGGCCCCCGGCGCCGCCCGTCACGACCGCGGCGACTCCCCGCGGCACGGTCTCGGACCAGAACTCACCGAACGACTCGACCGGGCCGTCGCCCAGGCCCGCGAGCAGGCGGACATCCCCGGTGTCGTCGTCGGGCTGTGGGTGCCGGGCAAGGGGAGCTACGTCCGCGCCACCGGCGTGGCCGACACCGTCACCCGCCTGCCGATGACCGCCGACTCCTACGTGCGGATCGGCAGCGAGACCAAGACCTTCACGGTCACCGCGCTGCTGGAACTCGTGGACGACGGCAGGGTCGGGCTGGACGACCCCATCGCGAAGTACGTCAGGGGCGTGCCGAACGGACACCGGATCACCCTGCGCCAGCTCGCCGGGATGCGCAGCGGCCTGTACCCGTACACCGCCGACGCCGACTTCATCCACGACCTGCTGAGCGACCCGGAGCGGTACTTCAACCCCCGCGAGGTCCTCACCTACGGCTTCCGGCACGCGAACACCTTCGGGCCGGGTGAGGACTTCCAGTACTCCAACAGCAATCTCGTCCTGCTGGGCCTGGTGATCGAGAAGGTCACCGGCCGCAAGCTCGCCGATGTCCTCCAGGAGCGGGTGTTCCGCCCGGCCGGCCTGCGCCACACCCTCTTCCCGCAGGACGACGAGTTCCCCGAGCCGCACCCGCGCGGCTACACCGACCAGACGCTCAGCGGCGAGGTCGAGGACGTCACCGACTGGAACCCCAGCTGGGCCTGGGCGGCCGGAGCGATGATCTCGGACCTGCACGACCTGCGCCGCTGGGCGAAGGTCGTCGCCACCGGCGAACTGCTCAGCCCGCAGACCCAGGCCCAGCGCCTGAGGATGCAGCCCACCGGCTACCCCGGCACCGATTACGGCCTCGGCATCTTCGAGACCAACGGCTGGATCGGCCACAACGGCTCGATCCCGGGCTACGAGACCGTGACCGTCTACCTGCCCTCGCAGAAGGCCACCCTGGTCATCATGATCAACTCGGATGTCGTGGTCGACGGCCAGGAACCGTCGACGCTGCTCGCCCGGGCGATCACCGCGGTCGCGACCCCCGACAACGTCTACGACGGCTCGGTCGTCACCAGGCCGTGACGCGCGAGGCCCCCGCCCGTCGGCGGGGGCCCCTGCCGCCGCCTCACGACCCGGTGGAAGGGCGCGCCGGGGTCGTCGACGGGGGCAGGTCGCCGTTGAACCGGGTGTCGGTGAACTCGGCGAAGTCCACCGTGCGCGGGATGAGCTTCAACGACGTGAAGGTGTCGGCGATCTCCTGCTCGGAGGCGATCAGCGGCTTGTCGACGGCGACCGCGATCCGGGTCGTGTAGGTGCGCTTCACCGCCGCCAGCGCCACGTTCTCGGGGAGGCCGGTGTCCTCGGCCCAGACCTTCGCCCACTCCTCCTGGTGGTCGTACACCCAGGTGTAGGCGCGCCGCAGCCGCTCCAGATAGTCCTTGAGGGCGGCCGACTTCTTCTTGTCCTTCAGCGCGGCCGGGGCCGCGACCTGGAAGGTGTGCCCGTTGGTCACACCGTCGCCGTCGGTCAGTACCCGCCCCTGCTTGCCCTGGAGGATCTGGGAGGTGTACGGGTCCCACACCGCCCACGCGTCGACCTTGCCGGAGGTGAACGCGGCGAGAGCGTCGGCCGGCTGAAGGTACTTGACCTTGACGTCGCTCAGCTTCAGCCCGGCCTTCTTCAGGGACGCGACCAGTTGGAAGTGGGCGGAGGACCCCTGGGCGACGGCGACCGAACGGCCCTTCAGCTGCTCGGGGTTCTTCAGGGGCGAGTCCTTCGGGACGAGGATGGTGTCGCCCTTGGACGTGCCGTGCCAGGCGGCCACGACCTTGATCTTCGAACCCGCACCGGCCGCGAAGACCGGCGGGGTGTTGCCCACGCCTCCGGTGTCGACGGCCCCGGCGTTGACGGCCTCCAGCAGCGGCGGGCCGGAGGTGAACGTCGACCATTTGATCTTGTAGTCGAGGTCCTTCAGTTCCCCGGCTGCCCGCAGGATGGCCTCCGAACCGCCCTTCTGGTCACCGACGTTCAGGGTCACGGAGCCCTTGCCGTCGACGCGGCCCCCGGACGTACTGGCCGCCGAGTTGCCGCCGCAGGCGGAGAGCAGCAGGGCGAGGGGGAGGAGCAGGGCGGCGGGGGCGAGGCGTCGTCGTCGCATGGTGGTGGTTCCGTTCGTGTGGGTCGTACGGGGCGTACGGGCGGTACGCGTACGCGTGTCCGGGGAGGTTCAGGCGGCTTCGGCGGCGGTCGCCTCGACGCCGAGGCGTTCGAGGAGAGCGGCGCGCAGGGCGGCGAAGCGCGGATCGGTGATGTCGCGGGGGCGGTCGAGGTCGATGCGCTGCTCGTGGGCGATGACCCCGCGGTCCATCACCAGGACGCGGTCGGCGAGCAGTACGGCCTCCTCGACGTCATGGGTGACGAGGAGGACCGCGCAGCCGCGGCGCTGCCACAACTCGCCGACGAGCCGCTGGGCCTTGATACGGGTGAGCGCGTCGAGCGCGCCGAACGGCTCGTCGAGCAGCAGCAGATCGGGCTCGCGCACCAGCGCCCTGGCCAGCGAGGCGCGTTGAGCCTCGCCGCCGGAGAGGGTCTTGGGCCAGGCGTCCGTGCGGTGGCCGAGGCCGACCTCGTCCAGGGCCTGTTCGGCGACGGCGCGCTCGGGCTTGCCGGGCAGGCCGAGGAGCACGTTGCGCCACACCTTCTTCCACGGCATCAGCCGCGGCGCCTGGAAGGCGACGGCCTTGCGGCGCGGCACCAGCACGGTGCCCTCGATCTCGCGGTCGAGCCCGGCGAGGATGCGCAGCAGCGTCGACTTGCCGCAGCCGCTGCGGCCGAGCAGGGCCACGAACTCGCCCGGCCGGACGTCCAGTCGCAGATCGTCGATGACGGCTCGGCCGTCGAAGGAACGGGTGAGGCCCTCGACGTGGACCGCCTGGGAGGTCACCGGCCGGTGAACGTCGGTCGCCATTGCAGCAGCACCTTTTCGAGAGAGCGGACGATGAAGTCGGCAAGCAGGCCGAGGAAGGCGTAGACGACGAGGCAGACCACGATCACGTCGGTCCGCAGGAAGTCCCGCGCCTGCACCATGAGGAAGCCGATGCCTGAGTCGGCGTTGACCTGCTCGGCGAAGACCAGCGCGAGCCAGGCGATGCCGAGCGAGTAGCGCAGGCCGGTCATCGCGCCGGGCAGCGCACCCGGCAGCACGACATGCCGTACGAGACCCCACCGCGACAGTCCGAGGGACTCCCCGGCCTCGATCAACTGGGCGTCCACGCCGCGGATTCCGGCGTAGACGTTGAGGTAGAGCGGGAAGGTCACGCCGAGCGTGATGATGGCGACCTTGGGAGCCTCGCCGATGCCGAACCAGATGATGAACAGCGGGATGAGCCCGACGAACGGCACCGTCCGCAGCATCTGAACGGGCGCGTCCACGAGGTCCTCGCCGATCCGGAACAGGCCCGCGACCAGGGCGAGTCCGGTGCCGACGACCAGGCCGAGCAGCAGCCCGCCGGCGACCCGCTGGAGCGAGGTGCCCATGGCCGCGGGCAGGGAGCCGTCCGCCAGCATGTCACCGCCGACCCGGGCGATCCGGCCCGGCGAGGCGAGCACGTCCGGGGGCAACGCGCCGGTGCCGCTGAGGAGTTGCCACAACACCAGCAGCAGTACCGGGCCGGCGGCGCGGCGCAGCCAGCGCGGGACGCGGGTGCGCCGGGAGGAGGCGGGAACGAGGGGCTGGAGGTCGAGATCGGGAACCGATACAGGCGAGATATCGGATTTTTCGGACACGGGTGGGGCGTGGCTGATGCTCATGAGGGCTCCACAGGGGGAGAGCGCGGGCCGGGCGAGGCACGCCTCGCCACCGCCGTGCCGACGCGATCAGGAGCGATCAGCGGGCAGGCGGAACGAGGGCGAGGAAGCCGGGAAGAGAGAGGAGGGAGAGGGCGTCAGCAGCCGCGGCGACACGCGGCGGAGGCCACCCGCAGCAGGTCGATGTGACCGCGCGTGGTGAGCAGAGCTGAACGCAACATGTGGCCGAACCTAGCCAGCTGGCATGCGCACGGTCAACGGCGTCTCGATCAGTGGGACGTCCATATCGCCAAGCGGCCCGGCGGGACCTGGGGAGCCTGGTGCCCGGCCTGGCGGGGCCGGTGGAAGCCCGGCGCTCGGCCTGGCGGGGCCGGTGGAAGCCCGGCGTGTGCGTCAGGATGGGGGCATGTCAGATGTCTTCACCACCCGAGTTCTGAACGTCAGCACCGGCGCCGCCGAGAAGGTCCTCGATATCACCGGCGACTGCGAGTCCTTCCTGCGGGAGGCGGCGGGCGGCCGTGACGGCCTCCTCAACGTCTTCGTCCCGCACGCCACGGCCGGTATCGCCGTTCTGGAGACCGGTGCCGGCAGCGACGACGACCTCCTGGCCGCGCTGCACACCCTGCTGCCCGCCGACGACCGCTGGCAGCACCGGCACGGCAGCCCCGGCCACGGCCGCGACCACGTCCTGCCCGCCCTCGTCCCGCCCCACGCGACCCTGCCGGTGCTGGGTGGCCGGCTGGAGCTCGGCACCTGGCAGTCGGTGTGCCTGGTGGACACCAACAAGGACAATCCCGACCGTCGGGTTCGACTGAGCTTCCTGGGCTGAGCAAGATCGTCCTGGGCCTGGCCTGGAGGAACGAGCGGGGCCTCATTCAAGCCTGCGACGGCACGACGCCTACCGGCCGCTGGGGTCGCCGAGTACAACCTGAAGCAGGCGCTGGAACTGGTCCACGCCTGAATTGCCGGGCGCCGCAGCTTGTTCGCCGAAGCGGCAGGTGAGGTTCCATGAGGCCGCAGCCTTTCGCGTCCTCGGCCCTCCGCAGTCGCGCAGGCGCCCTGAACCCGGAGCCTCACACGAGTCCGGTACGCGCCGGACAGCAGCACCGACTAGCTGAGTACTGTCAGGTCGGGCTCTTCGCGCGCGTAGTCGAGCAGCTCGTCGCTGATGTGCGGGTTCACACCGAAATCGGCGCCCGGCCGCGGCCGCAGGTAAGTGTGGCGCTGCTGGACACAGGTGAAGCCGGGCAGCCCCGCGGCCCTGGCGATCTCACGGGCCTTGGCGATGCGCCAGGCGGCGTGGTTGCTGCACCCGATAACCCGAACCGGGCCGTCGGTCACCAACGAGGCGAAGGTGGCGACGGTGTCGTCCAACGGTGTGTGACGGTCCTCGATGTGGGCGAAGTAGACGTCGTGATGGTCGGTGCCCAGACGGCGCATGCCGGCCTCGGCTTGGGCCCGGACCACCTTGTGGGGCAGGCCTTCCGCGTGCTGCGGCCAGGGAGCGCCCAGCGATGCCCATCATCACTCTGCTCCCGCCGCTGACCGGCACCCCCGCCGCCTGGACGGTGGTCACGCGGCTCTGTATCTGGACCGGCGTGTACGTCGTCATCGTCGGCGTCGCGCTGTTCCACCCCCGCCGCTCCCGCCGGAAGGAAGCCCGCGAGATCCTGGACTGCCACCTCAGCCAGTGTGGTGGCGTCGATGCTGAGACGGCATCCGGAGCGTGCGACGCTCTTTCGTCACCTGGCGCATGACCTTCGCATCGGCCGCATGACGAAGCCAAGCCGCACTCGCGCGGAGCACTTGCGCTGGTGGGAGCGGGGGGCGGGGTGGTCCTTGCGGAGGTTGGCGGACACCAGCAAGGACAGGCCGGAACGGAAGGTGCGCCTGAGTTTCCTGGGGTGAGCGCGGCCCCTCGGGCCCTGCCTGCCGGACGCCGGGGCGGCCGGGTCTCGGCGCGCCGTGACGCCCGCCCGTAATGCCCGTATCCTCATCAATGCCAGATTCTCTTCCGAGCTGCGGAGTACCGCGGGCGCAAGTGAGGCGAAGCGTGGTTCGGTCCGGCGAGGAACCCAGGCCGGCGGGGCGTGCGACGGACGGCACGGGGCCCGCCAGTCTTCGTGAGCTGTTCCTCCAGGGCGATCCGGTCGAGACGGGCGTGCGGACGTCCATCCTGAACTCCTGGCGACGCTCCCGGTCCCTCGGGCTGTCACCGGACACGTCCGACCTGCCATACCGGGAGGACTTCGACCCGGGCGGCCGTATCGTCCGGGCGGCCCTGCCGGTGCTCGACCGGCTGCAGGCCACGTTCGCCGGCAGCCAGGTCAACATCTCGGTCGCCGACGCGAACGGGACGGTACTGCTGCGCCGCTTCGGGGATCCGGCGATGACCAGAAGCCTCCCGGCCATCCAGGTCGTTCCGGGGTTCGTGTTCGCCGAGCAGGTCGCCGGTACCAACGGCATCGGGCTGGCCCTGGCGGAGCGACAGCTCATCCGCGTCTACGGCGCCGAGCACTTCGCGGAACGCTCCCAGCAGAGCGCCTGCGTCGCCCTGCCGGTCCGTGACCCGCTCAGCGGGTGCATCGAGGGCGTCCTGTGCCTCGGCTACCCCCGTGGCTTCGAGCGGCCCGCACTGGGCATCGCCATCCGCCGGGCGGCCGAGGGCATCGAGCGGCGGCTGCTGGGACAGAGCTCCGCGCGCGAGCGGGCCCTGCTGCGGACGTACCTGGCCACCGGGGCCGACACGGCCGGTCCGCACCGCGGTGTGGCGTTGGACGCGCTGGCGAATGAGTTTCACCCCCGTGACCAGGCGATCCTCAGAGCGAAGGCCGCTGAGCTGATCTCCGGGGCGCAGTTGGGTGCCGCCGAGGTGACCCTGCCCGACGGCCGACGGGTGACGCTGATGAGCCGTCCGGTGACGAGCGCCTCCGGCGTCCGGGGCATCGTCATCGAGGCCGTTCTGTCCGTTTCCCCGGCGGGGGAGCCGTTGGCCATACCGCACCAGATGGACGAGCTGTCCGGCCTCACCGCCCTCGCCGTCCCGCTCTCCGCGCGCCCGGCACTCGCCCTGCCGTCCGGACACGTCGCCGCCTCCGTCGACCCGGTCGTGACGCCCCACAGGGATGGCAGGGCCGACTTGAGCACCGTCGGTGCCTCGGAGCCGGCCACGGCGACCGGCGCCCCGAGCGTCGCGACCGTCTCGAAGCCGGCCGCGGCGGATGGCACCGTCGCGAACGTCCCGGAGGCCGTCATGGCGGATGGCACCGCCCCGAATGCCCCGGAACCCGTCACGGCGGACAGCCGTCGGCCCACCGCAGGGTTCGCCACAGCCGACGGCGGCAAGGCCCCGGCCGTGCCCGCCGCCGGCGACGGAGTCCAGGCCCCGGCCGTGCCCGCCGCCGGCGGAGTCCAGGCCCCGATCGAGCCCGCCACGGCCGACAGCGGCCGGAGTCCCGTCGAGCCTGTCGAGCCGGAGGACGGCGATAGAAGCGCCGCGCGGTCCGTCGCGGCGGAGGGACGCACCGCAGGGCTCACCCCGACCGGCAGCCACCCGGGTACCGCCGAGCCCGTCACGCCGGGTACCGCCGAGCCCGTCACACCCGACAGCACCCACGCCCAAGCCGCGCCCGCACCCGACAGCACCCGCGCCCAAGCCGAGCCCGTCACAACCGCAGGCACTCGCGCCCAAGCCGCACCCGACAGCACCCTCCCAGAGCCCGAAGCGCCCCCCACGGCCGCCGGAGCCCCGACCGGCGCGCAGCCGGCCCAGGGCCTCGCAGCCGCCGGAGGCGGGGGCGCGGCGGCTGAGCACTCCGAAGCGGCGTTCCCGGCCCGAGGGCTGGTGATGCTGGGGGAGCCGCAGGTCGGGGCCTACGCGCTGGCCGCCCGTCGGCGTCTGGAGCTGCTGTCCGAGGCCAGCACCCGCATCGGCACCACCCTGGACGTCCGCCGCACCGCCGAGGAACTGGCCGAGACCGCGGTCCCCGGGCTGGCCGACTTCGTCACCATCGACCTGCCCGACGCCGTGCTGCGCGGCGAGGAGTCCGCCGACCCCCTCGCCGACCTGCGCCGCACCGTCGTCCACGGCATCCGCGAGGGCCTGCCCTTCACGCCGCCCGGCAAGCGCGTCGACTTCGGCCCGACCACGCCCCAGTTGCGCTGCCTCAGCAGCGGCGAAGCCGTACTGGAGCCGGACCTGAAGGCCGCCGCGGGCTGGCTCGCCCAGGACCCCGAGCACACCGCGCGCCTGCTGGCCCACGTCCACTCCCTCATCGCGGTGCCCCTGGTCGCCCGCGGTGTCGTCCTGGGCGTCGCCGGCTTCTACCGCGCCGGAAGCCCCTTCGGGGACGACGACCGCTCCCTGGCCCAGGAACTCGCCTCCCGCGCCGCCCTGTCCATCGACAACGCCCGGCGCTACACCCACGAGCGCACCATGGTCCTGGCCCTCCAGCGCAGGCTCCTCCCGCACGGCCTGCCCGACCAGGACGCCGTCGAAGTGGCCCACCGCTACCTGCCCGCCGAATCCGACGTGGGCGGCGACTGGTACGACGTCATCCCCCTGTCCGGCGCCCGAGTCGGCCTCCTCGTCGGCGATGTCGTAGGCCACGGCATGCTCTCCGCGGCCACCATGGGGCGGCTGCGCACCGCCGCCCGCAGTTTCGCCGAGCTCGACTTCCCGCCGGAGGAGGTCCTCACCCACCTGGACAACCTCGTGGGCCGACTGGACCGGGACGACCCGGACGGCAAGGGCGCCGGTGTCATCGGTGCGACCTGCCTGTACGCCGTCTACGACCCGACCGTGCAGCGCTGCCTGATGGCCCGCGCCGGACACCCGCCGCCCGCGGTCGTCCGTCCCGACGGCACCGTGAACTACCCCGACCTCCCCGCCGGGCCCCCGCTCGGCCTCGGCGGCCTGCCCTTCGACGCCGTCGAGGTGGGCCTTCCCGCGGGCAGTCAGCTGGTCATGTACACCGATGGGCTCATCGAGGACCGGCACCGCGACGTCGACCTGGTCCTGGAGCAGTTGCGCGAGGCCCTGGCCCATCCCGAGCGGGCCCCGGAGGAGACCTGTCAGGCGGTCCTGGACACCGTGGCACCCGCCCACCCGCACGACGACATCGCCCTGCTCGTCGCCCGTGTGCACGCCCTGGACCCCGACCGGATCGCGACCTGGGAGCTGTCCGCCGACCCGGCCCTCGTCGGAGAGGTCCGGGCGTCCGCCATGCGGTGGTTGTCCGACCGGGGGCTCGGCGAGACCGCGTTCGCCGCGGAGCTGATCCTCAGCGAGCTGATCACCAACGCCATCCGGCACGGCGCCGGACCCATCCGGGTGCGGCTGCTCTACCGAAGGACACTGATCTGCGAGGTCTCCGACGCGAGCAACACCGCGCCGCACCTGCGCCGGGCCGCCAGTACGGACGAGGGCGGACGCGGTCTGTTCCTCGTGGCGCAGCTCTCGCAGAGCTGGGGCACGCGCTACCTGCCGGAGGGCAAGGTCATCTGGGCCGAGTGCGGGCTCGACGGGCGTGATGCGGCGTGGTGATGCGGCGTTGACGCGGCCACCCACCCGGGCGGCGAGCCGAAGAATGCCCGAAATGCTGTAATTTGATCGGGTGCGTGACGCTCCCGACTCACCCCCGGAGATGGCTTCGCCCTTCGGGCCCGAACCCCTGGTCCGGATCCGCGGACTCGGCAAGCGGTTCGGCGGCACCGTCGCGCTGGCCGGAGCCGACCTCGACGTCCACCCCGGCAGCGTCCTCGCCCTGCTCGGGCCCAACGGCGCCGGGAAGTCCACGCTCATCAAGATCCTCGCCGGAGTCCACCGCGCCGACGCGGGGCAGGTCACCGTCGCCGGGGAGCCCCTCGGCGGCCCCACCGCCACCCGGAGCATGTCGTTCATCCACCAGGACCTCGGTCTCGTGGAGTGGATGACGGTCGCCGAGAACATCGCCCTGACCACCGGGTACGGGCGCCGGACCGGGCTGATCTCCTGGCGGCGCACCCGCGCGCGCTGTGTCGAGGCGCTGCGGGTCGTCGCCGCCCACCTCGATCCGGACGCGCCGGTCTCCGGCCTGCCGCCGGCCGACCGCTCACTGGTCGCGATCGCCCGGGCCCTGGCGGCCCGCGCGCGGCTCATCGTCCTCGACGAGCCGACCGCCCGCCTGCCCGCCGCGGACTGCGCCCGGCTCTTCCGCGTCCTGCACGATCTGCGCGACCGCGGACACGCCATTCTCTACGTCAGCCACCGCCTGGACGAGGTGTACCGGGTCGCCGACACCTTCGTCGTCCTGCGGGACGGCCGCGTCGTCAGCCACGGCCGGCTCGCCGGCCACAGCCCCGAGCGCCTGGTCCGCGACATCGTCGGCGAGGCGGACGAGCCGGCCCCTCACCGTCCCGCCGGGACCACGGCCGGCGCACCCCCCGTCCTGGCCCTCGACGGGGTGCGCACCGCCCGGGCCGGACCCGTCCACCTGGAGCTCGCGCCCGGGGAGGTCCTCGGCCTGGTCGGACTCTCCGGCGCCGGTCACACGGACCTGGGCCGCGCCCTCGCCGGGGCCGGGTCCCTGCTGGGCGGGCGGGCCCTGCTGGACGGGCGGCCGTACCGGCCCCGTTCGGTCGCCGAGGCCGTCGGTCTCGGGGTCGGGCTCGTGCCGGGCGACCGATTGCGGGAGGGCTGTCTCACCGAGCTGACCGTGCGGGAGAACCTCCTGGCCAACCCCCGCGCGGGAGGCCCCCGGGCCCCGCGCTGGATCGGCCCCCGCGGCGAACGGGTCCGGGCCGCCGCCCTGATGGAACGCTTCTCGGTGCGCCCCCGCGACACCGAGACGCCCATCGCCACGCTCTCCGGCGGCAACCAGCAGAAGGTCATGATCGGCCGCTGGCTGCGGACGGACCTGCGGCTGCTCATCCTGGAGGAACCGACCGCGAGCGTCGACGTCGGCGCCAAGGCCGCGATCCACCGCCTGCTCCACGAGGCGCTGGAGGCGGGTCTCGCGGTGCTGCTGCTGTCCACAGACTTCGAGGAGGTGGCGAGCGTGTGCCGACGCACGCTGGTCTTCGTGCGCGGCACCGTGACGGCCGAACTGAGCGGCCCCGCCCTCACCGTCGCCGGACTCACCCGGGCGGCCTCGGCCATGCCCCCGTCCACGGACGGGCACCCGTGACGCCGCCGCCCCGGCCCCGCCGCCGCCCGGGCGGCCACCACATCGGCGCCTACGGCCTGCTGGTCCTCACGGCCCTGCTCTACCTGGTCTTCTCCCTCGCCCTGCCCGACACCTTCCCCACGCTGGACACCGTCGACTCGATCCTGTCCAACCAGTCGATCCCGGCCGTCCTCGCGCTCGCCGCCATGGTGCCCGTCGTCACCGGCGCCTTCGACCTCTCCATCGGCTACGGCCTCGGCCTGGCCCATGTGATGGTGCTGCAGCTCGTCGTCAACGAGGGCTGGCCCTGGCCGCTCGCCTGTCTCACCGTGCTCGCCGGGGGACTGGTCGTGGGCGTTCTCAACGGCGTCGTCGTCGAGTTCGGCCGGATCGACTCCTTCATCGCCACCCTCGGCACCGGCAGCATGATGTACGCCGTGACCGGCTGGATCACCGACGGCGGCCGGATCGTCCCCGGCCCGCAGGGCCTGCCGCCCGCGTTCACCGACCTCTACGACTCCTCGTTCCTCGGCCTGCCGGTCCCCGCCTTCTACGTGCTCGCCCTCGCGGCCGTGCTCTGGCTGGTGCTGGAACGGCTGCCGCTCGGCCGGTACCTGTACGTCGTCGGGTCGAACCCGCGCGCGGCCGACCTCGTGGGCATCCCGACCCGCCGGTACACCGTCTACGCGTTCGCCGCCTCGGGCCTGATCGTCGGCTTCGCGGGCGTGCTGCTCGCCGCCCAGCAGCAGATCGGCAACCCGAGCGTGGGCCTCGACTACCTGCTGCCCGCCTTCGTCGGCGCCCTCCTCGGCTCCACGGCGATCAAACCCGGGCGGCCCAACGCCCTCGGCACCGTCGTCGCCGTCGCCGTCCTCGCCGTCGGTCTCACCGGTATCGCCCAGCTGGGTGCCGAGTTCTGGACGGTCCCGCTGTTCAACGGCGGCACCCTGCTCATCGCCGTGGGCCTGGCCGGATACGCCGCCCGCCGCCGGCTGCGCGGCGGCGCCGCCCGCGGCACACCCGCCGCGCCGCCCCCGTCCTCCCCGGCGCCGGACGGCGGCGCGGCCCCGCCCTGACCCCTCCCGGCACCGCCCCGCCGCTTCGATCCCCCCACTGGAGCTCCCGTGCACCGCACCCGCAAGGCCGCACCCGCAGTCCGCACCGCGCGGCTCGCCTGCTGCGCCCTGCTGGCCACGGCCGCCGCCCTGACCGGCTGCGAACGCGGTTCCTCCGACGGCGCGGACGAGACCGCGACGGGCCCGAGCGGCTGCCCCGCCGTCCACACCCGGGCCCGGGAAGCCGTCGGCCGGGCGGAGCAGACCGACATCCCCTGGGGAGGGCCCACCGACGGCCCCGAGGCGGTGTCCGGCAGGACCCTCGTCTTCGTCGCCCAGACCATGACCAACCCCGGTGTCGCGGGCGCCGCGAACGGGGTGCGGGAGGCCGCGCGGACCATCGGCTGGGACGTGCGGGTGATCGACGGCGGCGGCACCCCGGCCGGCATCCAGGCGGCCATGAGCGAGGCCGTCGCCCTGCGGCCCTCGGGGATCGTCATCGGCGGGTTCGACCCCGACTCGACGGCCCAGCAGGCCGCCCGGGCCGGCGCGCAGGGCATCGAGCTCATCGGCTGGCACGCGGTCCCCGAGCCCGGCCCCAGCCGGCAGCCCGACCTCTTCACCAACGTCACCACCCGCGTCCAGGACGTGGCCCGCATCAGCGCGCAGTGGATCATCTCGGACTCCAACGGCCGCGCCGGGGTCGTGCTCATCACCGACGCGTCGATCCCCTTCGCGCGCAACAAGTCCGACCTGATCCGCAAGGAGCTGGCGAGGTGTCAGGGCGTGCGGCTGCTGTCGGTGGAGAACATCCCGATCCCCGACGCCAGCAGCCGCACCCCCCGGGAGATCTCCTCCCTGCTCTCCCGCTTCCAGGACCGCTGGACCCACTCCGTGGCCATCAACGACCTGTACTTCGCCGACGCCGCACCCGCCTTCCGCGCCGCCGGCGAGCAGGGATCAGGGCCGCCCTACAACATCGGGGCCGGCGACGGCGATCCGTCCGCCTTCCAGCGCGTCAACAACGAGCAGTACCAGGCCGCCACCGTGCCCGAGCCGCTGTCCCTCCAGGGCTGGCAGATCGTCGACGAGTTCAACCGCGCCTTCTCCGGCCGGCCCGACAGCGGATACGTGGCCCCCGTGCACATCGCCACGGCCCGCAACAGCGAAGGCGCCTCGACCTGGGACCCGTCGGGCTACCGGGAGGCCTACCGGAAGATCTGGGGAAAGTGACGGCCGGTCAGGTTCCGATCTCTTCACGGAACATGCACGGAACCTCGGAATCCCTTTAGGTTTCAAGCGCTACTGTCACGTCAGTCGAGTGGCCGCCGGGGGTCGATCCGAGCGGGGCCCGTCCGCGGCGGCCCTCGCTCTCCCCCCACCAGGCACAGGAGACTCGGTGTGTACGACGGCGACGTAGTGGTGATCGGCGGCGGTTACGCCGGTGTCCGGCTGGCCCGACGGCTCGACGACACGGCCCGGGTCACGCTGGTGGACCGCAAGGAGGTCTTCTTCCACCGCATCGCCTCCCTGCGCGCCGGAGTGCACCCCGAGTGGACGCACACCCCCTTCATCCCCTACGACCGCCTGCTGCGCCACGGCCGGGTCGTCAGCGGCAAGGTCGTGCGCATCGACACCGCCGAACGGCAGGTCGTCCTCGCCACCGGCGAACGACTGCCCTACGACGTGGTCGTGATCGCCACCGGCGCCGACTACCCCGAGCCCGCCCGCTTCACCGGCACCACCACCGAGGAAGCGGCCAAGTCGTTCGCCGAGCACCAGCGCAACATCGCCACCGCCGGGCACGTCCTGGTCGTCGGCGGCGGCCCCGGCGGCGTCGAACTCAGCGCCGAGATCCGCCTCGCCCGCCCGGACGCCCGGGTCACGCTCGCCCACTCCGGGCCCGCGCTGCTCGACTCCGCGGGCAGCGCCCGCCCCGGGCGGAAGGCCCTGGCCTGGCTGGAGTCCCACGACATCGACGTACGGCTCGACTCCTTCATGTCGCCCGGCAACGACTTCGGCACCTACCGCGACGCCCGCGGCACGATCGTCGAGGCCGACCTGTCCTTCTGGGCGACGGGCACCACCCCCAACACCCTCTGGCTGCGCCTGGCCGGACACGGCGACTGGCTCAACGAAGCCGGGCACGTGAAGGTCGACCGGACGCTCCGGGTCGAGGGCAGGCTGGACGTGTTCGCCGTCGGCGACGTGAACGACGTCAGCGAACTCAAGATCACCCCCGCCGCCCTCGCCCAGGCCGACACAGCCGCCCACAACATCCGCGCCTACCTGCAGAGTTCCGGTAAACACCGCAGGGAACCGCGCTTCTACCGGCCGATCCGGCGCACCCCGCTCATCGTGCCGTTCGGCCCCGCCGACGGACTGACCGTGCTGCCCGTCCCGGGCGGCGAGTCCGCGGTCCTCGGCAGCCGCACCACCACCCTGGCCAAGGCGAAGAGCCTCATGACGCCCTACATGCGCCGTCAACTCGGTTACACGGCGGCCTGACCCGCACCCTGAGCCTTCCTCACCACCCACCCCCGTCATTACCCGCGGTTCAGCCTGGGGTAGGGTCCCCACCGTTTCCGGCTACCGGCTGATGGTGTGCCGGTACAGGGCGTGTCGGAGGGTGGCAAGACGATGGAATCGCAGCGGGGCGACGGCGGACCCGTGGACCTGGACGACACGAATCTGGAGGAACTCGCTCCCGAACCGCTGCTGACCAGGGACTACGAGACGCGTCCCGCGCTCGTCTACGAGCGGCTGCGGCAGCGGCACGGCCCGGTCGCGCCCGTCGATCTGCTGGGGGTGCCGGCCTGGCTGGTCCTCGGCTACCGCGAGTCGCTCCAGGTGCTCCAGGACGACGACGGCTGGCCCAAGGGCCTGGAGAACTGGCGGGCCCGCTCCGAGGGCAGGGTGCCGGCCGACTGGCCGCTCGGCCCTTCCCTGGAGGTCAACCACATCCTGATCCAGGGCGGCGCCGGCTACCGGCCGCTGCGCACCGCCTGGGACGTCGCCCTCAAGCCTTTCCAGGACCCCCGCCACCCCCAGGCCAAGCGCCTGAAGGCCGCCGTCACCGCCTACGCCGACGAACTGATCACCCTGGTCGGCCAAGGCGGCAAGACCGGCGTGGCCGACCTGTCCGCGCAGTTCTCCCGGCCGCTGCCGCTGATGGTGGCCAGCCACCTGCTGGGCTTCCCCGGCTCGCAGGGCGACGACGCGCTGATGGACATGTGGCGCGTGCTCGACGCGGGCCCGGACGCCGAGGCGGCCCTGGAGCGCCTGCTGGCGACGCTGGCCGAACTGGCCGCGCTGAAACTGGAGAAGCCGGGCGACGACTTCCCCTCCTACCTGCTGGCCGCCCACCCGGACCTGTCGCTCGACCACCTCGCCCGCGAGCTGTTCATGCTGCTCGGCATGACCTCCGACCACGTCGGCATCCTCATCTCCAACACCGTCGTGGAGGTCATCTCGGGTGAGGGCAGCGTGCGCGCCAGCCTGTCCGCCGGGATGGTCCGGGAGAGCATGAACCGGGTGGTCATGCGCAAGCCGCCCCTGGTCAACTTCGTCCCGCGTTTCGCGGCCCGGGACACCCCGCTCGGCAACTACACCATCCGGGCGGGCGACCCGGTGTGGGTCTCCCCGGGCGCCGCCCACGCCGACCCGCTCTTCGCCGACCACGTCGCGTCGGGCACCACCATCAGCACCCGGGCCCACCTGTCCTGGGGGGCAGGGCCGCGCCAGTGCCCGGCCCGCGAGCTCGCCTCGGCGGTCGCGGCAGCCGGCGTAGGGCGCCTCTTCGAGCGGTTCGACTACCTCGACCTGGCCCTGCCGGCCGACCAACTGCCGTGGCGCTCCTCGCCGTTCATGCGCGGCCTGCGCTCCCTGCCCGTGCACTACGAACTGGCCTCCGCGCCGCCGCCGCGGCCCTGGGCGGAGGAACCCGCCGCGGGGGTGGCCGAGGAGGTCCTGCCGGACCCGTCCGCCCGGCAGCGCTCCTCGCTGTGGCGCTATCTGACGGGCCTCATCCGCGGCGGCCGCTGACCAGGGGGGTCGAACCGAACGCCCACCCGGCCCCGGCGTTCGTCACGGTTCCGGGATGACGCTTTCACGCCGGACGCGTGACAAACGGTGCTGGTGGGCGGCGCCCCCGCTCTGGGATGCTCGTATCAGATCCCGGGACCGGGCGCGAGGGCCCGCGGGGGCCGGGCAGGTGCACCTCGATGACCTGCCCGGCCGTTCTTCTGTCCGGGCGCGGAACGGGGTCCCGGAACGGGACGGGGAGCCGGCGACAGACAGGCGGGAAGCGGGCGGGGACCGGCGGGAAGCCGGGGAGCGGGGGCGTGGAACTCACACCCAGCCCGACTCCGTGGCGATCCTGATCGCGTCGATCCGGTTGCGGCCGCCCGTCTTCCGGGTGATCGCCGACAGATGGTTGCGGACCGTCGCCGCGGACAGGCACAGCCGCTCGGCGATCTCCCGGGTGGGCGTACCGTCGGCGGCCAGCCGCAGCACCTCGACCTCGCGCGGGGTCAGCGGGTTCGCTCCCGCGTCCAGCGCGGCCAGCGCGAACTCGGGGTCGACGAACCGCTGCCCCCTCACCAGCTTGCGGACACCGTGGACCAGCCGGTCCGGCGGGGCGTTCGTGCTGATGACACCGGCGGCGTGCACATCGAGCATGCGGCGCAGCCGCTCGGGTGTCGTCGAGGCCATCATCAGCAGCATCCGGCACTCCGGCAGCCGCGCCCGCAGCTCGCCCCGGACGGCGATCTCCTCGCCCTCCCTGGAGTCCACGCCGATCACCGCCACGTCCGGCCGGTACACCAGGGCACGCGCGAGGACGTCACCGTTGCCGTCGGCCTCGGCGACGACGTCGATGTCGTCCTCCCGCGACAGCAGAGCGGCGAACGCTCCCCGCACGAGTCGGGTCTGCTCGACGAGAAGAACACGGATCACTGTTCCTCCCACTGTGCGGTACGCGGGCCGCTGGGCCACCTTGATCGGATTATCGCCGCACCTCGCTGATATTTCAGTCCGAGTGGTGGGGTGTGGGGGCCCGGCGTACCGTCGAACGGTGGACACCGCAGGCAGCAGCCCGCAGCCGGCTTCACCACAGGCGACCACCACCAGGGAATCCGGTGGTGGCGGAAACGCGATGGCGCTGCTGGTCATCGCCTCCTGCCAGTTGATGGTGGTCCTCGACATCACCATCGTGAACATCGCGCTGCCGCACATCCAGAGCTCACTGGGGTTCTCCACCACGAGCCTGTCCTGGGTGGTGAACGCCTACACCCTCACCTTCGGCGGCCTGCTGCTGCTCGGCGGCCGGGCCGGAGACATCCTGGGCCGGCGGCGCGTCTTCGTCTTCGGCGTGCTGCTCTTCGTGCTCGCCTCCCTGCTCGGCGGATTCGCGCAGAACGCCGGCCAACTCCTCGGCGCCCGCGCTCTGCAGGGCGTCGGCGGCGCCATCGCCTCCCCCACCTCCCTCGCCCTGATCAGCACCACCTTCCGCGAGGGACCGGAACGCAACCGCGCCTTCGGGGTCTTCGCCGCGGTCTCGGCCGGCGGCGGCGCGATCGGCCTGCTCGCCGGCGGCATGCTGGTGGAGTGGCTGAACTGGCGGTGGGTGCTGTTCGTCAACGTGCCCATCGGCCTGCTCATCGTGCTCGCCACACCGCGCTTCATCAGGGAGTCCGAACGCCACCCCGGGCGCTTCGACATCACCGGCGCACTGACCTCCACCGCGGGCATGGTGCTGCTCGTCTACGGCTTCATCAGAGCCGCGCAGGACGGCTGGCGGGACCCTCTGACCCTCGCCTCGTTCGCCGGGGCGGTCATCGTCCTGGCGGCCTTCATCCTGGTCGAGCGGCGTTCGAAACAACCCATCACGCCGCTGCACATGTTCGCCGACCGCAACCGCGCGGGCACCTACGGCATCATGCTGTGCCTGGCCGCCGCCATCTTCGGCATGTTCTTCTTCCTCACGCTCTTCGTGCAGAACGTGCTGGGGTTCAGCCCGCTCGCGGCCGGACTGGCCTTCCTGCCGGTCAGCGCGGTCATCGCCGTCGGCGCCGGACTGGCCTCGCGGTTCCTGCCCGTCTACGGACCCAAGCCGTTCATGGTGGGCGGCGCGATCCTGGCGGCGGCGGGCCTGGGCTGGCTGACCCTGACCGACGTCCACTCCACGTACGCGGGCAGCGTGCTCGGCCCGATGCTCGTCTTCAGCTTGGGCATGGGCATGGAATTCGTGTCGCTGACCCTCATGGCGCTGTCCAACGTGCCCACGCGGGAGACCGGCGCGGCCTCGGGTCTCCTCAACGCCACCCAGCAGGTCGGCGGCTCCCTCGGCCTGTCCATCCTGGTCACGATGTACGGCACGGCCAGCACCAACGAGGCGGACCAGCAGGTCCCGGACTTTCTCCGGCAGGCGACCCCGGCCGAACGCATCCGGTTCGAACGCACCGGGCAACTGCCCAAGCCCTGGTCCGACGAGATCCTCACCGCCGGAGTCTCGGCCGCCTTCATCGTGGCGGCGATCTTCACCGCGGTCGCCGCGCTGATCGCCCTGGTCGTCATCCAGGTCCGCCCCTCCGACCTGGAACGCCTCAAGGGAGGAGCGGGCCCCGGCCCGATATGAGGCCCGCCCCCGAACCCCTCGGGCCCGCTAGGACCCGATCCGCGCCGCGATGAACGGAGCCAGCCGGTCGGCGATGACCCGGTGCCCCCGGTCGTTGGGATGCACCGAGTCCGTCAGATCGCCCGACCCCAGCCAGCCGGTCGTGTCCACGAAGGAGACGCGCGCGTCACCCCCGGCGACTGCGGCCTTCACCGCGGCCTCGGTCTGCGGGACGAACCGCCCGCGGAACGTCTCCAAGGCGAAGATCCACGCCTGCGGGTACGCGGCCCGCACCTTGCGCAGCAGACTGCTGTACGCCGACTGGAACTGCGCCGAACTCACCCCGTGACCGACGTCGTTGGTACCGAGGTTGATGACGACCGCGTCGGCCCGGTAGCGGGAAAAGTTCCAGTCGGGCGTCGCCGCGTTCGGGTTGAGCTTGGTGAACTGCCGCTCCAGCCCCACGCATCCGTCCGCCGCGGCCACCAGGCACGCCCCGCCCTGCGCGATCTGCGTGTGCTCGACGCCCAGGCGTTCCCCGATCAGCCAGCCGTACGCGGTACGGGCGTTCTGCGAGCTCGTCGTGCCCACGGTGATCGAGTCTCCGACGAACTCGACCGTCCTGGCCGGGGTCGGTGGTGCGAACGTCGTCGCGCCGCTGTCCAGGACCAGGCCCTGGAACACTGCGTCGCCCTTGTACGACCCGGCCACCACCTGGTAGTTGACCTGGAGGGTGTGGTTGCCCGGCGAGAGCGCCGCCGGGGTCAGGTTCACGGTCCCCTTGACGTCGTCGTAGAACGTCACGGGACCGTTGTCGATCCGCGCCCACAGGTCGATGGTGCCGCGCTGCTTCAGTTTGACCGTCCGGCCGGTGAAGCCGGCCCGGTAGTAGGCGCCCGCCCAGTACGGGGTGTAGGCGGTGGAGGAGCTCGTCGTGTCCCAGCGGCCGATGAACTTGATGTTCGGGTCGCCGGGCTGTCCGGGGGCGGCCGCGGCCTGTGCGGGCGAGCCGCCGGTCCAGGACAGCAGGCACGCCATGAGCACGGCCGCGGCGAGGGCCGGCAGGGCGCGTCTCGGGGAGGTGCGGGGGGAGGTCTGCACGGGGTTCCCTTCACGTGGGGGTGGACTGGGAGCGCTCCCATAGGCAGCCTTTCGAGAGAAGCAGTGAAACGGTTCAACGTCAAGTGGTCATTCAGGAAAGGAAGTTGAGGCATTCTCGACCGGCCGTCACTGGCGCGACCGGGGGAACGTCTCCAGGGCCTCGGCCAGGCCCGCCGCGTCCGTTCCGACCTTGCGGTACACGGACGACAGCAACTGCCGCACACCCTGCTCGGTGAGGTGCAATGCCTTGGCGACGACAGACGCGGCCTGGCCCCGGGCCGTCATCTCGGCGGCCTTGCGCTCCGGCGCGGTGAGTGTGTCCGTCTGCGGATAGCGCAGGGGCAGCGGCCGCAGCCCGGCCGCGGACAGCTCCCGCCTCGCCCGGGCGGCCAGACCCTCGGCACCGCAGTGCACGGCTCCTTCCAGACCCTGGTAGAGCCGGTCGGCGGCGTCGTGCAACCGCCCGGCGCGGGCCAGCGCGGCGCCGTGCCCCACCAGGGCACGGGCCAGTTCGTACGCGGCGGGCGACCGCTGGAGGTGGTCGACGGCCTGCGCGTGCAGATCGAGCCCCGCCTCACCGCCCGTCACCTCCGCCTGGGTGTGCAGGGCCTGGCCGATCGCCGATGCCGCGCCGAAGTCCCGGGCCCGCTTCACGGCGTCCTGCGCATGGCGCACCGCCCGGTCGGGCGCACTGCGGGACAGCGCCGAGGCCAGTCCCAGCTGCCAGGGGCACCACGCGGGGTTGCGCCAGTCCCGGCCCTCCAGCCACTCGCCGACGCGGGACAGCAGGGGAGCGGCGTCGTCGGGCCGGCCCTCCGCCAGGAGCAGCTCGGCGTAGACGGTGCGCGGGTCGGGATAGATGACGGCGTTCGGGATGATGTCGCCGTAGTGGTACGTGTCGGCGAGCCGGCGTGCGGCCACGACGCGGCCGCGGGCCAGGAGGGTCTGGATCAGGATGCCGATGGCGAACCACTGGGCCGGTACCCCGCCTTCCACCCGGTCGGCGATGCGCAGGCCCTCCCGCACCAGGTTCTCGGCCTCGGCCAGGCAGCCGCGGCGGTAGCGGATGTACCCGGAGAGCGTCTGGCCCAGGGCCAGGTGGGAGCCGCGCCAGCCCTTCGACTCGCACTCGGCCATGCCCTTCGCGAACAGCTCCTCTGCCCGTCGCGGCTGGTCGCAGTACATGAACACCAGCGCGACCGAGACGGGCACCTCGAAGCCCCGGTTCTCATGCGTCCAGCTCAGACCGCCGCGCAGGGCCTCCTCGGCGTAGGCGAGCGCCTTGTGCCGTGGCTCGCCGCACATCATGGCGTCCCAGGCGCGCGACCCCAGGATGTAGCGCTCCTCCAGACCGCGGCCGGACAGCCGGTCGGCGAGCCGGGCCAGCGTCCGCGAACGGCCCGACGAGTCCGCCTCGTCGGTGCGGAACGCGCTCCACACGAAGTGGTCCCCCTGCATCCGCAGCCGGATCCTGGGATGGGCGGCGGCCCGCTGCGCCTCCTCGGCGGCCACCGTCGCGGCCTCCGCCATCCGGTCGGTGTGGGCCAGCGCCTGAGTCAGCCGGTACACCATCGAGGCACGCAGCTCGGGATCGATGCCCGGTTCCGCGAGCGCCTCCCGCAGATGCTGCACGGTGGCCGTGGGCTTGATGAGGAAGGTCGCGCAGGCGAGTTCGTGCAGCAGCGCGGCGCGATCCTCCGGCAGCGGCGGCTCCTGCAGCGCGCGGTTCAGCAGCCGCCGGGCCGCCTCCGGGGCACCCGAGTGCAGGGCTTCACGCGCGGCCTGACGCAGACAGTCCACCGCCTCGGAGCTGCCCTCGCAGGGCACCTCCAGCAGGTGCCGGGCTGCGGCGGCGTGGCCGAGCCCGGCTGCCCGGACCGCCTCGGCGGCCGAGTTGTGCATGCCCTCCCGCAGGCTCGCGCCGATGGACCGGTAGATCGTGGTGGCGATCAGCGGGTGGACGAACTCCAGACTCCCACCGGGCCCCTCGCCGTCGGCCAGGATGCGGGCGCCGCGCAGTTTATCCGTGGCCTCGGCCGCCGCCGTGCTGCCGATCGCCGCGATCCGGGCGGCCAGTTCCGGCGAGATGGCCTGCCCGAGGACCGCCGCCGCGTAGGCGAAGCGGACGGTGGTGGTGCCGAAGCCCTGGAGCCGCTCGATCAGGCCTGGCCCCTTCACCGCGGCCGCCAGGTCGCGCATCGCGGGCAGATCGTCACCGGTGCCCCTGAGGTTGCGCTCGCCGAGCCTGATGGCAAGTTCCACGGCCTCGAACGGGCTTCCTCCGGTCACCTCCCAGCACTCCTCGCAGAACGCGTCCTCGGCTTCCTCGCCGACCTCGTCCCGGATGATCCGTGCCACGGCCGTGGCGCTGAGCGGTGCCAGGGTGAAGGGACGATTCCCCAGATCGGTGGAGGGTGCGCTGAAGGCGGCGGCCTCGAGGGGCAGTTCGGGCCGGAAGGCGACGACGATCAGCATCGACAGGTCCACGGCCCGCGGCGCGAACGAGGCGAGCCAGCTCAGCGACTCCACGTCCGCCCAGTGCAGGTCGTCCAGCAGCAGGACGACGGGCGCCTTCTTCACGGCGAGGCGCGTCATCACCCAGTCGAGACCGTCGCGGACCCCGGTCGGGTCCGGCGCATGGCCGCTCGGTGTCGCGACCAGGCCGAGCGCGGCGGCGACGATGTCGTACCAGCCGCCCAGGACGGTGCGCAGCTCCTGCTCGTCCATCGACGCCAGCGCGGGCTGGACGACCTGGCGCACCAGGTGGAAGGCCAGCTCCTGCTCCTTGTCACCGCCCCTGCCCGACAGCACGGTGAATCCCTGCGCCCGGGCGCGGGACCGGGCCTGGTTCAACAGGGCCGTCTTCCCCATGCCACCGGGACCGGTGAAGGCGAGGAGCCCGCCCCGGGGCGCCTGGGGCACGCCGTCGACGGAGTCCCGCAGGCCCGTCAGCGCCGAGTCGAGCGCCCGGAGCTCCTTGCGGCGCTCGAGCAACGGCCGCTTCTCGGGCGTGGGTTGCCGCAGCTCATGCGCCATGTTCCGTACCGCTTCCTGTCGTCGGCCATCGGGAGGCAGCGAGAGCGTACGCCTCCCGATGGGCCCCGTTCCGGGATCCGGAACGAGCACGACGAAGAAGGGTGAATGACCTGCTAAAGCCGCGTGAAGTGCGGGTTCAGCGGGTACCGTGGCTCGAATGGGCACCCCGTCCGCGGCCTGACGAAGCGCCTCCTCACGGCAGCGCCGGGGCCGCCGCGTCCGCGTAGCGCGGCACGATGCGCGACCAGTAGTAGCAGCCGCGGATCCAGCCGGCCATGCCTTCCACGTAGCCGACGCCCGATGGGCTCAACTCCGGTTCGATCTCCGCGTAGAGCCTCTCGAACTCGCGGATCGTGCGGTTGATCTGCTGGATGGCCAGGGTGACGGCCACCGGCAGGGAGCAGTGGTGGGCCCGTTGGTAGGCGAGGGCAAGGTTGATCATTTCGCCGGACCGCTGCTCCTTGACCGCGGAGAAGAGGTCGGGGATCCACACCGCCGCGTCGGCCGACAGCCGGCTCAGGCGTCGCATGAGCGGGTGGTGGAGCTCCCCGGAGGTCAGCTCGCACGGCTGCGCGGCCTCGCACAGCGGGTGGAAGGGCTCGACGCCCGCGGTGAGGGACCGTATCGAGGTGCACAGCCCGGACCGCGGGGGCGAGGGGTGGGCCTGCGCCACCGCCTCGTACAGCAGGCCGTGCACGTACTCACGGCTCTTCCACGCCCAGCGCGCGGCCTGCGCCGGTGTGCACCGCTCGCGGATCTGCCGGTAGAGGTCGGACAGGGCCGTTCCCAGCGGGGTGCTGGGCGCCGCGCCGTCCCGCAGGACCGCGATGCTCTCGCACAGCATCGGCAGCAACTGGCCGGGCCGGTGCCGGCCGACCTCCTCGGCCCGGTCGTCGAAGACGAACTGGTAGGCGATCTGGTGAGCAACGAGTTGCAGGATGCCGGGATCCGCGTCCGGGCTGTTGTAGGACGCCAGCTCGGCCGGGCGGGTGTGGGAGATCATGGCCGCGACCCCGGGCTCGTCGCTCAGCCCGGTCACGCGCAGCCAGTGGTCGACCCCCGCCGCGGCCGCCTGCTCCTGAGGATGGCGCCGGAACGGGAAGGGCATGTAGAGGTGGGCGTCGATCAGTTCCACCAGGGTGGCAGCGGGAATCACGTCCTGCGCGACGGCCGCCCTCTCCTCATGCGTGGTGGACACCGTTGTCACCGTCCCTCCGGGTCTTCTCCACCCCGGACGCCGCCGGCGCGGCTCCGGGCGCGAGGGCGGCGGCGTGCGGCGCGGCACCGCCCGGTGCGTCCGTCCGTGACGTGCAGATCATCGTCAGGGACCTCGGTCCCAGCGTCGCCCCGGGGCGCGATGGCGCGGCACGCCCGGCCGGATGCCGCAGCCGCCAGCGACCGGCGACGGTCGCCAGGGCCACGGTCATCTCGGCCAGGGAGAACAGGTCGCCGATGCACTTGCGGTTGCCCGCGGCGAACGGGATCAGCGCCCCGTGCGGGCCGGTGGCGGCTTCACCCTCCAGCCAGCGCTCGGGCAGGAACCGGTCGGGCTCGGGGAACGACGCGGGGTCGTGGTGCAGGAGATACGGGCTGTACAGGACCGTGGTGCCCCGCGGCAAGCGGCGTCCGGCCAGCTCCGCCTCACGGGTCGTGACCCGTGTGAAGAGCCAGCCGGGCGGGGAGTGGCGCAGCGTTTCGGTGAGGACGGCCCTTGTGTAGACCAGGCGCGGCAGGTCGTGGACGTCCGGTAACCGGCCGGCGAGCACGGTGTCGACCTCCCCGTGCAACCGCCGCTCCACCTCCGGGTGCTGCGCGAGGAGGCTGAAAGTGGAGGCCAGGCACATCGACGGACTCTCGGAACCGGTGAGCAGGAGGGACACCAACTGGTCGTGGACCTCCCGGTCGGTGACCGGGGCCCCGCCGTCCCCGGCCTCGGCGGCCATCAGCAGCAGCCCGAGCAGATCGTCGCGGGGAGTGCCCCGGCGGCGTTCGGCGATGGCCGCGTCGATGAGCTCGCGCACCCGCTCCACCGCGCGCCGGTAGCGGCGGTTCGCGGGCGTGGGAAGGCGGAACAGCGCGTCCACCGGCACGACCGTGCGCACGAACAGGCCGCGCACGATGGCGGCGAGGCAGTGCCGCACCTCGTCGGCCGCGGCCGGGGCGAGCGAGTCGGAGAGCAGGAGCCGGCTGATCAGCCGGGTCGTCAGACCCAGCGTGGCAGCACTGACATCGACCTCCTGTCCCGTGCGCCAGTCACGGCACAGCGCCGCGGCCTCCTCGGCCATCACGTCCGTCTGCGCGGCGACGCTGGAGGGGCGGAAGGTGGGTTGCAGCAACCGGCGCTGACGCCGGTGCTCGGCATGCGGGCAGGTGACGACGCCGTCGCCCATCAGCGCCCGCAGCCTCTCGTACTGCGGTCCGCCCTTGTCGAATGTGCGGGTGTCGCGGAGCATCCGGTGGACCAGCTCCGGGTGACACACCATCCACGCCCGCTGAGGGCCCAGGCGTATCTCGACCAGATCACCCTGTGCGGGAAGAGAATTCAGAAACTCCAGCGGCCGGCGGAACAAGGCGATACCGTGGCCGATGGATGGGAATATGCCTGGAGCAGTACCGACCGTCCATGCCTGTTCCGATTCAGGAACGCAGCCGTTCATCGAATACCACCTGCTTCAGTCGAACTGGGAAAACGGTGACGTTTCAACGACATGGTGCTTGCCCCATGTCCTGCCCAGTCCCGTCGGCCGCCGTCTTGGTGAACCCTTTCTCCAAGGGGGCGCACAGGTGCACGGGGAAGCGCTGGATGAATCACTTTCGAAGCACGCCCAGCGAACAGGTGGTCGTCTTCCGTCACTTCGGCGTCTCGAAGCACCTTTGCGTCATTTCCGTATCCACGGATCAGGAGAAGAATGCCGTCGCGAAGGACCGGGCGGCCTCGATGGCCGGCGGACGGGCCGCCCGGTCCCCGGATCAGGTGCGGCGGTAACTCTCGGGCGGCGCCAGATACCCGCCCGCCACCCCGCCCGTGTCGATCACGATCTGGTCCACCGCGATCCCCGGATCCACCATGAACACCCTCAGCACGTGCTCACCGGGCGCGGACACGGTCACCCGGGCCGTCAGCTTCTCGATGCCCTCCTCCACGTTGCGGGCCCAGGCGTCGCCCCGGTTGCCGGTGGCGACCGCCTGGCCCGACAGGACCGTCGGGGGCTGGTCGTCCAGGGCGACCGCGAGGCGCCGCTTGCCGCGTTCGTCGAGGGAAGGCAGCCGGAAGACCGTCACCGGGAACGTTCCGGCCGTGGTGAAACGGACCCGGTAACGCAACTCCGGCGACCGGGTGGCGAGGTCCTCGGCGACGGGTGGTGCCGTCGTCGGTACGGCCTCGACGGCCCCCGTACCGCGGCCCAGGCCGCTGACGATCCGCCACCGCGCCCCGCCGCGCGGCACCGCGCGGTCGAAGTGCGCGGCGTCGATCGACACATAGCCGTGGGCCTCGACGAAGCCGCGGGCGCGCCGACGCGCCCGCTCCCCGTCGTCGACCACCAGCAACGGCACCTGGATGCTCCGGCCGGCACCGGAGAAGGTCAGCGTCGGACGGTGCGTGCCCTGCGGCACCCGGGCCCAGTCGACCTCGGCCCACACCCGGACCTGGTCGGTGAGTTCACCGCCGGTCGCACTCAGCCGGACCCAGGGCACACTCGCCTCGGCCCGCCACTCCAGCGGCAGGAAGCCGGTGTTGAAGACGTCCACGAAGCGGCGGTCCCGGGTGTAGGAGGAGAACGACAGCGGGCGGTCGGTCCCCGTCTCGTTGCCCTCGGAGGCCAGCCCCAGGCCCGACGTCTCCTGCCGGGGGAGCCTGGTGACGGCCGGTCGCCCCGGCGCCTTCGGGATCTCGGAGGGGTAGGGGTTGACGATGCCGTCCCACTTCCCGCCCGCGATCCGGGTGTTGTAGCGCCGGGTGATCTCCTGCTCCTCGGCGTGCGCCGCCTCGGCCAGGTCCGCGAAGCGGTTCGTGCCGGCCCCGCGGCCCTGGCGGACGGCGAGCGCGTTGCGGTCCGCCCAGTAGTACTTCAGGTTCATCAGCCAGGCGCCGTGGACCGGGTACTCGACCAGCTCGTAGTACGCGTCCCGGTAGGCCTCGGGCAGCTTCGCACCCAGCCGCCGTACCCGGCCCAGCAACTCCTCGTAGGCCGTCATGCGCAGGCCCGCCTCGTCGCCGTGGTGCACCGTCGAGAAGACCGCCCGGTCGATGAACTCCGGGCGTCGCTGCGCCGCCAGGCGGTAGTACTCGGTGCGGATCGCGGCGATCTCCACGCCGTACCGCCGGCCGAACTGGCGGCCGGCCCACTCCACCAGGAAGTCCTCGACGTCGCCGGGACCCCAGCGGTCCACGTCCCAGGCCATGTCCAGGCAGAAGGACAGGCCCGTCTCGATCGACTTGACGTCACCGACGTTGAAGATCCACATGCGGTCCACCCCGTGCTCGTGGACCCGGCGCAGCTCCTGCCAGACCTTGCTCAACTGCGTGGTGTCCAGCCACAGATAGCTCCGGGGGCGTCCCCAGTAGGAGAGGTGGTAGTAGATGCCGTTGCCGCCGGGGCGGCGCCGCTCGGCGTCGTTCGGAAGCTGGCGCATGTTGCCGTGGTTGTCGTCCGGCCAGATCAGGGTGACGTCCTCGGGGACCTGGACGCCCGCGTTGTACAGCTCCAGGACCTCCTTGTACGGGATGAAGATCTGCGGCTCGACCGCCGGGCCGACCTCCTCGGCCAGGATGCGGCGCTGGTCGGCGATGATGTCGTTCATCACCGCGACCTTCTCCGGGACGGTGGTGGCGTACTTCGTCTCCAGCGCGGAGTCGTGCAGGCCCCGCATGCCGATCGTCCAGCTGCTCTCGTAGGCGGCGTTCTGGCGGGCCCGGGCCCGCCAGTAGCCGGAGATGACCGACGGGTTCACCGTGTAGTCGTAGAGGGGGAGCGTGCCGTCCTCGGCGCGGTGCTCCTCGGCCCACGGCTCCCATTCGTGGACGCCGTTGCGCAGCATGGCCTCGGGGTGACTGGAGCCGACCACGATGCCGTAGCGCTGGGCCAGTTCGGGATTCTCGCGGTGCTTGTTGAAGAAGTCGGAGTAGGGGTGCATCGCGGGCCAGAGGTAGTTGGCCTTGAGACGGAGCAGCAGCTCGAAGACCCGCTCGTAGGTCTTCGGGCCGATGTTCTTGTCCGGCTCCTGGGTGCGGTGGGACCAGGTGGTGAGGTTCTGCTCGTCGTTGATGAAGACGCCCCGGTAGCGGACGGCCGGCTCCGGGCGGACGAGGGGGCCGGCCGGGACCGTCACGGTGTCGCGGCGGGCCACGGGGACGTCGGCCCACCAGTACCAGGGCGAGACGCCGATGCGTTCCGAGGTGTCGTAGACGCCGTAGACCGTGCCGCGGCGGTCGCTGCCCGCGATGACCAGGGCACGGCCCACGCCGGGCAGCGGGCGGTCCACGACCTGGGTGACGGACGCCTCCCAGCGGCCCTTCACCCGGGAGACGTCCAGGCGCCGCTGCGCGACGAGCCGGTCGATCACCGGGCTGGCACCGATCGTCCCCACCAGGACCAGGAGTTCGGCGCGCCGCGGCACGGTGTGCAGGAGTCTTGGCCGCACACCGCCGACCCGTTCCACGTCCGCCTGGAGGTCTCCGGCCGCGCGGAGGACGGCGGGGTCGTCCGCCGCATCCACGAACACGTCGACGGCGGTGCCGTCCCGGAGCAGGGGAAAGCCGGAGCGGTCGGCCGGGGAAGCGGCCTCGGCGGCGGTCACGGGGAGCAGGGGGGCGGCGCCTACGGCTGCCATTCCCCGTAAGAAGGACTTGCGGGTCACGGAGGGGAGCGACGGTTTCTGCGGCACAGGGCACTGCCTTTCCGCGCCGGCTCCGCAGCGGTTCCTCGTACGGCCGTCGGCGGGGCTGCGCGCACAGGAGAAGGGGCGGGGTTGGCACGGGCAGCTCAGAAAGCGCTTGCCATTGCACCCTAGGCGAGGCCCGTGAGGGCGTCCAGATGTGGGCGGTGGGTCCGCTGGGACACCGCGTCCGTCGGGAGGATCCCGGCCAACACCACGATGTACGGCGGGACATGAGCCATCAAGGCGGGTGCGTGCCGGGGCGGGCGCTGTCGAGCGCCCCGAGGGTGATCGATAGGTTGGCGCTTGCCTCGCCCCCACACGGAAGGCCAACCTGGTGCGCCCTCGACGTCTCCGTTCCGCTCTCACCCCCCTCGGCGCAGTGGCGACGGCGGCCGCTCTCATCCTCGGCCCGGCCGGCCCGGCCACCGCCGACACCCAGCGGCCCGCCCCGACACGCCAGTCGACCACCGCCCACGGCCTCGCCTCGGTGACCGACCTGTTCGCCCAGCGGCTGCTGCTGGCCGACAAGGTCGCCGCCGCCAAGTACGGCACGGACACGCCGATCGACGACCCGGCGCGCGAGGCGCAGATCCTGGCCGACGTCCGGTCCCGGGCGGCCGGCCTCGGCCTCGACCCGGACGCCGTGGCCGCTGTCTTCCGGGACCAGATCGAGGCGAACAAGCTGGTGCAGCGCGGTCTCCACGCCCACTGGGACGCGAACCCGGGTGAGCGTCCCACCGAGCGCCCCGACCTGGCCAAGGAGGTCCGCCCGGCCCTGGACCGCATCACCACCGGACTGCTGGCCGCGCTGGCCGAGACGGATCGGGACCGGGCGGTGCCGTCGTGCGGTCCGCGCCTGGCCGTGGCCGCCGGCTGGTCCGCGTCCACCCACCGGCTCGACATCCTGCACCTGGAGGGACTCGGGCGGGCGCTGCCGTCCGCGTGCGCCGGCTCCCGGTAGCCCCGCCGCTCGGAAGGGGCCGTCGGTTCAGAAGGGGCCGTCGGCCTCGACGAGCCGGGCCAGGTTCGCCAGGGCCATGCGCGTGCCCGTCTCGTTGTCGGCGGCGGGCACGGCGTCGGGGAGGCCCTCGTGGACCATGAGGACGTCGGTGCCGCCGCCTTCGGCGTCGGTGAGCGTGGTCGTCAGCGTCATGGCGCCGCCCAGCGCGGGGTCGGCCGTCTCGAACTCGAGCACCTCGACCACCTGCTCGTCCGGCACCAGCCGCGCGAAGTGCCCGTGGTAGGTGTCGGTGTGCGCGGCCGACTTCCCGGAGGCGTCCGCTGCTTCGTAGGTGAGCGAGACACGGAACCCGCCGCCCTCGCGGGCGTCGAACTCGTGCACCTCGGCGCGCATCCCGGTCGGCACCCGCCAGCGCGCGATCGCCTCCGCGCTCAGCAGCGCCCGGTAGACAGCGGCACGGGGAGCGTCGACATGGCCGGAGACCCGGGACGTGTACATGGGCCCACCCTAGAGGTTGTCCCGTAACCGGTGTCGCGGTTGGTGCGTTTGCCGGGCATGGGTGGGGTGATCTCAGCGGATGATCCGAAGTGGATCGAGCCGTTCTCCGGGTTGACCGAGGTTCAGTTCGCCAGGCTGGTGGCTTTGGTGCGGCGTCGTGGTGGCGAAGTTCAGCGGGGTCGGCCTTGGCGGCTGACGCTGGCGGACCGGGTGCTGCTGGTGGCGACGTATTGGCGCACGAACCTCACGTTGCGGCAGGTGGCACCGTTGTTCGGGGTCTCGAAATCTGCGGCTGATCGCATCCTCGATCACCTTGCACCGCTGTTGGCCATCTCGCCAGCGCCGCGACCGCGCAAGGACACTGTCTACATCGTCGACGGCACCCTGGTGCCCACCCGTGACCGCAGCGTCGCCGCCTCCAGCAAGAACTATCGGTACTCGACCAACCTGCAGGTCGTCATCGACGCCAACAGCCGCCTGGTCGTGGCGATCGGCCTCCCGCTGCCCGGCAATCGCAATGACTGCCGGGCGTTCACGGAGTCTGGTGTCAACCGGTCCTGCCGCGGAGCCCCGGTCATCGCCGATGGCGGTTACCAGGGAACCGGCCTACTCATCCCGCACCGCAAACGGCGTGGCCAGATGCGTCTCAGCCCGCAGCCGGAGGCGGGGAACACCGTTCATCGCCGAGCCCGAGCCCGGGTGGAACACGCGCTGTCCCGGCTGAAGAACTGGAAGATCCTGCGCGACTGCGGACTCAAGGGCAACGGCGTTCATCAGGCCATGCTCGGCATCGCCCGGCTGCACAACCTGGCCCTCACCGGATAACTCACACCCCATACGGACAGCTTCTAGGCGGAACCTTCGGCCGCCGACTCAGGAGCATACGGCTCGGTCATCGCCCAGGCCGGTGGTCCTCCGAGTTGCCAGTCGAGCGGCGCCTGTGAGCCGTTCAAGGACGAGCGGGCCGCGTTCACGAACCGCAGCTGACCTGCGGCGAGCGCCTCCTGGACCTCCCGCAGGTCCTCGCGGGTCTTCGGGGAGCGGGCGACCAGTTCCGCGAAACGCCCCACCGCGCCGGTCAACTCCGCGGCTGCTGCCGCCACCTCCCGCGTAGCGACCAGACTGAGCGCGACCAACGCCGCGTTCCACGGCGCCCAGTCAAGCCTGTGGGGCCGGTCCGCGAGGAACGCCGTACGAAGCTCGATCTCAACCGCGACGAACTCCCGCAGGAAGGTCGCATACGTGGCTGTCCGATTGTCCCGGACCCACTGCTCGTTCTGACCACGCCGTCCGACAACACCACCTGCGAAGACACCGACGACCGTGGCGGCTACACCACCCGCGGTCGAAATCACTATCTCCCACGGGACAGCCACGGCCACCCTCCTCTATGTCCGCTGGACCCGATCAGGGCCAAGCCCAAGACGAAGACCCTAGCCGATCACGCAGGTCCCGCTCAGGCCGAACCTCATCTGAAACGACTGAGCAGGGGCGTGCTGGGCAATCAGCGCCTTGTCAGGCAGCCTGTGCCAGGTAATACGGGTCAACCTCTAGGTGTAGGAGGTCATGACGTTGGTGACGCCGCCCGGTAGTCGAGCTGCGGGTGGTTGGTCTCCGAGCGTGGTGTGCGGGCGGTGGTAGTTGTAGTGGACAATCCACCGGCCCAGGAGGTTGGCGCGTTGGGCTTCCGACGTCCACGTCCGGGCATAGAGGAACTCTTCGGCCAGGATGTTGTATCGCTCGACTTTGCCGTTGTGGCGTGGCGTGGCGTGTTGGGCGCGATGCGCTGGTGCCTGGCGCCGAGGAGGGCCCGGGTGAAGCTCTCGGCTCGACAGCAGGCGCCGTTGTCTGTCACGAGCCGTTCGATGCGTGTGATCCCGTGGGCGGCCAGCCAGGCGCGGGCCCGATAGCGATTGACCCACTTCGAAGCGCACGCCCGGGACACCCCCATCTCGGCTGCGACATGCGCGATCGGCCTCGTCCGGCAACGCTCGACCAGTCGACGGCGCCCCTCGACGGTGAGGGGCGCGTTCCGGTGCGTCATGCAGTGGGACCAGGTGCGGAGGGCCGCTTGGTGATATCCCGCCGGGAGATGGCCTCTGCCACCTCGTCGAGGGCGGTGCGCAGGAGGGCACCGTATGCGTCCTGTGGGAGGTTGGGCGCGTGCTCTTTGGCCGCGTTGATGTGCTCGGTGGCCGCATCGAAGGACCCGAGTCGGCGGTAGTTGTCGGCCAGGTTGAGGTGGAGGGAGGGGTAGAACCCGGCGATGTGGAGGCTGGCGTGGTGCTCCTGGACGCGCTGCTCGGTCACGGCGTCCGCAGCGTCCAGGGCCCGGACGTCCCAGGCGAGGGCCTGGGCGGGATCTTCGTAGAGGTCCGCCAGGTAGTGGGCGAGTGAGCAACGGTGCAGCGGGTCGCCGGTGACGCCGATCGCCGACCACAGGTTCAGGAGCTTGCGGCGGGCGGAAAGAGTGTTGCCCGTTCGGCCTTCGGTAACGGCTTGCCCGATGGCAAGCCAGCAAGCACCGCCATCCCCGGCTCGTGCGCGGTCGCGGTCAGGACCTGATCGACCGCATCCGCCAGCACGGGCCCCTTCAACGTGGCGATCAGCAGACCGAGCACGTTGCCGCCGAGCGCGGACTTGATGACAGCAGCCTTCTGCCGAGCCGTCGCCGCGTCATCGACGATCTTGGCAACATGCTCGTCGAGCAGCCGCGCTGCCTCGTCGGCCCCGGCGTCGAGAACCGCCTCGACCGCAGCGAGGGGCATGGCGATCTCGCGGAGCTGACGCAGCGCGGTCGCCCGCGCCACCTGGTCAGCGCCGTAGTAGCGGTAGCCCGAGACCGGGTCTACTTCGGCAGGGGGCAGCAGCCCGGAGTCGGCGTAGAACCGCAACGCGCTGGAGGTCAGACCACTGCGCTGGGCAAAGACCCCGATGGGCATCAGCTCAGAATTTGGCACCTCGCCATCATTGAGCTTCAACCAACTCGAAGGTCAACATCGACGTGGGGCGTCACCAACGTTATGGCCAGCACACCTAGGCGCTGTGGTCCGCCCCGTTCGGCAGTGGCGGCTCCGACTCGAGGTGGCGCAGTTCCTCGTCGGTGAGCAGGCGGGAGCGGAGCAGGAAGCGGACGCCCTCCGGGGCCTCCAGGGAGAAGCCGCTGCCCCGGCCGGGGACCACATCCACGGTGAGATGGGTGTGCGACCAGTACGTGAACTGGTCCGCGCTCATCCAGAACGGGGTGTCCCCGGCCACGTGCCCCAGCAGGATGTCCGAGGCGCCGACCCGGAACTCGCCGCGCGGGTAGCACATCGGGGCGCTGCCGTCGCAGCAGCCGCCGGACTGGTGGAACATCACCGGACCGTGCGTCCCGGTCAGCCGCCGCAGCATCTCCTCGGCGGCGGGGGTCAGTTCGACACGTCCTGTGCGCACGGTCATGAGTTCCTCCTCATGAGTTCCTCCTGGCGGTGACGGTGGTCGGGAACCGGTCCCTATCGCGAGTCCCCCAGTATCCGCCGCCGTAGGGGGAGGGCCACAAGGCGGGAGCGGTACACCTGTCCGCTCCCGCCCGGCGTACGGCTCAGGCCGCCGCGGCCTGAACCGCCTCCCGCCAGGCCGCTCCGCCGGCGACGGCCTGCCGCCAGGCGCGCACATCCCTGGGCGGCATGCCCATCGCCAGGGCGCCGGTCAGCCGGTCACCCCTGCGGTACGCGGCCACGAACCGCCGCTCGGCCAGGTCCCCTTCCACGACGGCGACTTCGTCGTGTCCGCGCAGCAAGCCGTACGCCTGGATCCTCGTGCCGTACTGGTCCGACCAGAAGTAGGGCACCGGCGCGAACGGCCGGCGGTCCGCCGGCGCGGCGAGCAGGTTGCGGGCGGCGGCCATGCCCTGCTCGGCGGCGTGGGTGCGGTGCTCGATCCGCATCGACGTCCCGAACAGCGGGTTGTCCCAGCGGGCCACGTCACCGGCCGCGTAGACACCCGGCGCCGCCTGGCAGTACGCGTCGCACAGCACGCCGTCGCCGACCGGCAGCCCGCTGTCCGCCAGCCACTCGGTGTTGGGGAGCGAACCGACGGCGACCAGGACCTCGTCGGCCCCGACCACTTCGCCGCCGGCCACCCGCACGCCGCCGTCGGTCACCCCGGTCACGGTGACGCCGGTCCGCAGTTCCACGCCGTGGTCGAGGTGCGTCCGGCTGAGCAGCCGGCCGACCTCGGTGCCGACGGCGTGGGCCAGCGGCACGGGAGCCGGTTCCAGCAGGGTCACCCGCGCGCCCAGCCCCCGGGCCACCGCGGCGGCCTCGGCACCGAGGAACCCGGCGCCCACCACGACCAGACGGCGGCCGGGCCGCAGCCGCTCGCGCAGCGCGAGGGCGTCGTCCAGGGTGCGCAGCACATGCGCGCCCCGGTCACCGGGCAGCCGCCGGGGCCGGACGCCCGTGGCCACGATCAACCCGTCGTAGCGCAGGTCCGAGCCGTCGGCCAGCCGCACTGTACGGTCCGTCAGGTCGAGGCCCGTCGCCGCCGTTGCGAGCCGCAGGTCGAGGCCGAGTGCGTCGAGGTCGGCCTGGGGGCGCAGGGGGAGCTGCCCGGTGGTCCATGCGCCGGAGAGGATCTGCTTGGACAGCGGGGGCCGGTCGTAGGGGGCGTGCGGTTCGTCGCCGACCAGGGTCAGCGTGCCGTCGAAGCCCGTCCGGCGGAGCGTCTCGGCCGCCGCGAGCCCCGCGGCCGAGGCGCCGACGACCACGACGTGCCTCACCGCTCCACCAGCCGGATCGCCGCGGCCGGGCAGACGGCCACGGCCTCGCGCACATCGTCGAGCAGGTCCTCGCCCGGCCTCTCCTCCAGCAGAATCGCGACGCCGTCGTCGTCGCGCTGGTCGAAGACGCCGGGGGCGGCCATCACGCACTGGCCCGACGCCACGCACTTCGGTACGTCCAGTTCCACACGCATGCTTGTCATCCCGGTTCTCTCGGTGGGGGAATCAGTGGGGGTGGGAGGGGTCACCAGGCCACCGGCAGGCCGTGCACGCCGTAGGTGGTCCCGGTGTGGTCGAACTCCAGCTCCTCGACGGGCACCGCGAGCCGCAGGGTGGGGATGCGGCGGTAGAGGGTGCCGTAGACGACCTGGAGTTCCAGCCGGGCCAGGTTCTGGCCCAGACACTGGTGGGGGCCGTAGCCGAACGCCTGGTGGACCCGGGCCGGGCGGGTGAGGTCGAGCCGTTCGGCCTCGGGGAAGACCTCCGGGTCCCAGTTCGCGGCGTGCAGGTCGAAGATGATGCCGTCGCCCTTGCGGATGACGACGTCGCCGATCTCGATGTCGTCCTTGGCGACACGGCGCACGCCGGTCTGGACGATGGACAGGTAACGCAGCACCTCGTCCACGGCGTTGGCGATCAGCTTCGGGTCGTCGCTCCCGCGCAGCAGGGCGAGCTGGGCGGGGTGCTGGAGCAGGGCGATGGTGCCGAGGCTGATCATCGTCGCCGTGGTCTCGTGACCGGCGATCAGCATGGCGACGCCCATGTGCACGGCCTCGGTGTGCGCCATCTCCCCGGCCCGCACCCGGCCGGCCATCTCCGACAGCACGTCCTCGCCCGGGTCGGCCGTCTTCCGCTTGATCAACTCGTCGAGGTAGGCGGCCAGTTCGCCGCCGGCCCGCCGGGCCTCCTCCGGCGGAGCCGCCCCGTCCAGCACCAGGCTGCTGCTGCGCTGGAAGAAGTCATGGTCCGCGTACGGCACCCCGAGCAGCTCGGCGATCACCAGCGACGGCACCGGCAGGGCGAACGCCTGGAGCAGATCGACCGGGTTGGGGCCGTCCAGCATCCGGTCGACGAGCTCGTCGACGATCTTCCGGACCGGCTCCCGCATCTTCTCGATCCGCTTGACCACGAACGGACCGTTGACGGTCCGCCGCAGCCGCGTGTGCTCCGGGGCGTCGGTGTTGGTGATGAGCCGGGGTGTGACCGGCGCGATCTCCGCCCGGTGCGCGTTGACGTACGGGAAGCCGGGGTCGAGGTCGTCGTCGCTGACACGCGGGTCCGGCAGCAGGGCCCGCTGGTCGGCATGCCGGGTGACCAGCCAGGGCGTGCTGCCGTTCCAGATCCGCACGCGCGTGATCGGATTCTCGGCCCGCAGCTCCTGCGCGGCCGGGGCAGGGGCGAGCGGGCACTCGGCCGCCCGCGGCAGCGGATACTCGGGCAGCGGCCCGGAAGCACCGGTGACGGGGCAGGACGGGACATCGGACATGGCATCTCCTCGTGAGGTGCGGTGGGGGATTCTCCGGCGGGATGGGACTTTCGAAGGCCGGAGTCGACGCGGAGGCGGTGGAAGAACTGGTCCACCGGTGGGGAAGCGGAGCGGGCCGGTATCGTCCGGGCGGCTCCTTGACGTGAAGCGGACCTGGCCCACGTCGCACGAGGGACGGTGGTCCTCGGCCGTGCCTACGGACAGGCCACTCCGCGGCGCCGTGCCTACGGACAGGCCACTCCGCGGCGCCGTGCCTACGGACAGGCCACTCCGCGGCGCCGTGCCTACGGACAAACCACTCTGCGGCGCCGTGCGACGATCCCGCCCGCCGCGCCGAGCGAGACCAGGCCCATCGCGGCAGCGGCGGCGGTGCCCTTCACCCCGTCCAGGGCGACGTACATCGCCGTGGCCGCGCCGCCGTTGAACAGGAACAGGAACCACAGCGTGCCGGGCCTGGCCAGGAAGGCGGAGATCCCCGGCTTCCTGGCGAGACGCGTACCGGTGACGAGCGCGACGGCGGACCCGGTGATCGTGGCCACGTCCTGCGGCGTGCCGTCGAGGACGGCACCGGCGCCGAGGGCTACGGCCAGACCGGCACCGAAGAAGGCCCAGAGCAGCAGGTTGGCGACGACGGACCTGGTGGTGGAGGGAGACGGAGACATGGAGGTACCTCTCTCGGGGGGGGGCAGGAGGGTGGTTCAGGCTTGCGCGTCGGCGGATTCCGCGCCTTCGGCGGCGGTCCGTTGGCGCGGGAGGAAGGAGGCGAGCGCGAAGGCGAGGACGGCCGAGCCGGCGCCGAGGGCCATGACCGACTTGAAGCCGTTCTCGGAGGGCAGGGCGTGGCCGCCGAAGTCGGTGGTCAGCTGCGCCAGGATGACGCCGGCGAGGGCGCTGGCGAACGACGTGCCCATGGAGCGCATCAGGGTGTTGAGGCTGTTGGCCGCGGCCGTCTCGGAGGCGGGCACCGCGCTCATGATCAGGGCGGGCATGGCGCCGTAGGCGAAGCCGACACCGCCGCCGATGACGCAGGCCACGAGCACGATGTGCCAGACCTCGGACATCAGCACGATGCTCAGGCCGTACCCGGCGGCCACGACGAGAGCGCCGATCATCAGCGTGACCTTCGGCCCCTTGGCCCTGGTGATGCCCGCGGACACGGCGGACATGGCCATCATGACCAGGCCCTGCGGCGCCAGGATCAGGCCGACGGCCAGCATCGACCTGCCCAGGCCGTAGCCGGTCTGCTCGGGCAGCTGGAGGACCTGCGGCAGCACGAGCGACATGGCGAACATCGAGAAGCCGAGGGCGACCGAGGCGAGATTGGTGAACAGCACCTGGCGGCGGGCTGTGGTGCGCAGGTCCACCAGCGGCCGGTCGGTGCGCAGTTCGTACCGGCCCCAGGCGAGGAAGACCACGGCCGCGCCGGTGAACAGCCCCAGGGTCGTGCCGCTGGTCCAGCCCCAGTCGCCGCCCTTGGAGACGGCCAGCAGCAGGGACACCAGCGCGGTGGACAGGCCGAGGGAGCCGAGCAGGTCGAAGCTGCCGCCGGTGCGGACCGTCGACTCGGGCACGACCAGCGCGACGAGCGCGAGGGCCACGACACCGAGGACGGCGGAGATCCAGAACAGCATGTGCCAGTCGTAGTGGTCGGCGATGAAGGCGGCCGCGGGCAGTCCGAGCGCGCCGCCCACCCCGAGGGAGGCGCTCATCAGGGCGGTGGAGCCGGCCAGCCGCTCGGCGGGCAGCACGTCGCGCATGATGCTGATGCCGAGCGGGACGACCGCCGCCGACAGGCCCTGGAGCGTCCGGCCCACGATCATCGGGACGAGCGAGTCGCTCAGCGCGCAGACCACCGATCCGGACACCAGCAGCACGATGCTGACCAGGAGCAGGCGGCGCTTGCCGAACATGTCGCCGAGGCGCCCGACGACCGGGGTGGCGACGGCGGCGGCCAGCAGGGTGGCGGTGACCGCCCACGCGGCGTTCGCCGCCGAGGCGTCGAGGTAGTTCGGCAGCTCGGGAACGATCGGGATGACCAGGGTCTGCATCAGCGAGACCACGATCCCGGCGAGGGCGAGCACGGCGACGACGCCGTTCGGTCTGCTCGGGGCGGAGGGGCCGGCCTGGCGGCGGCGGGCAAGGGTGTGGGACATGGACGTGACTCCGTGCTGACGGGGAGCGGGATTGCTTGACTTAGGCAAGCAGGAGTCCGTTGCCGAAGTCAAGCAACTTTACATATTGCTTGACTTAGGCAAGCGCCTTTAGGGTGGTCACATGTCCACGCCGCACCCCCGCGAGGATCCCGCCCGTTCGGCCACGGTCGAGATCGAGCGAGCCCTCGCCCGGATCACCTACCTGGCGGGCCGGTCCCGGCAGCACGAGCGTCTGATGGCGGAGTCGGGCCTGTCCCTGGACCGGGCCGCCGTGGCGATCCTGCGGCACATCGCCGAGAGCGAGCCGCTGCGCCCCGGGGTCCTCGCCGTCCGGCTGTCGGTGGAGGCGTCCCACGTCACCCGGCAGCTGCGGCAGCTGGAGCAGGCCGGCCACGTCGTCCGCGTCCCGGACCCGGACGACCGGCGCGCCCAGCGCGTCCAGCTCACCGATGCAGGACTGGACGCGGTCGAGCGCATGCGCGAGGTGCGCCGCCGGGGCATGGAGGCCACCCTCGCCGCCTGGTCGTCCGAGGACCTGGGACGGCTGGCCGGGCTGTTCGGCCGTCTCGTCGACGACTTCGTCCGGCACGCCGAGATCGAGATCCACGACCGCCCCGCGCCCCTGCCGCCCGGCCGGGAACCTGATCACGGACGCTGATTGAATGCCGGGCATGACCGAGACCGACGCGCACGGGCCCGAGCGCTGGGTCGAGTACTTCGCCCGGCGCGGATACCCCGGCGCCCGGCGGCTCGCCTCCGGCATGGAAGGGACCGTCTACCGGCTCCGGGACGGGACCGTCGCGAAGGTGTGGACCGGGCGGGCACCCGAGAACTTCGACCTCACCCGACGGCTCTACGCCGACATCGCCCGGCACCCCCTGCCCTTCGGCACGCCGAGGATCCTCGACGCCGAGGAGTACGACGGGGTGCTCGTCAGCTATGAACTGGAGCTCGGCGGACGCCCGTTGCGCTCCGACGGAGACGGCAGGCGGCCCGCCCGTGACCTGCCCCGCCGGGAGACCGACGCCCTGCTCACCGTCCTGCGCGCACTGGCCTCCGTGCCGGGCAGCGAGGTCATGCGGCGCCTGGTGGTCCAGGGCGACGACCGGCCGCTGTGGCAGGGCCACTCCCGCTTCTCCGACGCGCTCGCCGCCCTCGTGGAAAGGGCCGTCGGCCGCAACCGGGACGCCCTCGCCGCGCAGGTACCGCAACTGGCCGGCGTCGTGTCCCGTACCGCCGCCTCGCTGCGGGCGCTGCCCGACCGGCCCGAGAGCGTCGTCCACGGCGACCTGGTGCCGCCCAACATCCACCTGGACGAGGGCGGGCACCCGGTCGCCGTCCTCGACTTCGGGTTCTGCACCACCGCCGGCGACCCCGCCTTCGAGGCCGCCGTCACGGCCGCCGTCTGGGACATGTACGGACCCGACGCCGCGCACCACACCGCCGAGCTGACCCGTCTGTTCGCCCGCGAACTGGGCCATGCCGAAGAGGTCCTGGACCTCTACCGGAAGGCCTACGCCCTCATCACGTACGACCTCTTCGGCACGGGCCCGCACGACGGGCACTTCCGCTGGTGCGCCGCCCTGCTGCGGTGACACGCACTACAACAGGTCGCGGGGGACCTTCTCGTTCCAGGTGCGCGAGAAGACCCGCCGGTCGGCCTCGTAGGCGTCGAGGGTCGCGTCGACGAAGAAGTCCGTCTCGTCGCACGTGAGCCGGGTGTGGGTGACCACCCGGGCGTCCCAGTCGTCCCGCCGGAACCGCATGGTCCACGTGGTCTCGCCACCGACCGAGGTGAAGTCGTCGGCGACCGCCGTGTAGCGCTCATGGGCGCGCCGGTCGGCCTCCAGGCCGATGTCCTCGAAGCGGACCGTGCCCCGGTCCTTCACGATGTCCAGCTCGGAGCGGTAGTCGATCAGATCCCGCTTGACGTCCCAGCGCTCCTCCGGGGGCGTCACCTGGGTCGTGGCGAGCGGGGGAGTGCCCTCGGGTTCGCCGAAGGGCGACGACGGCACCTCGTCCGGCTCCTCCACCGGCCGCACCGGCAGGGTGAGCGTGCTGGAGTGCTCGTGGACGCTGAGCAGGGCAGGCTTGGGCGCCGGCCAGGCCAGCGGCCAGTAGGACGTCGACAGTGACAGCCGGATGCGGTGGCCCGGCGGGAACGCCTGCGCCACACCGTTGAGCGGGATGGTGGCCCGGTAGCGCCGGCCCGGCTCCAACGGCTCGGGAGACTCGGTGCTGTCACGGCGGGTCAGGTTCAGGATGCCGTACGAGACGCGCGTCGCGGAGCCGTCGGGGCTCACGTCGGACAGCCGCGCCGCCACCAGGGCCACCGGCTCGCTGACCGACAGGTCGAGCTCCACGCTCGGCGAGCCGAGGATCTCCACCGGCTCGGTCAGCGGCTCGCTGTCGAAGACGAGCGAACCGCCGTCCTCCTCCCGCTGGTCGTAGGGAAGGTCCGGGGGAGCGTTGTAGGAGGCCCACTTGCCCGCGAACTGGCCGACGGACAGCGGCGAGCGCACCGTCATGGCCGCGCCGCCCTCGCAGGGCGCAGCCGTGGCGTCCCGCGCGGGTCCGATCGTGTGCCGCGTGAGCGGGTGCGTCTCGGACCGGATGTGCGGCGACGGCCAGTCCGGCTCGCCGACCCAGCGGCCCGGCCGCTCCTCGTAGGACGTGGAAGGCGGCACGCTGTCCTGCATCCACGCCAGCAGCATGGGGCCGTCCATGACGCCGTTGTCGACGCCCTTGAGCCAGTGGTCCCACCACCGCACCAGCTCCTGGAGGTAGCCGATCGCGGGACCGGGCTCCCCGAGGTGAGGGAACTTGTGCGACCAGGGCCCGATCAGCCCCTTGCGGGGCACGTCCAGGTTCCCCAGCAGCCGGGTCACGGCGTTGGAGTAGCCGTCCGCCCAGCCGCTGGAGGCCAGCACCGGGCAGCGCACGCTCGTGTAGTCCTCGCACACCGAGGCGTGCCGCCAGTAGTCGTCGCGCCGCTGGTGGCGCAGCCACTCCAGCACCCACGGCTCGGTGTTCTCCAGCCGCTCGTGCCACATCTCGCGCCAGCGATCGCCGACCACGGCCGGATCGGGCGGGCAGGTGCCGTAGGCGAACATGGTGCCCGCCTCGGCCAGGTTGTCCGACAGCAGGGCGCCGCCCATGTAGTGCATGTCGTCGGCGTGCCGGTCGTCGGTGAACGACGCGATGGCGATGGCCTTCAGGGACGGCGGCTGTCGAGCCGCCACCTGGAGTGCGGCGAACGCACCCCAGGAGATGCCCATCATGCCCGTGCCGCCGTCGCACCAGGGCTGCTCCGCCAGCCAGGCCAGGATCTCCTCGGCGTCCGCCTGCTCCCGTTCCAGGTACTCGTCGCGCAGCACGCCCTCCGAGTCGCCGGTGCCGCGCAGGTCGACACGGACGCAGGCGTAGCCGTGCCCGGCGAGATAGGGGTGGTGGATCGAGTCCCGTACGGCCGTCAGGTCGCGCTTGCGGTACGGGATGTACTCCAGCACCGCCGGCACCGGCTCCTGGTCCGAGGAGGTGGGGCGCCAGATGTGCGCGGAGAGCCGGACCCCGTCGGACATCGGGATCGTGACGTGCTCTTCTTCCTTCGTCTCGTACGGCAAATTTGTCACGTAACGCATGGAAGTGACGTGCTCCTCACTAACGCGTGGCGTCGGCCTCGGCCGGGGCGTCCTCGAAGGCCAGGCCCAGGGCGGCCACGCAATGGTCGAACTTCTCCCGCAGCTCCGCCTCGTCTGCCCCGCCGGTGTAGATGTGTGCCAGCTCGTAGCTGTAGCTGTCCTGCCCGGGGAGGTCCGAGAGCCGGTCGCCCTGTGCGGGGATCACCTCGATGCGCACCCCCGGGGTCTCCCGCTCGATGCGGGCGATCTCCTCGGCGCTCGGCACCCGGCGCACCACACCGTCGGTGAACCAGCGGTGGTACCACTTCGCGGCCATCGCGTATTCGCCCTCGCGGTGCGGCATGTGCGGGTCCTCGCCGAGGGCGAGGCGGACCATGCAGTGGTGGTTGGGCACGCCGTCGACGTACTGGAACAGCTCCGCGTGCGACTGGGAGTGCCGGGGGTTGATCTCCAGCAGGTTGATCTCCTGGGTCCGCGGATCGTAGAAGTACTCGATGCTGAAGGTGGCCGAGTCCATCCCGATCTGCCGCATCACCCGCTCGCTGACGTCGTGCAGTCGCGCGATGACCGGGGGCGGCAGCATCGAGGGGTACTGGTGGCGCAGGAAGCACGGGGAGTCCGGGTACTGGATGGAGTCCAGCACGCCGTAGACGGTCACTTCGCCCTGGTGGACGTAGCCCTCGACGGCCACCTGGACGCCGGACATGGCCCCCTCCGCGAGACAGACCCGGCCGCCCACGCCGTTCATCTCCGGCGGCAGGTCGATGCGCTCGAGGACGTGCTCGAAGGGGCGGCCGATGCGGGATATGCCTGCGCGGATCTCGGCGACCGCCTTGCTGAACTCCTCCTCGTCATCCACTCCGAAGGCGAGTTCGGAGGAGTACGAGAGGGCGGGCTTGAGCCACATCGGGAAGGTCACGTCTTCCGGCGGCCGCGGCGGTTCGGCCGACAGGTCGACCTGGCCGAAGGGCGGGTGCCGGTCAGTGGCCTTCTGCTGCTCCAGCCGGCTCCAGTACTTGTGCTCGCACTTGACGACCGACTCCAGGCTGGTGCTGCGGGTGCCGTACCGTTCGCTCAGCATCGGGACGAGGGTGCTGACCGGGAAGTCCCAGTAGCCGACGATCGCGTCGATGCTCCCGTCGAACGCGTCGAGCACGCCCTGAGCCTTCTCGAGCAGCTTGGGCAGGTCCACTTCACCGACCTGGAGCTCCTCGATCGTCAGCAACTGGTGAAAACGCAGCTTGTCGGCTCCCGGGACCTGCTGGAGCGTGGGCAGGTTGGCCTCGTCGAGCCCGATCACGAAGATGTTCTTCGCCGTCTCGTCAGACACGGTTCTCCTTCCGATGATGTAAGGCCCGCAGGCCGGCTTGCAAGATCGTCGGAGTACCCCTGCCACCTGCGGGCATGCCGCTTCGGACACCGCGCCCGTACCGGACGGCGGGGAACATGCCCGCCCTGAGCCGGACATGGTCGGCACGCGTGTTCAGGCTCACACTCCGGTCGGCAGGTCCTGTTCCGCCCAGATGGTCTTGCCCGTCGCCGTCTGGCGGCTGCCCCACCGTTCGGCGAGCTGGGCGACGAGCAGCAGTCCCCGGCCGCCCTCGTCGAAGACCCGGGCCCGGCGCAGATGCGGGGCGGTGCTGCTGCCGTCGGACACCTCGCAGATGAGGGTCGAGTCGCGGATCAGCCGCAGCTCGATGGGGGCGCCGCCGTACCGCAGCGCGTTGGTGACCAGTTCGCTGACGATCAGTTCGGTGGCGAACTCCGCCTCCGTCAGGCCCCATTCGGCCAGCTGCTCGCCCGCCATCTTGCGGGCCCGGGCCACGGCCGCGGGGTCCGGTGGCAGCTGCCAGGTGCGGACCTGGCCGGCGTCGAGCACGGCCGTGCGCGCCAGCATCAGCACGACGTCGTCATCGGCGGGCCGGCCGGTCAGCAGCGTGCTCAGCACCTGCTCGCAGGTCTCCTCGAGCGTCACCGCGGGGCCGTTCAATGCCTGGCGCAGCAGGGCGATCCCGACCTCGATGTCGTGGCCGGGCGCCTCGATCAGACCGTCGGTGTAGAGGGCGAGCAGGCTGTTCTCCTCCAGCTGCACCTCGGCGGCCTCGAACGGAAGGCCGCCCAGGCCCAGCGGCGGCCCGGCCGGCAGGTCCACGAACCGGACGCTGCCGTCGGGCGTGACCAGGGCGGGCGGCGGATGCCCGGCGCGGGCCATGGTGCAGCGGCGGGACACCGGGTCGTACACGGCGTACAGGCAGGTGGCGCCGATCTGCCCCGACGCCTCCTGCTCCCCGCGCACCTCCGGGCCCTCCTCCCGGTCGAGCCGGATGACGAGGTCGTCCAGCTGGGTGAGGAGCTCGTCGGGGGCGAGATCGACGTCGGCGAGCGTGCGTACGGCGGTCCGCAGCCGGCCCATCGTGGCCGACGCCTGGATGCCGTGGCCCACCACGTCGCCCACGACCAGGGCCACACGGGCACCGGACAGCGGGATGACGTCGAACCAGTCGCCGCCGATGTCCGCACCGGTCCCGGTGGGCAGATAGCGGTAGGCGATGTCCATCGCCGCCAGCTCCGGGAGCCGCTCGGGCAGCAGGCTGCGCTGGAGCGCCAGGGCCGTGCGGCGTTCCCGGGTGAAACGGCGGGCGTTGTCCACACTGACCGCGGCCCTGGCGACGATGTCCTCCGCGAGCAGCAGGTCGTCCTCGCTGAAGGAGTCCGGGGTGCGGTGGCGCAGGAAGTGCACCAGGCCCAGGGTCACGCCGCGGGCGCGCAGCGGCACCATCATCACCGAGTGGATCAGGTACCTGGTCACGGTCTGGGCGCGGGCGGGGGAGGACTCGAGCCACTCCAGCAGCTCCGGATCCCCGGGCCGGTGCCGGGCGCCCCGCGCGGCGGCCAGGACCCGCAGCGGCAACGTCCCCACCGGGTAGCCGATCGTGTCGCCCGTGGCCACCACCGACTCCGGGCAGCCCTCCAGCACCGATCGCTGGGCGGTGCGCCGCACGACGGCCGGCGTGCGTGTCGGCAGAGGTCCCGGCTCATCGCCCCGGGCGACGGACTCCAGCAGATCCACGGTGACGAAGTCCGCGAATCCCCCGGTGACGGCCACCTCCGCCATCTCCTCGGCCGTCCGGGTCACGTCCAGGGTGCTTCCGATGCGCAGACTGGCCTCGTTGAGCACCGCCAGCCGGCGCCGGGCCCAGTACTGCTCGGTCGTGTCGAACACGGTCGCCGACATGCCCTGGACCACGCCCGCCTCGTCCTTCAGCGGCGACATGAACATGGACCAGGCGTGCGGCCGGATCTCGCCCGGGGCCTTGCCGTGCTCCTCGTAGAAGATCATCTCGCCGGTGCGCAGGACCTCCCGCTGGAGGCGGTCGTAGGTGTCGAAGGGCGGGTTCGGCTCGATCTCCCACAGGGTCAGGCCCTTCATCTCCTCCTCGGACCTGCCCATCACCTCGGTCATGATCTCGTTGGCGCCCACCAGCCGGGCGTCCCGGTCGTAGACCGCCACGGGTACGGGGAGCTGGGCGAGGGTGAGGTCCCACAGGGGCGGGGCCCCGTGCTCGCCCCGCGCGCCCGGGTACACCGGCACGGTGCCGGTCACGAGCCAGAGCCGGCCGCCCTCGGCGTCCAGCAGCGGCGTCCCCCGCAACCGGACCACGACCCGGTTGCCGTCGCGGTGCCGCAGCGCCACCTCCCCGGCCCACGGTCGGCCCTCGGCCGTGTGCCGCCGCGTGGACTCCGGGAGACGGGCGGCGAGCAGGTCGTCGACGGGCCTGCCCACGAGCTCGGCGGGTTCGTAGCCGAGCAGGCGGCGGGCCCCGTCGCTCCACACCGTGATCGCTCCACCGGCGTCGACGACGAACGCCAAGTCCTCCGGTACGCGTCCCTGCACGGTGCCTCCGGGTGTGCCGCCCCTGCCTGCTCACCAGTCCCTGCACCCGATTGTCCCGCTACCGGCCCGCCGGGGCTCGTCTGCCGCGAAGCGCCTCGGTGACCAGCCCGAACGCTCAGATGGCCGCGCGGATCGCCCGCTCGAACCCCTCGACGTGGCCTCGGGCGAGCCGCGCCGCCCGCTCCGGCTCACCCGCGACGATCGCCTCGATCAGGGGCCCGTGCTCCTCGACGTGTCCCGCCATGTCGGACAGGCGGTCGAGGAACAGGCACCAGATGCGGGTGGCGAGGTTGTCGTGGCGGACGAGGGTGTCCTCCAGGTACGGGTTGTGCGCGGCGGCGTAGACCGCGCGGTGGACCTGGAGATCCAGGCGCATCAGCTCGCCGGCGTCCTGCCGGGCGGGATCCGCGCGCTCCAGCTCCTGCCGCAGGGCCGTCAGGACCGTCCGGTCCGCCGCCGTGGCACGCCGCGCGGCCAGGGCGGCGGCCAGGGGTTCGAGTTCCTGGCGCACCTCGGAGATATGGGCGAGGTCGGTGATGTTGACCTCGGTGGCGAAGGTGCCGCGCCGGGGGTAGGTCGTGATCAGGCGCTCGTACTGGAGCCGCTTCAGCGCCTCGCGGACCGGCGTCCGCCCGACGCCGAGGGACTGCGCGAGCTGCTCCTCGTGGATCGGGGCGCCCGGGCGGATCTCGAGCATGACGAGGCGGTCGCGGATGGCGCGGTAGGCGCGCTCGGCGAGGGACAGCTCCTCGCCGCCGGGCTCTCGGCCCCGGGAATCCCCGCTCATGGGCCCGGTCGCCAGCTGCTGCATGAATGCCCCCTTGACCTGTCCGGCGAGCTCCCATACCGTACCGCACAGACTGATATATCAGTTGCGCATTAGTTGGCTCCCAGGATGGTGCACTCATGGCGACCAGCCCGTCGACCAGCACACTCGCGTCCCCCCTCGCCCTCCCGCTCGGTGAACTGGACCCGGACGTCGCCACCGCCGTACGGGCCGAGCCGCACCGCCGGCAGTCGACGCGGGAGATCGCCTCGGAGAACGTCGCCACGGCCGCGGTCATGGAGGCGCGGGGCCCGGTCCTCACCACCAAGGACGTCCAGCCGCACTCGGGGGCGCAGGCCAACGCCGCCGCGATGTTCGCCCTGCTCCGGCCGGGCGACACGATCCTCGGCCTCGACCTGGCGCACGGCGGTCACCTGACCCACGGCATGCGGATCGACTACTCCGGCACGCTGTACGACGTCGTGCCCTACCACGTGCGCGAGTCCGACCTGCGCGTCGACATGGAGGACAGCAGGCCGAGGACCGGCCGCACCGCATCGGCATCACCGTCAACCGCAACGCCGTGCCGTTCGACCCGCGCCCGCCGACGGTGTCGTCGGGCCTGCGCATCGGCACCCCGGCCCTGGCCACCCGCGGCTTCGGCGCCACGCGGTTCCGGGAGGTCGCCGACGTCATCGCCGAGGCCCTGAAGGGCGAACAGCCGGACGACGCACTGCGCGAGCGGGTCGACAGGCCCGCCGCCTTCCCCCTCTACCTGGACGGAGCCCCGGTATGACCGCCCGACCGCTCCCGGAGCACCCGGACTTCCTCTGGCGCAACCCCGAACCGCGCTCCTCCTACGACGTCGTCATCGTCGGCGCGGGCGGTCACGGCCTGGCCACCGCCTACTACCTCGCCAAGAACCACGGCATCACCAAGGTCGCCGTCCTGGAGAAGGGCTGGCTGGCCGGCGGCAACATGGCCCGCAACACCACGATCATCCGCTCCAACTACCTCTGGGACGAGAGCGCCGCGATCTACGAGCACGCGCTCAAGCTGTGGGAGCGGCTCCCCGAGGAACTGGACTACGACTTCCTGTTCAGCCAGCGCGGCGTCCTCAACCTCGCCCACACCCTCCAGGACGTCCGCGAGGGCATGCGCCGGGCCAACGCCAACCGCCTCAACGGAGTCGACGCCGAGTGGCTCGACCCCGACCAGGTCGCCAAGGTCTGCCCCATCCTCAACGTCTCGCCCCGTACCCGCTATCCGGTCCTCGGCGCCACCTTCCAGCCCCGGGCCGGCATCGCCAAGCACGACCATGTCGCCTGGGCGCTGGCCCGCCGCGCCGACGAGCTGGGCGTGGACCTCATCCAGGGCTGCGAGGTCACCGGCTTCCTCAAGGACGGCGACCGGGTCGTGGGCGTCGACACCAACCGGGGCCGCATCCACGCGGGCCGGGTCGGCCTCGCCGCCGCCGGGCACAGCAGCGTGCTGGCCGAACGGGCCGGCGTACGGCTGCCGGTGCAGTCGCATCCGCTCCAGGCGCTGGTCTCGGAGCTCCACGAGCCGGTCCACCCGACGGTCGTCATGTCGAACCACGTGCACGTCTACGTGTCCCAGGCCCACAAGGGCGAGCTGGTGATGGGCGCGGGCGTCGACTCCTACAACGGCTACGGCCAGCGCGGCTCCTTCCACGTCATCGAGCGGCAGATGGCCGCCGCCGTCGAACTCTTCCCCGTCTTCGCCAGGGCGCACGTGCTGCGCACCTGGGGCGGCATCGTCGACGTCACCCCGGACGCCTCGCCGATCATCGGCCGCACCCCGGTGGAGGGCCTGTACGTCAACTGCGGCTGGGGGACCGGCGGTTTCAAGGCCACCCCGGCCGCCGGCTGGACCTTCGCGCACACCATCGCCACGGGCGAGCCGCATCCGCTGAACACCCCCTTCGCCCTCGAACGCTTCACCACCGGCGCCCTGATCGACGAACACGGCGCGGCGGCCGTGGCCCACTGAGGAGGACCCCACCGTGCTGCTGATCACCTGCCCGTGGTGCGGGCCGCGGGACGAGACCGAGTACCACTACGGCGGACAGGCCCACGTCCCCCATCCCGAGACCCCGGCCGACCTCTCCGACGAGCAGTGGGCCGCGTACGTCTTCTACCGCGACAACCCCAAGGGCCCCTTCGCCGAACGCTGGATGCACGGCACCGGCTGCCGCCGCTGGTTCAACGTCCTGCGCGACACCGCCACCCACGAGGTGCTGACCACCTACCGGCTCGACGAGCCGCGCCCCGGAGGGACCCGATGACCGACCAGCCCTTCCGGCTGCCGCAGGGGGGCCGCGTCGACCGCGGCACCGTGCTGCGCTTCACCGTCGACGGCCGGGAGCTCACCGGCCACCCCGGCGACACCCTCGCCTCCGCCATGCTGGCGAACGGCCTCGTCGAAGTCGCCCCCTCGCTCTACCGCGGCCGCCCGCGCGGCATCGTCGCCGCCGGTGTCGAGGAGCCCAACGCCCTCGTGCAGCTGGACGGTTCCTGCTCCGAGGGCATGCTCCCCGCGACGACCGTGGAGCTGTACGACGGCCTGTCCGCCACCACGCTCTCCGGGATGGGCCGGCTCGACCCGGCCCCGGACCCCGCCGTCCACGACAAGAAGTACGCCCACACCGACGTCCTGGTCGTCGGCGCGGGACCCGCGGGGCTCTCGGCCGCCGCCGCTGCCGCCGGCTCCGGGGCGCGGGTGATCCTCCTCGACGACCAGCCCGAGCCCGGCGGCTCGCTGTGCTCCGACACCGCGTGGGTCGCCGCTGTCCGGGCGGCCCTCGACGCCGCCCCCGAGGTCGTCGTCCTGCCCCGCACCACGGCCTTCGGCTCCTACGACGACAACTACGTGCTCGCCCTCCAGCGCCGCACCGACCACCTGGGAACAGCCGCCCCCGAGGGGGTCTCACGCCAGCGGCTCTGGCACATCCGGGCCCGCCAGGTGGTGCTCGCGACCGGTGCGCACGAGCGTCCGCTGGTCTTCGCCGGCAACGACCGGCCCGGGGTGATGCTCTCCTCGGCCGTGCGGACGTACCTCAACCGGTATGCCGTGGCGCCGGGTTCGCGGGCCGTGGTGAGCACGACCAACGACAGCGCCTACGACACGGTCGCCGATCTGCTCGCGGCCGGGATCGACATCGCGGCCGTCGTGGACGCGCGGCCCGAACCGACCCGGCGGGCGGCCGAGCTGGCCGGGGCCACCGGTGTGCGGGTGCTGACGGGCAGCGCGGTGATCGACACCGAGGGCGGCCACAGGCTCACCGGTGTCACCGTCCGGGCCCTCGACACCGATGGCCGGCTCACCGGCGCACCGGAGCGGTTCGACTGCGACCTGCTCGCCGTCTCGGGCGGATGGAGCCCGGTGGTGCATCTGCACAGCCAGCGGCAGGGCCGGCTGCGCTGGGACGAGACGCTGGTGGCCTTCGTGCCCGACGGTGCCGTGCGCGGCCAGCAGGTCGTCGGTGCGGCGCGCGGGACGTACGACGTCGACGGCTGCCGTGCCGAGGGGGCCCGGGCGGGCGCGGTGGCCGCGACGGAGGCCGGGTTCCCGACCGCCGTACCGCCAGAGGGCGCGCCGCTCCCCGCCGGCCAGACCCGCGCGCTGTGGCTGGTCCCCGGCCCCGATGGCGAATCCGGCACCTGGGACCGTCACTTCGTCGACCTCCAGCGGGACGTCACCGTCGCCGACATCTGGCGCTCCACCGGCGCGGGCATGCGCGGCGTCGAGCACGTCAAGCGCTACACGTCCCTCGGCACGGCGAACGACCAGGGCAAGACGTCCGGGGTCAACGCGATCGGCGTCATCGCCGAGGCCCTCGGGGGCTCGATGGGCGAGATCGGCACCACGGCCTACCGGGCCCCCTACACACCGATCGCCTTCGCCGCCCTGGCCGGGCGGGAACGCGGGGACCTCTTCGACCCGGAGCGGACCACGCCCCTGCACGCCTGGCACGTGGCGCACGGCGCCGAGTTCGAGGACGTCGGGCAGTGGAAGCGCCCCCGTTACTACCCCCGGCCGGGGGAGGACATGGACGCCGCCGTGGCCCGCGAGTGCCGCGCGGCCCGCGAGGGCGTGGCCTTCATGGACGCCTCCACCCTCGGCAAGATCGAGATCCGGGGCGCGGACGCGGGCGAGTTCCTCAACCGGATCTACACCAACGCCTTCAAGAAGCTGAAGCCCGGCACCGCCCGCTACGGCGTCATGTGCAAGCCCGACGGCATGATCTTCGACGACGGCGTGACCCTGCGCCTCGACGACGACCGCTACTTCATGACCACCACGACGGGTGGTGCCGCCGGCGTCCTGGACTGGCTGGAGGAGTGGCTCCAGACCGAGTGGCCCGAACTCGACGTCCACTGCACGTCGGTGACCGAGGAGTGGTCGACGATCGCCGTCGTCGGCCCGAAGTCACGGGAGGTCGTGGCCCGGCTCGCGCCCGACGTCGACCTGTCCGCCGAGGCGTTCCCGTTCATGGCCTTCCGTGAGACCACCCTGGCCTGCGGCGTCCCGGCCCGCATCTGCCGGATCTCCTTCTCCGGCGAACTGGCCTACGAGATCAACGTCTCGGGGTGGTACGGCCTGGCCGTCTGGGAGCAGGTCCACGAGGCCGGGCAGCCGTACGGCATCACCCCGTACGGCACCGAGACCATGCACGTCCTGCGGGCCGAGAAGGGCTACATCATCGTCGGGCAGGACACCGACGGCACGGTCACCCCGCAGGACGCGGGCATGTCCTGGGTGGTGTCGAAGCAGAAGGAGTTCATCGGCAAGCGGTCCTTCTCCCGCGCCGACACCGCCCGCGCCGATCGCAAGCACCTGGTCGGCCTGTTCCCGAGCGACCGCACGACCCGGCTCCCCGAGGGCACCCAACTCGTCGCGCCGGACGTCACCTTGGACAGGGTGCCGGTGCCGATGCTCGGGCACGTCACCTCCAGCTACCACAGCCCGGCACTCGGCCGCCCCTTCGCCCTCGCCCTCGTCGTCGGCGGACGGGCGAGGATCGGCGAGACCCTGCTCGCCCCGGTGGGCGAGGACCTGGTGCCCGTCGAGGTGACCGACTGCGTCCTCTACGACCCCGAAGGGACCAAGCGTGATGGCTGAGACAGGCCCCGAGACGCTGCGCCGGAGCCCCCTGGCCCATCTGGAGGAGCGGATGCGGGAGGCCGCCGTCACCGGCGCACGCGGCGTCACGCTGACGGAACTGCCGTTCCTCACCATGGTCAACCTGCGTGTCGACCCCGCCTCCGGGACGGCCGGCCGGATCGAGACGGCCCTGGGGGCGCCGCTCCCGCGCCGGTGTGGTGACACCGCCGCGTCCGGCCCCCGCACGATCCTCTGGCTGGGCCCCGACGAATGGCTCGTGCTCTCCCCGCCCGAGGAGGCCGCCGCGTCGTGGGAGTCGGGGGCCGTCGCGCTGCGGGACGCGCTGGGGTCGGATCCGGGGGCGGTCGTGGACGTCTCCGCGAACCGCACCACGCTGGAGCTGAGTGGCCCCTGCGCCCGGCAGGTGCTGGAGAAGGGGTGCCCGCTCGACCTGCATCCCCGGGCCTTCGGTCCGGGCCGGGCGATGTCGACCACGGTGGGGCCCGTCGCCGTACTGCTCTGGCAGGTCGACGACGCACCGACGTACCGGCTGCTGCCGCGCTCCTCGTTCGCCGACTACCTGGCGCGCTGGCTCGTCGACGCGATGAGCGAGTTCAGCCGACCGGAGGTGCCGTGATGGAACCGGCCGAGTACGTCCTCACCCTGGACTGCCCTGAATCGCCCGGCCCGGTCGCGACGAGCCCCGCCGGGCGCCCTCGACGCCGAGCACCTCCGGGGGCGTCTCGTCCACGTACGCTGCCTTCGGCAGGGGCGGATGCTCGGGTCCGTCAGCCCGCCAGGCGTTCCACGAGCAGGAACCCGGCGATGACGATCATCATCGCACCGGAGATCCGGGTCACCGCCCGGGCCGCGGCGGGCCTGGTCCTCAGGACCGTGCGGGCGAGAACTCCGACGGTGAGGTAGACGACGGCGCAGGCGGTCATGTGCAGCGAGCCGAGCAGGCCGGTCTGACCGGCGACCGGCCACGCCCCCGCGGGATCGATGAACTGCGGGAACAGGGAGAAGTACAGCAGGAGCGCCTTGGGATTCAGGCCGCTGATCCCGATTCCCCTGAGCATGACCCGCATCCGGGAGGAGCCTTCGGTACTCACCTCCGCCTCGGAGGCCGTCAGGGTCGCCGGCCGGCGGAGCACTCCCCAGCCGAGCCACACCAGGTAGCCGGCCCCGGCCACGGTCAGCGCGGTGAGCAGCGTCCCGGAACTCGCCACGATCACCACCAGTCCGGCCACCGCGAGCAGGGTGTACCCCGCGTATCCGGCCACCAGCCCGGCGACCGCCGGCACGACCGACCGGTCCCGCAGGCCCGCCGTGATCGCGTAGGCCCAGTCCGCGCCGGGCGTGAATATCAGCAGCAGATCCACTGCCAAGAAGGCCGCCAGCGTGGTCGTGTCCATCGATCGTTCCCTCTCACGTGCTGTGGTGCGAGAGGAAGGCTAGGCCGGTTCGGCCCGAAGGTGTTCCCTTCTTTACTCCTTGATCGCGGGATCTGGGGCAGAATCTTCTCCATGGATGCCCTGGACCGGAAAATTCTTACCGAGCTGCAGCTGGACGGCCGTCTCACGGTCACCGAGCTGGCCGCACGCGTGAAGCTGAGCGTCTCGCCCTGCCACCGCAGGCTGCGCGATCTCGAACGCGAAGGTGCGATCCGCGGCTACCGCGCGGTGGTGGACCCGGCCGCCGTGGGCCTGAACTTCGAGGCCTTGGTCTTCGCCACCCTCCGCTGGGAGGACGCCGACACGGTCTCCGCGTTCGAAGAGGCCGTGGCCGCCGTCCCGCACGTGCTCCAGGCCCAGCGCCTGTTCGGCGACCCCGACTACCTGCTGCGCGTCGCCACCACCGACCTGGGCGCCTTCCAGCAGCTCTACGACCAGCAGCTCGCACGGCTGCCCGGCGTGCAGCGCCTCAACTCCACCCTCGTCATGAAGCACATCGTCGACGACCGCCCGCTGCCCGAGTGAGCGGACGTCGCGCGTGGGGCAGGCCTCAGGCGTCCAGCCCTCCGGCGAACGGCATCGTCCGCCACTGCTCGACGGCCGGCTTCAGCGCGTCCACCAGCAGGGGCAGCTGCGGCGCGAGGGCGAGGCAGGCCACCGCGCGGGACATGCCCACCGCGGTGACGACCCGCAGCACGTCCTGGTCCAGTCGGCGCAGCCCCAGGCGCCCGGCGGCGGCGTCGTACGCGGCCTCGCACTCGGGGCCGAAGGCCGCCAGATCCCATTCGACCGGCCCGAGCGTGGTCAGTTCGAAGTCGGAGTACAGCGCGCCGTCCGGCCCGGAGACGATGTTGGCCGCCGGGGCGTCCCCGTGGACCGGCTGGAGCCCGACGCCGGGGAACACGGCCTCGAACCCCGCGCGTGAGCCGACGACCGGCTCCAGTACCTCCCACTCGCGCCGCGCCCGGTCGAGATCGGCCGGATCCAGGAGATCGGGGCGGCCTTCGAGCACGGCGAGCCCGTCGGTGACGAACCGCGGTTCGGCCGCCGACAGGAACGGCAGCTCGCCCGGGTAGGCGCGCAGCGCGGCGTGCAGGTCGGCGACCAGGCCGGCGTGGCGCACATAGTCGGGCTCGGCGCTCTGGTCCAGCTCGACGAACTGCCAGAACGTCATCGAGAACCCGTCGCGCGTCACCGGCTCCCGGGGCACGAGCGGACTCGGCGGGATCACCGGATGCCCGTGATCCGCGAGCCATCCCACCACGTCCAGCTCCTGCCGCTGCCGGGCGGCCTGGGACTCGGCGTCGGTGTACGAGGGCAGCACGGTAGGCACCCTGACCACCACGGGTGACGGAGCCAGGTGCACCACGACCGAGAACACGTCGTAGATGACCCTCGCGTCACCCACGTCGAGCCCCAGCTCCCGCCCGGCGGCGACGGCGGCGGCGAGGGCGCGGGAGGTGCGGGCGGATACCTGATCAGGTGTCAAGAAGCCTTCCATGCCCCTGAGGGTGTCATGGGCGGGCGCTCACTTCTCGTGAATTTCGACCGTCGGCTTCCCCGGCCTGCCTAGCTGTCGGCAGATGAACGCCTGCGGCAACTGACGTCCGAGAACCGGCGGTTGCTCGAGCGCCGCAAGCAGCTCCGTGCGCTCGACTCGGCGCTGACGGGCCCCAGGACCTGTCGATGCTCGACCCGTTTGTGCACCCCCGGGTTCTTCGACGGGGTCGTGGGCGGTGAAGGCCGACCGCTACGCCTACTGCACCGAGTTCTACAAGGACTTCTACAACCTCGACGAGAACCTCGGCACCCGGATCAGCGAGGAGGCCGTCCGCCACGGCCTGCTCCGCCGGCAGCGGCCGCTCGTCCAGTCCTCGCATGTCGACCAGGAACGCCCCGTCGGGACGGGGCGACCTCGGCTCTTCGGTCAGCCGGACGGCGAGCGAGGTCTTGCCGCTGCCGGGCGGACCCGACACCACGGCCGCCGGCGGCGCGACCGCTTGCCCCTCGGCGGCCTCGTGGGCGAGGGAGCGCAGCACGGCCAGTTCCGCCTGCCGGCCGACGAAGTCCCCCTACACCCCTCGGCAGTGTGTGGGGCGAGGGCCTGGCGAACTCGGCGGACCGCGCGCCGGGGCGGGCCACGTGCGCAGCCTCGTCCAGGTCCAGGTCCAGGCCCTGGGCGAGCGCGGTGATGGTGCCCCGGTGCGGACGCCTGCTCCGGCCCCGCTCCATGTCCCCGATGGCCCGCCCCGAGATGCCCGACGCCTCGGCCAGTTCCTCGATCGTCAGCCGGCGACTCTGCCGCAATCCGCGCAGCAGCCGGCCGAACGGCGCCGTGGTCCCCACCCCAGTGCCCACCGCGCGATGATACGTCCGGCGGCCCGCGCGCCCTTCGGCCGCAGGTCGCGGGGGTCACACGGCGCGGCCCGCGGGGAGCAGGAGCGGTTCCCACCACGCGCGGTTGGCGCGGTACCACGCCACCGTCTCGGCCAGACCCGTCGACAGCGGGACGGTCGGTCCGTAGCCGAGCTCGCGGGTGATCCTGGAGTGGTCGACGCAGTAGCGCCGGTCGTGGCCCTTTCGGTCCTCGACCCAGCGGATCTGCTCCCACGAGGCGCCGCAGGCCCGCACCAGGCGGTCGACGAGATCTCGGTTGGCCAGCGGTGTACCGCCGCCGATGTTGTAGGCCCGGCCCGGGCGCCCCCGCGTCCGCACCCGTTCCACGGCCCGGACATGGTCCTCTACGTGCAGCCAGTCCCGCACGTTGCCACCGTCCCCGTACAGCGGGGCCTCCCGGCCGTCGAGCAGCCGGGTGATGAACAGTGGGATCAGCTTCTCCGGGAACTGGTACGGGCCGTAGTTGTTGGAGCAGCGGGTGACCCGCACGTCCAGGCCGTGTGTGCGGTGCTGGGCGAGGGCGAGCAGGTCCCCGGCCGCCTTGGACGCCGCGTAGGGGCTGTTCGGCCGCACCGGGGAGTCCTCGCTCCACGCGCCCTGGTCGATGGACCCGTAGACCTCGTCGGTGGAGATGTGGACGAACGGCCCGACCCGATGGCGCAGCGCGGCGTCCAGCAGGACCTGCGTACCCGTCACGTTCGTCCGTACGAAGTCCGCCGCGCTGTCGATGGACCGGTCGACATGGGACTCGGCGGCGAAGTGCACCACGTGGTCGTGCGCCCGCATCAGCGCGTCGACCAACTCGGTGTCACAGATGTCCCCCTGGACGAAGGTCAGCCCCGGATGGTCCGCCACCGGCGCGAGGTTCGCCCGGTTGCCGGCGTAGGTGAGGGCGTCCAGCACGGTGACGGTGACGTCGCCCGGGCCGCCGGGGCCGAGGACGGTACGCACATAATGGGAGCCGATGAAACCCGCTCCGCCCGTGACGAGCACTCTGGTCATGGCAGTTCGCGCTTTCAGACGACGCGGACGTCCGGCACGTAGAGGATCCATTTTCCGCCCTGCTCCCGGAAAGCGGTCTCCCTGGCGATGATCTCCTCGGCGTGGTTCCACGCGAAGAGCAGCGCGTATTCGGGATAGGGCGTCGAGAACTCCTCGATCGGTTTCACGGGAATGTGCGCACCGGGGGAGAGGCGGCCCTGCTTCGCGGCCGTCGAGTCGTAGATCGCGGGAATCAGGTCGGGGCCGATGCCGCAGTAGTTCGTCACCGTGGCGCTCTTCGCCGTGGCCCCGTACGCGGCGACGGTGTGCCCGGCGTCGCGCAGCCGGTGCAGCAGCGCGGTCAGCTCCTCGCAGTTCCGCTTCACCTGCATGCCGAACCGTTCGAGGATCGTGCTGTCCGTGAGCTGCCGGCGCCCTTCCTCGGCGGTCAGTTCGGCCACGGCCGGGCTCGGCTGCCGGCGCCCTGCGCGGGCCAGGGTGTAGCGCACCTCGCCGCCGTGCACCGGGAGCCGCTCCACATCGACCAGTTCGAAGCCGTACTGCCGGGCGGCGGCCTGCACCGACGAGGCGGAGAACAGGTAGAAGTGTTCGTCGTAGATCTGGTCGAAGCTCGCCCGCTCCACGATGTCGCCGAGATACGGGTCCTCGAAGACGAACACGCCGTCCGTGGCCAGCAGCGCGTCCACGCCGCGGAACACCGAGTCCAGGTAGGGGATGTGGCACATGGTGTTGGCGGCGTAGATGACGTCCGCCGGCCCCTCCGCGGCCCTGATCTCCCGGGCGGTGGACTCCTGGAAGAAGTCGAACCGCACCCGCACGCCCTGGGCGGCCGCCAGTTCCACCACGTCGCGCGAGGGGTCGACGCCCAAGTGGCGGACGCCGGCGGCGGCGACGGTCTTCAGCATGGCGCCGTCGTTGCACCCGACCTCGACCACGAAGGCGTCCTTGCCCTGGCACTCGTTCGCCAGCAGTCGACGCGCGGTCGTGGAGAAGTGCTCCCGCATCACCGACGACATGGACGAGCGGTAGGGGTAGTCCTCACGGAACATGCGCTCCCGCGGGACCTCCTCCATGAGCTGCACCATGGCGCATTCCTCGCAGACGCCGACCGCGAGTCGGTAGAAGAACTCCTCCGACTTCTCCTCGGGTCGGCGAAAAGCATCGGACAGCGGCTGGCGACCGAAATCGAAGAACTCGGTGACGGAACTCCGGCAGACTCGGCAAGTGGTCATGCTCGCACGGTAGGACGGGTTCCTTGAAAGGAACTAGACGCCTGCTAGATGCCGTTGGAATTACCGGTGCAGCTGGTCGGCGGAATCCCTGTCGAGTCGTCGTCGAGGCGCCCTCGAATACCGGGTGACTGAATGAGCGGCGTACCGATTCACCGCGAGCGGAGGGCGGGAGACACCCGTGAAGGGGATCATTCTGGCGGGCGGTTCGGGAACGCGGCTGAGGCCGCTCACCCTCGGCGTCTCCAAGCAACTGCTACCGGTCGGCGACAAACCGATGATCTACTACCCGCTCAGCGTGCTGATGCTCACGGGCATCCGGGACATCCTCGTCATCTCCACGCCGCTCGACCTGCCGCAGTACCAGCGGCTGCTCGGCGACGGCTCCCAGCTCGGCCTGTCCCTCACCTACCGGGCCCAGCAGCGGCCGGCGGGCCTGCCCGACGCGTTCGTCATCGGCGCCGACCACATCGGTGACGACTCGGTCGCCCTGATCCTCGGCGACAACATCTTCCACGGCCACCACTTCTACTCCGTCCTGGCCGAGCACAGCACGGATGTGCGCGGCTGTGTGCTGTTCGGCTACCCGGTGCACGACCCCGAGCGGTACGGCGTGGGCGAGGTCGACGCCGACGGGAGACTCCTGTCGATCGAGGAGAAGCCCGAGAAGCCCCGCTCCAACACGGCGATCACCGGGCTGTACTTCTACGACAACGACGTGATCGACGTCGCGCGCACCCTCCGGCCCTCGGAACGCGGCGAACTGGAGATCACCGACGTCAACCGCTGGTACCTGGAACGGGACGCGGCCCGGCTCGTCAACCTGGGCCGGGGCTTCGCCTGGCTCGACACCGGCACCCCCGAGTCCCTGCTCCAGGCCGGCCAGTACGTGGGCACGCTGGAGGCCCGGCAGGGTGTACGCATCGCCTGCATCGAGGAAGTCGCCCTGCGCATGGGCTATATCGACAGCGACGAGTGCTACCGGCTGGGCGTACGCATCGGTCCCTCGGAGTACGGGGAGTATGTGCGGACCATCGCCATGGAACTGGCGGACGGCTGAGGCACCGGCGCCCGCTTCCGGCAGACCGGAGCAGGCGCCGGCCGGCTCAACTCCCGGGCGCCACCGGGACGAAGCGGATGTCGTGCCGCTCGGCGTCCTCGGCCGCGAACCGCAGCAGGCGTTCGCCCTCCTCGGTGACCTCCGCCTCTTCGCGCGGGTTCAGCGGGGAGAAACACTTCACGGTCAGCACCGCCGTCGTCCTGCCGCGCCCCTCCCGCTTGATCACCCACAGGGCCCGCACGCGGCCGTCCACGAGCACCGCCGCCTCGACGATGATGTGCCGACGCTGGTCCTCCGTCATCAGCCGGGAGCGGTCGGCGTGACCGAGCACCACGTTGTCAAGCGCGGCCAGGAACCGCACCGGCACCACCGTGTCCGGGTCGGGCAGCGGCGCCCCGGGGAGGTCGAACAGCTCCTCCCCGCCCTCGCCCCGGTACACACGCAACTCCGGCCGCAGCTCCTCGACGACCTCCCGCAGCCGCGTGGTGCCGCTCCAGGCCTGGACGTCCTTCACGGTGGCCGGCCCGAATCCGGCGAGATGCCGCAGCACGAGCTGCCGCCGGGAGGCATCTCCGGCGAGCGGACGGCCGAGCCACTCCTCCGCCAGGGTGAACGGCGTCGTGCCCCGGCGCCCCCAGGTGCCGTCCGGCGGCGGATGCACGATCGCGAGCAGCCCCTGCACCGAGCGGGCCAGGGCGACCGGGTCCCGCCCGGGCCAGCGTTCCGCCAGCAGCCGGCCCAGCTCCGGCCGCGCGAGCGAGCCGCCGACGAGGGCCGAGCGGGCCACGGAGGCGAGCTCGGCCAGGTCCACACCCGCCGTCTGCTTGCCGAAGGCGGCCTTCTGCCAGCGGTCCAGCATCGGCTGCAGCAGCGGCCGCACCCACAGATAGTCCTCCGCCGTGACCAGGTGCTGGGTCCCCCGGAACAGGGTCGCGCGCACCACCGCACGCTCCTCGAGCAGCTTCGTCAGCTCGTCCAGCCGGAAGCCCTCGATCCTGCTCCACAGCCCGATGTAGGGCGGATCGGGATCCTGCGCCTGCAGACCGGCCAGCCGCTCGATGACGGCAGGGGCGGACAGGTCCGTGCGCCCCGTCAGCAACTGGCGTTCCAGCGTGGCCCGGTTGAGGGCCCGGCGCGTGAGAACTTCGGCCATGGCGTCCTTTCGCCTGTGTACGCGCCGAGCACGGCGACGGGCAATCGGTGTCCCGCCCGGCCAACCTAGCCTCGATCGCGGTCAGCCGCTGACCGCGATAGGGCGACTGCCTGGAGCGGACCTGTAGCGCGCTTCGAGGCGGCCGGACCACAGTCCCCAGCCATGGAATCGAGAGAGCTCGAGGTCGCCGGTGCGCGCGTCTTCACCCCCGAGGTGTTCCGGGACGACCGGGGGCTGTTCGTGTCGCCCTTCCAGTCGGAGGCGTTCGTCCGCACGACCGGCCGGCCGCTCTTCCCCGTGGCCCAGACCAGTTGCAGCTTCTCCCGGCGCGGTGTCGTCCGCGGCGTGCACTTCACCCGCACCCCGCCCGGCATGGCGAAGTACGTGTACTGCGTCCGGGGAAAGGCCCTCGACATCGTCGTGGACCTCCGCCTCGGCTCGCCCACCTTCGGCCGCTGGGACGCCGTCGTCCTCGACCCGGTGGACTTCCGGGCCGTGTACTTCCCGGTCGGCGTCGGACACGCCTTCGTGGCGCTCCAGGACGACACCGCCATGGCGTACACCCTCTCCCTCGGCTACGACCCGGACAACGAACTGGCGCTGTCCCTCTTCGACCCCGAGCTCGGTCTGCCACTGCCAGGGGACATCCGGCCGATCGTCTCCGAACGGGACCGGGCGGCGCCCACACTCGCCCGGGCCCGGGACGCCGGCCTGCTGCCGGACTACGAGGAGTGCCTGAAGCTCGAGGACGCCCTCACGGCACCGCGCGCCGGAGCCTGATCGCGGAGCACGGACCGTCCCAGCCGGATTCGAGCGCCATTCCGGCCCGCCCTCCTACGTTCCCGGGCATGAAGACACTGGTGGCCACCGGCCCAGCTCACCCGCTGTACTACCCGATCGTGCCCCTCGCGTGGGCGCTGCGCGCGGCAGGCCACGAGGTGCTCGTGGCGGCTCCCGAGAGCTTCGAGGGGCCCGTCCGCGGCTCCGGCCTGCCCATGGCGCCGGTCTACGGCCCCCTCGACATGGGTGAGGTCATGGCCAAGGACCGGGACGGCGGGCGCGTCCAGGTGCCCGACACCGACGAGGAGATGGCCGAGGGCATCGGCCGCGGCTTCGGCCGGCTCGCCGCCCGCACCCTGGAGGGCACGGCCCAGCTCGTCGAACGCTGGCGCCCGGACCTGATCGTCGCCGAGTCGTACGGTTACGCCGCCGCCGCTGCGGCCGCCGCCCGGCACGACATCCCCTGGGTCAAGCACGTCGTGGGCCCCGGCGACCTGCCCGTCGACCCCTGGATCGCCGACGAACTCGCCCCGGAACTCAAGGAACTCGGACTCGGCGCCCTCCCCGAGCCCGCCTTGATACTCGACAACTGCCCGCCCCTGCTGGGTGATCCGGCCCCCGGCACGAGGCCGCTGCGCTACGTGCCCTACGGGGAGCCGGGCACCGTGCCCGAGTGGGTGCTGCGCCCCCGCACCCGCCCCCGGCTGCTGGTCACCCTCGGGTCCGTGCAGCCGCAGATCGGCGGCGCCCCGATGCTCGGGCAGATCGTCCGCTCGCTCGGAGCGCTGGACGTGGACCTGGTCGTCGCGGTGGCGGACCACCTCGTCGGACAACTCGGCGAGCTGCCCGACAGCGTCATCGCCACCGGCTGGCAGTCGCTGACCTCTGTGCTGCCGGGCTGCGACGCCGCTGTCCACCACGGCGGCCCCGGCACGATGATGGCGTGCCTCGTGCACGGGGTGCCACAGGTCGTGGTGCCCGGACGCGGAAAGCCGCTCGACGCCATCGCCCGCCTCACCGACCTCGGCGCGGTACGCCGTATCCACCCGCCCGAGCTGTCACCCGAGTCGATGCTGGAGGCCGTCCGCGCGCTGCTGGACGACACCTCGCACGCGCACCGGGCCCGGACCGTGGCGGACGACATCGCCCGCCGGCCGTCCCCGGGGCTCACCGTGCCGGTACTGGAGGAACTCGTCACCGGGCACACCGCCGGCGCCTGAGGGGGAACCGGGCGGCCGGCCACCGGCCGCCCGCAGGACGGGGAGAAACGGCATGACCACACCGCACCGGCCCGCGGACCCACGGAGGCGCGTGGCCGTCCTCGGCGGAACGGGCTGGGTGGGGCGGCACGTGTGCGCCGCCCTGGCCGGCCGCGGTGACGACATCCTCGTCGTCGCCCGCCACCCGGCGCCCCACATCCGCTCGTACGCCTTCGAACCCCTCGACCTCGCCCACGCCGGCCGGGAGCGCATCACCGAGCTGCTGAGAGCCCGCCGGATCGACACGGTCGTCAACGCGACGGACGCCCTCAACGCGACGGACGGCTGGGCCCGGGCCGACGAGGACCTGGACGCCGTGAACATCGCCCTCGTGCACCGGCTGCTCGCGGCCCTGGACGAACTGCCCTGGCCGTCCCGCGTCGTGCACCTCGGCACGCTGCACGAGTACGGCGACGTCCCTCCGGGGACGCTCATCGACGAACGGATCCCCCCGCGCCCCGGCAGCGCCTACGCGCTGACGAAACTCGCCGGGTCGCAGGCCGTGCTCGACGCCGTGCGCGCGGGCCGGGCCGACGGACTGGTGCTGCGGGCGGCCAACGTCTGCGGGCCCCATCCCTCACCGGCGAGTTTCCCCGGCAAGCTGGTCGGCATGCTGCGCCGGGCCCTGAGCACCGGGGAGCCCATGACGGTCGTCCTCACCGGGGCCCGGCGGGACTTCGTCGACGTCCGCGACCTCGCCGACGCCGTCGTCAGGGCCGTCCACTCCCCGGCGACGGGGCACGCGCTCAACATCGGCAGCGGCCGGGCGACCGACATGCGCACCCTGGTCCGGCTGTTCGTCACATCGGCCGGGCACTCCACCGACCTGATCGACGAACGCACCCGGGACGTCTCCGGCCTCGGCGGCGCCTGGACCCGAGCCGACATCCGCCTCGCCGGGCGGCTGCTCGACTGGCACCCCCGCATCGGTCTCGCGGAGTCCCTCGCCGCCATGTGGACCGCGGCGACGAAGGACGGCCCCCTCCAGGCGGAAGCCTGAAGGGGGCCGCTCGCCCCTGCCGCGCCTCAGGGCACCGGCGTCACGTCGGTGTCACTTCAGTACGCCGGCGAACAGACCGCAGCTGAAACGCCCCGGACCCACGTATTCCACCGAGCAGCCGGCCTTGTCGAAGGCCGTCTCGTACTGCTCCCTGGTGAACAGCCGCATGCGGTGGACGTCGGTGAAGTGCCGGATGCCCGCCTCCTTCCGCGCGTCGATGTAGTGCACGACGATCGGCACCTCGTCCCCGTGCCGCTGGGAGTGGGAGACCCGCACGGTGACCCGGTCCTCGGTGCGCACCAGATCGTCCGCGATGTAGCCGGGCAGGAACGCCTCCGGGAAGTACCAGGGTTCCAGGACGATCACCCCGCCCGGGGTGAGGTGCCGGGCCAGACTGGCGAGCGTGCTCTCCAGCTCGTCGACCGACTGCGTGTAGCCGATCGAGCTGAACATCAGGCTGACCGCGTCGTAGCGGCGGCCGAGGGTGAAGTCGCGCATGTCGCCCGGGTGCACGGGGATCCCGGGCAGCCGGCCCGCCGCCTGGGCGATCATCGGCTCCGACAGCTCCAGCCCCTCCACGGTCGCGAAGTGCTCCTGAAAGAACCTCAGATGGCCGCCGGTCCCGCACGCCACGTCGAGCAGCGACGAGGCGTCCGGCCTGCGGTCCCGGACCAGGGCGGTCACCTCGGCCGACTCGGCGGCGTAGTCCTTGCCGCGCGCGGCGTAGACGAGTTCGTAGATCTCCGCCAGTTGGGGGCCGTACGCTTCCTGCTGCATCCCGCCGCCCCTCACACGTCCCAGGTGACGGGCAGTTCGCGCACCCCGTAGACGATGGCGCCCTCCTTGCGCGGCACCTCGTCGAGCGGTACGGCGAGCCGCAGGGTGGGGATGCGCCGGAACAGCGTCGTCCAGGCGACCTGCATCTCCAGGCGGGCCAGTTCGGCGCCGATGCACAGATGCGCGCCGTGGCCGAAGCCCATCTGCTTGCGGCTGCCCCGGCGCAGGTCCAGCTTCTCCGGCTCCGGGAAGACCTCCGGGTCACGGTTGGCGGTCAGCAGCAGACACAGGATGCCGTCGCCCGCCGGGATGACCGTGCCGTCGATCTCGATGTCCTCCAGGGCGACCCTGGGCACCCCGATGTCCCCGATGGTCACCATGCGCAGCAGTTCCTCGGTCGCCGGGCCGATCAGCGTCTCCGGGTCGGCCATCAGCTCCGCCAGTTGGTCCGGGTGCTCCAGCAGGCACGCGGTGCCCAGGGACAGCATGCTCGCGGTGGTCTCGTGACCGCCGTTCATCAGCATCCGGACCATGTTCACCAGATCCCGCCGGGTGTACTCCTCGCCCGATGCCCGGTACTCCGCGATGATGTGGCTCGTCAGGTCCTGGCCCGGCTCTGCCTCCCGGACCTCGACCAGCTTCTCGACATAGGCGTTGACCTCCACGATCGCCGCGACCCGCTGCTCGGGCGTGCTGTGGATGCCGAACATGTTGTTGCTGTGCTCGATGATGAAGTCGTGGTCGCCCTGGGGGATGCCCAGCATGTCGCAGATGATCGTCGTGGGCAGCGACAGGGAGAACAGGCGGTGGAAGTCCACCGGCGGCGCCAGGGCCAGCAGCCGGTCGACGTGCTCGTCGACGATCTCCTGGATGCGCGGGCGCAGTTTCTGCACCCGCTGGTAGGTGAACGCCGCGGCCGCCTTGCCGCGCGCGGACGTGTGCTCGGGCGGGTCGTAGCCGATGAAGGAGGTCTCCGTACGGGCCTCGGGCGGTGCCACGAAGTAGAAGGGGAAGCCCGGGTGCTTGCGCGAGGCGCTGACCCGCGGGTCGGTCAGCAGCCGGCGCACCGACTCGTGCCCGGTGACCGTCCAGACGCGCAGACCGGTGTTGGCGAGGGTCACCGGGGTGACGCCCTGCGCCACCATGCCCGCGTACTGCTCGGGAGGGGTGAACGGGCCGGGCCGGACGAAGGGGAAGGTCTCCGGCGCGCCCGAGACGTCCGCGGTGCTGGTCATCAGGTGTCTCCTCTGCTTGCTGAACGGGTCACGACGAGGTCCGCAGTCCGCGCCCGTCGCCGTCGGCCGGTGCGTGCCAGTCGATGTGGTGGCTGCTCATCCAGGTGGGATCGGTGCCGCCGGCGTTCTTGAAGGCCCGGGCGATGAAGTAGTTGCGCAGGAAGCGGCCGGCCGGGCCGCGGCGCATGTTGCCCTCGTTGTTGTACTTGCCCTGGGCCACGATGTCCTCGACGCGCTTGCGCCGCACCGCCTCGTAGGTGACGAACGCCCGGTCGACGGTGGGCGCGTCGCGCAGGCACTTGGCCAGCACCACGGCGTCCTCCATGGCGACCGAGCAGCCCTGTCCCGCCGTGGGCGAGACGGCGTGGGCCGCGTCGCCGATCACCACGAGGCCGTCGCGGAACCAGAGCGGTGCCCGGGGCAGGTCGTACGTCGGGGAGGGCGGCGCGGGATCGGGGGTGGCCGCGATGATCGCCGCCGCCGGGGTCCGGTCGCCGGCGAACAGCTCCAGCAGGTAACGGCGCCAGTCCCGCCGCAAGGCCTTCAGCTGCGCACCGTCGGGCTCGGCGGCGCAGGGCGGGTTGGCGAACCACCACAGATCGCCGTTGGGGTGCTTGGTGTAGCTGAAGAAGCTCTTCTTGCCGAAGAACATCCGGATCACTCCGGGCGGGCCCTCGGCGGGGAAGCCCCGCGCGCAGCCGAACGCGTTGAGCACCCCGAGGTAGCGCGGCAGGGGAGCGGCCGGGTCGATGATGCGGCGCACCTGCGAGCGCAGCCCGTCGGCGCCGACGAGGAGGTCGCCCTCGGCCTGCGACTCGTCCGCGAAGACAGCCCGGACCGCGCCTCCCGCCGTGGTGGCGTCCACGATCCGCTTGCCGTACTCGATGGGGATCCCGCGCTGTGCCGCCTCGTCGCGCAGCGACACGTAGAGGTCGGAGCGCCGGATCGTCTGGATGATCTGACCGTCGGCGGCGAGCCGGTCGGTCCGTACGTCGCCGGTCAGCGCCCGCCCGGTGTGGCTGTAGAACGCGATCCCGGGGGTGTCGAAGCCGTGCTCGCGCACGAGGTGGCCCAGGCCGATGCTGTCCAGGGCGTCGATCCCGTTCGGCGCGATGTTGACGAAGTTGCCGATGCCGTCGGCGGTCCGGTCGTACGCCTCGTAGAGGACCGGGTCCAGTCCGGCCTTCTGCAGTGCGATCGCGGTGACTGTGCCGGCGATGCCTGCGCCGATCACGAGTGCGCGTGCCATGGGTTCTTCCTTCGCTCGTCGGACCAGGTCCGGATCAGACGCGACCGGTGGCCCGGGGCGTGCCGTCGGAGGGGACGTCGGGGCGGAGCACCGTGCTCGCGCACACGGTGTCCTCGGGCACGACGCCGTCGACGAGGTACGCGTCGACCAGGGCGTCCACCGCGGGATTTCCGCCCAGCCCGTAGATCTCGTGCTGGCCGGAGTCGGCCACGGTGATCAGCCGGTAGCCGAGCCGTTCGGCCATCGCGGCCCCGCCCTCGTAGTGGTCGGTCGGGTCGCCGTCGGCGTGCACCACCAGCCCGGGGGAGAGGCCCTCGCCGGTCGGCCGCACGGGCGGCTGCGGGGGAGTGAAGGCACGGAAGGCGCCCACCCATGGCGCGGCACGCAACATGCCGTATCCGTAGGGGTGGTTCTCGCGGAAGCGGCGCATGTCCTCGTAGTAGACCTCGAGGTCGGTGGGCCAGTCCTTCTCCAGGGTGACCGCGTCCAGCACACCGCACCGCGTGGTGCCCTCCGTCTCGGCCGGCGGCCACACCCGCTCGTCGGACAGCCACCGACCCGCCACCGCCGCGTCCCCCGTGCGCAACTCGCGCACGAGATGCCCGAGTTCGGCCCAGCGGGCCCGGTTCGCCGAGCGAGATCCCATGGCTCCGTCGAAGAGGGTACGCAGCTGCGTGCCGGCCCGCTCGACGGTGTTGCGCGCGGCCTCCTCGACGGCCGCCAGCACCGCCTCCCGGGTTCCTCCGAGCCGGAACTCCCCGTCGCGGTCGGCCACCCACGCCGCCCACGCGTCCACATTGGCCCGGTTGGCCCGGCCCTGGGCCATGAACTGCTCCCGCCAGGACCAGTCCGGGTGCACGCAGGAGTCGAGGACGCAGCGGTCGAGCCGCTCAGGGAAGAGGGCGCCGTAGACCGCGCCCAGGTACGTGCCGTAGGTATAGCCGACGAAGGTGAGCTTGTCCTCGCCCAGCACCTGCCGGATCACGTCCATGTCCCGCGCGATGTTCGGGGTGTTGTGGTGACGGCGGGCCTCGCCGCCCAGCCGCTGGTTGCCCTCCTCACGGATCCGCGCGTCCTCCGCGAGCAGGGAGAAGTCGGCGTCGGGCAGCCGCGAGTCGAACGGCGCCTTGGGCGGGGTGATCTCGCTGGTCAGCGGAGTGGACGCGCCGGTGCCGCGTGGGTCGAACCCGATCAGGTCGTACGCCTCGGGCAGACGGGTGCGGGCCAGGACCGCGGGGAAACCCCGGCCCAGGCCGAAGTAGCCGCCGGGGCCGCCGTTGAGCGCGAGCAGGATGCCGCGACGCCGGGCCGGGTCCTTGGCCCGTATGCGGGTCAGGGCCAGGGAGATCCGCGGCCCGTCGGGCCGGGCGTAGTCGAGCGGCACCTCGACGGTGCACTGTTCACTGCCGTCGCCCGAGGGCGCGGGCGACCAGGTGGGGCGTCGGCCGCGGAACCCGTTCAGGGCGTCCGGAGAGAGGTGACTGGTCGTCATGTCGTCGGAGGGCCTCCGTGTCGGCGGGACGTGCGGTGATCGGCTCAAAGCCTCGGGGCGGGCACTGGAATCGGCGTGGAAGGACGGTCGATGAAGGCGGAGGTGGTGGACCGCGTCGGTCGGGACTGGGCGGCGGCACCCGTTCACTCCTCGAACGACGGTGTCGCTGGGGGCTCGGCGGTCACCTCCAGGACGGCGACCGACCAGGCGAAGCCGCCGCCCGCGCTGATCAACGCGCACAACTGCCCCGGTCGCAGGGCCCCGGTGCCCGCCAGCCGGGCGAGACCGGCGAAAGGGTCACCGGCTCCCAGGTGGCCCACCCCCGAGCCCCAGAGCCAGGTCGTGCGCTCCGGGTCGATGTCCAGCACCTGGAAGAACTGGGCGTCCATCTTGGGGCGTCCGAGGTTCGGCAGGACGAACCAGGAGACGTCGGACGCCTTGGCGCCGGCCTCCTCCAACGCCCCGTCGAACGCGGCCCGCTGACCCGCCTGGAGCAGATCCAGCAACCGGGTCAGCCCGATCTCCTTGACCAGCCGCTCCCGTGACGCGGCGACACCGATCGGCGTCCGGGCGGTCAGCGGCGCCGGGGCGAAGCCGTCGCCGTCGCGGCCCATCGCCTCCAGGGTCGGATCGGACACCGTCACCAGGCTGCGCAGCCGGGCGAAACCCGAGCCCCGCGACAGCACGAGCGCGGTCCCGCCGTCCCCGCAGACCGTGCCGGGGTCGGTGTGCCACCGGTCGAAACCCGGCAGGCAGAACCGGTCCCCGGTGGTGATGAGCGCACTGCCCGGGCCTGCGTCGGTGCCCGCCCGCAACCAGGCCACGGCCATCTCCATCGCCGCCATGCCGCCGTTGGACAACTGCCCCACTTCCAGGGACAGACAGTTGTTGCCCACCGCCTCGCGCTGCACATACGACGCCGGCGCCCACAGGTCGTGCCCCTGGAACCAGGTGCTCGCGTGCAGGACCACCCCGATGTCGGACGGCACCCGCCCCGACCCGCGCAGGGCGGCTCGCGCGGCCCGCACGGCCATCTCCGGCCCCGACCGCTCCCCGACGCACACCGAGAGCATCCCCGAGCGGCGCACCGTCCGCAGGTCGGCGATGCCCCGCTCGACGACCTCGCCGACCGGCATGCGCCGGGCCAGATGCAGCCCGACCCCGGACACGTACACGTCCGCGATGTCCACAGCTCTCCCCCGTGTAGCGCTCGGATCCGCGGCGGCCGTCCGCCACCGAGGGGGGAGTGTCGGTCCGCGGTGTCGAAGCAGGCTCGAGCCGCGACGGATCACCGAGGTTCGAACGGGCCTCCGGCGCGCCTCGACCCCCGGGAACGACCGTCGGCTCGACACGAGGAAAGGGGTGGAGATGCCGGACACGGCAGGGCGGGCCAGGCCCGTCGTCCTGATGTTCGCCGGTCAGGGCGCGCAACACCCGAGGATGGCGGCCGGACTCCACGGGCACGACGAGACGTTCACGGCCTGGATGGACGAAGCGTTCCGGCTCCTCGGCCCGGACGGTCCGCGCCTGCGGGAGCAGTGGCTCGCCCCCGCGCCGGCACCCGAGTACGACGACGTGACCGTGGCGCAGCCCCTGCTCTACGCGGTGGGGCACGCCTTGGGCCGCATGCTGCTGGAGCAGGGGGTGCGGCCGGCGGCGCTGTTCGGGCACAGCGTGGGCGAGCTGGTCGCCGCGACACTCGCCGGCGTCCTGGAATTCGCCGACGGCATGCGGCTGATGCGCGACCGCATGGCCCTGTTCGCCGACACCCCGCCCGGCGGGATGCTCGCGGTCGCCGCCTCGGTCGACGACGTCGCCGACGTCCTGGGGCCCACCGTGCACCTGGCCGCGGTGAACGCCGCCCGGCAGCTGCTGCTCGCGGGCGAGCGCGCCCCGCTGGACGAGGCGGCACGGATCCTCACCGGGCGCGGACTGGTCTGCCAGGACGTCCGTGCCCACCAGGCCTTCCACAGCCCCGTCGTCGCACCCGCCGTGGACGCCTCGCTCCGCGCCTGGCACGCCGTGCGCCTCGCCGCGCCGAGACTGCCCCTCTACTCGGCCTACACCCGCGGCCCGCTCGACCCGGATCGGGCCCGTGACCCGGAGTTCTGGGCCCGGCAGCCCGCCGAGACCGTCCACTTCGCCACCACGCTGACGGCCGTGCTCGACGACCACCCGGGATGCCTGCTCCTCGAGGCGGGGCCCGGCAACAGCCTGTCGACCCTCGCCAGGCGGCAGCGCGCGATCGCCGGCCGGAAGAGCGCGGTCCTGCCCCTCCTGCCCGACCGCGCCCGCGGCGACGAGGCCGACATCCGGTCCGTGGAGCAGGCCTGGTGCGTGCTGTCCGGCCCGGCCGCACCCGCCGGCGCGGTGACAGGCCCGCGCCCGCGCACGCCCGCCGAGACAGGGAGGAAGCCATGAGCCCCGCACACGAGCCCGGCCAGGAGCCGGAGGCCGCGCGTACCCGCCCGGGACGGCCCACCGCCGGGGCGCAGGACGCCCCGGTGGCGGTGGTGGGCATGGCGTGCCGGTTCGCCGGCGCGGACGGACTCGACGCGTTCTGGCGGCTGCTGCTGGCGGGTGAGGACGCCATCGGCCCCGGCACCGGCACCCGCGCCGGCCGCCGCCCCGGTGGCTACCTGCCGGACGTCGACCTGTTCGACGCCGAATTCTTCGGCGTGCCCGCCCCCGAGGCCGCCGCACTCGACCCGCAGCAGCGGCTGCTCCTCGAACTCACCTGGCACGCGCTGGAGGACGCCCGCACCACGCCGGGCGAGTTGTCGACCGGGCCTGTCGGCGTCTTCGTCGGCGCAGGCTCCGACGAGTACGCCTTCCTCAGCCGTGCCGGTGACGGGCCGCCCTCCACCTACACGATGACCGGCACCGGCCGCGCCTTCCTGGCCAACCGGCTCTCCCACTTCCACGGCTTCACCGGCCCGAGCCTCGTCGTCGACACGGGCCAGTCCTCGTCCCTGGCCGCCGTGCACCAGGCCGTGCAGGCCCTGCGCCGGGGCGAATGCGACGCGGCCGTGGTGGGCGGCGTGCAGCTCAACCTCACCGCCGAGGGCGACGAGGTGGTGGAGGCGCTGGGCGCCCTGTCACCCCGCGGACGCTGCCACACCTTCGACGCCCGGGCCGACGGCATCGTCCGCGGTGAAGGCGCAGGCGTCGTGGTCCTCAAACCACTGGAGCGGGCCCTCGCGGACGGCGACCGCGTCTACTGCACCCTGCTGGGCGGGGCGATGAACAGCGACGGCGCCCGGACGGCGCTGACCGCGCCCAGCGAGGCCGCCCAGCGCGAGGTCCTCGCCGCGGCCTGCCGGCAGGCCAACATCACACCCGCCGAGGTCGGCTACGTCGAACTGCACGGCACCGGAACCGCGCTGGGCGACCCCGTCGAGGCCGCCGCACTGGGCGGAGTCCTCGGCCATGGCCGCCCGGACGACCGGCCGCTGCTGGTCGGCTCGGTCAAGACCAACATCGGGCACCTGGAAGCCGCCGCAGGCATCGCCGGGTTCATCAAGACCGCGCTCGCCCTGTTCCACCGCCGGCTTCCGGCGAGCCTCAACTTCCGTACCGCCAACCCGGCCATCGACCTGGAGGCACTACGCGTACAGGTGTGCGCGCGGCACCGGGACTGGCCCGCGGGGGACGCGCCGCGCATCGCGGGTGTCTCCTCCTTCGGTCTCGGCGGCACCAATTGCCATGTGGTGCTCGGCGAGGCACCGGCCCCGGCCGGTCACGAGCACACGGACGCTCCCGTCTCGGCCGTGCCCGTCGTCCTGTCCGGCCCGACGCCCACGGTCCTCAGGAGGCGGGCCCGCGACCTCGCCGACGCGGTCGAAGGCCCCGGCCGGGCGCTGCCGCTCGCCGACCTGGCCTGGACGGCAGCGACGGCCCGCACCGCGTTCGGCCACCGCGCCGGCGTGATCGCCTCGCACCCCGACGAACTCGCCCAGCGGCTGCGCGCCCTGGCGGACGGCTCACCCGACGACGGCGAGGGGGGCCTCGTCCAGGGGCCGCGCGGTGAGGGCCGCACCGCCTTCCTGTTCGCCGGGCAGGGCGCCCAACGCCTCGGCATGGGACAGGGGCTGTACAAGGAGTTCCCCGTGTTCGCCCAGGTCTTCGACGAGGCGTGCGCACGGCTCGAACCGGTGCTCGGCGCCGACCTCGCCGACGCCATGTGGGAACGCCAGGAGGTGGACCGGACCGAGCACGCGCAACCCGCCCTGTTCGCGGTCGAGGTCGCCCTCTACCGGCTGCTGGAGTCCTTCGGCATCGTGCCGGACCTGCTGATCGGCCACTCGCTCGGCGAGGTCGCGGTCGCCCACCTGACGGGCGCGCTGTCCCTGGAGGACGCGGCCACGCTGATCGCCCACCGGGCCCGGCTGATCGGCGAACTCCCGCCGGGCGGCGTCATGGTGGCGGTGCAGGCCGAGGAGGAGGAGGCCCGCCGGGTGGTGGACCGTTCCCCGGGACTCGTCGGAATCGCCGCCGTCAACGGCTCCCGTTCCGTCGTCCTGTCCGGCGAGGAATCGGCCACGCTGAAGGCGGCCGCGCACTTCGAGGACCTGGGCCGCCGCACCCGCCGGCTCCGGGTCTCCGTCGCCGGGCACTCCCCGCTCATGGCCCCCGTCCAGAAGGGGCTGCGGTCCGTCGCCGAAGGCCTCACCTGGAACCTCCCCGCCGGTCCGCCGATCATCTCCACCGTCACGGGCGAGCCGGTGGAACCCCACCGTTTCGCCGACCCGGAGTACTGGGTCCACCACGTGTGCGCCCCCGTGCGATTCGGCCCGGCGCTCGGCACGGCACACCGGCTCGGAGCCCGCTACTTCGTCGAGATCGGGCCGGGCAGGGCGCTGACCACCCTCGCCGCGGAGACCGTAGGCCACGGCACGGAGCGCTTCAGCGCCCCGATGGCCACCCGCCAGGAGGCCGCGGACGTCGCCGAAACCGCCGCGGGCGCCCATGTGTTCGGCCTCCCCTTGCGCTGGGAACAGGTGCTCGGCGGACCCGCCCGGCGCGTCGACCTCCCGCCGTACCCGTTCCAGCGGCGGCGCCACTGGCTCGACACCGCCGACCGGACCACACCGCCACCGTCCGCGGCCGCGGGCCCGCAGTGGAGGGGGGACCCCTTCGACCTCGTGGTGACCAGCACGCTGCAGGCCCTCGGACTCGGTCCGGAATCCGACCTCGACGTGGGCCGTTCCTTCAGCGAACTGGGGCTGGACTCCCGCATGGCCGTGGCCCTGCGCACCACCCTCGCCAGGATCACCGGGCGCTCCCTGCCGACCACGCTGCTCTTCGACCGGCCCACCCCCGCCTCGCTGATCGAGGCGTTCCGCGCGGACACGCCGCTCTGACCGAAAGGCCTGCTGCACACATGAACCGCGAACCGGCTTCTCCGCACGGCGAGCAGGACGCGATCGCGATCGTATCCATGGGCTGCCGCTACCCCGGGGGCATCACCACCCCGGACGACCTCTGGCGCCTCGTCGCCTCGCGCGGCGACGCGATCACCGAGTTCCCCGGCAACCGCGGCTGGGACCTCGAGGCGGCCGGTGGGACCACCGCCGACTCCACCGCCTCGTCCAGCACGCGGCACGGCGGGTTCCTGCACGACGCGGACCTGTTCGACGCCAAGTTCTTCGGCATCGCACCGCGTGAGGCGGCCGGCATGGACCCGCAGCAGCGCGTCCTCCTCGAAGTCGCCTGGGAGACCTTCGAACGGGCCGGACTCGGGCGCGAGTCGCTCGCCGGCGCCGACGTCGGGGTCTTCGTCGGCGCCATGGCGCAGGAGTACGGACCACGGCTGCACGAGGACAACCAGGGCGCCGGCGGCTACCGCATCACCGGCAGCACCCCGAGCGTGGCCTCGGGCCGCATCGCCTACTGGTTCGGGCTGCGCGGCCCCGCCATCACCGTGGACACGGCTTGCTCTTCGTCCCTGGTCGCCCTGCACCTGGCAGCGCAGTCGCTGCGCCAGGGGGAGTGCGACATGGCCCTGGCCGGAGGCGTCGCGGTGATGCCCACCCCGGGCATGTTCATCGACTTCAGCGCCCAGGGCGGCCTCTCCCCGGACGGGCGGTGCAAGTCCTTCTCCGCCGACGCCGACGGCACCGCGTGGTCCGAGGGCGCCGGACTGCTCCTCCTGGAACGCCTGCCCGACGCGGTCGCCCGGGGCCACCGGGTCCTCGCCGTGATCCGCGGCAGCGCAGTCAACCAGGACGGCGCCAGCAACGGGCTCACCGCCCCGAACATGACGGCCCAGCAGGACGTCATCGACCGCGCCCTGCGCGCGGCCGGCCTGCGGGCCGAGGACGTCGACGCCGTCGAGGCGCACGGCACCGGAACCCCCCTCGGCGACCCCATCGAGGCGCGGGCCCTGGCGGCGGCCTACGGCCGCGAACGCACCGGCGGGTCCCCGCTGTGGCTGGGCTCCCTGAAGTCGAACCTGGGGCACACGCAGGCCGCCGCAGGGGTCGGCGGCGTGATCAAGATGGTCCAGGCCCTGCGGGCCGGGGTCCTCCCCGCCACCCTCCACTGCGACCGTCCCAGCCCACACGTGGACTGGGAGAACAGCGGCCTCGCCCTGCTCACCGAGGAACGTCCCTGGCCGCGCGGCGAGCGGCCCCGGCGGGCCGCCGTGTCCTCGTTCGGGATCAGCGGAACCAACGCCCACCTCGTCCTGGAGGAGGGCGACGCCGAACCCGGACCCGCGGGCGGCCCGGCCGAAGGCCCCTTTGTGTGGCCGTTGTCCGCTCCCGGCCCGGAGTCCCTTCGCCTGCAGGCGTCCGCACTGGCCGACTTCCTGACCCGGGCTCCCGGCACCGCCCCGCAGGATGTCGCCCACGTCCTGCGCGGCCGCACCCGCTTCACCCACCGCGCCGCCGTGGTCGCCGACACGGCACACGACCTGTCCGCTGGGCTCGAGCGGCTCGCCCGCGGCGACACCGTCCCGGCCGTCCCGGGCACCTACCGGTCCCCGACCGTGCTCCGCGGCGAGGCCCGCTGCGACTCCACCGGCCCGGTCTTCGTCTTCCCCGGACAGGGCTCGCAGTGGCGGGAGATGGGGCTCGCGCTGTGCGAGGAGTCCCAGGTCTTCCGCGACAGCATGGCCGGGTGCGCCGAAGCGCTCCTGCCCTACTGTGGATGGCAGCTCCAGGACGCGCTGCGCGGGGAGGCGCTCGAGCGGGTGGACGTCGTACAGCCCGCCCTGTTCGCCGTGATGGTGTCGCTGGCGCGGCTGTGGGAGAGCGTCGGTGTCCGCCCGGCGGCCGTCGTCGGCCACTCCCAGGGCGAGATCGCCGCCGCCCACGTGGCCGGCGCGCTGAGCCTCGCCGACGCCTGCCGGATCGTCGCCCTGCGCAGCAAGGCCCTGCACACCCTCGCCGGCACCGGGGGAATGGTCTCCGTTCCGCTGGGCGCCGACGAGACCCGGGACCTGCTCCATGCCGTGGACGGCGCCGCCGGCATCGGCGTCGCGGCCCTCAACGGCCCGAGGGCCACCGTCGTCGCCGGGCCCCAGGAGGCGCTCACCACGCTCCTCGCGGAGTGTGCGCGCAGGGACGTCGACGCCCGCCGCATCGATGTCGACTATGCCTCCCACACCGAGGCCGTCGAGGTCCTCAGGGAACCGCTCGCCCGGCAGCTGACGGGCGTCCTCCCACGCCCCTCCGCCGTGCCCGTGTACTCCACTCTGGCCGGCGAGGCCGTCGACCCCACGGTCCTGGACGCCTCCTACTGGTACGACAACCTGCGCGGCACGGTGCGCTTCAGGACCGCGGTGGAACGGCTCGTCGCGCGCAGGCACCGCACGTTCCTGGAGATCAGTCCGCACCCCGTTCTCACCATGGCCCTTTCCGACATCCTGGACGCCGCCGGCGTGCGGGGCACGGTCATCGGCTCGATCCGCCGGGGGACCGGGCTCAGTCAATTCCTCACCTCGGCCGCCGCGGCCCACGCCGCCGGCGTGCCGGCCGACCTCTCCTCCGTCCAGCCGGAGGGCCGCCGGATCGAGCTGCCGGGCTTCGTCTTCAGCCGCAGCAGGTACTGGGTCACCGGCGCACCGCCGGCCGGCTCCGCGCAGGCGGCCCCCGCCGGTGGTCCCGTGACCCTGCCGGACGGCCGGGCCGTCCTGTCGGCCGCCTTCGGCCCGGCCCGGCAGCCCTGGCTGACGGATCACGTCGTACGCGACACCGCCCTGGTCCCGGCCACCGCCCTGCTGTCCCTGGCCACGGAGGCGGGAGCCGGCGTCGGCTGCCCACGGATCGAGGAGCTGACCGTCGCGCAGCCGCTGCCCGTCCCCGGACAGGGAACCGTGGAGATCCGCGTGCTGCTGGAGCCCGCCGACGCGTCGGGCCGCCGCACCGCCTCGGTGCACGGCCGCGCCCCGGACACGACCGCCTGGACCGAGCACGCCACCGCCGTCCTGGCCCCCGCCGGGGGCACCGCCCCCGAGGTGCCGCCGGGCACGTGGCCGCCGGTGGACGCCGAACCCGTCGAACCGGCCGACGCGTACGACCGGCTGGCCCGGCGCGGCTACCACTACGGGCCGGCGTTCCGGGGCCTGCGGCGGGCCTGGACGCGCGGGAACGAGACGTACGCCGAGGTGACCCTCGAGCAGGACGTGCCCGGCGGCGTGGCCGCCACGGCGCATCCTGCCCTGCTCGACGCCGCCCTGCACGCCGCGCTCCTCGGCACCGGTGACGACCTGAACGTCCCCTTCACCTGGCGGGACGTCACCTTGCCGCCCTCCACGGCCCGTACGCTCCGGGTGCGCACGACGGCCGGCGCGACAGGTCTCTCGGTGTTCTGCACGGACGAACAGGGCCGGCCGGTCGCCACGGTGGGCTCGCTCGTCCTGCGTCCCCTGACCGGCACCACCGGGCCCGACGGCGGCGCCACAAGCCTCGAACTCACCTGGGAGCGGGCGGCCGTGGACGACCTGCCTCCGCTGCCGGACTGGGCGAGCCTTTCGGCACCCGGCCTGGGAGCCGCGCGTGACGTCCCGGGTCTGGAGACACTGCCCACGACGGTCCCGCCCGTCCTCGTCGTCCACCCGGAGGTGCCGCGGACCGCCGGGGAAGCCCTGCCCGCCACAGTGGAGCGACTGACGGGGGAGGTCACCGACCTGCTCCAGCAGTGGCTCGGCGACGACCGGTTCACCCGGGCCCGCCTGGCCGTGGTGACACGCCGAGCGCTGGACGTCACCGGGAGCGAAACCCTGCCGGGCCTGGCGGCAGCCGCCGTCGGCGGACTGGTGAGGGCGGCCCAGGCCGAGCACCCGGGCGCCTTCCAACTGGTCGACATCGACGACGACCCGGCCTCCGTGGCCGCCCTGCCCACGGCCCTCGCGCTGGCGGAGCCCGAGACCGCGATCCGCCAGGGCCGGGTCCACGTACCGAGACTGCGGCCGGCGACCGACGACGGCCTGCCCGTACCGCGGGGCCACTCCGCCTGGCGACTCGACGTCACGGCCAAGGGCACCCTGGACAACCTGGCACTGATCCCGCACCCGGAGGCCACCCGGCCCCTCGGCCCGAGGGAGATCCGCGTCGAGGTGCGGGCGGCGGGCCTCAACTTCCGTGACATCGCGGTGGGTCTGGGGCTGGTCGCCACGGAGAAGACCATGGGCAGCGAGGGAGCCGGCCTGGTCACCGAGGTCGGCGCCGACGTCACCCGGGTCGTGCCCGGGGACCGGGTCTTCGGTGTCTTCGAACGCTCCCTCGGACCGGTCGCCGTGGCCGACGAACGCATGGTCCGGCGGGTTCCCGACGGCTGGAGCGACGCGCAGGCCGCGAGCGTGCCCATCGTGTTCATCACCGCCTACCAATGCCTGGTGGACGTCGCCGCCGTCCGGCCGGGCGAGTCGGTGCTCATCCACACCGCGACCGGCGGAGTCGGCCTCGCCGCCCTCCAGCTCGCCCGCCATTTCGGCGCCGACGTCTTCACCACCGCGGGGCCCGCGAAGCACGGCATCCTGCGGGACCGGGGTGTGCCCGGCGACCACATCGCGTCCTCCCGCTCCCTCGCCTTCGAGCACGAGTTCCGGGACGCGACCGCCGGCCGGGGCGTGGACGTCGTCCTCAACTCCCTGGCCAACGAGGCCGTCGACGCCTCACTGCGCCTGCTGGCCCCCGGCGGACGCTTCGCCGAGATGGGCAAGACGGACATCAGGGACAAGGATCGGATCCAGGAGCAGTATCCCGGCGTCACCTACCAGGCGTACAACATCCTGGGCGTCGCCCCCGAGCGGATCGGCGAGGTGCTGGACGAGCTCATCGCCCTCTTCCGCGGCGGGGCCCTGGCCCATCTGCCGCTGCGCACCTGGGACGTCCGCGCGGGGCAGCGTCCGCTGCGGCTGCTCAGCCGGGCCAGGCAGCACGGCAAGCTCGCCCTCAGCATGCCCCGCACCCTCGACACCGGCCGCCCCGTCCTCGTCACCGGCGGCGCCGACGGCCTGGGCGCGGTCCTGACCCGCCATCTCGTCACGGCCCACGGCGCCCGCGAGGTCGTCCTCCTCAGCCGCCGCGGACCCGCCACGCCCGGAGCTCCCGAACTGGTCGCGGAATGCGCCGGGTTGGGCGCCACCGCGCATGTCCTGGCCTGCGACATCACCGACCGGAACGCACTCGCCAAGGTGATCGCGGAGTACGCCCCGGGCAGCGTCTTCCACACCGCGGGCGTGCTCGACGACGGGCTGATCGGAGCGATGACCCCGGCCCGCATGCGCGCGGTGCTGGCGCCCAAGGCGCACGCCGCCTGGCACCTGCACGAACTCACCCGCGACCTCGACCTGTCGGCCTTCGTGCTGTTCTCCTCCGCCGTCGGGGTCATCGGCGGACCGGGCCAGGCCAACTACGCGGCGGCCAACGCCTTCCTCGACTCCCTCGCCCAGCACCGCCGGGCCCAGGGGCTGGCGGCGACCTCCGTGGCCTGGGGGCTCTGGGAGGACCGCACCGGCATGACGGCCCACCTCACGGACACGGACGTGGCCGCTCTGGCCGCCATCGGGATCGCGCCCATGACGACCGAGAGCGCGCTGCGGCTGCTCGACGAGGCCATGGCGTCGCCGCGGCCGGCGGTGACCGCATTCAGCCCCGTGCCCGAGCGGATCCGCCCCGGCACCCGCGCCGCCGCCCTCTTCCGCGGACTGGGGGAGGCCCCCCGACCCGGCCCGGCGGCCACGGCCACGGCCACGGCCACCACGGACAGCGCACCCCGGGCGGCCGGCCCAACGGCGGGAAGCCTCGTGGACCTGGTGTGCGCCCAGGCAGCCGAAGTCCTCGGGTACACCGAGGCCGTGACCGTCGCACCGTCGGACTCCTTCAAGGAACTCGGCTTCGACTCGCTGCTCAGCGTGGACCTGCGCAACCGGCTCAACGCGGCCACCGGTCTACGGATGCCGGCCGAGGCGGTCCTCAACAACCCCACGCCCGAAGCCCTGGCGGCATACATGCGCGCCGCGAGGACCGGCGAACGCCCCGGCACCGCACCGGAGACGACCGTGTGAACCCGCCGAGGAACGCCCGCGCCCGGACCGGCGAGCGACCGTCCCCGGCCCCCACACGCCGCCTCCCCACGCGCGCCGGTCCCCCCAACGCGCCGGCCCCCACAGCGCCGGGCCCCCCGGCCCCAACCCGCCCGACGACACCCGATGGTGAGGAGAGAGCCCGTCATGAGCGACACCGAGGCGACGCAGGTGACGCACAGGATCGACATCGAGGCACCGGCGGACGCCGTGTACCGCGTCGTCTCCGATGTGCGCCTGTGGCCGCTGTACTTCCCGCCCACCGTTCGCGCCGAACGGACGCGGGGCGACGACAGCGACGAACACATCCGCATCTGGGCCGTGGCCCACGGCGAGGTGCGCACCTGGGAGTCCCGGCGCCGACTGGACCCCGCCGCGCGCAGCGTGCGCTTCGAACAGACCCGGCCCGCCGATCCGGTGGCCGCGATGGGCGGCCGCTGGGAGGTCCGTGAACGCGGCGACAAGGCCTGCACGGTGGTCCTCGACCACCACTACCGGGCCGTCGGCGACGACCCGGCCGCCCTGGCGCGCATCGCCGAGGCCGTCGAGACCAACAGCGTCTCGGAGCTGGACCACCTGCGCCTGGCGGCCGAGCGGTCCGGGACCGAGGAGGACCTCTTGCTGGACTTCTCCGACACCGAGGTGATCACCGGTTCGGCCGCCGACGTCTACGACTTCCTCCAGGACGCGGCGAAGTGGCCGGACCGTCTCGGGCACGTCGTCCGGCTGGACCTGCGGGAGAAGGAGCCCGGCCTGCAGTACATGGAGATGGACACCCGCGCACCGGACGGCTCCGTGCACACCACCGTCTCCGGCCGGGTCTGCTTCCCGCAGCGGCAGATCGTCTACAAGCAGACCAAGCTGCCCCCCGTGCTGCGCGCCCACAACGGCGAGTGGCTGGTGGAGGACGCAGCCGACGGCACGGTCCGGGTCACCGCCCGCCACCAGGTGCTCCTCGACCCCGAGGGCATCGCCGCCCTCCCCGCGCCCCCCGCCACCCTCCAGGCCGCCCGGGACGCCGTACAGCACTCCCTGAGCTCCAACAGCCGGGCCACGCTGGCCAGGGCCCGCGCCTTCGCCGAATCCCGCTGACCGGATCCGGCCGGATCCGCTCCGACCCACACGGCCCGCCCACGCGATCCGTGCCGCACCCCACCACCCGAGAACCACACCGAGGAGAGCCCCCATGGCAGAGCTGACCATCGACGAACTCAAGGGATTCCTGCTGCGCGCCGTCGGTGAGGACGAGACCATCGACCTGTCCGGCGACATCCGCGACACCCCCCTCGCCGACCTGGGCTTCGACTCGCTCGCCGTCATCGCCACGACGAGCGCGCTGGAACAGCACTTCCAGGTCAAGCTCGGGGACGACGACGCCTCCGGCCTCGACACGCCCGGGGACTTCCTCGACGTCTTCAACCGCCGCCTGACGCAGGCCGCGTGACGGTGGCCGCGCCCGCTTCGGTCCAGCCCGCGTCCCCCGGTACCGGGGCGCGGGCCGCTGACATCCTCGACCGCGTACGGACGTTCGTACACGCCGAGGTCCTCCCGGCGGCGGACCACTTCGACACCCTCCCGCCCGCTCCCACCCCGGCCTCGGTCCGCCTGGCCGAGGCCGGGCTGGCCAACTGGTGGATACCCGGCGAGTACGGGGGCCAGGGCGTCTCGCTGCGTGACAGCGTGGACATCGTCTCGGAACTGTCCTACGGAGACGCCGGCTTCGCCTTCGGTTCCTTCCTGTCCGTGCTCGGCACCACCATGCTCCAGCTCTCCGGCGCCGACGACCTGACCAGGCCGCACCTGGAGCGCCTGGCCCGGGACGGCGGCGTCCTCGGCATCCTCGCCAGTGAGGAGGAGGCGGGCAGCGAACTCGGACGCATCACGACGACCTGCCGCCGCGCCGGGGACAGCGTGGTCGTCACCGGCGACAAGTACTTCTCCACCAACACCGACGCCGCCGGCCTGCTGCTGGTCGTCGCCCGGGACGCCGCCGACGACGCCGACTTCGGCGTGGTCCTGGTGCCCCGGCACACCGAGGGCGTGGAACTGGACCAGCGCTGGAACATGATCGGCATGCGTGGCTCGGCCACCTACCGGGTCGCGCTGCGCGACTGTGCCGTACCGGCCGATCACCGTCTGCCCGGGAACGGTCTGCGGCTGCTGGAGATCGGGCTCAACGCCAGCCGCATCCTCATCGCCGCGACCGCCATCGGCATGGCCCGCCGGGTGCGCGACCTGGCCATGGAGTACGCGGCGTCCAAACGGGTGCACGGCGCACCGCTCACACGCAACGCGGTCTTCGCCGGAAAGCTCGGCCAGATCGAGATGCTGATCGACGTGATGCGCAACCAGTGCCGCGCGGCCGCTGAGGAGTTCGACGGTTACCTGGCCGGCGGCGACGCCGCGGGGGCCCTGTACCGGGTGGGCACGCTGCGCTCCGCGCTGGCCGCGAAGATGTACTGCGGCCAGGCCGGCTGGCAGGTGGCGACCATCGGCTCCGAGATGTTCGGCGGTCTCGGCTACACCCACGAGCACCCCATCGGGAAGCTGGTCCGCGACCTGCGCTACGTCGGTCTGGTGGAGGGCGGGGACGACGTGATCCGGGAGCTGCTGTTCACCCGGTACGTCGTTCCGACGGGCAAACGGCGCTGACCTTCCGGCGCCGGCCGCCGAACAGGAGGGCCCGCACAGGCCTGGGGCCCGGCTCGTACGAGCCGGGCCCCAGGCCTGTGCGCTCAGGGCGCCGTGAGGACCATCGCCGAGGCGAAGCCTCCGTGGCCGCGCGCCAGCACCAGCGCCGTGCGGAACTCCCCACCGCGAGGCTCCCCGACCACCAAGTCGATGCGCGGGTCCACCTCCTCGGGCGCGAGGCCGGGCACGGGCGGGACGAGCCCGTCGCGCATGCTGAGCAGGGCCGTGACCGCGTCGAGGGCCGACCCCCCGGACATCAGCCGTCCCACCAGCGCCTTGGGCGTGCTCACCGGCACCCCGCCGGCTCCGAACAGACCGGTCAGGGCCTCCGCCTCGGCCCGGTCGAGATCCGGGCTGCCCGCGGCATCGGCGAACACCACGTCGACGGCCCCGGCCGGCAGTCCGGCGTCCGCCAGCGCACCGCGCGCGGCCCGCGCCAGTCCGTCGCCGCCGGAGCCCGAGGGGTCCGGGTCGAAGGCGGCCGCGTGACCGGCGACCGAGCCCAGCACGGGCACACCGCGTTCGGCGGCGGACGCACGGGACTCCAGCACCATGACGGCACCGCCCTCCCCGGGCACGAACCCCGAGGACGAGGAGTGGAACGGCAGGTAGGCCCGCTCGGGGTCGGTCCCGTGGCTCACTCCGGTGGCCACGGACACGGTCGAGACGCCGTACGGGCAGAGCACGCTGTCGAATCCGCCGGTGAGCATGACCGGCGTCCCGCGGCGGACCCTCCTGCGGGCGAAGGCGATCGAGTCCAGGCCACCGGCCTGCTCCGAGACGACGACACCACTGGGGCCGCGCAGCGCGTTCCGGATGGAGATCTGCCCGGTGTTGACGGCGTAGTACCAGGCGAACGACATGTAGGGACTGACCGACTCCCACCCCGTGCCCCACAGCCGTTGCAACTGCTGCTGGCCGAACTCCAGACCGCCGCTGGCGCTGGAGACGGCCACCCCGGCGCCGAACTCGGGGAGGTCCGCGGGGTCGACCACGGCGGCGGCCAGCGCGTTGTCGGCGCACATCATGGCCAGTTGGGTGAGCCGGTCGGTCTGCGGCAGCAGCTTCCTGGGGAAGGTGCTCTCCGCGCCGGACGGGGGTATCTCGGCGGCCAGCCGCACCGGATAGCCGGTGGCGTCGAACCGGCTGATGGGCTGGATCGCCGAGACGCCCTTGAGGGCTGCGGCCCAGTAGGTCTCCAGGCCGACTCCGTTCGGTGCGACGGTGTCCGCACCCGTGACAACGACGTCCTTGGTCATGCTGCGGTCCGCTCCAGACTCGTGAGCACCATCGCGCTCTGGAAACCTCCGAAACCACTGCCCACCGTGAGGACCGCGTCCAGCCGCTTCTCCCGGGCGGTGTTCGGCACGTAGTCCAGGTCGCACTCGGGATCCGGCTCGTGCAGGTTGGCCGTGGGGACGACCACGCCGTGCCGCATGGACAGGGCGCACGCCGCGATCTCCAGCGATCCGATCGCGCCGAGGGAGTGTCCGATCATGGACTTGATGCCGCTCATGGGCGTGTCGTAGGCGTGCTGCCCGAGACTCCGCTTCACGGCGGCCGTCTCGTGCCGGTCGTTCTGCTTGGTGCCGGAGCCGTGGGCGTTGACGTAGTCCACCGCACCGGGATCGACCCGGGCGTCCGCCAGGGCCAGGTCGATGGCCTCGGACATCTCCCGGCCCTCCGCCGTCAGTCCGGTCATGTGGTAGGCGTTGCAGCGCGCCGCGTACCCGGACACCTCCGCGTAGACCGTCGCCCCGCGCCGCCGGGCGTGCTCCAGTTCCTCCAGGATCAGTACGGCCGACCCTTCGCCCAGGATCAGGCCGGTGCGGGTCCGGTCGAAGGGGCGGCACGCCGTGGCCGGGTCGTCGTTGCGCGCGGATGTGGCCCGGATGACGTCGAAACAGGTCACGGTGATGGGCGAGATGGGGGCGTCGGTCGCGCCGGTGACCATCACGTCGGCCTCGCCGTCCCGGATCAGCTCGGCCGCGTAGCCCACCGAGTCGATGCCCGAGGTGCAGCCGGTGGACACCACCGAGGCGGGCCCGAGGGCGCCCGTGGTGCGGGCGACCTCGGAGGCGATGGAACTGGGCAGGAAGTAGTCGTACAGGTGGGGCACCGCGAACGACGGGTCCACGACCCAGTTCCGGCCGCCCTCGGAGAGCACGGAGTACTCCCGCTCCATGGTGGTGGTGCCGCCCACGGCGCTGCCGAGGGCCACCCCGGTGCGTTCGGCGAGCGCACCGTCGATCTCCAGGCCGCTGTCGGCGAGGGCCTCGCCGGCCGCCACCATGGCAAGCTGGGAGACCCGGTCGGTGCGGCGTACCTGCTGCGGGGTCAGACCGAGGGCGAGCGGATCGAAGTCGCACTCGGCGGCGACGCGGCAGCGGTGTCCGCTCGCGTCGAACTGCGTGATCGTACGGGTCGCCGTCCTGCCCTCGACGAGGAGCCGCCAGAAGGATTCGGTTCCGATCCCTCCCGGCGCGACGACGCCGATTCCGGTGATGACTGCCCTTCGGGCCATGAGGCTCCTTCGCGGTGACGATGAGTCGGATGGCGCGGGCCGGTGTCGTTCCGTGCCGCTCGCGGCACCACTCGGGACGGACGGACCGTGCTCGCCCGCCAGCCTGCGCCGCGGTCCTCGACTCACGGTCCAGTGGCGTTGGAACGCGCCACGCGCCGAGGGACGGCCCCGGGGGGTTCGAGCCGTGCTCCACACGAGGTCGAGGCGGCCCGATGACGGTGGCGGCACACTCCTGCACCCGGCGGAAGGAAGAGTTCATGCCGCACGGTTCCGTACCCGATGTCCGCAAGTGGGTCGAGGTCGACGCCGACCCCCAGCGCTGCTTCGAGGTGTTCACCGAGCGAATGGCGGACTGGTGGCCGCCCTCGCACGTGCTGCTGTCGAAGCCCCGGGCCGGTCTGGCCATGGAGCCGAAGGCCGGCGGTCGCTACTACGAGTGGGACGAGGAGGGCACCGAGATCGACTGGGGCACCGTGCTCGAGTGGAACCCCCCGCACGGACTGCGTCTGACCTGGCGGGTGGACGGCCGGTGGCAGTCGGTGCCGGACGACGAGCGGGCCAGCGAGATCGAGGTCGTCTTCACACCGGCCGGCCCCGGCCGCACCCGGATCGAGCTCGCGCACGTCCGGCTGGACAAGCACGGCCCTGACGCGGAGCGCATCTTCCAGGCGCTGGACGGGCCGAGCCCCGGTGAGACGCTGCAGCGCTTCTCGGAGGTGGTCTGAGCGTGGCCGCCGGCACGGCGGCGCCCCCGGCCCTGCGTGAAGTGGCCGAAGGCGTCCATGTCTACGAACAGTTGCCCGGCGGCTGGTGCGTGAACAACGCGGGGCTGATCGCGGCCGGCGGGCAGGCGGTGCTGATCGACACGGCGGCCACCCGGGCACGGGCGCGACGCCTGCGCGAGGCCGTGGAACGGGTCGCCCCCGGCGGGCCGGACGCCGTGGTCAACACCCACTTCCACGGTGACCACGTCTTCGGCAACGACCAGTTCGCACCGCGGGCCTCCGTCATCGCCCACGAGCTCACCCGCTCCGACATGGCGGAAGCGGGCCTCGCGCTGTGCGGCATCTGGCCTGACGTCGACTGGGGCGAGCCCGAACTCACCCTGCCCGACACGACGTTCACCGACCGGCTCACGCTGCGGCTGGGCGAACTGACGGTGGAACTGTCACGGGTGGGTCCGGCCCACACGGCGAGCGACGTGGTCGCCTGGGTGCCGCGGCGCGGCGTGCTCTTCACCGGGGACGTCGCCTGGTCGGGCGTCACCCCGTACGTCCTGATGGGTTCCGTGGAGGGGTCCCTGCGGGCCCTGGCCGAACTGCGCGGCCTGGGACCGGAGATCGTCGTCCCCGGCCATGGGCCGGCGGGCGGGCCGGAGGTCCTCGACGCCACCGAGGCGTATCTGCGGTGGCTGCGCCGGCTGGCCGAGGGCGGCCGGCGGGAGGGCAGGACCGTCCTGGAGACGGCCAAGCACGCGGACCTCGGGCCGTTCGCCGCGCTCGTCGACGCCGAGCGCCTGGTGGGCAATCTGCATCGCGCCTTCGCGGAACTCGACGGACTCGCCCCGGGGGAGCGCGTCGATGTGGGCGCCTCCCTGCGGGAGATGGCCGAGTTCAACGGTGGACTGCCGCACTGCGCCGCCTGACCGGTGGCCCGGAGACGAGCCGTCGGCCCGAGCCGACGAGCCGACGTGCCGACGAGAAGGAGAGACAACATGACCAGTGCGCGAACCGCCTTCATCACGGGCGTCAGCAGCGGGATCGGGCTCGCCACGGCCCGTACGCTGGCCCGCCAGGGCGTCGCCGTCTTCGGCTGCGCACGCGAGGGCAAGAAGGTCGCCGAAGTCGTGGAGGAACTGCGCGACGCCGGCTGCACGGCGGACGGCACCTCCTGCGACGTCACCTCCGGTGAACAGATCAGTGCCGCGGTGGCGGCAGCGACCGAGCGCTTCGGCCGGATCGACATCCTCGTCAACAACGCCGGCCGCGGCGGTGGCGGGGAGATCGCCGATCTGGCGGAGGACCTCTGGCTGGACGTCCTGGAAACCAACCTGACCAGCGTGTTCCGGGTGACCAAGGAGGTGCTGCGGGCCGGTGGCATGCTGGAGGCGGGGTGGGGACGCATCGTCAACATCGCCTCGACGGCCGGCAAGCAGGGCGTCATGTACGCGGCTCCGTACACGGCGTCCAAGCACGGTGTCGTCGGCTTCACCAAGTCCGTGGGCTTCGAACTGGCCCAGCGCGGCATCACGGTGAACGCGGTGTGTCCCGGCTACGTGGAGACGCCCATGGCGGTCCGGGTACGGCAGGGTTACGCGGCCCACTGGGGCATCACGGAGCAGGAGGTCCTCGACCGGTTCAACGCCAAGATCCCGCTGGGCCGTTACGCGACCCCGGAGGAGGTGGCGGGGCTGGTCGGCTATCTGGTGACGGACTCCGCCGCGTCGATCACCGCGCAGGCGCTCAATGTCTGCGGGGGGCTCGGGAACTACTGAGCGCGTATACGAACGGCGTGGGGCCCGCACCCGGACCAGCCGGATGCGGGCCCGAATGTTGTTCTGCGCATGTCAAGCAGGGCCCTGGGTGACACGCCGATCGAGTCAGATTCGAGTTGGCTGATGAATATTCCAGGACGGTTTTAGGAAGGAATCCGATCGTCGGTGACGCATTGCCCGCCCAGGTCGATTGGTTGACCGGCTGACAGGGCGTACATAGGCTGACGGTCGTCGCTGACGCAGGTAATGACGGGGGGTTGCCTGATCCACCACATACAGCGCCTTGAGCCAGGACGTGGCCAAACGTGCAAGTGCTCGGCACCGTCCCGCGGTCTGACCATCCGTGGAGCTGCACTTTACTGGGGGAATTCGTGAGCATACGTCTTCTGGGAGAGCTGAACGCTACCTTAAACGGCCGATCGGTGACACCGACCGCCGCGAAGCCTCGTCAGGTTCTGGCCATGCTGGCTCTGAGTGCCGGACGCATTGTCTCGGTGCCCGCCCTCATCGAGGAACTCTGGGGTGACCGCCCGCCGATGAGTGTCCGGACCACACTGCAGACCTACATACTCCAGCTGCGCAGGCTGATCGACTCGGCCCTGCCGGCGGGAGCGCCGACCCGCGCCAAGGATGTCCTGGTCACCCGCTTCGACGGCTATCTGCTCGACGTCGCGGCCGAGGATGTGGACGTGTGGGTCTACGAACAGCTGGTGGACGCCGGCAACCAGGCCATCGAGCGCGGCGACTACGAGGCCGCCTCGCGTCACCTGGGCCGGGCGCTGGACCAGTGGCAGGGGCACGCGCTCGCCGATGTGCGCGTGGGCATGCCACTGAGCATCGAGGTGGCCAGGCTCGAGGAGAGCAGGCTCATCGCTCTGGACAACCGGATCGGCGCGGAGATACGGCTCGGCCGGCACAACGCCGTGCTCAGCGAACTCACCGTGCTGACCGCCAAGCACCCGATGCACGAGAACCTCTGCGCCCACCACATGGTTTCGCTCTACCGGGCCGGGCGGCAGTCGCAGGCACTGGAAGTGTTCCGCAACCTGCGCCAGACCCTGAACCGGGAGCTGGGCGTGGAGCCGTCGGTCCGGCTGCAGAAACTGCAACGGGCGGTTCTGCGCTCCGAACTGGACCTGGAGGCGCCGCCGCCGGTGCGGCGGATGCGAGCCGAGGCCGTTCCGGCCGCGGTGGTGCCCGGAGCGGGCCGTGACGAGGAGACGAGCGGCGTTCCCATCGGCGAACCGGCGGGGACGGGACACCTGATGACCAGGATGGGGGGCAACGGATGGCAGCGGTGAGCACCGAGCTCTACGTGGAGGTGCTGCGCTTCTACGCGGGGCAGATGGCCTTGCTGGACTCGCTGGACCTCGACGGATACGCCGACACGTTCACCGAGGACGGCGTCACGCACCATGTGCACCGCGGGCAGAAGCTGGAGGGCAGGGGAGCCCTGCTCGAGCACGCCCGCGCGGCCCTGCCCCGCTACCGGGAGGTCGTGGTCCGGCACTGGAACGACAACTACCGGATGGAGCAGGCCGGGGACGGCTCCCTGACGGTGGCCTACGGCTCCCTCGTGACGCTCACGGACAAGGAGGGCCAGGTCAGGTTCGAGTCGACCTACGCCGTCACGGACGTCCTGGTCCGCGTGGACGGCCGGCTGCGTACCCGGTCCCGGACGCTGCTCCGGGACCGGCCCGCGGCGGCCTGAGCGATTCAGGCCGGACGGGTTCAGCAGGCGTCGGTACGGCTCTCGCGGCGCATCTGGGACGTGACGGAGAACGAGTCCTGCTCGTGTCCGGCCGCGTCGAGGAACGCCCCCTCGCCCACCGTCGTGAAGCGGTCACCGTGCTGGGTGGCCCGGTGGGTGGCAGTGAGATAGCCCGTGGTGGTCCCCGCGCCGTCGAAGAACCGTTCCTTCACTGTAAAGGTGAAGGTGTTGCGGCCGGTGCTGTGCCAGATCCCCCGCCCCTCGATGCCCCCGTCGGGCCCGGGGGGTGGGGCGATCAGGCACAGCGTGCCGTTCGGCCGGAGCGACATCCGCGCCTCGACCTGCCCGGTCGGGAAGGTCACGATGCCGTTCCACACGCCGACGGGAGCGGCCTTGAGCCGCGCTACGGCGCCGACGGGCGGAGCCGCCGGAGTCTCGGCGGCTCCCGCGGCCGAGGGGAGAAGAGGCACGAGGGCGAGCGCGCCCACGAGGGTGAGGGCGCCGAGTCTCCGGCTCATCGTCAGTCATCCGTTTCCCGGTCCGTGACGGACCGTTGGTGCGGCAAGGGGTGGACGGAACCGGTCACGGACGGCGGGGCGGTGAGCGGCCCCGCGCCTCCCGTGACGCGGTGCCGACACGGTGCGGCCCCGCGCTATGGACTGCCTGGATTGCGCCTCGACCGGGCGGCACCGCCCGCGTGCCCGGCCCGCAGCAGGCGCTTTCCCCCGCCGAACCGTGGCCGGTTCCCCTCGCCTGCGGAGGAGCCCGGCACGTGCTTTCACCCGGGGGCGCCGGATGTCTTTGCGGTTTCGATCGCCCACGGAGGCGCCGGAACAGGGATTTCTGCTTGATCTTTGCATTACCTTCCTTTTGCCTCGGTCGAAATCCCCCTCTGGGCATGATCGACCGGTGACTTAACCGCGGAAGCCGCCCCAGCCGCTCGTGGATCCGGCGTTATTCGACTCGCTGTCCAGTGCGCTCGGCCAAGAATGTGAACCGCTCGATCCCGCGGAAGACAATGGTTTCCCGTGGCACCCGGCGACGGCGGACAAAAGCTGTCCGCGATCGGTCCTACGGTGTGAGCGCCTTGGCGGAGCCGTCGGGGCACCAATGCGAGCTCGCGCCACGCGGGTGAGGGAGGAGCAATGACGAACGCGATCGTTGCCGAGGGGCTGAGGCGGAGTTTCGGCCCCAACACGGCACTGGACGGATTCGATCTGACAGTGCGGGAGGGCACGGTCCACGGGCTGCTGGGCCCCAACGGCTCGGGCAAGACCACGACGGTGCGAGTGCTGTCGACCCTGCTCAGGCCGGACGCGGGCCGGGCCACGGTGGCCGGCCTCGACGTGCTGACCAAAGCGCCCGAACTGCGCCGGCTGATCGGCCTGTCCGGACAGTACGCCGCCGTGGACGAGGACCTGACCGCCCGGGAGAACCTGCGGATGGTGGCCAGGCTGTACCACCTGGGCGCCACGGCGAGCAGGCAGCGGGCCGACGAACTGCTGGAGCGGTTCGGCCTGACCAAGGACGCCGACCGGCCGGTGAAGGGTTACTCGGGCGGTATGCGCCGCCGGGTCGACCTCGCCTGCGCGGTGGTCTCCAAACCTCAGGTGCTGTTCCTCGACGAACCCACGACCGGACTGGACGTACGCAGCCGGATGGCCATGTGGGACGTCATCTCGGAACTGGTGCGCGGCGGCAGCACGCTGCTGCTCACCACCCAGTACCTGGAGGAGGCCGACCAACTGGCCGACCGGATCACCGTGATGGACCAGGGCAGGGTCATCGCCGAGGGCACCCCCGACGAGCTGAAGGACCGGGTGGGCGGGGAGCGCCTGGAGATCACCGTGGGCAGCGCCTCGGATGCGGCCGAGGCCGGCACCCTGCTGCGCGACATCGCCCAGGGCGGCGAGACGTCCGTCGACGAGGAGAACAACCGGGTCATCGTGCCCGTCGCCGACGGACCGGAGGCCCTCGTGAACAGCGTGCGGCTGCTGGACCGTTCACAGGTGCGCCTGGTGGGCACCACGCTGCGCAGGCCCAGCATGGACGAGGTCTTCCTCGCCCTCACCGAACGTCCGCCGGCCGGCGAACAGGCCGCGGACCGGGCGAAGGAGGAAGTGAAGTGAGCGCCCTCAGCCAGGCCGTCGAGGACGGCGTCACCCTTACCAAGCGCAACGTCATCAAGAACCTGCGCAACCCCGACATCGTCGTCTTCGCCAGCGCCGCGCCGATCGCCTTCGCCCTGCTCTTCGGCTTCGTCTTCGGCAGCGCGATCGACGTGTACGGCTCCAACTACCGCGAGTTCATGGTCATCGGCATCCTCACCCAGACGATGCTGCTGACCGCGACGAACACCGGCGTCGGCATCGCCCACGACATGAAGCTGGGACTGATCGACCGCTTCCGCTCGCTGCCCATCTCGCAGTCGGCGGTGCTGGTCGGCCGGACCAACGGCGACGCGGTCAACAACCTGCTGGTCATCGTGCTGATGTCGCTCACCGGCCTGTTGATGGGATGGCGGATCCGGGGCGGTGTCGTCGACGCGGCGATCGCCTTCCTGCTGCTGTTCCTCTTCGCCTACGCCGCCTCGTGGATCACCGCGGCCATCGGCCTGACGGCGAAGTCGCCCGAGGTGCTCGGCAACGCCATGCTCATGGTGTTGCTGCCGCTCACCTTCATCTCCAACTCGTTCGTGCCGAGCGAGGGACTGCCCAGTGTCCTGCGGGTGGTCGCGGACTGGAACCCCGTCTCGGCCGTGGTCGAGGCGTGCCGGCAACTGTTCGGGAACATCCCGGCCGGCCGGCCCGAACCCGAAGTGTGGCCCCTGCAGAACCCGGTCCTCGCCTCGTTCCTGTGGGTGGCGCTGATTCTCGCGATCTTCGTGCCGCTGGCCGTCCAGCGCTACAAGAAGGCCGTGAGCCAGTGAACGGCGGGCCGCCGGCCACGGCAACCGCCGTGGCCGGCGGCCCCCGGACGATCCGAAGGAGAAGCATGCGATTCCTGTTCGTCGCCGGGGGAGGTGCCGCGCCCGTGCACGCCAGCGTGCCGCTCGCCTCCGCGGCCCGCACGGCCGGCCACGAGGTCATCGTGGCCGCGCCCGAGGAGAACCTCGACCTCATCACCGGTCTCGGTCTGCCCGCCCGCGGCGTGACCGCCCTGGGCATGGCCGATGCCATGCTCAAGGACCGGGAAGGCAACTGGCTGCCCATGCCCACGGGCGAGGCCGACGAGATGGACTTCGGAGGACGCGGCTTCGCCCGGCTGTCCGCGGCCGGTCTCGCGGGTACCCTCGAACTCGCCGAGGCATGGCGCCCGGACGTGGTGATCGGCGGCGAGTACAACCTGGCCGGTCCGCTCGTCGCCCACAAACTGGGCATTCCCCTCGTCCGTCACACCTGGGCCATCTACGACCGCACCGAGGTCGACTGGCAGGGCGCCACGGACGAACTCCGCCCCGAACTCGCACAGTTCGGCCTCGACACGATCCCCGACGCGGCCCTCTTCGTCGACATCACCCCGCCCAGCGTGCGACCCGACCACGCCGAACCCGCCCAGGCCATGCGCTGGACCGCGGGCAACCCGCAGATACCGCTCGAGCCCTGGATGTACACCAAGGGCGACCGCCCCCGCGTGCTCATCACCTCCGGTTCGCGCAGTGCCTTCATTCCCGCGCTCGGCATGGACTTCTTCCGGCCGTTGCTCGACAACCCGCTCCTGAACGCCGGTGACATCGAGGTCGTCGTGGCCACGGGCGAGCCGCTTGCCGGGCAGATCCGGGAGGCCTACCCGGAGATCAAGGCCGGATTCGTCCCCCTGGACGTGATCGCACCCACCCTCGACCTCGCCGTCCACCACGGCGGCGGCGTCACCGTGATGACGCTGCTGAGCGCCGGGGTGCCGCAGCTCGTCCTCCCCGAGATCCTGGCCTCGGCGATTCCGCTGCGACGGGTCGACGAGTACGGCGCCACGCACACGCTGGCCTCGCACCAGGAGCCGCCCGAGGAAGTGGCCGCGGACATCTCGAAGATGCTGTCCGACACCTCCTACCGGCGTCGCGCCCGCGATCTCGCCGACGAGATCGCCGGGCTGCCGGCTCCCGCCGAGGTCGTCAAGGCGATCGAGGCCCTGGTCTGAGACGCCTCCGGCGGCACCCCTGAACCATCGATGGTGCCCACCCCCTGCGAGGGGGTGGGCACCATCGTGTCGTCCGCGGCCGCCGCGAGCGGTCAGACGCTGAGCACGGCCTCCCGCACGGCCGAGATCACCTTGTCCTGCAGACCGGCCGGCAGCGACGGATACATCGGCAGCGAGAAGATCTCGTCGGCGAGCCGCTCGGTCACGGGCAGCGAACCGCGCTGGTAACCGAGGTGCCGGAAACCTTCGTTGGTGTGAACCGGCCACGGATAGCTGATGTTCAGGGCGATGTCGTGACGCTTGACGTGCTCGATGATCGCGTCACGGCGGGGGTGGCGCACCACGTAGACGTAGTAGACATGGTCGTTCCCCTCGGTCACCGACGGCAGCAGCAGCCCGTGTTCGGCGAGGTCGCCCAGCCCCTCGCGATACCGGTCGGCCACCGCCAGGCGGCCCGCGACATAGGCGTCCAGCCGGCGCAGCTTGCGGCGCAAAATCTCGGCCTGCACCTCGTCCAGCCGACTGTTGTGCCCGGGCGTCTGCACCACGTAGTAGGTCTTCTCCATGCCGTAGTAGCGCAGCCGCCGCAGCGCCGCGTCGACGTCCGGGTCGGAGGTGAGCACCGCCCCGCCGTCGCCGTACGCGCCGAGCACCTTGGTGGGGTAGAAGGAGAACGCGGCCGCGTCCCCCATCGCGCCGGCGCGTTCGCCGTGGTGCCGGGCACCGTGCGCCTGTGCGCAGTCCTCCAGGATCACCAACCGGTGCCGCTCGGCTATCGCGCGCAGCGGCGCCATGTCGACGCACTGCCCGTACAGGTGCACGGGAAGCAGGGCCTTGGTGCGCGGGGTGACGGCCGCGGCGACCTGGTCCGTGTCCATCAGGAAGTCGTCCTCGCGGATGTCGACGAAGACCGGCGTCGCCCCGGCCCCGTCGATGGCCACCACCGTCGGTGCCGCCGTGTTCGACACGGTGATCACCTCGTCGCCGGGGCCCACGCCCAGTGCCTGCAGACCGAGTTTGACCGCGTTGGTGCCGTTGTCCACGCCGGTGCAGTGGGCGCTGCCGTGGTAGGCGGCGAACTCCTCCTCGAAACCCGCCACGCTCGGCCCGAGCACCAGCCTGCCGGAGCGGAACACGGTCTCGACGGCGTCCAGCAGGTCCTCGCGCTCCGCCTCGTACTCCGGCAGGTAGTCCCACACATAGGTCGTCATGCCGACGGCTCTCCTTTTCGCGTCGCGACGTCTTGTCGCTCGGTGAACTCACGCCAATAGGCCTCCACCGCGTCGGTGAGCGGCCTGCGCGGCCGCCAGCCGAGCGACCGCCACGCGGGACCGGTGTCCACGCGCGACCAGGTCTCGGTGGAGTGCTGTCTCCCGGTCCCGCTGTGCTCCTCCACGACGGCGGGCAGCCCGCTGCGCTGGATCAGCAGGTCGACCAGCGACCGCACGGAGGTGCTCTCGCCACTGCCGATGTCGATCAGCTCCCCGGAACACGGCGACATCGCGGCGGCCACCACGGCCTCGGCGACATCGCGCACGTCCACGTAGTCGCGGTGCGCCAGCAGCGGGTCGAGCCGGATCACCGCGGGGCCGCCCCGGGCCTGTAGAAGCTGCCCCGCGACCTGCCCGAGCAGGCTCACGTCCGGGCTGCCCGGCCCGGCGATGTTGCTGATCCGCAGCACCATCCCGGTCAGCTCCCCGGTGTGGAACCGGTCCAGCACGGCCCGGGTCGCGGCGAGTTTCGCCCGGCCGTACGCGCTGGTCGGCCGGGTCTCGGCGACCGCGGTCGTGGAACTGCCCTCCCGCATCCGGCCGTACTCGAGCACCGAACCGAGGTGGACCAGTCGCGGACGCACGGGCAGCGTCTCCAGGGCGTCCAGCAGTCGCAGCGTCGGGACCGCGGCGGCCTCCCACATCTGGTCGTCCCGCCGCCCCCAGATGCTTCCGACGGCGTTGACCACGACCCCGGCCCCCGTCTCGCCCAGCTCACGGGCCAGTTCGCGCGCGGGCCGGGTGACCAGATCGAGGGCGAGGAAGCGCCAGGGCGGGAGATCGGCCGGTGCTCCGCGAGCCACGGACACGACCTCGACGCCCCGCTCGTCGAGGGCGGCGCACACATGCCGCCCGAGGAAACCCGTACCGCCCAGGACGACGACCCTGCCGTTCGCGGACATGGTGTCCTTCCTTCCGCTGCCTGTGCCGTCGCCGGTCGGTGCCCGTGCGGTCCTGCCCCACCGAGGGACGACGGCGTGCCGAGGGCATCGTGGACCGTCTCGATCGCGACTCGCTCAAGCCCCGGCCGGGTTCCAGCGGCGCTCGATGCGGAGCGGGGAGTCTGCCGGGAGTCAGAAGGACATTCACCGCCCGGCAACGGAGGCAGCATGTACGGCGCCGACTCGGCCAAGATCTACCACGCCCAACACACCGCACGGGGCAAGGACTACGCCGCTGAGGCGGAACTCGTCGCCGAGCAGATCCGCGAGCGGCTGCCCGGTGCCTCCAGCGTGCTGGACGTCGCCTGCGGCACGGGCGGGCACCTCGGGGCGTTCACCGAACTCATCGGCAACGCCGAGGGCATCGACCTCTCGGAGCCCATGCTGGAGATCGCCCGTGCCGACCTGCCCGATGTCCCGCTGCACACCGGCGACATGCGCTCCTTCGACCTCGGCCGCACCTTCGACGCCGTCACCTGCCTGTTCGCCTCCATCGGCTACGTCGGCTCCGAGGACGAACTGCACCAATCGCTGCGGTGCTTCGCCCGGCACGTCGTGCCCGGGGGAGTGGTGGCCGTCGAACCGTGGTGGTTCCCCGAGACCTACGTCGACCGCTGGGTCTCCAGCGACGTCATCGACGCGGACGGCACCACCATCGCCCGCGTCGCGCACACCGTCCGGGACGGCGACGCCTCCCGGATGAGCGTCCACTACCTGATCGCCTCGCCCGACGGCGGTGTCCGGTACGTCACCGAGGTCCACCGGGCGATGCTCTTCACCCGCGACCAGTACGAGAACGCCTTCCGGCAGGCCGGCCTGCGGCCCGAGTACGTGCCGGGGGTGCTGTCCGGCCGCGGGCTGTTCACCGGCGTCCGTGAGTGAGGCGAACGGGGCGCAAGCAGCACTCCGACCGGGTTCGAGCGCGGCACCGGAACATGCGTCCAGCCGAGCGCCGGACCCGGGCGCTCACCGATCCTCATGAGAGGTGGCCTGTGGCCCGCCTGCTGCACATCGACTCCTCGCCCTCGCCCTACTCCGTCTCGCGCCGCCTCGCCGGCGTCTTCCGGGAGACCTGGGCCAAGGAACTGCCCGACGGCGACATCACCCACCGGGACCTGGTGGCGACCCCGCTTCCGCACCTGGACGCCGACGGGGTCCACACCCTTCTCAACGCCCCCGAGACCGACGCCCAGCGCACCGCCGCCGCGCTGCACGACGAACTCGTCGAGGAGGTGCTGTCCGCGGACGCGCTGCTGATCAGCGCGCCCATGCACAACTGGACCATCCCCTCCCACCTCAAGGCGTGGCTGGACCAGTCCCTGCTGATGGGCCGCACCCTGCCCTTCGACCCGTCCATGAACCCGCTCGCGGGCCGGCCGGCCACGGTCGTCCTGGCGTACGGCGGCGACTACGGACCCGCCTCGCCGGACCATGCGATGGACCACTGCGCGCCCTACCTGCGGACCGTGCTGGGTCAGGTCCTCGGCTACGACCTGGAGATCATCACCGCCTCCCACACCGTCGCCCCGTTCACCTCCCAGGACCCGGCCGAGCACGAGAAGGCCGCCGTCTCGCTGCGGGAGGCGGAGAGCGCGGTGGCGGAGCGTGCCCGGACGACCGCCGCGGTGCCGGCCCGCGCCTGACCGAGAGCGGCCGCGTGGGGGACGACCCTCACGCAGGCCGCCCCTCGGCCGCCGGATCGCGGACGCGTCCGGCCCACTCGTCGCTCTCCGGCCAGGCCGCCCGCTGCAGCCGCCCGGTGAGCGTCCGCAACCGCTCCACCAGCTCCTCCGGTTCGTGCACCACGAAGTCGAACCCGAACGCGGCCACCCACACCGCCAGATGGTCCAGGCTGTCCGAGCCGATGCGCAGCACGCACGACTCGTCGTCGATGGGCTCCACGGTGCCCAGCGTGGTCGGCACCTCGTCGGCCACCTCCGTCGCCGAGCCGCGCATCGTCAGCACGGCCCGGTAGCGGTACTGCGCGGTGGTGCGCCCCGTCGACAGATAGCTCACCAGGTCCTCGGTCGGCAACGGCCGCGGGCTGAAACGGGGCCCGGTCGGCACCCTGAGCTCCAGCCGGTCGACCCGGAACCTGCGCCAGTCCGACCGCTGGGTGTCCCACGCGAAGAGGTACCAGCGCCGCGCGTCGTGGACGAGCCGGTACGGCTCCACGTCACGCACCGTGCGTTCCCCGTCGTAGGACACGTAGTCGAACCGGAGCCGTTCGCGGTCACGCACGGCCGAGGCGATCGCGCTCAGCGCCGAAGCGTCGATCGTGCGGCCCGGCGTCGGCATGGTGACCATGGCCGCGCCGAGCGTGTTGATCTGGTGGCGCAGCCGGGACGGCAGTACCTGGTCCAGCTTCGCCAGCGCCCTGACGGACGTCTCCGCGATGCCCGTGACCGCGCCCGACGCCGCCGTACGCAGCCCCACCGCCACGGCCACCGCCTCCTCGTCGTCCAGCAGCAGCGGCGGCAGCGAGGCACCGGCCCCCAGCTGGTACCCGCCGCCCACACCGCCGATGGCGTTGATCGGGTAGCCCAGCGCGCGCAGCTTGTCCACGTCGCGCCGGATGGTCCGCGCACTGACGCCCAGCCGGTCCGACAATTCCTGCCCTGACCAGTCACGTTGTGTCTGCAGCAGCCCGAGCAGACGCAGCAGCCGCGCCGAGGTTTCCAACATGGCGAGAGTTTGGCATCAATGGCGGTCAATAGGTGACCGCGAATGCTCCTAACGTCGCTCCCAGACGGAAGGAGACCCCCCATGACCATTCTCGTAGCCGGTGCCACGGGCAACGTCGGACGTCCCCTCGTGGAGCAGCTGCTCGCCTCGGGACACCAGGTGCGCGCCCTTACCCGCAATCCCGCCAAGGCCGATCTGCCGGCCGGCGCCGAGGCCGTCGCCGGGAATCTGGCGGACACCGCCGGCCTGGCCCGGGCCTTCGACGGAGTGACCGCCGCACACCTGATCAGCTTCAACGGCGAGGACTTCTCCCCGCTGACCAACGGTGCGGAGATCGCCGAACTGGCGCGCAAGGCCGGGGTGCGGCGGGTGACGGTGCTCAAGGGCGATGTGGAGAAGAGCCCGCTGGAGGAGGCGGTCGAGGCCAGCGGCCTGGAGTGGACCCACCTCTCGCCGGTGGAGTTCATGTCCAACGCGCTGGAGTGGGCCGAGTCCATCGCCTCCGAGGGCGTCGTCCGCGAGGCGTTCGCCGAGGCCAAGAGCGCCATGGTGCACGAGGCGGACATCGCCGCGGTCGCCGCGGTCGCCCTGACCGCGGACGGCCACGCGGGCCAGGAGTACTGGCTCACCGGCCCAGAGGCGCTGACCCCTTCGGACAAGGTCCGCATCATCGCCGAGGCCCTCGGCCGCGAGGTGCGCTATGTCGAGCTGTCCCAGGACGAGATCGTCGCGCAGTGGCGCGAACAGGGCTACTCGGACGAGGACATCGAGTTCTTCATCATGATGCGCACCAACCCGCCGGAGGCCGGCTACACCGTGCTGCCGACGGTGGAGAAGGTCACGGGCAAGCCGGCCCGCACCTTCGCCCAGTGGGTGCGGGAGAACGCGGCCGCCTTCGGCGGCTGACCACGGCGCGAACACAGCGCGCCGCCCGGTACCGACGGCACCTGGGCCGGCCGGTACCGCACCCGGACAGGGCCGGGCGGGGATCCCCCGCCCGCCCGGCCCCCTTCCGGCCCGTGCCGCGAGTTCGACCACCGCTGTGGGCATCGTCGAGCAGCCGTGACCACCGTGGCGGACGACCTGTCAGGCCATCAGGCATCTTTCGGGAGTCCGCCTTGACCGCAACCGTCCCGTCGGCCGCGCGCCGGCCGGAGTCCCCCGGGGACTCCCCGTCCCTGCGGATCGCACGGTCCGCCCTGGCGACCTCCGGTCACCTCGCGGACCTGGACGCCTTCCACGATTGGTTCACCGACTGCGGACGGCGGTTCGCGATGGAGGTCGGGGTGGTACCCCTGGACGCGCTCGCCGGCTGGCGCACCGACCCGGCCACCGGCGACCTGCGCCACGAATCGGGACGGTTCTACGCCGTGACCGGGCTGGAGGTGCACACCCCGGGCGCGCCGGTCAGCCGGTGGCGCCAGCCCATCCTCGACCAGCCGGAAGTGGGCGTCCTCGGCATCCTCGCCAAGGAGTTCGACGGCGTCCTGCACTTCCTGATGCAGGCCAAGAACGAGCCGGGCAACCCCGGCGGGCTGCAGCTGTCACCGACCGTGCAGGCGACCCGCAGCAACTTCACGCGGGTGCACGGCGGCAGCCGGGTGCCCTACCTCGACCACTTCCTCGACACGTCCCGCCACCACGTGCTGGCCGACGTCCGCCAGTCCGAACAGGGGGCCTGGTTCTACCGCAAGCGCAACCGCAACATGGTGGTGCTCGTGACCGAGTCCCTCGAGGCGCTGGACGGCTTCTGCTGGCTGACCCTGGGCCAGCTGCACCGGCTCCTGGCCGTCGACGATCTGGTGAACATGGACGCGCGCACCGTGCTGTCCTGCCTGCCCTTCGCCGCCGCCGGCCTCTCGGACCTGAACGGCGGGCCCGCGCCGGACCCCTTCACGGCCGCCCTCGTCCGGTCCTGCGAGCCGGGGGCCACGGACCGGCAGGAGAGCAGGGAACTGCTCGGCTGGCTGAGCGGGATCCGCTCCGGGAGCGAGGACCGCGTCCTCCCCGTCCCCCTGCGGGACGTGGACCGGTGGCGGCTCGCCGACGGCAGGATCGTGCACGAGGACGGCGCCTTCTTCAGCGTGATGGGCGTGACCGTCTCCGCGGCCGGACGGGAGGTCCGCAGCTGGTCCCAGCCGCTGATCGAGCCGTGCGACCAGGGCGTGTGCGCCTTCCTCGTACGGCAACGGGAGGGAGTCCTGGAACTGCTCGTGCAGGCCAAGGCCCAGCCCGGGTTCGTCGACACCGCCGAACTGGCGCCCACCGTGCAGTGCACACCGTCCAACTACGACGTGCTGCCGGACGGCGCACGGCCCCCGTACCTGACCGAGGTGCTGTCCGCCCGGCCGGAGCAGATCCGCTTCGACACCGTCCTCGCCGAGGAAGGAGGGCGGTTCTTCCAGGCCCGCAACCGGTACCTCGTCGTGGAGACCGGCGAGGACCACGACGCCCCGCGGCCCGGCTACCGCTGGGTGACCATGGCGCAGCTCTCCGAACTGCTGTGCCACAGCCACTACCTCAACGTCGAGGCCCGCAGCCTCGTCGCCTGCCTGCACGCGCTGTCCGCCGGACTTCGACCGGACCTCGAGACCGCGTCCCGACACTGACCACCGTCTCGACCTCAGCGATCCCCACCACAGAGGAGACCACCATGGCCGCTCCGGGCGACAGCGCGGGAAGCGTCACGTTCGTCAACAGGTTCACCGTCTCCGGCGATCCGGACGCCTTCGAGAAGGCGTTCGCCCGCGTCGCCGAGTTCATGACGGTGCAGCCGGGCATCCTCGGCTACACCCTGTCCCGGGACGTCGACGACCCCCAGCGCTACGTGAACATCGCCCGCTGGGAGAACGCCCCGGCCCTGCGGGCCGCGGTCACCCGGCCGGGCTTCCGCGAGCACGTGGAAGAGCTGCGGCAACTGGCCGAGTCCAGCTCCGAGCTGTATGTCGAACGGCATCGCTACCTCGGCGACGGCGCACCGGCGGCATGACACCCGGGCGCCCCACCGCGCCGGTCGCGGCCGGCGCTTCGGCGAGACGAGAGGAGCGGTCCCCGTGGACGAGCTGAGCGCGGCAGTGCTGGCGGACGCGCCGCCCGCCGATCTGCTGAACACCCCCCTGCCGAAGAGCTACCGGGCAGCCTGCCTGCGGGCCGAGGACACCGGGATCTTCACCGGTGTCGATGACAAGGACGTACGCAAGACACTGCGCGTCGACGACGTGCCCCTGCCCGAACCGGCCCCGGACGAGGTGCTGGTGGCCGTGATGGCGAGCGCCGTCAACTACAACACCGTCTGGTCGGCGACGTTCGAACCGCTGCCCACCTTCGCCTTCCTCGACCGCCTCGGGCGGCAGGGCGGTTTCGCGGCACGCCACGACCTGCCGTACCACGTGGTCGGCTCGGACGCGGCGGGCGTGGTGGTGCGCACCGGCGCCGCCGTCGCCCGGTGGAGCGCCGGCGACCACGTCGTGGTCAGCTGCGTCCAGGTCGACGACCACGAACCGGCGACCCACGGTGACGCCATGCTGGGATCGGCCCAGCGCATCTGGGGCTACGAGACCAACTTCGGCGGCCTCGCCCACTACGCCGTGGTGAAGGCGAGCCAGCTGCTGCCGAAGCCGGGGCATCTCACCTGGGAGGAGGCCGGGAGCTCGATGCTCACCGCGGCCACCTCCTACCGCATGCTGATCAGCGACAAGGGAGCCCGGATCAAGCTCGGCGACGTCGTGCTGATCTGGGGCGCGGCCGGCGGACTGGGCGCCTTCGCGGTGCAGTTGGTCAAGCAGGCCGGCGGCATACCCGTCGCCGTGGTCGGCTCACCCGACAAGGCCCGTGCGGTGCGCGCCCTCGGCTGCGACGTGGTCCTCGACCGCACGGAACTCGGGCTGGGCGGCGGTGGCACGGGCGACGAGATCATCGCCCAGGGCAAACGACTCGGACGCGCCATCCGCGATGCCGTCGGAGAGGACCCGGCGGTCGTCTTCGACTACGTCGGCCGGGCCACCTTCGGACTCTCCGTCTTCGTGCTGCGGCGCGGCGGCACGGTCGTCACCTGCGGCTCCAGCACCGGCTACCAGCACGAGTTCGACAACCGCTACCTGTGGATGCACTCCAAGCGCGTCGTCGGCAGCCACGCCGCCAACCTCATGGAACAGGCCGAGTGCAACCGGCTGTTCGACCTCGGCAAGCTCGTCCCCGTGCTGTCCGAGGTGCACACCCTCGACGAGGTCGGCGAGGCGGCCCGCAGGGTCCAGCTCAATCGTCACACCGGCAAGGTGGGCGTCCTGTGCCTCGCGCCGCGCGAAGGGCTCGGGGTGACCGACCCCGAGCGGCGCCGGGCCATCGGCCCCACCGACCTCAACCCCTTCCGGCCCTCCGTCCCCTTGAACTGAAAGGCATTCCGGTACACCGTCGCATGCGAAACACAGAAGACGACATCGTCATCGTCGGCGCCCGCGAGAACAACCTCAAGGACGTCTCCTTACGATTGCCCAAGAACAAGATCACCGTCTTCACTGGTGTGTCCGGCTCGGGCAAGTCCTCCATGGTGTTCGACACCATCGCGGTGGAGGCGCAGCGGCAGCTGAACGGCACGTTCAGCTGGTTCATCCGCAACCAGCTGCCCAAGTACCAGCGCCCGCACGCGGACGTCATCGCCAACCTGACCTCGCCCGTCGTGGTCGACCAGAAGCCGGTCGGCGGGAACGCCCGGTCCACGGTCGGCACGATGACCGACATCTACTCCAGCGTCCGGGTGCTCTTCTCCCGCCTGGCCACCCCCTACCACCCGCCGTCCCTCTACTCGTTCAACGACCCGCAGGGGATGTGCGCCGAGTGCGACGGCCTCGGCCAGGCGCGCCGCGTCGACGTGGACCGCATGCTGGACCGCTCCAAGTCCCTCGACGAGGGCGCCATCCAGCTCCCCACCCACAAGGTGGGGAGCATGGACTGGCAGCAGTACGCCAATTCGGGCCACTTCGACACCGCCAAACTCCTGAGCGAGTACACGGACGACGAGTGGCGGATGCTGCTGTACGGCAGCGGCGGCAAAGTCACGGTGAGCACCGCGAACAGCACGGCCACCCTCAACTACGAAGGAGTGGTGGCGCGCTTCACCCGCACGAACCTCAAGCGCGACCTGAGCTCACTGAGCGAGCGGGGACGGGCCAACATCGAACGGTTCATCACCATGGGCGTGTGCACGGCCTGCGAAGGGGCCCGCCTCAACGCGACGGCTCTCGAGGCCCGGGCCGGGTCCCACAGCATCGCCGACTGGACGCGCATGGAGGTCAGCGACCTGATCGAGGTCCTCGGCGGCGTCGAGGACCCGGTCGCAGGCGCGATCGCCGAGGGAGTCCTCAGCGCACTGCGGCGGATCGAGACGGTCGGCCTGGGCTATCTGTCCCTGGACCGTGCGACGACGTCCCTGTCCGGCGGTGAGGCGCAGCGCCTGAAGACGGTACGCCACCTCAGCAGCAGCCTCGTCGGGATGACCTATGTGTTCGACGAGCCGAGTACCGGACTGCACCCGCGGGACGTGGGCCGGCTCAACGACATGCTGCGCGAGCTGCGCGACAAGGGCAACACGATCCTGGTCGTCGAGCACGACCCGGACGTCATCGCCATCGCCGACCACGTCGTCGACATGGGACCGGGCGCCGGTGTGCACGGCGGCGAGGTCGTCTTCGAAGGGCCCTTCGAGTCCCTCCGGCACGCCGACACCCCGACGGGTGCCGGACTGCGCGCCATCGGCGGGGTGAAGGAGCCGGTGCGCGAGCCGGCCGGTGAACTGCGCGTCGAGAACGCCGCTCTGCACAACCTGAAGAACGTCTCCGTGGGCATCCCCACCGGCACGCTCACCGCGGTCACGGGCGTGGCGGGCTCGGGCAAGAGCTCCCTGATGGCCGGTGCCTTCATGGCCGCGTACCCCGAGGCCGTGTTCGTGGACCAGTCGCCCATCAAGGCGTCCTCCCGGTCCACACCCGCCAGCCACCTCGACGTGATGGACGCGATCCGCAAGCTGTTCGCCAAGGCGACCAGGACACCGGTCTCCCTGTTCAGCTTCAACTCGGCGGGCGCCTGCGACGAGTGCAAGGGCCGTGGTGAGATCGTCACCGAGCTCGCCTACATGGATCCGGTGCGGACACGCTGCGAGGCCTGTGAGGGCAGGCGGTTCAAGGACGAGGTGCTGGCGCACACCCTGCGCGGCCGGTCCATCGCGGACGTGCTGGAGATGTCCGCGGAGGACGCCGTGGCGTTCTTCCACGAGCGCGAGGTGCACGACAAGCTGGCCGGGCTGCTGGACGTGGGCCTGGGCTACCTCACCCTGGGCCAGCCGCTGAGCACCCTGTCCGGCGGTGAACGGCAGCGGCTGAAGCTGGTCGCACACCTGCACCGCACCGGGGCCGTCCACGTCCTCGACGAGCCCACCACCGGGCTGCACATGTCGGACGTCGACACCCTGGTCGCCCTGCTGAACCGGCTCGTGGACCGCGGCAATACCGTCGTGGTCATCGAGCACAACCTCGACGTCGTCCGGCAGGCCGACTGGGTCGTCGACCTCGGCCCGGACGGCGGCAAGCACGGCGGCGAGATCGTCTTCACCGGCACCCCGCGCGAACTGCTGAAGTCCGAGGCCTCCGTGACCGGCGCGTACCTGCGCCAGTACTGCGGCGCCTGATCCGGCCTCCCCTCCCGCGGTGCCGACCCGGAACGGCACCGCGGGAGGGGGTGTTCAGGCCGGTTCGCCCGCAGGTCCCCGCAGCGCCTGGTACACGGACCACACCACCGCCACCAGCGGTACGGCCACCACCGCGCCGATCACCCCCGCCGCGACCGCTCCGCCGACCACCGCCAGGGCGACCACCACCGGGTGCAGACGGACGGCCCAGCTCATCACGATGGGGTGCAGGAGGTGGCCTTCGATCTGGCCGATGACCACGATCAGGGCGACGACCACCAGGGCGATGAGCGGTCCCTTCGACGCCAGGGCGACGACCGCCGCCACCGCCAGGGCGATGGGCGAGCCGATCAGGGGGATGAACGCGGCCGTGAACTCCAGCAGGGCCAACGGCACGGCGAGCGGCACCCCGAGGGCGAACAGCGCGATGCCCACGAGGACCGCGTTGGTCGCCGCCACCAGCAGGATGCCGTGGGTGTACCCGGTGAAGGTCCGCCACGCCGCCCCCGCCCCGACCGCGACCCGCTGCCGGGCCCGTTCGGGGAGCTGGTCGCACAGCCACTGCCACTGCTTCTCGCCGGAGTGCGTGAAGAAGACCGCGCAGAACAGGGCCAGGGCGAGCACGGTCAGCACCTCGACCAGCCTGCTCGCGCCGCTGAGCGCCGTACTGATGAGGGTGGAGCGGTGGTTCGACAGGAGCTTGCCGATCCGGGACCGGAGATCGTCGAACGCGTCCGCGGGCAGCCGGAAGGGCGGTTCCTCCAGCCGGCGCTCGATCCGGTCGATCCCCGCCACGAACTCCTTCTCCAGCCCGGTCCGCTGATCCGCCACGGTCTCACCCACCAGGGCCAGCGCCCCGAGGACGAGGACGATGCCGCCGATGAGGGCGGTGGCGACCGCGAGCGGACGGGGCATGAACCGCGCCAGCAGACCGGCCGCGGGACGGAGCACCGCCGTGATGACCAGGCCGAGGAAGACGGCCACGGCGACCCGGTGGAACTGCCCGAGCAGGGAGAACGCGACCCGGACGACGATGCCGACCGCGATGAGCCGCCACGCGTACGCGGCCGCGGTCCGCAATACGCCCGGCACGCGCGACTCGACGTCGTTCAGGTCCGGCAGCACCGAGACGGGTGGATCGGGGGGCGTCGACACCTCATGCCCGTACCACCCACCGGCCGTCGGACAGCGGAACCGGCCCGAAATTCCCCCGAAGGCCGGTACCGGCCCGGCGGACGGCGCAGCAGAGCGCGGCGCTCCGGGCATCGCCGCCACCCACCCGGTCCGTGGTCACCCGCGCCCCGCACCCACCCGGTCCGCACCGTCAGCGCCCCGGACGGGGCCCCTCACCACCGCGCACGCTCTGGCCGTGATGGAACGGACGCCGGAGCGCCCCTGGCGGCTTCGGCGGCCCGCGACCGCCGTCCGGCTCCGCCGGCCGCGGCTAGCGCACGGGGAAGCCGAAGGAGTACCCCTGCTCCTTCAGCCACGGCAACACCTCGCGCAGGGCGGCGACGGTCTGCGAGCGGTCTCCGCCCGCGTCGTGGAAGAGCAGGGTCGGGCCGTTGGAGATCTCGTTCTTGACCGTGGCCACCATGGCCTCCGTGCCGGGTCGTTCGAAGTCCTTGGAGTCGATGTTCCAGCCGAGCGGGCGCATCCCGTGGGACGCGGCGAGCTGACGGCTGTAGGGGGTGAAGGCTCCGCCGGGCGCCCGGTAGTACAGCGGGCGGACGCCTCCGGACGCCTTGGTGATCATGCGTTCGGCGTCCAGGATCTGCTGTGACTGGTAGGCCTCGGACTTGCGGTCCATGGTGACGTCGTGCGAGACCGTGTGGTCGCAGAGCCGGTGCCCGGCCGCCACCACCGCCTTGACCAGGTCCGGGTGGGCGCGGGCCTGCGTGCCCACCATGCAGAACGTGGCCTTCACGCCGTAGTCCCGCAATACCCGCAGCACCTCGGGGGTCCAGGCGGGGTCCGGTCCGTCGTCGATGGTGATGTTGACGCCACGGGCACCCGCGTCCGAGGCGTGCGCGATGCCCGCCGCCACGGGCGTCGCCTTCCGGTCCTGCGACTGGGCGGGGGGCGCCGCGACGCCCTGGCCGGGTCGCTCACCGCCGTTGCCGACCTGCGCGTTCCAGAACGAGCTGAGGCCGGCCACCGCGGTCACCCCGAGCGCCGCCGCCAGTACCTTGGCGTACCATCCCCGCTCGCCACTTCGCACCATGTCCTTTGTTCCTTCGCCGTCGCCGTGGAGCCCGTGCATACGGCAAGAGGGCGGAAGGCGGCCGACGGATGCGTCTGTTACGGATCACGGACAATCCTGCTGCTCGGCGGTATCCCGACGGCCCGCTCGGCACGCTCACGCCAGGTCCGCGGACACCCCCCGATCAGGCGCGGACGCCCGCAGCCGCGGTGTCCGCGTGTTCCCGCGTCATCGTCAGATGTTCGCCGGGGACGTCCAGCATGTCGTGCGCCGACGGCCAGGACACACGCCAGGCGTCGCCGGCCACGGAGGCGGTCATAGCGGAGGGCGGGGTGCGAGGCCCGGGCGAGGAGCGGCGGCGCGGTGACCGGCTCGGGCGTCCGACCGTGCTCCCGCGACAGCGCCGGCACCGGCCGGATCAGCTCGTCCCGGGTCATGTTCCCCGCGCCTCAAGTCCTGTGCGGCACAACGAAGTTGAGCCCACGCGAACGGGCGGAGTCGTGCCGCACGCCGACCGGGCGGCAAGGAGGGGCAGCCGGCGCGCCCTGGGCCGTGCCCGCACAGCCCCGCCTGCCCCACGACGCGGCCCTAGTAGGTCTCGCGCTCCAGGACGCGGCGGGCCGCCTCCGCCTCAGCCGCGGGCGGCGACAGTTCGTCGAGGGTGTCGAGCTCGTCGTCCGCCTCCAGTTCCCGTTCCCAGGCCGCCGCGAGGCGCTCCTGCTCCTGGCGCGGCCTGGTGCCGATCGCCTCGCGGTGCTCCGGGTCCAGAGCAGCCAGGAATCGTCCGAGCGGGTCCGTGGGCATGCGGGGCTCCTTGTCGTGTGGAGGGAGTGCCAAACCGCGCAAAACAGCACCAAAAGGCGCCGCGCAGCCCCAGCATGGCCGAATCCCCGCGCCCCTGCCGCTCGACACAGCCGGGGGACACCACGTTGGCCCCTCGGCCCCCGGGCCCGGTCGGTCAGAGGTCGAACTCGTGCGGCGGCAGGTCGAGGGCGTAGCACGCCTCGCGGACCACCGCCTGCTCGTCCTTGTCGAAGTCGCCGTCGGCGCCGCCGATGACGATGCCGATCTGGACGACGGCCCGCGCCTCGGCCGGCTTCTTCTTCGCCTTGGCGATCTCCTGCATGACGCTCACCTTGCCGAAGTCGAAGTCGGCGGTCAGCTTGTCGAGGTTGTCCTCGAAGCGGCGGCGCAGGTCGTCGGCCGGGAAGTTCTGCAGCACCTCGTTGGTGGCGATGAGCTGGGCGACGCGCTGCCGTTCGGACGGGTCGACCGTGCCGTCGGCGGCGGCCACCAGGGCGCACATGGCCATACTGGAGTCGCGGAAGGCGCCGCTCTTCAGGTCGTTCTTCTTCGCGATCAGCTGGGTCTGCATCGTCGAGGCGGATTCCTTGAGACGGTCCCACAGGGCCATGAGAACTCCATAAGTGTCAGTAGCTTCTACAGCACTGTAGAAGTTGCCAGCCCTCGTCCGCGAAAGTCCCGGCTCCCCGGTGCCGATAAACCTGGACGTGCCGTACCCGCCCGAGGTGTGGCGGGGCCGGATCCGGGCCAGTGCCGGGGTCGGCGCCAGCCTGCCGCCGGACGAGGTGGAGCGCTTCGACGAGGCCCTCGGACGGGTGCTGCGTGACCGGTTCCCCGGCGAGGTCGTCCACGTCCCGCACCGCACCTGGGCCGTGGTGGCGACGAGAGGCGAGAACTGACACGCCCGCGAGGCGTCCGCCCCCGCTGACCGACGGCACTCGGCGACCCGGGGCGCGGCATCACGGGTGTTCGACCTGTCGGACATTGTTCGAAACCTCTTGACGCTGCCCCGGGCGTCGCTGAGACTCTCGCCACGCACATCACCTGCGTGCAACGGCAGGCCCACGGCAAGGACTTGCCGTCGCCTCGTCGGCCGCTCGTCCTTTCCGTTCCGCCTTGTCCGTCATCAGCCATGCCTCAGCAGGGAACCTCGACATGACGCACGTCGCACGACTTCGCAGCCGCGCGAGACGCCGGGCGGGCCATCTCGCCGGACTGACCGCCGCGTCGCTGCTGCTCACCCTCGCCGGACCCACCGCTTCCGCACACGCCGCACCGACGGCCCCACAGGCCCCGGCGGCCGAAACCGCGGACATCACCGACGGCCTGGCCCTCTGGTACAAGCTCGATGCGACCTCGGGCGGCACCGCCACCGACGCCTCCGGCAACGGCCGGAACGGCACGGTCAACGGCACCGCAGACTGGTCGGCATCCGGCCAGGGGCTCGCCTTCAACGGATCGGACACCTACATCAAGGTGCCGGACGACGTCATGAAGGGCATGAACGCGATCACCGTCTCCATGGACGTGCTGATCGACTCCGCCCAGAGCACCCCCTACTTCCTCTACGGCTTCGGCAACACCAGCGCGGGCACCGGCAACGGCTACCTGTTCACCACCGGCAACTCCTTCCGCACCTCTCTCGCGACGGGCAACTGGTCGACCGAGCAGACCACCAAGCCGTCCGACTCCCACAACCTGACCCGCGGCGTGTGGAAGCACATCACCTACGCCCAGACCGGCTCCACGGGCGTGCTCTACGAGGACGGCGTCGAAGTCGGCCGCAACACCTCGGTCACCACCACGCCCGGCGCCATCGGCTCCGGCACCACCAAGGCCAACTACATCGGCAAGTCCGTCTACGACGGCGACAAGCTCTTCAAGGGCCGGATACGCGACTTCCGCGTGTACGACCGGGCTCTGGACGGCTCGGAGGTCGAGCAGCTCTCCCTCCCCGTCGCCACGCAGGGCGTCGCCGACGACAAGGACGCCCTCAGCCTCGGTGACACCACCGGCATCACGTCCGACCTGGACCTGCCGAAGACCGGCCCGGCGGGCGGCTCCTCCATCAGCTGGGACAGCGACAACCCCTCCGTCGTGTCCGACACCGGCAAGGTCATCCGCCCCGAGGCCGGCTCACCCGACGGCCACGCCACGCTCACGGCGACCCTGAAGAAGGGCACCGTGACCGGCACCAAGACCTTCGACGTCACGGTCCGGCCCGCGCTCGACGACGCGGCCGCCACCCGGCAGGCCGCCGACGCGCTCACGGTCCACAACCTCGACGACGCCCGCGGCAACCTCACCCTGCCCGCGAGCGGCGACTACGGCACGACCGTCACCTGGTCCTCCGCGAAGCCGGACGTCGTCTCCGCCGACGGCGAGGTCCACCGCCCCGCGCACGGCGACGGCGCCACCACCGTCGAACTGACCGCCACCGTCACCAAGGGCGAGGCCGAAGCGACCCGCGTCCTCAGGGCCAAGGTGCCCGAACTGCCCGCCGAGGCGGCCCTCAAGGGCTACATGTTCAGCTACTTCACCGGCGAGGGCACCTCCGACGGCGAACAGCTCTACGCCGCCCTCAGCAAGGGCAACGACCCGCTGCACTGGCGCGAACTGAACGACGGCAAGCCGGTCCTCACCTCCACGCTGGGCGAGAAGGGCCTGCGCGACCCGTTCATCATCCGCTCCCCGGAGGGCGACAAGTTCTACCAGATCGCCACCGACCTCAGGATCTACGGCAATGGCGACTGGGACGCCTCCCAGCGCACCGGCAGCAAGTCCGTCATGGTCTGGGAGTCCACCGATCTGGTGCACTGGACGAACCAGCGCCTGGTCAAGGTCTCACCCGACAGCGCGGGCAACACCTGGGCGCCGGAGGCGTTCTACGACGCCGAGCGCGGCGAATACGTCGTCTTCTGGGCGTCGAAGCTGTACGACGACGCCGACCACTCCGGTGACACGTACAACCGCATGATGTACGCCACCACCCGCGACTTCTACACCTTCAGCGAGCCCAAGGTCTGGATCGACCGCGGCTACTCGGTCATCGACTCCACGATGATCCGGCACGACGGCACGTACTACCGGCTGTCCAAGGACGAGCGGAACAACAGCTCCTCCACCCCCAACAGCAAGTTCATCTTCGAGGAGAAGAGCGACTCGATCCTGAACCCGTCCTGGACCGCCGTCGCCGAGGGCATCGGCAAGGGCGCGATGAACGCCGCCGAGGGACCGCTGGTGTTCAAGTCCAACACCGAGGAGAAGTGGTACGCGTTCCTCGACGAGTTCGGCGGCCGCGGCTACATCCCGTTCGAGTCGACCGACCTCGACTCCGGTACCTGGACCCCCTCCACCGGCTACGACCTGCCCGCCAAGCCCCGTCACGGCACCGTGCTGCCGGTCACGCAGGCCGAGTACGACCGGCTGCTGCGCGCCTACCAGCCCGACCAGATCGTGAAGAGCGTCGAGGACGTGTCGGTCAAGACGCGGGTCGGCCAGGCCCCGGTCCTGCCGGCCACGGTGATCGCCGAGTACGCCGACGGCGTGAAGCGTCCCCTCGCGGTCACCTGGGAGGACGTACCGGCGTCGAAGTACGCCCAGGCCGGCACCTTCACCGTGACCGGCAGCCTGCCGGACGGGACCGCGATCCCGGTCCGGGCCGAGGTCACCGTGTCCGACGACGGGCCGGACGCCCCGGCCGGCCTGCTGCTGCACTACGACTTCGACGAGACGGGCGGCACCATCGCCCGTGACTCCAGCGGGCACGGCTACCACGGCACCTATGTGCGCACCCCCGACTTCGGCACCGGCGTCGACGGCGGCTCGTTCAAGATGTCCGGCGGCTCGGACTCGCCGTATGTGAAGATCCCGAACGGCGTGCTGAAGAACGCCGACAGCGTGACGGTGTCGACGTACGCCAAGTGGAAGGGCGGCAGCAGCTTCCAGTGGCTGTTCGGGCTCGGCCCCGACAGCGACAGGTACCTGTTCGCCACTCCGTCCAACGGCGGCTCCAGCCTCTACTCGGCCATCACGAAGGCGAGTTGGTCGGCGGAGTCGAAGCTCACAGCCGGCTCTCAGCTGACGCCCGGCCAGTGGCGGCACGTCACGGTGACGCTGGACGGTGCCACCGGCACGATGGTCCTCTACGCCGACGGCATCGAGGCGGCCCGCACCACGACCACCATCAAGCCGTCCGAGCTGTACAGCGCGGCCAAGGACTACAGCGGCTACATCGGCCGGTCCTTCTACGCGGCCGACCCGTACTTCGGCGGCGAGGTCGACGACTTCCGCATCTACGACCGTGCCCTCACCGGCACCGAGGTCATGCGCCTGAGCGGCAACACGGCGGGCATCGCCAAGGCGACGCACCCGGCGCTCAAGGTCGACGCGCTCGTCGACAACGCGGCCGGGACGATCACCCTGCCGATGAAGGCGGGCACCGATCTCACCGCGCTGGCACCGGAGTTCACCCTCGCCGAGGGCGCGACCGTCAGCCCGGCATCCGGCAGCGCGCACGACTTCACCAAGCCCGTGACCTACGAGGTCACCGGGGCTGACGGCAAGAAGCGCACCTGGAAGGTCTCGGCGCTGATCATGAAGACCCCGGTCCTGCCGGGGCTGAACGCCGACCCGAACATCGTGCGCTTCGGCGACACCTTCTACATCTACCCGACGACCGACGGCTTCGAGGGCTGGAGCGGAACGCAGTTCAAGGCCTATTCGTCCACGGACCTGGTCCACTGGAAGGACCACGGCGTCATCCTCGACCTGGGACCGGACGTCAGCTGGGCGGACAGCCGGGCCTGGGCGCCGGCGATGACCGAGAAGGACGGGAAGTACTACTTCTACTTCTGCGCCGACGCGAACATCGGCGTGGCCGTATCCGACTCGCCCACCGGCCCCTTCAAGGACGCCCTGGGCAAGCCCCTGCTGAAGGCCGGTGACTTCCGCGGCCAGATGATCGACCCGGCGGTCTTCACCGACGACGACGGCAAGCAGTACCTCTACTGGGGCAACGGCCGCGCCTATGTCGTCCCGCTGGGCGACGACATGACCTCCATCGACACCGCGAAGGTCACGGACATCACCCCGAGCGGCTACAACGAGGGCACCTTCGTCATCAAGCGCAAGGGCACCTACTACTTCATGTGGTCGGAGAACGACACCCGGGACGAGAACTACCGCGTCGCCTACGCGACCGGCCCCTCGCCCACCGGCCCGTGGACCAAGCAGGGCGTGATCCTGGAGAAGGACCTGTCCCTGGGCATCAAGGGACCCGGACACCACTCCGTCGTGCACGTCCCGAACACCGACGACTGGTACATCGCCTACCACCGCTTCGCCATCCCCGGCGGCGACGGCACCCACCGCGAAACGACCATCGACAAGCTGGAGTTCGGCTCCGACGGCCTGATCGAGAAGGTCGTCCCGACCCTCGGCGGCATCGACCCGGTCACTGTCGTCCACGCCGGGCCCGACGCCACCGGGGCCGAGGGCGAGGCGATCACCCTCGGGGGCACCGTCTCCGGGGCGGGCACCCCAGAGTGGACCGTCGAGGGCGGCGCCCCGTGCACCGTCGACGACCCCGCGGCGGCCCGCACGACCGTCACCTGCACCGACGACGGCACCTTCCGGGCGACCCTGACCGGCGGGCGCTCCACCGACACCACCACGGTCAAGGTCTCCAACGCGGCCCCGACGATCACGTCCGCCAAGGGCCCCGGCTCGCCGCTCCCGGTCGGCAAGGCCGCCGTGGTCACCGCGTCCTTCGACGACCCGGGCACGTCCGACAGCCACACCTGCAAGGTCGACTGGAAGGACGGCGGCCGGCCGACGACCGGCACGGTCACCGGCTCCGGCTGCCGCGCCGCACACGTCTACGACGACGCGGGCATCCACCGCCCGGCCGTCACGGTCACCGACGACGACGCGGGCACGGACACCACCACCCTCGCGGAACTGATCGTCTACGACCGGTCCGCCGGGCCCGCCGCCGGAGCCGGCACGATCACCTCGCCGGCCGGTGCCTACCCGGGCAGGCCGGGACTGACCGGAAAGGCGGCGTTCACCCTGGCCGCCCAGTACCGGAAGGGAGCGACCGTCCCCACCGGCAAGGCCTCGTTCGTCTTCGGGCCCGCCCGGCTCACCTTCCGCTCGACCGGCTCCGACTGGCTCGTGGTGAACGGCTCCCAGGCCGTCTACCAGGGCACCGGCACGGTGGGCGGCAAGAGAGGCTACGCCTTCAGAGTCACCGCCACCGACGGCCCGGACACCTTCCGCATCAAGATCTGGAAGAAGTCCACCGGCGATGTCCTCTACGACAACAGGACCGGCGCCACGACGAAGGGCACCGTCACCATCGGAAACCACCGGCGCTAGACCCGTCCACAACGAGGGGCACCCGACGGGCATCCGCCCTGGTGCGGCAGAGGGGCCCGGCCGATGAGGCCGGGCCCCTCTGCCGCGATGTTCAGCTCTTCGTGGCCATCACCGGGGTCAGAGGCGCGCTGCCCACACCGTCTCCGGCCTGCCTCGCACTGCCGTCGCACTGCCCGGCGTCGGCGCCTGCGGACGAAACCACCTCCCGTGCCATGCGGGCCAGATCGTGGCCGTGATGCTGTCTCCGCCGAGGTCGAAGAACCGGTCGTCGGCGGCGGCCCGGGCTCGCCCCACCAAATCGGCCGCCACGAGTCGGCAGAGCAGCTCCTCCGCAGGCGTGTGCATGCTGTCATTCCCCCGTATCGCAATGCGCTCGGCGACCGGGCTGACCCGGCTCAGCGGTTACACACCCTCGGTCTGACCCTCGGCGCCGTCGCGCTGGGCGTCGCCGAGGAGGCCCATGACATCTTCTCGCGCGACCATCCGCTGAACGCCGATGTGTTGGCCCACCCAGTGCTACGGCGAGGTGGGCAGATGCGGGGAGCGGAGCACGAGCAGGGTGATCTCGCTGGGGGCGAAGACGCGGAACGGCGGGCCCCAGAAGCCGGTGCCGCGGCTGGTGTAGAGGAGGGTGCGGGTGCCGTGGTGGCTGAGGCCGGCGAGGGCGGGCTGGTCGATACGGACCAGGTGGTGGAAGGGCCAGATCTGGCCGCCGTGGGTGTGGCCGGAGAGCTGGAGGTCGATGCCGTCGGCTGCCGCCCGGTCCACGAACTTGGGCTGGTGTGCCAGGAGCAGGACGGGCAGGTCGGGGTCGGCGCCGTCCAAGGCTCCGGCGAGGTGGGCCCGGTGACCTGCCAGGCCGGAGGACTCCGCAGTGACGTCGTCCACGCCGGCGACCACGAGGGTGTCGCCGCCGCGTTCGAGCAGCAGATGGCGGTTGCGCAGCGGCTCCCAGCCCAGCTCGTCCATCAGATCGACCCAGCCCTGGGCCTCGCTGTAGTACTCGTGGTTGCCGGTGACGTAGACCCGGGCATGGGTGGCCCGGACGGTGCCGAGAGGGGCGGCCTGGGCGCGGCGGCGTTCGGCCGTGCCGTCCGCGATGTCGCCGGTGTGGCAGACCAGGTCGGCTTCCAGCGTGTTCACCGTCTCGCATACCCGCTCCGACCACCGAGTGCGCTCGAGCGGGCCGTAGTGGGTGTCGGTGATGAGGGCGACACGGGTGCCGTCCAATCCGGCTCCCAGGCGCGGGAGTTGCACGTCGAGTCGGCGTACACGCGGAACGCGGCGGGCTTCGGCGTACCCCCAGGCGAGTAGTGCGGCGGTAACGCCGAGGACGGCCCACGTGACGATCCGGGCCCGGTTCCGACCGTCGCCTACGTCGGCCACGGTCAGGGCGAGGCGCAGCAGGACGCCGAGCAGGACGGACCAGGTGAACAGCACCCAGCTGACCCCAAGCAGGGTGTCACCGACGATCGCCGCCCGGTCCTGCTGGCGGCGGCCGTGGCCGCGCGCCATAGCGAGCGGCATACCGACGAGGCCGAGGGCGAACAGGGCGGTGCCGACCAGTGTGACGGGCAGCGGCCAGTGCTGGCCGGTGTGCAGGAGCACCCAGCAGGGCACGGCCCACAGCAGGACGGGGGCGATCAGGGGGAGGTAGCGCATCAGGCGGTGCAGTCGGCTCTGCCGCGGAGGTCCCGCTTCGCTGTCGGCGGGTCGGGTGTTGCTGGTGTCGGTCACGTTTCCCCTCCCTGACCGGGCTGCCGTCCCGCGCACTGTATCCGGTCGCCCTCGGGCCGGCCGGACCGGCGTTCATGGGCGCGGCCCCTTCGGGCCAAGGGTTCTCTGCGGGACGGCAACTCCGCCTCGGACACCTCCCTTGGCATGAGCCGCGATCAGAGCGCTACTGCCGCGCACCGCGTCACGGGACGGCCCTCGGACTGGAAACGGGCGGGCTCGGCCTTCCGCCGAGCCCGCCACGTCGGCTCCCTACCGGAGCCGGACTCGTGTCACACCGTCAGCGCCGCAGGGTCAGCAGCCCCGGACGGTAGGGCAGCAGGCCGTAGTCGCCGCCGGAGTCGGGGCTGCGCCCCTGGTAGAGCAACTGCAGATTGCAGGGATCGACGGTCATGGTCTGGTCGGCGCTGGTGCGGATCAGTTCGCCATGGCTGATGTCGTTGGTCCAGGTGGCGCCACTGTTCGCCTTGCCGGCGAAGGGATTGCTCTCGGTCGCGGCCTGGGGTGTCCATGAGCCGTTGAGGCTGGTGGCCGTGAACGAGCGGAAGTAGCGGCCCTGAGAGCCGATCGCCTCGACGATCATGAGGTAGCGGTTCTGGCCCTGCAGCTTGTAGACCTGCGGGGCTTCGAACAGGTTGTTCGTCGTATCGCTCATGATCGTCGTGTACGACGAGCCGAAGCTGCCCGGGAAGTTCCCGATCGGCATGCTGGCCCGGTAGATCTTGCCGTTGTCACCGGCGAAGAACAGGTACATGTTCGATCCGTCTGCGATGAGCGTCTGGTCGATGGGTCCTGTTCCGGAGCCCGAGATGCTTCCGGTGAACAGCGGCTGCGCCGCGGACCAGCCGTTGGGGTTGGTGGGGTCGCTCGACGTCCGGTAGGAGAAGGCGGTCCCGCCCCACTGGTAGGCGAGCACCCAGATGTTCTTCGGCGCGAAGTAGAAGAGCGTGGGCGCGACGGTGGAGGACGACATCGTGTTCTGGCCGGCCGAGGCCATCTCCGACCAATTGGTGAACAGGCCGAAGTTCATCGAACCCCAACTCGTCCCCGTGTCGTGCGTCGTCGCATAGACGAGTTGCCTGCCGTTGTACGGGACGACGGTGAAGTCCTTGAGCGAGACCCACCCCGGCTTAGGCTGCGCCAGCGCGCCCGTTGATGTCCAGCGGTACGTCGACGGAAGATCGCACGAGCCGGGATTGTCGCCGCCGACCTTGACGAGCTGCCACTGCTGGTTGGTGCCGCCCCAGTCGTCGTACTGGACGATGTTCGCGTTGTCCGCGGTGGACGCGCCCTGTACTTCGAGGGCCTTGTTGCTGTGGCGCGAGATGAGCCTCACGTAGCCTTCAGAGCTGTCGGCCAGCCGCCACTGCTGGTTGGTGGCGTTCAGGTCGGCCCACTGGACGATCGAGCCGCCGTTCGCGGTGGACCAGTTGTGGACGTCCAGCACCTTGCCCGAGTGGCGGGACTTGATGCGGTAGTAGCCGCCCCCGGAATCGACGAACTGCCACTGCTGCTGGTTCTGACTGTTCCTGGTCCACTGGGTGATGCGGGCGCCGTCGTTGGTCGCCATGTTGTGGACATCCAGGGCCTTGCCGCTGTTGCGGTTGACCAGGACATACGAGGCGCTGGGGTCTACGGTCGCCGCGCGGGCGGGCTGGGCGCCGAGGAAGGTGGCCATGAACAGCAAGGGCGCGAGGACGGCGAGTAAGTGTCTTGGGCGGACCGGGGACGGGTGACGAAACCGCATCAGTAGGCCTCCTTTGTGGGGTGGGGTGAGGTGACCCTGATGAGCCGCGGAGCGGACGTGCCGGGGCAGGGAGAATCTCGAATGTTTCGAAGAATTCCCGGATGCTTCGACGCCACAAGCTAGGAATGCGCCGCCCTCTGGTCAAGGCCTGTCGCCGATCTGTCCACAAACAGCGCCTCCCCGTTGGGCTTGAGAAGCAGTCACGCCCGGCCCGCGGTGGCGCCGGGGGTTGGCCGTCCGGCCCGCCGGTGTTCCGGAAAGTTTCGGGTGATGAATCGAAACTTGTTCTGCGGGGACTATTGACGACCATCGTCAGCACCTCAATCATCCGTGTCTGAGCACCCGGCCCCAGTGCGAAATATCGAACCACTTCGGTCCTGGGCCATCTGTGCTGCACGGCAGATCCACGCACAGCCGCACGACAGATCCACGCACCCCAGCACCTGCGCCACCCCGTCAGGTTCCGGTGATTCCGTGCTCCGCGGGTTCCGGCCCGCCCCGTCCGTCTGCCGAGTGGGAGCGGACGACGCGTTTCCCTGCGCTTCAGTCCTTCCGTGATGTCTACCTTGGAGGCACCGTCATGGGCTCGTATGCCCTACCCAGATCCGTTGTCCGACGAAGGATCCGCGGCCTGCTGTCGGCCCTGGTCGTCGGCGCCCTCGGTGCGGTCGCCACACTGGTGGCACCGCCGACCGCAGCCGCCGCCGAGAACACGCTCGGCGCCGCGGCGGCGCAGAGCGGCCGCTACTTCGGTACCGCCATCGCCTCGGGGAGGCTGGGCGACTCGGCGTACACGACGATCGCGGGCCGTGAGTTCAACATGGTGACGGCCGAGAACGAGATGAAGATCGACGCCACCGAACCGCAGCGGGGCCAGTTCAACTTCACCGCCGGTGACCGCGTGTACAACTGGGCGGTGCAGAACGGCAAGCGGGTGCGCGGCCACACCCTGGCCTGGCACTCCCAGCAGCCCGGCTGGATGCAGAGCCTCAGCGGCAGCACGCTGCGCCAGGCGATGATCAACCACATCAACGGTGTGATGGCCCACTACAAGGGCAAGATCGCCCAGTGGGACGTCGTGAACGAGGCCTTCGCCGACGGCAGTTCCGGAGCCCGGCGCGACTCCAACCTGCAACGCACCGGCAACGACTGGATCGAGGTCGCCTTCCGCACCGCGCGCGCCGCCGATCCGGCCGCCAAGCTCTGCTACAACGACTACAACGTCGAGGACTGGACCTGGGCCAAGACCCAGGCCATGTACGCCATGGTCCGGGACTTCAAGCAGCGCGGCGTGCCGATCGACTGTGTCGGCTTCCAGTCGCACTTCAACAGCGGCAGCCCCTACAACAGCAACTTCCGCACCACCCTGCAGAACTTCGCCGCCCTCGGCGTCGACGTGGCCATCACCGAACTCGACATCCAGGGCGCCCCGGCCACGACCTACGCCAACGTGACCAACGACTGTCTGGCCGTCCCGCGCTGTCTCGGCATCACCGTCTGGGGTGTGCGCGACAGCGACTCCTGGCGACCGGAGCACACGCCGCTGCTGTTCAACGGCGACGGGAGCAAGAAGCCCGCCTACACCGCTGTCCTCAACGCGCTCAACGGCGGCTCCACTACGCCCCCTTCGGACTCCGGGTCGATCAAGGGCGTCGGTTCGGGCCGCTGCCTGGACGTGCCCGGCACCAGTACCACCGACGGCACCCAGCTCCACCTGTGGGACTGCAACAACCGCACCAACCAGCAGTGGGCCTACACCGCCGCGGGCGAGCTCAGGGTCTACGGCAACAAGTGCCTGGACGCCGCCGGCACCGGCAACGGCACCAAAGTCCAGATCTACAGCTGCTGGGGCGGCGACAACCAGAAATGGCGCCTCAACTCTGACGGATCCATCGTCGGCGTCCAGTCCGGCCTCTGTCTCGACGCCGCCGCAGCCGGCACCGCCAACGGCACCCTGATCCAGCTCTACTCCTGCTCGAACGGCAGCAACCAACGCTGGACCCGCACCTGATGGAACCTGCCACAAGCGAAGGCGTGATTCGATGAAGACCTACGGTGCGGCTTCCCCCGCCCCTCCACGTGGACATCGCTGGTGGTCCCGGGTCGCCGCCGTGGTGGCGGCGACCCTCGCGATCGGCATGCTCGCCGCGGTGAACCCGGCGCCCGCCGAGGCGGCGACGGTGGACACCAATGCCTGGTATGTCCTGGTCAATCGCAACAGCGGCAAGGCGCTGGACGTCTCTGGCACGTCCACCGCCGACGGCGCGCGGGTCAGCCAGTGGACGCGCAACGACGCAGCCAACCAGCAATGGCAGTTCGTGGACTCCGGCGGTGGCTTCTACCGCCTCAAGGCCCGGCATTCGGGCAAGGTTCTCGACGTGGCCGGCGCCTCGACCGCAGACGGTGCCGCGATCCAGCAGTGGGCCGACGGCAACGGGGCCAACCAGCAGTTCCGCCTGGCCGACTCCGACGCGGGCCATGTGCGGCTGATCAACCGCACCAGCGGCAAGGCGGTGGAGGTGCAGGGCGCCTCCACCGCCGACGGCGGCAACGTCGTCCAGTACTCCGACTGGGGCGGCGCCAACCAGCAATGGCAGATGATCAAGCTGTCGTCAGGTGGCGGCGGCGGATGCGGCAGCGCCCCGGCCCTGGCGAGCGGTACGCACACGATGCAGAGCGGCGGCAAGAGCCGCAGCTTCATCCTCAGGGTTCCCGCCAACTACGACAACAGCCACCGCTACCGGCTGATCTTCGCGTTTCACTGGCGGGGCGGAACCGCCGGCGACGTCGCCTCGGGCGGCACGAGCGGGAACGCCTGGTCCTACTACGGCCAACAGGAACAGTCGAACAACGGAGCGATCCTCGTCGCCCCCCAGGGCCTCGGCAACGGCTGGGCCAATTCGGGCGGTGAGGACATCACCTTCGTCGACGACATGATCCGTCGCATCGAGGGCGGCCTCTGTGTCAACCCGGCACAGCGCTTTGCCACGGGCTTCAGCTGGGGCGGCGGCATGAGCTACGCACTCGCATGCAGCCGGGCGAACGTCTTCAGGGCCGTCGCGGTCATGTCCGGCGCCCAGATCAGCGGGTGCGGCGGCGGCACCCAGCCCATCGCCTACTTCGGCATCCACGGCATCAGCGACAACGTCCTCAACATCGGGCAAGGGCGGTCCCTGCGCGACAAGTTCGTCGCCAACAACGGCTGCACCGCCCAAAGCCCGCGCGAGCCCGCGCCGGGCAGCCGAACGCACATCACCACCACCTACTCGGGCTGCCGTGCCGGATACCCGGTCCAATGGGCCGCGTTCGACGGAGGCCACATGCCCGGTCCGGTCGACGGCTCCTCCGGCGAAAGCGGCGTCACCACCTGGACCAAAGCAGAGATCTGGAGGTTCTTCGCACAGTTCCAGTGACACGCCCGCACGGAGTGGAGCCAGGATGATCCTGGCTCCACTCCGTCGACGTCTGTCGGGGCCGCGCTGGGCGTCGATGCCGGGAGTGTCCCCGGGGTACCACATGGCTCCGCACAGGCAGGTCGGGCTGTCGTTCCTCGGCTGAGCGGCGCGGCACGGGGGGCCTGGACGGTGTTCCCCGTGCTACCCTTGCGCTTTTGCTGTGTCGCTGTGTCGGTGCTCCGTTGGGTGCCTCTGGTCGGCGGCCGCGTCACTGCCGCGCCTTCCTCGGTACGGTCCCTTCGGAGGAAGGCTCTCTGTGAGCGAATCAACATGTGCCGATGCCCGGCAGCAGGGCGATGTGTCCGAGGCGTCGGGTGCCGCTTCGGCAGTGCCCACGGCGACGTCCTTCGCCCAGCTGGGGTTGCCGGCCGAGGCTCTGCGGGTGCTCGATGAACAGGGCGTGACTGTGCCCTTCCCCATCCAGGTGGCGGCGCTGCCGGACGCGCTCGCGGGACGGGACGTCCTGGGCCGGGGCCGCACCGGATCCGGCAAGACGCTCGCCTTCGGCCTGGGGATGCTCGCCCGGACGGCCGGGCGGCGCGCGCAGCCGAAAGAGCCGCTGGCGCTCGTCCTCGTGCCCACCAGGGAGCTGGCGCAGCAGATCGGCGCGGCCCTCACCCCGTACGCCGAGGCCCTGCGGCTGCGGCTCGCGACCGTGGTGGGCGGCGTGTCCATCGGACGGCAGGCCGCCGCGCTGCGGGACGGCGCCGAGATCGTCGTCGCCACGCCCGGCCGCCTTCACGACCTCGTCGAACGCAAGGGCTGCCGACTGGGACGGGTGCGCATCGCGGTCCTGGACGAGGCCGACCAGATGTGTGACATGGGCTTCCTGCCGCAGGTCACCGAGATCCTGGACCAGGTGCGTCCCGACGGGCAGCGGATGCTGTTCTCCGCCACCCTCGACCGCGACGTCGACCAGCTGGTGCAGGGCTACCTGCGCGACCCCGCCGTCCACTCCGTGGACCCCTCCTCCAGCGCGGTGTCCGCGATCGAGCACCACGTCTTCGTCGTCCACGGCCCGGACCGGTACGCCGTGACCACGGAGATCGCCGCCCGGGACGGCCGCGTCCTGCTGTTCCTGGACACCAAGCACGGCGTCGACCAGCTCACGCGGCACCTGCGGGCCAGCGGCGTGGCCGCCGCCGCCCTGCACAGCGGGAAGTCCCAGCCGCAGCGCACCCGGACTCTGGCCCAGTTCAAGAACGGGCAGGTCACCGCGCTGGTGGCGACGAACGTCGCCGCACGCGGCCTGCACGTCGACGACCTCGACCTCGTGGTCAACGTCGACCCGGCCACCGACCCGAAGGACTATCTGCACCGCGCGGGCCGCACGGCCCGGGCCGGCCGCTCCGGCACCGTCGTGACACTCGTGCTGTCGGGACAGCGCCGCGAGACGAGCCAGGTCATGGCGGACGCCGACGTCACGCCCAAGGTCACCAAGGTGCGGTCCGGGGAGGCGGAGCTCAGCCGGATCACCGGCGCCAAGGCCCCCTCCGGGGCTCCGCTCGACGGCGGGTCGGCCGTACCGCGCCCCAAGAACCACAACGTCCCGTTCGGCGGCCTGGGCAGCACCAAGGACGCGAAGAGCGGCTCCGGTGGCAGGCCGTCCCGCAAGAGCAATGAGGCGCGCAAGCTGGCCGAGGCCCGCAGGGCGGCCCGGGTACGTCGCGGCGGCTGAGCCCGGCTCCCCGGAGTGCCGGACAGCGCCTGGATCCGGCCCGGGGCGCGCGGGCCTCACGAGCGCGCGAGGAGCCCGCGTTCCAGGGCGACCACGACGGCGCGCGTGCGGCCGCTGACGTCGAGTTTCGCGAAGACCCGCAGGAGATGCGTCTTCGCGCGAGGCGCCCGACTCGGTGGAAGACCAGGCCAGGCGCCACGGCTGCCCGGTGGGTTCGGCGTCAGGCGGCGTCGATCAGCGCCAGGTCCATCGGCACGAGGGTGGTCGATGCCAGCAGCGCCCGGATCAGGTTGTCGTTGAGCGCGTTGCCCACCGGCTCGCCGAGCTCCTCGCGGGTCAGCCAGGGCACCCCGTCGCGGGACAGCCGGGTGCGCACGCCGTTGACCAGGTGCTCGACGCGCTTGTCGGTCCAGCCCGCCCAGGGCTGCGACTCGGCGAGCTCGGCGGCGGTCTGCCTCCAGGTCAGCGGCTGCGGCCGGGGCTCGTGCAGCAGGTACCGCCGGCCGAGTACGACGAGGGCGAGCCGCTCCTGCTCGGTCAGCGCCCACACCCGGGGCGGGCGGGTGACGTCCCCGTGCCGCGGTACCGGCCTCTCGCCCTCGGGGCCGGTGACGAAGACCTCCAGCAAGTGCTCGCGGCCACGTGAACCGCCGGCGAACAGCGGGGTGTAACCGGTGTCGAGCGGCAGCGGCTCCTCGCCCCGGAACAGCAGCCGGCCCCCGAGGCACCGGATCGGCAGCCGCCCGGCGTTGCTCACCCACCAGCGGCCGTCCTGGTGGGTGAGCGTGCCCTGGTGGCGGCTGACCTGGGGGTCGTCCTCGCCGAGGCAGACGTGCACTTCGGGCCGGTTGCGGCCGAACAGGACCTCGCGGCCCTCCCCGGGCCCCAGCGTCATGCCGCCGGTTAGCGCAAGCGCGAAGACGGTGCCGGGCAGCGGCGCGGACGCGCCCCGGGCGAGGCTCCCGTGGGTGGCGGGCAGCAGACGGCCGCCCGGAGCGGGCACTGCCCCCTCCCTCGGCCCTCTCCGTGAGGTTCCCGGCTCGGTCATGTCACTGCTCCGGCAGTTGCTTCGCGATGTTCCGTACGGCGACGGTCGCGAACTCCGTGGCGGTGTCGCACAGTTGCTTGGTCGGATTCGGGGCGTACACGGTCAGTTCGAACAGTTCGGTGGTGCGCTCGCCGGCGGAGTCCGTGTAGCTGCGGTGCGGGGTGCGTACGGTGCAGCTGTCGTCCTCGACGTCGTTCGCGGTGAAGTAGCTCTTCGTGCCGGCGACGTCGACGAGCGTTCCGTCGTCGGCGTCCAGCGAGTTGTCCCGACTGAACTGGATCTCCACCCCGCGGTTGCCGTCGTCGCTCGACCACTCGCAGTCCCAGGAACCGAAGCCGCGGTCCTGGTTGCCCACCGTGACGCCGGGAAGCCGCTTGAGCTCGGCGGCGTCGAGGAGCGTGCACGTGTTCAGCCGGGCCAGGGAGTTGGCGGCCGGCGACGACGAACGCCGGGGTACCGGGCCCGCCGCCAGCACGCCGACCACGCGATCGGTGGCGGCGTCGGCCATGTGACACGGGTCGGGCGCCACCTTGTAGAGCTGCTTGCCGATGACGCGGATCTGCTTGCCGTCGGCGGTCAGGACGGCCCGTACACAGGCTCTCCCGTCCCGTTTGAGTGTCACGACCGTGAGGCCGCGGACCACATGGCTGGACACGATGTCGTCGAAGTCGTCCCGGTCCGAGTCGAGGTTGACCTGGACATCCGCGTTGTCGTCGCCGCTGTTGTTGCGCACCAGGACGTCGCACCGGTCGATCTCCCCGTAGGCCGGGTCGAGCGCGGTGTCGCCGAAGCGGCTCAGCGAGGCGGCGTCGAGCAGGCCGCAGGGGTCCGCCGTACGCTCGTCGCCGATGGTGCCGGCCCGCCCCGTGGCCGAGGGTTTCGCATCGGGCACACCGGTACGGCCACCCTTGTCCTTCGCGGCCCACGGGCCGTAGAGGACGAGCCCGACCGTGATCGCGCCCGCTGTGACCAGCGCCACCGCCGTGATCGCCAAGGGAAGGCGGCGTCGGCGTACGGGCCGTGGCAGTGGAAGCATGAAAGGCGTGAAGTCCTGCACGCGGCGTACGAGTCGCGGCAGCCTGAACGTGTGGGACGTGAGGTCACGGGTGCGGCTGTCGTGCAGCTGCTCCTGCACGGGCCGGGGCGGCGGTGCGGCGTGCGTCAGCAGCTTCCGCGCCTTGGCGGCATCGGGCCGGTGCCGGGGCTCCACCTCCAGCAGAGCGGTGAGCGGCCCGTCCAGCGGACCGGCCCGGCGCATGGGCTCGATGTGACCCTCGAGGGCCCGAGCCAGGTAGGCCATCGGGTGTTCGGCCTCCCCGTACGGCGACTGGCCCTCGACCGCCGCGAACAGGGAGGCGCCCAGGGAGAACACGTCGGACTTCTCGCCCGCGGGCCGCCCCTTGGCCAACTCTGGGGCCAGGTACCGGGGTTTGCCGCGCACACTGCCCGTAGTGCTGTGTGTGACGTCGTTCCACAGGGCCCGCGAGATTCCGAAGTCGGTCAGTTTCGCGACGCCTTCGTCGGTGACGAGGATGTTCTCCGGCGTCACATCGCCGTGCACCACGCCCTCACCGTGGGACTTCGCCAACGCGTCCGCGATCTGGCAGCCGATCGACCCGGCCTCCTCGGGTGTGAGCGGGCCGCTCTCCGTCATGATCTGCGCGAGGCTGCGCGAGGGGACGTATTCCATGATGATCCAGCAGGTGGAGCCCTCGTCGACGAAGTCGAAGACGCCCACGATGTTCGGGTGGTGCAGCCGCCCGGAGTTGCGCGCTTCGCCCATGAGCCGTCGCGCGGCCCGATCGTCGTCCAGGCGTGCGCACTTGACCGCGACCCGTCGCTCGAGCCGCTCGTCCCAGGCGAGCCAGACGACGCCCATCCCGCCGGTGCCGACGGGCTCCTGCAAGAGATACCGGTCGGCGATCTTGTCCCCGGCCTCTGGGGTCACCAGCACCGCCCCACCCCTCGCCCCACCGCGCACGGTCCTGCCAGGTGACGGAGTTTACCCAGCGCAGGCTTGGCAGTGATCTGTTTCACCGGACTTCATGCGGACCCGCTCAGAACCCACACAGCGCGCCGGGACCCCTCCCGGCCGGGGCACGCCATCGTGAAGGCATGTCGAAGGTCATGCGTGTGGCAGCCGCCGTCATGGGGCTCGTGGTGCCGGTTGTCGCCGGCTGTTCCTCTTCCCCGGCGTCACCGAAGCAGGAGTTGATCCGGAGCGCCGACGCGTCATGCCGTGAGATCAACGAGCGGTTCACCGGTGACCTGGCGTATGGCGCGGGCATCGACGAGAGCGACGTACCGAAGATGGGCGAACGGGTGGTCCTGCTGAAGGGCCTCCGCGCAAAGGTCCGCAAGATGCCGAAGCCGGAGAGCGGTCGGAAGGCCCTGGACGCCTGGTCGGACAAGCTCGGCACCTACATCACCGGCCTGGAGGACCTCAAGGGCCAGATACAGAACTACCGGCTCGGGACGGACCTGGTGCTCATCATGCAGTCGGCCGTCAACAAGGACGCGGCGGAGGCCGTCGGCCCGGCGGCGAAGCGCTTCGGATTCACGGATTGCGCAGCCACCAAGAAATGGGAGTACCTCGCGTCCTGACGCATCGGCCCCCGGTTCCGGTACGGGCGGCGCCGACAGCACTCCGACACCGCCCGTGGTCCGGCTCGGGTTCGGCAGGTCGGGAGGCTCTGACCGGTGCCGTCCGGGAAACGAACCCCGCCGCGAGACGACGGCGCCAGGGTTCAGGGACGAGTTCAGTACCGGGTGGGGAACAGGCTGAGCTTGGCCTTGTGGCCGGAGACCGACTTCACCCAGATCTTCAGATTGTTGAGCTTGACGGTGCCGCCCGGACTGGTGCTGCCGCTCAAGTACACCCCGCCCGAGGTGGCCGAGAACTTCACGGAACGGGAACTGACGCTGTTGACCTTCAGCGTCCCGAACCCGAACTTCCTGCTGTTGACCTTGATGGTCTTGGGCGCCGACACGGTGATGTCGCACCGGCCGTCGTAGCAGGGCCCCTGGCCGGCGGCATACGCCGCAGGCGTCGTCAGCCCCAATCCGAGCGCGCCCGCCAGGGTCAGCGTCACGCCTGTCGTCGCGGCTCGCCGGCGCATACCCACACTCATCAGTTGGACCTCCTGTCGTACGGGACTTCCGCTCGGCATTTCTAGCCCGCCGGTCCCGGGACCCGTCCCGAGCAGCCGCCCGACCCGTGCTTCATCGCGGTCCAGCCGGTGACCGCGGAGGTGCGGGCCCGCTAGGGCGGTCTGCGCTCCGAGCAGCTCCAGGCCCGGATGCCGGGAGTCAGCGCGCACGCCGGGCTCGGTCGAGAGCGGGTTGAGTGAAGGGCGCCTGACGGGTGAAGACCAGGGGGGTTCCTGCTCTTCCAGTCAGAGGTTCCACTGGGAGTCCTCGTCGGTGAAGGGCGTGGGGTCGAAGGCGCCGACGGTTTCCTTGAGGCGTGCCGAGAGCTCTTCGGGATCCCCGTCGTTGTCGAGGTTGATCTCGAGGTTCCGGAGCTCGACGAGTGCGTACACGAAGGATTCGACGTCGCGGCAGAGCGGGATGTAGCCGGAGCAGGCGCCCGGCTCAGAGCCCGAACAGTCCCGGCCGAACGGGACCGGGCTTCATGAGTACGCGTCATTCCCCTTGCGCCGGGCGGCAGGTGTCCGGATCTCGGCCAGGCCCGCCAGTGCGTCAGCCAGTTGGGTGCGCGAGGCGATCCCGAGTTTGCTGTAGACGCGCTGCAGATGGTTGTCGACCGTACGGATCGAGAGCACGAGCCGACCCGCGATCTCCTGGCTGGTGAGCCCCTCCGCCGCCAGTTCGGCGATCTCGGACTCCCGGCGGGTGAGCGGGCGGGCCGTCCCGACGCCCAGCGCCGGGGTCAGCGCTCCACCGCAGCGGGCCAGGGAGCGTCCGGCCAGGACGGCCGCGGCGGCTGCGCCCCGCTGGTCCCCCTCCCGTTCGGCTGCCCGGGACGCCTCGCAGGCGGTCTCGGCCGCCAGCAGCTCCGCACCCACCAGCAGACACTGGTCCGCCGCGGTGTGCAGCGCGTCGGCCGATCCGGTCGCGTGCGCCCGCGCGCTGATCGCCCGGGCCCGCGCCAGATCGCTGTCGCTTGTCCGCGCCAACTCCCCCAGCCGGTCCTGTGCCTGAGCCGCGCCGCCCAGCCGGGCGGCATCGCTGAGCAGCCAGCCCTCGTAGGAGTGCATGCCCACCTCGCCGGCTCGGTGGGCGGCGGCGGTCAGCAGGGCGCGGGCCTCCGGAAGGTGTCCGTCGGCCGCCTCGATCCAAGCGGCGGCGAGCTGGACCGACAGGTTCGACGCCTGTTGCAGATCCGGTGCGCTCCGGGCGCCCTCCAGTGCCGACCGTGCCTCCGCGACGGCGCCCAACTGGGCCTGGACAGCGGCGAGTCCGGCGCAGCTCAGCACCAGCGGACGGGGGTAGTCGTTCGCCCGGGCCAGCGAGATGGCCTCGGCGTACCAGTCCCGTGCCTGCTCCAGCCGCCCGGCCATCAGCTCGCAGCGCCCCATATGGGCCGCGATCCATGCTTGCACATAGACGGCCTGGGCACCCACCGCGCGGGTGAAGGCGTCCTCGCCGATCGTCCGTGCCTCGTCCGGACGCCCGGCTTCGGTGAGTGCGACTACCCGGTAGATGGCGGGACCGCTGCAGTGCGAGGAGGGATCGTAGCGCCCTTCCTCAGCCGCCGCGCCGGTCAGCTCCTCGTGGACCCGCCGGCTCAGCTCCGCGGCCTCCCGGGTGCGGCCCACGTACGACAGAGCGAGGGACATCTGCAACTGACCCCACATCCGCAGCCGCGGGACATGCACCTTCTCCGCATCCTCCAGCAGATGCAGAACGGTGCGGATGTCCCCGCAGTACATGAGGTAGCCCGCCTCGTTGATGCGTAGGATCCGTCGGCCGCTCGCGCCGAGCCCCGCTTCCGCGGCAGCGTTCACCTCCAGGGTCCGCCGGGTGTCCCCGAAGCCCCAGAACAGGTTCTGGGTCCGCTCCATGACCGCGGTCAGCAGCTCGGCCTCCCCGCCGGCCGACTGCTGCGCCCTGGACAGGCACTGCTCGGCGCGCTCCCAGTTGCCGGTGTGGTGGTAGGCCTCGCCGCGCATCAGCCACACGGCGAACGGTGCCTGGGAATCCGGGTGCCTGGACAGCAGTTCCAGTACGGTCGGGAAGTCGCGTACGTGCCGTGCCATGGCCGCCGCGGACACCAACAGCTCCGTGTCCACGGGCAGTTCGGCGGCAAGTTGCCAGGAGGCGAGGCACAGCGCGTCCTCCCGGCGTCGCACGCCGTGTGAGCGCAGTCTCCGCACTTGCGCGGTGTAGACCTCCCGGCGTCGGCGGGGGGAGATGTGGCGTCGCACGACCTCGCCGTACAGAGGGTGGCCCAGGGTGCAGTACGTGCGTCTGCCGTTGGCGTGGACCTGGATCAGACCCTGCTTCTCCAGCCATTCCACATCGCCGGCCCCGGAGCCCGCCGGGCGCAGCGCGGAGAGGGGGATCGGCTCGCAAAGCGCAACCAGTTCGAACAGTTCCTCGCGCGGGCCGGACAGGCCCTGGAGGCGCTGCCGGATGATCGCCGAGAGCCGGCGGGTGCCGGTGGGGCGGCCGTTCAGGCGCCACAGGCCGTCGCCCAGTTCGAGTGTGCCGTCGTCGACCGCCCCGCTGACGAGCTCGTAGAGAAACAGGGCGTTGCCCTGGGAGGAGGCGACCAGGGCATCCAGGGCGGCGTGTTCGATGGGGTGGCCGAGGCAGCGGCGCAGGACATTGCGGACCTGGGCGCGGCTGAAGGGCCGTACCGCGATGCGGCGGGTCGATTCGCTGCGGTCGATCGCCTCGACGGCGTCGGAGGGGGGCGCGCCGTCGCGGACGGTGGCGATGAGGAACACCGCGCGGGCCCACAGCAGATGGCCGAGCAGCACCGCCGAGGCATTGTCCAGCAGGTGCAGGTCGTCGATGAAGAGGACCGCCGGCCGGTCCGGTGCATCCGGCCGGTGCTTCGGCTCCGGGCGCAGACCGAACGCCCGGGCCGCCGCGTGGAAGGCGGCGACGGGGTCGTGCGAGACGGCGTCGGCGGGCAGCAGATGTGCCAGTGCCCCGAGCGGCAGTGCGGCGAGGGAGGGCGTGGCCACCGCCTTCTCGACCCGGTGACCTCTGCGCGCCGCCAGCCGCAGGCACTCGTCGGCGAGGCGGCTCTTGCCCACCCCCGCCTGCCCGTGGACGATGACGGCCGTGGTGGCCTGGTCGTCGAGGGCGGCGGTGAACGCGTCGAGTTCTTCCGCTCTGGCCGTGAAGGGCCAGCGTTCGCGGCCAGAGGAGGACGGCTCCGGCGGGTTGCCGAAACCGGCCCCCGGCCGACCGATGGGTGGGGAGGTGAACCGGTTGGGCTTCACGTGCTACTCCATGCCGTCCGGGTACGAGACCCGGGATCACGGCGGTCCGACTGCTACCAAACTTGAAGAGCATGACCGTTACGTCCGTCGTGCACATGAGCACTCTTTACTCATCCGGCCCGCCCGCCCGCTGCTCATCGCCGGACGATCGCTGCCCCTGCCGACCGGCTGCGGTTCACGCCCTCCCCGGGCAGCACCGGCTGGCGCCGCAGCGCCTCCTTGAGCAGCCGTCGGCCCCGTATGCCGATCTTGGAGTAGACGCGCTGGAGGTGGTTGCCGACGGTGCGGACCGACAGCGCCAGCTGTTCGGCGATCTGTGCGTTGCCCAGACCGCTGGCCGCCAGCAGAGCGATCTCCATCTCCCGGCCGGTCAGACTGTCGCGGACCGCGTGCGGGGTCAGGCCCGGGGTGCTGGCCCTGCAGTGCGCGGCAAGCCGTTCCGCCTCGGCCCGGCATCGCGCGGCCTTCCGGTGCGCTCCGGACGCGGTGTGCGTACCCGCCACCGCGGTCCAGGTCTCGGCTGCGACCAGCAGGGCGCCCATGGACTCCGCGTCCTGTGCGCACCGCTCCAGTTCGTCCCCCGCGTCCGCGGCCAGCGCCCGGGCCGTGCGGGCACGGAGGGCGATGAACGGGTTGGGGCAGCGGTCGGCGAGCTCGGTCAGCTCCGTCAGTGCTCCGTGGGCGTCCCCCAGCCGGGCGATGTCGAAGAGCAGGTGGGAAGCCAGCGTCAGCAGTCCTTTCCCGGCGGCCGACTGCGCCCCGGTGCGCAGCACGGCCCGCGCCTCGCCCAACCGTCCCAGAGCAGCGGTCCGCCAGGCCTCGACGAGCAGGCATTCGGGACGCTGCCACCGGTCGGGCAGCATGCGCCGGGCCTCGGCCCAGGCGTCGTCGGAGTCGTCGAGGTGGCCGGTCACGGCATCCACCAGCGCCCGCCCGGCCAGACCGGCCCAGAGCCCGGACAGGAATCCCTGATCCCGGGAGCACGACACCACGGAGGCGAACCAGTACCTGGCCCGGGTCATGCTGCCCTGCAGATAGCAGATCCAGCCCAGGTCGGTCGCCGACCGGATCTGCGCCGTCACCGCACGGGTGTCGACTGCGTGGTCGTATGCCTGGTGGGCCAGGCTCTCGGCCTCCTTCAGCCGGCCCGCCTCGGCCAGTGCCCGGGCGCCGGCGCTCTGCAGCAGCGCGGGATGGGCCACGCTGTCGGCGCGCGCGCACTCGGGCCGCTCGCGGCGCCGTTCCGCGGCGGCCAGCGCCTCGTCGGGGCGGCCCGCTTCGGACAAGCAGTAGACGCTCGGCACCGCGGCGATCAGAGCCGATCGATCACCGCCCTCGGCCGCGACGCTCTCCAACAGGGCACCGGCCCGGTCGATGTCGCCGATGAGTGTCCACAGCGAGGCCTCGTTGGCACTGAGCACGGCCTGGATCGCGGGGTCGCGGGCGTTGCGGAGCTCGGCGGCATTGACCTCGAACGCCTCGCCGGTCCGCAGCAGGCCCTGGGCCAGGTTCTGGGTGCGCAGCACCACCCCGAGCAGCCGCTCGTCGGGGGTGGTCGCCAGCTCCAGGGCGCGGGCCAGTGCCTGTTCGGCATCCTCGGGGTAGCCGCACGCATGCCGGAACTCTCCCAGCAGCAGATGGGACAGGGCATCCGGGCGGACCCTGACCAAGGCGCCGGCGAGGCGCAGTGCAGCCGGGAAGTCGTGTACCGCGCGGGCGAGTTCGACAGCCGCGGTCAGACGCTCGGGTGGCACCCCGGCCGCCGCGTCGAGCCGCCACAGCGTCGAGCGCAACAGCTCCGCGTCGGCCGGGCCGCCTCCCGTCTCGGTGCGTTCGGCCCGCGCCAGCATCGTCCGGCGCGACCGGTGCACGGGGACGGTCGTCCGCAGGACCTCGCCGTCCAGCGGGTCCGCCAGCTCCGCAACGGCTTCCCGCCCGCTGCCGTGGATGCGGATCAGCCCTGCCGCGCACAGCGATTCCACGACGTCCCGCGGGAAGTGGATCAGTGCGTCGGGTCCGCACAGGGCGAGGTCCTCCAGCACGGCGCGTCCCGGCTCGCCAATGGTCGAGAGCCGGTACCGGACGAGTTCCACCAGGCGGGGCGGTGGTGCGAGGGTGGCGGCCAGCCGCCACAGACCTGTCTCGCACACCAGCTCGCCACCCGTCAGAGCCCCCGTGACGAGCTCCTTGAGGTAAAGCGGCCGTCCCCCGCTGGCACCGTGCAGAAGCCGCGCCGTACGCCGCTCGACCGGGCCGCGCAGAACGTCTTCGAGCAGGGACTGCACGACCTTGCCGGACAACGGCCGGAGGTTCACCGGGTGCAGGTCCTCCGCGATCCGGCCGCCGGCGGTCCCCCCGCTGCCTTCGGCGCTCGTGGTTGCGATCAGCAGCAGTTCCCCGGATGCCAGAAGCGGTCGGAGCAGTTCGGCGGAGGCGTCGTCCAACAGGTGGACGTCGTCGATGAGGAGTACGGGCCGGTGCTGTTCCGGGCCCCCGGCAGGCCGAGGGCGCCTGACGTGCAGCGCGACCCGGTCCCGCGGGCGGGGGGACAGCAGCGGCGCCAGCGCTCCCAGCGGTACGGAGCGCGAGGCCCGGGTCGCCGCCGCGCGGACGACGGGGTGCCCGCGCCGTCCGGCCCATTCCCAGGCCTCGTGCGCGAGGCGGGTCTTGCCTGCGCCCGTCGGTCCGGAGATGACGATTCCGCGGGTGTGCGGAGTGCTGAGGAGCCCGGTGACTTCGCCGAGTTCGTCGGCCCTGCCGACGAGGGGCCACGGCGGTGCGAGGGGGAGTGTGGTCATGTGCTCCTCCAGGGAGCGACGGGTCGTGCGCCAGTTCGCCGCACGGCGTCGTCGCCCGGGGACGTGGGGGTCGTGGCAGTAGGAAAGGCACGCGGGGTGGCAAGGGCGGGCAGAACGGGGAGGGGCCCGGGGGGATGGCGCGGCGGTCCTCGACCCGCGGGCGCGAGGGGGGACGTGGTGCAACCGCGGCGGGATCGGCCCGGGGCAGGCGTCCGGGCCAGTAGCCGGTGAAAGCAGCTAGACCCAGCCGATCGCGTACCGAAAGGCGATCGACTCCAGAATCGGAGCACGCCGGGGGCGAGTTGCGGCGAGGGGTCCCCGCGTGCCCGATGCCGGGAATCGTCCCGAGCACAAGGACATGATCAGCTCCTCTGCGCCATGGTGGCTCAGTGGTCCAGCCACTGGGTGGTCTGTTCAAGTCACGCACACATCCACGCAGAGCGTCAAGATTCCTGCTTGCTCCTGTAGTGGACTCCGCACGCTGTCCCGGAGTCGCTTGTGCGGTGACTCGGCCACTGCGAAAATCACAGCTCAACCGCCTTGGACAACCGGAAAGAGGACAGTGGTGGCAGTGGATCCGATCCCTCGGGATTCTGCGGTCGACCAGCTCGAACGCCGCCTGCAGGAGGACATTCTCGAAGGCCGGTACGCCGTCGGCAGCCTGCTTCCGCCGGAGCGTGAACTCGCCGCCGGGTACGGGGTGAACCGGACCACGCTCAAACACGCCTTCGTCCGTCTCGTTCATGCAGGTCTGGTCGAGACCCGTCACGGTGTCGGCACCCGGGTGCGGGACTTCCTGCGCCTCGGTAGCGCGGACCTGCTGCCCGCCCTTGTCATGAAGAATCCGACGTGGATGGCCGAGGTGTTCGAGGCGCGGCAGAGCGTCGGCGCGCTGATCGCGGCCCGTGCCGCGGCGGAGGCGTCCGACCGGGATCGCGGTGAACTGCGCCGGCAGGTGAAGATCGTCGAGGCTGCGGAGTCCGTGGACGAGGCCCAGCTCGCCGACGCCGAGTTCCACCGCATCCTGGCCGTGGCCTCTCACAACCGGGTGTACGTGCTGCTGACGAACACACTGCTCAACGCCTATCTACCGGTCCGAAGCCTGCTGGCAGAACCGTTCCGGGACGCGGAAGCGGCCGCAGGCCGGCTGCACCCTCTCGCGGAGGCTGTGTGCGCGGGCAAAGCGGAGGCGGCACGCGACGCGTCCGAGGCGTACATGGCGGACACCGCGCGCATCATGACGGCGGCCCTGCCCTCCCCGTCCTGAACCGTGCGGCGTCCGAGGCGTACATGGCGGACACCGCACGCATCATGACGGCAGCCCCGCCCTCCTTGTCTGGACCGTCCGGCGCGCCGAGCCCGGATCCGGGCAGGTGGTATCCGCTCGTCCCCGCTCGCTGTCCCAAGCGGAACGCAGGTGCCCCGGTGGGCCCGCACCTCACTGCCGCGGCGGCCGCAGCCTCCCGCTGAACAGAACCAACGCGGAAAACCCAGGCGCCCGGCCCCTGACGCGGGACCGGGCGCCACCACCGTGGACCGCTGACCGCGGGGGTACGGTCGGTCCACGGAGCTGAAGGCCCACCGCATCAGCAGCTGCGGGCCGGAACGGATCGGAACGGACGGCGCGGGCAATCGGGACGAGCAGCTGTAGGGGGATCAGTACGCGCGGCGCGGGAGCCGGACGGTCCCGGGCGGACGGGACCGGGGCAGCCTGTCCCGGGACGAGCGTTCTGGGAGACGGGTGTACGTCGGAACGGGGGCGGGTCAGAAGGGGGAGGCGAAGCCTCGGAAGGTCTTCCCGGCACGCTCGGGGCCGGCACCGTACCAGGTGTAGCTACGTTCCGACACGCTGTCGCTGTGATCGCCCGTGTTTCCCTCGACGGTGATGACCGTGGTGCCGTCGACCTCCACCACCACTCCGACATGGCCGTGGCTGCTGTCGCCCGTATCCGTCCAGACCAGGACGTCGCCGGTCTCCGGCAACTCGCCCGGTGCATAGGCGTGGAAGCGGCTGCCGAGGTCCGTGCGCCAGGACTGCGATCCGGGGTAGTTCGCCGGCGTGCCCCGGTGGTCCCACATGGCTGCGGCGAAATAGCCGCACCAAGCGAGGCCGTTGTAGTTGTTGTAGGCGTTGAGGTTGGCGTTGCTGCCGTCCCGGCCGAGGTAGTTGGTTCCGGGGGCCGGTTCGCTGAGCAAGGTCTCGCCACCCGCGGTGAGACGGAAGCCGGCAGGCGTCGTGAGTGCGGATCGCGACCGGTCGGCGATCGCCCTGCGTTCGTCCTGCTGGGCATCCGCAGTGACTGCGGTCATCGTGGTGTGCGCCGGATTCTGCGCCGCCGCGCAGGGGGTGGCGGAAGCGCAGAGCAGGACCGCGCATCCCCAAGTCGTCAGTGTGCTGCGGGAGAGCCTGCGGGACACGGTTCGCCCTTTCAGGTGGGGGAGAGGCTGCCGTCCGGTGACGGGCATTGCAGGACGGGGCGCGGTGCCGGTGGCACGCGTGCCACCCGCTTTCGTTACGGCTTGCCGAACGTATCTGTCCCAGTGGCACCGCACATGAGCCGTCATTACTCAGAGCGATCAAGGGGCCTGGCCGGTCTTTCGTCGGCGGCGAGTCGTGTCTCCTGCGGTGTCTTCGTGTCCGAGTGCCGTACGGAGGGGCGGGCGGGGGACACCGTGCCGTGGCGCTCCTCCATCGTCCTGACGTGCTGAGACTTCGTTCGCTGAGGGCGCTCGGCCTCCTCGCCGGCCGATGCCGCCCCTGGGTCGGACCGACCGCGAGTTGATAACCCGTCATTTCTCCTGTCAGTCAGCAGTGTTGATCCCCGAAAGGGCACGGAAGAGTGGGCAGGGGGGACTTCGGAGTGATCAGGAGTTGAGTAGCGGTTACTCTCGTGCCTGCTTTCCCGCCTATGTGAGCATCTTTCTCGTCAGATCCGATCAAAACTGCGGTGAGAGGTAAATACCACCGTAGATTTCCCAAGGGGGGAATATGAGGACGAGTACTGCTTTCGTCGGTTTGGCGGCCACTGCTGCTCTGGCGGTCCTGGGTCATCCGGGCATCGCATCGGCTGCCGACAAGCCTGGGGGCGCCGAGGTCGAAACCGCGATCCGGCATGCCGTCAACGGCAAGGCGACGCCCGCCGATCTCGCCATCATCAAGAACGACCCGCAACTGGCCCGTACGGTGCCGGTGTCGGTCGAGGTCGGCAAGGCGGTTTACAAGAAGGCCGAAGCGCCGTCCGGCAAGGCCGGGGCCGGTTCCCGGTCGTCGGCCGCAGCCCGTCCGGCGGGGCTCTCCGCGTTCCAGGAGGTGTGCCGGAGCGTGGACCGTCCGATCACGCTGAAGAGTTACCTGGGCGACACGCTCTACACATGGCACCACTCCTTCTCCTGGTGCACCGCGAACCAGGTCAACACGGTGGAGGCCACTCGCGTCATCACCGCGTCCCCGTACAACCGGAGTGACTACTTCACCGAGAAGTCGTCCGTTGCCTATCCGCAGGCGCTGGTGACCGATGTGACCTTTGCTCCGGTGGGTGGGCCCATCGGGTTCAACCCCACGGGTGCGGGTTCGCCCTACTACTCGCACATGGCCCGGTCGGTGAACCTCTGCATCGCGCAGTACAGCTGCTACGCCAGCAATCTGCCGCAGAGCAAGCTGACGATCGGTCGCGACACCGCGACAGTCGCCATCGAGAGCACCCTGTGAACAGCGGGCGCCGATGAACCGGGAGCCCCGGTGAGGAGGTGACGCCCGGCCGCACCGCCCCGGGGCGGTGCGGCCGGGCGTGCTGTGTCACTTCTCCCGCGGACTCCATGAGGAGCCGTACTCCGTCAGCAGATCGAGGAATGGCTTGGGCGGCATGGTCGCGGAGCCGACTCGTTGCCGAGGCCGTGCTTGAACGTGACGCACCGGGCCGGCACCCAGCGGGGAATGAGGAGCACCTCCTCGTGCTCGACATTGACGCAATCCACCGGAGCGATGCCCTCGGGGAAGTCGAAAACCTCGGGCTTGCTGAAGGGCGGGGTGGTGTACCACCCGCGGCCGTCCTCGTAGACCACCGGAGAGTTGAGGCACTCCTCGATGGTGGTCCAGATGCTGAGGGACGGCGCGAAGTCGTAGCCGTCCACCACCAGGTCGGCACCGTCGCGGACGCCGATCTCCTTGATCTCGTCGAAGAGTTCGTCCGCCGCGTAGCGTGCGAAGACGTCGGACAGGCCGGGCTCCGCGCCCATGCCGACCAGTGCCGGCAGGCCGTCCTTCTCCCGCTGGGCCGCCTGCTCTAACTGGGCGTCGCCCAGCTTCACGCCGCACTCCTCGTAGCGGCGGTCGCCACGCGGCCGGGACAAGGACATCGCCATGTCCAGATAGTGCGCCCCGTGCGTACCGGCCGCCTTGAAGAGCGGCAGGACGAAGCGGGGTCGGTCGCGTTGCGCAGGATGTCGCAGCGGTGCTCGGCGAGGGCCGCCGCCACGGCGGCCGCGTCCGAGGTGTCGAGCGGAACGCGGAGAACCGGATGCCGGCCTCGCCGCGTGCGGCGAGGGCCGCCTCGACCCGGGCAAGGTCGTCATCGGCGACCACGATGTGGCCGCAGAACGAACACCCTTCGAGGTGCTGGGTCACAGGGCCCCTCGACGCCGGCCGGCAGATCGCGCCGGAGCCTTCGGGCTCCTCCCGGCGACATCCCCGGGCGTCCGCGCGGGGCCGCGGCCATCGCCTCGGCGTTCAAACCCGCCCCCGGACGAAATGCGTAGTCACTACTCATGCCAGGCCTGCCGGAGATCGACACGATGAGACATCACAGGGCAACGACCTGACGCCCCGAGGGTGCCGCGTGGCGCCCGGGATTTCTGCCACAACACCACAGCACACGCAGTTTGGCCGGGGGGAGCCGCAGATGAACGATCGGTTGAGCAAGGACGTGAAGGCCGGGTGGACGGCACCGGGTTACCACCCGGTCCGGGAGCTCGGGACCGGGGGGACCGGCCGGGTGGTCCAGGCCGTGCACGAAGGGACGGGCCTTCCGGTTGCCATCAAGTACCTCAGTGCCGGGGTCCGCGACGACGTGCAACTGCTCGACCGCTTCCGTGCGGAAGCACGGACGCTGGAGAGGTTGGACACCCCGCACGTCGTCGCCCTGTACGAGTACCTGGAGACGCACGAGGGCGTCGCCTTGGTGATGGAGCTGGTTGAGGGCGGGGAGCTGCGGGCCATGCTGCGGACGCATGCGCCGTTGCCCGCCGAGGCTGCCTTCGCGGTCCTCAAGGGGTCGCTGCTGGGGCTGGCGGCGGCCCACGAACGGGGCCTGGTGCACCGCGACTACAAGCCGGGGAACGTCCTCGTCACCGAGGACGGCATTTCCCGGCTGGTGGACTTCGGCATCGCTGTGCGGCAGGGGGACAGCGCGAACGCTGCCGGCACACCCGCCTACATGCCGCCCGAGCAGTGGCAGGGACTGCCGCCCTCCCCGCAGGCCGATGTGTACGCGGCGACGGCCACCTTCTTCGAATGCCTCACAGGAACACCGCCGTTTCTCAGTACGACGGTCTCCGAACTGGCGGTGCAGCACATCGAGGCGCCGGTGCCCGTGGACCGAATCCGGGAAGAGCTGCGGGGTCTGGTCCTTCGGGGGTTGGCCAAGAATTCCAGTGAACGCCCCGCGTCGGCCGAGGAGTTCATCGCCGAGCTCGAACCTGTGGCGCGCTCGGTGTGCGGCGGTGACTGGGAGGAGCGAGGGCGCCGCGCCCTCGCCGCACTGGTCTCACTCCTCGCCCTGCTCCCGGAGCCCGGCACGGGCGGCTCCGGGGGGTCCGACAGCTCCGCCACGCTGCTCACTGGGCCCGAAGGCATCTCGGCCGTGACGGCGGGTGCCCGCCGGCGCAGAATGCCCGGTAAGCGGATGCAGATAAGTCTCGCGGCCGGTTCCGCAGTCCTGGCTCTCGGCGCGGTCGCCTCGATGGCAGCCCAGGGCAATGACGGCGGGAGCCACCGCCAGCAGGCCGCCGAACAGGTCGCCGGGCCGGTGGACACGGCGCCCGCCGAGTCCCCTCCGGCATCCGGTTCCGCCTCGGGGCGGCCGACCAAAGGCACCGGCAGCCCGACCGGCGGCGTCGCCACCACGTCGGGGGCCACCGAGGAAGCGGTCACCGTCCAGGACGATCCGGGGGCCGCAGAAACCTCTTCCGCAACCATCACCGGTGCCCCGGCGGAGACCGGGACCGGCCCGTCGGCCGATCCGCAGGGGGAGTCCGAGGACCCCGCACCGGAGTCGGAGAAGCCCACCACCGACAGCGTGTCGGAGGCCCGCGTCGGCTTCCTCGGGGTCACCAACTTCACGGCGGGGGCCAACAGCCGGGCCAGCGCCACCGTCAGCGTCACCACCGACAGCTCGGAGCCGGTGCGGCTGACGGTGAACTGGTACGACGCGTACCAGGGCAGTGCGGCCCGGGCACCCGGCGACCGGGACGGTGGCTCGCAGACCTTCGTGCTCCAGGGACGCACCAGTTACACGATCGCCGTCGAGCACTTCTTCGACACTCTCAACTGCACGTCGTACCGCGGGGTTCTGGCCACCACATCGCCCGGCGCCCAGGCCGCCAGGCCGTACAGATCGGGCTGGACCCAGGCATGCCTGCCGCGGTGAACGGGCCCGAAGACGCCACTGTGGACCCGGTCGGACGGGGGAGCGGGGCCGGTGCGGTAGGTCCGGGGGCTTCGCAGCCGGGGGACCGCGGCCGGCCCGACCCCCGACTGCAGATCTTTCCACGGGACACGGCGCCGTTGGACCTGCTGGCGGACTCCTCGCTCGACGTCACGGTCGAACTGGAGACCCTGGCCCGGGAGCAGCCCTTCCCCCTCGCGAGGGCCCGTGCGGCGGAGATCCCAACGGTCGATCTGGCGGACGGGCCGTCACCCGGTGTTCTTCGCACGGATCATGGGGCTCTCTCCGCGACGCTGGTCGACACCGGGCCACCGACGGTCGGGGAGACCCGGACCGGATTCGGCCCGGGCGTCCCCGACGGCGCCGCCGTCCGGGAGCGACAGCGGCTCGCGGTCCGCGGCGCCCGTGGGCGCGGCCGCCGCCGCGCGGAACGCAGACCGCTGCTCCCGGGCCTGAGCTGGTATCTCGTCGCAGCCCTCGTCGCCGGTGCCGTCGTATCTCACTTCTGGCCGCGCCACCCGGCGGACCTTTACGTCGGCGACGTGCGAGTGGCCGCCGACATCCGGAATCCGGGCTGCGACCAGACCGTGACCGTACACGGGACGATCCGCACCAACGGAGGGGGTGGAACGCTCACTTACCGGTGGAAGCGCAGTGACGGCAGCAGGTCGCTTCCGCTGCACGAGGCCGTACGGGAGGGGGAGAGGGCCGTCTCCGTGCAGACGACGTGGTCCTTCCACGGACGCGGCCGGTTGCATGCCCGTGCCCTTCTCGAAGTGACCTCCCCACCCGGCCCCACCGCCTCGGTGGACCTCGACTACAGCTGCCACCGTCCCGCGCGGCGGGCCCGGACCGATGGCGGTGAGTAGGTGCCACTCACTCTGCTGACCAGGTGTTCCCGTGAACCGGGGCGCCTGACAGATTGACCCTCGCTTCGACCGAGGTGTCCCGCGAAGTAACAGAAGTCGACAATTCATCCGGCGAGAAAAGGAATGTGCGCTGTGCGGAAACCCCCCTCATGCTCACCAGACGGCACGCCCTGTGCGCCGCGGCGGCCGTCGCCGTGTCGGCCGGAGCCGGAACCGCCCTGGGGCAGACAGCCCGGGCAGCCGACCCCGATCCCGCGATGTCGCGGTGGCACGTCGAGAACGAACACGTCTGGAACAACGAGGACTACAGCGAGGAACTGCAAGGAATCACGGCAGGGACGTACTACTGGTACCTCGCCAACAATGCGGACGATTCCACCGAAGGGCTCTGGCGGATGACGCCGGATTTCGCGAACCGTGCCCCGATGATCAGGAATGCCAAACCGGATTTCCATCTCGGTGACATCGGTTTCGACTTCGCCCGCCACCGACTCTATGCGGCCCTGGAACCGGCCCATGTGTAGGAGGTGGCTGTCGCCGGGGCGAGCGCCGCAACGGTCCGCGTCGTGCCCGCTGGCCGGCAGCGGGCCCCGTCCACAGGGCGACTCCATGCCGTGGTGCGCCGTCGCCTGGACAACGACTGGCCCAGCGGGGACGCCTACATCAAGCACATCTCCGTGCCCGACGTGACGACGGTGTGACGGCACGTACGGGACCGCACGAAGTGGACCGACCTCATGACTCATGCACCTGACCAGCCCGCCGACGACCCTCTCTGCCGGCCCCCGGCGCTCGGCTTCCGGGTCCTGGGACCGCTCGCCATCGTGGACGGCACCGACGAGGTCATCCTCCAACCCTCCAAGCCCACCTCGCTACTGGCCACCCTGCTGCTGCATCCCAACAGTGTGGTGCCCACGGACCACCTCCGGCAGAGCATCTGGGGGGAGCGTCAACCGTCCACGGCGAATGCGGCCCTGCACACCTGCATCCAGCGGCTGCGACGGGTCTTCGCCCGCTACGGGATAGCCGACCACACCATCGAGTACGTCCCCGGCGGCTACCGCATCGCGGCCGTGCCGGAGAGCCTGGACCTGCTGCGGTTCCGTTCCCTGGTCCGCACGGCGCAGGCCCGGAAGGCATCGCCGGCCGAGACCGGTCTGTTGCGTGAGGCCCTCTCGCTGTGGCGCGGCCCGTTGCTGGCCAACGTCCCCTCGGACGCCCTGCACCGGGACGAGGTGTCGCAGCTCATGGAGGAACGGTTGTCCGTCGTGGAGCGGCTGGCCGACCTCGAACTCTCCGCAGGACGCTGCCTGGAAGTGCTGCCCGACCTGCGGGCGGTGATCCGCTCCCACCCCGGCCGGGAACGCTTCTGGGAGCAGCTCATCGAGGCTCTGCACCGCAGCGGCAGGCAGGTGGACGCGCTGACCGAGTACCGCAGGGTCAAGGAATATCTGCGGGATGAACTCGGTGTCTATCCGGGCGCCCGCCTGCAGAGGCTGGAAATGGCCATCCTCCGCGGCCACGACCTCGGCCCCCCGGCCCTCTCCCGACATGTTCCGACCGCCTTGCCGGCGGGTCCGGCGCCGGATCGGTCCCGATGTTCGCCGTCGCTGCCCCTCGTCCCCTCCTTCCGTGGACGCGAGGCTGAAAGCAGCGCGATAGCAAGGGAACTGACGGGCACGCAATCCGAACCGGCTCTTGTCGTGCTGTCGGGTGCGCCGGGAATCGGCAAGACCGCTCTCGCGCTCCACACGGCCCACCAGGTGCGCGAGACCTTTCCCGGCGGCCGGGTGCTGCTGCGGATGAGCCGGGACGACGGGGCACCGCTTCCGACGGCCGAGGCTGCGCACGCCTGGCGGGAGGCCCTGGCCGGCACAACCGGCCCTCGGCATCCAACGGGGGGAGAGGCCCACGGGCCGCTGCCACCGGTACCCGCGGGCATGCTGCTCCTTCTCGACGAGGTCGTACGCACGGAACAGGTGCTGCCCTTCCTTCCCACCGAACCCGGCAGCGCCGTCGTCGTGACAACCCGGCTGCGGCTGGCAGGCCTCGCGGCAGGACACGGCTGCCGGGTGCACCGGCTGGGCACTCTCGCGCCGGACGACTCCTTCGCCCTGGTGACCGCGATACTGGGCGGCACGCGGGCAGAACGGGAACCGGGGGCCGTACGGGCACTCTCGGAGGTCTGTGGTCACTACCCCCTCGCTCTGCGGATCGCGGCGGCCTTCCTGCTCACCCGCCCGGAGCTGACGGTCGAGGAGGGCGCCGACTGGCTCCGGCAGGACCCGGTCTCCCGGCTCTCGCTGCCGGACGACTCCGCGCTGTCCGTACGGCAGGTCTTTGGCGGTGCCCTGGCCCGCGTCGACCGGTGGTTCGCCGAGCAGTTCCTGCTGATCGCCCGGTCAGCGCGGCAGCGGTTCTCGGCCGACGACTGCGCTTCCGCGCTGGGCGTCGCCGACCGGACTGCCGGAGCTGTCCTGGAGCACCTGGCCGAGGCCGGGCTCCTCGAAGGCGGGCCGCGCCACTACACCATGCACGGTCTGCTCCGTGCCTTCGCCTGCCATCCGGACGCCGTCGGTCCGCCGGAGGCGAGAGATGTGTCCCCCGCCGGCTCGGACAGCGGACCGACCAGTGCCTGGCCGGTCCACCCGCGCCGTCCCTGAATCGGGCGGATGCGATCCGCCCACGAGAGAAGTGTGACAATCCATGGCTGCAGCCTACGAAGCGGTCGCCGACACCCGGCCGCGGATCCAGCGGGACGTGCTCTACACCGAGACGCCGCGGGGCGTGCTGTTCCACAACGCCCAGGGCGGCTTCCATCTGCAGGCCGCCTCTGCCTATCGGTTCACCTCCCTGATCGTGCCGTTCCTCAACGGTGAGAACCGCGTGGCGGATCTCTGCGCGGGGCTTCCCGAGGACCGTCGCGGCATGGTCGCCCGGCTGGTGAGCACGCTGTACGAGCACGGGTTCGCCCGCGACGTACCCCCGGGCGACGACAACCCTGCAGGGATGGAGCCTGCGGTGGTCGGCCGCTTCGCTCCCCAGATCGCGTACATCGACCACTACGCGGACGGCGCGCACCGGCGCTTCCAGCAGTTCCGCAACACCGCGGTGGCCGTGCTGGGCGACGATCCGGTGGCCCGCTGGTGCGTGGTGAGCCTGCTGCGCAACGGATGCGCCACCGTCGGGGTGCTCCCGGACATCGACACCCCCGAGAACGCGTTCGCCGAAGTGCGGGCGGAGGCCGTGCGGCTGACCCGCGAAGCCTGTCCCGCCGAGCTGGCGACGGTCGTCACCGGAGGCGGCCCGCTCTCCTGGTCGGACCTCGACGGGTACGACACCGTCGTGGTGACCGGCGGTCCGAGCGGCCCGCGCCGGATCCATGCCCTGCTGGAGGCCGGTGTCCCGGAGGGGCGGACCCTGCTTCCCGCATGGACCTTCGGGGACCGGATCGTTGTGGGGCCCACGATGGGCCGGGGCACCGCGGGGTGCTGGGCGTGCGCGGTGCTGCGGCTCGGCGGCAACGGCGGGGCCCGGGAAGCCGCGGACGTCTGGAGCAGTGTCTGCCTGGGCCGGGAGACCGGGCCCGACCAGGCCGCTCCCAGCGGACCGCTCGCCGCCATGATCGGCAACCTGCTCGGCTACGAGATTTTCCGGGCCTCCAGCGGAGCGCTCCGGGCGGAGACGGCCGGTCAGGTTCTCATCCAGGACATGGCCTCACTGGATGTGGTCTCCGAGCCGCTGCTGCCGCATCCCCGGTGCCCCTTCTGCGCCTGCGCACCGGCGTCGCCCGACCCCTCGGCCTGGGCATCCGGCGCACCGGCCCCTGCCGTGGCCGCCGCGTCGGGGCCGGGATCCTCCGAGAAGGACAGCGGGGCCGAGACGGTGATGGAGGAACTGAACGCCCGAGCCGCGCTGGTGCAGCCGGGCACGGGGGTGTTCCGCTCCTTCGACGACGAGTCGCTGACCCAGACGCCGCTCAAGATCAGCACACTTCGGCTCTCGGTCGGCCACCGGTCCTCGCGCCGTATCGCCGCCTTCGACGTCCACCACGTCGCGGGCGCCCGGATGCGTGCGCTGCTCTCCGCGGCCGAGCTGTACGCCGACCATGTGGTCCCCACCCACGGAGTGCTGACCCGGGCCGGGACGGAGGCGGAACAGGAGCCGCCGATCCGTGTCGAGGTCCCGGCGCTGGCCACCGCGCAGGGCGCCACCATGTCGGCCGCCCCGGAGGTATCGGCGTGGATGCGGGCCACCTCGCTGGTCACCGAGCGGCCGGCGCTGCTGCCCACGGCCGCCGTGCACCCCTTCGGCCCGTACAACCGCGACGCGGTGTTCACCGCCACCCGGGCCGGGACCGGAGCGGGCACATCGCCCGCAGAAGCCGCCCGGCGGGGGCTGCTCTCGGCCCTGTCCCACGACGCTCTGCAACGGGCCGTCCGCGACGGCAGCGGGGTGCGCCGGGTCTCCTTCCGGCCGACCGAGGCGGACCCCGAACTCACCTTCCTGAGCCGGACGGCGGACAACCTCGGAGTCGAGGTAGAGCTGCTGGACCTCGGCGAGGCCGGCCGTTCCTCGGCGCACGTCTTGCTGGCACGGACCAGGAACGCCGACAACGGGCACTGGGAATGGGCCCTCGGGTCGGACTTCAGCCTGCATGCCGCGGCGGTCGGTGCCGTACGCGACCTCCTCGGGGGCGTGCAGCTGGCACGCGAACTGCCCGACGGGGAGCGAGTCGACACCGGTGATCCACTGATGGCCGCCTTCGACGCCGGCACGCTCGTCTGCGGGGGAGAACAGGAAGCCCTGTCGGCGGCCGACGGTTCGTGGCGGATGGCGCTGCGAGGACTGCACGGGAGCGGCCGCGACGCGTGGATCGTTCCGACCACGTCCGCCGACCTGAGCGGGTGCCGGATCACCACCGTCCGGGTGCTGCTCAGCAGCGAGGACGGCCGTGACTGCTGACCCGCTGCCGCGCCGGACGGCAGCGTCCGAGGCGGGCCCGCCAGGCGGCCCGTGGGCCGGTATGTCCGCCCTGCTCGGCCCGAGTCTGACCGCACACGGCCTGGTCCCGGACGCTGCGGGAATCTCCCTGCTGGGCATCCGGGACGAACTGTCCGTACCTGCTGACGAGTCAGCACCACCGTCCGGGGAGCAACCCGTCGCGATCCACCTCTACGGGCACCACGCCGTCGTGGGTCCACTGCCCCGGCCTGGCTCGGACGGCCCCGGCTGTCCGCGCTGTCTGGCGCGCAGATGGCAGGCGGTGCGCTCGTTCTCCCTGCGGGACGCCCTGGAACAGGGCGGGAAAACAGCTGCTGCCGGTCCGTCCCCGTACCGTGTCCCGTTCGCCGCCGACACCCTCGCGGCGCTGATCGCGGCGCACCTGGAACGCAGGGGAGGGCCGGGCGGAAGCGCCCTGCCGGGGGACGGGGCGAGGGAGGGGAGCGCGGAGGCGTCCGGGAGCGCCGCCCTCCCGAAGATCTGCCTGGTCGACCTGGAGCGGCTGACCGTACGGAGCTACCCGCTGGTGCCCGATCCGGAGTGCCCCGCGTGCGGACGCAGCGTCCCGGACACCGCGGAGGGGGCACGTCTGACGCTCAGTGCCGCGCCGAAGCACGCCCCCGGTTCCTTCCGGCTGCGGGAGATCGACGACTACGACCTGGATGCGGATGCCTTCGCCAACCCTGTCTGCGGGGCGCTCGGGCCGTCCGTCGTCCACGATGTCGCCTCCAGGACCACCTCGGCCACCGTCGGCTGCTTCACCCTGCGGTCCGGCAACTATCTGCGCGAGACCTTCTGGGGCGGGCACGCCGACAGCTTCCGCCGCAGCACACGGATCGGCGTCCTGGAAGGGCTGGAGCGCGCTGCCGGGATGCGGCCGCGGGCGAAGCGGACCGAGGTGGTCGCCTCGCTGAACGCCCTCGGCGACCGGGCGCGGGTCGACCCGCGGGAGTGCGGTCTGTACTCCGACGCCTTCCACCGCGACAACCCGCAAGTGAAGCCGTTCTCACCCGACCGGGAGATCCCCTGGGTGTGGGGGTGGTCCCTGCGCGACGAACAACCGGTGCTCGTACCCGAAATCCTGACGTACTATCACGCGCCGGGCGGCCTGGAGAACCGGTTCGTCCAGGAGAGCTCCAACGGCTGCGCTTCCGGCGGCTGCCTCGAAGAGGCCCTCTATTTCGGGCTGATGGAAGTCGTCGAGCGCGACGCGTTCCTCCTCTCCTGGTACGGGCAGGCACGGCTTCCGGAGATCGATCCGCGGACCAGCGCACGGCCGGCCACCCGTCGGATGGTGGACCGGCTGGCCATGTACGGCTACGAGGCCCGGTTCTTCGACACCAGGATCACCTTCCCGGTTCCGGTGGTCACCGCGGTCGCCGTCCGCCGGGACCGGGGCATGGGCACTCTGTGCTTCGGCGCCGGTGCGGGGCTCGACCCCGAGTCCGCACTCGACTCGGCCCTCTGCGAGATCGCCACCGACGCGGTCAACCTGGTCGACAGGACCCTGCAGAACGAGGCCCGGCTGCGCCGGATGGCCGCGGACTTCGACCGGGTCGAGGTCCTGCACGACCATCCATTGCTCTACGGGCTGCCGGAGATGGCGCGGTACACGGACTTCCTGCTGGCCGAGCCCGGCAGATCCCGCCGGCCGCGCCGGTCCATGGCGGACCTCTACGGCAACGGGTCCGTACCGCCGGTCTCCACGGACCTCCGGGACGACCTGCGGCAGTGCGTGTCCTGGGTGACCGGGGCGGGCTACGACGTCGTGGCCGTGGACCAGACACTCCCCGAGCAGCGGGACCTGGGGCTGCACACGGTCGGCGTCATCGTGCCGGGCCTGATCCCCATCGACTTCGGCCGACGGCGGCAGCGCGCTCCCCATATGCCGCGGATGCGTACGGCCCTGCGGGAGGCGGGGCTGCGGGGCCACGACCTCGCACCCGAGGAGGTCAACCCCGCTCCGCACCCCTTCCCATGAACCGGCGGTCGCACGGCGCATGCGCCGAGGGATCCACCGGCCCACGAACGAGAAAGGAAGGACGTCATGGGATTCGCTCATGACTATCTGTCCGCTGTTCTTCAGCGCGCCAGAGTCCCCATGGAGCCCGCCCGGTTCGAGCCGGACTGGTCCGACCGCCCGCGCAAGGGCAAGTTCTACCCGGGGGTGGATTCCTTCCCCCTGCCCGACGCAGGACCACTCACCGGTGCGACCCTGGAACAGGGCCTCTACCCGCCGCCCGCGATGCCGGAGAGCCGCTTCAGTCTGCCGCTCCTCGGCGACATGCTGCTCCATTCATACGGACTGATGGGCCGTCGGCTCGGCGTGCAGAGCAACTCGGACCTGCCCGCCCTGCCCTTCTACACGGAGGCCAACTGGTCCCGCGGTACCGCTTCCGGAGGAGCCCTGTACCCCGTCAGCACCTACTGGGTGTCGGGGCCCGGCGGCCCGATGACGCCCGGTGTGCACCACTACTCCACCACGCATCACGCCATGGAGCGGCTGCTGACCGGGGATGTGTCCGGGATCGTCCGGGACACGCTGGGCGGGCTGGAAGCGGCCCAGCACACCGACCAGTTCCTCGTGCTCGGCGTCAAGTACTGGACAAACTCCTTCAAGTACAACAGCTTCTGCTACCACGTCGTCAGCATGGACGTCGGTGCCCTGCTGCAGACCTGGCGGCTCTGGGCGCGGGCCCGCGGGCTGCGTATCGAGCCCGCTCTGTGGTTCGACGAACGCGAGTTGGGGCGGTTGCTGGGACTTCCGGACGGCGAGGAAGGGGTCTTCGCGGTCATCCCGCTGACCTGGGAGGGCCCCGGAGCCACCGGCGGGGCGGAGCCGGTGCAACGGCGCACCCCCACCGGGGTCAGGGCGCCGGCGGCCCGGCGTGCTGCTCCGGCAGCGAAGTCGCGCCGCGGCGACAACCGGCCTGCCACGGCGACCGTCCGGTATCGGGACAGCGAACGCTCCCGCCGGACTCAGCGGTTCGAAGCGGTCCAGCGGATGCACGAGGCGACCCTCGACGGTGCGGCGGACCGGCCGGAGCCCACCGCACTCGCCCCCGCCGCGGCGACGAGTGCTGCCGCCGGAATGGGACGCAGGTCGCTGCCCGCGCCCCTGCCCGTCGGCATGGAGGTTCGGCAGGCACTGCGCGAACGCCGCAGCAGCTTCGGGCGGTTCGACGCACGCCGGCCCATGAGGGCGGAAGAGCTGTCGACCGTGCTGTCCGCGCTCGCGGCGGTGTCGCTGGACAGCGACGCGACCGGTGCCGACGGCCCGGCCCTGCTGAAGGTCTACGCCTTCGTCAACCATGTGCGGGACATCGAGCCCGCCGTGTACGCCTACGACAGCGTGGACCGTGACCTCCGGATCGTCCGCCCCGGAGACTCGGGCGACTTCCTCCAGCGCAACTACTTCCTCTCCAACTACAACCTGGAGCAAGCGGGCGCCGTCATCGTGCCCACCATCCGAGCGGAAGCAGTGCTGGACGCCGTCGGCGACCGCGGATACCGGCTGGTGAACGGAACGGTCGGGGCCCTGGCGCAGACCCTCTACACGGTCGCCGCCGCCCTGGGCCTGGGCGGCGGTGTGGCCCTGGGCTTCGACAACTGCTCCTACATCGAGGAGCTGGGGCTCGCCGGAACAGGGGAGGCGCCGCTGCTGATCACGATGATCGGCCGCGAGGACCCGCTCGCTGCCGACGTCCGCTACGAGATCGCCTGAGCCGATGGACCGAAGAGGAACAGTGACACACGACGTTTCCGAGGCATCCCGGGAGCCGGTCGGCGCCGGGGGGCGCAGTGCTTCCTGGGCGCTGTCCCGCCGCTGCATGCTGCGCCTGGCGGGCCTGCCCATCGAGATGGTGCAGGCCCTTCGCTGCCCCGACACCCGGCGCTGGGCGGACCTGGTGCTCGACGAGGAGGAACGGCTGACCGCCGCTGGGGCGGACCTCAGCGAGCTGCTCCACCCCCTCGTCAACAGACACCCGGACGACCGGGCCCGCCGGGACCTGCTGCGGTTGCGGCGGGACCTGTTCAACAACCGGATGCCGGCCACCCCGGACGCGGACCTGGCGCTTCTCACCTTGATCAGCGCGTCCGCGGCGGACGGGGTGGCGCTCTGGCTCGACGCGCGGCGAGCCCTGGACGAACTGCGCGCGGAGGGCGCCGGTCTGCTCGAGCGCGAACTGGCCGCGACCCGGGCCGAACTGCGCGTGCTGGCGGGGGAGGAGCGACTGCGGCTCGGACTGCTGCTGGCGTCGCCGACCCTGGAGGCCCAGCTCGACCGTTTCGTCCGCAGCGATCCCGCGCGGCCGGACAAGCGCGGACGAAAGATCGAACGCTCCCTGCTGGCGTACCTCTACCGCACCGCCTGCAAGACCAGCCCCTTCAGCACCTTCACCGGGGTGGCATTGGGGGAGTTCGCCCCGCCCACCTCGGACGATGCCTTCGGCCTGGAGCTGCCGTCCACCTGGTCCAGCCACCCGCGGCTCAACACCGTTGTGCTGGGCCGCTTCGCCGACCGGATCGCCGCGGACCCCGTGCGGCGGGCGGATCTGCCGCTCGCACCGGCCTCCGGCTGGGTCCGGGACGACGACCGCGTGCGGTATGTCCGCCGCTGGGTGGCCGCGGGCGACGACACTGCGGCCGTCACCTTCGACGCGGTACGGGACCAACTGTTCTTCCTTCGCCGCAGCGGCACCCTGGAACGCATGCTCGCCCGGTTCGAGGAACGTCCCACGATGCGGTACCAGGAGCTCGTGCACTGGCTCGGGACCGACGCGGGAGCGGAACCGGAGGAGTGCGAACGCTATCTCGCGGCCCTGCTGGACCTGGGCATGATGCAGGTGCCCACCCTGCACACCGACGTCCACAGCCCGGATCCGCTGAAGTCCTTCCGCGACGCCGTGAGCGCCCTGGACCGGCCCTGGGGCCGGCAACTCGCGGCCGCGCTCGATGCGCCGATCGCCTGCATCGACCGCTATCCGGCGGCCGACGCCGCGACCCGCCGGGCGCTGCTCTCCGACCTCAGGAGCGGACTGGGCGCCGCTCTGGAAGCCGTCGGGGAAGGCGGCGCAGCGCTCCCGCAAACCCTGCTGTACGAGGACGTACGGGTCGGCGACGAGCCGGTGCCGGTGGCCGGCAGCGCGTGGGAGAAGGCGGTCGCGGACCCGCTGCGCCGTCTGGAGGCGGCCATGCCGGCGTTCGACCTGACCCTGGCGCAGCGCATCACCTTCACCGGCTTCTTCGTCACACGCTACGGCCGCGGCGGCCGGTGCGACGACCTGCTGAAGCTGGTCCACGACTTCCACGAGGACTTCTTCGACCAGTACCTCACCGTGGTCTCCCGCCGGAAGAGGTTCGACGACGACGGCACCCACCTGGCCGAGGAGAACTGGCTCGGGCTGCCCGGGATCACCGCCTTGGACCGGGCTCGTGAACGCTTCGTCGAGGGCATGCGCCGAGCGTGGGACGGCCGTGAGGACGGTGACGACGAGCTCCTCCTCGATGCGGGCCTGCTGGCTGAAGTGGCGGCCGAACTGGGCCCGCAAAAGGCGGAATTCACGGCGCAGACACACTTCCTGCAACCCGCCGCACAGGACGGGGAGCCGCTCCTGGTGCTCAACCAGTCCTTCGGGGCGCTGTCCTTCCCCTTCAGTCGCTTCACCCACTGCTTCGACCCCCCGGCTGGCGCCGGGGCCCGGAGTCCGTCGCTGAGCGATGTACTGCGCCGTTCGGCGCGGGAACTCCAACCGGAGGGGACGGTGTTCGCCGAACTCACCGGCGGCCCCGTCAGCAGCAACCTCAATCTGCACGGGCAGCTGGCCGACTACGAGATCGTCTGCCCGGGCGAGACGAGTTCGGTGCCGGAGGAGAACCGCATCCACCTGGACGACCTCTGCCTCCGGCACGACGAGGAGTCGGACCGCCTCGTCCTGCACTCGACGAGGCTGCAACGGAAGGTCGTGCCGCTGTACTTCGGGTACCTGGTGCCCATCGCGCTACCCGAGATCCCGCGGACGCTGCTCCTGCTCTCGCCCACCTCCCGTGCCCGGCTCGACCTCTGGGACGGTGTGCCCGAGGGGAGGCCCGACCGGGGGGTGACCTTCCGGCCGCGGGTGCGCCACGACTCCATCGTGCTGAGCCGGCGGAGCTGGACGGTGACGGTCCGGGACCTCCCCCTGCCGACCCCCCACACGGCGGAGGACGAGGCCTTCCTCGACTGGAACCGCTGGCGTCGCGGTCACCGGATCCCCCGCCGGGTGTTCGCTTCCTTCACCCGGGGAGGGGCCGGCGGCTCCAAGCCCCAGTACGTCGACTTCGACAGCCCTCTGTCGCTGGGCGCCTTCCACAGCCTGGCCAAGGACCCCGGGGCCACCGTGGTGCTCCGGGAGATGCTCCCCGACGAGGACAACCTGCCCGCCCGCTCCGGACGCGGCCGCCACGTGGCCGAGATTGCCGTCGAGACCTTCACGACTCGGACTTCCTGACATGACAGCGACGCACCAGCCGCAGACCACGCGCACCGGCGAGCCCGGCGCCTGGCAGGCCTTCCACATCTTCTACGCCGCCAATCCGCAGCCCCTCCTCCTCCAATGCGTGAGACCCCTGGTGGAATCGCTCACGGCGGACCGGCTGCTCGCCGGCTACTTCTTCATCAACTACTGGCTGGAGGGACCGCACGTTCGTCTGCGGCTCCGGCCGGTCGATGAGGCGGCCGCCGATGAGGTGCGCGAGCGCACGGAGCGGGCCGTCGAGTCCTTCCTCCGGGCGCGTCCCGCGCTCTACGAGGTCGGCCCGGGTTTCCTCAACGAGCTGTACAACACCCTGTTCGACCTGGAGATCCCCGAGGACGACCGTCCCAGGTTCCTCGGCGCCGACGGCCGGATGCAGCTGCGGCCCAACAACACCTGCCACCGCGAGGTCTACGAACCCGAGTTCGACAAGTACGGTGGCCCGGCCGGGATCGACCTCGCGGAGTGGCACTTCCGCCACTCCAGCGACATGGTCATCGAAGCACTCCGCACCAAGAACCTCCATCTGCGGACCGTGCTGCTCGGCACATCGTCGCAGCTGATGATGGTCATGGCCGCCACCTTCGTGGACCGACCGGACGCGCTGGCGAACTACCTTGACCGCTACTACGCCTTCTGGCACGAGGCGTTCCCCGACACCGGTTTCATCGGGACGCAGGAGTACGACCGCACCTACGACCGGATGGCCGAGCAGCTGCGCCACCGCTTCACGGTCATCCGCACCTGCATCGCCGACGGTGCCACCGCGCATCTGCCGTCTTTCCTGCGCGGCTGGGCAGCGCACTGCGCGGAGCTCCGCGAGCGGGCCACGGCTCTCGCGCTCCGCGGCGACCTGGTCTTCTCCTCGCGCGACGGCGCCCCCGGCGGGACGCTCACCGACCCGCGGGCCGTGCTGCCGCGGCTGCTGTCGCCGTACATGCACATGACGAACAACCGGCTCCATGTCACGATCCGCGACGAGGCGTACCTGGCGCACATCCTCGGCCGCTCGCTCCGGGAGACCCTGGAAGAGGCCGGTGGCTCCGGTGGCGGCGATGGATGAGGCCGGGCACGCCGGGGGCGTCGCGCACGCGGGCTGGCAGCCCGCACTGCGGTCGGACATCCTGATCAGCCCGGCCCTGCGGCGTGGGGCGGTCCGGGTGCACATGCTCAAGGACCCGCGCAACGGGCGCGCCTTCCGCGTCGGCGTGAAGGAGCACTTCATCATCGCGCGGCTCGACGGGACGCGGAGCCTCGCGGAGATCGAGCAGGCTTACGCCCGGGAGTTCGGCTTCGCACTGTCGCAGGCCCACTGGCGGCGGATGCTCGGACTGCTCCACAGCCGCGGACTCCTGGTCGGTTCGCCGCCGGGGCGGCCGGGCAGCGGGACGGTGCGGCCCGCGGGGCGCAGAGGTGCGCACCGGCGCAACACCCTCCTGCGGGGCGACGTTCGTCTCGTCGCCGACCCGGCTGCCTGCGTGGACCGCCTGAACCGGCTCACCGGCTTCGCCCGGACCCCGCTCTTCCTCGTCCTCGCGCCGGTGCTGGTCACCGCGATGGAGATCGGGATGGCCCTGCGGGGGAGCGAACTCGGCAGGGAAGGGCTGCGGGCCGTGCTGCACCTGCCGTCCCTGGCGGCGGTGGCGGTCCTGCTCTGGGTGAGCCTCGCCCTGCACGAACTCGCGCACGGTGTGGTGGCCGGCTGGTTCGGCGGCTCCATCTCGGAGATCGGCCTGCGCTGGCGGCTGCCCGTGATCATCATGTACTGCAGGGTCGAGAACTACATGTATCTCCCGCGCCGCCGACACCAGGTGGCGACCGCCGCCGCCGGCGCCGCGGCGAACCTGCTCTTCCTGCTTCCCTTCTACCCGCTCTGGGCTCTCCTGCCGCCATGCCACCCCGTACGCGACGCCACCGCGGCCCTGCTCCTGGCCGGTACCGGCCAGGCGCTGCTGAACCTGGTCCCGCTGCCCCCGCTGGACGGTTACCAGATCCTCAGCCATGTCCTGGGGATGTCGGACTACGCGGCCGAGAGCCGCACGTACCTGCTGTTGCTGACGAGACGTCAACAGGCCTCCAGGTCCATGGTGTCCGGCTATCCACGCCCTGTCCGGCTCGCCTATCTGGGTTACGCGATCGGCTCCGCGCTGCTGGTCCTCGGTGCCTGTACGGGAGGGGTGCTGCTTTGCCGGCACTTCCTGACCGACCGGTTCGGTGCGGCAGCCACGGTCGTGCCGACCGTGCTGCTCGCGCTGATGGTGGCGGCCACGGTCGCAAGGCCACGAGGAAGGACGGTAGAGCCCGCGTGAACCCGCAGTACCGCGCAGCAACGGAACGAATGGATGAGGTGAGCGAAGTGGACACCACTTCGGGACCGGCCCTGATGCTCGACGGCGTCAGCAAACGGTACGGGAAGGTGCAGGCCCTCGAACGGGTATCGCTGGAGGTCGAACGCGGCGAGTTCTTCGGCGTACTCGGCCCCAACGGCGCAGGGAAGACCACCCTCGTCGAACTCATGGAGGGGCTGCGCATCGCGGACTCCGGCGAGATCTCGGTCCTCGGACGGAAGCCGTGGCCCCGCGACCCGGCCCTGCTGCCGCGGATCGGGGCCCAGACGCAGAAGTCCGCCTTCTTCCCCCGGCTGACGGCCCGGGAGCACCTGGTCACCGTCGCCGGGCTCTTCGGCTGCGAGGCCGCCGCCGCTGACGGAGCGCTGTCCCTGGTCGGGCTGGAGAGCAAGGCCGAGGAACGGGTCGAGGACCTCTCCGGCGGCCAGCGCCAGCGGCTGGCCATCGCCTCCGCCCTCGTCCACGGGCCGGAGCTGGTGTTCCTCGACGAACCGACCGCCGCACTGGACCCGCAGGCGCGCCGCGCCCTGTGGGAGACGCTGCGCACGCTCAAGGCGATGGGCCGCACCATCGTCTACACCACTCACCACCTGGACGAGGCCGAGGCGTTGTGCGACCGGGTGGCCATAGTCGTCGACGGCTCGGTCGTCGCCCTCGGAGCCCCGCACGCCCTGGTGGGCGAGCACTCGGGTGCCACCAGCCTCCTGGTTCCGGCCGAGCGGCTCTCGGTGGAACGCGCGCAGGCCATTGCCGGTGTCGAGGAAGTCACCGTCGAAGGCGGCGCGGTGGTCCTGCGGACCCGCAGCAGCGGCACCGTTCTCGCTGAGATCGGCGAGATCGCGGGGCTGGACGGAATCCGGACCAGGTCCACGACGCTCGAGGACGTCTATCTGCAACTCACCGGAACGAGGAACGCATCATGAGCGCCTACTCCGTCCTGACCCGGGCCACCTCCCGCGCCGCCTCCCGCGACTGGACCGCGCGGTTCTTCACCTTCGTCTTCCCCCTCGTCTTCCTCTGCATCTTCGGGCTGCTCTACCGGGGGCAGGAGGTGTCGGAGAACGGCGGCGCATACATCGACAACATCGCTTCCGGCGTCCTGTCCTGGGGCGTGGCCAACGCCGCTGTCTTCGGTGTGGGCTTCACGCTCATGCAGTGGCGCAACAACGACCTGCTGCGGCTGATCAGGATGTCGCCGGCACCGCTGCGCTCCGTGCTCGGTGCCCGCTACACCGTGGCACTGCAGGTCGCCGGCTGGCAGACCCTGCTGACCGTTGCCGTGGGCGTTCTGCTGGGTCTGCGCATCGACGGACCCTGGCCGCTGCTCGTCCCCGTGATGATCCTTGGTGTCACCGTTTTCCTCGCCATCGGTGCCGTGATCGGCTCCCTCGCCAACACGCCCGAGGCGGTCGCGGCGGTCGCCAACTGCCTGATGGTGCCGATGGCCTTCCTCTCCGGATCGTTCCTGCCCCTGGAGTACCTGCCGCCATGGGTGCGGACGCTGTCGAACATCCTGCCGTTGCGTCCCATGAACGATGCGGTGGCAGGTGCGCTCACCGACCGCCACGACCTTGCGGGCATCGCCGTGTCCTGCGGTGTCCTGGCCGTATTCGGGATCGTCTTCTCCGTGATCGCCGCCAAGACCTTCCGCTGGAGCAACTCCACATGAACACTGACTCGTCGACTCTCGAAGCCGATCTCCCGTTGGCGGCGCACGACGCGAAAACGCCACTGGAGACAGCCCGGCACACCCTGCAACGGGGGCTGGCCGATCGTTTCGCCGCCTCCCCGTCAGCCCGCCCGCCCGGCACATCACCGCCCCGGGTCGCGGCCCTGGGCGCGGCCGACGCGCTCGACGCCGCGGCAGGGCAGGACATCGCGCTGCGCCGCGCGGCCGACGTCCATCTGACGGCCCAGGCCGTGCTTGTCGGCCCCTGGGGCGGTGGCGCGTCCGAGGCCTGCGGCCAGTGCCTGGCGATGCGCTGGCAACGGCTGCGTTCCCGCTCCGAGCGGGACGCCCTGGAGACGGGCGGCCGGACCCGACTCGCCGCCCCGCACGCCGCCCCGGGGCAGGGGTGGCAGCCGGCCCCCTGCACACCGCCGGCCGGCTGGCCGCTGCTCCCCGGGTACCTCGTGGACGCGGTGTGGGACCTGTACGAGGCCGTCGTCCTGGCGCCGGCCACGCCGGCGGAGGAGTTCGCCGGGCCGTGGGGACCGGGAGACGCGGGGCTGCCGCGGGTCTCCCGGATCGACCTGGAGACACTGCGGGTCCGGACCTTCCCCCTGCTGCCGGAACCCCTCTGCCCGGCCTGCGATCCCCTGCACCCGGCGGCGGAGGCGACCGAACCCGTTCTGCGCTCCCGGCCCAAGCCCGCGGAAGACACCTACCGGTTGCGCCCGGTGACCGCCTACGAGCTGCCCAGCCTCGCGCTGGCCAACCCCGTCTGCGGCGCGCTCGGCGCCGGCACCTGGATCAATGTGACGTCACCGACCACCTCCCCGGTGGCGGGCAGCGTGTTCGTACGCGGCTACGCGGGCCTCTCCGACGTGACCTGGAGCGGCCAGGCCAACTCCTTCGCCACCAGCAGGGGGTTGGCCTTCCTCGAAGGCCTGGAACGGTACGCCGGCACTCATCGCCGCCGCAGGGGGCCGCTCCTGGTGGACTCCTACGACAACCTGGCGGACGCGGCCCTCGACCCGAGGAGCTGCGGGGAGTACAGAGAGGAGACCTACCGGGACGACCCGATGGTCAGCCCCTTCGACCCCGCGGCAGCCATCCCGTGGGTGCGGGGGTACTCGCTGCGGGACGAGCGGCCGATCCTGGTGCCTGCGCGGCTGGCCCACTACAGCGCCGGGATCGCCGCGGACAACTTCGTCTTCGAGTGCTCCAACGGCTGCGCCATCGGCAGCTGCCTGGAGGAAGCCGTGCTGCACGGGCTCCTCGAACTCATCGAACGGGACGCCTTCCTGCTCGCCTGGTACGGCCGGGCGGAACTTCCCCGGATCGACCTGGATACGTTGGACAGCGCCGTCATCCGGGGCATGGTGGACCGTGCGGCGCTCCTCGGCTACGACATCCACGTCTTCGACAACCGGATCGACCTGCCCGTACCGGTGGTCACCGCCCTCGCCTCGCGCCGGGACGGCGGTCCCGGGAGGCTCTCCTTCGCCGCCGGCTCCGCGCTCGAACCCGAACTCGCCGTCGACGCGGCCCTCTCCGAGGTCCTTACCTACATCCCGCATCTTCCGAGGCAGGTCCAGGAGGAGCGCGACGCGCTCGAAGCGATGGCGAACGACTTCTCCCTCGTCCGGAATCTGAGCGACCACCCCAGGCTGTTCGGGCTGCCCGGGATGGCCGGACACGCTCCGGAGTACCTCGCACCCGCGCGCACGCTGCCGATGGCGGAGCTCTACGGGACGGGACGGACGCGCCGCGGCACCGGCGGCCGGCCGGATCTGCTCGACGACGTACGGCACTGCCGCGACGCCCTGGTGGAAGCGGGGTTCGACGTCGTCGTCGTCGACCAGACGACACCGGAGCAGGAGCGCATCGGGCTGCGGACCGTCTGCACGATCGTGCCCGGGCTGCTGCCCATCGACTTCGGATGGCCCCGGCAGCGCGCCCTGCGGATGCCGCGACTGCGCTCCGCCTTCCGCCGGGCGGGGTGGCGGGACACCGATCTCTCCGACGCCGAGATCCGTTGTGTACCGCACCCCTTCCCCTGACCGGGGAAGGGATCACCGGGGGTGTACGCGGCGCCCCGTCCGGCGGAGCATGCCGTACGGACGGGTGCGCCGGGAGACGGCGGACGGGCGCCCGGCACCGGTTTCCCGGCCCCGGACGCCCGTGGCGTCACTGCTCAGGCGCTGCAGCTGGTGGTGCTGGTCGTGCTGCTGGTGGTGCTGGTGCTGCTGCAGCTGGTCGACCCGGCGAGGAGGACCTCGCTCTCGTCCGAGTAGTCCGAGATCTCGAAGGTCTCGGACTCCAGCTCGAGGATCTCCTGGGCAAGGGAAGCCAGCTCGCTCTTCGGTGCCATGTCGTCTCCATCGGTTGTGGACCGGCCGCAACGGTGTGCCGCCCGTCGTTGATTGACGACTCCATTCCAACGGGCCCCGCTGTCATGGAAGCAGTCATTCCGCTGTCACACCTCTGTCCTTCACCACCCGATCGACACGGCATCGGCAAGGGCCGTGAGAACGGAAGCCGTTGATGCCGCATCAGAAGAACGGGTACGAGTCCGCGCAGACGGCCCTTCCGGACATTCTGCTGTCCGCGACCATCTTCTACCTCGACACGCACCGGCACCCCGAACTGTCAGGCTGTGAGGAGCGGACCGCGCGGGAGTTCGGCGTGCGGTTGCGGTCCGAGGGCTATGAAGTGACCACGGGGATCGGCGGCCACGGGGTGGCCGGTGTCCTGCGCAACGGTGATGGCCCGGTGGTGCTGCTCCGCGCGGAACTCGACGCCCTGCCCGTCGAGGAGCGCACCGGGCTGGCGTATGCGAGCTCGGTGACCGTTCCGGGGCCCGACGGCGGGCGGATCCCGGTGATGCACGCCTGTGGGCACGATCTGCATCTGGCCGCCGCGGCCGGAGCGGCGGCCCTGCTGGCCCGGTCGGCGGATCGGTGGCGAGGCACGCTGATGGTCGTGGGCCAGCCGGCGGAGGAGACCCTCAGCGGGGCGCGGGCCATGCTGGAGGACGGTCTGTACACCCGCTGCGCGGCTCCCGACGTGGTGCTCGCCCAGCACGCGGCGCCGTTTCCCTCCGGCCTGGTGGCGCACGGGGCGGGACCGCTGATGGCCGGCAGCGTGTCGCTGGAGATCGTCGTCCACGGCCGCGGAGGGCACGCGGCCACCGCCCATCTGGCAGTGGACCCGGTGCTCACCGCCGCGGCCGTCGTCCTGCGTCTGCAGGGTGTGGTCTCTCAGGAGACCGCCCCTGCCGAGCCCGTCACGCTCACCGTCGGGTCCCTGCATGCGGGAACCAGCGTGAACGTGGTGCCGGAGCGCGCGACCCTGGGGCTCACCGTCCGAGGATTCTCCGAAGCCGTGCTCGACCGCATGACGAACGCGGTCCGCAGGATCGTACGGGCGGAGTGCGCGGCCTCGGGGTGCGAGAAGGACCCGGACATCCGCGTCGTCTCCCGGTCACCGGTGAACGCCCCCGATCCCTCGGCCTCCGCGGTCGTGCGGGCCGCCCACGAAGCCCACTTCGGCGCGCGACGGGTGGCCACTTCGCCGCCGTCGATGGCGACTGAGGACTTCCCGCTCTACGGGGACGCGGGACACTCCCTGCATGGCAGGAGCGGGGTGACGAGCGCCTACTGGATGCTGGGTTGCGCCGCACCGCCGCCTGCCGCGGGTCCGGTCCCGCCGGAGCGGGACCGGGAGCACGGCCCGCCGCCCAATCACTCCCCGAGGTTCGCACCGTATGTGCGGACCGCACTGCCCACTGGGATATCCGCCCTGACGGTGGCCGCCCTGGCTCATCTGGACGCGCGCCGACCGCCGTGCGGAGTGGGTCAACGCCACCCCGGAAGCGACCCGGGGCCGGGTCTGCGCGGCTGAGGACGCCGTGGCCCGCCGTGGTCGTCGGCCGAGCAGCTCCAGCCCGCCGGTGCTCTCCGCCACGGCCTGCAAGGCACGTTCACCGCGTCCGCCGCCTGGGCGCCGAGCCTTTGCGCAGGCGGGCCTCGACGGCTCTACGGGCCCGCCGGGCAGCGGAGACCGCGTTCCGAGGCGCCCGGTGAGGCTCACGTGTCGTGCCCCGAAACCAGCCGGTCGCGGATCCGAACGCTGGTCTGTGCCGAACCGGCGGGTGGCGGTGGGTCCGCGAGGGGGAGGCTGGTAGTGCTTCGTTAGGTTCTTGTTCTGGGCCTGTTGTGGTGAGGGGGCGGCCACAGGTGGTGCAGGTGCGGGGCCAGCACCTCAGCAGGTCTTGGAGTGTGCCGAGGGTCTGGTAGAGGCTCGGGGCGGTGCCTGGACCAACACTCACCCTGGCCCGCTGATCCCTACGCGGCACCGAGGCGAAGACATCCGCCTCCGCATGACACGTCTCCTCTTCTGCGGACTCTGCGTGCGATGTGACTTCACGTCGCACCGGGCGTGCCTTCCCGACCGACGGTGCAACGTCGGCCTACTCGATGACCAGAAGTCGATCACTCGGGAAGGTACGCCCACCGCATTCCGCGAGGCACCTCTCCCAGTCCGATCCACAGGTCTTGAGCACTGCTCTGGGCCACCGGCAGCCGTGTGAGCAGCACTGGCAGGTCCGAAGGTGCTGGGACAGGAAGTCGTGGCGGGCGTGACCGGCCAGGTGGGTCAGCATCTGGGACGGCGCGCTCCGCACGGACGGGGTGTCCTGCCTCGCCCGAGCCGGCAGGGGGCCAGGACCCGAGGAGGAGGTGGGTCGCTGACAGGTATGAACCGACCGGCGGCCAGTGAAGCGCCGACTGTCCGAGATCAATCGTTGAGCTTCCCGAGCCGCCCCTGTTCGGTGCCGTACCCGACTCACGCAGCCGTTGCCACCTGAGACGCTCTCGGTATTCACCCTGGGCGGGCGGCCAGGTGTGCTTCCGTCACGGCCAGCGCCGCCGCCATGATGCTGAGCTGGGGATTGACCTCCGGGCAGTTCGGCAGCACCGACGCGTCGGCGATCAGTACTCCCTCCACGCCCCTGAGCAAACCTGTCGGGTCTGCTGGAGCCTGCTCAGGGTCGTGGCCGGCTGCCACCGTTCCTGTGGGGTGATAGGCGGACAGGTGCAGTTGCCGTGCGGTGACGCCGGACAGGACCACATCAAGTTCGCTCGTACTACGGGCGAGAGGCGCCGCCGGGACGCCGGTGAGTACCTCTTCGGCACCAGCCGCGAAGAGCAACCTGCCCATAGCCCGCACCGCCCGCATGAGCCGAGCCGCGTCCCGGCGACTCAGGTTGTAGCGAATGAGAGCGCGGTTGCGCCCGTGCACACTGCCGGAAGGCTGGTCGGCGATCATCGCCCCCAGGGTTCCCAGATGATCCGTGGATTCTAGTTCACGGCGCAGATCGGAGCCTAGACCAGGGAGGAGGAACGACCCCATCCCCGGTGGAGTAGCGGTGGCTTCGATCAGTACGCCTTCGGCGTGCAGCTCCTCGACCCCGACGCTCTGGAGGACCCCGTCCCAGGCTGTGACGGGGTCAGCGAAGCGGCCCGCGACGCTTGTAGCGGGGTGAACAGAGAGATTCCGGCCGATGCGAGGGTGCTTGCCGAGACCGGATCGGCGCAGGAGAGCGGGTGCTTGGAGCGCTCCTGCGGCGACGACGACCAGGGGAGCGATGATCTCGAACGTGCTTCCGTCCTCTCGTCGTGCGTGCACCCCTGTTGCGCGTGGGCCGCCCGGACGATCGGGGTCCGACAGAATGCGGGTTACCAGCGCACCAGTGACGATGCGGGCCCCGGCCGAGCAGGCGTCAGGCAGGACGGACAGTTGCACGCTCTGTTTCGCACCCGTGGGGCAGCCCACAACGCACTGACAGGATCCTTGGCAGCCGGGAGCGTTCCGTCGCAGAGGTGCGGCCTTCCAACCAAGAGCCGACGCACCGGCCAGCGCGAGCCGGCCGTTGCGGCCGATCACATCGAGGGGCTGGAGTGCCACGCGCAGGGAACGTTCCGCCTCGTCCAAGCAGGGCCCGAAGCGTTCGGCGAGTGTGAAGCCGAAGTCACGACTCCAGCGGGTCAGCACGTGCTGCGGCGTCCGGTAGCACGTGCCGGAATTGACGATGGTGGTGCCTCCCACCGCACGGCCGATCGGCATCAGGAGCGGTGGGGCGCCGATGGCGAACGTTGCTCCACCATCCCGGTACAGCTCAGCGAACCGGTCCAGCGGAGTACGTTTCCCCAAGGACGCCGTGGAGTGGTGGTGTCCCTCCTCGAGCACCACCACGTCAAGTCCGGCCCGCGCGAGTGTTCGTGCTGCGATCGCTCCACCCGCACCGGAACCGATCACTACTGCGTCTGCTGTTGAGCACGTGGGCCAATCGTGGGCCGCGGTGAGGTTCAGCTGTGGGTCGTCGGGAGGTGAGGGCGCGGGTTTTATCCCGTACGCCAGCATTCTTTCCGTACCTGCGGCCAGCAGGACAGGTAGCTTCAGCACATCGAGCAGCGGGAGCAGCGTGCTCCGTGCTCCGAGCGAACGCATCACGTTCTCGCGTTCGGCCGGCAAGAGGTTGGTGAGCCGACGGCCGGAGTGGGCCACGGCGTACGCGTCGATGGCGCCCACCGCGGCTGTGAACCCGGTCCGGGCGTGCGGCGGCATCGAGCGCAGTACTGTTTCCAGCCTGCTCGGGACCTTGCCGGGCCACTCTTCGGTCCTGTCGTCCGCGATGAGCGCGGCCACCAGCCCGTGCAGGTTCATCGGATTCCCACCTCTGCATGTGCTGTCGCGGACAGTTGCCACTCGGCCGCTGTGCGCCAGGATCCCCACCAGCGCTCGACCACGACGTGGACGTCAGCCCGTTCGCTGTTGTGGCAGGTCGCCGGTGAGCCGTCCGGGTCGGCGTAGTCAAGGGCCAGGGTGCGTTCTTCGGGCTGGGTGACCACCACGCGGATCCGTCGCAGACCGACGCGTCCGGCCACAGACCAGGACGGGAGCCCGATGGCGCAGCGGAAGCGACCGAGACCGGCCCAGCCGACGGCGGAGCGCTCGGCGCGTCGTGGCCAAGTCTGTCCCCTGGTGCGCAGACGCAGGAAGACCATGGGGGGAAGGCGCCTCAGCCCGGGTTTGCGTGAGGTCGCCGCCACGACCTCCAGCACGTTTTCATCATCCAGATCAGCATGCAGCCATGCCCATTTCTGTCCGTTGCCGTGACCGTAGATGCGGGCCGAAGCCCCGGGCGCCCCCACTACGTTCACGGTGGTGCCGTTGTACGAGACCGTCCCGCTGTAGGTCGCCCGAGCAGCTGGCAGCATATGGGCCGCGGGCAGCAGTGGGTGGCGCCACGACCACCGGGGGAAGGTGAACAGCGGGGCGTCGGACGCCCTTTCGGCCAAGTCCCACCGCAACCCCCCGGCCGTTCCCGAAAGCTTGCCGGCAACCGCGGTCACGGCACTGAGTGTGTAGCCCTCCTTGGCACCCGACCACTCCTCGGGGCCGAAGCGCTCGTGCTGCACCGGCTCGTCCGGGGGGAATACCGCGGCCCAGCCGTGTGCAAAGGCGGCCGATCCGTCGGTCGGCGCGACCAGCTCGTGATGCAGCCATACGCCCGTGCCGGTGTGGGGATCGGTCAGCGTCGTATACCACACCTCCGTCCGGCCCGACTCACCCTGCCAACGGGGTGCCGAGAAAGTGTCGGCACCCTCGCCCCGGGACAGACGAAAACTTCCGAGGAAGGAGGCTAGGTGCCTCATACGGAAGGTGAGGGTCCCCTCACCGACCCGTGTACCCGCTTCGTACAGCGTGAACGGCAGATGGGTCATCGATGTGATGGGGTGCAGCAGACTCACCGACTTCCAGCCGTCGAGAGTCAGATGACGGTTGTCGACGACGAAGGCGAGCTGGTACCGGATGCGGCGCCTGGCGAGCGGGGAGATCTCCATCGTCCCGTCGACAGGCGCATGGCCTGCCAGCCCTGATACGCGTATCTTCCCCGAAGCGCGGGCTTCTGTGCTGCCCATGGGGCGCAGGAATCCATCCGTCGCTACGGAGAGATCCAGACGGACCGAGCGGGCCCGGGTGTCACTGTCGAGCCGCATGGACCCGAACATGGCCTCGCGGAAATGGCTTTCCCTCGCGCTCACGAGAGCTCCTCCAACATCATCCGCCCAGTTTCTGTCAGATACATGTCAGCGGCGTATCGGGCCGAGTCCGCATCACGGGCCAGCACGGCTTCGACTACGGGGCTCAAGCGGCGGTAGGCCGCCGCCGGGTCGGTGAAGGGGGCGTCGAAAGAAGTGCGCATCGGCAGATAGGCCTTGAAGAGCGTGTTGGTCAGCAGTGCGTATACACGGTTACCAGTCGCGCGGGCGAGCGAACGATGGACCTCGATATCGGCGAGCTGCGCTTTCTCCCCGCCCTCGGCGGTGCGAACGGCATCGAGGAGCACGGTGAGTTCGCCGAGCTGCTCCTCGGTGGCGCGGAGGGCGGCGCGCTCCGCGATCAGAGTGCCCACGCTGTGGCGGACTTCGAAGATCTCGTCGAGCCAGTCGGGGCTGTGGCGAACCAGAAGGGGGAGCAGGTCGGCGCCGCCCAGGCGGGCGAAATCGCGTACCTGTGTGCCGATGCCGTGCCTGGTCTCCAGCAGTCCAGCCTGAATCAGCCTGCCGAAAGCGTGTTTGAGGGTGGTGCGAGTGACGCCGTACCCCTCGGCTAGCTGCCGTTCGGGAGGCAGATAGCTTCCCGCAGGATGCAGACCGGCGACGATGTCTTCGCCCAGCCGACCCTCCAGGACGTCCACGATGGTCTCGCGTGGGAGCGGTGTCTGCACGGTTCGGCTCCTGCCGTCAGTGACTCAGTGGATCATCCACTCAACCAATCGGCGGCCTTCGCGTCAATGTCTGTGGGTGAATCCGTCTGAGAGGGCCTGATCGCGGACCGCGCGGTTGGCCCGGCGAACCATGCGAAAGGGATGGCCCTTTCAGGTGGTGGGGCGCGCCCGGTGGGTGGTGGCGCCGTTACGGTGAGTGTGAGTGCCGTGGGAGTCGGCGAGGGTGCCGATGATGGTGAGCCCACGGCCGTGCTCGTCTTCGGCACAGGAGATGGTCCAGGTGCCTTCGGAGTCGGCTTGGCCGCCGTCGGTAACGCCGAGCAAGATGGCGCCGCCCTGGGTTTCGCGGCGCACGTGGAGTGCCAAGGGTGGGCCCGCGTGCTCGATGGCGTTGGTGACCAGTTCGGACGCGATGAGGGTGACGCTTTCGGTGGTGTCGGTGTCCACTCGCCATCGCTTCATGACGGCCTGCGTGGTGCGGCGGGCAGAAAAGGCGACTTCGGGGCGGTGCTCCAGTACTTCGCTCCTGTCGCCCTCATGGCGGAGGGTGCCGCTGCGGTCCGCGCCGCTACCGGGCGACGGGCGATGGCGTACATGGCGTCTACTCCCTGCAGGGTTCATGGGCGGCGCGTGAGCGCGTTCCGAGGGTTTATGGCCTAATGCCCGACACTCTTCACATTCCGGTCCCGAAACTCATGAGCAAGGGATGCTCAACCAGGGCGACGGGTCTCCAACTGGCGTGGACGCAGGTGCAGTTGCCTTCCGTCCCGCACGGCCCGTTCGGCGCCCAGGCAGCTGAGCCGGAGGTGTCCCGTACCGGGTTCCTGCGCGGTGAGGCGGGCCTCGATGCTGGACACCAGGGTCCGTACGGTCGACATGGCCAGGGGGTGTGAGCGGTCCCAGGTCGTGGACAGGTCCAGTACGCCGAGGACGCGGCCGTCCCGGCCGTACACCGGGGCGCAGTAGCAGACCCAGCCGTGCAGGGCCGACACCAGATGCTCCGCCGAGAAGACGGAGCTGGGGCGGCCGGTGCGCAGGGCGAGGGACAGCGCGTTGGTGCCCATGGCCTGCTCGTCCCAGCGGCCACCCGGCGCGAAGTTGACCCGCTCCGCCCGGCGCCGCATGGTCGGGCCGCCACAGGTCCACAGGATGGTGCCCGACTCGTCGGTGACCGCCGTGACGAACCCGGCGTCCTTGGCGATGCTGTGCAGCTCCCCGGCGAGGGCGGAGACCGGCCGGTACAACGGTGAGGACGTCCAGCGCCGGTGCACCTGGCCGCCGTCCGTGACCGGGGCGCTGTCCCGGCCCGGGTCCACGCTGCCCAGCGAACGCGCCCAGGACTCGGTCACCTCGTGGCGCAGCGTCGCGGTGCCGCCCGGCCGTGCGCCCGGGGCGCTCAGCCTCGGCACCCAGCGGGACCACTCGTGCTCCAGCACGGCCCTGCGCCGCCGGAGGTCAGGGCGCTGTGACATGGCCTCTCCCTGCCGTCGTACCGGATTCTCGGCGTGAGGTCAGTCTGACCGGACGGGCCCGTCCCGGTCGAGAAGTCCGTCGGATCCGGCAGAACTGTTCCGCATGAGGAGGTCGGGGGGCGACATGAGGCGGCCAGGGCCGATATGAGGTCGCCGGCGGCGACCGGTTGGCCTGGAACCGCCGTGTGGCCGGAAACCGTCCCCACCCCTGAACGGGCGACCGCCTGACTGGATGTTTGTCCGGTGCCCGCGTGCCGCCGTACGGGTGACGGGTTCACTCGACCCGACGGACGGGGCCCGGCCCGCGTACCACCGGTGTGCGGCGCCGCGTTCCCCTGGCATGGACAGCACGGAGACGGCCCGGCGCCTTCCGGGGAACGACGCCGCGCCCCGCTCGTACGCCGAACTCACCAGCGGGTACGCGGGACATCCGCCGATCTACGCGGCCCTGGTCGCCGAGTGGGAGGCGCTGGGCCACACGGTCCCGGAGCACCGCGACGGCCAGTGGGTCTCCTTCGCCGCGCCGGCCGAGAGCGAGACCTGGACCGCCGTCACCTCATGGGCCGCCGTCACCTCATGGGCCGCCGGCCGGCACATGGGGCCGGTCGTCCCCGGCGGCGGCCCCCGTCCGGCCCCAAGTCCTCACTCGCCCGCCGCTTCTCACCCGGCGGGCGCTTCTCACCAGCCCACCGCTCCTCACCCGGCCGTCGCCGCCCACTCGGGCGCCGCTCCTCACCCGGCCGTCAGTCCCCACCCCGCCGCCGGCCGGCACCCGGGCCAGGTCGGGCCCGCGGGCACCCGGCCCGGCCCCGGCCGTCACCCCGCGGCGACGGTGCCCTCGTCCGGCGCCCGCCTCACCAGCCGTCCGACGCCACCGGCTCCGCGCTGACCGGCGCCAGCACCGCGAGGGTTCCACTCGCCTCCCGCAGAGCCGCCTCGAGCGTGCCGGGGGTGTGCAGGGTGCCGGTTCCGTCCGGCGGGACGAGCCACTCCAGGCGACCGGCGGGCCGGTACGGCGGCGGTACAGCGACCCAGGAGCCCCGGCCCACGTGCCGCACCCCGAAGCCGATCCACTCGCTGACCGGATCGGGCGGCAGGAAGAACCCCACTCTGCGGGCCGCGGAGTCCACCAGGGTGGGGCCGGGCACCTTGAGCGGGTCGCGCCACAGGAGGTCCAGCGCGAGCAGGCCGAGCCGGTCGGGGACGCTGAGCACGTCCCAGTACCGCCCGGACTCCACGAGCACCGTTCCCGCGCCGTAGTCCCACTCCCGCTTGCACTCCTGGGGGTCCGTGGCGGCCGCGGCGAGCCACTCGACGGCTTGCTTCCACATGACGCTCTGCATGGCCACCCCAGGCACAGTCGACGGCGCCACGGTCGGGCGCGCGCTGAACACGGGCCGGTGACCCGCGGGGTTCCGCGTGCCGCACGGCCGTAGCCATGCTCGTAGATATTTCTACGGGCCGGAAGGGGTGGCGCGGTCTGGCGTTTGGGTCGGACATGTCCCGGTCGAAAGAGGGCACTCGAAGGTGCGTCCCGTAAGGTCGCGATCAACTTCGTGCGCATCCATGCTGCCCCCGAGGAAATCGGCCACTGAAGAGTGTGTGCGACTCGGGGAGAACTCGAGGAGCGCCGGGGGCGTCGCCGGACATGCGGGTCTCGCAGGCCTGCCGTCCGCGCCGTCGGCCCTTCGGCGCGCAGGAGGTGTGGACCGGTTCACGGCGGCGCGCGGGCGCGATGTGCGGATCCGGGAACTTTTGCCTTCACGAAACCTCCCTCCGTGCTGGCCAGAACCCGTCTTGTTCGGTCAACTCCGCACGCAAGAAGGTGGGTTGAGCACTTGAGCATCAGGGGTCACAAGCGCGCTGCTTGACCTGTGCGAACCGAACCGCACGGGTACGACGGGGGAACTGATGAGGTGCGCGTGCCCGCCGCCGACCGGTCGGGCGGAGTCTTCGCGCACGGCTGTCACGTCCCTCCCTCACCGCCTCTTGGTGCCTTCATCGGGTGCCCGAGACAGGGATAGGAGGGGGAATGCCGATGAGCGCGGTGAGCGCCGCCAAGCCGACGTATCCCGGTGTCTACGTCGAAGAGCTTCCCAGCAGCACCCGCACCATCTCGACCCTGACCACGTCGGTGACCGCCTTCGTGGGCCACACTCGCCGCGGTCCGCTGAACGAGCCGGTGCGCGTCACCAGCTTCACGGAGTTCGAGCGCCGCTTCGGGGGACTGAGCGCCCAGAGCGCCGTCGGCTACGCCGTTCACCAGTTCTTCGGCAACGGCGGCACCGTCGCCGTGATCGTCCGGGTCGCCAGGGCCGGCAGCGGTCAGGCCGCCCGCGTCACGCTGGAGTCCACCGAGGGCCACAGCGAGTGCGACGTCCTCGCGGTGCACGCCAAGGAGCCCGGCGTGTGGGGCAACGGGCTGCGGGTCGCCGTCGACCACGACACGCCCTGCCCCGACGAGACCTTCAACCTGCGCGTGTTCGACGCCAAGGGCGAGGCCCGCGAGAGCTTCACCGGCCTGTCGACCGACCCGGCCGGCGGCCGGTTCGTGCAGACCGTCGTCAATGCCGGCTCCCGGCTGATCCGTGTCGAGGTCGTCGGCGAGGGCCGGCCCGATCCGTCCGGCACCGTCTCCAAGCCGTTCGGGCACGAACTGCCCGACCTCGCCGTCGATCTCACCGTCAAGATCGGCGACGTCGAGCGGGAGTTCACCCTCTACGACCCCGACTGCGACGGCGAGTCCCCGTCCTCCGTCGCCGAGCTGGCGCTGCTGCTGGAGCGCAAGCTGCGCGCTCTGCCCGACGCGCCCGGCAAGCACGCTTTCGCCGGCGCCGAGGTCACCGCCTTCGGCCGCCGCGTCCAGGTCGTCGCGGGCTCCACCGACCCCGACGACGTCGTCCGCTTCCTCGGCGAGTGCGCCAACGACCTGGGCCTGGAGGCCTCGGTCAACCCGCCCGTCTTCCCGCTGAAGGGCGGCGAGGACGGAGAGGCGCCCGGGCCGCGTGACCTCATCGGTTCCGAGGCCGACAAGTCCGGCATCCAGGCGCTGCGCGGCGTCGCCGACGTCAACCTGCTCGCGCTGCCCGAACTCGCGGCGTACGAGAAGATCGAGGACACCCTCACCGTGGTCTCCGCCGCCCAGCGCCTGTGCCAGGAGCGGCGGATCTTCCTCCTCGTCGACGCGCCCGGCACCTGGGTCAGCGTCGACACCGCCCGCGCCGGGCTCGCCGCCTTCGACGCCGTGCGCGGCAACCACGCCGGCCTGTACTTCCCGCACCTCCAGCTCACCGACCCGCTCACGGGCCGGCTGCGCTCCTTCCCGCCGTCCGGCGCCGTCGCGGGCGTCATCGCCCGTACCGACTCCGAGCGCGGCGTGTGGAAGGCCCCGGCCGGCACCGAGGCCCGGCTCGCCGGCGTGCACTCGCTCGCGGTCGACCTGACCGACCGCGAGACCGGCCTGCTCAACCCGCTGGGCGTCAACTGCCTGCGCACGCTCCCGGTGACCGGCCCCGTGGTCTGGGGCGCCCGCACCCTGGAGGGCTCCGACGCCCTCGACAGCGAGTGGAAGTACGTGCCCGTCCGGCGGCTCGCGCTGCACGTCGAGGAGAGCCTCCAGCGGGGTCTGCAGTGGGTGGTGTTCGAGCCCAACGACGAGAACCTGTGGCAGCAGATCAGGCTCGCCGCCTCCTCCTACCTGCACACGCTGTTCCGCCAGGGCGCCTTCAAGGGCGGCACGCCCCGCGAGGCCTACTTCGTCAAGTGCGACAGCGACACCACGACCACCGAGGACATCGAGAGCGGCATCGTCAACGTCCTGGTCGGCATCGCGCCGGTCCGCCCGGCCGAGTTCGTGGTCGTCAAGATCCAGCAGACGTCCGGGCAGTTCGCGCTCTAGGGAACGCTCGAAGGAACCGATCCAAGGAACCCCTGAGGACATTTTCGATGGCAGAGTTCACGGTCAACGCCCATCGCTTCGACCCGTACAAGAACTTCAAGTTCCTGGTCCTGTGGGACGGTCGGACGGTCGCCGGCATCAGCAAGATCAGTCCGCTGAAGCGGACCACCGAGGTCGTCAAGCACCGGCACGGAGGCGACCCCTCCTCCCCGCGCAAGTCGCCGGGCCGCTCCGAGTTCGAGGGCATCACCCTGGAGCGCGGCGTCACCCACGACCCCGAGTTCGACCGCTGGGCCAACAAGGTCTGGCAGGTCGGCGCGGGCCTCGGCTCCGAGGTGTCCCTCGCGGACTTCCGCAAGGACATCGTGATCCAGGTGCTCAACGAGGCCGGGCAGGTCGCCGTCTCCCACAAGCTGTACCGGACCTGGCCCAGCGAGTACCAGGTCCTCGGCGAACTGGACGCCAACGCCAACGCGGTGGCCATCCAGTCCCTGAAGCTCGAGTGCGAGGGCTGGGAGCGGGACTACGAGGTGCCGGAGCCGGAGGAACCCTCGTTCCTGAACCCGGCGTAGCGCTCCGCTGAGGGCCGCGGGGGGATGGGCTGTCGTTCGTCCGCGGGTTCGTGGGGGCTGGTCGCGCGGTTCCCCGCACCCCTTCGGGGGCGCACCCGAAACTGCTGAGACACGGGTACTGGGGGAGGCATGGCCATCACGCGGGCGGCCGACGTCCTGGCCACCTGGGAGAGCGGGTTGGCCCAGGGGCCGGCCGGGCGCGCTCTGCTCCTGCACCGGGCCGCGCGGCCCGACCTGGGCGGTGACCAGCGGACTCTGCTGGAGCTGCCGGTCGGGGAGCGCGAGGCGGATCTGTTCGCCCTGCGCCGGGCCCTGTTCGGCGAGCGGATGCAGGTGCGCCTGGAGTGCGGGGCGTGCGGCGCGGACATGGAGTTCGAGCTGGACGCCGGGGAGTTCGCCCGGACCCTGGCCGACCGGGGTGAACCGCTGGTGCGGATCGCCGAGGACGGCTGGGAGGTCGAGTTCCGGGTGCCCGGCGTCGCCGACCTGACGGCGGCGGCCGGTGCGGCCGACCCGCGCCGGGCCCTGCTGGCGCGGTGCGTGACCGACGCCGTACGCGACGGGCGGTCCGTGTCCGCGGACGCGCTGCCCGCCGCCGTGCAGCGCCGGATCGCCCAGGCGGCCCAGGCGGCCGACCCGGGCGGCGACGTCACGCTCACCATCGCCTGCCCCGAATGCGGGGAGGGCACCCGTGCCGAGCTGGACATCGCCTCCTACCTGTGGACCGAACTGGACGCCTGGGCCCGGGACCTCCTGCTCGACGTCCATCTGCTCGCCACCGCGTACGGCTGGAGCGAGCCGGAGATCCTGGCGCTCAGCCCGCTGCGGCGCCGCTACTACCTGGAGCTGTGTGCGGATGTCTGAGTCCACCTCGCGAGGGCGGCCGGAGCCCGACTTCCTCGACCGGCTGCTCGCCCGGCACGCGGCGCCCGCCGCGCAGCGCCCCGGCGTGGTGCGGGTACGGCCGCGGCTGGCCGGGCCGTTCGAACGGACCGAGGCGGTCCGGGCCGCCGCACCGGGCCCGGACGACGCCGAGCCGCTGTGGCCCGTCGCCGCCCCGGTGCCGGGAGCCCGGCCGGACCCGGCACGCCCGGCGGCCCGCGAGGTCGTCCGTACGGAACGTGAGCGGACGGTCGTACGGACCGAGCAGGCCCCTGCGCCCGCCGAGCCCGCGACTCGTACGGCCCGGAGGGACGAGGCCGGGGAGCCGCTGCTGCGTCCCGCCGCACCGGTCCGCCCCGCCCCGCGGCCGGTCCCCGACACCGCGCGCCGCGCGGCTGTCCGAGGCCGTCCGGAGGGGGCGGCCCCCATGAGCGCGGCGTCCGCACCAACCCCCCCTGGTGCGGACGTCGTTCCCCCCGCCGTGTCCGCCCCGCTGCTCCCCAGCGTGGCGGACACGGCGGCCGCCCGGGACGCCGTCCGGCAGGTCGCGGCCCGGCGCCCGGGGCGACCGGCCGAGCGGGTCGTGCAGGTGCAGATCGGACGGCTGGAGGTGACCGCGGGCGGCGCGCCCCAGGGCGGCGGCACGCCCCGGCCCCGGCGGGCGGAGCGGCCGGGGGCCACCGTCAGCCTGGCGGACTACCTGGCCGGGGGGCGCGAGTGAGCGGGCACCGGCAGGCGGACGTACGACGAGACGCGAGACGACGAGAAGCAGGCGGGTCGGCTGCGAGAAGCGGGACGACGAGGAGAGGGACCGAGGAACTGACACCATGAGCAACGCACTTGCCCTCGCCCACGTCACCCAGGCCCTCGCCCTGCTGATCGAGGCCAACCTGCCGCCGGACATCGACATCGCGGTCAAGGTCGAGCCGCGCAGGCCGCCGGTGGACCCGCCGCTCGAACCGACCATCACCGTGTTCCTCTACCAGGTCACGCCCAACACCTCGCAGCGCAACAACGACCTGCCGACCCGGGCGTCCGACGGCACCCTGGTCCGCAGGCCCGCCGCCGCGCTCGACCTGCACTACCTGATCAGCGCGTACGGCGAGGAGGCCGAGCTGGTCGGACAGCGGCTGATCGGCTCGGTGGTGCGCACCCTGCACGAGATACCCGTGCTGCCCCGGGACATCATCGAACTCGCTGGTCAGCGGCCCCACTTGAACGGCAGCGACCTGGCCGAGGCGGTGCAGCGGGTGCGGTTCACTCCGACGGCGATGGACATCGACGAGACGTCCAAGCTGTGGGGGATGCTGCACCAGACGCCGTACGCGCTGTCGGTCGTCTACCAGGCCGCGCTGGTCCTCATCGACGGGCGCGAGACGCCGGTGCCGGCGAAGTTGGTGGAACGGCCGGAGGTACGGGTGCTGCCGTTCGGGGCGCCGGGAGCGCCGTCGCACGGCCCGGTGCCGTCGCCGGGCCCGGTCCGGGAAGAGCCGGCCCCGTCACCCTCGAGAGAGGCCGACCAGCCCGCCGACCCGCCCACGAAGGCGACGGCCAGGACCGAGGCGAAGGCGCCCGCGAAGACGGCTCGGAGCCGTAAGGCGGCACAGCCGGCCAGGAGCGCGAAGAAGACGGCCGCCAAGTCCGCGCGGACGCCACCGGCTTCGAGGAACAAGGACGGGGACGGGGCAGCGCACGCGGACGGCAGTGAGGGCACGGAGAACTGAGGCACATGGGGACGACGGGGGCAGGTGAGGACATGGGACCGCACACGACGGCCGCGGCGGAGAGCGGGGTCGCAGCCGCCCTGGGCGAGGGCACCACGCTCACGGCGGAGATCCGGCGTGTCCTGGCCCGCGTCGACGCTCACGCGCTGCGCGGCACGAAGGGCGAGGAACACCAGGCGCCGGTCCCCGTGCCCGAGTCCACCGACGGCCCCGGCACCGCCCCCCTCGACGCCCTGGTCGCCTGCTTCGGGCTCACCGCGTTCGAGCGGGACCTCGTCCTGCTCACGGCCGCGCAGGAGCTGGAGCCCACCGCCGCCGCGCGCTGCGCCGCCGCCTGCGGCGACCCGGAGCGGGCCCACCCGACGTTCTCCCTCGCCCTGGCCGCCCTGGACGAGCCGCACTGGAGCGCCCTGCCGCCCGTGTCGCCGCTGCGGCGCTGGCGGATCCTGGAACCGGACGACGCGTCACGGCTGACGACCACCCGGCTGCGGCTCGACGAACGCATCCTGCACTTCCTCCTGGGCTCGCCCTACCTGGACGCCAGGCTGCACGGCCAGGCGCTCCGCACTCCCGTGCCGGACCGGCTGCCGTCGTCGTACGACCTGGCCGCGAGCCGGGTCGCGGGCGGCTGGACGGACGGTGCCCGCCCCGACGCGCCGCTGCTCGTCGAACTCGTCGGCGGCGATCTGCGCAGTCGCGCCGACATCGCCGCCGCGGCCGCCGCCCGCGCCGGGCTCGGGCTGTACACGGTGAGCGCCGAGGACATCCCCGTCGACCCCGCCGAGCGCGACCGGTTCGCCCGGCTGTGGCAGCGCGAGGCGATCCTGCTGCCCGCCGCCCTGCTCGTGGAGTTCGGCGAGCCCGACCGGGAGCAGCAGGCGGCCGCCGAGGCGTTCCTGGCCGGGGCCGCCGTGCCGGTCGTCGTCTCGAGCGCCGACCCGCGCCGCACGGACCGTCCGCACGGCACCCGGGTGACCGTGCCGAGCCTCGGCGACGAGGAGCAACTGGCGCTGTGGAGCGATGCGTTCAGCGACGTCGCCGGCCTGGGGGAGGGCGAACTGCGGTCGCTGATCGCCCAGTTTCAGCTGCCGCCGCACGTCGTGCGGTCCGCCGCCGCGACCGTACGGCGTGAACTGCCCCACGAGGAGCAGCTCGACGCCGCCGGTCTCGCCTGGCGGGCCGGGATGGACGAGGCCCGCATCGGAATGGACGAACTCGGCCGGCGCATCGAACCGCAGGCCGGCTGGAAGGACCTCGTGCTGCACGAGCGGCAGACGGGGGTGCTGCGCGAGATCGTCGCCCATGTACGGCAGAGGTCGGTGGTGCACCAGGAGTGGGGCTTCGGCGCGACCCTGCGCCGGGGCCTCGGCGTCACCGCGCTCTTCGCGGGCGGCTCCGGCACCGGCAAGACCCTGGCCGCCGAGGTGATGGCGAAGGAACTGGGTCTCGACCTGTTCGTCGTCGACCTCTCCCAGGTCGTCAGCAAGTACATCGGCGAGACCGAGAAGAACCTTCGCCGGGTCTTCGACGCCGCCGAACGCGGCGGTGCCCTCCTCCTGTTCGACGAGGCCGACGCCCTGTTCGGCAAGCGCAGCGAGGTCAAGGACAGCCACGACCGGTACGCCAACCTCGAGGTCAGCTACCTGCTCATGCGGATGGAGGCCTATCGCGGCCTCGCCATCCTCACCACCAACATGAAGAAGGCCCTGGACAACGCCTTCCTGCGGCGCATCCGCTTCGTCGTCGACTTCCCCTTCCCGGCCGAGCACGAGCGCGCCGAGATCTGGCGTCGCGTACTGCCGCCGCAGGCGCCGGTGAAGGACATCGACCCGCTACTGCTCGCGCGGCTGACAGTGGCGGGCGGCTCGATCCGCAACATCGCCCTGTCCGGGGCGTTCCTCGCCGCCGAGGAGGGCGAGGCGTTGCGGATGCGGCACATGCTCGCCGCCGCCCGCACCGAATACCTCAAGCTGGAACGCTCCTTGACGCCGACGGAGGTCCGCGGATGGGTGTGACACAGAGCGGCCCGGCCGCGGGGGGCCCGGCCCGGGCTCCGCGCGAGATCCGCGTGGACATAGGCGAACTGGTCCTCGACGGCTTCCGCGCCGACCCCGACCGGGTGGCGGCCGCCTTCGAACACGAGCTGACCCGACTCGTCCGCGAGCGCGGCGTGCCCGCCGACGGACCGTGGACGGCCGACGTCCTGTCCGGACTGCCGCCGCTGCCCGCCGGGCTGTCCGCGCGCCGGCTCGGCCAGGAACTGGCGCGTGCCGTGCACGAGGGCCTCAGTGGCCGCGGGGAGGTGACCTCGTGAGCAACTCGCGTACGCAAGACGGTCGTTCGGAGCAGTCCGCCGAGCAGCGCCGCCGCAAGCGCAAGGAGGGGGCGGCCAGGGCCCGCGCTCCCGAGCCCAGGGACATCGTCAGCGGCGCGGGCCAGCCGCTCGACCCGGGCGTACGGCGGGAGCTGGAGGAGCGCCTCGGGCACGACCTGAGCCGCGTACGCCTGCACACCGGCCCGGACGCCGGCCGGCTGGCCGAGCTGCTCGGAGCGGACGCGGTCGCCGTCGGCCAGGACATCCTCTTCCGCGAGGGGGCGTACCGGCCCGGCACGGACGAGGGCCGCCGGCTGCTCGCCCACGAGCTCCTGCACACGGTCCAGAACCCGCACGGCCTCGGTGCGTTGCGGGCCGGACGGGAACTGGGCGCGGTGAGCCTGCCGCAGCAGGCCATCGAGCGGGAGGCGGAGGCGACGGCGCAGGACCTGGTGCGCGACCCGGGTCCCGGCGCGGCCGAAGCGGCTCCGGACGTCGAAGAGGGGCAGGCCACCCCCGGCTGGCTCCGCTACGCGACCGTCGACGCCGACCGCCGCCGCATGGAGCAGCTGGACCCGGCGACGCTCGTCGACCGCATCGCGGGCGGCCTGCTGCGTTCCCTGCGCGGCGACCCGGAGGACCGGTCGGGCCGCGTGCGCGTCCAACTCGCCCGCATGGCGCCCGAGGTGCAGGACAGCGTCCTGGACCGGCTGGAACTGCGGCTGCCCGCACCGGTCGTGGACCGGCTGCTGGAGAGCGTGGAGGAGACCCAGGACGCGGGACCGCTGCCGCTGGACGCCGCGGCGGCTCCCCACGCGCTGCCGGGCGCGACGGAGGAGATCGAGGCGGAGCGCGCTCGCGAGGACTCCGGGACCGAGCCCGCCCCCGGACAGGACGCACGGCCGAACCAGCCCGGCGAGCCCGGCGGGAAACAGCAGGACGGCCGGCCCACGCCCGGCGGCGACCTGGAAGAGGAGGCCGGGAGCCAGGACGGCGAGTCCGCCTCCGCAGAGGCCGACCGGGAGAACGCCCAGGGCGGCGCCGGCGCGGCCGGGCGGCAGCAGAAGGGCTCCGAGGAGGAGCAGGAGCGCTCGCAGGAGCAGCAGGACGACAAGGACGCCTCCGGCCGGGACGCCGAGGAGGACGCCGCCGACGAACGCAAGGACACCTCGGACACCGAACGCGACCAGCAGGACCAGGACAAGCAGGACGAGCGTGACACCGAGGAGGACCAGGGCGGCCCCGAGGACGAGGCGGCCCAGGAGCCCGAGAAGCAGGCCGGCGAACAGGAACGGCGCGAGGACGAGGCCCCGGCCGAGGCGACCCGCCGCCGGGCCCCCGCCCCGGGCACTGTCGACCGCAGCGGAGCAGAGCCCGGCGAGAGGTCCCGGACCGGCGGAGGCACCGGACCGGCCCGTGCGGTGGGCGACCCGGACAACGAACAGGACGCCGACGACGAGCCGTTGGGACTCGAACCTGAGTCCGAGCAGGACGAGGTTGATGAGCCCGCTCGGACGGACGAGGCGCCGGCTTCCGAGGAGGCACCCCCATCGGAAGCCGACCTCCTCGGGCACACCGACGCGGCCAGGAACGCGAGCCTCGTCGAGGAACGGCAGAAGGGCACGGCTCCCCGGCCCCCGCTTCCCTCCACGGACGTCGCCTCGGTGTCGGACGGTGCGCGGCAGGACGAACGGCCCGGGACCGGTCAGGACGCTCCGTCGTCCGCCGAGGAGACGACGGCGGGTGACGAGGTTTCGGACGCCGTCACCTTCGGACCGGGCTCGGGACAGCGGCCCGAGGCCGACGGGCCCACCGAAGCGGCGGGGGCGGACACCGGGGCCGCCCGTGCCGTTGCCGCGGCCGGTGGCGACCGGGACCGGCAGCAGGCGGAGGACCGCGCCCAGGACGCCGACGCCCGACGGCGCGACGAGGAGGCCCGGGCCGCCGACGGCGCCACGTCGGGCGAGGCGCCGCAGTCCGGTGAGGCGGCCGCACCCGACCGGCTGGCCAAGGCGAACGAGGACGCCCGTACGCAGAGCGCCGGTTCACCGTCGGGCACCGGGGCCGGGACGGACGGCGTGAGCCAGAGCCAGAGTGCCGCCCGGAAACCGGAAGCCGGAGCTCCCGAACGCAGTGGCGGCAAGGAGGGGGACTCCGGAGCGGACAAGGGCAGGGGCAAGGACGTGCAGGCCGACAAGCCCGACGGCGCGTCGACCGGCCCACGCGACACCGCCGGTGACCAGGGGAACACGTCTCCCGCACCTGACCCGACCGCCGGTGGTCAGGAGACCACCGAAGGCAAGGGCCCGGCCACCACTCCCGGCACGGCGAGCGGCCCGGACAAGGTCTCCACGCCGGGACCAGCGAGCGCGCCGAAACTGGCACCGGGCAACGGGCCTTCACCCATGGCCGCGGGCCCGGAGGCGAAGACCAACACCTCCCGGAGCGCGGAGTCCCCGGGCTCCGGCGGTGCCACGGGCTCGCGCTCCCGCCCGGCCGGCAGCAAGCGCCAGGCGGCACGAAAGGCCGCGAAGACCGCGTCGCGCCGTGGCGGCGGTGGTGGAGGTGGAGGCGGCGGCCGCAAGTCCCCGGCGTCCGCAGCCGTTCGCTCCGGCGGCCGGGCCGGTGGCGGAGGCCGCCCCGCCGCGTCCGGCGGCTCCAAGGCCGGGGCCAAGAAGGAGACCCCGCCCCCGGACGTCTCCAACGCCACCCCCGAGTCCGGCCTGTCGACGGCCGCCGGGCTGAAGCCGCACCAGGCCCTGGAAACCCTCAAGGGCGTCGGCAGCGCGGTCGGCCGCTCGGTCGACAAGGAACGCACCACCCTGCGCAAGGCGCCGCCGAGGATGCAGCGGCCCTCCGGCTCCCCGCGCACGGTCCCCGGCGGCCCGCGGGCGGCGGCCCCGGGCACGTACACGAACGCCAAGGTCGCCCGTACGGACGCGGCCCAGGGCAAGACGCCCGAGATCAAGGGCGAGCAGAAGCCGCAGGGCGAGGTTCCGGGCGCGAACGTACCGGAACCGAGCTGGTGGGACATCGCCGTCACCATCGGCGCTCAGCTGTTCGGCAAGCTCCTGAAGGAGATCCTGCCGCTCGACGATCTGATCGACTCCATCCTGGGCCTGCCGACCAAGGACGAGGGCCTGCGGAACGCACGCGTGGGCGACGCCCCGCGGCTTCCGCTGGAGAACGACTCCGACCCGCAGCGCACCGACGAGCAGGGCCGCAAGCTCGACGAGCGGAAGAACGAGCTGCACCAGTCGGGACGTGACGACGCGGCCCGCCCCATGGGCGAGGACCAGATCTACCCCGACGTGCCCAAGGAGACCCTGACCGGCAAGGTGGCCGGCGGGAAGAAGAGCGCGAAGGGCGGCGGTGCGCGGTCGGTGTCCGGCGGCGGTGTGCCGATCGAGTCGGCCTCCGCGGTCGCCGAGCACGACCGGGGCCCGCAGATCCAGGCGGGTTTCTCCCAGGGCCGCCAGAGGATGGGGCAGGAGCGCCAGGCCAAGGACAAGAAGGCGGCGGACGACCGCAAGCAGCACGACCAGGACCTCCAGAGGGAGGTCTCCGCCAGCGGCAAGAAGCAGTCGGACACCCGCGACAAGGGCCGCTCCGACATCGCCGACTCCCGGGACCGGTGGCGCAAGGAACAGGACGACAAGGTCTCGGAGATCGACGGCAAGAAGGGCAAGAAGTACGACAAGGTCCGCGACGACATCAAGAAGAAGGAGGAGGACACCGACAAGGACGTCGACAAGCGGACCGAGGACGACAACAAGAAGATCGACGACGAGCAGACGGGCGCCGAGAAGGAGGCGGAGAAGAAGCAGGAGGACGGCAAGGACGACGCCGACAACTGGCTCGAAGAGGCCATCGAGAAGCTGAAGGAGTTCTTCGAGACCCTCAAGAACGCCATCAAGAGCGTCTTCGAGAAGGCCCGCCAGGTCGTCACCGACCTCATCGACAAGTTCAAGCAGCAGGTCTTCAAGCTCATCGACGACGCCCGCAACTGGGTCATCGACCAGATCAACACCTTCGCCGACGCGCTGATCGCCCTCGGTGACGAACTCCTCGCCGACTACCCGGCGATGCGCGACAAGTGGCGCAACACCATCGACGGCGCCCGCGACTGGGCCGTGCAGAAGGTCAACGAGGCCGCGGACGCGCTGAAGGAGGTCGCGGGCAAGCTCCTCGACGGCCTCTGCGGGGCGTTGCTGGCCGGGCTCGACGCGCTGGAGGGCGGCCTGCTGGCGGCGGTCGACATCGCCGAGACGGTCACCGTCGGCGCGCTGGAGTTCGGCGCCGCGGCCGTCGCCGCGCTCGGCGAGTGGGCGGCCATCTTCAACGACATCGTCTCCGACCCGGGCGACTGGATCAGCAAGGCCGGTGCCGCCGCGGAGACGGGTGCGAAGGAGCACCTCTTCGAGGAGGTCAAGACCGCCGTCCGGGCCTGGTTCAACCAGAAGGTCCAGGAGATCATCGGCATCCCCCTGGAGGACTTCCAGGAGCTGATCTCCGGGGGCGTCTCCGTCGAGCAGATGGCGCAGATGGCGTGGGACGAGGCGCTGCCCCAACTCCCGGTCATCATCGGCGTGATGGTCGTCGAGAAGGTCGTCGCCAAGCTCATCCCCGGCGCCGGCTGGGTGATGGCCGTCATCGACGCCCTCCAGACCGCTTGGGGTGCGCTGAGCGAGATCCTCGCCGCGTTTGGCCTGTTCATGGACTTCCTCAAGTCCGTCAAGAGCGGCAACGGTGCGCTGCCGTTCGCGAAGGCGGTCGCCGCCGGTGTCGTCGCCCTGCTCGAGCTGGTCTACACGTTCCTGGTCGAGGGAGTGGGCCGTTTCATGGGCAAGGTCGCCGACCGGCTCGGCGACATGCTGAAGAAGCTCCGCACGAAGAAGGACAAGCCCGGACCGGACCGCCCGGAGGCACCGGGCAAGCCCGACGACGACAAGCCGAAGCACGACAGGCCCAAGGACGACGACACCGACACGGACAAGCCGGCCGACCGCGCCGCCCCGCGCAAGCCCTCGCCCGACAAGACCTCCCGGCCCTCACCCAAGCCCCGCCCCGGCAAGCGCTCCTCCCCGGACAAGAAGCCGCGCCCCTCGCACGCCACCCGCCCGAAGAAGCGCCGGGACGACGACGAACGCCGCGCGGAGGGCCGCGAGGTGAACGCGGCCAGGCGCCGGGCACGGGACGCCGAGCGCAGGCTGCGCGACGACGACAAGGACGAGCGCCGCCGCGAGGCCGACCGCAACGGCCCGGCCCGGGACACGCTCCGCGACCGGCGCCGGCCCGGCGCCGACCGGAGGGACGGCCGTGACCGCGACGCCCGCGACACGCGCCCCGACGACCGCCGCACCGCGGACAGGCGGCGCCCCGACGAGCGCCGCCGGGACACCGACAGCACGCCCGACCGCCGCTCGCTCGACCGGGACCGGGACCGTCAGCCCGGTGACCGGCCTCGCCGCAGCCCGCTCCGGCGCGCCCGCCAGACGGTCAAGGCGGCCGTCAACCGCGCCCGCCGGGCAGCGCGCAAGCTCTACGGCAAGGCCCGCCGCCGGCTCGGCAACCGGCTGAACGACCGGCTGCGCCGACTGCGCGACCGATGGCGGCGCCGGCACGATCGGGACCGCACACGTGACAGGGACCGCAAGCGGCGCCGCGACAACGACAGGCGGCGCGAGGAGACCAGGCAACAGCAGGCGCCGCCGCTGCCCCAGGTGCGCTTCCGCACGGCCGACGGCGAGCGGCACACCCTGCTGTTCAACGGCCGTACGCAGAGCGCCGACCTCGTGGTGCGCAGTGTGCAGCAGGCGATGAGCGCGTTCTTCGCCGACTGGCAGTCGGACATCGCGACGATGCCCACCGGTACCGAGAAGAACGCCCAGACGACTGCCCTCAACAAGGCGGACGCACTGGCTCAGAGCGTCGACGGAATGCAGAACGGCATGTCGCCCCGGTACACGACCGCCAACTACGGCAGCCGTCCGATCCCCACGAACATCCGGTCCTGGCAGTACAAGCGACTCCAGGCGGCGATGGTCAAACTCGCCCGCCTCCTCGAAGAACGCGACACCAGCAACAACAATGACATCCCGCCCGCGGTGTTCCCGCCGTTCGTGGACAACGTGCGGGCACGGAACTTCAAGGCCTACTACCTGCAACAGGGCATTCCGAAGGGGCAACCGGCAGGCTTGCACAACAAGAAGCCACCCAACCCCGTCGGGTGGAGCCAAGCCCTTTCCCAGGCCCCGAACCATTTCGTCAAGATGCACCTCCTGCCCTTCAAGCTGGGCGGTCTGGCATCCGGATCGAACCTCGTACCGGCGCCGGGCGACATCAACACGCGATTCCACTACGGCGTCGAGGACGAAGCGAACACGGCGAGGTCGGCGGCGGGCAAGGCGATCTGGTACACGGTCCGGGTCAAGTTCCGCAGCAATCCGCACGAGTTCTTCCCGGAGAACGTCATGACCAGGTGGAACTACCACTACAAGTCTGGGAACACGTGGAAGGAAAGGCCGCCGACCATGGCGCCCAAGCACCACTTCACCGAGGACATTCCGTTGCCGAAGTTCATCGAGGTGAACCGGCAGAGCGAAGAGGACCGCATGTTCTCGAAGTACTTCAAGGCATCGACCAAGATGGCCGCGGAGATCAGGAAGCTGGCCCGCCAGAGGCGGTTCCGAAACGTCGGCGATCTCACCACGCGGCTCGAGAAACACCTGAAGGCGACCAGCAGTCCGTTGCAGGGCGAGTTCAGCACGGTCAAGGCGGAGATCCGCGCACGGCATATCGAAGGACTGATCTCCTACTGACCACGGCGCCGCCCGCGCCCGACGAACGGAGCTAGCCCATGACCGACCTGAACCCCGCAGAACGACGACTGCGGATGATGATGAGCGAACTGCGAGAGGCATCCGCATTCGAGGTGTACGACGCCCTGCCCGGTGTCGTCGACCCCGCGTGTGAGGACATCGACGGGGCATTCGCCGCCATCACGGCGTCCACGGGTATCTCCCTGGACAGCGCGCTCAAGGATTGCTTCGTCCGTTTCGAGCAGTGCTCGGCCAGCTGGAGCATGGAGGATTCGGAGAACGGCCTCTCCGGAGAGTTCTGCATCGTGCACCTGCCGGCCGTGGTTGCCACCGAGGCGCCGCCGACGGCGACCGAGCTGATGACCCAGGACGAACGGCAGCGGTACGCGGAGTTCAGGGTGCTGGACGATCACCCGGTGAGCGGGACGGGCGCCTTCGCGGCGCTGCGCCTGACCCCGGAAACCCCCACCCCGGAGATCTGGTACCACGACTTCCATTACAACCTGGGCGGCTTCCGGATGGCCCTCGACCACTGCCGCTATCTCGACGCCCTCACGCTCACCAAAGGGACGTTCGGCTGGCAGTTCCTGTTCTGCGACGTCTCCTTCGCGGACGACGACTTCGTGGGTCTCGGGGACGAACTGGGAGAAATGCTCGACGTCTTCCCCCGCCTCTTCCCCGACCACGACTACACAGACCTCCGCACCCGTCTGGAGGCCCGCACATGACCCGCTACGCCGACATCCCCAAACCCATCCGCTCCGGCATCGTCGTCGTCAACCCCGACACCGGGACCCCGCAGCGCATCATCGTGCTGCAATTCAACCCCGACACCCTCGAACGAAGTGTCAGCCCCCAGTCGGCCGGTGACAGTGGGGACGCGGGAGGCGGCGGCACCGGCAGCGGAGACCGCAACGAGGCGCTGCGGCTGAAGGGCCCCGCGCAGGAGAACTGGAAGTTCACCGCCGAGATCGACGCGACCGATCAGTTCGAGATCGCCGCGCCCGACGGGATCCATCCCCAGCTGGCCACGCTGGAGATGCTCGTGCAGCCGACCACCGCCCAACTGCGCGCCGCGAGCAGGCTGTCGCAGAAGGGCGCCATCGAGATCAGCCCGATCGAGATGCCGCTGACGCTGTTCACCTGGGGCAGCAAGCGGGTCATGCCCGTGCGCCTGACGGAGCTCTCGGTCAACGAGTCCGCGTTCGACGTGAACCTCAACCCGATCCGCGCCTCGCTCAGCATCGGGATGAAGATCCTCACCGTCAGCGACCTGCCCGCCGGGCACCGCGGTGCCGATCTGTACATGGCACACCTCGCGCAGAAGGAGCGGCTGGCCGCCGCGGCCCGGGGCGGCAGCCTCGGCGCCCTGGGGCTCGGCGGCGGCCTCGGCACGGCGGCGGGCGCGAGCGCATCGATCAGGAGGGGCTGAGCCACACCATGGCCGACATCGAACCGTACGAGAGCGCCCTGGACGCCATACCCGGCGCTCACCCCTACCCGCGCACCAGCCGCTACCACGACGCCGAGATCGGGGTGCACCGGCAGGCCGACGGCACCGAAGTGCGCTACACCAAGCGCCGGTTGCTGCCCCCGCTCGACGACACCGGGCAGGACGCCGTACCCCATGCCGTCGGCGCCGGGGAACGCCCCGACCTGCTCGCCCAGCGGTACTTCGGCGACCCGGGCCAGTGGTGGCAGATCGCCGACGCCAACCCCGTACTCGATCCGCGGGAGCTGACCGAGGAGGCCGGGCGCGTCATCGACATCCCCCTCGCCGGCGGCTTCCCGCAGGGGGACCGGCGTGTTTGACCTGCCCGTGGGGCAGGGCCCCGTCCACATCACCCTCCTGATGGGGCCCAAGCTCGCCCGCCCCGTGCCCGCCGAGGTCACCGAGGCCCTGCTCTCCGCCCAGATCACCGCCACCGCGGGCGAACGCAGTGGCTTCCAGCTCGCCTTCGACCTCACCAAGAACGGCATCATCAGCCGCCGGCTGCTGCCCGAGGGGTTCTTCGACCCGAAGACCCGGCTGATCGTGACCGTCACCGTGCGGGGCACGCCCGCCGTGCTCTTCGACGGGCTCGTCGTACGGCAGGAGGTCGGCGCCAGCAACCGGCCCGGCCACTCCACCCTCACGGTCACCGGTGAGGACCTCACCCTTCTCATGGACCTGGAGGAGCGCACCGCCCGCTACCCCAACCTGCCGCCGTCCGAGCGCGTGCTCGCCATCCTGCGCCGCTACTCCGACTACGGCATCCGGCCCGACGTCTACACCGAGAAGGTCGCCCAGCCCCCGCACCAGGACCTGCGCGTGCACTACCAGACCGGCACCGACCTCCAGTACGTCACCGAGCTCGCCCGCGCCAACGGCTACACCTTCTACCTGGAGCCGGGCCCCGACCCCGGCCGGTCATCGGCACGCTGGGGCCCCGAGGTCCGGCTCGGCATCCGCCAGCACGCGCTCAACGTCAACCTGGACGCCCACTCCACCGTCGACCAGATGACGTTCGCCTACGACGGGACGGCCCGGGAGGAACCCCAGGCCCGCTGGCAGGATCCGGGGACCCGGCAGTCCACCCTGCTGCCGCAGCCGGCGATCAGCCCGCTGCGTCCGCCCCTCGGCCGCCGTCCCACCCCGGCCCTGAAGCGCAGGACGCTGTCCGGCACCGCCAAGCAGCAGCGCGAGCAGGCCGAGGCCGAGCTGCTCGCCCGCGCGGCCGTCTCCGCCGATGTCGTCTCCGGCTCCGGCTCCCTCGACGTCAACCGGCACGGCTACATCCTCCAGCCGCGCCAGCTCGTCGGCGTACGGGGCGCCGGGCGCGCCTACGACGGCGACTACTACGTCAAGTCCGTCACGCACAACCTGCGGCCGGGCTCGTTCCAGCAGAACTTCACCCTCTCCCGGGAGGGCCTCGAAGCCCGCAGCGACTACGTCCGGCCGTAGCGGCCGACCCAACGGAAAACAGGAGCAGTTCAGCATGGCGGCACCCAGCAATCGCTACCTCGGCAAGTTCCGCGGCCGGGTCGTCGACAACGACGACCCCCTGCGCATCGGCCGCGTCACCGTCGAGGTCCCGGACGTACTCGGCGACGAGCCGTCCACCTGGGCGCTGCCCTGCCTGCCGTTCACCGGGCCGCAGTCGGGGCAGTTCGTGGTGCCGCCGCCCGGCGCGGGCGTGTGGGTGGAGTTCGAGCAGGGCGATCCGAGCTTCCCGGTGTGGACGGGCTGCTGGTACGGGGCCGCCGACGAGCTGCCGCCCGACGCGCGCCGCGAACTCCAGGCCGGCTCGCCGAGCAAGCCGGTCGTGGTGCAGACGCCGGGGGCGCACAAGCTCGTCATGAACGACACGCCCGGCACCGAACAGGGCATCCTCCTGCAGGCCCAGGGCGGCGCCTCCATCCGTATCACCAGGGAGGCCGTGGTCATCGCGACCGGCGCGGGCGCCGAGATCGTGCTGCGTGGACGCGAAGTGACCATCAACGAGGGCCAGTTGACCGTGCTCTCGAAGCGATAGACGGGGAGACAGAACGTGTCCGGGAATCTGCTCGACACGGGCGCCGTGATCGGCTGCCCGCACGGCGGCCGCGTCACCGCCGCCACACCGCCCGCCGGGGGCCTGCGCGTCGCGGGCGCCGCCGTCGCCACGGCCGCGCACGGTTATGTGGTGACCGGCTGCCCGCACACCGTCGACCGGGTGCCGTCGCCGTGCGTCACCGTCCGCTGGACCGCCGGCCGCACCGGCATCACCGCCGACGGCGTTCCCGTGCTGCTCGACACCTCGGCGGCCCAGTGCTTCAGCGCGGCCCTCGTCCCGCAGGGACCGCCCGTCGTCCAGGCCGCGCAGCGAAAGGTCACCGTCCGATGAGCCCCGACAGCCGGGCCGTCAGGCCCCGTTCCGACATCGCGTTCCCGTTCCGCGCCGACCGCCGCGGCCGCACCGCGCACGCCCGGCACGGGGAGCACGTCCACGACCTGGTCGAGCAGCTGCTGTTCACCAGCCCCGGCGAGCGCGTGATGCGCCCCGACTTCGGCTGCGGGCTGCTGGACCTGGTGTTCGCCCCCAGCAGCCCCGAGCTGATCAGCACGCTCGAACTGTCCGTGCAGGCCGCGTTGCAACGCTGGCTCGGCGACCTCATCGAGGTGACGGCCCTGGACATCGTCAGCGAGGACCACTCCGTGCGCGTGTACCTGTCGTACGCCGTCCGGGCCACCGGCGCCCGGCGCGACGACGTCTTCGAAGGGAGGGCCGCCGCATGACCACCGGCACCAGCGCGTCCCGCCGCGGCAAGGTGAGGGCCGCCCGGCTGAACGGCGTCGACACCGTCGAGGCCGACGACGGCGGGCTGCTGCTCACCGTCACCTTCCTCGGCAAGGCCCCGCACGGCCTCGGCCCCGAGAACGTCCGCATCGACGGCGGCCGCCGCGTCACCGGCATCACCGTTGTCGACGTCAGCGTCGAACGCGAGGAGGACCCGGAGCTCGACGACCGGCTCTACGTCACGCTCGACCGCGTCGGCGACACCTCCCGCTACCGGCTCTCGCTCGTCGAGACCGACCCGTACGGCCGGCCCGGCACCGAGCCGTACCGCGGCTTCGACCAGCGTTACCACAGCGCCCCGTTCACCTTCCGGTCCGACTGCCCCACCCCCTTCGACTGCGAGGACGCCCCGGGCGAGGAGCCGCCCTTCCCGGCCGCGCCCGTCATCGACTACACGGCCCGCGACTACGACACCATCCGCAAGCTCCTCCTGGACCGGCTCGCGCTCACCACCCCCGACTGGATCGAGCGCAACCCCGCCGACCTGGGCGTGACCCTCGTCGAACTGCTCGCCTACACCGGCGACCAGATCAGCTACCAGCAGGACGCCGTCGCCACCGAGGCCTACCTCGACACCGCCCGCCGCCGCGTCTCCGTGCGCCGCCACGTGCGGCTCATCGACTACGCGATGCACGACGGCTGCAACGCCCGCGCGTACGTCACCGTCCAGACGGCGGACAACCAGGTGCTCGCCCCGGGCACCTTCCGCTTCGCCTCCGTCGACGTGCGCAGCCTCGACCCGCACGACCGCCCCGAGCCGGGCGTCGTGATCGACGAAACCGACCTCGGGGACCTCGACGAGCGCGGCTCGGTGGAGGTCTTCGAACCCGTCGTCGCCACCGACCCGCTGGAGCTGAGGGTCGCGCACAACGCCATCCGGCTGTGGACCTGGGGCGGCGAGGTGTGCACCCTGCCCCGCGGCGCCACGGCCGCCACCCTGCGGGACGCGTGGGCGGACCCCGAGACGTGCCGGGAACGCCGGCTGGCCCTGCGGCCGGGTGACGTGCTGGTCCTGGAGGAGGTGAGGGGCCCGCGCACCGGGACCCCGGGCGACGCCGACCCCGCACACCGCCAGGCCGTCCGCCTCACCTCCGTCACACCCGGCCTCGACCGGATCGAGGACCAGCCCGTGCTGGAGGTCACCTGGGCCGCCGAGGACGCGCTGCGCTTCCCCCTCTGCCTCACCACTCGCGCCGGCCGCGACTGCCTGCCCGTGGAGGACGTCACCCTCGCCCGCGGCAACGTCGTCCTCGTCGACCACGGACGCACCCTGACCGGTCTCCCCGAGGCGGTCACCGTGCCGCCCGCGCCCGCGATCGCCGCCGTGTGCGACCGGCCCGCCTTCGGCTGTCACGACACCGAGGAGGGCAACGCGCCCGCGCGTCTGATCAACGCCCTCACGGACCAGGCCGGCTCGGGCCGCGCCCTCGTGCCGGACGACGTCCGCGAGCTCTTCGACGTCGTCGGCGAGGCCGCCACCCACCGTGCGGGTCTCGGCCTGGAGAGCGCCGGCCAGCGGCACGAACAGGTCGTGCCCGGCACGGCGTACGCCCAGGCCGCCGCACTGCGCACCCTGCTCGCCCAGTCGGTCTACCCGGGCATCGCGCCCCGCTTCCGCCCGGTCCTCGGCCGCGCACCCGTCACCCAGGCGGTGCCCTACCCCGACCCCGGCACCGTCGCCGCCGGGCAGGCGGCCCGCATCGCGGCCATCCCGGGCCGGGTCCGGCAGCGGCTGGTCGAGCTGTGGCGCAGCGCCCGCGACCGGGACGGCCTCGGCGAACGGGAGATCGCCGAACTCGCCGTCGTCTACGGGCTGGACGTGCTGGAACGCCTCGAACTGCGCACCCATCCGGTCCGCGCCCTGCGTGAACTCCTCTACCGCAGCGACCAGTTGCTCGCCACCAAGGTGCGCCGCGCCGAGGTCCTGGCCGCCCGGGCCCGCGCGGGCACCGTGCTCGACGGGCCCACCGCCTGGGAGATCGCCCACGCCTGGGGCCCGGCGTACGCGGCCGGGCTCCACCCCGAGGAGACGGTGCTGCGCGGACCCGCGACCGCCGCCCTCGCCCAGGACCCGCGCCGGGCACTGCCCGCCGTACGCCTGCACGGCACGGACGAGACCTGGGTGCCGCGCCGCGATCTGCTCGACAGCGGCCCCCGTGACCGGCACTTCGTGGGCGAACTGGAGGACGACGGCCGTCTGGCCCTGCGCTTCGGCGACGGCCGACACGGCGCGCGACCCACACCCGGATCCCGACTGGAACCGCGCCACCGGCTCGGCGGCGGCACGGCCGGCAACGTCGGCGCCGAAGCCATCAACCACCTCGTCGTGCGGGGCGCGTGCGAGGCGCCGGTCGCCGTCGTGCGCAACCCGCTGCCGGCCACCGGGGGCACGCAGCCCGAAACCGTCGAGCAGGTACGCCAGTTGGCCCCGCTCGACCTGCGCCGTACCCGGCTGCGCGCGGTCACCGCCGAGGACTACGCCGCCCTCGCGGGCGCCCTGCCGGGCGTGCAGCGGGCGGCGGCCGAGCTCCGCTGGACGGGCAGCGTCCAGGAGGCACACGTCGCGATCGACGCGTACGGCACCGCCGCCCCGTCGGGCGAACTGCTCGACTCGGTCGCGCAGGCCTTGGAGACATACCGGCGCATCGGCCACGACCTCGTGGTCGGGGCCGCCCGGCTGGTGCCGCTCGACATCGCCCTGCGCGTGTGCGCCGAACCCGGCCACCAGTACGGGCAGATCCTCGCCGAGCTGTACCGCGTGCTGGGCAGCGGACGGCTGCCGGGCGGGCGGCTCGGCTTCTTCCACCCCGACGCGCTGACCTTCGGCGGACCGGTCCGGCTCAGCCGGCTGGTCGCCGCCGCCGCGGCCGTGCCCGGAGTGGAGAGCGTCGAGGTCACGAGGCTGCGGCGGCTGTCCGAACAAGACCGAGGAGAGAGGGAGGACGGCGTGCTGCGGCTCGGCCCCCTGGAGATCGCCACCTGCGACAACGACCCGGACCGGCCGGAGAACGGCCTGCTGGCGATATCCCTCGGAGGTCCCCGATGACGGACACGCACCCGGTCACCGCGAGCGACGCGTGCGGTTGCGGTGGCGCCTGCCGCGGCGGCCACGACGAGCGTCTCGCTCCGGCCCCGCCGCACAACGCGCCCGGCCGCACCGCTCTGGACTACCGCGTCGGCGCGTACGGCTCCTTCCGGGCCGCCCTGCTCGACCGGCTCGCCTCGCCCGCCCACCCGGCGCTGGACGACCTCACCGTCCGCACCCCGGACGACCCGGCGATCGGCCTGCTCGACGCCACGGCCGTCCTCGGCGACCTGCTCACCTTCCACTCCGAGCGGATCGCCGACGAGGCCTACATCCGCACCGCCAACGAACACCGCTCCCTGGTGCTGCTCGGCCGGCTCGTCGGACACCGCCCGCGTCCCGGGGTCGCCGCCGCCACCCACCTGGCGTACACCCTCGAACGCGATCCGCGCGCCGAGGCCCAGAACGTGCTGATCCCGCGCGGTGCGCGCAGCCACAGCGTGCCCGCGTCCGCCGACGAGGCGTCGCTCACCTTCGAGACCGCTCAGGACCTGACGGCCCGCTGGGACTTCAACGAGCTGAAGGTCCGACGCCGCCGTCCCTCGCTCGTCACGCCGCAGGACCTCGACAAGCGTTCCGAGCTGTTCGTCGAGGGCACGGGGCTCTCCCTCCAGACCGGCGACCAGTTGCTGTTCGTCTTCGGTGAGGGCGCGGGCGGCGCCCGCAAGCTGCTGCCGGTGGCGAAGACGCGGGTCGACCGGGACGACGACGTCACGGCGATCTCCCTGCCGAAGTCGGCGCCGCCGAGCCTGAAGGAGCTCGTCGACGAGGTACGGCGCTGGACGGCTGCGCCCGCTCAGCCGGGAGAGCCGGGGGAGGAGCCGCCCACGCCGGAGGCTCCCAACCCGCGCCCGGTCAGCCGGCTGATCGAGGACTTCGAGGACCAGGTCCTCGAACCGCTCCGTCATGACCTGGACGGGGTCAAGACGCCCGAGCGGCTCGTGGCGCGACTCGCCGAGCCTCTTGCCCGCCTCGGTGAGGCGCAGGTGCTGGCTGCTCCGTATGAGGGTGTGGCGGCGTGGTTCGGGCAGTTGGAAGCGGTGCTTGCCGAACTCGCGGAGCGCGCGCTGGAGTTGGCGCCGGCACAATCGGCTGAGGAGGGTGCCTCGATGGGTTCCGGGCCGTCTGCGGCGCCGTCGGGGCTGGTCGCGCGGTTCCCCGCGCCCCTGGAGGGCGATGCGCGGGCCGCCGCATTGAAAGCCCTGGGCGCCTTGCTTCCCGCCCTGCGCGGCACCACGCCCGCCGCCCCCGCGAGTCCCACCGGTCGTCAGCTTCCCGGCACCGACACCGCACGCCTCCTGTCCGCCCTCGACCCCGGCCTCGGCAGCCTCTACCCGGCCTGGCGCACGGCCGCCGCCCCCGGCGCCCCGCAGCTCCTGCGCGAGCTGCTCGCCCTGCGCGTCACCGCGGCCCCCTTCGGCGCCACGGCACCGCTCAAGCCGGTCCAGGACGATCGCGGCCGGGTCATCCGCACCGCCGACTGGCCATTGACCGGCGCGGTGCTGGCGACCATGCGGGTCGTGTACGACACGGCCGGCAGGACACCGGTCCGGGCCGAGTTCCAGTACGTCGAGGGCAGCAGCTCCGACCAGCGCGCCGAGAACCTGCCCGTCACCCAGCCGGTCACCTTCACGCTGGGGCCCGGCCTGATCGAGCTGTCCGTGCGCTCCGGCCAGGACCGCGACCTGAACTGGCTCAATCGGCGGCCCGCCGACTCCCAGGAACCCGGCGTCACCGCCCGGCTCTCCGCCGGCCTGCCCGAGCGCACGCTGTTCGTGTCCCGGCCCGACGACGAGGGCCTGGTCCACGTCGGCGTGCACAACGGCACCTCCCAGCAGATCGCCCTCCGGCCGGGGGCCCGGGAGCAGTTCACCCACGGCGAGTACGAGGTAAGCCTCACGTACACGGTGGGCAGCGCCGAGCCGGGCGTCGAGGTCGTCATCGCCAGCAAGCCGGAGCCGGTCAACCGCCGCACCCTCCAGCTGGACACCGTGCACGAGGGCATCACCGTCGGCAGCTGGGTGGCCGTCCAACGGCCCGCCAAGGGCGACGACCAGGGCGTCCCCGGCGACCCGAAGCTGGCGTTCGTCACCACCCGGGTGGTGGCCGCCCGCACGGCCGCGTACACCAACTACGGCATCACCGGCCGCGGCACCGAACTCACCCTCGCCGACCCCTGGCTGGACGAGTTCGACGTCCTGCTGTCGCACATCCGCGACACCACCGTGCACGCCGCGGGAGAGCCCCTGCGCCTCGCGGACGAACCCCTCGGCGAGGATGTGCACGGCAACGAGATCGAACTCGCCGAGCTGTACGAGGGTCTGCGGCCCGGCCGTACGCTCGTCGTCGCGGGCGAGCGCAGCGACATCCCGGGGGTGGCCGGCCTCAAGGCCACGGAGATCGTGACCATCGCCTCCGCCGACCCGGCCGTCGACCCCCGGCTGCCTGGCGACCACGTCCACACCCGGCTCGTGCTCACCGGTGACCTGGCCCACCGCTACCGCCGCGAGACGGTCCGCGTGCTCGGCAACGTCGTCGAGGCCACCCACGGCGAGAGCCGCGAGGAGGCCATCGGCAGCGGTGACTCGGACCGCGTCAACCAGACCTTCGCGCTCTGGCAGTCCCCGCTGACCTGGCTCTCCGACGACAACCCCCTCGGCGCCACCCCCGTGCTGGAGATCCGGGTGGACGGGGTGTTGTGGCACGAGGTCGACAGTCTCGCCGGACGCGGGCCCGCCGAGCGGGTCTACATCACCGGCTCCACGGCCGACGGCCGGACGACCGTGACCTTCGGCGACGGCGTGCACGGCGCCCGGCTGCCCTCCGGGCACGAGAACATCCGCGCCCGCTACCGCTTCGGCACCGGCAAGGCCGCCAACATGCCAGCGGACCGGATCACGCAGCCCCTCACCCGGCCGCTCGGCGTCACGGCGGTCACCAACCCGCGCCCGGTCACCGGCGGTGCCGACGCCGACGGCCCGGGCCTGACCCGCCGTACGGTCCCGCTGGCCGTCTCGGCCCTGGACCGGCTGGTGTCCGAGTCCGACTACGAGGACTTCGCCCGCTCCCGCGCCGGCATCGGCCGGGCCGCCGCACGCGAACTCTTCGACGGGCGGCGGCGCGTGCTGCACGTGACGGTCGCCGGCACGGACGACGTGCCGATCGCCCCCGACTCGAACACGCTCACCGCCCTGCGCGGCGCCCTCGCCGAGTACGGCGACCCCGGCCTCCCGGTCCGTGTGGACGGGCGGGAACTGGTCCTGCTGCTGATCGCCGCGAAGGTGAAGGTCGCCCCCGACCACGCCTGGCAGTACGTCGAACCCCGGCTGCGGCAGGCCCTGCTGCGCCGGCTCGGCTTCGAAGGCCGGGAGCTGGGCCGGCCCGCCCGCCTCTCCGAGGTCCTGGCCACCGCCCACACCGTGCCCGGCGTCGACCACGTGGACGTCGACGTCTTCACTGGCGTCCCCGCCTCCGCCACCGCGGAGGAACTCACCGCGCTGCTCACCCGGCCCGGCCCGCCCCGGGCGTCCGTCCCGGCGCACCCGGCGGCGTACGACGAGAAGATCCACACGGTCCGCGCCGACGACGGCGAGACGCTGTCGGAGATCTGCGCCCGGCACGGGATCCCGCTCGCCGAACTCCTGCGTCTCAACCCCGACGTCACCGACACCCGGCGCCTGCCCAAGGGCCGGCCGGTGTTCGTCTTCCGCGGTATCCGCCCGGCCCAGCTCGCACTGCTGTCGCCCCGCGCCGCTGACACCCTGATCCTTACGGAGGCCAAGTGATGTCCCCGGACCACCGGTTGGAGACCCCGGCCCCTGCGGCGCCCCGGGAGCCGGACGGTCTCGCCGACCTGCTGCCCCGCCGGCACCGGCTGCGCGACGCCGAGGAGGGCGAGCCGCTGCGCGCGCTGCTCGCCGTGATGGCCGAGCAGATCGACCGCGTCCGCGACGGCGTCCAGCAGGGCTACGAGGACCTGTTCGTGGAGACGGCGGCACCCTGGGTGCTGCCGTACCTGGGCGATCTCGTCGGCTACCGCACCCTGCCCGGCTACGAACGGGTCCTCACCACCGGCCTGCACGACGGCGGCCGGGCCGCCCTCGCCGAGGCCGTCGCCCCCCGCCGGGACGTGGCCGCCACGGTCGCGAGCCGCCGCCGCAAGGGCACCCTGCACCTGCTGGAGGAACTGTCCGAGCAGGTCGCCGCCTGGCCGGCCCGGGCCGTCGAACTGTCCCGGCAGATCGCCCACACGCAGCCCGTGAAGCTGCACGGCACCGGCACCCACCGCGGCGAGCGCGGCCGCCTCACCGACCTGCGCGACGGCGCCGAACTCGCCCTCGGCGGCGGGCCCTTCGCGAACACGGCCCGTACGGTCGACGTCCGCCGCGCCGACTCCCGGCACCGTCAGGGCGGCTGGAGCCCGGCCGGTGTCGCCCTGTTCGTGTGGCGGCTGAAGGCGTACGCCCTGACCCGCACCCCGGCCTACTGCGTCGACCGGGCCCGCAACCTGTACACCTTCTCGATCCTCGGCAACGACACCCCCCTGGTCACCAAGCCGTTCCCGGAGCCTTCGCCGACCCACATCGCCACCGTCGACAACGTCCCGGCGTTCATCACCCGCCGCCTCCTGCACGACCGGCTGCTCGACTACTACGGCCCCGGCAAGAGCTTCGTCATCCGGCGCGACGGCGAGGACAACCCCGTCCCGCCGTCCGACATCGTGGTCGCCGACCTGTCCGACTGGCGCTACCGGCCCCGGCGCGGGCAGGTGGCCGTCGACCCGGAGCTGGGCCGGATCGCGTTCGGCTCGCGGTCGGCGCCCCGGCAGGGCGTGTGGGTGGACCACCACTACGCCTTCGCCGCCGACCTGGGCGGCGGCGAGTACGAGCGCGACCGGGAGCCGCGGCCGGACGCCGAGGTGTACCGGGTCGGGCCCGGGCAGCCCCACCGGCAGATCATGGACGCCTACCGGGCCTGGCAGCACGACCGCCGGGCCGGCCGCACCGGCCCCGCCGGCATCATCGAGATCACCCACAGCGGCGCCTACCAGGAGCAGCTGGACTTCGACCTCGACCCCGGCGACCGGCTCGAGGTGCGCGCGGCCGAGGGAACCCGCCCGGCCATCCGGCTGCTCGACTGGTACAGCAACCGCCCCGACGCCCTCAACATCCGTGCGGTGTCCGACGACTGCGCCCCGCACGAGCGGCCCCGGATCGTGCTCGACGGACTGCTCGTCGCCGGGCGCGGCATCAACGTCACCGGCGCCATGGGCGCCGTCGTCGTACGGCACAGCACGCTCGTGCCCGGCTGGTCGCTGGAGCCCGAGTGCGCACCGCACTCGCCCGAGGAACCGAGCATCGTCCTGGACCGCACCACCGCCTGCCTCCAGATCGAGCACAGCATCCTCGGCACCATCGAGGTCATCGGCGACGAGGTGAGCGAGGACCCCCTCGACATCCACATCCGCGACAGCGTCCTGGACGCCACCGCCGACGACCGCGAGGCCCTGTCCGCCCCCGACTGCCGCCACGCCCACGCCGTGCTCCACCTGCACCGCACCACCGTCATCGGCGAGATCCACACGCACGCCGTGGAGATCGCGGAGAACAGCGTCTTCACCGGCCGGCTCCACGTGGCCCGGCGCGGCGTCGGCTGCCTGCGGTACTCCTACGTCCCCACCGGTTCGCGCACCCCGCGCCGCCACCGCTGCCCGGACACCAGGCCGCTGTTCACCTCCCAGCGCTACGGCACGCCCTGGTACGGGCTGCTCGCGGACCGCTGCCCCGAGGAGATCCGGCGTGGCGCCGACGACGGCGCCGAACTCGGCGTCTTCCACGACCTGTACCGGCCGCAGCGCGAGGACGGCCTCAGGGCCCGGCTCGCCGAGTACACGCCGGCCGGCACCGACGCCGGGATCTTCTTCGTGACGTGAGGCGCACACCGGCCGACGGCGTGCAGCGCACACCGGCCGACGGCGCGCGGCGCGCACCGGCCGACGGCGTGCAGCGCGCACCGGCCGACGGCGCGCGGCGCACACCGGCCGACGGCGTGCAGCGCACACCGGCCGACGGCGCGCGGCGCGCACTCGCCACCGACTTCGTGAACCCGCACTTCCGAACCAGGGGGACACCCTTCATGCACGCAGACCTCTCCCGCTCCACCTTCCGCCCGGAGCGGCACTACTCCGCGGTCGTCGCCCAGCAGGGCCGCGTCCAGCTCGACGCCGACCTCAACGAGCAGACCGCGATCCAGCTCCACCAGGCCCGCACTCTCGCCGCCGCCCTGATCGGACCGCACGGCGGACCGCGCGACGGCGCCGGTTTCCGCATCGAGTACGTGGGCGGCAAGCACGAGATCGACACTCTTCTGATCCACGGCGGCCGGTACTACGTCGACGGCGTCCTGTGCGACGCCGACCGGCCGGTGGCCGCAGTGCCCGTCACCGAGGAGGAGAGCGAGGAGTCCACGCCGGAGCCGCCCGGGCACTGGACCTACTGGGACCAGCCCGACGGCTTCCGCGACCCGGAGAAGCCCGGCGACCGGCTGCCGTCACCCGCCCAGTCGCCGTTCGTCGCCTACCTCCAGGTGTGGGAACGCTCGGTGAGTGCCGCCGAGGACCCGGCGCTGCGCGAGGTCGCCCTGGGCGCGGCCCTGCCCGACACCGCCGCCCGTGTGAAGGTCGTCTGGCAGGTGCTGGCGCTGTCCCTCACCGCGCTGGAGATCGAGGAGACCGACCCGTCCAGGGAGACCGTGCGGGCCGCCTTCACCCGCTGGGCGCAGCGCCGGGCGGCCCCTTCGGCCCGGCTCGCCGCCCGCAGCGAGCGCCCCGACCACGCGGACGACGACCCGTGCCTGGTCAGGCCGGACGCCCGCTACCGAGGCCCGGAGAACCAGCTGTACCGGGTGGAGATCCACGAGGGCGGCGAGGCGAAGGACGCCACGTTCAAGTGGTCCCGGGAGAACGGCTCCGTCGTCTTCTCCGTCGACGAACTCGACGGCACCTGGGTGCAGTTGGCGTCCCTCGGCCATGACGGCAAGCTGGACCTGGACGTCGGCGACCACGTGGAGTTCGTGGACACCGCCTACGCCTCCCGTCTGGAGCCCCTGCCGCTGCTGCGCGTCGAGGAACTCGACCTGCCCGGCCGCCGGGTCCGCCTGTCCGCCGAACCCGCCCCGGGTGTCGGACGGCTCGCGCACCTGAACCCGTACCTGCGCCGCTGGGACCACACGGGCGGCCCGAAGCGCAAGGGCCGCAGCACGGCGCTGAAGGGCGGGGCCGTCCCCGTCACCGAGGGGGAGTGGCTGCCCCTGGAGGACGGCGTCGAGGTCCACTTCGCCCGGGGCGGCGCCTACCGCACCGGCGACCACTGGATCGTGCCGGCCCGCACGGCCACCGGCAGCGTCGAATGGCCGACCGACCAGGCCCGCCGTCCGCTGCTCCAGGCACCCGCCGGCATCGCCCGGCACTTCGCCCCGCTGGCCCTGATCAAGGGCGAGGGCAGCGCGGTCGACCTGCGCCTGGCCTTCGGACCGCTGGCGAGCAACATGCCGGCCGCGGACGAGGCGACGCTCGCCGCGGAGGAACAGGCCCGCCGCGAGGAGCGGGCCGCCGAGGCCGACCCTTCCCAGGGACGGTCGCAGACCACAGCGGAGGCGGAAGCCGCCGTGGAAGGAGACAACTGATGGCCAAGCCCCTGAGCGCGTCCAAGCTGGTGGAGATCTTGAGGGCCGAGGGCGTGACCGTCCACGAGGTCCGCAGCTGGCGCACCCACAACCGCAACAGCAAGGGCCCCTGGGGCCCGGTGAACGGAGTGATGATCCACCACACCGTCACCTCCGGCACGGCCTCCTCCGTGGACCTCTGCTACGACGGCCACGCCAACCTCCCCGGCCCGCTGTGCCACGGCGTCATCGACAAGAAGGGCCATGTCCATCTGGTCGGCAACGGCCGGGCCAATCACGCCGGCCTCGGCGACGGCGACGTCCTGCGCGCCGTGATCAACGAGTCGAAGCTGCCCGCCGACAACGAGGCCGACACCGACGGCAACCGGCACTTCTACGGCTTCGAGTGCATCAACCTCGGCAACGGCAGCGACCCGTGGCCCGAGGCGCAGAAGGAGGCCATCGAGCGGGTGTCCGCCGCGATCTGCCGCCACCACGGCTGGTCCGAGCGTTCCGTCATCGGACACAAGGAGTGGCAGCCGGGCAAGGTCGACCCGCGCGGCTTCACCATGGACGGGATGCGGGGGCGCATACGCGACCGGCTCAAGGGCGTCGGGGGCAGCACCGAGCCGGCCCCCGACCCGAAGCCGTCGCCCAAGCCGTCCCACGAGCCGTTCCCCGGCGTGGGGTTCTTCCACGTCGGGCAGCGCTCCCCGATCATCACGGCGATGGGCCGTCGCCTGGTCGCCGAGGGGTGCAGCCGCTACGAGGAGGGGCCCAGCCCCGACTGGAGCGAGGCCGATCGTCGGTCCTACGCGCTGTGGCAGCAGAAGCAGGGCTTCTCCGGCAAGGACGCCGACGGCATCCCCGGCAAGGTCACCTGGGACCGGCTGAAGGTGCCCAAGTCGTAGGGGGTGAGCGCGGGCGCCCCGCCCGCCAGGGGCGGGGCGCACCGTGTCACCAGCGGGGGAGCTTCAGCTCGTACTCCGGCTGGAACCGCCGCATGTAGCCGGTGTCGTCCCGGCCGCGCATCCCGGAGTCGACGTACCTCCGGTGCAGGCGCTCCAGTTGGTCGTGGTCGAGCTCGACACCCAGCCCCGGGCCGGTGGGCACCCTGACCTCGCCGTCGCGCACCTCCAGCACGCCGGGGACGATCACGTCGTCCGCGGAGTTCCACGGGTAGTGCGTGTCGCAGGAGTGGTCGAGGTTGGGGATGGCGGCGGCGACATGGGTCATCGCGGCGAGACTGATGCCCAGGTGCGAGTTGGAGTGCATCGACAGGGCGAGCCCGAACGCCTCGCAGACAGCGGCCAGTTCACGAGTGCGGCGCAGTCCGCCCCAGTAGTGGTGGTCGGTGAGCAGCACTTGGATCGCGTCCTGCTCGACAGCCGGCTTCAGGTGCTCCCAGGCGATCACGCACATGTTCGTCGCGAGCGGCATGGGGGAGTCCTTCGCCACCCTCGCCATGCCCTCGATGCTCCTGGTGGGGTCCTCCAAGTACTCCAGGACACCGTCGAGTTCACGGGCGACGTATGTCGACGTCTCCACCGTCCAGGCCACGTTCGGGTCCAGTCGCAAGGGCTGCCCGGGGAAGGCCGCCGCCAGCGCCCGCATCGCGGCGATCTCCTCGTCGGGCGGGAAGACACCGCCCTTGAGCTTGAAGGACCGGAAGCCGTACCGCTCCTGCATCAGCCGAGCCTGCTCGACGATCCCGGCCGGGTCGAGGGCCTCGCCCCAGTCGTCGCCGATGGCCGCACGGCCGTCGAGTGCGGGGTGCTCGGCCCACTTGTAGAAGAGGTACGCGGCGAACGGCACCGCGTCCCTGACCTTGCCGCCCAGCAGGTCGCTGACCGGCCGGCCGAGCAGTTTGCCCTGCGCGTCCAGGCAGGCGACCTCGACCGCCGAGGTGGTCCAGCCGCGCTCGTGGGAGCTGGGCACGGTGGGCAGCAGTTCCGCGTCGATCGCGGCGGTGACGGCGGTGCTGTCGAACACGTCCAGGCCGACGACGGCCTTCGCGGCGGCGTGCAGCCGCTCCAGGCGGACGGTGCCGCCCGTGGACTCGCCGAGCCCCACCGTGCCGTCCTCCAGCACGAGTTGGAGGATCACCCGCAGGGCGAGCGGCTCGTGCACGCCGTTGGAGTTGAGCAGCGGCGGGTCGCCGAACGCGATGGGGGTGACGATCAGCTCACGGATACGCGTGGAGCTCATGCGCCGACCACCTCCAGTCCGTGGTCGAGGAGTTTCGAGAGCCGGGCGACATGCTCAGGTGTCGGATCGAGCAGCGGTGCCCGTACGCCGCCGACGTCCAGGCCGCGCAGGGTCACTCCCGCCTTGACGAGGGACACGGCGTACCCGGGGACCTCGTCGCGCAGGGCGACGAGCGGGCCGTAGAACTCGTCGAGGAGCCGTGAGACCAGGGCGTCGTCGTCCTTCGCGAGTGCCCGGTGGAAGGCCAGGGCGATCTCCGGGGCGAAGGCGAACACCGCCGAGGAGTACAGCTCCACGCCGACGCCCTTGTAGGCGGGCGCGGTCATCTCCGCGGTGGGCAGACCGTTGAAGAACTGGAAGCCCTCCGTGCCCGGCACGGCACGCACCGCGCGGACGATGCGGTGCATCCGCTCGATGTCCCCGATGCCGTCCTTCAGGCCGACGACCCCGGGCAGGGCGGCGATCTCGGCGGCTGTCTCGGCGGTGAGCCGGGCGGTGCCGCGCTGGTAGAAGACCACGGGCAGGTCCGTGGCCGCGATGACGTCCTCGACGTAGCGCACGAGGCCCTGCTGCGGGGCGCTGACGAGGTAGGGCGGCAGCAGCAGGATGCCGTCGGCGCCGGCGCGTTCGACTCGGGCGGCCTGGTCACGGGCGACCGGGCTGGGGCCACCGGCGGCCGCGAGGACCGGCACGCGTCCGGCCGTGGTCTCGACGGCGACCCGGGTGGCCCGCTCGATCTCCTCGGCCGACAGCGCGTGGAACTCGCCGGTGCCGCATGCGACGAACACACCTCCCGCGCCCGCGGCGACACCCGACTCGATGTGCTGGGCCAGCCGTCCCTCGTCCAGTGAACCGTCCGCCGCGAACGGCGTGACCGGGAAGAACAGCACTCCGTGGAACTTCATGTATCCCTCATACGTGGGGGTTGTCAGCCCTTGGTGGCCCCGGCGGCGATGCCGGTGACCAGCGAGCGCTGGAGGAGCAGATAGACGATCAGGCTGGGTACCAGGGCGATGACCGCACCGGCGAGCACCACCCCGGAGCCGACCTCGGGGTCGGTGCGCAGGATGGACAGGGCGACGGTGACCGTGTAGTCGGTGGGGTCCTTGGCGGCGATCAGGGGCAGCAGGTACTGGTCCCAGATCATGATGAAACCGAGCACCCCGGCCACACCGAGCGCGGGCTTGCACAGCGGCAGGACGACCTGCCACAGCATGCGCAGCTCTCCGACGCCGTCGATGCGGGCGGCCTCCTCGATCTCGGTGGGGATGTCCTTCATGAACTCCGTCAGCAGCATCACGGAGAAACCCCAGGCACCGAGCGGAAGGATCACGCCCCAGACGGTGCCCTTGAGGTCGACGCCGACCACCGGCACATGACCGAGGACCAGGGACAGCGGGATGGCGATGACCTCCTCCGGGAGCATCATCGTCAGCATGAACAGGGTCAGGATCAGCGCCTGGCCGCGGAACTTGTGCCGGGCCAGCGCGTACGCGGCCAGCGTGCACACGGTGAGCTGGAGCAGCAGTCCACCGCCCGCGATGACCAGGGAGTTGCCGAAGTAGTCCCATATGCCCCGGTCGCCCGCGACCTGGAAGTTCAGCAGGGTCGGGTGGTGGGGGAGGAACGACAGGGTCGAACCGCTGGCCTTCTCGCTGAAGGAACCGGAGAAGACCGTCAGGAACGGGGCCGCGAAGACGCCCAGGGCGAGCAGGCAGAGCAGGATGCGCAGCGCCCAGGCGGGACCCGGCCGGTCGCTCCAGCCGAGGGCGGTGTCGAAACGGGCGGGGGTGGTGCGCTGCTTCCCGGCGGACGTCCGCGTGGGAGAGGCGGTCACCGGGGTCCGGACGGGATCGATGGCGGGGGCGCTCATCTCACGTCTCCCCTCTTGCGGAGGTAGTTGACCGTGACGGTGAGCAGCAGCGTCACGCAGAGCAGAACCACGGAGGCGGCCGAGGCGCCGCCGATGTCGTTACGGGTGAAGCCGAGGGTGTAGGCGCGGGTCATCCACACGTCGGTGGAGCCGGCCGGGCCGCCGCCGGTGAGGACGTAGACCTCGGTGAAGACGCGCAGTCCGCGGATGGCGGCGAGGGTGAGGACGATGCCGAGGGCGGGCCGGATGGCCGGCAGGGTGATGTGCCGCAGCCGCTGCCAGAGCGAGACGCCGTCCATCGCGGCGGCCTCGTACAGCGACCGGTCCACGCCCGCCAGCCCGGCGAGGATGATCACCATGTTGTACGGGGCGAGCATCCAGATGCCCATGGCCATCGTCGCCCACAGCGCGGTGTCGGGGTTGTCCAGGTAGGGCACGGGCCCGAGTCCCAGGAGCCCCAGACCGCTGTTGATCAGACCGTCGGAGGTCGGGTAGTACATCAGCCGCCACATCTCGCCGACCACCGCGGTGGCGGTGACGACGGGCAGGAACACGGCGGTACGGATGATCTTCAGCGACCGGGCCTGGCCCTCCAGCAGCAGCGCCAGCGCGGAGCCGACGACGATCCCGCCGAGGGACATCCCGACGCCGAGGAGCAGGGTGTGGCCGATGGCGTCCTGGAAGCGGTGGTCGGTGAGGACCCGCGTGTAGTTGTCGAGGCCGACCCACTTGTCGCCGAGGAAGGGCCGCACGTCGAAGAAGCTGAGCCAGACGCCCTTGCCCATGGGCAGGAACTTGAAGACGAGGGCCAGCAGCAGAGCCGGGGCGAGGAACAGCCAGGGCAGTACGGCCTTCTTGCTGATGATCCGGGCTCTGCGCGGCCCGGGCGTCGTCGCGGTCGCGGTCATTTCAGCAGCTCCTGGTCCTTGAGGTCACCGGCGAGGGTGTCGTTGAGCTCCTTCAGGCCGGAGCGGACGTCGCTGCCGCAGTAGGTGAAGATCGCGTTGAGCGCGTCGGCGGTGTCCTGTTTGATCGGGGCGAAGTTCGGCGCGTTCGGGAACTGCACGGAGGCGGTCTCGTACGCCTTCTGCACCACGCTCCAGCGGGGGTCGTGGCGCACCTTCGCAGCGTCGAGCGTGGAGTTGACCGGGATGCGCACGACGGGCTGGTGGTCGCCGGTCATGGCGAGTTCCTGGCCCTCGGGGGAGACGAGGAACGCGGCGAGCGTCTGCTCCTGCTTCGTCTTGCCGGTCCGGGCGCCGAAGTAGATGTTCTCGCCGTCGGCCAGCACGTTGTTGTTCCCGGCCGGGCCCGAGGGCGCCGGGAGCACCTCGTACTTGTCCTTGCCGAGCGCCTTGTCGAAGGTGGAGATGTTGTACGGGCCGGTGAGGTACATCCCGGCATTGCCGTCCTGGAAGTTGGTGGTGTTCGCGGTGACCGAGGTCAGGGCGCTGGGCTGGATGACACCGTTGTCGCCGCAGAAGAGGTTCTTCTTCATCCAGGTGACGGTGCGCAGGGCCGCCGCCGAGTCCATGGCGGGCCGGTAGCCCGACCCCTCCTTCCGGAGGATCCGCACGCCGCCCTGCCACAGATAGCTGGCGCCCCACCAGGCGACGTAGCCGTTCTGGGCGCTGCCCGGGACGACCATGCCGTACGTGTTCTTCCTGCCGTCCCCGTCGGGGTCGCGGGTGGCGAAGGCCTGGGCGAGGGCGAGGGTGTCCTGCCAGGTCTTCGGCTGCGGCAGGCCGAGCTTCTGGCGCCAGTCCTTGCGGACGAACAGCGTCATGGCCTGCCGGGAGTACGGGATGCCGTAGTGCCTGCCGTCGAGGCCCACCGTGGACGACCAGGACTTGGCGGTGATCTCGTCATGTCCGGATATCGAGGCCGGGGTGATCGGCTTGAGCAGGCCCTGGGCCTGGTAGCTGCCCATCAGGGCCGTGTCGTTGATCATGACGTCCGGCAGGTCCTTGATGGACGCGCGGCTCTGCAGTTGCTGGTCGAAGTTCATGACCGGCTGGAAATCGACCTTGATGCCGGTCTTCTTGGTGAAGGCGGCGAACACGCGGTCGTAGGTCTTGGCGGACTCCGGATCGCTCCGGGTCCACACCTCCAGGGTGTTCGGGTCGCCGGCCCGGGCGCTGCCGGAACCCGAGCCGCAGGCGGCCGTTCCGAACAGGAGCCCCGAGACGGCGAGGGTGGCGGTCAGGCGGCGCACGCGGCGGAGCCGCATGTCGACGCAGCGTCGGCGATCCCGCATGGTGGTTCTCCGTTCATATTCGTGAACGCCCTTCACGAATCTAAATGATCGGCCAAGCTACGGATCGCTTCCTCGCCATGTCAAGACATGGCCGAAAGGTTTCACCGAGGTCACACGGCGGCCTGAGGCACCAAGGAAACGGCGACGGCCCCCACCGGATCATCCGGTGGGGGCCGTCCGAAAAGTGCGGGGTGCCCAGGTCAGGCCTGACGTTCGGCGTTCTTCTTCTTGATCCGGGCCGATTCCTTGCGGACCTCCGCCTGGGTGGCGCGCTCCCGCACCAGCCACTCGGGCCCTTCCTGCTTCAGTGCCTCGATCTGCTCGGTGGTGAGGGGCTCGGTGACACCCGCGCGGGCGAGGCCCGCGATGGAGACGCCGAGCTTCGCGGCGACCACGGGCCGGGGGTGCGGGCCGTTGAGCCGCAGGTCCTGCAGCCACTGCGGCGGGTTCGCCTGGAGCTCGTTCAGCTCGGCTCGCGAGACGACACCCTCCCGGAACTCGGCGGGTGTGGCCTCGAGGTACACACCCAGCTTCTTCGCCGCGGTCGCGGGCTTCATCGTCTGGGTGCTCTGGTGCGACGTCATGCGGACCAGCGTATCGAGCGTGTGCACGACCTCCGACCACGGCCGGTAACCTGGCCAGGTGACAGGCTCGGATGCAACCCCCTCGTTCCGGCTCGCCTACGTCCCCGGGGTGATGCCCGACAAATGGGTGCGCATCTGGAACGAGCGGCAGCCCGACGTCCCCCTGACCCTCACGCAGGTGCCCCCCGGAGCGGCGGCCGAGCGGCTGCTGGGCGGGGACGCCGACGCGGGCCTCGTCCGTACGCCCGTGGACCGCGAGGTCTTCAGCGCGATCCCCCTCTACACCGAGCAGACGGTCGTCGTCGTGCCCAAGGACCACCTGGTCACCGCCGTCGACGAGGTCGCGCCGGAAGACCTGGCCGACGACATCGTGCTGCACCCCCTCGACGACGTCCTCGACTGGGAGAGCCTCCCCGGGCGGCCCGCGCTCGAACGACCGGCCACCACCGCCGACGCCGTCGAACTGGTCGCGGCGGGCATCGGCGTCCTCGTCGTCCCGCTGTCGCTCGCCCGCCTCCACCACCGCAAGGACCTCACCCACCGGCCCCTCAGGGACGCCCCCGAGTCGAGCGTGGCCCTGGCTTGGCCCGAGGACGCGAAGACGGACCGGATCGAGGACTTCATCGGCATCGTCCGCGGCCGCACGGTCAACAGCACCCGGGGCCGTCAGCAGCCTCCCGCCCAGGAGAAGCCCAAGCGCGACGACCGCCGCAAGCCGCAGCCGTCGAGGTCGGCGGGCGCGAACCGGCGCGGAGCCTCCGGCGGTGCGGCGAAGGGCGGTGCGGCGAAGAGCGGCAAGCGGGGCAAGCCCCGCCGCCGTTCGTAGGACGGGGAGCCGCGGCGAGACCGCGGCGCCCGAAACCCCGCCCCCGGGTCAGCCGGCCGACGGAGACGGAGACGGCGCCCCGTAGGACGGATTGGGGGCTACCGTCTGGAAATCCTTCAGGTCTTCCGGGACCGGCAGCACACGTACCGGCGAACCCTGCTGCGGCGGCGGCGGTGTCGTCTGCTCTTGGGGCAGCTTGGGCGGGGCGGTGATCTGGAAGCTGACCTGCTCCTGGTTGATCAGGCCGGTCTTCTCCAGGATCGTGATGTGGTCGAGAACGGTGTCGTTGGTGGTGTCGGCGAGCTCCCGCACGAGGCTGTTCCGGGTGGTCGCCCGGATTTTGGCGATCGTCGGGAAGATGCCCCCGTGCGCGACGCGCATGATGGTCACGGCCGTGGAGTCGAACTCCTTGCCGGCGCTGCCTTCCGCCGTCGCCACGAACTGCTGCTGCTGCGGCGACGGCTCGTTCGGCAGGGTGATGCCCAGCTCCGTGGAGACCTTGCGGCAGCCCGCGTCGAGCCGGCCGTGGCCCACGAGCAGATGCTTGGCGACCTCCTGCATCTCCGGCGTCGTGCTCCGCTCCTTGATCAGCTGCCCCAGCGGGTACTCCCACAGTCCGGCCGCGCGCACCCGCACCACGAAGTCGCGGTCCGCCTCGGTCAGCGGACCGTACTGGGTGTTGGCGATGATCCGGTCCTGGCCGGAAGCCGTGTTCTGCACGCCCAGCATGCTCGGGTAGGCGAGCGCGGTCAGTGTAAGGATCAACGCACCGCCCACGAACGCGGTTCCTGCCGTGCTGCGCGAGATGCGCATCGTGCCTCCTGGGAATGTCAACCGGCCCAACACCAAGAGGTACGGATGCCAGGGGCGAAACAATCACCCCCGCCGTAAAAAAGTTCGGGCGTGTGCGGCGCCCGCCGCGGACGTCGCACACACCCGGCCGGGCGGGCGCTCAGGGCTTGTACGAAGCCGCTCCCGCCGTCGCCACCACCGTGTCCCCGTCCGCCCTGCTCAGCAGCCCCGCGCTCACCCACGCGTTCACCGTGGACCGCACCCGCGCCACCAGCGCCCCCTTGTCCCGGAACGGCGCCCCGGCCCAGATCTCGTCCAGCAGCGTGGTACCGCCGGACTTCGCCGGGTTGGCGACGCCCGAGTCCCGGCCGCCGAACACGACCTTCGGTTCCGCGCGCCGGAAGCAGGCGTGCGTCGGATCCTCCGTCCCTTCGGCGAAGGGCGCCCACTCGGTCCCGTCCAGCGTGAAGTGCAGCGGCTGGCCCGGCACCGGTGAGAGGGAGTGCGACAGATCGCCGGACAGCCCGGCGTCGCGGTACAGCCCCACCTTCAGGTACTCCGTGGCCGCGTGGCGGGCGACCAGGTTGAGAGGCCCGTGGAACAGGGTCTGCAGGGACGCGTCGTCCAGCGCCTTCTCCACCCGCGTCCGGAACGGCACGGCGATGCGGACGGTGTCACCGGCCCGCCAGGCCCGGGACACGTCGAAGTAGCTCCCCGGCTTCGGACTCCCCGACACCACACGCCCGTTGACGGTCACCCGGAACCCGGCGGTCGCCCAGGACGGCACCCGCAGCCGCAGCGTGAAGGAAGCACTCCTGCCCCCGAAGGTCAGCGTGCTGCCCTGCTCCTGCGGGAAGCGGGTCGTCTGCGTGACCGTGATGCCCTTCGCCGCCCAGGTCAGCGTGGACGCGCTGTACAGGTTGACGTACAGCGCGCTGCCGTCGGCCTTCGCGAAGTACACCGAGTCCTGGTACTTCGTGGCGCTCTCCATGCCCGTGCCCTCGCAGCAGGTCGTGCCCTGCTTGGGCGTGTAGTCCCGGACGTGACCGGGCGTCAGCCCGATGAAGTACGTGACGAGCGGCTTCTCCGCATCCGGCTTGTCCTGCTTGGAGCCGAGCACCTGGTTGTACAGGGCCCGCTCGTAGTAGTCCATGTACTTCGGTTCCTGCTCGTGGAAGAACAGGGTCCGGCTCAGCTTCAGCATGTTGTACGCGCAGCAGGTCTCGGCGGTGGTCGCGCCGATCGTGCCCGCGATCACGTCCCGCGCCTTCCAGAACTCCCCGGTGCTGGTGCCGCCGATGCCGTACATGCGGTGCGGGACGACCATGTCCCAGAAGTTCCTCGCCGAGGTGAGGTAGCGCTGCTCGCCGGTCTCGTCGTACAACCGCACGTAGCCGGTGAAGATCGGGATGTGCTGGTTGGCGTGCAGCCCGTCGAGGATGTCGGTGTTCGCGGCGCAGGCGTCGATCAGCCGGTCCAGGTCGAACAGCTTGGCCAGCGCGAGGTGTTCGGCCTTGCCGGTGATCGTGTGCAGATCGCAGATGGCCTCGACGATGCCGCCGAACTCGCCGCTGGAGAAGATCCCCACATGCGCTGGAGCGTGGCCTCCGGCAGCTTCGACAGTCGCGAGTACATCCAGTCGCACATGCCCGACGCGAGGTCGAGCGCCCGGTCGTCGTCCGTGGCGGTGTACGCGTCGAGCAGACCCCTGAGGATCTTGTGCGCGGTGTAGTAGGGCGCCCACACCTTGGTGTAGTCGGAGGTGGTCCTCGACTCCAGGTCGATGAACTGTGTCTCCGGGTACGTCGCGAGGAACCCGGGGTGGCTCGGCCCGCCCCAGGTGCGGCGCAGGGTGGCGGCCAGGCCGCGGCCGGAGGCGTCCGCGAAGGTCCCGCCGGCCGTCTCGTCGAAGGCGTAGGACGCCAGATCGCCCCGGCCCGTCGAGGCGTCGGCGGCCCGGTGGCTGTGCAACTCCGTGATCTCGGCGGCGGTCAGCGCTCGCGAGAAGACGTTGAACTCCTCGAAGGCGCCCGCGAAGACCGGGTCGGCGGAGTAGTTCGAGCGCCCCAGCCAGTTGTTCTTGAGCGTGCCGAGGGCCGCCGGGGTGAGGCTCATTGCGGTGTTGCGCGCCACGGCGGTGCCGTTGACGTAGAGAGTGCCGGTGCCGCCGGCGATCGTGACCGCCAGGTGGCTCCACTGGTTCAGCGGCAGCGCGGCCGTGCCGTCGAGACCCTGCTCGCCGCCGGCTCCCGACGTGGTGACGGCGAAGCGCGGCACTCCGGCCTGGTTGCGGGCGGCCAGGTACAGATAGCGGTCGGTGCCGTTGCCGAAGTCGAAGATCCGCGCCCAGGCGGCGTCGTGCGTGGGCCGGACCCAGACGGAGAGCGTGACCGCCGAGGCCCCGCCGAGGACGGCGGCCGGCAGGTCCACGTACTGGTAGGAGCCCCGGACCTGGTCCGCCGCGCTCCCGAACCTCCCCGCGACGCTCAGCACCACCGGATCCCGCCGCAGCGCCGCGCGCACCTCGGTCAGCGCCCCGACCATGGTGGCGATCCGGTCGGCGAACACCTGCTCCTTCGTCCCGCGGTACGCCTGCGCCAGCATGGTCAGGAAGTGGCCGGTGTAGTGACCCCGCAGATTGCCGTTGGCCTCGCCGTCCAGCCCCTCCCAGCCGCCCGGCGCGACCGCCCCGCCCGTGGAGAGACCGGCGTTCGCGCGGAACACCTGGAGCAGCCGGTGCACGTCGTAGCCGCGGGCGTGATCCAGCATCAGCTTCCGCTTGTCGGCGAAGACGCCCTGCCCGAGGCGCACGTCCTCCAGCCCGAAGGGCCGGACGGTCCAGGCGGACGGGACCTCAGCGGCGGCGGCCGCGTCAGCGGCAGGAGCGGCCGAGGCCCGCCCCGTCGCCGCCTGCGACAGCGCGGGTACGGCCGCGGCGGCGGTCGCGGCCTGAAGAAGGGATCGTCTGGAGAGGGGCCGTGCCATGGGTGCTCCTCCACGGGTCAACGGTGCTCACGGGTCATCGAGTGGTCGATATCTCGAACGCTGTGCGGATGATCGACCAGACCCTAGAGAGGGGACGGGGGAGCGTCAACGGGTCGGGAGCGGCGAGTTCAGGAAAGGCCGGCCGAGTTCACCAGCCAGTCGTACGCGGACCGCGCCGTGAACTCCCCCTGGCCTCCCGGCAGAAGCAGCCCCGCCGTGGCGAACTCCGGTGCGTCCGCCTGTGCCGGGACGTACGGGATCGCGATGCACCGCATGCCGGCCGCGTGCGCGGCGGCCGCGCCCGGGGCGGCGTCCTCCAGTACGACACAGTCGGACGGTGCCGCGCCGAGTCTGCGGGCCGCCTCCAGGAACACGTCCGGCGCCGGCTTGCCGTGCGCGACCTCGTCGGCGGAGACCACGGTGCGCAGGTGTGCGTCCAGTCCGGTGGCGGTCAGTACCGCGGTGATGGCCTTCGGGGAGGAGCCCGAGGCCACGGCCATGGGCACGCCCTCGGCCGCCAGCAGTTCGACGAACGTGCGCATCTCCGGGTAGGCGCGCGTGGCGCCGCGGGCCAGCTCCAGGTAGCGGCGGTTCTTGGCGGCGACCAGTTCGTCCACCGAGTCGGGCAGGTCGTAGCGGTCCTTCCAGTCCGCGACCGTCTCCTGCGTGCTGATGCCGACGTACCGCTCGTGGTCCGCCCAGGTGAAGTCCGGGACGCCGTGGTCGGCCAGCGTCTGCCGGCCCGCCTCGTAGTAGTTCGGCTCGCTGTCCACGAGTGTTCCGTCGAGATCGAAGATGACCGATATTCCATGGAGCGTGCTCATGGGGCCATGCTCTCAAAGATCATCCGCGGGCCGACCGCCCGATCGACTCCACCAGCGGCAGCATCCGGTGGGAGACGCGCTCGCGCAGGGCGACCTCGGTTCGGGTGCGCACCACCCCGGGCATGCTGATCAGCTTCTGGACGACGTCCTCCAGATGGGCGTTGTCCCGCGCCACCACCCGGGCCAGCAGATCCCCGCCCCCCGTGATCGAGAACGCCTCCACGATCTCCGGCACCGCCGCCAGCGCGTCACCCACCTCGTCGAGATGCCCCTGGGTGACCTCGATGTGCACGAACGCCAGGACCGGATGCCCGAGCGCGGCGGGGGAGAGGGCCGGGGCCGTGCCGGTGATCACGCCGTCGCGCTCCAGTCGGTCGAGCCGGGCCTGGAGTGTGCCCCGGGCGACGCCGAGGATCCGGGCGTACTCGCGCACGCTCGTGCGCGGCTGCTCCAGCAGCAACCGCAGGATGCGGGTGTCGAGCTCGTCCACGGGCATGACGCGTCCTCCTCGTCCGTTGGCTCTGCCGCGGCCGTCCCACGGCCTCTCTGGTTGCGCCAATGGCACAGTCTAGGAGGAGCCGCTTGAGCCAGTGGCCCCCGAGATGCTGATATGGACGCGTCGATGGCGCTGCGGACCCCGCGGCGCCTTTTTCATGCGCACTCATGGCCGGTGTTGCGAGAGGGGCGGTAAGCGGTGCTGAAGAGGGTGTTCATGGCTCCGGATCCGGGGCGGACGAGGTTGCGGTTCGGCGCGCGGGCCGTGCTCGGCATCGCGCTCGCGGTCGCTCTGTGCGGCCTCGCCGGGCACTCCCTCACGGGTGCCGTCACCGGCGGTCTCGCCGCCCTGCTCGCCCTGTTCACCGTCACCGACGCCACGGTCCGCGGCCAGGCGGTCACGACCGCGCTGCTGCCCGCCGTCGGCCTGCCCGTGCTCACCGCCGCGGCCGAGCTGCACGACCACCCGGTGGCCCGCGACCTCACCTTCCTCGCCGTGGTCGGCGCGGGCGTGTACGCGCGCCGCTGGGGACCGCGCGGGCACAGCCTCGGCGTGTTCGCTTTCATGACCTTCTTCGTCGCGCAGTTCCTGCACGCCACCACCGACCAGCTGCCCCAGCTGTACGTCGCGGTCCTGCTGTCCGTCCTCGCCGCCGCCGCTGTGCGATTCGGCCTGTGGTGCTACGAGCGCCGCCTGCCGCCACCCGCCGTGCCCGCACCGCCGGGCGGCACCGGCCTGGCCCGGGTCACCACCCGGCAGGCGATCCAGGCCACCGCCGGGGCGGGCTTCGCGCTCGTCGTGGGTCAGCTGGTGTCCGGGCAGCGCTGGTACTGGGCCGTCGGCGCCACCTGGTGGATCTTCGTCAACACCACCTCGCGCGGCGAGACCCTGGTCCGCGGCTTCCGGCGGTTGCTCGGCACGGTCATCGGCATCGCCCTCGGCCTGCTCGTGGCGGTGCCCGTGCACGGCGACCCGGCCGTCACGGCCGCCCTCGCCGCCGTCTGCGTCTTCGGCATCTTCTACACGGCCGCCGTGTCCTACACCTGGATGATGCTCTGGGTCACCCTCCTGGCCGGCCTGCTCTACGGCCTTCTCGGCGTGCTCGGCCCCGGGCTGCTCGCCCTGCGGCTCGTCGAGACCGGCGTCGGGGCGCTCGGCGCCGCCCTGGCCGTGATCCTCGTCCTGCCCGTCACCACCCACAGCATCACCGACGCCTGGATCCGGCGGGCCCTGGGCTGTGTGCACGCCTGTGCCGTCGAGACCGCCCGGCGCCTGGCGGGTGCGGCGGACGCCGACCCGGCCCCGCGGGTCGCGGAGCTGGAGCAGCTCCTCGCCCGGGTACGACTCTCGGTCGCCCCGCTCGTGCACCCGCTGAACCCGATGCTCGGCCGCAAGCGCCGGGCCCGGCACGTGCTCGCCCTCCTCGACGACTGCGCCCGGGAGGTCCGCGGCCTGGTCGCGGTCGCCGCCGACCCGGAGGCCTCCCACGACGCGCGTCTGGCCGTGGCCTGCGGACGGGTGGAGGCCGCTGTCGAGGCCCTCACCGAGGGCAGGGACATCGCGGTCCACGCGGACGGACCGCCCCACGCGGAACCGGCCCTGGCTCACCTGCACGGCCTGGAACGAGCCCTGTCCGAACTGGCCCGCCCCCTGCGCACGCCGTCGGGCTCCCCTTTGGTGGGCGCCTGACGGAAGCGCTCCGCGAGGCCGGGCGCGGACGGTGGCGTACCGGACCGGCCGACGGAGCCCGTCGGCCCGCCCTCTGGCGGCCGGGCCGGGGGGTGTGACGTGGAGCGCCTCTGACCCGAGCTGACTCGCACTCCGCGCTGGTCGGCGGGGCCTCCAGCGCGTATCCAGTCCATCAGCCAGGTCACTCAGAGGCCGCCGCAGGCCCGCTTGCTTGGCGGAGCATTCCCACAGGCCCGGCGCGCACAGCCGACCTGGCCCGCCCGGCTGTGCACGCCGCCGGCTGGTGAGCGCCTGACGGGCCGCTGTCCGGCGTGGCCCGGAGCCTGCCTCGGCGGGGCCGGGGCCGTCCCCTCCCGCCGGTGCCCACCGCGTCCGGCACGGGTCCAGGCGGGCGAAGCACCCTTGACCGTTTGGTCTAGACCTTGCATGATCGGCTGCGCGGTCATTCCGGGCGGCGCGGGTGAGAGGGGACAGCGGTGGCGGACGGCGGGCGGCGGGCGTACATCGGGTCGTTCACGGCGGCCGGCGGCCCCGGGATCGTGACCGCGGAGGTCGACCCCGGCAGCGGCGCGCTGACCGTGCTGAGCAGCGTGAACGCCGTGCAGGACCCCTCTTACCTGACCCTCGCGCCCGACGGGCGGACGCTCTACGCGGTCAGTGAGACCGCCGACGGCGCGGTGGCCGCGTACCGGGTGGACGGGGACAAGCCCGTGCCGGCCGGGCGGCCCGTGCCGGTCGGCGGCAGCGGCCCGACCCACCTCGGCCTGTTCGACGACCACGTCCTGACCGCCAACTACGGCTCCGGCAGTGTCACCGCGGTCCCCGTCCGCCCCGACGGCGCCCTCGCGCGTTCCGCTTCCAGCGTGCTCCGGCACCGCGGCGCGGGGCCGCACACCCCCCGCCAGCAGGCGCCGCACGCCCACCACGTGCAGCCCGACCCGAGCGGCCGCTGGGCCATCAGCGTCGACCTCGGCACGGACTCGGTACGGGTGTGCACGCTGACGGACGGCGCCCTGGCCCTGCACCGGGAGACCGCTCTGCGCCCCGGCTCGGGACCGCGCCACCTCGCCTTCCACCCGGACGGCTCGCGGGCGTACGTCGTCAACGAACTGAGCCCGTCCGTCACCGTCTGCCGCTGGGACGCCGCGTCGGGCGTCCTGACGCCGCTGTCCGAGACCCCGGTGCTGCCGGGCGCACCGGCGCGCGACGCCTACCCCTCGGGCATCGTCACCTCGCCCGACGGCCGCTTCGTCTGGACCGCCACCCGCGGCGAGGACGTCCTGTCCGTGCTCGCCGTCGAGGGCGCCGAGGGCGAGGAGCTGCGGCTGGTCACCACGGTCCACTGCGGCGGCCACTGGCCGCGCGCCCTCACCGCCTCCGGCGGCTCCCTGTACGTCGCCAACGAGCGCTCCGGCGACGTGACGTGGTTCGCGGTCGATCCACTCACGGGCGTCCCGCGACGAGGCGGCTCGATCCGGGTGACGGCGGCCTCGTGCGTGGTCCTCGGCTGAGGGGTGAGGGTTGAGGACCGAGGGTTGAGGACCGAGGGTTGAGGACCGAGGGCCACGGACCGAACGCGCCCGCATCCGGCCCGATGCCCCGGAAGCCCATGAGCCCACCCCCGACGGCGAAGGCCCGCTCCGAACCGGAGCGGGCCTTCTCGGCGTCGTGCGCAGCGCCTCGCGTCAGCGGGCCGGCGTGCTCTGCGCCTGCTGCGGCGCGATGCCCAGCGCCGTCGTGTACTTGGCCAGGGCGAGCTTGCCGATCGCCGGATAGGGGCCGAGCGACTCGGCGGCGGAGCAGCCCGCCTCCTTCGCGGCCTCCTCGATCAGACCCGGCTCGATCTCCGGACCGATCAGATACGGCGCGAGCGCCAGCTGCTGCGAACCCGAGGAGCGCAGCTGCTCGGCGACGGAGGCGATGGAGCCCTCCTGGTCCAGGGCCGCGGCCATCACCGGCACGGCGAGGCGCGCGGCGAGCAGCATGCCGGTGATCCCCGCCGCCTGCACGGCCTCGTCACCGCCCACCGACGCCAGGACGATGCCGTCCGCGGCGGTCGCCACGGTGAACAGCCGGGCGCGGTCGGCGCGTGCCAGACCGGCCTCGGACAGCCGCACGTGCAGCGCCTCGGCGAGCAGCGGGTGCGGACCGAGGACATCGGTCAGCTCGGCGGCGACACGGCTCTCCATGAGGGCCTGGCGGACCTGGCGCAGCAGCGCGCTGTCCGGCCCGGCGAGCAGCGGCACGACGACGGCTACGGGGCCGTCGGGCATCTTGACGTCCAGGCCGGCGGCGCGGGCCTGCTCGAAACGGGCCGTGCGCTCCTCGGCGGTGTGCACGAGCACGGCCTGCAGCGAGGGGAACTCCGCGTTGTCCCCGTCGAGGTAACCGATGCGGGCGTCGAGGCCGGGCAGCTCGGAGCGGGCGATGCTCACGACCTCCTCGGCGAGGCTGCGCGTGGCGCTACTGGGCGTCCCCGGCACGGCGAGGACGAGCGCGGGCGCGCCCTCGGGAGCAACCAGCGGCTCGGGACGGCGGTGCCGTCCGGGCTGGCGGGGGCGCGGCATTCGTACAGGCAGGCCATCCGCGGGCCCAGTGGGGGAACTCATGGCGCCGCATGTTACTGGCTTCTCGGGTTCCCCTGTTCGGGGAGGGTGCAGGTGAGCGGTATCCGTCCTGTTTTGTCTGATGAGTTACGTACGGAGGGGAAAGGAACGGATCAATCACCCGAACGGGTGGTCACGGACAGCATCGTCCCGTCACTCGGCAGCACGAGTGAACCGCTGCTCAGTTCGGCCGCCATGCGTACCGAGCCGTGCAGGGGATCACCTTCGGCCGGAACCCGTTGCATCTGTGGCAGCCGCCGCGCCAGTTCCTCGTCCAGAGGGCCGAGCAACGGCTCGCCCAGCTTGAACAGGCCGCCGGTGACGGCGATGCGCGACGCGCCGCCGGAGGGGCACACGGCTGCCGCGGAGTCGGCCATGTGCCGGGCGGCCGCACGCAGGATGCCCGCCGCGACGGGGTCCTCGTCCGCGCAGGCGGCCACGCGGGGCGCGAAGGAGGCGAGCACGGCCGGCCGGTCGGGCCGGGGATACAGCGCGCCGGGCAGCCCCGCCACCGGCCCGAACACCTCCTCGGCGCAGGCCAGCAGCCCGGCAGAGCCGCCCTCACGCCCGTCGTGGGCGCGCAGCGCGGCCTCGAGACCGGCCCGCCCGATCCACGCACCACCTCCGCAGTCGCCGAGCAGATGCCCCCAGCCGTCCGCCCGCCGCCAGCCGGTGAGGTCGGTGCCGATCGCGATCAGTCCGGTCCCCCCGGCGATCACGGCACCGGGGCGTGTGCCGAGCGCACCCACGTACGCGGTCACGGCGTCGGCGGCCAGCGCGACCCTGCGCACGCCCCACTCCCGGGACAGGGCGCCCGGCAGTTCGGCACGCAGCCCGCCCCCCAGAGAGGCCAGCCCGGTCGCGCCGACGACGACGGTGGTCAGCGGCACCGCCCCCGCCTCGGCGGTCAACGCGCGCACCAACGGCACGAGTCGCGCCATGAAGTGTTCGGGGTCGATGCCCCGTTCGCCGGTGCGGACCGGCTCACGGGATTCCCGCCGGGCGAGCGGTCCTCGCTCGGCGGTTCCCACCACGGCCCGGAGTCCGGAGCCGCCGGAGTCCACGGCGAGGAACCCGGAACCCTCCGACACTCCGGTCACGGCAGGCGCCAGTCGACCGGTTGGCCGCCCTGGCGGATCAGCAGGTCGTTGGCCCGGCTGAACGGGCGGGAGCCGAAGAAGCCGCGGTCGGCCGACATGGGGGAGGGGTGGGCGGATTCGACGGAGGGCAGGTCGCCGAGGAGCGGGCGCAGATTGCGGGCGTCACGGCCCCACAGGATGGACACCAGCGGCTTGCCGCGCCCCGCCAGGGCCCGGATCGCCTGCTCCGTCACCTCCTCCCAGCCCTTGCCGCGGTGCGCGGCGGGCTTGCGCGGGGCGGTGGTCAGGGCCCTGTTGAGCAGCAGTACGCCCTGCTGCGTCCACGGCGTCAGGTCGCCGTTGGACGGCTGGGGGAGCCCCAGGTCGGCGTTCAGCTCGCGGTAGATGTTGATGAGGCTGCCCGGCAACGGCCGTACCTCGGGCGCGACCGAGAAGGACAGCCCCACCGCGTGCCCCGGAGTCGGGTACGGGTCCTGACCGACGATCAGGACGCGTACGTCGTCGAAGGGCTGCTGGAAGGCCCGCAGGACGTTCGCCCCGGCCGGGAGGTAGGTGCGTCCGGCGGCGATCTCCGCGCGGAGGAAGTCCCCCATCGCGGCGACGCGTTCGGCCACCGGTTCCAGGGCCTTCGCCCAGCCCGCTTCGACGATCTCATGCAAGGGTCGTGGTGCCACGGGCGTCACCCTACTGCCGTACGGGCAGCGGCGATCAACCGGTGGCCAACGCCTGAGCGCTCCCTCGCCCCCCGCCCCGTCCGCGCCTCAGCCGACGAGCGCGGCACGCACACACAGCACGTCCGGCAGGTGCGAGGCGAGCTGCTGCCAGCTGTCGCCGTCGTCCGCCGACGCGAACACCTCGCCGTTGCGGTTGCCGAAGTAGACGCCCGCCGGGTCGGCGTCGTCCGTGCACATCGCGTCGCGCAGCACCGTGCCGTAGTGGTCCTCCGGGGGCAGCCCCGCGGAGAGCGGCTCCCAGCTCTTGCCTGCGTCCGCCGTCCGGTAGACGCGGCACCGGTGGTCGGCCGGGACCCGGTCGGCGTCGGCGTTGATCGGGAACACGTACGCCGTGTCGCCTCTGTGCGGATGCGCCGCCACCGCGAAGCCGAACGTGGACGGCAGGCCCTCGCCGATGTCCGTCCAGTGCGCGCCCGCGTCGTCGCTGCGGTACACCCCCCAGTGGTTCTGCAGATACAGCCGGTCCGGGGTGGCGCCGTCCCGCGTGACCTTGTGCACGCACTGGCCGAACTCCGGGTTCGGGTCGGGCAGGAACACCGCCGAGACACCCGAGTTGGAAGGCGCCCAGCTCGCGCCGCCGTCCAGGGTGCGGAACACTCCGGCGGTCGAGACGGCGACCGTCACCGCCTTCGGGTCGCGCGCGTCGGTGAGCACGGTGTGCAGGCCCTCACCGCCACCGCCCGGCACCCACTTCGACCGCGTGGGGTGCTCCCACAGCGGCCGGACCAGCTCGAACGTCTCCCCGCGGTCCTCCGAGCGGTACAGCGCCGCCGGTTCGGTGCCCGCGTACACCACGTCAGGCTCGGCGGCGGCCGGGTGCAACTGCCACACCCGCTCCAGGGACGCCCCGGTGTCCTTGGGGAACTTGACCGCCGGGCGGGCGGGTTCGGTCCAGGTCCGGCCGAGATCGTCGGAGTGGAACACCGAGGGGCCCCAGTGCGCGCTGTCGCCGCCCGCCAGCAGCCGCGGGGTGCCGGCCCGGGCGTCGATGGCGACCGAGTACACGGCCTGCGCGTTGAAGTAGGGGCTCTCGTCGAACTCCCAGGCGCCACCACCTCGCCGGCGCCCGATGAACAGGCCTTTGCGCGTGCCCACGGCGAGCAGTACCTCGGTCATGCCGATCACCTCCGCGGCGTCGTCCTTGACGCCTTCGTCCCGAACACCGGCCAGTCTGCACCCGACCACTGACAGTCACCTCCGGAAAGGGTTCCGGCGCAGGTCAGCAGGGGTGTCGACGCTGTGGTCGCAGCCTCCCGCAGACCGCCCCCACAGGGCACCGGCCCGTGGGGACCGTCACGTCGGGCAGGTGCACTGAGCATCCGGGCACCGCGGTCCGTATGGGGAGAGCGGCGGAATGGTCGTGGGCTCGTGAGGAGGAGGCCTTCGATGGCGTTACGTGGTCCGAGGGTGTGGCTGTGGCGCTGGCGGCGCAATCCGCTCAAGCGCCGCGCCGACAGGGTGGAGGCCTGGGTCGTCCTGGGCGTGTGGCTGCTCACCGTCTTCGTCGGGGTGCTGGCCGGGACGGCGGTGAGCCGCTCCGTGGAGGACGGGCTGGCCCGGGAACGGGCCGAATGGCGCCCGCTCATGGCACGGCTCGCCGAGCGCGCTCCGGGGACGGCCTCCGAGAACGCCCACGTGTCCCGGGCCGAGCAGGTGTGGGCCACGGCGCGGTGGAATGCCGCGGACGGCTCCGAGCACTCCGGCCAGCTGCGGGTCCCGGCGGGCAGCGCCGCCGGCGCCCCGGTCACCGTGTGGACGGACCCCGAGGGCCGCCAGGTCACCCGGCCCGTCACCGAGCCCCAGGCCCGCGTACGGGCCTCCCTGATCGGGGGCGTGTCGGGCCTGTGCGCCGCGGTCGTCCCGCTGGGCGCCGGCCGAGGCCTCCGCAGCCGCCTGGAGCGCCGCCGCATCGACCAGTGGGACGCGGAGTGGTCCCGCTTCGGCCCGATGTGGGGGCGTACGGCCGGGTGAGGCCTACGGGTGCCCCTGCCCGGCCAGCGCCTCCCGGCACGTCCGCAGCAACGCCAGGTCCTCGCGTATGCGGTGGCCGCCGCAGTCGCTGCGATGCCGCCGGGGGGCGGCGAGCTCCGCCCGGAGCACGTCGTGCAGGGGTGCTCCCGCGGGCCCCAACGCCGAGACGCACTCCGCGATCGTGGTGCGCGTACGCGGGTGTTCCGCCCACGCGGAGCGCAGGACGGGGAGGAACCGCTCGGGTTCCCCGGCCGCGCGCCATACCGCGCACGCGGCCGTGACCCGCGCCCACTCGTCGCCGGAGGCGGCCATCTCGCGCAGCGCGGGCAGGGCCGGACGCGCCGCCGCGCCCAACCGCCCCAGAACGGCCGCGGCATGGCGTCGGTGACCGCTCCCGGTGTCCGACAACTCCCGCAGCAGTACGGGCAGCACGGCGTCGGCGTCGCCCGTGACCGACCACAGCGCGTCGGCCGCCGCGACCGCGCCGGCGGTCCCCAGCAGCCCGCGCAGCTCCGGTATCGCCTCGCGCGCCGCGCCGCCGAGCACGCCGAGGGCACGCACCGCCGCCGCGGTGACGGCGTCGCGCTGCCGCACACCGTCCGGCATGCCCCGCAGCAGACGCAGCACCGCCGGCATGGACTCGACGTCGCCCAGTGCGGCGAGGGCCGACAGCAGGGGAACGGCCCGCTCGCGCACGTCGGAGGCGTCGAGCGGCACGCGGGCGAGCCGTCGCCGCAGCGCCGGGGCGAGCGGAACGGCCGCGCCGCCCAAGTGGGGTATCACCAGCCCCAGATCGTTCGGGACGACCGGGCCCGCCAGCACCTCCGCCAGCACCGGTACGGCCCGCGCGTCCCCGGCCCCGGCCAGTGCCTTGAGCGGACCGCCCAGGGCCGGCGCACCCCGCTCCGCGTGCCGTATCCGGAGCTCGGGACGGTACGTCACCAGCGCGTGGAGAGGGTCGGCGGCGGGCGCGGCCAGCGCGAGGAGCTCCACCAGGACGGCAACCGCCGCGTCGTGCAACCTGGCTTCCCCCGCTCCCAGTTGGTTGCCGATGAGGACGACCGGCTCCGCGTGGCCGGTGCGCCACTCCCGGATCAGCCCGGCCGACATCCACACGCCGTTGCACCGGTCGAGGGGATCCGGGCTGGTCAACTGGCCGCACAGCAGGGCGACCCGGTCGGGCACCCGGCTGCCGAGCGCCGAGTGCAGGGTCCGCAGCAGCCGGGACCCCTCCTCGTCCGAGGGGCGCAGCCTCCGCAGCCGGCCGGCGAGCGTGTCCGGACCGGCACCGTCGTACGGCTGCCCCGCCCGACCCCGCTGCTCGGATCTGTCCCTGAGCAGGCGGACGACGGTCGGTACGAGATCGGCGGGGAGCCGGTCCTCGGCACACCCTGCGAGCTGCCCGAGCGCGGCGAGCCTCAGGCCGGGGCCGTGAGGGGGCCCGCTCAGCTCGGTCAGCAGGCGCACCGCCTCGGCTGTGTGGGCGGCATCGGTCGGACGGAACCGCCGCGCGAACAGGCCGAGACTCTCCGCCAGGGCGAGCAGCACCCGGTCGTCCCGCTCCACGGTGATCCGCTCCCGCACCAGGGCGAGCACCCGCGCCGGCCGGCCGAGGAACCGCACCAGCGCCCCGGCGGCTGCCCGGCGTACGCCGGGGTCCGCGTCCCCCGCGAGCCGTTCGAAGACGTCGGCACGCGCCCGCAGGGCCTCCCGGACGCTCGCCGCGGGACCATCGGGGGCACCGTCGATGTCACCGATGCTGACGAGGAGCTCCACCACCTCCGCCCGGTCCCGCACCTCCTCACGGCCGGCGAGCGCGAGGAGAAACGGAACACAGGCGAGTGTCGCGTCGTAGACCCCGCCCTCGTGATGCACCGCGCCGTACATCCCGTCGAGCGCGGTCTGTCGCTCGGCCGGGTCGGCGGAGGCCAGCCCCCGCAGTAGTCCGGGCACGTCCTCCGCGCTGCCGTACGCGTGGCGCAGCGAGGCCCAGTCGACCTCGTCGATCCCCCTGAACACGGTGTCCTCCCCCAGGCGAACTGCCAACTGACGGGGAGTCTGCACCACGGCACTGACAACGAAGCGGAATCGGGCGATGACTGTGCGCGAACTGTGCGCACGATGGCTTGAGTTCGAGTCGGCCCCGCCCGGGCGCGCCGACCCGGCCGACCCGCCCGGGGTCCGCGAAGCCGCCCGGCGTCAGCCCGTCCCGGCGCCTCAGTCCTCGCCGCCGGGCAGCGCCCGCTCCACGATCGCGTCCAGGCCCGCCGATTCCGGCAGCGTCCCGAACGCATGCCCCCAGTCGCCCCCGAGCCGCGTCGCGCAGAACGCGTCGGCGACCGCCGGCGGGGCGTGCCGGACCAGGAGGGAGCCCTGGAGGGTCAGCGCCATCTGCTCCACGAGACGCCGTGCCGTCGTCGCGGATGCCTCGGACAGCCCCGTCCTGAGCCGCGTCACGGCCGCGTCCAGCCGGGCGTCCGCGCCCCGGGCGAGGGCGAGCTCCCCGAACAGGGCCTCGGCGGTGCCCGGTTCACGGCTCAGCGCCCGCAGCACGTCGAGGGCGTTGACGTTCCCCGAGCCCTCCCAGATCGACAACAGGGGTGCCTCCCGGTAGTGCCGGGGCATGCCCGAGTCCTCGACGTAGCCGTTGCCGCCGAGGCACTCCAGGGCCTCCGCGGTGAAGGCCGGGCCGCGCTTGGTCACCCAGTACTTGCCGACGGCGGTGGCGATCCGGCGGAACGCCGCCTCACCCTCGTCCCCGCGGATCGCCCGGTCGGCCGCCCCCGCCAGCCGCAGGGTGAGCGTCGTGGCGGCCTCCGACTCCAGCGCCAGATCGGCGAGAACGTTGCGCATCAGCGGCTGGTTCACTAGCCGTGAGCCGAACGCGCTGCGGTGGCGCGCATGGTGCCCCGCCTCGACGAGCGACTTGCGCATCAGCGCGGCCGACATCATCACGCAGTCCAGCCGCGTGCAGTTGACCATCTCGATGATGGTCTTCACGCCCTGGCCCTCCGGCCCGACCAGCCAGGCCACCGTCCCGTCGAACTCGGGCTCGGAGGAGGCGTTGGACCGGTTGCCCAGCTTGTCCTTCAGCCGCTGGACGCGGAAGGTGTTGCGGGTCCCGTCGGGCAGCACCCGCGGTACCAGGAAGCAGGACAGCCCGCCCGGTGCCTGGGCCAGCACCAGGAACACGTCGCACATCGGCGCCGAGGTGAACCACTTGTGCCCGCGCAGCGTGTACACCCCGGGCTCGGCCGTGGGCGTGGCCGCCGTGGTGTTCGTGCGGACGTCCGAACCGCCCTGCTTCTCGGTCATCCCCATGCCCGCCAGCAGCCCGCGCTTCTCTGTGGGCTCCCGGAGGACGGGGTCGTACTCCCGGCTCGTCAGCAGTGGTTCGTAGAGCTTCGCCAGCTCCGGCTGCCTGCGCAGCGCCGGAACGGCCGCGTAGGTCATCGACGTCGGACAGCCGTGCCCGGCCTCGGTGTGCCCCCACACCAGTCCGCCCGCGCTGCGCACGACATGGGCGCCGGGCCGGTCGTCCGCCCAGGGCGAGGCGGCCAGGCCCTCCCCGATCGCCGTGCGCATCAGGTGGTGCCAGCTGGGGTGGAACTCGACCTCGTCGACGCGGTTGCCGTACCGGTCGTGCGTCCGCAGCTCCGGCTCGTGCCGGTTGGCCAGGTCGGCCCACTCCTGCGCCTGGGCACTCCCGGCCTGCCGGCCGAGCCGCCGCAGGTCCTCCTCGGCCCACCCTGCACCCTCCCGCCGCAGCCCCTCCAGCAGGGCCGTGTCGTCGGATGCGTCGTAGGGGGTGAGGGGCGGGGCCTGGTTGGTGACGTCGTGCGTGCCGGGACCGCCGTGCGCCCGCTGTTCGTCCGGTGTCGAGACCATGCCGCGAGTGTTGCACTCTGACTACGACCGCAGCAATCCTGCAACACGGAATTCCGCCGCGTACAGTACGTGACCATGCCGATGAACGTCCCGGCGCGGTCCGGCGCGCTCGATCTGCGTCCGCTGTCCGCGCGGTCGGTCGTGCTGAGCCTGCTCCTCGGGACACATCCGCCCGAGCTGCCGGCCAGGGAACTGGTGCGGCTCGTGGAGGGCTTCGACGTCGGCGGCTCGACCCTGCGGGCGGCGCTCAGCAGGATGGTGGCCGCGGGGGATCTGCGGCGCACGGACGGCGGTTACCGCCTCAGCGACCGGCTGCTGGAGCGCCAGCGCCGTCAGGACGACGCCGTGCACCCGCGCACGCGCGCGTGGGACGGCGACTGGGAGATGGTCGTGGTCACCGCGACGGGACGCGGCCCCGCCGAACGGGCCGACCTGCGCACCCGGCTGAACGCCCTCCGGCTCGCCGAACTCCGCGAGGGTGTCTGGCTCCGCCCCGCGAACCTGACCCGCGCCCTGCCCGGTGACCTGAACCGGGTGGTCCAGCGCTACACGGCCCGCCCCGACCGGCCCTCGGGCGAATTGGCCGACACACTGTGGCCGCTGGACGCCTGGTCCGCCACGGCCCGGTCCCTGCTCGACCACATCGCCGGCGCTCCCCGCCCGGCCGACCGCCTGACCGCCTTCGCCGCCGTCGTACGGCACCTGCTCACCGACCCCGTCCTGCCGCCCGGACTCCTGCCCGCCGACTGGCCCGGCACCGGACTGCGCGCCGCCTACACCGACTACCAGCGGGAGCTGGTCGGGGAGGTGCGCGCGCGGGTGCGCGGCACCTGACGCGGACGGCCGTGCGCAGCGCCCGCCGGGACGCTTCGCACGGCCGCCTTCACCGTGGGGGGAGGATGACCTGCCCGGGACTACCTGTAGGTGACGTCCGAGGTGGAGTAGAGACAGTTCTTGCTGTCCGGTCCGGAGCCGACGGCCGTGTTGTTGTTGTACTTCTGGCAGGGCACGACCTTGCGGCCGGAGTCGTTGCGGATCGTGATGTTCCGCAGCGTCGCCACGTCGTTGCGGTTGACGTTGATGCCGACGAGCCGCGCGGTGGAGCCGGTGCCTGTCACGTCGACGGTGTTGAGGTTGACCTTGCGCGTGTACTGCGTGGAGCAGTCGCCGCACGAGCGGTACAGCGTCTTGAACTCCTGCACCGCGAAGTTGGAGATGGTCAGCGTGCCGCCGCCGTTGTGCTGGAAGACCTTGTCCGCGGCCTTCTTCGCTCCGCCGCCGATCACCTGGTAGGTCGCGCCGTTGCCGCCGCGGAAGGTCGCTGCGTCCTCGCCGACGTCCTCCCACCAGACGTTCTGCAGCGTGCAGCTGCCCTCGCAGTGGATGCCGTCGGCCGCTGGCGCGCCGAGGATGACGTTCTTCAGCACCGCGCCGTTCGCGAGCTTGAAGATCGGGTCCTGGCCCTCCTCCTGGCCGTCACCGGCCAGGTCTCCGGTGCCGTAGAACCGCTTCATCCCGTAGTCCTTGGTGCCGGACACGGAGATGGTGGAGGAGGTGCCCTGGCTCCCGTTGGGGGTCGGCCAGGTCGCGGCGCTCGCGGTGGGCGCGTTGGTCGTCATGATCATGCCAACCGAGAGGCCGAGGGTGGCCAGTGCGCCGGTCAGTGCGCGCCGGCGGGCGCGCGGGCGTGTCGCAGAAGTCATGTCCCGATTCCTTCTGTCGTGGGGGTGGAGGCGCGTCGCGCTCCTCGAGGAGCCCGAGCGTCCCGTCGGGGAGTGCCTTCAGTGAGCTGTTCATATAACTGAACGCAGTTCAGTGTTACGTCCGAAACGACTTCCCGTAGAGGTGTGTTCGCTTCGGCGGGTCACGCTGCTGAACGGAACGTAGAGGGCAAGCGCTTTCTAGTCAACGCCTCACGCAGAACGCGTTCGGCCGCTCCTGGTCAGGGTGACGACGATGTGGGAGCGCTTCCATGGAAACCATGTCCATGTCACCATGCCGAACGGATGCTTCCTGAACCGCACCTCACGACGGAAGGAACCCGGACGTGTCTGCCACCCCCCGCCCCACGGCGCCGAGACGCCTGCGGTCGATGCTCCTCGCGCTCGTCGCCGCGCTGCTGCCGTTACTCGCGGCCACCGCGCTCATCGCGCCCGCGGCCGCCGCGGGCGAACCCGCACCCGATGCCGCCCGCGCGGGTGCCGTCCCCGCCGCGGCCCTCACCGAGGTCACGAACTTCGGTACGAACCCCAGCAGCCTGCGCATGTACCTGTACGTACCGGAGAGCGTCACGCCGAAGCCGGCCGTCGTGGTGGCCGTGCACTGGTGCACCGGCTCGGGCCCGGACATGTACAACGGCACCGAGTACGACACGCTCGCCGACCGCTACGGATTCATCGTGCTCTACCCGTCCGTCACCCGCAGCAGCAAGTGCTTCGACGTCTCCTCGCCCCAGGCCCTGCGCCGCGGCGGCGGCAGCGACCCCGTCGGCATCAAGTCGATGATCGACTGGACCACCCGGACCTACAACGCCGACACCGGCCGGATCTTCGCCACCGGCATCTCCTCCGGCGCGATGATGACGAACGTCCTGCTCGGGGACTACCCGGACGTGTTCGCGGCGGGCGCCGCCTTCTCCGGCGTCCCGTTCGGCTGCTTCGCCACCACCGACGGCTCCGAGTGGAACAGCGCCTGCTCGGGCGGCTCGGTCATCCGCACCCCGAAGGAGTGGGGCGACCTGGCCCGGGGCGCGTACCCCGGCTACACCGGCGCCCGGCCCCGGATGCAGATTTGGCACGGCACCGAGGACGACGTCCTGCGCTACCCCAACTTCGGGGAGCAGATCAAGCAGTGGACCGATGTGCGGGGCGCGAGCCAGACCCCCACCACGACCGACACGCCCCAGTCCGGCTGGACCCGTACCCGGTACGGCGGCACGGGTGACCGGGCCCCCGTGGAGGCCATCAGCCTCCAGGGCGTCGGGCACAACCTGTACGCCCAGGGCATGGCGTCCCGCGTGCTCACCTTCTTCGGCCTGGACAGCTCCGGCCCGGCTCCCCAGCCCCAGCCCGGCGCGTGCAGGGTGACGGCCTCGGTGAACGCCTGGAGCACCGGTCTGACCGCCTCCGTGACCCTCACCAACACCGGAACGACGGCCGTGGACGGCTGGAAGCTCGGCTTCACGCTGCCAGCGGGGCAGACGGTCACCGGCGGCTGGGGTGCTACGTACGCGCCGTCGTCCGGGTCGGTCACCGCCACCAACGTCGCGTACAACGGCACCATCGCGCCGGGCGCGAGCGTGAGCATCGGCTACCAGGCGAGTCACGGCGGCAACAGCGCCGCCCCGGCCGCGTTCACGCTCAACGGAACGGCGTGCGCGGCCGGTTGACGTGCCCGGGCGGGTACCGGGCCGGACGGTCGGTTCAGACCGACCGGTGGTACTGGTCCGGCACCCGCACCTCGCCGCCGAGCTCCCGCGCCGCGTGCCGCGCCCACGAGGGGTTGCGCAGCAGCTCGCGGCCCAGCAGGACCGCGTCCGCCTCGCCGTTGGCCAGGATCTTCTCGGCCTGCTCGACGTCCGTGATGAGCCCGACCGCGGCGACCGGCAGGGCCGTCTCGTTCTTCACCCGGGCGGCGAAGGGCACCTGGTAGCCGGGGCCGGTGGGGATGCGGACGCCGGAGGCGTTGCCGCCGGTGGAGACGTCCAGCAGGTCGATGCCGTGGGCCCGCAGATCGGCTGCGAAGCGGACCGTGTCGTCCGCGGTCCAGCCGCCGTCCTCGAGCCATTCGGTCGCCGAGACGCGGAAGAACAGCGGCTTGTCGTCCGGCCACACCTTCCGTACGGCGTCGACGACTTCGAGGGCGAAGCGGGTGCGGTTCTCGTACGAGCCGCCGTAGGCGTCGGTGCGGTGGTTGGAGTGCGGGGAGAGGAACTCGTTGATCAGGTAGCCGTGGGCGCCGTGGATCTCGGCGACCTCGAAGCCCGCGGCGAGCGCGCGACGGGCCGCGGCCGCGAACTGCTCGACGACGTCATGGATCTGGTCGACGGTCAGCTCGGCCGGGGCCGGGTGCCTGTCGTCGAAGGCGAGCGGGCTCGGGGCGACCGAGTCCCACCCGTGGGCGTCCGGGCCGACCGGGGCGCCACCCTTCCAGGGGCGGTCCGTCGACGCCTTGCGTCCTGCGTGGGCCAGCTGGATCGCCGGCACCGTCCCCTGGGCGGTGAGGAAGCGGGTGATGCGGCGGAACGCGTCGACCTGCGTGTCGTTCCAGATGCCCAGGTCGTAGGGGGAGATGCGGCCCTGCGCCGACACCGCGGTCGCCTCGACGATGATCAGGCCCGTCCCGCCGGTGGCGCGGGCGGCGTAGTGCGCGAAGTGCCAGTCGGTGGGGGCCCCGGTCTCCGGGCCCTCCGGCGCCGCCGAGTACTGGCACATCGGGGGCATCCACACGCGGTTCGGGATCGTCAGCTCGCGCAGGGTGCAGGGCTCGAAGAGCGCGGTCACGGCGGACTCCATTCGTCACGGGGCCGATGTCGACTCGTACGATAGGCATCGTAGTACGGTAGATGTCAAACTACGAGGGTTCTCGTACTATGGAGTCCCCGAGGAAGTGGAGCCCGCCGTGCCGTCCCCCGCCGTCAGCAGTCGTGACCTGCCGCATCCCGCGTCCGGCGAGATCAGGCTGGAGGACCTCCTGCACGCGCTCTCGGATCCGATGCGGCTGCGGATCGCGCGAGAACTCGCCGACGCGCCGGGCGAGTTGTCCTGCTCACACTTCGATCTGCCCGTCACCAAGTCGACCACCACGCACCACTTCCGGGTGCTGCGGGAGAGCGGGGTGATCCGGCAGGTGTACCGGGGGACGGCCAAGATGAACGGGTTGCGGCGGGATGACCTGGACGGGCTGTTCCCCGGGTTGCTGGACGCCCTGCTCGACGCCGCCGCCCGGCAGGCCACCCGGCTCGGTGGCTGAGCGCCCTCAGGGAGCCTTGTCCGCCGCGGCCTTCAGCAGGGACGGCCAGTCCGGAAGTTTCACCACGCCCCGCCCCAGTGAGGCTCCCAGTTCGGTCTCCGCCCGCTCGATCGACTGCCAGCCCGGCCATTCCACCGGGTCGGTTCCCGCCGCGCGCAGCGCCGGGAGGGGGTCGTCGGACACGGCCCGCAGAGCGAGGGCCGGCGCGTCCTCCAGGAGCGAGGTGGCCGTCTCCTTCGCGCAGGGGCGGTTCGTGCCGATCACGCCCGTGGGGCCGCGCTTGATCCAGCCCGCCACGTACTCGCCCGGGGCGACAGCGCCCTCGCGCAGGATCCGCCCGGACGTATTCGGGACGGTGCCGGTGACCGGGTCGAAGGGGAGGCCCTCCAGGGGAACTCCGCGGTAGCCCACCGAGCGCAGGACCAGCTGCCCCTCGATGACCTCATGGCGGTCCGTGTCCGTCACGCCGCCCTGGCCGTCCGGGGCCGTCCGCTCGAACCGGACCGCGCCCACATGGCCCCGCTCGGCGAGCAGCTCGGCCGGGCGGAGGAAGAACCGGAGATGGATGCGGCGCGGGGCGCCCTTCGGTGGAGTGGCGGCCCAGCCGCGCAGCACCTCGACGTTGCGGCGCTGCGGGGCGGGCAGTGCGGACGGGTCCGTGTATCCCGGATCCAGGGCCAGCTCCGCCGGGTCCACGACGACGTCCGTCTCCGGCAGGGTGCCCAGCTCGCGCAGCTCCTTGGTGGTGAACCGGGCCTGGGACGGGCCGCGCCGGCCCACCATGTGGATCTCGGTGACCCGGCTGTCCGCCAGGGTGGTCAGGGCCGCCTGTGGCATGTCGGTGGGGGTCAGCTCGGCCAGTCCCCGGGCCAGCATCCGGGTGACGTCCACGGCGACGTTCCCCACCCCGATGACCACGGCCGACCGGGCATCCCGCAGGAAATCGGCGTCCACGGCATCCGGATGGGCGCTGTACCAGGACACGAACTGCGTCGCCGACCAGCTCCCCGGCAGGTCCTCCCCGGGAACGCCAAGATGCCGGTCGGTTGCGGCGCCCACGCAGTACACCACCGCGTGGTACAGCTCCCGCAGCCCGCCGACGGTCACGCCGCCGGGGCCGATCTGCACACCGCCGAGGAACCGGACCCGCTCGTGCTCCAGGACCGCGCGCAGGTTGTTCTGCAGGGACTTGATCTTCTCGTGGTCGGGTGCCACGCCGTAGCGGACGAGGCCGTAGGGGGACGGCAGCCGGTCCAGGACGTCGACGCGCACCTCGGAGTCCAGCTGGACCAGGCTCTGGGCGGTGTAGCACCCGCTCGGCCCGGAGCCTACGACGGCGACTCGCAGCACGGAGAACTCCTTACCCGGGGGATCCGGCGGATCTCGGGAGAGCGCTGACACCTCCAGCATCGCACCGGCCGGGCTCCGCTGACAGGGTGCAGTGCTCCGCCCGCGGCGCGTGTCCGATCTATAGGGAATGTGATCATGCGGTTACGTACGGTGTGTGCTGGAAGCATCCTTTCTGAATCTTTCTGATCGCTCTCCGGCGGACGGTGCGGTGGCCGTGCGCCCCGCCTGGGAAGTGCGGGAGAACGAGGGCGCCACCCGCTGGTTCGAGTTCCGGCTGGTTTTCGCGGACGGCGCCCGGGTCGACGCGCTGGCCGTCGTGGGCGGCGGATGTGTCTGCGTCGAGGAGGTGCGCGCTCAGCCCGCGCTGTCCCTCGACGACATGGCGGTGCTCGCCGACTGGATCGAGGAGTCGGTCGCCGAGGCGTGCGGTACCGGGCCCGGTACCGACGGCCGCGGGAGCGAGGGGCGCCGAGCCCGGCCCGCCCGGCCGCGCGGGGCGGAGGGGAGGCTGCTGGTGGCGCGGGAGTACCGCGCGGCCCAGCGGGACGGCGCCGACCCGGTCCTCGCCGTGATGGACGCGACCGGGCACAGTCGTCGTACGTCGCTCAGGCTGATCGGCCAGGCCCGGGACGCGGGCCTGCTGTCGCCGCGCCGCGCCCGACGCTGAACCGGGACGAGGGCCCGACCTCCGAGCGCGATCAGCGCGAAGACCGGCTCGCCGACCGGTGCACCGAAACCCTCTCGTCCCGGCCCCGGCCGACCGCTCGGCTCGAGGAACCGCAATCCGGCTATCCGTCATGACGTGGGACGTGTCCTCGCCACCGGCGAGGCATACAGCCGTCCCACCCACCACAAGGTCGGCACCAAGCCCCGCAGAACAGGCTGACGAGCGACACAGAGGACCAGCACACTGAACGCATGCGCTATGAGGAGAGAGCCAAGCTCACGGCCCTGCAAACCCTGATCCCGCTGGCCATCCTTGTCGCCTCTCCAGTACTGCTGATAGCAGGAGCACCGATCCGCCGCCGCTATTTCCGCTACGTCTACCGCGATGAGGCCCCGCAGCTCCTGGACAAGAAGCGAGGGTGGGTCAGTGTCCACTACTTCGTGGTCACCGACCCACTCCTACAGTGGCTCTGCTGGCCCACAGAATCGCTCGCCCGTCTCATTGAGCGGCGAGGTTGAACGACAAGATCAGAGCATGTTCCGCATCCGTGTGATCTCGCTCGTCTGCTGCGCGATCACCTCGTCGGCCATCTCCTCGACGCGGATGTTGTTGCCTTGCCCCTTCACGTCCGTGGCCATGGTGATCGCACCCTGGTGATGGGTCGTCATGAGGGTCAGGAAGAGGTGGTCGAAGGCCTTTCCGTCGGCTGCGCGGAGCTTCTTCAGCTGGGCCTGCGTGGCCATGCCGGGCATCGCGGCGTGCTCGTGCCGCCCGGCCTTCAGCGGCTTGCCGTACGACTTCAGCCAGCCCTTCATGGCCTCGATCTCCGGCTTCTGGCCGGCCGCGATGCGCTCGGCGATCCGCTTCACGTCCTTCGACTCGGCGCGCTCCGGGGTGAGTTCGGTCATCACCAGGGCCTGCGCGTGGTGCTCGATCATCATCCGGACGTAGGAGACGTCGGCCGAGTTGGGGGAGTCGTTCTCCGAGCGCCGGACGGCGGCCTCCTCGGCGGACAGGGTGCGGTTCGCCTCGCCGGGTTCCCCCGGCGCGATCACGGCGGGCCCGTCCGCGGCGGCCGGCCCCCGGTCCGGACCGGAGTCACAGCCCCCGGCCGCGAGTACGGCCAGGGCGACCAGCCCCGTCGTGACGGCGGACGCCCGGGACGCACGGCGGAAGAGCACAACGACCTCCTGTGGCAAGCGGGTTGGGACGCACCGCGGGTTGCGGACGACGTACACGCACGTTTCCGCGGGTCATTGATCGGAAAACTTCATTGCGATTCTGTTGCCCTCTGTTGGTATGTGCATGGCGAAGACGATACTGCGTGGTGCGTGAACCGTTCCGCAGTGAACGGAACCAGGGAGGAAAACAGTGATCCTGTTGAACGACCGTAGAACACGCCGCAGACGCTTGGGAGTTGCCGCTGCCGCCGCCGGGCTGCTGGCCGCGCTCCTCACAGCGGCACCGGCAGGGGCCACCCCCGACCCGGGGGACGCGCCGCCCGCGCCGAAGAAGGTCTCCAAGAGTGACCAGGCAGAGGTCCGGGAGGCCATCCGGGACGGCGACATACCCGGCCAGGACGAGATCGTCCACTCCGACAACATCCGGCACCTGGCCCATGTCCCCAAGGACGTGCTCCAGGGCACGAACTCGGACCTCGCCTTCCAGGGCAGGTACGCGTTCGCGGGCAACTACGACGGCTTCCGCATCTTCGACATCAGCAACCCCAAGGCGCCGAAGACCGTCGCCCAGGTGCTGTGCCCCGGCTCGCAGAACGACATCTCCGTCTCCGGCGACCTGCTGTTCCTGTCCACCGACTCCTCGCGCAGCGACAGCAGTTGCTCCAGCACCACCCAGCCGGCGACCGAGAAGTCCTCGTGGGAGGGCATGAAGGTCTTCGACATCAGCGACAAGCGCAACCCGAGGTACGTCGCCGCCGTCGAGACCGCCTGCGGCTCGCACACCCACACGCTGGTGCCCGAGCGCCGCAACGTCTACGTGTACGTCTCCTCGTACTCGCCGAACGCCGCCTACCCCGACTGCCGGCCGCCGCACGACGGCATCTCCGTCATCAAGGTGCCGCGCAAGGCCCCCGAGAAGGCGAAGGTCGTGGGCTTCCCCGTGCTGTTCCCCGGTGAGGGGCCGGACGGCGGCGGCAACCCGGGCGGACCCACCAACCCGGGCGTGTCCAAGACCACCGGCTGCCACGACATCACCGTGCTGCCGTCGAAGGACCTGGCCGCGGGCGCCTGCATGGGCGACGGGATCCTGTTCTCCATCAAGGACCCGGAACGCCCGAAGGTCATCGACCGCGTGCAGGACAACGTGAACTTCGCGTTCTGGCACTCGGCGACCTTCAACCAGAAGGCGAACAAGGTCGTCTACACCGACGAGCTGGGCGGTGGCGGCGCGGCCACCTGCAACGCGGAGATCGGCCCGGACCGCGGTGCCGACGGCATCTACGACATCGTCGGCAAGGGCGACAAGCGCAAGCTCGTCTTCCGCAGCTACTTCAAGATCCCCCGCCACCAGGCGGACACCGAGAACTGTGTCGCCCACAACGGCTCGCTGATCCCGGTCAAGGGCAAGGACATCATGGTCCAGGCCTGGTACCAGGGCGGCGTCTCCGTCTGGGAGTTCACCGACTCGGCCAAGCCGAAGGAGATCGCCTACTTCGACCGCGGCCCGCTGACCACCGACACGATCAAGTCGGGCGGCTCGTGGTCCGCGTACTACTACAACGGCTACATCTACTCGAACGAGTACGCCCGGGGCTTCGACGTGCTGAAGATCGACGACCGGCGCACGGACCCGGCCCGCCGGGTCCACCAGCGTGAGCTCAACGTCCAGACTCAGCCGGACTACTTCGACTGACCCCGCGGGTCGCACTCCGGTGCGGCCCCGGTCGCGAAGAACCGCGACAGATCCTTGTCGTCCCTCCCGCCGCAGGCTCCGGTCTCCGGCGGGAGGCCCAGCTCCCAGCCGAGCCGGTAGCGCTTGAACAACTCGGCGCGCAGCACCGGCACCGGCATCGGTGCCCCCGGCACCAGGGCCGCGTACACCGAGCCCATCAGCAGGGCGCGCATCATCGGGTAGTCGCTGTCGACGTCCGGTGACCCGTGCCCGGCCACGGTCTCCCGCAGCAGCTCGGCCAGCCGCCGTTGCTCCGGGCACTGCATGAAGCCCTCGGCCTGCAGGATCCCCGCGATGTGCTGGCGCATCAGCACGGGCCGGTCCCGGGCCAGCCCCAGGATCGCGTCGATGGCCCGGGCCATCCGCTCCCGGCCGTCCTCCGTGCGCGGCTCGCGCTCCAGCGCCTCCTCCAGCGTGCGGTGCATCAACCGGTGCACGGCGGACTGCACCAGCTGGCGCTTGCCGGGGAAGTAGTACGACACCAGGCCCCGGGCCGATCCGGCCCGGTCCGCGATGTCGCCGAGCGTGGTCGCTTCGTAACCGCGTTCACCCACCAGCTCGACCGCCGCCTGCAGGAGCCGCTCCCGGGAACGCCGCCGCAACTCTTCGTTCACCGAGGCGCTACGCGGAGACATGCTGCAACTCCTGTGTTGACTGGCTGCCAGCCAACTATACTCAGAGGGATCCGGCCAGGACCTGTCAGGTCTGGGCCGGTGATGCCGTCTGCCTCGGGCGACGCGGGGGATCGTCCGAGGCGGGCGAGCACTCCGCCCCAGTAGTGGCCTTGGGCTACTTTCCGAAGCGGCTGACCGTCCCCGTGGGCGGCGCGTCCGTCTCAGCTCACCAGGTCCAGGACCGGCCGCAGCCCGTCCGGCCGGTCGGCCGCCGGCAGATGGTCCACGAAGTGCACCCCGCATCCCAGAGCGGTGGCACCGCCGTCCGCCCGGCGGTCGTCGCCGACCATGAGGGTGGTGCGCGGGTCGGCGCCGAGCGCCTCGCAGGCGATGCCGAACAGCCGCGGGTCGGGCTTCTGCACGCCGTGCTCGAACGACAGGACGTACGCGTCGATGTACGGGTCCAGGCCGTGCGCGCGGAAGACCGGTCGCAGGTCCCAGCCGATGTTGCTGACCACCCCGACGGGAACGCCCCGCTCCCGCAACGCGCGCAGCACCTCGGCGGCGTCCGGGTACGGGGCCCACGCGGCCGGGGTCATGTGGCGGTCGTACAGCGCGTCGTGCAGCGCCGGGTCGGGCAGCGGCACCTGCCGGGCGAGACCGGTGTAGGCCGCCCGGTGCAGGGCGGCGCTGCGGTCCCGGAGCGGCCAGGCGTCCGCGAGTTCCTCCGGCACGCGCGCGGGATCACCGCCGCCGGGCAGCGCCCCCACCGCCTCCAGAGCCCGGACCGCGGCGGTCGACTCGGCCTCGGTGAGCCGGACATCGGCCGCAGCCAGGGCGCCCCGCAGCCAGGAGTCGGTGGACTCGACGCGGAAGAGCGTTCCGGAGAAGTCGAAGAGCACGGCGGTCATGGGGCGATCCTACGAGGCCGCGGTGCGCCGCGAACGAAGACCGGTGAGGCGGCGACGGGTTCAGGGCTGCCGGCGCCGGTGCACCCACACCGCCAGGGCCACCACCATCGTGCCCAGCAGCCAGCCGCCCACCACGTCCGACGGCCAGTGGACACCGAGCCAGATCCGGGTCAGCCCGACCCCGACCACGGAGACGACAGCCACGGCCACGGCCGTACGCCACACGGCCCGGCCGACGCCGTGCCGGTGCAGGAGCCACAGCAGCAGACCGCACACCACCGTGGCGGTCATGGCGTGGCCCGACGGGAACGCCGAGTAGTGGGCCGAGTCGACGGGATCGGGCCAAACGGGGCGGGGGCGGTCCACCGCGGCCTTGACGCCCTGCTGCAGCAGCGTGCCCAGCGCGACGGCCAGCGCCAGCCACAGCGCCGTCCAGCGCGCCGCCCAGCGCACCACCAGCCACACGACGACGGCCGCGCACAGCAGGCGCATCGTCCACGGGTCCCACACCCAGTCCGTGAGGATGCGGCACGCCTGGGTGAGGGCCGGTTCGTCGACCGCCCAGCGGTGGGTGGTGTCGGCGATCTCCCCGTCCGCGCTGATCAACGGGCTCCATCTCGCCGCGACGAGGGTCAGCAACAGCGCCGAGCACAGGGCCAGGGCGCCGGCGAGACCGGCGGTGGCGCGGTGCTCCGGACGGGGCGGGGAATCGACGGACGAGGTGTGCATACAGCGATCCTCGCCGAACCGGGGGGTCCGGATCCAGTACGGGGAAGATCTTCCGTCACCGGGACGGCATGTGTCGGCCAGGCCGGACCCGCCGGAGGGCGACCGGGCGCCCCGTGCTGGGAGGCTCGGGGCGCTCGGGCACGCGAGGGCAGCGGCCCGGCGTCCAGCGCCCGTGCCGAGCGAGCCCGCGGCCGCCAGGAGCGGGCCGGGCTCGGGCATTTCGGCTACCCCAGCGCCCGCAGCCCCGGCACGAACGCCACCAGCACCGGCACCACGGGCACCAGCGCGGCCGCCGCCGTCAGCCGCAGACGCCGGGTCGCGGTCAGCCGGTCCGGGGGAGTGAGCAACCGGTGCACCCGGGCCGGGACATGGGCCTGCGGAGTGGGGCAGGGCCCGAACACGCCGCGGTGCTCGTTCAGTTCGACCAGAGCCAGGGCCGTCGTGAGGCGGCCGAAGCGGCGCGATGCCGTGTCGTCGGCGGCGAGTTCGACCAGACGGTGCATCTCGTCGCGGAACGCGGCGAACACCGGTACCTGAGGAAAGCCGCCGGCGAGAGCCGAGGAGCAGTTCAGCAGCCAGTCGTGCCGGGCCCGGGCGTGGCCCTGCTCGTGGGCCAGCACCGCGTCCAGTTGCCCGCCCTTCAGCCGGAGCAACGCGGCGGTGGTGACGACCAGTTGCGGGGGAGTGCCGGGCTGCCACCAGGCGTCGGGCTGCTCGCTCTCCAGGACGACGAGCCGGCCGGAGACGGCCACCTCGCCCGGCAGCAGCGGGGCCCGGACCAGCAGATCGGCACGGCGGCGGCGGCGCCGGGCGCGGGCCCTGCCGATCTCGTGGACCAGCATCGCCGCGCTCCACAGCCCGGCGCCGGCCAGCGCGACCGCCGTGGTCGCGGCCCAGGGCCCCGCCGTGCCGAGGGCGTAGGCCTCCACGACCGCGCGCGGGGCCGTCGCGAAGAGGTGCCCGCCGACCGCGTGCCAGGCCGCCGCCGCACTGAGCGTCATGGACAGCGCGCAGCACACGAGGACGGCCGCCACCACGCACTGCCACACCCACAGCGCCACCACCGGCTCACGGTCCGGCCAGTCCGCCCGGGCGAGCAGCCGGGGGGCGACCACGGCGGTCACGGCGCCGAGCAGCAGCAGCGCGGCGGTGAGCATCATGAGGGCAGCCTATGAGCGCGGCCCCGCCCAGGGGTACGCCTTGTGGTGTCAAAGTGACGCAGGCAACGGATCCGTGGGGCGCGGGACGGTCCCACTCACAACGCCAGCAGCATCGCCACCATCGCGATCCCCATGGACAGACGGCAGGCGCGCGCCAGTTCCGGCCGGTCGCCCCATCCGGCTCGCACACCGCCCCCGGCCACGGCGGCGACCGGCACCAGACGGACGCCGGTCAGCAGCACGTAAGCGGCGAAGTAGAGCAGCAGCGCCCCGGTCAGGAGCGGGACTCCCGATCCGCCCCGACCGTGCGCGTGTCCGGGGGAGTCGGCCATGACGAGGGACATGTAGACCATCGCCGCGGCTCCCACCAGGTGGTGGAGATGGTGCGGGCCGGTCCGCGCCGCCCACAGCGCGTGGACCCCCGCCGCCCCGAACACCGCCGCGTAGACGGGCCAGGCCCACGCGGGCGGAGTGAACACCGCCGCGGGGACGGCCATCGCGGCCATCCCGAATCCCATCAGCGCCTCGCCACCCGCGGCACCGCGCTGCTCCTCGGCGCCGTTGCGCATCCGCGCCAGGCAGTAGGTGCCGGTCACCGCGCAGAGCGCCACCAGCAGCCAGCCGGACGAAGCCGGTCCGTGCACGCGCACCTCCCCGTTCGACGGTCGGTCATTCGATGCCCGGGTCATGCGGCGCGCACGCGAGCGCAAGGATGTACACGGGGAGCATTCGACGGAGCACGCCAGCCGGGCGCAGGTGCTTTACTGATAAAACACCTGTTAATCTTGCCGTCATGAGCAGTGCGCCCCCCACCCCCTCCGCCCCACCCGCCCGGCGACTCTCCCTGGCGGGTGTGCTGCGCCTGGGCAGGCCCTCGGAGATCTGGTTCAAGCCCGCGCTGAGCGTGGTCGCGGCGATCGCCCCGCCCGCCTTCACCCTCCTGGCGCTCGGGCGGCTCGACCTCGTGATGTACGCCATGGCCGGGTCCCTGTGCGCGCTGTACGCCCACAACCGGCCCTACGCCGCCCGGGCCCGGGTCCTGGTGTGGGTGGTGCTGGGCATGCTCGGCGGGGTGGCCGTGGCGCTGGTCTCGGCCTCGCTCACCGGCAGCGCCGCCGTCCTGGTCACCGTCGGCGCGCTGCTCGCCGCAGCCCAGAAGGTGCTGTGCGACGCCACCCGGGTCGGCCCGCCGGGCAACGTCGTCCTCACCTTCGTCAGCTCCGCCTCCCTGTTCGCACCGCAGACCCTCGCCCAGGTGCCCGGCCATCTGGCTCTGACCGCCGCGACGGGCACGTGGGCCTGGCTGGTCTGCATGGCGCCCGCGCTGGTCCGGCCGCACGGACCGGAGCGCCGCGCCACCGCCACGGCCCTGAGGGCCGCCGCCGCGTACGCCGACACCGGCGGCACCGGGGAGGGCCACGCCCGGGCCCGCGCCGCGGGCTACGCCGCCGTACAGGCCGCCTGGCAGTCACTGCTGTCCACCAGCGCCCCCTCCCGGACCCGGCGGGCCCTCGAACGGCTCGTCGTCCGCGCCGAGGTCGCCCTCGCGGCGCCGACGGAGGCGGAGGCGGGCCGGCTGCGCACGTGGGCGGGCTCGCTACGCGGCACCGGCCCCGTCCCGGAGGCCGGACTTCCGCGCGCGGCCGCCGACGAACTGCTCGGCGTGGACGCGGCCCGGCCCCTCTGGGCGCGGCTGGGCCCGCTGACCCCGCTCGCGGCACGTACCGCGCTCGGCTGCGCGCTCGCCGGCTACGCCTCCCTCGCCCTCGGGATCGGCCGCCCCTACTGGGCCCTGGTCACCGCCGCCTCGCTGTACCAGGCGAACATCGCGCTGACCTGGAGCCGGGCCGTCCAGCGGGTCGTGGGCAACGTCGTCGGCGTGCTCGTCTTCCTTGCCGTCGTGCCGCTCGCGCACCTGGGCCCGCCGGCGCTCGTGCTGTGCTGCCTGGCGTTCAGCTTCGGTGCGGAGGTGCTGATCAGCCGGAACTACTGGCTCGGCAGCGTCTGCGTGACGCCCATGGCACTGCTCATCACGGAGTTCGCCGGATACCAGACGGCCGGGACGCTGATGACGGAACGGATCGTGGACACCGTCGTCGGCGCGCTGGTCGGGTTCGTCGCCGCCGTCGCGGTCACCAACCGGCGCGCGGGTGACCGCGTCGAACGCGCGCTGACCACCACCGACCGGGCCCGTGAGCACGCCGCCCGTCTCCTGGCCGAGCCGGACCCCGGCCCCGCGGCCCTGGAATCCGCCCGCCGCGGCCTCGCCGTCGCCCTGTCCGACCTGCGCGCCACGGCCGACGCCGCCGCCGGTGAATGGTGGCAGCGGGCCCTGCCCCAGGAGCGGGTCGTGCTCGCCGAACAGTTCGGACACCGTACGCTCGCCGCGACGGCCCGACGCCAGGGCCTGCTCCCGGACCGGGACCCGGCCACCGAAACGGAGGACGCACGGCCATGACGCCGACCGAAGGACCATCGCCCACGGGGAGCGCCGGGGGACGGGCCCAGCAGCCGGGCGACGAGGCGGAACCGGTGGCGGAGGGACGGGCGACCGACGCGGCGGCCGGAGGGGAGCCCGTCGGCGGCGCCCGGGCCGCCGCGGGCGATGTTCCCGGCGGGCCTTCGGCCGAGGAGCGGGCAACCGCCGCCGGGGATCCGGCTCGCGACATGACCGGCGAAGCCGGCCCGGACGTCGGGCTCCACGGCGGAGCCGATCCCGGCGACGGCCGCAGGGGCGACACCGTGGCCGCCGTCGTCCGGCAGTGGCAGGCCGTGCGGCCCGGGCTCGACACCGGGCCGATGGAGATCATCGGGCGCATCAACCGCTGTGCCGCGCTGCTGCAGCAGGCCGAGGACGCTCCGCTGCGCCGGGCGGGGCTCAGCCGGCCCGAGTTCGATCTGCTGGGTGCGCTGCGTCGCACCGGTCACGAGCTGACGCCCGGGGACCTGGCCCGGGAGACCTTCTCCTCGGGGGCCGCCGTCACCAAACGCCTCAAGCAGCTGACCGAGCGCGGTCTGGTCGAGCGGCGCGGGGACACCCGTGACCGCCGGGTCGTCCACCTCCGCCTCACCGACGCCGGACGCGACCTGGTCGACGGCATCCTGCCCGTCCAGCTCGCCTACGAGACCGCCGTGCTGTCCGGCCTGGACGGCCCCGAGCAGGGCGAACTCTCCGCACTGCTCGGGGAGTTGCTCAGCCAGCTCGAAGGGCGGCTCGGCGCGCTGCGGACCTGAACCGGCCCCGGCCGGGGCGTGTCGGCGTACCGGTCACAGCACCTCGTGCACGGTGCGGCGATGCGTGGAGCGGCGGTCGTCGACGGCCGCCCAGCGGTCGCCGTAGATGTTCCGGGTGATGGCAGGCTCGCGGACGAAGTCGTGCGGGAACCCGAGCGGCACCGCGCTCACCTCGTCGAGCAGGGCGAGGGCGTCCGCGTCGAGGCGGACGCCGACACTGCCCAGATTGTCGGCGAGCTGGCTCTCCCTGGTCGCCGCGATGATCGGCACCACGTTGCCCGGCCGGGCCAGCAGCCAGGCCAGCGCCACCTGGGCCGGGCTCCAGCCGCCCTGCTCGGCGACCTCCAGCACGGCGCTGATCACCGCCTCCTCGCGCGGGTCGGCGTCCGCGCCGGTGGTGTCCAGCCGACCGGCCTCGCCCTTGCGGTACTTGCCGGTGAGCTTCCCGGCCCCGAGCGGTGCCCACGCGAGCACGGCCAGGTCGAACGCCCGGGCCTGCGGCAGCAGTTCGCGCTCCGGGGTCCGTTCCAGCAGGCTGTAGCGCAGCTGCGAACCGGCGAACGCGGTCCAGCCGCGCAGCTCCGCCAGGGTGTTCGCCTGGGCGATCTCCCAGGCGGGCCAGTCGGAGACACCGACGTACAGCACCTTGCCCGTGCGGACGAGGTCGTCCAGGGCCCGCATGACCTCCTCGACCGGTGTGAAGTTGTCCCGGGCGTGCACCCACAGCACGTCCAGCCGGTCGGTGCGCAGCCGTCGCAGGCTCGCCTCCACCGACTGGACCAGGTTCTTGCGGTGGTTGCCCGCGGCGTTGACGTCGCCGTCGCGGATGGCGCAGGTGTACTTGCTGGCCAGCACGAACCTGTCGCGCCGCCCGTCGAGCAGCTCTCCGAGGATCCGTTCCGAGCTGCCGTCGGTGTAGTTGTTGGCGGTGTCGACGAAGTTGCCGCCGGCCTCCGCGTAGGCGTCGACGATCCGGGCGCTGGTCTCCTTTCCGGCGCCCCAGCCCCAGTCGTCCCCGATGGTCATGGCGCCGAGGCTCAGCTCGCTCACGCGCAGACCGGTCTTGCCGAACAGTGTGTAACGCACGCTCTCGTCCCCTCCGAGCAGGTCGTACGCAGGACGCTAGGTGCTGGAGCGCACTTCAGCGCAAGTCACAGCAGCCCCCCGCGTCGCACACAGCCGTCTCAGCCCTCGTCGCCCGCCCGGTACACGCCGAACATCGCCCCCTGCGGGTCCCGGAGCACCGCGATGCGCGGCCCGTCGGGAACGGAGGTGGGCACCATCAGGACCGTGCCGTGCCGCTGGACGACGGCGGTGGTGTCGTCCACGTCGGCGACGGCGAAGTACGGCAGCCAGTGGGCCGGGACCTCGGGCGGGAACTTCTCGTCCATCGCCACCATGCCGCCGAAGTCCGCGCCGCCGATGCCGAACTGGGTGTAGCGGTCCGACGGAGCCACCGTCCAGCCGAACACCCGCGTGTAGAAGGACACGGCCCCCTCCGGATCCCGTGTCATCAACTCCACCCAGCCCAGCGAGCCTGGCGCGTTGAACAGCCCGGCACCCGGGAAGGTCCCCGCCTGCCACAGCTGGAACACGGCACCGCCCGGATCGGCGGCCACCGCGAAACGGCCCACGTCGAACACGTCCATCGGGCCCAGCAGCAGCGTCCCGCCCGCCTCGGTCACCGCGCGGACGGTGGCGTCCGCGTCGGTCACCGCGAACGACACGTTCCACGCGACCGGCTGCGACGGCTGGTACAGCGGGGCGAGCGCGGCCACGGCCGCGTCCCCGAGGTGCGCGACGGTGTAGCCGCCGGCCTCCTGACGCGCGTCCGTCTCGGGCCGCCAGCCGAACAGCCGCGTGTAGAACCGCCGGGCCGCGTCCAGGTCGCTGGTCCCCAGCTCGCTCCAGCAGGGGCCACCGGTCACCGGTGCGTCGAGCTTCATGGCGTTCCTTCCACGAGCGGCGGGGGCAGACCCCCGGGGTCCCCCTCCAGCACGCTAAGCCGCTCCCCGGCCTGCCTGCCATCCGGGGAAACCCACTGGTGTGCCGCCGCGGCCCCGGCGTACCCTCGCCCCGTACCGCACCGCGTGACGGCCTCCAGCTCCCTTCACCCGGCCCGGAGGTCCCCACGCCCGCGCCCGAGGTGCGCCCTTTCAGCCGGACCGACCGCGACGGACCCCGCGCAGCACGGCACCGGCCTGGAGCACTGGCTCCTCGCCCGGGCAGCCGACTGGCTGCGGCTGTGCGGCGTCGACCGGCTCGCCGCCTACGAATCGGCCGCCGACAGTGTCCCGCTCGCCCTCCTGGCCGGGGCGGGCTTTCGCGAACTCACCCGCACCGACCGAGGGTGGGAGCACCGCCCGGAGCGAGCTCAGATGCCCGGCCGGTAGCGCATCGGGTGATCCGCCGGCACCTCCACCAGCACGATCGGCGTCCCGTCCGGATCCGCGATCCACATCTCGACCAGCCCCCAGGGCTCCTTGACCGGCGGCCGCACGACGTCCACGCCCTTCGCCCGCAGTTCCTCCTGTGCCGCGGCCACGTCGTCCACCTGCAGCCACAGCCGTACCGCGGGCTCCGGGGGCCTCTCGGACCGGCCCGAGACCTCCAGGAAGCCGCCACCCATGAAGAAGACCGTGCCGCGCTCCGCTCCCGTGCCGAACTCGCGGTAGACGGCGAGGCCGAGCTGCTCGCCGTAGAAGGCCCGGGAACGCTCGGGGTCGGTGGGGCGGAGCAGGATCCGGCTGCTGAGTACATGCACCATGCAGCGGAGCTTAGTGGCGGCGTTACGCTCATCCCTGCCCGAGCCGTGCCGGACAACGGAGACGTACGCCCATGGAGACCGCCACCACCGCCCTGACCTTCCGCGATGCCACCGACGCCGACGTCGACGAACTGGTCGCCCTGATCGAGTCGGCGTACCGGGGCGACGACAGCCGAGCCGGGTGGACCACCGAGGCCGACATCCTCGAAGGGCAGCGGACCGACCCGGAGGGGGTGCTGGAGGTCATCAAGTCCCCCGACAGCCGGCTCATGGCCGTGGAGCGGGAGGGCAGGATCGTCGCCTGCTGCCAGCTGGAGCACCAGGGCGAGAACGCCTACTTCGGGATGTTCGCCGTCAGTCCCCTGCTCCAGGGCGCGGGACTCGGCAAGGTGATCATCGCGGAGGCGGAGCGGCAGGCCCGCGCGACCTGGGGCGTGCGGGAGATGCAGATGACCGTGATCTCCGCGCGCGACGACCTCATCGCCTGGTACGAGCGGCGCGGCTACCGCCGTACGGGACGGATGACCCCGTTCCCGTACGGCGACGAGCGCTTCGGCGTCCCACAGCGCGACGACCTGCAGTTCGAGCTGCTGGTCAAGGAACTGGCCTAGGGGGCTTCTGACGGATCTCCGCGGCGTCGCGACGCCCGGCACGCGCTCTCGCCGCACCGGACGCCGCTCCTTCCTCCGCGGAGATCCGTCAGAAGCCCCCCTAACCGCTACGCCGTGAATCGGCCCGTGCGCTTGATGTCCGGGTGGTCAGTGGTCGCGCCGTCCAGGCCGAACGCCCGGACCAGCCGCAGCTGGTCCTGGGTGTTCACCACCCAGCCGATGATCCTCAGGTCGGCCTTGCGGGCCCGCTCCACGATCTCCAGGGTCAGCCGGCGGATGTTCAGGCAGACGGTCTCGGCACCGGCCTCGACGGCGCGGTCCACGATGTCCGTGCCGTAGCGGCTGGCGATGAGCGCGGTGCGCACGCCCGGCACCAGCGGCTTGATCTCGGCGATCGCCTCGTCGTGGAACGAGGACACCTCCACCCGGTCGGCCAGCCCGCGCCGGTTCATCACCTCGGCCAGCGCCCGCGCCGCCTGCTTGTCCTTGATCTCCGCCTGGAGCGGCGTGTGGACGGCGTCCAGCACCTCCTCGAAGACCGGCACCCGCTCGCCCCGGCCCGCGTCCAGGGCCCGCAGCTCGGCGAGGGTCTTCTCGGCGATCGGGCCGGTGCCGTCGGTCGTGCGGTCCACATCCGTGTCGTGCATGACGACGAGCGCGCCGTCCTTGCTCAGATGCAGATCGAGTTCGATGGCGTCGAGCCCCGCCTCCTGGGCGGCGACGAAGGACCGGAGGGTGTTCTCGGGTTCCACACCCATGATTCCGCGGTGACCGATGGTGAGGAAGTTCAAGACGCGACTCTCTTCCGTCGACAGGCGGCACTGGGGGCCTGACGGCCCCCCTGACCGTATCGCCTGGACCCGCCCTGTGCAGAGAGTGAGGGCATGGTCGCTGTGCATCCGGGCAGAAGCATGACCGACAGGAAAAAGTGCGGTGAAGGAGAGGGTCAGGCAGGATAATTTCCCGGGTTCACCCTTGCTGGGAGGAACCTCGTGTGTATACGGTCTGCATACGTGAGATTCTCCCGTGGAAGGTGGGACATGACGGAAATTCTTGTGCAGGTGGGTTCGGAGGAAGGTCTTCCTCCCGTGGCCAGGGTGGTGGAGCACCCGGCATGGCCCGTGCTCAAGGATGCCGTGGAGCGGATCCGGCCATGGCAGTCCAAGGACGGGTCGATCCACTTCGACGCCGAGGGCGCGCCCGACCCGGCCGACGCCGAGCTCGCGGTCCGCGAGGTCGCCGACGCCGTCCTGGAGCTCTCTCCGCTGCTCCCGCACGACGGCGCCTATCACGAGGCCCTGGTCAAGGACCTGACCCGGTGGGCCGACAGCGGCTTCCAGGTGCCCGACTTCCTCGACTCGCTGCTGGCCTTCCAGCCCGCCGCCAACCGTGCGGACGGCCTCCAGCACCTCGTCGTCTTCCCCATGTACACGCAGAACGGCAATCCGGACCGCAACCTCGAGGCGGTCGTGCTGCGGATGGTCTGGCCGGACTGGCTGGCCGAGCTGGAGCGCACCCGCTACGACAACCCGCTGTTCTGCGGCATCAAGTTCGAGGACTTCACCTCCGGCTACGACACCAACTCGGCCGTGCTGTTCCCCGAGACCATCGCCGTGCGCGAGGCGCCGGAACGATTCACCTGGGGCGGCATCTTCTGTGACCGCGAGGCCGCCCGCTTCCGCCGGGTGACCGACGCCGCCGTCGACATCCTGAGCCTGGAGCTGCCCGAGGACGTCGCCGCCATGGTCCACGACCAGAAGCGCTGCGAGGAGGCGTTCGTCCTGTGGGACATGGTCCACGACCGCACCCACAGCCACGGCGACCTGCCCTTCGACCCGTTCATGATCAAGCAGCGCCAGCCGTTCTGGATGTACGGCCTGGAGGAGCTGCGCTGTGACCTCACCGCCTTCAAGGAGGCCGTGAAGCTGGCGGCGGACGGCGTCCCGCAGGCCCGTGACGTACAGGTCGCGGTCCTCTTCGACCGCATGTTCCGCTTCCCCGTCACCGGCGAGCGCGTCCGCAACTACGACGGTCTCGGCGGCCAGCTCCTCTTCGCCTACCTGCACAAGCACGACGTCGTCCGCTGGACCGACAACAGGCTCACCATCGACTGGGAGCGCGCCCCGCAGGTCACCAACCAGCTGTGCGCCGAGATCGAGGACCTGTACCGGGACGGCATCGACCGCCCGAAGCTCGTCCACTGGTTCGCCGGGTACGAGCTGGTCTCGACCTACCTCTCCCCGCACCCGGGCTCCAAGTGGGCCAAGGGTCCCGACGCCCTGGACACGACGCAGCCGCCGCGCAAACTCGTCGATGACGTGCTTCCGGACGAGTTTCCGCTGAGCATGTTCTATGAGGCACTGTCCAAGAAGCTGAAGAACGTGATCGCCTCCACCAAGGGCATCACGGCGGACGGCGCAGAGCGGATCGCCGCATGAGCGATCGGCGTACCGGGAACACTGCTCAGGAGGCGAAGATCATGGGGAACGGGGCGCTCAGCGGTGCGGTGATCGCGGTGGCCGGAGCGGGCGGACCCGCCGGCCGGGCCGCGCTGCTCAGGCTGGCCGAGGCGGGAGCCACCGTCATCGGCTCGGACAACGATCCGGAGCGGCTGGCGGAGGCGGTCGACGCGGCGAGCTTCGCGTCCGGCGGCGCCACCGTCACCGGTGACACGGTCGATCTGCTGGACCTGGGGGCCACCCGCGACTGGGCCACCCGCATCGAGAAGGACTTCGGCCGCGTCGACGGCCTGGTCCACCTCGTGGGCGGCTGGCGCGGCAGCGAGACCTTCACGCGGACCAGCCTCGACGACTGGGACTTCCTGGAGATGCTGCTGGTCCGCACGGTGCAGCACACGTCCCTCGCCTTCCACGAGGGGCTCCAGCGCAGCGACCGCGGTCGGTACGTGCTGATCAGCGCCGCGGGCGCCAGCAAGCCCACCGCGGGCAACGCCGCCTACGCGGCCGGCAAGGCGGCGGCCGAGGCCTGGACGCTGGCCATGGCGGACTACTTCCGCAAGGCCGGGGGCGCCGAGGGGCCGACGTCGGCTGCTGCGATCCTGGTGGTGAAGGCGCTGGTCCACGATGCGATGCGCGCCGACCGGCCCAACGCGAAGTTCGCGGGCTTCACCGACGTCAAGGACCTGGCCGAGGCCATCACCGAGGTCTGGGACAAGCCCGCCGCCGAAGTGAACGGAAACCGTCTGTGGCTCACCGAGAAGCCGTGAACCCGCCGAAGACCGACGCCCGCCGTCATCACGACCCCGAGGTCCGCGGTTTCGCCAGCGACAACTACGCCGGGGCGCACCCGGAGGTGCTCGCCGCCCTGGCCCTGGCCAACGGCGGGCACCAGGTCGCCTACGGCGAGGACGCCTACACCGAGAACCTCCAGCAGGTCGTCCGCAGTCACTTCGGGCCCACGGCCGAGGCGTTCCCGGTCTTCAACGGCACCGGCGCGAACGTCGTCGCGCTCCAGGCGGTCACCGACCGCTGGGGCGCGGTGATCTGCGCGGAGAGCGCGCACATCAACGTCGACGAGTGCGGCGCCCCGGAGCGGGTCGGCGGCCTGAAACTGCTGACCGTTCCGGCGCCCGACGGCAAGCTCACGCCCGAGCTGATCGACCGGCAGGCGTACGGCTGGGACGACGAGCACCGCGCGATGCCGCAGGTCGTCTCCCTCGCCCAGGCCACCGAACTGGGCACGGTCTACACGCCGGACGAGATACGCGCCCTCTGCGAGCACGCCCACGCGCACGGCATGAAGGTGCACCTGGACGGCTCGCGGCTGGCCAACGCCGCCGCCACCCTGAACGTCCCGATGCGGACGCTCACCAACGCGGCCGGCGTCGACATCCTCTCCCTGGGCGGCACGAAGAACGGCGCCCTGTTCGGTGAGGCCGTCGTGGTCCTCAACCAGGACGCCGTCAGCCACATGAAGCACCTGCGCAAGCTGTCCATGCAGCTCGCCTCCAAGATGCGCTTCGTGTCGGTGCAGCTGGAGGCCCTGCTCGCCCGGGACCTGTGGCTGCGCAACGCCGGTCACGCCAACGAGATGGCCCAGCGCCTCGCCGAGGGCGTGCGGGCCGTGCACGGGGTGGAGATCCTCTACCCCGTGCAGGCCAACGCGGTCTTCGCCCGGCTGCCCCACGACGTGAGCGAGCGCCTTCAGAAGCGGTTCCGCTTCTACTTCTGGGACGAGGCCGCGGGCGACGTCCGCTGGATGTGCGCCTTCGACACGACCGAGGAGGACGTGGACACGTTCGTGGCGGCACTGAAGGAGGAGATGGCCCGCTGACCCGCGGGCTCACCGGTTGACGACGATCTCCGTCCTGTTGTTGCGCAGGTCCGGGTCGAACTTCCTGATGCTCAGCTCGGGATCGTCGTTGAGGGTGACGACAGTGGTGTGCGCCCCGCGCACCACACGGTCGATCCGCAGCGGGATCTCGAACGTGTAGGACGCCTTGTCGTGCAGGTGGATCGGCGTCCGGCAGTAGTGCGTGGTGGGGGACGTGCCGTCCTCCGCCGTCCAGCACCTGTCCTCCGGCAGGGTGCCGACGGACGTGCCCTCCGGGGCCTGGAAGCGCACGGTGGCCACGGCGGCGCCCGCGCCCAGCGACGCCACCCAGGCCGGCCCGCGGTTGTGCACGGTGATCTTGGCGGTCACCGTGTCACCGGCGGCCCCGCGCACCCGGCTGCCGGTGAGCTTCAGGTCGGCGGTGTTGCGGGCGTCGAGGATGACGGACCCGTAGTTGTCCTGCGGGTCGATGTCGGGCTCCGCCGCCGAGGCCCTGGCACCGGCCGCGGGGCGCAGGTCCAGTTCGGTGCCCGTGCCCCGGGTCCATGTCCATTCGCCGCGGGCCTCGGCCAGGGCCTCGTCCGAGTAGGGCTGCACGGAGTGGTCGAACCGCTCGTACAACGCCTTCCGGCCGACGCCGAGTTCCGTGTCCAGCGCGAACCGCTGTCCCGGTGCCACCGCCTCGTCCAGCACGCACAGGGCTCCCGTGCCGGTGTCGTGCTCCCGGTACTCGCAGTTCGCGTGCCGTTCCGTGAAGCGCAGCCCGTAGGAGGCGTCGAGCCACAGCAGGGTGCGCTCCGCGGTGCGGTTCCCGCTGTTGGACAGCGTCGCGCGGACGCTCGTCACGGTGCCCGGTCTGAGGTCCCGCTGGTGGGGTGCCTCGCTGAGCCCGAGGTCCGGTCCGTTGCCCACGCCTACCCGGGTCTCACCGGCGTGGGACGTCAGGTCGCCCGCGGTGGCCGAATACCGCACCTGGCCCGAGGAGCCGACATCCGCCCCCGGCAGCGCGCGCAGCCCGAACGTGGCCGCCCGCACGCTGTCCGTCCCGGTCGGCATCTCCGGGAAGGCGCAGACCGCCCGGGTCTCCGACTCGGGCTCGCAGTTCGCGGGCCACGACACCCGCGCGAAGCCGGCGATCTCGCTCACGTCGACGGTGAGCTGCCCGGCGGGCGCTCGGCCGTCGGCGACATCGCGACTGACCGCCACGTCCAGGCTGCGTTCCGGCGCGCCGCCGCCCGCGTCCGCACCGGGCAGCACCGTCTCGTACGGCGCGCTGATCCACAACTCGTTGTCCAGGGCGTGGGCGGGCCCGGTCCCGGCAGCGGCCGCCGCCAGTGCGCCACAGGCGACAGCCGCTCCGAGCATGCGCTGTAGATGTCTCATGTCTTCTCCTCGTCACTGGTCCGCGGTCCCGAGACCCGCGGCCCGGCGGAAGGGTTGTGACGGCGCGACTGGTTGCGGCGGTGTTCAGCCGTTCTTCTCCGTGATGCATAGGTATACGGAAGTACGGAAAGTGATTGACTCGGGAGTGGGTCACTTCCTAAGCTCTGCGCGCATGCAGATGATCCAGCAGGCGCCCGACCTCTCCGCTTACTTGGCCGCCGACGAGGTGATCGACCACCACCACCCGCTCGTGCGCGAGACGGCGGCGAGGCTCGCCGACGGGGTGGCCGACTCGTATGAGTATGCGCGGATGGCCTTCGAGTTCGTGCGCGACACCATCCCGCACTCACAGGACTCCGGTGATCTCCGCGTCACCTGGCGCGCCTCCGACGTCCTGGAGCGGCGCACCGGCATCTGCTACGCCAAGGCCCACGCGCTGACCGCCCTGCTGCGGGCCGAGGACATCCCCACCGCGCTGTGCTACCAGAAGTTCGACGTGGTGCACGGGCTGGTCGCCGTGCGGTTCAACGGCGCGTGGCACCGGCAGGACCCCCGGGGCAACAAACCCGGTGTCGACGCCCGGTTCTCCCTCGACGGTGAGCGGCTCGCCTTCACGCCCGACCCGGCGTCCAGTGAACTGGACTACCCGGTACTGTATGCAGCACCGCATCCGGTCGTGCTGGACGCCCTCACGGCGGCTCGCGACCGGCGGCACCTGTGGCAGACGCTCCCCACCGCACTCTGAGGCGACGACCATGACGCTCACGCTGACCGTGTCCGACGACGTACGCGCCCTCGCGCCCGGCTTCACCCACGTCGCGATCGAGGCGCACGGCCTGGTCAACGGGCCGAGCAGCGAGGCCGGTTCGGCCCTGCTGGACGACGCCGCCCGCCGGCTCGCCGCACGACTGGACGGCCGCGCCCCGCACGAGGACCCGCACATGGCCGCCTGGCGCCAGGTCTACACGGCGTTCGGCTCGAAGCCGTCCCGGACCCGCAACTCGGCGGAGGCGCTGGCCGACCTCTACAACGCCGTCTCCGTCGCCCATCTGATCCCCGTGGGCGGCGAGGACATCGACCGTATCGAGGGCGGCATGCGGCTCATCCGCGCCACGGGGCGGGAGGAGTTCGTGACCGTCGCCGGGGGCGAGGAGAGCGTCGAGCACCCCGACGCGGGCGAAGTGGTGTGGTGCGACGACGCGGGCGTGACCTGCCGGCGCTGGAACTGGCGTCAGGGCCCGCGCACCCGGCTCACCGAGAAGACGACGTCGGGCGTCTTCCTGCTGGAGAGCCTGGCGCCGATGCCGGTCGCCGAGGTGACGGCGGCCGCGGCGGAACTCGCCGGACTGCTGGCGCAGTTCAGCCCCGGAGCGGACATCTCCGTCCGGGCTCCGGAGCCCACGGCCTGAGCCCCGGCGGGACGGGCGTCAGTGCGCCTCGGTCGCCCGCACCTGCTCCGGCGTCGGGGCCGTGCCGCCGAGGTGCGCGGGCATCCACCAGGTGTCGTCCGGACCCTTGGGGCGGACCGGGTAGGCGCGCTGAGCGGCCTCCAGGAGCTCCTGGACGCGCTCCCGCAGCTGGCGCGTGATGGCGCCCGCGTACTTGTCGCGGGAGGCCTCGATCGCCTCGCCCACCCGGATGGTGATGGGGATGTGGCTGCGCTTGAAGTTGCGCGGGTGGCCCTTGGTCCACAGCCGCTGCGTGCCCCACACCGCCATCGGGATCAGCGGGACGCCGGCCTCCTGGGCCAGGCGCGCCGCGCCCGACTTGAAGCTCTTCAGCGTGAAGGACGGCGAGATCGTCGCCTCCGGGAAGACCCCGATGATCTCGCCCGATCGCAGCGAGTCCAGGGCGTGCGCGTAGGCCGCCTCGCCCTGCTTGCGGTCCACCGGGATGTGCTTCATGCCGCGCATCAGCGGGCCGGAGATCCGGTGCCGGAAGACGGACTCCTTCGCCATGAAACGCACGAGACGTTTCTGCGGCAGCGCCGCCAGGCCGTCGAAGACGAAGTCCAGGTAGCTGATGTGATTGCTCACCAGCACGGCGCCGCCCGAGCGCGGGATGTTCTCCGAACCCTGGAGGTCGATCTTGAGGTCCCACACCTTGAACAGCGTGCGGGCGAAACCGACGACGGGACGGTAGACGAGCTCTGCCATGGGCGGGTCGGACCCTTCCTGCTCTGCCTGGGAAGGGATTCCCAGTGGAAGTTACGCAGCCGTAGGTTTACGGCTTGTCGCAGATCGTGCCCGAAGAACGGCCGGGTAGCCAGTCCTCGTGCCCGACGGCGGCGAGATTCTCGTCACGTCGCCCCGCGCTTCCCACCTCGTGCTTTTGCTCTCCCATTACCCCGCGCGCACCGTCACCCGCCGCGCGAGCAGGTACAACTCGCATCCCAGGCAGTACCCGAACGCAGCATTGAGGAAGGCGGCGGCGAGCGCGGCGCCGGTCGCTGCGAGTCCCAGCCAGCCGGGTCCCAGGGTGAGGCCGACGAGCCCGAGTCCGGCGAAAAGCAGCCCCACCGCCTGGGCGAAGCGCGGTGGTTCGGGCGCCTCGAACTCCCTCGGCGGCCCGAGCCGCGGCCGTACGGCCTTGGCGAACAGCAGGCCGTAGGGGGAGCGTCGGACCCCGCCCGCCGCGCCGAGCAGGAACGCCAGCGTCTGCCAGGCCAGCAGCCAGGCGCTCCCGGTGACCAGAACGACCGCCAGCACGGCGGCCGTGACGGCCGCGCCGAAGCGCGGCCCCCTCACATCGATGTCCATGAGAACCAAGCATTCCGCAGCCCGGCCGTGCGCAGGGGCCGGGAATCTTTGCGGTCTCGTGAACGCTTGCAGCAGGTGATGACCGGACTGGTGGTGTGCGTGGTGGTGCTCGCGGTGGCGAGCGCCTACGGAGTGCTGCAACGGCGGCGGAGCGGGAGAGCGCGGGTGCGCGGGCGGGACGACGGCAAGCGGCTCGATGCGGCGGAACTGGGTGCGGAACTCGGCGAGCGGGCCACGCTCGTGCAGTTCTCGAGTGCGTTCTGCGCGCCCTGCCGGGCGACCCGGCGGGTCCTCGGCGAGGTCGCCGCGGTGGTGCCCGGCGTGACCCACGTCGAGATCGACGCCGAGGCCCAGCTGGACCTGGTGCGGCGGCTGGACATCCTCAAGACGCCGACGGTGCTGGTCCTCGACGCCGACGGCCGCGTCGTGCGGCGGGCCACGGGGCAGCCGCGCAAGGCCGACGTGATCGCCGCGCTGGGGGAGGCGGTGTGACGGGTGTGACGCCGCCAGTGAGTCATCTCCCACATCACGGAACGAACTTGACTGCGCATACCATTTATCGTCAGCCTGACCCCATGCCTGCGGACCTTCTCGCCACGCCCGACCTCCTGCGCTCGGTCTTCCGGCGGCACGCGGCGGGAGTCGCCGTCATCACCGCTCGTGGCGAGGCCGGACCGGTGGGTTTCACCGCCACCTCCCTGTCGTCCGTCTCCGCCGAGCCGCCCCTGCTGTCCTTCGGCGTCGGCACGGGCTCCTCCAGCTGGCCCGCGATCGCGGCGGCGGACCACGTCGGTGTCCACATCCTCGGCGAGCACCAGCAGGAACTCGCCGCCACCTTCGCCCGCAGCGGCGCCGACCGCTTCGGCCCGCCCACCGCTTGGAGGGAAGGGCCCGAGGGCGTCCCGGTCCTCGACGGGGTGGTGGCCTGGCTGGTGGGCCGGGTCGTGGCGCGCATACCCGCCGGGGACCACCGGATCGTGCTCGCCGAGGTGGTGCACGGCGACCCCTCGGGCGCCGGCCGTCCGCTCCTCTACCACCAGGGACGATTCCAGCGCCTGCGTGACTGAACGGGGCGTCCCCCGGGCTGCGTGACCGTCGAGTTCCGGTTACGCTGCGTTGCGAAGGTCACAGTTCAAAGCGCTTGCTTAGCGGGAACGAACTGGGTGTACTGACGAGTAATATTTCGCTCGAGGCGTGGGTTCGCCCCGACCGGGATCGGACGCTAGAGGCGCCTATGCTGCCTGCAAGTAGGCAGCATGGAAATGACGATGCAGTAGGAGAGCCGGCGTGAGCTTGAGGATCGTTGTCACTGTGAAGTACGTGCCCGACGCCACTGGCGACCGGCACTTCGCCGATGACCTGACCGTCGACCGGGACGACGTGGACGGTCTGCTCTCCGAGCTCGACGAGTACGCGGTCGAGCAGGCGCTGCAGATCTCCGAGAACTCCGACGACGACGTGGAGATCACCGTTCTGACGGTGGGCCCCGAGGACGCCAAGGACGCCCTGCGCAAGGCGCTGTCCATGGGTGCCGACAAGGCGATCCACGTCGAGGACGACGACATCCACGGCACCGACGCCATCGGCACCTCCCTGGTCCTGGCCAAGGCCGTCGAGAAGGCCGGTTACGACCTGGTCATCTCCGGCATGGCCTCCACCGACGGCACCATGGGCGTCGTCCCGGCCCTGCTCGCCGAGCGCCTGGGCGTCCCGCAGGTCACCCTGCTCTCCGAGCTCTCCGTCGAGGACGGCACCGTCAAGGGCCGCCGCGACGGCGACGCCGCCTCCGAGAGCCTGGAGGCCTCCCTCCCGGCGGTCGTGTCCGTGACCGACCAGTCGGGCGAGGCCCGTTACCCGTCCTTCAAGGGCATCATGGCGGCCAAGAAGAAGCCGGTGGAGTCCTGGGACCTGTCCGACCTCGACATCGAGGCCGAGGAGGTCGGCCTGGAGGGCGCCTGGACCAAGGTCGACGGCGCGTCCGAGCGTCCGGCCCGCACCGCGGGCACGATCGTCAAGGACGAGGGCGAGGGCGGCAAGCAGCTCGCTGAGTTCCTCGCGGGCCAGAAGTTCATCTGAGCCCTTTCGCTGACCGCCCCTCATCTTTCGCAAGCAGGAGAGAAGAAGTCCCATGGCTGAAGTTCTCGTCTACGTCGACCACGTGGACGGCGCCGTCCGCAAGCCCACCCTGGAGCTGCTGACCCTGGCCCGCCGCATCGGCGAGCCGGTCGCCGTCGCGCTGGGCAACGGCGCCGGTGACACCGCCGCCGCCCTCGCCGAGCACGGCGCGGTCAAGGTCCTCACCCACGAGGCCGCCGAGTACGCCGACTACCTGGTCGTACCGAAGGTCGACGCCCTCCAGGCCGCGCACGAGGCCGTGTCCCCGGCCGCCGTGCTGGTGCCGTCCTCCGCCGAGGGCAAGGAGATCGCCGCGCGTCTGGCGCTGCGTCTGGGCTCCGGCATCATCACCGACGCCGTCGACCTCGAGGCCGGCGACGAGGGCCCGGTGGCCACGCAGTCGGTGTTCGCCGCGTCCTTCACCACCAAGTCCCGTGTCTCCAAGGGCACCCCGGTCATCACGGTCAAGCCCAACAGCGCCGCCGTCGAGGCCGCCCCGGCCGCCGGCGCGGTCGAGGCCCTGAACGTCACCTTCTCCGCGCAGGCCACCGGCACCAAGGTCACCGGCCGTACGCCGCGTGAGTCGACGGGCCGTCCGGAGCTGACCGAGGCCGCGATCGTGGTCTCCGGTGGCCGTGGCGTCAACGGCGCGGAGAACTTCGCGATCATCGAGGCCCTCGCCGACTCCCTCGGCGCGGCCGTCGGTGCCTCGCGTGCCGCGGTGGACGCCGGCTGGTACCCGCACACCAACCAGGTCGGCCAGACCGGCAAGTCCGTCTCGCCGCAGCTGTACATCGCCAACGGCATCTCCGGCGCGATCCAGCACCGCGCCGGTATGCAGACCTCGAAGACGATCGTGGCGGTCAACAAGGACGCCGAGGCCCCGATCTTCGACCTCGTCGACTACGGCGTCGTCGGCGACCTCTTCGACGTCGTCCCGGCCCTCACCGAGGAGATCAAGACCCGCAAGGGCTGATCGGCCCCCGGCCGTGCAAGGCCCCCGTGACCGCGCGAACGGTCACGGGGGCTCTTCTCATCCCAGGGTCATCGAGGCCTGCACCGGCAGATGGTCGCTCGGATACGTCCCGTCCCTGCTGAAGGTGTTCATCCCGGCCCGGTGCGTGGTCACCCCGGGGGTGGTGAGGATCCAGTCGATGCGCCGCCCGCCGGGCCTGGGCGCCCGGTAGCCGTGGTGCGTCCCGTACGCCGGACCCCGCGAGGCCGCCGCGTCCCAGGCGTCCACCAGCCCGATGTCCAGCATGAGGTCGTACGCCCGGTTGTCGTGGGCGGCCGCGTTGAAGTCGCCGGTGACGATGACCGGTAATGACCGGTCCCACCCGGCGATCGTCTCGCCGATGAGTCCGGCCGCGCGTTCCCGGGCGTACTGGCTGACGCTGTCCAGGTGGGTGTTGAGGACGTAGAACTCCCGTCCCCCGTCGCCGAGATCGACGAAACGGACCCAGGTCACCATGCGCAGCCAGTCCGCGCCCCAGGTGTTCGAGGCGATCGTGTACGGGGTGTCGGACAGCCAGAAGTGATCGAACTCGATCGGCTCGAGTCTGCGCGTGTCGTAGAAGACCGCCATGAACTCGTCCTTGCTGCCGCCCCCGCGTCCGGTGCCGATCCAGTCGTAATGCTCGCCGAGATCCTTCTCGATCGCGCGCACTTGCCGGTAGAGCCCTTCCTGGGTGCCGATGACGTGCGGTCGCTCGCGGCGCAGCAGTTCTCGCATCACCGGCCGGCGCACCTCCCAGCGCGGTGTCGTGTCGACGACGGTCCCGAAGCGGACGTTGAACGTCATGACGTCCAGAGCGCCCGGGTGCTCGCCGGCGGCAGCGGGCTGTGTGGGGCCCGCGGTGGTGAGCAGCGGTCCTGCGATGGCGGCGGCCGCAGCCGCCTTGAGCCCGTGGCGGCGCGTCACTCCGGCCTCGTTCGGCACGTGGTCTCCCTCCCCTTGCACGTCAGGATGAAGCTTGCCCTCTGAATACGGAAGATGAGGGCGGGTCGGCGGTGACCACGGGTGAAGGATGGGGAACCCCACTTCACGACGGTGTTGACCAGGCCGAAGGTCGGCCGATAGCTTCGCTCTACGGATTGTTGATTCCGTACAGCGGAAAAGAGGAGGGTCTCGGAATGGGTCAGGGCCAGCAGGAGAAGGTGGCGACGAGCCTCGCGGGCGCGGTCAGCGAGGAGATCAGCGCCTCCCTCGCGCCGGTCGACGCGGAGCTGGAGCGCCGCTACCCCGGGGACCCCGGCACCCGCCAGCCCGTCCACACCGTCTACGTACCCGGCGACGTCTTCGCCGCCGACACCGTCCGCTCCTGGGGCGACAGGGCCCTCGCGGCCCTCGACGAGCACGCCCCGGACGCCGCGGCCTTCGCCGCCGTCCTCGGCCTTTCCGAGGAACTCGCCGAGCCCGTCCACGCGCGCGTGCGCGCCAAGCTGGAGCGCGAGCCGATCGAGGACCTGCGCGTCGACTTCGAGGACGGCTACGGCAACCGCCCCGACGCCGAGGAGGACGAGGCCGCCGCTCGCGCCGCCCGCATCGTCGCCGAGGCCCACGCCGGGGGCACCTCCCGGACGGAGGCCGGGGGAGGCACCGCCGCCCCCTACGTGGGCATCCGCATGAAGTGCATGGAGGCGCCCGTACGCGCCCGGGGCATCCGCACCCTCGACATCTTCCTCACCGGCCTGATGGAGGCCGGCGGCCTGCCCGACGGCCTGGTCCTCACCCTGCCGAAGGTGACCTACGCCGAGCAGGTCACCGCCATGGCACGACTCCTGGACGCCTTCGAGAAGGCGCACGGGCTCGAGCCCGGCCGGATCGGCTTCGAGATCCAGATCGAGACCAGCCAGTCCATCCTCGCCGCCGACGGCACCGCCACCGTCGCCCGCATGATCCAGGCCGCCGACGGCCGCGCCACCGGACTGCACTACGGCACGTTCGACTACAGCGCCTGCCTCGGCGTCTCCGCCGCCCACCAGGCCAGTGACCACCCCGCGGCCGATCACGCCAAGGCCGTCATGCAGGTCGCGGCGGCCGGTACGGGCGTGCGCGTCTCGGACGGCTCGACGAACGTCCTCCCGGTCGGCCCGACCGCGAAGGTCCACGACGCCTGGCGCCTGCACTACGGCCTCACCCGCCGCGCCCTGGCCCGCGCCTACTACCAGGGCTGGGACATGCACCCCGGCCACCTCCCCACCCGCTACGCGGCCGTCTTCGCCTTCTACCGCGAGGGCTTCGAGCAGGCCGCCGCCCGACTGTCCCGCTACGCCAACGGCACCGGCGGTGACGTCATGGACGAGCCCGCCACCGCCAAGGCCCTCAGCGGCTACCTGCTGCGGGGCCTGGACTGCGGCGCCCTCGACATCGGGGAGGTGGCCCGCCTGGCCGGCCTGACCCGGGCGGACCTGGAGAGCTTCGCGGCGCCCCGGCGCGGGGACCTGACGGCCTCCGCCTGACGGCTTCCGCACGCCGGATCCGCCGGCACGTACCGGCCCTGTCACAGCCGTCGTCGGCGGCTGTCGCCGTCACCGCCGCCCCTTAGTCTGTACGCCACGCACCGGCGGAGTCGTCCGCCGGCGCATCCGGTGGGGTCACAGGAACGGGGCAGCGGTGTCGACGGGGGAGCACGGGCAGACGGACGGGGCCGGGCGGCTGCTGGCGGGCCGCTACCGCGTCACGGCGGCGCTGGGGCGCGGCGGCATGGGCATCGTCTGGAAGGCTGTCGACGAGGTCCTCGGCCGTGAGGTCGCGGTCAAGGAACTGCGCACCTACACCGACGCGGCCGGCCCCGAACTGGCCGCTCTTCAGCTGCGGATGCAGCGCGAGGCCCGCGCGGCGGCCCGGGTACGCCAATCCGGTGTCATCGCCGTGCACGACATCGCCCAGGTCGACGGCCGCCCGCTCATCGTCATGGAACTGGTCGACGGGCCGTCACTGGACGACGTCCTGCGCGAGCGCGGCACGCTCGGCCCGGGTGAGGCGGCCGGGATCGGCGCGAAGGTCATGGACGCGCTGGCCGCCGCCCACCGCGCGGGCGTCCTGCACCGGGACGTCAAGCCCGGCAACATCCTGCTCGACCGCTCGGGGCGGGTCGTCCTCACCGACTTCGGCATCGCCACGATGGACGATCCGGGGGACGGCTCGGCCACGCACCTCACGCGCAGCGGCGAACTCGTCGGCTCCCTCGACTACCTGGCCCCCGAGCGGGCCCAGGGCGCCGACCCGGGCCCCGCCTCCGACATCTGGGCCCTGGGCGCCACGCTGTACGCGGCCGTCGAGGGCTCCTCGCCCTTCCGACGCACGTCCACGTTCTCCACGCTCACCGCGATCGTCTCCGAGCCGCTGCCGGAGCCCCGCCGCGCCGGTCCCCTCGGGCCGGTCCTCCAACGGCTGATGGACAAGCGCCCCGAGTCCCGCCCGGAGGCCGACCAGGCCCGCGCACTGCTCCAGGCGGTCGCGGACACGGGCGGCACCGACACGCCGACGTCCACCCTGCGGGGTCCGGCGGCCACACCCCCGCGCGCGGAGACGGAACGCAGCGTCCCGTCGGTGCCGCCGGGGTTCGGGCCTCCGCAGCAGGGCGCGGCCGGGCCTCAGGAGGGGACGAACACCCCGGGCTTCGGCACGGCGGGCGCGTCCGAGGGGGCGGCGGGGACCGTGGACCGTGGCGGGCCAGGACGCACCGACCCCGGCGCGCAGGCCCCGGGCCCCGGTCACCCCGCTCCGGCGGGCCCAGGCGCGCAGAACCCGGGCACCGGCCCTCAGGGCTTCGGACCGCTCGACCCCGGCAGCGCCACCCCCGGCGCCTCCGCCCCGACCACCCCGATGACCCCCGACCGCACCGCCTCCCGCCGCAGGGCGCGCCTCCTGCCGGCCGCCGCGGCCGTCGCCCTCGTCCTAGCCGCCGCCGGGACCACGATCGCCCTCCTCAACGACTCCGGAGGCAAGGAGACCGGCGCGCGGACCGACGCGGCCCGCGGGGAGGCCGGGTCCTCCGAGCCCGGCGCAGCGGACGACGGCTCGAACGCCCCGAGGGCCACCCAACAGGGCGACGACAAGGGCACAGCTCCCACGGAGAAACCGGCCGACAAGAAGGACCCCGAGCCCACCGGCCGGACGACCACCCCGGCCCCCGGGAAGTCGACCGGCGGCGCTGGGGCGCCGGACGGCGGCACCTCCGGCAGCGGTTCCGGGGGCGGCGCCACGACGGGCGGCGGCTCGACCACCCCGGCCCCGGTCTGCCACCCCATCGGCGGCGGCACGTACAACTGCCAGGTCTGGAAGACCGCCGACTCCTACACCGCCTCCGGCACCAAGGCCGGCATCCTCAAGGCGGGCACCAACTACTTCTACTGCCAGCAGAATCTGGGCCGCCGCGAGACCTCCGGCCAGTGGACCAACGTCTGGTGGGCGAAGACCGACGACGACAGCGGCAACACGGACGTCTGGGTCAGCGACGTCTACATCAAGGGCGGCGACAACGACGCGCCCGTCCCCGGGCTCCCGCTCTGCTGAGTCCGCGCCGAGGCGGCCACGTACCGCTCCAGACCGGAGGCCGTCACCAGTTTCTCCTCGATGAACAACCGGGTGCCCCGCTCGCACAGCCGACGGTCGCCGCGTGCCCGTGCGCAGAACTCCTCGGGCACGACACCGAACAGCTCCCGCAGGCGCGGCAGTCCGACGAGGAGCTCGGTCAGCAACTGCCGCTCACCCGGGTGTGTGCGCGGCGTGCCCGTGCCGTCGTGGAGGACGCCGTGCCGGTTGACGTAGGCGTAGGCCCCGGGCAGGCGGGTGCCGTCCGCGAGGTCGATCCGGACATCGGGCGACGGCAGCCAGGCCCGGTCGAAGTTGCCGCCCGGCACCGGCACGCCCTCGCTCGCGTCGATCACCGCGAGCTGCTCGGCGTCGAGCCACAGGACGAACAACTCCCGCACGGTGCCCGGGGCGCCGACCGGCGACGCCGACACGTATCCCATGCGGCTCACGTGCGCGGAGACACCCGCGTCGAGGCCCGTCACCCGTGCCTTCACCATCGGCAGCGGTGACCTGATCCCGAACTCCGTCATCTTGTGCCGCAACTGCCCCGGGCAGCCGTTGGAGCCGATGGCGATGACGGGTGTGCGGTCCTCGTACACAAGGCGCTCCGGCGGCAGGAAGCGGTCGCCGTCGAGGAGCCCGGAATCCGCGGGCCACGCCCCCGGATACAGCAGGGGGTGCTCACGCGGCGCCTCGGCCAGGCCGAGTGCCCGCAGGGTGCGATCGGTGGCGTCGTCCATGGGCCGCTCAGTCCGCCGGCGGGATCTCGCCCGAGCCGCGGGTGATCAGCCGGGTCGGCAGCTCGATGCGCTCGGGGGTGACGAGGGTGCCGTCCAGCTGCCGGAAGAGACGTTCCGCCGCGGTGCGGCCGATGTCCGAGGCGTCCTGGGCGACGACCGTGACGCCCGGCTGGAGCAGGTCGGCGAGCTCGATGTCGTCGAAGCCGACCAGGGCGACACGGCGGGCCTGCTCGGCGAGCACCCGGATGACGGTGACCGTCACGCGGTTGTTGCCCGCGAAGATCGCCGTGACCGGCTCCGCGCCGGTCAGCATCTCCTCGGCGGCCCTGCGCACCCGCTCGGGGTCGGTGACGCCGAGGGACATCCAGGAGCCCGCCACCGGTATGCCCGCGTCCTCCATCGCCGCCCGGTACCCGCGCAGCCGCTCGGCGGCGGTGTGGATGCGGGGCATGTCGCCGATGAAGCCGATCCGGCGGTGCCCGTGGGCGATGAGGTGGGCGACGCCGTCGCGGGCGCCGCCGAAGTTGTCCGACAGGACCACGTCGGCGTCGATGTGCCCGGCCGGCCGGTCCACGAACACCGTGGCGACACCCGCCTTGAGCTCGGGCTCCAGGTACCGGTGGTCGTCCCCGGCCGGGATCACCACCAGCCCGTCCACCCGCCGCGCGCACAGGGCCAGTACCAGTTCCTGCTCACGCTCGGGGTCCTCCGCGCTGGAGCCGTTGATCAGCAGGGCGCCGTGCGCGCGGGCCACCTCCTCGACCGACCGGCTCAGGGGTCCGTAGAACGGGTCCGCGAGGTCCTCCAGGACCAGGCCGATGCTCGCCGTGCGGCCCTTGCGCAGCACCCGCGCGCTGTCGTTGCGGCGGAAGCCGAGCGCGTCGATCGCCTCCTGGACCCGCCGCTCCGTCTCCAGGGTGACCCCCGGCTCCCCGTTCACGACACGGGAGACCGTCTTGAGGCCGACTCCGGCGCGTGCCGCCACGTCCTTCATGGTCGGCCGGGTGCCGTAGCGCGTTGCGGATCGGAGGGGGGTCTGGGGCACGGTGCGGTGTCCTGTCCTGTCGTCCACGGGGGGTGCGTCGATCCTGGGTTTGTATGAGGATGTGGCGTCGAGCATAGAGCCTGGACAACGTTGTCAGGCTCGGGGGAGACTGTCCACCGCACTCTCCGGACCCGCGCACCGCCACGGGGCCGGTCTGCTGCTTGCCCTGCTTGATGGCTTTCTCGGCGTTTTTCTCATGCATGCCCGACGGGGAGATCCGACTCTGATGCACACCGACCTCGTGGCCGCGCTCGACATCGGCGGCACCAAGATCGCCGGCGCTCTGGTGGACGGCCGCGGCCGGATACAGGTCCGCGCCCAGCGGCCGACGCCCGCCCGGGAGGACGGCGACACCGTGATGCGGGCCGTGGAGGAGGTGCTCGGCGAGCTCACCGCGTCGCCGCTGTGGGGTCGTGCCACGGCTGTGGGGATCGGCAGCGCCGGGCCCGTGGACGCCTCCGCGGGCACGGTGAGCCCGGTCAACGTGCCCGGCTGGCGCGACTACCCGCTCGTCGCCCGGGTCCGGGCCGCCGCCGGGAACCTGCCCGTCGAGCTGATCGGCGACGGCGTGGCGATCACGGCGGCCGAGCACTGGCAGGGCGCCGCCCGGGGCCATGACAACGCGCTGTGCATGGTCGTCTCCACGGGCGTCGGCGGCGGTCTGGTGCTCGGCGGCCGGCTTCACCCCGGGCCCACCGGCAACGCGGGCCACATCGGTCACATCAGCGTGGACCTCGACGGCGATCTGTGCCCGTGCGGCGCGCACGGCTGCGTGGAGCGCATCGCGAGCGGCCCCAACATCGCCCGGCGCGCGCTGGAGAACGGCTGGCTGCCCGGCCCCGACGGGGACACCTCCGCCGCCGCGGTGGCCGCCGCCGCCCGGTCCGGCGATCCGGTGGCCGTCGCCTCCTTCGAGCGGGCGGCCCAGGCGCTGGCCGCCGGGATCGCCGCCACCGCGACCCTCGTGGAGATCGACATCGCGGTGATCGGCGGGGGAGTGGGCAAGGCGGGCGACGTCCTGTTCGACCCCCTGCGCAAGGCCCTGAGCACCTACGCGACGCTGTCCTTCGTCCGGCACCTGACCGTGGCGCCGGCCCAGATGGGCACCGACGCCGGGCTGGTGGGCGCGGCGGCGGCCGCACTGGCGAAGCGGACGGAGGCGGCGGCCGGGGTGTGAGCCGGGGGCGCGGCCGGTCCGGCAGGAACGTTCAGCCTGCGGTGGGCCGGTGGGCCGGTGGGCCGGTGGGCCGGTGGGGCGGTGGCCGGGCGGTCGGGTGGTTGGGTGGTTGGTCGGGCGGTCGGGTGGTTGGTCCGGTGCTCGGGCGGCCGGGCAGACCGGTGCGTCGGCCCAGTGGGGCGGCGATCCGGTGGTCCGGCGCGGTGGTCTGGTGAGGCGGCCGGGCAGCAGAGGGCAGTGCGGCGGGGCTTCGAGGCGGCGGTCCCCCGAGGCGCCGCGGTTCCTGACGCAGGCGCGCGGCGGGAACCCGGAGTCCTGACCGCGTCCGCCCACCCCGCTCTCCCCCTCCGGGAGGGCCCGGTCCGGGAGAACCCGGAGTCCTGACCGTGTCCTCCCACCCCGCTCTCCCCCTCCGGGAGGGCCCGGTCCGGGACCTCCGGAAATCGACCGCATGTCCGTGTGATGTGGCACGATCGCATGTGTGAGCAGCAGACCCGCCTCGGAGCACCTGCGTGACCTCGCCCGACTGCGTCGCGTCAAGGACCGGATCGACCGGGAGTACGCGAAGCCTCTCGACGTCGAGGCCCTCGCCCGCGGCGTGCACATCTCGGCCGGGCACCTCAGCCGCGAGTTCCGGCAGGCGTACGGCGAGTCGCCGTACAGCTACCTCATGACGCGGCGCATCGAGCGCGCGATGGCGCTGCTGCGCCGGGGCGACCTCAGTGTCACCGAGGTGTGCTTCGAGGTCGGCTGCGCGTCACTGGGCACGTTCAGCACCCGTTTCACCGAGCTGGTCGGCATGCCGCCCAGTGCCTACCGGCGGGAGGCGGCGCGCGCCACGGCGGGCATTCCCTCGTGCGTGTCGAAGCAGGTGACCCGACCGGTCAGGAATCGAGAAGCGCCCACCGCGAGCCGAAACTAGCGTGAGGGCCATGGACCTTCACATTCACGCCAGCTTCCTTCCGCACGACGACCCGGACGCCGCCCTGGCGTTCTACCGCGACACCCTCGGCTTCGAGGTCAGAAACGACGTGGGATACGAGGGCATGCGCTGGATCACCGTCGGCCCCGTCGGCCAGCCCGGCACGAACATCGTGCTGCACCCGCCGGCCGCCGACCCCGGCATCACCGAGGACGAGCGCCGCACCATCGCCGAGATGATGGCCAAGGGCACCTACGCCAGCATCGTCCTGGCCACCAGCGACGTCGACGGCACCTTCGAGCGGGTGCAGGCGGGCGACGCCGAGGTGGTCCAGGAGCCGGTGGACCAGCCCTACGGCGTCCGCGACTGCGCCTTCCGCGACCCCGCGGGCAACATGGTCCGCATCCAGCAGCTCAAGGCGTCATAACAGCCCCGCACCGCACCCCCCCGCGCCGCCCCTAGGGAGCGGCGCGGGGGAACGACAACGTCCGAGCACGGCAGCCCCGCCCGACAGATGGAGACACCATGAGCAAGGCCACGACGACGGACAGACAGTCGCCCGGGCCGCACGTTGCCGACAGCCATGACGTGATCCGCGTGCACGGCGCGCGCGAGAACAACCTCAGGGACGTCAGCATCGAGATCCCCAAGCGCCGGCTCACGGTGTTCACCGGCGTCTCCGGCTCGGGCAAGAGCTCGCTGGTGTTCGACACGATCGCGGCGGAGTCGCAGCGGCTGATCAACGAGACCTACAGCGCCTTCCTGCAGGGGTTCATGCCGAACCTGGCCCGGCCCGAGGTCGACGTGCTGGACGGGCTGACGACCGCGATCGCCGTCGACCAGCAGCGCATGGGCTCCGATCCCCGCTCCACCGTCGGCACCGCCACCGACGCCAACGCGATGCTGCGGATCCTCTTCAGCCGGCTCGGCACGCCCCACATCGGCCCGCCCGGCGCCTTCTCCTTCAACACCGCCTCGGTCTCGGCGAGCGGCGGCTTCACGGTGGACCGCGGTGCCGACAAGACCAGGACCGAGAAGGTGTCCTTCAGTCGCACCGGCGGCATGTGCACGCACTGCGAGGGCCGGGGCACCGTCTCCGACATCGACCTCACCCAGCTCTACGACGATTCCAAGTCGCTGTCCGAGGACCCGTTCACCATCCCCACCTACACCGGTGACGGCTGGGTGGTACGGGTCATCGCGGAGTCGGGCCTCTTCGACAAGGAGAAGCCGATCCGCGAGTACACCAAGAAGGAGCGGCACGACTTCCTGTACCGCGAGCCGGTCAAGGTGAAGATCAACGGGGTCAACCTCACCTACGAGGGGCTGATCCCCAAGCTCCAGAAGAGTTTCCTCTCCAAGGACCGAGAGTCGATGCAGCCGCACATCCGGGCCTTCGTGGACCGGGCGGTCACCTTCAGCCGGTGCCCCGACTGCGACGGCACCCGGCTCAGCGAGCTCGCCCGCTCCTCGAAGATCGGCAAGGTGAACATCGCCGACGCCTGCGCGATGGAGATCCGGGACCTCGCGGAGTGGGTCCGGGGACTCGACGAGCCGTCGGTGGCACCGCTGCTCGCCAAGCTCCGGCACACCCTCGACTCGTTCGTGGAGATCGGCCTCGGCTACCTCTCCCTCGACCGGGCCTCGGGCACGCTCTCCGGCGGCGAGGCGCAGCGCACCAAGATGATCCGCCACCTCGGCTCCTCGCTCACGGACGTCACGTACGTCTTCGACGAACCGTCCATCGGCCTGCACCCCCATGACATCCAGCGGATGAACAACCTGCTGCTGCGCCTGCGCGACAAGGGCAACACCGTGCTGGTCGTGGAGCACAAGCCCGAGACGATCGCCATCGCGGACCATGTCGTGGACCTCGGCCCCGGCGCCGGCACGGCGGGCGGCACCGTCTGCTTCGAGGGCACCCTGGAAGGGCTGCGGGGCAGCGGCACCGTCACCGGCCGGCACCTCGACGACCGCGCCAAGATCAAGGCGACGGTTCGCAAGCCCACCGGCGCGCTGGAGATCCGGGGCGCCTCGGCGAACAACCTCCAGGGCGTCGACGTCGACATCCCGCTCGGCGTCCTCACCGTCGTCACCGGTGTCGCGGGCTCCGGCAAGAGCTCGCTGGTGCACGGCTCGATCCCCACCGAAGAGGGTGTCGTCGCGATCGACCAGACCCCGATCCGCGGCTCCCGGCGCAGCAACCCGGCGACCTACACCGGTCTGGCCGACCCGATCCGCAAGGCCTTCGCCAAGGCCAACGGGGTCAAGCCGGCGCTGTTCAGCGCCAACTCCGAGGGCGCCTGCCCCACCTGCAACGGCGCCGGTGTCATCTACACCGACCTGGCGATCATGCAGAGCGTCGCCACCCCGTGCGAGGAGTGCGAGGGCAGGCGGTTCGAGGCGTCGGTGCTGGAGTACCGCCTCGGCGGCCGCGACATCAGCGAGGTGCTGGCGATGCCGGTGTCCGAGGCCGTGGAGTTCTTCGGCAGCGGCGAGGCCCGCACCCCGGCCGCGCACAAGATCCTGGAGCGGCTCGCGGACGTCGGGCTCGGCTACCTCACCCTCGGCCAGCCGCTCACGACGCTGTCCGGCGGCGAGCGGCAGCGCCTCAAGCTGGCCACGCACATGGGCGACAAGGGCGGCGTCTACGTCCTCGACGAGCCGACCACCGGTCTGCACCTGGCGGACGTGGAGCAGCTGCTCGGCCTGCTCGACCGGCTCGTCGACTCCGGCAAGTCGGTCATCGTGATCGAGCACCATCAGGCGGTCATGGCGCACGCCGACTGGATCATCGACCTCGGCCCCGGTGCGGGTCACGACGGCGGCCGGATCGTCTTCGAGGGCACCCCGGCCGACCTCGTCGAGACCCGCTCCACGCTGACCGGGGAGCATCTGGCGGCCTACGTGGGCGCCTGAGGGATGTCCGTACGGCCGCGAGGCGAGCCGCCCGGCGTGCTCCGGGACCCGCCTCACGGCCTGACGGCCGCCATGTCGGACATTGAGAACAAATAGGGCGAATATTGGCATCCGGTGAGGGCACTCCGTCTCCTGAATCCCCCACGGAACGGAGCCACTGATGATCATCAAGAAGATGCATGAGATGGGCGTCCGCAGCGAGCACGCCTACCTGGCCGGCATGGCCTCCATCGGCCTCAGCGTCGTCGCCTGGATGGGCTCCAGGAAGATGGAAGCAGGAACCGGTGTCGCCCGTGCCGACCGCTGGGGCATCTTCGTCGGTGAGTGGGCACCCACCTTCTTCGGTCTCGGCCTCGCCCTGTCGCACTACGAGCAGCAGGACGGCACCCTCACCGCCGACGTCCACGAGTTCCGGCCGACGCGGAAGGCGGGCTGAACGGCCCATCCCGGCGCGCGGCCGGCGCCGTCCCCGCGCACCCTGGTGCCATGGCGTCCGTGAAACCCGTCGTGGTCTACCCGCCCGCCGCGGACGGCGGACGGCGGGTCCGTGTGGACGACCAGTTCCTCGGTATCGCCTACGGGCCCCTCGACATCGCGGAGTTCCTGCGGCGAGCCGGGATCGAGGACGCGGACGAGGCGTACGTGGCGGCCACGGGCCTGATCGAGTGGCGCGGCGGCGGTCCCGGAGCGTGGGCGGCCGACCGGGACGGCGACTCGGCGTAGCGCCGGCTCCGTCCCGGTCGTACGCGGCGGCGTGACCCCGGGGCGGGTCCGGCAGTTGAGCCGGGCATGAAGAAGCGCAGCATGCTCGCCATCGCCTCCCTCGCCACCGGCTTCGTCGTCGCGGCGGTCACCCCCTCCCACGCCCTCGGGGCCCTCGGAGAGGGCCTCGGCACCCTCAGCGTCGACGAGACCCTCAAGACCCTCGACGACACCGTCGCCAAGGACAGCCTGTCCCTGGACCGGGAGGACGGCGCCCAGGCGAAGAAGAAGGGCTGACGAGCCGCACGGCCTCACAGCCACGGCGCCGGCGCTCCCGCGTGAGGGGGCCCGGCGCCGTCGTCATGCGCCCTCAACTGCGGCTGGTTTTCATGGCAGGGTGGAGCGGGCAAGCCTCAGGGGGCCAACAGAAGAGGGGGACCTGTGACCGTCGTCTGGATCAACGGCGCGTTCGGTGCGGGGAAGACCACCACCGCACGGGAACTGATCGAACTGATCCCGAACAGCACGCTCTTCGACCCGGAGGTCATCGGCGGCGCGCTCGCCCACCTGCTGCCGCCGAAACGCCTCGCCGAGGTCGGCGACTTCCAGGACCTGCCGATCTGGCGACGGCTCGTGATCGACACGGCGGCCGCGATGCTCGCCGAGCTCGGCGGGACCCTCGTCGTCCCCATGACCCTGCTGCGCCAGGAGTACCGCGACGAGATCTTCGGCGGCCTGGCCGCGCGCAGGATCCCGGTCAGCCACATCCTGCTCGCTCCGGCCGAAACGATACTGCGGGAGCGCATAGCGGGCCGTGAGGTCCCGCGCGACCTCCCCGACGGCGACATGCGAATACGCCAGTGGTCCTTCGACCACATCGAGCCGTACCGAGCCGCTCTCGCCTCCTGGCTCACCGCCGACGCCCATCCCGTCGACACCAGCGACCTCACGCCGTACGAGACGGCCGTCAAGATCGCCGAGGCCGTCGCCGGCGGTACTGTGCCGGTCTGCGACATCGTGCAGACGCCCGAGCCCACCGCCGAGACCGTCGCCGCCGGAGTGCTCCTCTTCGACGAGCAGGACCGGGTGCTGCTCGTCGACCCCACGTACAAGGCCGGCTGGGAGTTCCCCGGCGGCGTCGTCGAACCCGGGGAGGCTCCCGCGCGCGCCGGGATCCGCGAGGTCGCCGAGGAGACCGGCATCAGCCTCGACGAGGTGCCGAGCCTGCTCGTCGTGGACTGGGAGCGCCCCGCACCCCCCGGGTTCGGCGGACTGCGGCTCCTCTTCGACGGCGGCCTCCTGCGCTCCGCCGAGGCGGGCAGACTGCTGCTGCCCGGCCCGGAGCTGCGCGCCTGGCGGTTCGTCACCGAGGAGGAGGCCGCCGACCTGCTGCCCCCGGTGCGCTACGAGCGGCTGCGCTGGGCCCTGCGGGCCCGCGAACGCGGAGCGGCGCTCTATCTGGAGGCCGGGGTGCCGGTCGGCTGACACCAGGCCCGCCGCGCGCGCCCTTTACCCGGCGCGGGAGATTCCGAGGGAAAAGCAAAAGGAAACGGCCCCCGGGGTACGGCCAATCGCTGCCCAAGGAATCTCCCGCGAACACTCACGCGGCGGGTAATCGCATTCCCCACTCTCGTCAACACTTTTCCATGTCCGCAAACAATCCCTTTTCTCGCCCCTGCGCGGCTTGACCGGACTCGCACGCCGTTGCGAAAGTCCGCAGAGTCTCATGGCGGAAGCAACGACCGCCACCCAATTTCCTTGCCCCAGGGGCAGATCCGGGATGTCCGTACGATGACCACGCAACACCAGCCGGTCGACACCGGCGGCGGCACCGCGCTGCTGACCGAGCCGTCGACGCAGGACTCCAGACCCGGCGGCACGGTTGTCGCCGGCCGCTCACCGGCCCGGATGGCCTGGCGGCGGATCAGGCGGGACAAGGTCACCACGGCCGCTCTGGTGGCCACCCTCCTGTTCATCACGATCGCGCTCCTCGCGCCGGTCCTCACCGCGGTGACCGGCTGGGGACCGATCACCCCCGACAACAAGGCGATCAATCCGGACACGGGCAATTTCCCCTATGGATCGCTGGGCGGTATCAGCGCCGAGCACCTGCTCGGCGTCGAACCGGGCACCGGCTACGACCTGTTCGCCCGCATCGTCTACGGCCTGCGCACCTCCCTCTACGTGGGATTCGCCTCGGCCGTACTGTCCACCGCGGTCGGAGTCGTGGCCGGGCTCGCCGCCGGCTATTTCGGCGGCTGGGTCGATTCCCTGCTGTCCCGGACCATGGACGTGATGCTGGCGTTCCCCCAGCTGCTGTTCATCATCGCGCTCACCCCGGTGATCCAGAACGCGCTCCAGACCAACACCCACGGCGGCACCGACGAGAACCTCCGGCTGCTCGTCCTGGTCCTCAACATCGCGGTCTTCGCCTGGGCGTACACCGCCCGGCTGGTGCGCGGGCAGGTACTGTCCCTGCGCGAACGGGAGTTCGTCGACGCCGCGCGGCTGATGAGCGCCGGACGCCTGCACATCCTCTTCCGCCAGCTGCTGCCCAACCTGTGGGCGCCGATCCTGATCTCCTTCGCGCTCGCCGTCCCGCAGAACATCACCACCGAGGCGGCGCTGTCGTACCTGGGCGTCGGTGTCATCCCGCCCAACCCCGACTGGGGAGCCGTGCTGTCGGACGCCTCCCAGTTCTTCCTCCAGGACCCGATGTACCTCTTCGTGCCCGGCGTCCTGCTCCTCCTGCTGGTCCTGGCGCTCAACCTGCTCGGGGACGGCGTCCGGGACGCCCTGGACCCCCGAGCCCGGCGCGGCTGACGAGCCACCCCGGAGTTTTCGGCCCGGCGGTCCCACGAACGGCCGCCGATCCCGTAGCAAGAACGGAGTTTCCCCCATGACGCGCAGAACGCGCAGATCCCGTACGGTCGCTCTCGCGGCAACCGCCGTGGTGATCGCCCTCGGAGCCACCGCATGCGGAGGGTCCTCCAGCGACAGCGGCAGCGGCACCCCCGGCAAGGGCGGCACCCTCACCGTCCTGAACAAGGCCGACTTCGACCACCTGGACCCCCAGCGCGTCTATACGACCGAGGGCCAGAGCATGGACCAGGAGATCCTCCGGACCCTGACGGGCTGGGACGAGAGCGGCTCGAAGCCGAAGCTGGTCGGCGACCTGGCCACCGACACCGGAACGCCGAGCAAGGGCGCCACCGTCTGGACCTTCCACCTGAGGCACGGCGTCAAGTACCAGGACGGCACCGAGGTCACCGCGCAGGACGTCAAGTACGGCGTCGAGCGCGGCTTCTCCTCCGACATCAACGGCGGCCCTCCCTACGCGGCCCAGTGGCTCGTCGGCGGCTCCGACTACAAGGGCCCCTACCAGGGCAAGCAACTCGACTCCATCCAGACGCCGGACACGTACACGATCGTCTTCCACCTGAAGCAGCCGGTGGCCGACTTCAACGAGACCACCACGATGACCGGCTGGTCCGCCGTGCCCAAGGCCCACGACACCGGCTCGACCTACGACACCAAGGTCTGGTCCGACGGGCCGTACATGATCAAGTCGTACACCAAGAACAAGGAACTCGTCCTCACCCGCAACACGCACTGGTCCCAGGCCACCGACCCGATCCGGCAGCAGAACGTCGACGGCATCGACGTCAGGTTCGGCCAGGACGAGTCCGCCATCGACCAGCAGATCAAGGCCGACGCCGGCACCGCCCAGACCTCGATCCAGCAGTGGCCCATCGCCGGATCCGACCTGGCGCAGCTCGCGGGCGACCCGTCCCTGAAGAGCCGTTACTACAAGATTGCCGCGCCGGGCATCAACTACCTCGCGATCAACACCACCCGCGTCAAGGACATCCACGTCCGCGAGGCGATCGAGTACGCCATCGACAAGACCACCGTGCGCGGTGCCTTCGGCGGCTCCGCCTACGGCGACTACGCCACCACCATGCTGAGCCCCGGCATCGGCGGCTACCAGAAGTTCAACCTGTACAGCGCCAACCCGGCGGGGAACCTCGCCAAGGCGAAGGAGCTGATGAAGCAGGCGGGCAACCCGAAGCCGACCATGTCGATCGCCGTGGAGAACACCCCCACCGAGGAGCACTTCGCCGACGCCGTGAAGACCTCGCTGGAGCACATCGGCATCCACGTCAACATCTCCCCGATCGACGCGTCGAACTACTTCAGCACCGTCAACAACACCAAGAACCAGTACGACCTGACCTGGGGCGACTGGATCGCCGACTGGCCCAACGCCTCCACGGTGCTGCCCACCCTCTTCGACGGCCGGCTGATCAAGAAGAACCCGCAGTCGAACCAGGACCTCTCCTACCTGAACGACCCGAAGGTCAACGTCCTGATCGACAAGGCCGCCAAGATGACCGACGTCGCCCAGCGCAACGCCACCTACGGGCAGATGGACGAGCAGATCCTCAAGGACGCCGCCGTGGTTCCGCTGATGTACATGAACTTCAGCGACATGTCCGGCTCCAAGGTCGGCGGGGTCATCTCGGACACGATCCTGGCCGAGCCGAGCCTGGTCCACGTCTCCATCAAGCACTGACGGAACCGTCTCCACCACACCCCGCCGGCGGCCCCGGCCGCCGGCGGGCATCCCACTCACGTCAGGTCCCGGCACCCCATGTTTCGTTACCTCATCAGACGCCTGCTGGCAGCGGCCGTGATCATGCTGGTGATCACCACGATCACCTTCTTCATCTTCTTCGCACTGCCGTCCGACCCCGCACTCCTGGCCTGCGGAAAGACCTGCTCGCCCTCGCGCCTCGCGGAGATCAAGCACTCGCTGGGCCTGGACCAGAGCTACCTCACGCAGTACTGGGAGTTCCTCAAGGGGCTGTTCGCCGGCCGTGTCTTCGGCGACCAGAGCGTCCGCATCCACTGCGGCGCGCCCTGCCTCGGCGTCTCCTTCCAGACCGACACCCCTGTCCTGACCACCCTGCTCCAGGACTTCCCGGCCGACCTCTCCCTCGGCCTCGGTGCCGCGGTGGCCTTCCTGGTCCTGGGCGTCGGCCTCGGTACCGTCGCCGCGGTACGCCGGGGCAGGGCCGCCGACAAGGCCGCGGTCGGAGTCGCCCTGTTCGGCGTGTCGGTGCAGATCTACTTCATCGGTCTGCTGCTGCTCTACCTCTTCGTCGACAACTTCCAGCTCCTGCCGACCTCCGGCTACACGCCGATCACCGAGGACCCGGCCGGCTGGTTCCAGGGGCTGATCCTGCCGTGGACCACCCTGGTCATCGTCTACCTCGCGATGTACACCCGGCTCACCCGCTCCTCCATGCTGGAGGTCTTCGCCGAGGACTACATGCGCACCGCCCGCGCCAAGGGCCTGCCGGCCGCCACCGTCGTCCTCAAGCACGGACTGCGGGCCGCCATCACCCCGATCATCACCATCTTCGGCATGGACGTCGGCTCCCTGATCGGCGGCTCCGCGGTCATCACCGAGTCGGTGTTCGGCATCAACGGCATCGGCAAACTCGCGGTCGACTCCGTCCAGAACTCCGACCTGCCGGTCATCCTCGGCACCACGCTCTTCGCCGCGACGTTCGTCGTCATCGCCAACGTCGTCGTCGACCTGGTCTACGGCCTCGTCGACCCGCGCGTGCGCCTCGCCTGAGCCCTTCCTCGTCCTTAGGAACACCCGTGTCCGTATCGACCTCACCGCAGCCCGCGGACGTCGCACCCGCGCCCGCACCCTTCCTCGACGTACGCGACCTGAAGGTGCACTTCCCGACCGAGGACGGCCTCGTCAAGTCGGTCGACGGCGTCTCCTTCACCCTGGAGAAGGGCAGGACCCTCGGCATCGTCGGCGAGTCCGGATCCGGCAAGTCGGTGACCTCACTGGCCCTGCTCGGACTGCACAAGGGCACCCGCGCCCGGGTCTCCGGCGAGATCTGGCTGGACGGCCGGGAACTCGTCGCCCTGCCCGAGGCCGGGATGCGCGACCTGCGCGGCCGCACCGTCTCCATGATCTTCCAGGACCCGCTTTCCGCGCTGCACCCCTTCTTCACCGTCGGATCCCAGATCGCCGAGGCCTACCGGGTGCACCACAAGGTCTCCAAGAAGGAGGCCAGGGACCGCGCGGTGGAGATGCTGAAGCGGGTCGGCATCCCGCAGCCCGAGCGCAGGGTCAGGGACTACCCGCACCAGTTCTCCGGCGGCATGCGCCAGCGCGCCATGATCGCCATGTCCCTGGTGTGCGACCCGGAGCTGCTGATCGCCGACGAGCCCACCACCGCCCTGGACGTCACCGTCCAGGCGCAGATCCTGGACCTGATCCGCGACCTCCAGCAGGAGTTCGGTTCGGCCGTCGTCATCATCACGCACGACCTCGGCGTGGTCTCCGACGTCGCCGACGACATCCTGGTGATGTACGGCGGCCGCCGCATCGAGTACGGCACCACCCGCGACGTGCTCAAGCAGCCCCAGCACCCCTACACCTGGGGCCTGTTGCAGTCGATGCCACACCTCAACGGCGACGTCGGCGAGCGGCTCGACCCGATCCCCGGCACCCCGCCGAGCCTGATCAACCTGCCGGACGGCTGCTCCTTCCACCCCCGCTGCGCCTACAAGGGCTGGGTGCCTCAGGGCCGTTGCACGGCGGAGCGGCCCGAGCTGCGTCTCGTCTCCGGCAGCGAACGGCACCTCGCCGCGTGCCATCTCAGCGACGACGCCAAACACGAGATCCGCGTCGGGGCCGGTCCGGACGACCGGGGCACCGCGGCCGCACGGGCCGCGCAGTGACGGCGGCGGACGAAAGGGACCATGCCGTGAGCACCACCGAGCCCCTCACCGGGCAGAGCACCGACCGCGCAGCCGGCGACAGCCTCCTGGAGGTACGCGGTCTGCGGAAGCACTTCCCCATCCGCCAGGGCATCATCTTCCAGCGGCAGATCGGGGCCGTCCGGGCCGTCGACGGCATCGACTTCTCGGTCGGACCCGGCGAGTCGCTGGGCCTGGTCGGCGAGTCCGGCTGCGGCAAGTCGACCACGGGCCGCCTGATCACCCGGCTGCTCGAACCCACCGGCGGCTGCGTCGTCTTCGACGGCGAGGACATCACGCACCAGCCGCCCGGGCGGATGCGTCAGGCCCGCCGCAACCTCCAGATGATCTTCCAGGACCCGTATTCCTCGCTGAATCCCCGGCACACCGTCGGCACCATCATCGAGACGCCGATGCGGCTCAACGGCGTCAACCCGCCCCAGGGCCACAAGAAGCGCGCCCAGGAACTCCTGGAGACGGTCGGCCTCAACCCCGAGCACTACAACCGCTACCCGAACGAGTTCTCCGGCGGACAGCGCCAGCGCATCGGCATCGCCCGCGCCCTGGCCCTGCGACCTAAGCTGATCGTGGCCGACGAACCCGTCTCCGCGCTGGACGTCTCCATCCAGGCGCAGGTCGTCAACCTGCTCCAGGACCTCCAGCGGGAGTTCGGCATCGCGTTCGTCTTCATCGCCCACGACCTCGCCGTCGTACGGCACTTCTCCGAACGGGTCGCCGTGATGTACCTCGGCAAGATCGTCGAGGTCGCCGAGCGGGAGTCGCTGTACACCGGGCCCCGGCACCCCTACACGCACGCACTGCTGTCCGCCGTGCCCGAGGCCGACCCGGACGCCGTCGACCGGCGCGAACGCATCCGGCTCGCCGGCGACGTGCCCTCCCCGATCGACCCGCCCTCCGGCTGCCGCTTCCGCACCCGTTGCTGGAAGGCACAGGAGAAGTGCGCCCTGGAGGAACCGCGACTCGTGCGCGTCGAGGGCAGCCCCTCGGGCCACCTGACCGCCTGCCACTTCCCCGAGCAACCGTCCCTCACCGCCCGCGAGGAGGACATCGTCCTGGACCCGGCCCTCGACTAGAGCGGGTCACCCACGGGGTGGATCACCCGCGCGCCGCGTTCCGCAGCGCGCGGCCCGCCCGACTCGTCACCGGGGCTCCGTGACCGAAGCAGGCCACATCCGCGTCCAGTTCGGCCAGGAGCCGGCAGGCCGCGAGGACCTGCGGGCGGTCGAGGTTGAACACCCCCGGCATCACCGTGCCGTCGACGGGGGACGCGGCGACCGTGTCGCCCGTGAACAGCACCCCGTGTTCCGGGAGATGAAGCGCGATGCTGCCGTGCGTGTGCCCCGGGACATGCACGATCCGCGCCCCGCCGCCGATGTCCAGCACCTCACCGCCGGACACCTCGGTGAGCCGCGGCGGACGGGCGAAGTCCCCCTCGGGCAGGAACGTCGCCGCCTGCTCGTGCAGCGGCCGCTCCCAGTCCTCGAACACCGGCGGCGGGCCCGGCAGGTCCCCGCGCACGAACGGCGCGTCGAGCCGGTGGACCAGCACCTCGGCGCCGCTCAGCGCGGCGAACTCGCCCGCCCCGCCCGCGTGGTCCTCGTGGAAGTGGGTGAGCACGATCCGCCGTACGTCCCGGGGACGCCGGCCGAGGGCGGTCACCGCCTCGGCGATCGGGGCGCCGGAACCGGCCGGCCCCGCGTCGACCAGGGTGAGTTCGCCGCCGTCGCGCCAGAGGTAGGCCTGGCCGACCGGGAAGCGCAGCAGGTGCAGGCGGGGGGACACTTCGATGACGTCCATGGGACGACCGTAGGGAAGGCCCCCGTCCGAGGACGAGGGCCTTCTGCTGCGGGCAGAGCGGTCAGCTCGCCGCGTAGGTGCGCAGGAACAGCGCCTCCGCCACCGACAGCCGCTCCAGTTCCTCGGGCGACACGCTCTCGTTCACCGCGTGGATCTGGGCCTCCGGCTCGCTCAGCCCGATGAGCAGGATCTCGGCACGCGGATAGAGCGCGGCCAGCGTGTTGCACAGCGGGATCGAACCGCCCTGCCCCGCGTACTGCATCTCCTGCCCCGGGTAGGCGACCGCCATCGCGGCCGCCATGGCCTGGTACGCCGGGCTGGTGGTGTCGGCGCGGAACGGCTGCCCCTCGCCGATCTGCTCGGTGCTCAGCCGGGCACCCCACGGCGTGTGCGCCTCCAGGTGCGCCTGGAGCAGCTTGGTCGCCGCGCCCGCGTCCACCCCCGGCGGCACCCGCAGGTTGATCAGCGCACGGGCGCTCGCCTGCACGGACGGGGTGGCGCCGACCACCGGCGGGCAGTCGATGCCGATGACCGTGACGGCCGGCCGCGCCCAGATGCGGTCGGCGACCGTCCCGGAGCCGATCAGTTCGACGCCGTCGAGCACCTTGGCGTCCCGGCGGAACTGCTCCTCCTCGTACTGGAGCCCTTCCCAGCCCGTGTCACCGGAGAGCCCCTCGACGGTCGTCGAGCCGTCCTCGGCGCGCAGCGAGTCCAGCACGCGGATCAGCGCGGCGAGCGCGTCGGGAGCGGCACCGCCGAACTGGCCCGAGTGGAGGTTGCCCGCGAGCGTGTCGACCTGGACGCGCACCATGGTCATGCCGCGCAGGGTGGAGGTGACGGTCGGCAGGCCGACCCGGAAGTTGCCCGCGTCGCCGATCACGATCGTGTCCGCCGCCAGCAGCTCCGGGTGCTCCTCGGCGTACCGCTCCAGGCCGCCCGTGCCCATCTCCTCGGAGCCCTCGGCGATCACCTTCACGTGGACGGGCACGCCGCCGTTCGCCTTGAGCGCGCGCAGCGCCAGCAGGTGCATGATCAGGCCGCCCTTGCAGTCGGCGGCCCCGCGCCCGTACCAGCGGCCGTTCCGCTCCGTCAGCTCGAACGGCGGGGTCGTCCAGGCGGCCTCGTCCAGCGGCGGCTGCACGTCGTAGTGGGCGTAGAGCAGGACGGTCTTCGCGCCCTTCGGGCCGGGCAGAAAGCCGTAGACCGACTGTGTGCCGTCGGGGGTGTCGAGCAGGGCCACGTCCTGGAAACCCTCGGCGGCGAGCGCGTCCGCGACCCAGCGGGCGGCGCCCTCGCTCTCGCTCCTGGGGAACTGGTCGAAGTCCGCCACCGACTGGAAGGCCACCAGTTCGGCGAGCTCCTCCTTCGCCCTGGGCATCAGCGAGGCGACGGTCTCGGCGACCGGATTCGACGACATGGGCACGCTCCTCGTGGGTGCGACGTTGTACGGATGCGTACCTCTCGGTACGCGGTGATCGTGTGGTGTGGGCGCGGCCCCGTGTAAGGGCCACCCACGCTGCCGATCCTCCCACAGCGGCCTGCGGTGACCGCCGCCGTAGGATGCGGGAGACAGCGGCAGGCGGCTTGATCGGGAGCAGTAGACCATCGTGAGCAGCGAGAACTCTTCGGCGGACGACGCGCGGCAGGTGTGGGACGTCGTCGTGGTGGGCGCGGGACCCGCGGGCGCTTCGGCCGCGTACGCGGCGGCAGTGGCCGGCAGACGCGTGCTGTTGCTGGAGAAGGCCGAGCTGCCGCGGTACAAGACGTGCGGCGGCGGCATCATCGGCCCCTCGCGCGACGCCCTGCCGCCCGGCTTCGAGCTGCCGCTCAGGGACCGGGTGCACGCGGTGACCTTCTCGAACAACGGCCGCTTCACCCGCACGCGCCGTTCCAGGCAGATGCTCTTCGGGCTGATCAACCGGCCCGAGTTCGACCAGCAACTCGTCGAGCACGCGCAGAAGGCGGGCGCCGAGCTGCGCACAGGTGTCACGGTCCAGCGGGTCGAGCAGCACGGCTCGACGGTGCCGGACCGGCGCACGGTCGCCGTGGTCCTGCAGGGCGGCGAGGTCGTGCTCGCCCGGGCCGTCGTCGGCGCGGACGGCAGCGCCAGCCGCATAGGGGCGCATGTCGGGGTCAAGCTCGCCCAGGTGGATCTCGGCCTGGAGGCGGAGATCCCGGTGCCGGAGACCGTCGCCGAGGACTGGAAGGGCCGGGTGCTCATCGACTGGGGCCCCATCCCCGGCAGTTACGGCTGGGTCTTCCCCAAGGGCGACACCCTGACGGTCGGGGTGATCTCGGCCCGTGGCGAAGGCGCCGCCACGAAGCGGTACTTGGAGGAGTTCATCGGCAGGCTGGGCCTCGCCGGCTTCGAACCGAGCATCTCCTCGGGGCACTTGACCCGCTGCCGCGCCGACGACTCGCCGCTCTCCCGCGGGCGGGTGCTGGTGTGCGGTGACGCGGCGGGGCTGCTGGAGCCGTGGACCCGCGAGGGCATCTCCTTCGCGCTGCGGTCCGGCCGGCTGGCGGGGGAGTGGGCGGTGCGGATCGCCGAGGCGCACGACGCCGTGGACACGCGCCGGCAGGCTCTCAACTACGCGTTCGCGGTCAAGGCCGGGCTCGGGGTGGAGATGAGCGTCGGCAAGCGGCTGCTCACGGCGTTCGAGCGCCGTCCCGGGCTGTTCCACGCGGCGCTGACGGGCCTGCGCCCCGCGTGGAGGGCGTTCAAGGAGATCACGCAGGGCTCGACGTCGCTGGGCGAGATCGTCCGCACGTATCCGATCGCCCAGCGTGCCCTGGCCGCGATGGACCGCCGTCCCTCCGCGGCCGCGGAGGTCAGCTCGTCCGAGTGATCTCGAAGACGGGGTGGTCCGGGGCGATGCGGCGCAGCTCGTCGTCCGGGGAATCGGGGCCGACCCCGTTGAAGAAGACCCCGACCTCCGCCTTCCAGCGCTTGAGGTAGGCGCGCAGGATCGGGGTCTTGTCGTCGTCGGCCACCTCGGCCGCGGTGAAGGGGTCCACGTGCTTGCCGAGGTGCAGCTCGCCGCCGCCCGCGGCGCGCATGTTGTGCGTCCACTGCACATGGCCTCGGGGTGCGACCAGGTACTGCCTGCCGTCCAGGGTCAGCAGGTTGACCGGGGTGGTGCGCCACTGGCCGCTCTTGCGGCCGCGGACGGCGAGGACGCGGGAGCCCCAGACGCTGACGCCGCGGCGGGTCAGCCACGCCACGAAGGGATTGAGAACGTTGACGGTGAACCAGCCGGGCTTCTGGACGTGCGTGGACATGGGCCCCCTCGGGTGGCGGCGAAGCGGTGCTCTCTTCTGTGAGCACCGCTCTCGCTCTGGTGTCAGTCTGCACGGGGCCGTGCGTCAAAGCAAGAGCACTGCTCTCGAATGTGTTCACCGCTCTCTTTTGTGTGCACTGCTCTTCTTCCATGGGAGACTGCTCGGCATGAGCACCGCACACGGCGCCCGTGCCCGGGCCAGGATCGAAGTCACCGCGGCCATCAAGGACGAGGCCCGCAGACAGCTCGCGGCGGAGGGCGCCGCCCGGCTCTCGCTGCGGGCCGTGGCCCGTGAGCTCGGCATGGTCTCCTCCGCGCTGTACCGCTACTTCCCCAGCCGTGACGACCTGCTCACCGCCCTCATCATCGACGCCTACGACTCCCTCGGTGAGAGCGCCGAGGCGGCCCACGAGCCGGCGGCCGGCCCCCTCGAACGCTGGATCACGGTCTGCGAGGCGGTACGCGGCTGGGCGCTGGAGCATCCGCACGAGTACGCGCTGATCTACGGATCGCCCGTCCCCGGCTACACGGCCCCCGACGCCACCGTCCCGGCCGCCGCCCGCGTCGGACTCCTGCTCATCGGCATCGCCCGCGACGTCCACCAGGGTCCTGGTCTCGCCCTTCCCTCGCCTCCGGACGACCTCCGGCCGGAGGCCGAACGCATGGCCGCCGACCTCGCCCCCGACCTCCCCCCGGCGGTCGTGACGGCACTCGTCGCGGCCTGGGCGCAGCTCTACGGGTTGGTCGGCTTCGAGCTGTTCGGCCAGTTCAACCGGGTGGTGGAGGACCGGGAGACGTTCTTCCGGCACGCGGCGGGGCAACTCGCCCGAGGGGTCGGGCTGGTTCCCACCTCCCCGTAGGCCACCGGCCCGGTGAACGGGCGTACTTCCCGGGGAGTACGCGTGATCACCACGCCGGGGTGACGCGGCCGCGGGAGCGTGGCGTCTAGCGTGGCCGGTATGGACGAACAGCGGGCGCGGGGCGGTTCGCCGCGGTGGTGGCGGCACGGGCCCGCGTGGTGGGACCGGTGGGAGGGGCGCGAGCCGCGATGGCCGTGGCGGTCCACGGTCCTCGTGACCGCGTTCGTCCTGATCGGGTCGAACTTCGCCGCCCACGGGCAGCAGGGCGAGCGGGCGCAGCTGGATCTCTTCGCGCGGGCGCTGCTGCTGGTGGCCGGCGGGCTGCTGCTGTGGCGGAAGCGGTATCCGGTGGCCGTGGTGTTCGGCACGGCGGCCGCTGTCATGGTCTACCTGGGGGCCGGGTATCCCTACGGGCCGGTGCTCTTCACCGTCGCCCTCGCCTGCTTCAGCGCGATCGTCGCCGGGCACCGCCGGGCGGCGTGGGCCGCGATGGCCATGCTCTGGGCCGGACACGTCCTGGTGGCGCACTGGCTCTTCCGGTGGCTGCCACCGTCCGGCGACTTGGCCGCCTCCTGGGGCGAGGAGATCGTGGTCGCCACCTGGGTCGTGGCGATCGCGGCGGTGTCGGAGCTGTTCCGCGTCCGGCGCGAACAGTGGGTCCGGGAACGGGCCGAACGGGCCGAGGCCGCGCGGCGGCGGGCCGACGAGGAACGGCTGCGGATCGCGCGGGAGCTGCACGACGTCCTCGCCCACAGCATCTCCGTCATCAACGTGCAGGCCGGAGTCGGCCTCGCACTCCTCGACACCGACCCCGAGCAGGCCCGCACGGCCCTCACCACGATCAAGGACCAGAGCAAGGAGGCGCTCGGCGAGGTGCGCCAGGTGCTCGACACCCTGCGCACCCCCGGTGACGCGCCGCGCGCCCCCGCGCCCGGCCTCGACCGGCTGCCCGAGCTGGTGGAGCAGGCCGGGAGCGCGGGCCTCACGGTGGACGTCGAGGGGGAGCCGCCGCGCCTCGCGCCCGGCACCGACCTCGCCGCCTTCCGAATCGTCCAGGAGGCCCTGACCAACGTCGTACGGCACTCGGGTTCGCGGCACGCGCGCGTGCACCTCGCGTCCGATGCGGGCGTGCTGCGGCTGCGCGTGGACGACGACGGGCCCGCGACCGGGGACGACGCCGGCGGCAGTGGCAACGGCCTCGCCGGGATGCGGGAGCGGGCCGCGGCCCTGGGTGGCACCATCGAGGCGGGCCCCCGCCCGGACGGAGGGTTCCGGGTGCTCGCCGTGCTGCCGCTGACGGCATCCGCCGGCACATCCCCCGGGGGGCCGACGAGCCCGACACAGGAGGACCGTTGATCCGCGTACTGCTGGCCGACGACCAGTCACTGGTGAGGGCGGGGTTCCGGGCGCTGCTCGACGCGCAGCCCGACATCGAGGTGGCCGGGGAGGCCGCCGACGGCGAGGAGGCCGTGCGCCGGATCCGCGAACTGCGCCCCGACGTCGTCCTGATGGACATCCGCATGCCCGCCCTCGACGGCCTGGCCGCGACCCGGCAGGTCACCGGCGATCCCCACCTGGAGGACGTCAGGGTCGTCATGCTCACCACCTTCGAGCTCGACGAGTACGTTTTCGAGGCGATCCGCTCCGGCGCCTCCGGCTTCCTGGTCAAGGACACCGAGCCGGAGGAACTCCTGCGCGCCGTCCGGGCGGTGGTCGCGGGCGACGCGCTGCTGTCGCCGGGCGTGACCCGGCGGCTGATCTCCGAGTTCGCGTCCCGCTCCAAGGAACCGGCGGCGGCCGGAGCCCTGGCCCGGCTCACCGAGCGGGAGCGGGAGGTGATGGCGCTGGTCGGGATCGGCCTGTCCAATGAGGAGATCGCCCGCCGCCTGGTCGTCAGCCCGCTCACCGCGAAGACCCACGTCAGTCGCACGATGGTGAAGCTCGGCGCCCGCGACCGGGCCCAACTGGTCGTGCTCGCCTACGAGTCGGGGTTGGTGCGGCCGGGCTGGCTGGGCTGATCCGCCGTCCGGAACCGGACGAGGACACTGACGACCCGCGCGACGAAGAGGACCGGAGCGAGCACCACCCCGGCGCGCAGCAGCAGGTGCGCGGCCATGTCCGGCAGGTCGAAGAGCAACGCGGGCCCGGCCACGGCCCCGAACACCACCGCCGCGGCGAAGGCCGCGCTGCACAGCGCGTACCCGATCTCGACGGTGATCGCGTCGCGTTCGGCCTGACTGCGCCGTCCCCCGTGACTGGTCATACGGTGAGTCAAGCAGGGGTGCGCCCGGCGGGCAAGGCAGCCCGCCGGGCGCACGGCCGGAGGCGTCCCCCGGGTCGCGCTAGTCGCGCACGGCGACGCGCTCCGCCTCCTTGGGGGTGGACTTGGCGACCACGACGGACGGCCCGGACGGCCGGTCCCGGCGGGGGCGCAGGCCCGTGAGGGTGATCAGCAGACCGGCGAGGGCGACGAGCGTCACGACCACCAGACCGGGCCGGTAGCTGTCGAGCACGGCCTGCGGCGAGGGGTGGGTGCCCTCGGGGGAGTTCGCGGTCACCACCGCCGTCACCACGGCGAGGAAGATCGCGCCGCCGACCTGGACGGAGGTGTTGAGCAACCCGGAGACCATGCCCTGCTCGTGTTCGTCGACACCGTTGGTGGCCTGGACGTTGAGCGACGGGAAGGTCAGCGCGAAGCCGGAGCCGACCAGCAGCATCGTCGGCAGGATCACCGCCGCGTACACCGGGTTCAGGTCGATGCGCAGGAACAGCACGTACCCGGTGACCATCAGGGCGAAGCCCAGCACCATCAGCCGGGCGGTGCCGAACCGGTCGATGACGGCGCCGACCTTGGTCGCGGACAGCGCCACCAGCGCGCCCGCCGGAAGGAAGGCCAGGGCCGTGTGCAGCGCGGACCAGCCGAGCAGCTGCTGCATGTACAGCGTGACCAGGAACTGGAAGCCGATGTAGCTGCCGACGAACGTCAACGCGCCCAGCTGGGCCCGCACCTGCGGCCCCGAGCGCAGCACGGCGAGCCGGATCAGCGGGCTGGGACTGCGCCGCTCGACGGCGATGAAGGCCACGAGGAGCACCGCCACGGTGACGAAGGACAGGATGGTCCGGGCCGCGCCCCAGCCCACCTCGGGCGCCTCGACGACGGTGAAGACCAGCAGCAGCATCGACGCGGTGCCCAGGACGGCGCCGGGGACGTCGTAGCCGCCCTGGCCGCGCTCGCGCTCGGTGCGCGGCAGCAGCTTCAGGCCCACGAGCAGGGCGATGAGCGCGATGGGGGCGGGCAGGAGCATGGTGAGCCGCCAACTGGCCTCCGTGAGCAGGCCGGAGAAGACCAGCCCCATCGAGTAGCCGGTGGCGCCGCAGGTGGTGTAGATGGCCAGGGCGCGGTTGCGCAGCGGGCCTTCGGGAAACGTCGTGGTGATGATCGACAGGCCGGCGGGCGCCGTGAAGGCCGCGCTCAGGCCCTTGATGAAGCGGCTGGCGATGAGCAGCGGCCCCGAGTCGACGAGCCCGCCGAGCAGCGAGGCGAGCGCGAAGACGCCCAGGGCCACCAGGAAGACCTGACGCCGGCCCAGCAGGTCGGCGGCGCGTCCACCGAGCAGCAGCAGACCGCCGTAGCCCAGGATGTAGCCGCTGACGATCCATTGCAGCGCCGAGGTCGACAGGCCGAGGTCGGCGCCGATGGACGGCAGGGCGACGCCGACCATGGACACGTCCAGGGCGTCCAGGAACATCGCGGCGCAGAGCACGAGCAGGGTGCCCCAGAGCCGTGGCGTCCAACGCCCGTCGGACGTGGGGGAGATGAGCGGAGAGGTCATACCCCGGACACTACATGCGCATGCATGAAATGCAAGCGCATTTAATTCAGGTGCAACAATCTCGGTTCTCTGTTACGGTGCGGCGCATGGCTCAGCAGGCCGAGCAGGCGCTCGTGGAACAGTGGCGGGACATTCTGGCGCTGCACGCGCGGACCCAGTGCGAGCTCGACCGAGCGCTGCACGGCCACGGGTTGTGCGCCAGCGACTTCGAGGTGCTCGACGTCCTCGCCGGATGCCGGACGCCGAAGGGCACGCCGTCCTACCGCGTCCAGGAGATCTCCGAGCGGGTCCATCTGAGCCAGAGCGCGCTGTCGCGGCTGATCGCCCGGCTGGAGAAGGAGGGCCTCGTCGAGCGCGGCATGTGCTCCGAGGACCGGCGCGGCGTGAAGGTCTGCCTCACGGCGAAGGGGCGCGCGCTGCACGGCGAGGTGCTTCCCGTGCAGCGCGCGGTGCTGGCGAGGATGCTCACCGACGACTGACCGTCCGTCGGTGGCCGCTCAGATCGCCGACGCCTCCCGCCACAGCGTGGCGAGTGCCTGGTCGCCCGTGGCGCTCGGCAGGGGCGCCCGGTTCCACAGCGCCAGGTACAACTGCCCGGCCGGGGCGGACAGTTCGCACTCCGCCTCCCCGGCCTCGTCCCGCGTGGTCACCGGCGGCTCCGGCGACAGCCGTAGCGTCCACACCGCGCCGGTGTCCTCGGTGCGGATCCGCAGGACGCGCGGCCCGGGGGTGCGTACGCGGCTCCTGGAGCGGGCGTGGAAACCGCGCAGCAGTTCGTCGATGCCGTCGGTCGCGAACTCGGGGGTGACCTCCGTCGGGGCGCCGCCGCGAGCGGACTCCGCGTCGACCCGGTGCACGGCCGTCTCGTGCGCCTGCCTCCGGGCCCAGAAGGCCAGCGGGGACGGCGCGGGCAGGAAGGCGAAGCACTCCACGTCGGGCGAGGCGCCGGCCAGCGTACCCACGAGCCGACGGTGGCTGTCGCGGTACCAGGCGATGAGCTCCGCACCGTCGAGGTCCGTGGGTTCGACCAGTGGGCGGCGCTCGGTGATCTGCTCGGCGACGTAGGCGGCGGCCCAGCGGTGCACGGCGCCCGTGTGCCGCAGCAGATCGCGCACCTGCCACTCGGGGCAGGTCGGCACCTTCGCTTCCGTCCCGGACTCCTCGGCGGCCGCTGCCAGCAGCCGGCCTTCCGTCTCCAGTGCTTGAAGGAACTCGGCGGTCTCCATGGCGCCGAGTCTGCCGCATGAAGCGCTCTCGAAGCCCGGGGATTTCCGGCGGCCGCCCCCGGGGGCTACGGCAGCGGCGTCCCACCCGTCGCGTTGACGATCTCGGCGGTGATGTACGACGCCTCCTGCGAGGCGAGGAAGACGTACGCCGGAGCCATCTCGGCGGGCTGTGCGGGCCGTCCGATGGGGGCCTGCTTGCCGAACGTCTGCGTGTCCGGCAGGGTCGCCGGGATCAGCGGCGTCCACACCGGGCCCGGCGCCACCGCGTTGACGCGGATGCCCTTCTCGATCAGCATCTGCGCCAGCCCCTGTGTGAACGTGACGATCGCGCCCTTCGTCGTCGCGTAGTCCAGCAGATGCGGACTGGGCTTGTACGCCTGCACCGACGTGGAGTTGATGATGCTGCCGCCCTCCGGGATGTGCGGCAGGGCCAGCTTGCACAGCCAGAACATCCCGTACAGGTTCGTGCGCAGCACCCGGTCGAACTGCTCGGTGGTGATCGCCTCGATGCCGTCGGGCTGCGACATCTGGTACGCCGCGTTGTTCACGAGGACGTCGATCCGGCCGAACTCCTCCACGGCGCGGTCGATCAGCGCCCGGCAGTTCTCCTCCTCCCGTACGTCGCACGAGACGGCCACGGCACGCCGGCCGGCCTCCTCGACGAGCCGGGCCGTCTCGGCGGCGTCGTCCTTCTCGTCATCCAGATGGGTGAACAGCACGTCGGCTCCCTCACGGGCGAACGCCAGGGCGACCGCCCGGCCGATCCCGGAGTCCCCACCGGTGATCACCGCCTTGCGACCGGCCAGCCGGCCACTGCCCCGGTAGGAGTCCTCGCCGTGGTCCGGCGGCGGGTCCATCGGGCCCGTCCAGCCCGGGTGCGGCTGGTCCTGGGAGGGAAACTCCGGGGTCGGGTGCTGCTCTCCGGGATGCTGCTGTTCGGTCATGGGTCTGCCTCCTCGTCCGCGGCGTACGGCCCGGTGATCACGCCGGGCGTGGCCACGGGTACCCAGGATCACCGGCATCCCCCCCGGCAGTGCCCCTCCTCTCAGCCCCCGGCCGTCCGCCGCGCGGACGCCCCCACCAGGGCTCCGACGGCCGCCGCCACCGCCGCCAGGACCGCCACGCTGGTCAGTGCGGCCGGCAGGGAGAACCAGTCCGCCATGAAGCCGATCGCGGGCGGGCCGAGGAGCATGCCGCCGTAGCCCAGGGTGGAGGCCGTGGCGACGCCGTCGGGGCCGGCGAGGGCCCCGGCCCGTTCCACGGCCACGGGGAAGAGGTTCGCGAGGCCGATGCCCGTGATCGCGTAGCCGAGGAGGGCCGCCCAGAGGGAGGGGGCGAGGGCGCCGAGCAGCATGCCGGCCGCCGCGGTGGTGCCGCCGGCGACGACGGTCCGGGTCTGCCCCAGGCGCTCCAGGAGCGTCGTACCGGTCAGTCGCCCCACCGTCATGGCGAGGGCGAAGCAGGAGTAGCCCACGGCGGCGGCACCCGCCGAGGCGTTCAGGTCCTGTTCGAGGTGCAGGGCGCCCCAGTCGGCCAGCGCCCCCTCGCCGTACGCCGTGCACCCCGCGATGAGGCCGAAGACGATCACCAGCGCACGGGTGCGGCCGTCCAGGCGGCGCGGGGCTCCCCCGGTGGGAACGTCCCGCTCCGGGGGCGTCGGCGGCTCGTGCCGCAGGAGGGTGGGGCCCGCCGCCGCGGTGACGAGCAGGCCGACCAGCGTGAGCAGCAGCAGGTGCCGGGTGGGGGAGAGGACCCCCGCGACCAGCCCGCCCAGCCCCGCTCCGACCATGCCGCCCAGGCTGAAGGCCGCGTGGAAGCTCGGCATGACCGGCCGCCGCAGCGCGGCCACGAGTTCGACGGCCGCGCTGTTGAAGGCGACGTTGATCCCGCCGTACGCGGCGCCGAAGAGCAGCAGGACGAGGCCCAGTGCGAGCGCCGAGTGGGTCAGCGGGGGCAAGGCTACGGAGAGGGAGAGCAGCACCGCGCAGACGACGGTGACCTGGTGGTTGCCGTAGCGGCGGCACAGGCGCCCGGTGAGGGTCATGGTGATGACGGCCCCGGCGGAGACGCCCAGGAGGGCGAGGCCGAGAGCACTGGCGGAGGCGCCGGTCTGCGCCTTGATGGCGGGGATGCGCACGACCCAGCCGGCGAAGACGAAGCCGTCGAGGGCGAAGAAGACGGTGAGGGCGATGCGGAGTCGGGTCAGAGAGTTGCCGTTGCCCGGCACGGCACTGTGCGTTCGGGGTTTGTTTATTTGCGGCACAAATGCAGGCTAGGTGGGTGCGGGGGCGAGGACAAGGTGCGACTCTGGGACGAGACCCATCGCCGAGGAGCGGACACAGCCGCCGCAGGAGCGCAGGAGGGCACATGGGACGTGACGTGCCGGCCCTGGTGTTCACCCGGGAGGACCGCCGTCGGTACCGGGAGAAGATGCACACCGACCTCGAGGTGCTCGCTCGGATGCTCCACGAGTCGGGCTTCGAGAGCGAGCGCCCCCAGGTCGGCCTCGAGATCGAGCTCAATCTGGTGGACGACGCCGGGCTGCCCGTGATGCGCAACACCGACGTGCTCCAGGCGATCGCCGACCCCGCCTGGTCCAGCGAGCTGGGCCGCTTCAACCTGGAGATCAACATCCCGCCCCGGCAGCTCACGGCAGGCGGCCCCGGCTCCTGGGAGCAGGAGATCCGCGACGCCCTCAACCACGCCGAGGACCGCGCAGCCGCGGTGGGCGTGCACCTGATCATGGTCGGCATCCTGCCGACCCTGGGCGAGTCGGACGTCAGCGGGTCCGCCCTCTCCGGAGACCCGCGCTACCGGCTGCTCAACGAGCAGATCTTCGCGGCCCGGGGCGAGGACCTGCGGATCAGGGTCGACGGCGTGGAGCGTCTGTCGACGTACGCCGACACGATCACTCCCGAGGCCGCCTGCACCAGCACCCAGTTCCATCTCCAGGTCGCCCCGAAGGAGTTCCCGCACTACTGGAACGCGGCCCAGGCCATCGCGGGCGTGCAGATCGCCCTCGCGGCGAACTCGCCCTTCCTGTTCGGCAAGGAGCTGTGGCGCGAGACCCGCATCCCCCTGTTCGAGCAGGCCACCGACACCCGCCCCGAGGAGATCAAGGCCCAGGGCGTACGGCCCCGGGTGTGGTTCGGGGAGCGCTGGATCACCAGCGTCTTCGACCTCTTCGAGGAGAACGTGCGCTACTTCCCGGCCCTGCTGCCGCTGTGCGAGGACGAGGACCCGCAGAAGGAACTGGACAGCGGCGGAGTTCCGCAGCTGGGCGAACTGACCCTGCACAACGGCACGATCTACCGCTGGAACCGGCCCATCTACGCGGTCACCGACAGCGGCCCGCATCTGCGCATCGAGAACCGCGTGCTGCCCGCCGGTCCCACCGTGGCCGACATCATCGCCAACGGCGCCTTCTACTACGGACTGACCCGCGCCCTGGTCGACGAGGACCGGCCGGTGTGGACGCGGATGTCCTTCTCGGTCGCCGAGGAGAACCTCCACACCGCGGCCCGCGACGGCATCGACGCCCGCCTGTACTGGCCCGGCGTGGGCGAAGTGCCGGTCACGGAACTGGTGTTGCGGCGGCTGCTGCCCCTGGCCCACCGGGGCCTGGAGCTGACCGGCATGGACGCCGCGTGGCGCGAACCCCTGCTGGGCATCATCGAGCAGCGCTGCGTCGCCGGCCGCAACGGCGCCCTGTGGCAGGCGGAGATGGTGCACCACCTGGAGAAGGCCGGCATCTCCGACCGGCGGGAGGCACTGCGGCAGATGACCAGGACGTACATGGACTACATGCACATGAACGCGCCCGCGCACACGTGGCCCGTGGACTGACCTCATCCAGGCCGGCCGTGCCACTGAGCGGCAGCGGTCAGGGGCACGGGCGCGGGCACCTGTGCCGACGTCGTCAGCTCGATCCGCCGCCCCTCGGCCGCCGACCGCAGCAGAGCGGTCATCGTCTCCAGCACGTGCAGGGCGAGTTCACCGTTCGCGCGCGGCGCCCGCTGTCCGTCGGCGGTGAGGAAGTCGAGCAGTCCGACGCCGCGTGCGCCGTCCTCGTAGCCCGCCGACGTCGGCAGGGCGCGCCACCGGGTGTCGCCGAGCGCGTGGAGGCGGACCTCGCCGTCGAAGCGGTTCGGGTCGGGGACCGACAGGGTGCCGCTCTCGCCGTGCACCTCGATGGGCGCGGCCGTGGTGGCCACGCCGTCGAAGCTCGTCGTGAGCGTCGTCAGCGTCCCGTTCACGTGCTCCAGCACTCCGGAGACATGGCTGTCCACCTCGACCGGAATGCGCTCGCCGGCGCGCGGGCCGGAACCGATGACGCGCTCGGCGCGCAGCCGCCCGGCCGCCCCGGTCACGGCACGCACCGGACCCAGCAGGTGCACCAGGGACGAGAGGTAGTACGGCCCCATGTCCAGCAGCGGGCCGCCGCCGGCCGTGTAGTAGAAGTCGGGGTGGGGGTGCCAGCGTTCGTGGCCCGGGGTGACCATCACGGCCGAGGCGAACTGGGGGCGTCCGATCTCCCCGGCCTCCACGGCCGCCCGCGCGGTCTGAACTCCCGTGCCCAGCACGGTGTCCGGGGCACAGCCGACACCGGTGCCCGCCTTCGCGGCGGCCTCCAGCACGGCCCGGGCGTCCTCCAGGCCCGCGGCCAGGGGCTTCTCCCCGTAGACGTTCTTGCCGTGCCCGATCGCCCCGAGGGCTATCTCCGCGTGGGCGGCCGGCGTGGTCAGGTTCAGGACCGTGTCCACGTCCGGGCTGCTCAGCAGCTCCTCGACCGTCAGGGCCCGGGCGCCGGGCAGTTCGGCGGCGGCCGCGGCCGACCGGGAGGCGTCGAGGTCGGCGACCGCGGTGACGCGCACGCCGGGACGGCCGACGAGCGTGTCCAGGTACGCGCGGGAGATGACACCGAGCCCTACGACTCCGACGCGGTGCGCGTCGCCCACAGCATGCCCCTCTCGATGACGGTGCGGACCTGGGGGTTCTCCAGCACGTCGACGCTGTGCCCCGGAGTGGTCACCACGATCCGCCCGGCACCCCAGCGACGGGTCCAGACCGCCGGTGAGGTGACCGGCCGGTGCCAGGGCTGCCACGGCCGGACGGGATGCGTGGTGGTGGCCAGGACGTCGATCAGGTCGTCGTGGAGCACCCAGTACTGCTCGGTGTCCAGCGCGAAGTCCTCGATGCCGGCCGTGATCGGGTGCGCGCGACCGGCCTCGGTGAGAACGATGATGTGGGGCAGGAAGTTGTCGTCCGCCGCCCCCCGACGCTCGCACGGTTCCTTGCCGGGGTGGGTGGCGAACTGGCCGCCCACCAGGTGGAGATAGTCGGAGGAGGCGCGGAACGAGTCGGCGATGCCGCCGTGCCAGCCGGTGAAGCCGGTACCGGCCTCGACCGCGGAGCTCAGCCCCGCCAGCTGGTCGCGCGTGATCTCCGACATGGTCACGCACTGCACGACCAGGTCCGTGCCGGCCATCTCGGCGGCGTCCGCGTAGATCTCGGTCGACTCCTCGACACGGACCGCGTATCCGTTGTCCCGGAGGAAGGGCAGGAACAGTTCCGTGGCCTCGACCGGCTGATGTCCTTCCCAGCCGCCTCGGACCACCAGGGCTCTCTTCTGCGTCATCGTGATCTCACTATGCGCCGGGCGCCCGCGATCGGAAAAGAGGGCCGGACCTCACGAAAGTTTCGCGTTGGCGGCCCGCGCCGAGACCATCCAGCAGGCCGCGGTGTAGCGGACTTCCGCGCCCCGCACGAACGGGTCGAAGGCGGGCCGGACCACCTCGACGATCTCCGCCCGGGTCTGTTCGTCGGCGTCGGGCAGGACCGTGCCCAGGGGGCCGAGCCGGGTGAAGTAGGTGACGAGCTCCTTCTCGGGCAGGGTGCAGACCACGTCGACCGGCTCGATGTCGATTCCGGCCCAGCCGCTCTCCGCCAGGATGTGGTGGACCCGCTCCGGGGCCGCGAAGGCGAACTGGCCCGGCTGGTCCGGCCGGCGGACGGGAAGCTCCGGCAGGAAGGGGGCCGCGGCGCGTTCCGCCGTCGTCATGAACGGGTTCTCCTCGGGCCCCCGCCACACGACGCACCGCAGACCGGCCCCGTCCTTCACCGTGCTCCGCAGATTGGCGAAGGCCCGCACGGGGTCGCTGAAGAACATGACGCCGAAGCGCGAGATGACGGCGTCGAAGGCGGCGGGTTCGAACGCGTACTCCTGCGCGTCGGCCTGGACGAAGGTCGCCGGTACACCCTCCTGCTCGGCCCGCGCTCGCGCCTCCTCGATCATCGGGCCGGAGATGTCGACACCCACGCAACTTCCGACCCTGCGCGCGACGGCCCGGGTGATGCTGCCGGTGCCGCAGCCGACGTCCAGCACACTGGCCGCGTGTTCGGCTGACACCGCCTCGACGAGCAGCTTCTCGATCGGCCCGAACATCTCGTTCAGCACCCCTTGGAGATCCACCCAGGCGTGGCCGGCGGGCCCGTTCCAGCGGGCGGCCTGCTCGTCGTAGGACCTGCGTGAGGCATCCATCGTCGTTTCTCCCTCTGCTTGTCTTCGGCGGGACGGGATGACAGCGTTCTACTTCAAGTCGACTTGAGGTCAAGACAATGACAGACCTGGACATAGCAGAAGTGGCGCACCACGCCGGAGTGCCCGCCTCGACGCTGCGCTTCTACGAGGAGAAGGGGCTGATCTCCTCGACCGGCCGGCGCGGCCTGCGCCGCCAGTACGACCCCGGGGTGCTGGAGCGGCTGGCGCTGATCGCGCTGGGGCGGACGGCGGGGTTCTCGCTCGACGAGATCGCGCAGATGTTCGCCCCGGACGGGCGGCCGCGCATCGACCGGGACATGCTGTCCGCCAAGGCTGACGAACTCGACCGCACGATCCGCGACCTGGGCGTCCTGCGGGACTCCCTGCGGCACGCCGCCGCCTGCCCCGCGCCCAGCCACCTGGAGTGCTCCACCTTCCGCCGCCTGCTCGACGCGGCTGCCTCCGGCGGTGTCGCGGCGCCGGGAAGACGGCCCCCGGAACGCCGTTGACGGCCCACCTGCGCTCTTGGTCCAAAACTGGGCCGCGCTTTACCCGATTCCCGCCACCGCGTGCCTAGCCTCGGCTGCGAACTCCGGGAGGCCGCAGTGCTGAATGCCGTGAAAGGGCAGGCGGCGGGTCTGACCAAGGACCAGCGCAACGCCTTCGTGGCCGCCTATCTCGGCTGGGCGATGGACGCGTTCGACTACTTCCTGGTCGTGCTCGTCTACAGCGAGATAGCCGACGACTTCCATGTCTCCCTCACCGACATGGCCTTCCTCACCACCGCGACCCTGGTGATGCGGCCGGTCGGCGCCCTGATCTTCGGCATGTGGGCGGACCGCCGGGGCCGCCGCGTCCCCCTCATGGTCGACGTCGTCTTCTACTCGATCGTCGGCTTCGCCTGCGCCTTCGCGCCGAACTACACGGTCCTGCTGGTGCTGCGCCTGCTCTACGGCATCGGCATGGGCGGCGAATGGGGCCTGGGCGCGGCCCTGGCCATGGAGAAGATCCCCGCCGAACGGCGCGGATTCTGGTCGGGCCTGCTGCAGAGCGGCTACTCGTTGGGCTACTTGCTGGCCGCCGTGGCGTTCTTCGTCATCGAGCCCGCCTTCGGCTGGCGCGGCCTGTTCGCCTTCAGCCTGCTGCCCGCCCTGGTCGCGCTGTGGGTGCGCGGCCGGGTGGAGGAGAGCGAGGTGTGGGAGAAGAGCGTCCGGCTCAACCGCACACCGGCACACCAGGTGTTCAGGAATCCGGCGGTGCTGCGGCGCTTCGTCTACCTGGTCGCGCTGATGACCGCGTTCAACTGGATGTCGCACGGCACCCAGGACATCTACCCGACCTTCGTGAAGAAGGGCCTCGACCTGTCTGCGAACACGGCGATCGCGATCGCCGTGGTCTACAACATCGGCGCCATGATCGGCGGGGTGCTGCTCGGGGCGTACTCCGAGCGGCTGGGCCGCCGCCGGACGATCATGGTCGCGGCGGCCGGGGGCCTGGTCGTGGTGCCGTTCTTCGTGCTGTCCACCACCGTCGGCTGGCTGATGCTGTCGTCGTTCCTGATGCAGGTGTGCGTGCAGGGCGCGTGGGGTGTCATCCCGGCGCATCTGACCGAGATGAGCCCGGACGCCGTCCGGGGCTTCTACCCGGGCGTCACCTACCAGTTGGGCAATCTGATCGCCGCGCTCAACCTGCCGATCCAGGAGGCCCTCGCCGAGCGCCACGGGTACCCGTCGGCGATGGCGTGGACCATCGTGCCCACCCTGGCCGTGGTGATCCTGCTGAGCGCCCTCGGCAAGGAGGCCAAGGGGATCCGCTTCGGGAGCGGTTCGGCGGCGGCGCCGAGCGGTGCGGCGACCGGCACGGCGCAGTCCTGAGCGCCGCGTGCTCGCCCTGCCCGTCCGTGGCGCCGCCCGGTTCCGGTGTCGTCGCCACGGTCGTCACCCCGCGCGCCCGCAGGGTCTCCCTCTACGACGAGATCACTCGACCACCGGCGAGAAAAACGTTCCAAGCCCGGTCACGTTATACTTGCGGCGCCCATGAAGGCCATCGTCGTGCCTGGTCGCGCGGCCGCAACAGCGAGGGGGTGGACGCCGTTCCGGCACGCCCCGCCCGCATCCAGGACGTCGCCGCGGCCGCCGGTGTCTCGGTGTCGACGGTGTCGAACGTGCTCAACCGGCCCGAGCGGGTCAACGCCCATACCGCCGAGCGGGTCCGCAGCGCCGTGGCCGCGCTGGACTACGTTCCCCACCCGGGCGCCGCGGGCCTGCGCACCGGTCACTCCTCCGCGATCGGGCTGGTGCTGCCCGATGTCACCAACTCCTTCTACGCGCGCATCGCCCGGGGCGCCGCCGACGCGGCCTACGACCACGGCTACGCCCTCGTCCTCTGCCACAGCGGCGACGCCCCGGAACGGGAGCAGGGCTACCTCAACATGCTCGTCGGGCAGCGGGCCGTCGGAGTCGTCGTCGTGCCGCTCAGCGCCGACCCGGGACGGCTGGCCCGGCTGCGCGAGCGGGGTATCCCGCTCGTCCTGGCCGACCGCGCGATGCCCGACCGGGAGGGCTGCTCGGCCTCCGTCGACGACATCGCCGGCGGCCGCATCGCCGTACAGCACCTCCTCGACAGGGGGGCCCGCGACATCCTCGTCGTCAACGGCGAGCGCGGCATACGCCAGTGCGCCGACCGCTACCAGGGCGCCCGGCAGGCCGTGCGCAGCCGCCGCGGGGCCCGGCTCGACCAGGTCGTCGCCGAGCGGATGACCGTCGCGTACGGCACGGAGATCGCCCGCGGGCTGAAGGACCTGCCCGACGGGGTGTTCTGCACCAACGACTTCCTCGCCGCCGGCCTGTGCCGGGGCCTGACCGAGCGGGGTGTGCGCATCCCCGAGGACGTCCAGGTCGTCGGCTACGGCGACCTCGACGCCGCGACCTTCGGGGCGACGACCCTGACCACGGTCCGGCAGCCGGTCGAGGACCTCGGCCGGGCGGCCGTGGAGATGCTGCTCGACGAGATCGAGGCCCGCGCCGACCACCTCCACGAGACCCGCGTCTTCGCCCCCGGCCTCGTCCTGCGCGACTCCACCCGGTCGCCCTACGACGACTGACCCCCGGCCGGGATCCGCAGCGTCACCGGCCCCCACAGCCCCGACGGCAGCTGGCACGGGAAAGCCCAGTCGGTCGGCGTGGCCTGCGCGAGGTACGGCGCCAGCGTGCCCCGGACCGTCACCTCCAGCCGGACGGTCCGCCCCGCGGTGCCGCGCAACGGGAAGCGGTACGGCGCGCAGAACGCCTCACCGGCGAACTCCCCGTCGACCGACACCTCCACGCTGCCCCGCACCCGCCCGAGATCCAGCACGGGATCGGGCCCGGGCGGAACCTCCACCGCACGCGCATAGGCAACGCCCCCGCTCCAGCCGCCCAGCCCCTGCTCGCGCCAGTCACCCAGTTCCAGCGGCGCCGCCACGGTCCGCACCCGAACCGGACCGTGCCAGGCGGAGCCACCCCGCAGCACCGCCGTGGGCTCGGTGACCACCTCGACCCGGGCAGGTGCCGGAAGCGGCTCCCGAAGCGTCAGCCGGCCGCCTGCCCGGGCCGGTTCCGCTCCTTCCCCGACCCGCACCCGCGCGGGCAGCGCCAGCGGCAGCTCCAGCGACACCGTTCCCGCCGGCACCGTGAACCGGAAGCGCTGCGGCGACGGCCGGACGTCGTCGGTGGTCCGCGACGGCCGTACGGCACCGCCGAGCAGCGGGCGCCCGTTGAGCCAGGCGGTGTCCGGCAGCGGGTGGGGCCGTACAGCGGCGTGACAATGCTGCAACTCGCCCCGCCTGCACGTGTCCTCGACGGTCAGGCCCCGCCACCCGCCCGTCCCGGCCTCCCAGCCGGCGCCACTGACCAGGGATGTCACCTCGGACCCGGAAGTCGCCACGAGATCGACGAACACGGCGTCCCGGACATCGGCGGTGTCGGCCACGACCTCCAGCGTGTGCTCGCCCGCCCCGAGCTGAGGCTCATGGCGGAAGAACATCGGCACGGCGCCCCAGTCCGCCGCGTAGTACTCCACCTTCTCCTGCCGTGCCACCACCTCCCCGTCGACCAACACGGTCACCGCCGAGGCGGCACCCACGACGAGCACCGCCCGCGCCTGTCCGGCCGGCACCCGGATCCGTCCGCGACAGGAGACCCGGCCGTCGGGCCGGACCCCGTCGGGCGGCCGCATGAACCGTGGCCGGGGACCGAGCCCGCCCGGTTCGGAGAGACAGAAGAAGCTGCCGAGCGGTGTGCCGGCGGCTGCCGAGATGGTGGAGGGCCGGTCCTGGGCGTCCGACAGCTCGTACTCCAGCACATTGAGGTCGCGGGCCACGGTGACCGGGGCGGAGGCGAGGTATCCGCCGTCGTACGGGTTCAACGGCTGCCCGTTCCACCACACCCGCTTGACCGCCTCCGCGCCGACGTGCAGCTCGGCGGGTCCCCGATGGCCGGTCTCCACGATCGCCCGGACCCGGGCGGCCCTGCCGCCGAGGGGCACGGGGACCCGTACGAACTCCTCGTTCACCAGCCCTTTGGTGCCCAGCAGTCCGCCCTGGTCCGGGAGGCCGCGGCTCGACGAGTACACCCCGCTCTCCCAGTCCGAGTCCGGCGGCACGAGGGGCATTTCACCGGCCAGGACCCGCTCCGCGTCTGCGGCGTCCAGAGGTTCGGGAGCCCGATCGGGAGACACCGGGGGCAGGACCCGGACCCGGTTGCCGTAGGTGACCCGGATCCGCTCCCACACCGAGCCCTCGGTCCACTCCATGGTCCAGATCTGCGGCTCCGCCACGGACGCTCCCGGGGGCAGCGCCAGGTCGCCCCAGGTGTTGTCCATCGTGGGGACCAGCCGGCCGTGCCAGCCCGACGAGAGGTCGACCGTCCGCACCGCGGTCCTCCTCGCGGAGGGGGCCGGGGCCGGAGCCGGACGGCCCTCCCGCCAGACGACCAGGGCCGCTGGGGCGCCGTCCAGGGGCACCTCGATGGTCGACACGGCACCGTTGTCGGAGACCGTGACACGGGCGGGGTCCCGGGAGCCGGTCGCCGGGTTCCAGACCTCGGCCTCCGCGACGCACGCCCGGACGGTGACGGACGCATCGCGGACCGGCTCGGGCGCGGTGCCGGGCGGGCGCAGTGGATGCGCGCCGATCTCCGGGAAGGCCGATGTGACCAGGGCCACCGCCTCGTTCCCCCTTCTCCGGACGAGCAGCGGTACCTCGCCCGTCGCGTGCCCGGCCGCGTCGGCCACCGCCTCGGCGGCGGCCTCGGGGTCACGCACCCGCTCCAGCCGGGGATGCGACACAAGGGCCGCCACGACCGAGTCGTCACCGGACAGACCCGCGGCCGTCCCCGGCGGACGGCCCACGACCACCACCCGCCCTCCCGCGTAGAGCAGTTCGGACAGCCGCCGTGCCGTCCGCCCCTCCAGCACGCTCGCCGAGGGCAGCAACACCGCCCTGTACGCCAGGCCCATGACCCGCAGGGAGCCGCCGGTGGCCTCGGCGCGCTGCACGGAGTCGTCGTCGACGATGTCGAAGGAGATGCCGTGCCGGTCCAGGGCACCGGCGTGCGGCCCCAGCCAGTTGTTCGAGCCGCACAGGTCCAGGTAGTGGCGCTGGGTCTCGTCGGCTTCGGCATGGCCCTCGCCCAGCCGCCCGTCGCCGAAGTGCCGGACAGGCGCGTCCAGCGGGATCAGCGCCTGCATGGTGGCGGTCGGATGCAACACCGCCACATCGGCCGCGTAGCCGCCCCACGACATGATCGAGCAGATCCGGGCCACGGCCCGGGAGAACGCCGGGTACTGCTTCCAGTAGGGCTGGCGCCAGTCGGTGGACGGCGGCGCCCACTCGAACCAGCCACCCGCGGTGCCGAAGTAACTGGCGTGCGGGTTGTACAGGTTGGCGCCGCTGCGCAGGAACGGCAGCAGCCAGTCGTAGGTGTCCTCCAGCGTGCCGCCCCAGCCGGAGGAGTGGAACGCCTCGATCCACACGCGCTCGTGGCCGTGGAGGTGGGCCATGGAGGAGTGCACCTTGGCGTCGCCGTGATGGTCGCTGCCCGCCGCGCCGTACCAGCGGTGGGTGCGGAAGTAGTCGGTGTAGATCTGCGTGCACTGGGCCGGGTAGCCCGCGCGGGCGGGATGGCTCTGGTCGCTGCCCAGCAGCAGACCGCGCTCGCGGTGCCAGGCGGCGAGCGGCCGGAACAGGGCCTCCTCGGTCAGCTGCGCGCGGACCGCGTAGTAGTCGGAGCGGATCTTCCCCTCCGGCACCCCGGCGTCCGCGCCGAACAGGGCCGGCAGGTGGTCGAGCAGGTCGTAGCCGCGCCGGGCGCGGAACTCGTCGGCGAAGCGGTGGCTCCAGGCGTTGGTGCCGGGCAGTTCGTCCTGGAAGCTGCCCGCGATGACGTTGCCGAGGTACTCCGGCACGCGGCGGTCGTACTCGTGGTGGATCGTGTCCATCAACAGGCCCACGGCGTGCGGGTCCAGGTAGTCGAACGCCGTCGGGACGGCGGTGACGAGCCGCACCTCGGTTCCGTCGGGGGCGGCCGTCCGCCCGTCCGCGTCGAGGTCGAGCCGCCGGCCCTGCCGGGAGTACGCGGCCAGTGGCGTCTCGGCATCCGTCAGGGCGAGTGAACCCCGCGAGACGCGCACGTCACGGCAGCGCAGCGCGAGTCCGGCGGCCTCGGGATGACGCCGTGTCACACCGCCCTGCGCATTGGCCCCGGAGAACCCGATCTGGTCGTAGAACCACAGCCGCGTGCCCAGCTCGGCGGCGATCTCGCAGGTGTCGGTGAAGCGCGCCCACCACTCCTCGCCGAACCATGCCGGATCGTCGGCCCGGGCCCCGAACGTCGGGCCGGCCGGGGCCAGATTGATGACGACCAGGTTGTGGACGCCGCCCTCCGCGAACGCCCGCATCTGCCAGGCGAGTCGCTCGCGGGTCACCTTCGCCCCCGACCACCACCACAGGGGAGTGGGGCCGAAGTCGCGGGGCGGATCGTCGAACAGTCGCCGGAGCTCGGGGGAGATCACGGACACGGTCCTTCCCCTGAAACGTTTTCAGGCCGCTTTCACCGTAGGCGAGCTGGGGCTGCCACGCCATATCCCCGTACAGGGCCGAGGATTTCGGCGTCATGTCGCCCATGCGTGCGCGACACCTTGTTGCAACGTTTTTCTCGCCCTATATTCGCTGCGACCAGGCCCCCGGAACCGCGATGTCACCAGACGACGGAGTCGCATCATGGCCGGTACCCGCCCCATCCCCCCACCACTCTGGAAGGCCGCCGCCCTGTCGGGCATGGCCTCCTACCTCGACGCCGGGCTGATCGTGAGCATCTCCGTCAACCTGGCCATCTATCGCGACAGTTACGACATGGGCGTGTGGATGGCCGGGGCGATCAGCGCGATCGTCACCGGCTGCATCGCCGTCGGGTCCCTCGTCGGCGGACGGCTCGCCGACCTCTTCGGCCGCCGCCGCGTCTACAACTGGGACATCTTCTGCTTCGCGATCGGCGCCCTCGTCATCACGCTCGCGCCGGACGACATCACGCTGCTCGTCGGCGTCCTCGTCGCGGGGCTCGCGGCCGGCGCCGACCTGCCGACGTCGCTGGCCGTGGTGTCGGACGCCGCGCCCGCCTGGGCCCGGGGGAGACTCGTGGCGTTCACGCAGGTCATGTGGATGCTGGGCATCGCCGTCGCCATCTTCCTCGGCTTCGTCCTGTCCACCACGGGTATGACCGGGGCCCGGCTCATCACCGGGCAACTCACCGTCGCCGCACTGGTCACCTGGGCCCTGAGATCCCGGCTGAAACTGCCCGACGCGCTGTCGGAGCCGGACACCGCGACCGCGCCGGAGAGCGTCCCCCTGAAGCGCGTGTGGACCCGCGCCGCCCTGCTGCCGATGGCCGCGACCTTCGTCTTCTACGTGACCTGGGGCCTCGGGGCCAACACCTTCGGCCAGTTCGGCACCTATCTGCTCGTCACCGTCAGCGACGCCTCGCAGAGCCTCGCCACCGGGATCAACCTGGCCTTCATCCCCGTCGGCGTGCTGCTCACCTTCGCCTTCGTGCGCGTCGCCGACAGCCCCTGGCGCGACCGGCTGTTCCACGTGGCCGCGGTGGTGCAGATCCTGGCCTTCGTCATCGCGTCACTGACCGCGGGCGCGCTCGCCGGCATGCTCGTCTTCTTCGTGCTCTACCAGCTCTCCCACCCCTTCGCCGGAGAGACCAACTACAAGGTGTGGTCGCAGCTCACGCTGCCCGCGGACACCCGAGCCACCACCCAGGGCCTGACCTACGCCCTGTCCCGGGGCGTCTTCGCGGTCGCGGCGTTCTTCACCCCGGCCCTGGCCGACCACAGCCCGTCCGTCCTGCTCTGGACGATCACCGCCTGCATGACGGCGGCGGCGTTCGCGGGCGTGTTCATCATCCGCGTCCTGGTCCCGCGATCCGCGAGCCCCACGCGGGACGCGGCCGAACAGCGCGTCCCCAGCACCTGGCCCGCCGGCCTCTCCGACAAGGAGCACTGACCATGGCGACGACCGCGGACCGCACGACCGTACGGGCCGCCGCCCTGCGCGACCTGCTCCCCCCGGTCACCCGGCGCCGCACCCGGATCGGACTGGTCGCCGGCGGACTCGGCACGTACTGGCCCCAGTTCCCCGGCCTTCTCCCGCAACTGAAGGAATCGGCCGCGTATGTCGCCGACCGCTTCCGGGAGATGGACGCGGAGGTGACCGACGCGGGGTTCGTCTCCGACGCCCGGGAAGGCGCCCGCGCCGCCGAGGAGCTGCGCAGGGCCGACTGCGACCTCATCGTGCTGTTCCTCACCACGTACCTCACCTCCTCGATGGTGCTGCCGATCGCACAGCGCTCGCACACCCCGGTCCTGGTCATCGACCTCCAGCCGTCGGAGAGGATGGACCACGCGACCTTCGGCACGGGGGACTGGCTGGCCTACTGCGCCCAGTGCTCCGTCCCCGAGGTGGGCAACGTCTTCCGCCGTGCGGGCATCCCCTTCCGGTCGGTCTCGGGCTGGCTGCACCAGGAGTCCGCCTGGCGGCGCATCGAGCAGTGGATCCGGGCCGCGCACATCCGGGCCGCGCTCCGGCACGCCCGGCACGGCCTCATGGGGCACGTCTACCCGGGCATGCTCGACGTGCAGACCGACCCGACGCTGCTCGCCACGACGTTCGGCTCGCACGTGGAGGTCCTGGAGTTCGACGACCTGCGGCACCGCGTGGAACAGGTGACGCAGGCGGAGACCCGGGAGCGGATGGCGCTCGCCCGGCAGGTGTTCACCCTCGACGAGAGCGTGGTGGAGGAGGACTTCGCCTGGGGTGCGACCGTGTCCGTCGCCCTGGACCGGCTGGTCACGGACTTCGGTCTCGACAGCCTCGCCTACTACCACCGCGGGCTCGACGGCGAACTGCACGAGCGGCTCGCCGCCGGCATGATCCTCGGCGCCTCCCTGCTGACCGCCCGGGGCGTGCCCGCGGCAGGGGAGTACGAACTGCGCACCTCCGTCGCCCAGTTGGCCTCCCAGAGCGTCGGTGCCGGAGGCTCCTTCACCGAGATTCAGGCCCTCGACTTCGAGGACGGCGTCGTGGAGATGGGCCACGACGGCCCCGCCCACCTCGCGCTCGGCGCCCGCGACCCCCTGCTGCGCGGCCTCGGCGTCTACCACGGCAAACGCGGCTGGGGCGTGAGCGTCGAGCTCGACGTCCGGCACGGCCCCGTCACCCTGCTCGGCCTCGGCCAGGACGCCGATGGCAGCCTGTCCTTCGTCACCTCCGAGGGCACCGTCGTACCGGGACCGCTGCTGGAGATCGGCAACACCACCAGCCGCGTCGCCTTCGGCCGCGACCCCGGCGAATGGGTCGACGCCTGGAGCGCCACGGGCGTCGGCCACCACTGGTCCCTCGCGGTCGGCCACCACACGGCCGACTTCCGGGCGGCCGCGAGCCTGCTGGGCATCGACCACCGGCAGGTGTGACGGGCCGCACCTCGCCGAGGACGGGTGCCGTCGAGGATGGGTGTCGTCCCCACCCGGATGTGGGTGCGGGCACCGATGGTGGCGGGCCCGGGGCCGTGTGAGGCTGGCAGCACCGCCCGAGCTGCCGCGCCGATCGGCATGGCCGCGGCCTCGGGGATGCGCCGGAGAGGCGCACGACACTGCCCGTCACACTCCCCTGGAGGAGGAGCCCCTATCCACCCCCGCTCGGTGAAACGATCTGCCTGCGCGCCCTCGAAGGTGGTGATCCGTGGGACACGCTGACAGCCTTCTCGCCATGGGCGGAGCCTTCCTGGCCGCCGCCTTCCTCGCCCGCCTCGGCGGCAGAATCGGCCTCCCCACGATCCCGCTGTTCATGCTCGCGGGCATCCTGCTCGGCCCCCACACCCCCGGCCTCGTCATCGTCCAGGACGCACACGACTTCGAGATGCTCTCCGCACTCGGACTGGTGCTGCTGCTGTTCTACCTCGGCCTGGAGTTCCACCTCGACGACCTCAAGAGCGGCGGCCGGCGGCTGCTGACAGCGGGCGGGATCTACCTGCTGCTCAACGTCGGCGCGGGCCTGGGATTCGGCTTCGTGCTGGGCTGGGGCGTCCGGGAGGCGCTGGTCCTCGCCGGTGTCCTCGGGATCTCCTCGTCCGCCATCGTCACCAAGATCCTCATCGACCTGGGCCGCATCGGCCGCCCGGAGACGCGCCTCATCCTGGGCGTCATCGTGGTCGAGGACATCTTCCTCGCGCTGTACCTGGCCGCCCTCCAGCCCGTCATCAGCGGCGCCCAGGGCGTCGGCGACATGGTCCTGCAGGGCGCCAAGGCCTTCGGCTTCCTGCTGCTGCTGGCCGCGGCGGCCCGCTACGGCACCACACTGGTCGGGCGGCTCATCGCGACCCGCGACAACGAACTGCTCGTCATCAGCTTCCTCGGCGCGGCCGTCCTGGTGGCGGGAGTCGCCGAGGTCCTCGGAGTCGCCGACGCCATCGGCGCGTTCATGGTCGGCCTGATCCTGGCCGGTACCCCCTCCGGCCCGCGCATCCGGGACCTGGTGCACCCGCTGCGCGACGCCTTCGCGGCCATCTTCTTCTTCGCCTTCGGCCTCTCCATCGACCCCGGCGACATCGTCTCCGTCGTCGGACCGGTCACCGCGGCGGCCGCACTGACCCTCGTCATGAACGTCCTCGCCGGTCTCCTCGTCGCCCGGGTGTACCGCTACGGCATCGACCCCGCCGCCGAGATCGCCACCACCCTCGTGGCCCGCGGGGAGTTCGCGCTGATCCTGGCCGCCATGGCCGCCAGCGCCGGACTCGACACCCGGCTCGCCCCGTTCATCGCCGGGTACGTCCTCGTCCTCGCGGTCCTCGGACCCATCGCCGCCGGACGCGCGCACCTGCTCGCCCGCGCGCTCCGGGCGGGCCAGGACCTCCTGCCCGGCCGCCGTACGGCCCCGGCGTACGACGTCGGGCCCGAGAGCGACGGCACACCGTCCGTCCCCCAGCCCGCCGAGGCCGAACGGTAGCGGGGCGGCGGCCGTCCCCCGGCGTGCTCAGGGTTCGATCAGTCCGACGCGGATGGCGTAGCGGGTCAGTTCCAGACGGCCCCTCAGACCGAGCTTCTGGAGCACTTTCGCGCGGTGTCGCTCCACCGTCTTGGGGCTGATGACCAGCAGGTCCGCGATCTGCCGCGAGGTGTGGCCCTCGGCGACGAGCTTGAGGATCTCCTCCTCGTGGTCGGTGAGGGTCCGGGAGGAGCCCGTGCCGCCCTCCCGGACCCGGTCGAGGTGGTCGCGGATCAGCGCCTCGACGGCACCGGGATACAGGAACGGCTCGCCCCGCATCGTGGCCCGGCACGCCTCGACCAGGTCGCGGTCCGCGACCGACTTGAGGACGTAGCCCGAGGCGCCGGCGCCGAGCGCCTCGAAGAAGTACTGCTCGTTGTCGTACATCGTCAGGATGAGGATCCGGGTCTCCGGGCAGGTCCGGGACAGCTCCCGGGCGGCCTGGAGCCCCGTCAGACGCGGCATGGCGATGTCGAGGACGGCCAGGTCGGGCCGGTGCTCCCGGGCCCGGGCGACGGCCTCGGCGCCGTCGTCCGCCTCGGCGACCACGGTGAGGTCGGGCTCGGCGTCCAGGATGAGCCGGACGCCGCGCCGCACCAGGGCGTGGTCGTCGGCGAGCAGGATGCGGGTGGGGGAGTCGGTCATGATCGGCCGTTCCGGTCGGGATCGTGTACGGGGGTGGGGACGGCGAGGCGGACCTCGGTGCCTCCGCCGGGGCCGGGGACCAGGGCGAGACCGGCGCCGACGAGCAGCGCACGCGCACGCGTACCCCGGATGCCGGCGCCCTCCGCCGCGTCGCCGGTGCCGTGCCCGTCGTCGCGGACACACAGCGCCCCCCCGTGTCGGCACGCCGCAGCACGATCTCGGCGTGCCGCGCCCGCGCCTGCCGGGCCACGTTGGTCAGCCCTTCCTGCGCGACCCGGTGGAGGACGAGTCCGGCCTCCCGGCCGAGCGGCGGCAGATCCGCGTCGAGCCGGTGGCGTACGGACGGACACGGCCCGCCGAAGTCGGTGGCGAGCGACTTGAGCGCACTGGCCAGGCCGAGTTCGTCCAGCACCCCAGGGGCGCAGCGGGCGGGCGATCCGCCGGACCTCGTCCAGACCGGCCCGGGTCGTCTCCTGCACCGGGCGCACCTCATCCCGCGGCCCGGGTCGCGCCTGCCCGGCCACGCGCTCGAGTTCGAGCAGGACGGCGGTGAGGGTCTGGTCCACCTCGTCGTGCAGCTCCTGCGCGACACGGCGCCGCTCGGCCTCCTGGGCGGACAGCACCCGGGCGCTGCTGGTGGCCCGCTCCTCCTCGAGACGTCCGCACGCAGCGTGGACGCCGCCGGGCCCGGGCCGCCATCCGTGACAGCACCCATCCTCGGGCCGAACACACGCCTTTCGGACCGGCGTTCATGGGGGGCGGCCACCGGGAAGGATGAGGGTGGGGCCCGATGGTGGAAGCCCCTGGAGGGGGGAGAAGCTGAAGCCCTGGTGAGACAGCCGCGGCCGGGCGTACCGCCGCATCCCAGGCCTGTCTCCCTCCGCACCGCACAGGGCCCGACCCCCCAGGACGTGTCATGGCCTCGGCCGTGCCCTGCCTCGCAGCGCTCGGGTTCCGGGAAGGAGAAGCCGTGCCCCAGTCCGAAGACCAGCGTCTGGCCGATCTCCAAGCACGACTCGAGCGGGAGGATCCCCGTTTCACCCGGGCCATGAGAACCGGCCGGCCGGCCCGGCCCCGCGAGTACCGGCGGACCGGCGCATGGTGGGGGCTGGCACTCGGCGTCGTCGTGCTCGGCACCGGCATCGTCCTGGCCCAGGGGCTGCTCATCGCGGGCGGGCTCGTCCTCGTCGGCATGGCGGCGCAGCTGGCCGATCCGGACCCGGCCCGCATGACGCACCGGGGGTTCGGGCGGCGCTGACGCGGGCGCTCTTCCGGGGCCCTCCGGAGGCGGCCCTACAGCCGCGGTGTGCCGCCGTCAGAGTGTCGTCTTAACCCGTGTGCACGCCCTGGATGGTGGGACGGCCCGGCTCGACTGACGGTGGTTCACGTCGAGGCCGGGTCTCGTGAGCTGGCGAGGCGTCAGCTGCCCGGCTCGCGACGAAAGGACTCACCGATGCGCTCTGCCCGCATGATGCTCGCGACGGCCACCGCCACGGCCGCCCTCGCGATCGCCGCACCCGCCGCCTACGCCGACGCGATGGGTGACGGGGACCACGACACCACTTCCTACAGCAAGGAGCACCACAAGGACGGCACGCACCACAAGCCCCACGGCGGGATGCACACGGGTGGCGGAGCGCTGTCCGCGGTGACCGCGGACGACTGGGAGGGCTCCGAGAAGGACAAGGGCGACTGGGGCGGCAAGGGCGACGAAGAGGGCAAGCACGAGGAGCAGGGCAAGGACGACGGGCAGGAGAAGAGCTGGGAGGGCAAGCAGGACAAGCACCACAAGCCGCACGGCGGGATGCACACCGGCGGCGGCGCGCTGGCCTCCGTGAACTCGGACGACTGGGAGGGCTCCAAGTACGACCCGGAGACCTACAAGGACGGCGAGGACGACTGGAGCGGCAAGCAGGAAGAGGGCGGCTCCGGCGACAAGGGCGACTGGGGCGACAAGCAGGAAGAGGGGGGCAAGCACGACAAGGGCTCCTGGGAGGGCAAGCACGAGAAGCCGCGCGGCGGCATGCACACCGGTGGCGGCGGCCTGGCCTCCGCTCCGGGCGTGACCGCGGGCGGCCTGGCGGTGCTGGCGGTGGCCGGCACCGGCCTGTTCGCGCTGCGTCGCCAGCGGGCCTCGCAGGGCGCCGCCTGACCGGTGCCTGACATAGCAGCCGTGGCCGCCGCACGTGCTCCTCGCGTCGCGGCGGCCCGGCCTGGGCCGTGTCCGCAACGTCCGCCCGCCCCGCGACGCCGGGCCCGCTCCCTCAAGCTCTCGACTCCGCTCGAGCAGGGGGTACCCCCACTCGCTGGGGCGAACGACGGGATTTCGCGGACACGACCCAGGGGGCTTCTGACGGATCTCCGCGACGCCGTGGAGATCCGTCAGAAGCCTCCTGGTCCTCCCGCGTGCCGTGCCCGCTGCCGTGCCTGAATGAGGTGGTCCCTGATGGCAGCCAGTCCCTCCGCTCTTTCCGACCTCGGCCCCGCCCCGGCGAAGCGACGGTTCCGCCGCGTCGTGACGGTGCTCTGGGTGGTGGCCGCCCTCGTCCTGACCGTGAACCTGGTCGGCGGCCACGGTGAGTCGCCGGACGCCGCCGGCCCGCCGCACGCGCCACCCGCCGTGGCCGCCGCCTCGGCCGTCCCCGACCTGCCCGACACGCCGTCCCCGTCCGCGGCACCTCACCGGCCCGGCGCGTCCGGCCCCCATCTGCCGCGGTCCCGGCCGGTGCGCCTGCTCATCCCCAAGATCTCGGTCGACGCGCCCTTCACCGCCCTCGCCATCAACGATTTCGGGCAGCTGGAGCCGCCGCCGGCGGACGACACCAACCTCGTCGGCTGGTACGCCAAGGGCCACACGCCCGGGGAGGCCGGTACCGCGATCATCGCCGGGCACGTGGACACCGCGACCTCCCCGGCCGTGTTCGCCGGGCTCAGCGCGCTGAAGAAGGGTGACCGGTTCCAGGTGGCGCGGGCCGACGGCAGCAAGGCGACGTTCGCCGTCGACGCCACGGACTCGTTCGAGAAGGACGCCTTCCCCAGTGACCGCGTGTACGGCGACACCCCCACGGCCCAGGTCCGGCTCATCACCTGCTCCGGCTCCTACGACCGTCAGGCCCGGGACTACACCGAGAACCTGGTCGTCTTCGCCCACCTCGTCTGACTTCCGGTGCCCCGGCCTGACTTGGTGTTTTACAGTGACACCCACCAGTTCAGGCGACTGTGGGACCTGTGAGGGATTCGCGAACCATGACGACCGAAACGTTTGAGTTCCAGGTAGAGGCACGTCAGCTGCTCCAGCTGATGATCCACTCGGTCTACTCGAACAAGGATGTCTTCCTGAGGGAGCTCGTCTCCAACGCCTCCGACGCGCTCGACAAGCTGCGTCTGGAGAAGCTGCGGGACGACTCCCTCGACGCCGACGTGTCGGACCTGCACATCGAGCTCGACGTCGACAAGGAGGCCCGCACCCTGACCGTGCGGGACAACGGCATCGGCATGTCGTACGACGAGGTCGGCAAGCTCATCGGCACCATCGCCAACTCGGGGACGGCGGCGTTCCTTGAGGAGCTGAAGGAGGCCAAGGACGCGGCCGGGACCGAGGGGCTCATCGGCCGGTTCGGGGTCGGCTTCTACTCCGGCTTCATGGCGGCGGACGAGGTGACGCTGGTGACCCGGCGCGCCGGCGAGGGCCAGGGGACGCGCTGGACGTCGCGCGGCGAGGCGACGTACACGCTGGAGCGGGTCGACGACGCGCCGCAAGGCACGTCCGTGACGCTCCACCTCAAGCCCGCCGACCCCGAGAACCAGCTGCACGACTACACCTCCGAGTGGACGATCCGGGAGATCGTCAAGCGCTACTCGGACTTCATCACCTGGCCGATCCGGATGGTCCCGGAGGCGAAGGACGGCGAGGGCACGCCCGAGCCCGAGACGCTCAACTCGATGAAGGCCCTGTGGGCGCGCTCGCGCGACGAGGTGTCCGACGACGAGTACCACGAGCTGTACAAGCACATCAGCCACGACTGGCGCGAGCCCCTGGAGACCATCCGGCTCCAGGCCGAGGGCACCTTCGAGTACCAGGCCCTGCTCTTCGTCCCCTCGCACGCCCCGCACGACCTGTTCACGCGGGACTTCAAGCGCGGCGTCCAGCTGTACGTGAAGCGCGTGTTCATCATGGACGACTGCGAGGCGCTGCTGCCGCCCTACCTCCGCTTCGTCAAGGGCGTCGTCGACGCGCAGGACCTCTCGCTCAACGTCTCCCGCGAGATCCTCCAGCAGGACCGGCACATCCGGATGATGCAGCGCCGGCTGACCAAGAAGGTGCTCTCCACGGTCAAGGAGATCAAGACCAAGGACGCCGACCGCTACGCCACGTTCTGGCGCGAGTTCGGCACGGCCCTGAAGGAGGGCCTGGTCACCGACTCCGAGAACCGCGACGCCATCCTCGCCGTCTCCTCGTTCGCGACCACCCACTCCGCCGACGAGCCGACCACGCTCGCGCAGTACGTGGAGCGGATGAAGGACGGCCAGGACGACATCTGGTTCATCACCGGCGAGTCCCGGCAGAGCATCGAGAACTCCCCGCACATGGAGGCGTTCCGGGCCAAGGGCATCGAGGTCCTGCTGCTCACCGACGCCGTCGACGAGGTCTGGGTCGACGCCGTCGGCACGTACGAGGGCAAGAAGCTGCGGTCCGTCGCCAAGGGCGAGATCGATCTCGACGCCGAGGACGAGGAGAAGACCGGCGAGGAGCGGGAGAAGCAGGCCGAGGACTACGCCGGGCTGCTCGGCTGGATGCGGGAGCGGCTCGAGGAGGACATCAAGGAGGTCCGGCTCTCCACGCGGCTCACGGTCTCCCCGGCCTGCGTCGTCTCGGACGCGCACGACCTGACCCCGGCCCTGGAGAACATGTACCGGGCGATGGGCCAGGAAGTGCCGCGCACCAAGCGGATCCTGGAGCTCAACCCCGGCCACGCGCTGGTGAAGGGCCTGCACCAGGCGTACCTGGCGAGCGAGGACCGTTCGGAGCTCGCCGAGTCCGCCGAACTGCTGCACACCCTGGCGGTGCTCGCCGAGGGCGGCCAGCCCAAGGACCCGGCGCGCTTCGTCAGGCTCGTGGCGGACCGCCTGGAGCGCACGCTGTAGTCACGGGGACGGATCAGGGGCGGTCCGGGGCGCCCGCCGGCCGGGCGCCGGGCGGGGTGGTGCCGGTGTCCGGCGGGACGACCTCGCCCTGGACCACCCGCGGCGCGGGGGCCGTCCCGGCCTCCTCGTCCTTCGCCGCGCGGGCCTCGGCCTTGAGAATGCGGGTCGCCTTGCCGGCCGAGCGGGTCAGCTCGGGGAGCTTCTTCATCCCGATGACGGCTATGACGACGATGAGAATGATCGCGAACTCGCTCAGTCCGAACATGGTGTCCTGTCCTCTCTCGCCCGGGCCGGGCACGGCGTGAGCGTATCGGGCGGGGAGCACGGTGTGATCACCGTCCCGGGGTGCGGCCCCAGGTGCCGGCGCAGGTGCGGCAGCATCCCGCGGTCGAGCAGTTCCTGCCGCCAGACCAGCCGGGCGTGCTCCACCTGGTCGGCGGCCGGTGGCACACCGCGCCGGCGCAGGGCCGTGTGCAGCACGGCGGCCAGGGTGACGAGGCCGGTCACGGCCGCCACGAGCGCCAGGGTCCAGCCGGCCGCGACGAGCGACCCGGGCAGCGCGCCGAGCGCGTCGGCGACGTGCAGCAGACCGCCGATCAGGAGCAGCGCCGCGGCGGACGTGCCCGCCACGAGCGGCGTGAGCACCGCGAGGGCCGGCAGCAGGCTGCCCGCGCCGAGCAGGCTCCGCGTCTCATGGCGGGCGGCCCTGCGCACGGCCAGGTAGGAGCGGTACGGCCGCTCGGCCGTCGCCGCGATGTCGTCGGCGTGGGCGAGTGCGTGGGCGCGCAGGTGCGCCGCCGCCCGGCCGGTCGGGTCGGCGCCCAGGGCGGCACGGATGTCCGCGGTGCCCAGCGCGTGGTGCAGTACGGCTTCGAAGTCCGCCCGGTCGTCCGGGCGGAGGCGGGACGGGTCGGCCACATGGTCTCCCGGTCGGTTGCTGGGGGCCGCCACCGGGCCCGGCCACACGCGGTCGGGCCCGGCGGCGGGGTCGGTCCGTGTCAGACGTTGACGCCGAAGTCGGAGGCGATGCCGGCCAGCCCCGAGGCGTAGCCCTGGCCGACGGCGCGGAACTTCCACTCGGCGCCGTGCCGGTAGAGCTCGCCGAAGACCATCGCGGTCTCGGTGGAGGCGTCCTCGGACAGGTCGTAGCGGGCGATCTCCTGGCCGCCCGCCTGGTTGACGACCCGGATGAAGGCGTTGCGGACCTGGCCGAAGCTCTGGCCGCGGTTCTCGGCGTCGTGGATGGACACCGGGAACACGATCTTGTCGATCTCGGCCGGGACGGCGGCGAGGTTCACCTTGACGGACTCGTCGTCGCCCTCGCCCTCGCCGGTGAGGTTGTCGCCGGTGTGCTCGACCGACCCGTCCGGGCTCTTGAGCTGGTTGTAGAAGACGAAGTGCTGGTCCGAGGGGACCTTGCCGGAGGCGTCGAGGAGCAGGGCGGAGGCGTCGAGGTCGTAGTCGGTGCCGGTGGTCGTGCGCACGTCCCAGCCCAGGCCGACCAGGACGGCGGTGAGACCGGGCGCCTCCTTGCTGAGCGAGACGTTGCCGCCCTTGGACAGGGAAACTCCCACGGGTTACTCCTTCTTGAGCGATTGACGCGTGCGGTGTGGATGACAGTGTGGATGTCACTCTGAATCTACAGCAATGTAGAAGTAGGCGGGATCGGGCCTGCGGATCTATACGATGTCCGCAAGGGCAACGCAGGGCGGCGAAAGCGAGGCAGGGCGGTGACGGATCCCGGGCAGCGTCCCCGGCGGGGACAGGGTGAGCTGGAGGCGCTGGTGCTGTCGGCGCTGCGGGAGGCGGACGGCCCGGCCACGGCCGGCTGGGTGCAGGAACGCCTCGGCGGTGACCTCGCGTACACGACGGTGATCACGATCCTGACCCGGCTGCTGGGCAAGGGCGCGGTCTCCCGGGAGCGGGTCGGCCGGTCCTTCGCCTGGACACCGGACTCGGACCAGGCGGGCCTGGCCGCCCGGAAGATGCGCAAGGTGCTGGACGCCGAGAGCGACCGCGGGGCCGTGCTGGCCAGCTTCGTCACCGGCCTCGGCCCCGACGAGGAGCGGCTGCTGCGCGACCTGCTGGATCAGGCCCAGGGCGAAGGGGAAGACTGACGCCGCATGGGGGTCTTCGTCTTTCTGCCACTGATCCTTCCGCTCACGGCCTGGCCGGTCGCACGCCTCGCCGAACACCATCTGCATCCGCGGACCGCGACCCGGCTGCTGACGGTGCTGGCCGTGGTGCTGGCCCTGTGCAGCACCGTGTGCCTGGCGCTGGTGATGGTGGTCGGCACCGCCCAACTCCCCGGCAACCCCTTGCCGGACGGCTGGTCCGACCCCGAGGTGCGGGCGGCGGTGCCCTACGACGAGATCGTGGGCAAGGCCGCGATTCCCGCGCTGTGCGCGGTCGTGGTCGCCTGCGCCCGGACGATGCGCCGGCACGGGCGGGTCCGCCGCCAGGCGCACCTGGCCCTGGCCGGGCTGCGGGGGACGGAGGTGGCGGTGCTGCCCGACGCCGTGCCCTACGCGTACGCGCTGCCGCCCGGGGGACGCCGGGGCGGGGGCCTGGCGAGCGGCGGTGCGGGGCGCGGCCGGGTCGTGGTGACGACGGCCCTGCTGGACCGGCTCAGGCCGGCCGAGCGGCGGGCCCTGTTCGCCCACGAGCGGGCGCACCTGGCCGCACGCCACGACCGGTTCCTGCTCGCCGTGCGACTGGCGGCCCGCGCCAACCCGTTCCTGCGGCCGCTGCGTACCGCCGTGGCGTACACGGCGGAGCGGTGGGCGGACGAGGAGGCGGCCCGGACGATCGGCAGCCGCCGCACGGTGGCGAGGGCGATCGGCACGGCCGCGCTCGTCTCGCGGGGCACCCCGCTGCCCACGCTCGCGGGACTCGCCGCTCCCGGCCCGGTGCCGCGCCGGGTTGCGGCACTGCTGGGCCCGGCCCCCGCCGTGCACGACTGGCCGCCGGTGTTCACGGCGGTCGGCCTGGCCGCCTGGGGCGCGGCGGCGGGAACCGCCGTCTCGGCGATGTCCTCCGCGAACGCGGCCGTGACGATGGTCCTCATCCTCCACGCGGCGACACCGCTCTGATCGGCGTGTCCGATTGGCGGGCCCGCCCTCAGGGGCGCGGGGAACTGCGCGACAAGCCACAATGGCGCCGCACCGGCGGACAACGGGAAGTCCCGCCCCGGAACCCGCCGAGGCCCGGCCGCAGTCCTCCTCTTCCTCCTCGCGGCGACCCCGCTCTGACCGGCGTGTCTGAGCGACGGGCGCGCCCTCAGGGGCGCGGGGAACTGCGCGACAAGCCACAATGGCGCCGCACCCGGCGGACAACGGGAAGTCCCACCCCGGAACCCGCCGAGGCCCGGCCGCAGTCCTCCTCTTCCTCCTCGCGGCGACCCCGCTCTGACCGGCGTGTCCGAGCGGCGGGCCCGGCCTCAGGGGCGCGGGGAACTGCGCGACAAGCCACAATGGCGCCGCACCGGCGGACAACGGGAAATCGACGCGATGGTGCCGCAGCCCGCCTCCTTGGGCGGACCGCGGCACCAGAAGCCGCTGACCTTGCGGAGGCTCAGCCCACGACGCGGCCCAGTTCGATCCGGTCGATGTTCGGCGCCCAGGCGGTGGCGTTGCCGAACGTCACCTTGTTCGCGCCCTTCGCCAGATCGACCGGGACCCCGACGGTCCAGTAGTCGTCCCAGCTCCAGGTGTTCTTGAAGGTGACCTTCCGCGGCGCGGCGCCCCCGACCCCGATGTCCGCCGTGCGGGACATGATGTCCGTGTTGTAGGCGTGGCCGTTGTCCCGGCGGTCGTTGTGGGCGTAGTGGACGACCAGCATGTAGCGGCCGGCCCTGGGTGCGTCGACCGTGAACTCGGCTGTGCTGGAAGGGCTGTTGCCCAGCCATCCGATGTACGAGCCCGCGGAGGCGTGCGGGGAGTCGACGAGCTTCGCGCCACCCGCGAGCGTGGCCGAGGCGCCCTCGTAGGAGAGGGTGCCCGAGGCCGAGCCGTCACCCGAGACGTCGAGGGAGCGGACGGCGGAGTGGCCCGACGTCACCGCGACCCGGTTGTTGCCCGCGACCAGGTACAGCCGCAGCGGGCGACCGGGCCCCGCCGTGACGGTCTCGCCGTGCAGCGCGAGCTTCACCGCGGCCGAAGTCCGCGGCGTCACCGTGTAGTAGCCGTCGCGCGGGGCGTAGACGTCGAAGACGGCCTTGTCACCCGAACGCAGCACCAGGGCGCCCGTGCCCACCCCCGCCGAGGAGGCGTAGTCGTACGACGGCCTGCCGCTGATGTCCGCCAGCGTCGCCTCGTACGAGGCGACGGCCGCACCGCTGCGGGTCGTCAGGTCGATCCGGTCGAGCGTCACCTCGGCAGCGCCCTTGGCCAGCACCAGTTGGTGCGTGCCCGCCTTCAGCCGGACGCCGACGTCCTGCTTGGCGCGGTAGGTCCAGTTCTCCGTGGAGGGGTAGGTGACCGTCACCGGGTCGGCGCCGTCGACGAGCAGTCTCTGTGTGGCGGGTCCGCCGGACTGGTTGCCGTAGAGGATCGCCAGGTCGTAGGTGCCGTCCTTCGGCACGTTCACCGTGAACGCGACCTTGCTGCCGGGCTGGTTGAGGGAGCCGACGTCCTTGGTACCGGAGGCCGCGTATCCGTTGGCGTTGCTCACGGTGCCCTGGGTGTAGACCGTGCCGTCGGTGATGGCCGCGTCCTCGGCCTCGTACGACGCCGACCAGGGGACGGAGGCGGCGGACGGGGTGCCCGAGCCGCCGGGGGTGAGGACGATCCGGTACGCCGACATCTTGTGCAGGCCGCGCAGCGGGACGGTCACCGAACCGTCGTCCGCGACCTTCACCTTGGTGCGCGCCAGGACCCGCGGCGCCGCGTGCTGCCCCTCGTAGCCCGACCAGGCCGCCTCGGCGACGGTCGCCGTGACCGTACGGCCGAACACGGACCGGGGGACGCGCTTCACGACCACGTCCGAGTCGCCGTCCGCGCCTCCGAGCAGCACCTGGGCCTGGCGGCGGGAGGTGTCCAGGGACGCGAGGCCCTGAAGGGTGTCGATGGTGTTCGGCTGTGGCGGCGTCACCTTCACGGTGTTCCCGGTCAGGCCCGCGTACCAGCGGAACAGCCACCAGCCGCCGTTGGGGATGTTGGAGCGCACCACATGGCCGCTGAGATTCCCGGCGGCGTCCCAGTACGCCATGTTGGCGTACACCTTGTTGCGCTCGAACATCGACACCCACTGCACCAACTGCCCGGGCACGGACAGGTCGCGGCGGTTGGCGTACTCGTCGATATTGATCTTCAGCGGGGCGATGCCCGCGGCCCGCTCCAGTGAGCGGTAGTCGTCGTAGTGCGCCTGGAAGTCGCGCAGGGAACCGGAGCCGAGCTCGTGCCAGGTCATCACCTGGGGCAGCACGTTCTCCCGCTTGGTGAACGCGAGGAAGTCCTTCAGCAGCCGCGAGTGGTAGGCGGCCTCGTTCGGGCCGGCGATCCGCGCGTCCGGGTCGATCGCGCGGATGCGCCGGTACACCGTCTTCCAGTCCTGGAAGAACCGGTCGCGGTTTTTCTCGTACTGCGCCTGGTCCTCGACGCCGAGCTTGTACCAGATCTGGTCGGGCTCGTTGAACGGGATGTAGACGAAACGGTCGCTGTTCGGGTCGGCCGATATCTCCTTGACGATCTTGTCGACCTTGGGCAGGTAGTCGTCGATGCCGAGGTCCTCGTACGGCCACTTCGCGTAGATGTCCTGCATCATCACGTTGATCTCGCCGCCGCCGGCGCGGAAGAACGACCTGGAGACCGTGAGCGCGTCGCCGTTGGGATGCTGGGCGCCGCCCTCCGGCTTCTGCGAGATGCTGGTGATCTTCAGGGGCTCCATCACGGCGTCGCTGGGCACCCCGTCGTCACTGAGCCCGTAGAGGGAGCCGTTGGCGCCGAGCATCACCCGGCCCTCGGACGCGCCCAGGTCGACGGTGAGGCGTTGCGGGTCGGCCGCGGCTGCGGCTGCGGCGGGACCGGCCGCGGGGAGAGTGGCTGCCATGAAGGCTGCTCCAAGTAGTGCTGTGAACAGGGCGGTTCTGGTACGGGATCTCGTGCGGGCGGTGGTGATCACGCTGGACCTCCGGTCACTTGACGGCTCCACTGGTGATTCCGGACACGATCTTTCGCTGGCCGACGAGGAACACGGCGACCATGGGCAGGCTCATCACCACGACGTACGCGAAGACGAGATGCCAGTTCTCGAGATAGAGCTGGGCGCTGGCGACCTGGTAGAGGTTGAGCGGCAGGGTCGCCCGGTCTCCGCCGCCGAGGACGAAGAACGCGTAGAAGACGTCGCTCCAGGCGTAGAGCATCACCATGATCGTGGCGGTGGCGACGACCGGCCGGAGCAGGGGCAGGACGATCCGCCAGAAGATCCGCGACGGCGTCGCCCCGTCCATCCGGGCCGCCTCCTCCAGCTCCAGGGGGATGGCGCGGATGAAGCCGGTCATGAAGAAGATCGACGTCGACAGGTACATGCCGGTGTAGACGGCGATCATGCCGGGCCGGGAGTTGGCCAGACCCAGTTGCCGCAGCTCCATCACGATGGTGATGACGGCCGGTGGCAGCAGCAGCCCGCTGATGCACAGCGCGTACGCCGCCGACACCAGCTTCGACTTCCGGCGCGCGAAGACCCAGGCGGCGCCCGCGCCCAGGATCAGCACCAGGACCACCGAAGGCACCACGACCAGCAGCGAGTTGAACAGACCGCGCAGCATCTCGCCCTCGTTGACGGCGTCCGCGTAGTTGGCGGCGGGCTGCCAGTGCCCGGGGGGATCCAGGTTCGGCTTGATGGCCTCCGCCTGCGGTTTGGCCGAGGTGACGGCGACCAGCCACAGCGGCACGCCGACGGCCAGCCCGGCCAGCAGCAGGACCAGGACGGGACGCCCGTAACGCCAGACCGGGGTCACAGCATCTGCTCCCTTCGCCGGAGCCCGACGACCAGCGGGATCGCCACGGCGACCACGACCAGGAAGAGCACCAGGCTCATCGCGGAGGCCTGGGCGTACAGGCCCTGCCCGAAGATCCGGAACATGTAGATGTTGAAGACCTCGGTGGAGGCCGCGGGCCCGCCGCCGGTCGTGGCCTGCACGATGTCGAAGGTGTTCATCGAGCCGATCAGCGCCGTGGTGACATTGAAGGTGACGGCCGGCGCGAGCATCGGCCGGCGCACCGACCAGAACGTCCGCCACGGCCCGGCGCCGTCGATCCGGGCGGCCTCGAGCATGTCGCCGGGGATGCCCTTCAGTCCCGCGAGGTAGATCAGCATGGACAGGCCCATCCACTTCCAGCCGTGGATGAGGGTGACGATCACCAGCGTCCAGGTCGTCGAGCCCAGCCACGGAACGTCCGTGCCCAGCACGGAGTTGACGGCCCCGTCCTGGTCGAGGAGCGCCCGGAAGACATAACCGGTCGCGAGCGCGGAGATCAGCACCGGCAGGAAGAAGACCGCACGGAAGAACCGGTTGAAGCGGCTGTCGTCCTCCAGCAGCAGCGCCAGCACCAGCCCGAAACCGTTCTGGAACACCGCCGCCAGCAGCGCGTACACCAGCGTCGTACGGATGGCGCGCAGCAGTGAGCCGTCCTCGGCGATGGTCCTGAAGTTGTCCAGGCCCGTGAAGGTGATGTCCGCGTGGTAGGAGGACCAGTCGGTGAACGGGTAGTAGAAGTTGAGCAGGTTGGGCACCAGGAAGAAGCCCGCGAAGACGGCGATCGCGGGGAGCGCGAACCACCAGGGGTGGTGCACGGCGGCCCGGGGAAGCCGCCCCACGCCCTTGGGCGCGCCCGGTGCGGCAGGCTGCTTGCGTGTACGTACGACCGTGTCCGCCATCGTCAGAACCCGGGCGCGCCCTGGGCCTTGGCCACCTGCGCGAACTGGTCCTGGATCGCCTGCGCGACCTGCTGCGGGCTCTTCTTGCCGAAGATCATGTCGGCCAGGTAGAGGTGCGTGTCGGGGGCGACGATGGCCTTGGCCTGGAAGACGCCGACGGCCTTGGGCAGGGCCGCGACCTGGGCCTTGGACGTGTCGGGAAGTCCGCCGGGGGTGGGCACGGACGGCTGGACGGACGGGATCTTCATCGCCTTGATGTAGTCCGGGTAGTCCGGCCCGAGCCAGAAGGCGAGGAACTGCCGGGCCGCGTCCTGCCGCTTGTCGTCACCGGTCTTGAAGGCGACGACCCCGTTGGTCTGGTCGGGGGAGTACAGGCCGGTGGCCGAGGAGTTGGCGACCGGGAACCAGCCGATCTTCTTGTCGATCTCGGCGGTGGAATGCTTGGCCTGCAACTGGCTCTGGAAGGAGGTGACGTTGAGGACCATGCCGGCCTCGCCCTTCCAGAGGGCGTCGGCCTGCCCGGTGAACGTCCCCGTCCGATAGTTCTTCTGGGCGAGTCCGGCGTCGAGCAGCTTCTCCTTGTACTTCTTGATCGCGCCGACCACGATCGGGTCGGTCCACTTCTTCTTGTTGGCGTTGAGATCCGCCCACCACTGCCGGTCCAGGTCGGTGAGCTGGAGCTGCATCTGCCACTGGAGCGGCCACTTGTCGCCGCCGGCCTCGTAGAAGGCGGCCGCGTCGGTCTTGTCGGTGACCTTGCGGCCGAGCGCCAGCAGCTCGTCGTACGACGTCGGGAAGTCCTTCTCGCTCAGCCCGGCCTGCTTGAAGACGTCCTTGTTGTAGTAGACGCCGAGCATGGCGGGGCTGGTCACGATCGCCGCGTAGCGCTTGCCGTCGATGACGCCGAGAGACTTCTCGGTGTCACCGAGCCTGGAGACCCAGGGCTCGCCGTCGAGGGTGAGCAGGTTCTGCCGCGGCTGGACGAACGGCAGGGTGGAGACGGACGGCTGCCAGAACATCAGGTCGGGGCGGTCGCCGGAGGCCAGCTTCGTCGGCACGTTCTGCTCGTAGAGGTCCGGGATCGCCTGGGTCTCGACCTTGGCGCCGGTGGCCTTCTCGAAGGCGTCGATGACCTGCTTGGGCGCGTCGACCGTGTTCTGCGCGGTCCACATGGTCAGGTTCACGCCGTCCAGCCGTGCGGTCGGGTCGACCGCCGTCCGCTTGGCGTCGTCCGCACCGGAGTCCCCGGCCGTCGGATCACTGCACGCGGTGGCGGTCAGGCCGGCGGCGCATATCAGCGCCAGGGCGGGGAGAACTCTTCTGTTCATCTCGAGCCTTTCCGAGCAGGCGGTTCGGTTCAGGAAGCGGGACTCACGACTGCGGTGCTCTCTGGTGCTGTTCAGCGGTCGCCGGGCGGTGGCCCCGAGCTCTCCCGCACCACCAGTTCCGGCACGGACACGGGACGCGGGGCGACCGGCGCGGACTCCTCCAGCGCGCCGTGCAGCAGGGCGAAGGCGGCCCGGCCGAGGCCGGTGAAGTCCAGGCGCACGGTCGTCAGGGACGGGGTGAGGAAGGCGGAGTGCGGGGCGTCGTCGAACCCGGCCACGCTGACCTCGCCCGGCACCGGGCGGCCCGCCTCGTGCAGGGCGCGGAGCACGCCGAGCGCGAGGTCGTCGTTGCCGCACAGGATCGCGGTGACGGACGGGTCCCGCGCCAGCTTCAGGGCCGCCGCGTGTCCGCCCGCCGGTCCCCAACTGCTCTGCACCGGGCGGGGTTCCGGGGCGCCCGCCTCCTTCAGCGCCTGCCGCCAGCCGCTGGTGCGGGCGCTGGTGCGGCGGGTGCTGGACGGGATGGCGACGTAGTGCACGGTCTCGTGGCCCAGGGACAGCAGATGGCGGGTCGCCTGGTAGGCGGCCTCGCGGTCGTCCGTCCACACCCAGGGGCTCTCGCCGCCGGGCGGACTCGCCGGGGTCTCGACCACCCCCACGACCGGCAGACCGGCGGGCACGGCTCCCAGCGCCCGCACACCGGCCGGATCGTAGGCGATCACGATGATCCCGCCGCCCGCGTCCGCCGCCCGCTGCACCTCGGCGGCGACGGCCGCGTCCTCGGCGGACTCCAGAACGCCGATCCCCACCGCGTAGGACGCGGCGCGGGCGGACTCCTCGATGCCCTGGAGGATCGAGGCGTAGCCGTAGTGCGTGGTGTTCGCGGTCAGTACGGTCACCGTGCGGGTGCGGCCACTGGCCAGGGCGAGGGCGGTTGCGTTGCGCCTGAAGCCCAGTTCCTCGATGGCGGCCAGCACGCGCTCCCGGGTGGAGGGCCGGACGCTGGGGTGGCCGTTGATCACCCGCGAGACCGTCTGGTACGAGACCCCGGCGGCCGTGGCGACGTCCCTGATGCTCGCCGGGCGCCTTGTGTGACCGGTCACATTCATGCGAGGATTGTGACCGGTCACACTTGGGTCGTCAAGAGACCGTAACGAGGGATTCACGCGGGCCTCCGCTCCCCGGCAACGGGGCGGGGTCAGGAGGGGGAGCACCTTGACCGGCACGGCGGATGCGGCGCACATGGCCTCCAACCAGCAGCCACACGAGTTCACTTGGGGACACGAGGCGCTCGACGCCCGGTTCGCCGTCGCCCCCGACGGAACACCGCGACTGGTCCGGCTGGCACACCCCGGCGACGAACGCGCGGCCACGCCGCAGTCCGCCCTGCCCCTGGTGGAGCTCACCGCCCTCGGTCACGGCAGCGGCTGGTCCGGCCCCCGCTTCACCGGCACGGCCCTCGGCAGCCGGCTCGCCCACCGTGCCCATCACACGAGCAGCGGCGACGGCTGGGAACGGCTGAGCGTCGAACTCCACGACCCGGACACCGGGTTGACGGCCTACGCCGAATTCAGCTCACCCGCCGGCCTGCCCGTCCTGCGCTCCCGCGTCCGGCTCCGCAACGACGGCCGCGCGCCCCTGGTCGTCCAGTCCGTCAGCAGCCTGCTCCTCGGCGGCCTGCCCGCCCCGGACGCCCTCGACGTCCACCGGGCCCGCAACGACTGGCTCGCCGAGTGCCGTTGGTACGCCGAGCCGCTGCGCGCCTCCGTCGCCGACATCCACACCGACGTCCACGAGCACGACAGCCGGGCCGCCCTCGCCCTCACCGGGCGCGGCAGCTGGCCCACCGACGGCCATCTCGCCATGGGCGCGCTGACCGAGCGGGACGGCGGCCGGGCCTGGGCATGGCAGGTCGAGTCCCCGGCCGGCTGGCGCTGGGACCTCGGCGAACGCGCCCACGGCACCTACCTGGCGCTGAACGGCCCCACGGACGCGGAACACCAGTGGCGGATCCGCCTCGTACCCGGCGAGGAGTTCACCACCGTCCCCGGCGTCCTGGCCCTCGGCCCGGACCTCGACAGCGCGCTCGGCGCCCTCACCTCCTACCGCCGGGCGATCCGGCGCCCCCACCCGGACCACACCGCGCTCCCCGTGGTCTTCAACGACTACATGAACACCCTCATGGGCGACCCCACCACGGCCAAGCTGCTGCCGTTGATCGACGCCGCGGCCGACGCCGGCGCCGAGTACTTCTGCATCGACTCCGGCTGGTACGACGACGACACCCGGGGCTGGTGGGACAGCGTCGGCGCCTGGCAGCCCTCGCCGCGCCGCTTCCCCGACGGCGGCCTCCAGGCGGTCCTGGACCGAATCCGGGAGCGCGGAATGGTGCCCGGGCTGTGGCTGGAGCCTGAGGTCGTCGGGGTGCGCAGTCCCGTCGCGGCCGAACTGCCGTCCGAGGCGTTCTTCCGGCGCGACGGCGTACGCCTCACCGAGCAGGGCCGCCACCAGCTCGACCTGCGGCACCCGGCCGCCCGCGCCCACCTCGACAAGACGGTCGACCGCATCGCCGGCGACTGGGGCGTGGGCTACCTCAAGCTCGACTACAACATCGTGGTCGACCCCGGCACCCAGGCCCCCGGCGATCTCGCACCGGGAGCGGGCCTGCTCGGCCACGCAGAGGCCTACCTGGACTGGCTCTCCGGAGTTCTGGACCGCCACCCCGGCCTCGTCGTCGAGAACTGCGCCTCGGGCGGCATGCGCATGGACGGCGCCACCCTCGCGGTCGCCCAGCTCCAGTCCACCAGCGACCAGCAGGACCCGCTGAGCTACCCGCCCATCGCCGCCGCCGCGCCGACCGTCGTCCCGCCCGAGCAGGGCGCCGTCTGGGCGTATCCGCAGCCCGAGTACGACGACGGCCTGATCACCTGGACCCTCGGCGGGGCACTCCTGGGACGCATTCACCTCTCCGGCCATCTGGACCGCATGTCGGACCACCAGCGAGCCCTCGTCCGGGACGCCGTCGACGTCTACAAGTCGATCCGCGGGGACCTCGCCCGGGCCCTGCCGTTCTGGCCGCTCGGACTGCCCGGCTGGACGGACGAGTGGCTGACCCTGGGGTTGCGGACCCCCGGCGACGCCACGACGTACCTCTCCGTCTGGCGGCGAGGAAGACCGGCGGAACTGCGCATCCCCGTCCGGCACCTGGCGGGCAGGGACGTCCGGGCGGACGTCCTGCACCCGTCGTCGGCGGACGCGGGCGGGGCCGCATGGGACGGGGAGGGACTGACGGTGTCCGTGCCGCGCACGCCCGGGGCGCTGCTGATCCGGCTCGGTCAGGAGCCGTGAGACGGTCCGCTCACGCGCGTACGGCGTTGCGCTCCCGTGCCTGATCGCGCGCCTCACTGCGGAACGCCCACGCCATGTCGGGCTCCATCACCCAGCGGAACACCCGCCGCACGGGCGGGGTGCACAGGACGGTCACGAGCAGCGCGGCGGCGACCGTCACGAGGATCTCGCCCAGGGGCCGGTGCACCCACGCCGGTTCGTACCAGCCCCAGAACTTGGACCCCTGCGCGACGAAGCCGTGCAGCAGGTAGCCGTAGAGCGTGCCCGCCCCCAGCACGGTGAACCAGGTGCGGCGACCGGGCACCCAGGCGAGGAAGCAGGCGACCAGGACCATCGAGCAGCCGAAGGTCACCAGGGTCATGACGGGCCCGTACCAGGAGGGCGCCTCGAGCTCCGCGGCGCTGTCCCGGTGGTAGAACCAGGCGCCGCTCATCCGCGGCACCGCCCAGTAGGCCACGGCCAGCGCGCCGGCGAACACCGGCACGGCGAGGATCCGCGCCGCGCGGCGCCGCACCAAGTGGAAGTGCTCGGGTCGCAACAGCAGACCGAGGACGAAGTACGGCAGGAACTGCAGCGTGCGCTGGAGATCGAGGTCGTTGCCGATCGACGGCGAGAGCGTCGCCAGCATCGCGATGACGAGGGCGATCGGCAGCGGCCACCGCACGCGCTGCCAGATCGGCGTGGTCAGCCGCCAGATGAACAGGGCGGCCAGGAACCAGGTCAGGTAGAGGGGGTCCAGCAGGCTCACCGGCCGGTCCGGCTCCTGGTCGGTCCACCGCGTGAACAGGGTGTACGCCGTCTCGAAGACGACGTAGGGCACCGCGAGCCCGGTGATCAGCCGCCTGATCCGGCCGGGGCTCGCGTCGAAGGAGCGTGAGAAGTAGCCGGAGATCACGATGAACGCCGGCATGTGGAACGCGTACACCACCATGTAGAGCGCGCCGGCCGCCCGGCTGCCGTCCCGCAGGGGCTCCCAGGAGTGCCCGATCGCCACCAGCACGATCGCCAGGTACTTGGCGTTGTCGAAGAACGCGTCCCGCCGCGCGGCCGGTTCCGTCACGGGCGGCGCCTTGCGTTCCGCCTTGCCGGTCGCGATCGCGCGCATGCGCAGGGTGTCCTCGCTCATCACGCCTCCCGGGCGGGGTTCGGGCAACCCGGACGGGCGGATACGCGTGCTGCCGGAAATACGGCGGTGGGGAGCCGGTGCGACATCCCCGCCGCCTGACCACTGCGGGGCGGTGTAAACCGCTTTCTGCGTTGCTGTAGCGCGGATCACATCAACAGCGGTGACCGGGCTGGAGCACATCGGCGGTGTCACCGGGGCCGGAGAGCGAGGGCGGTGTCACCGGCCGAAGAGCAGCGGCGGTGTCACCGGGGCGGAGCGCAACGACGGTGCCGCCGGGCCGGAGAGCGAGGGTGGTGCGGCCGGCACGGAGAGCGAGGGTGGTGCCGCAGGGCCGGAGCGCGGCGGCACCGTCGCACGGGGCCCGGTCAGCTCGCGGAGCAGTCCGCGCACCGGGCCCGGTCAGCTCACAGAGCAGTCCGCGCCGTTCAGGGTGAAGGCCGTCGGGCTGGGGTTGGCGGCAGACCGGGAGGCTGTGAAGCCGAGGGCGACCGAGCCCGACACCGGGATCGTCGCCGTGTACGACGCCGCCGCGACGCTCACCTCCGAGCCGCTCTGCGTCGCCGTACCGCCCCACAGATTGGTGATGCGCTGGCTGTCCGGGAAGGTCCAGCGCAGCGTCCAGCCGTTGATCGCCGACGTGCCGGTGTTGCGCAGCACGATCTCGCCCTGGAAGCCGCCGGACCAGCTGCCCGTCACCCGGTAGCCGACGCCGCAGGCCGCCGACGAGCCGCCGGACGAGGTCGTGACGGTCACCGTGCCCGAGCGGGGCGAGCGGTTGCCGGCGGCGTCGCGGGCGTAGACGGCGAAGGTGTGGGAGGTCGCGGGGGACAGGCCGGTGAGGGTGGCGGTGGTCCGCGTGCTGCTGGTGACGGCCGACTCCGTGCCGCCGCTGACCCGCACGATGTCGTAGCCGGTGACGCCGGTCGCGTCGGAGGCGGCGGCCCAGGTCAGGGTGGCGGACGACGAGGTCACCCCGGAGGCGGTCGGGGTGCCGGGAGCGGTCGGGGGAGTCGTGTCGCCGCCCCCGGTGCCGGAGTAGACAGCGGCTTCCTCGGCGGTGGCGGCGATGCCGTTCGCGCCGTTGAAGAGGCGCTGCCCCCAGGACGTGAGCTGGTTCGGGTCGAAGTTCGTGACCATGTCCAGGTACTCGACCCCGCCGCCGTTGCCGCTCCACGACCAGCCGAGGTAGCCGAGGCGGAGCTGCTGGGACACGGCCAGGATGGTGTCCTCGTCGGGGTTGCCGTCCGAGTGGTCGTGGCCGAACTCTCCGACGACGATGGGCAGCTTGGCGGTGACGAACCGGTTCAGGTAGTCGCTGATCTCGGCTGCGGTGTCGAAGACGCCGTACATGTGGATCGAGAAGACGGTGTTGGCGTCGGGGTCGGCGGCGAAGACCGAGGCGGCGTTGTCGCGCATGGTGAACGCCCAGTCCTGACCCCAGTTGGGTGCGTCCACCATCAGCGTGTGATCGAACCCGGCGTTCCGCAGCTTCTGGATGGCCGCCTTGGTGTCGGCCGTCCACGCCGTGTAGTTCGTGTTGCCGTACGGCTCGTTGCCGATGTTGACGATGACGTAGTCCTCCTGGCCGGCCAGGGCGCTCTGCACGCTGATCCAGTAGTCGGCCGCACGGGACAGGGTGGTCGCTCCGCTCTGCTCGCCGTACCCGGTGGTGTCGTGGACTTCGAGGACGCAGATGAGCCGGTTCTGCTTGCACTGGGCGACGACGTTCGCCACGTCGGCGGTGTCGTTGCGGGTCCAGCGGTCACCGCTGGCGAGGACCACGCGGACGGTGTTGGCGCCCTTGGCCTTGATGTGGGCGAGGGAGCTGATCCGGTCCGGATACCAGGTGTGGGCGTGGTTGACGCCGCGCATCACGAAGTCGTTCCCGTTGGCCTCCAGCAGCCGGCCGTTCTGCACCCGGAAGCCGGTGGGCGCGGCCTCGGCCGGCGGGGTCAGGGCGAGGAAGGACAGCAGGAGGGCGAGCAGGGCGGCGGCCACGGTGGCCGGGCGTGCGGCGGCGGGTGTGGGGCGGAGTCTCATGACGGGCTCCAGAAGTGGGGGTCGGGTGGGGCGCGTTGACGGTCGCGCTGTCGTGCTGAACGGGGTCCTGCCGTCGGGGCTCGGTGCGGACGGGCCCGGTGCCGGGACGTCGCCGCCCCGGCACGGTCGTCATCCCGCCGGTGCCCTGCCCGCGCAGGTGACGGTCGCCGCCGGGGTGCCGGCCGCTGCCGGGGCGGAGGCGACGAAGCCGAACGTGGCGCTCGCGCCGGGGGCGAGCGTGCCGTTCCACGCCGCGTTCGTGACGGTGGCCGTACCGTCGGCGGCCGTGGTGAGGGCGCCGTTCCAGACCTGGGTGAGACGTGCGCCGTTCGCCGGTACGACGGTCGCCGTCCAGCCCGGGACCGCGGAGGCCGACGTGTTCGTCACCGTCACCTCGCCCTGGTAGCCGCCCTGCCAGGTGGAGACGGCCCGGAAGCGCGCGGTGCACGCGACGGGGTCCCCGCCCGGCCCACCCGGACCGCCGGGGTCCGGCGGTACGCCGGCGTCGAGGGCCGCCGCCAGGGGCGGGAACCAGCGGGCGGCGATCTTGTCGTCGCCGGAGGCGTTGGGGTGCACGCCGTCGTAGGTGTCGGTGGCCGTGCTGAAACCCGTCCACTGGTCGACCACGGTGACGGGGGAGCGGTCGGTGCCGGTCACCCGGGCCCATCCGGGAATCCGCGCGTTGAAGTCGACGACCCGCTGCGCACAGGCCGCGCAACTGCTCGGGTTCATGGGGATCAGCTGCGCCACGAGGATCCGCATGTCCGGATTCGAGGCCCTCATCTGCGCCACGAGTGTGGTGTAGGCGGCGAGGATGCGGTCGGGGGAGATGCTGCTCCAGACGTCGTTCGTGCCGAAGTGCATGACAACGATGTCCGGACGGGTGGCGGCCAGCCTGCCGGGCAGCAGGTTCTGGTCCGCCACGTTGGTGACCAGCTCGCCGCCGTGACCCTCGTTGTCCCCGTCGTGCGCCTGTCCGCAGCCCTGCGGGGGCAGGGTGCCGACGAAGTCGATGTCCGTGTACCCGCTGTCGACCAGCCGGTTCCACAGCACCGCCCGCCAGCAGCCCGGCGAGCCGGTGATCGAGTCGCCGAGCGGCATGACGCGGACGGGGGCGGCGGCGGGGGCGGCCGTCGCGGGGGGTGCGAGCGTCATGCCGAGGGGGAGGAGCAGGGCGGCCAGCAGGCCGAGAACGGACATGACCCGTAAGTGCGGGGACGAGTGAGGGGTGCTGCGCATGGTGATCCCTTCCCTGGAGGTGGGAGCGCTCCCACAACATCAAGCCATCGTTGTCATTGACGCGTCAAGAGGTGTGGTGATGAGAGGGTGAGGTCCGGCGACCGAGAACGATCAACGACGATCACCCGGAGGCAGACGTGGACCTGGAGCGTGGCGCCCTGAGCGGGCTGCGGATCGCGGACTTCTCGCGGGTCCTGGCCGGGCCGTACGCGACCATGCTCCTCGCCGATCTCGGCGCCGACGTCGTGAAGGTCGAGCGCCCGGGAACGGGTGACGAGACCCGGCACTGGCGTCCGCCGGCCGACGAACACGGCACCTCCACGTACTTCCTCGGCGTCAACCGCAACAAGCGCTCGGTCGCCCTGGACCTGTCGGACGAGTCCGGCCGCGAACACGCGCTGGCCCTCGTCGCCGAGTCGGACGTCCTGGTGGAGAACTTCCGGCCGGGCACCATGGAGCGGCTCGGCCTCGGCTACGACGACCTGAGGGTCCGCCACCCCGGCCTGGTCTACTGCTCGATCAGCGGCTTCGGGGCGGGCGCGGGGGCCGCGATCCCCGGCTACGACCTCCTCGTCCAGGCGGTCGGCGGACTGATGAGCGTCACCGGGGAGCCCGAGGGCGAGCCGACGAAGGCCGGTGTGGCCCTGGTCGACGTGATCACCGGACTGCACGCGACGCTCGGGATCATGGCGGCCCTGCGGCACCGGGACGCCACGGGCGAGGGGCAGCGCGTGGAGGTGAACCTGCTGAGTTCGCTGCTGTCGGCGATGGTCAACCAGGCCTCCGCGTACGCCGTCGCGGGCGTCGTGCCCGGGCGGATGGGCAACGCGCACCCGAGCATCGCCCCGTACGAGACCTTCCCCACCGCCGACCGTCCGCTGGCCCTCGCGGTGGGCAACGACGGTCAGTTCGCGGCACTGGCCGGGGCGCTCGGCCTCCCGGACCTCGCCGACGACCCCCGGTTCCGTACGAATCCCGAACGGGTGGCCCACCGCGCCGAGTTGCGTCGGGCGCTGGCCGCACGGCTGCGCACGGCGGGCGCCGACCACTGGACCGGCGTGCTGTCGGCGGCCGGTGTCCCCGCCGGCCCCTGAACTCACTCGACGAGGCGTTCGCCTTCGCCGAGCGGCTCGGACTGCCCGGCATCGTCACGGTGCCCGGGACGGACGGCGGAGCGGGGTCCCGGCAGGTGGCGTGCCCCATCACGCTGGGCGCGTCACCGGCGCACCACCTGCTGCCGCCGCCGGCGCTCGGCGAGCACACCGCGGAGGTCTTCGGCGACTCCGCCGACTGACGCCGGGTCTGCTGCGGAGGGTTGGGACGGCAGCCTGAGGCCCGCCCGCTCGTGTCCTGGCCGTGCGCGTCCGCGCGGCAGGGTGAGTGCTGACGCGGGCCCGGGTGGCAGCCGACGCAAGGCCGTGGGGAACCGGCCCCGACCGTGGGGCGTGACACCGGCCCCGACGGTGGGGGGTGGGGGGGACACCCGCCCCGAAGGGAGTGGCCCCGACGGTGGGGGCGTGACGCCCGCCCCGAGGGGAGTGGCCCCGACGGTGGGGGCGTGACGCCCGCCCTGAGGGGACCGGCCTAGAGCGCGAGGGCGTGATGCCCAGTTGCTCTCAGCCTGACGCGTCGGACCGGGCCCACGGGCCGAAGTCCCGGCTGTGTCAGAAGTGTTGACCGCGCAATGAAAGCGTTTTAGCTTCCCTTCACCGGACTCGCCGACGTGAGGGGGAACCGTGGCAACTGGCTTACGGGAACGAGCAGGTGCGAAGGGGGTGAGTCCCGGTCGCCGCCCGTCCGGAGGGTCGCAGCGCGAGCGTAAAGGTTTTCATGGACGTGGCAGCCGGACCCTGTTCCTGCTGATGCTCCCCGGCGTCGTCTACTTCCTGCTGTTCCACTACGGCGCCCTCGCGGGCAACGTCATCGCGTTCAAGGAGTACGTGCCGTTCGACGGCCTGTGGGGCAGCCCGTGGGCCGGGTTCGGCAACTTCCGGCGCATGTTCGAGGACGGCGCCTTCTGGGACGCGGTCCTCAACACCCTCTGGATCGCCGTCCTCCAGCTGGTCTTCTACTTTCCGGTGCCGCTCGGCCTCGCCCTGCTGCTGCACACCCTCACCTGGAGCTCGGTACGCCGGTTCGTGCAATCGGTGGCGTATCTGCCGCACTTCATCTCGTGGGTGATCGTCGTCGCGCTGTTCCAGCAGGTGCTCGGCGACACCGGCCTGCTCAACAGCGGGCTCAGCGGGGCCGGCCTGCACACCGTCGACATCATCGGCGACCCGGACGCCTTCAAGCCGCTCGTCGTCGCCCAGGTCATCTGGAAGGACGCCGGCTGGGGCACGATCATCTTCCTCGCCGCCCTCGCCCAGGTCGACGAGCAGCAGTACGAGGCGGCCGCCATCGATGGTGCCGGTCCCTGGCGGCGCTTCTGGCACGTCACCCTGCCCGCCATCCGCCCGGTCGTCGTGCTGCTGCTCATCATGCGGCTCGGCGACATCCTCTCCGTCGGCTTCGAACAGATGTTGCTGCAACGCGACGCTGTCGGCCCGCAGGCCGCCGAGGTCATCGACACCTTCGTCTACTACCAGGGCATCGTCGGCGGCGACTACGGGTTCGCGGCGGCGGCCGGCCTTTTCAAGGGGTTCGTCGGCGCCCTCCTCGTCTACGCGGCCAACAAGGCCGCCCACCGCCTCGGCGAACAGGGGGTCTACCGGTGAGCGCGTCCGCCCGTCCCGGCTGGATGGAGAAACCCCGGCCGCTCACCCAGGCCGCGAAGGCCCTCGCCCTGACCGCGGTCGTGCTCCTGGTGTGCGTGCCGTTCCTGGTCATCGTGTCGACGTCCCTCGCCTCCACCCGGGAGGTCGTCGACAACGGCGGCTGGGTGCTCTGGCCCAGCGAGCCCACGCTCGACGCCTACCGCGACATCTTCGACGGCGGCATCGTCACCCACGCACTCGGCGTCAGCGCCGGAGTGACGATCGCCGGCACCCTGCTCAGCCTCGCCTGCACGGTCACCCTGGCCTACGCGCTGTCCCGCCCGGGCGTCTTCGGCGGCAAACCCGCACTGCTGCTGGTGCTGTTCACGTTCCTCTTCCCGCCGGGCATGATCCCGAGCTTCCTGCTCGTCAAGGAACTCGGCCTGCTCGACTCCTACGCCTCGCTCGTCCTGCCCGTCCTGGTCAACGTGTTCAACCTGGTGGTCCTGCGCGGCTTCTTCCAGTCGATCCCCGAGGAGCTGTACGAGGCGGCCCGGCTGGACGGGGCGGGGGACTGGCGGGTACTGGTGTCGGTGGTGCTGCCCCTGTCCAAGGCCGCACTCGCCGTCGTCGGCCTGTTCTACGCCGTCGCCTACTGGAACTCCTGGTTCTACGCCTCGCTGTATCTGGAGAGTGACCACTGGCCGCTCCAGCAGGTGCTGCGCACCTACGTGGTGGCCGGGGCCGGACTCACCGACGCGACCACGGGCGAGGCCACCGCCACCGCCCCGCAGACCGTGCAGATGGCGGTGCTCGTGATCGCCACCGTCCCGATCCTGCTGGTCTACCCCTTCCTGCAGAAGTACTTCACCAAGGGCGTACTCACCGGCGCCGTCAAGAGCTGACACGAGGTGGTTCATCCATGCCCCGCATGTCCCGACGCACCCTCCTGCGCTCCCTGGCCGTGGGCGGCGCCGCCGTCTCCGCCCCCGCTCTGCTGACCGCCTGCTCCTCGGGCTCCGGCGACGGCGACGTCTCCAACGCCGGGAAGAAGCTCGCGCCGTGGCCGGCGTACAAACCGGCGACGGGCCCGAAGCCCGACCTCGCCCCCACCGCCGCCGGTGTCCAGGCCGGATACACCTCCTACCCCTCCGACCTGGTCACGTCGGTCTCCCGCACCCCCGGCGACGGCTCCACCGTGCGTGTCATGACCGTCTCCTTCGGCACACCGCCCAAGCCCGCCTCCGCGAACCGCTTCTGGGCGGCGGTCGAGAAGGCCCTCGGCGTGAAGATCGAGTACACGATCATCTCCCAGGCCGACTACCAGAAGAAGATGGCGACCGTCATGGCCGGCGACGCCGACGCCCTGCCCGACATCATCAACATGTTCACCGGCTTCACACTGCCCCGGGAGGCGCAGTTCGTACAGCGCCGCGCCCAGGACCTCACCTCGTACCTGTCGGGCGACGCGATCGCCGACTACCCCAACCTCGCCAACATCCCCACCCACGCCTGGCGCGACATGGGCCGCATCGGCGGGCGCATCTACGGCATCCCGCTGGAACGACCGCTGCCCGGATCGACCCTGTGGATCAACCAGGACATGTTCGCCGACGCCGGCATGAAGGAGGGCTGGAGCGCCCAGGACTTCACTGCCGTGGCCCGACGCGGTACACGCGGCAGGACCTACATGCTCGGCGCCGCCAACGGGTCCCTCTTCGGCAACGGCTTCCACTCCGCCGCCCACAACGCGCCCCAGCGCTGGGCCGTCACCGCGGACGGCACCTTCCTGACGGCGGCGGCCGACGAACGCTACAAGGCGTCGATCGCCTTCCAGGCGCAGCTGCGCAAGAACGGCTCCTACCACCCCGACGCCACGTCCATCTCCCAGATCGACCTGACGACCCTCTACTACAACGGCACCGTCGGCTCCATGCAGGACGGGTTCGGCGCCTACCTGCCCAAGTACCGCGAGTCCCGGGGCAAGATGAAGCCGGCGGCCGCCCTCCCGTACAGCGCCGGAGGGGAGCCCGGCGGCATCGTCGCCGCCCGCCGCTCCTTCGGCTACACCGTCCTCAAGAAGGCGAAGAAGGAACGCGTCCAGCTGCTCCTGCGCATCCTCGACTACCTCGCCGCGCCGTTCGGCAGCAAGGAGTGGGAGCTCGTCCACTACGGCGTCGAGGGCGTCCACTTCACCCGGGGCGAGGACGGCTCACCCGAACCCACCCGTCTCGGCGAGGTCGAGAACAACACGAACCTGCCGCTGAAGTACCTCGCCGAAGGCCCCCAGGTGCTGTTCGTGCCCGGCATGCCCGACGCCGTACGGGCGCTGCACACCTGGCAGCGCGAGGTCGTGCCGCACGCCATCCGCGACGCCTCCTTCGGGCTGCAGTCCGCCACGAACAACTCCCAGGGCGCCACCCTCAAGACCTTCCTCGACGACACCGTCACCGGGATCGTCGCCGGACGCCTGCCGCTGTCGGAATGGGACGCGGCGGTGAAGAAGTGGCGGAGCCGGGGCGGCGACAGAATGGCCGACGAGTACGCGAAGGACTACGCGGCCAACACCTGAACAGCGGTGGGCGGAAGAGGAGACGCGGGGGATGGGGAACGACATGGGGTCCAAGGGGCGGGTCACGATCCGCGAGGTCGCCGAGCGGGCGGGCGTGTCCACGGCGACCGCCTCCCGCGCGCTCAGCGGCAACCACCCGGTGCCCGCCGCGACCCGGGCCCGGGTCCTGCGCGCCGCCCGCGACCTCGACTACGTGGCCAACGCGCACGCCCGCGCCCTGGTCGGCGGCGGCCGCAAGATGGCCGCCGTCGTGGTCCGCCAGGTCACCAGCCCCTTCTACGCCCAGGTCGCCGAAGGCGTGGAGGCGGAGGCCGCCGACCGAGGCTGGCTCTGCGTGGTCGGCGCCACCGGCGGCGACGCGCAGCGCGAGATGGAGTTCGTGCAGCTCATGCGGGAGGAGGGCGCCCGGCTGGTGATCCTGGTCGGCGGGGTCGTCGAGGACGACGCCTACCGTGAGCGCGTCGCCCACTACGCCCACGCCCTCGACTCCTCCGGGGCCCGCCTCGTGCTCTGCGGCCGGCCCGCGCCCGGCCCCGAGATCCCCGCGCTGGTCGTCGAGTTCGACAACGAGGCCGGAGCCCGCGCCGCCACCGGCCATCTGCTGTCGGCCGGGCACCGCGGAATCGTCTTCCTCGGCGGGCTGCCCGGCAACACCGCCCTCGACGCCCGCGTCGCCGGCTACCGGGCCGCCCTCGCCGAGCACGGACTGCCGCCGGGCGCCGCGCACGTCGTCGACTGCGGACTGGGACGCGCCGCGGGCCACCGCGCGATGACCGAACTCCTCAAGAAGGAACGGGAGTTCACCGCCGTCTTCGCCGGGGACGACATGGTCGCCGCCGGGGCCCTGCGCGCCATCGCCGACGCCGGGCTGAGCGTTCCCGGTGACCTCTCCGTCGTCGGCTACAACGACATCCCGCTCGCCGAGGACTTCAACCCGCCCCTCACCACCGTCCGCACCCCGGCCGAGGAACTCGGGCGTGCCGCCGTGCGCATCGCCCTGCGCGACCCCGAGCACGCCGCCGGGGCCCACCATCTGCTCGGCACCCACATCGTCGTCCGCGACAGCGTCGGCGCGCCCCCGCCCGGGCGTGCCCTGTGACCAACGGAGGAACCGCACCCGTATGAGCGCGCCGCACGTGTCGCTCCCCGACCCGAAGCACCTCCCCAACCTGCCCCATCTGCCCCCCGCCGACCCGCTGACCTCGCCCGTCACCGGCTGGACCCGTGCCCACTGGGAGGCCGTCGCCGACCGCCTCCTGGACGCCCTGACGCCCTACGCCTCCCCGGGGCTGGCCCAGTACCGCCTCCCCGGGCCGCCCAGCCACTCCGGGCCCTGGTCGGACGGGCTGGAGGGCTTCGCCCGCTCCTTCCTGCTGGCGGCGTTCCGCATCGCCGGCTCGGGCGGGCGTCAGACCCCCGGCCTGATCGAGCGGTACGCGGCCGGACTCGCCTCCGGCACCGACCCGCGCAGCCCCGACCACTGGCCGCCCATCACCGACCGCGGCCAGCCCATGGTCGAGGCGGCGTCCCTCGCGATCGCCCTGCACGAGACCCGCCCATGGATCTGGGACCGGCTCGACGACCGCGTACGGCAGCGCACCGCCGACTGGCTGGGCGGCTTCGTCGGAGCGGTCGTCAACGACTCCAACTGGCGGCTGTTCCAGGTCATCACCGAGGAGTTCCTCGCCTCCGTCGGCGCCCGGCACGACCGCCGGGAGATCGACGCCGGGCTCGCCCGCCTGGAGGACTGGTACCGGGGCGACGGCTGGTACACCGACGGCGACGGGCGCAAGTTCGACTACTACAACGCCTGGGCCCTGCACCTGTACCCCGTGCTGTGGGCCCGTATCGCGGGGCCGCGCGCCGACCCCCGGCTGGTGGCGGAGCATCGCACGCGCCTGCGCTCGTTCCTCCACGACCACCAGCACTTCTTCGGCGCCGACGGCGCTCCCGTCCACCAAGGCCGCTCCCTCACCTACCGGTTCGGCACGACGGCGCCCCTGTGGGCGGGGGTGCTCGCCGACGCCACTCCGCTGCCGCCCGGCCGCACCCGCCGCCTCGCCTCCGGGGCGCTGAAACACTTCGCGGAGCGGGGCGTGCCCGACGAGCGGGGGCTGCTCACCCTCGGCTGGTACCGGCCCTTCCTCCCCGTCACCCAGCGGTACTCGGGCCCCGCCTCCCCGTACTGGGCGAGCAAGGCCTTCCTCGGCCTGCTGCTGCCCGCCGACCACCCCGTGTGGACCGCGCCCGAGGAACCCGGCCCGGTCGAGACGGGCGACGTCCGCCGCGCGTTACCCGCCCCCGGCTGGCTGCTGCACTCCACCGCGTCCGACGGGATCACCCGGCTCGTCAACCACGGCAGCGACCGCCTCCCACCCCCGCCGGCGACATCGGACGACAGCCCGCACTACGCCCGGCTCGCCTACAGCAGCACCACCGCCCCCGAGACACCACCGCCACCGCACACCGGCCCCGACAACCACATCGCCCTGCTCGCCCCCGACGGCACACCCACCCCGCGCGGCCGGATCCACCCCCTCGGAGCCGAAGGCGCCCGCGCCGCCTCCTGGCACCGGGCCGTGCTCCCGGGCAGCGGTGAGGGGCATCGCATCGAGACGGTCAGCGTGGTCCACGGCCCCTGGGAGGTGCGCGTGCACCGCGTCGACGCGCCGCCCGGCACGCCCGTGCGCGAGGGCGGCTGGGCCGTCGCGGACGACACCGGACCCCCGACCGGCCGGACCGGCCCGGCCCGGGCGCTGGCCCGGCGCGCGGACGGGCTGACCAGCACGGTCGTCGGACTGCACGGATGGCAGGGCGCCGAGGCGGCCGTGGCCCACGCGGTCGGCACCAACGCCTGCGGCCACCACTCGGCGACCCCGTACCTCACCCTGTCCGCCCACCCGGGCGGCACGCACCTCCTGGTGACCCTCGTCGTGCTGAGCGCCGACCCGGACGTGAACGGCGACCCGCACGCGCGAGGTTCAGGAACGCGCGTGCGGGTCGCCGTGGCCGGGGAGGTGGAGATCCGCTTCCCGGACGGCACCCGGGAACGGGTGCCGTGACACCGGGTCAGGCCGCCGCGCGGCTCCGCGTCACCGCCTTCCTCAGCAGCGGCCACACCAGCAGCAGCACGATCACCGCGTACACGGTCATCGCGAACGGCGTGTTGACCAGACCCGTCACGCTGCCGTCGCTGATCTGCAGGGCGCGCCGCAACTGCTGCTCGGCGTTCGGCCCGAGGATCACACCGATCACGGCGGGCAGCACGGGCAGCCCGTAGCGGCGCATGCCGAAGCCGATCAGACCGATGATCAGCAGGATCACCAGGTCGATCACCTCACCGCCGACCGCGTACGCGCCGACCGCCGCGAAGAACATGATCCCGGCGTAGAGATACGGCCGCGGGATGCGCAGCAGCTTCGCCCACACCGGAGCCAGCGGCAGGTTCAGCGCGAGCAGCAGCACCATGCCGACGAACAGGGAGGCGATCAGGCCCCACACCAGCTCCGGTTCACGCTCGAAGAGCAGCGGACCGGGCTGGATGCCGTACTGCTGGAAGGCGGCCAGCATCACGGCCGCGACCGCCGTGGTCGGCAGGCCCAGGGTCAGCATCGACACCAGCGTGCCCGCCGCCGAGGCCGACGCCGCCGACTCCGGACCTGCGACACCCTCGATGGCGCCCTTGCCCCACTCGTCCTTGTGCCTGGACAGGCGCTTCTCCGTCACGTACGACAGGAAGGTGGGTATCTCCGCGCCCCCGGCCGGGATCGCGCCGAACGGGAAGCCGATGAACGGGCCGCGCAGCCACGACTTCCAGGTCCGCTTCACGTCGTCGCGCCCCAGCCACGGACGCCCCACCGGGATCGGCTCAGGCGGCCTGCGCCGCAGATGGGCCGCCACCCACAGGGCCTCGCCGATCGCGAAGAGCCCGACCGCCACGATCACCACGTCGATGCCGTCGGCGAGTTGGAGCGAGCCGAACGTCAGGCGCTGCTGGCCGGTCATCTGGTCCAGGCCCACCAGCCCCAGGGTGAGGCCGATGAGCAGGGAGGCGAGTCCCCGGATGCGGGACGAGCCCAGCACCGAGGTCACCGCGATGAACGCCAGCACCATGATGGCGAAGTAGTCCGGCGCGCCGATGTCCACGGCCAGTTTCGCTACCGTCGGCGCGAGCGCCACCAGCAGCAGCGTGCCGATCAGACCACCCGCGAAATGCCCGACGGCGGCCGCCGCGAGGGCCTGGGCACCGCGCCCGGACTTGGCCATGGGGTTGCCCTCCATGGCCGCCACCACCGCCGCGCTCTCACCTGGGGTGTTGAGCAGGATGGAGGTGGTCGAGCCGCCGAACATCGCGCCGTAGTAGATGCCGGCGAACATGATGAACGCGCCGATCGGGTCGAGCCCGTACGTCACCGGCAGCAGCAGGGCGACCGCCATCGCCGGGCCGATGCCCGGCAGCACGCCGATCGCCGTGCCGAGCAGCACACCGATCACGGCCCAGAGGAGATTGATCGGCGTGAGGGCCGTACCGAAGCCGTCCAGAAGGGAGTTGAGGGCGTTCATGTCACAGCACTCCCATCAACGGACCACCGGGCAGGGGCACTCCGAGCAGGTTGTTGAAGACGGTGTAGGTGACCAGGGACAGCCCGGCCGCGATGAGCGGATCCCGGTCGATCCTGCGGCTGCCGAGCGCGAACGCGGCGCCCCAGAACAGCAGCGCGCCCGCGACGGGGAAGCCGAGCGGCTCGATCAGGACGGCAGCGCCGAGGAACACGCCGGCGAGCAGCAGTACCGTGCGCCAGTCGGCGGGCTCGGACAGGTCGACGTCCTCACCGCCCTCGGCCTGGCCCCGGCCGCCCCGCAGCACGTCCAGGGCGAGCAGGGCGGCGATGACCAGCAGCCCGGCGCCGACCACGATCGGCACGGTCTTCGGGCCGACCGGGCCGCGCTGGGCGATGTCGACGTCCATGGTGAGCGCGTCGGTCAGGACGAGGACGCCGAGCGCCAGCAGCAGGACGCAGACGCCGAGTTCCGAGTGCTCCCGCAGCCACGAGCGCCGCTCGCCGCCGGTCTCGGCGGGGGGAATGTCGGTCTGAGTCGTCACAGTCCCAGCTCCTTCAGCACCGAAACCACCCGCTTGTCCTCGGCGTCGAGGAACGCGCCGAACTCCTCGCCGGTGAGGAAGGCGTCGTCCCAGCCGTTCTGCCGCAGGGAGGTGCGCCACTCGTCCGAGTCGTGGAGCTCCTCGATCAGCTTCACGAGCTTGTCGCGCTCCCCGTCGTTCAGGCCGGGCGGGGCGACGATGCCGCGCCAGTTGGTGAAGTTCACGTCGTAGCCCGTCTCCTTCAGCGTGGGCGCGTCGAGCCCGTCGACGCGCTCGGGGCCGGTCACCGCGAGGAGGCGCAGCTCGCCCGCCTTGATCTGGTCCTGGTACTCGCCGACCCCGGAGACACCGAAGGCCACCTTGTTGCCGAGGATCGAGGCGAGCAGTTCGCCTCCGCCGTCGAAGGGGATGTAGTTGACCTGCTTCGGGGGGATCCCGGCGGCCCGGGCCATCAGCATCGGCGCGAGGTGGTCGGGTCCGCCGGGCGACGAGCCGCCGCCCACGGGGAGCTTGCCCGGGTTCTCCTTCCAAGCGCCGATCAGGTCGTCGATCGTCTTGTACGGCGAGTCCTTCCCCACGACCACCACGTCCTGCTCCTCGGTGAGCCGGGCGATCGGCGTGGTGTCTCCGAGCGTCTTCGGCGCGTCGTTGGATCGGACGGCGCCCACGACCCCCAGGCCCATGGACATGGCGAGCTTGCCGTTGCCGTGCTCGCTCACCAGCCGGCTCAGGCCCACCGTGCCGCCGGCGCCGGGCAGGTTGAACACCTCGATGTTGTGGGTGAGCCCGGCGTCCTCGGCGTTCTTCGCGGCCGTGCGGGCCGTGATGTCGTAGCCGCCGCCGGGGGTGTTGGGGACCATGAAACGCAGGCCCGGGATCTGCGTGCCGGTCTCGGAGCCGCTGCCGGTGGTCAGCAGCGGTGGTCCGACGAGCACGAGCACGGCGGCCCCGAGCAGGGCGAGGGGGGTGCGCAGGCGCACGAGTGCCACCACCTGTCGGTACGTCGATGCGGGTAGGTAACGGCCCTGTGGGGGAGGGTGACGTGGGCCACATCGTGCCCGGGCTTCGCCGCACTGTCTGCCTTGCGGAACCAACGGAGGTTGTGGTCGTTGCGGTCGCCGGAAGCGCCGACGGGTGGAGGCCGAACGTGCGGGGGCCCCGGCGCGCACGCGCGCCGGGGCCCCCGCGATCAACGGTCACCGATCCGTGTGGACCTCCAGGGCGGCCCGCACGGCCGACTCCAGGGCCCCCTCGATCCAGGCCGGTTTGACGGACGTGTGGTCACCGGCGAAGTGCAACGGGCCCTCGCGCTCGGGGATGACGGGCAACAACTCGGTGTGCTGCCCGGGCAGCAGCACGGACGCCTCCCCGTAGGCGTAGGGGTCGCGCAGCCAGCTCTGGGTACGACCCGCGCCGGTGTAGAACACCTCGATGCGCCGGCCGTAGACCTGCTGGAGACCGCACAGCGCGTGCGGATACCTCGCCTCGTCGTCCAGGGAGTCCCAGCGCAGCGCGTCGTCGGCCCAGCTGTAGGACGCCAGGACCACGCCCCCCGCGCTGCCCGGGACCGGGTGGGACGGGTTGAACATGAAGCGGTTGGCGTTGTCCGACACCGAGCCGCCGCCCACGACACCGGCCGCCTCCGGCTGGTCGCGGCCGATCGCGCGGTTCGCGGCGTAGTGGGTGCGCTGAGCCTGTGTGATGTGCCCGCCGGGCACCGAGGGGTGCGCGCCGAGGAGACTGCCGTCCGCGGGGGCCTTGCCGGTGCGGTAGGCGTCGTACAGGCCCGGGTCGACGGCGTTCAGCTCGCGCTTCCAGTCGTCCTCGTCGAACTCCCACCAGCGGCGGCTGAACTCGAGCAGCACCTTGGTTGCGCTGTCGTAGTGCAGCTCGCAGACCGCGCGGCGCTTGCGGTAGGACAGCGGCGGATCGATCTGCACATGGCGCAGCCCGGAGAACGGCACGGTGACCACGGCGACATCGGCGGTGAACTGTTCGCGGACGACCGGGCCGTCGCGGCCCTCGGACACGGTGTCCACCCACACGTGCGGGCCCTTGCTCCGCACATGCCCGCCGTCCGCGGACGGCCGGTCGGGGTGGTGGTACTGGATGCGCGTCACCCGGCGGTCGAACCGCACCTCCTTGCGCACGCGTTCGAGCAGGGCGTCCGGCAGCACGGCCGTGCCGCCCTCCAGCTCGTAGAAGGGAGTGTCGGGGCTGATGAGGGAGGAGCCGATGAAGCTGTGGATGAAGGACAGCGGGAGGCGTGAGGTGAGGTTCTCCAGGGTGCCGATCAGGTCGACGGTCCGTTCGTCGAGACCGGCGTGCTCGGTGAGGAAGCGGAACATCGACCAGTCGCCGAACCGCTTCACCACCCGCGCCCAGCCCCGCAGCCGCTCCGGCAGCGGTTTGTCGACCCGCTTGCCGTCCCGGCCGACGTGGCTGAACTCGTCGCGCACGGGGTCCAGCGCGGCCCGCAGGATCGCCGCGGCGGGCGTGTCCCAGTGGGCCTTCGGGACGCCGAAGGACCGGTTCACGCGCCGGGGGGAGCGGGCGTAGTCGGCGCGCCGCTGGCGGATGCCGTTGACGTGGATCCAGGTCCGGGCGGCGGGACGTCCCTCCTCGTCGACGTCGACGTAGTGGAATCGCCGCTTCTTCAGGTCGAACCGGTCGATGAGCTCCATCACCAGCGGGTGACTGCCGGGGATGCGCATCGCTCCCGCCTCGGCGTACTGGCCGGGATCGGCGAAGGGCTGCCCGGCGCCCTCGTGGCCGCCCTTGCGGAAGGTCTTGATGCGGCCGCCCGCCCGGTTGCCGTTGGCCTCCAGGACCGTCACCCGGTGCCCCGCCTCCTTCAGCAGCCAGGCGGCCACCAGCCCGGACGGGCCGGCGCCGATGACGAGGACGTCCTTGGGCCTGGTCTGTCGCGCCGGCAGTCCGTCCTTCAGGACGCTCAGGTAGCGCGGGACGAGGGGGCGGTTGTCGGAGTCCAGGACGAGCAGGGCACGGGCGACGGCCAGGCACCGGTCGGAGTCGGCGCCGCGCGGGCCGCCGGGAGCGGCCGGGGCGAGCGGCGCGGCCGACGCGGGCAGGGCTGTGGCGGTACCGCCGGTCAGGGCCGTGGCCACCGTCGCCGTGCCGGCCACGGCCGCGAACTCCCGCCGGGAGAAACCAGAGTCGGAGCGCACCACTGCGTGATCATCTGTCATGGCGATCTTTGTAACGGTGGTCGTGGCGTGGTGCCGCCGTTCGGCCGGGCGTTGCCCCTAAGGAGCGAATCAGGGGCAAAACCCTCACGTCACGGTGAATCCGCCGCCCCGGCGTGCCCGCCCGACCCGAAGGAATGAACGCGCGGCGAACCGCCTCCGCCACCGCGAACGAGCGTCCACACTGCGACTGCGTATCCACAACCGTGCTCTCCGGCCGTTCCGGCCCGGCGTGCCGCGCCGCGCGGCGCGGGCCGGCCGCACGAGAGCCCGGGGCGACCGAGGGGGGAAGGGTGGCGCAGCGGCGCACCGCGTGGGGTGACCGGGTCCGTTACTGGTTCGACAGCACGCTGGCTCGCGGTGCCTCCGCCCTGGTCGGCTGGATGGCGCTGCTGTGTCTGGCCGTCGTCGTCCCGGCCAGTGCGCTGGTGGTGTGGACCGACCCGCACGCGCCGGAGTCCCTGCCGGACCGGCTGGCACAGGTGTGGCGCCTCACGGGGGAGACCCTGCGGCTGGGCGGGGCGACCGGCACGCCGCTGCGCGTGACGATGTCGGTGCTGCTCGCCCTGGTCGCGCTGCTGTACGTCTCGACGCTGGTCGGCCTGATCACGACGGCGCTCACGGAGCGGCTCACCGCGTTGCGGCGCGGCCGGTCGACCGTGCTCGAACACGGGCACGCCGTGGTCCTGGGCTGGTCGGAACAGGTGTTCACGGTCGTCGGCGAGCTGGTGGCCGCCAACGCCAACCAGCGGAGCGCGGCGGTGGTGGTGCTGGCCGACCGCGACAAGACCGCGATGGAGGAGGCACTCGGCACGAAGCTGGGACAGGTCGGCCGGACGCGGCTGATCTGCCGCAGCGGCCCCACCACCGACCCGGCCGTGCTGACCCTGACCAGTCCGGCGACGGCCGGTGTCGTGCTGGTCCTGCCCCGCGACGAGCCCGATGGCGATGCCGAGGTCGTCAAGACGCTGCTGGCGCTGCGGGCGGCCCTGGCCGGGGTGGAGAACCGCCCGCCCGTCGTCGCCGCCGTCCGGGACGACCGCTACCGGCTGGCCGCCGGCCTCGCCGCGGGCCCGGGCGGTGTCGTCCTGGAGAGCGACACCGTCACGGCCCGGCTGATCGTCCAGGCCGCCCGCCGCCCCGGGCTCTCCCTCGTCCACCAGGAACTCCTCGACTTCGCCGGCGACGAGTTCTACCTGGTCGGCGAGGAGTCCCTGACGGGCCGCCCCTTCGGCGACGCGCTGCTGTCCTATCCGACGTCCAGCGTCGTCGGGCTGGTGCGCGGCGACACCCCGCTGCTCAACCCGCCGCCGCAGACGACCCTCTCCGAGGACGATCTGCTCATCGTCATCTCCCGCGACGACGACACCGCCTGGGCGGGGGAGTGCGGGCAGTGGGTGGAGAAGGCGGCGATGGCCTCCGGCCCCGCGACGCCCGCTCGGCCGGAGCGGGTCCTGCTGCTCGGCTGGAACCGCCGGGCGCCGCTCATGGTCGACCAGCTGCGCCGCCGCGCCCGGCCCGGGTCGGTCGTCGATGTGGTGGCGGACGGCGGCGAAGCCACGATCCGCCAGGCGCGCGAGTCGGACGCGCCCCACGGCACCGGCCTGACCCTCACCCTCCACCGGGGGGACGTCACCCGCCCCGAGACCCTGAGGCGTCTGGACGTGCACTCCTACGACAGCGTGATCGTCGTGGGGGAGGACCCCGCGCCCGGGCAGGCCCCGGACGAACCCGACAACCGCACGCTCGTCACCCTGCTGTTGCTGCGACAGATCGAGGAAGCCTCCGGGCGTGAACTCCCCGTCGTCACCGAGCTGGTGGACGACCGCAACCGGGCCCTGGCACCCCTCGGGCCCGGAGCCGACGTGATCATCAGCGGCAAGCTCATCGGCCTGCTCATGGCACAGATCTCCCAGAACCGGCATCTCGCGGCGGTCTTCGGGGAGCTGTTCTCCGCCGACGGCACCGGCATCCGCCTGCGGCCGGCCGGCGACTACGTGCTGCCCGGGTGCGAGACGTCCTTCGCCACCGTCGTGGCCGCGGCACGCGGGCGCGGCGAGTGCGCCATCGGCTACCGCGGCCACGACGACGCCTTGACGGGGCCGGGGTACGGCGTGCGGGTCAACCCGCCCAAGTCCGAGCGGCGCCGTTGGACCGACGCCGACGAGGTGATCGTCGTGGGGACGGACTGAGAAGGAGCCAGGCGGCCCGACGCGGGACGCGATCGGCGGCACGTCCGGGGCGCCGGGTCCCCTGTGCGGGCACCCGGCGCCCCCTCGGGGCGGTCAGTGCGCGAACGCCGTCAGGACGCCGTCCTGACCGGGCGCGAACACGCGGCCCCCGTGGGTCGCGATGCCGGGGTTGACCCAGCCGCGCCAGTCCTCCTCCGCGAGCACGTTCTCCATCGGGTGCGGCTCGGCCCAGAGCTGGTGGGACCAGACCACCGCGCCGGTGCGCTCGCTCAGCACCACCAGCTTCCCGTTGCCGTCCCTGACGTACACGTATCCGCCGGCGACCAGCTGAACGGTCGCGGCCCCGCGCGGGCTGCGATAGCTCCAGGCCGTCCTGTACGTCGTCGTGCTGATCGCCTTCACGACGCCCCGGTACGCCACGTAGACCCGGCCCGGGCCGAACGCCGGCGTGGCGTCGGCGGGGAAGGAGCGCAGTACGGCGCCCGTGTTCTGGTCGTACGCAACGGTCCGCTCGTCGTCCATGTCGTCGCTGCGCAGCCACAGCGCCCCGGCGCCGCGCGCGATCGGGTTGCCGCCGAGTGCGAGCAGGTCGGGCACGTCGTAGCGGCGCAGCTCCCGGCCGGTGTGCCGGTCCAGGAGCTGGTACGAGTCGTTGTCGAAGCCGAACCACACGCCGTGGTCGTCGACGACCACGGGCGACCATCCCCAGTCGACGAGCGGAGCCCGCCACAGCTCGGCTCCGTCACTCGGGCGCAGCGCCAGCGCCGTGCCCCGGCCGTCCTGGGTGTACAGCGTGCCGTCGTACCACGTCGGCGGGTACTCGCAGGAACCCGAGCCGATGCTGCGGGTCCACCGCTGCGTGCCCGTCGCCGGGTCCCAGGCGGTCACGACGCCCCTGCCGGTCTGGGTGTAGAGGAGGCCGCCGCCGTAGGCCAGGGTGGCCTTGGGGTCGTTGTCGGTGATCAGCTGCTGCGGCCACAGCCTCTTGCCGGTGGCCGCGTCCAGGCCGACGAGTTCCATGCGCGGGCCGTCGGACTCCTCCTCCTGGGCCGCGTTCACCACCACGAAGACCTTCCCGCCGATCGCGACCGGCGCGGAGACCGCCGAGCCGAGGTCGACGGACCAGGCCTTGGTGAACGGCGGGGCCGCCGTGGCCCCGGCGACGAAGCTGTCGTTACGGGAGTTGGCGCGGTAGCCCAGTGTGGCGTCCGCCGGTTCCGTGCTGGCCTTGACCTTGGCCTTCGCTCTGGCGATCGCCGTAGCGACCGCCGGTGCCGGAGTGGCCGCGCCGCCCGGACCGGCGCCGACGGCCAGGACCGCCAGTGCCGTCGCCAGCACGCAGCTCGATCTCGCCCCGACGCGTCTCGTGGAACTGCCCATGGAAACCCCCTAGCCTGCGCGTTTCACTTGCTGTCATGTCCGGATCTTGAGCGGAAACACGAAAGTGCCTTGTGAGCTGGGACGTTGAGGCTTGCCTAGGGGCCTCTGTCACCACAGCAGGAAGGCACTTTCTGCGTGCACACTACCCGCGTCCCAAGTTCGTCGTCTCGGCCGACGGTCACGGAGTGGTCAACGCGGAGAGGAACATCGCGCGTTTGAGCTGCCGGTTGCCGCCTCGAGGAGCATGTTCGCCGTGGATCGAGGTTCCCGATGACTTAGTGGCCGGGGCAAGGCCGGCGGAGGAGGCCAGGTGGGCGGCGCTCGGGAACGAGCTGCCGTCACCGACGGTGGTCAGAAGGACTGCGGCGGTCCTGACGCCGATGCCGGGCATCGACGTCAGGACCTGGGAAAGAGGGTGGGCCTCCAGCAGGGTCTCGATCTGGGCTTCCAGTGCCCGGCGTTGTTCGTGGACGGCGGCCAGCGACTTGGCCAGCGACGGCACGATGACGTCCAGGGTGCTGGTGCCGGGAACGACCACCGTCTGTTCGTCGAGAGCGTCGAAGATGTCGTCGACGAGCCGCTGGGCCATGCGCGGGGCCTTCGGTCGTATTACCTCGACGAGCTTGCGGCGGCCGGCCTTGCGCAGGGCGGCCGGGGATCCGTAGCGCTCCAGGAGCCAGGTGATGGCGGGGTGGTCCAGGCGGGGGCCCAGGACGCGTTCGAGGCTGGGGTGGAACTGGGTGAGCAAGCCGCGGATGCGGTTGGAGGTGCGGTTGGCCTCGCCGGCCAGGTCCTGGTCGAAGCCGACCAGCATGGTCAGCTCGGCGGTGATCTCGTCGGCCAGTTCGAGGGAGCGCAGGGTGTGGGGCATGGTGCGGCCGGCGTCCGCGATGACGGCCGCGTCGCGGGCGTCGGTCTTGGCCTCACCCGGGTAGAGGTCGGCGATCCGGCGCATCGCGAGTCCGGGCAGGTAGGCGACCTTGCAGCCGGCGTCACGGGCGACGGTCAGCGGCAGGGCACCGATGGAGGCGGGCTGGTCCACGACCACCAGGACAGTCGGACCAGGAAGAGCTCTCTCAAACGGCTTGACACGACATAGCAGCCTCGGGGCTGATTCTGCTGCGGGTCGGTGAGGGCTGGTCGCGCGGTTCCCCGCGTCCCTTCCGGGGCGGCGTGCCGTCCGCCGCTTACTCCCGAGGGAGTAATCCGCACCCGCCGTCACCCCCGGCAGTACGCGTCACCTCGCCCTCCCGCCCGACGAAAGCCGTGGTTCTCACCGGAAGTCTGGGGACCGAAGCAGACGTCACCCGGAGGGAGATCGGTCGATGAGGGCCGGAGAGACAACCGCTACGACGAGGCTGGGGACGGGGCGCGGGCGAGCCGTTCCATGGGCGATGCTCGGGCTGTGGATTGCCGTGATCGCGCTCGTTGGGCCGTTCGCGGCGAAGCTCGGCAGCGTGCAGCACGACAAGGTCACCGACTACCTGCCGGCGAGCGCGGACTCGACGCAAGTAGCGAAGATCGAGGAGAAGTTGCCCGGGGGCGAGACCACCGAGATGGTGCTCGTCTACCACCGGGACGGCGGGCTCAGCGCCGCCGACCGGAAGACCGCGGCCGGGCAGGTAGCGGAGATCACCCGACAGCACAAGCTGATCGGCGGTACTCCCAAGGGGATTCCGTCCAAGGACGGCACGACTTTGATGTACCCGGTCACCAGCAACGAGCCCGGGGCGAACGAGGAGCAGCAGGACAAGCTCGTAACCGACATTCGCAAAGTCGCCCAGGACGAGGGCGGGTTGAGCGTCGATGTGGGCGGCACCGGCGCGCTGGCCACCGACTCCGGCGCGGTCTACGACTCGCTCGGCGGACCGCTGCTCTACACCACCGTCGCCGTCGTCGCCCTACTGCTGATCCTGATCTACCGCAGCCCCGTGCTGTGGCTCGTGCCCCTCGTCGTCGCCGGGATCGCCGACTTCATGTCGATGGGTGTCTCCTACGGCCTCAATCAGGCGTTCGGCACCCCCGTCTCGGGGCAGAGCGCGGGCGTGATGACGATCCTCGTGTTCGGGGCGGGCACGGACTACGCGCTGCTGCTCATCGCGCGCTACCGGGAGGAACTGCGGCGCATCGAGCGACCGTACGAGGCCATGGTCGCCGCCCTGCGCGGCTGCGGGCCCGCCGTGCTCGCCTCCTCCGGCACCGTCGCCGCCGGACTGCTGTGCCTGCTCGCCGCCGACCTCAACAGCAGCCGGGGCATGGGCCCGCTCGGCGCCGTCGGCGTGCTGTGCGCGCTGATCGCGATGCTGACCCTGCTCCCCGCCGTCCTCGTACTGACCGGACGGCGGGTGTTCTGGCCGCTCGTGCCCGCCTTCGGGAGCACGCCCAAGCAGCGGCGCAGTCTGTTCTCGGCGATGGGCAGCTCTGCCGGGCGCAGGCCGCTGACCGTACTCGCGAGCGGTGCCGTACTGCTCGGCGCCCTCGCCCTCGGCTCACTCAACCTGCCGGGACCGCTCAAGCAGGAGGACTCCTTCGTCAAGAAGCCGGAGGCCGTCGTCGCGATGGAGACCCTCGCCAAGGCCTATCCCGGGCAGGGCAGCCAGCCCATCGACGTGATCACCCCGCAGGGGCGCGCCGACGAGACCCTCGCAACCGTCCGCGGCACACCAGGCGTCGGCAGCGCGGAGAAAGGGCGCACGGGAGACGGCTGGACCGAGATCGCCGTCTTCGCGAAGAGCGCACCCCAGTCGGCGGAGGAGACCGCCACCATCAAGTCCCTGCGGAACGAACTGAAGGGCTCCTACGTCGGCGGGGACAGCGCCCAGCAGATCGACCTGGAGGTCACCAACGCCCGGGACACGAAGATCGTCGTACCGCTCGTCCTCGTCTTCGTGATGCTCATCCTGATCGGGCTGCTGCGGAGTCTGGTCGCACCGCTGCTCCTGGTGGTCGCGGTCGTCGCGGTGTGGGGCGCCTCCCTCGGGATCGGTGGACTGGTCTTCGAACCGCTCCTCGGCCTCAAGGGCACCGATCCGGGGCTCGGACTGCTGTCCTTCGTGTTCCTGGTCGCCCTCGGCGTCGACTACGGCATCTTCCTCATGCACCGGATGAGGGAGGAGTCCCTGGCGGGAGCGGAACCGGCCACGGCGGCACTCACCGCACTGCGCACCACCGGCGGCGTCATCGCCTCCGCCGGGCTCGTCCTCGCCGCGACCTTCGCCGTGCTGACGAACATGGGCCTGGTACAGCTGGTCCAGCTCGGCTTCGTGATCGCCGTCGGCGTCCTGCTCGACACCTTCCTCGTACGGACGTATCTGGTGACCAGTGCCAGCGTCGCCCTGGGCCGGAAGGTGTGGTGGCCGGGCGTGCTCTCACGGCAGCCCGGGCCGGCTGAACGGACCGGGCCGGCCGAACGGACCGGGCCGGCCGAACGGACCGGGCCGGCCGAACGGACCGGGCCGGCCGAACGGACCGGGCCGGCCGAACGGACCGGGCCGGCCGGACCGACCGAGCCGCCGCGGCAGACGGAAACCGTCGGCGCACCCTGAGCACGCTGATCGAACGCTCTGATCCAGCACGCTGATCCGCGGGCCCGCCCGGGTGCCTCTCCTTCCGTAGGGGCGCCCAGGTTCCCGCACGAGTACCGGAAGATGGAGCCGTGGAAGAACGGGGAACGACCACAGAGGTACGCGACCGGTCGGCGGCGAAGACGGCGGCCGGTGGCGGCGGACGGTCCCGTCGCGTCGAGCGCATCCTGTCCGCCGTCAACCGCGAACCGCTGACCGCACCGCACCGCACCCGCAACGACGCGGTCCTCGCGCTGGGCGTCGCCGTGCTCGCCTTAGCCATCACCCTGACGGGCGGCGAAGGGACACGGCCCGACCATCTCAGCTGGATGCTGCTGCTCGCCGGGCACGTGCCCCTCGTATGGCGGCGGCGCAGTCCGTTGGCGGCCCTGCTCGGGGTGGTGGCCTGCATGGCTCCGTACTACGCCTTCGACTACAACCCTGCCCTGCCCGCCCCCGCGATCGTCCTGGCGCTCTACACCGTGGCGGCGACCGGCACCGTACGCCGCACGCTGCTCACCGGTGTCGCCGTCCTCGGCCCGACACTGATCAGCAACGGCCTCACCAACTCGGAGGGGGCGCTGGAGTCCCTGGAGATCTCCGGCTGGATCATCGCGGTCCTGTTCGTCGGTATCGACGTCCGCTACTACCGCTTGTACGTCGCCTCCATCGTGGAGCGGGCCGAACGGGCGGAGCGCACCCGGGAGGAGGAGGCCAGGCGCCGCGTCGCCGAGGAACGGCTGCGGATGGCCCGTGACCTGCACGACCTGCTCGCCCACAGCATCACGCTCATCGGCGTCCAGACGTCCGTGGCGGCCCACGTCCTCACCGCCGACCCCGAGCGCCTCGACCGCAAGGCCGTCGCCCAGGCACTGGACGACATCGCGGGGACCTGCCGGATGGCCCGGGGGGAACTGCGTACGACGCTGGAGGTGCTGCGGGCGCATGACACGGTCGTGGGAGTGGACGCGGATCCGGCGCCCGGTTCTGTTTCCGGAGCCGGGGACATGCGGGGGCCGCTGCCCGGGATCGACGGACTGGCCGATCTCGCGGAGACCGGCCGGGTGGCCGGGGCCAAGGTCGAACTGTCCGTCCGCGCGGACGACATCCCGCCCTCCGTGGGCGCCGCCGCGTACCGGATCGTGCAGGAGGCGCTCACCAACGCCGTACGTCACGGCGGCCGCGAGGACCTCACCGTGCGAGTGGGTCTGTGGACCGCGGACGGCGCACTGCGGGTGAGTGTCAGGGACGACGGGACGGGCGGGGACGACGGCTCGGGCGGCGGAGCGGGCCGGTCCGACGGCACGCCGGGGTTCGGGCTCATCGGAATGCGGGAGCGGGCCCGTAGCGTGGGCGGCACGCTGGACGCCGGCCCGGGGCCCGCCGAGGGCTTCGAGGTGACCGCCACACTGCCGCTGTCCCGGGAGGACGAGGTTCGATGACCATCCGCGTGCTGCTGGCCGACGACCAGAACCTCGTACGGGCCTCCTTCGCGATGCTCGTCTCGTCGGCCGGGGACATGGAGGTCGTCGCCGAGGCGGGCACCGGGCGGGAGGCCGTGGCGCTGGCCCGGTCGGCGCGGGCCGATCTCATCGTGATGGACATCCGCATGCCTGACCTCGACGGGATCGAGGCGACCCGGCTCATCGCCGCCGACGAGGATCTCGCGGGGGTGAAGGTGCTCGTCCTGACGACGTACGAGACCGATGAGCACGTCGTCGAGGCACTGCGGGCCGGGGCGTCCGGCTTCCTCGTGAAGGACATCGGGCCGGCCGAACTCCTCGACGCCATCCGGACGGTGGCCGCGGGGGAGTCCCTCCTCTCGCCCGGTCCCACCTCGAGGCTGATCGCCCGCATTCTGCGCACGCCGAACACCGGGACGACCCCCGCGGTGGGCGGGCCGAGCGGGCTGTCCGAACGGGAACGGCAGGTGCTCGCGCTGGTCGCGCGCGGTCTCAACAACGCGGAGATCGCCGACGCGTTGGGACTCAGCCCGCTGACCGCGAAGACCCATGTCAGCCGGATCATGGGCAAGTTGGGGGCGCGGGACCGGGCGCAACTGGTGATCGTGGCGTACGAGTCGGGGCTTGTGATACCCGGGACTGTCTGAGTTCGGGCCGACTGCGGGGCGGGTTCAGGTTGCGTTCCGGGGGTCGGTTGAACGGTCCCTCAACTCCACGTGGTTGCACGGGCATTGCACCCTGGTCACCTTCCACTCCGAGAAGGAGCGGGCAGCGGCGACCTACAAGCGCGGCTTCGGCTACCACCCGCTGCTGTGCTCCTTGGACAACAACGGCGAAGCCCTGGCCGGAGTTCTTACTGATCGTTGCAAATGAGGTCGCGGCGTCGGCTGGTGATCTGCCGCGATCCGAGAGGGAGGGCAGACAGTCGGAAGTGTTCGGTCCGCGTATGTCCCGGCTCACTCAACCTGCGCAAGCGCCGGGCAGTCCTACCGGATGCCGAGATCGGTACAACGGTCTTGCCGATGTGCGGGCGCATGGGCGAAAAACAGGCATCCGAACGCTTGACTGAGGAGAGGGATGGCGAATCTGAACACCCAGACGACCTGGATCGACGCACGTGAAAGGCTGCCGCAGGACGGTGTACCGGTGGCAGCGGCGGTCACGGGCCGGTACCCAGCTGACAGCGCCGAGTCCGAGAACCCGGTGAAGGAGGCGTTCTGGCTGGTAAGGCCGATGTACTTCACGACTCGGCACTTCAGTGAAGACGGAACGGAACACAGGGACTGCTTCGTCGACTCTGACGGATATGTCCGTCTGCCCTACGGCCTTGCCGACGATGACACGGTGACTCACTGGGCTGAGCTGCCCACCCTGCCGGGCAGGACGACACACCTCGTTCTCGGGGAAGACGTGCAGCCGGCGCTCCAGGAAGCGTGGCGTGCTCGCCCTGGCACCTGACACACATCCCGCGGTCGGCCAGGACCAGTTGACCGGCGTCGCAGGAGCGGGGCAGGCGGCCCACCAGGGTGACTTCGCCGGTGCGGCAGTCGGCCGGCTCGGCGTCCAGCACGAGGTGCGTGCCCACCTCGACAGGCAGGCCATCCGCACTTGGGGAAGGGAACTCTTGTCGTGGCCGCGGGCGTTGTCGGGGCGGCCGAAGGCGGCCTCGTTGGCGGGACTGTCGGCAACATCCCAGCAGGTCCCGTCCACCGCCAGTAGCCGCAGCCCCCGCCAGAACGCCCCCGGAGTGGCCTCGGTGCCCATCGGTTTCGCGGTCGTGGTGAACGGCACTCGCAGCGGCTCCGGGCCGAGCCGTTGCCGGGCCCGAAACAGTGACGACTTCGCCGGGATGTGCCAGTCGCCCAGCAGGCCCTGACCTCGAAGGCCCTCGACCAAATGCCGCATCACGTCCAGATACGGCGCCGGCGAGAAAAGGGGCCAGCACGAGCACGAAATACATCACCAGCCGGGGCGGCAGCAGGCGTCTGCGTTGTTCCGTCCGACTGCACGCGGCCACCGCACGATCCACCAGACCTGACGGATACACCCACCATGAGGGCTGGGCCTGTCAAGGGCGTAGTGCACCCTCTGGGCGGAGGAATGCCGGCCCGCCCGGAGGGCCGAACTCGTAGTGCGTGCAGGGTGGTTCGATACGCCTTTGCTGTCCCCGGGGTGTGGTCGTGCGGAAAAGACTCGCATCCACCCATTCGGCATCGGCGGGCGGCCTGCGACATGACCGGGTTCCGGGGACCGGGCTGCTCATTCAGGTCATCGAGCGCGGCGCTGCCGTCTCATGGGTATATGCGAGCTCACCCGGGGTCAGTGTCCCTCCCTGCGGAGATGTCCGGTCGGCGGTCAACGGCCATCACGCTGCCCGTTGACGGGCTTCCGCCTCGTGCAGCAGGTGCCAGGCGCGGGCGAGCAGTTTGCGGGTGATCGCCGTGGTGGCGATCTTCTTGCCCCGGCGGTGCGCGATCCGTTGTTAGCAGTCGGCGAACTCCGCGGACCGCTTGGCGGTCTGAGCGATCTGGTCGCGGCGGGGTGTGGGGCCGGCCGCACGAGGCGGTGCTGCACCGACTCGATGACGCCGGCCTCATCGACGTCTCGCGCGTGCTCCTCGACTCCGCTCACGTGGGGGCTAGAAATGGGGGCGAACTCAAGGTCCGGGACCCCCTTTTTTCGTGTCGATGTGGCTGCCGTCGATCACCGCCCGGGACCAGTCGATCTCGTTTGCCGCGTAATCTTCCGGCAGCCCCTGGACTTCGGGCCCAGTTGCGACGGGCCTTGATTGTCGTGCGGGTGTCGAATGGCGCTCCGGAGAGTACTCCCGTCGGAGTAACGTCGTAAGGCCTGTCTCCCGAGGGATGACGACCGCAGTATGACGAAACAGAACGGAATCGGGCCTAGCGTTGAGGCCATGCAGAAACCTGATAGTCCACTGCGGAGGTTCGGGGTGGCCACCAGGGCGCTGGCGACGGCGTTCGCCGCATGCGGGGTCACACGCCGACAACATGCGGGGCCCGCCGCGGTCGGCCCGCACAGCGCGCACGCGGGCTGTCGTCAGCTCCACCACAGCCGCTGCGCACCGGCGAGCGGTTCCTCGACCTGAGCGCTGCCGCGGTGCGCGAGCAGGACGCGAAGACCCCCTGAAGCATCTCGCAGACGGATGCCGTACGGATACCTCGCCACACAAACGCCTGAAGAGAGGGACTGACATGAAACCCATGGGACGCCGCGGCTTTCTCGCCGCCAGCACGGCACTTGGCATTGGTGCCGGCTTGTCCACGCACGCCATTGCCTCGGAAGTGAGCGAGAACGAGACTTCGGACAAGACTTCGGACATTTCACGGCGGGACCAGGACCTGCCCTTCATCGGCACGGAGGAGACCTTTTCGACTCCCACGTTGTTGAAGCTGAACTCCATCAATCAGGATCACATGGCGTTCCTTGAGGAAATTGGTCTTTCGGATCTAGGCCAACGCCGCATCGGCGATATGGATAAGGGGGGACTCAACGTTCAAATCCTCTCTGCTCATACACCCTCCGTACAAAATGTCCCTGGTCAGAGGGGCATCGACCTTGCCTATCGTCTTAACCGGCAACTTGTAGACGGGCCAATCGCCAAATATCCGGGTCGCTTCAAGGCTTTCGCCACCTTGCCCTTGCAGAGCCCGGAGGCGGCGGCGGACGAACTGGAACGCTCGGTTCGGGAAGATGGCTTCTTGGGCGCACTGACCAACGGACACATCACGAAGAAGTATCTCGATCATCCCGATTTCGAGCCTGTGCTGGCACGTGCCGTTGCTCTCGATGTGCCGATCTACCTGCATCCCGGCTATCCAGCTGACGAGGTCTTCAAGATCTACTACAGCACCACACGGTCTAAATACACGGAAGAGTTCCAGGACTACATTTTTAGTGGGTCTGGATATGGCTGGCACCAAGAGGTGCTGACCCAATGCATTCGGATGATCACGTACGGGGTTTTCGACAGGTTCCCCAAACTGAAAATCATCATCGGCCACATGGGTGAAGGTCTTCCCTTCTACTACGAGCGGATCGTCAATGACATGGGCGAGCCGACGAAAGAATCGCTCGAGAAGCCCATCGCGCAATACTTCCAGGACAACTTCTGGGTCACAACCAGCGCATTCCCCCAGACCGAACTGCTCGATCTCCTGCTGAAGTACATAAGCGTGGATCGAGTGATGTTCGCAACCGACTACCCGTTCGCGGACATAAAGGAGCAGACCGACTGGTTCCGCGGAGTCGATTTGCCACGCGAAGACAAGGAAAAGATCGCGTTCCGAAATGCGGAGAAACTCTTCAGAATGAAAGTGTCCGTGAAGTGATACGCCAGCGGCGGCCGGAGTGAAAGAATGTTTTGCGCGAATCTTCGTCCGTTGGGGCAGCAGTTGGTGATCTCGAGGCTCATGGTTGTTCGCGAGAAGTAGCAGCATGGCGGCCTGCGCTCGTGAGGGCGGGGACGTGACGCTGACATGTAGGGATCAGTCCATCTTGTCAGTGAGCCGGTGGGGTGAGGGTGGTGCGGTCGAACGGGCCACCATGTGAGGCGGCGTACGTGACGGCCTCGTTGACGGCGTTGAGGCCGAACGACCGGACCCGTTCGGTGGCGAGGCCCAGGGTGCCCGAGGCGAGGAGCCGGATGATGCCGACGTTCGCTGTACGCGGGTACATCCACTGGCCGCGCACGGTGATCGAGTTGCGCATGATCCATGGGTACGGGAGGGCGAGGTCGTCGCGGCCGAGCATGCCGACGCCGCCCATGAGAACGACGCGGCCGTATTCGCGCACGGTCATGGCTGCCGTGCGTGCTGCCGAGCTGGGTGCGCTCGGCGGTAGCAGGTCGATCACCATGTCGATCGGGCCGTCGGCCGCCGCGGACATCGCCGCGCGGTCGTCGGCCTCGTCCCCGGTGAGCGGAACCGGGCGCACGAGCGGACCGAACCGGTCGGCGAGGAGGTCGAGCGCGGCCTGGTTGCGGCCTGGGGCGACCACGCGGCCCGCCCCCATGGCAAGTGCCACCGCAACCGCACTGCTGCCGAGGTTGCCGGTGGCCCCGTTGACGAGCAGCGTCTCACCGGCTGCGAGCCCGCCGGCCAGCAGCCCGCCGTAAGGGATGACGTGCATGCCGAGCGCGGCCCAGCGGGCCGGGTCGTCCCCCGCCGCTGCGGGGAGCGGGAAGACGTTCTCCGTCGGGACCCGCATGAGCTCGGCGAACGACCCGTCGTGCAGGTACCGGGCGAGGCGCGCGCCGCCCTCGCCGCGGGAACTCCAGCCCTGGAGCGTGATGTCGGGCGTCAGGGCGTCATCCCGCGAGCGCACCGTCGAGTCGCACCACACCAGGTCGCCGGGGCGCAGCCGGGTGGCGTCGGGGCCCACGTGGACGACCCGTCCCACGCCACCGGCCCCAGGCACGACGGGAGGGACCAGGGGGTAGTTCCGCTCGCCGCTGAAGACCTCAGCCGCGTAGGGCGCCACGCCGGCGGCGAGGACCTCGACCACCACCTCGCCGCCGCCGGCCTCGGGGTCGGGGACCTCCCGCACCGTGAGCGGTGCGCCGAACTGCGTCAGAACTGCTGCTCGCACGTGATGACCTCCGTGTTCGTCCGTGTTCGTCGGGATCGACACTAGGAACTCGGCGGGCATGCTGGAAGCGACGATCAAGCATCTGTGGTATGCGTATCCCGCATGGACATCTCCAGCACAGGCCTACGGGTCCTGCGGCAGATCGCCGAGTGCGGCAGCTTCACCGCAGCAGCCACCCGGCTCGGCTACACACAGTCGGCGGTCTCACGCCAGGCCGCCGCCCTAGAACGAAGCGCGGGCACCACCCTGTTCGAACGCCGCCCTGACGGAGTGCGGCTCACCCCCGCGGGTCTGACTCTGCTGCGCCACGCTCGCACGATCCTGGACTGTCTGTCGGCGGCCGAGCGCGACCTCACCGGCACCGTCTCGCGTACCGAACTGGTGCGGCTCGGACTGTTCCTGAGCGCGGGCGCGGCCATCCTGCCCCTCTCACTCACCCGCCTCGCGGCGACCGACCCGCAGATCACGGTCACGACCACCGAGGGCACCACGCCCTCCCTGGTCCGGGCACTGCGCGCGGGCTCGATCGACCTTGCCGTGCTGACGTCCCGCCCGCCCCACCGGCCCTTGGACGGCGAGTCGCCGCGCCTGCACGTCGAGACCGTCATGGACACCGAACTTGTCGTGGCGGTGCCTTCGACCGGAGAGTTCGCCGGCCGCACCGCGGTGCACGTCGACGAATTGATCGACGTCCCGTGGATTGCCGCCCCGGCGTCGAACGCCGAGCCACTGCTCGGCGTCTGGCCTGGCCTGCCCGGTCGGCCGGACATCGTCCACTGCGCGCGCGACTGGCTGACGAAGCTTCAGCTGGTCGCCGGTGGCTTCGGGGTGACAACGGTGCCCTCGCGGCTCTCGCCGGTGCTGCCGCCCGGGGTGAGCCTGCTGCACGTCGAAGGCGAACCTCCCGAGATCCGCCGGGTTCTCGTGGCGCGGCTCCCCGGCCGCCCCACCCCGGCGATCACGGCCGTCACCCGAGCAATTGCCCCGACCACCTGATACATGGGTGGTCAGCCATGCCGGATCCCGCCTGCTGGCCGATCTCGCCGATGGCATCGGCCTGACCGGCGCGTTCACGGACGGGCTGCGCAGGCTGCGACCGCGCGGTACCGGGCACGACCCCGGGCGGATCGCGGTCGATCTGGCGGTGATGCTCGCCGACGGTGGCGAAGCAATAGCGGACCTGGCCCTGCTGCGGGACCAGATAGAGGTTTTCGGCCCGGTCGCCTCCACTGCGACTGCCTGGCGCCTACTCGGCCGCACTCACTCGCCTGCGCTCGGCGAGAGCCGTCGCCCGGGAGATCGCCTGGCTCCAGGCCGCCGAGACCACCGGGGGCATACCCTCAGCTCCCAGTTGTCCTTGTTCGATCTCGACGAGGGCATGTGCCACCAGGTCTTCCTCACCGACACCCCCCACGGCGAAGGCTCCCTGCGGCATCTGGAGGTCCGCCACCGTGCGCACGCCCGCGTCGAGGACCGCATCCGCTGCGGCAAGAACGCCGGTCTCGGCCGCTTCCCCTCCCGCCACTTCGCCATCAATGCTGCCTGGCTGGAGCTGGCTCTGACCGCCGTCGACCTACTCGCCTGGACCCAAGTTCTGCTACTGGACGGCGAATTGGCCTCCGCCGAACCGAAGAAGCTCCGCTACCGGCTGCTGCACGCAGCCGCCCGCATCACCCGCGGCGGCCGCCGCCTTTACCTGCGGATCTCCGCTACCTGGCCCTGGCGAGACGAGCTCGTCAGAGCGTTCGTCCGCCTCGCCACCCTGCCCCGGCCGGCGACCTGACCGGCACACCGTCCCCGCCCACCCACGACCCGAGGAACTGGAGCACCCGACCCGAGCGTCGGGCCTCAGCCATGCCCGCCCGACGGCAAGCGGCCAACAACCACGGTTCGCCGCGATCAGCTCGGCTGATCACTCCCAACCGAAACGCGGAGGCTAGCGTCGGATGAAGTGGGCCGGTGCACCGGCCGCCGCTCCGATTACCCCCGGAGCGATGGTCAGCTCCACTGCGTACAGCGGAACTTCGGACTCCGTCCGGCCCTTGTTCTCCCTTGCTCTCCCCGTCCGGGCAAAGCGGTCCAAGTTCCCGTGATTCTTGTGAAGAAACTCAGGAATTCGACTGCGTGTTCGTCTGCGGACAGGGCAACAGGAGGATCGGAGGTTGATGACTATGGTTCCCCTGCTTCTTGTCCTGCTGCTGGCTCTGGTCCTGTTCGGTGCGGGTTTCGCGCTGAAGGCCCTGTGGTGGATCGCGGTGATCGTGCTGGTGCTGTGGCTGCTGGGCTTCGTGCTGCGCAGCGCCGACAGTGGTGGCCGTAGGGGCCGCTGGTACCGCTGGTAGACCGGCTGACGCCCTGCGGCGAGCAAAACATCAGGAATGGGGTACACGAAAGTGACCCGATTCTCTCCTGGGAAAGGCGTTCCATTTCCATGGCCGACACAAAAGACGTCGTAGAACTCATTCTTCAGGACCACCGGCGCATGGAGGACCTGTTCCGTCGCATGCGGAGCGTCGAGGACGACCGGGCGGGTGCGTTGCGGGAGTTCGCCGACCTGCTGATCGCGCACGCGCAGGCCGAGGAGGCCGAGGTCTATCCGGCGCTCAAGCGGTACAAGAACATCGATGACGAAGAGGTCGAGCACGGCGAGCACGAGCACGACGAGGGCAACGAGGCACTCCTGGAACTCCTCGAGGTCGAGGAGGTCGGCTCCGACGAGTGGGACTCGAAGCTCGAGGAGCTGGTGGAGGCCGTCACGCACCACGCCGACGAGGAGGAGCGCACCATCCTCAACGGTGCCCGGGAGAACGTGGCGATGCAGCGCCGCGAGGAGCTCGGCCTGGCGTTCGTGCGGGAGCGTGAGCGTCATTTGAAGGCCGGGTGCGGTTCCGTGGAGAACGTACGCAAGATCGTCAAGTCCTGACCCGGCCGGTCCGGCCCTGGTGGTCACCGCTCACGTGCGGTGACCACCAGGGCCGTTCGCTGTCGCGAGCGGCCCTCCGGACGACGGGCCTCAGGCGCGTTGCGTGTCGGCGGCGCGCAGGGCGGTCCGGATGCCGAAGGTGACCACGACGATCAGGCACGAAGCGATGACGGCCTCGGCCCAGAAGAAGGCGAACCAGTCCATCACGCAGCCGATCGGCGGAGTGCCGGGGGCGGTGTTGCGGAACGCGGCGAGGGCGAACAGCGTGGCGGCCATCCAGGCGAGGGCGGGCCAGACCAGGCCCTGTCGGCGGGTCGTCAGGTACCAGGCCCCGAGGAGCACGGACGACGCCAGTGCCCACATCGCGACCATCATGAAGACCGCGAAGGTGAGCAGGCTGCCCGACCGGGACAGCTTCAGCGCCACGGCGGCCTCCTGCCCCAAGGGCGGGGGTGTCACCGAGACGGAGAAGAGGGTGTCGGCGTTGGAGAAGAGCATCCGCACCGGCACCGGTTTGCCGCCCTGCACGGCCCAGAACTCGATGTCGGTGTCGTAGGTGTCGAACGGGTAGTCGCTGATCGATCCACCCGTGATCGCGACCCGTACGTCCTTGGGCGCGAGCCGCTCATGCGCTTCGAATGCCAGGTCGCTGAGGGTCGCCACGGACGTCTGGAGGCTGAGGTCGGCCACCGGGGCGGTCCCCTCCTCCTCGCCGAGGGCCCCGCGCGGGCTGACCCTGACGCGCAGGACGAGCTCACCGGCCGCGGCGTCGACGCTCTGGACGGTGGCCTCCACGTCCACCCGGTCGACGGTTCGGGGTCCGACCGTGTGCACCGTGTCCTTCGCCTGCCGCTCGGTGTACTGCAGCCACGACCCCACGGACACCGCCGCCAGGATCAGGACCGCGAGGGGGATGAGGACCAGCAGGATCGACGGCCCGGCGCGGCGTGGGCGGGGAGCGTGCGTGGGCGGGGTCATGGCGACTCCGATGAGGTGGGAAGGGCGACGGGCTCGTCCCGCACGGCGGGAAGTCACCCTCCGTTCACAGGCGGACACTGTATGTGGTGTATGAGGTGACGTCACGGAGGCGGCGGCTCCTGGCCGGTGCCACTCCCCGCGTGCCGCGCGGACGACGTCCCGTGCCCGGCCGGCGCCGCGCCCCCCGGCGAGGACCGCTCGACCGTGTCGTCGGCGCATACCGAACCGTGGACGTCCCGCACCGTGTACTGATCGGCCCCCTTCTCGTGGCCGGGCGGGGGGGGGGTCACCCTGCGCGGACCGCCTCGGTGTGCGGGCCGAAAATGCGTTTCCATGGCGACGGCAACGACCCGAATCTCCGCCCCAAGCTGGGACAACGCTCGGGCAGACCTTGTGCAGGTCGCTGCAGGGGGGTTGTCCAGACATTCTCTCGCGCCTAGGGTCCCTTCCGAGTGCAAGCGCTTTCCAAGCGCGTGTCCGCCGGTCGTCCGAGGAGCGCCGCATGTCCGTGTCCCCAGGGTCTCCCGCCCGCCGCCGCGTGGCCGTCGTCGGCACCGGCGCCATCGTCAGCGGCAGCCATCTGCCCGCGCTGCGGGCCCACTCCGACCGGGTGGAACTGGTGGCCGCCGTAGACGTGGACCAGGAGCGCCTCGACGCCTTCCGCGAGCTGGCCGGTGCGCAGGTAGCCGGGTTCGCCTCGGTGGACGCGATGCTGGACGCCGTACGCCCCGACCTCGTCCTCATCGGCACGCCGCCCTCCCTGCACCGGGACCAGACGGTGGCCGCGCTGAAGGCGGGCGCCTGGGTGCTGTGCGAGAAGCCGCTGACCCTGTCGCTCGCCGAGTACGACGAGATCGCCGCCGCCGAGGAGGCCTCCGGCGCGTACGCGGCGGTCGTCTTCCAGCACCGCTACGGATCCGGCGCCGTGCACGCCCGCGAGCTGATCACGAGCGGCGAGCTGGGAACCCCACTGGTCGCGCACTGCCAGACCACCTGGCACCGGGACGCCGCGTACTACGCGGTGCCGTGGCGCGGGACGTGGGCCAGCGAGGGCGGCGGCCCCACCATGGGCCACGGCATCCACCAGTACGACCTGATGCTGCACCTGCTCGGTGAGTGGCAGGAGATCAGCGCGATGGCCGCGCGCCTGGTCCACGACACCGAGAGCGAGGACGTCTCCACCGCCCTGGTGCGGTTCAGGAGCGGCGCCCTCGCCACCGTCGTCAACAGCGTGCTCTCCCCGGACGAGGTGAGCCGCATCCGCATCGACTGCGCGGACGCCACGGTCGAGCTCACCCACCTGTACGGCCACAGCAACGACAGCTGGGCCTACACCCCGGCCCCGCACGTCGACTCCGAGCGGGCCACCGCCTGGCGCACCCCCGCGGCCGACGTGCCCAGCTCGCACACCGCGCAGCTGGGCGCGCTCCTCGACGCCTACGACACCGGCACCCGCCCCCCGGGCAGCGGCCACGACGCACGCGCCACCCTGGAGTTCGCCGCCGCCCTGTACAAGGCGGCGTTCACCGGCCGCTCGGTGCGCGCGGGGGAGATCGGCCCCGGCGACCCCTTCTACGAGGCCATGCACGGCGAGTACCCCGACTGGGCCCCCAAGGAGCGCGCATGACCATCCGCGTCACCCACACGCACGGCGAGGACATCGCCGTCACCGCAGGCGGCACGGAGATCCTCCGCTACGTCTACCGCCCCGACCCGGACCCCTTCGAGTCCCGCAAGCCCTACGCGCACCCCGTGCGCACCCTCTCGGGCCGCACGGTCACCGGCTACCGCCCGAACGACCACCGCTGGCACAAGGGCCTGCAGATGACCGCGAGCCATCTGTCCGGCCAGAACTTCTGGGGCGGCAACTGCTACGTCCACGGCCAGGGCTACCTCCCCCTGCCCGAGCGCGTCGGCTCGATGCGGCACGACGGCTTCGCGGACTTCACCGTCGAGGACGACCGCCTCGCCCTCACCGAGAACCTCACCTGGATCGAGAACGGCGGCGAGGAGTGGGCGCGCGAGGAGCGCGGCCTGACGGTCCACTCGGTGGACGAGGAGGCCGGTTCCTGGGCCCTGGACTGGTCGATCCGCCTCACCAACACCCGCGCCGAACCACTGGCCTTCGGCTCCCCGACCACCGCGGGCCGTGACATGGCCGGCTACACGGGACTCCAGTGGCGCGGCCCGCGCGACTTCACCGGCGGCACGGTCTTCGCCCCGGACACCGACGCCGACGCGGGCCAGCTGATGGGCACCCAGGGCCCCTGGCTCGCCTTCACCACCGAGCACGACGACGTCGACGGCCACTCCACCCTCGTTTTCGCGCACGCGCCCGAGAACCTCGACGGGACGTCCCCGATCCACGAGTCGCACTGGTTCGTCCGCTCCGAGCCCTTCCCGACGGTCGCGTTCTCCTGGGCGTTCTTCGAGGAGTTCGAGCTGCCGCCGGGCGAGTCCTTCGGATACCGGTACCGCATCGTCGTCGCCGACGGCGCCTGGGACCGCGACCGGGTCGGCACCCACCTGAAGGGCCTGCCGTGGTGAGCGAGCCGAAACCGGCGGGCCTTCCGCATCCGCTGCCCGGCGCGATCGGCCTGTCCCACCTCAGCGCCTACGACTGGGAGGCCGCCGACGGCGTCTGCGGCGGCAGTCCGCACCTGCACCTGGTGTGCACGGAGGCGTACGTCGTCACCGGCGGCCGGGGCGCGGTCCAGACGCTGAGCCCCGACGGCTACCGGGACATCCCCCTCGAAGCGGGCTCGATCGCCTGGTTCACGCCCGGCACCGTGCACCGCATGGTGCAGGGCGGCGATCTGCGCATCACCGTACTGATGCAGAACAGCGGCCTGCCCGAGGCCGGGGACGCCGTGTTCACCTTCCCGCCCGAGGTGCTCGCCGACCCCGACCGGTACGCCGCCGCCGCTGCCCTGCCGCCCGGCACCGGACCGGAGACGGCGGCGGCCGCCCGGCGCCGCAGGGACCTCGCCGTCGAGGGCTACCTCGGGCTGCGCGAGGCCCTCGTCGCCGGGGACAACGGCCCGTACCTGGAGTTCCAGAGCGCCGCCGCACGGATCGTGCGCGACAAGGTGCCCACCTGGCGGAAGCTGTGGCGGGAGGGCGCCCTGGCCACCGCGGAGCGCACCGGCGCCCAGCTCGACGCCCTGGCCGCCGGCGATCCCGGCTACCTCGGCGAGGCCACCGCTCACGAGGCCGCGCCCACCCGGCTCGGCGGCTTCGGTATGTGCGGGCGGCGCGACGAGTACGCGCTGCCGGGCGCCACGCTGCCGTACCAGGAGGAGTAGCGGCGGCACGGGGGGACCGGGGGGTCTCAGCCAATCTCCGAGGAGAGGAGTGACCTCGGCATGCCCGGACACAGGACGAAGGGGTTCTGCGCGTCGGCCGCCGCACTGGCACTGTGTGCCGTGCTGGCGGGCTGCGGAGGATCCGGGGAGTCCGCCGGAGACGGCAAGGTCGTGCTGCGGTACACGTGGTGGGGCAACCCCGACCGCGCGGAACGCACCGAGCAGGCTGTCGCGCTGTTCGAGAAACAGCACCCGAACGTCGACGTGTCGACGTCGTTCTCCGGCTACGACGCCTACAAGCAGAAGCTCGCCACCCAGGCCGCAGGCGGCGACGCCCCCGACGTGATGCAGCTGGACTACCGCCAGATCGACCAGTACGCCTCCGGCGGCGTCCTGCTGGACCTGGCGGAACAGAAGTCCGTCCTGCGCACCTCCGAGATCGACCAGGGCCTGCTCGCCACCGGCCGCGTCGGCGACGTGCAATACGCGATCCCGCAGGGCCGCGGCACCGAGACCGTCGCCTACGACGTCCAGGCCTGGAAGAAGTCGGGCGTCCCGCTGCCCGGCAAGAGCTGGACCTGGAGCCGATGGGCCGACACCATGCGGGCCCTCGCGAAGAAGACCGGCAAGCCCGGGGCGACCGACCCCGGTCAGAGCGAGGACGCCTTCGAGGTCTGGCTGCGTGGCCAGGGCAAGGCCCTGTACACGAAGGACGGCCGGCTCGGCTTCAGCGCCGGCGACCTCACCCGCTGGTGGACCTTCACCGACAAGCTGCGCCGCGAGGGCGCCGTCTCGCCCGCCGAGCAGACCACCCAGCTCGACGGCTCCGTGGAGAACACCCCGCTGGGACGCGGCACGTCCGTCACCGACGCCAACTGGGACGCCCCGGCCAGCGGTTTCCTCGCGCTCGTCCCCACCGGCGTCGCGCTCGCCCCGATGCCGTCCGGCGAGGACGGCACGCCCGGCCAGTACTTCAAGCCGTCCATGTTCCTGGGCGTCTCGGCCAACACCGGTCACCCGAAGGAGGCGGCCCAGCTCGTCGACTTCATGATCAACGACCGGGAGGCCGCGAAGATCCTCGGCGCGAGCCGCGGCATCCCCGTCAACGAGACGATCCGTGCCGAAATCGGTCCGCAGCTCAAGGACTTCGACAAGACCATCGCCGGCTTCCAGGCGTCCCTGGAGGGCACACTCAAGGACCCGCCCCAGGCGCCGCCCTCGGGCGACAACGCCCTCCAGAGCACCTTCCAGCGCGACTACGACCAGGTGTCCTACGCGCGCATGTCGCCCCGCGAAGCGGCCGAGAACTACGTCACCGAGGCGAAGGCGGAGCTGAGGTCATGACCACCACCGCGATCCCCCCGGAGGCGAGGCGCGCCCCCGCCGCGGCCCCGAAGCGCCGCCCCAAGCGCGAACGCGAGGGCGCCGCCTGGGTGTTCCTCTCGCCCTGGGTGCTCGGCGCGATCGTCCTGACACTGCTGCCGATGGCCGTGTCGCTGTACCTGTCGTTCACCGACTACGACCTGTTCAACCCGCCGAAGTGGGTGGGCCTGCGCAACTACGTGCAGATGTTCACCGAGGACCCGCGCTACTGGCGCTCGGTCGTGACGACCCTGACGTACGTCGTCATCGCGGTGCCCCTGCAACTCGCGCTGGCCCTCGTCGTCGCCCTCGCCCTGAAGGGTATGAAGCGCGGCAAGGGCTTCTACCGCTCCGCGTTCTACGCGCCCTCCCTGCTCGGCGCGTCGATGTCCATCGCGCTCGTCTGGCGGGCGGTCTTCAACGACGGTGGCACGGTCGACAACCTGCTCGGCACCGGCGGCTGGGTCAACAAGCCCGGCTGGGCGCTGCTGGCCGTCGCCCTGCTGACGGTGTGGCAGTTCGGCGCCCCGATGGTCATCTTCCTCGCCGGGCTCCAGCAGATCCCCGCCGAGCTCTACGAGGCGGCGGCCGTCGACGGGGCCGGGAAGTGGCGGCAGTTCCTGTCCGTCACCGTGCCGATGCTCTCCCCGGTGCTGTTCTTCAACCTGGTCCTCCAGACCATCCAGGCCTTCCAGGTGTTCACCCCCGCCTTCGCCGTCAGCGCGGGCAAGGGCGGACCGGCCGACTCGACCCTCGTCTACACGATGTACCTCTACGACCGCGGCTTCGTCGCCTCCCACATGGGCTACGCCTCCGCCATGGCCTGGGTGCTGCTCCTCGTGATCGGCATCGTCACGGCGGTGCTGTTCCGCACCTCGCGCTCCTGGGTCTTCTACGCCTCCGAGGGGGACCGGTGACCTCTACGACTGTTGTGCACAAGCCCGTTCGGTGGGGACGCGTCGCCCTGCACGTGGGCTGCCTGCTCGCCCTGCTGGTCATGCTGTACCCCCTGGCCTGGCTGCTGGCCACCTCGCTCAAACCCGCCGACGAGGTCATCGCGAGCCTCGACCTGCTGCCCAGCCACCTGGAATGGTCCAACTACGAGACCGCCCTGGACGGCGTCAACGACGTCTCCATCTGGCGGCTGCTCGGCAACTCCCTGCTGATCGCGGGCGGCGCGGTCCTCGGCAACGTCATCAGCTGCTCGCTGGCCGCCTACGCGTTCGCCCGCCTCAGGTTCCGCTTCCGCGGGCCGCTGTTCGCCTTCATGATCGCCACGATCATGCTGCCGCACCACGCGGTGCTCATCCCGCAGTACATCATCTTCAACCAGCTCGGCCTGGTGAACACCTACTGGCCGCTGATCCTGCCCAAGTTCCTCGCCACCGAGGCGTTCTTCGTCTTCCTCATCGTGCAGTTCATGCGCGGCCTGCCGCGCGAGCTGGAGGAGGCGGCCCGGATCGACGGCTGCGGGCCCTTCCGCAGCTTCTTCCAGGTGGTACTGCCGCTCACCCGGCCGGCCCTGATCACCACCGCCATCTTCACGTTCATCTGGACCTGGAACGACTTCTTCACACAGCTCATCTACCTCTTCGACCCGGACAAGTTCACCCTCACCCTGGCCCTGCGCTCCTTCGTGGACGCCTCCAGCACCTCCGCGTTCGGCCCGATGTTCGCCCTGTCGGTGATCGCGCTGCTGCCGATCGTGCTGTTCTTCCTCGCCTTCCAGCGGTTCCTGGTGGAGGGCATGGCCAGCTCCGGAGTCAAGGGGTGAGCGGGATGCCGGCACGCGAGGCGGGCGAGGTGTTCGGCCCGCGCATGACCCTCTTCGCCGACGTGCTGAGCGTCGGACTCGCCACGGCGGCCGCCTGCCTGCCCCTCGTCACCGTCCCGGCCGCGCTGTCGACGGCGTGTGCGGTGCTGCGCGGCGCCGGGCAGGGCCAACCCGGCACGGCGGGGCGGTACTTCGCCCTGCTGCGGCGGCGGTTGCGCGCGGGTGACGTGGTGGCGGGAGCCGTGGCCCTCGCGGGCCTGCTGCTGCTCGCCGCCGACCTGGCACTGGCCCGGGCGGGGTTGCCGGGGGCGCCGCTGTTCGCGGTCGTGGCCGCGGTGATCGGCGGGTGCGCGGCGCTGGTCGGCCTGCGGGCCTGCGGGCGCCCCGAGTCGCTCACCGACTGGCGTGCGGCGGTGCGCGGGGCCGGGCGGGACGCCGTGGCGGATGTGGGCGGCAGCGGCCTGGTCCTGCTCGCCGTGGCGACGGCCGCGCTCTGCGCCTGGATGCTGCTGCCGCTGGCCTTCCTCGCCCCCGGACCGTTGGCCCTGGCGCTGACTGCCGTCGACGTGCGCCGGTCCGCCGCCGTTCTCCCTCAATAGCCGGACGTTCAGGAGTTATTGGGGCTCATCAGGTGTGAGTACGGGGACGAGCCGGTCATCCTCTTGTCATGAACCTGTGGCCCGATGGGCGGGTCGCAGCCTCATGGAGGTGTGGGATGCACCGCAGATTCGCCACCGGTCTTGCCGCCTCGACTCTGACCCTCCTCACCGTGGTCGGCGCCGCCACGAGCGCGAGCGCCGCTCCTGCCGACAAGCCCCAGGTGCTCGCGAACTGGACGCAGACCAGCGCGTCCAGCCACAGCGCCTGGGCCGCCGCCCGGGCCAACCAGGCGACATGGGCCGCGTACGCCTTCGACTGGTCGACCGACTACTGCTCCTCCTCGCCGGACAACCCGTTCGGCTTCCCCTTCTCGATGTCCTGCGCCCGTCACGACTTCGGCTACCGCAACTACAAGGCGGCGGGCACCTTCAGCGCCAACAAGTCCCGGCTCGACAGCGCCTTCCACGAGGATCTCAAGAGGGTCTGCGCGGCCTACAGCGGCGGCATGAAGACCTCCTGCACCAGCACGGCCTGGACGTACTACCAGGCCGTGCGGGCCTTCGGCTGACGGTTCGTCACCGCGAGGGCGCCGGGCGGCGGGGTGTGTCCCCGCGCCCGGCCGACCCGCGGTTCACCGGCGCAGGGCGCCGGCGATGCCGATCCGCGGCCAGGAACGGGCAGCCGTGAGCAGAGCCTGCGTCCGCGCCGAGGGTGTGGCCGCCGCTGCCGCCAGGGCCGCTGCCGCGCTCGCGATGCCGAGGACCGCGCCCGCCGCCACGTCGCCCGGGTAGTGCACGCCCGTGTGGACGCGCGAGTAGCCGACGGCGCCGGCCAGCGCCCCGAGCGGGACCGCCGCCGGGGGCAGCACCACGCCGACGGCCGTGGCGAACGCGACCGCCGACGCGGTGTGCCCGGACGGGAACGACGCCGAGGTCGGCATCTTGACGTGTCGGTCCACCGTCACCCGGGCGGCCTCCCGGTCCGGCCGCGCCCGGCGCACCAGCCGCTTGCCGAGGAGGTTGGCGGAGGCCGACGCCACGGCGATCGCGCCGACACCGGCGAGGGCGGCCTTGCGCGGCCGCTTGCCGGCCAGGGCCAGTGCGGCGGCGATGGCGAAGGAGATCTTGGAGTGGTCGGCCGCGTGCGACAGGCGGCGCAGCGTGCGGTCCAGGGTCGGCGTGGGGGTGGCGGCCACCGCCGCGTACAGGGCGCCGTCCACGGCCCTGAGATCGCCGAACACGGCGCCCAGGAGCCGGCCGGGTCCAGTCGCGGAGTCCCGGGTGTTCTGGAGCGGACGGGGGGCGTCCGCGTTCGTGGTCCTCGGATCGGTCATGTGCTTCTCCCCGCAGTGGCCTTCCCCAGCAAGGTACCGGCTCACACCCGGCGCACGCTCGGCGCCCCTGCGAGCCGGTACCTCCCGGGTGCCCGGACGGCGGACGCCCACCCCGGTGAGCCGGGACACTGACCGCATGCCACTCCTGACGCACCGCGCCCTGCGCGCACTGGACCGTTTCCACGCCGCCCGCCCCTGGGACCACAACGCCCATTTCCACCGCTGGATCCTGCGGCGACTCCCCGAGCGGGTGGGCAGTGCCCTGGACGTGGGATGCGGCAGCGGAGACCTGGCCCGCCTGCTGGCCCGCCGGGCGGAGCGCGTGCACGGCATCGACGCCGACCCGGAGATCACGGCCCGGGCGCGGCAGCTGACGCCCGCGGCGGCCCCGGTGACGTACGCGGCGGTCGACGCGCTGACCGGGCTCGGTGATCGGTCGTATGACGTCATCACCTGTGTCGCCGTCGTCCACCATCTGCCGTTCACGCGGGCCCTCGAGACCTTCCGCGACCGTCTGGCCCCCGGCGGCACCCTGGTGATCGTCGGTGTGGCCCGGGAGCGGACGCCCGTCGACCACCTGCTCGGCGTCGCGTCGATCCCGCTCAACATCGTCATGGCGTTGCTGAAGAACCGGGGCCGTACGGCCCCGCGCCCGGTCTCGATGACGGCCCGCACCCGTCCTGCGGACCTGACCTTCACCGAGATCGCGCGCGAGGCCCGGGCCGTCCTCCCCGGCGTGCGCCTGCGGCGCCGGCTGTTCTGGCGCTACACGCTGGTGTGGCGCCGCCGCTGATCCGCCGGCGCCTCAGCCGGCGGCCCGGAAGGTGCGCAGCCGCAGCGAGTTGCCGACCACGAAGACCGAAGAGAAGGCCATCGCCGCCCCGGCGATCATCGGGGTGAGCAGGCCGGAGGCGGCCAGCGGCAGGGCCGCCACGTTGTAGGCGAAGGCCCAGAAGAGGTTCGAGCGGATGGTGCCGAGCGTGCGGCGGGCGAGCCGGATGGCGTCCGCCGCGGCCCGCAGATCGCCGCGCACGAGCGTCAGATCACCGGCCTCGATGGCGGCGTCCGTGCCGGTGCCCATGGCCAGGCCCAGATCGGCTTGGGCGAGGGCCGCGGCGTCGTTGACACCGTCACCGACCATCGCCACCGACCGGCCCTCGGCCTGGAGTCGCTTGACGACGTCGACCTTGTCCTGCGGGAGCACCTCGGCGATGACCTCGTCGATGCCCACCTCGCGGGCGACGGACCGGGCCACCGCCTCGTTGTCGCCGGTCAGCAGGATCGGCGTGAGGCCGAGGGCCCGCAGCCGCCGGACCGCCTCCGCGCTGGTGTCCTTCACCGCGTCGGCCACCTCCAGCACCGCGCGCGCCTCGCCGTCCCACGCGACCGCGACGGCCGTGCGCCCGGCGTCCTCGGCCGCCGCCCTCGCCCCGGCCAGGCCCCCGGGAAGCCGCATCGCCCAGTCGGCCAGCAGCCGCTCCCGGCCGACGAGCACCGCATGGCCCTCGACGACGCCCTGGACGCCGAGTCCGGGCACGTTGGCGAAGTCCTCGGGCGTGGGCAGCGCGCCCAGCTTCTCCAGCGCCCCGTCGGCGACGGCCCGGGCGATCGGGTGCTCGGAGGAGTGCTCCAGCGCCCCGGCCAGCCGCAGCACGTCGGTCTCGTCCGTGCCCTCGGCGGTGTGCACGGCCAGCAGCGTCATACGGCCGGTGGTGACGGTGCCGGTCTTGTCGAGGACGACGGTGTCGACCCGGCGCGTGGACTCCAGGACCTCGGGGCCCTTGATGAGGATGCCGAGCTGGGCGCCCCGCCCGGTGCCCACCATCAGCGCGGTCGGTGTCGCCAGCCCCAGGGCGCACGGGCAGGCGATGACGAGGACGGCGACCGCGGCGGTGAAGGCGGCCGTCAGCCCGGCGCCGTTGCCCAGCCAGAAGCCAAGCGTGCCGAGCGCCAGGGCGATCACCACCGGCACGAACACGGCGGAGATCCGGTCCGCGAGCCGCTGCGCGGCGGCCTTGCCGTTCTGCGCGTCCTCCACCAGCCGGGCCATCCGGGCAAGTTGGGTCTCTGAGCCCACCCGTGTCGCCCGCACGACGAGCCGCCCGCCGGCGTTGATCGTGGCCCCGGTGACCGGGTCGCCCGCGCCCACCTCCACCGGGACGGACTCCCCGGTGAGCATCGAGGCGTCCACGGCGGAGGAACCCTCCTCGACCGTCCCGTCCGTCGCGATCTTCTCTCCGGGGCGGACCAGGAAGCGGTCTCCGGCCCTCAACTCCCCAACGGGGACGGTCTGCTCACGGCCGTCGGCCCGCAGCACGGTGACGTCCTTGGCGCCCAGTTCCAGCAGCGCCCGCAGCGCGGCGCCCGCCTTGCGCTTGGCGCGGGCCTCGAAGTACCGCCCGGCCAGGATGAAGGCGGTCACGCCCGCGGCCGCCTCCAGATAGATGTTCCCGGCGCCGTCCGTGCGCTCGATGGTCAGCTCGAAGGGGTGGGTCATGCCCGGTGTGCCCGCGGTGCCGAGGAACAGCGCCCACAGCGACCACAGGAACGCGGCCGAGGTGCCCACCGAGATCAGCGTGTCCATGGTGGCGGCGCCATGCCGTGCGTTGGTGAACGCCGCCTTGTGGAAGGGCCAGGCCGCGTAGGTCACGACGGGGGCCGCCAGGGTGAGCGACAGCCACTGCCAGTACTCGAACTGAAGCGCCGGGACCATCGCCATGGCGACGACGGGAACCGACAGCACCACCGCCGTGATCAACCGCTCGCGCAGCGGCCGCAGTTCGTCCGGCTCCTCGGGCGGGACGGTCTTCTCGGCGGGGGGAGTGGGTTCCTGCGCGGTGTACCCGGTGGCCTCGACGGTGGCGATGAGATCACCGACGGAGACGCCCCCGGAGTGGCTGATCCTGGCCTTCTCGGTGGCGTAGTTGACGGTGGCGGTGACCCCGTCCATGCGGTTGAGCTTCTTCTCGATGCGTGCGGCGCAGGAGGCGCAGGTCATGCCGCCGATGGCGAGCTCCACCTCGGTGTCGGTGCCGGGCGATGTACCGGTGCTCATGGCTCAGACCCTCCCGGTCAGCTCGTAGCCGGCCTCGTCGACGACCTCCGCGATCACGTCGTCGTCGGGCTCGGCGGCACCGGTGACGGTGATGTGACCGCTGTCGAGGTCGACCTCGACACCGCTGACGCCGGTCAGCTCGCCGATGACCTTGGTCAGCGTCGCCTTGCAGTGGCCGCAGGACATTCCGGAGACGGCGTAGGTGGTGGCGGGCATCGGGTGCCTCCTCGGGGCGGTTCGGCAGATGCGGTGCATACGGGGCGGGGGTATTCCCGCACCGACTTCAGGTATACCCCTGAGGGGTATACGATGCAAGCGCCGAATCAACTTTGACTCGATACCCCCCAGGGGTATGGTGAGCTTTATGGAGGCCCCGCATTGGAGCGGGGAGCCGGTATCTGAAGGAGCCGACGGCCATGAACACCGGACTCAGGATCACCACCTTCGCCGCCGCACTGGCAGCGACCTTCGGCGCGGCCTACGGCGTCGGCCAGGGCATCGACCCCGTCGTCGCCGACAGCCCCCCGAAACACGAGGACGAACACACCCCGCCCACGCGGGAGCGGGCGGAAGGCGGCGGTCACGGCGGGCACGACACGCCCCCCGCCGGCGGGCTGCAGGTCTCCGAGGGCGGCTACACGCTCGACCTCGACACCCCGCGCGTCACCGCGGGCAAGCAGGCCGACCTGCGCTTCACCGTCCGGGGCGCCGACGGCCGAGCGGTCACGGCCTACCAGCGCGAGCACGACAAGGAGCTGCACCTCATCGTGGCCTCACGCGACCTGGTCACCTACCGCCACCTGCACCCCACCCGCGCCGCCGACGGCACCTGGAGCACCCCCGTGGACCTGCCCCGCGCGGGTGACTACCGCGTCTTCGCCGACTTCACCCCCGCCGGGAAGAACGCCGAGAACCTCACCCTCGGCGCGGACCTCGCCGCCTCCGGCCCGTACGAGGCCCGGCCCCTGCCGCCCGCGAGCGCCACGGCCCGCGTCGACGGCTACGAGGTGAAGCTGTCCGGCGCCCCGCACCCGGGCAAGGCGAGCGAACTGAAACTGAAGGTCTCCCGCGACGGCAGGCCCGTCACCGACCTCCAGCCCTACCTCGGCGCCTACGGCCACCTGGTCGCCCTGCGCTCCGGCGACCTCGCCTACCTGCACGTCCACCCGAACGGCGAACCCGGCGACGGCACGACCAAGCCGGGACCGGACATCTCGTTCACGGCCGCCGCCCCCAGCTCCGGCGCCTATCGCATGTTCCTCGACTTCAAGCACGACGGCAAGGTCCACACGGCGGCGTTCACCGTCCGCGCCGGGGGAGCGGCGGCCGGCTCCGGTACCCCCGAGGGGCATGCGGAGGACGGCCACGGGCACTGAGCGTCAGCCGAGCGCCCGGTCCAGGTTGAACGCCGCGCTGATCAGCGCGAGATGCGTGAACGCCTGCGGGAAGTTGCCCTGCTGCTCCCCGGTGTGGCTGATCTCCTCGGCGTACAGACCCAGGTGGTTGGCGTAGGTCAGCATCTTCTCGAAGGCCAGACGCGCCTCGTCAATCCGGCCCGCGTGCACCATCGCCTCGACGTACCAGAACGAGCAGATGGAGAACGTGCCCTCGTCGCCGCGCAGCCCGTCGGGGCTGGACCGGGTGTCGTAGCGGTAGACCAGCGAGTCGGACACCAGCTCCTCGGTGAGCGCGTCCAGCGTCGACAGCCACTTGGGATCGGTGGGGGCGATGAACTTCGTCAGCGGCATCATCAGCACCGCCGCGTCCAGCACGTCACCGTCCTCGTGCTGGACGAACGCCCCGCGCTCCTCGCACCAGCCCCGGCTCATGATCCGCCGGTAGATCGTGTCGCGGCACTCCCGCCAGCGCGGCAGGTCGGCGGGCAGGCCGCGCCGGTTGGCCATCCGGATGGCCCGCTCGATCGCCACCCAGCACATCAGCCGTGAGTACAGGAAGTTCCTGCGCCCGCCCCGTGTCTCCCAGATCCCCTCGTCGGGCTGGTCCCAGTGCGCGCACACCCAGTCCACCAGCGCGCACACGTCGTCCCACTGGCCGCTGGAGATGGGCTTGGCCCACTTGTCGTAGAGGTAGATCGAGTCGATCAGCGCGCCGTAGATGTCGAGCTGGAGCTGGTCGGCCGCCGCGTTGCCGACCCGTACCGGCGCCGATCCGTGGTGGCCCTCCAGATGGTCGAGGGTGCGCTCGGGCAGCTCGGTGCGGCCGTCGATGCCGTACATGATCTGCAGCGGGCCGGAGGTCTTGCCGTCGCCCGGGCTGATGTGCCGGGTCACGAAGTCCATGAAGGCCTCGGCCTCGCCGGTGAAGCCCAGCCGCAGCAGGGCGTAGACGCAGAACGCCGCGTCGCGCACCCAGACATACCGGTAGTCCCAGTTGCGCTCGCCGCCCAGTTCCTCGGGCAGGCTCGTCGTCGGCGCGGCCACGATCGCCCCGGTCGGCGCGTAGGTGAGCAGCTTCAGCGTCAGGGCCGACCGGTGCACCATCTCCCGCCAGCGGCCCTTGTACCGGGACGCCGACAGCCAGCGCCGCCAGTACGCCACCGTCGCCGCGAACTGCTCCTCGGCCTCCGTGCGCGCACACCGGCGGGGCGTCACCTCGCCGCCGACCTTGTCCAGCGCGAAGACCGCCGTCTCGCCCTCGGAGAGTTTGAAGTCGCCGCGCACGTCGGCCCCGTCGGCCTCCAGCGGCACGGTCGCGGTCAGCGCCAGCGCGAGCCCCGTCGCCTCGAACACCGCGGTGTCGCCGGTCAGCTGGACGGTGTGCGGCAGGGAGCCGTAGTCGAACCGGGGCGCCACACGCGTGCGGAACGGGATCGAGCCGCGTACGCACACCACCCGCCGGATCAGCCGGTGCCGCTCGGCCTCGGCCGGCCCACCGCCGACCGGCATGAAGTCCTGCACCTCGCCGACCCCGTCCTCGGTGAAGAAGCGGGTGATCAGCACGTTGGTGTCAGGGAAGTAGAACTGCTTGGTCCGGGCCGGCACCGACGCCGCCAGTTCGAAACAGCCGCCGCGCTCCGCGTCCAGGACCGACGCGAACACGCTCGGCGCGTCGAAGGCCGGGCAGCAGTACCAGTCGATGGTGCCGTCGGTCCCCACCAGGGCCACACTGCGCAGATCGCCGATCAGCCCGTGCTCGGCGATCGGCACATAGCGCCGGCCGCCCGGTGTGCCCCGGTCCTGTGCGGCTTCGCCCATGACGGCCTCCCTGCCCGGTAGGCGCCTCAGCCCCAGCCTAGAGGCGCCGACGGACGGCCGCCGTCGGACGCCTGCCGTCGGACGCCTGCCGTCGGACGACTGCTGTCGACGGCCGCTGTCAGACCGCCGCTGCCGCACGACCGCCGCCGGACGGTCTCCGCCATGGAGTCACCGTCAGACCGTGATGACCCGCAGCCCGGCTTCCTCGAAGCGCCGCACCGCTCCCGCGTCGGCCGCCGTGTCCGTGACCAGCGTGTCCACCGCCTCGGCCGCGCAGATCCAGGCGAACGCCCGCTGCCCCAGCTTGCTGGAGTCCGCTGCCACCACCACCCGCTCCGCACGCTCGCACAGCAGCCGGTTGATCGCGGCCTCCGCCTCGTCGTGCGCCGCGGCGCCGTGCGTCACGTCGAAGGCGACCACGCCGAGCACCGCCACATCGACCGTGATCTGCCCGAGCACCCCGTCCGCGAGCGGCCCCACCAGCTCGTACGACTGGGGCCGGGCCACTCCGCCGGTCAGCACGATCTTGAACTGGGGCCGCACGACCAGCTCACCCGCGATGTTCAGCGCGTTCGTCACCACGGTCAGCGCGGGCGACCCGGACGTCAGATCCCCGCGCACGGCCAGGGCCCGGGCCACCTCGGTCGTGGTGGTCCCCCCGGTGAGCCCGACCGCCTCGCCCGGCGCGACCAGATCGGCCACCGCCTTGGCGATGCGCTGCTTCTCGGAGGCGCGGCGGGCCGTCTTGTAGCGCAGCGGCAGCTCGTACGACACGCCGTGCACGACCGCCCCGCCCCGGGTGCGCACGAGCATCTGCTGCTCGGCGAGCCCGTCGAAGTCACGGCGGATCGTCGCCGCCGACACCCCGAGCTCCGCCGCCGCGTCCTCGACGTCCAGCCGGCCGCGCTCCACGAGCAGTTCCAGCAGCGCTTTCCAGCGGGCGTCGCGCGACATCCGCACCTCCATGTATCGATCTCCGGCGACTTTAGCGCACCCGATCCCGCCCGAATGCTTGATGATGCTCGAAAGCTGGCGATATCTTGCAGGAACAAGCAGAGCGGAGGGTGCGGTATGACGCATGTCGAGGATGAGCTGACCAGCCAGCCCGAGTGCTGGGCGCGCGCCGCGTCGGAGGCGCCCCGGTTCGTGGAGGTGCTGCCGGCGCCCAGGGAGCGGGTCGCGATCGTCGGCTGCGGCACCTCGTACTTCATGGCGCGGGCCGCCGCCGCCCTGCGTGAGGGTGCGGGCCAGGGCGAGACCGACGCCTTCGCCGCCTCGGAGTTCCCCCACGGCCGCGGCTACGACCGGGTGGTCGCCCTCACCCGCTCCGGCACCACGACCGAAGTCCTGGACCTGCTGGACCGCTTGAAGGGCGGCACCCCCACCACCGCGATCACCGCCGACCCGGACACGCCGGTCAAGGCGGCCGCCGACGCCCTCGCCGTCCTGGACTTCGCGGACGAACGCTCCGTCGTTCAGACCCGGTTCGCGACCACGGCCCTCACCCTGCTCCGCGCCCACCTCGGCCTCCACCCCGACACCGCCGTCACCGACGCGCGCACCGCCCTGGCCGAGCCGCTGCCCGAAGGCATCGTGGAGTGCGGGCAGTTCACCTTCCTGGGGCGCGGCTGGACCGTCGGACTGGCCGACGAGGCCGGGCTGAAGATGCGCGAGGCCGCCCTGGCCTGGGCGGAGTCCTACCCCGCGATGGAGTACCGGCACGGTCCCATCAGCGTCAGCACCGCGGGCACGGCCACCTGGATGCTGGGCGACGCACCGGACGGTCTCGCCGAACAGGTGCGCGGCACCGGCGCGTTGTGGATCGCCGGAGTCCTGGACCCGCTCGCCGAACTCGTCCGCGTCCACCGGCTCGCGGTCGCCCTCGCCGCCTCCCGAGGGCTGGACCCCGACACCCCGCGCCACCTGACGCGCTCGGTGATCCTCGAACCCTGACCCTGGAGACCCCGTGCCCCTCACCACCACCGGCGACCTCGTCACCGCCGCCGCAGCCGCCCGCTCGGCCGTCGCCTCCTTCAACGTCATCACCCTGGAGCACGTCGAGGCCGTCATCGCGGGGGCCGAGCAGGTGCGCGCCCCCGTCGTCCTCCAGGTCAGCGAGAACGCGGTCAAGTTCCGCGGCGGACAGTTGCTCCCGCTCGCCCGCGCGGCCGTCGCAGCCGCCGAACACGCCGCCGTCCCGGTCGCGTTGCACCTCGATCACGTGCAGAGCGACACCCTGCTGCATCAGGCCGCGGACGCCGGCTTCAGCTCCGTCATGTACGACGCGGCCCGGCTCCCCTACGCGGAGAACCTCGCCGCGACCCGGGCGGCGGTCGACCGGGCGCACGCCCAAGGGCTCTGGATCGAGGCCGAGCTGGGCCAGATCGGCGGCAAGAACGGCAGACCCCCGCTGGACGCGCACGCCCCCGGCGCCCGCACCGACCCCGACGAGGCGCGGGTCTTCGTTGCCGACTCGGGTGTGGACGCCCTGGCCGTCGCCATCGGCAGCTCCCACGCCATGACCACCCGCACGGCGGCCCTCGACCACGCCCTGCTGGGGCGCCTGTCGGCCGCACTGGACGTCCCGCTCGTCCTGCACGGCTCCTCCGGCGTCCCGGACGACGAACTTACGGCGGCGGTCGCGGGCGGCATCACCAAGGTCAACATCGGAACGGCTCTGAACATCGCGCTGACCGGTGCGATCCGGGAGTTCCTCGCCGAGCGGCCCGAGGCGGTCGACCCGCGCAGCTACCTGACCCTCGCGCGGCAGTCGATGACACGGGCGGTGGCGAGGACCCTCCAGACCCTCGGCGCCGCTACCGCTTGACGGCCTTCAGCACCACGAACTTCGGGTCGCTCGCGACGAGCCGGCTGTTGCCGAACAGCTTCCGCAGCTTGACGTGGTAGCCCAGGTGCCGGTTGCCGATCACCCACAGCTCCCCGCCCGGCCGCAGCGCGCGCCGCGCCCCGGTGAACATCCGCCAGGCCGTGGCGTCCGTCGTCGCCTGGTGGGAGTGGAACGGCGGGTTGTTCAGGACCAGGTCGACACTGCCGGACGGCACACCCGCCAGCCCGTCACCGACCCGGAACTCGGCATGCCCGGGCACGCCGTTCGCCTTGTACGTCGCCTCCGCCGAGGCCACGGCCTGGAAGGACTCGTCCACGAACAGCACCTCGGCGTCCGGGTCGGCCAGCGCCACCGAGGTGCCCACCACGCCGTTGCCGCACCCCAGGTCCACCACCCGGCGGCCCCGCCCCTCGGGCAGATGGTGAAGGAAGAACCGCGTCCCGATGTCGAGCCGGTCGGCGCAGAAGACCCCGGCGTGATTGACGACCGTGCCTCCCGCGGCGGGACCGATGCCGTCCGGCAGCGTGTAGACGTACGGCCACGGATTGCCGGGCCGCTCCAGGGCGGGATCCGGCGCGCAGAAGATCAGCCGGGCCTTCTTCTCGGCGAGCGAGGTGCGGGTCGGGCCGAGGATCCGCTCGAACAACGTCAGCGTCGAGGTGTGGATCTCCTTCACCATGCCCGTGCCGACGACGACCGTCCCCGCGTGCACGGCCGGAGCCAGGCGCAGCAACTGGTCCTCCAGCAGCGCCAGGCTCTTCGGCACCCGCACCAGCAGCACGTCGATCCGCTCCGGCGGCGGATCCTGCGTGGTGAGCAGCCGCACCGCACCCGGCTCGACGCCGGCCCGCGCGAGGTTGGCCCGGGTCGCCTCCTGCGCGAGGTGGGAGTCGGTGATCTGCACGGGCCGGTGCCCGGCGAGCGCCGTGACCAGCGCGCCCCACCGGTCCCCGACGACCACGACCGAGCCGTCCAGCGGCACCCGCTCCTCGGCCAGGTGCCTCAGCAGGTACTCGTCCGAGGCGTCCCAGGCGCGCAGCCTGTCGCGCGGGTCCTCGGGGAAACGGGTCAGCGCCGGCTCGCCCCACGGCGTCGTCATACGGTCGTTCATCGTGCGACCAGGCTAGCCGAGCCCCAGCTCAGGACGTGTCGGGCACCATGGAAGGCATGGACGCCGAGCTGTTCCCCAGGACCCGTACGCAGGTCGCGCCCGGCGCCGTGCACCTGCCCGACTGGCTGGACGCCGCACAACAGCGCGCGTTGCTCGACGCCTGCCGCGACTGGGCCCGGCCGCCCGCGGGGCTGCGCACGGTCCGCACACCCGGCGGCGGCACCATGACCGCCCGGCAGGTCAGCCTCGGCTGGCACTGGTACCCGTACGCCTACGCCCGCACCGTCGCCGACGGGGACGGCGCCCCGGTCAAGCCGTTCCCGAGGTGGCTCGGCGAACTGGGCCGCCGGGCGGTCCGCGACACCCTCGGCGGGCCCGCGCCGGACTACGACATCGCACTGATCAACTTCTATGACGCCGACGCCCGCATGGGCATGCACCGCGACAGCGACGAGAAGTCCGACGCGCCGGTGGTGTCGCTGAGTCTCGGCGACACCTGCGTCTTCCGCTTCGGCACCACCGAGACGCGCACCCGGCCCTACACCGACGTCGAGCTGCGCAGCGGCGACCTGTTCGTCTTCGGCGGCCCGTCCCGCCTGGCCTACCACGGGGTCCCACGCGTCCACGCGGGCACGGCACCGCCCCCACTGGGCCTGACGGGCCGGCTCAACATCACCCTTCGGGTCAGCGGCCTGTGATGCCCGGCCGCACGCATCGCCGCCGCTTCCCGCCACCCGGCAGGCAGGCTCGGCCACCATCCCGGCGGATCATGGGAGACTCGCCCTCATGAGCGGGAAGGCGGCCCCCCGGCAGGCGGGGAACGGGAGCACTCCGAGAGCGCGGCTGGACCGGGGGCGCGGAGCACTCGGGCCCGCACTGGAACTCGTGCACACCGGACGCGCGCCGACCCGGGCCGTGCTCACCGCCGAGCTCGGGGTGACACGGGCGACGGCCGGTGCGGTCGCCGCCGAGCTGGAGGCACTCGGGCTGATCCGGGTCGACGCCCGGCCCGGCGCGGCGGCCGGTTCGCAGGGCAGGCCCTCCCACAAGCTGGCCGTCGCCGACGACGGGCCCGTCGCGCTCGCCGCGCAGGTGCACGCCGACGGTTTCCGGGCGGCGCTGGTCGGACTGGGCGGCAGGATCGTCGCCACCGCGCCCGGCTGTGAGGTCGTCGACGCCGACCCGGCCAAGGTGCTGGCCTCCGTCGTCACGGCCGGCGCCGAGCTGCTGCGCGAGACCGGACTGCGGTGCGTGGGCGCGGGTCTCGCCGTGCCCTCCGCCGTCGCCGAACCCGAGGGGCTGGCCCTGAACCCCCTCCACCTGGCCTGGCCCGCGGGCGCGCCCGTCCGGGACATCTTCGCCGAGCAGGTACGCGCGGCCGGCCTCGACGGGCCCGCGTTCGCCGCGAACGACGTCAACCTCGCCGCGCTCGCCGAGCACCGGCACGGCGCCGGCCGCGGCTCCCGCGACCTGCTGTGCGTGGCCACCGGCCACCGCGGCGTCGGCGGCGCGCTCGTCCTCGACGGGCGCCTGCACCGGGGCAGTTCGGGCCTCGCGCTGGAGGTCGGGCATCTCACCGTGCACCCCGAGGGCCGGCCCTGCCACTGCGGCAGCCGCGGCTGCCTCGACGTGGAGACCGACCCGTTGGCCTTCCTCACGGAGGCCGGACGCGACCCGGGCCCCGAGGTGTCCCTGCTCCAGCAGTCCATCGACCTGATCCGCCACCACTACGACGACCCGGATGTCCGCACCGCCGCCGAGGCCCTCATCGACCGCCTCGGCCTGGGCCTCGCCGGCCTGGTCAACATCCTCAACCCGGACCGCATCGTCCTCGGCGGGCTGCACCGCACCCTCCTCGACGCCGACCCCGGCCGGCTGCGCGCGGTCGTGGCAGACCGCAGCCTGTGGGGCCAGAGCGGCGGCGTCCCCATCCTGCCCTGCACCCTCGACCACAACAGCCTGGTCGGCGCGGCGGAACTGGCCTGGCAGCCGGTCCTGGACGACCCGTTGGGAGCGCTGACCGCGCAGGGGTGAGCGGACACGGGCCGTGATCCGGCGAGACTGACCCCACCGGTATCAGGCTTGGCCGCGCCGCTTCCGGGAAGGCGCGCCGCTGAGCGGGCAGGCTGGGGTCGCAGGCAGTCCGTCCGCACCGCACCACCGAGGAAGTTGACGCAATGACCGACAAACTCACCGTGAGCGTCCTGGGCACCGGCATCATGGGCGCCGCGATGGCCCGCAACCTCGCCCGGGCCGGACACACCGTCCACGCCTGGAACCGCACCCGGGCCAAGGCCGAGCCGCTGGCCGCCGAGGGCGTGCGGATCGCCGACACCCCCGCGCGGGCCGTCCAGGACGCCGATGTCGTCCTGACCATCCTCTACGACGGTTCCGCCGCGCTGGACACGATGCGCGAGGCCGCCCCCGCCCTGCGCCCCGGCACCGCCTGGGTGCAGTCCACCACCGCGGGCGTCGAGGGCGTCGCCGAGCTGGCCGCCTTCGCCCGCGAGCACGGCCTGGTCTTCTACGACGCCCCCGTCCTGGGCACCCGCCAGCCCGCCGAGGCGGGGAAGCTGACCGTGCTCGCGGCCGGCCCCGCCGAGGGGCGCGAGAAGGTGACGCCGGTCTTCGACGCCGTCGGCGCCCGCACCGTGTGGAGCGGCGAGGACGGGGCGCAGGGCGGTGCCACGCGGCTGAAGCTCGTCGCCAATAGCTGGGTCCTCGCCGTCACCGCCGCCGCAGGTGAGGCCCTCGCCCTGGCCAAGGCCCTCGGCGTCGATCCGCACGGGTTCTTCGACCTCGTCGCCGGGGGCCCGCTCGACATGGGCTATCTGCGCGCCAAGTCCGACCTCGTCCTCGAAGACCAGCTCACGCCGCCCCAGTTCGCCGTGAGCACCGCCGCCAAGGACGCCCGGCTGATCGTCCAGGCCGGCACCGCACACGGTGTCCGCCTGGACGTCGCCGAAGCGGCCGCCGCCCGCATGGAGCGTGCCGCCGCCCAGGGCCACGCCGACGAGGACATGGTCGCGGCCTACTTCGCCAGCTTCGACGAGAAGACCGACTCCTAGGAGGTTCCCCCATGTCCAAGCCGCCGCTGCCGCCCGAGGCCGACGACCTGCTGAGCCGGCCCAACCCGTGCGTCATGGCCACCCTGCGCTCCGACGGCGCACCCGTCTCCACCGCCACCTGGTACGCGTGGCAGGACGGCCGTGTCCTGATCAACCTCGACGAGGGCCGGGTACGGCTGAAGCACCTGCGCCGCGACCCGCGCGTCACCCTCACCGTCCTCGCCGGCGACAACTGGTACACCCACGTCACCCTCATCGGTCGCGTCACCGAGATGTACGACGACGAGGACCTGGCCGACATCGACCTCCTCGCCCGGCACTACACCGGCAAGCCCTACCCGGAGCGCGAGCGCCGTCGGGTCAGTGCCTGGATCGAGGTCGACCGCTGGCACGGCTGGGGCTCCTTGAAGGACAGCGACCAGGCCGGCGGCTGACCCGTTGACCGGGCCGGTCAGCGCCACTCGGTCCCGAACGCCCGGCCCGGGTTCTCCGTGAGGATGCGCTCGACCAGCTCCTCGCCCACGGCGTGCACGAGCCGGGGCCGCACCCGGCGCAGCAGGTAGGGCATCCCGGGGCCGCCGTCCACCGAGCGGGCGGCGGCCGTGGTGGTGTCCGCGCCCAGCAGCACCCGGTCGCCGAACCCGGCGTCGGCGAGGGCCCGTACGGCTTCCGGCATCCGCCAGTCCGTGGCGTGGTGGGTGAGGGAGGGCCCGTCGAAGGCCAGATAGCAGCCGGACTCGGCTGCCTGCCGGTGCACCACGAGGTCGGGGGAGCGGTTGAGATGCCCGAGCACCACGCGGTGCGGCGGCACCCCCAACTCCCCGCACAGCAGGTCCAGTACGTCCAGCGCGCCGGTGCCCATCTCCAGGTGCACGGTGATCGTCGCGCCCGTGGCGTGATGCGCCTCGGCCGCCGCCGTCATGGTCCAGCGGGCGTGCGCGTCCAGCGCGTGGAAGCCGCCCGCGACCTTGACGAGCCCCGCCCGCACCCCCGACGTCCCGATGCCCACGGTGAGTTCCGAGACGAAGACCTCGGCGAGCCGGCTCCGCAGCCCGGCGAGCGTGCCCTCGTCGTAGTGCACGGCCTGGTGCAGACCGGTCGCGGCCACCACGTGCACGCCCGTCTCCCGGGACAGCGGCGGCAGATCGGCGGCCCGCCGCCCGAGCCCGTACGGCGTCCACTGCACGACGGCCCCACCGCCCCGCTCCCGGAACGCCACCAGCTCCGCCCGCGCCGCCGCCACGCTGCGCAGCTCCTGGCCGGGCAGCCGGGGACTGCCGAAGAAGAGATGGTCGTGGGCGTCGCACACGCCCAGGTCGGCGGGAGGCACGTCCCCCAGCACCGTGCGGACCGCGCTCACCACCGGCGTCCCCGGGCCAGCCGGTCCCGGCCCGGCGCGGACAGGTGCAGCACCTCGAACACCTCGCCGTCCGCCTTGGGCGAGTCATGCTCCCAGAGGCTGAAGTGCACCAGCTCCCAGCGGCTCGTGTCGACGGCCGCGGCGGCGCACAGGGCCCCTTCCTCCGCCGCCAGCCGCCGGGCCTCGCCCACCGCGTCCTCCACGGATGCGGCCAACGGCGCGCGGTCCGCAACGGGTTGGCGGTGCCGTACCGCGAACCGCGCGTGCGAGCCGTCGCCTTCCTCGTACGCGAGGCCCGTCCACTGGCGTGCCGAGGGCCGCCCGAAGTCGTCGCTGACTCCCTGGAACCCGCCGCCCCACAGGAAGGAGTTCATCCCGTCGACCGTGTTCCAGAGGTAGAAGGGGGCGTAGGCGTTGACCGGCGAGCCGCGCAGGCCGCGCTCGCGGATCAGATAGGCCTTGAGGCCGAGCCCCTCCCAGCCGTCGAGCAGATGCCCCCGGCCGGCGACGCGGTCGCGGACGATGCCCATGTCGTACCCGGCGGGCAGGGTGATCTCGTACTGCATGGCGTGCATGGAGGTCTCCTCAAGAGGTCCGGGGTGCCAGCAGGGAGAGCAGCCCCCGGACCCCCGCGTCGAACACGGCGGGGGAGCCGGAGGCGCGGGCGAGGACGTAACCGCCCTGGACGGTCGCGACGACCGCCGCCGCGATCTCCCCGGCGTCCAGGCTTGGCGCGAACCGGCCCTGCGCCTTGCCTTCTTCGACGATCCCGGCGATCCGCCCGCGCAGCCAGTCGAGCGTCTCGTCCACCGGCGCGCGCAGATCGGGGCTCGCGATCACGTCCGGGTCCATCGTCAGCCGGCCGACCGGGCAGCCCCGCAGCACGTCCCGCTCACGCAGCAGATACGCCTCGATGCGCTCGTAGGGCGTGCCCGGGCCGTCGAGTACTCCCGCGGCCGTAGCACGCATCTCCTCGGCGGTCCGCCGGATCGCGGCCAGGGCGAGATCGGGCTTGCCCTTGAAGTGGTGGTACATGCTGCCCTGCCCGGCGTCCGCGCGCTCCAGGATCGCCTTGGGGCTGGTGCCCGTGTAGCCGCGCTCCCACAGCAGCTCGCGGGTGGACTCGATCAGCCGTTCCGGGGTGCTCATGGCGCTACTGTACATACCAGTAGTTACAGAAGTCGAGCGTGCGGGGAGCAGAAGAGCCCCGCCCGTCTACTCCCCGCGGGGTACGCACAGTGCCGCTGGCCGTACGACGACCGGGGACCCCTCGCCGGACGACTCTCGAAAGCGACACCGCACACGAAGCGATCGAGGAGTTGGACGACATGCAGACCCTGGCGAACTTCGGCGACGGCGGCGGGCCCGGCCCGTGGATCCTGCTCTTCCCGGTGATCTGGGCCCTGGTGATCGGCGGCGGCATCGTACTGCTGCGCCGCACGGTGTGGCGCGGACGCCGCGGCGGCCCCTGGGGGCGGCCCACCGTCGAGAGCGACTCGCCCCTCGCCGTACTCGGCCGCCGCTTCGCCTCCGGCGAGATCGACGAGGACGAGTACTGGCGCCGACTGTCCGTGCTGAACGAGGAGTTCGGCCGCAAGGGAGGCGCGGCATGACCACGACGACCGCCACGACGACCACGACGCCGGCCGCCCGGGTCGTCGACGCGGTGAAGGTGTACGGCGGTGGCGACACCGCCGTACGCGCCCTCGACGGCGTGACCGTGACCTTCCCGGCCGGCCGCTTCACCGCGATCATGGGCCCCTCGGGCTCCGGCAAGTCCACCCTGATGCACTGCGCGGCGGGCCTGGACACCCTCACCTCCGGCGCCGCCCGGATCGGCGACACCGACCTCGGCGGCCTCGACGACCGCCGGCTCACCCTGCTGCGCCGCGACCGCGTGGGCTTCGTGTTCCAGGCGTACAACCTGGTGCCCACGCTCACCGTCGCGGAGAACATCACCCTGCCCCTGGGCCTGGCGGGCGGGCGGGGCGACCCGGAGTGGATCGACGCGCTGATCGACGTCGTCGGACTGCGCGACCGGCTCCACCACCGGCCCGCCGAACTCTCCGGAGGACAGCAGCAACGCGTCGCCGTGGCCCGGGCGTTCGCCGGACGGCCGGAGGTCGTCTTCGCCGACGAGCCGACCGGCAACCTCGACTCCCGCTCCGGCGCCGAGGTGCTCGGGCTGCTCGGACGCGCGGTGCGGCAGACCGCCCGCACGGTCGTCATGGTCACCCACGACCCCGTAGCCGCCGCCCACGCCGACGAGGTCGTCTTCCTCGCCGACGGGCGCCTGGTCGACCGCATGGAGTCCCCGACCGCCGACCGCGTCCTGGACCGGATGAAAGCCTTCGAGGTGCCCTCATGAACGCCTCCGTACGCCTGAGCGCCTCCTCCCTGCGCGCCCACCGGCGGCGCTTCGCCGGGACGTTCCTCGCCGTGTTCCTCGGCGTGGCCTTCCTGGCCGGGACGCTCGTCATGGGCGACACCCTGCGCGCGAGCTTCGACTCGATGTTCGGCGACGCGGCCGGCGGCACGGACGCCGTCGTCCGCAGTGCCGACGCCATCACCACACCCGGCGAGAGCCAGGGCGTACGGCAGCCGGTCGCCACCGACCTGGCCAGGACCGTCGAGAAGGTCCCCGGCGTGGCCGCCGCCGTGCCCAACGTCCAGGGCGCCGGCCAACTCGTCGGCGCGAACGGCGAGCCGATCGGCGGCCAGGGTCCGCCCACCCTCGCCGGCAACTGGATCACCGACCCGGAGCTCAACCCGTACCGGCTCGCCGAGGGCCGCGCGCCCCGGAAGTCCGGTGAGGTCGTCGTCAACCGGGGCGCCGCCGAGAAGGGCGGCCTGACCATCGGCGACACCACGACCCTGCGCACCCCGGACCCGGTCCGGGTGACGATCGTGGGACTCGCCACGTTCGGCGGCGAGGACGGCATGGCACAGGTGACCTTCACCGGGATGACCATGACCGACGCGCAGAAGTACCTCACCGCCCGGCCGGGTGAGGCCGCGACGATCCAGGTGCGGGCCGGGCCCGGCGTGCCCCAGCGGGAACTCGTCGACCGGCTGACGCCCGTGCTGCCGCAGGACGTCGAGGCCATCACCGGCCAGCAGTCGGCCGAGGAGAACAACGAGATGATCTCCGGCCGGTTCCTGAGCGTCTTCACGCTCTTCCTGCTGGTGTTCTCCGGCGTCGCCCTGCTGGTCGCGACCTTCTCCATCCACAACACCTTCGCGATCGTCGTCGCCCAACGCACGCGCGAGAACGCCCTGTTGCGGGCGCTGGGCGCCTCCCGCCGGCAGGTCACCGGCGCCGCCCTCGTGGAAGCCGGCGCCGTGGCCGTGACCGCGTCCCTGGCGGGCCTCGCGGGCGGCATCGGTATCGCGGCCGGTCTCCAGGCGCTGTTCCCGGCCATCGGTTTCCCGTTCCCCGAGGGCGACCTGGTGGTCACCGGCCTGTCGATGGCGCTGCCCCTGGCCGTCGGAATCGTGGTCTGTCTGGGCTCCGCCCTGCTGCCCGCCGTCCGCGCGGGCCGCACCGCACCCCTGGCCGCCCTGCGCGAGACGGCCGTGGACACCTCCGGCGCGTCCCGCCCGCGTGCGATCGCCGGCACCGCGCTGGTGGCCCTGGCCCTCGCCTGCTCACTCGCCGGCGTCCTCGTGACCCCGTCGATCTGGCTGGCGGGAACCGGCGCGGTGCTGGCCCTGGTCGCGTTCGTGGTGCTCGGCCCGGTCGCCTCGTCCACCGCCGTACGGGTCCTCGGCGGCCCGCTCGCCCGGTTGCGCGGTGTCACGGGTGCTCTCGCCCGGCGCAACGCCCTGCGCAGTCCCAAGCGCACGGCCGCCACCGCCAGTGCCCTGATGATCGGCGTGGCCGTCGTGTCGCTGTTCACGGTGTTCGGGGCCTCACTGAAGGCCACCATGGACCAGACCGTGTCCCGGTCCTTCGCGGGCGATGTCGCCGTCAGCGCCCCCTCGTTCGGCGCGGGCGGCAGCGGACTCAGCCCGAGGCTGGCCGGGTCGATCCAGAAGCTGCCCGAGGTGGACACCGCCGTCGGACTCGGCCGCGGCGTCGCCGAAGTCGACGGTGAGGGCCGGGTCCTGACGGTCACCGACCCGGTCGCCCTGGCCCGCACCTTCGACCTCGGCACCGTCGACGGTTCGCTGCGCCGACTCGGCACCGACGGCATCGCCGTCACCGAGAAGGAGGCCGACCGGCAGCACCTCACCACCGGCGGCACGGCGCAACTCACCTTCACCGACGGCACGAAGGAGACCTTCACGGTGCGCGCGGTCTACAGCCGGTCCGAACTCGCCGGGGACTACGTGATCACCCGCGCCGCCTGGGCCCCGCACCGCACCCAGGACTCCGACACCCTCGTCGCCGTCACCTTCGCGGACGGTGTCAGCACGGACGCGGGCACGGCGGCGGTGGAGAAGGCCGCCGCACCCTACGGCAACCCGGAGGTCCAGACCCGCGACGCGTACGCGCAGTCCTCGGCGGGCGGCATCGACATGATGCTCACCCTCGTCTACGCGCTGCTCGCCCTCGCGGTGCTCATCGCGCTCCTGGGCATCGCCAACACGCTGACCCTGGCCATCCACGAACGCACCCGCGAACTGGGCCTGCTCAGGGCCGTCGGCCAGACCCGCGCCCAACTGCGGGCCATGGTCCGCTGGGAGTCGGTCCTGGTCGCCGCCTTCGGCACGGCCGGCGGGCTCGCCCTCGGCGCATTCCTCGGCTGGGTCCTCGTCAGGGCCTCGGACGGCGCGAGCGACAGTGCGTTCGCCTTCGCGATGCCACCCGCCCAACTGGCCGTCGTGGCCCTCGTGGGACTCGCCGCCGGCGCCCTCGCGGGGCTGCGCCCGGCCCGGCGCGCGGCACGCCTGGACGTGCTGCGGGCCGTCGCAGCGGAGTGACGCACGCCCCGGGCGCACACCCTGCGGTGTGCGCCCCCGGTGCCCCCGAGGGGACGGTGGTCACCGCCCGGTCAACCGGCAACGGCGGACCGGGCGGGAGCATGGTCGGGCCGGAGCCCGTCGGTGGAAGCGCCGACCTCGGCGAACCGGCGCGCCGGCTTCTCCTGGACCGTGCGCCGCGAGCGGAGCGACGGCGACGTCACCACGGGGGCGGACGTCGGCAGGGTGAACCACACGACCTTGCCGGACTCGCCGTCCGGCCGGACGCCCCAGCTCTCGCTCATGGCGGCGACCATCGCGAGCCCACGCCCGCACGTCGCCAGCGGCTCGGCCTCGTCGATCACGGGCATCCGCGGATCCCCGTCGCGCACCGAGACCGTGAGCCGGTCGAGCAGCAGCTCCATCTCCACGGTGCACGTCTTGTCCGGCTGGGCATGCCGATGGACGTTGGACAGCAGCTCCGTCACGCCGAGCGAGGCCCGGTCGATCAGGGGGTCGAGATGCCAGTAGCGCAACTGCGCAGATACGATTCTGCGGACCTGGCCGATCCGCGACGGCAGGGCTTGGAGCTCCACCGTGCAGTGCCTGCTTGGGTAGCTGATCACGGCTGCGACTCCCCGACGTGAGGTCCGGAAGAACACGGGATTCGGATCCAGCAGGGCGCCTGCGTGACACTGCCGCCTGCTGTCGTGTCCGGCGGGCTGGTTCGCAGCGTTATCGCCGGTAAACCCAGAGTGACGTGAGACCAGAGTGACGCAGGGTGTGAAGTACCGCAACTCGCGGACATCTCAGTCGCCACGCCCCGCTGCCCGGCGCACGGCTTCGATGAAACGCCGCGCGGCCGGCGGGCCCGGCTCTCCCGGGGCGGGGTCGTGGTCGCCCAGGGTGAGCAGGTACCGATTGCCGTTGAGATCCGCCGTGGCCCGGTCATCGGGGCCGAACCAGGGCTTGGAGGCGCGCACGGCCTGCACCGGCGCGCTGTCGATCTCACTGCCGTAGCTGGTCAGCAGCTCGAGCCGGCCGTCACTGATCCGGACCTGGCCGGCCCGGGTGAGCGACCGCAGCCGCTTTCCGATCCGCACGCCCGTGGCCCTGAACTCCGGCTCTCCCATGCCACCCGCCCCCTAGTGCGCGTCGGCGTACCGGCCCGCTGCGCGCGGTGCCCGGTACGGGCTCGTGTCCTGATCCAGTGTGCCCCGTTCGGACGCATGGTCCCCTCCGGGTGGTGCGTCCCGCCCGGTCCGCACCCCGGCCCGGCCGTGCGGTGTGCCCCTCCGTCCCACGCCCCGGGGGCGTGGTGCCGGTGCCCGGAAGCCTGCTCCGGGAAGCGGTCGTGCCCTGCGCCGACCCCGTCCGGGGCCTTGGTCCCGCCGTGCAGTCTGCCCCCGCCCGGCGCCGAGCACCAGTGCCCGCGAGCCCCCTGCCTGGGGGCGCCCGCAGCACACTCGCGAATGCGCCCCCGGGACCGCGCGCCCCCTTGCCCCGGGTCCTGCCCCTGGGGGCGCTTTGGGGGGCTCAAAGATGCGTTTATGCAGGTGAGAAGCGTGCGCCGGGTGTCTATGATCGGTGGTGTCGGCCGCGCGACGCGTCGTCGGCGCGCAGCGTTAGGAGCCCCCGTGAGCACTCCCCAGCAGAACCGGACCGGCGTGACCCTCGACGTCGACCACAGCGACGCCGGCTACCGGGTCTGGCTCAAAGAAGCCGTCCGCAGAGTCCAGGCGGACGCCAACCGCTCGGCCGACACCCACCTGCTGCAGTTCCCTCTGCCGGAGCGCTGGGGCATCGACCTCTATCTGAAGGACGAGTCGACCCACCCCACCGGCAGCCTCAAGCACCGCCTCGCCCGCTCCCTCTTCCTCTACGGCCTCTGCAATGGCTGGATCCGGCCGGACCGGCCCGTCATCGAGGCCTCCAGCGGCTCGACGGCCGTCTCCGAGGCGTACTTCGCGAAGCTGATCGGCGTGCCCTTCATCGCCGTCATGCCGCGCACGACGAGCGCCGAGAAGATCCGCCTCATCGAGTTCCACTCCGGCCGCTGCCACTTCGTGGACGACCCGCGCACGATGTACGAGGAGTCCGCCCGCCTCGCGGCCGAGACCGGCGGCCACTACATGGACCAGTTCACCTACGCCGAACGGGCCACGGACTGGCGCGGGAACAACAACATCGCCGAGTCCATCTTCCGCCAGCTGCGCCTGGAGCGGTTCCCCGAGCCGGCGTGGATCGTCGCCACGGCGGGCACCGGCGGCACCTCCGCGACCCTCGCGCGCTACGTCCACTACATGCAGTACGACACCCGCGTCTGCGTGGCCGACCCCGAGAACTCGTGCTTCTTCGAGGGCTGGACCACCGGCGATCCGGACGTCACCTGCGACTGCGGCTCCCGCATCGAGGGCATCGGCCGGCCCCGCATGGAACCGAGCTTCGTGCCCGGCGCGATCGACCGGATGATGAAGGTGCCCGACGCGGCCAGTGTCGCCGCCGTACGGGCCCTGGAGCGCGCCATCGGCCGCAAGGCCGGCGGCTCGACCGGCACCGGGCTGTGGAGCGCGCTGAAGATCGTCGCCGAGATGGTGTCCGAGGGCCGGCAGGGCAGCGTCGTGACCCTGCTGTGCGACCCGGGGGACCGGTATCTCGACAAGTACTACTCGGACGCATGGCTGGCCACGCAGGGGCTCGACACAAGGCCGTACACGGCCGCGATCGACTCGCTTCTGGAGACGGGCGTCTGGCCCGACTGAGGCACCTGACCGACTCAGGCACCTGTCCGGCCGAGACGCCGACCTTTCCGGACCGGGGCCGGCCTTTCCGGACCGGGGCCGGCCGAAGCCGGTCCCTCAGGTCGCCAGCCGCCGTTCCAGCGCCCGCACGGCGTCCCGGAACGCGCGCGCCTGGCCCCCGCGCGCCACCTTCAGGGCCAGCCGGTACGCGGCCGTACCGTCGGTGGCGAACGTCCACCGCAGCCGGGTGCCGGTGCCGGCCGGCGCGAGACGCCACTCCTCGGCTATCGCCCGCACACCGGGCAGGTTGGTGACGTCGACGCGATAGGCGTACACCTCGGGCGCCGTGGCCGCGACGATCGACTCACGGAACCGGACGCCACCGGTGAGCGTGATGTCGCGCCCGGCACCGCCGTCGACCGGGCGGGCTGCCGTCACCTGCGGGAACCACGCGGCCCAGCCGGGCACGTCCTCGAGCGCCCCGTAGACCGCCTCCACCGGAGCGGCCAGCTCCCGTACGAAGACGTGCCGGACGGGCGCGGCCTCGACGAAGTCGAGCCCCACCGGGCGCAGTCGACGAGCCATGGACGCAGCCCTCCTGGACGGGAGCGGGTGATGCCGGAAACGTCACCCTAGCTGGCGCTCCGTCAGATGTCTGCGTCGTCCTCGGGCTCCCCGGCCACCACCAGCCGCCGCAGATGCTCCGTGACCACCCCGCGCGCCTCGTCCGGCAGGCCGGAGTCCGTCACGAGCGTGTCGATCCGCTCCAGCGAGGCGAACGAACTCAGGCCCACCTTGCCCCACTTGGTGTGGTCGGCGACCACGACCACGCGGCGGGCCGACTGCACGAGCCGCCGGTTCGTCTCCGCCTCCGCGAGGTTCGGCGTCGACAGGCCGGCCTCGACCGATATGCCGTGCACCCCGAGGAACAACAGGTCGAAGTGGAGCGCCGCGATCGCCTGGTCTGCCACCGGCCCCACCAGCGAGTCGGAGGGCGTGCGCACCCCGCCCGTCAGCACGACCGTGGCCGCGCCCTGCCGCGGGCCCGAGGTGCGCTGCGCCGCGTGGAACACGTCGGCGACCCGCACCGAGTTGGTGACCACCGTGAGGTCCGGGACGTCCAGCAGCTGGTGCGCGAGCGCGAAGGTCGTCGTACCGCCCGAGAGGGCGATCGCCGAGCCGGGCGCGACCAGCTTGGCCGCGGCGCGCGCGATGTCCTCCTTGGCGGTCAGCTCCAGGCCCGACTTGGCCTCGAAGCCGGGTTCGTGCGTACTCGCCTCGACCACCGGGACCGCGCCGCCGTGCACCTTCTCCAGCACGCCCTGGCGGGCGAGCGCGTCGAGGTCGCGGCGGACGGTCATGTCCGACACGCCGAGCTTGCGGGTCAGTTCGTTGACCCGGACACCGCCCCGGCGGCGGACCTCGTCGAGGATCAGGGATCGCCGCTGCTCCGCGAGGAGGTTCTGATTCTCGCTCACGTACGCTCCGGTCCTTTCGCCTCAATGCCGTCCGACACACCCTGCACCGGCTCCGACCAGGACATTCTTCCTGGCTCCGGTGCGAGGACGTCCCATCCTCGCATGTCGCGCAGCGGAGAGCGTCACCGCGCCACTCGTCGCGCACACGCCACAGTCGGCTCGTCTCCGCGTTGCGCTTCATCACGGATCGGGGAGATTCCGTGACAGCAGGTGTGGGGCGCCACGGAAGTGGAGATCCTTGTGCCCGCACGGGCGGAGCGGACGGCGTGTCACGGGGGAAGTGCGAATCAGTGGAACGTGCGCAGGAAGAGGCCTCGACCGGCGGACCGGACGGTCCCGCAGCGCGGCCCGGCGAGCCCGGGACCGCCCTGGAACTCCTGGTCCACGGCGTGGGCGGCACCACGCCGCAGGAGATGCTGAACGACCCGCGGACGGTGCGGATCACCGGCGACCACACCGCGGCGGTCTTCCGGCGCGCCGACGACGTCGACGCCGAGCACAGCCCGGACGACCGCCGCCGCGACGGACCGGTGCCCGAGGCCTACGTCTGGTGCAACCTCACCTCCGGCAACGGCACCCGCGCCCTGTGGCTGCTGCTCCTGCCGTTCATGGTCGTCAACCTCGCCCACTGGATGCGCCCCACCGCCCACGGCCGCCGCCGCACCGTGCGCCTGTACGGCCTCCTGGTGCGGCTCGCGGGGCTCACGCTGACGGTGCTGCTCGTCGCCGCGGCCTGCGAGGTCGCGCTCGACCTGGCGGCCTGGCAGTGCGCGGGCACCGCGGCCTGCGCGGACCGCCACTCCTGGCTGGGCTTCCTCTCACCCACCGTCTCGAACGGCGGCTGGTGGAGCGCCCCCGGCCGCAGGCTCGCCCTCGCCGCCGTCGTGCCCACCGCCCTGACCGTCCTGCTCTGGTACCTGTCCCGGCGCACGTGGAGCGACTACGAGTCCCAGCAGCCCATCGAGCGTGCTCCCGAGCCCGAGGGGGAGGGCGGCCCGACCGCACTCGGCCGGCCCGGCTTCTGGTACGGGCGCCGGCTGGTGGCCCGGCTGCGTGCGGCACACACCGCCGCCGGCCTGATCACGGTCGCCGCCGCGGTCGGCAGCGCGGCCGCCCGTCACGACCGACGCCCCGGCGGCTCGGCCGTACTCGACACGCTGGGGCTGATGCTCGAAGCGGCTCTCGCCGTCTGCGCCGTCGCCGTGGTGTGGGTGGTCTGCCGCCGCGGCCGCAGCGAGAAGCGCCTGGACCGCACGCTCGACGAGCGTTTCGTACGGCGCCTGCCGCTCGCCGCACTCGTCCTGCTCGTCCTCGCCGTGCTGTACGCCGGGTGGGAGCGCCCGGGGTGGACGTCGGACGGCCGGCTTCCCGGTGACACGACCTTCGGTGGGATCGCCCTGGTGCAGGGCCTGCTGGTGATCGTCCTCGGCGTCGTGGCGTACGTCCTGCACCGCACCGACCCCGACCGGCGGGCGGTGCTGCGGGGCCTGGGCGGACCGGCCGTGGCGATGCTGGCCTGCGCCCTGGGCGGAGTTATGTCCGGTGGTGTGTCCCAGCGCGTGTCCGACTGGCTGGACGGCACCGGGGCGTCGATCGACGGCCCGCCGGTGCTGCTGACCTGGCAGGCGTCCGTGATCCCGCCGCTGCTCGTCGTCCTGCTCGGGCTCTTCGGCTGGCTGGCCCACCGTGCCTGGCAGCTCGCCCGCGCCGAGCGCGTCGCGGTGGCACTCGACTACCCGGACGAGGCCCAGGACCGCGCCCGCACCCGGCGTATCGCCTACACCCGCGCGATGGCCTCCCTCACCGACCGGGGACCCCGCGTCGTCGCCGTCACCTCCGGCGTCACCCTGCTGCTCGGCGCCGGAGCCCTCGTGGGCGCCCTCGCCACCGACGAGACCCCGGACGAGGCCGCGCAGGGCACCTACCCCGTCCTCCACGGCGCCGCCGAGACCGCACAGGCCCTCGGCTCCTGGATGATCGGTCTCGGCTTCATACTCTTCGTCACCTGGGGCCGGCGCGCCTACAAGGACGCCGCCGCCCGCCGCACCATCGGCATCCTGTGGGACGTCGGCACCTTCTGGCCCCGCGCCTCCCACCCCTTCGCCCCGCCCTGCTACGCCGAGCGCGCGGTGCCCGACCTGACCTGGCGCATGGCGACCTGGACGCGTGCCACCGGCGGACGGCTGGTCATCTCCGGGCACTCGCAGGGCAGCGTGCTCGCCGCCGCCGCGGCCTGGCAGCTCGCCCCGTCCGCCCGCAAACGGGTCGCGCTGCTGACCTACGGTTCCCCCCTGGAACGCCTCTACGGCCGCTGGTTCCCGGCGCACTTCGGGCCGGCCGCGCTCGGTTCCCTGCACCGGGACGTCGACTGCTGGCGCAACCTCTACAGGCTCACCGACCCCATCGGCGGCCCGATGCGCCTGCCCGGCGCACAGGTCGACCACGCCCCCCTCATGGACCCCCTCGCCTACGGCCGCACCGCGCTTCTGCCGCTGCCCGCCCCGATCCTCGGCCACTCCGACTACCAGGCCGACCCGGTTTTCGCCGAGGAGCGCCGCACGTTACTGGCCCGATTGCGGCCGACGGCCCCTCAGGCGCCGGATGCCCCCGAGGGGGAGGCTCCGGTGGGACCGGAGGCGCAGGACGTGCCGTCGCCACGGCACGAGCCCGAGCCGCCCGCCGCATAGGCGGGCGCCTCCTCAGAGCACCTCGGGGAGGTCCTCGGTGTAGAGCAGCGTCAGGTCGTCCGTGCTCGGCTCCGGAAGCTGGGCGACCCGGCTCGCGTGCCGCTCGACCATGGCCTCGAAGGTCTGCCGCGCGGTACGGCCGTTGCCGAACGCCGGGCCCTTGGGGAGCACCGTGAAGTACTTCCGCAGGCCGTCCCCCGCGCCCGGCGCCAGCCGGTACTCGTGCTCCTCGGCCTGCTGCTCCACGATCCGCAGCAGGTCCTCGGGGCCGTAGTCGCTGAAGGTGATGGTCCGCGAGAAGCGGGACGCCACACCCGGGTTGACGGACAGGAAGCGCTCCATCTCGGCCGTGTAGCCCGCGACGATCACCACGACCGCGTCCCGGTGATCCTCCATCAGCTTCACCAGCGTGTCGATGGCCTCCTTGCCGAAGTCGCGGCCCGCGTCCTGCGGGGACAGCGCGTACGCCTCGTCGATGAACAGCACACCGCCGCGCGCCTTCTCGAAAGCCTCCTGGGTGCGGATCGCCGTCGAGCCGATGTGCTCACCGACCAGGTCGACCCGGGACACCTCCACCAGGTGGCCCTTCTCCAGCACACCGAGGGAGGCGAGGATCTCGCCGTAGAGCCGCGCGACCGTGGTCTTGCCGGTGCCGGGGGAGCCGGTGAAGACCAGGTGCCGCTTGACCGAGGCCGCCTTCAGGCCGGCCTGCTGCCGGCGCCGGCCGACCTCGATCATGTCGGTGAGGGCGCGCACCTCGCGCTTGACGCTCTCCAGGCCCACCAGCGCGTCGAGTTCACCGAGGACGTCCTTGGAGGAGCGGGCCGGCTGCTCGGGCTCGGCGGCCGGCAGTGGGGGCTGCGGTTCGGTGCGCTGCCCGGGGAGCGCACCCAGCAGGCCGGGGGAGTGGCTCACCGTCTGCACGGCCGTCTCCGGCGCGGCGGGCGCGCGCAGCCCCGCGCTCTCGTCGCTCGTGCAGTCCTCCACGAGCGGGCTCGCTGCGGACGCCGCGTCCGCGCCGCTGTCCGCGAACTCGTAGCCCCCGCGGGCGCACCGCTCCGTGCGGCACTTCCGCAGCGTCGTACGGCTGCCGTCGATGACGTGGAAGCCGTAGCCTCCGCTGCCCGTCACCCGGCAGTTGAGGAAGCTTCCCCGGCCGCCGGCCGAGACGTAGACGCCGGCCTCCGCGGGGGAGTCGATCGTGCAGCGCTCCACGGTGGGGTCGGCGCCCTTGGTGACGATCACGCCGGTCTGGGTGCCGTCGACCGTGCAGTTGCTGAGCGTGCCACCGCTGCCGTGGTCGCGGAACCAGGCGCCCGTCGCCGCGTCCCGGATCCGGCAGTCGTCGAGCTGCGCGGTCGCGCCGTCGCTCACCGACACGGCCGTGTTGCGCACCTGCGACAGGTCGGTGTCGACGACGTCGGCGCGCGAGCCGCGGTCGAGCACGAACAGCGCGTCCGGCACGTCGTGCACCCGGCACGAGTCCAGGACGGCGGTGGCGCCGTCACTGACCCACACCGCCGGGTAGTCGCCCGTGCTGTCGAAGATCTCGCACTGGTTGGCGTCGACGCGGGTGCCCGGGTCCCACACCGACAGGCCGTTGCGCCCGAACTGCCGCACGGTGGTGCGCGTGAGCGTCAGGACGGAACGGGAACGCAGGTCGACCGCGTTCTCCGGGATGTCGTGGATCCGGCAGTCGGCGAGCGTCAGCACGGCGTCCGTGTCGAGCGTGACCCCGTCGGCCGTTGTGCGGTGCACGTCGCAGTCGGTGAGGTGTGCGGTGGCCCGGCCGGTGATCTGCACACCGCTGCCCCGGACTTCGTAGATCTCGCAGCCCACCGCCTCCAGCGCGGAGTTCTCCCCGGTCGCCGACAGGCCCGAGCCCGAGGTGTGGTGCACCCGGCAGCGCTCCAGGCGGGGATGGGCACCGCCGCGCACCGCGACGCCCGCCTGTCCGGCCGCGACGACCTCGCACTCCTCGAACACCCCGCCCGCGCCGTCGAGTACGGCGATGCCGACGCCCGCCGGGTTGTCGACCGCGCAGCGCCGCACCGTGGGCCGGGCGCTGCCACGGACCTCGATGCCGGCCGCCGACCGCGTCACGACCCGCACGTCCCGCAGCTCCGGGGTGCCCTCCTCCACCAGCACGGCGGGGGCGGTCGCGTCCTGGCCCTCCACGTGCAGGTCCTGCACCACCGCCGAGGCGCGCACGGTCAGCGGCACACCGTCCACGGGCGCGATGCGCACCGAGCCGGGGGAGCTTTCGGGACCGCGCAGGGTCACCGCGCGCTCCAGGACGAGGTTCTCCCGGTAGGTGCCGGGCGCGACGGTGAGGACATCTCCGTCGGCCGCGGCCTCCAGGGCGGCGGCGAGCGATGCGTACTCACCCGTGCGGCGCCGCCACCGCGACGTGCCGGTGTGCGTCACCTGGACCGTGCCCTGTGCCATGGTGTAGCTGTGCCCCCACCTCGGTCGTACTGATGGCTCGTCCGCCGTCGGGGCGCTCCACCCCGGGGTCGCGACCGCGGCCGAGCCCGCCCTTCCGGGCCTGGGCGCGCACGCGGCATCGACACCGGCGCGTCCCTGAGGCTCGCTCGCGCGCGGGTTGTGCCGAACGGTTCGGCCGGACCACCGTAGCGTGCGCGCGCGTGGTGGGTTGACCAGAGCCGGAAGGCGGTCAGCTGCCGGTGCCCGTCCTGCCCCAGTCCGGGCCCGCCTTGTCCCATGCCTGGTCCCAACGGGCGTACCGGCGGCGGACCATGCGCCAGACGATCAGCCGTCTGCCGCCCTCGATGAGACCGCCCGCCGCCAGGGCGGCGCCGAAGCCGGCGAGGACCGCGTGTGTCGAGGCGGTCGCGGAGTCGAGCGGGCGGGCCACCATCCGGCCGTGCCGGTCGGTCCAGATCCGGAACGTTTCGCCCTGCTGTGGGTCCTTGAGGCTCGCCAGCACCGGGCCCTGGTGCGGGGTGCCGTCCGGCGCGGTCCAGTCGGCGAGGACGCGGTTGCGCAGATCCCTGCCCGACGAGGTCTCGGGGTCGGAGTCCAGCGGGTTGCGGTCCAGCTTGCGGACCACCGTGGCCGTCACCAGATGCCGTGCCTCGTGCTGTGACCGGACCGAACGCTGCAGCGCGTCCTGAGCCGTGTCCCCGACGAGCGAGCCGACCACCGGGGCGGCCAGCAGGATCAGCAGCAGGGCGGCCAGTGCCACCCAGGCCTCGGCCAGGTCGGTCGCGCGGCACAGCGGATTGCGCCGCCAGCGCCAGAGCCCCCTGATCGCTCGCACCGCCTGCACCCCCTTCCCGCTCCGTGATACTCCCCGGCGGAGCCGTCCACGCACGGTCCCGGCGAAGAGAGAGCCACATCACCTCTCCCCGGGGCCTCTCACGAATTTCTCACACAAGCCCAACGCCCGGGCCCGCGGCTCGGTTCCCGCCCCGCTCGCAGAGCTATTCGACGATCGTGACCGGGTCCCCGACCCGGATCGTGCCGCGGGACAGCGGCACCAGGTTCTGCCCGAAGACCAGCTTGCCGCCGAGGCGGCGGTGCCGTCCCAGGCTGTGCAGGGGCTCGCGGCCGCGCTCGCCGGTGTCCTGGTCGGTGGTGGTCACCACGCACCGGCCGCAGGGCTTGGCCACGCGGAAGGGCACGTCGCCGATGGCGAGGCGGGACCAGTCGTCCTCGGCCCAGGCGGGGGTGCCCGCCACGACCACGTTCGGCCGGAAGCGGTTCATGGGCAGTGGGCCCTCGCCGGCGTACTCGCCCTGCGCGATCCGGGAGTTGAGGGCGTCGAGCGAGGCCGTCGTGGTGAGCAGCAGCGGAAAGCCGTCGGCGAAGGAGACGGTCTCACCGGGACGCGCGTAGTCCGGGGCGACGGGCCGGCGCGTGGCCGGATCGTCCATGTACGCCAGTCGCACCGCGGTGCCGAGGCAGGAGCTGAACCAGGCGTGCGCGGCCTCGTCCTCGGCCTCGACCGCCTCGACCTTGTCGCGGAAGATCTCCACCGGCACGGTGACGGACGGCCGGGGGACGGGCACCGTCAGCGGTGGCATGCCGGGCGCCGACAGACGGACGGCGCCACCGGGCCGGGGCTCGGCGGCGACGAGTGCGAGGCGCGGCAGCACGCGTTGCGTGACGACCTTTCCCCCGTCGTCGATCAGCACCCAGCGCCGGTCTCCGGCAAGCCCCCAGGGCTCCACGGCGGCCTCCCGGGGCGCGATGCCCCGGACCGCCTTGACCGGATGAACGTGGATCGAGTGCAGGTGAGCGTTCCCCATGGGGCCATCGTGCCAGCCGGCACCGACAGCCCCCGGAGGTCGGCTCAGTACCCGCGGTACTGCTGGTTGTACGGGTCCTGATAGGGAGCCGGGGCCGGCCGGGGAGCGGCGGGGCGCATCGCCTCGTAACCCGCGGGGGCCGCCGGACGCGGCTGCTGCGGGCCGGGATAGCCGCGCGGAGCGGTGGCCTGCTGCGGGATGTACGCCGCGGGCGCCTGTTGCAGCGGTGCGGGCTGCTGCGCCTGCGGATAGCCGTAGGCGGGCTGGGAGGGCGCTGCCGGAAGGGCGGGCAGGGCCGAGGGAAGCGCGGGCAGGTGGCTGCCCGGCATGTCGTACTGAGCGGGGACCCGGATCGGGGCGATCTGCGGGGTGCCCCGCTCGGCGACGAGCCTGTCGTAGATCGGGGTGTCCGGGAAGGAGGCGGAGTAGTAGCCGCCGCCATAGGTGGAGCGGGGGGAGGTCATGGCACATAAGTTAAGCCCACGATGTGCTGGTTGGGGAGACCGATAAGAGGGTTGTTTTCCGTGTCCGCAGTGACCCGGGATCCCCAATGCGAGCGAACTCGGCAAAAAGGGGCGCCGAACGAGGCTCCGATCGTGTAAAGGCCGAGTTCCGGGCGGGGTTACCAGCGGTTGACCGCGGTCTTCCGGGCGGTCGCGCATGGGACTTCGCCGCTGCAAGGAATAGGTTGTGCGCACGGAACTCGACGAACGGCCGGGACAGGCCGGCGCGGTGACAGGCAATGGGGGGCGGACATGCAAATGCTGAAAGGTTCAAACACTCCGGTGCCCACCGCGGCGCTGCGGGTGGAATTGGGATGGCGAACCGGACCCGGAGTGCCCGACGCCGACGCTTCCGCCTTGCTGTTGGTGAGCGGCAAGGTCCGCTCCGACGCGGACTTCGTCTTCTACAACCAGCCCGCGCACTCCTCCGGTGCCGTCCGGCACGAGGGCAAGCGCGACGCCGGCGGCCGGGTGACCGACACACTCCTCGTCGACCTCGCGCGCGTGGAGCCCGAGATCGAGACGCTGGTCCTCGCCGCCTCCTCCGACGGCGGCGCGTTCGGACAGGTCCCCGACCTGTACATCGAGGTCCAGGATGCGGCCCAGGGTGCGCCGGTGGCACGTTTCGACAACCCGGGCGCCACCACGGAAACCGCTTTCGTGCTGGGCGAGTTCTACCGCCGCCAGGGCGCCTGGAAGTTCCGCGCCGTCGGTCAGGGCTACAGCAGCGGACTCGAGGGGCTGGCCACGGACTACGGCATCACGGTGGACGAGCCTCAGCAGGCGGCACCGGCACCGGCACCGGCACCGGTCACGGCTCCGGCGCCTCCCGTCGCCCCACCGCCCGCCGCGTACACACCCCCGCCGATGCCCCGGTCCGCGCCGCCGCCCCCGCCTGCCGCGCCGCCCGCGCCCGTCCGCCTCACCAAGGTGACGCTCACCAAGGCGTCCCCCTCCGTCTCCCTCACCAAGCAGGGCGGCACCTCCGGTGCCCTGCACGTGAACCTCAACTGGGAGGTGCGCAAGCAGTTCTCGGGGTGGAGCGGCAAGCTCGGGCGCCCGACGGCGATGCACTCCGACCTCGACCTCGACCTGTGCGCGCTGTACGAACTCACCGACGGCAGCAAGGGTGTCGTCCAGGCCCTCGGCAACAGCTTCGGAGCGCTGCATCAGCCTCCGTACATCCACCTCGACGGCGACGACCGCACCGGCGCGGTGTCGACGGGTGAGAACCTCACCGTCAACCTCGACCACAGGAACGCCTTCCGGCGCATCCTCGTCTTCGTCACCATCTACGAGGGCGCCCGCTCGTTCGCCGACCTGCACGCCTCGGTCACGCTCCGGCCGCAGCACGGCGCGCCGATCGAGTTCTCCCTCGACGAGTGCACGGTCCCCTCCCTCGTGTGCGCTCTGGCCCTGATCACCAACACCGGCGGAGACCTGATCGTCCAGCGGGAGGCCCGCTACCTGGTGCCCGACCGCGGGGTGAGCCCGCAGCGGACCGTCGACCACGCCTATGGGTGGGGCATGAACTGGACCCCAGGGAGGAAGTGACTCCCCGTGCCGGCCGTCAGCCCTCGTCGGGCACGGCGTCCGGGCGCGCGTAGGTGCGGCCCTTCCAGGCCGCACCCCGCCCCCGGTAGTGCTGCACCGCCGAGTCCACCGTCATGAGGAGATAGAGGAACGCGGTGAACGGCAGCAGGGGGGCGAGCCACAGCGGCTGCCGGTAGTAGCGGAGCATCGGCGCGTACGTCCCCGCCATGACGAGCCACGCGAGACCCCCGAGCACCGCGGCCGGCGCACGGCCGGCGGCGAGGCCCGCCAGGACCGCCACCGGCGGGACCAGATACACCAGCGCCAGCCCGGCGACCGTACCGGCCAGCAGCAGGACGTTGTGCCGCAGCTGGGCATACGCACTGCGCGACACCATGCGCCACAGGTCATGCAGCCGCGGATACGGCCGCACGCTGTCCACCCGCTCGGCGAGACCCAGCCAGACGCGGCCGCCGCCGTGCTTGACGGCCCGGGCGAGCGCCACGTCGTCGATCACGGCCTGCCGGATCGCGTCCGGGATCCGCGCCCGCTCGGCGGTCTCCGCCCGCAGCAGGACACAGCCCCCGGCCGCGGCCGCCGTCCGCCCCGTCCCGGCGATCCGGCGGAAGGGGTAGAGCTGCGCGAAGAAGTAGACGAACGCCGGCACGACGAGCCGTTCCCAGACGCTCTCCACCCGCAGCCGGGCCATCAGGGAAACGACGTCGAATCCGCCCGAGCGGGCCGCCGCCACCAGCTCGCGCAGACTGTCCGGCGCGTGCGCGATGTCGGCGTCCGTGAGGAGGAGGTACTCGGGCTCACGCGCGCGTGCCAGTGCGATGCCGTGCCGCACCGCCCACAGCTTGCCGGTCCAGCCGGCCGGGGGCTCGCCCGGCGAACCCACGGTCAGCGGCAGCCCGCCGTGCCGACGCGCCAGCTCGCGCGCCAGATCACCGGTGCCGTCCGAACTGCCGTCGTCGACGAGGAAGACCTCCGCCCGCCCCGGATAGTCCTGCGCGAGCAGCGACGGCAGCGCGGCGGGCAGCACGGCCGCCTCGTCACGGGCGGGGACGACGACGCACACGGACGGCCATGCGTCAGGCTCCGCGCGCGGAGGCAGCCGCACATCGGTGCGCCAGAAGAAGCCCTGACAGAGCAGCAGCCACAGCCAGGCGAGCAGCGATCCAGCGGCAGTCCACACAACGGCACTCACGCGCGCAGTCTGCACCACCCGGACGGTCCGGGACGGCTCATCGTCTATCGTGATCGGGTGAAGATCGCGCTCATGGACTCCGGAATCGGTCTGCTGGCGGCCACCGCCGCGGTTCGGCGGCTACGGCCCGACGCCGATCTCGTGCTCTCCCTCGACCCCGACGGCATGCCCTGGGGTCCGCGTACCACGCGGGACCTCACCGGGCGTGCCCTGGCCGTCGCCGAGGCGGCCGCCGCGCGCCGCCCCGAGGCCCTGATCGTCGGCTGCAACACCGCGACCGTGCACGCCCTCGCCGCCCTGCGCGCCCGCCTCGAACCGGACATCCCGGTCATCGGCACGGTGCCCGCGATCAAGCCGGCCGCGGCCGGCGGCGGGCACCTCGCCATCTGGGCCACCCCCGCCACCACCGGCAGCCCCTATCAGCAGGGCCTGATCCGCGACTTCGCCGGCGGTGTGCCCGTCACCGAGGTGCCGTGCTGGGGTCTCGCCGAGGCCGTGGAGCACGCGGACGAGGCGGCGATCGACGCGGCGGTGTCCGCGGCCGCCGCCCTCACCCCGGACGACGTGACCACCGTCGTCCTCGGCTGCACCCACTACGAACTGGTCGCCGAGCGCATCCGGACCGCCGTCCAGCGCCCCGGCCGCGCGCCCCTCGTGCTGCACGGCTCCGCGGGAGCCGTGGCCGCCCAGGCCCTGCGCCGGCTCGGCGAGCAGCCCGCGCCGGGAGCCACCCCGCACGGCACGCTCACCGTGCTGCTCAGCGGACGCGAGGGCACGCTGCCCGCCCCCGCCCTGGCGTACGCCGAAGGGCGTCTGCTGCAGGCGATCACGCCCGCTCGCTGACCGCAGCCGTCACCGACGGTCACCCTGTGGCCGAATCGGCGTGACGCCCACCCGGCGCAGTCACGCTCCGCCACGGGGTACCAGCGGAGCGAATCCTGAGTACCCTCAAGGCATGAGGGACCACCGCCACGGCGAGAACGCCCCCCACCCGCACACGGACGTGTGGACCGGCCGCGCCACCAACCGGGTGCAGTGGCTGCTGGCGCTCGTGGGCGCCGCCTGCATGGCGCTCGGCGTCGAGCTCGCCGTCGACTCCGCATGGACGTCCGGCATCGCCCCGCTGGTCATGGCCGTCGTCGGGTGCATCGCCGCCGGACTGCTGGTCCTCTTCGGAACGCTCGCGTTCGTGCACGTCGCCCTGCGGGTCGACGAGGAGCACCTCGAGGTGCGCTGCGGCCACATCGGCGTTCCCCGCCGCCGTATCCCGCTCTCCAGCGTGGTCGGCGCCACGTACATCTCCCATGTCACCCCCCGCCACTGGGGTGGCTGGGGCTACCGCTGGCGGCCCGAGAAGGGCACCGCGGTGGTGGTGCGACGCGGTGAGGGTGTCGAACTGGAGCTGTGGGACGGGCACACCTTCACGGTCACCGTGGACGACGCGGAGGCGGCCGTACGGGTGATCGAGGCGCGGCTGCGGCCCACCAAGCCGGGCGCTCCCGCGCACTGAACCACCGGCTGTTCGTCACCTGTTGTGATCGACGGCAGTGATCACTGACTGTGATCACCGGCGTCCTGTGCCCGCGGCCGAGCACCGGGCATCCGACCGGTCACCGCGCCGCGGCGCGCCCCGCACCGCGTGCCCGCATCTCCGGAGTACGGCCCGCCGCTTCGTCGACGAGGGGGCGTGCCGTGGCCATGCCAGCCAGCAGGCCCGCCCCCACCGACACCGCCGTGAAGCTCAACGCGTTGCCGATCGCGGCGATGGCGGCGAGCGCGGTCAGGGCCGCACCCGCGGTGAGCGCCACCGGGGTCGGGCGCGGGCCGCGCCACAGCGCGTACAGGACCCAGCCGAACGCCGCCGCCAGCAGGGCCACCCCGACGATCCCCTGTTCCGCCGCCTGTTGCAGGGGCGCCGAGTGGGGCTTGCCGTCGGACAGCAGCGACTGGGCGGACGTCGCGCTCAGTTCCCCGAAGCGGCCCGGGCCCGCCCCCAGCGCGGTGTCGTCGCCGAGCAGGCGCCATGCGTCGTGCCACAACTGCACCCGGTGCGGCGTCAGCCGCCCCTCCAGAGCCGCCACGAACCCGCCCGGTACGGCCCGCGCGGCGACCGCCCAGATCAGACCGGTCACCAGGGCGGCGACCGCGGCCAGTACGGCCATGGCGGCGCCGCGCTGACGGGTGCGGCCTGCGGCCAGCGAGCACACCAGCACCGCGAGACAGGCCACAAGGCCGCTGGCCGAGCCGAGCAGGGCCGCCAGCACCGCGACCCCCGCGGCCAGCAGGCGCAGGCCGAGGCGAACGGCCGGAACCGGCGCGGCCCAGGCCGCACAGCACGCGGCCCCGGCCGACAACGTCAGTACGGCCGCGGTGGCCCCGGCATGCCCGAGGGGCGCGGCGATCTGCGGGCCCGGAGCCAGGTGCGGAACGGCCACGGTCAGCGCGATGCCCGCCAGCGCCCCGGCGAAGGGCGCGCCGACCGGCAGCAGCGCCCCGCCGATCCGCCCGGCGGCGTACCCGGCTGCCACGGCCAGCACCGCCAGGAGAACCCCCTCCGGCCTGCCGTCGTGCAGGGCCGCCGTGATCAGGGACCAGGCGGCGCAAGCGCCCAGTACCACGACCCCCGCCGCGTCAGAAACGATTCGTCTCTCGCCGTCCGCGTCCGATCCGGACGCGGACGTCATCCCACTGGAACCCACCCCGCCCGCCCCCCGGCGCACCCAAAGCCCCCGACCTGTGAAGACCCCGGCCGCACCGGCCGCCACGGGCCGTACGACTGAGGCTTGGCACACCGTAACGGCTTGTGGACGGTTTGAGGATGTGTCGTGACGAAATGAACAGGACACCCGTCACGCCTACCGCGCTGTCGGCCCCGAGGCCACGCGCCTTACACTCCGGGAGTGACCGTCACCGCAACCTCCGTCGGCGAATCGGACCAGCTGGAGCCGCGGAGCGCGCCCGGGGCGCGGACGTGGGCCCGGCGGCTCGTACGTCTCGTCCCGGCCGCCGCAGCCGCGCTCTCCGGCCTGCTCCTCTATGTCTCCTTCCCGCCCCGCACCCTGTGGTGGCTGGCCCTGCCGGCCTTCGCCGTCTTCGGCTGGGTGCTGCGCGGACGCGGCTGGAAGGCGGCACTCGGACTCGGCTACCTCTTCGGCCTCGGCTTCCTGCTGCCGCTGCTGGTGTGGACGGGAGTGGAGGTCGGGCCGGTCCCCTGGCTCGCCCTGGTGGCGATCGAGGCTCTCTTCGTCGCCCTGGTCGGCGCAGGTGTCGCGGCCGTGTCGAAGCTGCCCGGCTGGCCGGTGTGGGCGGCAGCCGTGTGGATCGCCGGCGAGGCGGCACGCGCGCGTGCGCCCTTCAGCGGCTTTCCCTGGGGAAAGATCGCGTTCGGTCAGGCGGACGGTGTGTTCCTGCCGCTCGCCGCAGTGGGCGGCACCCCGGTACTCGGCTTCGCGGTCGTCCTGTGCGGCTTCGGACTGTACGAGGTCGTCCGGCTCGCCGTGCGGTGGCGGCGGACCGGTGAGGTGCGGCGCGCCGCGGCTGCCATGGGCCTGCTGAGCCTGGCCGTCCCCGTCGTTGGCGCCGTCGCGGCCCGGCCGCTGGTCAGCGACACGGCCGAGGACGGCCAGGCCACCGTCGCGGTGATCCAGGGCAACGTGCCCCGCGCCGGGTTCGACTTCAACTCCCAGCGGCGGGCCGTCCTCGACTACCACGCGCGTGAGACGGAGCGACTGGCCGCCGAGGTCAGGGCCGGCAAGGTCGCACGGCCCGACTTCGTGCTGTGGCCGGAGAACTCCTCCGACATCGACCCCTTCGCCAACCCCGACGCCCGTGCCGTCATCGACGCGGCGACCAGGTCCATCGGCGTGCCCATCTCGGTCGGCGGCGTCGTCGAGCGGGACGGCAAGCTGTACAACGAGCAGATCCTGTGGGACCCGGCGAAGGGCCCCGTCGACACCTACGACAAGCGCCAGATCCAGCCGTTCGGCGAGTATCTGCCGCTGCGCTCGCTCGTCGGAGCCATCAACGAGAACTGGACGTCCATGGTCCGACAGGACTTCAGCCGGGGGACCGAGCCGGGCGTGTTCACCATGGACGGCGCCAAGGTCGGACTCGTCACCTGCTACGAGGCCGCCTTCGACTGGACCGTGCGCTCCGAGGTCACCGACGGCGCCCAGATGATCTCCGTGCCCAGTAACAACGCCACCTTCGACCGCAGCGAGATGACCTACCAACAGCTCGCCATGTCCCGCGTGCGCGCGGTCGAGCACAGCCGAGCCGTGACGGTACCGGTGACCAGTGGTGTCAGCGCGATCATCATGCCGGACGGCAGGATCACGCAGAAGACCGGCATGTTCGTGGCCGACTCGCTGGTGCAGAAGGTGCCGCTGCGGTCCTCGCAGACCCCCGCCACACGCCTCGGAGTCCTGCCGGAGATCGCCCTTGTGCTGGTGGCGGCCGGCGGACTCGGCTGGGCCGTCGGCGCCGGGCTGCGCGGGCGACGCGCCGGTGACGCGTAGCCGTACGCGGTCCGCACGCGGTCTGAATCGCGCCAGGGCGCCGGAGGCGGCCCCTTAGGGTCGACGGCATGGCTACTCCCGACTTCATCCGCACCCTCCGTGCCTCGGCCGGTCATCAGCTGCTCTGGCTCCCCGGGGTCACCGCCCTCGTCTTCGACGACGAGGGCCGGCTGCTGCTCAACCGCCGGGCCGACACCCGCCAGTGGTCCGTGATCGGCGGCATCCCGGACCCGGGGGAGCAGCCCGCGGCATGCGCGGTGCGGGAGGTCTACGAGGAGACGGCCGTACGGTGCGTCGCCGAACGGGTCGTCCTCGTCCAGGCCCTGCAACCTGTCACGTACGAGAACGGTGACACCTGCCAGTACATGGACATCACCTTCCGCTGCCGTGCCGTCGGCGGTGAGGCGAAGGTCAACGACGACGAGTCGCTGGACGTCGCCTGGTTCGACGTCGACGCGCTGCCCGAGCTGGATGAGTCCGACCTGCTCCGGATCAAGCAGGCCCTGTCGGACGACCCCACATGGTTCGACCCCACTGCCTCCGGTTGAACTATGGGGCGTGACCACATGGGGTGGGGTAGGGGCGCTGCCTAGGGTCGAACCATGACCGCGCCTCGTGCCCTCCTGGCCCCCCACGCCTCCCCGCTCGACCTGGGCGGCCGCACCGCGCTCGTCACCGGCGCCGCCGGTGGCATCGGCCGTGCCTGTGCGCTGCGGCTCGCTGCCGCCGGGGCCAAGGTGAGAGCCGTCGACCGCGACGCCTCGGGTCTCGAGGCACTGGCCGACCAGGGGCGCGGCCTCGCCGGCACGGTGGAGCCGCACGTCCTCGACCTCACCGACCTGGACGCCGCCGAACTCGCCGCCGCGGGCACCGACGTCCTCGTCAACAACGCCGGACTCCAACTGGTGCGCCCCATCGAGGAGTTCCCGCCCGAGGTGTTCCACACGGTGCTCACCGTGATGCTGGAGGCACCGTTCCGGCTCATCCGCGGGGCCCTGCCCCACATGTACGGGCAGGGGTGGGGCCGCGTCGTGAACGTGTCGTCCGTCCACGGGCTGCGCGCCTCTGCCTACAAGTCGGCCTATGTGGCCGCCAAACACGGTCTGGAGGGACTGTCCAAGACCACTGCCCTCGAAGGCGCGCCCCACGGTGTCACCTCGAACTGTGTGAACCCCGCCTATGTGCGCACCCCCCTGGTCGAGAAGCAGCTCACCGACCAGGCGCAGGCGCACGGCATCCCCGAGGAACGGGTGCTGTCCGAGGTGCTGCTGCAGGACAGCGCCGTCAAACGGCTGATCGAACCGGAGGAGGTCGCCGAGGCGGTGGCGTACCTGTGCAGTCCACAGGCCTCCTTCGTGACCGGTACCTCACTCGTGCTCGACGGTGGGTGGACCGCCCACTGAGCGGCCGCTTCCGTCCGCCCGGGGGAGTTGTCCACAGGGCTGACGGGACCGGCCGGTCATGGTGAATCCTGTGAGCATGTCCAGCGATCACGTGCAGTCCGCCGAGATGCCGTTCCTCGAGCTGCTGGCCCGGGGCGCGTCGGCCGACGCCTATGAGCAGCCGGAGCTGCTCGCGCGTGCCGAAGGGCGCCCGGCGGAGTGGATCGCCGCGCTCCGGCAGGCCAAGCCGCTCGCCCTGCGCGTGCGCGCCGAGCTGGAGGGGCGACGCCGGCGCGAGGCCGAGCTGTCCGCGCTGTTCGAGACCGCCCACGACCTCGCGGGGCTGCGCGACCTCGACGCCGTGCTCCAGGCGATCGTGCAGCGCGCCCGCTCGCTGCTGGGCACCGACGTCGCCTACCTCAGCCTGAACGACACGGAGCGCGGCGACACCTATATGCGGGTCACCGAGGGCTCGGTCGCGGCCCGGTTCCAGCAGCTGCGGCTCGGCATGGGGGAGGGACTCGGCGGCCTGGTCGCCCAGACCGCGCGCCCCTATGTCACCGACGACTACTTCAAGGACGACCGCTTCCAGCACACGCTGACCATCGACGCGGGCGTGCGGGACGAGGGGCTGGTGGCCATCCTCGGTGTGCCGCTGACGCTCGGACACCACGTCATCGGCGTGCTGTTCGCCGCGGACCGCCGCGCCCGGGTCTTCGAGCGGGAGCAGATCGCCCTGCTCGGCTCCTTCGCCGCCCTCGCCGCGGCCGCCATCGACACCGCCAACCTGCTCGCCGAGACCCGGTCGGCCCTCGCCGGCCTGGAGCGGGCGAACGAGATCATCCGAGACCGCAGCGGCGTCATCGAGCGCGCCTCCGACGTGCACGACCGTCTCGCCGAACTCGTCCTGCGCGGCGGAGGCGTGCACGACGTGGCCGCCGCGGTCTCCGAGATCCTCGACGGCACGGTGCAATTCGCCGAGGCCGCCGCCGCACCCGCCGGCGCCCTGGAGAAGTCCGGCGCGGAGGGACACGCGGTGCTGCACGAGGACGACTGGATCGCCGCCGTCGCCGCCGGCGGCGAACTGCTCGGCGCACTGGTCCTGCGCGGGCACCCGGGGCTCGACCCCGTCGACCAGCGCACCCTGGAGCGCGCCGCCATGGTCACCTCCCTGCTGCTCCTGGCCCGCAGATCCGCCGCCGAGGCCGAACAGCGGGTGCGCGGCGAGCTCCTGGACGACCTGCTGGACGCCCGCGACCGCGACCCGCGCCTGCTGCGGGAGCGCGCCGCCCGGCTGCACGCCGACCTTGACGCGCTCCACGTGGTGCTGGCCGCGCGGCTGGAGGACACCGCGGCCGACGCCGACCAGGAGGCGGACGCCCGCAGACGCCTGGCAGCGGCGGCGTCCCACTTGGCCGCGACGCGGCACGGCCTGGCCGCCGCCCGCGACGGGGGCACCGTCCTGCTGCTGCCCCTCGGCCCCGGGGACACGGCGACCGGCCTGGCCCGGCGCGCCGCCCGGCAGCTGGGCACGGCGGTCCACGCACCGGTCACCGTCGGCGCTTCCGCGCCCGCCGAGGACCTCGCCACCCGTCCCGAGACCGTGGCCACGGCCTACGCGGAGGCCCGCCGCTGCCTCGAAGCCCTGCGCGTCCTCGGCCGTGCCGGGGACGGGGCCGCCGCCGAGGACTTCGGCTTCCTGGGACTGCTCCTGGCCGGCGACCGCGACATCCCGGGCTTCGTCGACCGCACCATCGGCCAGGTCGTCGCCTACGACCGGCGGCGTGGCACGGAACTGCTGCGGACCCTCGACGCGTACTTCGCCTGCGGCATGAGCCCCGCCCGCACCAAGGACGAACTGCACGTCCATGTGAACACGGTCGCCCAGCGCCTGGAGCGCGTCGGCCGTCTCCTCGGCGACGACTGGCAGAGCCCGGCCCGGGCCCTGGAGATCCAGCTCGCGTTGCGCCTGCACCAGTTGTCGGCCCCGGCACAGTACTGACCCCCGTACGCGGCCTGCGTACGGGGGCCGGAGTTCACTGCTCCTGGCGGGTCAGGCGGTGCGGGCGTCCTCCGGGGCGGTGGCCGTCCGGTCCGCACCCTGTCCGGGGCGAACCGCGACGTCGGCCAGGTCCCGGTTGCGCGTCTCCTTGGCCGCCGCCACCGCGATGACGGTGAGCACGGTGGCGGCGATGACGTACAGGGCGATCGGTGTGGAGCTGCCGTAGTCGGACAGCAGCGCGGTGGCGATCAGCGGTGCGGGCGCGCCCGCCGCGACCGAGGCGAACTGCGCGCCGATCGACGCACCGGAGTAGCGCATGCGCGTCGCGAACATCTCGGAGAAGAACGCGGCCTGGGGTGCGTACATCGCCCCGTGCAGGACCAGTCCGACCGTCACGGCGAGGATCAGGTTGCCGAAGCCGCCGGTGTCGATGAGCGAGAAGAACGGGAACATCCACAGCCCGACCCCGACCGCACCGATCAGATACACCGGCCGGCGGCCGATCCGGTCGGACAGCGCGCCCCACGCGGGGATCACCGCGAAGTGCACGGCCGAGGCGATCAGCACCGAATTGAGCGCGGTCTGCTTGGAGACGCCGGCCGAGGTGGTGGCGTAGACGAGGATGAACGCGGTGATGACGTAGTAGCTGATGTTCTCCGCCATGCGTGCGCCCATGGCGACCAGCACGTCACGCCAGTGGTGCCGCAGCACGGAGACGAGCGGCAGCTTCTCGGCCTCCGCCGCGACGTCCGCCTTGCGGGCTTCGGCCTGCGCCAACGCCTCCTTGAACACCGGCGATTCATCGACAGACAGACGAATCCACAAACCGACGATCACCAGCACGCCGGACAGCAGGAACGGGATCCGCCAGCCCCAGCTGCCGAACGCGGCGTCCGACAGCAGGGCCGTGAGCAGCGACAGCACACCGGTGGCGAGGAGCTGCCCCGCCGGCGCGCCGGTCTGCGGCCACGACGCCCAGAACCCGCGCCGCCGGGCGTCCCCGTGCTCCGACACCAGCAGCACGGCACCGCCCCACTCACCGCCGAGCGCGAACCCCTGGACCAGCCGGAGCACGGTGAGCAGCACCGGTGCGGCCGTCCCGATGGAGGCATGCGTGGGCAGCAGCCCGATGGCGAAGGTGGCCCCGCCCATCAACAGCAGGCTCAGCACCAGCAGCTTCTTGCGCCCGAGCCGGTCACCGTAGTGCCCGAACACCAGCGCGCCCAGCGGCCGGGCGGCGAACCCGACCGCGTACGTCAGGAACGACAGCAGGGTGCCGACGAGCGGGTCGGAGTCCGGGAAGAACAGCTTGTTGAACACGAGCGCGGCGGCGGAGCCGTAGAGGAAGAAGTCGTACCACTCGATGGTGGTGCCGATGAGGGACGCGGCGACGATGCGCTTGAGGCTGGCGGGGGCTGGTGGAGCGGCTGCGGGCGACGACATCGGCACCACTTCCTGGGGTGTGACGGGCACGTTTACGTGTCGCCACACCGTAGGAATCCGCAGGTCAGGCGCACATGTGGCGGGGCAACATAGTTCGAGGGTTCGCTATGCGTGCGGCCACCATGCTGGCTCGTGGAAAGGCTATCCACCTCATCGTCGACCGGCAGGGCCTGACCCTGTCGATCGGCATCTCCGCCGCCAACCTTCACGACAGCCAGACCCCCATCCCTCTGGTCCGTGGCATCCCGCCCATCCGCTCCCGCCGCGGTCCCCGACGCCGACGGTCAGGCAAGCTGCAACCTGGCGCCGCCGACGCCTATATCAGGCCCGCTTGAATCACTACGAACGACGCGGACACAGCCCCTGAAAACTGCCCAGCACTCAGCACAAGCACCGGCAGTACTAGGCGTGCTGTACACGGGCCAATTCACCAGCGCCGCGGCGGGAGGCAGCGGCATCGTCGCTCCTCCGGAGTATGTCCTGGAACGCCTGGACCGTAGCAGGTGGCGGGGACCCAGCCGGGGTGTCGAGCAGGACCCGGCGACGGGACGCCGGGCGGAGCGGCAGGGCCGCGATGCCCTGGCGTGAGGCGAGGCTCAGCTCGGGCACGACGGTGACGCCGAGGCCGGCTCGCACCATGGCCAGCAGAGTGGCCATCTCCCGCACCCGCTGTGCCACGCGCAGTGGGAGACCAGCCGCGGCGTGCAGCTCGTCGAGCAGCGGCTCGCAGCCGCCGTCGGAGAGCAGCAGCGGGTCATCCTGAAGGTCCGCCAGGGTTACATCGGGCTCGGCCGCCAGCGGGTGCCGCTTGTCGACGACGGCCACCATCCGGTCGGCGGCCAGCACCAGATCGGAGGCAGCCGGCGGCGCAAGGCTCGCGCGCATTCCCAGGTCGATCAGCCCATCCGCAAGCCACTGCGCGACCTCCTGATCAGTCCCCTCCCACAGAGCGACCTCAATGCCGGGGTGGATCCGGCGCAGTTCGGCGATCAGCGGCGGGAGCAGTTGGCAGGCCGAAGGAAAGCCGCCGATGCGCAGTCGTCCGCGGCGCAGGCCACGAACGGCGGCCGCCTCCTCCTCGATCAGTTCCACCTGGCGCAGCGCGGCCCTGGCATGCACCAGAATTCGCTCGCCCAGGCCGGTCAGCCGAACGCCGTCACGCCCACGGCTGATGAGGGCCGCCCCGATCTCCCGTTCCAGAGCGGCCACGGCATGACTGACGGCCGACTGCGTAAGCCCGATCTCGTCGGACGCCGACGTGAAGCCGCCGGCGTCCACGACAGCGACGAAAGCACGCAGCTGCCGAAGCCCAAGTGACATGAAATCTCTTCATCCTCATATGAAGGCCATCTGTTTGCCTCATGTTCGCATCCGGCTGGACGCTGCTCCCCATGAACCTGCGCAGTCTCGCGTCGCTGATCGCCCTGGGAGCCCTGTGGGGTGCGTCGTTCCTCTTCATCAGGGTCGCCGTACCTCAGTGGGGCCCAGTCGCGCTGATCGAGGCCCGGTGCCTGCTCGCGGGCGCCGCGCTGTGGCTGGTACTGCGAGCGCTGCACCACGAGCGCCCCAGCTGGCGGCAGCACGGGAGCGGGAGGCGTTACCTCACGCTGGGCGCGGTGTCAGCAGCACTGCCATTCACGCTCATCGCCGCCGCCGAGCTGCGCCTGCCTGCCTCTTTGGCGGCTACCCTCAACGCCACCACTCCACTGTTCGCCCTGCTCATCGGCGCGTCACGGGGACAGGAAAGGCTGACGGCGCGTCGCGTCGGCGGCGTGCTCGTGGGCGTGGGCGGCGTCGCGGTCCTCGTCGGGCTGGGCCCCGTCAGGCCGGACGCGCCCCTGCTGCTCGCCGTAACCGCCAGCCTGCTGGCCGCGCTGTGCCTCGGCCTGGGCGGGGTGTACGCGGCCCGGCACTTCACCACGGTCCCCCCGACCGCCGTGGCCGCCGGCCAGCAACTGGCCGCCGCCGCCCTGCTGCTGCCGCTGCTGCCGTTCGCGCCACCCCCGGAGCTGCCCGGCGCACGCAGTACCTGGGCGGTCCTGGCGCTGGCCCTGCCCTGCACCGCGCTCGGCTTCGCCCTTTTCTACCGGATCGTCGCAGCGCACGGACCGGCCACGGCACTGACCGTGACCTTCCTGGTCCCGGTGTTCGGCGTGCTGTGGGGCGCGCTGCTGCTGGACGAGCCGCTGACCCCCAGCATGCTGATCGGCCTGGCCGCCGTGCTGGCCAGCGTCGTCCTCGTCGCACGTCGGCCGGGCGCTACCGGCACCGGCATCACGAGCGATGCCCCCGAAGGCCCGCCGACCGTCGACGACTCCAACCCGGTGGCGATTCTGACGGCCCGCGGCGTCCCGTTCCGCCTCCACCCGCATCCCGCGCTCGACACGCCGCAAGAGGTGTGCGCCGCGCTGGGTATCCCGCTGGAACAAACAGTCAAGACCTTGGCGTTCACCGCCCCCGACGACCGACTGGTGCTGGCCGCGCTGCCCGGCCACGCCCGGCTGCGGTATGGCCCACTGGCCCGCGCCGCCGGAGTCCGCCGTGCGGATCTGACGCCGGCGCCCGCCGAGCGGCTGGAGAAGCTGGACATGCAGCCTGGCGGCATCTGCCCGGTGTGCGCGGACGAGTCGGCGGTCGTCGTCTTCGACGAGAGACTGACGGATGCGGGGCGCATCTACTGCGGCAGCGGGCGGCGCGACAGCAGCGTCGAAATCGAGGCGAGCGAGCTGATCGCGCTGATCCCGGCGGCGAAGATCGCCGCCATCGCGGCGTTCGCCGATGCCCGGACGAAGGAGGAACGAGACGCGTGAACACCTCAGATGTCCGAGGCTGTCGAGATGCGAGGGATGCGGGCTAAGGTAGTTCACCAGCCCCAGGTCGAACACGCCCCCCAGCAGCCCACGGTGGATCTCGCTCTGCTGCGCGCCCACCAGCTCGACCTGCGTGACCGGGTGCGCGGCCCGGAACTCACGCACGGTCGGAATGACCAGCGGGACAGTGGCCGTGTCGACCGTGCCGAGCCGGACCATGCGGCTGATGAGGTGCTGCTCGTCGGCCGCGCCGCGCAACCGGTCGACCGCGTCCAGCACACTCATGATGTGCGGCAGCAGCTCCCGGCCCTCGTCGCTGATCTTTCGCCCCGGACCGCTTGCGCTCCAGCAGATCCACGCCCAGCTCGCGCTCCAGATTGCGGACGGTCCGGTTGAGCGCGGGCTGGGACAGATGCACTTCCTCCGCGGCGCGCCTCAGCGAACCGAACCGCGTGACAGCGGCGATGTATTCCAGCTGTTCGATGCGTACGACAGGAGACTGGCGCCGGTCCCGCGTCGGATTCAAGGGAAACCCTGTCACAACCTCGTGAATACCGACTCTCAGGATGTGGAATCACGGCCAGGAATTCTTGACCTGCAGGACTCTCCACTGGTTCTATCGGTGACATGAAGCGACAGGACCTCACGCGTCGACGCCACGTCGACCTCGCGCGTGTCTCCAGCTCCTGCTGTCGCTGTCGGGCCTGAGCGCACCAGCTGAGCCTCCGAGGGAAATCCTCGCACTCGCGCCGATCTCCCCTCGTGCATTCCGCCGCCGGCCGTTTTCCGTCGTGATTTCGGCTTTCCCGGGAACAGTGCGCCCGCACGCCTGAATCCCGAGCACCGAACACGTTTCCCTGTCGCCGCACGCGCTTTTCGCATGCGCTCTCTTGCATGCTCTGTCACCAGGAGTTCTCTATGTCCGAACCGCCCGGATCCGACCCCCTCCGCTTCGCCTACTGGGTGCCGAACGTCAGCGGCGGCCTGGTCACCAGCACCATCGAGCAGCGCACCGACTGGGGCTACGACTACAACCGCGAGCTCGCCGTCCTCGCCGAGAACAACGGCTTCGACTACGCCCTCAGCCAGGTCCGCTACATGGCCAGCTACGGTGCCGAGTTCCAGCACGAGTCGACCAGCTTCAGCCTCGCCCTGCTGCTCGCCACCCAGCGGCTGAAGGTCATCGCCGCCGTCCACCCCGGCCTGTGGCACCCGGGCGTCCTCGCCAAACTCGGCGCCACCGCCGACCACCTGTCAGGCGGCCGCTTCGCCGTCAACGTCGTCAGTGGCTGGTTCAAGGGCGAGTTCACCGCCCTCGGCGAGCCGTGGCTGGAGCACGACGAACGCTACCGGCGCGCCGAGGAGTTCATCACGGCCCTGCGCAAAATCTGGACCGAGGACCACGCCGAACTCGCCGGTGACTTCTACCGGGTGCGCGACTTCTCCCTCAAGCCCAAGCCGCTCAACACACCCGAACGACCGCATCCGGAGATCTTCCAGGGCGGCAACTCCACCGCCGCCCGCGCCATGGCCGGCCGCGTCTCCGACTGGTACTTCAGCAACGGCAAGGACTTCGACGGCGTCACCGAGCAGATCAACGACGTCCGCACCTCGGCCGCCCAAGCGGGCCGTACGCCACCGAAGTTCGGTCTCAACGGCTTCCTCATCGCCCGCGACACCGAGACCGAGGCCCGCGACACGCTCCGCGAGATCGTCGCCAAGGCCAACACCGAGGCCGTCCACGGCTTCCGCGACGCCGTCCAGCAGGCCGGTCCGTCCACCGCCGACGGCAAGGGCATGTGGCAGGACTCCAGCTTCGAGGACCTGGTCCAGTACAACGACGGCTTCCGTACGGGCCTGATCGGCACGCCCGAGCAGATCGCCGAACGGATCGTCGCCTACAAGCGACTCGGCGTCGACCTCTTCCTCCTCGGCTTCCTGCACTACCACGAGGAGGTCGAGTACTTCGGCAAGCGCGTGCTGCCCCTCGTGCGCGAACTGGAGGCACAGGAGGCCGAGTCGGAGCCCGTCGCCGTCGCCCGCGCCTGACCGCACCACCCGCACCCGCATCCGCACCCAAGACGAATGGACTTCACCATGAGCACCGCCACACCGTCCGACTGGAAGACCGCCCCCGCCCCGCGGACCACCCAGGACTGGATCGCCCGCGCCGCAGAGGTCGCCGCCGTCCTCGCCACCGACGCCGTCGCCCGCGACAAGGCCGCGGCCACCCCGTACGCCGAGGTCCAGCTGCTGAAGGACTCCGGCCTGGTCACCCTCCTCGGCCCCGTCGAGCACGGGGGCGCCGGCCAGGACTGGCCCACCGCCTACCGCGTCGTCCGCGAGGTCGCCAAGGCCGACGGCTCCATCGGCCAGCTGCTCGGCTACCACTACCTGTGGAACTGGGCCGCCCGTCTGGTCGCCACCCGCGAACAGTGGGAGCACGTGGAGGCCGAGGCCGCCCGCAATCAGTGGTTCTTCGGCGGCGCCGTCAATCCGCGCGACGAGGACGTGACGGTGAAGGACGAGGGCGACACCCTCACCTTCACCGGACGCAAGTCCTTCTCCACCGGCAGCAAGGTCTCCGACGTCACCGTCCTCGAAGGCGTCCTGGAGGGCACCGACGACCACGTCTTCGCCATTGTCCCGTCCGACAGCGAGGGCCTGACCTTCCACGACGACTGGGACAACATCGGCCAGCGTCTGACCGAGAGCGGCGGCGTCACCATTGACGCCGTACGCGTCCCCTGGTCGGCCGCGGCGGGCTACGTGGACAAGCAGTTCCAGCCGCGCATCTACAACACCCTGAACGTGCCCACCATCCAGCTCGTCTTCGTCAACTTCTACCTCGGCATCGCCGCCGGCGCCCTGGAGACCGCCGTCACCTACACCCGGACCAAGTCCCGTGCCTGGCTGCACAGCGGTCAGGAGCACGCCGTGGACGAGCCGTACGTCATCGACACCTACGGCGACCTCACCGCCAAGCTGTGGGCCGTCGAAGCGCTGGCCGACGCCGTGGCCGTCGAGGGCCAGAAACTGCACGACGCCCCGGACGCGGTCACCGAGCAGGCCCGCGGCGAGTTCGAGGTGCGGGTGGCCGCGGTGAAGGCCCGGGCCACCGACGTGGCCCTGGAGGTCACCAACCGGATCTTCGAGGTGACCGGCGCCCGCGCCACCGCCTCCGCCGAGGGCCTCGACCGCTTCTGGCGCAATGTCCGCACCCACACGCTTCACGACCCGGTGGCCTACAAGCGCCGCGAGATCGGCCGCCACGTCCTCACCGGCGAACTGCCGCAGCCCACCTGGTACTCCTGAAAGGTCCTCCGATGGCCACCATCCTGTCCGTCTCCGGAAGCCCCTCCGCCACCTCCCGCACCGCCCGGCTGCTGCGCCACCTGGACGACCGGCTCAGGGCCCAGGGGCACGACGTGATCCCGTTCGACGTCCGCACGCTCCCGCCCGAGGCCCTGCTGCACGCCGACTTCCGGCATACGGCGATCGTCGAGGCCACCGCCCTGTTCGAACGCGTGGACGGCATCGTGATCGGTACGCCCGTCTACAAGGCCGCCTACTCCGGCCTGCTCAAGGCCCTGCTCGACCTGCTCCCGCAGTACGCGCTCGCGGGCAAGACCGTCCTCCCGCTGGCCACCGGCGGCACCACCGCCCACGTTCTGGCCATCGACTACGCCCTGCGCCCCGTACTGAACTCCATGGGCGCCGCCCACATCACGCCGGGCTGGTTCACCCTCGACAAGGACATCTCCGTGAACGACGACGGCACCCTGACCGTTGCGCCCGGCGCTGCCGGGGCCCTGGCCCAGGTCACCGACCACTTCTCGCTCGCTCTCGGGGGCCGCCCGACCCTGCTGGCGGTCACCGGATAAGCGCAGTGACCGTGATCGGCGGCGACGACGAGGCCCCCGCCGTCGCCGCCGAACTGGCCGCCGACTTCCGGGAAAAGGCCACCGAGCGGGACTCGCTGCGCAGGCTCCCGCACGCGGAGGTGGAGCGGCTGTCCGCCTCTGGGCGGCAGGAGGTTCGGCAACGCGCAGTCCGAGGCGGGCACCGAAAAGGCAGCCACCTCCTCGTCTTCCTTGGCCTCGCCGCCGGCCTGACTGCTACAAGAGACGTGCCGAACTCACCACGTGATATCGCCGCATTCCTGGTGGACCCGTTTTTCAGGCAGAGGTGCCCGTGACCGCGGTGCCGGACCTGGTCAGCGTGTACGTCAAGATCGCCCCGCTCCAGAAGTGGAAGGTGAGGGTCACGGTGGTGTTGTCGGTGACACCGTCGAAGAACGCGGTCGGCAAGGTGATCGTGCCTGCGGTGTAGTCCGGTGTGAAGGCCACATTGAACTGCTGGTACGTCGTCCAGGACTGCGGACCGGCGGCGGTGCCGTCGGCGTAAACGGCTTCCATGGTCGCCAACTTGTCGCCGTTGAACGCGGTGGGTATCACCAGCGAGGCTGTCGTACCCGTCGCGCTCGTCAGGACCGGCTTGTCATAGGTGATGACGTTGACGGTCCAAGGTATTCCGTCGGTGAACCGGAGGGACAGGACGGCATTCGTGCCGTACTCCTGCGACGCGGTCAGCCGGCTGAGCGTCGCCGCTGCGATCGTCAGCGTGTTGCCGCTGACGGTGTAGTCCACGCCCCGGATCAGGGGGCGGGTACCGACATCGATCCTCAGCAGCCTGGTGCCGTTGAGGTTCAGCGTGATCGTCGCGTCCGTTTGGGTCCTGCCCTTGGGAACGAAGAGCTGATCGGTGGACGCGGTGCCGGAGCGCCTTGTCCAGCTGGACCGTATCTGCGCATAGAGGCTCGGGTCGTTCCATAGCAGGGTGCGGCGGTTGAAGCGACTGCCGTTGTCCCACAGCATCGTGGTCAAGCCCCGGTGGCGCGCGTAGTAGCCGAGATACTCGAGGTACTTGAGCGTCTCGCCCTGTTCGACCGTGCCGGGGCCGGAGTCCCAGCCGAGCAGCCCGTACTCACCGACGACGACCGGGATCCCCTTGGCCACGAAGGCCCTGTGCAGCAGGTCGAACGTGTCGGTCAGGTCCTGCTGGGTGGTCGCGTTGAAGGTCGTGTAGCCGGCGAGGTTCACGCTGAAGGGCCAGAAGCTGTAGTAGTGGATCGAGGCCACGAGGTTGGGGTCGTCGAGCGCGGAGAAGGTGGCGAGCAGGGTGTCGATCTTGGGCTGATCCGGGGTGTCCCCGAGGGTCGGCATGACGAGCAGGCGGTCGGCATTGCCTCCGCCGGTCGCGCGCACGACGGAGTGGAATGTCGTGTTGAGCTCGTTCATCAGAACGGCGTTCTGCTGATCGCCGGAGCTGCCGGTGAAGAAGGGCTCGTTGATGCTCTCGAAAAGCAGTCGGCGCGGCTCGTCCCGGAAGGTGGCCGCGATCTGCTGCCAGGTGGCCGTGTACTGGGCCAGGACCGCGTCATGCCGGGTCGGCATGTTCGGCACCCACTGCCACGCGTCGCCGTGCATGTTGATCAGAACGTAAAAGCCGTCGGCCAAGGCCCAGTCGACCACCTGCTTGATCCTGGCCAGGAACACCGGGTCGAGGGTATAGGTCGGAGCCGGGCCCTCGTGCTGGCCCCAGGTCACCGGGATCCGGATGCTTCTGAAGCCCTGCGCCTTCAGCCTGCGGAAAAACGCCTGGGTCACCCGCGGGTTGCCCCACGCCGTCTCGTCGGCGCCGATGGCCTCGAAGCTGTTGCCCAGATTCCAGCCGGGCTGCATGTTCGCGACTACGTCCAGCGCGGACGCCGACGCGGCGGAAGCAGTGGACCGGGCAGCGGCCTGGGCGGCCGTCGGGGTGGACAACGCCGTGGCGGCGAGGGCCGCGGAGGTCGTCATGACCTGGCGACGAGTGAAACCGGTTGAACTCGGCATAGAACTCTCCATTGAGTCGAAAGTCCTTCCCCATGTCGAACGCGTCATCGTCGAAGCGCTTCGATGCGTTGCGGGAGCCTAGCGCAGCCTGACGACGGAGAGAACGGACTGATCCGCATGAAAGCTCAATCGAGTTCGAAAGGGTGCGCGTCGAAGCGCTTCTCCTCATGGGACGTCAGGCGCGGCGTCACGCAAGCTCGTCGGGTTTCCCTGCTCGTCTGCGGTCGCTGCCGGCCGGGCCGGCGCTCACGCAGCGGTGGATCTCACGCCTTCTCTGCCCCCGGGCCCGCGAGCAGCGGAACCGGAAAGTCCCGGCAGGCCACTGGCCATCGAGGCGCTTCCAGCGGCTGCCCCTTCACGCAACGTGGGTAGCAGCCGTCCTCGTCGTAGTCGAAGAACGGCTGCAACATCTCCCGCTTCACGGCGCCGTCGGCCATGTAGATGGAGGGCTCGGCCGTTCACCTGACCCTCTGGCCTTGGTGCATTCATGCTCGGTCTACCGGGACCGCGGCCGCCGTCGACGCGAGCGGCAGACTCAACGGCGGCCTCGACCACACCGGGTCACTCGGCGGCGCTGGTCAGAAGGGCTGCGACAACGTTCCGCTCTCCAGTCTCGATCTCGCACCGCCGGATTACGGTCCGGCGCCGGTCCTCCAGCCGCCCGGCGATCTCCTCCGCGTGGTCGGCGGCCTTCGCGACACCCGTCCCGGCCGCCGCGTCCGCGGCTGCCCGGTACCGCCGGCTGCCGCGCTCGTGGGAGCGAGACGTTCATGGCGACGCCGAGCAGCCAGGGCCGCAGCGAACCGGCGTCGGTCAGCTGGAAAGGCGTGGTCGCGCACCGAGCGGGCGCACTCGTCGTAGAGCTCCGCGAAGGGCGTCCGGACCCCTGGCGCGTATCCGGGTGCGCACATCTGTGGTCACGCTCGTAACTGTCGCTGGAGATCGGTGAGTTCCAGTGGCGCGCATCACGTGCTCCCCGCATACCCTCGCTAATGTTGTGCACATTCTTGACTGCAGTCATCAGACAGCCTAAGTTCCTGGTGTCCTTCCCCCGCTCAAGGGAGAGCGCGATTCCTCCGGCCCCCACCGCGTCAGAACGCACCCTCCAACTCCGCCGGGTCGCCCTCTCCGGCATGCTCGGCACCGCCGTCGAGTTCTACGACTTCCTCGTCTACGGCACGGTCGCCGCACTCCTGTTCGGTGAACTGTTCTTCCCCGGCGACCCCGCCGTGGGCACGATCGCCGCGTTCGGCACCTTCGCCGCCGGATACGTGGCCCGCCCGATCGGCGGCATCGTCTTCGGCCACTTCGGCCACTTCGGCCACTTCGGCCACTTCGGCGACCGCCTCGGCCGCAAGAACATGCTGCTGCTCACGATGGGCCCGATGGGCGGTGCCGACTTCCTCATCGGCGTGCTGCCCACATACGGCAACGCCGGTGTCTGGGCCCCGGTCCTGCTGATCACCCTGCGCGTGGTGCAGGGCATCGCCATCGGCGGTGAGTGGGGCGGCGCGACCCTGATGGTCGTGGACCACGCGGGCGAGCGCTGCTGCGGCGGTAGGGAATCATGGAGCGTGTGACCCTGACGCGGTGAGCCTGGGCGGGGCACGGCTGGATCTCCGGATCCGCCCCGCCCCGCCCTGTTGTCCGGGGACGGACGGTCAGCCGGCCCCGGTCGGCGCCTCCTGCGATACGGCGTATGCCGCCGGGGCCTCGTCGCCGCCATGGCGTGGGCAGCATCGTCATTTCGCCCAGGGCTGTCGGCGCCCATGCCGCGGGCACCGCCCGGCCCTGCTGCCCGAACGGCGCCCATCGACAGGTCCCGGTCAGACCCGGCGGCGGGTGAAGCGCTGGTTGGGGTTGCCGCTGTAGGTGTACTGGGCGATGCGGGCGCCGTCGGCGGTCGAGTACTCCCAGACATCCATCGCCAGACCGGACTCCCGGTTCACGAGGCTGATCACGCCACCGCCGTGGTCGACCACGCGCCACTGCTGACTGGTGGCACCGGTGTCGGCCTGTTGGACGACGTCCGCGCCGGTCGCTGTGCCCGTGGGCTGGAGGAACAGACCACTGTGCAGTGCCTTGACGCGGACGTGGCCGTTACCGGCGTCGACGAACTCGAAGTGCTGGTTGGGGCGACTGCTGGTGGTCCGCTGGACGAGCTGTGCGCCGGCGGCGGTGGAGGCCGCGTTGATCTCGGCGGCCTTGCCGCTGTGCTGGGCCAGCAGGGTGTAGAGGCCCGGGCCGCCGGGCGAGTCGCCCAGCTGGGCTTCCCACCGGGTGTTGGACCCGGACGCGTCAGCCGGGAGGCGGTCCCGGGCAGCGGTGTCGCCGTACATGGTCCAGCGGGCCCAGTCGACGACGGTCCTCGGGAAGCGCTGGTCGCTCCAGAAACTGGTGTGGCTGCCGCCGACGAAGGTGAGGAACGCCTTGGGCCAGGTGATCTCCGCGTACGCCTGCCGGGCCGAGGAGTACTGCGTGGTCGAGTCCCGGTCGCCGTGGACGAACAGGACCTTGGCCGAGACCGAGCTGGACGGGTTGCCCATGTCCACGCAGGACTGGGGGTTGGCGGAGATGATCCGGCTGTCGGGCCAGGAGGTCAGCAGACCGTGGGTGACCATGCCGCCCAGGGAGTGGCCCGAGACGCCGACGCCGATGCGGGTGTTGATGTGCCCGGCCAGCGGTCCGCTCGCGTTGAGCGCGAGGGTGTTGGTGAGGATCTGCGAGACGTCCTTGGAGGTGTTGCCGTTGTTGACGTCGCTGAAGTTGTGGTTGAAGTGCGGGGCGGGGACGATGAAGCCCGCCGAGGCCAGGGCCCGGATGATGAACAGGGAGTTCTGCGGGCTGCTTCCGTAGCCGTGGGTCATGTTGTAGACGGGGAAGACCCCGCCCGCGACCGGGGCGTCCGTCACCGGGTTGCCGCCGGCGGTGCCGGTGGCCGGGTAGTAGACGTAGGTGGTGCACGGGCGGCTGCCGCGGGTCCAGTTGTACCGGCGCACGCCGACCGCGAACGGCGTGGTCGGCGCGGTGTCCAGTGGCCCGGCGGCGGCCGGTGCCTGCCCTGCGCCGAGCAGGGACAGGCCCACGCCCGTCGCTCCGGCCGCGCTCATGCTGAGGAAGGTCCGTCGTCGCAAGGTCATGGTGACTCCTTGGGTGCGGGGATGGGCGGGGGGTTTGGCGTTCGACTGGTCCCGTTGTCGGAGTGCGTCCCGTCGGCGACAGAGGCCGACGGGCGGACGGGGCGCAGGGCGCAACAGCGGGTGTGGGTGCTCCTGTCATCCGCGAGGGGCGACAGGAGCGGCGTGCGGTTGGTCGGGCGCACCGGATGTCGGGGAGAGTGTGGCCGTTCCGGTCGAACACGGCCTGGTTCTCCCAGGCAGGCTATGAGGTGGTCACGTCGTGTTCGCCGAGGCTGGGCATGACGTCGATGACCGCCGTGACCGGTCCTGTGCCGGTCGTCCCGGTGACTGTCACCTCACCCGGCTTGTCGGTCGCGCCAGGTGGCAACGGCTGCCAGCGGACGGGGACAGTGATGATCTTGTTGTTCGCGGTGGTGAGCATGTGGAGTGAGGAGGGCAGCTTCGGGGCGGCTCCCACCACGGTGGCGGTGTGGACGGTGTCCTGGAGGATGTGCTTGGCGCGGCCGGCGTTGAAGACGTTGATGGACGCGTGCGGCTCCCAGGTATTCGCCAGTCCGGGCACGGCCCGGAACATGGGCTGGTAGCCGGCCGGCTCCCACACCAGGACACCTGAACCTCGGTTGTCGACCACGTCGTTGGCGGCCTGGAAGACCCTCCGGATCGCGTCCGCCTGCCCCTGAACGGTGCGCGGGTACGGCGAGTTGGGCAACGGCGAGCCATCGCCGCCCGACGCGGGGTAGGCGGTTTCGGCGATGTCGATTTCGTAGCCGGGGTGGGTGGTGGCCATGGTGTTGAGGTTGAGATCCAGCGCCTCGGGCGTACCGTGCCATTCCGGGTAGTACGAGATGGCCAGCACATCGGGGTTCTGGCCCTTCGCCTTCACCCGAGTGAGGAACTGGTTCCAGAACTCCATGGTTTTGGCGAGCTTGTCCTTGTCGACGATCACGTGTATCTCGACCTTGGATGTCGGTGACGCGTCGCGGACGGCCTTGATCCCGGCCGCGGCCAGGGTGGTGAACCGGTCCCACGACTGGTCGTAGAGCTGCCGCTCCGAGGGGTCGGTCGACCGCCAGTACTTCCACAGCAGGCCACCGCCGGGCTGGGACTGATACACATCGGCCTGGTCGACGAAGTACGGCGGGTTCGTGTGCCGATGTGGGCCGCCTCGCTGCCGTACATGAAGCCGTTGATGATCTCGTTGCCGACGGCCACCTTCTCCGGCGTGGTGCCCTGCCGGATCAACCGCTTCAGATAGTCGGCGGTGTAGTCGTACACGGCATGGGACAGGTCGGCGAATTTCAGCTCGGCCCAGGCGCGTGGTTTTGGTTGCTTGCTCGGGTCCGCCCATGAGTCCGCGTAGTGGAAGTCGATTCCCAGACCCATGCCCCGCTGCTTGATCGACTTGGCTGAGACCAGCGAGCGCTCCGGGCCCTGGCGCGGGATCGGGGTCGGTTGGCCGGTGCTTTCGCTGCGCGGCTCGTTCCATATCCGCAGCCGGGTGTGCTGCATGCCACGATCCTTGGCCACGTCGAGCAGGTGTGGCCCGGCGCCGCGGTCTTCGGCCAGGGGGTCGACCCAGTACTGCTGGTCCTGGACGTCGTCCATCCAGGACAGATCGGCGCCGAGGGTGAGGTCGTCGCGCAGGTAGTTGAAGACCTGGAGCTCGCTGACACCTGCCCGGGCACGGCCGGGCCCACCTGTGAAGGTCAGCCGGACGAAGCGCGTTGCCGGCCGGGTGAACAGGTGCACCTCCCCTCGCGACACGGCTCGGTTGTGGGAGCTGTCGGCGATGGTCTTCCACCGGCGGCCGTCGGATGAAGCCTCGACGACGTACCGGTGGGCCACGCCACGATCCGGGAAGAGCACCTTCACCTTGCGCAGGTTGTCGTAGGTTCCACCGAGGTCGACGGTGAGCCACTGACGGGCGCCGGCACGATCCGGGCGCCAGGACGTCGCCGGGTCGCCGTCGACGGCGAGACGGGCGTTCGACGAGGCGGTGGCGGCCGTCGCCGCGGCCCAGGGCTTGGCAGCGATATTGCTTTCGATCGGCTTGATGTCCGCGGTTCCGAAGGTCGCGTGGGCCGGCGTGGGCACCATGAGTAGATTCGCGGACACCATGGTGACCAACGTCGTCGTGACCGCGATGGCGCGGGGCAGACGCTTGCTGCTCATGTCCTTCTCCTGACGAGGTGACGTACGTGCGGCATGGGCTGCTCTGTACGCTCTGCCGGTCGAGGAGACCGGCAGAGCACGGGATGTCAGCCGGCCGCGGCACCGACATCGAGGTAGTCGACGTTGGGCAGTCCGGCTGCCGTGGTCGGATCCAACCGGATGGTGTTGCTGCCGGCGTTCAGCGGGACCGTCACGGTCTTGGTCGTCCACGTCGTCCACGCACCGGTGGATTCGAACGAGACGGTCCCCACCGTGGATCCGTTGACGATCAGGTTCGCCGGCCGCGCACCGCTGCTGAAGCCGTTGGCGAACCGGACCGCCACCGTCGCCGTACCAGCGGTCGCCGGGGTCACCGTGAACTGTGCGTAGGCCCCTGCGGCGGCAGTGCCGTTGCAGAACCCGGCACCGGAATAGCCCGCTTGGTTCGAGTCGATCGTGCCCTGGCACACCGCCGGTGCGGTCTCTGCCTCGTAACGCTGTCCCGATGGCGCGTCGGCAGAGGTCTTGACCAGTGAGAGCTGGTCGACGGTGACGCCGCCCGAGCCCGACGCCCGCACGGTGACGGTGGCGGCCCCGCCGGGCAGCGCTATGCCGGTGAGCTCGCGCTTGGTCCAGCCGCTCGACGACGGGATGGCGAGGGTGCGTTGGCTGCCGTCGGCGCCGGTGATCACGACCTGTCCGGCGCTACCCCGAGTGTGCAGGGCCAGGGCGTAGGTGCCTGCGGGCACCGACTCGACCCGCTGCTCGACGCCGCCGCTGTTGCTCACCTGGAGGGCGAAGCGAGACCCGTTCACACCACCGTTGACGTTGGTCACCGAACCGCCGAGGTTCCGCCATCCCCGTACGCTGGAGACGATGACGCGGTCGGCCTGGATGTCGGGGTTGAGGATGTAGTTGTTGGCCGGCCCGACGCGCCACTCTCCGGTCGTGGCGTTGAACTGCCACTGGCTCACCGAGTGGAACTGCGGCCTCGCACCGGTCTTGGTTATCGGCACCCACTGGTTGTACCCGATGCCGTTCCAGGCGAAGTCGGCCCAGCGGTCGCCGGCGTAGATCACCGTGTTCTGCTTGGTGCCCTTGACCGTCACGAAGAACCCGGTCTGGGTCACGTGGCTGTAGTCCATCTCGGTGCCGGCAAGAACGTACTCGCTGCTGTAAGAGCCCTGGACGTTGCTGCTGGTCGACTCATTGACGTAGTTGACCGAGGTGTTCCAGCCGTGCAGGTCCGACGCCGCGTGGTAGTACTTGCCGTCGAGTTTGAACATGGCGTTGCCCTCGCGACCGGCGCCGCTGCGGATCTGCACGGCTGGCTCGATCCGCAGCGAGTCGGACTCCCGGAACTTGGCCACGAAGCCGCGCGACCGCCCTTCGCGGTTGGAGAAGATCAAGTAGTCCTTGCCGTTGTCGTCGGCGAAGACGGTCTGATCCCCGGTGCCGGTCGTGGGCGAGTTGGTGATCTGGGTCTGGAAGTAGCCGTAGTCGAAGGTGTCGGTGGGTGAGTCGCCCTGCAGCAGCAGAACGCCGTGGCCGCCCCTGCCCGTGTGCCACATCTGCACGGCGAGCACGTACTTGCCGGTGTTCTCGTTGTACGAAACGCCGAGCCGCCCGACCCAGCCGGCACCACTCAGGTTGGCGCCGCTGCCCACGCCGGTGGAGCGCGTCGCGACGCGGTTCTCGAACTTCCAGTTCACCAGGTCCTTGGACGAGTACACGGGGATCGAGACGAAGCTGACGTTCCCGTCGTACTTCCTCGTCGCGTTGGCCCGGTAGAGCTCGGCGCCGGTGTAGTGCACGCCGTACCAGTAGTAGGTGTCGCCGAACTTGAAGACCCCGCCGCCCTGCGAGTAGATGGGGTTGCCGCTGGTGTCGTTCCAGAAGGTGTTGTTCGTGATGGTCTGGAACGTGCCCTCGTCAGCGGCCTTCAGATCGGCGGCGGCGGTCATCAGTGCCGTCTTCGCGTCGGCGACGTCCGACGTGGTGGCCGAAGTGTCGCCGGCCACCTCGGCCGCGGCGGTCAACGCCTTGGCGAAGGGCTTCCAGGAGTCAGCCGTGTATTTCGTCGGAGTGCGCGTCTGGTAGTCGGACACCAGGGACTCAAGGCCGCGATCCACCACCGGTCCAGCAGCCGCCCCCTGGTCCTGGAGCTCCGTTGCCTGTCTCTGCGGCGCGGATGTCTCCGCCGCGGCGGTGCTCGCCGAGAGCGGCGCCGCCAACGCCACGGACAACAGGGCGGCGGCGGCCAACTTCCAGAACTTCGAGACGACACGCGATCGTTGCCTCAAGACGTCACCTTCCGTCACTCTCAAAGGCGCCGAGATCCGGCGCACTTCCGTTGAAGGGCAGTCCCACGGCGGTGCCCTTGTCGATCAGGGCACTGTTCGCCGCGAGACGGAGGTGGGGCAGCACGGGCAGGTCCCCGTCGCCCTGGCGGGGCGCGTCCCAGCCGGACGTCGAGACACTGCGGAACTGGGAGTCCGACAGGGCGACGCCGAGGTTCCAGGAGTTGTACGCGGCGTTCGTGCCGCTCATGTTCGACATCGCCGTTCCGGTGTAGGCGATGTTGTTACGCAGGTTGCCCCGGCCGACGGCGGCGCCGCGTGAGTCGATTCCCAGCATGTTGAAGTTGGGGTGGTTTCCGTAGCCGGTGTTGTTGAAGTAGTCGTTGGCCACCGGGTGGTGGTTGGCGTAGAAGCCGGCCGCCTTGTTGAGGAATGCCACCGAGGAGCTGACGGTGTGCTTCGGTGCGTTGGCCTGGTAGTCGCCCCCGTAGCCACCGGACTTGAAGCCGGCTCCGTTGCCGGAGGGCGTCGTCGTCCCCGGCACGTACCCGTTGCGCCAGGCCCACGAGTTCTCGATGATCACGGGCGAGTAGGTGGAGATGAGGTCGAACCCGTCATCGGCGTTCCACCACGATCGGCAACCCCTGAACACGTTCGCGGGCCGGCCGGCCGGCGTGTAGTGCGAACCGAACCCGTCGGCGTTCTCGCCGGGTCCGTCGACGCTGCGCGGGTCGTAGTTGTCGTGCGCGTCCGAGTTGAGGACGAGATTGCCGCCCCCGCCGTTGATGAACAGGCCGGTACCCATGTGGTGGTGGGTGTTGATCTGCTCGAAGACATCATTGCTGCCGGAAACCCAGATTCCCCAGGACTCGGCGTTGCGGTTGTTGTTCTGGGGAACGCCCTTGACTTCCAGTCCTTTGAGGTGGATCCAGCTGCCGGTGACGTTGAAGCCTTTGATACGGCAGTTGTCCGTCATCCGCGAGAAGTCGAAGACCGGCTTCTCGCCCGGCTGGGCCCAGTACCGGATGGGGTTGCCCGAGCTGCCGCTCTTGTTGAGGGCGATCGCGTCGACCTTGGCGGTCTGGCTCGAACAGGCGCTGTTCGCGCGGGTGTAGGCGTAGGTGCCGCCCCGGAAGTAGACCGTGTCGCCCGCCTTGACGACGGCTTGTGCACGGGCGATCGATGCCCACGGAGCGGCCTGCGAACCTGCAGCTCCGTCGTTCCCGTTCGGGGCGACGTAGTAGGTGTTTCCGGCCGCCGCGGCGCTCGTGGACGCCGAGCCGGGGGTCATGGCGACGGAACTCGCCATGACCAGCGAGAGCAGAAGGGCAGGGGTGCCGAACTTCGCGGTTCTCACGGCGTCATCTCCCGAGCGGACCGCCTTCGTGACACTGCCATGGACGCGTGTACCACCTTCCGAGTGAGCGGCCCACTCCCTGATCGCTCGGGCGGGGGCCGAACCGACTTCGCCTCCTGTCACCACACCGGTTCGCGCCCACCGCCGCGTGCTACCTGAGATACGCGGCGAGCGGGAGGTTCTGGCGGCGCACGTCTCCGGCGACGAGCCCGGCGATCCGCTGGGCGCCGTACGTCTCGAAGTGGGTGTGGTCGTTGCAGAAGAAGGTGCCCAGGGGACCGCTGCCCCCGTAGTCGCCGTTGTTCGGGCAGAAGCGCAGGCTGTTGTAGAGCGAGACGCTCAGCGACTGCAGGTCGACGACCGGCGCCCTGGTGGCGGATCCGACGGCGAAGGTCTCGTTCACGAAGCCGCGGTTCTTCGTCGCGGCGCCGCCGGAACAGGTGATGGCCGCCACCGGGGTGAGCAGCACCGGGTGCGCTCCCCGGGCCAGGACGGCCTGCACCATCGTGGTCATCAGCTGCCGGTAGCGGGCGGGGCCGACATGCCGGGGGCAGGTCGAGGAGGAGTCGTTGATGCCGAACTGGATGAAGAGGTAGTCGCCCGCCTTCATTCCGGTGCTCGCGTTCAGCATCGCCTGCCAGCGGGACGAGTACGTGGTGGACGTGAGGCGGCATTCGCCGTCCGAGCCCTTGGTGCTGCTGACGTTCCCTTCGTACAGCCAGGTCTGGATGCTGCGGCCGCCCACGGCCTGGTTTTTGACGGTGACGTCGGAGGTGAACAGGGCGTCGAACTGGCTTCCCCAGCCGACCGGACAACGGCCGGAACTCGGGTTGGCCATGGTGGAGTCGCCGGCCAGCCACACGGTGACCGGCGCGGCGACCGCCCGTGCGGCCGGTGCCTGGGCGCGGAAGGCACTGGTGCAGTTCGTGGCGACGCGGTCCGCCGCGGATGCGGCGCTGAGACCGAGGCTCGACAAGGCGATCACGAGCGCGGTCGTGATGAGAATCCGTAAGTTCCTCAACGGGTCCCTCCTTGGGACTGGCGCCGGGCGTCGGTCAGCGCAGGTACGCGGCCAGGGGCAGGCGCTGCTCGCGGATGCTCTGGAGCACCAGCCCGCCCATCTGGCTCGCGCCGTACTGCGAGAAGTGGGTGTTGTCCGTGACACCGTCGACGGATGAGCGCAGGAAGAGCTGTGCGGAGGCGGACGGGCCGAGGGACTCGACCAGCGTCTTGCTCTTGGTGGTCAGATCGATCACTGGTACGTTCTGCGCCGCGCCGAGCGAGCGCATCTCGGCGGGCAGGTTCACGCCGACGCCGTTGACATGCAGCGCCGTTGCCGTGAGCCGGCTGCCGTTGAACTGCCGGCGGACCGGCGGGGTCACCAGAACCGGGACGCCGCCCTTCGCACGGACCTGCGTGATCATGGAGGTGAGGTTGCTCCTGAAGGCCGACGCGCTGGTCTGCTTGTCGTTGTGGCCGAACTGGATGAAGACCGCGTCGTGTGCCTTGACCTTCGCCAGCAGCGTCGGCAAGAGCGCCGAGTTCCTCAGGAAACTGCCCGAACTCTCCCCAGAGTCCCCGTAGTTGGCGATGGAAGCTCCGGGACCCACCGCCGGCGTGATCATCTGGCCCCATCCCGTGTACGGGGTCACGGGCTGGTCGCACACGGTCGAGTCACCGGCCAGGTAGGCGACCAGCGGCTGGGCCGCCGGTTTCACGGAGACGGCCGACACCTGCGGGTTGGTCCCCGCGAACCGGATGTCCAGACCGGGGTTTCCGGTGCCGCCCTGGCCGGTCGGCTGCCCCTCCGGCTGCCGCACGTTGACCGTGAACGAGTACGTGGCGGCGGCACCGGCCGCCGTCTTCGTCGCCGGAAGCATCAGACGCCGGGCCTCCACCCACATGTCGGTCTCGGCGGCAGTGGCACCACCGATGGAGACCGTCACGTCGTAGGTGCCGGGGGAGACCGCGTAGTGACACTTGATCGGCGCGGTGCCGGAACAACCGGCCGGCAGTGCCCGCGTGGCGGCATCGGCATGCGCCGCACCGGTGCCGACCAGCGTCGCAAGGGTCAGCAGACCCACTGCTCCCAGCCTGACCCCGTGCCCTTCGAGATTCCATGTCATGCCCACTACAATCACCAATCCCACTTCTCGGCCGGAGAGTTGCCCGGGTTGAGGTCCATGGCCGGTCGCTCAGGCCTGGGTGAAGCCGTTCATGATCGCGGTGGGCCGCTTGCTGGAGGAGTCCCAGGCGCCCATGTTGTAGCCGGTGAACGGGGACATGCACTCCGGCTCCCAGTAGAAGATGCCCTGCCCGCCATTGGCCTTGAGGGCCTTGATGTAGGCGACCAGCGAGGCCTGGGTGGCGGAGACCCGGTCCACCCGGCCACCGAACTCGCTCTGCAGGAACGGCTTTCCGTACGCGGCGGAGATCTTCCTCATGTTCCCCACGATCCCGGCCGCGAGGTCGGCACTGCCGTAGGACGAGAACACTGACATGTCCCACTTGCCCCCGCTCGCCGCGAAGCGGCTGAAGAACGTTGTCATCACGTCGTACTTCTGCGGTTGGGCCAGGTGGATGCACACCGTCGAGTTCGGCGACACCGCCTTGACCTGGTCGTATGCGGCGTTGAGCAGCCCGGTCATCTGCCCCCCGTTGGAGACGCTGCCGACCGGGCGGCAGATCCCGCTGTTGATCTCGTTGCCGATCTGCACCCAGGTGGGGAGCACGTCGTTGTTCCTCATGACCGTCATGGTCTGGTTCACGTACGTGCCCATCGCGGTGCGCATCTGGCTGTAGCCCATGTTCCGCCAGGCGGCGGGCGGGTTCTGCACGCCGACGGAGTTCCAGGTGTCGCCGAACATGTAGTCCAGCATGATCGACATGCCGGCGGCCTTGACCCGCTTGGCGAAGGCGGCCACCTCGTTGATGCCGCAGTGCCCGTTGGCCGGGTCGCTGGAAGGGTTGACGAACGTACGCAGGCGTACCGCGGTGATGCCGTATCCCTTGAGAATGGTCAGCAGGTCCTGGGTCTGCCCGCCGGCGTTCTTCCAGGAGTAGCCGCGCGCCTCCATCTGAGGTGCCCAGCTGATGTCGACGCCCTTGACGAAGCTCGCCGCGGCCTCGGCGGGAGTCTCGAGTTCGGCGAACGCGACGGCGGTGGCGAGCGCTCCGGCGGTGGCTGTGGTGGCCTTGAGCAGGGTCCGCCGGCTGATGCGCCCGGCAACTGGTGTGGGGGGTTGCGGGAACATGGTCGGTCTTTTCCTTCCGTCGGCCGCGGGTGAGACGTCGCGGGCGGAGAGCGGGTCAGTGAGAGACCTCCAGGAGCGAGGCGGGTGCGGGGGCAACCGGCGCTCAGGCCCCTGGAGTTCGTGTAGCCGCGTGCGATCCCAGCCGATGCGCCTCCCTCGGGGTGGCAACAACTGAGGCTGGAGTGCTTACGAGTGGCACGTGTCGAAGGGGGCGGCCATGGCGTGCCAGGGCGCTCCTCCGGGGCGGGACTGTGAGCGATCACAGAGGTAGGTACATCGCGCAGCTTCTCGATCGGGCACGAAGGTGTCAACCATTGCTCACCAATCCATGGAAGAAGAAGTGTGACCCTGTGGGGCGGGGGCTCGCCGTGCCTCGGCCGTGAGCTGCCCGGAACGGCGGGAGTCAGCCCAGTTCAAGTGCCCTTTCAAGAGGAGTGCGGCGACGAGGATGGGGCTGCGCACGGGACCTCTCGTTGGCTCACACCCGCACACATTCGAACAGAAAGAGCCGACAGAATGAAGGCGCTGTCGTCCGTTTGCCGAACGTGCTCCCCGAATGCGGAGCAGCGTGACTTCTCCGGCTGGTCGGCGCGCAGTTGACGAGATGGCACACCGTGCTGCATCGCCACCCTGCCCAACTGTGCGCCCACGAGGGCATGCAGAGGTACGTACTCGTCGCCGAGATTCGGGTCCTGCTACGTGCCGGACGCAAGGCCGGAGCCGGCAACACTGCCGCTGACGCCATTCATGATGGCGTTGATGATGCCCTGCTGGGTGACCGTGAGGGAGCGCCGGTTGAACAGCCCGAACCCGTACCGATCGGTTGCACCGTTGTCCCAGTAGACGCTGGCCGCGCCGTATTTCTTGGCCGTGGCCACGACGGCCCGTGCGAAGTCCGCGCGATACCTGTTGTTCGACGAATCGAACGATGACTTGTCGATGGCACCGTATTCGCCCACCACTACCGGATACCCCTTCGTGACGAACACATCGCGCATCATCTTGAGCTGCGCGTCGAGATAGTCCTCCTGTCCCCAGGTCGACGTCCTTGATGGGTTGGTCGCTGCTCGGCCCCACTGCGTGATGGTGCCGTTTTCCTCTCCGGCGAAGTCCCAGGGAGCGTAGTGATGAACGGAGATCATGATCCGCCGCTCATTTGCCGGAATGGAGGGGGAGCGGTACTGGTCGGACGGAAGCGCGAAGCCGTAGTTCCCCGCGGTGTAATCGATGTTCGTGTTCCAGCCGGCCACGAGCAGCCACCTCGAACTGTTGTTTCCGCCCGTTTTCCGCACGGTGTCCACGAAGATCTGGTTGTAGCTGTTGATGTTCGAGTAGCACGGTTGGGTCGGGCGGCCGTACTGCCCGTCGAACTCCTCGTTCATGGACTCCAGGATCAGGCGCTGGTCGTAGTTCTTGAACCTGTTCGCGATCTGCTGCCAAGCCTTCTCGTACTTGGCCTTGATCGTCGCCTGGGAAGGTGAATCGCAGATCAGCCAGGAGCCGTTGACGCTCTTGTACCCGTCGCCGTGCATGTTGATCAGCACATGCAGACCCCTGTTGTAGGCATAGTTGACGACTTCTTGGACTCTGTTCAGCCAGGAGGCGTTGATCGTGTAATTCGGGCCGGGCCCTATGTACCCCAGGTAGGAGACCGGGATCCTGATCGTCTTGAACCCTGCCGACTTCACCTTGTCGATGAGAGCCTGCGTCACCAACGGCTGGCCCCACGCTGTTTCGCTGGGGTATCCGTTGGTGGTGGCTTCGAGTTGGTTCCCCAGATTCCATCCCGCGCCCATGTCGGCCACGATCTGCGAAGCGCTCGACTGTGCCGCGGTATCGGCCGATGCCTGCGGCGCCGTACCGTACACCGATGCGGCAACCGCCAACAGGACGGCAAGGAACATGACTCTGATCTTCCCTGCTAGTGAAGCCATGAGCTTTCCTCTCTCGCGTCCTCGAGGGCGTCGCACCCTCAAGTGGATCTGTCTGTACGAATGGGAGCGGCCGGAACCGTCGGCTGTTCGGGCGGTGGCGTCCACGCCGGCCTGGAAACGAGCAAAGTCGATTGCGTAGCGGCTGACCTCCGTTCGTGGGCGGCCACCGCACCCTGCACCGCCCGGATGCGCGGCGATCACGGCAGCCGCGCGCACCCGGGCCATGCGTGGGTTCCTCAGCTCAGGGCGGATTCCCAGGTGGTCGTGCTGGAGGTGGCGTCGGCGCCAGGGCGGTCGCGGGCCGCTGTGTCGCCGTACAGACTCCACCGCATCCGGAGACGCCGACGCCGACCGCTGTGTTGATGTGTCCGGCCGGCTGGCCCCCGGCCGTGTTCAGGGCGGGGGTCCGGGTGATGACCTCGGAGACGTCCTTGGACATGCCTGTGCCCGCGGCTCCGGCTGCGCTCGGGGTCAGGAAACTACGCCGTTGCATGGTCATGAAGACTCCTGCTGTGGGGGGGCGGAGCGCTGCTCGGTCAGGTGCCAGGAAGAGGCGTCGGTGGTGCCGCTGCGGTGACTGACCTAGGTGGTGGGGAAGTAGTCGTTGGGGGGGGGAGGGGGGGGAGGTCAGGTCGGCGGATCGCGCATGGTGTGGGACGTTCCGGCCCTGGCCGTGGTGGTCATCGGCGTGGTGTGGCCCTGCCGGAGGAGACGCGGCGAGCCGTTGAACACTGGCCGGACCGTGACTCGTCGAGGAGTAGCCCCTCCGCGCCCACCCGCTTACCTATCTGACGGGAGGTGTTGCTTCTGCGGAAACGGCGCAGGGGTGCCTCTCCTTCCGCTCGTCGTGTGCTGCGCCTCTGGGAGCGTTCCCACATGTCTTGCAACAGGTACATTCCCGATCGGGTGCGGATCTGTCAATCATTGGCGCTCAACTCTGTTGTCTTCGACGCGCATTCGACAGATCGCAGGCGCAGGAGGCACGGTGTGACGTCTTCGAGGCCCGACCGATCACACCCGCGGCGGCCCGCCGTCAGCTGTGGCCGATACCCGCACTCATGCCGGCGATCGTATGGGCCCTGACGTCGGGGTGCGGTCCATGCGCGAATCGGGTCACCACGGAGCGGACGTGGTCCTGGGCCGGCTGAAGCAGACCGTCGTACACCGCGACGCAGACTTCCCGCGCCCGCGACCGGGGCCAGCCGGGCGGCAGATGCCCGATGGGGAGCAGCGGGTCCAGAATGGGGAAGTGCCGGTAGGCGTGCATGACCTCGGTCCGTGCGCGCACCGCGTCGGCACCGGTGACGCGGCCGGCGCTGATGTGCGCAACCAAGCCGCTCCAACGGTCGATGAAAGCCCGGTAGTGCTCGGCGATGCCGGGCAGGTCCCACGCCTGGACCGGGTTGCGGTCGACCTCCGTGTCCAGTTCCTCCTGTCGCGCGCGGAACACGGTCACCGCTCCCCGCGCCAGGTCGGCCACCTCGATCCGCCCCTTGGGAGTCAGGGGGTGCGGCGACACCCAGAGCGCGTCGTACAGCGGCGCGAATCCGCGCCAGCGCAGCGCGGTACGCAGTGCGCGCCGCCGCGTGCTCTCCTGTTCCGGGACGGAGAAGGCGATCAGTGTCCACCGACCGTCCCATGAGTCGGGTTGGGTGGTGAAGGTGGCGATCGAACTGGCGCCGCTCCACAGGTCGACGGCGGCCTGCGACGTCAGCCGGTAGGAGCTGTACCGTCCTTGCCGGCTGCGCTCCAGCACCCCACGGCGCATCAGCCTGCTGATCGTCGTACGGGCGGCGCCCGCGGTCACGTGGAACTCACCGAGCAATGCCACGATCGCCGCCGACGGCAACCACGCCCGGCCGGGGAAGGTGTAGTCGGCGATCAATGTCACCGTGAGTCCCTGGGGTGAGACGTCGCTCTGCCAGCCGGGCGAGCGCACGGAACCGCCGGCGCCGTCACCCTCGTCGGAGAAGATCTCCTCGAGGTGGGACAGGTTCGGCAAGGTGGGCTCCGGCGCGGTGGACAGGGTCGGCATCACTGTAACGGTTGTGAAATCGCCGGGTGTAGCTCCGCCGCGATTGCTCCAACGGGCGGGATCTCCGCGCGCAGGCGAAACCGCCCCGGCAGTGCCCAGGTGTGTGACATCGGTGTACTTGGATCTCGCCCTGCGGTCCCTGAGCCCGCGGACCACGGGTGTGATCATCAGGGAGGCCTTCTACGGCACACGCCGCTTCGACGACTTCGAGCGCCATTGCGGCATCAGCCCGAGCGTGCTGTCCGCCCGCCTGAGGGACCTCGTCACCGACGGCATCCTGGAGAAGACCCGCTACCGGGCTCCCGGTGCGCGCGGACGCGACGAGTACCGCCTCACCGACAAGGGCCGCAGTCTTCTGCCCATCCTGATCGCCCTCAACGACTGGGCCGAGCGCTGGATCGTCCCGGACGGCGCCGGCACGATCTCCCTGCTCCACCACGACTGCGGCAGCCCCGTCCGCACGACGGTGACCTGCGCCTCAGGACACGAGATCACCGCACCTGGACAGGTCAGCGCGAGGCCGGGCCCCGGGGCCCGGCCTGCTTCCCACTGAGCGGCGCGCGGCAGTGCGAGGCGGCGGGGGCGCGGGCTCAGCGCCCTGGTGTTTCCTCTGCGCCCCTCGCTCCCGCGTCGCCCGGATACTCCCCTGGACGTCGTGCTTCGGGCTGTCTGCCGACCACTCCTGATTGTCCGTCAGGGCTCGACGCGGCGCCCTTCAGAGGGCGCAGCTGTACGTTCGTGCCGAGCGCGGAGGCGCCAGAGTGCGACGGCCCTCAGCGAAGCCGGCACGGGATGAGAACAGCTCGGCGTCGCCTTGTCGGCGGGCGCAGCCGTCAGCGCCGGGTGAGGGTGGACGGCGCCCCGGCGGACTGGTCACGTTTGTCACTCAGGCTCAGGGTGTCTCGGCCGGTCATCGTGACGACGTAGGTACTGCCGCTGGGGCAGGCGACCTCGGCCCCCTGTTCGGTGGCGTGGCTGGTGGTTGCCTTGAGGACCAGCGAGTCCTTGCGTATCTCCTGCAGTCGCAGGGTCTCGGTGCATCCCAGCTCACGTTTGGTGTTCACTTCGGTCACCCTGCTGACCTGCTTGCCCGCCGGCTCACCTCGTTGTGCCGGGTGGAGAGTCAAAGCGACGCTGAACCGGTTGGTGCGGGGCTCATTGAAGCCGTCAGAGGTGGGATTGCCCGGCCCGGTGCCGACCCATGTACCTGCCCAGGCCTCGGGAAGCGATGTGGCGGTGGATGACGGCGAAGGCGTCCCGGCGGAGGCGTCGTCGGAGAAATGCCACACGAGGAACGTGCCCGCCGCGGCCGTCAAGGCCACGGCCATGGTTCCGGCGACCGCCCGGCCGGTACGGCCGGACACCCACCGTCGCACGGCGTCGACACGCGGCAGGACGGCGGTCTGTACGTCGGCGGAAGCCGGGCCTTCTTCGGGCTCACGTGACACAGCCGCCACAGACGGCGGTTGCACTGTTGCGGAGATCAACGCGTGCGCCTCCTCCTCCCGCACGGCGAGATCTTTCTCCAGCCCTTCGGGCAGCAACTGCGGCCAGGTACCGCACCGCCCGCCCATGCGTTCCAACAGCACGCTGACGGTGTCGAGCGTGGCCCGCTGCTCGGGGTCCTTGGCCAGACAGGACCGCAGGAGCGGGACCAGGGCCGCCGGAACGCCGTCGAGGTTCGGCTCCTGATGCACGATGCGGTAGAGCAGCACCGCGGGCGAGAACTCGTCCTTCGGGTTGGAAAACGGGCCCCGTCCCGTCGCCGCGTACACCAGTACCGCAGCCAGCGAGAAGACGTCGCCCGGTGCACCCGATTCCCCGGCACTCACCTGCTCCGGCGCCAGATAGCCGGGAGAACCGATCACACCGCCCGTCCTCGTGTGACGTGTGTCCTCCCTCGCGCGCGCGATCCCGAAATCGATGAGCAGAGGACTGCGGCGGCCCAACAGCACATTGGACGGCTTGACATCCCGGTGGGCCAGTCCCGCCCCGTGTACCGCTCCCAGCGCCCCGAAAAGCTCGGCCGCCAGTGCTACGAGGCACTGCTCCGGCAGTGGGCCATACCGTCGCACCCACTCCGCCAGGGACGGCGCCGGCACGTACTCGGTGGCGAGCCACGGAGGGCGCTGCCCCGGAGGGCTGTAGTCCACCACCGCAGGCGTCCAAGGGGAGCGCACCCGGTCGCTGTTACGGATTTCTCGCGCGAACCGCTCCTCGAACCCCGGCTCCCGTCCGAACTCGGAGCGCACCGTCTTGAGCGCCAGCGGACGCCCCGACACCGTCCGGGACAGGTAGACCCGCCCCATGCCACCCTCGCCGAGCCGCGCCAGTAGTGGATAGCCACCAACAGTCTCCGGATCCGACCCGTCCAGCAACTCCACGCCCCGCCGCCCTCTCAGATATGCACTGCCGACCGGGTTCAGTCCCGGATCGGCACAACCAAGCGCCGCATCCGTAACATCAGCACCAAGCATCACCTGTCACACAGCGACACACCATTTTCAGCCATGACTCCCGGCAGTCCGAGAACCTGTCACCGCCTGTGAGGCCGAGTGGCCGGTCGAAAGGGTAAACCATCGCCGTGACTCCCGATTTGCCGGGTATGCGCACGTCCTGGTATCGGGCTGTGGCGTGCGGCCACCATGAGGGCGTCGCCGGAGGCTCTGTGAGAGCCTCGATCTAGCCCGCGAGAGCACTGTCCGAGTGGGCGCTGTTCGGGCGTGACCTTGCAGCAGGGTCCTCGGCCGCGCGGCGGGACATGGAACACCAGCGGCGCCTGTGGGCCGGGGAAGCGGTTCCGGAAGCGCAGAGCGTGGCGGCCCGCTCTGCGGGTGCGGAGGCGTACACCTCGCTGATGAAAATCCGACCACAGCCCTTGTCCGCAGCGCGCACGTGGCGAGTGACGCCCTCCGCCACCACTGAACGAACCTTTGGATTACGTTCGCAATATCATAGGCTGGGGCAAGTCTGTGAGGGGCAACCGGCCCTTGCGGCCGGTGAAGGGGCGTGTGCTGTGGCGCGGTACGGAAAAGAGCACAAGTCGGAGACGAGGCGACGGATCGTCGAGACGGCGGGGCGCCGGTTCAAGCAGGACGGTATCGACGGCTCCGGCGTCTCGACGCTCATGAAGGACGCGGGGCTGACCAACGGGGCCTTCTACGCCCACTTCGAATCCAAGAACGACCTCGTCGCCACGGCCATCGCCGACCAGCTGAAGGTGCAGGCCGAGAGTGTCGTCGCCCAGGCCGCGCCCGGCCGTGCCGGACTCGAGCAGATCGTGCGCGGGTACCTGTCGCCCCAGCACCGCGACAGTCCTGGCGAGGGCTGCCCCACCGCTGCTCTGCTCGACGAGATCGGGCGCTGCGCCGATGCGACCAAGGAGGCGTACACCGACGGCGTCCTGGTGCTCATCGACGGCATTGCCGCCCGCATGGCACCCGAGGACCCGTCCTCCGCTCGTGTCAAGGCGCTCAGTCTCCTCGGCCTGATGGCGGGAACGCTGCAGCTGTCCCGGGCGTTGACCGACAACCGGCTGTCCGATCAGCTCCTCGATCAGGGAGTGAACAACGCCCTCGACCTGCTGGACGCCGGGCAGCGCGCTTAACGCACCCACCTCCCGATTCCCCAGGCTGTGCCTGCCCTCCTGCGGTGGCTGCATGTAGTTCTTCGCCGCGTCCGAGCTCTTGCTCACCGACCGGCTGGGCCGCCTCCCCGCGAGGGAGAGATGGACCGCGCCGTTGGAATCGACTCGCTGTCGCGGTGTCGCGGTGTCGCGGTGTCGCGGTGTCGCGGTGTCGCGGTGTCGCGGCCTCGCCGTCACCGTATGCGGCGCACCTCTTGCGGCCACATTGAATTACGTTCATACTTCAATAGTCGGCGTGATGCTGGAGGGCTCGACCGAAGCAGGGCTCCGACTTCTACGGGCCTGCCGCCGTCGACCGCACGGACCGCAGGCGCAGTCCAGACACCCCCATGCAGAGAAGGGCACGGCCATGAACGACGCACAAGGAGTACGAGGCGACGTGGTGACGTCGTACAGCAAGGCGCCCACCCGTACGCTCGCCGCCGGGGGAGTGACCTTCGCCTACCGTGACCTCGGTCCGAGGGCCGGTACCCCGGTGGTCTTCCTCACCCACCTTTCCGCTGTCCTCGACAACTGGGACCCCCGGATCGTCGATGGCATCGCCGCCAGGCATCGCGTCATCACCTTCGACAACAGGGGTGTCGGCGCCTCCAGCGGCTCGACACCGAAGACCATCGAGGAGATGGCGAAGGACGCCGTCACGTTCATCCGGGGGCTCGGGCTCGAGCATGTCGACCTTCATGGCTTCTCGATGGGCGGCATGATCGCCCAGGTGATCGCGCAGGACGAACCGCAGCTCGTCCGCAAGCTGATCCTCACGGGCACCGGCCCCGCGGGCGGCGAGGGCATCGAGAACGTGAGCCGGGTGGCCCATCTCGACACCGTACGGGCCCTGTTCACCCTCCAGGACCCGAAACAGTTCCTCTTCTTCACCCGCACCGCGGGCGGGCGCCGAGCCGGAAAACAGTTCCTCGCCCGCCTCAAGGAGCGCACCCACGACAGGGACAAAGCGATCTCCCTCACGTCGTACTTCGCTCAGCTCAAGGCCATTCACCGCTGGGGACTCGCGCAGCCCCAGGATCTCTCGGTCATCCATCAGCCCGTGCTCGTCGCCAACGGCGAGAGCGACCGGATGGTGCCGACGAAGAACTCGTTCGAACTGGCCCGACGGCTGCCGAACGCCGACCTGGTCGTCTACCCCGACGCCGGTCACGGAGGCATCTTCCAGTTCCACGAGCAGTTCGTGGCGGAGGCCCTCGACTTCCTTGGGCGGTAGCGGGTGTCAGGGGCGGCCGGACCGCGCGCCGCTGTTGCGGTTCGGTCGTGACTCGCAGTGCGGGGACGTGCGCGACACCGCGAGTGCGGCGGCCATGCCGACGCCCGGATTCGCTGCGAACGAGGCCACCCGGTGCAAGCGAGAGACATCGAGAGTGTCCCAGGACCGGCCTTTCGCATGAGGCCGCCCGAGTGAGCTGAGAACGTCTCGTCCGGACGAGGCCGGCGGAGCCTCGGCCCGCCGTCGATGATGGCTGAGCGGGCGCGGGCCGCGGTGCCGGGATGCTGAAGCAGATGTCCGGCGGGCCGCTGTCGAGTTGATGAACAGATCGTACGATCGGGAGCGAGCCGGTCCCTCCCAGGAGTCGGCTGCCCAGCGGAAAGGAAGCCGTCCGTGGACGAGCAGGGTGAACACTTCGACGTCGTCGTACTCGGCGCGGGGCCCGGCGGATACGTAGCCGCCATCCGGGCCGCCCAACTGGGCAAGCGCGTCGCGGTCGTCGAGGAGAAGTACTGGGGCGGCGTCTGCTTGAACGTGGGCTGCATCCCCACCAAGGCCCTGCTGCGCAACGCCGAACTCGCACACATCTTCACGCGCGAGGCGAAGACCTTCGGCATCAAGGTCGACGGACAGGTCTCCTTCGACTACGGGGAGGCCTTCCGCCGCAGTCGGAAGGTCGCGGACGGCCGGGTCAAGGGCGTCCACTACCTGATGAAGAAGAACAAGATCACGGAAATCAGCGGTCGCGGCACGTTCCTCGACCCGCACACACTCCAGGTGGCCGACTACGACGGCAACACCCGCAGCATCGGCTTCGATCACTGCGTCATCGCCGCCGGCGCGAGCCCCAGGCTGCTGCCCGGTACCCGACGCACGTCCCGCGTGGTGACGTACGAGGAGCAGATCCTCGCCGAGGACCTGCCGCAGTCGATCGTGATCGCCGGTGCCGGGGCCATCGGTGTCGAGTTCGCCTATGTGCTGCACAACTACGGCGTGAAGGTCACCGTCGTCGAGTTCCTGGACCGGATCGCCCCGCTGGAGGACGTCGAGGTATCCGCCGAACTGGCCAAGCAGTACCGGAAGTTGGGCATCGACGTGCTCACCTCGACCCGCGTCGAATCGATCGACGAGTCCGGCCCGCAGGTCCGTGTCACAGTCACCGGCAAGGACGGCGCCCAGCAGGTCCTCGAGGCCGACAAGGTCCTGCAGGCGATCGGCTTCGCGCCCAATGTCACCGGCTACGGCCTGGAGAACACGGGTGTACGCGTCACCGAGCGCGGGGCGATCGACGTGGACGGCCGTTGCCGCACCTCGGTTCCGCACATCTACGCCATCGGGGACGTCACAGCGAAGCTGATGCTCGCGCACGCCGCCGAGGCGATGGGCGTGGTCGCCGCCGAGACGATCGCGGACGCCGAGACCATGGAGCTGGACTACGTGATGATCCCGCGGTCCACCTTCTGCCAGCCGCAGATCGCCAGCTTCGGCTACACCGAGGCGCAGGCGAGGGAGAAGGGCTTCGATGTCCAGGTCGCCAAGTTCCCGTTCACGGCGAACGCCAAGGCCCACGGTCTGGGCGACGCGACCGGCTTCGTGAAGCTGATCAGCGACGGCACGTACGGTGAGCTCCTCGGAGCTCATCTCATCGGCCCAGACGTCACCGAACTGCTTCCCGAACTGACCCTGGCCCAGCAGTGGGACCTGACGGTCCACGAGGTGGCCCGCAACGTCCACGCGCATCCCACCCTGGGTGAGGCCGTCAAGGAAGCCGTCCACGGCCTCGCAGGCCACATGATCAACATGTGACGGACGATCGCCGACGTCGTCCAAGTACACCTCGCCTCTACATGTCGGTGCTGGTCACGGGCGTTCGTGGGGATGTACCGGGCGGGAGCCAGGTCAGCCGGCCATGCGGTTGTTCTTGCGGATCTGCCTGTCGAACGCTCCGGCGGGGACGAGGCGGCGCGCCGCGGTGACGCGTGAGGCAAGCGGACCGGCGGTGCAGCGCAGCTTCGGCTTCTTGTCGGTGGCCGCAGTGACGATCACCTTGGCTACGACGGCGGGGTCGTCGCCGACCCTCATCGCATCCGCGATCACCTCGTCGAAGACGCGCCGCCGCTCCGCGTACAGAGGCAGCGGGGTGTCGGGCTGTGCGGCGTTGGTGCCGAAGCTGGGCGGGCTGGACAAGGAGGACCCGGGCGCCGTGCTCGCGAACCTCGTGGTCCAGCGACTCCGAGTAGCCCTCAATGGCGTGCTTCGACGCGACGTAGAGGCCATGAAGGGCTGGGGAGCGACCCCGAGGACGGACGAGATGTTGATGACGCGCCCACCACCCTGAGCACGCATGTGCGGCAGGACGGCCTTCGTCGTGCGGATGACGCCGACGACGTTGACGTTCAGCACGTTCTGGACCTGGGCGAGAGGTCTCCTCGACGGTGCCTGCCGAGCCGACGCCCGCGTTGTTGACCAGGACGTCGATACGCCCGAACCGGTCGATCACCTCTGCGACCGCGGCGGTGGCGGAGTCGTCACTGGCCACGTCGAGATCGAGGTAGGTCACGCCGGCGGGCGGGGTGAGTCCGGAGGTCCTGCGGCCGGTTCCGACCACCTCGAAGCCCGCTGTGACGAAGGCGCGGGCCGTCTCCTTGCCGATTACGGTCATACGACCATATGCCGAGTGCTGCTCGCCGACACGTGGTCACGGGCGGGCGGTGGTGGACGGGGCCCTGCTCGGCGAGTCCTGGCGGGCTCGGCCTTCCCTTGCCGCTCGCGACCGGGCCGCGCCCCCCACGCACGAAAATCTATCTTTGTCAGAGTAGACATTGGTCAGTGATGTGGTTATGGTTTCTCTCGTAGCCCAGACAGGCGGAAGGGCCCGGCAGACATGAACTGCCGGGCAGCAGTACCGAAGTTGCAGTGCGCAGGACGGTGCGGTGGTGGAGTTTCGAAGCCAGGGTGGTTGCAGGACGGCGACGGAACTGACGACCGGACCGGGTGGCCCGCAGATTTCAGGGGCCGCCGCGAGCAGTACCCGCTGTACTCGCAGTGGAATCAGTGAGTGGTACCTCGGTGAAGGCGTCGGCTGCGGACGCGCGCACCGGGAGGTTCGGCAGTGGGGTTCCAAGCCAGAGCAGTGGCAGGACGGCTGACGGGGCTGGCTGCCGAAGAGCACGAACAGCGAGGGAAGAACGGAGGAGTTGGACGCCATCAGGATCGCCCGGGCGGCTTTTCGAGCCCCGGGTACCGCAGGACATCGATAGTGAGGTGGTCTCCGGTCAAGCAACCGCGATCCCAGCATCCCCGCCGGCATCTCGGTCGGGAATGCGGAGACAGAAGGCCGGCGCAGTACCAGAGCCGGCAGATGGTGTAGCAATCCTTCGGGCCCTGGCGCCGTACGGCGCCAGGGCCCTCCAGTGTTTGGGTGGACGCCGGTACTGAGGGTCACCCCAGCTTCGGTGGTCTGCCACCGGGAAAGCCTTCGCCGGGTCGAGTGGATCCTGTGCTCCGGCCCGGTCGATGAGCCGTGTGACGTGTCCGCCGGTCTGAGTGGACGTAGGGCGCGGGTTTGCGGGTAGCTGACGTGGGCTGGTCGGGAGCGGCGCAACGCCTGGGGAGGTCGAGCGCCGCTCCCTAAGCGCAGCCGCTTCTCGACCTCCGGGGCAATGGAAAGCGAGGCCGCGAGCAGGACGTGCCGCAGGGGGTCGTCGAAGCGCCGCAGGTGGCTCGGGGAGGAGGCCTACGCCCTGGCCCGCCAGGCGTTGACGACCCGTACGGGTCGCTCCGGTGTGGGCTTCGCTGTCAGGGCCGGTCGAGGGCGTTCGTCACGAGTTCGCGCGCGTACGCGGCGTCCAGTCGCCCGGGGCGGAAGAGAATGCGGTACATCATCGGCGCCACGACCCGGTCGATCACCCTTTCCGTCTCTGGCACTGACTCTCCGCGCCGCGTCGCACGGCTCAGGATGGCGTCGATCTGCTCCGCGGCGTAGGCGGAGCACTGGCCGGCATTGGTGCCGTCCGGGTCACCGAGGAGCGCATCCCTGATGTACGCACGCCCGGGTGGCGAGGCCATCTCGTCGAGGAACTGCTCCGCCCATGCGTCGAGGTCGGCCCGCAGGCTGCCGAGATCGACGGGGTCACTCTCCGGACGCAGCCGTTCGACTGCGACGTCGGACAGGAGTTCCTGCAGGTCGCCCCAACGGCGGTAGATCGTGGAAGGTGTCACGCCGGCCCGGGCCGCCACCAGGGGAACGGTCAGTGCTTCGCGGCCGGTCTCACCGACAAGTTCACGAACCGCGGCATGAACGGACTCCTGCACACGGGCGCTGCGCCCGCCGGGGCGCGTCATGGGCTTGGGGCTCATGCATGCCACCTTAATGCGAATGAGTTGCTTCTAGCAGCAGCACCTGTCCCGTTCTCCGCGACAGATGCCCGGGGTGGCGCCGCCACCGCCCTGGGCCCGCACCATCTGAATCCGGCGGACCGAGAAGCCCTGTCGGGCGTCCCGAGGCGAGCGCGAGGGACTTCCGCCGGTCCTCAGGCCGTCACCGGTCCTCAGGCCACCACCGGTCCTCAGGCCACCACCGGGGCGATCCGCCCCACGTCGGCGGCCGCCTCCTCGTAGACCCGCCCAACGCGCAGCACCGTCGCGTCCCGGAAGGGGCGCGCCATCAACTGCATACCGATCGGCAGTCCGGCGTGATCGTGCCCGACCGGCAAAGTGATGGCCGGAACGCCGGTGATGTTGGCCGGGGCGGAGAGGCGGACATAACTGTCGGACACCGCTTCCACAGTGCCGTCGGCCCATTCGACCGTGTCCTGACCGGACTTCGCGGCTGTCATCGGCACCGTCGGGGCGGCGAGGACGTCGATCTCGTCGAACATGCGAGCCCAGCCGTCGCGCATCATGGTGCGGGCCCGCTGGGCGCGCAGGTAGTCGCCGGCCGATGTGAGTTCGCCGGCCTCGAGCAGGACGCGTACGTCCGGGGTGTACAGATCGGGGACGGACCGCAACGACTGCTCGTGGTAGGCCGTGGCCTCGGGAACCATCAGCCCCCACTGGATGGCCTGGACGTAGCGTGCCATCGGGATCTCAACCTCGACGAGCTTCGCGCCGAGTTCCGTCAGCCGATCGATCGCCCGGCGTACGGCCTCCTCGACTTCGGGCGAGACTCTGTCGAAGTAGTGGTTGCGGGGGATGCCGACCCTGAGCCCCTTCAGATCTCCGCTGCCGGTGAACTCCAGCGGGGGGCCGGACACACTCGCCGGGTCGCGCGGGTCGTACCCGGCCGTCGCGGCCAGTACCAGAGCCGCGTCCGTCGCGCTGCGGGTGAGGGGTCCGACATGGTCCAGGGACCAGGACAGCGAGGTCACACCGGAGCGGGACACGAGACCGTAGGTCGGCTTGAGGCCCACCACGCCGTTGAGCGCGGCGGGGACCCGGATGGAGCCTCCCGTATCGGTGCCCAGGGCGAACGTCGCCTCGCCCGCGGCGACCGCCACCGCCGAGCCGCCACTCGACCCTCCGGCGACGCGGCTCTGGTCCCAGGCGTTGCTGGTCTGCGGGGTGGTCAGGCCGTAGGCGAACTCATGGGTGTGCGTCTTGCCCAGGAGAACGGTCCCGGCAGCCTTCAGGCGGGCGGCCACCTGGCTGTCGTGGTCCGCGATGTGCCCGGCCCGGACGTCCGAGCTCGCTGTGGTGGGCAGGCCGGCGGCGTCGATCAGGTCCTTGAGGCCCATGGGGATCCCGTGCAGCGGACTGCGCGGTCCGTCTTCGGAGATTTCCCGTTCGGCGCGAACCGCCGCGTCCGCGGCGGCGTCCGCTGCGACGGTGGCGTAGGCGCGGAGCCGTCCGTCGACCGCGCCGATGCGGTCCAGTACGGATTCGGTGAGCTCGACCGGGGACAACTCCCGTGCGCGGAGGGCGCGGGCCGCCTCGGCGAGGGACAGTTCAAAGGGCTGCATCGGCGTTCTCCTGTCCGGCACGGTACGAGACCGCAGGGGGCGTGTCGGCGAAGTCGAGTTCCCGCAGTGTGGCAATGACGGAGTGGATGTGGTTGGCGGTCGCAGCCACCCGTTCGTGACGGTCGTCCCCGAGGGCGAGTCCCGCCCGCAGCGCGCCTTGAGCTGCCTGCTGAGGAGTGAGTTCGCTGGTCATGGTGTCCTTCCAGCTCTGTGCGGTGCATCGGTCCGGGAACTGTCCACGGCCCGCGACACCTAAAAGCGAATCGTTTGCCTTAGGTGACGGTAGGGCCTACGGTGGCTTAAAGCAAACCAGTTGCTTTTAGTAGACGTAAGGGAAGATCACCGTGTCCACGACCCCGCCACCCAGTGCCCCCGCCACCGCACAGGCCCCCGCATGGTCCGTGGGTGACCACACCGTGCGACGTATCAACGAAACGGCTCTTCCCGCCGCGACCGGCCCGTGGCTGCTGCCCGGGGCGACTGCGGACGTCGTGACCCGAACCCCTTGGCTGCGCCCCCACTTCGCCGACGAAGCGGGAGTCCTCCGGCTGGCAAGCCACAGTTTCGCGGTCGAGGTGGACGGGCTGCGGATACTCGTCGACACCGGCATCGGAAACGGAAAGCGGCGCGCCAATCCCGCCTGGCACAACCTGAACAGCGACTACGAGGCGCGACTGACGGCGGAAGGCTTCTCACCGGAGACCGTGGACCTCGTCATCCTGACCCACCTCCACACCGACCACGTGGGCTGGAACACACGCTTCGAAGGCGGCAGTTGGGTTCCCACCTTCCCCAACGCGCGCTATCTCACCTCGCATGCCGAATGGAGCTACTGGGCCGGTGTCGAGATGGACGACGCGCGACAGCAGATGTTCCAGGACTCGGTGCACCCGGTCCGGGACGCGGGCCTCCTCGACCTCGTCGACATCGCGGACGCGGGCACGGACATCGCGCCGGGCGTCCGTCTGCTGCCCAGCCCCGGCCACACTCCGGGCCAGGTCACGGTGGAGTTGAGCAGCCAGGGTGAGAGCGCACTCATCAGCGGCGACAGCATCCACCACCCGGTCCAGATAGGACATCCGGAACTCTGCAGCTGCGTGGACATCGCACCCGAGCTCGCCGCCCGGACCCGGCACCGGATGCTCGACTCGCTGGCCGGCACCTCGACCCTGCTGCTCGGCAGCCACTTCCCGCCGCCGACCGCCGGTCATGTGCGGCGCGAGGGCAATGCGTACCGGCTGGCGCCGGCCGCACCCGGGCGGGCAACGGTCCGCGACGGAGCCGAGGGCCGGCGCCGCGTCTGACGCTGGCCACTGTGACACTCAGGGCCAACGACGGGCTGCAACGGACCAGTACCGCGTCGGCAGGGCCTCGGCCGTCCGGCGGGGCTGTCGGTGATCTGTAGGCGATGTGTCGGGGGCCGCTGGAACCGTGGGCGTCGAGCTGCCCCGCAGGGCAGCCGCCTTCACCAGCAAGGGAGCCCTGCCGCCATGTCGTCCACATCCTCCATCCTGCCCTGGGATGTTCAACGGCTGCCGCGTGCCGATGGCAGCGTCTTCCTGGTCACCGGCGGCAACGCCGGCATCGGGTACTTCGTCGCGGAGCAGTTGTCCGCAACCGGAGCCACTGTCGTACTGGGCAGCCGCAACCTCGCGAAGGCCGAAGTCGCCACGGTAGCGATCCGCTCGCGTGTCCCTGGCGCGCGGGTGCGGACCGTACGGCTGGACCTCGCCGACCTCTCGTCGCTCAGAACAACGGTGGAATCACTGGGTGTGGAACGCCTCGACGCGGTGGTCCACAACGCCGGCGTCGCACTCGACGACCCGCCGCGCCGGGAGACCGAGGACGGTCACGAGCTCATGTTCGGCACGAACCACCTCGGGCACTTCGCGTTGACCCACTGGCTGATGCCGCTGTTGTCGGCCGCACCGGCGGCCCGCATCGTGACCATGGGCAGCTTCGCGGCGAAGTCCGAGCGGCTCGACTTCGACGACCTGCAGTCCCGGAAGGACTACCGGCCCAAGCGCACCTACGGACGCTCCAAGCTGGCGCAGATGTACTTCGGCCTCGAACTCGACCGCCACCTGCGCGCCGTCGACAGCACGATGGCGAGCGTGGTGGTCCATCCCGGCGGCGCGCTGGACTCCCTGACCCCGTCACGGCCGCCAGTCCATGTGCGGACCGCTGGTGCGCGCCTCTGCGGGACACCAGCCGCCCTCCTCGTCCAGGGCAAGCACGCCGGTGCATGGCCCGCGGTCCGAGCGGTGCTCGACCCGACCGTGCGCGGAGGACAGCTGTGGGGACCGCGCGTCTTCAGCCTGCGGGGCAAGCCCCGACATGAACCGGTGTGGAACCACCTCGCCGACACCTCCGTAGCGGCGCGGTTGTGGGACGCAAGCCGTGACCTGACCGGCGTCGACCTCGGCGCCATCCCCGGATAGCCCCAAGGCGGGCCGGCCGGCGACGGTGCTCAGGCGGGCCAACTGAGGGCTCAGCCACATGCGTTCGTAGATCCTGGAGGGGGCGGTCCGGGCCGGACCCGTGGTCTCGGCCCGGACGGTGTCGGGCGGCAGGATCGGTCAGACGCGGGTCCACTTCTGGTTGGGTGCGCCGCCGCAGGTCCAGATCTGGACCTTGGTGCCGTTGGCGGTGGCGCCGCCACTGACGTCGAGGCATTTACCCGAGCCGACGGCCGTGATGGTGCCGTCGGTATTGAGGCGGAACTGCTGGTTGGACTGGCCGTTGCAGTCCCAGATGTTCACGGCGGTGCCGTTGGCGGTGGCGGCGCCGACGACGTCCAGGCACTTGGCGCCGCCGTAGACCCGCAGTTCGCCCGCGCTGGTGCTGGTGAACCGCTGGTTGGCGGCGCCGTTGCAGTCCCAGATCCCGGCGAGGGTTCCGTTGGCCTGGGAGCCGCCGGTGATGTCCAGACAGCGGCCGGAGCCCTGGCCCTTCAGCGAGTGGGTGCTGTTGCCGGGGGGCGTGCCGCCGCCGGAGACCACGTACATCGCGGCGCCGTGGGCGGGGACGGAGGCGCTGATGGAGCCGCTGGTCGTGCTGGTGGTGTGCGCCCACAGGTCGCGTACCGAGTAACTGGACGCCGAGCCGAGGCCGATCTGTGGAGCGGACGTGGAGACGGTGGCCGTGGCGCTGCCGCGGTTGAGGAGGACCACTGCGACGGAGCCGTTGGCCATCGGCTTGGTCCACACCTCGGTGTTGCCGTTGTCGACGAGGCGGTTGCCCTGCCGGCCGCCCCAGTCCTGGTTGACCCCGATGACCTCGGTGTTGGTCAGGATCGACTTGGTGGCGGCGCTCATGGTGCGCAGGTCGTTGCCCGCGATCAAAGGCGCGTTGAGCAGCGCCCAGAGGCTGAAGTGGGCTCGGGACTCGGTGTCGGACAGGCCGTTGCCGACCTCCAGCATGTCCGGGTCGTTCCAGGCACCGGGGCGGGAGAAGCCCGCCCAGCCGGGTTGGGCGTCCAGGATGCCCATCACGGAATTCCAGTTGGCCTGGATGTCGCCGGTGTTGCGCCAGGAGTTGCCGGTGGCGGGGCCCCAGGTGCCTACCTGGTCCTGGCCCCAGTTGCAGAGGGCGAAGAGGATGGGGCGGCCCGTCCTGGCCAGTGCGTCGCGCATGGCGGTGTAGCGTTCCTGGCCGCTACGGCCCTGGTGGTCACCGCAGTTGTCGTACTTGAGATAGTCGATGCCCCAGGAAGCCCACAGGTTGGCGTCCCGCTGCTCGTTGCCGAGGCTGGCGGGGTAACCGGCGCAGGTGGTCAGGCCTGCCGAGGAGTAGATGCCGAGCTTCAGCCCCTTGCCGTGCACGTAGTCGGCGACCGCCTTCATGCCGTTGGGGAACTTGACCGGGTCCGGGACCAGGTTGCCGCGGGAGTCACGGCTCCGCGTCGACCAGCAGTCGTCGATGTTGACGTACTGGTAGCCGGCTGCGGCCATGCCGCTGGAGACCATCGCGTCGGCGGTCTCCCGGATCAGACGGTCACTCACGTTGCAGCCGAAGCTGTTCCAGTCGTTCCAGCCCAACTGGGGGGTACGGGCAAGGCCGTTGTCGAGTGCCTGAGCCTGGGGGGTCGGCAAGAGGGCGACAGGTACCGCGGCGGCGACCAGGGCCGCCGACAGCACCGCGCGGATGAGTCTGAGCATGGGTTCTCCTCGATCGGTGTGCGTGTCCGGGGGCGTCGGGCGTGGGCCCGGGCCCGTTGTGCGCCGATGGCAGATGTCGTCCCAGATGGTGGTGCTGTTCGGACTGACCGGCAGGTCCAACCGGGCGGTCGGTCGAAGGGCCACCGCGTCAGTTCGGCGCCTGTCGGTCGCCCTGTGTCCGGCCGTTTGAGGAAGACGGTCGGGACGAGTCGGAGAGGTCGGTCGGGGCCGTTGCGAGAGCGGGTGCCCGTGCCGTTTGCGACCCGAGCCGGTGAAGGCGACTGGGCCGGCCGTCGCCGCTGCGGGCGCTGCCGGTCACCGGTCACCGGTCGCCGAGACGCGGCCGAGGCGGTCAGACACAGCGAGTGCCGTACCGAGCGTGCCGCATCGGGTAGCCACACAACGGTGCGACGACCCTGCCCAGGACTGCACCCGCCCATTGGAGAGCCTGCAACGGCCGAAGTGCCGGGCGATGACCGGCGCTTCGGACTCCATCTGCCTCGGGTCGGATTCAGTCCTCGCTACCGGACGGTCCAGCGCTGGCCGGACCCGCCATCGCAGTTCCCCAGGACCGTCTTGGTGCCGTTCCCGGTGCCGTCGCTTTGCGTGTCCAGGCACAGACCGGATCCGCCCTGGTGATGGTGCCGCTGGTGTTGACGTTCCAGCGCTGGTTCTGCCCGCCATGACAGTCCCAGATGATGACCCGTGTACCGGGGGAGGTTCCCGCGCCTTCGGCGTCCAGGCACTTGTTGCCGTACACGCGCAGTTCCCCAGTGCCGGTGCGTGCCCACTTCTGGTTGGCATTGGCCGAGCAGTCCCACAGCTGGAGCTGGGTGCCGTTGGTCTGCGACGCGTTCGGTACGTCCAGGCAGCGGCCGGAGCCGGCGCCGACGATCTGCCCACCGCTCGGCGGAGGAGTGGTCGTGCCGGGCGGCACGTAGGGGCACTTGGTCTGGGACCGGGAGACGCCGGTGCGGTCGGCCGGCGACGGGCACAGGAACTGGGTGTAGCGGGTGTCGTTGTCGAGGAAGATCTTGAGCCACGGGATCGTACGACGTGTCACGTTCGAGTTGCCCCAGGTGGGGAAGCCGTGGCCGCCGCCGGTGAGCTCGATGTAGGCGCTCTGCGTGGTGGCCGGCATGCCTCCGTAGAGGCCGTCGAGGTAGGACGGGGTGACCGTGCCGTCGTCCCGTGCGCCCATGATCATCGTGGGCACGCGCAGGCTGGACAGGTTTTGTGAGGGGGAGAAGGGTGCGAGCGGCAGGGCCGCCTTCAGTGACGGCCGGCGTTCGGCTGCGCTGATGGCGCCGCCTCCGCCCATGGAGTGGCCGATCACGCCCAGTCGGCTGGGATCGACCCGGTCGCGCACCGGGCTCTTCTGGGTCAGGTAGTCCAGCGCGGCGAGCAGCTGGGTGCCGCGAGCGGTGTCGAAGTCGTTGGGGCTGTTGGTGTCGATTCCGATGACGACGAACCCGAAGGACGCGAGCCACGGCCCCATCCACGCGCCTTCGGCAGACCACCGGGCGGTGTAACCGGGCACGGCCGCGACCGCTCCCCATGTGCCCAGAGAGGTGTCCGTCGGGTAGTAGATCTTGCCGCCGTTGAAGCCGTTGCCGGGCGGCACGGTCACCTCCGCGGTGGCGAACGTGCCCCGCTGGGCCGCGACGCTGCTCACTGTGGGATCCGGGCCCCGCTCGTAGGGGTTGGCCGCAGCCGACGGCGATTGCGCCGACGCCGGCTGGATCGCCACCAGTGCGGTGATCAGGCCGGTCACGGCCGCGACCACGGCCGCCTTCAAGGTCACCGTCCTGCTCCTCGTGCCGGATCTCGTCGGGCGGGTGGGGGCGTCGCCGGACGCCGGGACGTCGGTGATGCTCGAGTGCATCGTCCTGTTCCTCCATGCCTTTGTCGTGGTGACGGGAGTCGCGCTGAACGGGTGACAGGGTGGATATGGCGTGCGCATGACAGGCTGAGGAGTTACGTCAAGGGTGGAGCCGGGCAACGGCCGGGGGGTCGGTGCTCGTGGCGCCGACGGAGAAGACCGCGGCCTCCTTGGAGGTGGCGGCGATGCCGTTCGCTCCGTTGAAGAGGCGCCGGCCCCAACTGGTGAGCTGGTTGGGATCGAAGTCGGTGACCAGGTCCAGGTACCGCACATCACTGCTGTTGCCGCTCCACGACCAGCCCAGGTAGCCGAGGCGGAGCCGCTGGGCGGTGGCCAGGATGGCGTCCTCGTCGGGGTTGCCGTCGGAGTGGTTGTGGCCGAACTCGCCGACCACGATGGGGAGTTTCGCTGCCACGAAGCGGTTCAGGTAGTCATTGACCTTCGCGGCCGTGTTGAAGACGCCGTACATGTGGACCGAGAACACCGTGTTGCGGTCCGGGTCGGCGGCGAACACCGACGCGGCGTTGTCGCGCATCGTGAACGCCCAGTCCTGGCCCCAGTTGGGTGCGTCCACCATCAACGTGTGGGTGAACCCGGCGTTCCGCAGCTTCTGGACGGCGGCCTTGGTGTCGGCCGTCCACCTCGTGTAGTTGCCGTTTCCGTACGGCTCGTTGCCGATGTTGACGATGACGTACTTCTCCTGGCTGGTCAGGACAGTCTTCAGGCTGATCCAGTAGTCGGCGGCGCGGGACAGGGTGGTCGCGCCGCTCTGGTCGCCGTAGCCCGTGGTGTCGTGGACTTCCAGGACGCAGATGAGCCGGTTCTGCTTGCACTGGGAGACGACGTTGGCCACGTCGGCGGCGCTGTTGCGAGTCCAGCGGTCACCGCTCGCGAGGACGACGCGGACGGTGTTGGCGCCCTTGGTCTTGATGTGGGAGAGGGAGTTGATCCGGTTCGGATACCAGGTGTGGGCGTGGTTGACGCCCCGCATCACGAAGTCGTGGCCCGATGCTTCCAGCAGTCGGCCGTTCTGGACGCGGAAGCCGGTGGGAGCGGCCTGGGCCGGGGCGGCGAGACCGAGCAGGGGGACGAGGAGACCCAGGAGAGCTGCCAGGACGGCGGCCGTTCGTGGGGCGGTTCGCGTGCGGAATCTCAAGGCTGCGGCTCCAATCGGGGAAGGACCGTGTGCTCAGCAGGCGGTGGCTCGTGCCGTGCAGGTGACGGCGGCGGTGCGGGCAGCGGAGACGGATCCTGGTCTCCGGGCCGCTCGGCACGCCCTTCAGAGGAGGGCGGCGAGGGCGGGATACCAGCGGGCGGCGATCTTCGTGTTGCCGGAGGCGGACGGGTGCACCCCGTCGTAGGTGTCGCCCGAGGTGTTGAAGCCCGTCCACTGGTCGACCACGGTCACCGGAGAGCGGCTTGTGCTCGTCGTCCGGGCCCAGCCGGGGATCCGCGTATTCAGGTCGACCACTCGCCGGGCGCAGCCGGTGCAGTTGGCGGGGTTCATCGGAATGATCTGTGCGACGAGGATCTTCATGTTCGGGTTCGACGCCCGCATCTGTGTCACCAGCTTGGTGTAGGCGGTGAGAATGCGGTCGGGCGCGATGCTGCTCCGGACGTCGTTCGTGCCGACATGCATGACAACGATGTCGGGACGGGTGGCTGAAAGCCGGGCGGGAAGCAGGTTCTGGTTCGCCACGTTGGTCACGAGCTCACCGCCGTGGCCCTCGTTGTCGCCGTCGAACGCCTGGGGCAGCCCTGTTGGCTGAGGGTACCGACGAAATCGATGTTCGAGTGACCGGCACTGCGCAGCCGGGTCCACAGCACCGAGCGCCAGCAGCCGGGGGAGCCGGTGATCGAGTCACCCAGCGGCATGATGCGTACGGGAGCCGCGGGGGCGGCAGCGACCGCGGGCGCGAAGGTCACTCCGAGGGCGAGCAGAAGCAGAGTCAGAAGAATGCGGAGGAACGGTAAGTGCGGGGTGCTGCGCATGCCGGTCCCTTCCTATGTGAGCGGGAGCGCTCCGAGAGGTGTGGTCCGGTGACGAGCCGCCTCGCCGCCGCGCAGCTGCCCACGACGTCAGCGCGCCTGGGTTCGTGCCCCACCACTGGTCAGGTGCGCGGGGCTCAGGCAGTGCGGGCGTCAGGGCGAGGCGGGGTGGGCAGGTTGCCCCCGGAAGTACCCAGGGTGCGGTGCTGGTTCTCGGCGGTGTGATGCCAAGCCGACGCGGTACCGGGCGTCATGGCGCGGCGGCGGGGGTGCGCGTGCCGGTCAGTGCGACGGTGTTGATGCCGCCGAGCGGTCAGCTTCTTGAAACCGCGTCGTGGCTCTTGGCGGTGGTGGCGTGGTGCCGAGGTGCGCGTCGGTCACGATGGCCTCCGATGCGTGGGGGGTGTCGAGTGGACCGGTATCCCTGAGAGTCTGCGGGTGACCATTCACTCAGACGAGCATGGGAACGCTCCCGCGGAGCGTAGGGAGGTGCTGAGGAGCCGTCAAGGATTCTGTCGAAACCCGATGTTCGAGCGTGGTCGAATTCGTTGGCCTGGGAGCCGCCGGTGATGTCCAGACAGCGGCCGGATCCCTGGCCCTTCAGCGGCCAGGGGCTTCTGGACGACCTTGAGGCGCCCATCGGCGGGCACCTTGCGGTACGCCACCGGCCGAGCAGTCGACCCCTGGCCGGGCGAGCCTATAGAGAGGTCAGTCTCCGTAGGACGCTTGAGGAGACCGGAGTGGGCAGGGCGCGCAGCGTACGGACCAGTGCGGTCGTCGCCCAGGGGAAGTACGCCTGTGCCGGTTCCTTTTCCAGGGCGCGTATGACGTGGCGGGCCGCGCGTGCCGTGCTGACCTGGAAGGGTTTGGGCAGGCTGTCGGCGTTGACCCGGTCGGTGGCCACGAAGCCGGGGTGGATGCTGGTGAACCGGATGCTCTTGGGGGCCAGTTCGACGCGGGCGGCGTCGATGAGCGTGCGGGCGGCCGCCTTCGCGGCGGAGTAGGGGCCTTGGCGGGGGATGCCCATGAGCCCTGCCAGCGAGTTGGTGTGGGCGATCAGGCCGCCCTGCGGCCGGCTTCCCATCTGTGCGATCAGCGGGATGAGGTAGTTGACGACGACGTCGTAGTTCAGCGCCATGATCCGTGCCACGTCTGCCACGGTGACCTCGTCCATCGACATGTCCGGTCCCTGGCCGGCGTTGAGCAGTGCGACGTCGATGGAGCCGTACTCGGCGACGGAGGCTGTCACCACATCGGCGGCCGCCCGCGGGTCCAGGGCGTCGGCGGGAATGTCCAGGCAGGCGCTGCCGGCGGCTCGTACGTCCTTGGCCAGAGCTGCCAGCTCTGGGGCGCGCCGTGCCGTGACGACCAGACGGTTTCCGCCGTGGCCCAGCAGGCGCGCGACCTCCGCGCCGATCCCTGATGAGGCGCCGACGATCAGAACCGTCCTGCCTGTGATGCCTGCCATGGTGTTCCTTCACTTGCTGACGGGGTGGAAAGACTCCGCACCGGCCCACGCCGCGGGAGGCGTCCTCCCCCGCACGGAGGGGGGCACCAGGGCCGACGTCGGCCCAGCCGGGAATACCAGAATGGCCCTGCCGGGACTACAGCCGGATCAAGAATCTCCCTCTTTCCGCGCCGGGCCGAGTACTTTGGTCGGCCGTCCGTCAACCCCCTGATCACAGCGTGGCGCGCAGATGGCTCACCGTGACGAAGTGGAAGCCTGCGGCGGTGAGGGAGCGAAGGATCTCGGGGACGGCGGCGACGGACGTCGGGTGGATGTCGTGCATCAGGACGACGCTGTTGCGCCGCGCCTTGGCGATGACCGTCTGAGCGACCTTGGCGCTGTCCCGGTACTTCCAGTCCTCCGTGTCGACGTCCCACAGCACCGGCGACAGTGTGGTGGCGGCCTTCACGTTGGCGTTGACCGCGCCGTACGGCGGCCGGAAGAGGGTGGGGGCCTTGCCGGTGGCGGCCTTGATCGCCGCGCTGGTGCGGCCCAGCTGGGAGGCGACCTGCTCCGGGGAGAGCTTGGTGAGATCGGGGTGGTTCCAGGAGTGGTTGCCGACCTCGTGACCGGCCTTCGCCTCGGCGCGGACGAGGTCGGGGTGGGCAGCCACGTTCTGGCCGACGGTGAAGAAGGTGACACGCGCCTTGTACCGGGCGAGGTGGGTCAGCAGGGGCGCGGTCTCGGGGGCGGCGGGGCCGTCGTCGAAGGTCAGGGCGATGCACTTGACCTGCTTGCAGTCGGTGTCGTCGTCGCCGGAGGCGGTGTGGGTGGGGACCGCCGGGGCGGGGACGTGGGGCGCGCCGAGGTCGAGTGAACGGCTGGGGCTCACGGTCTGCCGCTGGGCGCGCTTGCCGAACGCGGACAGCCATGGCGTGATCGTCTTCTTGGGGAGGGTCACCGTCTGGGCCCCGGCGGCCGGAACGCCCACGTCGCCGCGGTCGAAATGCACCCGCAGTCCGCCGTCGGCGGTGAAGGCCATGTCGTCCAGGGCGGCGTCGCGGCTCTCCGGGACGGAGAACGTGTCGTCCAGGTCTGCCGCATCCACGCCCTGCCGGTCCTTGAGCTGATCTTCCAAGGCGGCGAGGAAGGCGTCCCGGGAGCCGTCGGCGACGAGTCCGAGTGTCGTGCGGTAGGCGCCGGCCTTGCCGTCGTACCAGTACATCCTGGCGGACAGCCCGTCGCCCGCCGAGCTCTGGTCCCGGGTGGTGAGGCGGACGCCGAGCACGTCGCCGGAGGCGACCAGGAACTGGTGGCTGATGTTGAGCTCGCGGCCGTCCGCGCCGCCCGAATCCGAGCACGCCCCCGAGCGGAAGGTTGCCAGGCGCCGCTCCACGTCCTTCTTCATCGCGGCCGTCATCGCCTCCGCGCCGGGCACATCCGGGTAGCTGGTCGCGAAGGAGCAGGAGCCGTTCTCGCTTCCGTCGCTGACGATCTCCAGGCCCTTGATCTTCGACGGGTCGACCGTCCGGGCCGGGGACGGCGACGCGCCGGGCCGTGCGCCGTCGGCTGCCGTGACCGGCGGTTCGGGCGAGTCGTGCGCACAGGCCGCGGTGAGCGAGCCGAGCAGCACGAGGACAGGGAGCAGGGTGTGAGAGCGCATGTGACCAGAACCTGAGAGGAGGAGACCTTCCGGGCGTCGCGGACCGGACGCCGGGCGGCCGCCGCGTCCGAGGGACGCCGACGGCCGTTGTGATCTCCGATCGTTCTGGTCAGGGGCGTTTTTCAGCGAGCCCCGAGGTCACCGTGAACAATGTCAGGGCCGGATCCGGAGGTATTCTGTCCCCTTTTGTGCGCGTTCAGTGTGCTGCTGGGCAGACCTGCCGGTACGGCGCGTCGGGGACGTACCGCAGCCACTGCGCCCGGGTCAGTCCGCCCCCGGCGCGTTCGCAGAGGGCGCGGACGGCCGCGTCGGGGGCGATGGGGCGGCGTTGCAGCACCACGTTCGGGCCGGTGGCGTAGAGCATGCCGTCGTTCCTTCCGAAGGCGAGCGAGCGGATCTCGTCCCCGGCTGTGGGCAGGTCGCCGCCGAGCAGCCGTTGCCCGGCGGTGTCCCACAGCCGGAGGGTCCCGCCGGCTCCTCCCACGGCGAGGGTGCTGCCGTCGGAGGAGAAGGCCAGTGCGCCCACGGCCTCGGTCCGGCTGCTCGGGGCCGTGTCGGCGGTGCCGGTCAGGACGCCCGTGGTGTGCCGCAGGTCGCCGTCCCAGAGGGCCACGTGCCCGGTGGTGTCGCCGACGGCGAACCGGGTGCCGTCGGGGCTGAACGCGAGCGCGGTGACCTCGCGGCCGTCGGCGAGCGCCCACCCGGTGACCTTTCCGGAGGACACGTCGGCGTACTGGTCGGCGGAGCCGACGAGCAGCCGTCCGTCCGGCCGCACGGCCACCGCCTGCCCGAAGAGGCCGTGCAGGGTGCGGGACCTGCGGTGGGTCCGGGTGTCCCAGACCTCCGCCGCGTCGCCGCCACTCGCGGAGCGCGCGGCCAGCAGCGTGCCACCGCCGGCGCCCAGGGCGAGCGCGGACACGGGGCGGTCGGCCGCTCCCGAGGTGGTGAGACTCGTACGGACCGTGCGGTCCTCCACGTCCCACACGGAGAACCGCAGCCGCAGGGAGCCTCCCGAGGAGGTGGTGTCGGCGACGGCGAGCGTGCGGCCGTCCGGGCTGAAGGCCAGCTGCGGGGTTTCGTCGCCGGTGTCGCTCGGCAGGGGGCCGAGCGTGCTCCGGGCGAGGACGGCGCCGGTGCCGGTGGAACGCAGCTCGAAGCGGTAGCCGTGCCCGGACCGGGTGGCGGTGGCGAGGGTGGTGCCGTCCGGGCCGAGGAGCGTGGCATCGGCCGGGGTGCTCTGCCAGCGTGCGGAGAGGCGGTCGGTGAGGTCGAAGGTGTGGACGGTGGCGCGGTCGAGGTAGCGCAGGACGCGGCGGCCGTGGTCCGGGGTCCAGGTCAGCCCGGTGACCTCCGCCCCGGCCAGTGGCCGGTGGAAGACCTGCCCGCCCCCCGACGCCAGCTGCCATACGGCGATCTCCTGGTCGTCGGTGGTGGCGAGGAACTCTCCGTCGGGCGAGAGGTCGGCCTGGGCGAACCCGGTCGTGCCGCCGCTGGCGAAGTCGGCGACGACGCGGCCGCTGCGGACGTCCCAGACGGTGACCGCTGTCCCGTGGACCGAGGCCAGCCGCCCGCCGTCCGCGCTGAGGCGCAGCCGCCGGTCCCCGCCGTCGGCTCCCGAGCCGGTGCCGCACACGGTCTTGTCCGCCTTCTGCCAAGCGCCGGGCACCTGCCTGCCACGCACGGTGTCCCACACCTGGGGCGGCCCCTGGGCAGGGCAGAGAGCGGCCAGACGTCCACCGTCGGCGAGGGCCGCCGTGGTGATACTGCGGGAGACACCGGTGGTGAAGAGGACCTTGCCGTCATCCGTCCGGCGGACCTGCACCTGGCCGGGCCCGTCGAACGGCTGGATGAGGTACGCGTCCGTGTCGGGTGCGGTCGCCCCGAGGTCCGCGTCGCCCAGGTCGGCGACGGACCTCCCCTCGGGGAGGTTCCAGAGGGTGTCGCTGCCCGCCCCGGTCAGGACGAGGAACCGGCCGCCGGGGCCGGCGTCGGACGCCTCCGCGTCGCTCGGCACGTGGTAGGCGCTGGTACGGCGGTGATCGGCCACGTTCCAGGCGGTGACGCGGCCGCCGTCGGCCCTGAGCAGGGTGCGGCCCTGGTCGGTGAGGAAGCGCTGGACGTCCTCGCCGGTCTGCGGGTCGGTGAAGGCGTCCCGTTCCGGCTGGGCCAGCGCGCCCAGCAGGGCCGAGCGGGTCTCGGTGAGCGGGGCGATCCGCCACGCGGCGGCACCGAGCAGGGACGCGGTACGGGGGTCGGTGGCACGCAGGCTCTCGGCGACGGTGGCCAGTCGGCGGGCGGCGGCCTTGGCGGCCTCCTCCTCGCCCACCCGGTCGCGCTGCCAGGCGACGAGTCCCGCGGTCAGCGCGAGCACGAGGAAGACGGAGAGCCCGACGGTGAGCGCACGTGTGCGGCGGGCGGTGCGCGTGACGGCGTCCCGTTCGGCGTCACGGGCCGCGGCCGAGGCGGTCAGGAAGGCCCGCTCCGACAGGGTGAGGTCGTCGGTGTCGTCCTTCTCCCGCTGCCTGCCGAACAGCTCCTCGGCGCGCTCCAGCCGTGCCCCCCGGAACAGCGCGCCGGGGTCACGGTCCAGCTCCTCCCAGGCCCGGGCGGCCTCGCCGAGCGCCCGTTGGGCGCGCAGCCGCTCCCGGCTCTCCTCGATCCAGCCGGCGAGGCGTGGCCACCCGGTGATCAGGGCCTCGTGGGCGAGTTCGACGGTGTCGCCGTCCAGGGTGATCAGGCGGGCGGCGGCCAGTCGTTCCAGGACGTCGAGCGCTTCCGGTCCCAGTTCCGAGCGGGACGCCGGGCGGCGCGTGTCGGCCGTGCGGTCCCCGGGGGCGATCAGCCGCAGCAGGATGCGCCGGGCTGTACGGGCCTGGCCTTCGTCCAGGTCGCCGTAGACCTGCTCGGCGGTGGCGGCGATCGCCCCGCGCACGCCGCCCGCCTCCTCGTACGCGGCCAGCGTCAGGGTGCGGCCACGGCGACGGCGCCACGTCTCCAGCAGGGCGTGCGAGAGCATCGGCAGCGCGCCCGGCCGGTCGCCGACCTCCTCGATGACCCGCGCGGTCAGCACTCGTTCCACGTTGAGCCCCGCCGCGGTGGCGGGGCCTGTGACGACCTCCCGTAGCTCGTCCCCGCTCATCGGCCCGACCAGCAGGTTCGCGTGACTGACCGCCTCCGCCAGCTCGCGGTGCTCGGCACAGTGGCCGTAGAAGTCGCCGCGCACCGCCACCACGACCCGCAGGCGGCTGTCCGGCTCACGCGCGCCGAGCAGCAGGTCCAGGAAGCGGTCCCGCTCCTCGCGGTCGTGGCAGAGGGTGAACAGCTCCTCGAACTGGTCGACGATCACCCAGGTGTCCAGCTCACCATCCTGGGGAACGAGCGCCGGCCCGTGCGTGTGGGCGGGCCGCTCGCCGGGGGTGAGGACCCGGATCACCGCCGGTCGGCCGGCGCCGTCGCTCTCCCGCAGCTGCGGGACGAGGCCGGCCCGCAGCAGCGAGGACTTGCCGGTGCCGGAGGGCCCGAACACCGCCGCGAACCGGTGCGCGCGGGCCAGGTGCAGGAGTTCGCGGGCCAGTGCGTCCCGGCCGAAGAACAGGTCGCTGTCAGCCGGTTCGAAGCGGGCCAGCCCACGGTAGGGAGCCCGCTCGTCGGCCGCGGGAGCGCGCAGCTCGGCGTCCGCCTCCCGCCAGCGGGCCTCCCACTCGTCCGGGTCGCCGTCGAGCGCCTCCACGTACGCGCGCACCACCGCGAGCGTCGGCAACTGGTCACCGGCCGCCGCCTGCGACAGCGCGGTCGTGGAGTAGCCCGCCAGCTCGGCCATCTCCCGGTACGGCGGCTTCCCGGCCTTATCCCGCAGCAGGCGCAGTTCGTGCGCGAGGCGCTGGACCGGACCGGCACTCGGGTCGACCGGCTTCTCTCGTCGGCCCACCTGGTGGCACCTTCCAACCATCGAACAAGAAACGGTGCTCAACGTATGTTTTCACCCGCTGGGAGGCAATCCCGGTCCACCGCGCGAGGACGCCCCGCTCAGGGCACAAGCTCGATGGCGTCGTAGGACACCCCGGGACTGAGGTAGTCCGTGCCGCCGGAGCCGCTGGCGATGTCGATCGTCAGCTCCTGGTAAGGCGTCGGCGGACCTGATCCAGGCGCTTGCCGGGATGGCGTAGCTGTAGGTGTGGTTGGTGCCCCGGTAGGAGCCCACGGTGAGTGAGCGGGTCATGGGTTCCTTGGCGGGCTGGGGGACGGCCGTGAGCCGGTCGTTGACCCTGACACCTCGCCGTCTTTGGCGATCTCGGCCAGGCTGACCGGCGTCGGCGAGTTCTCGAACAGCTGCGCCGCGGCTTTGATGAGCTGCCTGCGGTTGCGCTGGGTGTCACCGCGCAGGGGTCGACTCCCCGTCGGCATGGAACGGCGTGCACCGAAGGCCCGCGAGGCCGTGGGCCAGGCGACGGACGCCCTCGGTGATGGACGCCGCGTCGGCGGCGTACGACAACCGCAGGTGCCCCTCGTCCTGGGCGCCGAACTCGCTGCCCGGCCGCACGGCGACGCCGTACACCGTGCGCAGCGCCGCCACGACCTCGGTCGACGGCAGATCGAGGTCGTACCGCGGGAACTGGTAGAACGCGCCTGCGGGGGAGACGCAGGGCGGTGTGCTCAACGGCGAACCGGGAAGAGCGCATCAGGTGTACTCCTCCCGCTCCGGGTTCCCCGTCTCGCGTCCTGTGCGGCGCCCTCCGCCGGAGACCGGGTGGGCAGGGCGCCGGATGGATCGCTCAGCGCTGTACGGGCATCGTCCAGCAGTTGGACGCGGTCGGTTTGCCCTCCAGACGGTCGGTGAGCCAGGAGATCGCTGATCCTTGGTCGGTGATGAGGGGGGCGAGGTGGTTGGTGAGGATCCTGTCGCCGAGGTTGGGCAGGTCGACGGCCTCGTAGGTGACGTTGCCGCCCTTACGACACCAGTCCACGGCCAGTTGGCGGGCCTGGCGGTGCGGCACGATGTCGTCCTCGACGCCGGTGGCCACACGGACCGGACCGGTCGGCTTGAGCGTCCCGAGGCGCTGCTCGTCGAGGACGGCCTGGGCGCCCGGTTCGGCGGCGATGATGTCGGCGACGGATTTTCCGCTGGTGGTCCAGGCGGTGCTCCGGGTGAAGCCGTAGCGGATGACCGCGTCGCCGACGCACATGGTCGACGTGCCGGCGAGGGCCTTGCGTCCGGCGTCGTTGAGGTTCGCCTCGGCGATGCTGCGCATCTCGGGGTACGTCTGGGCGAAGCCGTTGATCGCCCAGCCCAGGGCGCTGACCAGAGCGCTCCCGTCGATCCCCTTCATGACGGCGGTCAGGTCGGCGGGCGGCGCGCCGGCGTAGGTGCCGGCGAGGTGGACGTCGGGCGCGTAGGTGGGCTGGAGTTCGGCCGCCGAGGCAGTGGCGCCGCCGCCCTCGCTGTAGCCGTACAGGCCGACGCGGGAGTCGGAGGTGAGGGACGTACCGGGGAGGGCGCGCGCCGCACGGACGGCGTCCAGCACCGCGTGCCCCTCGTCCACGCGGTTGACGTAGGTGTGCAGCCGGTCGGTGGCGCCCAGACCGACGTAGTCGGTGACGACGACGGCCGCTCCGGTGGCCAGGAGACGGTAGATCGCCAGGTTGTCGTAGCCGACGGACAGGGTCTCCCCGCTGACGGTGAGCGGGTGTTCCAGGGCGTACGAGGGCGCGCACTGGTCGCCCTGGCCCATGGTCCCCGAGGCCACCGCCACCAGGGGCCGGGGCCCGTTGCCCTTCCACTGAGCCGACGGCTCGATGTAGGCACCGGTCACCGCGACGGGGCGGCCGCTGGAGTCGGTGGACTTGTACATCAGGCGGGTGGCGGTGCCCGGCAGGGGGCGGCCGTCGAGGCCGGGCAGCGAGAGCCCCAGGGGAAGGGACTCTTTCCGGATCAAGGTGCCGTTGGCGGCGGGCAGTTGGGCGGGCGGGGTGTAGAAGGCCGGGATGGTGACTCCCCGGGACACGACGGGTTCGGTGTCGGTCCCGGCGGCGTCGGCCTGGGGCACGCTGACGCAGGCACAGGCCACGGTGGCGATCGCGGCGGCGGTCAGACGGTGGCCCGCGGAACGCGGACGGCTTCTGTAGCGGCTCACAGTTCACTCCTCGCGTTGCTTCGTTGCAGGGTGCGTGAAAACTAGCAGTGTTAGTTAACGCCGGTAACACCTGAGAAAGTTACGCTCCGGTGACTATTTGTCGGAGCGAACGCGCGGCACGCTGAACCGGGTCGGCGTGCGTCCTGACCCCGGCTCCGGGCGCCGTGGCTCACCGGCTCCGGGCGCCGTGGCTCACTGGGTCCGGCGCCGTGGCGCGGGACGAACTCGCCGATGATGAACGAGGCATCCGGCCCGCGCGGCGGCCAACGCCGCGGGTGGACTTCGGCCCACCGGCGCCGCGTCTCCACGAGGTCGCCCAGCCGCCGCTGTGGACACGGTGAAACCCGTCGCGTTGCACGGCGGTGTGTCTTCTCCGCCCGGCTCGGGCGCGTCAGGGCCCTGCCGGTGTGGACAGCCGCCGCCCCTCCCCGTTCGGGCACGAGCGCGGCGGACGGCGCGGCGCACGTCGACCTAAGGGACTGTTAGGACTTCGTTCACGGCGTTGAGCTGCGCTGTTCCGCCATCGACGCTGTGTGCTCCCGGCCGCCGCAGACAAAGGAGTACCGATGGCCACCCAGACCACGACCGAGCGCGGGCGAAAGCCCCGCCGCGACGAACGCAGGGTCGTCAGCAACATCCTGCGCGGATCGATCGGCAACCTGATCGAGTGGTACGACTGGTATGCGTACACCGCGTTCAGCGTCTACTTCGCCTCGGTCTTCTTCCCCGCCGGCGACCAGACCGCCCAGCTGCTGAACACCGCTGCGGTGTTCGCCGTCGGCTTCCTGATGCGGCCGATCGGAGGCTGGGTACTGGGCCGCTACGCCGACCGCCACGGGCGCCGCGCGGCACTGACGCTCTCGGTCACACTCATGGCTGCCGGATCGCTGATCGTGGCGCTGACCCCGTCGTACGGCTCGATCGGGGTCGCCGCGCCGGTCCTCCTCGTGACCGCGCGGCTGCTCCAGGGCCTCTCGGTCGGCGGTGAGTACTCGACCTCGGCCACCTACATGTCCGAGGTGGCATCGCCCGGCCGGCGCGGCTACTACTCCAGTTTCCAGTACGTCACGCTCATCGCAGGCCAGCTGACCGCGCTCGGCCTTCAGATCGTCCTCCAGCAGGTGCTCAGTGGCGCGCAGATGGAGGCGTGGGGCTGGCGGATCGCCTTCGTCGTGGGCGCGGCCGGGGCGGTCGTCGTGCTCTGGCTGCGGCGCGGGATGGACGAGTCGGAGAGCTTCGAGAAGGCCGCGAAGGCCACCGAGGCCGGCGAGAACCGCGGAACCCTGCGGACGCTGCTGTCGTACCCCCGGCAGTGCCTGGTCGTCGTCGGGCTGACCATGGGCGGCACGCTGTTCTTCTACACGTACACGACGTATCTGCAGAAGTTCATGGTCAACACCAGCGGCATCGCCAAGCCGACGGCGGCCTGGATCAACTTCTGCGCCCTGCTGGTGTTCGTGGTGCTCCAGCCGGTCATGGGACTGCTTTCCGACCGGGTCGGACGCCGTCCGATGCTGATCGCGTTCGGGGTCCTGGGCACCGTGGTGGTGGTGCCTTCGCTCACGCTGCTGTCCCACACCAGCGACCCGGTGTACGCGTTCCTGCTCATGGTGGTGCCGCTGGCCGTCAGCTCCCTGTACACCTCGATCAGCGCGGTGGTGAAGGCCGAGCTGTTCCCGACCTCGATCCGGGCGCTCGGCGTCGGCCTGCCGTACGCGCTGACCGTGGCGGTGTTCGGCGGGACCGCCGAGTACGTGGCCCTCTGGTTCAAGAACGCCGGACACGAGAACTGGTACTTCTACTACGTCACCGCCTGCGTCCTCGTCTCGCTGCTCGTCTACATTCGGATGCGCGAGACATCGGACGGATCGCCGCTGGACGAGGACACCTCCCCGTCCCGGGACTGACTGCGCGGTAAGGAGGCGACGGTGCGGGTGCTGCTGGCCGAGGACGACGACGGTGTGGCGGGTGCGCTCACGGAGGCCCTTTACGACAACGGCCACCTGCCGACCCGCGTCCGGCGCGGCGAGGACGTCCTCGCCCGCCACCGACAGACGGACCTGCTGCTGCTCGACCTCGGCCTGCCCGACATGGACGGCCTGGACGTGCTGCGCAAGCTGCGCGCGGTGAGCGCCCTGCCGGTGGTGGTCCTCACCGCGCGGGGCGACGAACGGTCGGTGGTGCGCGGCCTGCGGCTGGGCGCCGACGACTACCTGGTCAAGCCGGTCCGGCTGGCCGAGCTGCTCGCCCGCATCGTGGCCGTCACCCGTCGTGCCACCGCCTTCGCCGCCCCGGCGCCGCGTACCGTGCGCGCAGGTGACGTCGAGGTCGACCTCGACGCCCGTCGAGTTCTGGTCGGCGGCGCGGAGGTGCGGCTGACCACCAAGGAGTTCGAGGTCCTGGCCGCGCTGGCGGCCCGGGCCGGCACGGCGGTCAGCCGCCAGCAGCTGTTGGACGAGGTGTGGGGCGACGCCTTCCTCGCCGTGTCCCGCTCGCTCGACGTCCATCTCACTCAGGTGCGGGCCAAGCTCGGCCGCCCCGAGGTGCTGACCACGATCCGCGGCTTCGGCTACCGCTTCGGCGACTGAGCCGGCGCCCCGCACAGGCCTTCTTCATGCGAACCCGCGTCCTCACCGTCGTCCTGGCCTTCGCGGTCCTCGCGGTGGCCGGCTTCGTCGCCCCGCTGCTGGCCGTCACCGCCGCACAGCGCACACAGCAGCTCGTCGCGGCGCGCACCGCCGACCTGGACCGGTTCGCCGGGCTGGCCGAGCAGGCCGCCGAGAGCGACGACAACGGCGCGCTCACCGCCGAGGTGGGCCGCTACACCGAGCTGTACGGCGAAGCCGTCGTGGTCGTCGACGCCCGCCGCGCCCCGGTGGTGCAGACAGGCGGCCTGCGCGCCGCCGACCCGGCCGTCGCCCGCCTCGTGGACGCGGCGCTGCGCAACCAACCCGTCGCCCCCGGCGGGACCCTGCGGCCCTGGACCCGGTCCGACCGGCTGCTCGCCCGTCCCGTGGGCGCCGGCACCCGGGTGTCCGGCGCGGTGGTGCTGCGCGCCTCGGTGCGGACCGCTGCGGACGACATCGCCCTGCGCTGGGCGCTCGTCCTGGCCGGGGCGGGCCTGTTCGCCGCGGCGTGCGTCATGCTGGCCCGCCGGGCCACCCAATGGGTCGTACGACCGCTGCACCGCCTCGACCACGCCGTCGGGACCCTGGCGGCCGGTCTGCCGCCCGAGCACGCCCGGGCGGGCGGTCCGCCCGAGCTGCGGCAGCTGGCCGCCGGCTTCAACCGCATGGCCGAGTCGGTCACCACCGCGCTGGAGCAGCAGCGCCGCCTGGTGGCCGACACCTCGCACCAGCTGCGCAACCCGCTGGCCGCCCTGCGGCTGCGTATCGACTCGCTCCAGACCCACCTGGCCGCCTCCGGCACCCGCACCTATACCGGGGTGACGGCCGAGCTGGAACGCATGGAGCACCTGCTCGACGACCTGCTCACCTTGGCGAACGCCGAACACCGGGCCGGTGAACTGGCCGTCACGGACGCGCGTGAAGTGTCCTGCGACGCCACCGAGGTCGCCGCCGCCCGCGCTCTGCTGTGGCAGCCGGTGGCCGAGCGGGCCGGGGTCCGCCTGGAGTTCGTCCCCGGCCCCGCCGTCCCGATGACCTGCGCGGAGGAGGAACTGGCTCAGGCGGCCGACATCCTCCTCGACAATGCGATCAAGTACGCCGGGAGCGACGCCGCCGTCGTGGCGCGCTGCTTCACCGAGGGCCCGAACGCGGTGTTCGAGGTGCGCGACACCGGTCCGGGCCTCACCAGCGGCGAGCTGCCCCGGGCCGGTACCCGCTTCTGGCGGGCGGAACGCCACCGCGAGGTGCGCGGTAGCGGCCTCGGCCTGGCGATCGCCGAGCGGCTGGCCGCCGGGCGCGGCGGGCGCGTCGAGTTCGCGGCGGCACGACCGCACGGCCTGCGCGTCCGGGTCGTGCTGCCGCAGGGACCCACGCCGTGAACGGTCCCAGCCGCCGTAACGCGCTGCGCGCCGCCCTCGGAGCGGCGGGCACCGGCCTGTTCGCGACCGCTACGGCGGCCGACGCCCGGCACGGTGACCCCGGCCCGCAGGGCACGCTTCGGATCGCGACCGGCGAGTCCGACGGCTTCTACGCGGCCTTCGGCCGGCTCCTCGCCGACCAGATCACGGCGGCCTACCCCCGGCTGTCCTGCACGGTGGTCAACAGCGAGGGCAGTGTGGCCAACGTGCGGCTGCTGGGGGAGCGCCGGGCCGATGTGGGGCTGGCCCTGTCGGACATCGCGTGGGCTGCGTACGACGGCACGGCACCGTTTCGCCGCCGGGTGCCGCTGCGCGCGATCGGCCGGGTCTACGAGAACTACGTCCAACTGGCCGTGCGCTCCGACGCGCCCGTCCGCACCGTGGCCGACCTGGCGGGCCGGACCGTGTCCCTGGGCGCGCCCGACTCCGGCGGTGCCGTGCTCGGCGACCGCCTCCTGCACGCCGCGGGCCTCACGCCCGGCACCGACGTACAGGTCCGGCATCTGCTGATGCCGCAGGCGGCCCGGGCGATGGAGGCCGGCCGGATCGACGCCCTGCTCGTCGCGGGCGGTGTTCCGCTGCCCGTGCTGTCCGGGCTCGACCGGCACCCCGGCATCCGCTTGCTGTCGTTGTCCGCGCTGCTGCCCCGGCTGCGGGCCGACGATGGCCGGGACGGATCGGGCCTGGAGGCGGTAACGGTCCCGGCGGGCGCGTACCGGAACGTCCCCGAGGTCTCCACGATCGGCGTCGCCAACCTCCTCCTCTGCCACCCCGGCCTGCCCGGCCCCGTGGCCTCCGCCCTCACCCACGTCCTGGTCCGCCGGGCCACCCGCCTCGTCCCCGCCCCGGCCCTCGGCACCCAGTTCCTCGACGCCCGCAGCCTCATCTCCACGGGAGCCGTGCCCCTGCATCCGGGCGCGGTCTCCGCCTACCGCGAACTGCACGGATAGCCGGGCCGGGAGGGTGCGATCCGGCAACCGCGGGATCTCGTCGCCGCCGTCCTGGGCAGAGCTCGGCGGCGGGCGGCATCCTGCGCCGATCACCTCTACCCGGCCTGGTCTTGCACCTGCTCCAGGACTTGCTTCGCGGAGCTCGCCCCGTTGAAGAGCCTGGCCCCGTTCTGGTTGAGCAGTTGGTTGACCTTCTCCCAGTGTTTCGTCGTGCGCAGCGGAATCGAGGTGGCGTTGGCGGCCTCGAGAACCTCTCGGGCGCCGGCAAGGTGGGCGTTCTCGTACCACGCGTGCTGTGCCGACTCGCGTGATGGATAGGCACGTCCCACCCCGCCGAGCCACTCCAGTTGCTTCTTTGCGGTCATCAGCGTGATCGCCTTGAACGCCCGCTCCGGGTCCGGGCAGGACTTGGAGATGCCGAACCCGGAACCGGCCGAATACGTCCTGCTGCCGTCCGGGCCGGCGGGAATCGTGGCCAGGCCCACCTGGAAGCCGGCCTGGTTCTTCAGGTTCAGCAGCGCCCACGGCCCGCTGGTACCCATGGCCACATCGCCGCTGAGGAAAGTACTGTCGGCGAAAAACGCGGAATCGCGCTCCGGTAGATGGGGGGCGACCTTCTTCCTGGCCGCCAGGTCGGCGTACCACTGCACGCCCTCGGTCATGGCGGGGGTGGTCAGTCGCAGTCCGCCCGCGCCGTCGGTGGGTTGCGCCCCGGTCTTCGTCAGCACCATGGGAAACATCCACACATCCTGAGGTGCCGCCACAAACCCGTACTTCCGGTCTCCGGTCAGCTTGCGGGCGGCCGATTCGAACTCGGCCAGGGTCCATCCCGGCTTGGGCTCCGGCACCCCCGCCTTCCGAAACATGCTCTTGTTGTACGTGAGGATCACCGGGCCGACGTCGTACGGCAGCGCGTACAGCTTCCCATCGGCACTCAGCCCCTCCATGACGGACTTGTCGAAGTCCGTCACATCGAACTTGTTCTTGGCGATCAGATCGTCGAGCGGCAGCATGCCCTGGGTGTAACCGGCGGTGCGGAGCGACTGCATCGAGACGATGCAGGGCCCGTCGCCGCTGTCCAGACGGGTGCCGAGCCCGGCGAAATAGTCTTGGAAGGACGAGGTCTCGAGCTTGATCGTGATCTGCGGATCCTCGCGGGAGACACGCTCTGCGAATGCGTGCCAGACCTGCTGTTCCTCACCGCCGTCGGCCCACATCGACCAGGTCAACGTCTTCGAACCGTCACCGTCGGCGCCGCACGCCATCACCGTCGTCCCGGCCAGTGCCAGGGCGACGGCTGCCCTCACTGCGATGCGCGGCCATTTCACAAGGCGTCCAAAATTCCCCTTCGGTTATGGTATGCGCGCATTCTGGCATGGTTCATGTGGCTTCGCTTGTCAGGACCGCACCCTCCAGGCGTCAGGTACGGGAGACGGCTACTACAAGATCAAGAACTGCGGCCTGGGGGCCGACCGGTGGCCGGGCCCACGCGGCCCGCCCACCGGTGATGGAGATGGCCCCCCTACTCGGCCATCTCGTACGTGCCGGACAGCGCCTCGACCCGCTGCCAGACGCGCTCCGTGCGCGCCTGGTCGACGACCGGCCGCCGGACCGACGCCAGCGCCCACTCCTGCTGCTGCTCGGTCGCCGAGTCCTTGCCGTGCAGTTCGACGGCGTGCCCGGAGAAGTCCCGTACGAGGACGGCGAAGAGTTCGTCGAGTACGTCCTCGTCGAGTCCGGTCAGGCCGGCCTGCTCCAGGACGAGCTGCCCGTGCACGACGAGCGCGAAGAGCTGCCCGATCGAGAGGACGAGGTCGAGGTCACGGCTCTGCTCCGCGTCGGGGCCGGCTGTGGCGACGAACTCGCAGAGCGCGTCGGCCTGTTCGCGCAGGCGGGCGACGTTGGGCAGATGCGCGTACGCCTCGAAGGCCGGGCGCCAGTCGTGGAAGCGCACCGAGCCGAGGCCCCTGGCCGGTCCCTGCCGGAACAGGAAGTCGTCGTCGGCCGCGTCGAGACGGGTCGGGACACTCGGGTACTCGACCGGGTCGAGGAGGTGGTTGCGCATGAACTTCAAGATCAGCGCCAGGTTGACGTGGACCGTGCCCTCCAGCTTCGGCAGGCCACGGATCTCCACAGCCGCCTGGCTGAAGTAGTTGTCCTTCTCGAAACCCTTGGCGGCGATGACGTCCCACATCAGGTCGATGACCTTCTCGCCCTCCGTGGTCACCTTCATCTTCGTCATCGGGTTGAAGAGCAGGTAGCGGCGGTCGTCGGGGCCGGCGGAGCGGAAGTAGTCGACGGCGCGGTCACTGAACAGCTTCATCCCGACGAGCCTGACGTACGCGTCGGTCAGCTCGCGCCGCACGTGCGGGAAGGCGGTGACGGGGCGGCCGTAGAGGACGCGGTTGTGGGCATGGGTGACGGCCTCGTACATCGCGTGTTCGCAGATGCCGATCGAGGCGGTGCACAGGTTGAACTTGCCGACGTTGACCGTGTTGAGGGCGGCGTCGAAGGCAGCGCGGCCGGTGTGCAGGACGTCGTCGGACGTCACGGGGTAGTCCTCCAGGCGGAACTCGCTGACGAACTTGGAGGAGTCGACGACGTTCTTGACCAGGTGGTAGTTCGGGTGACGGCTGTCGGCGGCGAAGAACACGTAGCCGTCGGGGCCCTCGACGTCGGTACGGCGGCCGAAGACGGCGACGAGACCGGCGGCGTTGCCGTTGCCGATGTAGTACTTGGAGCCGGTGGCGCGGAAGCCGCCGTCGCCGTCGGGCTCGAGCAGCATGTCGGTGGAGTAGATGTCGGCGCCATGGGCCTTCTCGGACAGTCCGAACGCGAACACCTCTCCCCGCGCGAGGAGTTCCGCGGCGCGGGCGCGGGCGGCGGTGTTGTCGCTCTGCCAGACCGGGCCGAGGCCGAGGATGGTGACCTGCCAGGCGTACCAGTAGTCCAGGCCGTAGAAGCCGAGGATCTCGTTGAGCGCGGCGATACGGGCGGTGTCCCACCGCTTGTCCGTCTCCCCCTCCCCGGCGCTGGACGACGGCGTCAGGAAGGTGGCGAACAGGCCCTCCTTCGCGGCGAAGGCGAGGAAGTCACCGAGCCAGGCGCGGGTCCGGTAGTCCTCGATCAGCTGCCGCTTCCCGCGCTCCTCGAACCAGTCGACGGTGGCACGCAGCAAGCGGCGTGTCTCGGGGTCGAAGTGCGCGGGGTCGTACGTGCGCGGGTTGAAGAGCAGGTGGTCAGCCATGGAGGACCTCTTTCGGCGGGTGGACGGATGAGAATCGAGAGGTATGGCGCCCGGAGCGGCACAGCAGCCGCGGCCGGTGCGGTGGAGCGCGGTCAGTGGCCCGGGCCGAAGCGGGCCAGCGTGGCGAGAACGTCGTCCAGCCAGCCGATCATCATCCGCTCGTACGCGATGCCGCCGCGCAGGACGACGTGCTGAAGCTCCCGCTCCGCGTCCGGCGGCGCTTCCGGGGCGGCCGCGCCCGCTTCGGGCCCCGTGAAGTCCCGCTCCTCGCCTGCCAGATAGTGCGCCAGCCGGTCCCGGTGCGCCTGCCGGTGCCGCTCCACCTCGCGGATCAGGGCGGCCGGGTCGTCGAAGGCCGCGCCCCGGATCTTCACCGCCAGGTCGTGGCGGACGCTCTCCGGCTCGATCGGATCGTGCAACCACGAGGACAGCGCGGCCCGGCCGAGGTCGGCGACGGAGTACTCCTTCTTGTCCGGCCGTCCTTGCTGCGGGACGTCCAGGGCTTCGACCCAGCCGTCGTTCTCCATGCGCTTCAGTACGCGATAGATCTGCTGGTGGGTCGCGGTCCAGAAGTAGCCGATGGACCGTTCGAAACGCCGGGCCAGCTCATAGCCGGAGCCCGGCTTCTCCAGGAGCGACACCAGGATCGCGTGCTCGAGCGCCATGACGGCGATCGTGCTATGCAACTCGTTGCATAGCAAGTCCCACCCCTGGCGATGCGACGCGGCTCACGCCCGCACGTCCTCCCTCACGCTCAGTGCCGTGATCACCCGGCGCACGGTCGGGAGCGTGGCGCCGAACGCGCCGGGCGCCCCCAACCGCGCAACGACCTGCCACGACCTGCCTCACGGGTCGGCTGTCTCGGCGTCCAGGGGTGTGTCCGCGTCCACCGGACCCGGGGCAGGCTGCCGCATGCCCTCGGGCAGGGCCTGTTCGGCCCAGATGATCTTGCCCTGCGGGGTGTACCGGGTGCCCCAGCGCTCGGCCATCTGCGACACCAGGAACAGACCCCGGCCTCCTTCGTCGGTCGTCGCGGCGTACCGCAGGTGCGGTGAGGTGCTGCTGCTGTCGGCCACTTCGCAGATCAGCGTGCGGTCGCGGATCAGCCGGACGTGGATGGGCCCGGCGCCGTAGCGGATGGCGTTGGTGATGAGCTCGCTGAGGATGAGTTCCATGGCGAAGCCGAACTCCGACAGGCCCCACGCTTCGAGCCGTTGCGACACGGCGTCGCGCATTCCGGAGACGGCGGCCGGGTCCGACGGTACGTCCCAGTCGGCGACCCGGTCCGGCGGCAGTTCCCGCGTGCGGGCGACGAGCAGGGCGACGTCGTCCTTGGGGCGCCCAGGGAGCAGGCTGTCCAGCACGTCCTGGCAGGTCTCCTCGGGCGGCCGGCCGGGGTGGCCCGTCAGCGCGTCGCGCAGCAGTTCCATGCCCACGTCCAGGTCGCGCCTGCGGTCCTCGATGAGGCCGTCGGTGTACAGCACGAGCTGAGTCCCCTCCGCCAGGCACAGCTCCGCGGTCTGGAACGGCATGCCGCCGAGGCCCAGAGGCGGCCCGGCCGGCACGTCCGGGAAGGTGACGGACCCGTCGGGGTGGACCAGGGCGGGCACCAGATGCCCCGCACGTGCCACGACGTAGCGACGCGTCACGGGGTCGTAGATCCCGTACAGACAGGTGGCGCCCACGACACCCGCCGCGGTCTCCGCCGTCTCGTTCTGGTCGATCTTCCCGACCAGGTCATCCAGATGGCTCAGCAGCTCGTCGGGTGGCAGATCCAGCGCGGAGAAGTTGTGGACCGCGGTGCGCAGCCGTCCCATCGTGGCGGCGGCGTGCAGGCCGTGGCCGACCACATCGCCGACGGCCAGTGCCACCCGGCTCCCCGGCATGGGAATCACGTCGAACCAGTCCCCGCCCACGCCGGCCTGGGCGGGGAGGTAACGGTAGGCGATGTCGAGGGCGTTCTGCTCGGGCACCGCCTGCGGCAGCAGGCTCTGCTGGAGGGTGACGGCCAGGGCGTGCTCGCGGGTGTAGCGGCGGGCGTTGTCGATGCTGATCGCGGCACGGGCCACCAGTTCCTCCGCCAGCGACAGGTCCTCCTCGTTGAACGGCTCGTGCTGCCGCCCGCGCCAGAAACTGGCCATGCCCAGCACGACGCCACGGGCCTGGATCGGCGCGGTGATGAGGGAATGGATGCCGAAGTCGATGATCGCCTGCGCACGCTCCGGGTCCTGCAACCGCCAGCCCGTGGCGGCCGGCAGATCGCTCACCAACTGCGAGTGGCCGCTGCCGTAGCCGCGTGCCTGGGGAGTGGAGGGAACGTAGTCGAAGAGCTTGCCCTGCTCGGAGAGCGGGTGGTCGTCCCGGATGCCGCACACGGCCGCGCGTCGCATGTCCGTCGCCGTGGGGGCCGGCTCATCGCCGTGCAGGACGCTGTCGGCCAGGTCCACGGTGACGAAGTCCGCGAAGCGAGGAATGGGAACCCGCGCCAGCTCGTCGGCGGTGCGCAGCACGTCCAGGGTGGTACCGATGTGGAGCCCGGCGTCGTAGAGGAGCCCGAGCCGCTCCCGTGCCACCTCCGCCCTGCCGGTCACCGCCTGTAGCTCGGTGGAGTCGCGCAGCGTCACCACGGTGCCCCTGGTGCCTCCCCGGTGCTCCGTGGGCCGCTGATTGACCGCGAGCAGCCGCTCTCCCGCGCGGTGCACCTCGTCGGTGGCCTCGCGCCCGGAGGCGAGCAGCGCCCTTGTCTCGGGATCGAGGCCCGGCAATCCCGAGACGAGCCGTCCCTCCACGTCCGGGGGCAGTTCCAGCAGCCGTCTGGCCTCGTCGTTCGCCAGCATCAGCCGCCCGTCGGCGGCCACGATCAGGACCCCTTCCCGGACGGAGTGGAGCACCGTGTCGTGGTGCTCGTACATCAGGGTCATCTCGTCCGGGGCCAGGCTGTGCGTCTGCCGTCGCAGCCGCCTGCCCACCAGCGCCGTCACACCGGTGGACAACGCGAGCGCTCCGGCCCCCGCGCCCAGGATGATCGGTAGCTGCCGGTTCAACTGGCTTTCGACGTTCTTGACCTTCATCCCCGCCGAGACCAGGCCCACCACCTCGTCGCCGGCGGTCTGGATCGGGACCGTGGCCTGCACTTCGCGCCCGAGCGGGCCGTCGACGCTCTCCACGAAGACCTTGCCCGCCAGGGACGGTCCGATCTCGCCCACGAACTGTCTTCCGATGCGGTCCGGCAAAGGGTGCGTGTACCGGATGCCGTTGGTGTCCATGACCACGATGAAGTCGACACCGGCGGCCCGGCGGGCCTCCTCGGTGAGCGGCTGGAGAATCCTGCTCGGGTCCGGGGCCCGCAAGGCCGCAAGAACGCCTGGTGAGTGCGCGAAGGTCTGCGCCACGGCTGTGGAGCGGTGCCTGGCCTCGGCGGCGGAGTCCCGCTCCGACTGCAGAATGAGAGCGAAAACGCCGCAGGCCACGAGCAGCACCACGAGAGCCACCTGGAAGATCAACACCTGCCCGGCCACGCTCCGCGTGCTCTTGCTGATCACGCGCTTGACCGAGAGGCGTCGAGGACGGGCGAGGCGATCCGCCATGCGACCTTTCTAACACTGGTGATCCCGAGCGGCCAGGCTCCGCCTGATCCTCGCCCGGTCGGCAACGGGAGTCTGCGAGGGTCGGGCGTGCCTGTTGCGGAGGCCGGTTCCTCTGGGCAGGGCTGCCCGTCGCAGAGCGTGTGGTGCATGATTCTCTCCGCGCCCGATGCCGGTTTCGGCCGATATTATGCATTTGTGATCATGTCTGCACGGCTGAGGCGCCGCCGCCCCGCCTACAGCGGCCGATGGGAAGCCGCCCGGCTGTCACCCGTGGTCCTGACCGTCCTCATCGCCGTCCTGGCGTTCTCCACGCCACGGGACATCGCCTTCAGCCGCCTGCTGCCCGCCGCTCCGGCCCTTGCCGCGGCTATGTGGCCCGTGCTCCCCACGGTGCTGCTGGGGGCGTTCTGTCTGCTGCTGATGACGGTCCTCAGCCTCTTCTACACCGATCTGGGGACGCAGTACACGTCGGCCGCGATCGTCGCGGTCACCTTGGCGGCCGCCTACGGCAGTCATGTCCGACTCCAGCGGGAGGAGGTGCTCTTCCAGCTCCGGCTCGTCGCCGACGCGGCCCAGAAGGTGCTGCTGCGCCCGCTGCCGCGCCGCATCGGGGACCTCGAGATCGAGTCGCTGTATCTGGCGGCCCAGGAGCAGGCCCGGATCGGCGGCGACTTCTACGAGGCACTCGGTACACCGCACGGGGTCCGGCTGCTCATCGGCGACGTACGGGGCAAGGGCCTGTCCGCGGTGGGGGTGGCCTCGGCGGTGATCGGCAGCTTCCGGGAGGCGGCGTACGACGAGCCCGACCTGCAGGGCATCATCCACCGCCTGGAGACCACCGTCACCCGCCACAGCGCCGCGTTTCCCACTCAGGACCAGCCCGAGCACTTCGCCACCGCTCTCCTGGCCGAGATCCCGCCCGACGGCGGTCGGATCCGGCTTCTCAACTGTGGTCATCCGCCGCCGATGATCGCGCACTGCGGGAAGGTCCGTGTTCTGGACCCCACCGTCCCCTCCCCGCCCCTCAACCTCGCGTCGCTCATCGGTGACCGCTACTGGGTCGACAGCGTCGCCTTCTCCCCGGGGGACCAGTTGCTCTTCTACACGGACGGCGTATCGGAGACCCGGGATCACGCCGGCCGGTTCTTTCCGCTGCCGGACTGGATGCGGCTGCAGGACCTGGAGCAGCCCCGCGAGCTGCTCGGCGCGCTGCACCGGGATCTGCTCCGGCACGGCGGCGGAAGGCTCGACGACGATATCGCGGCCCTCTCGCTCAGGCGCTCCGACGAGGAGTCTCGAGAGTCGTCGGCGTAGAAGGCCTCGGTGTCGCGGTCACCCCCTGGCCGCTCCGGCTCCCGTCTCGGGGAACCTGCCGCCCAGCCCCGGGATCAGCACCGCCGCCACCGCCAGGTGCATCAGGGCGAGGGAGGTCCGGGTGCCGCCGTCCATGCCGCCGCCGAGGAGGGGCAGGAAGGACACGGCCAGTACGGCGCCGGCCGCCGCGGTCCAGATGGCGCGGGCGCGCCGTGCTCCGCACCGCTCCAGGGCGGCCAGCAGCCCCCAGCCGGAGAGCGACGCGAACAGTGCGACGACCGCTACGGGCACGGCGCCGATGTCGAGCGTCTGCTCGCCGTCGGTGATCCGCAGCCGGTGCCCCAGCAACGGGTCCGCGACCAGCCACACCAGGACGGGAGCCAGGACGGTCAGGGCCGTGACCCCCAGGCGCCGTCGCCGAGGACTCACCCGGCGCTCCCCGAGAGCGCCCCGTGCAGGAAGATCTCCGCCAGCTCCAGCGGAGTCAGGTCGGGCTCGTCCTCCGTGCGCGGCTGGGTGAAGAGCAGCCCGAAGAAGAGGGCCGCGATCTGCTCCGGCGGCCGGCGCAGGGCGGCCCGGTCGGGCTCCAGCAGCTCGGCTAGGGCCGCGCGGATACGGGTCGCCGACTCGGTGCGGCCGGCGCCGCGCACCGTGCCGGGGTGCTTGCCGCCGCCATGCCCCAGCGAGCCGAGGATCGCGCCCATCCTGGACAGGTGCGCCTGAAGCGCGTCGGCCGCCTCCGCGAGCCGGTCGGGCAGCGGCTGGGACACGTCGATCGCGTCGAGTTCCCGGACCGCGTGCTCGGGGGAGAGGGCCTCGGCCACGCAGGCCTGCAGCAGCTCGTCCTTGTCGGCGAAGACCCGGAAGATCGTGCCCTCGCCGATGCCCGCGGCGCGGGCGATCTTCGCGGTCGTGACGGTGGCGCCGTACTCGGCGATCAGCGGGATCGCCGTCTGGATGATCATTTCGCGGCGCTGCTCCGGCGACATGGCGGGGGCGCGGCGACGGGTGGTCGTGTTTTCCTGAGGTGCCGTCATGACTGCGATAGTACGGAGTGAGTCCTCACTCCGTCAATGAGTGAGGACTCACTCCGCCCTGCTCGCCCTTTGATTCTCTTCTCGCAGCTGTAGCGGTGCGACGAGGTACTCGTCCTCCCTCGGCCGAACCACGGGCTGGTCGCGCCAGGACGGGCCCCGTCGCGACGAGCCCCGGTCGGTGGCAGGGGCGTCACCGGCTGCCCGTCCGGTCAGCCGTACATGGCCACGCGGTACAACGTCACCAGCGCGTCGTCGATGGGGTGGGGCTGCGGCCTGCCGGAGGCGTCGAGCCTGTTCCACCGCTGCAGGTTCACCGCGACGGACATCTGACGACCGCCGTCGGCACGGGTCATGGCCAGCGCTCCACCGCCCCAGACCGTGCCGCCATGGCCCCAGAAGGTGCCCTTGCCGGGACCCTCCATCGGGTGCAGGCCGAGGCCGTAGTCGATGGTCTTTCCCTCCTGGGAGACGACCGGGACGGTGCGTTGCATCTGCGCGAGCGACGACGGGCTGACGATCTCCCCGGCCAGCAGCATGCCGAAGAACCGGTTGAGGTCCGTGACGGTCGATATCAGCGAGGCCGACGGCCCCACCCAGGACATGTCGAAGACGCTGTAGTCGCGCGGTGGGTCGATCATGCCGAACCACGCCTCGTAGAGCTGGGCGTGCGGCCCGTCGACGTACGGCCCGGTGGGGAGTTCGGTGTCCCGGAGCCCGGCGCGCTCGATGACGTTCCGGGTGATGTACCGCTCGGCCGTGGTGCCGGTCACCTCCTCCAGGAGTTGGACGAGGAGCAGGTAGTTGGTGTTGGAGTACACCCCCGGAGTGCCGCCCGGGGTGCCGACGGCGGGTGCGGTCACCCCCATCTCGATCAGTTCGACGGGGTCGAACCGGGTGAACCGGTGGTCGTCCAGGCTCTGGGGGTCGGTGTCCGCGAGGGCGGGGAACGCCTTGAGGGAGGGGTAGGCGTAAGGGAGGTACTCGGCGAGACCGCTGGTGTGGTTGATCAGCATCCGGACCGTGATCGCGCCACCGCGCGCTCCGGGAACCAGCTTCGGCAGGTACCGGCCGATCGGATCGTCGAGACCGATCCGACCGCTCTCGACCTGCTGCAGCACCGCGGCGGCGGTGAAGGTCTTGGTGATGCTGCCGACGCGGTGCCGCATGTCGGCGGTGACGGGACGGCCGGTGGCGACATCGGCCACCCCGGCGGCGCCGCGCCAGACCTGGTCGCCGTCTCTCACCTCGGCGAACAGTCCCGGCATCCCGGCGCGGTGGACGTTCTCGACGGCCGCGTTCAGTGCCGCGTGATCCAGTGCGTTCTTCACGTCATGCGTCCTTTCGTGTTTCCCGGGGTCAGCTCCCATGTCCTCATTATGCACGCGGTGCGTGCAACACCAAGTGCATGGGTTAGGCTGAAATCCGGCGAGAGGAGCGAGATGGCGGGCCGAAGGCGCTGGTCGACCGAAGAGATCCTGGACGCGGCGGCGGAACTGCTGCGCACGGGCGACGCGGATTCGTTCAGCGTGCGCAAGCTGGCGGCGGCGCTCGGGACCGATTCCTCGAGCCTGTACCGGCACTTCCGCAGCAAGACGGAACTGTTGCGCGCGGTCGCCGACCGGATCCTTCTGGCCGCGATGGACGGCTACCGCCCCGAGGGTGGCTGGAAGCAGCGCATCACGTCGCTGGCCCTGCACGTGAGAGAGGCCTTCGGGCGGCAGCCCCAGCTCGCCGCGGTCTGGGGGCGCTACGCGTCAAGCGGCACCGGCTCCCGGCTGGTCATGGAAGAGGTGCTGCAGGCCCTGCGCGCGTCGGGACTGCCCGACGAGGAGATCCCGGCGCGCTACCACCGGCTCGCGGTCCTCATCGCCGCGCTGATCGCCTCCGAGGCCGGGATCAGCACCGTCACCCCCGGAGAGCACGAGCAGGGCATGGAGCTGTTCCGCGTGGCGGTCCTGGGCGCCGACCCCGAACGCTTCCCGGCTCTGGCCCACTTCGCCCGCGACGTCCGTCCCCTCGGGGCGGATCGTCATGCCGCGTTCGAAGAGATCCTCGGCGCCCACCTCGCCCAGATCGAGGCCGCGATCCGCCAGGCCTGAACGGACCGGGCCGGGAGAGTGACACCGTCCCCTCCGCCACGGTGAAGGACCCGAAAGGCGGGTGCCGACGGATCCCGGTCGACGACCTGGATCGGCGCACCGCTCCACTGCCAGACGCTGATGTCCGGTACGCGCGGGAACTGGATGCGCCCGCGCGTGCCGTCGACCGTGACGCTCGGCCATGCCGCGGCCGAGGGCGCCCGGCCCGCGCCCCCGGCGAGCAGCACGTCGGCCAGGACCGCGCTCGTGTCGTAGCCCTCGAAGGCGGCGAAGGAGGGCTCTTCCGCCAAGCGCTCGCGCAGGATCGTCTCCACGCGTGCACCGAGGGGGTTGAGCCGCTCGGGCAGGTAGCGCAGGAACGGGGTCGCGGCGCCCTCGTCGCCGAGCAGCGTCGCCCACTCGGCGAACTCCGGTTGCCCCGGCCGGAGCACCGATCAGGACCTCGGTGAGGCGCTGGTCGCGGCGGACCGACCGGACGATCGACACCGCCGGTCCGGATGGCCGACCAGGAGAAGAAGGGCCGTCGCGCGGTGCTCGGCCAGCTCTTGATCGTCCGAGCGGCGTGGAGATGAGCGCTGCTTGGGCCCGCGTCGCGGACGGGACGGTGGTGGCCGCCGTGCTCACGGTGCTGCTGGCCGGGGCTGTTCCGGGCCGTCGCAGCGTTGTTCCTCCTCTTCACCGGCGTTCCCACCCCAGCAGGCACAGCAAGCGCCGCCGACTGCCCGAGCGGTGGGTTCCGCGTCTGGGAGAACGCCGACTTCTCCGGTCAGCGCGCCAGCTGGTCCGGCGATGACGGCTGGTGGGAGAGCTGGATCGCGGACGCGGACTCCTCCTGGGCCGACCACGGGATCTCCGGGCCCGGCGCGGGCTCAGCGGTGCTTGACGCCCGGCTGCGCGGCGGGGGCGAGCGTCGGTTCCGATACGGGCACCTCGCCGAGTGCCCGGTCCACCGCTGCCAGCAGGTCCTCGGAGAGCTCCACGGCCGAGGCCGCCGCGTTGCTGCGGACCTGCTCGGGGCGGGAGGCTCCGGTGATCGCGGAGGCGACCTCGCCGCGGCGCAGAACCCAGGCGAGCGCCAGGGTCGCCATGCTCATCCCGGCCTCCTCGGCGAGGGGGACGAGGCGCTGGACCGCGTCGAGGGTCGCGTCGCTGTAGACGAGGTCCTGGGACACCGCCATGTCCGCGGAGGCGAAGCGGCTGCCCTCCGGAACGGGCCGCCCGGGCCTGTACTTGCCGGTCAGGACGCCCTGAGCCAGGGGCGACCAGACGATCTGGGAGATGCCGTGGGCGGCACAGAGACCGAAGACCTCGGCCTCGGGGGCCTGCCACAGCATGGAGTACTGCGGCTGGGAGGAGACGAACAGGTCGGGGCCGGCGATGTCGATCGCCGCCCGGATCTGCTCGGGCGTCCACTCGCTGAAGCCGATGTAGCGGGCCTTGCCCTGCTCCACCACCTTGAGGAACGCCTCGAGGGTGTCCTCGATCGGCACGGACGGGTCGAAGCGGTGTGCCTGGTACAGGTCGACGTGGTCGGTCCTGAGGCGGGCGAGGGAGGCGTCGATCTGCCGGGAGATCTGGTCGGGGGACAGGCCGCGGTCGGCCGGGTCGTCCGACATCGGGAAGTAGACCTTGGTGGCCAGGATGTAGGAGTCGCGGGGATGGGCGGAGAGGATCTCGCCCCATGCCGACTCGGCGGCTCCTCGCCCGTAGACGTTGGCGGTGTCGAAGAAATTGATGCCGGCGTCGAAGGCCGCCTCGGTGCAGGCGCGGGTGGCGTCCGCCTCGATGCCCCCGGAGTAGGTGAGCCAGGACCCGAGGGAGATCTCCGAGACCTTCAGGTCGGAACTGCCGAGCGTGCGGTACCGCATGCTTCTCCTCTTCCTCGGTGCGGGTCGTCCGCGGGCCGGCCCCGCCACCCGCTACGGGGCGACGGGTTTCCTGACGCGGTCGGTCTCGTCCTGGACGAGCAGCGAGAGCAAGGCGGCCACGGAGAGGCCGGCCTCGGCCGGGTGGCGCAGCACCTTGTCCGGCTCGATGCGATAGGTGTTCGTACGCCCGTCCCTGGTGTGGGAGAGATAACCGTCCTGCTCCAGATCGGAGATGATCCGCGAGACGGCGCGTTCCGTCAGCCGGCAATGGGCGGCGATGTCACGGATGCGGGCGTTCGGATTGTCGGCGATGGCCGCCAGTACACGCGCGTGACTGGTGATGAACGTCCATCCGCTGTGGGACTCGGGCACTCCTACCATGCCCAGCATTTTAGGGGGCAGCATTGCCGGAACGTAGATACGTGACATACTTTTCATGCAACTGATGACCTGCTCCCATCGGGGAGAGCCACAGAAGGAGCCCGAAGGTGCCCTGGGACGAGGCCGGTGCGCCGGCACTCACGCGCGACACCGGCGCCGAGCCGCTGCCGGAGCAGGCCGCCACGCACGCCCCCGAAGGGGCCGCGGTGCTGCAGTACGAATGGCTCGGGGCCTGGGTCATCGTCGCCCGCGGCTCCTACGACATGGACTCGATCGCGCCATTGTCGGACGCCCTGGGGGCCGCGGTCAGGAAGCACCCGAAGGTGGTCCTGGACGCCTCCGGCATCACCTTCGCGGACTCGATGCTGCTCAATCTGCTGATCCTCACCCACCAGGCGGGCACCCTGCGTGTGGTCGCGCCGTCCCCTCAGCTCCAGCGGCTCTTCGAGATCACCGGAGTCGACGGCGTCCTGCAGACGCGGACCTCGCTGGATGACGCCGCCGTCTCCTGAGTCGCCCTTCGCAGGGCGGGGGTTTCCGGAGCGGGGCGGTGTCACAGCTGCCGGAAACGGCTGGTGACGCGGCACCCGCTGTTCGGCCGAGGATGGCGGCTCCTGCTTTGTTGAGTGCTTGAAACGTGAGTTAACCTGCGGCGTATTTCCACACCACATACACATCTGTGACCGTGGAAACGCATGCACGGCAACCGGGCCGTACATCGGCCCGGGGGGTTCCGAGTCCTCGGCTGTCGAGGGCTCTTGGGGAGCGGAACGAGGGTGGGCATGACCAGCGACAGCACTGGCGTCGTCGATGCGGTGCCGGGCGACCAGGAGCTGCGGCGGCTGCTGGCCGGCCTGACGGCCGTACGCGACGGGGACTTCGGTACCCGGCTGCCGGACGACGCGGACGGCCTCATGGGCGACATCGCCAAGGTCTTCAACGGCATGGTCGACCAGCTGTCCGTGTTCACCTCCGAAGTCACCCGGGTGGCCCGGGAGGTCGGCACCGAGGGCACCCTCGGCGGTCAGGCGGAGGTGCCGGGTGTCTCGGGCACCTGGGCCGACCTGACCGACTCGGTCAACGCCATGGCGGGCAACCTGACCACGCAGGTCCGCGACATCGCCCAGGTGGCCACCGCGGTCGCCAAGGGCGACCTCTCCCAGAAGATCGACGTGCCCGCCCGCGGCGAGATCCTTCAGCTGAAGGAGACCGTCAACACGATGGTCGACCAGCTGTCCGCGTTCGCCGACGAGGTCACCCGTGTCGCCCGCGAGGTCGGCAGCGAGGGACGGCTCGGCGGCCAGGCACAGGTGCCCGGCGTGGCCGGCGTCTGGCGCGATCTGACCGACTCCGTGAACCACATGGCGGGCAACCTCACCAGCCAGGTCCGCTCCATCGCCCAGGTGACCACGGCGGTCGCGGAGGGCGACCTGTCGCAGAAGATCACCGTGGACGCGCGCGGGGAGATCCTGGAGCTGAAGAGCACCATCAACACGATGGTCGACCAGCTCTCGGCGTTCGCCGACGAGGTCACCCGTGTCGCCCGCGAGGTCGGCACCGAAGGGCGCCTCGGCGGCCAGGCGGACGTCAAGGGCGTCAAGGGCACCTGGCGCGACCTCACCGACTCCGTGAACTTCATGGCCGGCAACCTCACCGGCCAGGTCCGCAACATCGCGCTGGTGGCCACGGCGGTGGCCAAGGGCGACCTGTCGCAGAAGATCACCGTGGACGCGCGGGGCGAGATCCTGGAGCTGAAGAGCACCATCAACACGATGGTCGACCAGCTCTCCGCCTTCGCCGACGAGGTCACGCGCGTCGCCCGCGAGGTCGGCACCGAGGGACGCCTCGGCGGACAGGCCCAGGTGCGCGGGGTGTCGGGCACCTGGAAGGACCTCACCGACAACGTCAACGTCATGGCCTCCAACCTCACCGGCCAGGTCCGCTCCATCGCCCAGGTCGCCACCGCCGTGGCGCGCGGCGACCTGTCGCAGCGGATCACCGTCGAGGCCGCCGGCGAGGTCGCCGCGCTGGCCGAGGTCATCAACACGATGGTCGACACGCTGTCGGCCTTCGCCGACGAGGTCACCCGTGTCGCCCGCGAGGTCGGCACCGAGGGGCGCCTCGGTGGCCAGGCGCACGTGCCGAACGTCGCCGGCACCTGGAAGGACCTCACCGACAACGTCAACTCGATGGCCAACAACCTCACCGGCCAGGTGCGCAACATCGCGCTGGTGACGACCGCCGTGGCCCGGGGCGACCTGTCGAAGAAGATCGACGTGGACGCCCGCGGTGAGATCCTCGAACTCAAGACGACGATCAACACGATGGTCGACCAGCTGTCCGCGTTCGCCGACGAGGTCACCCGTGTCGCCCGCGAGGTCGGCACCGAGGGACGCCTCGGCGGACAGGCCGAGGTCGAGGGCGTCTCCGGCACCTGGAAGCGCCTGACGGAGAACGTCAACGAGCTGGCGGGCAACCTGACCCGTCAGGTGCGGGCCATCGCCGAGGTCACCAGCGCCGTCGCCGAAGGCGACCTGACCCGGTCGATCAACGTGGAGGCGTCCGGCGAGGTCGCCGAGCTCAAGGACAACATCAACTCGATGGTGGAGTCCCTGCGCGAGACCACCCGGGCCAACCAGGAGCAGGACTGGCTCAAGACGAACCTCGCCAGGATCTCGAGCCTGATGCAGGGCCATCGCGACCTGCCCGTGGTCGCCGAGCTGATCATGGACGAGCTGGTCCCGCTGGTGTCGGCCCAGTACGGAGCCTTCTACCTCGCCGAGGACGGCGACGACGGGCCCGAACTGCGACTCGTCGGCTCCTACGGCTACCCGGAGGAGAGCACCCGTCCCGCCCGCATCGCCTTCGGCCGCACCCTGGTCGGACAGGCCGCGCGCAGCCGGCGCACCATCATGGTGGAGGAACTGCCGGACGGCTACGTCACCATCTCCTCGGGCCTCGGCCAGGTGGTGCCGTCCGCGCTGGTGCTGCTCCCCATCGTGGTGGAGGGCCAGGTACTCGGCGTCATCGAGCTGGCGTCGGTCACACGCTTCACCCAGATCCACCGGGACTTCCTGGCGCAGCTGATGGAGACCATCGGCGTCAACGTCAACACCATCGTGGCCAACGCCCGCACCGACGAGCTGCTGGTCGAGTCGCAGCGCCTCACCGTCGAACTCCAGGCCCGCTCCACCGAGTTGCAGGTGCAGCAGGAAGAGCTGCAGCGCTCCAACGCGGAACTGGAGGAGAAGGCCTCGCTGCTGGTGGCGCAGAACCGGGACATCGAGGCGAAGAACCTGCAGATCGAGCAGGCCCGCCAGGAGCTGGAGACCCGCGCCCAGCAGCTGTCGCTGGCCTCGAAGTACAAGTCGGAGTTCCTGGCCAACATGAGCCACGAACTGCGCACCCCGCTCAACAGCCTGCTCATCCTCGCCCAGTTGCTCGCGCAGAACCCGTCCCGCAACCTCACGCCCAAGCAGGTCGAGTACGCGCAGATCATCCACTCCGCCGGTTCCGATCTGCTCCAGCTGATCAACGACATCCTCGACCTGTCGAAGGTCGAGGCCGGAAAGATGGACGTCACGCCCGAGCGGGTGACGCTGCGGCAGCTCATCGAGTACGTCGAGGCCACCTTCCGGCCCATGACGACGCAGAAGAGCCTGGACTTCACGGTGACGACCGCCCCCGGCGCGCCCGCGGACGTGCTCACGGACGACTCCCGGCTGCGCCAGGTGCTGCGCAACCTCCTGTCGAACGCCGTGAAGTTCACCGAGCAGGGCGGCGTGGAGCTGAGCATCGAGCCCGCGGCGGACGGCGAGGTGCCCGAGGGCGTGGTGCGGGGGGCCGCCGTGGTGGCCTTCCGCGTCAAGGACACCGGCATCGGCATTCCCGAGCAGCACCTGGAGACGATCTTCGGCGCGTTCCAGCAGGCGGACGGCACGACGAGCCGCAAGTACGGCGGGACCGGCCTGGGCCTGTCCATCACCCGTGAGATCGCCCAACTGCTCGGCGGCGCCGTATCGGTGCACAGCACACCGGGCCAGGGCAGCACGTTCACGCTCTTCCTGCCCGTGGCCCGCCCCGACTTCGAGGAACTGCTCAGCCACGGCAGGCCCCTCGAGCGGACCTCGGCCGATCCCGTGCCGCAGGGGCTGGCCGGTTCGGTGCCGGTGCCCCAGATCGGGCCCGGCCCCCGGCCCCGGCGCCTGCTCGTCGTGGAGGAGCGCTCGCGCGGTCTGCTGACCCTCGTCGCGGAAAGCGTGGTCGCCGACCTGACGCACGGCCGCGCCGACGGCGCCCAGCGGCCCGCGGTCGACATCATCACCGCCGTCGGCGCGCAGGAGGCGGCCGGCGCGCTGGCCTCCGAGCCGTGCCACTGCGTCGTCCTGGAACTGGGCATGCGCGACGACGAGGCGTCCCGCTTCCTCCAGGCCCTGGAAGGCGACTCGGCGCTGACGAGCGTGCCGGTGCTGGTGCACAGCAGCCACCCCGGGGATGTGTCCCAGGACGAGACGCTGCGCTCCCGATCCGCCGGCGGCGCACTGGAGCTGCTGTCCAGCCTCGACGAACTGCGCGAGCGCATCGCCCTGCACCTGTCCGCCGAGGAACCCGGGGACGTGCTCTCCCTCGTGCGCACCGAAGGGCCGCAGCACCTGACGCCGCCCTCCGTCGACGACGCGACGGCGGGCCGTACCGTCCTCGTCGTCGACGACGACGCGCGGAACCTCTTCGCGCTGAGCGGGATCCTGGAGATGCACGGCTTCCGTGTCCTGCACGCCGAGAACGGACGCAGAGGCATCGAGACACTGATGAACAACCCGGACGTCGCCATCGTGCTCATGGACGTGATGATGCCCGAGATGGACGGCTACACCGCGACGGCCGAGATCCGCCGGATGCCGCAGTACGCCGAACTGCCCATCATCGCCGTCACGGCCAAGGCGATGCCGGGCGACCGGGACAAGAGTCTCGCCTCGGGTGCCAGCGACTACGTCACCAAGCCCGTCGACACGCGCGACCTCATGGCCTGCGTCCGCCGCTGGCTGCCCGCATGAGCACACCGGCGCCCGAGCACCGCACCGGCGGCCCGGGCGCCCCGCAGCGCCCGTCGTCCCGCGCCCCAGGGCACCCCAGCCGAGGAGCCTCCACACCGTGAGCATGTCCGAGCAGCCGCGCGAACCGGGCCGCGGCGGTGAGCCGAAGCACGACTCGGCCGCCGGCCCGCAGCCCGCTCCGCCGTCGGTGACGTCCGACCTGTTCCCCCTGAGCATCGAGGGGGAGCCGAAGGCCTCCGATGAGGACGAGCCGGCTTCCGAGGAGCCGTCGGAGTCCCCGGACGCCCCGGCCGCCGACCTCGAGAACCTCGGCGCCGCGTCCCCGGTGGGCCGGCTCGCCGCCACCGTGGAGCGGCTCAGCCGGGAGGTGCGGGCCGCCCAGGCGGAGGCCGAAGGGCGTGCCCTGATCGAGCTCGCCAAGGGTGTCCTGGTCGAGCGGCTGAAGTGCGGACCGGCCCAGGCCGCCCGGCAGCTCGCCCAGTTGGCCGAGCAGGCCCAGGTCACCCCCCTGGAACTCGCCGTCGACGTCATCAACCAGGCCGCCCGGGACCGGATGTCCGAGGTCACGGACGCCTTCCTCGCCGCCACCCGGGCCGCCGACGAGGCCGAGAACGAGTCGGCCGCCGTACGCCTGCGCGCGGCGGAGAGCGGCGTACTGGCCGCAGACGACACCCAAGCCGTCGCCGACGCCCTGCTGGAGCAGGCGCTGCGCCCTCTCGGCGCGGTGGCCGTGGCCATATGGGCGGCGGGCGCCGACGGTTCGCTCACCCTGGCGGGCAGCGCCGGTTTCTCACCGGCCGAGGCAGCGCGCTGGCGTTACGTCCCGCCGGACGTGGTGACCGTGGCGCGGCGGGGCCTCATCGAGCGCGAGGGGCAGTGGATCACCACCCTCGGCGCGACCGGGCTGCCCACCATCGGCCTGCACCACCACCCGGACGGCGGCCGGGCCGCCCTGCCCGCCGGCACCGGAGGCCGCATCCACGGCGTGCTGGAGATCGCCTGGCCGGAGCCGCTCACCCCACAGCGCCCGCAGATCGTCCGCCAGGTGGAAGCGCTCGCCGAACTGTGCGCACACACGCTGGAGACCCACGCGCCGTCCCAGGGAACGGCCCAGGAGCCCCGCGTCCTGCCGGACGCCGCCGAGCTGATGGACCTGGCCGACGGACTGCACGACCCCGCCCTCGTCCTCGTGCCGCACCTCGACGCCGACGGACACCTGGTCGACTTCCGCATCCAGCACGTGAACAGCCGCTTCCTCGACCCGGCGGGCAGGCCGCGTGCGGTCGTGAGCGGCGCGCTGCTCCTGGAGGCCTACCCCATGGCCGCCGGGGACAGCGAGTTGTTCCAGCGCGTCGAGCGGGTCTACGCCACCGGGGAGCCCTTCCGGGCCCGCCGGATGAACCTCACCGCCCTCGTCGACCAGGTGCCCCTCTCGGCGGTCGCGGACATCAGCATCAGCCGCCACGGCATGTCCGTCCTCCTCATCTGGCGCATCGAGGACGAGACGGCGCGACTGGCCAGCCTGCTCCAGCACGCCCAGCGGCTCGGCCGCATCGGCGGGTTCGAGGAGCACGTGCTCACCGGCGAGATCACCTGGAACGGGCAGCTCTTCGACCTCTACGGACGCCCGCAGACGAGCACCCCGGTGCCCCTGGAGGAGCTGCCGGCCCATGCCCACCCGGACGACGGCGTCTCCATCCGCCGTTTCCTGCGCACGCTGCTGCACCACCAGCGGCCGGCTGCCGCCGCCTTCCGGCTCCAGCGGCCGGACGGGGTGACCCGGCACATCCGGATCGTCGCCGAACCGGTGCTGGACACCGACGACCGGCTGCTCCTGATCCGAGGCGCCTGCCAGGACATCTCGGCCCAGCACTGGACCGAGGTGGCGCTCGCGGCCACCCGCGACCAGCTGGCGCACACCGAGCAGCAGGCCACCGAACGCAACCGGCTGACCCTGCAGTTGCAGCACGCCATCATGCCTCCCACACAGGCGCCGTTGCAGGTTTCCGGCCTTCAGGTCGCCGTCCGCTACCGGCCCGCGGAGACCGAGCAGTTGGTGGGCGGCGACTGGTACGACGCCGTCGTCCTGCCGTCCCGGAAGGTGCTGCTGTGCGTCGGGGACGTGGCCGGGCACGGCATCGAGGCCGCCACCAGCATGGTCGTCCTGCGCAACGCGCTGCGCGGCCTGGCCGTGACCGGCGCCGGCCCTGGCCAGTTGCTGTCCTGGCTCAACATCGTGGCGCACCATCTGACCGGCGCCGTCACCGCGACCGCTGTGTGCGGACTGTACGACCCGGTCCGGCGGACGCTGCGCTGGGCCCGGGCGGGACACCTCCCGCCCGTCCTCGTCCGGGACACCGAAGCGGCCCCCCTGCCTCTGGTCAAGGGCCTGCTGCTGGGCGCCGTCCCCGAGGCCGTCTACGAGGAGACCGAGCTGCAACTAGCCCCGGAGGACACCTTGTTGATGTACACGGACGGCCTGGTCGAACGCCGTGACCGGCCCGTGGAGGAGTCTCTCACCCACCTGCTGACCACCGCCCGCACGGCACCGAGCACGCTCGACCAGCAGCTGGACCGCCTGCTGACCTACAGCAGGTCGGACACCGACGACGACACCTGCATCGTGGGCATCCGGGTCGGGTGAGGGACGCCGTCGGCCGCCGGCTGTATCGATCACGAGCGTTGTTGACGCTGACCGTGCTTGATCAGGGCGAAGGCCTCCGTGTGTGGTGGAGGTGTCGAATCTTCACCGCACGGAGGCCTTCGTGTCCCACCGCCTGATGCCGCGCGACCCGACGGTGAAACCGATGCCTCCGGGGGCGACGGTCGTGTCGTTCGACAGTACGGCCCCCGGAGCACCGTCATACGCTCCTAGTCCTCGTACACGGGCGTCCACTGCGCCCGGGCGACGGCCTCGCGCAACTCCTCCTCCGTCGCCTGCGGGGCCACCCCGTCCTCGACGGCGGCGAGGGCCGCGGCCAGGGCGATCTCGCGGGCGGACTCCCGCATCCCGGTCAGCGGCGGCAGCAGCGGCACGGGCAGGTCGTCGCCGTCCGCCGCCCGGACCGCGCACCGCGCGACGGCCCGGGCGGCGGCCACCAGCATGCGGTCAGTGACACGGGTGGCCCGGCTCGCGGTCACCGCGAGGCCCATCGCCGGGAAGACATACACGTTGTTCGACTGTGCCACCGGCACCTCGCGCCCGTCGACGGTCAGCGGCGGGAAGGGCGAGCCGGTGGCGATCAGCGCCCGCCCGTCGGTCCAGCGGGTGAGGTCGGCCGGCTCGGCCTCGGAGTGCGAGGTGGGGTTGGAGAGCGGGAAGACGACGGGCCGGTCGCAGGTCGACGCCATCTGCCGCACGATCTCCTCGGTGAACGCGCCGTGCGCCGTCGACAACCCGATGAGCGCCGTCGGCTCGACGCGGCGCACCACCTCGGCCAGGCCGGTGCCGTCCCAGTCGGCCACCTCGCTCTCGTCCCGCGCGAACGCCTGCTGCTGCGGGGTCAGTTCGGAGCGTGAGGACACCAGCAGGCCGTCGACGTCGAGGATCCAGAACCGGGCCGTCGCCTCCTCCTCCGGCAGACCCTCGTCGACCATCGCCGTACGGATCATGTCGGCGACGCCGATCGCCGCCGAGCCCGCGCCCAGGATCACCACGCGCTGCTCGGGAAGCGGGGTGCCGGCCACGTCCGCCGCCGTGGACAGGGCGCCCAGCGTGACGGCCGCGGTGCCCTGGATGTCGTCGTTGAACGTGAGCAGCCGGTCGCGGTAGCGGGCGAGGATCGGCTGGGCGTGCGCGGTGGCGAAGTCCTCCCACTGCAACAGCGTCCCGGGCAGTTCCGCCTCGACCGCGGAGACGAACGCCTCGATCATCTCGTCGTACTCGGCGCCCGTCAGCCGCCGGTCGCGCCGGCCCAGGTAGCGGGGGTTGTCGAGCAGGGTCTCGTTGTCGGTGCCGACGTCCAGCAGGATCGGCAGGGTGCGGGCGGGGTGGATGCCGCCGATCGCCGTGTAGAGGCTCAGCTTGCCGATGGGGATGCCCATGCCGCCGACCCCCTGGTCGCCCAGGCCGAGGATGCGCTGGCCGTCGGTGACGACGATGACGTCCACGTCGTGGTCCCGGTGCGGGCGGTTGCGCAGGATGTCCCGGAAGCGGTGCCGGTCCTCCCAGGTCAGGAACAGCCCGCGCGGCCGCCGGTAGATCTCGCTGAACTTCTGGCATGCCTCGCCCACCGTCGGCGTGTAGACGACGGGCAGCAGCTCCTCCAGGTACTCGGTGACCAGCCGGTAGAACAGGACCTCGTTGGTGTCCTGGAGCTGCCGCAGGTAGATGTGCCGGTTGAGGGGCTTGTCGTAGCCGCGGAACGCCTCGTAGGCACGGGCGACCTGCTCGTCCAGGGTCTCCACGGCGGGCGGCAGCAACCCGTCGATCCCCAGCTCCTCGCGTTCGCGCCGGCTGAAGGCGGTGCCCCTGTTGACCAACGGGTCGGCCAGGGTCGTGACGGCGGGGCTGGTGGTGGGGCGGGGGTGATGCGTCGGCTGATCCATGAGGTAACGCCTTCCCGTGACGCGCCGTTTCGTGCGGGTGACGTGTGCCATCCGGATGAACCACCGGCTCCGTGGACCATCCGGATGAATCACCGGCTCCGTGGACCATCCTGATGAGCACCGGCCCCGTGAAAACGTCCCGCGGTCACCGATGAGTTCCGCGCCGCCGTCCGGTCTATTTCTCCGTACACCCCACCGCGCCCCAACGCCCCTCAGGAGACAGTGACATGAGCGTGACGACGCCTCAGACCCAGGCACAGCGGACCGAGTCCGGCCGTCTCTCCACACGCCCCGTGTGGCTGGTCGGCGTTCTGGCCGCCCTCGCCGGAGCCGTGGTGACGGAGGCGTTCGCGCTCGTCGCGCGGGCCGCCGGTGTCCCGATGGAAGCGGCGGGCCCCGGGGCCACGGAGGCCGCGGAGATCCCGGTCGGCGGCTTCTTCGGCGGGGTGCTGTTCTGGTCGGTCGCCGGAATCGTCCTCGCGGTCGTCCTCGCGCGCTGGGCCAAGCGGCCCGCCCGCACCTTCACCGTGACGACCGTCGCGCTCACCACACTGTCCCTCGTCGGCCCGGCCGTCGCCCCGCACACCGCTACCTCCACCCAGATCGTCCTCGCCGCGTCCCATGCGGTGGCCGCCGCGGTCGTCGTCCCGCTGCTGGCGCGCAGGCTCTCCCACGTGCGGCGCTGAACACGTCCCAGCCCTCCACACCACCGACACGGGCCCGTCGCGCCTCGGCGCCGACGGGCCCGTCGCTGTCCGCCCCGACCCGGGCGAACCGACCCGAGCCGCCCGGCCACGGCCTCGGACCACCCCGAACGGCCCAATCCCGCTGCGCCGGAGGAGGCGACCGTGGATGACCGGTGTGACCGTGGTGGAAGGAATGCGCGTGCACACGGTGACGAGGAGGCGCGATGGCGGAGGCACTGGCCGAAGGCGGCACGAACAGCGCTGCCACGGCGGGCGGGGCCGGCCCGTCCCCGGGCGTCTTCGAGCAGCTCGGCGCCGTCGCCGACGCCGTCCTCTACGAGGGTTACCTTCTTTACCCCTACCGCCGTTCCTCCACCAAGAACCGCATCCGCTGGCAGTTCGGCGTGCTGTTCCCCCGGGACTGGGTGGAGGCGGACGGCCCCGTCACCCCCGGTGTCTCCGGCTCCGCCGACTCCTGGTACCAGCAGACCGAGTGCCTGCTGCGGGTCCGGCAGCCGGACAGCGCCCGCGTACGCGTGCGGGTCCGCTACCTCCAGATGCAGCGCAAGCAGGTGGAGGAAGCAGGCCGGCCCGTCGAGTCGCTGCGCGGCGACGACGGCACGGTGCATCTGACCTTCGACGAGGCCCTGCCGCGCGAGTGCGAGATCGCGGCCCCGCTCGACGAACTCCTCCGGGGCGGACGCACCGTCGCGGTGAGCGCCGCGGCGGGGGAGGACGTCGAGCCGCTGCCCGACGACACCGGGCGGGTGGTGCGCAGCCGCGAGGAGATCCGCGCCGAGACCACCGTCACCGCGGAGTGGCTCTCCGACGGCCTCTGCCGGATCCGCGTACGGACCACGAACACCGCGCCGGCCCCGGCACCGCGCACTCCGCGGGACGAGGCACTGCGCCGGGCCCTCATCGCCACGCACACCCTCATCGGCGGCGACGGGGTGGAGTTCGTCTCGCTGATCGACCCGCCGGCGGACCTGGAAGCACTCGTGCGCGCGTGCCGCAACGAGTTCACCTTCCCCGTGCTCGGCGGCGAGGCCGGCGACACCGGACCTGTCCTGCTGTCCGCGCCGATCATCCTGCCCGACCACCCCCAGGTCGCCCCCGAAAGCCCCGGCGACCTGCACGACGCCGCCGAGATCGACGAGATCCTCACGCTGCGCACGATGCTGCTGACCGACGAGGAGAAGCGCGAGGCGCGGGCCACGGACCCACGGGCGGCGGCGATCCTCGACCGGGTCGACACCATGCCGCAGGAGGTCTTCGAACGACTCCACGGCGCCGTCCGCTCCCTGACGCCGTCCACCCCGACGGCGTCTGCCGACCGGCTGTCGGGCGTGGTCGAATCTCCGGAGCCGGTCACCTTCTCCGCGGCGTCCACCGACCGACTGCCCGATGCCGTCCGTTCTCCGGAGCCGGTCACCCTCGCCGCGGCGCCTGCCGACCGGTCGCCCGGCGCCGTCCGCTCCCTGACGCCGTCCACCGACCGGCTGCCCGATGCCTTCGGCTCGCCGGCACCGGTCACCCCCACGGCGTCCGCCGATCGGTTGCCCGGCGCTGCCGGCTCTCCGGCGCCGGTCACCTTCCCCACGGCGTCCGCCGACCGGCCCGCCTGGTGGCAGGAGGGTGCCGACGACGGTCTGTCCCCGACCACCGACACCGTGCTCGTCGACGGCGTCCCGCTCGGCGGCGGCAGCCGCGTGCGGCTGCGCCCCCGGGGACGCGGCGCGGACGCCCAGGACATGTTCCTGGCCGGGCGGACCGCCCAGGTCGCCGCCGTCTTCCACGACGTGGACGGCAGCGTGCACCTCGCCGTCACCCTCGACGACGACCCCGCCGCCGAACTGAACAACTGGTACGGCCGCTTCCACTACTTCCGGCCCGACGAGCTCGAACCCCTCGAGCCCGCCGGATCCCCGGACGAGCCGTCGGCACCGGCTCCCGCCGCAGCTCCGGCGCGGCACACGTCCGACTCCGAGACCCCCGCAGCGGAGGCCGAGTGACATGACCACCCACAGCAGCACCGCCGAAGTCAGCAAGGAACCCGAACGGTCCGAGGACCGGAAGGGCATAGACGAGATCACGATCCTCTGGATCTCCGAGGGCATGAGCTGCGACGGCGACACCGTCTCGCTCACCGCCGCCGACCAGCCCTCCATCGAGGACCTGGTGCTCGGGTTGATCCCGGGCCTGCCGAAGGTGAACCTGGTCAACAAGGTGCTCTCGCCCAGCCTGGGCGGTGAGGACTTCCTCGCGCCCTACCGGGCGGCCGTACGCGGCGAACTGGGCCCGTTCATCCTCGTCATCGAGGGCTCGATCCCCAACCAGAACATCATCGAGGGCGACGGCTACTGGACGTCCTTCGGCAACGACCCGGAGACCGGCGAGCCGCAGACCCTCAACTGGTGGATCGACCAACTGGCCCCCAAGGCCTGGGCGGTCGTCGCCGCCGGCACCTGCGCCACCTTCGGCGGCATCCACGCCATGTCCGGCAACCCGACGGGCTGCATGGGCCTCGCCGACTACCTGGGCTGGGACTACACCTCCCAGGCCGGCCTGCCCATCGTCAACGTGCCCGGCTGCCCGATCCAGCCCGAGAACTTCATGGAGACCCTGGTCTGGGTCCTCTACCACGCGGCCGGCTCCGCGCCCCCGCCGCCGCTGGACCACATGCTGCGCCCGCAGTGGCTGTTCGGCAAGACGGTCCACGAGGGCTGCGACCGGGGCTCGTACTACGAGCAGGCCAGCTTCGCCACGGACTACAACTCGCCCAAGTGCCTGGTCAAGACGGGCTGCTGGGGTCCGGTCGTCAACTGCAACGTGCCCAAGCGCGGCTGGATGGCCGGCATCGGAGGCTGCCCCAACGTCGGCGGCATCTGCATCGGCTGCACGATGCCCGGCTTCCCCGACGCGTTCATGCCGTTCATGGACGAACCCCCCGGCGGCACCCTGTCGTCCCTGGTCATCAAGCCGTACGGAGCCGTCATCCGCCGGCTGCGCGGCGTGACCAACGAGCTGGTCAACCACGAGCCCAGGTGGCGCCACAACAAGCGCAAGCTGACCAGCGGTTACGACCCGCACTGGCGCGCCTGATGAAGCCCACCGGGCACACCCCCCACCCCCACACCACCGACAGCGAGGGGCAGTACCGCAGATGACCACCACCGAGGCCCGTCCCACGGACCGTAAGCCGCCACAGCTCGTGGACATGTCCTGGGATCCGATCACACGGATCATCGGGAACCTGGGCATCTACACGAAGATCGACTTCGCCAACCGGGAAGTCGTCGAATGCCACAGCACCTCGTCGCTGTTCCGCGGCTACTCGGTGTTCATGAAGGGCAAGGACCCGCGCGACGCGGGCTTCATCACGTCCCGGATCTGCGGCATCTGCGGCGACAACCACACCACCTGCTCCGACTACGCCCAGCAGATGGCCTACGGCGTCAAGCCGCCCCCGCTGGCCGAGCACATCGTGAACCTCGGCGAGGCCGCCGAGTACATGTTCGACCACACGATCTTCCAGGACAACCTGGTCTTCGTGGACTTCTGCGAGGCGATGGTCAAGGCCACCAACCCCGGTGTCCTGGCCCGCGCCGAACGCACCGAGGCCCCCCGCGGCGAGATCCACGGCTACCGGACCATCGCCGACATCATGAAGGCCTTCAACCCCTTCGAGGGCGAGGTCTACAAGGAGGCCCTGAAGGTCAGCCGGGTCACCCGCGAGATGTTCTGCCTCATGGAGGGACGGCACGTCCACCCCTCCACGCTGTACCCGGGCGGCGTCGGCACGATGCCGCAGCCGACCGTCTTCACCGACTACCTCAGCCGCCTCATGAGGGTCATCGACTTCGTGAAGAAGGCCGTCGCCATGAACGACGACGTCTTCGACTTCTTCTACGAGGCGCTGCCCGGCTACGAGGAGGTCGGCCGCCGCCGTACCCTGCTGGGCTGCTGGGGAGCCTTCCAGGACCCCAAGGTCGTCGACTACCGCTACGAGACGATGAACACCTGGGGCAAGGCGATGTACGTCACCCCCGGGATCATCGTCGACGGTGAGCTGGTCACCAACAACCTCGTGGACATCAACCTCGGCCTGCGCATCATGCTGGGCAGCTCCTACTACGAGGACTGGGTCAACGAGCAGCCCTTCGTCACCCACGACCCGCTCGGCAACCCCGTCGACATGCGCCACCCGTGGAACCAGACCACCGTCCCGGTACCGCAGAAGCGCGACTTCGACGACAAGTACAGCTGGGTGATGAGCCCCCGCTGGTTCGACCAGCGCACCGGCGACCACCTCGCCCTCGACACCGGCGGCGGCCCCCTCGCCCGCCTGTGGTCGACGGCGCTCAGCGGCCTGGTCGACACCCCGTACATCAAGGCCACCGGCCACAGCGTGCGCATCTCCCTGCCCAAGGGCGAGTCGCTGCCGGAGACCACCCTGGAGTGGCGCATCCCGCAGTGGAGCAACACCATCGAACGCGACCGCGCCCGGCCGTACTTCGTCGCCTACGCGGCCGCCATGGCCCTGCAGTTCATCGAAGAGGCCATGGGCATGGTGCGCGCGGGCGAGACCAAGGTGTTCGAGAACTACGAGGTGCCCGACGAGGCGATCGGCTGCGGCTTCCACGAGGCGGTGCGCGGCGTCCTCTCCCACCACCTGGTGATCAAGGACAAGAAGATCGCCAACTACCACCCGTACCCGCCCACCCCGTGGAACGCCAGCCCCCGCGACAAGTTCGGCACCCCGGGACCGTACGAGGACGCCGTCCAGGGCCAGCCCATCTTCGAGGAGAACGGGCCGGACGACTTCAAGGGCGTCGACATCATGCGCACGGTCCGCAGCTTCGACCCCTGTCTGCCCTGCGGTGTGCACATGTACGTCGGCAAGGGCAAGACGCTGACCACCCTGCACTCGCCGACGTACGGGGCGAACCATGGCTGAGGCCACCACGGCACGGCTGGCGGACCCGGACGTCGAGGCCCGGCTCGTCCGGCTCGACCGGGCGCTGGACAGCCTCGAGTCCGCACCCGGCCCCACGACGCGCACCGCGACCGAGGCGGTGGCCCTGCTGACCGAGGTCTACGGCGAGGCCCTGGCCCGTGTCCTGGACCGGGCGGACGAGCAGCTGGCCGAACGCCTGGCCGAGGACGAGCTCCTGGGGCACCTGCTGGTGCTGCACGACATCCATCCCGAGCCCGCCGAACGCCGGGCGGCCCGCGCGGTCGAACGGCTGCGGCCCGCCGTGCAGGAACGCGGCGGCGACGTGGAGTGGGCCGGGGTGGAGGGGCAGGTCGCCCGGGTGCGTCTGACCACGGGCGGCGGCGGATGCGGGTCCGGCTGCGGCGGCGGAGGTGACGAGGTCACCGACGCGGTCCGTGCGGCGGTGCTCGCCGCGGCGCCGGAGCTGACGGCGGTGGAGCCCCTGACCGAGACGGCCCCCGCCTTCGTCCCGCTGACCACGCTGACGCACCGGAGCGCACCGTGACCACCGACGGGGCCCTGGCCCGCCTCATCCGTTCCTCGGCCGACCGCACGGCGGCGGCCGAGCGGGAGGTGTGCGACCTGTGCGCCGCACCGGTCGCCGACGAGCACGCCCACCTGTACGACACCGGCCAGGAGGAGGTGCGCTGCGTCTGCGGCCCCTGCTCGGTGCTGTTCGCCGACGCGGCGGCGGGGGACGGCCAGTACCGGCTCGTGCCCCGGCGCCGGCTCCGGCTGCCCAAGGTCGACACGGCCGTCCTGGGCGTACCCGTCGGCCTGGTCTTCTTCGTGCCCCGGGCGGACGGCACCATCACCGCCGAGGGCCCGAGCCCCGCGGGAGCCATGCGGTGGGAGGTGGACACGGCCGCCTGGCAGCAGCTGGCCGGGACGTGTCCGCAGCTCGCAACCGTGGAACCCGACGTGGAGGCTCTGCTGGTGAACACCGTCCACGGCCTCGACGAGCACTGGATCGTGCCGATCGACGACTGCTACCGGATGATCGCCGTCGTGCGCCGGGAGTGGCGCGGCATGTCCGGCGGTGGCCGGATCTGGCCGGCCGTCGAGCAGTTCTTCGAGGACCTCACCGAGCGGCCATAGCCACGCACTCCGCAGGTCGGAGGCGAGGAAGGAGAGCACCCCATGGGCAACATCAGAGTGGGCCGGCCCCAGGCCAAGCCCGACACGCCCGGGCACGTCGCCGGACTGCACCAGGGCAACAAGGGACCGCGCGAGCGGCAGAAGGGCCACCACGAGGACGGCACCGCCGACGCGCGCCGTTCCACCGGGATCCACTGGAAGCGGCATGACGCCCTCGCGGAGACCATGCCGAACATCTCGCCGGGCTGAACACCGTGATGAGGACGAGCAGGGAGTCGCCGCAATGAAACGAACACGTTGCAGACCCGTCGCGCGCAGGCGGGGCGGGATGAGCGGGCAGCGGGTGCTGAAGGCCGAGGCCGTCCTGATGGGCGGCGTGGCTCTGGCCCTGCTTGCCTGGGAGTGGCCCAGCCTGAGGCGCGAGGTGCGGATCTGGCGGATGGCCGGCGGATTCCGCGCCGGCCACCGCTACCCGTGAGCCGACCGTGCACGAACTGTCGATCGCGACCGCGATCATCGAGCGGGCCGACGAGCTGGCCCGGGCGGACGGGACGGACGCCGTCTCGAAGGTGACCGTCCGGGTCGGCGAGCTGGCGGGCGTCGTCCCCGACGCCCTCGGTTTCGCCTTCGAGGTGGCCCGCGACGGCACCGCCCTCGCGGGGGCGCACCTCGTCGTCGAGCAGATTCCCGCGCAGGCCTGGTGCGGCCCGTGCGCCGAGGAGTTCCCGGTGGGCATGCCCCCGTTCTTCTGGTGCCCGCGCTGCGACCAGCCCTCCAGCGACCTGCGCAGCGGCCGTGAACTGGAGATCGCCGGGATCGAGCCGGTACCGGCATAGACAGGAGAAGGGCCCCGCCGATCCGTCGGCGGGGCCCTTCTCCTGTCCGGCGGTCAGCAGATGCGCGGCAGCTGCTCCCCGAGCGGCAGGTCCACCACCCGCGTGCCGCCGAGCCCGGTGGCGACCACCACCATCCCCGGATGCTCGGCGACGCACTCACCGATCCGTGTCGCCCCGGCACCCTGCGGATGGGCCCGCATCGCGGCCAGCACCTCCTCCGCCTCCGACGGCGGCACGAAGGCGACCAGCCGACCCTCGTTGGCGACGTACAGGGGATCGAGCCCGAGGAACCCGCAGGCGTTCGCCACCGCGTCCGGCACCGGAATCGCCCGCTCCTGAAGCCGGACACCGGTCCCGGAGGCACGGGCGATCTCGTTCAGCGACGCGCCCAGGCCGCCCCGGGTGGGGTCGCGCAGCACATGCACGTCCGAAGTGACGGCCAGCATCGCCGCCACCAGGTCCGCCAGCGGGGCGGTGTCACTGGCGACCTCCACCCCGAACTCCAGCCCTTCCCGCACGCTCATGATGGCCACGCCGTGCAGTCCGATCGGGCCGCTGACGATGACCGCGTCCCCGGGCCGGGCGCGCTGGGGCCGGATGTCCACCCCGTCGGGCACGAGCCCCACCCCGGCGGTGGTGACGTACACCCCGTCGCCGTGCCCGGACTCCACCACCTTGGTGTCACCCGTGGCGATCGTGACGCCGGCGGCCTCGGCGGCCGCCCCCATCGAGCGGGCGATCCGTTCGACGACGGTGAGCTCCACCCCCTCCTCCAGGACGAAGGCGGCCGAGAGGTAGGCGGGTCGCGCGCCGCTCATCGCGAGGTCGTTGACCGTGCCGTTGACCGCGAGGTCGCCGAGGCAGCCGCCGGGGAAGAACAGCGGCCGGACCACGTAGGAGTCGGTGGAGAAGGCCAGCCGCGCGCCGCCCAGTTCGAGGACGGCGGAGTCGGCGAGCCCGGCCAGGGTGGCGTTGCCGTAGGCCGGGGTGAAGATCTGCTCCATCAGCTCCGCGGACAGCGCACCCCCGCCGCCGTGCCCCATGACCACCACCCCCTGGTCGCGCAGCGGGGCGGGGCAGGTCCAGTTGGCCGGGTCGACCACATCGGCGAGTCGCTCAGGCAACGGGGGTCACCTCCTGCTGCGCGGTGCCGCCGGCCTGCGGCGCCGGGGCGTTCATCCGGCGGTAGAGGTAGTAGGCGGCACAGGCGCCCTCGCTGGAGACCATGGTGGCGCCGAGCGGGGTGCGCGGCGTGCAGGTGGTGCCGAACGCGGCGCACTCGGTCGGCTTGATCAGGCCCTGGAGCACCTCACCGGCCCGGCACTCCGCGGGTTCCTCGGTTCGGATACCGCTCACGTCGAAGCGGTGCTCCGCGTCGTACGCGCGGAAGGCGTCGGTCAGCCGCCAGCCGCTGGCCGGGATCGGCCCGATGCCCCGCCAGGACCGGTCGGTGACCTCGAAGACCTCCTCGATCATGCGCACCGCGGCCGGGTTGCCCTCCTCGCGCACGGCACGCGGGTAGGCGTTCTCCACCCGGTGCTCACCGCGCTCCAGCTGGCGGACCGCCCGGCGGATGCCCTCCAGGATGTCCAGCGGCTCGAAGCCCGTCACCACCATCGGCACGCGGAACCGCTCGGCCAGCTCCGGGTACTCGGCCATCCCCATCACGCTGCACACGTGCCCGGCGGCCAGGAAGCCCTGCACCCGGCACTCGGGCGCCGTCATGATCGCCTCGACGGCCGGGGGTACCCGCACATGCGACACCAGCAGGCTGAAGTTGGTCAGGCCCAGCCTGCGCGCCTGGTGCACGGCCATCGCGTTGGCCGGGGCGGTGGTCTCGAAGCCGATCGCGAAGAACACCACCTCCCGGTCCGGGTTGCGGCGGGCCAGCTCCAGGGCGTCGAGCGGCGAGTACACCACCCGTACGTCGCCGCCCTCGCCCTTGACCCGGAACAGGTCGCGGTCGGTGCCCGGCACCCGCAGCATGTCGCCGAAGGAGCAGAAGATCACCCCGGGCCGCGCGGCGATCTCCAGCGCCTTGTCGATGACCTCCAGCGGCGTGACACAGACCGGGCAACCGGGCCCGTGGATCAACTCGACCTGTTCGGGCAGCAGTTGGTCGATGCCGTGCCGGATGATCGAGTGGGTCTGTCCGCCGCACACCTCCATCAGGGCCCAGGGCCGGGTGGCGGTGGCACGGATCTCGTCCAGCAGCCGCCGTGCCAGCTGGGGGTCGTTGAACTCGTCGATGTACTTCACCGGCCCTCACTCCCGCCGTCCTGGGGCGCCACCGCCGCGGTACCGCCCGCCTCCTTGGCCGCCTGCTCCCAGGCGTCCCCGAACTCCTCCTCCAGGAGCCCCAGTTCCTCGAAGAGCTTCAGGGAGGCCAGGGCCGACTCCTCGTCCAGGCGCTGGAGCGCGAAACCGACGTGCACGATGACGTACTCACCCACCTTCACGTCGGACACGTACTCCAGGCACGCCTTCTTCTGTACGCCGCCGAAGTCGATCAGCCCGGTGAGCGGTTCGGCGCTGTCGTCGATGGCGACGACCTTGCCGGGCACTGCCAAACACATGGGTCACTCCTCCTGTCGTAGGTGCGCCGCGACCATGAGCTGGCCGAGTGCCAGCCCGCCGTCGTTCGGCGGGACTTCGCCGTGCCGGAGCACCGCGAAGCCGTCCTCTGTCAGCAGCCGCGCGCACTCCTCCTCCAGCAGCGCGTTGGCGAACACCCCGCCGCTGAGCGCGACGGTGGCGAGTCCGGTGTCCTGACGCGCGCGCCGGCAGATCTCCGCCACCGCCCGCGCCACGGCACGGTGGAAACGGGCCGCGAGCACGGCGGCGGGGGTGCCGCGCCGCTGATCGGCGATCAGCGCACTCAGCACGGGCGCCGGGTCGAACCCGTCGGCGAAGGTGTACGTGGCCCTGTCGGCGCCCCACGCCGACGCGGCCGCCGCCTCCAGCTCCAGCGCGGCCTGCGCTTCGTACCCCGCGCGATGGCACACGCCCACGAGCGACGACACGGCGTCGAAGAGCCGGCCCATGCTGGAGGTCGGCACACAGGCGAGTCCGCCGGACAACTGCCGCTGGAGCACCGCGAGTTCCTGGGGCGCGCAGGCGCTCACGCACGGCAGGTCCGCGTCCCACGGCAGTCCCGCCGCCCACAGCCGGGCCAGCGCCAGACGGCACGGGTTGGCGACGCCCGCGTCGCCGCCGGGCAGCGGGGCGGGGGAGAGGTGGGCGTAGCGCCGGAAGCCGGTGTAGTCGGCGAGGAGGATCTCGCCGCCCCAGACGGTGCCGTCGTCGCCGTAGCCCGTGCCGTCGAAGGCGACACCGATCACGGGCGTGGTGCCGTCCAGGCCGTGCTCGGCCATCGCGGAGACGATGTGCGCATGGTGGTGCTGGACCGGCACCAGGGCGTGCCCGGCCAGTCGGGCGGCCCACCGCGTCGAGTGGTACCCGGGGTGCCGGTCGGCGGCGACCACTTCGGGACGCACGCCGGTCAGAGCCCGCAGGTGCGCGTCCGCCCGCCGGGCCGCCTCCAGGGTCGTCAGATCGCCCATGTCGCCGATGTGCGGGCCGAACCAGGCCTGGTCGCCCGCGCCGAGGCACAGGGCGTTCTTCAGGTCGCCGCCCACGGCGAGCGCGGGCCGCACCGGGACCGGCAGCCGCAGCGGCCGGGGCACATACCCCCGGGACCGGCGCAGCACCTGCGCGGTGCCGTCGGGTCGCACCCGCAGCAGGGAGTCGTCGCAGGGCGAGGCGATGGGCCGGTCGTGGGCGAGCCAGGCGTCGGCCAGCCCGGCGAGCCGGGTCAGCGCCTCGTCGTCGTCCGTGACGATCGGTTCCCCGGAGCGGTTGCCGCTCGTCATGACCAGGACGCGCGGGCCGGGCGGGTCACCGGGCAGGCCGAACAGCAGGGTGTGCACGGGCGTGTAGGGCAGCATCACGCCCAGGTGCGGGCTGCCGGGGCAGACACCGGGTGCGATCCCGCTCGCCTCCCCGCGCCGGCGCAGCAGGACGATGGGGCGCCGGGAGCCGGTGAGGGCGGCCCGTGCGGACGAGGGGAGCTCGGCGATCCGCCGTACGTCGTCGAGGTCCGCGCACATCACCGCGAACGGCTTGCCGCCGCGTGACTTGCGGGTGCGCAGGGCGTCGACGGCCCGGGCGTCGGCGGCGTCACAGGCCAGGTGATAGCCCCCGAGGCCCTTGACGGCGACGATCCGGCCGGCGGCCAGCAACGCCCGTGCCGACGCCAGGGCTTCGGCGTCCCGGGCCGGGCGGACCCCGCTCCCGGCCGCCGGCACCAGGCGCAGCCGGGGACCGCAGTCGGGGCAGGCCACGGGCTGGGCGTGGAAGCGGCGGTCGAGGGGATCGCCGTACTCCCGGGCGCACGCGGCGCACATCGGGAAACCGGCCATGGTCGTGACCGCCCGGTCGTACGGCATGCCCGTGGCGATGGTGAAGCGGGGGCCGCAGTGGGTGCAGGTGACGAAGGGGTGCCGGTGCCGTCGGTCGGCCGGATCGCGCAGCTCCCGCAGGCAGTCCGGGCAGGTCGCCGTGTCGGGCGGGAGGAGGGTGCTGCCGGGGGAGCGGTCGGTGGAGCGGATACCGAAGGTGCTGTCGGCGCCGGTGGCGGGCAGGTCCTCGAAGCCGACGCCGGTGACGGTGGCCAGCGGCGGAGGCTCCGCGGCGAGTCGGTCGCAGAAGTCGGCGACGCCGTCCGGCGGGCCCTCCACCTCGATGAGCACACCGTTCGCCGTGTTGCTCACGAAACCCGCGAGCGCCAGGTCGGTGGCGAGGCGGTGCACGAACGGGCGGAAGCCCACGCCCTGCACGGTGCCGCGCACGGTGACGCGCCGGCGCACCGCCCGGGTGGCGGGCGCCGTCACGGGACGAGGCCGGCTTCGGCGCCCTCGTCCGTGTGGCTGTGGCTGTGGGTGTGCGGGCGGGGCGCCAGGGGCGGCCGGTGGACGGGGGCCCCGTCCCGGACGGCCAGCACGCGCTCCAGAAGAACGTCGACCCCGGCGCCGGTGCGGGCACAGGACCGCACCACCTCCACCCCGGGGTTGACCCGCTGGACGTTCGTCTCGAAGGCCGTCTCGTCGAACCCCGCCGGCCCGGCCAGATCGGTCTTCGTCAGCACCACCAGATGGGCGGAGCCGAAGGCCGTGGGGTACTTCAGTGGCTTGTCCTCGCCCTCCGTGACCGCCATGAGCACGATCCGCAGGCTCTCGCCGAGGTCGTACGAGGCGGGGCAGACGAGATTGCCCACGTTCTCCACGAAGAGCAGCGACGTGCCCGCGGGCAGCCAGTTCTCCACGTGCCCGCGCAGCTGCCTCGCCTCCAGATGGCACAGGCCGTCCGTCAGCAGCTGCTTCACCGGAGCTCCCGACCGGGCTAGCCGGTCGGCGTCGTTCTCGGTCGCCAGGTCGGCGGTGAGCGCGGCCACCGGAAGGCTCCGCTCCACCGCTCTGGCCAGCACCCGCCCGAGCAGTTCCGTCTTGCCGCTGCCCGGGCTGGACAGCAGGTTGACCACGCTCACCCCGCGCCGGGCCAGCTCCTGACGCAGGTCCGCGGCCAGACCGTCGTTCTTCGCCAGGACGGCCTGGGTGATCTCGTCCACGGAATCGCACATGGGCGCCGCTCCTCGCGGGTCGGTAGGGAAATCGTTCCGCTACCGATCCTCCGCGCCGCCGCTCACCGTGCCCGGCAGCCCGGCCGGGGACAGGGCTGCGGATTCGTCCGGGCGGCTCAACGGGGGCGTGGCCGCCGGGTCGGCGAGCAGCACCGGCACCAGAATGTGCAGCGCCGCGACGGCCCGCCCGACCGCCTCGCGCACCGTGGGGCTGATGCCGGGGGCGATGTCCTCGTCGGCCGGTGCCCGCAGCTCGGGCTCGCAGGCCAGCACCAGGACGCGGGGGAGCGGCTCGTCGCCCAGGTGGGCGGCCAGGGCGAGGACCTTCGCCGGGTCCATGCCGTGCGCCTCGGGAGGGGCGCCCGCCGTGGCGCCGTCGGGCAGCTCCGGCTCGATCAGGGACAGCGTGCCCGGCTCGTGCCCCCGCACGGCGGCGTCGACCAGGACGGCCGTGTCGTAGCCGTCGAGCAGCTCGTACGCGAGGTCCATGCCGCGGATGCCGAAGTCCCGCACCCGCACCTGCGGCGGCAGCGGGTCCTGGTCCAGGGCGCGGATCACCTCGGGGCCGAAGGCGTCGTCGGCGAGGAAGATGTTGCCGACCCCCGCCACGAGGAGCCGCGCGCTCATCGCGCCTCCCCGGTGACCAGCGGCCGGGCGGAGCCGTTCGGGAGCTTGCGGACGAAGGCGGACCGCAGCGCGTGGTACGGAGCCTCCGGGTCGAAGAAGACGGCGCGCATACGGGCGAGTTCGGCCCGCCGGTACTCGGCGAGGGGCCGCGCGAGCTCGTCCGCGTGACGGGACGTGGCCTTGGCGGTGATCCGGCGCGGAACGTCCGGGTCGGCGGCCAGCTCGGCGGCCAGGCGCTCGACCTCGGGGGCGAACTCCTGCGCCGCGACCGGCACCAGACGGTCCACCAGCCCGATGCGCTCGGCCGTCGCGGAGCTCACCGGCAACGCCTCGGTCGTCAGCCGTTCGGCCGTCTCGGCGCCCACCCGGCGGGGCAGCGAGTACGTCCAGTACTCCGACCCGTACAGGCCCATGTTCCGGTAGTGCGGGTTGAGGACGCTGCCCGTGCGGCACCAGACCTCGTCGGCGGCCAGGGCGAGCATGACGCCGCCGGCCGCCGCGTTGCCGCCGAGGGCCGACACCACCAGCCGGTCGGTGGTACGCAGCACCGCCTCGACCAGGTCGTCCATGGCGTTCAGGTTGGACCAGGACTCGCCCGCCGGGTCGCCCGCCGCCTCGATGACGTTGAGGTGGATGCCGTTGGAGAAGAAGTCGCGTGCGCCGCCGAGCACCAGCACCGAGGTGGGGCGGGTGAGGGCGTACCGCCAGGCGGCGAGCAGCCGGCGGCAGTGGGTGGTGCTCATGGCCCCGCCCGGGAACGAGAAGCTCAGGAACCCGATGGAACCGCTCTGCCGGTAGCGGATGTCGGTCCAGGTGGTGCGGTCCGGGGGCAGTTCGAGCGGAACGGCGATCTCGGGCAGCCAGTACGGGCGGTCGTACGCACCCGGCATGCCCGGGCTGCTGCCGGGCGGGGCCGGGAAGTCCGCGAGCACGGAGGCCGCCGGGCGACGGAACGGCGCGGGGTCACCGGAGCTCTTGCGGGGGCGCAGCTCCGGAATCCACACCGCGCCGTCCCGAGTGGCCCGGCAGACCGCGCCGGCCCGGGTGGCGAGCAACTCCCCGGGCTCCCCGCGCAGCCGGTCCTCGGGGTACCCGCCGTGCAGGAACACCTCCTGGCCGCAGATCTCGTCCCGGACGCCGGGCTGCGAGTCGGCTCCGCGCAGCTTGCGCACCACTGTCGCCGTGCTGTCGTTCTCCCAGTCGATCCGCCGCTGTTCCTGGCGGAAGTAGTCCCGCCACAGAACGTGGGCCCCGGGTTCGCTCTGCGGGCGCGGCTTGTACGACCCCTCGGCGTAGCGCCGCACGGCCAGCAGCACGGCGGCCGTGGCGGCGTCGGCCACCTCGTTGCGGTACATGTCGCTCTTGCCCGCCGGAGGCACCGTGAAGGTGCCGTCGGCCCACACGTCCCCCGCGTCCATGGCCGCCTCGGCCTGAAGCACCGTCACGCCCCACTCGGAGGCCTCCTCGGCGATCGCCCAGTCCAGCGACGACGGGCCCCGGTCCCCGGGTGGCCCCGGATGCACGATCAGGCAGGTGTGCTCGCGCCACACGTCTTCCGGCAGGGCCGACTTGAGCATCGGGGCGACGATCAGCTCCGGGCCCACCTCGCGTACGGCGGCCCGGACGGCGTCGGGGCCGTGCGAGGCGAGCACGACCTCCACGTGGTGCCCCTCGTCCGACAGTTCGGCGAACACACGCTGGGACAGGCTGTTGAACGCGCTGGCGACGAGCAAGATGTCCATGACATCGCATGGTCGCCGGTCGGGGGAGGGCGGTGAAGGACCACGGCGGCGTTTCGCGGTCCTGGACTGCTTCCGGCCGAACGGGTACGCGGACCTTGCGCGCATTACCGATCGGCCGTTGCTCGCGAACGTATTCGACATTACGGTCCTGCGGTGATCACCCGGCGCGCGCCGGGGCGGGCGTCACGAGGGGACCTTCCATGCACAACCGGCCCGCGGGCCTCATCCGCAACCCGGTCCTGCCCGGCTCGCACCCGGACCCGTCGATCCTGCGGGTGGGGCCTGACTTCTACCTCGCGACGTCGACGTTCGAGTGGTACCCGGGCGTACGCCTGCACCACTCCACGGACCTGGTGCACTGGCGCCCCCTCGGCGGCGCCCTGACCGGCACCCGGCTGCTCGACCTGACCGGATGCCCGGATTCCGGCGGCGTCTGGGCGCCCAGCCTCAGCCACGCGGACGGCCTGTTCCACCTGGTCTACAGCAACGTCTCCACGTACACCGGCGGCTTCACCGACTGTCCCAACTACGTGATCACCGCCCCTTCGATCGAGGGCCCCTGGTCGGAACCGGTCCTGCTGCACGCCCGCGGCTTCGACACCTCGCTGTTCCACGACGGGGCGGACAGCTGGCTGCTCAACCTGGTGCACGACTGGCGCCCGGGCCACGGCGGTTCGGCCGGTCTCGAGGCGCGGCGCTACGACCGTGCCGAGCGCCGCCTGACCGGTGACCCGGTCCCCGTCGCGCTGCCGCCGCGGGCCGGCTGGATCGAGGGCCCGAACCTCTACCGCCGCGGCCCCTGGTACTACCTGCTCACCGCGGACGGCGGCACCGGCTACGACCACCAGGTCACCGTCTCCCGCTCCCGCACCCTCACGGGCCCCTACGAACGCGACCCGAACGGCCCGCTCCTCACCGCCCGGGACCACCCCGACCTGCCGCTGCAGAAGGCCGGGCACGGCAGCCTGGTGGAGACCGGGGACGGGCACTGGTACCTGGCCTACCTCGTGGCCCGGCCCCACGGGCGGCGTGGGCCGTGCGTCCTGGGCCGGGAGACCGCCCTGGCGCCCGTCACCTGGACCGCCGACGGCTGGCCGCGCACCGAGACCGGGCTGCCCGCCCCGGAGGTGCCGGCGCCCGACCTGCCCCCGGGGCCCGGTACCGCGCACCACGTGGACGGCACCGACGGATTCGACGGTGCCGTCCTCGGCCCCCAGTGGTCGACCCTGCGCCGTCCCGCCGGCCCCGACTGGCTCTCCCTCACCGAACGCCCCTCCCACCTGAGGCTGCACGGCGGCCGGTCGCCCCAGAGCCTGATCGGACCCAGCATGGTGGCCCGCCGGCTGACGGCGGCGCGCTGCTCGTTCGAGGCGACGATGGAGTACCGGCCCGGGACGTTCCAGCACCTGGCCGGGATCACCGCGTACTACAACACCGGCAACTGGTACTACCTGTACGTCACCGCGGACGACGCGGGGGAACCCGTGCTGCGCGTCGCGGGCTGCGACCGCGGCCGGCTCAGCGTCGACGAGGCCGGCCAGGCGCGGCTCGGCCGCACGACGCGGCTGCGCCTGGGCCTGGACGTCGACGGCGCCGAGCTGCGCTTCCGCCACGACAGCGGCAGCGGCTGGGAGCCCTTCGGGCCCGTCCTGGACGCCACGGTCCTGTCCGACGAGCACGCCGAGCACATCGAGGACGGCCTGATCCGCTCCCTCGGCTTCACGGGTGCGTTCGCCGGCCTGTGGGCCTGGGACCTCACCGGGGGCGGGCACCACGCGGACTTCGACGAGGTGACGTACCGGCGCGGACGCTGAGCGTGTGCTCGGTGCGTGGGGGGTGCGGAACGCTGGGCGTGAGCGGCCACGACAGGCCGCCAAACACGGGGGAGCAGGCGATGACGCGAACCGGAGGGCGGGCCGGCAGCGCGCCGCGCAGTGTGGACGTGGCCCGGCTGGCCAGCGTCTCGCAGAATACGGTCTCACGGGTCCTCAACGGGGAGCGGTACGTCTCCGACGACGTACGCCGCAGGGTGCTCGCGGCGGCGGGGGAACTCGGCTACCGGCTGAACGGCGCGGCCCGCGCCCTGGCCTCCGGGCGGACCCGCTCCATCGGCGTCGTCACCATGGGAACCGCCCTCTACGGCCCCGCGTCGCTGCTGATCGGCGTCGAGCGGGCCGCGCGAGACGCCGGCTACGCACTCCGCTTCGTCAACACCCTGGAAGGCGACCCGGGAGGCATGGCCGGTGCCGTGGAGTCGCTGCTGGAGCAGGGCGTGGACGGCATTCGTCGTCTCCGAGCCGATCGACGAGGGGCCGGTCTCCCTCGCCGTCGACGTGCCGGTGGCATCAGAGCGCAGGGGCGCTCCCAAGGGCCTGTCGCCCACGTCCCCGGATGCGCCGGGGCAACCGCCGCGGGCTCGTTGCCTACGGCGGTTGACCCACCGCCTTGGGGAGTCGGAGATGGGCTGGTCGTACGCGTGGTTCTACTGGCACCGGGGTGCCCGTCGCGGGACGTTCGCCCATGGCGCGGAACCGTCTTGGGGAGTCGGCCGAGGGCTCGATGTGCGCGTGGCTCCACCGGCACCGGGGTGCCCGCCGCGGGATCGTCGCCCACCGGCGCCCCCACCGCGCCTGGGAGCTCGCCAAGGCCCTGTCGCCCATGCCGCTGCACCGTACCGGGGTGCCCGCCAAGGGCTCATCGCCCAGGTCGGGCCACCGTCCCGGGGCGCTAGCCAAGGGCATGTCGTGCGCGTCGCTCCTCCGCCTCGGGTGCTCGCCACGGCCCCACCGCGCGCGGCGCGCCAACGCCTCGGGAGACCCGCCAACGGCCCGCCGGGCCCGTGGCGCCCCGGGCCCGTGGCGCCTGCCGGGCCGCACCCGGTACGGCGCGCTGTCGCACTGCCCGCGCGCAGTCTCCCCTTGCCCGGGCCGGGCGCCTGACGCACGCTGTTCGTATGGGTGCGCAGGACGGCCCTACGCTCATCAACTCCGTGCAGCGGGCCATGCGGCTGCTGGAGGCGGTGAGCGCGCACGAGAACGGTGCGCCGGCCAAGCAGCTGGCGCGCGAGACCGGGCTGCCCCTGGCCACCGCCTACCACCTGCTGCGCACGCTCGTGCACGACGGGTACGTGCGGAAGCTGGACGACGGTGGTTTCGTCCTCGGCGACAAACTCCAGACCCTGCAGTCCACGGGGCGTGCGCAGGCACTGCTCAGCCGCGTCCGGCCCACCCTCGCCGCGCTGCGCGACGAGCTCGCGACGGCCGCCTACCTCACCTTCTACGAGGACGGAGAGATCCGGGTAGCCGAGATCGTCGACGGCCCCGGCATCCCCCGCGTCGATCTCTGGGTGGGCTTCGAGGACGCGGGGCACGCCACCGCACTGGGCAAGTCCGTCCTGCGGGAGCTGGACGAAGAGGCCCGCCAGGAGTACCTCTCCCGCCACCACCTCGCCGACCTCACCCCGCGGACGATCACCAGCCTCCCGGTCCTCCTCCAGCGACTGGAGACCTCACCCCTGGCCCCGGCCATCACGGACCTCGAGGAGTACGCCCTCGGCACGGTCTGCGTCGCCGTGCCGGTCTACAGCGGGGACACCCTCGGCTCCCTCGGTGTCTCGCTCCCGTCGAACCGGCTCGCCCGGCTCCCGGAGATCCGCGAGCGGCTGCTCCCGACCGCGAGCCGCGTGACCCGGAGCCTCTCGCTCACTATCTGAAAATCCGCTTCTTGCCGGGAACTGCCCTCACCCCTTTTTCTGGATAAGTCAGACATTTCCGGGATGTGCCCCGGCACAGGTGAGGACTGCGGACCCAGACATGAGCCAAGCCCGAAACCATGGCGTCGACCACCGGCCGGTACGGCCGTTCAGTAACCGAGTGGCCGGTGCCGGGGCTTCGGCCCGCAGACGCGCCGTCGCACACCTGGCCGTCGGAACACCCGCCCTGCCCGCCCTGGTCGTCGCCCTCGTCGTGTGTGCCGACCTCGCCGGCGGAGCCGGGATGATCTGGCTGCCCCTGCTGGTGGCCGGCCCCGCCCTGGCCGCCACGACCAACGGGCCGCGCGGGGTCCTCTGCGTCGGGTTCCTCGCCGCGGTGCTCGGAGTGACCCTCGGGATCCGGGACGGCGTACCGGGCCGGGAACTGATCGCCGTGCTGTCGGCCCTGGTCGCCGTCACCCTCGCGAGCGGCCTGGCCAGCGCCCTGCGCGGGCGCCGGGAACGGGTGCTCGCCGCCGTCCGCTCGGTCGCGGAGACCGCCCAGCACGCGCTGCTCAGGCCGGTGCCGTCGACCGTCGGGCCGTTCCAGGTGGCCGTGCGCTACAGCGCCGCGGCGGCGGAGGCCCGCATCGGCGGTGACCTGTACGCGCTGATACCCACCCCGCACGGGGTGCGGCTGATCGTCGGCGACGTGCGGGGCAAGGGGCTGCCCGCCGTCGGGACCGCGGCCCTCGTGCTCGGTGTCTTCCGCGAGGCCGCCCACGACGAGGCCGACCTGCTCGCCGTCGTCGACAGGATCGAGCGGAGCCTCGCCCGCAACCTCGGTCACGACGACTTCGTCACCGCCGTCGTCGCCGGATACCCGCGCGCCGGTCACCTGGAGGTCGTGAACTGCGGGCACAACCCCCCGCTGCTGGTGAGCGCCTCCGGGAGCATCAGCGCGGTGGAGCCCGCGCACCCGGCCCCGCCCCTCGGGCTGCGGGCCCTCACGGGCCACCCCCCGGCGCTCCAGGTGCTCCCCTTCGCCGACGGCGACCAGCTGCTGCTCTACACCGACGGCGTCACCGAGGCCCGCGACGGCGGCCGCGCCTTCTACCCCCTGGCCGAGGGCCTGGAACGGCACGTCTCCCACGAGCCGTCCGACACCCTGGGCGCGCTCCACGAGGAACTGCTGGCCCATGTGGGCGGCCGGCTGCACGACGACGCGGCGCTGCTCCTCATCCGCAAGCCGGCCGCGCGGCTCGCGGAAGCGGAGAAGGCCGGGGCGCTCGGCCCCGGCCCGGCCGCTCCCGCCCCGGTGCCCGAGGCGAAGTGCTGCCCGTGAGAGCAGCCGCGGCCGGTCCGGGTCACGCCTCGCGCAGGTCCTTGACCCGGCGGAGCTTGCCGAGGGAGCGCTCCAGGGTCTCCGGTTCGACGATCGTCACCTCGGCGGTGATGCCGATGCCGTCCTTGACGGCCTTCGCGATCGTCCCGGCCGCGGCTTCGCGCTGCTCGGGGCCGGTGCCGGGACGGGTCTCCACACGGACGGTCATGTGGTCCATGCGGCCGCGCCGGGTCAGCCGGATCTGGAAGTGCGGGGCGACGCCGGGCGTGCGCAGCACGATCTCCTCGATCTGGCTGGGGAAGACGTTCACCCCGCGCAGGATGATCATGTCGTCGCAGCGGCCGGTGATCTTCTCGATACGGCGGAACGCGGGCCGGGCCGTGCCGGGCAGCAGCCGGGTCAGATCGCGGGTCCGGTAGCGGACGACCGGCAGGGCCTCCTTGGTCAGGGACGTGAAGACCAGCTCGCCCTCCTCGCCCTCGGGCAGCACCTCACCCGTGATCGGATCGACCACCTCGGGGTAGAAGTGGTCCTCCCAGACGTGCAGCCCGTCCTTGGTCTCCACGCACTCCTGGGCGACACCCGGCCCGATCACCTCGGACAGGCCGTATATGTCGACGGCGTGGATGTCCATCCGCTCCTCGATCTCGCGGCGCATCTCCTCCGTCCACGGCTCGGCACCGAAGATGCCCACGCGCAGACTGCTCGCGCGCGGGTCGAGGCCCTGGCGCTCGAACTCGTCGAGCAGGGTGAGCATGTAGGACGGGGTGACCATGATGATCTCGGGCCGGAAGTCCTGGATGATCTGCACCTGGCGCGCGGTCATGCCCCCGGAGGCCGGGATCACCAGACAGCCGGCGCGCTCGGCGCCGTAGTGGGCGCCGAGACCGCCGGTGAACAGCCCGTACCCGTAGGAGATGTGCACCTTGTGGCCCGGGCGCCCGCCGGCGGCGCGGATCGAGCGGGCGACGAGGTCGGCCCACATCGACAGGTCGTGCTCCGTGTAGCCGACCACCGTGGGGCGGCCGGTGGTGCCGCTGGAGGCGTGCACGCGCCGCACCCGGTCCATGGGGACGGCGAACATGCCGAAGGGGTAGGTGTCCCGGAGGTCGGCCTTCGTGGTGAAGGGGAACCGGGCGAGGTCCTCCAGCGAGCGGCAGTCGTCGGGACAGACCCCGGCCGCGTCGAACTTCTTCCGGTACGTCTCCACGTTGTCGTAGGCGTGCCGCAGACTCCGGCGCAGGCGGTCGAGCTGGAGCTCCCGCAGCTGCTCGCGCGTCAGGCGCTCCGTGTCGTCGAGCAGGTCGTGGGGGAGGGGTTCGCCGCGCCGCTGTCCCCCGGGCGCCGTGGCTCCGGAGGCCGTCGTCTCGCTGGTCATCTAGGACTCCTCCGGCCTCGTGCTCCTGATGCTCCGGCTGCGGCCCCGGAACTCCGCGATCACCTCGTCGCCCCGCCGGACCGTCACGTCGTAGAGGCCGCTGCGCCCGTAACGGGTGCGCTCCTCGGCCCGGGCGACGAGTTCGTCGCCCTCGTACGCGGGGGCCACGAAGGTGATGTCCGCGCCCGCCGCGACGGTCACCGGGCCGTGGCTGTTGCAGGCGCAGGCGAAGGCGCTGTCGGCGAGCAGGAAGACGTAGCCGCCGTGGACGATCCCATGGCCGTTCACCATCGCCGGGGTCACGGTCATCCGCAGCACGGCGGTCCCGTCGCCCTGCTCCCGCAGCTCGATCCCGAGCCCGCGGGAGGCCTCGTCCGCGGCGAACATCGCCTCCGCGGGTGGCGTCGTCGCGTCAGCGGTATGGGTCACTTCTCGCACCACCTCATGGACCGACCGAACATTCGGTTAGCTGGCGTTGCCATGTAATCGAGCCGCTTCGACGCCTGTCAAGGGTCCAGGACTTCCCCGAGGGGTCTTACCAAGGCGCGCCGACGTGTCCTACGATGGACCGAACGAATGGTCGGTTGGGAAGTGGGACGGATGGATACGACACGCTCCAGCCCCGCGGGGACGGACGCCGCCGAGCCGGATCTCCAGCAGCACTTCGACGGGACGATCGCGCGGGACCAGCGGATCGAGCCGCGCGACTGGATGCCGGAGGGCTACCGGAAGACACTGATCCGGCAGATCGCGCAGCACGCGCACTCGGAGATCATCGGCATGCAGCCGGAGGGTGAGTGGATCACCCGCGCGCCGTCGCTGCGCCGCAAGGCCATTCTGTTCGCCAAGGTCCAGGACGAGGCCGGGCACGGGCTGTACCTGTACTCGGCGGCGGAGACGCTGGGCGCCGACCGCGCGGACCTGACCGAGCGCCTCATCGAGGGCCGCCAGAAGTACTCGTCGATCTTCAACTACCCGACGCTGAGCTTCGCGGACGTCGGCGTGATCGGCTGGTTCGTGGACGGCGCCGCGATCTGCAACCAGGTGCCGCTGTGCCGCTCCTCCTACGGGCCGTACGCACGCGCCATGGTGCGGATCTGCAAGGAGGAGTCGTTCCACCAGCGGCAGGGCTACGAGCTGCTGATGACGATGATGCGCGGCACCCCGGAGCAGCGCGAGATGGTGCAGGACGCCGTGAACCGCTGGTGGTGGCCGTCGCTGATGATGTTCGGCCCGCCCGACGACGCCTCGCCCAACTCCGCGCAGTCCATGGCCTGGAAGATCAAGCGGCACAGCAACGACGAACTGCGTCAGCGCTTCGTCGACATGACCGTGCCCCAGGCCGGGAAGCTCGGCGTGACGCTCCCCGACCCCGAGCTGCGCTGGAACGAGGAGCGGGGCCACCACGACTTCGGCACGCCCGACTGGGACGAGTTGATGCGAGTCATCAAGGGCGACGGCCCGTGCAACGACCAGCGGGTGGAACGGCGCCGCACGGCCCACGAGGAGGGCGCCTGGGTGCGCGAGGCAGCCACCGCCCACGCCGCCAAGCAGGCGTCCCGGACGCGGAAGGGAGCGGTGGCATGACCGCCGACAAGCAGGACTGGCCGCTGTACGAGGTGTTCGTACGCGGCAAGCGCGGCCTGAACCACGTCCACGTGGGATCGCTGCACGCCGCCGACGACCGCATGGCACTCACCCACGCCCGTGACCTGTACACCCGGCGCAACGAGGGCGTCTCGATCTGGGTCGTGCGCTCGGAGCACATCGCCGCCTCCACCCGCGACGAGAAGGACCCGTTCTTCGAGCCCAGCGCCGACAAGGTCTACCGGCACCCGACCTTCTACGACATCCCCGACGACGTCCCGCACATCTGAAGGAGAGGGCATGAGCGACGACCACGTCTACATGACCCTCGCCGAGGGACACGACGACGACACCCGCTGGGCCTACGGCACCGGCTTCGAGGACCCCCTGCACGGCGTCGACACCACCGTGCCCGACGACGTGGACGCCGGTGAACTGGCCGCCCTCTGCGTCACCCTGGCCGATGACGCCCTGGTCTCCGCCCAGCGGCTCGCCGAGTGGACCACGCGCGCCCCCGAGCTGGAGGAGGAGGTCGCGCTGGCCAACATCGGGCTCGACCTGCTGGGCCAGGCCCGCCTGCTCTACTCCCGCGCCGGCCAGGCCGACGGCACCGGCCGTGACGAGGACGCCTTCGCCTACTTCCGCGACGCCGGCGACTTCCGCAACGTACGCCTCGCCGAACTGCCGTGCGGCGACTTCGCGTTCTCCCTCGTGCGGCTGCTGGTGTTCGCCAGCTGGCGCCTCGCGCACTTCGAGCGGCTCACCGCACACCGCGACCCGGTGCTCGCGGCCATCGCCGCCAAGGGCGTGAAGGAACTGGCCTACCACCGCCAGTACGCGGCCGAGTGGGCCGTGCGCCTGGGAGACGGCACCGAGGAGTCCCACCGCCGGATGCGCAGGGCACAGGAGCAGGTCGCGCCCTACCTGGGCGAGCTGTTCACGGCGTACGACGTCCGGGACGAGGTCGTCACCGTGCTGCGCCAGGTCACCGAGGCCGCCGGGCTGCCCATGCCCGTCTACCGCCCGCTGCCCGGCTCGGGCCGCACCGGGGAGCACACCGAGCATCTCGCCCCGCTGCTCGCCGAGTTGCAGGGTGTGGCCCGCGCCCACCCGGAGGCGACATGGTGACGGCACTCCTGGACGAGCGACGGGCCCGGCGCATCGCCGAGCAGGTGCCCGATCCCGAACTGCCCATGCTCACCCTGGCCGACCTCGGAGTGCTGCGCGAGGTGAGCCTGGCCCCGGACGGCACGGTGGTCGCGAGCCTCACCCCGACCTACTCGGGCTGCCCGGCGATGGCCGAGATGCGCGCCGGCGTGGCCGCCCGGCTGCGCGAGGCGGGGTACGAGCGCGTGGAGATCCGCACGGTCCTCGACCCGCCCTGGAGCAGCGACTGGATCACGGCGGACGGCCGGCGCAAGCTCGCCGAGCACGGCATCGCCCCACCCGGCGCCGCCCCCGCGCGCGCCGCCGGCCCGGTCCCGCTCGTGCTGTCGCCGCCCCGCCGCTCCGTGCCCTGCCCCCGCTGCGGTCACCCCGACACCGAGGAGACCTCCCGCTTCGGCGCCACATCCTGCAAGTCCCTGTGGCGCTGCCTCGCCTGCCGCGAGCCGTTCGAGTACGTCAAGGAGATCTGATGGAGGACCTGATCGAGCCGGCCCCCGCACCGGCGCCGCGCCCGCGTGCCCGCCGACGTCCGGTCTTCCACCCGCTGCGGGTCGCCGCCGTGCAGCCGCTGTGCGAGGACGCGGCAGCCGTCAGCTTCGACATCCCGGCCGAGCTGGCCGAGGAGTTCACCTTCGCGCCCGGCCAGTCCCTCACCCTGCGCCGCGACATCGACGGCCGGGACGAGCGCCGCTCCTACTCGATCTGCGCCCCCGCCGGCACGGCACCGCGCATCGGCGTGCGGGTGCTGCCGGGCGGCCTGTTCTCCTCCTGGCTGGTGCGGGACGTGCGCCCAGGCGACATCGTGCAGGTCATGGCGCCCACCGGCGCCTTCACCCCCGACCTGACCACCCACGGCCACCACGTCCTGATCGCCGCCGGCTCCGGCATCACCCCCATGGTCTCCATCGCCGAGTCCGTCCTGGCCGCCGACTCCCGCTCGCGCGTCACCCTCCTCTACGGCAACCGCCGCACCGGCACGGTGATGTTCGCCGACGAACTCGCCGACCTGAAGGACCTCTACCCGACGCGGTTCCAGCTCGCCCACGTCCTGTCCCGCGAGCCCCGCGAGGCCGAGATGCTCTCCGGCCGCCTCGACGCCGAGCGGCTCTCCGCCCTCGTCGACGCCCTGGTCGACGTGGAGTTCGCCGACCACTGGTGGCTGTGCGGCCCGCACGGCATGGTCCGCGCCGCCCAGGAGGTCCTCACCGGCCTCGGCGTACCCGCCGACCGCGTCCACCAGGAGCTCTTCTACGCCGACGACGAGCCCGTCCGCGAGGTCCACCACGCCGAGACCGGCCCCACCGGCCCGGTCAGCCAGGTCACCGTCACCCTCGACGGCCGCTCCACCACGTCCCCGCTGCCCCGCGACCGCACCATCCTGGAAGGGGCCCAACAGACCCGCCCCGACCTGCCCTTCGCCTGCAAGGGCGGTGTCTGCGGCACCTGCCGCGCCCAGGTCACCGACGGCAAGGCCGACATGCGCCGCAACTTCGCCCTCGAACCGTCCGAGGTCGACGCCGGCTACGTCCTCACCTGCCAGTCGTTCCCGGTGTCCGAGGAGCTGACGGTGGACTTCGACACCTGATCCCCCGGGTGGTACGCAGGCCTCCGGCCCCAGGCCTGGGCGGGCGTCTCGACGTACCGGTGGGTCAGCACGCACAGGGGCAACAGCACGGCGAGGAACGCCACTTCGTGTACGAGGCTGTCCTGCCGCCGTCGGCCAGCGGTGCCGTCGATCGCCGCCAGCAGCACCGGATGCACCAGATAGACCGAGTAGCTGATCGTGCCGAGACCGGTCAGCAGCGCCGGTATGCGGCGGTGGCGCGACGCCGACGCGGCCGTGAAGGTGAGCACGGCCAGCAGGAAGGCCACGATCCAGCCCCGCCGCGTGAAGTGGTGGCCGTCGCCGTACCGGTAGGCACTGCCCACGGCACCCCCGACCACCAGGACGGCGGTGCCCGCCGCACACCGCCAGGTGATCAGGCCGTGCTCGGCACGGTGGACGGCCGTGCCGAGGAACATCACGGCGAGGACCACCAGGCCCCTCCCACAGGGGGACCGTGCCGTTGAACGCCCGGACTGCGGGTGTTCTGCGGTGTGCTGGGCGGAGCCCTGGCGCTCGTCCTGTGTGGCCGACCGCACCCGACAGGGCGGAGACCGGCAACCCGGCTCCCGCCGTGACGCTCCCGCCGCGAGCACGGCGAAGACGACGGCGACCGCCGCCGACCGCTGATGCCGCCGCACCGTGAAGAGCGCGACGAACAGCAGGTAGAAGCACATCTCGTACGACAGCGTCCACAGGACGAGCAGCAGATTCGGTGTCCCCAGCAACTCCTGGAGCATGACCGCGTGCGCGACCGTCACGGCGACCACGCTCTGCCCGTCGAAGTTCTTGGAACGGGACGCGTAAAGCGTTACAGGGGATGCGGTCCCCGGTCGGCGCGCAGGATCCGCAACACCGTGAGCGCCACGTGCAGTTCGGTGCGGCGGTCGCCGGATTCGAGGTCGGTGTCGAGGAGGCGCTCGATGGTGCGCAGGCGCTGGTACATGGTCTCCCTGGACAGGCCGCCGCGACGGGCCGCCGTCGTCTTGTTGCCGGCTGCGTCGAGGTAGTGGCCCAGGGTCGCCAGCAGATCGGTGCCGTGCCGGGTGTCGTGGTCGACGAGCCGGCTCAGCCGCCGTTCCGTGTAGTCCTGGATCCGGGTGTCCTCGCGCAGCGCGTACAGCAGCCGGCGCAGGTCGATGTCCGGCAGCTCGTGGAAGGAACGGCCTTCGGGCGGGGCCTGGCCGGGCGGGGTGGCCTCTATGACCCGGGCCGCCTCCCGGAAGGAACGTGCGGTGTCGGCGAGGTCCGCCGCCTCCGAGCCGACGCCGATGATCGCCTTGGGGGCCAGAGCCAGCGCGGTGCGGCTCAGCCGTTCGGCCACGGGCCGCCAGGGCCGGTCGGGGCGCAGGGCCAGCAGGACGCCGAGGCGGCCGGGGGAGAGCTCGCCGACCAGGGCCGGGACCCCGGCCGACCGCAGCTCCCGGTGCAGCCGGGCCTCCGGGTCCGCGTCCTGCCCGCCGGGCCCCGGATCCACGAGGATCGCCAGGAAGACACCGGCCTCCGTGGGCAGGCCCAGCGCGGCGCAGCGGGCGCGGACGTCCTCGGCGGAGTGGTGGCGCTGCTCCGCCAGCTCCCGCAGGACGGTGCGGTGGGCCGTGTGCTCCCACGGCGTGGAGTGGATGAGCCGGGCCACGGTCAGGGCCATCGCCGTCCGCTCCAGGACGGTGACGTGCTCCGGACCGAAGGCCGGCCCGTCGGCGGGCAGCATCGCCAGACGTCCCCAGCGTTCCCCCTGGTAGGAGACGGGCGCGGTGAGCCACCCCTCCGGGCCGCCCACCTCGGTGCGGTCGCCGGGCTCGGCCGCCCGGGAGCGCCGCTCCCAGTCCCCGAGCGCCTCCTCCACCGTGCTTCCCGAGGGTTCGCAGATCAGCGCCTGGTGCACCAGGTTCTCCAGCACGACCGTCCGGCCGCTCATCTCCGCCGCCGCGCGCACCACGTCCTGTGGCCCCGCCCCGCGCAACGTCAGAGCCGTGAACGCCTCGTGGATCCTCTGCGTCCGCCGCATCGCGTCGGCCTGGTTGCCGAGGATCAGCGCGTGCACGACCTGGGTGACCTCCAGGAAGTTGACGTCCCGGGCGAGGGTGACCAGGGGGAGGCCCCGGGCCCGGCACGCCTGCACGAGGGCGTCGGGTGGCCGGTGATAGCGCCGTACGAGTTCGATGACCAGGGCGGCCGCCCCCACCTCGGTGAGTTCGTCGACGTACCGGCGGACACCCGAGGCGTCCTCGGGCAGCGGCATGCCGGTGGTCAGGACCAGCTCGCCGCCCTTGAGGAACGAGGCCGGGTCCGTCAGCTCGGTGATGTGCACCCAGCGCACCGGCCGGTCCAGTTGAGCCAGCCCCGTGACGACCTGGGGCTGTCCCGCGGCCAGGACCGGCAGGGCCAGGACGTCGCCGAGGGTGGGTGCGCGACCGGCCGGGGCCGCATCACGGCCGGCCGTCGGGGGGTGCTGGTTCACGGTGCCTCCCTGCGTGCCCGGTCACTCTGACAAGCGGGGCTGACCTGCGCAAGAGCTGTCCACGGGTGGGACAGGGGGTGCCTGGGGGGTCCGGCGGTTGACACAACGTCCGAACAACGGGTTCCGGCCGGACAGATCACGCGTTGTCGCCCGTCGCGGCGGCCTGGATGCTCGGACACCGGAGCTGAGCCAAGCAACCACACCTCGTCGTACGGCCGGGAGACACCATGACCGCACTGTCGCCGCACCTTCGCCAGGCCACGCCCGTCGTGGCGGCCCGGGGCGAGGGCGTCCACCTCTACGGTGAGGACGGCCGCCGCTACCTCGACTTCACCGCCGGCATCGGCGTCACCAGCACCGGGCACTGCCACCCCAAGGTCGTGGCGGCGGCGCAGGAGCAGGTGGGCACGCTGATCCACGGCCAGTACACGACCGTGATGCACCAGCCGCTGCGCCGTCTCGTCGACAAGCTGGGCGAGGTGCTGCCGGCCGGCCTGGACAGCCTGTTCTTCACCAACTCCGGCAGCGAGGCCGTCGAGTCGGCACTGCGGCTGGCCCGCCAGGCGACCGGCCGGCCGAACGTCATCGTCTGTCACGGCGGTTTCCACGGCCGTACGGTCGCCGCCGCCTCCATGACCACCTCCGGCATCCGCTTCCGCTCCGGGTTCTCCCCGCTGATGAGCGGCGTGGTCGTCACCCCCTTCCCGACCGCCTACCGCTACGGCTGGGACGAGGAGACCGCGACCCGCTTCGCCCTGAAGGAACTCGACTACACCCTCCAGACGATCTCCTCGCCCGCCGACACGGCGGCGATCATCGTCGAGCCGGTCCTCGGCGAGGGTGGCTACGTCCCCGCGAACCGCGCCTTCCTGGAAGGCCTGCGCGAGCGGGCGGACCGGCACGGCTTCCTCCTGATCCTCGACGAGGTGCAGACCGGCGTCGGCCGCACCGGACGCTTCTGGGGCCACGACCACTTCGGCGTCACCCCCGACATCCTCGTCACCGCCAAGGGCCTGGCCAGCGGTTTCCCCCTCTCCGGCATCGCCGCCTCCGAGGAACTGATGACCAAGGCATGGCCCGGCTCGCAGGGCGGCACGTACGGTGCCAACGCCGTCGCCTGCGCCGCCGCCTGCGCGACGCTGGACGTCGTACGCGACGAGAAGCTCGTGGAGAACGCCGAGGCGATGGGCAAGCGGCTCCGCCAGGGCCTGGAAGCCGTCGCCGACCGGACCCCGGGCATCGGCGACGTCCGCGGCCTCGGCCTCATGCTCGCCACCGAGTTCGTCACCGAGGACGGCAGCCCCGACCCGGAGACCGCGGCCCGCGTCCAGCGCGCCGCCATCGACGAGGGCCTGCTCCTGCTGCTGTGCGGCGCCTGGAACCAGGTCGTCCGCATGATCCCGGCACTCGTGATCGACGAGGCGGGCGTCGACGAGGGCCTCCGGGCCTGGGCGAACGCGGTCGAGGCCGGCACGTCGGGAGCCGGAGAGCGATGACCACGGCCACCCGCGACCTGGCGGGTCTCACGGCGCGTCTCGCCGAGCTCGCGCCCGGTCTGCGGGTGGAGACCGGCCCTGGGGCCACCGGCCCCTACGCCTACGACGCCTCCAACTACCGTGTGCCGCCGCGGGCGGTGGCCTTCCCGCGTTCCGCCGAGGATGTGGTCGGCGTGCTGCGGGCCTGCCGTGAGGCGGGTGTGCCGGTCACGGCCCGGGGCGGCGGCACGAGCATGGCGGGCAACGCCGTCGGGCCGGGGGTGGTGCTCGACTTCTCCCGGTACATGAACCGGATCCTGGACATCGACACCGAGGCGCGCACGGCGCGGGTCGAGGCGGGTGCCGTCCTGGACGCGCTGCGCAGTGCGACCGCGCTGCACGGACTGGACTTCGGTCCGGACCCCTCCTCACACAGCCGCTGCACCCTCGGCGGCATGATCGGCAATGACGCGTGCGGGAACCGGTCGGTGCGCGACGGGCGGACCAGTGGGCATGTGGTGTCGCTGGAGATCGTGACGGCCGACGGCGTGCGGGCCGTCGCCGATCACGCAGGGCTGCACCCGGTCGATCCCGGCGATGCCGGGCCGGTCGCCCGGCTGGAAGCCGATCTCAAGCGTCTGGTCGGGGAGAACCTGGCGCTGCTCCGGACCGAGCTGGGCCGCATCCCGCGGCAGGTCTCGGGTTACCAGCTCCACCACCTCCTGCCGGAGAACGGCTTCGACCTGGCCCGCGCCCTGGTGGGCACCGAGGGCACCTGTGCGGTCGTCACCGCCGCGACGGTCCGCCTGGTGGCGACCGCACAGGCCTCCACCCTGCTGACCCTGGGCTACGAGGATGTGGTCCAGGCGGCCGAGGACGTGCCGGAGATCCTGCGCTTCTCGCCGAGTGCGGTGGAGGGCATGGACGAGGCGATCGTCGCCACCATGCGCGCCCGCCGCGGCCCCGATTCCGTCACCGGCCTGCCCGAGGGCCGCGCCTGGCTTTACGTCGAGCTCGAAGGCGACGACCAGGCCACCGTGAACGCCCTGGCCGAAGAGTTGCTCGAGGCGCTCAAGGCCCTGGGACGGCTGACCGGTGGACGGCTCGTGGAGAGTCCGGCCGAGCGGCGCTCGCTGTGGCGGGTGCGGGAGGACGGGGCCGGACTGGCGGCCCGGCTCGTCGACGGCGGGGAGTCCTGGCCGGGCTGGGAGGACGCCGCAGTCGCCCCGGCGGACTTGGCCGCCTACCTGCGCGGTTTCCGCAAGCTGCTCGCCGCCCACGAGCTGACCGGTGTGCTGTACGGGCACTTCGGCGCCGGATGCGTCCATGTGCGGATCGACTTCGACATGGCGACGGACGCAGGCCGGACGGTCATGCGCCGGTTCCTGTCGGAGGCCGCCGCGTTGGTTGTCGAGCACGGCGGCACGCTGTCGGGTGAGCACGGTGACGGACGTGCCCGCAGCGAACTGCTGAAGGTCATGTACAGCCACCGCATGATCGCCGCGTTCGCCGCCTTCAAGAAGACCTTCGACCCCGAAGGGCTGCTCAACCCCGGTGTCATCATCGACCCGGCCCCACTCGACGCGGACTTGGCGCTGCGTGAACTGCCGCTGGTGGACACGACGTTCGGCTTCCCGCACGACGAGGACGGCTTCGCCGGTGCCGTGCGTCGCTGTGTCGGGGTCGGCCGCTGCCGCAGTGACGCCGGCGGGGTGATGTGCCCGAGCTACCGGGCCACGGGCGAGGAGAACGACTCCACCCGCGGCCGGGCCCGCATGCTCCAGGAGATGGTCCGCGGCGAAGCCGTCAGCGACGGCTGGCGCTCCACCGAGGTCAAGGACGCCCTCGACCTGTGCCTGTCCTGCAAGGCCTGTTCCAGCGACTGTCCGGTCGGTGTCGACATGGCCACCTACAAGGCGGAGTTCCTCCACCAGCACTACAAGGGCCGCCTGCGCCCCCGCTCCCACTACTCCCTCGGCTGGCTGCCCCGGACCTCCGCCCTGGCCGGATACGCCGCCCGCCCGGTCAACCTGCTGCTGCGCGGACCGATCGGCAAGCTCCTGGCCCGCTTGGGCGGCGTCACCACCAAGCGCGCAATCCCCGCCTTCGCCTCCCGCCGCGCCCTGCGCAAGTCCCTCCGCGCTGCGAAGACCACCGAACCGGCCAAGGCCATCCTCTTCGTCGACAGCTTCACCCGTGCCTTCCGCCCACAGGTCGCGGGAGCGGCGAGCCGCGTGCTCGCCGACGCCGGTGTCCCCTGCACCCCGCGGGACGGCCTGTGCTGCGGGCTGACCTGGGTCAGCACCGGCCAGCTCGCCACGGCCCGCAAGATCATGGGCCGCACGGTCGCCGCCCTCGACGACGGCGACGACCGGCCGATCATCGTGGCCGAACCCAGCTGCGCCGCAGCCCTCAAACGCGACGTGCCCGAACTCCTCGGCACCGAGGCCGCCCGGCGCGTGGCCGACCGCGTGCAGACCTTCACCGGCGCCCTGAGCGACCTGGCCGACCCGGACTGGACCCCGCCGCCCCTCCCCGAGAACGTCGTGCTCCAGACCCACTGCCACGAGTACGCCACCTTCAAGGGCCGCCGCCCCGCCGACCTGCTGCGCCGCCTGGGCGCAGGCAGCGTCGACGAGGCCGAGGGCTGCTGCGGACTCGCCGGCAACTTCGGCTTCGAAGCCGAGCACTACGACACCTCCCTCGCCGTGGCCGACCTGGCCCTCAAGCCCCGCCTCGACAACCTCGACGGACGGCCGGTGATCGCCGACGGCTTCAGCTGCGCCACCCAGATCGACCATCTCGCCGGCGACCAGGGCGTCCGCGCCCTGCACCTCGCCGAACTCCTCGACCCCGCCGCCGACCAACCAGGAGAGACGACATGACCGAGGTACTGACCCAGTTGTTCATCGGCGGGGCCTGGGTGGACGCCGCGGACGGCGCCACCATGCCCGTCGACGACCCCGCCACCGGCGAGATCCTCTGCCACGTCGCCGACGCCGGCCCCAAGGACGCCCGGCTCGCCGAGGAGGCGGCCGTCCAGGCCCAGTCCGACTGGGCCCGCACCGCGCCCCGGGCCCGCAGCGAGATCCTGCGCCGCGCCCACGAGCTCATCCTGGAACGCACCGACGAGCTCGCCCACCTGATGACGTCCGAGATGGGCAAGCCGCTCGCCGAGGCCAGGGGAGAGGTGGCGTACGCCGCCGAGTTCTTCCGCTGGTTCTCCGAGGAGGCCGTCCGCATCGACGGCGGCTGCGGGCTGCTGCCCGACGGGCGCAACCGCATGCTGCTCTCGCGTCGTCCGGTCGGCCCCTGCCTGCTGATCACGCCGTGGAACTTCCCGCTGGCCATGGGCACCCGCAAGATCGGCCCGGCGATCGCGGCGGGCTGCACGATGATCCTCAAACCCGCCCCGCAGACCCCGCTGTCCAGCCTGGCACTGGCCGGGATCCTCAAGGAGGCGGGCCTGCCGGACGGCGTGCTGAACGTCGTCACCACCTCCCGCGCCGGTGAGGTGTGCGAGCCGCTGCTGCGCGGCGGCCGGATCCGCAAGCTGTCCTTCACCGGCTCCACCGCCGTCGGCCGGCTGCTGCTCGCGCAGTGCGCCGACGCCGTCGTGCGCACCTCGATGGAACTGGGCGGGAACGCGCCCTTCATCGTCTTCGACGACGCCGACCTGGACGTCGCCGTGGACGCCGCGATGGTCGCCAAGATGCGCAACATGGGCGAGGCCTGCACCGCCGCCAACCGCTTCTTCGTCCACCGCTCGGTCGCCGACGAGTTCGGACGACGGCTCGCCGAGCGGATGGGCGCCCTCGTGGTGGGCCCCGGCACCCGGGACGGCGTCGACGTCGGTCCGCTGATCGACGCCACCGGACGCGCCAAGGTGGAGGAGCTCGTCGCCGACGCCGTGGAGCGCGGCGCCGAGGTGCTCGTGGGCGGCCGGAGGCCTGAAGGGCCGGGCCACTTCTATCCGCCGACCGTGCTGGCCGGTGTCGACCCCGGCAGCCGTCTGATGGACACGGAGATCTTCGGCCCGGTCGCCGCGATCCTCACCTTCGACGACGAGGACGAGGTCCTGCGCCGCGCCAACGACACACCCTGGGGACTGGTGGGTTACGTCTTCACCCAGGGGCTGGACCGGGGCCTGCGCGTCAGCGAAGGACTGGAGGTGGGCATGGTGGGTCTGAACACCGGCCTCGTCTCCAACCCGGCGGCTCCGTTCGGGGGCGTCAAGCAGTCCGGGCTCGGGCGTGAAGGCGGCCGGGTGGGGATCGACGAGTTCCTGGAGTACCAGTACGTGGCCGTGCCCGTCCGCTAGTGGTGGCGGGGGTGCCGGGGTCGTTCACGCACGTGTGCGGGAGCTGCACTGGACCCCCGGCCGACGCTGGGTGATCTCGGCCGCCGTGTCGGCGACCATGCGGCCCCACTCGGGCAGTCGGCTCTCGTCGTAGCGCGAGTCCGGCATGGAGACCGCCACGGAGGCGAGCGGTGTGCCGTCGGCGTCGAGGACGGGTGCGGCGATCGCGCACACGCCGGGGCGGTACTGGTTGCGGTTGACCGCATACCCCTCGTCCCGCACGCGGGCGAGCTCCGAGCGCAGCCGCGCCGCGTCGACCGGCGTGGACGCGCTGTAGCTCTGCAGCCCGCGTGCGACGACCGCGTCGACTTCGGCCCGGGACAGGTGGGCCAGCACACTGTGCCCGGTCGCCGTGGCGTGCAGCGGTGAGATGTCGCCGGTGGCGTGGAAGGTCCGTACGACGTGGTCGCAGTCGACGCGGTCGACGACGACCGTGCCGTGCGGGGTGTCGGGCACCGACAGGTGGATGGTCTCGTTCAGCGCGTCACGCAGCCGCAGCATCGGCTCGCGTGCGGCGGCGAACAGGCTGGAGCCCTGGAGTGCGGCGGGCCGTACGGCCAGGACGCGGGCGCCGATCTCCCAGCGGGTGGTGTCCCGGCGGTTGGCCCGCAGCCAGCCGGCCTCGTTCAGCGTGACCAGGGTGCGCTGCACGGTCGACTAGGGCAGGCCGCCTCGGCCAGCGAATGAAGATATGAATCAGTCTTCATGTGTTCCTGTATGGTGGGAGGCGCCGACGCGCCCCCGCCAGAAGGACCCCTGATGACCTCCACCCTCACGCCGCAGCCGGTCGAACGGACGAAGCCCGAGCGCCCCGGCGCGGTGGCCCGGCGGCGTACCCGTGTCCTCGCCCTCCCCGAGGCGCGCTGGGCCGCCGCGGCCACCGTCCTCTTCCTGCTCGCGCTGCCCTTGCAGCTGACCGGCGCCCCGGCCTGGGCATGGGGACCGCTGTACGCCCTGTCGTACGTCACGGGCGGCTGGGAGCCGGGGTGGGAGGGGCTCAAGGCGCTCAAGGACCGCACGCTCGACGTCGACCTGCTGATGGTCGTCGCCGCGCTGGGTGCCGCCGCGATCGGGCAGGTCATGGACGGCGCGCTGCTCATCGTCATCTTCGCCACCTCGGGCGCGCTGGAGGCACTGGCCACGGCCCGCACCGCCGACTCCGTCCGGGGGCTGCTCGACCTGGCCCCCGCCACGGCCACCCGACTGACTCCCGACGGCGGTGAACAGGCCGTCGCGGTGGAGGAGTTGACGGTCGGTGACATCGTCCTCGTGCGTCCCGGGGAGCGCGTCGGCGCCGACGGCCGGGTGCTGGACGGGGCGAGCGAGGTGGACCAGGCGACCATCACCGGCGAGCCGCTGCCCGTGCCGAAGGAGCGGGGCGACGAGGTCTTCGCGGGCACCCTCAACGGCACCGGCGCGCTGCGCGTCCGGGTCGAGCGCGACGCGTCCGACTCGGTGATCGCCCGCATCGTCCGCATGGTGCAGGAGGCGTCCGAGACGAAGGCGCCCACGCAGCTGTTCATCGAGAAGGTCGAACAGCGCTACTCGCTGGGCATGGTGGCCGCGACCCTGGCCGTCTTCCTGGTGCCGCTCGCCTTCGGCGCACAGCTCACCGACGCGCTGCTGCGCGCCATGACGTTCATGATCGTCGCCTCGCCGTGCGCGGTCGTGCTGGCCACCATGCCGCCCCTGCTGTCGGCCATCGCCAACGCCGGGCGGCACGGCGTGCTGGTGAAGTCGGCCGTGGTGATGGAGCGGCTCGGCCAGGTGGACGCGGTCGCCCTGGACAAGACCGGCACGCTCACCGAGGGGAGCCCGCGGGTCACCGACGTCCGGCCGCTGCCCGGATCCGGCCTGGACGAGGGGGAGTTGCTGACGCTGGCGGCCGCCGCCGAGCGGCCCAGTGAGCACCCGCTGGCCCGGGCGGTGGTGGACGCGGCCCGCGAGCGCGGCCTCGACCTGCCCGAAGCGCAGGACTTCACGTCCGCGCCCGGCGTGGGAGTCACCGCCGTCGCCGGCGGCCGTACGGTCGCGGTGGGCGCACCGGCCCGGCTGCTGGACGCCGCCGAAGGCACGGCCGTGAAGCTCGAGAGGTTCGGCCGGACTGCCGCGGAACTGGAGGAGTCCGGCCGTACCGCTGTCCTGGTCGTCGTCGACGGCGCCCCCGCCGGACTGCTCGGCATCGCCGACCGGTTGCGCCCGGACGCCGCCGCCACGGTCGCCTCCCTCGCCCGGCTCACCGGCAGGTCCCCGGTGCTCCTCACCGGCGACAACCCCCGGGCCGCCGCGCACGTCGCCGGCGAGGCCGGCATCGACGACGTACGGGCCGGGCTGCTGCCGCAGGACAAGCTGGACGCCGTCCGGGAGCTGGAGAGCGCGGGCCGCAAGGTGCTGGTCGTCGGGGACGGCGTCAACGACGCACCCGCCCTGGCCGCCGCGCACTCCGGGATCGCCATGGGCCGGGCCGGCTCCGACCTGGCCCTGGAGACCGCGGACGCCGTCGTCGTGCGCGATGAACTCGCCGCGGTCCCGGCCACCGTCGCCCTGTCCCGCCGCGCCCGCAGGCTGGTCGTGCAGAACCTCGTGATCGCCGGGGTGTTCATCGCCGGACTGGTCGTCTGGGACCTGGCCGGTGACCTGCCGCTGCCGCTGGGCGTCGCGGGCCACGAGGGCTCCACGGTCCTGGTCGGCCTGAACGGGCTGCGGCTGCTGAGGGAGGGGGCCTGGCAGCGGGCCGCCGGGGAGAGCGGCTGACGAACGCCCCTCAGCGCCCCGGTGGGGGACCGCTGCTGGCCCGCGTCACCAGATCCACGGGCACGAGCGTGTCGGCGCGGGGCCGCTCGCCCGGGCCGTCGATCCGGTCCAGGAGGAGACGCAGGGAACGGGTGCCGATCTCCGCGAAGTCGGTGCGGACGGTGGTCAGGGGCGGCAGGAAGTGCGCCGCCTCGGGGATGTCGTCGTAGCCGACGACGCTGACGTCCCCGGGGACGGACCGCCCCGACTCGTGCAGGGCGTGCAGCAGGCCGAGCGCCATCTGGTCGTTGGAGGCGAACACCGCCGTCACCTCCGGGCGCCGGGCCAGCCGACGGCCCAGGTCGTAGCCGGAGTCGGCGCTCCAGTCCCCTACGAGGGGCTCCGGTACGACGGCTCCGGCGGCCCGGAGCGTCGCCCGCCAGCTCGTCAGCCGGTGGTCGGCGGAGGTCCAGCCGGCCGGGCCGGCGATGTGCCACACGGTCGTGTGGCCGAGGGCGAGGAGGTGCTCGGTGGCCTTGCGGGCACCGGTGCGGGAATCGCCGGTGACCAGGGGAGTGCTGTCGTCGAGCGGGCTCTCCAGCACCACCAGGGGAGTGCCCAGATCGGTCGTCTCCGCCAGGGCCCGGCCCACCCACAGCTGCGGCGCGATCGCGATCACACCGTCCGCGCCCTCGGCCGACAGCCGGTTCACGGCCTCGACGACGGTGGCGCGGTCGGCCGTGTCGAGGGCGATGGAGCTGACGAGGTAACCGGCCTCCTGCGCGGCCGTGTTGATCGCCGTCAGGATCGAGGCGGGCCCGTACCGGGCGGCGTCGAAGGAGATCACCCCCAGCATCCGGGTCCTGCCACTGGCCAGGGACCGCGCGCTGCGGCTGGGCCGGTAGCCGAGGGTGCGCATGGCCTCCGAGACCGCCTCGCGCGTCTCGGGACGGACGGCCGGATGGTCGTTGAGCACCCGCGACACGGTCTGCTTGGAGACGCCGGCCATCCGGGCCACGTCGGCCATCACCGGCCGCGCCCCCGCGAAGTTGCGCCTGCTGCGGCCCTTGGGAACGGGACCGTCGGGGGCGCTCGGTGTCATGGCGGGTGATCCTCGATGTCGGTACGGCGGTGCTGAACCCGCCCGTCAGGAGCTCAGCATAGGCCGGGCGGGTGCCCGGAACGTCTCAGCCGGTCCGGACGCTCCAGCGGCGCGTGACCACCCATGCGGCTTCCAGCACACGCGCCTCCCGCCAGGCGTCACCCGACTGCCCCGGCACGTGCACGGGCGCGTCCCGGGCCAGCGGCAGCACCCGCAGCCGAAGCCCCTGCGTGCGCAGCGCCCCGGCCGGCAGCCGGTCCAGCCCGATGTCCCAGACCCGCCCCGAGTAGAACTGGTCGGCGACCAGGACGTCTCCCACGTAGGCCCGCGCCAGGTCCCCCGTCCAGCGCAGCCGCAGCAGCACACCCGCGGGGTCCCGAAGCAGGTCCTCCGGTACGTCGACCCGGTACGCCGCGGCCGCCGCGTCGATGTCCTCCTCGCGCGGCACGCTCGCGCGACCCCGCACGCCGGTCACCGGCCGGGGCGCCCCGCCGCCCGGTCTGACGGACGTGACCATCGCCGCGGTGCCGGCGGGGGGCCCGGCCTCGATCGTGTAGCGCGTGAACACACCGTCCGCGGCCTGCCGCACATGGGCGCCCTCCGCCACCGGGGCGGCATCCGGTGCGGGCAGCACCGCGAACGACGGCTCGGCGGCCGGACTGTGCAGCCGCACCTCGTCACGGCCCTCGTCGAAGACGACACCGTCCCCGCACAGCACCAGCCGCTCGGCACCCCACGCCGGGCCCCGGTAGACGCTACGGGCCGTCGCCGCGTCCAGGACCAGCAGCCCGACGCGCGAACCGTCGGCCGCCTCCACCTCGACCAAGGCGTCGGTTCCGGGACGCACCCCGCTGACCAGGACCCGCCCGGCGACCGGCGTGATCTCCCCGGACGGCACGGTGACGGACGCCACCGTGTCCGCGTCCAGGGCGAGTTCGGGCGCGATGCCGTCGGTCGCGGCCAGCACCAGGACCGTACGACCGTCCGCCTCGACGGTGCACACGGGCTGCGCCGTGGCCCACTCCAGCCGCAGCCCGGCCACGTCCAGCCGGAGCGGCCAGCAGAAGTACGCGCCGGAGGGGACGGTGACGGGGGTGCTCGGCAGCGTCAGCGGGGGCGCGAGCGGGAAGTCGACGGTGAAGGCCGTGCCGGGGTGGTCCGGCAGCGGCTCGTGCGGCTGGTGGTTGGTCACGAACAGGAATCCGGAGGTGCCGTCGGTCCGCACGGCCCAGCGCAGGGTGTCCCGGTCGTGCTGCCCGGTCGGCGTCTGCTCGGGCAGCACGGACCGCATCGGCGCGATCCGGTGTCCCAGGTCGGCCAGCAGCAGGTGCTGGAGGCGCAGTTCGTGGTACGAGGGCCGCAACTGTCCGTACTCGCCGAGCGGGGCCTGGAAGTCGTAGGTCAGGACGGGCAGGTCGTTGGGGTAGCCGGTGGCGTGCGACTCCTGGAGGGAGGCCGGCTCGCCGGGCGGGTTCGTGCCACCGTGGAACATGTAATAGCCCTGCCACACCGACCCGCAGCCGATCTTCGTGAGCCCGAGGGCACCGATGTCGGCGGCCTCCACCCGGGGCCGCCGGTGGTAGGCCACCGCCATGCCGCCGCCCAACTCGCAGGTGGCCCAGGGGAATCGATCGGCACAGGGCCCGGCGTCCGGCACACCCGTGGGCCGCAGATCGGGGTCGATGGCTTCGTCGTCGCGCTGGTGGGTGAAGAAGAAGTGCTTGCGGCAGGTGTCGGGCCAGCCCCCGTCGGCCTCCGTCCAGAAAGCCTCCGGATAGCCGCCGTACAGCGGAAGCAGCTCCTCGCCAGGGAGCCGGACCCCGCCCCACGCGGTCGACGTCCACAACGGCGCGCTCAGCCCGGCCTCCTGGGCCAGGCGCTTCAGCGTGCGCAGGTGGCCGGGCCGGTCGTAGAGCTCGTTCTCGATCTGGATCGCGACGATCGGGCCGCCGCTCGCGCGTTCCAGACCCCGCAGTTGAGCCGCGACCCGCGTGAACCAGGCGCGTACGGGCGACAGATAGGCGGGGTCGTCGGTGCGCGGTGCGGGCGTCCGCGCCAGGACCCAGTCGGGCAGGCCGCCGTTGCGTACCTCCGCGTGGGACCAGGGGCCGATCCTGGGGATGAAGTCCAGGCCGTGGCGGGCGCACAGCCCGGCGAAGCGTCTGAGGTCGCGGTCGCCGTCGAAGCGGACCCGCCCCTCGGCCTCCTCGTGATGGATCCAGATGACGTAGGAGGCGACGGCGCTCACCCCGCCCGCCTTCATCTTCAGCAGCTCCTCCTCCCACGCCCCGTTCGGGTAGCGGGAGTAGTGGAACTCGCCGGAGACCGGGAACCAGGGCCGGCCGCCCCGGGTCAGCCAACGGCTGGTGACCTCGATCGGGTCGGGCACGCCGGGGGCGTCCGCGAACGGCAGGTGACCGGTCAGCGGGGGAGCGGCGGGCGGAGGAACCCGCAGGAGACGCGTCACCACGTGTTCTCCGGGCCGAGGTCGGGGGTGTCGGTGAGCAGGGCGCGGGTGGCGGTCGTGCCGTGCAGCTCCAGCAGGACGAGTTCGTTGGAGCCCGCACGCAGCACCGGAGCGGGAACGTACAGCGTGCGCTGCGGGCCGCGGTTCCAGTAGCGGCCCAGATGGAAGCCGTTGACCCAGGCCTGGCCCTTCGACCAGCCGGGCAGGGAGAGGAAGGCGTCGGCGGGGGTGTCGACGTCGAAGGTGCCGCGGTGGAAGGCCGGGACGGTGACCGGTGTCTCGCCGGCCGGGGCGAACGGCACCGCCCCCGGGTCACCCAGAGGCAGTGGGTGGCAGTCCCAGCCCGTCAGGTCCGTGCCGTTGAGGGAGACCGGGCAGAGCAGGCCCTTGGGCGCGCCGATGCGGGGGCCGTAGTTGACGCCGCCCATGTTCTCGACGAGGACCTCCAGCGTCGCGCCGGGGCGCGGCACGCGCACGGGCAGCGATTCGTCGTGGCGTTCGCTCTCCAGCACGCCGACGGGTGCGCCGTCCACGAAGACCTGGGCGCGGTCGCCGACGCCGCGGGCGAAGTGCAGCACTCCGTCACCGTCGGCCGGCAGGGTGGTGCGGTAGAGCGCGTAGCCGGTGCGCTGCCCGAGCTCGCCCATGGTCACGGGCGTGTCGGTGCGTACGGCGGGGGCGAGCGAACCGGCGAGCGGCAGGAGCGGAGCCCGGCTGCTCAACTCCACGAAAGTGGACGGGAGTTTGGGACTCGGGGCCGGGACGGGCTCGTCGGGGACGGTCGCGTGGCGGGCGATGACCTCGCGGAAGGCGTGGTACTTCGGGCCCGGGTCGCCGCACTCGGTGAGTGCGGCGTCGTAGTCGTAGGACGTCACGGTGGGGGTGTAGGCGTGCTTGTGGTTCGCGCCGTTGGTGAAGCCGAAGTTGGTGCCGCCGTGGAACATGTAGATGTTCACGGACGCCCCGGCCGACAGCAGCCGGTCCAGGTCGGCGGCGGCGTCGGCCGCGTCCCGCACGTGGTGGGGCCCGCCCCAGTGGTCGAACCAGCCGATCCAGAACTCGGCGCAGAACAGCGGGTCTTCGGGCCGGTGCTCGCGCAGACGTGCCAGGGACTGCTCGACGCGACTGCCGAAGGTTCCGGTGACGAGGACACCGGGCAGGCTTCCGGACGCGAGATGCTCGGGGTCGCCCTGGTCGCAGGTGAACAGCAGCTCCTCCACGCCACGGGAGCGGAACGCGTCGGTGAGATGCTTCAGATAGGCGCTGTCGTCGCCGTAGGCCCCGTACTCGTTCTCCACCTGCACCGCGATGACGGGACCGCCCGCCGCCGCCATGTGCGGCCGGAGCGCGGGCAGCAGCAGGTCGAGGTAGCGGTCGACGGCCCCGGTGAAGCGGGGGTCGCTGGTGCGCAGCCGGATGTCCGGGTCGGAGGTCAGCCAGTCGGGCAGGCCGCCGCCGTCCCACTCGGCGCAGATGAACGGCCCCGGACGCAGCAGCACCCGCAGCCCCTCGTCCCGGGCGAGCCGGAGGAACCGGGGCAGGTCGAGGAAGCCGTCGAGGACGAGGGGGCCCTCGGGCTCGGGCTGGTGGTGGTTCCACGGGATGTACGTCTCCACCGTGTTGAGGCCCATCAGCCGCGCCTTGCGCAGCCGGTCGGACCAGAGCGCGGGGTGGACGCGGAAGTAGTGCAGCGCGCCGGAGATGATCCGGAACGGCTCGCCGTGCAGCAGGAATCCGTCGGACGTCGTCGTGAGGGCGGGCATGCGGAAGTTTCCCTTCGGGAGAGGGGGAGGCGGTCAGCGGGAGCGGGTGCCGCGGATGAGCCAGAGCGTGGCGGCCAGGCACAGCGCCGAGACGCCGCACAGCAGGAGGGGCACGGCGCGGATCCCGGACCACTCGATGGCCTTGCCCAGCGCGGGCCCCGCGGCGACACCGCCGACCATGGAGGCCGCGATGACCAGGGCACCGGCCCGCCGGGCCTGCGGGGCGGCGCGGTGGAGCCAGGGCAGCCCGGTGGGGAAGATCGGCGCGATGAACAGACCGACACCGGCGTACGCGTAGGGCGCGAGCGCGGGGACGGTCGCGGCCAGCAGGCACACCGTCATGCCCGCGCACGAGACGGTGATGATGGCCTGGGCGGAGAAGCGCAGCGCGAGCGGGGCGACCAGGAAGCGGCCGACGGTCATCATCAGCCAGTACACGGAGGTGGCGGTGGCGGCGACCCCCGCGCCGTAACCGATGATCTCCAGGTGCGTGGGCTCCCAGCCGCCGACACCGGTCTCGACGCCGATGTGCAGGACGTAGAGGACGACGAAGACCGCGAGCACGGAACCGAGGCTCCGCCCGAGGACGGACCCGCCGTCGGCCCCGCCACCGGCCTCTTCGCCTGCTGGAGCGGGCACGTGGCTGCGCACACCCCGCAGGCACAGCAGCAACGGTAGGTTGGCGAGCGCGAGGGCGAGGAAGACGGCCGGGTAGTGCTCGGAGCCGACCGCGCCGATCACGGCGGGGCCGAGGATGGCGCCGATGCCGAAGTGCGCGTGGAGGATGTTCAGCATCGCGGTCGAACGGGAGCCGAAGCCCACGGCGAACAGCTGGTTGAGGCCGTAGTCGATGCCGCCGAAGCCGAAACCCGCGAGCAGGGCCGCCGCCAGGGCGGTGGGCCAGTCGGGCGCCAGGGCGAAGCCCGCCGCGCCCACGGCCATCAGCAGATACGAACTGCCGAGGACACGCCGGTTGCCGACCCGGCCGTAGAGCCGGTCGAACAGCAGCACCCCGCCCACACCACCGACGAAGTGAGCACTCAGCCCCAGCCCGGCGGCGGACGGCGAGAGCCCGAACTCCGCCCGGAATGCCGGGATCGCCGGGCCGTACAGGGACTGCAACACACCGATGAGTACGAAGCCCACGCAAGAGGCGACCACGGCGGCCTTGCTGAACACAGGCCCGGGATGTGCGGGGGAGAGACGGGCAACGCGCTCTTCGATCACGCGGACTCCGGAGGACGGGCCACCGTGTGGGTGGGCGGAGGGCACGGTCGCGTACGTCTGGATCAGACGCCTGATGTTACCGGTAACATCAGGCGGGTCAACATCCCTCGGGCACCCCGGGGCCCGCCGGGACATCCCGGGATGCCAACGGGAGGCACCGGGACACCACGGCCCTCACGAGATCTCCCCGTGCTCCCGCCAACCCCGAAGATCCACCAGGGTTGCCCCGTTCCCGTTCGGGTACGCGAGCAGGACCGCACCCGGGCGGATCATGCCCGGGCGCGCCGCACGACCGCCGCTATCAGGGAATCTGCCATGGAGACACCCGCAAACGACCCCACGCCCACGCCCGCCCAGCGGGCTTTGGACGTCCTCGCCGAGAACACCGAGGACACGGCGGCTCTGGACGCGCTCGCCAACAGCGACGTGCTCATCCCCGTGCCCGATGACGCCAACGACTCCGACGCCGCCAATCCCTCGGCGGTGGCGCTGCCGGTGCTGGAGCAGCCGGGCGGCGAACCGGTGGTGCCCGTGTTCACCTCCGAGGTGGAGATGGCCGGGCTGCTGCCGTTCGTTTCCCGCTACCGCCTGGTGCCCCTCGGCGCCCTCGCCGCACAGTGGCCGGCCGACGACCTGTCGCTCACCATCGACGGCAGCTCCGAGCACCGCCTGACACTGACCTCGGAGGGAGTCCGCACCCTGCTGGCCCGCTAGCGGGGCGACCGACCCGATCCGGGCCTGGGCGGCTCTCCGCCCAGCGTCCGGGACAGGGCTGCCCGCTGCAACGGCAGCACCTCGGCGTGCAGGTCACGACCCCTGGACGTCAGAGAGACCCACACCCCCCGCCGGTCCTCCGCGCACACGGACCGCGTCACCAGCCCGTCCTTCTCCAGCCGGGCGATCAGCCGTGACAGCGCGCTCTGGCTGAGATGGACCCGCCCCACGAGGTTCTGCACCCGGCACTGCTCGCCCTCCTCGGACGCCGCGCTCGCGAGCATGTCCAGCACCTCGAAGTCGGAGGCGCCCAGACCGTGCGGATGCAGCGCCCGGTCGATCTCGCACATCGTTCGCGCGTGCGCCGACAGGATGTCCCGCCACCGATCCTCGAGCTGCCCACCAGCCGTTTTCGACGCCATAGGGGAACGGTAACACCGGTGCAGGGATCAATGACCGTGCATGCAGTACGGGCTCAGGGCTCCTGCTCAAAGGCTCGTGGAGCACGGTCTGGCGGTTCCGGCACGAAGGCTCGCGTACGGTCTCGCGGATCCGGCCCCCTTCGGGGCCCTACGTCGACTCCCGCTTCACCAGCTCCGTAGGCAGGATCACCGCCGCCGGGTCCTCGCCCCCGATCTGCGCGAGCAGTACCCGCACCATCTCGTTGCTGATGCGGTCCCACGGCTGCCGGATCGTCGTCAGCTCGGGGCTGGAGGCCACGGCCGCCGGTGAGTCGTCGAAGCCGCCGACCGACACGTCCTGCGGCACCCGCCGCCCGGCCCGCTGCAGGGCCGCGAGCACGCCCTGCGCCATGAGGTCGGAGGCCACGAACACCGCGTCGATGTCCGGGGCCTGCGCCAGCAGCCGCTCGGCACCCGCCTCGCCGCTCGCCCGGCTGTAGTCACCGGAGACGACCAGCCGCTCGTCGAACTCCAGGCCCGCTTCCGCGAGCACCTCTCGGTAGCCGGCGAGGCGCTCGACACCGCCGGGCGTGTCCAGCGGACCGGTCACCGTGCCCACCCGGCGCCGCCCGAGCGACAGCAGGTGACGCACCATGTCACGGGCCCCGTCCCGGTCGTCGGCGGCCACATAACTCACCTTGGAGGCCAGCCCGATCGGCTTCCCGCACGCGACCAGCGGCACCCCCGCCTCGCGCAACTGCTCGGCGACCGGATCGCCGGAGTGACTGGATACCAGCAGCACCCCGTCGACGTGCCCGGCCGTGATGTACCGCGTGATGCGCCGCCGTTCGTCCTCGGTCCCCGCCAGCATCAGCAGCAGCGGAATGTCGTGCGCGGCCAGCGCCTGGGTGCAGCCACGCAGCAGGACGTTGAAGTTGGGGTCCTCGAAGAATCGCTCCTGCGGCTCCGTGAGCAGGAAGCCGATCGAGTCGGACCGCCCGGTGATCAGGGACCGGGCGTGCCGGTTGACCACGTAACCCGTCTTGCGGATGGCGGCGTTGACCGCCTCCTGGGCGGCCGGACTGACGTAGTGGCCACCGTTCAGCACGCGCGAGACGGTGCCGCGCGAGACGCCCGCCTCGCGTGCCACGTCGTGGATCGTGGGCGGCCTGCGCCTGCCTCCCGTAGCGTTCACGGTCACGACTTTACGGCTCCCGAGAGCAGATCCAGACTCCAGAACCGCTGGACGACCAGGAAGAGGGCGACCAGCGGCAGCACCGCGAGGAAGGCTCCCGTGATCACCAGGGTGTACAGGGCCGGGGTGTTGGCGCCCTGCTCCAGCAACGTGAACAGGCCGAGCGTGATCGGGAACTTCTCGTCGTCGCTGAGCATGATGTACGGGAGCAGGAAGTTGTTCCAGATCGCCACGAACTGGAACAGGAACACCGTCACCATCCCGGGGATCATCATCGGCAGCGCGATCCGGGTGAAGATCCGCCACTCGCTCGCCCCGTCCATGCGTCCCGCCTCGACCACGTCGGCCGGCACCGCGGCGGCGGCGTAGATCCGTGCGAGGTAGACGCCGTACGGGAAGAGGATCTGCGGCAGCAGGACGGACAGGTAGGAGTCGGTGAGGTCGGCCTTCGCCAGCAGCAGGTACTGCGGGACGGCCAGGATCACCGGCGGCATCAGCACACCCGCGAGCAGCACGTTGAAGATCGTCTCGCGACCGCGGAAACGGTAGGTCGCGAGTGCGTAGCCGCTGACCGCCGACACGCACGTCGACAGCAGGGCACCGAGTCCGGCGTACAGGGCGGAGTTGGCCATCCACTGCCAGTAGACGCCGTCGCGGTAGGCGGTCAGGTCCCGGACGTTGTCGGCGAAGCCGGTGCCCGGCAGGAACGTGAAGGTGGAGAACAGCTCACGCCCGGACTTGGTGGCGGCGATGACCACCCAGGCGACCGGCAGCAGGCAGTACAGCGCGCCCAGCAGCAGGGTGACCGTGGGAACCAGGGCGATCCGGCGGCGCAGCGGTGGGCGGCGGTCCTGGGCCGTGCCGGGCGCGCTGTCCGCTCTCGGCTCGGCCTGGGGGACGGCGAGGGAGCTCATCGGGCGGCCTCCTGCTTCTGGCGACGGTTCACGGCCCGCAAGAAGCCGAACGAGAGGAGGAGCGTGGCGAAGGCGATGATCACGGCCTGCGCCGCGGCTCCGTAGATGTCACCTTCGCCGAAGGCGTCCCGGTACACCTTCATCAGCGGACTCCACGTCGTGGACACGGAGTTGGTGAGCGGCTTGAGGGTGGTCGGCTCGTTGAACATCTGGAGCGTCGCGATGATCGAGAAGAAGCAGGTCAGCACCAGTGAGGGCGCGACCATCGGGATCTTGATCCGCAGCGCGATCTGCGTCGGGGTGGCGCCGTCCAGCTTCGCGGCCTCGTACACCTCCGCCGGGATCGCCCGGAGCGAGGTGTAGATGACGATCATGTTGAAGCCCGTGCCGCCCCACACCGCGATGTTCGACAGGGCGAGGTACAGCGGCCCGCCGTCCAGCAGGTCCGGCTGGGGCATCCCGAGCTTGTCGAGCACGAAGTAGAAGGGGCTGACGTCCGGCAGGTAGAGGAAGCCCCAGAGCAGGGCGGCCACCACGCCGGGGATGGCGTACGGCAGGAAGATCGCGAGCCGGGTGACGGGCGCGAGCCGCACCTTCTCCGAGTCGAGCATCAACGCGAACAGCAGGGCGAGGCCGAGCATGACGGGCACGACGATGCACCCGTAGCCGAGCACGCGCAGGGCGCCGTGCAGCAGTTCGCTGTCGGAGAGGGCGTCGGTGTAGTTCTCCAGACCGGCCCAGACCTCCCTGCGGGCGCCGGAGCCGAGGCCGAGGCCCGAGACCTTGACCTTGCGGAAGCTGAGCCAGAGCGCGTAGCCGATGGGCAGGGCGAAGAACAGGGCGAAGAGGAGGGTGGCCGGGAGGAGGAAGAAATAGGGGGCGCTTCGCGCTCGTTCGAGGGTGGTGGCGGGAGCCGGGTGGGCGTACGGGGCGCCCTTCACCCCGTACGACTGCCGGCGGGCCGTGCTCTTCACGGAGCGACCTCGAAGCCCTGCTTCTTCATGTCGGCGACGGTGTCGGCCTGCATCTCGTCCAGGGCGGCGCCGAAGTCGGACTTGTTCTTCGCGGCGGCGCCGAAGGCGTCCTTGAACGTGGTGTAGGCGACGTTGACGTTCGGGCCCCACGCGGAGGGCGCGGTGGTCTCGGCGATGTCGGCGGCCTTGCGGTAGAAGTCGGCCTGGTGGGAGAAGTAGGCCGGCGGCTTGAGGAAGGCGCCGCTGGTCTGGGCGTTGGTGGCGGCCGGGTAGATGCCGCTCTCCTTCGCCAGCGCGTTGAGGGCCTCGCTGTCGGTGTTCAGCCAGGTGGCGAACTTCGCGGCGGCCGTCTGGTGCTTGGAGTCGGTGGTGACGGCGGTGGAGGAGCCGCCCCAGCTGCCGGTGCGGTTCTCGCTCGCGGACCACTGGGGGAGCGGGGCCATGGCCCACTTGCCCTTGGTGTCGGGGGCGGCGGTGGTCAGCGTGCCCGGTGCCCACACGGCGCTGACCCAGGCGATCTGCTTGCCGGTGTTGAGCGCCTTGTTCCAGGCCGGGGTGTACATCGGCTGGTTGTCGATGGCGCCCTCCTTCACCAGGCCGCCCCAGAACTTCGCGACCTTCTGTGTGGCCGCGTCGTCGATGGAGACCTTCCACCGGTCGCCGGAGGTCGTCCACCACTGGGCGCCGGCCTGCTGGGCGAGGCCCGCGAAGAGGCCGGAGTCATTGGCGGAGAAGGTGGTGAGGTCCTTGCCGGGGGCGGCCTTCTTCAGCTTGCGGGCGGTCTCGGCGAATTCGTCCCAGGTCGTCGGCACCGTCAGGCCGTACTGCTTGAACAGGTCCTCGCGGTAGTAGAACATCATCGGCCCGATGTCCTGCGGGACCGCGTAGACCGCGTCGGTGCCGAGCGTGGTCTGCTGCCAGACGCCGTCGGCGAACTTGTCCTCGGCCCCGCCGACGTTCTTCGAGATGTCCGCGAGCGCGTCGTTGCTGACCAGTGTGGGCAGCGCCTGGTACTCGGCCTGCACCAGGTCGGGTGCCTTGCCGGCCTTGTGCGCGGTGAGGATCTTGGTGACCAGCGTGTCACCGGACGCCTGCTTCTTCACCGTGACGGTGATCTGGTCCTTCTTGCCCGGCCCCTTGTTCCACAGGTCCACGACCTTGTCCATGCCGGGCGTCCAGGTCCAGTACGTCAGCGAGGCCGGCCCCGACTCGGTCTCGCCGTCCGCGGATTCCGAGCCGCAGGCGGCGAGGGTGGTGGCACCGAGGGCGATGGCGACGGCGGTTCTCACCAGGCGGCGGCGCTTCGTGTACGGCATGGATCTCTCCCCTGACCTGGGGTCCTCGCGCGCTGCGAGGACCTGCCACGCTTCTGTGAGCGTTCACAGTAGAGAAACATCCTGGACTCTTGTCAATGGTTGTTGCTGTGAGGTTATGTTGGCCTCCGCGCCGCACCCGGCGTGTGTGCACGTTCCCACTTTTCGACGACCGGGAGACCATCCATGCCGGAGACCACCCCCAGGGGCCTCACCAGGCTCGCCTTCGGCGGGGACTACAACCCCGAGCAGTGGCCGGAAAGCGTCTGGCAGGAGGACGTCCGGCTGATGCGGGAGGCCGGCGTCACCCTGGTGAGCGTCGGGATCTTCTCCTGGGCCCTGCTGGAGCCCGCACCGGGGCGCTACGACTTCGGCTGGCTCGACCGGCTCCTGGACCTGCTGCACGAGCACGGCATCCGCGTCGACCTCGGCACCCCCACCGTCGTACCGCCCGTCTGGTTCTACCGGGCCCACCCCGAGGCGCTGCCGGTGACCGCCGAGGGCGTGCGTTACGAGTTCGGCTCCCGGGCGGCCATCTGCCACAGCAACGCCGACTACCGCGAGGCCGCGGCCTCCATCACGCGGAAGCTCGCCGAACGCTACGGCGACCACCCGGCGCTGGCGATGTGGCACGTCCACAACGAGTACGGCGTCCCCGTCTCCGCCTGCTACTGCGCGTCCTGCGCCGCCCACTTCCGCCGCTGGCTGGCGACCACGTACGGCACGGTCGACGCGGTCAACGAGGCCTGGGGCACGGCCTTCTGGGGCCAGCGCTACGGCGACCTCGAGGACATCAATCCGCCCCGGCTCACCCCCGCGGCCGTCAACCCCGCCCAGGCGCTGGACTACAAGCGGTTCGCCGACGCCACCATGCGCGAGAACTTCCGCACGGAACGGGACATCCTGCACCGCCTCTCGCCGGGCGTCCCGGTCACCACCAACTTCATGACGGCGCTGAGCCAGTGCGACTCCGTCGACTACTGGGCCTGGGGCCGCGAGGTCGACCTCGTCACCAACGACCACTACCTGATCACCGACGGCCGCCGCACCCACGTCAACCTGGCGATGGCCGCGGACCTCACCCGGTCCGTCGCGGGCGGCGCCCCCTGGCTGCTGCTGGAGCACTCCACCTCGGGCGTCAACTGGCAGCTCCGCAACCCCGCCAAGGCCCCCGGCCAGATGGCCCGCAACTCCCTCGCCCATGTGGCGCGCGGCTCCGAGGGCGCCCTGTTCTTCCAGTGGCGCCAGTCCCGGCGCGGCGCCGAGAAGTTCCACTCGGCGATGGTCCCGCACGGCGGCACCGACACCCGCGTGTGGCGCGAGGTCGTCGAACTGGGCGCGTCCGTCGAGGCGTTGAGCGAGATCCGCGGCACCCGCACCGAGGCCGACGTGGCCGTGCTGTGGGACTGGCACTCCTGGTGGGCGCAGAACCTCGACTGGCGCCCCAGTGTCGACCACGACGCCCGCGAGCGCGCCGACGCCTTCTACGAGGCCCTCTACGACCGCCACCTCACCGTCGACTTCGCCCACCCGGAAGCCGACTTGTCGAGGTATCCCCTTGTCGTCGTACCGGCCCTGTACCTCATGACGGAGGCGGCCGGGCGCAACCTGACGGCGTACGTCGAGAACGGCGGCACGCTCGTCGTCTCGTACTTCTCCGGCATCGTCGACGAGCACGACGCCGTCCACGAGGGCGCCTACCCGGGCCCGCTGCGGGACGTCCTCGGCCTCACCGTCGAGGAGTTCTCCCCGCTGCTGCCCGGAGAACGAGTGCGCGTCACCGGCCCGGACGGGACCGAGCTGGCCGCCGACGTGTGGACGGAGTTCGTGGTGCCGCGCGGCGCGCAGACCGTCCTGACCTACGCCGACGGCCTCACCGCCGGTCTGCCCGCCGTCACCCGGCACCGTCTGGGCGAGGGCACCGCCTGGTACGTCTCCACCCGGCTCGGCGCCGACGGCCTCGACGCGCTGCTCGGCCGGGCGGGCGAGGACGCGCGGCTCGCCCCGCGCGATCTGCCCCGGGACGTCGAAGTGGTCCGGCGCACGGGCGCGTCGGGCACCTACTTGTTCGCGGTCAACCACACCGGCTCGGACGTCAAGGTGCCGCTGGAGGCCGCCGGCACCGAGCTGCTGACCGGTGAACCCGCCACGGGCCGCCTGGCCGTCCCGGCCGGAGCCGTCCGGGTCGTCCGGCTGGACGGCTGAACCCACTCCCTCCGCCCCCGCGTGCCACGAGCCGCGGGCGAAGGGCCCTCACCTGTCCCCGGGTGAGGAGCACCTCCCCACCGCCACGTCGAAGGGACGACGGACGACGATGTTCCATCCCAGACGCACCCTCAGGGCCCTGCTGCTCCCGCTCGCCGCGGGCCTCGCCCTCACCGCCCTGCCCGCCGGCACCGCCCACGCCGCGAGCACCCTGGCCAACGGCGGCTTCGAAGCCGACGGTGCGGGCGCCGCGATCCCGAGCGGCTGGTCCGAATACGGCGACACCGGCGCCTCGTTCGCCGAGTCCGGCGGCCACTCCGGCAGCCACCGCCTCAGCCACTGGTCCTCGTCGGCCTACAAGGTGGAGACGTACCAGTACCTGTCCGGACTCACCAACGGGAACTACCGGCTCACCGCCTGGGTCCGCTCCGGCGGCGGGCAGAAGTCGGCGTACCTCGCGCTGAGGAACTGCGGCGGCGCCGAACAGCGCACCGACCTGCCGGTCTCGGCAAGCGGCTGGCTCCGGATCGTCGTGCCGGTCCAGGTGACCGCCGGTCAGTGCACGATCAGCGTCAACAGCGACGCGAACGCGGGCAACTGGATCAACGTCGACGACCTGACCTTCACGTCCGGTACATCCGGTACGTCGATCAAGGGTGCCGACGTCTCGTCGCTGGCCAAGAGCGAGGCCAAGGGCGGCGTCTACCGCAACAGCTCGGGCACCGCCGCCGACCCCCTGGCCGTCCTCAAGTCGAACGGCATGAACTACGCGCGTCTCAAGGTCTGGGTGAACCCGGCCGACGGCTACAACGACAAGGCCCGCGTCCTGGCCACGGCCAAGCGCGTCAAGGCACAGGGCATGAAGCTGCTGGTCGACTTCCACTACTCGGACTTCTGGGCCGACCCGGGACGCCAGGACAAACCCGCCGCCTGGTCCGGACACGGTTACGGCCAACTGAAGACGGACGTGTACCACCACACGTACGACGTGCTGAACGCCCTCAAGGCGCAGGGCACCGCCGCCGACATGGTCCAGGTCGGCAACGAGATCAACGGCGGCATGCTCTGGAACGAGGGATCCACCTCCAACTGGACGCAGCTGGCCGGTCTGCTCAACTCCGGCTACGACGCCGTCAAGGCGGTCAGCTCCGCCACCACCGTGGCCCTGCACCTCGCCGAGGGCGGTGACCTGGAGGGCACCCGCTGGTGGTTCGACAGCGCCCGCTCCCACGGCGTGAAGTTCGACGCGATCGGCCTGTCGTTCTACGGCTACTGGCACGGCACACTGGCCGACTTCCAGACGACCCTCGACGACGCGTCCGCCCGCTACGGCAAGCCGGTCTTCGTCGCCGAGACCGCCTACCCGTTCCGCCTGGACAGCGAGGACGCGCACCCGAACATCATCGACACCAGCGACGAACTCGTCGCCGGCTACCCGGCGAGCGTGGCCGGTCAGACGCGGTGGATGAACGACATGATGAGCATCGTGGAGGCCGTCCCGAACGGCCGCGGGCTCGGCGCCTTCTACTGGGAGGCGACCTGGACCGCGGTCGGCGGCAACGGCTGGGACCCGACCGACGCGGCGTCCGGCAACGCCTGGGAGAACCAGGCGCTGTTCGGCTACGACGACCGGGCGCTCTCTTCGATGTCCTGGTTCCGGCACCGCTGAGTCCACCGGGGGTGGGGCCGCCCGGCTTCCCGGGCCCCGCCCTCTCCTCGCTCGTCTGTCCGAACTCCGCTCCCCAGCGGGGAAGTTCGATATCGGTCAACGCTGCCGAAGCACGGACGCGGCGGCGTCGGCTGCGAGACAGTGGGAAGACGCGGTGAGAGGGCGAAGCCGCGAGGCAGGGGCACGACATGCTGAGGACACCCACGGACGAGACGCGGCTGCGCATCCTGGCCTGGCTGAAGGAACCCGGTCCCGCGGCGGACGGTGTCACCGCGGACGCCGTCGCCGAGCGGTTCTCGATGCCGCGCCCGGTCGCCGTCACCCATCTGCGGCTGCTGGAGGCGACCGGCATGCTGCGCACCAGCAGGTCCGCGGGCCGTGTGCGCTACCACCGCGACGACATACGGATCGCGGAAGTCGCCCGGATGTTTGAGAAGGGCTGGTAGGCGACCCGGTACACCGGTATCGCCCCCGATGGTGAAGGACACACGCGCAATGGACCGTCCCACGGCACTCGTACCCCGCCACTACGTCGCCGTGGGCCCCGGCCCCGAGGACGTGGTCGCCGACCCGCGCGGCCGTGTCCTGACCGGCGTCGCGGACGGCCGCATCCTGCGCCTCGACGCCCTCGCCGACCCGGTCGCGGCCCGCGTCGAGGTGGTCGCCGAGACCGGCGGCAGGCCGCTCGGGCTCGAACTCCTCCCGGACGGCGACCTGCTGGTGTGCGACGCCGAACGCGGACTCCTGCGCGTCGACACCGGCGACGGCACGGTCCGGATCCTCGCCGACTCGGTGGCGGGGGAACCACTGCGCTTCTGCAGCAACGCCGTGGCCCTCTCCGACGGCAGCGTCTACTTCACCGTGTCCAGCCGCCGTTACCCGCTGGAGCAGTGGATCGGCGACATCGTCGAACACACCGGTACGGGACGGCTGCTGCGGCTCGCCCCCGGCGGCGTCGCACCCGAGGTGGTGCTGGACGGCCTGCAGTTCGCCAACGGCATCGCCGTCGGCGCGGACGAGTCCTTCCTCGTCGTCGCCGAGACCGGTGCCTGCCGGCTGCTGCGCCTCTGGCTCACCGGGCCGAAGGCCGGGCGGAGCGAACCGTTCGCCGAGAACCTCCCGGGCATGCCCGACAACCTCTGGCGCGGCGCGCCCGACGGACCGATCTGGGTCGCGCTCGCCGGGCCCCGCGTCCCGGCCCTCGACCTGTTCCACCGCGGCGCGCCCGGCGTCCGCGCCGCCGCCGCGCGCCTGGCCGTACGCGCCCCGTTCCGGCCCACCGGCGCGATCGCCGTCCAGGCCTTCGACGACGAGGGCCGCGTCGTGCACCACCTCGCCCGACGCCGCTCCGGCTACCGCATGCCCACCAGCGTCTGCGAAGCGGGCGGCCACCTGATCCTCGGCAGCATCTGGGAACGGGGCGTGGCGGTCTGCGAGCCGCCCGCGGCGAAGTGGCCCGCACCGCGGGTATGGCGGTCTGCGAACCACCCGCCTCGGAGTGACCCCGCCCCGCCCCGGGGTTAACCTGAACTCCGGCCGCGACCCCGTCGCGGCGCGGCGGTGGGGCCCGCCGTACCCGAACCGCGGCAAGGACGCCGCCAACGGTCCCTACTTGCGACGGCACGCGCCCGTACGACCCCGGGCCCCGGCGAGTAGGAGACGAACCAGCCCATGACATCCCCGGAAAGCCTCCGCGTCGCGGCGACCACCCGCCACCCGTCGCCCTGGCGTGCCCAGGCGCCCGTCGTCGCGGTCGTCTCGCTCGGCGGGGGAGTGGGCGCGACCGCCCGGTACGCGGCCTCCCTCTGGTGGCCCACATCCCCGGGCGGATTCCCCTGGACGACCCTCGGGATCAATATCGCCGGCTGCGCCGTGATCGGCATGTTCATGGTCGTCATCACCGAGATCCGGACCGCCCACCCCCTGGTCCGGCCCTTCTTCGGCACCGGAGTCCTGGGCGGCTTCACCACCTTCTCGACATACGCCGTCGACATCCAGAAACTCATCGACGGCGGCCGTCCCGGCACCGGGCTGGCCTACCTCGCCGCGACCCCGCTCGCGGCGCTCACGGCGGTGTGGCTCGCGGCCGGGACGACCCGCCGCGTCCTGAAAGCGAGGCGACGATGACGAGGCTGACCGGCAGGGCCCTGCGCCTGACCGTTTTCGTCGGCGAGCGCGACACCTGGCACCACAAGCCCCTCTACGCGGAGATCGTCCACCGCGCCCACGCGGCGGGACTCGCGGGGGCCAGCGTCTTCCGCGGCATCGAGGGCTTCGGCGCCTCCTCCCTGATCCACACCTCGCGGCTGCTGTCCCTGAGCGAGGACCTGCCGATCGCCGTGGTGATCGTCGACACCGAGCCACGTGTCCGCGCGTTCCTGCCGCAGCTCGACGAACTGCTCCCCGAAGGGCTGGTGACCCTCGACGACTGCGAGGTCATCCGGTACGCCGAGCGGGACGACCCGCCCGGCGCAACGCACCCGAAGGGTAAGAACTCGTTGTGAACTGGCTGCTGGTCGTCGGCGGCGCCCTGGTCGGCGCCCCGCTGCGCTATCTCACCGACCGGGCGGTCCAGGCGCGGCACGACTCGGTCTTCCCCTGGGGCACCTTCACGGTGAACGTCACCGGCTCCCTGGTGCTCGGCCTGCTCACCGGAGCCGCCACCCACCTCCAGCTGCTGCTCGGCACCGGCCTGTGCGGGGCCCTGACGACCTACTCGACGTTCTCCTACGAGACGCTGCGGCTGGCGGAGACCGGGGCGCGTCTGCAGGCCGCGCTCAATGTCGCGGTCAGTGTGACGGCCGGTGTCGCCGCGGCCTTCGCGGGGGTGGCACTGGCGCGTCTGTGAGGCGCGTCCATGAGATCCGTTCTCGTCCGGGTGTAGTAAGACGGTCCCCTCCGCTCCCGCCCCCGAAAAGAACTGGATCCCATGAGCGTCATCAGCGTCGGTCAGGCCGTCGTCCTCGGAGCCGTCGAGGGGGTGACCGAGTTCCTGCCCGTCTCCTCCACCGGGCATCTGAAGATCGTCGAGGGACTGATGGGGATCCCCGTCGACGAGGACGCGGTGGTCGGGTTCTCGGCCGTCATCCAGGTCGGCGCGATCGCCGCGGTGCTCGTGTACTTCTTCAAGGACATCGTGCGGATCGTCTCCGCCTGGGGGAGGGGCCTGCGCGACCGCGAGGAGCGGTACCACCACGACTACAAGTTCGCCTGGTGGGTCATCTACGCGACCATCCCGATCGTCGCCGTGGGACTGGCCGCCAAGCCGCTCATCGAGGGCCCGCTCGCCTCGCTGTGGGTCGTCGCCGGCTCGCTGATCGTCGGTAGCGGCGTGATGTGGGCGGCGGACCAGATGGGCCGGCACAAGCGCGGCGAGGACGACACCTCGTTCAAGGACGCGATGCTGGTCGGCAGCTCCCAGATCCTCGCCCTGCTCTTCCCCGGCTTCTCCCGCTCCGGCGCCACCATGTCCACCGCGCTCATCCTCGACCTGGACCGCGTCGCCGCCACCCGCCTCTCCTTCTTCCTCGGCATCCCCGCCCTGACCGGCGCCGGCCTCTACGAGCTCAAGGACGCCCTGGGCACCGGGGTGGGCGCCGCCCCGCTCGCCGTCGGCACGGTCGTCTCCTTCGTCGTGGCGTACGCCTCCATCGCCTGGCTGCTGAAGTTCGTCGCCAAGCACTCGTTCAACGCGTTCGTGATCTACCGGATCGTGGTGGGCGTGCTGCTGTTCGGGCTGCTCGGAGCGGGTGTGCTGAACGGTTGAGTGGTCTGCCGGGAGGCGCCGTCGGCTGTCTGCGGCGCCATCGTGGCTAGTCGCGCAGTTCCCCGCGCTCCTTGGGGGCCACCCCTTGACAGCAGCTTCCGTCGGCCGGAGTATCACTCCCGTGAACCTGTCAGACAGCCGGACAGCCGGACAGCCCGTGCGGCGCGTCAGTGCCATGGAAGCGGTGCTGGCGAACCTGCGCGGCGCCATCGAACGGGGCGAGTACGCCATCGGCGACAAGCTCCCCTCCGAGGCGGAACTGTGCCGCACCCTCGAGGTCTCGCGGCCGGTGCTGCGCGAGGCGCTGCGGGCACTGCAGACCATGGGTCTGACGGTGTCCAGGACCGGCAAGGGCACCTTCGTCGTCGCCAGCACCGTCGAGGACCCCACCTTCGGGGACTACGCGGCCAGCGACCTGCTGGAGGTGCGCCGCCACGTCGAGATCCCGGTCGCCGGGTACGCGGCCCGGCGCCGCACCCCGGAGAACCTCGACCACCTGGCCCACCTGCTGGACCGGATGGAGCGGGAGACGGACACCACCGCGTGGGTCGCCATGGACACGCTGTTCCATCTCGCCGTGGCCGAGGCCGCCCAGAACCCGGTCTTCCGCCGGGTCATCGAGGAGATCCGGGACGCGCTGGCCCGCCAGTCGGCCTTCCTCAACGAGCTGGGCGGCCGCCGCGAGCAGTCCAACCGCGAGCACCGGGCGATCGTCGAGGCGCTGATCGACGGTTCCGAGAACGACGCGGTGGAGGCCATGGCCCACCATCTCGACCGCGTCGAGACGACCCTCACCGACATCGTGCGTTCATCGCGCACGGACACCCCCACGGAAGGCGGACCCGAGGCGTGAGTGAGCAGTCCCTGCACAATGAGGTGCAGAAACGTTCCGTCCATGTCGATGCCGGAGACGAGGGCTACAGCAAGTCCCTGAAGTCCCGGCACGTCAACATGATCGCCATCGGCGGAGCCATCGGCACCGGCCTCTTCCTCGGCGCGGGCGGACGCCTCGCCGACGCCGGCCCCTCCCTCTTCATCGCCTACGCGGTCTGCGGCCTCTTCGCCTTCCTCGTCGTGCGCGCCCTCGGCGAACTCGTGCTGTACCGGCCCTCCTCCGGCGCCTTCGTCTCCTACGCACGCGAGTTCATGGGGGAGAAGGGCGCCTACACCGCCGGCTGGATGTACTTCCTCAACTGGGCGACCACCGGCATCGCCGACATCACCGCCGTCGCCACCTACACCCACTACTGGGGCATGTTCTCCGACATACCCCAGTGGGTGATCGCGCTGATCGCCCTGGCGGTCGTCCTCACCGTCAACCTGATCTCGGTGAAGATCTTCGGCGAGCTGGAGTTCTGGTTCGCGATCGTCAAGGTCGGCGCGCTGCTCGTCTTCATGTGCATCGGCATCTTCCTGCTGGTCACCCAGCACCCCGTCGACGGCCACACCCCCGGCCCGTCCCTGATCGGCGACAGCGGCGGCGTCTTCCCGCACGGCCTGCTGCCCATGCTGCTGATCGTCCAGGGCGTCGTCTTCGCCTACGCCTCCGTCGAGCTGGTCGGCGTCGCCGCCGGTGAGACCGAGAACCCCGAGAAGATCATGCCGAAGGCGATCAACTCGATCATGTGGCGCGTCGGCGTGTTCTACGTCGGCTCGGTCGTGCTGCTGTCGATGCTGCTGCCGTGGAACAAGTACACCGCCGGCGAGAGCCCCTTCGTGACGGTGCTGTCCAACATCGGCGTCCCGGCGGCCGGCGGCGTGATGAACCTCGTCGTCCTCACGGCCGCCATGTCCTCCCTCAACTCCGGCCTCTACTCCACCGGCCGCATCCTGCGCTCCATGGCCATGGCCGGATCCGCGCCCAGGTTCACCTCCGTGATGAGCCGCAGCCAGGTCCCCTACGGCGGCATCCTGCTCACCAGCGGCATCTGCGTCCTGGGCGTCGGACTCAACTTCGTCGTGCCCGCCGAGGCGTTCGAGATCGTGCTGAACTTCGCCGCGATCGGCATCCTCGCCACCTGGGGCATGATCATGGTCTGTCACCTCCTCTTCTGGCAGAAGACCCAGAAGGGCGAGCTGACCCGCCCGGGCTACCGGCTCCCGGGCTCCCCCTGGACCGAGGTCGTGACGCTGGCCTTCCTCGCCTCCGTCCTGGTCCTCATGTACGCCGACGGCGGCGCGGGACGCACCACCGTGCTCTGCCTGCCGCTGATCGTCGGAGCCCTGGTCGTCGGATGGTTCGGCATCCGCGGCCGTATCGCACGCAAGTCCACCACCGGAACCGACGCGTGAGGAACGCGCCGCTCCACGAGAAGCAGGCAGTGATGTTCAGCAGTTCACTCGCGGACGCACCCCTTGTCCGTGAACCCGTCCACGCCCCCGTCGCCCACCTCATCCGCGACGGAATCGTCGAAGGCATCCACTACGGCTCCGTCGTCGTCCTCGACGCCGACGGAGAGGTCCGGCTCCAGATCGGAGACATCGAGGCCGCCTTCTACCCGCGCTCCGCGATCAAGCCCGTCCAGGCCGTGGCCATGGCCCGGGCCGGGCTGCCGCTCGACGGCGAGCTGCTGTCCCTGACGGCGGCCAGCCACTCCGGCGAGGAACGCCACCTCGCCGGCACCCGGCGCATCCTCGAACTCGCCGGACTCACCGAGGACCACCTGCGCAACGTCCCGGACCTGCCGTTCGACCCGGTCGTCCGGGACGCCTGGGTGCGCGAGGGCCGGCTGCCCTCACGGCTCGCCCAGAACTGCTCCGGCAAGCACGCGGCGATGCTCTACACCTGCGCCCTCAACGGCTGGCCCCTGGAGAACTACCTCGACCCCGGCCACCCCCTCCAGCAGGCCATCGCCGAGATCGTCGAGGACCTCACCGGGCAGCGCATCGCCCGGGTCACCGTCGACGGCTGCGGCGCGCCCCTGTTCTCCGTCTCCCTGCACGGCCTCGCCCGGGCCACCGCCCGGATCGCCACGGCCGCGCCGGGCACGCCCGAGGCCCGGGTCGCCGACGCCATGCGCGAGCACGCGGAGATGGCCTCCGGATCCGGGCGGGACGTCGCCGCGCTGATGCGGGCCGTGCCGGGGCTGTTGTCCAAGGACGGTTTCGAGGGCGTGCAGGTGGCCGCGCTGGCCGATGGGCGAGCTGTTGCGGTGAAGATCGCGGATGGTGCGAACCGGGCTCGTGTGCCGGTGGCCGCTGCGGCGCTGGCCTGGGCGGGCGTCGACCCGGAACTGCTCACCGAGTTCCAGGGCGAGCCGCTGCTGGGCGGTGGCCGGGAGGTCGGGCGGGTGCGGCCCGTTCGTTCGCTGGAGCCGCTTGCCGGTGCTGCCCGCGCCTGACGATGTGCCGGATCCTGCCGTCCGGCGGCTGCGAGGCGCATGTGGCCGGTCGCGCAGTTCCCCGCGCCCCTGACGGGGCGCGTATCACCCTCACTTCCCTCAGAAAGAGGACCCTCACCGTCATGACCGCCGCCACCCGCTCCGAGCACGATCTGCTCGGTGACCGCGACGTTCCCGCCGAGGCGTACTGGGGTGTGCACACCCTGCGGGCCACGGAGAACTTCCCCATCACGGGCATGCCCATCTCCGCCTACCCGCACCTGATCGACGCCCTCGCCGCCGTCAAGGAGGCCGCCGCCCTCGCCAACGAGGAACTCGGCCTGCTGGACCCGAAGAAGGCCGCCGCCATCGTCGAGGCCTGCCGGGAGATCCGCGACGGCAAGCTGCACGACCAGTTCGTCGTGGACGTCGTCCAGGGCGGCGCCGGCACCTCCACCAACATGAACGCCAACGAGGTCGTGGCGAACCGGGCGCTGGAACTGCTGGGCCACGACAAGGGCGCGTACGGGTTCCTGCACCCCAACGAGGACGTCAATCTCGGCCAGTCCACCAACGACGTCTACCCGACCGCCGTCAAGATCGCGACGGTGTTCGCGGTGCGCGGGCTGCTCGACGCGATGTCCGTGCTGCAGGACACGTTCGCCCACAAGGCCGTCGAGTTCCGCGACGTGCTCAAGATGGGCCGCACCCAGTTGCAGGACGCGGTGCCCATGACCCTGGGTCAGGAGTTCTCCGCGTACGCCGTCATGCTGGACGAGGACCGGGCCCGGCTCGCCGAGGCCGTCCAGCTGATCCACGAGATCAACCTCGGCGCGACCGCGATCGGCACCGGCCTCAACGCGCCCGCCGGGTACGCCGAGGCCGCCCGCCGCCACCTCGCGGCCATCACGGGGCTGCCCCTGGTGACGGCGGCCAACCTGGTCGAGGCGACCCAGGACTGCGGCGCCTTCGTGCAGATGTCCGGCGTGCTCAAGCGCATCGCGGTCAAGCTCTCCAAGAGCTGCAACGACCTGCGGCTGCTGTCCTCCGGGCCGCGCGCCGGCCTGGGCGAGATCAACCTGCCGCCCGTGCAGGCCGGTTCGTCCATCATGCCGGGCAAGGTCAACCCGGTGATACCCGAGGTCGTCAACCAGGTCGCCTTCGAGGTCATCGGCAACGACGTCACCATCACCATGGCCGCCGAGGCCGGTCAGCTCCAGCTCAACGCCTTCGAGCCGATCATCCTCCACTCCCTGTCGGAGTCCATCACGCATCTGCAGAGCGCGTGCCTGACCCTGGCCGAGCGCTGCGTCTCCGGCATCACCGCCAACACCGAGGCGTTGCGCACGAGCGTCGAGAACTCCATCGGCCTGGTCACCGCTCTCAACCCGCACATCGGCTACACGGCCGCCACCGACATCGCCAAGGAGGCCCTCGCCACCGGCCGGGGCGTGGCCGAACTGGTCCTGGAGAAGGGCCTGCTCCCCGCCGAGACACTCGCCGGCCTGCTGCGCCCCGAGGTCCTGGCAGGCAGCGGCCAGGCCCTGGTCTGACCCACGAGAGCGCACCGGGACCGGCGGAGGGACAATGGCGATCATGACGTCGACGACGACCTTCCAGCCGGTCCTGGAGCGCATCGCCGAGGAGATGGAGCGGACCCCCGGCCGCGGCAGGCCCGCCGACTACATCCCGGCGCTCGCCGCCTGCGACCCGCGCCGCTTCGGCATGGCCGTCGCCGACCTCGACGGCACGGTGTACGGGGTGGGGGACTGGCGGCAGCCGTTCTCCGCACAGTCCCTCACCAAGGTCTTCACCCTCGCCCTCGACCTGTCCCGCGAGGGTGACGCCCTGTGGGAGCACGTGGGCCGCGAGCCTTCCGGCAACCCCTTCAACTCCCTGGTCCAGCTGGAGTACGAGAACGGCATCCCCCGCAACCCGTTCATCAACGCGGGCGCCCTCGTCGTCACCGACCGGCTGCACACCCGTACCGGCGACGCCTCGGGCGAACTGCTGGCGTTCCTGCGGGCGGAGAGCGGCAACCCCGGCCTGGCCTTCGACGAGGACATCGCCGCCTCGGAGACCGCCCACGGCGACCGCAACGCCGCGCTCGGCCACTTCATGGCGTCGTACGGCAACATCGACAACCCGGTCCCGTTGCTCCTGGAGCAGTACTTCCGGCAGTGCTCGGTCGCCGCGTCCTGCGCCGACCTCGCCCTCGCCACGGGCTTCCTGGCCCGACACGGCATCCGCGCCGACGGCAGCCGCCTGCTCACCCTCAGCCAGGCCAAGCAGATCAACGCGATCATGCTGACCTGCGGCACCTACGACGCGGCGGGCGACTTCGCCTACCGGGTGGGCCTGCCCGGCAAGAGCGGCGTGGGCGGCGGCATCATCGCGGTCGTACCCGGCCACTGCACCCTGTGCGTGTGGAGCCCGGGCCTGGACGAGCGGGGCAACTCGGTGGCGGGCGTGGCGGCGCTCGACCGCTTCACCACCCTGACGGGTCTGTCGGTGTTCTGACCAGGGTGCCATTCCGTCCGGGAACGCTCAGCCGAGGAACTCCTCCAGCATCGGCAGCAGCAGATCCGCGCGCTTCATGAGCGCCATGTGCGTGGTGTCGGGCAGCACCGCCAGCCGGGCGTCGGGGATCAGGTCCCGCATCTCGGCGGCGTGCTCGACGCGCAGGAAGTCCGTGTCGCCGAGCACCAGGAGCGTGGGCGCCGCGAGGACCCGCAGGTCGTCCGCGGTCCAGGGCAGCGGGGCGTGCGCCGCGGTCCCGCACTTGGCCATGAAGGCATCGAAGTGGCCGGGATCCGGCGCGACGGCCGCGTAGGCCTCGGCCATTTCCTGGAAGTCCGCCCGGCTCGGCAGCCGCGGTGAGGCGTACTCGGGGTCCCGGACCTCCTCGTAGTAGCCGTCCTGCCGGTAGTGCGTGGCGGCGAGGACCAGCCGCCCCACGCGCTCGGGGTGGCGCACCCCCACTTCCAGGGCGGTGAGGCCGCCGAGGCTGAAGCCGAGGAAGTCCGCCCGGCCGATGCCCAGCTCGTCCAGCAGGCCGACCACGTCCGAGGCGAGGTCCGGCACGCTCATCTCCCGCTCGATGTCGGCGGTGTGCCCGTGGCCCTGCAACTCGGGAGCCAAGACCCGGCGCGTGGCCGCGAGGGCCGGCAGGACGGCCCCGAAGGACAGGCCGATCGTGAGCACCCCGCCGTGCAGCAGCACCAGGGGCCGCCGCCCGTTGTCGGGGCCGTGCAGCTCGTAGTACATCTCCAGGCCGTTGACCTTCGCGTATGCGGCGGCGGTGGTCATGGGATCACGTCCGTTCGTCGGTGCGCTGATGCCGGTAGGACTCCCACCGCGGCGGGAACTCATCGGCCGGTGATCACCGGCCGGTCACGAGCAGGCCGCCCTTCGGAGAGGGGCGCGTCCCCTTTCGGCCATCCGCCGTTGACACGCTGCCCGAGTGTTGGCCATGGCTTTCCCCGTCGATCTCCGCCGCTGCCAGGTACTCGGCCTGGCCGGCACCGCGTGCCTCGCCCTGGGCGGTGAGACGGCCGGTGCCCTGCCCGTGGAGGACCTTCTCCACCCGGCCTCCGCCCGCGCCGCTCTCGGCCTGGTCGGTGTGTACTTCGGCGTCGTCCTGCTGATCGCGGCCTGGTTGCTGCTGGGCCGGCTGGTCCGCGGGCCGAGACCACCGCGGCCCCGCTCCCTGCTGCTCGTCCTCGCCACCTGGGCGGCCCCGCTGCTCATCGCCCCGCCGCTGTTCAGCCGCGACGTCTACAGCTACCTCGCCCAGGGGGCGATGGTCCAGGCACACCTGGACGTCTACGCGCACGGGCCGGACCGGCTCGGCGGTCCGCTCGCCGACGAGGTCGCCCCGCTCTGGCGGCACACCGGCGCTCCGTACGGCCCGGTGTTCCTCGCCGTCGCGGCGGCGCTGTCGGGTCTGACCCGCGGCGAACTGCCCGCCGGACTGTTCGGGATGCGGCTCGTCGCCCTCGCCGGCGTGGCCCTGATGGCGGCAGCACTGCCCCGCCTCGCCCGGCACAGCGGCGCCGACCCGTCCGCCGCGCTGTGGCTGGGCGCCCTCAACCCGCTCGTCCTGCTGCACCTGGTCGCGGGCGCCCACAACGACGCCGTCATGCTCGGCCTGCTCGGCGTCGGCCTGGTCGCCGCGCTCGGCCGGTGGCCGGTCCTCGGTGCCGTACTCGTCGCTCTCGCCGCCCTGGTCAAGGCGCCCGCCGTGCTCGGCCTCGCCGCCGTCGTCGCCCTCCAGGTGCGCGCGGGCCGCAGCCCGGTGAAGGCCCTCGTGACGACCACCGTGGCGGCGGCGGGGACCACCGTCGCCGCCACGGCCGTGGCCGGCACCGGATACGGCTGGGTCGGCGCCCTGAACACCCCCGTCTCCCCCCGGAACTGGGCCCTGACCACGCTCCTCGGCCGCGCCACCCGGGCCCTGCTGGAGCACCTCGGCAGCGATCTCGCGCCCCTGGCCGTCCCCGCCTGGCACGCGCTGGGCATCGTGGCCGCCGTGATCGCGATCGCGCTGATCTGGCTGCGGCTGCGCCTCAGGCCGGTGTACGCGCTCGGCCTGTCCCTGGCGGCGGTGGCCGCGCTCGGGCCGGCGATCCGTCCCTGGTACGCCCTGTGGGGCCTGTTTCTCATCGCCGCCGCCGCGCCGAGTACGTCCGTACGCCACCGCACGGCCGCCGTCACCGGCGTGCTCGCGCTGAGCGTGCTCCCCAGCGGGGGCCCGGCGGACACGGGCCAACTCGTGCTGGCCGTCTCCGGCGGCGCACTCGCGGTCGTCGTGCTGTGGCAGGCACGCCAAGCCGACCTCGCTCCGGCGCTGGGACGCGCGGCATGACCCCGGCCCTGCCCCGCACCGACCGGGGCCGACTGCTGCTGGTGCTCGCCCTCGCCACGCTGGTGACGGTCTTCACCGCGACCGTGCCGCTGCTGCGCGACTGGTTCGACCTGCGCGTCTACTACGGCAGCATCGACTCCTGGGTCCATCACGGCGGCCGTCTCTACGACTACCGGGTGCCCGGCACGACGTACGGCTTCACCTACCCGCCGTTCGCCGCGGTCGCCATGCTGCCGATGGCCCTGCTGGGGCTGCACACCGCGATCGCCGTGGCCCTGCTGCTCAACCTGGCGGCCCTGGCCGTGATCCTGCGGCTGCTCGCCGGACCGGATCGGCGGCGTCACGGCTGGTTCGGCTGGGCGCTGACCGCCTGTCTGCTGGCCCTGTTCGAACCGCTCCGTGACACCATCGGCTTCGGCCAGGTCAACTTGTTGCTGCTGGCGCTCGTCCTCACCGACGCGACGCTGCTCGCCACCGGGCGCGGCCGCCTGGCGGGCGTCGGCATCGGTCTCGCGGCGGCGATCAAACTCACGCCCGCGCTGTTCATCGGTCTGCTGCTGGTGGCCGGACGCCGGCGCGCGGCTGCCGTCGCCACGGCCGTGGCCCTCGGTGCCACGGCCCTCGCCGCCTGGGTGGACCCGGACACCTCGCGCTTCTACTGGACAAAGGCGCTGTGGGACACCGGCCGTGTGGGACGCCTCGGTTACGTCTCGAACCAGTCGGTGCAGGGCATCCTGGCCCGGCTCGGCGAACCGGACCGCGCGGTGTGGGCCCTGGCGGTGCTGCTGATCCTCGGCGTGTGGGCGGTGCGGGCCCGCCGGGCGGTCGCGGCGGGGGACTGGACGGCGGCGTTCGCCCTGACCGGTCTCGCCGCCTGTCTCGTCAGCCCGATCACCTGGGTGCACCATCTCGTGTGGCTGCTGCCCTCCTTCGCCGTGCTGGTCCGCGCGGGGCGCCTCCGGGTGGCGGGCGCCCTGTACGCCGTGCTGTGCACGAGCGTGGTGTGGCTGTGGTTCGACGACGCGTCCGGGGTCGACGGGTTCCTGGGCAGCAACACCTACGCCTGGATCACCCTGGGCCTGCTGCTGTGGCTGCCGGTGGGTCAGCTCCGCCGGGGTCTGCGGACCGGAAGCCGCAGCACCAGCACCACGACCGCCGCGCCCGTACCGGCGGCGCCCGCGATCATCCCCGCCTCCGTCCAGACGGACCCGTGCTCTTCGGGCACGGCCGCCGCGACCGCGGGCGGCGTCGTCGCGGCCGGCCGCGCGGACGTGCCCGGCGTGCCGAGCGAGCCCACCGCCTCGACCCTCCCGGCCGACAGGAAGCCCCAGTCGAGCAGCGAACGGGCCTCCTCGTACACGGCGGACCCGCCGCCGTCCTGAGGGTTCATCACCGTCACGACCAGGGTGCGCCCGTCCCGGCGCGCCGCGGCGACGAGCGTGTTGCCCGCCTTGCTGGTGTAGCCGTTCTTGATGCCGATCAGCCCCCGGTACGGCTTCACCCCCTTGGCGCCGCTCAGCAGCCGGTTGGTGTTGAGGATCGGGTACGACAAGTCGCCACCCCCGGGGAACCTGGCCTCGACGGTGGCGCAGTACCGGGCGAAGTCCGGGTTGCGCAGCCCCACCCGGCCGAACACCGCCAGGTCGTACGCCGACGACACCTGGCCCGGTGCGTCGTAGCCGTCGGGTGACACCACGTGGGTGTCGCGGGCGCCGAGGGACCGGGCCTTGGCCTGCATCCGCCGGGCGGTGACCTGCCAGCCGCCGTTGAGCTCGGCCAGGACGTGCACGGCGTCGTTGCCCGAGTTGAGGAAGACACCGCGCCACAGATCGGAGATCCGGTACGTCCGGCCCTCGGCGACCCCGACCAGGCTGCTGCCGGCACCGATGCCCCGCAGCTCCCGCTCGCGGACGGTGTGCCGGACGCCGGCGGGCAGCCCGGGCAGCACGGTGAGGGCGAACAGGGTCTTCAGGGTGCTGGCCGGAGGCAGCTTGCGATGCGCGTTGTGGGCGGCGAGCACCTCTCCGGTACGGGCGTCGGCCACCAGCCAGGACAGCGCGGAGACCTCCGGGAGGCGCGCCACTGCGGTACGCGGGCGGACCTGGGTGCCGGGTCGGTACAGCAGCGAGGGGTGCGGGGCCGCGGCCCTCGGCCCGCCCGGCGGAGTGGGCTCCGCCCCGCCGGAGTCGGCCATCGCCGTAGGCATCAGCGTCAGCAGCCCCGCCAAGCCGAGCGTGCCGGCCGACACGGCCACCCGGGAAGAGAATCCGATGATCATACGATCAAAGTAGAAAACGGACATGCTCCTCATGGCGACGACGGGGCCGCGCGGCGCGCGCCGGCACCCGGATGGCTGATCTCCGCGCGTCAGCCCCCGGGCAGCGTCGGCTGGACGCGCCGCAGGAACGTCGCGTTGTCCGGCGTCTCGCGCATCCGCTCCAGGAGGGTCTCCAGACCGCCCTGCCCGTCCCGGCCCCGCAGCACGCGCCGCAGGCCGTGGACGGCCGCCAACTCGGCCGGCCGCAGCAGGAGTTCCTCGCGGCGGGTGCCGGAGGGGGTGATGTCGACGGCCGGGAACACGCGGCGCGACGCCGGGTCACGGCTCAGACGGAGCTCCATGTTGCCGGTGCTCTTCAGCTCCTCGAAGTAGAAGTCGTCGGCCCGGGAGCCGGTCTCCACCAGGGCGGTCGCGAGGATCGTGAGGGAACCGCCCTCCTCGGCCGACCGGGCGGCGCCGAAGAACCGCTTGGGCCCGGTCAGCGCGGACGCGTCGACGCCGCCGGTGAGGATGCGGCCACCGGAGGCGGCCGCGTTGTTGTGCGCCCGGCACAGCCGGGTCAGCGAGTCGAGGAGGACGACGACGTCCTCACCGGCCTCGACGAGCCGCTTTGCGCGCTCGATCACCAGGTCGGCGAGCGCGATGTGTTGTTTGGCGCTGCGGTCGAAGGTCGAGGCGTACACCTCGCCCTGCACGCAGCGCCGCATGTCCGTGACCTCCTCGGGCCGCTCGTCGAGCAGCAGCATCATCAGCCGGCACTCGGGATGGTTGCCGGTGACGGCGGCGGCGAGCTGCTGGAGGAGGACGGTCTTGCCGGTCTTGGGCGGGGCGACGAGGAGCCCGCGCTGGCCCTTGCCGACGGGGGCGATCAGGTCGACGACGCGTCCGGCCAGCCCGGCGGCCGGGTGCTCGAGGCGCAGCCGTTCGTGCGGGTGCAGCGGCGTCAGGTCCCGGAAGTGGCGCCGGCCGCGCGGGTCCCCGGGCGTACGGCCGTCGACCCGCGCGACGTCGGTCAGGCCGCGCCGGTCGCCGGTCACGCCCTCGACGAGGTCGCCCTTGCGCAGGCCGTACCGGCGGATCAGCGCCGGGGAGACCACGGCGTCTGCGGGTGTGGGCAGGCAGTTCTCGCCGCGCAGGTGCCCCTTCCCGTGCGCGTCGATGTCGAGGACGCCGGACACGGTCCGGGCGGGGGACTGCTGCTGTACGGGTGGGTTTTCGAGTGTGGTGGTCATGGTGGTGGGTGTCCTTTCACGGACGGCAGGCAGGAGACGTGCGAAGGGGAGGGAGGGAGAGCCGCGAAGGGAGGGCCTGTGGCGCGCTTCCGGGCGGCGGGGGAACAGCACCTCGGATACGACGAACACGTCGTGGTGCTGGAAATGAGGGAGAGAGATGAGGAACCGGCACCGGCGCCCACAGAGAGAGGGGCGTGCACGAGTGCTCTTGGCAATGTACCACTGAAACCGGCGGATGTGGGCCGGATACCTCGGCGGGCTGGATCAGCGCGTGGCCAGCAGCCCGTACAGCAACGGGATCCGCGGCTCGGGCAGGCGCCACCAGCCGGACTCCGTACGGACCATCTGCGGCCAGCGCGGCCAGGGAAGTTCGTCACCTTCCCGCAGCCGCCGCACGGCGAATCCTTCATCCGTCAACGCGTTGAGGACCTCGCCCATTCCGTGCATCCACTCGTAACTGTCCGTGGCGCCCTCGACGGCCGGGCCGTCGGTGTAGGTGTGGGTCCCGTTGCGGTGCACCGCCCCGGCGCCGCCCAGGTAGTCGTGACGCAGGAGCAGCTCAGGCCCCTCGCCCGGGGCGGGCTTCGGTCCGAGCGCGTTGAGCAGGGGATGGAACTCGACGACGTACAGCCGGCCGCCCGGGCGCAGGAGCCGGCCGACGGTCTGCGCCCACCGGCCCAGGTCGGGGAGGTAGCACAGGGCGCCCTTGCCGGTGTAGACGACGTCGAACCGCCGCTCGTCCAGGGCCTCGACGGCGTCGTACACGTTCGCCCGGACGTACGTCACATCGGCGCCGGCCTTCGCCGCGATGTCCTGGGCGGCCGCCACGGACGCCGCGGAGAAGTCGAGACCCACGGCCCGGGCGCCGCGCCGGGCGAAGGCGATGGTCTCCGTGCCGAGGTGGCACTGCAGGTGCAGCACGTCACGCCCGGCCAGCTCGCCGAGGTCCTCCCACTCGAACGGGGCGAACCAGCGCTCGGGATCGAGGCCCTGGTCGAGGCCGTAGAAGCGGCTGGCGAGATGGACGGGCGTGCGGGCGTCCCAGTTCGCCTGGTTGGCCCGCATCAGCCGGTCGTGCTCGGCGGACGTCATGGGGACATCCAACCCTGAACCGGCCCCGAGCGCCGGGAGAACGCGGGAAACGGATCTCCTGAGGTGTCGCTCAGTTCGAGCGGGCCCGCGCCTCCTCGGCGATCCGCTCGAACTGCTCGCCCATGGCCGCCGCGAGGGCCTGGGCCCCCGACAACGGGCGCACCATCACCGTGAATTCGTCGATGAGCCCGTTCTCGTCGAGATGGATGAAGTCACAGCCGTTGATCTCCCGGTCACCCACGCGCGCGGTGAAGACCAGGGCGTGGTCGCGGCCGTTCGCGTCGTTGATCTCGCGCACGTAGCGGAAGTCCTGGAAGACCCCGGAGACGGCCCGCAGGATCGCGGCCGTGATCGCCTTCCCGGCGTACGGCTTGAACACGACCGGGCTGGTGAAGACGACATCCGGCGCCAGCAGCGCCTCGGCGGCGTCGAGGTCGAGCTTCTCGACCGCCTCACGGAATGCACGCATCGAAACCGCCTTAGTCAATTTGTTGAGTAGGTGTGGAGTAGATTAGTCACCCGTTGATACGGTGTCCACATGTCTCTCAAGTACGCCGTTCTCGCGGCGCTCCTGGAGGGCGAGGCCTCGGGGTACGAGCTGTCGAAGGTGTTCGACGTGTCGCTGGCCAACTTCTGGGCCTCGACCCCGCAGCAGCTCTACCGCGAACTGGAGCGCCTCGCGCAGGACGGCCTGATCGAGGCCAGGGTGGTGCGCCAGGAACGGCGCCCCGACAAGCGCATGTTCACGCTGACCGAGGCGGGCCGCGAGGACCTGAGCTCGTTCGCCGCCGCGCCGCCCCGGCGGCCCACCGCCATCCGCGACGAACTCCTCATCAAGATCCAGGCCATGGACGGCGTGGTCCCGGACGCGACCCGTGCGCTGGTGGAGGAGCGCGAGGCGTGGGCCCGCGGCAAGCTCGCCCGCTACCGGCGGGTGCGCGAACGCCTCCTGGCCGGCCGCAGCGAGGAGGAGTACCTCCGGGAGACCGACCGTGTCGGCCCCTACCTCACCCTGATGGGAGGCATCGGCTTCGAGGAGGAGAACCTCCGCTGGTGCGAGCGCGTACGCACCGTCCTGAAGCAGCGGGCTCCCCTAGGCTGAGCCGATGTTCAGCCCCGAAGGCCCCAGTCTGCGCGAACTCGCCGTCCAGGCGCTGTCGTCCGTCGAGCGCGGCTACGACCTCCTCGCGCCGAAGTTCGACCACACGCCCTTCCGGACACCGGCCGCGGTCCTCGACGCCGTCGGGTCGGCGCTGCGGCGGACGGGACCCTTCGACGCCGGGCTCGACCTGTGCTGCGGCACCGGCGCGGGCGTCGAGGTGCTGGAGCGGGTGTGCCGGGAGCGCGTCACCGGCGTCGACTTCAGCGCGGGCATGCTCGACGTCGCCCGGGAGCGAGTGCCGATGCGGGGCCCGCTGGTCTCCTGGGTCCGGGCCGACGCCCGCGCCCTGCCCTTCGCGCCCGCCTTCGACCTGGTGGTGAGCTTCGGGGCCTTCGGTCACTTCCTGCCCCGCGAACTGCCCGGGCTGTTCGCACAGGTCCGGTCCGTCCTGCGGCCGGGCGGCTGCTTCGCGTTCCCGCTGGTCGCCCCGTCCCGCCCGGGCTCGCTCGGCTACTGGACGCTGCTCGGCTTCGACACCGTGATGCGAGTGCGCAACGCGCTCTGGCGGCCCGAGTTCGTCATGTACTACCGCGCGTTCCGCCTCGCAGACGTACGGCGCGAACTCGAGGCGGCCGGTTTTGGAGTGGAGCTCCAGCCGCTGCCGGAGTTCGGGCGGCGGCCGGACGGCAGTCCCCGGGTGCGGCTCGTCCTGGCCCGGCGGCCGGGCCAGGCCCCGGCGCCGGGGTGCCTCAGCCGCGCAGGAAGTTCAGCAGATCGTCGTTGAACGCCTTCTCGAAGTCGCCGACCAGGCCGTGCGGAGCGCCCGGATACACCTTCAGCGTCGCGTCCTTGACGAGCTGGGAGGTCCGGTGGGCCGAGGCGGCGATCGGCACGATCTGGTCGTCGTCCCCGTGCGCGACGAGCGTCGGCACGTCGATGCGCCCCAGGTCCTGAGTGAAGTCGGTCTCCGAGAACTGCGCGACGCAGTCGTAGGCGCCCTTCAGGCCGACCTGCATGCTCCACATCCAGAACGCCCGCCGCACGCCCTCCGACACGGCGGCGCCGGGCCGGTTGAAGCCGTAGAAGGCCTCGCTCAGCTCCCAGTAGAACTGCGAGCGGTCCGCCGCGACCCCGGCGCGGATCGCGTCGAAGGCGTCCTTCGGCGTGCCCTGCGGATTGGCCTCCGTCCGCAGCATCAGCGGCGGCACCGCACCGAGCAGCACGACCTTCGCGACCCGCGCCGTCCCGTGCCGCCCGATGTAGCGGGCCACCTCGCCGCCGCCGGTGGAGTGGCCCACCAGGACCGCGTCGGTGAGGTCCAGTGCCTCGATCAGCTCGGCCAGGTCGTCGGCGTAGCGGTCCATGTGGTTGCCCTGCCACGGCTGACCCGAGCGACCGTGTCCGCGGCGGTCGTGCGCGATCGCCCGGAAGCCGTGCTCGGCGACCAGCCGGGCCTGCCCGTCCCACGCGTCCGCGTTGAGGGGCCAGCCGTGGCTGAACACCACGGGCTGTCCCGCGCCCCAGTCCTTGTAGTAGAGCTCGGTTCCGTCGGAGGTCGTGAACGTGGTCATGGGGATCCTCTCGGGGGTCGCCTGGGGGAGCAGTGCCGTGTCTCGATGATCTCCGTCATCTCCGGGAACCCGCGTCGGCAGTCCGCCGAACGGGTGACGGGCCACGGTCGGCCGTGGGTGTCGCGGCGCGGCCCGGCAGGTGAACTCGTAGACCAGCGCGTCCTGTTGGGCGTCCACCACGATATCGGTGATCTCCAGCAGGCGGGCGTGCTGGTCGTGCACCTGCCAGGTGACCCGTACCGGCGGGGCGCTCGCGAGGCGGGTGATGGCTTCGCGGTGGTGCAGGGTCGGACCGGCCCGGCGCATCCAGTCGTAGGCCCGGCGCAGCCGCGCGGCGGCGGTGCCGTCGGCGCGCTCGCGGATGGGGGCACCTCCCGCGCCGTTGTGGCAGTGGGGGAGGGCCAGCTCCTCCACCTCCGCCAGTACCACGGCGGAGAACGACGTCACGGCGGTCCGCAGGCCCTGCCCGTCGGCGGTCGCGTACCGGTAGCGGTGCATCAGGGTGGGACGGCCGGGTGCCAGCCGCAGGGCCTCGGCGTGGTCCGGCGGAGGCGCCTCCCAGGTGACGGTGGCGCGGGAGACACGGCCCGGGGCGCGGCCCCGGCGCCTAATCCGGCATTGGTCTAAACCAGTTGGGACGGGCGGTCGGGCGGTTCGGCCGAAGCCGGTCCGCTCGCGCCCGTCCTCACAGCGCGCCGTACACGGCGTCGACCAGTGCCATCTTTCGCGGGTCGTTGGCGATACGGGGCCCCATCCGGTTCATCACATAGCCGAGGGACACCCCTGCCTCCGGGTCGGCGAGCCCGCAGGAACCGCCGAAGCCGTCGTGTCCGAAAGCGCGCGGGTTGGGTCCGTACGAGCCGTCGGTGCCGCTGAGCCAGAGCCCGAGCCCCGCCTCCGTCTCGTGCTCGAACCCGGCGCCGAGCACCAGGTCCCGGCAACCGCCCTGCCCCTCGCGCGCCCGCTCGGCCGCCTCGGGGGACAGCAGGCGGTGGCCCCCGTGGGCACCGCGCCCCGCGAAGACGCCGTACAGCGCGGCGACCGCACGCGCGGTGCCGTGCCCGTTCGCCGCCGGGATCTCGGCGGCCCGCCACCCGGGGGTGTTGGCCCCGTCGGCGGACACCGCCGGATTGGTCAGCGCGGCGACGGCGGCGGGCGCCAACTGGGCGAAGACGGCTGCTTGTTCACTGCTCGCGGTGACCGCCGGCTGGACCAGCTCGGCCGCCCGGCCGTGGTCCCGCACCGGCAGCCCGATGCCGAAGTCGATGCCGAGCGGCCCCGTCACCTCCCGCGCCAGGAAGGCCCCCGGCCGCAGCCCCGACACCCGCCGTACGACCTCGCCGACCAGATGGCCGTAGGTCAGCGCGTGGTAGCCGGACCGCGTGCCCGGTTCCCACCACGGCTCGGTCGCCGCGAGCCGCTGTGTGGTCAGCTCCCAGTCGCAGAGCTGCTCCAGCGAGTGCGGCTCCCGCAGGCCGGCCAGACCGGCGCGGTGGGACAGCAGGTGCCGTACGAGGATCTTGTCCTTGCCCGCCGCGGCGAACTCGGGCCAGTACACGGCCACCGGCGCGTCCAGGTCCAGCAGCCCCCGGTCGGCGAGGATGTGCGCGCACAGTGCCACCGGACCCTTGGTCGTGGACCACACGTTGACCAGCGTGTCCCTCTCCCACGGCCGGGAGCGGGCCGCGTCCGCCCAGCCGCCCCACAGATCCACCACGGTGTCGCCGCCGACGGTGACGGCCACCGCGGCGCCCAGTTCGCCCCGCTCCCGGAAGTTCTCCTCGAACGCCTCGCGAACCGCGGTGAACCGCCCGTCGCAGTGACCGTGCACCTGAGTCTCGTTCTCGGACATGAGCCCCCTCCGCCGATGGTCTTCGGGCCCGGGCCACTGTGTCGCGGTCCGGGCGCGAAGAACGTACCGACTGGTCGGACCGGGAGGAAGCCCGTCGGCGGTGAACGGCCGGATCAGATGTACGCGCGCATCCAGCGCAGCTTTGCCGCCTGCTGGTAGGGGCCGCCTCCCTCGTGGTCGTTGAAGTCGTAGACCTCGATCGACTTGTCCTCGTGGTCCCAGGCGTTGAAGGCCGCGAAGACGGTCGAGGGCGGGCAGGTCTGGTCCTCCAGGGCGGCCGAGAAGAGCGCGGGGGCACGGCCACGGGCGGCGAAGTGGACGCCGTCGAAGTAGGACACCGTGCGCAGGGCGTCCTCGGTGCGGCCGCGGTGCGTCTTGAGGTAGAGGCCGATCTCCCGGTACGGGTGCCGGTCGGTGATCGTCGCCGCGCGCGGGAAGTCGCACAGGAACGGCACGTCCGGCGCGATGCCCGCCAGGTCCGGGACCAGGCCGCCCACCGCGATGGTGATGCCGCCGCCCTGGCTGGAACCGACCGCCACCGTGCGCGCCGGGTCGGTGAGGGGGTGCGAGCGGGCCGCCTCGACGGCACGCACCGCGTCCGTGTAGACCCGGCGGTAGTAGTAGTTCTCCGGGGCGTCGATGCCGCGGGTCATGAAACCGGGGAACGCGGGCGCCCCGCCCACCGGGTCCGCCGTGCCGCCGCCCCCGCCCCAGGCGCTGCCCTGCCCGCGGGTGTCCATCACGAAGTGCGCCCGGCCCGAGGACGCCCACAGCAGGTGCTCGTGGGGCAGTCCGCGCCCGCCGCCGTAGCCGACGAACTCCACGACCAGCGGCAGCGGTCCCTCCGCCCCGGCCGGGAGCGTCAGCCAGCCCTTGACGGGGTGACCGCCGAATCCGGCGTACGTCACGTCGAAGACCTGGACGGTGGACAGGCCCGTGTCGACCGGTTCGAAGCGGGCGTCCAGGTCGTGAACGCGCGCCTCTTGGAGGGTCTTGGACCAGAACGCGTCGAAGTCCTCGGGCTCGGTGGCCGCGCTGCGGTACTCGCGGAGTTCGTCGAGTGGAAGGTCGAACAGGGCCATGTAGGACCGCCTTGGGTGAGGAGCAGCTACGGGGGCAATGCGGATGATCACACTACGTGGGTGGTCGGAGGACTGGCCAGGGTCTTGTTCTGGCCTGTCTCCGGTGCGCGGCCCGCTCGGGGCTACTGCGGCGCTGGTCACAGGCGTGGGAGCGTGATCCTTGCGGAGGTGCCGGGGGAGAGCGTCACGTGCCGGGTGGTCGGGTCACCTGGTGTTCACCGGTACCCGTGGCCCTCGGGGGGCGCCTGCCGCGTCTCATGCGCGGCGGTGCGTCCACTCCGGTTCCGTACGCGCCCACGCCCGGTCCCACTCCGCCATCCGGCGCCGCAGGGCCCCCCGGCGTACCAAGGAGTGGCCGAAGACCACCACGAGCACCGCACCGCCCGCGGCGCAGGTACCGATGGTGAGGGTGTGCTGCCAGACCGCCGACCCGTCCACCGGCGGGAGAACACTCCGCCCCCGGTCGTCGAACCAGGCATCGACGCTCTCGCCTCGCTCGGTGTCCGCGGGGACCCGCGTCGTCGCGGTGTGCCGGGTTCCGTCCGGCTCGGTCCAGCGCACCGTCGCCCGGTACGCGTGCTGCCCGCCGGCCTGGACCGACGGCAGCGAGTCGGTGGTGCCGACCACCTCCGCCCGGACGCGATGCCGCTCGGCCCGCTGCTCCGCCGCCACCGACCGCGCCTCGTCGTGGGCCCACCAGGCGGCGGCCGCCCCGGCCAGGGGCGCGCCCACGAGAATGAGGACGGCGACCACCAGCACCGTCCACGCTTCAACGACATCCGACCGGCGCCGCAGCGGACTGCGCCGCCAACGCCAGCCGCGCACCCGGGTACGCAATGTCCACCTCCTCGCCGACACCGCGGCCGGAGGGCCGGACCGGCCGTGCGGTACGCCGCCGCTCCCTCCGCGTCACGCCAGGCGTGCGAGTGCCTCCAAGGACGGGGTACCCCCTCCGGCGCACATCGATCGCTCCGGGGCCGTATCCACGGCAGGAGCGGGCCGCGGCTGGGGGCGGCCCGGGACGGCCGCGACGAAAACGGGGGTCAGCCGAAGCGCTCGATGCCGGGGGTCAGCCGAAGCGCTCGATGCGGATCCGGTGTACCGGCTGACCGGCCGTCACGAGGAGCCGGGAGGCGTGCTCGGCGAAAGAGGTGGAGCCGCACACATAGGCCTCCCACCCACCGGAGGGCTGCTCGGTAAAGAGCGGCGCCACATGTGCGGCCGCCATACGTCCGACTGCCACCCCGGCGGGCGCGCTCCGTGTGAAGACAGGTGTGGTCTCCGCACCCAACTCCCGGGCGTAGACGAGCTCCTCGGGGCTGCGCGCGGACACCAGCAGCCGCAGCGGCACGGTCAGGTTCCGTGCCCGGTGGTGCCGGACCATCGACATCAGCGGTACGACGCCGGAGCCGGCACCGACGAGCAGCGCGGGCCGGTCACCGGGCCAGGCGAAGAAGCCGCTCACCGGGCCCCGCACCTCGACCCGGTCACCGGGTCGGGCGACGGTGTGGAACCAGCCCGAGACCTCGCCGCCCTCCACGTGATCCAGGGTCAGCTCGACATGCCCGGAGTCGTCCGGCGCGGACGCGATCGAGTAGTGCCGCTGGGCCGTGTAGCCGTCCTCGGCGGTCAGCCGCACCATCAGGTGCTGGCCGGGCAGATGGCCCGGCCAGCCGGGCACGGCGAGCCGGAAGGTGGCGGCGCGGGGGGTCTCGCGGCGGATCTCGGTGACCGTGGCGGTCTGCCACGCGGAGGCGGCCTGCTCGCTCACGGCGATGCGCCCGGGCACGGCGAACCGCGTCGGAGGCACGAAGGCCTGTGTCACGGCGGTCTCAGTCACCGGAGTACCTCTGCTCCTCCCACGGGTTGCCCCGCTCGTGATAGCCGTTCTGCTCCCAGAAGCCCGGCTCGTCGTGGTCGAGGATCCGCAGGCCCGCGATCCACTTGGCGCTCTTCCAGAAGTACAGGTGCGGCACCACCAGCCGCGCCGGGCCGCCGTGCTCGGGGGGCAGCGGCCTGCCGTCGTACTCCCACGCGATCCAGGCGCGCCCGCCGGTCAGGTCGGCCAGCGGGAGGCTCGTGGTGTAGCCGGTGTGGGAGTAGGCGACAGCATGGGTGGCCGACCCGTGGGGCCGGACCACGTCCAGGAAGGCGTCCAGGGACACTCCCGCGAACCGCACCCCGAACTTCGACCAGCTCGTCACGCAGTGGATGGCGCCCTGGTACGCCGACGGGGGCAGCCGGTGCGCCTCCTCCCAGTCCCAGGTGCGGGGCTCGGCGACCAGCCCGTCGACGCGGAAGGTCCAGTCGGCGGGTGCCAGCTCGGGAGTGACCTCGGCGGACAGGACGGGCCAGTCGTCGCCCGCGTCGTACTGGCCGGGCGGCAGACCGGGGTCGGCGACGCGCGGGCGCCCGGTGAAGCCTCGGGTGATGTGCATGCGGTGGTGCCTCCGGGCCGGACCGGCGGTGCCCGCCGGACCGGATGATCAGTGATTGCGTACTCAACCGTACGGGGCGTGCGGCCTACTCCTCCCGGCCGGGGCCCGGCCAGGCGTTGTAGCGCACGAGGTACTCGGCGAACCGGCTCAGGTCCTGCGCCGGCCAGTCGGCCAGGCGCTCCCGGAAGGCCGCCCGCCGGCTCTCGGTGACCTGGGCCAGGATGTGCCGCCCGGCCCCCGTCAGGTGCAGCACCTGGACGCGCTGGTCCGTGGTGTCGGGGCGGCGCTCGATGAGGCCGGCGCGCTCCAGGGCCGTCACCTGGCGGCTGACGGTGGACTTGTCCAGGGCGTAGTGGGCGGCCAGGTCGGTGGCCCGGCATCCGCCGACCTCCTCCAGATGACCGAGGAGCGTGTACGAGACCAGCGACAGCTCGGGGTGCATCCGGCCCGCGGCGGCCCTGGCGCGGCGGGCGAAGACCGTCATCTCCCGCTGGATGGTCTCCACGGCGTCGTCGGTGTGCACGGGACCTCCCTCACCACGGTGCTGCTCGGCTCCCTCTATGGTTGCATAACCCAACCACTCGGCCCGGGCCGGTGTCCCCGTCGCCGTACCCGCCGGTCGGCCCCTCGGGGTAGGGTTGCCGTCCGGTCGGGCAGGGGCCCGGCCGCCGGGAAGCCGAGGAGGTGAGACCCATTACCGCTGTGTCAGCTCGGGTGCTCTCCTCTCGACGTCGCGCGGATCGCCGGTCGTAGGCGATCGCCGGAGCGCCCTTCGGATCCCGAAAGGCTCTGGGCTTCCATGCCGTCTGTGTCTGCCGTCCCCCCTTCCGCACCGTCCTCCCGTGACTCCGTCGTCGCCGCCCTGCGCACCGCGGGGTGCGTCTTCGCCGAGGACGAGGCCGAGATGATTCTCGCCGCCGCCCGTACTGCGGCCGAGATCGCCGCCATGGTCGAGCGCCGCGTCGCCGGCCTGCCCCTCGAACTCGTCGTCGGCTGGGCCGAGTTCCGGGGCCTGCGCATCACCGTCGCGCCGGGGGTGTTCGTGCCCCGCCGGCGCACCGAGTTCCTGGTGGAGCAGGCCCTGCGGCAGACGCCCGGGGCCGCCGTCGTCGTGGACCTGTGCTGCGGCTCGGGTGCCGTGGGAGCGGCGCTGGCCGCCGCGCTCGGCCGCGTCGAACTGCATGCCGCCGACATCGACCCGGCCGCCGTGCGGTGCGCCCGCGGCAACGTCTGCGCCGTCGGCGGGCAGGTGCACCAGGGCGATCTGTTCGAGGCGCTGCCCGGCGGGCTGCGCGGCCGCGTCGGCATCCTCGCGGCCAACGTGCCGTACGTGCCGAGCGACGAGATCGGCCTGCTGCCGCAGGAGGCCCGTGACCACGAGCCGCTCGTCGCACTCGACGGCGGCACGGACGGCCTCGACGTGCTGCGCCGGGTCGCGGCCGAGGCGCCCCGCTGGCTCGCCCCCGGCGGCTGTGTCCTGGTGGAGACGAGCCGGCACCAGGCCCCGACCGCCGTGAAGGCCCTCGAACGCAACGGCCTGACGGCACGGCTGGCCGTGTCGGAGGAACTGCACGCCCACGTGGTGACCGGCGTCAGACCCTAGGGGGCTTCTGATCCTCACTCCGGTGCGGTCGCCCGCGCGATGAGCAGGGCCACGTCGTCGAAGTTGTCCGGCTCGTGCAGCGTGCGCAGCAGCAGGTCGCAGACGTCCTCCAGGGACCGGTCGGGCCCGTCGAGCAGCGACAGCAGCGTGTCGAGCCGTTCGTCGAGAGGGTCGCGTCGGGTCTCGACCAGGCCGTCGGTGTAGAGCACCAGCCGGTCGCCGGGCTCGAGGTCGACGGTGGTCGTGGAGAAGGCGACACCGCCCACGCCGAGCGGCACCCCGGTCGGCAGGTCGAGCAGCTCCGGCGCGCGGCCGGGCCGGACCCGCACCGGCGGCAGATGCCCGGCGTTGGCGATCCGGCACTGCCGCAGATGCGGGTCGTGAACGGTGTAGACGCAGGTGGCGATGGTCTGCTCGAGGCCCGCGGTGATCCTGTCGAGGTGCTCCAGGAGGACGTGCGGATCGAGATCGAGGGAGGCGAGGGTGTTGGTCGCCGTCCGCAGCCGCCCCATGGCCGCCGCCGCGGGGATGCCGCTGCCCATCACATCGCCCACGACGAGCGCCGTCTTGCCGCTGTCCAGCGGGATCACGTCGAACCAGTCGCCGCCGACCTCGCTCGTGGCCCCGGCCGGCTGGTAGCGGGAGGCGACCTCCAGACCGCCCGTCACCGGCGGATGGCTGGGCAGCAGGCTGCGCTGGAGGGTGAGCGCGGTCTCGCGGGCGCTCTGGTACCAGCGGGCGTTGTCGATCTGCACGGCGGCCCGGGCGGCCAGCTCGCGCGCCAGCAGCAGGTCGTCCTCGCTGAACGGCAGCGGATTGCGGGTGCGCTTGAGGTCCAGGGCCCCCAGCACCTCGCCCCGCGCGATCAGCGGCACCGCCAGGTACGAGTGCACACCGGCCCGGCCCAGCAACTCGGCCGCCTCGGAGGAACGGGCGATGCGGTCCAGGTCCTCGTCCTTGACCTCCGGCAGCATCACGGGGCTCGCGGTGCGCACGCACTGGGTGACGAGCCGGTCGGGGGCGTACCGGGCGACCTGACCGGGAGGGTCGGCCGCCTCCAGGGCCTCGGCGGAGTCGTACCCCTGCACCGCCAGTGCGCGGATCACGGCCGACTCGGCGGGGCCCAGGCTGGTGCGGCGGCCCTGCACCACCGCGTCCAGCAGGTCGACGGCCGCGATGTCGGCGAGCTCCGGCACGGCCACCTCGGCCAGCTCGCCGGCCGTGCGGTCCAGATCCAGCGTGGTGCCGATCCGGCCCGAGGCGTCGGCGATCAGGGCCAGGCGCCGCCGCGCGGCCTCGGCCTCGATGCCCGCCCGGTACTGCTCGGTGACGTCGACGATCGAGACGGCCACGCCCAGCACGGTCCCGAAGGCGTTCTCCAGCCGGTACAGCGAGATCGACCAGGCGTGGTCCTGGTGCGGGTCGGCCGGGGTACGGCCGATCGTGGACTGGTCGACGACCGGCGTGCCGGTCTCCAGCACGCGCCGAGTGGCGGCCTCCAGGGCGTGGACGTCCATCCGCGGCACCACCTCACGGACCGTGCGGCCCAGGTGCTCCTCGGCCGGCACGCCGTTGATCTCCTCCAGCGCCCTGTTGACGGAGACGTACCGCAGCTCGGTGTCCAGCACGGCCAGCCCGATCGGGGACTGCGCGATCATCCGCGTCGACAGCGCCACCTCCCGCTCCAGCCGGTGCACGGTCGTCTGGTCGGCGCACAGCCCCAGCGCGTAGACGTCGCCCTGGTCGTCCAGCAACCGCATGTTGCGGAACTCCACCAGCCGCGTGCCGCCGTCCTTGCGGCGGATCGGGAAGGCCCCGGCCCAGCTCTGCCCGGTGCCCATGACGTCGGCGAACAGCTTGACCACGAGGTCGACGTGCTCCTCGTGGACCATGATGCGGGCGGCGAACTGCCCGAGCGCCTCCTGCGCCTCGTATCCGAACAGTTCCTCGGCCTGCGGGCTCCACAGCACGATGCGGCCCTCGGCGTCCAGGACCACCGAGGCCACGCGCAGCACGTCGAGCAGACCGCTCGGGCGCGCCGACCCGCGCACCGGACCGCCGCCCTCGGACTCGGGAGACCCGGCTGCACTCATCCCACGCCCCGCCTTCGCCGTCCTCGCGGCACGCCGTCGTGTGCCGACACCCCATGTTCTACCGCGCGGAGCCGATTCTCGAAGGCCCCTTCCGTCACCTTCCACCATCTCCCAACACGGCGTGGGCCGCCCCGCAAAACCGTCACCGGGAGACGGGCGCCGCCGGTAGTGCTCGCCGGAAGGTGGTGCTTTGCTGGGGTAGGGGCGGATACGGCAGCCGGTGGCCGCGAAAGGAGCGATCACGATGGCGATGAACGAGGAGCGACCGCACCCCCACTCCGTCTCGGTGGAGATCAGCGGGTGCAGCAAGCACGACGCCCGGACCGTGTTCGACGCGCTGTGCTCCTGCTTCGAGTCCGACCGGTGCGCCGACGACGTGCCCGAGGAACTGCACGAGACCCGCCCGACGGTGTGGCTCGGCACCTTCGACGTCGCCGACGAGCACGAGGGCTCGCGGCCGGTGCACCTGGCGTCCTCCGTCGACGCCGACCTGCACGGTGGCTACTGGGCGATCGAACGGTTCCGCACGACCCTGGACTCGCTGTTCGACGTGCACGACCTGAGCACCGTCTCCGGTGACCAGGAGAAGGAACTGCACGTGCGGCTGCAGAGCCGGTGAGCGCCCCTCACCCCGTCAGCAGGTCGAGGACGGCGCGCCGGTAGACGGCGTGCACCACGGGCAGGTCCGCCAGGTGCACCCGTTCGTCCACGCCGTGCAGTCCCTCGTAAGGCAGACCGAAGCCGGCCGTGGCCGGGATGCCCTCGGCGGCCGGCAGATTGCCGATGTTCGACGGGCCCGCCGTCTTGGCCCGCACCGTGAGGCCCTGTCCGGCCGCGGCGCCCAGCAGCGCGGCGGCCGGCTGCTCGTCCTCGGCCGGCCGGTACGGCGGCCAGGTCGCCATCGTCGTGACCTCGGCCGGGCGTGGCGCGGGCAGCGTGGCGTCCAGCTCGCCGACCGCCGCCCGGACCAGGTCCTGCGCGGCGCGGGCGCCGAAGCCCGGTGTGGTGCGGACGTCCACACCGATCTCGCACCGGTCCGGCACGGCGGAGAAGCCCTCGCCGCCGTGGCAGGAGGTAACCGTCAGTTTCGGCGGCAGCGGGAACGACCCGGCCGCCCCGGGCAGCGGGGCCGCGTCCAGCAGCCGGACGAGGTGCGCGGCCCGCGACACCGCGCCGACCACGGTGCGGCGCGCCCCGGAGTGCCCTGAGGCCCCGTGCACGGCGATATGGGCCCGCCACAGCCCGCGTCCGCCGACCACGACCTCGTCGAGCCCGGGGTAGCCGATCATCACCCCGGCCGGGCGGACCGCGTCCGGGTCGGCGAGATACGCCCGGGCGCCCCCGAAGCCGCCCGTGTGCTCATCGGCGTCGAGCAGGACCGCGAGTCCGCCGCTCAGTTCCCCGGCCCGGCCGTGCAGCTCGGCCGCGATGTGGCAGAACAGGGCGGCGGCGAGCTTCGAGTCGGCCGCGCCCCGGCCCCGGAGCCGGCCCTCGACGACGTCTCCGGCGGTGGGCGGGAAGGACCAGGCGGTCTCGTCGCCGAACGGTGCGGTGTCCACGCAGGCGTCCAGGGCCCACCAGGGCCCGGACCGGCCGCCGGCGATCTCCACCAGCAGCGCGACCGGGCGGCGGGCGTCGTCGTACAGCCGGCGGCACGGCAGCCCCCGGGAGGTGAGCCAGTCCTCCAGCACCGCCAGAACGGGTGCGTGGTCGTCGAGGCCGGCCCGGCTCGGGCGGCGGATCAGTTCGCCCGCGAGGTCAACCACCGCGGTCAGCGGCCCAAGGTCCCTGGTCATGGCCCTACTGTGCCCTCCATCACCTTGTGCAACTAGTTGCATAATCAGTCGGCAGTCCTCTACAACTACAGGGACGACACCGCGCACGGAGGGCCCGATGAGCCGTTACCCGCACCTGCTGACCCCCCTCGACCTGGGCTTCACGACCCTGCCCAACCGGGTCCTCATGGGCTCCATGCACGTCGGCCTGGAGGAGGCCGAGGGCGGCTTCGCACGCATGGCCGCCTTCTACGCCGCCCGCGCCCGCGGGGGAGTGGGCCTGATCGTCACCGGCGGCATCGCTCCCAACGACGAGGGACGGCCCTACGAGGGCGGCGCCAGGCTCACCACCGAGGAAGAGGCCGAGCAGCACCGGGTCATCACCGACGCCGTGCACCGCGAGGGCGGGCGGATCGCGATGCAGATCCTGCACTTCGGCCGGTACGCCTACCACAAGGACCTCGTCGCGCCGAGCCCGGTCCAGGCGCCGATCAGCCCCTTCCCGCCCCGCGAGCTCACCGACGCCGACATCGAGCGGACGATCGACGACTACGCCCGCGCCGCCCGCCTCGCCCGGCAGGCCGGCTACGACGGCGTCGAGATCATGGGCTCCGAGGGCTACCTCATCAACGAGTTCATCGCCCGGCAGACCAACCACCGCACCGACGGCTGGGGCGGCTCCTACGAGAACCGCACGCGCTTCCCGCTGGAGATCGTGCGCCGGGTGCGCGAGGCGGTCGGCGAGGACTTCATCGTCATCTACCGCCTCTCCATGCTCGACCTCGTCCCGGGCGGCTCGACGCTCGACGAGGTCGTCACCCTCGCCAAGGCCGTCGAAGCCGCCGGGGCGACGATCATCAACACCGGCATCGGCTGGCACGAGGCCCGCATCCCCACCATCGCGACCTCCGTGCCGCGCGGCGCGTACACCTGGGTGACCAAGCGGCTCATGGGCGAGGTGTCCGTCCCGCTCGTCACCACCAACCGCATCAACACCCCCGAACTGGCCGAGGAACTGCTCGCCGAGGGCGCCGCCGACATGGTGTCGATGGCCCGCCCGATGCTCGCCGACCCCGACTTCGTCACCAAGGCCGCCGCCGGCCGCCCCGAGGCGATCAACACCTGCATCGGCTGCAACCAGGCCTGCCTCGACCACACCTTCAGCGGCCTGATCACCTCCTGCCTGGTCAACCCGCGCGCCTGCCACGAGACCGAGCTCGTGCTCTCCCCGACCCGGCTGCGCAAGCGCGTCGCGGTCGTCGGTGCCGGCCCGGCCGGTCTCGCCTGCGCGGTCTCCGCCGCCGAGCGCGGGCACGAGGTGACGCTGTTCGACGCGGCGAGCGAGATCGGCGGCCAGCTCAACGTCGCCCGCAAGGTCCCCGGCAAGCAGGAGTTCGACGAGACGCTCCGCTACTTCCGCACCCAGCTCGACTGGCACGGCGTCGACGTCCGTCTGAACACCTTGGTGACGGTCGCTGACCTCGACGGCTTCGACGAGGTCGTCGTCGCCACCGGCGTCTCCCCGCGCACCCCCGAGATCCCCGGCATCGACCACCCGAGCGTCGTCGGCTACCTCGACGTCCTGCGCGACGGCGCACCCGTCGGCGACCGGGTCGCGATCCTCGGCGCGGGCGGCATCGGCTTCGACGTCGCCGAGTTCCTCACCGACGGCGGCGACAAGGCCCACGAGGACCCGGCGACCTACTTCCGCCAGTGGGGCGTCGACCTCGACTACCGCGGCGCCGGCGGCCTCGCGGCGCCCGAGCGGCCCGCGCCGCCGCGCACCGTCCACCTGCTCCAGCGCAAGACGTCCAAGGTCGGCGCCGGCCTCGGCAAGACCACCGGCTGGATCCACCGCACCGAGCTCAAGCACCGCGGCGTCACCATGGTCCCGGGCGCGCGCTACGACCGGATCGACGACGCCGGACTCCACATCACCGTCGGCGAGGAGAGCACGGTCCTCGAGGTCGACACGATCGTGCTGTGCACGGGCCAGGAGCCGCGCCGCGGCCTGTACGAGGAACTGCTCGCCGCCGGGCGCAGCACGCACCTCATCGGCGGCGCCGACGTGGCCGCCGAACTCGACGCCAAGCGCGCCATCAAGCAGGGCACCGAGCTCGCGGCCGCCCTGTAGTGCGGTGACGCGTCCCTAGGATGAGGCCATGTCACTCCCGCACGCGATCCTCACCGCCCTGCTCGAGAAGAAGTCCTCGGGCCTGGAGCTGACCCGCCGGTTCGACCGGTCGATCGGCTACTTCTGGTCGGCGACGCACCAGCAGATCTACCGCGAGCTGGGGAAACTGGAAGCCGACGGCCTCATCCGCGCACTGCCGTCCGAGCAGCCGGCCCGCGGGCAGAAGAAGAGCTACGAGGTCCTGCCGGCGGGCCGCGCCGAACTGGCCCGCTGGACCTCCGCCTCCCAGGACCCCAAGCCGCACCGCGACGCGCTGCTGCTGCGGCTGAGGGCGGCGGCCGTGGTCGGCACGGCGGGCCTGGAGGCGGATCTGCGACGCCATCTGGCGCTGCACGAACGGCAGCTGGCGGAGTACGAGGAGATCGAGGAGCGCGACTTCCCGCCCGGCCGGGACGGCGCCGAGGTCCGGCTGCGGCACCTCGTGCTGCGGGCCGGCATCGACCTGGAGACCTTCTGGACCCAGTGGCTCCGGCGAGCCCTGGAGGACTTCGCCGAACTCCCGGACGGCGGACCGGCGGAGCAGACCTGACCTTCAGGCGGGCTCGACAGGGGGCGCCGGTCCGGCGCGGTCACGACATGACGGCGGCCCGTTCGCCCGGAGCGCTTCGGGAGAACGGGCCGCCGTCCGTACCGGGTCAGAGCCGGTACGGCTTGGTGCGCCGGCGCAGGTACCAGGCCGTCCCGAGGAGGCCGGCGCCGACCAGCGTGCCGCCCGCGACCAGCGTGACGGTTCCGTAGTCCGTCGTGCTGCCGCCGACCCCGCCCATCACGCCGCGCGACGGCGACGCCGAGGGGGACGCGGACCGCGAGGGGGAGGGAGAGGGAGCGGTGGAGACCACGACGGACTGCGTGCCCGCGGTGGTGCCGTCCGAGCAGACGACGATGACGGTGTAGGTGCCCGGGGAGACACTCGACCAGGCGGCCGACTGACTCGTGGAGGTCCCCGACAACGTCACCTGGCGGCCCTGGGCGAAGCTGCCCTGACTGCTGGTGAGGAGCGAGGCGGTGCCCCAGCCGCCGTTGATCTGGGTGCAGGAGCTGGTCGTGACCGACACCGTGGACCCCGTGGTGCTCACGGAGATGCCCGGGCCCGCGACGGCGGGCACCGCGGCCAGGGCGAGGGGCAGCGCGGCGACTGCCACGGTCAGGCCGGAGCGGAGAACTGGCGATGAGTTGCGCATGTGGACTGCCCTCCGGCGGCACGGTTGGCGGTACATCCTTGCGCCGCCGAGGGTCGGGGAACGCCCGTGCTGCCTCGGGGTCAGCCAATGCTCCCCGGGCCCCGGCCGCACTCCGAGCGCCCCCGTGCAGGTGACGGGTTGGTTCTCCCGGCTGATACGGCGGGATGCGGCGGGTACGTCCTGGCCGATGCCGCGGGTGCGTCCCGGCCGATGCCGCGGGTGCGTCAGCGCCCCCCGCCCGTCGTCACCGCCCGCTCCGCCGAGAGGCCTCCCCAGGTGCCGTCGGGCAGCATCGCGCGGACGCGGACCCGGTGGGTGACACCGGCGCGCCGCCCGGCGTAGAAGCTGTACGTGGCCCGCTCACGCGGGGCGGTGCCGCCGTAGACCAAAGACGTGGCGGGCCTGCCGTCCAGATGGATCTCATATTCGGTGATCTCGCCGTCCACCCGGGGCGGCACCCAGCTCAGGTCGAGCTGGTACGCGCCGTCCTCGCGGTGGCTCGTCGCCCGGAAGTCCGTGGGGGCGGTGGCGCGGCCGTCGTCCGTGCCCGGTGTGGTGAGGCGGACCGCGGGGCCGGCGGGGGAGACGTTGCCGGCCGCGTCCCGGGCGCGGACGGTGAACGTGTAGTCCGTGCCGGGCCGCAGTCCCGTGAGCACGGTGGCCGTCTGGCCCCCGCCCACACTGTGGATCTTCGTGTCTCCCTGGTGGATGTCGTACGACACCACACCCCGGTCGTCCGTGGCGGCGGACCAGGACAGCTGGACCGCGCGGCTTCCGACGGCCCGCCCGCCGGGCGCCGACGGCCGGGTCGGCGCGGAGCGGTCGTCCGCGACGGCCGCGGGCGTCGTCACGGACACCCGGCGGCTCGGCGGCCCGAGCCGGCCATCGACGTCCCGTGCCCGTACGGAGACGTAGTACCGCGTGGAGGGCCGGAGCCTGGTGACATCCACCATGTGCTGTGAACCCGGCACTTCCTTGACCTTTGTGGCGCCGCGATACACCTCGTAGCCGTCGGCACGGGCGGTCGCGTTCCACATGACATGCACGCTCGTCGCGCTGCCCGCAGCGGCGGTCACACCCGTCGGAGCGCCGGGCACACCGACGCCGTCCCCGTCCTCCGCTCCGGCCCAGCCGCAGGAGGCGAGCAGAAGGAGAGCCCCGCAGAGCGCCAGGCGGCGCGGGAGGGACGGGGGAGTGGAACGTCCTCGCACGGCACTGCCTCCCGGGGGTGGTCGGCCGGCAAGTTCACCGGAATGGTCCGGACCAATATGACGCCGTTGGCGCGATCACATCAAGAGGGTGTCCGCCGGCCGTGCATCTCGCTGCCGTGAGTGCGTCACCCCCCGTCGAGCGTGACCACTCGCAGGAGTTACGTATGCTGAAGACCTCACGGCCGAACACCTGGCGGATACCAGGGAGTTCGGGCCTGTCGCGCGGAACCGCTGTCGTCGCAGATCCCGTGCCGACGCGGGTGGCCGGGCGCCCGGAGTCTCACACGGACTCAGGCGCTCGGCCCCTGTCGCAGGTTGGGGACGTGCACCGTCCGGCCCCCCAGCGGTGGCCGGGTGATCGCCTCGGGGCCAGATTGGGCTGAGTGCCCGTCAGGTCCCCCACGAGAGGCTCCCGTATCGTGCGTGTCCAGTCGCTCACTCTGGCCGTGGCCAGCGCCGCCCTGCTCGCTCCGACGACCTGCCCCGCCGCCCACTCCCACCCCGCGGTGTGGCGCGAAGGCGCCGTGAGCGCAGCCGACCTGCTCGCCAAGGTGCGGGACTGCGCTCCCGTCTCCCGAGGCCGCTACCGCAGCGACAACGGCGCACCCGCGAACATCCCGGTCTGCGGCACCCGCGACGCCGTGTTCTGGCAGGCCGACATGGACATCGACTGCGACGGCAGCCCCGGCCCCCGCTGCAACCGCCGCACCGACCCGTACTTCGCCGCGAGCACGGCCTACGCCCAGTCCGACGGCCGCCCGTTGAGCGCCGAACGCCTGCCCTTCATCGTCGTACCCGCGCCGAGCGCCCTCTGGGACTACCGGGACCACGGCATCGGCGGCGGTTCGGTGGTGGCAGTCGTGTACCGCGACCGGGTCCAGTACGCGGTCGTCGGTGACACGGGCCCGCAGGGCATCATCGGAGAGGCGTCCTACGCGACCGCCAAGGCCCTCGGCATCCGCGCCGACCCGCACGGCGGCGGCGCACCCTCCGGTGTCACCTACATCGTCTTCAAGAACACCAAGGTGTCGCCTATCGAGAACCACGCCGCGGCCGTGACCGAGGGGGAGCGGCTGGCGAGGCGGTTCGCCGACGGGAGCCGGGCGGACGGGGGCTGAGCGGTTGACGACGCGTCACGGACACGGCTGCGGCCGGGCATCGCCCTCGGGGGCGTGCCCGGCCGCAGTCGTCCCTCACACCTTCCGGTACGTGTACGCCTCCGTGGCCGCCGCCTCCACCGCTGCCAGATCCGCCCCCGTGGACGCCGTGACCACCGCGGCCACGGCCCCCTCCACGAACGGGGCGTCCACCAGACGTGTCGGCTCCGGGAGTTCGTCACCCTCCGCGAGCAGTGCCTTCACCGTGAGCACGGCGCTGCCCAGGTCGGTCAGGACGGCCACCCCGGCGCCTCGGTCGACGGACGCGGCCGCCGCGGCGATCAGTTCGGAGCTGGTGCCGAGCCCGCCGCCCTCGGTGCCGCCCGCCGGAGCGACGGGCACCGCCGGGCCGCCGCCCGCGAGTCCCTTCGCCAGCTCGGCGACCGACGCGGCCACCTCCGCACTGTGCGACACCAGCACGATGCCCACCAGCTGCTCGTCACTCACCAGCGGCCTCCACGAGTCCGGCGATCAGCAGCGCCGCCGACGTGGCACCCGGATCCTGGTGGCCGATGCTGCGCTCGCCCAGATAACTGGCCCTGCCCTTGCGCGCCTGCAGGGGCGTCGTCGCCACGGCGCCCCCCTCCGCGGCGGTCCGGGCCGCTGTGAACGAGTCGCCGAGCGCGTCCACGGCGGGCACCAGCGCGTCGATCATGGTCTTGTCGCCGGGGGCGGCGCCGCCGAGCGTCATGACCGCGTCCACCCCCGCCCGCAGGGCCTCGGCCAGCTGCTCCGCGCTGACCTCACCGGCATCGCCGAGGGCCTTGCCGGTACGGCGCAGCAGCGTGCCGTACAGCGGCCCCGAGGCGCCGCCGACCGTCGAGATCAGCTGGCGTCCGGCGAGGGTCAGCACCCCGCCGGGCGTGCCGGGGGGCTCCTTCTCCAGGGCGGCCGCGACGGACCTGAACCCGCGCTGGAGGTTGCTGCCGTGATCGGCGTCCCCGATGGGGGAGTCGAGGGCGGTGAGCCGTTCCGCCTCGCGGTCGACGGACGCGGCGGTCACCGTCATCCAGCGGCGGAAGAATGCGGCGTCGAGCACTGGGTCTCCTTGCCTGGTAGGTACGTGGTGATCCTCTACCCCCTGCGCGTCACATGCCCCAGCGCAGACCCGGGGTACTCACCGGCGCGTCGTACAGCCGCAGCAGCTCCTCGTCGACCTGGCACAGGGTGAGCGACGCGCCCGCCATGTCGAGGGAGGTGACGTAGTTGCCCACGAGGACACGGGCCACGGGGACGCCGCGCTGGGCGAGCACCCGGTGCACCTCGGCGTGGAAGCCGTACAGCTCGAGCAGCGGCGTCGCACCCATGCCGTTGACCAGGACCAGCACCGGATTGCGCGGCTGGAGGTCCTCCACCACCGCCTCGACGGCGGCCTCGGCGATCTCGCCGGAGGTCATCATGGCGCGCCGCTCCCGGCCGGGCTCACCGTGGATGCCGATGCCCAACTCCAGCTCACCGGGCGGCAGATCGAAGGTGGGGCTGCCCTTCGCCGGGGTGCTGCAGGCGCTCAGCGCGATCCCGAAGCTGCGGGAGCTCTCGTTCACCTGCCGGGCGATGGCCTCGACCCGCTCCAGCGGCATGCCCTCGGCGGCTGCGGCACCCGCGATCTTCTCCACGAACAGGGTCGCGCCCGTACCGCGCCGCCCCGCCGTGTACAGGCTGTCGGTCACGGCCACGTCGTCGTTGACCAGCACCTTCGCGACCCGGATGCCCTCGTCCTCGGCCAACTCGGCGGCCATGTCGAAGTTGAGCACGTCGCCGGTGTAGTTCTTCACGATGAACAACACGCCGGCGCCGCTGTCCACGGCGGCGGCCGCGCGCAGCATCTGGTCGGGCACGGGGGAGGTGAACACCTCGCCCGGGCAGGCCGCCGACAGCATGCCGGGACCCACGAAGCCACCGTGCAACGGCTCGTGACCCGACCCGCCACCCGAGACCAGCCCCACCTGCCCGGCGACGGGAGCGTCCCGCCGCACGATCACCCGGTTCTCCACGTCCACGGTCAGCTCCGGGTGGGCAGCCGCCAGACCGCGCAGCGCGTCCGCCACCACGGTCTCCGGGACGTTGATCAGCATCTTCACGGGTACCTCCAGGTGAGACCGGTCCTGCCTCTGGCCTTCATTTTCGCAGTCCGGGATGGGCCGGGCCAGTTGTCGACCTTGCTGGTTGTCGAGTGATGCACACCCCTAGACATCCGATCTATACCGCGGCGACGATGTTCCAGCCGTCGACCGGTGTCGATGTGGCGACACTTCCTCCGCGAAAGAGCCGATGAATGGGCCGGGAGATCTCACCGTGGTCAAAGAATCCCAACCGCAGCGACGCAGCCTTCTCAAGTTCGGCGGCGGCCTCGCCTTCGCGCCGCTGCTCTCACGAGTGACCGGCACCTCTCCCGGAGGGCAGGCTGTCGCCGCGGAGGCCGGGGCGCCGGCGGCCTTCCGGTGGCCCACCCTGTCGCGCGAGGCGCTGACCTACTCCGTACCCGCCGCGGACTGGCAGTCACAGGCCCTGCCCATCGGCAACGGCCGGCTCGGCGCCATGCTCTTCGCCGATCCCCACGAGGAGCGCATCCAGTTCAACGAGCAGAGCCTGTGGGGCGGGGTCAACGACTACGACAACGCCCTGGCGGGCAAGCCGGACAGCGCATTCGACACCGGCATGACCGGCTTCGGCTCGTACCGGAACTTCGGTGACGTCGTCGTCACCTTCGCTCCCCGTACGAGCCCGAAGGTCACGGCTCCCGGAGGTCCGTACAGCAGCAGCTCGTCGGAGGGCGTCGACAAGAGTCATGACGGTGACTCGCGAACCAAGTGGTGCATCGAGGGGCCGGGCCCGAAGGTGCGGTGGCAGGTCGAGCTCCCCGCCCCCGCGGCGGTCGCGTCGTACCGCCTGACGAGTGCCGACGACGTACCGCAGCGCGACCCGCAGGAGTGGACGTTCTCCGGTTCCACCGACGGCACCGCCTGGACCACGCTCGACAGACGCACTCTGGACGCGCCCTTCGAGAACCGTTTCCAGACCAAGGAGTTCACCTGCGCCGAAAGCGCGGCCTACCGCTTCTACCGCTTCGACTTCACACCGAAACCGGGGGTCAGCCACTTCCAGGTGAGCGAGATCGGCCTGGCCGGCGTCGACCTCGGCGCGGAGGGGGTGATGTACCTGTCGTCGCCGAGCGGGCACTCCAGGGGATCCGCTGCCGGGGCACGGTCGCGGCCGACGGGCATCTCGAGTTCGGTGGACCGCGATCCCGCCACGGTCTGGCGGGTCGAACCGGTGGCACCGGACGTCGTGTGGCAGGCCGACCTGCCCCGCGCGGTCGCCGTCACCTCGTACACCCTGACGGCGGCCCCGGACCGCCCGAAGGACGATCCCCGGCGATGGCGGCTGGAGGCGTCGCAGGACGGGCAGGCCTGGACGACCCTCGACACGCAGAACCCCGCGGCGCCCTTCGCCGGGCGCGGTGAGAGCCGGACCTTCCGGATCACCAACAGCACGGCCTACCGCGCCTACCGGCTCACCCTGACACCCCGCGCGTCGTCCGACGGCATCCAGATCGCGGAGATCGCGCTGGAGGGCAAGGGCTTCGACACGCGCACCCTGCGGACCGTCGTCGACTACCGGCGCTCCCTCGACTTCGTGAACGGCCTCCACGTCACCCGCTTCGGCGCCCCGGGACGGCGCGTCCTGCGCGAGGCCTTCGCCGGCCGCTCCGCGGACGTCATGGTCTTCCGGTACACCGCGGAACGTGCCCGGGACCTCTCCGGAGCGATAGCGCTGACGTCCGCACAGGACGCGGCCCCGACGACCGTCGACGCCGCCGCGGGGCGGATCGCCTTCAGCGGTGTCATGGGCAACGGCCTCAAGCACGCGTGCGCCGTCCAGGCGGTGCACACCGACGGCGACCTCCGCGCGGACGGGCAGGTGCTCCGGTTCAGCGGCTGCACGACCCTGACCCTGTTCCTCGACGCCCGCACCGACTACAAGCTCGACGCCGCCGCCGGATGGCGCGGAGCCGATCCGGCACCGGTCGTCGCCGGCACACTCGGCACGGCAGCCGCCCGGCCCTACCAAGGACTGCGCGACGAGCACATCGCCGACGTGCGTGCCCTGATGAAACGCGTCGCCGTCGACTGGGGCACCTCCGGCGCCGCCGTCACGGCCCTGCCCACCGACGCCCGGCTGGCCCGCTACGCGGCCGGCGGGGCGGACCCGACACTCGAGCAGACGATGTTCGACTACGGCCGCTACCTGCTGATCAGCTCCTCCCGCCCGAACGGCCTGCCCGCCAACCTCCAGGGCCTGTGGAACGACAGCAACCAGCCCGCGTGGGCCTCGGACTACCACACCAACATCAATGTGCAGATGAACTACTGGGGCGCCGAGACGACGAACCTGCCGGAGTGTCACGAGGCACTCGTCCGGTTCGTGGAGCAGGCGGCGGTGCCCAGCCGCGTGGCGACCCGCAACGCCTTCGGCAAGGACACCCGGGGCTGGACCGCCCGCACCAGCCAGAGCGTCTTCGGCGGCAACGCCTGGGAGTGGAACACCGTCGCGAGCGCCTGGTACGCACAACACCTGTACGAGCACTGGGCGTTCACCCAGGACCTGGACTACCTCCGCACCGTCGCCCACCCGATGATCAAGGAGATCTGCCAGTTCTGGGAGGACCACCTCAAGGAACGCGAGGACGGACTCCTCGTCGCCCCCGACGGCTGGTCCCCGGAGCACGGGCCGCGCGAGGACGGCGTCATGTACGACCAGCAGATCATCTGGGACCTGTTCCAGAACTACCTCGACTGCGAAGCGGTACTCAAGGCGGACCCCGCCTACCGGGCCAGGATCGCGAACCTCCAGGCACGCCTCGCACCGAACAAGATCGGCAAGTGGGGCCAATTGCAGGAGTGGCAGGAGGACATCGACAGCCCCACCGACATCCACCGCCACACGTCGCACCTCTTCGCCGTCTACCCGGGACGCCAGATCACCCCCAGGACGCCGGACTTCGCGGCCGCCGCCCTCGTCTCCCTCAAAGCGCGGTGCGGCGAGAAGGAAGGCGTCCCGTTCACGGCCGGGACGGTGTCGGGCGACAGCCGCCGCTCCTGGACCTGGCCCTGGCGGGCGGCCCTCTTCGCCCGCCTGGGCGACGGGCAGCGCGCCCGGATCATGCTGCGCGGGCTCCTGACCTACAACACGCTGCCCAACCTGTTCTGCAACCACCCGCCCTTCCAGATGGACGGCAACTTCGGCATCTCCGGCGCCGTGGCGGAGATGCTCCTGCAGAGCCACGACGGCGTCATCCACCTGCTGCCCGCCCTGCCGGACGACTGGAAGGCCAGGGGCTCCTTCACCGGACTCCGCGCACGCGGCGGCTACGAGGTCGACTGCACGTGGCGCAACAGCAGGGTCACGTCGTACACCGTCACGGCCGACCGGGCCCGGAACCGGAGCAAGGTCACCGTGCGGGTGAACGGCACCGACAGGAAGGTGACGCCGGCCAAGCCCTGACCGCCGGACATCGAGGGGAACAGCCACTGCTGTTCCAGGGCCGTTCACAGCCGTTCCCCACGCCGCGGTCTGCGAGGATCGCGGCGAACGGGCGTCTTCGCCCACAGTCACGAGTTCCGGAGGAACGGCGATCCACCACTCCACCGCCCCGGCCCGCGCCCGCACCAAGGGCGGCCGGCACATCATCACGCGCCCGGGCCCGGCCACGTCAGGACCGGCCCGGGGCATCTTCACGTCACCGACGCCGGCCACGGCGGGACGGGGGGAGCCCCGGAGTCGGCCGCGCCGTCCGGGACCCGCACGGCCCGGTCGACGGTCCACCCTCCGGCTCGTGGCCACCGTGAGTGCGGCGCTGGTGCTGGCGTTGGCCGCCTGTGGCCGGAGCGGCTCCGACGAACGGGGTGCCGGGGACCGTGAGGCCAGGTACAGGCGCGTCGTCGAAGACCCCCACCCGCGCCCCGCCGACGTCATCGAGGCGGCCGGGGCCCCCACGGGAGTGGCCCGCGCGGACGACGGTTCGCTGCTCCTGACCTTCGACGCCGGCAACGTCGAGGACGACGAGGGGCCGGCCGCCTCCGCCTGGCGCATCGTCGGCCCCGACGGCCGTACGGTCGCCGAGCACGCGGAACACGGGGACGCGGAGGCGGTGCGCGCCGAGTTCAAGGGGGTCCCCGGGGGCTTCGTGCGGGTGCCTACCGGGGAGAGCGCCGACGGAGCGTACGTCCTGGACGTACAAGGCAGACGGCACGCGGTCGACGTCAGCGGCACCCCGTTGCGCACCCGCCCGGGAGACATCCTGCTCGCCGAACCGGAACCCACCCTCGTCTACCGGCCCGCCACGCGCACCGTGGCGCCCCCGGCCGGGGTGCCGGACGACGCCGTCCGCCTCGCCGTCGATGAGCGGGGTACCGCCTGGAGCCTGGACCAGTCCCTGACCGAGGCCCCGGACCGGGTCGTCCGGCAGCGCGACGGGCGCACCCTCGGTTCCACGGCCGTCCCGAGGCCGTACGCGGGCGGCGCTCTCACCGCGCGGGGCGGCACCGCGGCGCTGACCCTCCTCCAAGGCGACGACGTACGCGGCCTGTTGGTGACGACGGACGCCGGAGCGCACTGGCGTACGGTGCTCGGCGGCGGCGTGCCCTGGCGGGAACTGAGGCATGGCCCGGAGTTGCTGGTCCTGGAGCTGCTCGCGGACGGGAGGCTGCTCGTCGGTGAGGAGGGCGGCCGCTACTGGCTCGCCGACGACCGCACCAACAGCGCCTTCCACGAGCTGCGGACCCCGGCGACGTTCACGTCGCTCGCCGTCGTCGGCGCGACCCTCTACGGCATCGCCGACGCGACGACGGCGACGTACGGCCTGGTGAAGGGCGAGGGCCTGTGGATCTCCCGCGACGGCGGCGACGAGTGGCGGCGCCACGAGCAGCACGGGCGCCGGAGTCTGGCCGACCCGGCAGAACCCTCGATGTGATCTCCGGCCCGTCAGCGTGTTCTCCGACCCGTCAGCGTGATCACCGATCCGTCAGCGTGATGCCCGGCCGGGCCGGCCACGGCGTACGAGCATGCTCGCGGAGTTGGCCGGCACGATGGCGCCGATGCCGGCCCACTCGGCCCAGCCCAGGCTCTGGCCGAGACCCCACAGCCCACCACCGCCGCGAGAACGGGGTTGACGCTCATGAACAACCCGAACGCCTGGGCCGGCACGGTGCGCAGCGTGAACAGGTCCGCCAGATACGGCACGGCGGACGACAGGACGCCCGCGGCGACGGCACACCCGACGGCCTCCGCGGTCGGCGGCTGACGGAGGACGAGGACGACGCCGACCGGCAGGAACATCAGGGCGGACACCCCCGCCGCTGCCGCGGATCCGAGCCCATCGCCGTGCGCCTCGCCTGGTGGCACGACGAGCCCCACCCCGCCACCCAGCCGGCGATCGAACTCCTCACCGCCCTGTACCGCGACGACTGAGCGGCCTGTCGCATCGCATCGGCTCGCTCCGGGAGAGGCCGTGCTCCGCTCTCGTTTCGGCCTCGGCCCGGCCCGGGTGCGGCGCCGCGCCGAAAATCCGGCTGTCGGCAGACGGCCATGATGAGAAGGTCGTCTCCATGTCCACCTCAAGACCGGCCGGCCCGGCCCCTCTCGCCGCCCTGGCCCTCACCCTCGTCGCGGCCCTCACCTCCTGCGGCGACCTGCACGCCTCGGACGCGTCGGCGGGAACCGCCCCGAGCCCGCCCGCCACGTCCTCACCTCCTGCCCCCGGTGCCTCGCCCTACGTGGAACCCGGCGCCGGCGACGGCGCCCCGCACTACAACGAGAACAACGCCTACCGCCGCGAGGGCGACATGGCTCCGGCCCACGAGAAGGACGCCCGGCGGGAGGCCGACCGCATCCGCCCGGTGCTGAAGCGGCTGTGGGAGGAACGCCAGTGGGACCCCGCGACCGTCCGGGCGGCCCTGCTCCGGCTCGGCTACGAGGAGGAGCGCGTCACGAAGGGCGGCAAGCGACTCGGCGGCACGCTCACCGTCACCGGGATGCTCGCGCGCTGGAAGGACGACGGCTACGTCACGCCCGAGGGGACGCGGGTCGCCCTGCGCGTGCACGACGACGCCTGCGTCTCGGCGTTCGTGCAGAAGTCGAACTTCGAGGTGCGGACGAACGGCCCGTACCCGGAGACGGGCTGCTTCGAGCCGCCGTACGGCCACTGAGAGGGCCGGTGCGCCTCTCCTGCCGCAAGCGGTTTCTCTGTCTGTGTCATGTTTTGTTCCGACGCGAGCGCGGCACTCGGTAACGCGCGAGCGTGCCCCCTGAGAGGTGACCATCGCTGCGTGCGGCGTGCCTGACGCGCGCCGGAATCCGGCCCGGTTCCGCCGGGCGGAACAGAGGGTGGTCGATGACGACGATCGGCGTGGAAGAGGAGTACCTGCTGCTCGACCCGGTCACGGGCCTGCCGGTACCTCAGGCGGACAAAGTGCGCGCCGCGGCGGGCGTGGGGCATCTGGTGACCGACCAGGAAGTGCAGTACGAGCTGCTCCAGGCCCAGGTCGAGGTGGCCACGCCGGTCTGCGACACCCTGGAGGAGGTCGGCGGCCATCTGCTGCGGCTGCGGCACGCCATCGGCGTGGCCGCCGATCAGCACGACTGCCGGATCGGAGTGTGCGGGACGCCGCCGGTGCGGCACGGCCGGCCCATCGCCGTCACCGACCAGGCCCGCTACCGGGCCATGGTGACCCAGGCACCGCAACTCGTGGCGGAGCAGCTCGTCAACGGCACGCACGTGCATGTGGCCGTGCCCGACCGGGATGCGGGTGTGCAGGTCCTGAACCGGATCCGCTCCCGGCTCCCGACGCTGACCGCCATGGCGGCGAACTCGCCCCTCTGGGACGGCCACGACACGGGCTTCGCGAGCTGGCGCACGGTGATCTTCAGCCGGTGGCCGGTCAGCGGCATGCCCCCGCACTTCCACGACGCCGCGGACTACGACCGGCGCGTGGCACGCCTGCTGGAGTCCGGCCTGATCTCCGACGCCGGTCAGCTCTACTGGCAGGCCCGCCTCTCGGCCACCTACCCGACCGTCGAGGTGCGGTGCCTGGACGTCCAGCTGCGCGCGGACGAGGCGGTCATGCTCGCTGCTCTCGTCCGGGCCCTGGTGGAGACCGCCCTGGCGGAAGCGGCCGCCGACACACCCCTGCCCGACTGTGCGCCGGAACTGCTCCAGGCCGCCATGTGGCACGCCGCCCGGCACGGACTCGGCGACACCCTCGTCGACCCGGGCGGCACACCGCACCGCGCCGGCGACGTGCTCTACGAGTTCCTGCGGCACGTCGCTCCCGCCCTCGACGCATCCGGCGATTCCCGGCAGGTCACCTCTCTGATCCACCGGCTGCTGCAGGACGGGACCGGCGCGGACCGGCAGCGCGCCGCCCTAGCCCAGGGCGGTCTGCGCGCGGTCACCGAACTGGTCAGCGGCCAGAGCACGATGCCGTGACGCCGCGGACCCGCTCCTCAGGCCGCCGCGGCGAACGCGGCGGCGACGGCGGTGTCCACGCGCGCGTGGACGACCAGTCGCGTGCCGCCGGTGTCGGCGTCGGCCTCGAGCGCGCGACGGGTGGGCGCACTGTGCGTGGCCACCGACATCAGCGTGCCCAGCCCGCCGCACAGGCGGTGGACCCGGAGGACCACGCTGACCACCGCTCCCCGGGCGGCCGGCTCGTCGAGGACGATGACGACGGGGGCCGGCCGGTAGGCCTGGACGAGGTCGCTGACCCTCGCGACGAGCGTGGCGCGCCCGCCGACGCCGGGGTCCTCGTGGACCGTGATGACGAGGACTCCGTGATCGAGCGAATGCGACAGCAACACGGCCTTGGTGCCTCCATTTCCTTCGTCGGCGGGTCGTTGCGCCGTGGAAGTACCCAGCGGTGGCCCATCGAAGCCTCGCAGTGCCGCTCCCGCACGCTCCTCATCGCCGGGGTCGGCAGGCGGGTCTCCGAGAGGCCGTCTCGCGGGTGGCCGTCCAGTGCGGCGAACGGAGGTGAGGCCGATGGAGCGCAGCGGTGAGGGCGGCCGGCGGATGCTCGCGGAGCTGCTGGACGCCAGCCATCTCATGCCGATCGAGCTGCTCCCGGCCAAGGCGGCCGAGTGCGCACGCGCGGCCTCCTTCCATCGGGTCCTGATCTACGTCGCCGATCTGCAGCGCACCACCCTGCGCCTGGTCCCCGGGGACGACGCGGCGGCCCAAGGGCACGACACGGAGCTGCACGTCGAGGGAACGGTCGCCGGGCGGGCCTACCAGTACGGCGATGTCCTGCCCGCCGCACCCCCGGGCGGCGACGTGTACGAGTGGTGGGTGCCGCTGCTGGACGGGACCGAACGCATCGGGCTGCTACGGGTGAGCACCGAGCACAACGACGCCGGCGTCCGCGCGGACATGGAGGCGCTGGCGGCGCTCGTCTCCCTGATCATCGTCAGCAAGAGGGGCACCAGCGACGCACTGGCCAAGCTGGTGCGCACGCGGCCGATGAGCGTGGCCGCGGAGATGCAGTGGAACCTGCTGCCCCCGCGCACCTACGCCGACGGCCGGGTGACGATCTCCGCGTCCCTGGAACCGGCCTACGACATCAGCGGTGACGTCTTCGAATACGCCGTCGACGGGCCCCTGGTCCATCTGACGATCTTCGACGCGATGGGCCACGACACGGCGGCCGGTCTCTCCGGAGCCCTCGCCCTGGGCGCCTGCCGCAATGCCCGCCGCCAGGGCGCGGGCCTCGTGGAGAAGGCCGAAGCCGTCGAAGCCGCCCTCCTGGAGCAGTACGACCACCGGCGCTACGTCACCGGAGTCCTGGCCACCCTCGACACCCGCACCGGCGTGCTGCAGTGGGTCAACCGCGGCCACCATCCGCCGATCATCATTCGCGACAACCGCTGGACCAGCCATCTCGCCTGCCCGCCCGGCCACCCGATGGGCACCGACCTCGGTCTGCGCACGCTCGTGTGCGAGGAGCACCTCCAGCCGGGCGACCGCATCGTCCTCTACACCGACGGCATCACCGAGGCGCGCCGCTCCGGTGACCGGGAATTCGGCCTGGCGCGCTTCACCGACTTCCTCATCCGCCACCACGCCGACGGCCTGCCCGTCCCCGAGACGCTGCGCCGCCTCATCCAGGCCGTCCTCGACTACCACGACGGCCGCCTCCAGGACGATGCCACCGTCCTGCTGTGCAAGTGGATCGGCCCGCATCTGGAGCCGGCCGAGACCGCGGCCGGCCTCGCGGGCCTGTCGTCGACCGGCCCCCGTGAGGACGGCGGACCCGCGGGGAACCCCCTCTGAGCTCCGGGCGGCAGGGGAACGTGCTACGACTGCTGCCGGCGCACCATCTCGTCGATCCAGACGGGCGCGTACGGCGAGGTGCAGCCCGGGGACGTCGGGTAGTCCTTGAGCACCTCCAGGCGCTCACCGATGTCGACCGCCCGGGCCCGGAGCTCGGGACGGTCGATGCCGATCCGGGCCAGGCAAGCGTTCATCGCCCATTGCAGCCGGTCCGGGGCGTCCTTCATGTCCGCCTCGATGACGTCGAGCAGCCCCGCGAGGTCCAGGCCCTCGGGCTTCTTCGCCACCCGCTCGGTGGTCAGTGCCCAGCCGGCGCTCGCGACGACGGGATCCGGATCGGCGCTCCAGGCCAGGCGCAGTTCCTCGCAGTGCGGGCTCTTCTTCACCACGTAGTTCACGAGCCAGTCGTGGACCTTGGGGGCGCGCGCCCGGCGCAGCATGTCGTCCAGCTCGTCCCGCCCGAACGCCTTGGGGCGGCAGATCAGGAGGGCCAGCAGCCTCGCCGCCGTGTCGTCCGTCTCCCAGAGCCGCCGGGCGAGGTCCTGCTGCGTCCTCAGCCGCTTGGCGAGCGCGCGCAGCTTGCCGAGCTTCACGCCGTGATCGTCACCGTGCCGTTCGTTCACCGCACGCGCCTTCGGGTCCTCCAGCGCGGCCAGCTCGGCCATCACCTCGGCGACCGTCGTCCCCGTCTGTGTCGTCCCGGCCACCTCGGCCTCCTGTCCTGCTCGTGGGGGACTCACCCTACGGCGGAGCGGACGGCCCGTCCTCGCACGGTCGGACGGACCTGCCCTCGCGAGGTCAGACGGGGAGGACGAACGGAGGGTGCGCACCGTTGAGGTAGTAGTCCCCGACGTCCCGGAGCCGGTGGCCCACGGGCTCGTACAGGGTGTGGGTCCGGGCGTTGCGCCAGAACCGGTCGAACCCCAGCCGTGCGGACGCGGAGCGGGCACCGATGATGTCGAGGGCGCGGGCGGTGGACTCCTGGGCGGCCCTGGACGCGGCGGCTTCGGCCATGGCCACGAGGACGGAGATCTCCGCGTACTCCTCGTAGGTGAGGTCCTCGCCGTCGGCCAGCCCGCCCCGCACGGCCTGGCACGCCTGGTCGGCGAGGGCGGACGCGGAGCGGGTGAGCACGGTCAGTTCCCCGTACGCGGTGACCACCTGCGGGTCCTGCGGGGTGCCGGCCGGCCAGTCCGGGTGCCAGTGCGAGTGGCCGGTCCTGCTGTACTCACGGGCCTCGGAGAGCACGCCCTCCGCCATGCCGAGCCGAAGCTGCACCGACAGGAGGCGACCGACCGGTGAGACGAGCGCGGTCAGGGGCGACAGGACCTCTTCGTCCGCCGACAGGGAACCCAGGACGTCGGCGGCGGCGACCGGTGCCGCGTCGAACTCCACGCTGCCGCCCGCCGCCAGCCGCTGGCCGAAGGGATCGGCGTCACCGTCGACGATCACCCCCGGGAGGGCCGGATCGACCACGAGCACGAGGGGTTCGCCGGTGCCGGCCCGCACCGCCCGTACGACGAGCCGGTCTGCGACCAGGACACCGGCGGCGTAGCTCTGCCGGCCGTTCAGTACATACCCCCGCGTGTCCTTGGTGAGCATCAGCGCCGGTTCCTGGCGGGCCAGGCCGCCGCCCCAGCACCACTGCTCGGCCACGGACCGCCGCTGGAGCCGGGCGGCGAGGGCGGGTTCGGCGAAGAACCGGGCGCTCCAGGACATGAAGTAGTGACAGCCGAGGAGCTGGCCGATGGCTCCGTCCGCCGCCGCGATCTCCCGGACCACGGCGTAGGCCTCGGCCCAGTCTGCGCCGCCGCCCCCGAGTTCGGCGGGCACCAGCAGAGTCAGCAGCCCCGATTCGCGCAGCCGTGACACCTCGTCGAACGGGGGCTTGCCCGCCTGGTCCCTGGCCACCGCGTCGGTGGCCAGGTCGTCCGCCGTCTCGCGGGCCACCCGCAGCCAGTGCGCTCGGCCGGGCCCGCACTGGTCGGTCTCCACGTCGGGGCCGGACGGCGCCGGGGCAACGCCCATCGCAGGACTCTCCTCAAGTTCGTTCACACAGTGGGGTGTTGAGCCTCACGGGCGGGAAAGATGTGTGGGCCATGTGCATCATCCTGCGCAGTGGCGCCAGGCCCCGTCAATACTTTCCTAGTAATTCGATAGGGAACGTAGGGAATGGCGGCGCGCGGCCAGCCTGACCTTCAGTCGCTGGAGGGGCGTGGGCGGCAGCACCCGGGTGGCGCCTCGCGCGTAGTGCCGCTCCACATAGAACTGCCCCACACTGAGCACGGTCGTGACCGCGATGTACCAGAGCGTGGCGACCAGCAGCAGCGGAATGACCTGGTACGTCTGGTTGTAGACCAACTGCACCGAGTACAGCAGGTCGTGCACGGCCAGTACGCTCACGATGCTCGTGCCCTTCAGCGTGCCGATCAGCATGTTCCCGGCGGTCGGCACGATGGAGCGCATCGCCTGCGGCACGACGATCCTGCGCAGGGCCCGCGCCCTGCCGATCCCGAGGGCCTGCGCGGCCTCCGTCTGGCCGGCGTCCACGGAGAGGATGCCGCCGCGCACCACCTCGGCGGCGTAGGCGGCCTCGTGCAGGGTGAGGCCGATGACGGCCGTCAGCGCCGGGCCGAGCAGGTTCACCGTCTTGACGGTGACGAACTGCGGGCCGAACGGAACACCGAGACCGAGGGTCGGGTAGAGGGCGCCGATGTTGAACCAGAGCAGGAGCTGCACCAGCAGCGGCGTGGACCGGAAGACCCACACATAGCCCCAACTCAGGGTGCTCAGGACCGGGTTGGCGGACAGCCGCATCACCGCCAGGGGGATGCCCAGCAGAAATCCGAGCACCATCACCACGCCGGTCAGCCACAGGGTGAGCAGCAGCCCGTCCAGCACGGCGGCACTGGTGAAGTACCCGCCCACCACGCCCCACTGGAAGGCCTGGTTGCGGACGACGGAGTCGACCAGCAGCGCGAAGAGCGACAGGGCGACGGCGGCGGCCAGCAGACGGCCGACGTTCCGGCGCGGCACGATCCGCGGCAGCTCGTCGCCGGACCCCGGAGGGGAGGTTTTCGCATCGGCGACGGCCGGGGCAGGGGCGGAGTCGGTGAGATCGGACGGCGAGACCATCAGAGGGTTCTCCAGGAGAGGGAGGCACGGCACGGCCGGCAGGCCGGAGCCCGGCTTCGGCGTCATCACGCTCGCCACGTCCCTCAACGCGGTGCGCTCGATCGTACGGGGCCGACACGCACAGGTGTCAACCACACCTACGAACCGTGCCGGATCGGGGCGACGCGCTGGCCTGCGACCTCGGACCGCCCACCCAACTTCCGTCCGGCATCCGGGCCATGGTTGACGAGACGCGAGTCGCCCTGCTCAAGTAGTCGCATGAACGCCGAGCAGCGCCTGGTCACCCGTGGCCACATCGACTTCGGTCGGGTGTGGTCCGCGGCGTGTTGCGCCTGACGCGGCAGCGGGCCGTCTGACCGGCCCTTCCCTCCCTCGGTGCCCCCGTCGCGGGCCGAGTCCCTCTGCTGACGCGCGCTGCCGCCGCTCCACCCCGTCCAGGGCTCACGCCCCGGCGCCATCACACCTGTTCACCACCCCGTTCACCCTGCCCTGAGGCGCCGCCGCACCCGGCCGCGCCGAGGGCTGCCCCGCCGTGCCCCGGTGCTGCCCCGGCACGGCGCGGACGACGTGAGGAAAGGCCGTACCCATGCCCGTGGAGTTCCTCGGCATCGCCGCCACCCATGACGGATCCGAAACCACGCCGCGCTCCGGCGCCGCCTTCGACAAGGACTACACGCTCCGGCTCGCCCGGGCCCACGAGGAACACGGCTGGGACCGCGTGCTGTTCGCCTACGGCTCCGGATCCCCCGACCCGGCACCGGCCGCCGCCTACATCGCGAGCAGGCTGGACCGGCTCCAGATCCTCCTGGCACACCGGCCCAACGTGTCGTACCCGACGTTCGCCGCGAAGACCTTCGCCACCCTCGACCAGATCAGCGAGGGCCGGCTCACCGTGCACTTCATCACCGGCGGCAACGACCGGGAGCAGGGCCGCGAGGGCGACACCCTCACCAAGGACGAGCGCTACGCCCGCACCCGCGAGTACATCCGGATCGTCAAGAAGATCTGGACCACGCACGAGCCCTTCGACCACGAGGGCGAGCACTACCGCTTCCATGACTTCGTCAGCGACGTCTTCCCGGTCCAGCAGCCGCGCCCGAACGTGTCGTTCGGCGGCTCCTCGGCCGCCGCGTACGCCGCCGGCGGTGCCGAGGCCGACGTCTACTGCCTGTGGGGCGAGCCGCTGGAGAGGACCGCGGAACAGATCGAGAACGTGAAGGCAGCCGCGAAGGCCGCGGGCCGCACCGACGTACCGCGCATCCAGGTGGCGTTCCGCCCGATCATCGCCCCCACCGAGGAACTCGCCTGGGAGAAGGCCCACCGCACGGTCGGCGCGATCAAGGCCCGCCGGGAGCGCGGCGAGGCGATCACCAAGCGCCACAACGGCACCGCGCAACCCCAGAACACCGGCTCCCAGCGGCTGATCGCCATCGCCGAGGCGGGGGAGCGCTACGACCGTGCCCTGTGGACCCCGACCGCCGCCGCGACCGGCGGCGCGGGCAACTCCAACGCCCTGGTCGGCACTCCGGAGACGGTCGCCCAGGCCCTGCTGGACTACTACGACCTCGGTGTCGACATCCTGTCCGCCCGCGGCTACGACCTGCTGGGCGACGCCATCGACTTCGGCCGGCACGTCATCCCGATCGTCCGCGAAGAGGTCGCCAAGCGCGACGCCAAGCGCGACGCCAAGCGCGACGCCAAGCGCGACGCCGAGCGTGCGTCCCGCGATTCGCAGTCCCTGGCGGCGGTGAACGGATGACCTCCGTCGCATCCTCCGCACCGGAGCTGACGGTCATTCAGGTACCGGTCTCCGACCCCCGAGTCGAGCCGCTGCTGCGAGAACTCGGCGACGAGTACTCCAGACGCTACGGCAGGGACGCGCACGCCGAGATCTCCCGCTACCCCGACGAGGAGTTCACCGCGCCGCACGGTGGGCTGCTCCTGCTGCTGCTGGAACGCGGCGAGCCCGTCGCCGGCGGCGCCTTCCGCCGGTACGACACGGCCACGGCCGAGCTGAAACGGATCTGGACCCACTCCGCCCACCGCCGCCGCGGCCTCGCCCGGCGCGTCGTCGCCGAGCTGGAGCGCGAGGCGGCGGGCCGGGGCTACCGGCGCGTGTACCTCACCACGGGCCCGCGCCAGCCCGAGGCCCGCGGCCTGTACCTGGCCACCGGCTACACACCGCTGTTCGACGCCGGAGCCGATCCGGAGACCATCGGCCCGCTGCCGTTCGAGAAGCACCTCGGAGAGGCCCCCAAGCAGTGAACAGAACCCGTCTGCGCAGCGCAGCCGCCCTCGTGCTGCTGCCCGCTCTGGCCCTGACCGCCTGCGGATCCGGCACGACCCCCGGCGCCCCGGCGGGCGCCCAGGCGTCCCCCGCCCCGACCGACGACCCGGTCGCCGCCGTCCGCACCGTGGACTCCGTCGCCGCCCTGCTGCCCGCCGACGTCCGAAAGTCCGGCACGCTGCGGATCGGCAGCTCCGTCGGGTTCCCGCCCGGGGCCTACTACCCCGGCGGGCCCGGCAAGCCCCCCGCGGGCCAGGACATCGACATCGCCGACGCCGTGGCCAAGGTCCTCGGCGTGCGGCTCGACCGCCAGGACGCCTCCTTCGAGACGATCCTGCCCGCCCTCGGCAGCGGCAAGTACGACGTCGGCACCGGCAACTTCGGCGTCACCGCCCAGCGCCTGAAGACCGTCGACTTCGTCACCTACATCAACGACGGCCAGGGCTTCGCGGTGAAGAAGGGCGCCACCACCCTCAAGAAGAGGGTCACCGACCTGACCGAGCTGTGCGGTCTGACCATCGGCACCGGTGCCGGAACCACCTTCGAGACGACCCTCGCCGCGCGGAAGGGAGTGTGCGCCAAGGCCGGCAAGAAGCCCTACGAGGTGAAGGTCTACTCGGAGAACGGAGCGACGCTCACCGCGCTCCAGCAGGGCCGCATCGACGTGATCATGTCGACCATCAACGGCCTCCGCTACCAGGCCGCCCAGCCGGCGGCGCGGACCAGGTTCCTCGGCGAGTACCACCGCCTCGACGTCGGCTTCGCCTTCCGCAAGGGCTCCCCGCTCACCAAGGCGTTCCGGGCCGCCGTGAACGAGCTGATCAAGGACGGCACATACGCCCGGATCCTCGCCAAGTGGGGCACCGGCGCCTCCGCGATCGACGCGTCGCGGATCAACCCGCCCGAGCACAGGTGACCCATGAGCAGTGACACCATCACAGAACCGGCCACGCGAGCGGCCGAAGCCCCGGCCGAACCGAAGGTCGTACCCACCCGCCACTACGCCCGCTGGGCCGCCGGCGCCGCCGTGGTCATCCTGGTCGCCCAGTTCGCCCACGGCCTGGTCACCAACCCCGTCTGGGAATGGAACGTCTTCCGCGACTACGTCCTCTCGGAGACGATCGTCCAGGCGGCGTGGGTGACCCTTCAGCTCACCGCCTACGCCACCGTCCTCGGCTTCCTCCTGGGCACGGTGCTCGCCTTCATGCGGCTGTCGCGCAGCCCCGTGCTCTCGACCGTCGCCTGGACCTACATCTGGGTCTTCCGGTCCATCCCGATGATCGTCCAGCTGGTCTTCTGGTTCAACCTCAGCGCCCTGTACAAGGAGCTGGGCGTCGGCATCCCCTTCGGGCCGGTGTTCTGGTCCGTCGACAGCAACACCCTCATCGGCACCATCGGCGCCGCCGTCATCGGCCTGACCCTGCATCAGGCGGCCTACGCCGCCGAGATCGTCCGCGGCGGTGTCATCGCCGTCGACCCGGGGCAGCTGGAGGCAGCGGCGGCACTGGGCATCCCGAGGCTCCGGCAGATCCGCCGGATCGTCCTCCCACAGGCCATGCGCGCCATCCTGCCCACCGCCGGCAACGAGATCATCGGCCTGCTCAAGGGCACCTCGGTCGTCTACGTGATGTCCATCGGCGAGCTGTTCTACCAGGTACAGGTCATCTACGGCCGTAACGGCAGGGTCATCCCGCTGCTGCTGGTCGCCACCGCCTGGTACGTCGTCCTCACCTCGCTGCTGTCGGTCGCCCAGTACTACGTGGAGCGCCGCTACGCCCGCGGCGCCGACCGCACCCCGCCACCCACCCCGCTCCAGCGGGCCCGTCGGTTCGTCACGTCCGCACGGAAGGAGAACGCATGAGCGCCGTCATGGTCGACGTCCACGGCGTCCACAAGAGCTTCGGCCCGCTGGAGGTACTGCGCGGCGTCGACCTCCAGGTCCGGGCCGGCGAGGTCACGGTGGTCCTCGGCCCGTCCGGCTCCGGGAAATCCACGCTGCTGCGCACCATCAACCACCTGGAGAAGGTCGGCCGCGGCTGGGTCAGCATCGACGGTGAACTCATCGGCTACCGCCGGTCGGGGAACAAGCTGTACGAGCTGAAGGAGAAGGAGGTTCTGAAGCAGCGGACGAACATCGGGTTCGTCTTCCAGAACTTCAACCTCTTCCCGCACCTGACCGTCCTGCAGAACCTCGTCGAGGCCCCGGTCTCCGCGCGGCGCCGCCCGCGCAGGGAGGCCGAGGAGAGCGCCCGCCGGCTCCTCGACCGGGTCGGCCTCGCCGACAAGGCCGACGCCTATCCGCGGCAGTTGTCCGGAGGCCAGCAGCAGCGCGTCGCCATCGCCCGGGCCCTCGCCCTCGAACCCAAGGTGCTGCTGTTCGACGAACCCACCTCAGCGCTCGACCCGGAACTGGTCGGCGAGGTCCTCGACGTCATCAAGGACCTGGCCCGCACCGGCACCACCATGATCGTCGTGACCCACGAGATCGGTTTCGCCCGCGAGGTCGCCGACACCGTGGTGTTCATGGACGCAGGTGTCGTCGTGGAGCAGGGACCGCCCTCGGCCGTACTCGACGCCCCGCGGCACGAGCGCACTCGTGCCTTCCTCTCCAAGGTCCTCTGACCACCCGCCGATCCCTCACGCAAGGAGCATCCTCGTGGCCACCCCACTCGCCGCCCGCCGTGCCACCGTCGCGGCAGCGCTCGGTCTGTCCGCCGCTCTCGTCCTCGCCGGCTGCGCCAACCCCACCGACGGCGGCACGACCGAGGTCGCGGCCACGCCCGGCAAGAAGACCAGGATCAACATCAGTCCCGACCAGAACAGGATCACCACGGGCAAGGTCGACTCCATAGCCGCCGAGGTCCCCGAGAGGATCCGCAAGAGAGGCACCCTCGAGATCGTGGACTCCTCCGGGTCCGCCGCACCGCTCACCTTCCACGCCACCGACAACACCACCGTCATCGGCGTCGAGCCCGACCTCGCACACCTGGTCGCCGATGTGCTCGGCCTGAAGCCGCACCTCAACACGGTCTCCTGGGAGAACATCTTTGTCGGCCTGGACAGCTCCAAGTACGACGTCGGCTTCAGCAACATCACCGTCACCGAGGAACGCAAGGAGAAGTACGACTTCGCCACCTACCGCGAGGACAACCTCGCCTTCGAGGCGAAGAAGGGCAGCGGCCTGAAGGTCGACGGCCCCGAGGACGTGGCGGGCCGGACCGTCGCCGTCGGCAGCGGCACCAACCAGGAGAAGCTGCTGGTCGAGTGGTCCAAGGAGAACGAGGAGGCCGGCCGCGAGCCGGTGGACATCAAGTACTACCAGAGCGACAGCGACACCTACCTCGCCCTCCAGTCCGGCCGGATCGACCTCTACCTCGGCCCCAACCCCACCGCCGCCTACCACGCGGCCACCACCGGCAGGACCGAGATCGTCGGCACCCAGTCCGGTGCGGGCGCCCGCCTCCAAGGCCTCATCGCGGCCACCACCAAGAAGGACAGCGGCCTGGTGAAGCCGCTCGCCGCCGCGCTCGACCACGTCATCGAGAACGGGACGTACGCGAAGGTCCTCGAGCGCTGGGGCCTGTCCGGCGAGGCCGTGCGGACATCGGAGATCAATCCGCCCGGCCTGCCGAAGACCGGCAGCTGACCCTCACCACCGAACCCTTTCCGTCCGCTGAGGAGTACCGACCATGTCCGCCATTCCCCTCGGAGTGCTCGACCTCGTCCCGATCCCGTCCGGCGCCACCGCCGCCGACGCCCTGCGCAACACCCTCGACCTCGCGCGGCAGACCGAGCAGTTCGGCTACAGCCGCTACTGGTTCGCCGAGCACCACCTCAACCCGGGCGTCGCCGGGACCTCACCCGCCGTCGTGCTGGCCCTGACCGCCTCCGCGACCTCCACCATCCGGATCGGCTCGGGCGCCGTGCAACTCGGCCACCGCACCGCCCTGTCCACCGTCGAGGAGTTCGGCCTGATCGACGCCCTGCACCCCGGGCGCCTCGACCTGGGCCTCGGCCGCTCCGGCGGACGTCCCCCCGGGCAGCCGGCGGGGCCCCGGCCGACCACGACCCCCGTCGTCGACGGCCGCACCCCCAACGGCCTCACGATCCCGCCCCGCTTCTCACCCGACCACCTGCGCGGCTCACCCCGCCTCCGGCTCCAGCAACAGCTGTTGCAGCAGCCGGGCGCCCGGCACCAGGACTACGGCGAGCAGGTCGGCGACATCCTCGCCCTGCTGCGCGGCGACTACCGCTCGGCGGACGGCGTCGAAGCCCACGCGGTACCCGGCGAGGGCGCCGACGTCCAGGTGTGGATCCTCGGCAGCAGCGGCGGGGAGAGCGCCGAGGTCGCCGGCCGCAACGGACTGCGCTTCACCGCCAACTACCACGTCAGCCCGGCCACCGTCCTCGAAGCGGCCGAGGGCTACCGGGCCGCGTTCCAGCCGTCCGAGCACCTCGACAAGCCCTACGTCAGCGTCTCCGCCGACGTCGTCGTCGCCGAGGACGACGCGACCGCCCACGAACTGGCCACCGGCTACGGGCCGTGGGTCCGCAGCATCCGCACAGCCGAGGGCGCGATCCCCTTCCCCACCCCCGAGCAGGCCCGCGCCCACCCCTGGACCGAGCGGGACCGTGCCCTGGTCGCCGACCGTGTCGACACCCAGTTCGTGGGCTCGCCCGGACGCGTCGCCGACCGGCTCGAACAACTGCGGGAGGCGACCGGCGCCGACGAGCTGATCATCACGACCATCACGCACGGCCACGCCGACCGGGTGCGCTCCTACCGGCTCCTGGCGCAGGAGTGGCAACGCCGGTACCCCGTGGACAGAACCTAGTAGCTGTCGTAGCCGGGCCTGCCGGTCGGCCGGTAGACGCCGACGACGGTGCCGCTCTTCGACGTCGAGACACTGACCGGCTCCAGCGCGGTGGGGACCGCTCCGTCGGCGAACAGCCGCTTGCCGGTGCCGATGATCACCGGGTGGATGGTCAGCCGGTACTCGTCGACGAGGTCGTGCCGCATCAGGGTCTGGGCGAGGTCGCCGCTGCCGACGACGTTGATGTCACCGCCGTCGGACGCCTTCAGTTCGCGCACGGCGTCGGCGACGTCGCCCTCCAGCAGCGTGGAGTTCTCCCACTCCAGGGACGTCAAGGTCCGGGACGCCACGTACTTGCGCATGCTGTTCATCCGCTCGGTGAACGGGTTGCCGGGATCGGCGGTCGGCCAGTACGCCGCGAAGATGTCGTACGTCTTGCGGCCGAGCAGCATCGCGTCGGAGGGCTCGTACCAGCCGGCGATGGCCGCGCCGACCTCGTCGTCGGACACCGGCTTCTGCCAGCCGCCGTGCTCGAAGCCGCTCTCGGCGTCCTCGTCCGGACCGCCCGGTGCCTGCATGACGCCGTCCAGCGACAGGAACGTGCAAACGATGATCTTGCGCATGGTGCGCTCCCTTCGTGTCGACGGGTGGACTGCGCGACCACCGCAAACTCATCGGTGGGGCCCTGGCGGCATCACTGCTTCCGTCGCCACCGCGTCGCCCGGCGGTGTCTCCTCAGCACCGGGCGGCAGGGTGTTCGCAGGCCCGGTCGGGGGCGCCTGCGGCGGGCCGTCGGCGTGGCAGGTCTCCGCGCCTCGTCCAGCATCTTCGAGAAGGCCCGGGTGACAGACGCGCGCGGAGCCCCGCCGACCCCATGCGGTCACGACCTGACCGCATGCCGTGCGACCGTGAGCGCGCAAGCCGCCCGGACACCTGGACCACGGGTCGGCACACCACTCGAACGCCGAGGTGCCCCGATGACCGTGCTCGACGCCCGGGCGCTGAACCGCGCCACCCTCGCCCGGCAACTGCTCCTCGAACGCGCCGGCCTGCCGGTCCTCGACGCCGTCGCGCACCTGTGCGGTCTGCAGGCCCAGGAACCGCAGGAGCCGTTCCTCGCGCTCTGGTCGCGGCTACGGGCGTTCGACCCGGCGGAGCTGTCGGGCCTGCTGACCGGGCGACAGGTCGTGCGCACCCACCTCATGCGCCGCACCGTCCACCTCGTCACCAGCGACGATGTCGTGGCCTGGCGCGCCCGCCACGACGGCATGCTGCGGCAACGGGTCCTCGGGGTCTACCGGCGTGAGCTCGACGGGGTCGACCCCGGTGAACTCGCCGCGGCGGGCCGGGAGGTCCTGGCCGACGGCGCACCCCGCTCCATGCCCGAACTCGCGCGCGCCGTCGTCGACCGCTGGCCCGCGGCGGGGCCCCGGCCCCTGGGCGAGATGCTGGTCGCGGCCCTTCTCCCCACGGTCCAGCTGCCGCCGCGCGGCCTGTGGCGCACGAAGGCGGGAGTGCGCTACGCACTGATCTCCTCCTGGCTGGGACGCGACATCGACCCGCCCGCCCCGGACGGCTCCGACCCCGTGGGCCAGGCCCTGGTACGGCGCTACCTGACGGCCTACGGCCCGGCCGCCTCGGCCGACCTGCGCGCGTGGTGCGGCCTCGCCGGGCTGCCCGGGGCGGTCTCCGCCGTGCGCGAGGAACTCGTCGCCTTCCGCGACGAGCGCGGCCGCGAACTGCTCGACCTCCCCGACGCGCCCCGCCCCGACCCCGACACCCCGGCCCCCGTACGGTTCCTGCCGGCGTTCGACAACGCGATCCTCGGCTACCACGACCGCAGCCGGATCATCGACGACGACCACCGCCATCTGTCCGTGGCCGGCGAACGCGTCGTGCTGGTCGACGGCAGGGTGGCCGCGACCTGGACCGTCGAGACGGACACGGTGCTCGTCAGCCCGCTGCGCCGCTTCTCCCGCGCCGACCGCACGAGTGTCGCCGAGGAGGGACGGGCGATGGCCTCCTTCCTCTCCGGCGACGCCAGCGACCGGGTACGGATCGGGGCCTCTCCCGTCCGAGCCACGCCCTCACGCCCCGGAACGGACCGTCGGCGTTGATCGGCGAGCGTTCACGGCTGTCAGGCGCACACTGGAAGGGTGCTGCCGGTGCTCAAGAGGGGGTGTCGGCCATGAAAACGTCAGAGCGCATGACCGTGCGGTGGTGGCGGTGGCGTCGCAACGTGCTCAAACGGCGCGTCGACGTCGTCGAAGCCTGGGTCGTGATGGCCGGCTGGGTGCTCGCCCTGGTGGGCGGGGTGGTCGCCGGGCTGGTGGCGGCGGGCACGGTCGAGCAGGCCGTCGAACGGCAGCGGGCCGAGAGCCACCAGGTCCCGGCGGTGGTCGTCGAGGACGCGCCCGGCCCGGCATCGTCCGGCGCCGCGAGCGACCACCGGGTGTGGGGCAAGGTCCGGTGGACCGCGCCGGACGGCTCGACCCACCGGGACGAGGCCCGGGTACCACCCAGGGCCCCCGCCGGGAGCATCCACTCCGTGTGGGTGAACCGGAGCGGTGACCTCACGACGCCGCCGGTGACCGGCGGCGAGGCCTGGCTGCACACCGCCATGGGCGGCGCGCTCGCCGGGGTCTTCGCGGGCAGCGCGGCACTGGGAGCCACCTGGCTGACCCGCCTGGTCCTCGACCGGCGGCGCATGGCCCAGTGGGAGGCCGAGTGGGAGCGGATCGACACGAGAAGGGGCTGGAAGACGGGCTGACGGGTCGCCCCGAGACCGATCTCGGGGCGGGCCGCCCTCGCGGTTCGACGGGCTGGTGATCCAACGACCGCAGGACGAACCCTCACGCGTACCGGTACGTCAGCGAATACGCCTTCGCCTGGTCGATATCGGCGATCGTCAGCTCCGGCATCCGCAGCCGCGCCGGTTCACTCAGAGGCTGTCCCGCGAATCCTGACCGCCCGGAAGACGGTGACGCGCCACCGGTCGGCGGTCCGTCAGAAGTCGTACGGCTTCTCGACGCTCCAGTTCAGCACGTCTGCCTCCTTCCAGCTGAACCGCGGCTTGTCGCCCTTGAGGTCGACGGAGTAGAGGGGGCCGTTGCGACCGTCATCGCCGCGCAGCGCGATGGCGAAAGACTCCGCCGTGTGGTTCGTCGAGCCGTAGGCGAAGAGGTTCACCGCGCTGTACACCTTGGCTCCGGGCCGCAGCGTGATGTGCTTGTCGCCGCCCGGCTTGTCCTTGTCCGAGTGCGGCAGCGCGGCACCGTCGACGTCGTCGCCGAGCTTCACGGCCGGATACGACGTGACCCAGCACGGCTCGGTGCCCCCGTTCGACGCGGTGACCAGCAGGTGGTCACCCTGCTGACCGGCGAACCGGTGCACCGCCGTGAGCAGCATCTCGTCTCCGCGGCACTGCTGGACGCCGGCCGTGGTGCCCTTGCTCGCGACCTGGTCCGCCCCGCCCGAGGCGGTCGACGGCCGCGCCCCCTCCTTGGTGTCACCGGCGCCGTCGGTCTGCTCCGCGCTGCTCTTGCCGTCCCCGTCGGACGCGGGCCGGCTCTGCGCGGTACCTGCGGCGCGGTCGCCGCCCGCCGCCTTCGAGCCGTCGTCGGCGCCCCCGCACGCGGTCAGGCCCAGCGCCACCGCGGCGGTGACGGCGGCCAGGGCGGCGGAACGGGCGGTACGGCGGGCACGGTGCGTGGTCATGTGGAAAGCTCCCCCATGGTCTGTCAGCGCGCGGCCTGTTTTCCCTGCTCCCGCGGGGCGGCCGAACGCGTCGGCTGTTTCGCTGCACCCCATGAGATGACCCCTGACGGGGCGTCGTTCACTCCGGTCTGTGCGCATTCGGTAACAGGACGACTGGGCCCAGGCGCACCCGTGTTCACGCCGTGCCCATCCGTCGTGCAGCGGCTCCGGCCGCTGGACACGGGGAAGGAAGCCGCCCGCTACCGGGACGGCAGTCCGACCGGGGACGCGGAGGGGACGGGCGTGGCAGTGGGCAGCCGCGCCGTGGCCCCCTCGACCTGCCGCACTGTGTACTCACCGGGCCGGTGGCCCGTGCCCGCGCCGGTGGACAGCTGCGACCAGGCCCCCAGCGCCAGGGCGACGGCGGCCGCGGTGGCGAGGACCCGACCGGCGCGCCGGACCTTGGACCGGCGGTCCAGGTCCCGCCACGCCACACGGACCCACAAGTCCTCCGGCTGCCACAGGTCACCGACGGCGTGCGGGGGCTGGAGCCGGCGTCCCGCCGCCCGCTCCCTCGCGGAGGGTTCCCTGGGGGCGGAGAGCCGTATGGCGGACTCGCTGTCCGTGAGGAACCTCAGCCACACCTCGTCGGGGACCGGGGGAACGCCGAACGGCTCGCGGGCAGCTCCCCGCCCGTCCGGCTCTTCGGTGGTCATGTCCCGTCATCCCCTTTCCGACCGTCGGCCTGATCCTTGCGCAGCGCAAGATCAGTATGCCGCCCGGGTGCCGGAGCCGCCCCCTCATCCGGGCCCGCACCGCGCGTCCGAGACCGACTTGGAACGTGCCGTGCGGCGGGAGCGCCCGACCGCGCTCCCGCCGCACGGGTCAGACCCCGGCGGGCAGGACGTGCTCGCCGGCCTTGTCGGTGCTCAGGCACAGGGAGCAGACGACCGCGTCGTGCGTCCGGCAGGCCGCCACGTCCGGCCGCTCGAACTGCTGCCGGCACACATGGCACTCGTAGGCGACGGCGCTGGGGTTGCCCTCCTCGTCCAGCAGGGGCTCGGCGATGCCGTCGTCGGTGCGGCGCAGGTAGTACCGCCCCTTGGTGACGACGGCCATCAGCGGCGTGAGGACGAAGGCGATGACGGCCGCGGCGACGGGGGAGTAGGGCTGGAGCGCGTCGCCGAGGGCGTGGAAGTACATGGCGATGGACAGCCCCGAGGCGGCGACGAAGGCGACCACCCCGACGGGGTTGACGGCGTAGAGCATGCCGCGGCGGAACTCGGGGGCGTGCGGGGACAGCTTCAGCACGTACTTGTTGATGCCGATGTCGGTGGCCACCGTGACCACCCAGGCGATCGCGCAGTTCGAGTAGAAGCCCAGGATGCTGTTGAGGAAGCTGAACATGTCGGCCTCCATCAGAGCCAGCGCGAAGCCCAGATTGACCAGCACGAAGACCATCCGGCCGGGGTAGCGCCGGGTGACCCGGGTGAAGGAGTTGGTCCAGGCGAGCGAGCCCGAGTACGCGTTCGTCACGTTGATCTTGATCTGGCTGATCACGACCAGCACCACCGCCAGCGGGACGACGAGCCACGAGGGCATCATCGCGTCGAAGGCGCCCTTGAACTGCTGGATGGGCTCGGGCGCGGCGGAGGCGCCGACCTCGGCGATGATGTACACCGCGAGGAACACGCCGATGGCCTGCTTCAGCGCGCCCAGCACGACCCAGCCCGGGCCGGCCATCACCACGGCCGTCCACCAACTGCGCTTGTTCGCCTCGGTCTTGGGCGGCATGAAGCGCAGGTAGTCGATCTGCTCGCCGATCTGCGCGATCAGCGACAGGCACACGCCCGCGCCGAGCAGCACGGAGGCGGTGTTGATGCCGCCGTCCCCGTCGGTTCCCGCGTAGGCGAGGAAGCGGTCGACGGTGCCCGGGTCGGTGGCGACCAGGTAGACCAGCGGGCCGACCATCAGCAGCAGCCAGATCGGGGTGGTCCACACCTGCAGCTTGCTCAGCGCCGTCATGCCGTAGATCACCAGGGGGATCACCATCAGCGTGGAGACCAAGTAGCCGAGCCAGAGTGGCAGTCCGAGGCCCAGCTTCAGGCCCTGCGCCATGATCGAGCCTTCGAGGGCGAAGAAGATGAAGGTGAAACTGGCGAAGATGACGCTGGTGAGGACCGAGCCGAAGTAGCCGAACCCGGAACCGCGGGTGATCAGGTCCAGGTCGATGTTGTAGCGGGCCCCGTAGTAGGCGAGCGGGAATCCGGTCACGAAGATGACGACGGCGGCGACGGCGATCGCGAGCAGCGCGTTGCCGGTGCCGTGGGCCAGGCCGATGCCGGCCCCGATGGAGAAGTCGGCCATGTAGGCGATGCCGCCGAGCGCGGTCGTCGCCACCACCATCGGGGTCCAGCGCCGGTAACTGCGCGGCGCGAAACGGAGCGTGTAGTCCTCGAGGGTCTCCTTGACGGCCTGGTCCGTGCCCGGCGCTGCCTGCTGTGCGGGTTCCGGCTCGGCGACCTCGGCCAGTCGTGGCTCAACACTCATGCCACGCCTCCTTGCTGCGGGTTGGGGACTGACAAGGCAGGCACGGTAGGCAGTGGTCGTTACCCCTAAATACTTCCTGCGTGAAGGGAATGTTTCGGAGCCATCTCACCGGTCGCCGGCGTCGGTCTACGGCACCCCCAGCACGAAGAGCACGTAGCCCGCGTACGACCCGGAAGCCAGCGCGGCCATCCCGAGGACCGTCGTCAGGGACGGCCACCTGAGCCGCCGCATCGCGAGGGCGAGCGGGACGAACAGCGGGAAGAGCGGGAGCAGATAGCGCGAGACGTTGCCGAAGTACTGCTGGGTCGTCATCACCATGAGGTACGACAGGACGGTGTAGACGACGAGCACGGCAGGCGGTCGCAGGCGTATCAGCAGCACGGTCAGCACCGGCACCATCAGCACCACGCAGACGCCGATGACGTCCTCGAAGGGCATCGCGAAGAGGTAGTCGAAGTGCCCGACGGGGATGGACGTCAGCACGTTGAACGAGTGGACTCCCCAGTCGAACTTGTGGCCCCAGGCGCCGTCCTGGAGCTTGGAGTAGCCGTTGAGGTCGCCCATGCGGTAGTTGACCCAGGCGAGATAGCCGAACAGGCCCAGGGGCGCGATCGCCACGGCGGCCAGGGGGCGGCGAACCCCGTCCTCACGCCGGCGCAGGGCCATGACCGCGGCGAAGGCCAGGGCGGCCACCAGCGCGACCGCCGTGGGCCGGCAGAGCCCGGCCGCGAAGGTCAGCAGGCCCGCGGTCAGCCAGCGACGGGTCATGACGGCGTGACAGGCCCACGCGGCGAGGGCCGTGTAGAGGGACTCCGAGTAGCCCGACCACTCCGTGCCCGAGCCGGGCCAGACCGCCCACAGCCCGGCCGCGACCAGACCGGCCCGATGGCCGCCGAGGCGTTTCGTCACGGCGTAGACGCCGAGTGCGGCGGCGAACGAGGAGAGGACGGAGACCACCATGCCGGCGCCGTACAGGCCGAGCCCGGTGCACTCCGACACCAGCCGCATCAGCGTCGGGTACAGCGGGAAGAACGCCGCCGAGTTGCCCTCCAGCGTGATCATGCCCGTCGCGCCCGGGACCGGCTTCAGGACGGGGTCGTACCCATGCTCGGCGACCTGCTGGTACCACCAGCCGTCCCAGCTGGCCAGGACGTCCCAGGCGTGCTCGCCGCCGCCGAAGCGCGGGTTCTTCTTCCGGAAGTCGCCCGCGGAGTCCAGGAGGTACATGAAGACGGCGAAGCCGGCCAGCTTCAGCACGCCGTATGTCAGCAGCACGGGCCCGTGGCGGACGGCGGCGGCGCGCAGTCGCGGCCACAACTCCCGGGGTTTGCAGGGAAGTTCGGGGTGATCGACGCCGGAGGGCGGGCGACGCAGCTGGACGGTGCTCATCGGCCGGAGGGTCCTGTCGTGCGGAGGGCCGGGAAGACCCAGGCCCGGAAGAGGAGGAAGCGCAGCAGCGTCGCGGCCAGGTTGGCGGCGATCAGCGTCAGCAGCTCGACCCGGTGGCCGGTCCCGGGCGCGGTGTGGTGCAGGACGGCCAGCGAACCGCTGGTCAGGGCCAGCCCGATCAGGAAGGCGGTGAGGCCCTTGAGGTGCTGGCGGAGCGCGCCGCCGCGGCCCCGTACGCCGAAGGTGAGCCGCCGGTTGGCCGCCGTGTTGGCGATCGCGCTGGCGAGCAGGGCGAGCGCGTTGGCGGCCTGCGCTCCCGTCGCCGGCCGGAGCGCCGTGTACAGCAGCAGGTAGCACAGGGTGCTGGCGACGCCGACGGCGGCGAAGCGCACCACCTGCCGGGCCAGTCCCGCGGGCAGCTCCCCGTTGAGGTCGCCGCCACTGCGGCGCAGCGCGGACAGCGGCAGCCTCCCGCAGGCCAGGGCCCGGCCCAGCCTGGCCATGCCCCGCAGATCGGCCAGCGCCGTGGAGACGATGTGGACCCGGCTGTCGGGGTCGTCCACCCAGTCCACCGGCACCTCATGGATGCGCAGCCCCGCGCGCTCGGCGATGACCAGCAACTCGGTGTCGAAGAACCACTCACGGTCCTCCACCAGCGGCAGCAGCCGCTCGGCGACGTCCCTGCGCACCGCCTTGAACCCGCACTGCGCGTCGGAGAAGCCCACGGCGAGCGTGCCGCGCAACAGCCCGTTGTAACAACGGGAGATGATCTCCCGTTTCGGTCCGCGCACCACCCGCGAGCCACGGGCCAGCCGGGTGCCGATGGCGATGTCCGAGTGGCCCGAGATCAGCGGCGCGACCAGCGGCAGCAGCGCGGCGAGGTCGGTGGACAGGTCCACGTCCAGATACGCGAGCACCGGGGCGCGGGAACGGGACCACGCGGTGTGCAGCGCACGGCCCCGCCCCTTCTCCGCCAGCCGGATGACGTCCGTGCCGGGCAGTTCCGCGGCCAGCCGGGCGGCGATCCGCGGCGTCCCGTCGGTGCTGGCGTTGTCGGCGATGGTGATGCGGAAGGCATAGGGGAAGGTCTCGCCGAGGTGCGCGTGCAGCCGCCGCACGCAGGGCTCCAGGTCGTGTTCCTCGTTGTACACGGGAACGACCACGTCCAGGACGGGGTCCGGGTGGTGCGCGGGCAGGGGCGCCCGGCGCGGCAGCGCGGACGGCTCGGGTTCCGGGCGGTCGATCAGGGCCGACCGCCGTTCGGTTCGCATGGCTGTCTCACGGTCTCTTTCTGGCGCGGGGCAGGCCCGAGCGCCGGTTCCGGGCATGCCGAAGGCGCCCGTGGCGGGGATGCGGTGAAGGCAGGGAGGCGAGGAGCCCTTGACGTGGAGGGCCGCTCAGCCGGCTACTCGGTGTAGGCCGATGCGGAGGGTTCCTCGGAGTCCAGTGCGGACGGAGGTGCCGTCGTCGGTGTCGGGGAGGGCGGCGGCGTGGGCTGCGTCGCGCCGGTCCGGCTCTCGGAGGCCGTGGCGGTCGGTGTGGGGCCGGCAGGCAGGGTCGTCGTCCCGGAGGGGGTGATGCGGCCGGTGGTGGTCGGGGGCAGGGACGTCTCGGGTTGCAGGGTCGGAGTCGGGCTCGTCGTCGACGGCTCGGTCGTCGGCGTGCTGTCCGGTGAGGTCGTCGGGCTCGTCGCCGGCTGCGGCCGGGGATCGGCGGGCTGGGCGCGGGTGAGCACGCCGGGCAGCAGGGCCAGCGCGACACTGACTCCGGCCACCGCCACGGCGGAGCCGCCCGCCTTCCACAGCAACCGCGACCTGCGGCGGGTCCTGATGCCCGCGTGCAGCCGCTGCCGGTGCTCGGGCTCGTAGGGGGTGTGCTGCTGGGTGTCGCGCATCAGCCGCGACAGGTCCCGCTCGAAGTCGTCCATCGGTTCTCCTTTCATGTCACGGGCCTGACGGCGTCGGACAGGATCTGGCGGAGCCGGGCGACTCCGCGTGACGCATGGGAGCGAGCGGTGCCCACCGGGCAGCCCAGAGCCTGTGCGACCTGAGCCTCGGGCAGGTCCTCGTAGTAGCGCAGCACCACCGCCGCCCGTTGCTTGGGTGACAGCTGGGCCAGCGCCCCCTCCAGCCGCGAACGCTCCGCGACGGCGGACGACACATCGACCGGACCGGCCCGGTCGGGCAGCTGCTCCACCGGACGCTCCCCCCACCAGCGCCGCCGCGCCGAGCGGGCCGCCAGCCGAACCAGTACCGTGCGGACGTACGCCTCCGGAGCCTGGTCGGCGATCTTCGGCCAGGCGAACCACAGCTTGACCAACGCCTCCTGCACCAGATCCTCGGCACGCTGCCGGTCGCCCCCCGTGAGCAGACGCGCGACATGGAGCAGCGTCGACCAACGGGCGGCCGCGAACTCGTCGAAGCCGTCCGCCCGAACCTGCTCCATCCTCACCGTCCTGCGTCTCAGTGGCCCCCTACACCACTCAAAAGACGCCGGCCCCCGCTCCACGATGCACGTGAAGCCTGTGATCCACCTCACGCATGTTTTCGCCCGCCGGTCCCGGCCGTCACCTCACGCCTCTGCTGCCGGTTCCGGACAGGGAAAAGGGCCCGTGCACACGCACGGGCCCTTCTGTCAGGGGTTTCGCGGCCACGCCGGCCGCCGGCCACGGGGTCAGCCGCCGCCCGGGCCGCCGCTGCCGAACGAACCGCTGCTGCCCTCGTTCCAGCGCGGGCGCTCCTGCGACGCGCTCGTCCGGTCGCTCATGTTGCCGTGGCCCTTCAGCTGGTGCGGGGTCAGGCGCTCGTCGCTCCGGGGGACCTCCTCGGGCTCCCGGCGCTCACTCGTCTCACGGACCGGGCCCCCCTCGGGCAGCCTCGGCTGCTCGTCCGGGCGCGGCGTGGGCAGTTCCCTGCGCTTGACGCGCACGCCGAGGACGAAGGCCCCCAGCAGCAGGGCCACGACCACCACACCCGCCACGACCAGCCCGATGCCGACGGCGCCACTGCCCGCGGCCATCTCCATCCATGCGCTATTCATGGCACGCGGGTACCCCTGGTCCCCTCCGTGAACCTGCCGGGCACGCGCGACGGCCGTGCCGGGTGGAAGACGGGGGACGGCCGGGTTTGACCGGCGTCGACCGGGGCTACCCGCGCGGTGTGACTTCGACGACATCCCAGCAGGAGCTGTTCCGGTTCCTGGAGGACCGTTTCGCCTGTGCGCAGGCGTGCACGGAGTGCGCGCGGGCGTGCGCGCTGCGCGCAAGCCTCGTGGATCCCGACGGCACCGAGAACCAGGAACTCGTACGACGCAAGGGCATCATGTGCGCGGAGGTCTGCGACGCGACCTGCCGTGTGCTGTCCGAGCAGAACCAGGTGGACGAGAGCGCCATCCGGGTCCAGGTGGAGTGGTGCCGGACCGTGTGCCTGGAGGCTGCCCACGTCTTCGACCGGCAACCGGGAGCGGAGGACTCGGCGGCGGCGTGCCGCGCCTGTGCACGGGCGTGCACGGACTTCCTCGCCACGCTGAACTGACCGACGCCATTCACAATTTCTGAAACACGTTCTACGGTGTGCGCCGACAGGACCGGCCTTGGGAGCCTGGAGGCGCCGTGCACCTCGAATACACGCCCGAGCAGCAGCGGCTGCGCACCGAACTGCGGTCCTACTTCGCCGAACTCGTCCCGGACCACGCCTACGCCCGGCACGGTGACCCGGCCGCCCAGAAGCGGTTCTACCGCGAGACCATCCGCAAGCTCGGCGCGGACGGCTGGCTCGGGGTGGGCTGGCCGAAGGAGTACGGCGGGCGCGGCCTGACGGCCATGGAGCAGTTCATCTTCTTCGACGAGGCCGCCCAGGCCGGCGTCCCGTTGCCGCTGATGGCGCTGAACACCGTCGGCCCGACGATCATGCAGTACGGCACCGACGAGCAGAAGGCGTACTTTCTGCCCAGGATCCTCTCCGGCGAGATCGACTTCGCCATCGGCTACAGCGAGCCCGGCGCGGGCACCGACCTGGCGTCCCTGCGCACACGGGGCGTCCTGGCGGACGACGAGTACGTCGTCGACGGCCAGAAGATCTGGACGACCAACGGCGACACGGCCGACTGGGTGTGGCTGGCGGTCCGCACCGACCCGGACGCCCCACCGCACAAGGGCATCACCATGCTCCTGGTGCCGACCACCGACCCGGGCTACTCCTGCACCTTGATCAACACCCTTGCCTCGCACGACACCACCGCCAGCTATTACGAAAACGTCCGCGTCCCTGTCTCCCGCCGGGTCGGCGCCGAGAACCAGGGCTGGCGGCTGATCACCAACCAGCTCAACCACGAGCGCGTGACTCTTGCCGCCCACGGCACCATGGCGATCCGCGCCCTGCACGACGTGCAGCGCTGGGCGATGGAGACCAAGCTCGCCGACGGCCGCCGCGTCGCCGACCTGCCCTGGGTACGCCGCCTGCTGGCCCGCACCCACGCCCGGCTGGACGCGCTCAAGCTGCTCAACTGGCAGATGGTCGGTGCCGTCCAGGACGGCACCCTCACCCCCCAGGACGCCTCCGCCGTCAAGGTCTACGGCTCGGAGGCCCGGCGCGACGCCTACGCCTGGCTCATGGAGATCGTCGCGGCCCCCGGCGCCCTGAAGGAGGGCTCGGCGGGAGCGGTCCTGCACGGAGAACTCGAACGCGGCTACCGCTCGGCGGTCATCTTCACCTTCGGCGGCGGCAACAACGAGATCCAGCGGGAGATCATCTCGTGGATCGGGCTGGGGATGCCGAGGGTGCGACGCTGACGGGGCTGTGACGAGGCCTGCTCCCACGGCGATGGGGACAGTGGAGCCGGCCCCGCGGCGCGTGGGCGCCTCAACCGGGTCCGCCCAGCATGATCTTCCACACCCCGAGCCCCGAGCAGTCGATGAACGACACCGGGCGCAGGTCCAGGACCAGGTCCGGACAGGGACCGGCGGTCAGCATGTCGAGGCGGGCCCTGAGGGCCGGCACCGCGAGCCGGTCGAGCTCGCCGCGCAGGGTCACGACGTGGGCCGTCCCCACCTGCGGCTGCGCGGACCGGCCGGGGATGTGGGACATGGTCCGATCAAAGCCCGTCGGCGCGGCCCGCGGTAGGGCCGATCGGCCCTTTGCGGAAGCACCGGCGCGGTACCCCAAGCGCGGTGCACCGATCCGCGCCAAGCTGGAACTGAGGTGCACACCGGTCACACCGCCCCGTGCCAGGAAAGGTGGGGACTCCATGAAGGCCTACGTGTTCCACGGCCCGGGACAGTCCGCCTGGGAGGACGTCCCGGATCCCGGTGTCAAGGAGCCGACCGACGCCATCGTCCGTGTCGACGCCGTCACCATCTGTGGTACGGACCTGCACATCCTCCAGGGCGACGTCCCCGAGGTGCGCCCCGGCACGGTGCTGGGGCACGAGGCGGTCGGCGAGGTCGTCGACGTCGGCGGTGACGTACGCACGGTGCGGCCCGGTGACCGGGTGCTGGTCTCCTGCATCACCGCCTGCGGCCGCTGCCACTCCTGCCGGGAGAGCATGTACAGCCAGTGCCGGGGCGGCGGAGGCTGGATCCTGGGTCACCTGGTCGACGGCACCCAGGCCGAGTACGTCCGCGTGCCCTTCGCGGATCTCTCAGTGCACCCGCTGCCCAGCGCCCTGGACAACAAGGACGCCGTGCTGCTGGCCGACATCTTCCCGACCTCCTACGAGGTCGGCGTGCTCAACGGGCACGTACGGCCGGGCGACACCGTCGTCGTCGTGGGCGCCGGCCCCGTCGGACTCGCCGCGGTCGCGACCGCCCGGCTGTTCGCTCCGGAACGCATCGTCGCGGTCGACCTCGCCGCCGCGCGGCTGGAAGCGGCCAGGCACCTCGGCGCGGACGCGGTGGCGGACGCCCGGGAGGCCCCCGAACAGCTGGTCGAGGACCTCACCGACGGACTGGGCGCGGACGTGGTCGTCGAAGCGGTCGGCCTGCCGGAGACGTTCGAACTGTGCACGCGCATGGTGCGGCCCGGCGGCCATGTCGCCAACGTCGGCGTGCACGGCAAGCCCGTGACCCTCCATCTGGAAGACCTGTGGATCAAGAACGTCACCATCACCACAGGGCTGGTGGACACGTCCTCCACCCCCACCCTGCTCCGGATGGCGGCCTCGGGCCGCCTGCCCACCGGGCAGCTGGTCACGCACACCTTCCCGCTGACCCATATGGAGGAGGCGTACGACGTCTTCGCCCGGGCCGCCGACACCGGGGCGCTCAAGGTCGTCCTGGGCGAAGAGCCGCACGAGGAAGTCGTCCCCTACCGGGCGGCCTGACGAAGGAGAGAGGTGACGGGTCATGACCGAACGGGCCTCGTCGCATGCCGTCGAAGGACGACCGATGGGTGACCTCGGGCGGCGGATCACCCAGCGGCGCACGGAACTCGGCCTGAGCCGACAGGAGGCGGCTTCCCGGGCGGGCATGGCGCCCGCCTACCTCCAGTACCTGGAGGAGCGGTCGGCCGCCGACCCGGGCGCGGGCACCCTCCTGCGGCTGGCGGGAGCGCTGAAAACCACGGTGCGGCACCTGACCGGTGGCGACACCGAGTTGCCGCCCGGGCTCGGCCGGGCCGCCCGCACACCCCGGTTCACAGAGCTGACCGAGGCCGAGTGCCGCTCGCTGCTGTCGACCCACGGGGTGGGACGCCTCGCCGCGTCCACGGATTCCGGACCCGTCGTCGTACCGGTCAACTACAGCGTCGTCGACGGCGGGATCGTCTTCCGCACCGAGCCCGGCACGACCCCGGCCCAGGCGGACGGCCACCAGGTCGCCTTCGAAGCCGACCGCATCGACGAGGCGTTCAGCGAGGGCTGGAGCGTGCTGGTGCGGGGCCCCGCGACGACGGTGACGGATCCGGACGAGGTAGCCCGTCTCGAAGAGCAGGCCTTCAGCACACCCTGGGCGGGAGGCCGGCGTGAACTGTGGCTGCGTATCGAGCCCGTCGCCGTCACCGGGCGCCGGATCACGGTGGCCTGACCGCGGGTGCCCCGCAGGAAGCGGACGGAGCGGGGCCGGACCGGTGGGCCGTGCCTCACATGCGGCTTCCGCCGCCGTAGGGGCGTACAGGTCGAGCAAACGGATGCGCGAGGCGCGCAGCCGGTGGGCGACCACCCGGCCGGTCCAGTCCGCCGTCGCACGGCCGAACTCGGGGTCCCGCGCGCACATCACCCGTACCGCCTCCGCGTCGACCTCGTAGGCCGGGGGAGACGTGCCGACTGCTCGTCACGGACGATCGCGGCCCGTGACGAGCGGATCCCCTCATGGGCGCGGCAGGCACCCCTCGGGCAGCACGGCCCCCGCGTGGCACAGGTGCGCGATGGCCGCGGCGAAGGAACGGCACTCGAAGAGCGCGGAGTGTTCCTGCCCGAGCTCCAGCGCCCCTCGCCAGGACGTGAACTCGAGGTCGCACACGGCGAACGTACGCAAGAGGTCTCCCTGGGGCACGGTGGCCGCCAGGCTACTCCCGGGCGGCGGCCGACGTGCCCGTCACGTGCCGGGTGCAGCCGTTTCCCGCGCGTCCAGGACCAGCACCGCGACGTGCAGGGACGTGCGCTGGAGGCCCGATTCAAGGTCGCAGCCGAGGAGTCGCTCGATGGTGTGGAGACGTTGGTAGTAGGCCTGCCGGGACATACCGGCCAGCTTCGCCGCGACCGACTTGTTCCCGGCGGCCGTCAGATAGGCGCGCAGCGCGGGCAGCAGGTCGCCGCTGTTGCGGTCGTCGTGCTCGATGAGACGGGACAGCTGCCGTTCCGCGTATCGCTGGAGGCGGGTGTCCTCGCGCAGGACGCCCAGGAGTTCCGGCAGCTCGACATCGGCGGGGACGTAGAACCACCGCTCGGGGGATGCCGGGGTGATGGCCTCGGCAGTCTGCTCGGCCTCCTGCCAGGACCGGGCGATCCCGGAGAGGTCGGTCACCCCCGGGCCGACGGCGACGACCGCCTCCTCGCCGAGTTCCTCGCGGGCGAGACGGCCGATCCGCTCGGCGACCGGCTGCCAGGCGCTGGCCTGTGCCAGTGCGAGGAGCACGCCGATCCGGCCCGGAGCCGTCTCACCGCACAGGGCGCGGACGCCCGTCTGGGTCAGGGCCTTCGCGATCCGCTCGTCGAGCTGTTCGCCCTCGCCACCGTGCCGGGTGTGGCGGATGACCACGGCGAAGAGACGGTGCCCGAACGCCGGCAACCCCAGCGCCTCGGCGCGGGCACGGGCGTCGGCGGGGGAGCGGAACCGCCGCTCGTACAGGTCCCGCAGCACGGAGCGGTGGGCCCGGCGCTCCCACCAGGCCGGACCGGCCAGACGCGCCATGGTCAGCGCGACCGCCGCACGCTCCAGGACCAGGACGTGTTCGGGGTCGGGCTCGGTGTTCAGCCGGCTGTCCAGCAGGACCAGCCGCCCCCACGGCCCGTGATGGTCCTGCACGGGGGCGATCAGCCACCCCTCCGGGCCGCTCGGTGCGAGCTTCTCCAGGGTCGGCGCCGCCCGGGAGCGCCGGGCCCAGGCCGACACGACCGGCTCGTACGGCCGGCCGAGCAGTTCGCACATCAGGACGCGATGGGTGAGATCCTCCAGTACCACCGGGGCTCCGGTCAGCTCCGCGGTGGTGTGCACCAGCTCCTCAGGACTCGCACCCCGCAGCGTCAGGGCGGTGAAGATGTCCTGGATGTCCCTCCCGCGGCGCAGCAGCGCACCCTGGGCGTCCAGGATGAGCGCGTGCACCGCCTGCGTGACGTCGATGAAGCGGACCCCGCGGGCCAGCTCGACCAGGGGCACGTCGCGGGTACGGCAGGCCGCCACCAGCTCCTCGGGCACCTTCCGGTAGCGGTGACCGAGCTCCACGATCAGGCCGGCCGCGCCGACGTCGGCGAGCTGATCGACGTAGTCCCGCAGCTTGGAGGGGTCCTCCGGGTACGGCATACCGGTCGTCAGCACCAGCTCACCGCCCTCGAGGAAGTCGGCGGGATTGAGCAGCTCGGTGACATGGACCCAGCGCACCGCACGGTCCAGCTGTGACGCACCGGCCAGAACGCGCGGCATCCCTTCTGTGAGCACAGGCAGACGAAGAACCTCCGTGATGGTGGGGAACTGGCCCCTTACGGGGGGTCTGGGCGGCATAGAGGGTGCTTTCTTCCGAGGGATCGGGGTCACCCTCGCACCGGCCCCTCACGGTGACAAGAGGGGGGATCGCACTTTCCGAAGCTTGGTCGTCCGCCGTGACAGACCGTCTCGAGAAGGCCGCGAGGTGGAACAGAGTGTGGGTTGACCTGCATGTTCGCTCGGGTCGAAAGTGAACGCCATCCCCAGCGGGGCACGGGCCGGAAGGGTCCGCACGGTGTCCGCCCGGTGCTGGGGACTCAACCGCCACCCCTGCCACCTCCTGGCGAAAGGAGCGACTTCATGCGCCGCACCCCGAAGCGCGTCGCCGTCATCGGCGCCGGCAGCATGGGCAGCCAGGCCATGTGGCGACTGGCCGCCCGCGGAGCCGAGGTCATCGGCTACGACCGGTACGCGCCGGGGCACGACCGCGGCGCGGCCGGAGGCGAGACCCGCATCTTCCGCGCCGTGCACCTCGGCGACCCCGGCTACATTCCGCTGCTGGGGCTCGCGGAGCGGATGTGGACCGGGCTCCAGCGCGAAACGGGACTCCCGCTGCGACGCCGCAGCGGATGCCTGGTGATGGGCGAGACCACCTCGCCCTCGATGCGCCTCCTCCTCGCCGCCAGCTCCACCCACGGGCTGGACCACGAGGTACTGGACCGGGAGGAACTCGCCCGCCGCTACCCGCAGCACCGCCTCCCGGACGGGCACACCGCCGTCCTCGACCGGATGGGCGCCATCATCCGGCCCGAGGCGTCGATCCAGGCCGCCGCCACCCTCGCCGAGCAACTGGGCGCCCAACTGCGCCGCTACACCCCGGTGCGGGAGATCGCACCCGCGGCGGGCGGCGGAGTGCACATCGTCACCGACCAGGGCACGGACCACGTGGACACCGCGGTGGTGACCGCGGGCCCCTGGATCAACACCCTGCTCCCCGACCTGCCGCGCGCCGTCGACATCCGCCGGCTGATCAGCTCCTGGCACATCCTCACCCGCCACGACTGGTTCGCGGGCGGCGGCCCCGCCTTCGTCCGCAGCACACCCCACGACTGCTACGGACTCCCGTCGCCCGACGGCATCTCGGTCAAGCTGGGCCTGTCCTTCGCACGGTATCTGCCGGTCCCCGACCCCGAGCGGCTCGACCGCACGGTCCGGCCGGAGGAACTCGCCACCTTCCGTGAGCTCATCGGCGAGCTGATGCCCGATCTGAACCCCGACCCCATCCGGCTGTCGGTCTACATGGAGGGCTACACCGACTCCGGAAACCCGCTCGTCGGCCATCTCCCCGGCGAGGACGACGTCATCGTCATGGCCGGATTCTCCGGCAGCGGCTTCAAACTCTCGCCCGCCATGGGCGAGATCGCCGCCGACCTGGCACTCGACGGCACGACGGACCATCCCATTGGCTTCCTCGCGCCGGCCGCCGCCACCGTCTGAGCACCGACCGACCCCGCTTCGGTTTCCCCGCTCGCACCCTCCCGCACACACCCTCCCCGCACCCCCCGGCACACACCCGCCCCGAACACATGTGGAGCACTCTCATGAGCGACCCCTCGTTCCGTCCGAAGTACGTCTCGTTCGACTGCTACGGCACGCTGATCGAATTCCCGATCACCCCCATCACGCGTGAGCTGGTCGGCGACCAGCTCCCCGCCGAGCAGTGGGACCAGTTCGTCCGGGAGTTCCGCGGCTACCGCTACGACCAGGTCCGCGGCGAGTACTACTCCTACGAGGAGGTGCTGCAGGACTCCTTCGAGCGGGTCTGCCGCCGCTGGGGTCTGAAGGCCGCCCCCGACGCCGGCAAGCGGTTCGCCGACGGCGTGCGCAGCTGGGGCCCGCACGCCGACGTGCCGGAACCGCTGAAGAAGATGGGGGAGCACTACAAGCTGGTGATCTTCTCCAACGCCGACGACACCTTCCTCGCGGAGAGCGTCCCCCGGCTCGGCGCGGACTTCCACGCGGTCTACACCGCGGAGCAGGCCGGCTTCTACAAGCCCCGCTACGCCGCCTTCGAGTACATGCTCGACCGGCTCGACGCGTCCCCCGAGGACTTCGTGCACGTCTCCTCGCACACCCGCTACGACCTCATGCCGATGCACGACATGGGCTTCCGCAACCTCATCCTCCTGGACCGCGGCTACGACCCCGTCACCCACGGCTACGACTACGTGCCCGTGAAGTCGCTCAACGAGCTCAACACCATGCTCGGCATCTGACCCGACCCCTCACGCCCGCACGGATTCCCCATATCCCCAGCGATCTTCAGGAGGCTCTGCCATGGAAGACAACCGGACAGGACGCAGAACCGTACTCCGCACCGCGGCAGCTCTGGCCGCCGCCTCGGCGATGACCGGCTGCGGCACGCTCATGGGCAACGGCGAGAGCCGCACCTCTTCGGGCGGCGGTGGAAAGAAGCGGCTGGTCGTCAGCAACAGCGGTGGCACCTACAACGACGCGCTGACCAAGGCGATCTACGAGCCGTTCACCAAGGAGACCGGCATCACGGTCACCACCGTCAACTACCAGTCGGCGCAGATCATCGCCCAGGTCAAGCAGGGCCGTCCACAGGTCGACCTGATGGACAACACACTGCTGATCTTCCAGAAGATGGCCCGGCTCGACTGTCTGGAGCCGGTGGACCACGACCGGCTGAAGAGCGTGAAGGGCGCCGGGATCGCGGAGCATCACCTGCCGGAGCACGCGGTCGGCAAGAACGTCTGGGCGAGCCTGATGGCCTACCGCACGGACAGCCTGAAGCGAGCGCCGAAGAGCTGGGCGGACTTCTGGAACACGGACAAATTCAGCGGCCCGCGCTCGCTGCAGAGCGTCGAAGCGGACTACCCGGAGCTGGAGTTCGCGCTGCTCGCCGACGGTGTCCCGCTGGACAAGTTGTACCCGCTGGACGTGGACCGGGCGTTCGCGTCGATGTCGCGCATCCGTGGCGGCGTGAAGAAGTTCTGGAACACCGGCGCCCTCCCGGCGGTCCTGCTGGGCCGCAAGGAGGTCGTCATGACCAGCCTGTGGAGCGGCCGGGCAGACGAACTCATCAAGCAGGGGCAGCCGGTCGCCTACCAGTGGAACGGCGCGCGCCGCCTCACCAACGGCTGGGGCATCCCGAAGGGCGCGGACAACACCGACGCCGCCTACGAGCTGATGGACTTCTCGCTGCGTCCCGAGGTGCAGGCCGCCTTCGCCAAGCTCTTCCCCCAGGGCCCGGTCGTCCCCGCCGCCACCAAGCTCCTGTCCGAGGACATCCTGGCCACCCTGCCGACCTCGCCGCAGAACCTCAAGACCGGGTTCGACACCGATGTCGCCTGGTGGGACGAGAACCTTCAGGCGGTCACCAAGCGCTGGCAGGAGTGGGCGGATGCCTGAGCGGACCAACAGTCTCACCGCCGGGAAGCTGTCGGCCGACGATCTCGCCGCCGTCCTGGCGCCGCGGTCCGACGCCCCGACGGGCAAGTCGCTGTCGGTGTCGGGCCTGCGGAAGTCCTACAGCGGGACGACGGTGGTCGACGGGGTCGACATGGAGATCGCGGCGGGTGAGTTCGTCACCTTCCTGGGCTCCTCCGGCTCCGGAAAGACCACCACGCTGATGATGCTGGCCGGTTTCACCGAGCCCGACTCCGGCACCATCGAGGTGGACGGCCGGGACATCACGGCTCTCAACCCCGGCAAGCGCGACTTCGGTTTCGTCTTCCAGCAGTACTTGCTCTTCCCCCACATGACCGTCGCGGAGAACGTCGCCTTCCCGCTCACCCTGCGCGGGGTGGCGAAGGCGGAGATCCGCCGCCGGGTGGGCGAGACCCTGGAGGCGGCCGGGCTGTCGAAGTTCGCCGGCCGCAAGCCCCGTGAGCTGTCCGGCGGCCAGCAGCAGCGCGTCGCCCTGTGCCGGGTCCTGGTCTACCGCCCCCCGATCGTCCTGATGGACGAACCTCTGGGCGCGCTGGACAAGAAGCTGCGCGATCAGATGCAGACCGAGATCAAGTCCATCCAGCGTGAACTGGGCCTGACCGTCATCTATGTGACGCACGACCAGGAGGAAGCCCTGGTCCTGTCGGACCGCATCGCCATCATGAAGGACGGCCGCATCGAGCAGTTCGACACCCCCCGCGGCCTGTTCGAGCACCCCCGCACCCCGTTCGTCGCCGACTTCCTCGGCGCCGCGAACTTCCTCACCGGCAAGGTCGAGGAGACGACCGCTGACGGATCCACCCCGGTCCGACTGGACACCGGCGGCATTCTCAAAGCCCGCGCCCACCCGTGCGCGCCGGGTCAGCGGGTGCGGGCGGCGGTCCGGCCGGGCAAGCTGCGCCTGGTCAGTGCCGAGGAGAGCTGTTGTTCCGGCACGGTCGAGACGGCCGTCTATGTCGGCTCACTCACCCGCATCACCGTCCGCCTGGACGGCGCTGCCCCCGGCACACCGCCACTGCGGATCGAGACCGCTGCGGCCCCGCCCCGCCCCGGGGAGCGGGTGTGTGTCACCGCTGACCGTGAGGACGTCAGTGTCTTCGACGAGTCGGACGGGGGGTGACCCCGTGGCCGGCACCGTTCTCGCACCCGGCAAGGTGCGCGTGAAAACTACATCCGCGATGCGCGGACACCGCTCCCGCATTGCCCTGATCAACGCCGTCCCCGTCACGGTGTTCCTGATCGTGCTGTTCATCTACCCGATCATCGGGGTGCTCTCCCTGAGCCTGAAGGGCGACAACGGCGCCTTCACGCTCCACTGGTACACCGACGCCCTCAGCGGAGTGAACCTCTCCGTCCTCATCTCCACCCTGCGCATCTCGGCGGAGACAGCGGTGCTGAGTCTGCTGGTCGGTTTCGTCCTGGCCCACGCCATCGCCCGGATGCGGCCGGTGTTCGCCGCGCTGGCCATGCTGATCGTGGTCGTGCCGCACTTCATCAGTGCCCTGGTACGCACCTACGGCTGGATCATCATGCTCGGCGAACACGGCCTGATCAACATGCTGTTGACGTCCGCGCACGTCCCGGGTGCACCGTACTCGCTGCTCTACAACGAAACCGGTGTCGTCATCGGCACCACCTCGGTGATGCTCCCCTACACCGTCCTGGTCCTCCAGGGCGTCATGCGCGGCGTCGACAGCCGCCTGCTGGCCGCGGCCGCCGGGTTCGGCGCCTCCCGCTGGACCATCTTCACGAGGATCTACCTGCCGCTGGTCGCTCCCGGGATCGGCACGGCCGGTCTGCTGAGCTTCATCCTCTGCCTGGGCTACTACATCACCCCCGCGCTGATGGGCGGTGACCAGCAGACCGTCGTCGCAGCGCTGATCGACCAGCAGGTCATGAAGCAGGACCAGTGGAACTCCGCCGCGGCCTTCGGCGTCATCCTCCTGCTGCTCACCTTCGCGGGCCTGGGCGTACTGGGCCTGGCCAAACTGCGCCGCAAGAAGACCCACGAGCGAAGGAGCAGCTCATGATGGAACTGCCTCCCACCCGGGCCGGTCATGTCGGCCGGGCCCTCAGCGCCAGTGCGATCCTGCTGTTCCTGGCGATGCCCATCGTCATCATCCTGGTCACCTCCTTCGGCGCCGACGGCATCGGCACCTTCCCTCCCAAGGACTACAGCACCCGCTGGTACGAGCAGATGGCCGCACCCGGCGGGAACTGGGCCACCTCCATCGCCCTGTCCAGCCTGGTCGCCGCCCTGACCACGGCGTTCTCCCTGATCCTGGGCGTGACCGCGGCCACCGCCCTGGCCCGCGGACGGCTGCCCCTGCACGCCGCCGTCTACAGCCTGGTCCTGGCCCCGTTGCTCATCCCCCAAGTCGTCATCGCGCTCGGCCTGTTCCTGTTCTTCGAACCCGCCGGCATGCTCGGCAGCCCCCTCGCGATCGCCCTGGGACACACCGTGCTGGCCGCGCCCATCGCGATCCTCATCATGATCTCCACCCTCAAAGGCATCGACGAACGCCTCGAAGACGCCGCCGCCAGCATGGGCGCCGGCCGCATCACCATCGCCCGGCGCATCACCTTCCCCCTGGCCACCCCCGGCCTCATCGCCGCAGCGGTGTTCTCCTTCATCACCAGCTTCGACGAATTCTTCATCGCCCAGTTCCTCTCCACCCCCGACACCCGCACCCTGCCGGTCCTGGTCTTCAACGCCCTCCAGTTCGACGTCGACCCGACCGTCACCGCCGTCAGCGCCGTCCTCATCGCCCTGGCCATCCTCGCCCTCGCCCTGGTCGCCCTCGTCCGCAAACTCGGCGGCCACCGCAACCAGCAGGGCGGCCTCCTCCCGACGGAACCCCTCACCTGACCTTTCCGCCCGGAACGGACCGTGCCACCCGCCGACAGCGCCGTCGGCCCGGGCAGCCCCGTGCGCCCGGCCACGGTGCCCCCTGAACCACCTCCCGCAGGAGACCCCACATGAAGACGATCCCGTTCTGGATGGAAACCGCCGGGCCGTTCCCCGACCGCTCCGGCAAGCCCCTTCCGGAAGACACCGACCTCGTGGTCATCGGCGCCGGTCTCACCGGCCTGTCCACCGCCCTGCACTCCGCGCGCAAGGGCGCCCGCGTCACCCTCGTCGAGAAGAGCCAGGTCGGCTCCGGCGCCTCGGCGCGCAACGGAGGCATGGCCAACCTGGGCTTCACCATCGGTGTGAACCAGGCCATCCGCCGGTACGGCCTCGAACGGGCCCGTGAGATATACAACTCCTACGGCGAGGCCGTGGACACCGTCGAGCGGCTCGTGACAGAGGAGTCCCTCGACTGCCAGTTCCGTCGCGTCGGACGCCTCGGTGTCGCGTCCCGCCCCGCCCACTTCGAGAGCAAGAAGACCCAACAGCGCGACCTGGCACGCCACTTCGGCCACGAGACCACCCTGATCGGCAAGTCCGAGCTGCGCTCCGAGATCGGCTCCGACGCCTACCACGGCGGCCTCCTCGACCCGCTCAGCGCCGCACTCCACGTCGGCCGCTTCGTGCGCGGCATGGCGGAGGCGTGTGAGCGCGCGGGTGTCCAGATCCACGAGCGCAACGCGGCCATCGGTGTGCGGCCTACCGCCACCGGCCGTTACGAGGTCAGCACCGAGCGCGGTGTGATCCGCGCCGGGCAGGTCATGATGGCCACCGACGCCTACACCGACAAGAACTTCCCCTGGCTGCGCCGCCAGCAGGTCTGCCTGGGCAGCTTCATCATCGTCACCGAGCCGCTCGGCGAGGAACTCGCCCGGGACGTCATCCCGAAGGCCCGCCTCATCGTCGACTCCAACAACCTCTGCCACTACTTCCGGCTCACCCCGGACGACCGGCTGCTGTTCGGCGGCCGGGCCCGCTTCGCGCCCTCCGACCCCACCTCGGACAAGAAGAGCGGAGCCGTCCTGTTCCGTGAGATGTGCGAGATCTTCCCTCAACTCTCCCGGACGAAGATCGAGTACGTGTGGGGCGGCTCCGTAGGCTTCGCCATGGACCGCATCGTGCACGCCGGGCAGACCGAGGACGGCGTCTACTACTCCATGGGATACGCGGGCCACGGCGTGCAGATGGCCACGCACATGGGGCAGGTCATGGCCGAGGTGATGGACGGCCACCCCGAGGCCAGCCCCGTTCGCGACATCGCCCCGCCCCGCATCCCCCTCTACAACGGCACCGCCTGGTTCCTGCCCTTCGCCGGCGCCTACTACAAGACGCTGGACCGCATCCGCTGACCGGTCGGCAGCACCTCTTACGCTCACAAGGAGATACCCCACGATGACGGTCGTCCGTGATGTTCCCAAGCAGTTGTTCATCGGCGGTGGTTGGCAGGACGCCGAGTCCGGCCGCACTCTGTCCGTCGACAACCCGGCCACCGGTGAGGAGTTGTGCCGGGTCGCCGACGCCTCCCCGGCCGACGGACAGCGCGCCGTCGATGCCGCGGTCGCCGCGCAGACAGCCTGGGCCACCACCGCGCCCCGCCTGCGCAGCGAGATCCTGCGCCGCGCCTACGACATCATCATCGCGCGCACCGAGGACCTCGCGCTGCTGATGACCCTGGAAATGGGCAAGCCCCTGGCCGAAGCCCGCGCCGAGGTCGCCTACGGCGCCGAGTTCTTCCGCTGGTTCTCCGAGGAAGCCGTCCGTATCGACGGCGGCCTGATGACCGCGCCGGACGGCAGGAACCGCCTGCTGGTCACCCGTCGGCCGGTCGGCCCCTGCCTGCTGATCACGCCGTGGAACTTCCCCCTGGCCATGGGCACCCGCAAGATCGGCCCGGCCATCGCCGCGGGCTGCACCATCGTCCTCAAACCCGCCCCCCAGACCCCCCTGACCAGCCTCGCCCTCGCCGCGATCCTGAAGGAAGCCGGCCTGCCCGACGGCGTCCTGAACATCGTCACCACCACCGACGCCCCCGGCGTCGTCGAACCCCTCCTGCGCGGCGGCCAGATCCGCAAACTCTCCTTCACCGGCTCCACCGGCGTCGGCCGCGTCCTGCTCGCCCAGTGCGCCGACACCGTCATCCGCACCAGCATGGAACTCGGCGGCAACGCCCCCCTCATCGTCTTCGACGATGCCGACCTCGACACCGCCGTCGAAGGCACCATGGTCGCCAAGCTGCGCAACATGGGCGAGTCCTGCTGCGCCGCCAACCGCATCTACGTCCACACCTCCCTCGCCGACGAGTTCGCCACCCGCCTCGCCGCCCGCATGGCTGCCCTCACCGTCGGCGACGGCACCGAACCCGGCACCGACGTCGGCCCCCTCATCGACGTCACCGGCCGCAGCAAGGCCCACGATCTGGTCCAGGACGCCGTCAAGCGCGGCGCCACGATCCTGACCGGCGGCGAACTGCCCGAAGGACCCGGCTGCTTCTACCCGCCCACCGTCCTCACCGGCATCGCCCCCGAGTCGCAGATCATCGACACGGAGATCTTCGGCCCGGTCGCGGCGATCCACACCTTCGACACCGAGGACGAAGCCGTCACCGCCGCCAACGACACCGAATTCGGCCTCGCCGCCTACCTGTTCACCCAGAACCTCGACCGCGCCCTGCGCGTCGCCGAACGCCTCGAAAGCGGCATGATCGGCCTCAACACCGGCCTCGTCTCCAACCCCGCCGCCCCCTTCGGCGGCATCAAGCAATCCGGCCTCGGCCGCGAAGGCGGCACCGTCGGCATCAACGAATTCCTCGAATACAAGTACATCGCCATCCCCACCGGAGCCTGACATGCCCGACCGCCTCGTCGTGCTGTACCGGGGCAACCGGCCCCCCGCCACCGGGCTCATCGAGCGGCTCGCGGACACCGTCTACGCCACCGAGGAGGAGCTTCCCTATCTCCTCCCCGGCGCCGACGCACTCCTGGCCTGGGTGACCATCACCCCGGCCGTCCGCGAAGCCTGGCCCGACAACCCCGAGAAGGCGCCCCGCTGGGTCCACGCTTCCTCCGCGGGCGTCGACTCCTTCCTCTTCCCCGCGCTGGTCGAGGATCCCGGTGTCACGCTCACCAACGCGCGCGGCGTCTACGACCAGCCGACCGCCGAGTACGTCCTGGGCCTGATCCTCGCCCTCGCCAAGGACTTCCCCGGCACCTGGGAGCACCAGCAGCGCCGCGAGTGGCGTCCGCGCCCCAGCGACGGCATCACCGGACGCACCGTGCTGGTCTGGGGCACGGGGCCGATCGGCCGGGCCGTCGCCCGGCTGCTGCGCGCCGTGGGCATGCGGGTCTGCGGCGCCGGCCGCACGGCCCGCCCCAGCGACCCCGATTTCGGCACGGTCCACGACTCCGCCACCCTGCGCACCGCTCTCGCGGAGGCGGACTACGTCGTCCTGGCCGCACCTCTCACCGACGACACCCGGGGCGTGGTCGACGCGCCCGTGCTGGCCGCGATGAAGCCGGGGGCGCGGCTGATCAACGTGGGCCGGGGCGGACTCGTCGACGAGGAGGCGCTCATCGACCACCTCGGCGCCGGACGGCTGGCCGGCGCCGCCCTGGACGTGTTCGCCCAGGAACCGCTGCCCGCCCGGTCACCCCTGTGGGACATGCCGGGCGTGATGATCTCCCCGCACACGGCGGGCGAGACCACCAGTGAACGGCAGGCGCTCGTCGAGGTGTTCCTCGACAACCTCACCCGGCACATCGAGGGCCGCCCCCTGCGCAACGTCGTGGACAAGCGGCGCGGATACGTGAGCGGCACGAACCCCGCCTGAAGGAGAGGAGCAGGTGGCCGGCCAGTGGTGACCTGCCCGGCCGGGCACCTGCTATGCGCCGTTGCGGCGCCCCAGGACGCTGCCCGTCACCGCCAGCACGGACAGCACCACCAGTGCGGCGGCCGGGCCCAGGACGGTCCAGGGGGCCAGTTCGGCGTAGGACTGGTTCTCCGACAGGAGGCGGCCCCACTCGGGGGTGGGCGGCTGTTCGCCCAGGCCGAGGAAGCCGAGGGAGGCCAGGACCAGGACGGTCGTGGGCAGCCGGAGCAGGGCGTTGCGCAGGAGAGCCGGGACCACCGCGGGGAGCAGGTGGCGGCGCAGCAGGTGCAGCCGTCCCGCCCCGAGAGCGACGGACGCGGCGATGTGCCCGCTCGCGCGTTCCTGTTCCAGCAGCGCGGAGGTCTGGGCGGCGTACGGGCTCCAGCCGACCACGCAGACCGCGCACGCCGCGCCCCAGACCGAGGGCCCGGTCACGCCCGCGATCAGCAGGCCCGCGAGCACGGCGGGCAGGGTCGACACGACTTCCGTGGGGCCCGCGCTCGCCCGCGGTGCCATGCCCAGCAGCAGTCCGGTGACCGCACTGACCGCCGTCACGGCGAGGGCGACCCCCGCGGTGCGCAGCGCACCGTGGCCCAGCCGGGCCAGGAGGTCCCGACCCAGGGCGTCCGTGCCCAGCGGGTGTTCGAGGGACGGGGACAGCAACCGTGCCGCCGTGTCGACCTGGAGCGGGTCGCGCAGGAGGCCCGCAGTCACCAGGGCGAGCAGGAGCAGTGCACAGGCCGTGGTGACCCAGCGCAGGGAACGCGGCACCGTGAGCGGGGGCCGGTGCAGGGCAGGCAGGGCGCCGTCGCGCAGCGGCCTGCCCAGGAGGGCGTGACGCAGGGCGCGGATCAGCATGCCCGCGGCGACGCCCAGCAGCACCAGGGCCAGGGTCGCCGTCTGCAGCACCGGGAGGTCCTGCGCGACGGCGGCTTCCAGCGCGAGCCGGCCGAGCCCGGGGATGTTGAAGATCTTCTCCACGGCGACCGCACCGCCGACCAGGGCCACGACGGTCGGCAGCAGTTGCGGCAGTATGCCGGGCAGGGTGCGGCGCAGCCCGTCGCGGGCGATGCGACCGGGCGGGAGCCCGACGGCGTAGGCCGTGCGCGCCCAGGGTTCGTGGAAGGCGGCGGGCAGCGCCTGGTCGAGCATGCCGCCGAGCATCGCGCCTGAGGGGATGCCGAGCGCCAGCGAGGGCAGCACCATCGACTGCGGCCCCTCCCACCCGCTGGACGGGAACCAGCCCCACCCCACCCCGCACACGGTGGCCAGCACCGAGGCGAGCAGGAACTTCGGCAGCGACGCCAGGACGGCGGCCGTGGTGCCCGCCCGGTCCTGCCGCAGCCGGCGCCGGGAACCGAGGAAGACGGTACGGGCACAGACCAGTCCGGCGACGAGCACGGTGACCGCGAAGGCGCCCAGCATCAGCGTCAGGGAGACCGACAGGGCCGTCCCCACCTGCGGCATGACCGGTGCGCCGGAGACCCACGAGACGCCCGCGTCCCCGCCCGGCAAGCCGCCCAGCCAGTGCGCGAGGTGGACCAGCGGGCCCTCGTCCAGGCCCAGCTGCTCCCGCACGGCGGCCAGTTCCGACGGCGTCGGGTTCTGGTCGGCGGAGCGGGCGCGCAGCACCGTGCGGGCCGGGTCCGCGCCGGACAGCCACGGCAGCAGGGCCACCGCCCCGAGCAGCAGGGCTCCGGCGAGCACCCGGCCGGCCGCCGCCGGCCAGAGGGACGGGCGGGTGGCGGCGGGGGCGTGCGCGAGGCTCATGGGCGTTACTTCAGGTGCGTGTCGACGTCGATGAGGGACCGTTCGCGCGGGTCGAGGATCACGCCCTCGACATCGGCCGCGATGCCCTGCACGGCCTGCTCGTGGACCAGCGGCACCACGGCGTCGGTGCGCAGGATCTCCGCCTCCGCCCGCATGATCTTCTCCTGGCGGCTCCCGGTGTCCCGTTCCGCGGCGGCGGCCCGGATGGCCTTGTCCACCGCGGCGTTCTTCAGACCGGCGATGTTGTAGACGCCCTCGCTGGTGAAGTCGCTGGCGAGGTAGTCGACCGCGTCCCCGGTGTCGAGGAGCGTCACCCGGGAGAAGACGAGGGCGTCGTACTTCCCGGCGAGGAGGTCGCCCTCCATCTGCGTGTACTCGCGCACGTCCTGCTTCACGGTGAACCCGGCCTTCTCCAGCTGCTGCTGGAGCACGGCCGCGGCCTCGGGCAGCTCGGCCCGGTTGGTGTAGGTGGCCAGCCGCAGCGTCCTGCCCTTGGTGCCGGTCTTCACCTCGGCGGCGGTCGCGGCCTCGGTACGGCCCGTCACCTCGGCGCGCTTGTCGGCCGCCCAGGGGACGGCGGGCCCGAACAGGCCCTGCGCGGGGTCGGCGTAGCCGCCGAAGACGGAGTCGACCAGCGCGGAGCCGTCGACGGCCTCGCGGGCGGCGGCGCGCAGAGCGGCGTCGGTGAACAGGCCGCTGCCGGTGTTCAGGATCAGGCTGTCGGTGCGCACCGAGGGGACCTCGTGCCGGGTCTTCTCGTCGAGCAGTTTCGCCTGGGCGGTCGGGATCCACTCGGCGATGTCGGCCTCGCCACCGCGCAGCGCGTTGGCGCGGGCCGTCCCGTCCGCGACCCAGCTGACGTCGATGCCGGGCGCCTTCGCCTTGCCGCCCCAGTAGCCGTCGAAGCGGTCGAGAGTGGCTTTGCTCTTGCCGTTCAGCCGGGTGATCTCGAACGGGCCGGTGCCGGTGCCGACGGGGCTGACGGCGCCGTCCTTCGCGTACGCCTTCGCCGACAGGATCGCCAGCGCGGGGCTGGCCAGCCGCAGCGGCAGCACCGGGTCGGGCGACGTGGTGGTGAGGGTGACGGTGTCGGCGTCCTCGGCCTTGGCGGTCAGTGACACGTCGCTCAGCACGCGGGGCTTGGGCTTGGCCGTGCCGGCGTGGTCGAGCGCGTCGACGACGGCCTGGGCGGTGAGCTCGGTGCCGTCCTGGAACTCGGCCTCGCGCAGCTCGAAGGTCCAGGTGGTGGCATCGTCCTGCTTCCAGGACTTCGCCAGCGCCGGCTCGGCCGTGCCGTTCTTGTCGAGGGCGGTGAGGCCCTCGGCGACGGACAGCTTGCTCAGCACGGTGGCGTCGTTGCTGTACGGGGACAGCGCCTGCACCGGCGGCACGGCCAGCGCGACCCGCAGCCGCCCGCCCGATCCCGCGCCGGCGTCGCTGTCGCCCGGTGCGAAGCAGCCGGCCAGCAGAGGGGGGAGAGCCAGCGCCGCTATGAGGCCGCGGGAGGTCGTGCGCATGTCGGATCCTGTCGTGGAGCGGTCGGGCAGGCCGCTGCGGCCCGGTTCGGGCTTGATCGGCGACGCCAGCATATAAGGGGAGCCTTACCAAACTGTCGGTCGGGTGGGTGAAAGCTCAACGATTGGGCGGTCGCGGGCCGAACGAAGGCCCTCTCGACCTACTGTGCGAGCTGTGCCATCGTGTCCGCCGGGCGGAGGTGAGGCGCGTGACCGACGCGGATCCGGGGTTGTTCGGACCGGAATCGGTGACCTGGCAGCTGCACAGCGACCCCATGATGTGGATAGCGGGCGTCCGGGCGCTCTACCTCCAGGCCCTGCATCCCCGTGCGGTGCGCGGGGTGATGCAGAACTCCGACTTCCGGCGGGACGCCTGGGGCCGGCTGATGCGCACCGCGAGCTTCGTCGGGACGACGACGTACGGCACCACCGAGGCCGCCGAGCGCGCCGGCGCCCGGGTCCGGAAGATCCACCGCATGCTGACCGCGACCGACCCGGACACCGGCGAGCGCTACGGCGTCGACGAACCCGCCCTGCTGATGTGGGTGCACTGCGCCGAGATCGACTCGTATCTGCACGTGGCACACCGTTCCGGGCTCCGGCTCACCGGCGCCGAGGCCGACCGGTACGTGGCCGAACACCGGCAGAGCGCACGGCTCGTGGGCCTCGACCCCGACGCCGTACCGGCCGACCGAGCCGAAATGGCCCAGTACTTCGAGAGGGTGCGCCCGGACCTCGCCGCCGGACCCGAGGCACGCGAGGTGGACGACTTCCTGTTCCGCCCGCCGACGCACCCGCTCCTCGTCCCGGCGCGCGAGGTGCTGTGGCGGCGCGTGGCGCATCTGGCGTACGCCTCCCTGCCGCCGTACGCCCACGAGTTGTACGGCAGACCGGCCCCCGCTCCCGCCACCGTCACCCGCCGACTGCGCCTCGCGGGCCTCCTGCTGCGCCGCATCCCCGCACGTGTGCGCTGGCAACTCCCGCCCAAACACATTCTGCGGGCCATGGCGAGGCTCGGCCCCGACGCGCGCCCGGCACCGTACAAACTCGGACGACAGGCCGCCATACTGGGTGTGCCAGGGGGAGGGCGGACAGCTACCGGGGGGAGCGTCGCGCGACATGGGGGACAGCAGGCTCATCCATGACCGGTACCGGCTGCTCGATCTGATCGGGCGCGGCGGCATGGGCGAGGTGTGGCGGGCCCGGGACGAGTCCCTGGGCCGGCACGTCGCCGTCAAGTGCCTCAAACCGCTGGGCCCGAACCACGACCACGCCTTCACCCGGGTGCTGCGGGAGCGGTTCCGCCGCGAGGCCCGGGTGGCCGCCGCGCTGCAGCACCGGGGCATCACCGTCGTGCACGACTTCGGCGAGTCCGACGGCCTGCTCTACCTCGTCATGGAACTGCTGGACGGCCGCAACCTCAGCCAGCTCCTGGAGGACAACAAGCAGCACCCGCTGCCGGTCCCGGACGTCGTGGAGATCGCCGAGCAGGTCGCCGCCGCCCTCGCCTACTGCCATGAACAGGGCATCGTCCACCGGGACCTCAAGCCCGCGAACATCATGCGGCTCGGCGACGGCACCGTGAAGATCTGCGACTTCGGCATAGCCCGTCTCGGGCACGACATCGGCTTCACCTCCCGGCTGACCGGCACCGGCATCGCCATGGGCACCCCGCACTACATGTCCCCGGAGCAGATCAGCGGTACCGAGGTCGACCAGCGCAGCGACCTCTACTCGTTCGGGTGCGTGCTCTACGAGATCGCCACCGGCGTACCGCCGTTCGACCTCGGCGACGCCTGGGCGATCCTCGTCGGCCACCGCGACACCCCGCCCCGCCCGCCGCGCGAGCACCGCGCCGAACTGCCCGAGTACTTCGAGCGCGTCGTCCTCGACCTGCTCGCCAAGGAACCCGGGCAACGCCCCGACGACGCCCGCGAGCTGGCCCGCCGCATCAGCGCCCACCGGGGCGCGCCGGCGTACGTGACCGCCGTCGCGGCCCCCCGCCCGGGTCCCGGCGGGCCGGACGGCGCGGCCCGGCTGCCGTCCTGGACCCGCGGCATGACCACCGGCCACAAGGCGACCGGCACCGCACTGCGCACCACACCCCCGGACCCGGCGGCCGGGCTGTCCGGCGAGTGGATCGCACGTCCCGCCACCGGTCCGGTCGTCGCGGAACCCGCCCCCGCGGAGCGGGCCGCCCCGCCCACGGAGGTCCTGACCGCCCTGGCCGGCCGGCACAACGCGGGCCTGAGCCTCGGCCGGCTCGGCCGCTGGACGGAGGCGGGCGAGGTGCACCGGGGAGTCGCCGCCGAACGCGAGCACCTCCTCGGCCCCGACCACCCCGACACCCTCTCCAGCCGCTACGAGGTCGCGTTCACCCTCAGCCGCACCGGCCGCGCCGCGGACGCCCTGCGCGAGTACAAGCGCGTCACCGAGGCCAGGATCCGCACCCTCGGCGCCGATCACCCCGACACCCTGGCCGCCCGTCAGGAGATGGCCTACGTGCTCGGCCAGCTGGGCCGTGCCTTCGACGCCCACCGTGTCTACACGTCGGTGCTCACCGCCCGCGAACACCTCATGGGCCCCGACCACCCCGACACCCTGCGCTGCCGCCACAACCTCGCCTTCAACCTCAGCCGCCTCGGCCGCCTGGAGGACTCGTACCGCATGGCCCGCGAGGTGGCCGGGGCCCGCGCCCGCGTGCTCGGCCCGGACCACCCCGACACCCTTGTCACCCGCTACGAAGTGGCCTACGCCCTGGGCCAGTTGGGCCGGTGGGCCGAAGCCCTGGAGACCTACCACGAGGTCGCCGAGGCCCGTGGCCGCGCCCTCGGTGCCGACCACCCCGACACCCTCGCCGCCCGGCACGAGATCGGCATCAGCCTGGGCCGCCTCGGCCGCAGCGCGGAGGCCCTGGACCTCTACCGTGTCCTGGCCGCGGACCGCACCCGCAGCCAGGGCCCCACCCACCCCGAGACCCTGCGCGCCCGCCACGGCCGCTGCGTCAACCTCGGGCGGCTCGGCCGCTGGGAGGAGGCCCTCGCGGAATCCCGTGACGTGGCCGCCCTGCGCGACCAGGTCCTCGGCCCCGAGCACCCGGACACCCTCGTCAGCTGCCGCGAGGTCGCCGTCGGCCTCGGCTGGCTGGGCCGCTGGGCCGACGCGCTCACCGAGTACCGGCGTGTGGCCGCAGCCCGCGAACGCGTCCTCGGCGCCGACCACCCCGACACCCTCGCCAGCCGGGGCGACGAGGCCCACTGCCTGGAACAGCTCGGCCGCGGCGCCGAGGCCGTGGCCCTGTACCGAAGAGTCGCGGCCCTGCGGGAGCAGCGGGCCGCGGCGGGGCGCTGACCCCCGGGCGAGCAGCAAGGCGCCGTCTGGCCGACCCGGATCACCCCGTGTTACCAAGAACCATGACCGCACCCGAGGGACCCCGCGCACACCGGACCTACGACGCCGTCATCGTGGGCGGCGGCCACAACGGCCTGGTCGCCGCCGCCTATCTGGCCCGGGCCGGGCGTTCCGTGCTCGTCCTGGAGCGGCTGGACCACACGGGCGGCGCGGCGGTGTCCACCCGGCCCTTCGCCGGAGTCGACGCCCGGCTGTCCCGCTACTCGTACCTGGTCAGCCTGCTGCCCAAGAAGATCGTCCGGGACCTCGACCTGGACTTCCGGGTGCGCACCCGCACCGTCTCCTCCTACACACCCGCCGAGCGCGACGGCCGGCCCACCGGACTCCTCGTCGGCGGCGGCGAACGGCGTACCCGGGAGGCGTTCGCCCGGCTCACCGGCTCCGACCGCGAGTTCCGGGCCTGGCAGGAGCTCTACGGCATCACCGGCCGCGTCGCCGAGCGGATCTTCCCGACCCTCACCGAGCCGCTCCCCACCCGCGAGGAGCTGCGCCGCCGCCTCGACGACGAGGAAGCCTGGCGGGTGCTGTTCGAGGAACCGATCGGCGCCGCCGTCGAGGAGCGCTTCGAGGACGACCTGGTGCGCGGCGTCGTCCTCACCGACGCCCTCATCGGCACCTTCGCCGACGCACACGACCCCTCCCTGAAACAGAACCGCTGCTTCCTCTACCACGTGATCGGCGGCGGCACCGGCGACTGGGACGTGCCCGTCGGCGGCATGGGAGCCCTCACCGACGCGCTCGCCGACACGGCCCGCGCGGCGGGCGCCGTCCTCGCCACCGGTCACGAGGCGCTGCGCATCGCCACGGACGGCCGAACCGCCGAGGTCACCTATGGCACCGCCGACGGCGAAGGCACCGTCACCGCCCGGCACGTCCTGGTGAACGCCTCACCCCAGGCCCTGGCGGACCTGACCGGCGACCCCGCCCCGGCACCTGCCGAGGGCGCCCAGCTCAAGGTCAACATGCTGCTCGAGCGGCTGCCGCGGCTGCGCGACAGCTCCGTCGACCCGCGTGAGGCCTTCGCCGGCACCTTCCACATCGCCGAGGGCTACGAGCAACTGGCCACCGCCCACGCCCAGGCCGCCGCCGGTCACCTGCCGGCCGCGCCGCCCTCCGAGATCTACTGCCACTCGCTCACCGACCCGACCATCCTCGGACCCGACCTGGCCGAGCAGGGCTACCAGACGCTCACCCTCTTCGGCCTGCACACCCCGGCCCGCCTGTTCGAGCGGGACAACGACGCCGCGCGCGAGGACCTGCTGAAGGCGACCCTCGCCCAGCTCGACGCCCACCTGGCCGAACCGCTCGCCGACTGCCTGGCCACCGACGCCGACGGACGCCCCTGCATCGAGGCCAGGACGCCGCTCGACCTGGAGCGGGACCTCGGCCTGCCCGGCGGCAACATCTTCCACCGCGAGCTGAGCTGGCCCTACGCGCAGGAGGGCACCGGACGCTGGGGCGTGGAGACCGGGCACGCCAACGTGCTGCTGTGCGGAGCGGGCGCGGTGCGCGGGGGCGGGGTCAGCGGGGTCCCGGGACACAACGCGGCCATGGCGGTGCTGGAGAACACCCCCGGGTGACCCCTCAGTCGGCCTCCCGCGTCCACCCCACAGCCTTCAGGCGCGCCGCGTCCGCCGGGCGCGCCTCGTCGAACAGGACACCTCCGGCCGCCTCCACACGCAGCCCGTCCACGTAGCAACCGCGTCCGACGTACAGCCGGTCCGTCGCGTAGCGCCAGCGCAGGGCGAGCTCCCGCGCGGCCGGGAGGTCGGCGGTGAGCTTGTGCCAGACGCGGCCGGACCAGCCGGTGACCGAGCCCGACGGGTGCTGCTCGGGGTCCTGACCGCGGCGGGACGTCGTGAAGGGCATCGGCTGCCAGGTCGTGCCGCCGTCGGTCGTGGCCTCCAGGACCAGGCGGTCGGCCGCGGGTTCGGTGTCCCACCACAGGGCGCAGCGCAGCCGGGCCCGGCCGGCGGACGTGTCCAGGGCGGGGAGCGAGAGGGTCGCCGTGGTGGAGACCGCCATCCCGGAGAACCAGGCCGTGCGTCCCCGCGCCGGCCGCACCGGCACGGCCCGCGCCATGTTGTTCGCCGCGGCCACCCTGGGCGCCGACCCGGACCGCCAACTTCGCACCGGATGGACCGAGTTGCCGAGGACGACCAGGAACGAGTCCGTCGTCGGGTCGAGCACCAGCGAGGTGCCCGTGAAGCCGGTGTGCCCGGCGGTGCGCGGCGTGGCCATCGCGCCCATGTACCAGTGCTGGTAGAGCTCGAAGCCGAGGCCGTGCTCGTCCCCGGGGAAAGCGGTGTTGAAGTCGGTGAACATCAGCTCCACCGACTCCGGCGTCAGGATCCTGGACCGCCCGTAGACACCGCCGTTGAGCAGCGTACGGCCGAGGACCGCCAGGTCCCAGGCGTCGGAGAACACGCCCGCGTGGCCCGCGACGCCGCCCAGGCCGAAGGCGTTCTCGTCGTGCACCTCGCCCCACACCAGGCCCCGGTCCAGGCCGGACCACGGGGCGCGGGCGTCCTCCGTGGCCGCGATCTTCGGCCGCCAGGACGCGGGCGGGTTGTAGCGGGTGCGGCGCAGGCCGAGCGGCGCGGTGATCTCGTCCCGGAGCAGGACGTCCAGGGCGCGGCCCGTGATCCGTTCCAGCACGAGCTGGAGCGAGATGAGGTTCAGGTCCGAGTACAGGTACGCCGTGCCGGGCGCGCTGACCGGCTTCTCGTTCCAGATGAGCTGGAGCTTCTCCTCGTGGGTGGGCGCGCTGTACAGCGGGATCCAGGCGCGGAAGCCCGAGGTGTGGGTGAGGAGCTGGCGGATCGTGATGTCCTGCTTGCCCGCGCGTGAGAAGTCCGGCAGGTACGAGGCGACCTTCGCCTCCAGCTCCAGCGCGCCCCGCTCGATCTGCTGCACGGCGAGGATCGAGGTGAACAGCTTCGACACCGACGCGAGGTCGAAGACGGTGTCCTCGGTCATCGGGATCTGCTCGTCGGGCGGGAACTCGACGCCGGTGTCGGTCTTCTCGTCGTAGGCCCGGTAGCGCACCGCCATGCCGATGGGCCGGTGCAGGGCGACCGTGCCGCCGCGTCCGGCGAGCAGGACGGCGCCCGCGTACCAGGGGTGTTCGGGGGAGGGGGCGAGGAACGCCTCCGCGTCGGTGACGAGCCGGCGCAGGTGGGAGGAGAGCAGTCCGGCGCGTGCGGCGGAACCGTGCCGCAGGGTGGGGCGGTGGCCGGTCGTCACCGGGGACGCCCCGGCGGGCCCGGCGGGCAACGGGGCGAGTGCGAGCGCACCACCCAGGGCCAGTCCCGCTCTGCCCAGTTGACGCCGGGTCAGTTCGCCGCCGCTCGCCGCTCTGTCGGTCACCGCGTACCCCTTCGCCTCTGCCGACTCGCATGTCCCATGAAGTATGTCCGCCGCCCGCCTCCGCCCATAGACCGCGCGCGGGAACCAACCGGGTCCTGAATCTGACGGAGCATCAGAAAACCCCTTCCGTCCTCCGGGGGACTCCGGCATCCTGCGGCCATGCAGACGGAGCTGAGCCAGACATTGGGAATCGAGCACGCCGTCTTCGGCTTCACGCCGTTCCCGGCCGTCGCCGCGGCCATCAGCCGGGCCGGCGGCTTCGGCGTGCTCGGCGCGGTCCGCTACACCGACCCCGACGAGCTCACACGCGACCTGGACTGGATCGAGGCACACGTCGACGGCAGGCCGTACGGCCTGGACGTCGTGATGCCGGCGAAGAAGGTCGAGGGCGTGACGGAAGCCGACGTCGAGGCGATGATCCCCGAGGGGCACCGGCAGTTCGTCCGGGACACCCTCGCCAAGCACGGCGTGCCCGAACTCGCGGAGGGCGAGGCGACCGGCTGGCGCATCACCGGCTGGATGGAGCAGGTCGCCCGCAGCCAGCTCGACGTCGCCTTCGACTACCCGATCCGGCTCCTCGCCAACGCCCTCGGCTCCCCGCCCGCCGACGTCATCGCCCGCGCCCACGACCAGGACGTCCTCGTCGCCGCACTCGCGGGCAGCGCCCGGCACGCCCGCAAGCACCGGGACGCCGGGATCGACATCGTCGTGGCGCAGGGCTACGAGGCGGGGGGCCACACCGGCGAGATCGCCTCCATGGTGCTCACCCCCGAGGTCGTCGACGCCGTCGCCCCGATGCCCGTCCTGGCCGCCGGCGGCATCGGCAGCGGACAGCAGGTGGCCGCCGCACTCACCCTCGGCGTCCAAGGCGTGTGGCTCGGCTCCCTGTGGCTGACCACCACGGAAGCGGACCTCCACTCGCCCGCCCTGACCCGCAAACTCCTCGCGGCCGGCTCCGGCGACACCGTCCGCTCCCGTGCCCTGACCGGCAAACCGGCACGCCAGTTGCGCACCGAGTGGACCGACGCCTGGGACGACGCGGCCGGGCCCGGCACCCTGCCCATGCCCCTGCAAGGGCTGCTGGTCGCCGAGGCCGTCTCGCGCATCCAGAAGTACGAGGTCGACCCGCTGCTCGGCACCCCGGTCGGGCAGATCGTCGGCCGGATGAACAGCGAACGCAGCGTCCAGGCCGTCTTCGACGACCTCACCCGTGGCTTCGAGCAGGCCGTGGACCGCGTCAACCGCATCGCCGGAAGGAGCGGACAGTCGTGAGCACACCCCCCGTGGGCTTCTGGGCCCAGGCCGCACAGCACCCCGACCGGAAGGTGCTCGTCGCACCCGACGGCGAGGAGTGGACCGCCGGACGCCTGCACGCCGCCGCCAACCGGCTCGTGCACGGCCTGCGCGACGCCGGGCTGCAACGCGGCGACACCTTCGCCGTGGTCCTGCCCAACGGCGTCGAGTTCCTCATCGCCTATCTCGCCGCCAGCCAGGCCGGGCTCTACCTCGTCCCCGTCAACCACCACCTGGTCGGACCGGAGATCGCCTGGATCGTCTCCGACTCCGGCGCCAAGGTGCTCCTCACCCACGAGCGCTTCGCCGACGCGGCCCGCGCCGCCGCCGACGAGGCCGGCCTGCCGGGCACCCACCGGTACGCCGTGGGCACGGTCGAGGGATTCCGCCCGTACGCCGAACTCCTCGACGGACAATCGGAGTCGGCGCCCGCGGACCGCACCCTCGGCTGGGTCATGAACTACACCTCCGGCACCACCGGACGCCCCCGCGGCATCCGCCGCCCGCTGCCCGGCAAGCCCCCGGAGGAGGCGTACCTCGGCGGCTTCCTCGGCATCTTCGGCATCCGGCCGTTCGACGACAACGTGCACCTGGTGTGCTCGCCGCTCTACCACACGGCCGTCCTGCAGTTCGCCGGCGCGTCCCTGCACATCGGCCACCGGCTGGTCCTCATGGACAAGTGGACGCCCGAGGAGATGCTCCGCCTCATCGACGCCCACGGCTGCACCCACACCCATATGGTCCCCACCCAGTTCCACCGCCTGCTGGCCCTGCCCGGCGAGGTGAAGGACCGCTACGACGTCTCCTCCATGCGGCACGCCATCCACGGCGCCGCGCCCTGCCCCGACCACGTGAAGCGGGCCATGCTCGACTGGTGGGGGCCCTGTGTGGAGGAGTACTACGCGGCCAGCGAGGGCGGGGGCGCCTTCGCCACCGCCGAGGACTGGCTGAAGAAGCCCGGCACCGTCGGCAAGGCCTGGCCCATCAGCGAGCTCGCGATCTTCGACGACGACGGCAACCGGCTGCCGCCCGGTGAACTCGGCACCGTCTACATGAAGATGAACACCGGCGGCTTCTCGTACCACAGGGACGAGGCCAAGACCCGCAAGAACCGTATCGGCGACTTCTTCACCGTCGGCGACCTCGGCCACCTCGACGAGGACGGCTATCTCTTCCTGCGCGACCGCAAGATCGACCTGATCATCTCCGGCGGGGTCAACATCTACCCGGCCGAGATCGAGTCGGCCCTGCTCGCCCACCCGGCCGTCGCGGACGCCGCCGTCTTCGGCATCCCGCACGACGACTGGGGCGAGGAGGTCAAGGCGGTCGTGGAACCGGCCCCCGGACACCGGCCCGGACCCGCCCTCGCCACCGACCTCCTCGACCACTGCGCCCACCGGCTCGCCGGGTACAAGCGGCCCAGGTCCGTCGACTTCATCGCCGAGATGCCCCGTGACCCCAACGGCAAGCTGTACAAGCGGCGGTTGCGGGAGCCGTACTGGGAGGGCCGGACGCGACCGGTGTGAGGCGGCGTCGCGGCCTTGGTCGCGGAGGAGTGGGGCCGGCGTCGTCCTTCGGTCGCTGGAACGGGCCGGCCGCCGGGGCCCGGCAGAAGTGGTGCTGCGGCGGCTGATGTACGGCTCCCGCCGGGCCCGACCGGGGGTGCCGCCCCACAGGGCGGCACCCCGCGCCCAGCGTCAGCGGCGCTCGTGCACCCGCACGATCTTCAGCTTCGGCGAGGACACGATGTCCTTCTCGCAGAAGCGCGACGCCACCCACCTCTCACCGGAGAACAGCCGCGTCTGATCGGCGAAGTGCGGCGACTTCGGGTTCGACGACTGCGAGTACGTCAGCAGCGTGCGCGCCACCGGGCAGGGGCTGCCGTCCCAGCCGACCGCCTGCAGATGGCTGCTCCCGAAGGGCACCTCCGTGTAGCCGCCGCCTGCCGCGTCCCACGTCGGCTCGATCACGTTCCACACGCCGAGCCGGCCCGCGCCACCCGGCACCGGCAGGCGCTGCCCGTCGCGGACGACGAACTGGTGCGCGCCGAGCGGCGCGTCGAGCGCGATGCCCGCGCCCCGCAGCTCGGCGACCGTGTCGGCGAGAGCGGTGGAGAAGCCGGGAGCGCCCGTGTTCACGCTGTTCGGAGTGCGGACCGGGTCCGCCGCGGAGAACGGCACCTTCCACAACCGGTCGGCCGGCACGGCCTGTTCGAGCCTGCGCCAGAACCGGTCGAAGAGCAGCGCTCCCCGGCTGCCGGTGTCCATGGTGTGGTCCCACGCCTTCAGCACGCCGCAGGCGCCGGACACATCGACGGCCTTGCCGTCGCTGCCCTTCGCCGTACCGCCGGGCAGCGCGGCGCACGCCCGTGCGACGTCCCCGGCGGCGAGATCACCCGCGGGCACGCGGTTGGCGAACTGCTGCCGTTGCAGGTCCCGCACGGTCAGGCCGCCGCGGTCCGCCATCGCCGCCACGTCCTCGATCGCGCCGCGGGTGCGCGGGCTGAGCGGTGTGCCCACGGTGCCGAAGATCCGCTCGTATCCGGTGAGCGGCCGGTCGGCGTTGGTCATCCACGCGGTGCCGTTGGAGTTCTCCGCGTAGGGGGCGTCCTTCAGCGTCGGCATCCTCGCCGGACCGAAGATCCCCGGCACGACGGCGTCCGGGTCGCTGCCGAGCGCGCAGTCGCCGCGTGAGCCGTCGAGGATCGCGATCCCGGACGCCGGGTACGTGGTCCTGCCGAGTTCCGTCGAGCAGCGCCCGGCCAACTCGTCGGTGACGCGGGGGAGTACCTGGGACTGGGTGTAGAGGGAGTGCCCCGCGCGGTCGGCGGCGATCGTGTTCACCCAGGGGATGCCCTGGTGCCGGTCGAGGGAGGCGAGGACGTCGCCGGTGCTGCGTGCCTTGCTGAAGCCGAGCGAGGTGTCGGCGAAGCGCAGGTTCGCGGCGTTCGGGTCGTTGAGGGCGTACGCCGTCTTCCCGGTCCACGGCAGCGGGACCTGGGGACTGAGGGAGGTGACGACGGGGCCGTAGCGGGTCCACCACTGGGTGCGGGTGACCGGTGCGCCGTCCTTCACGGCGACCGTCACGGTCCGCTTCGTCATGCGTTCCGGCCTGCCGTCCACGAGGTACGTCGTGGGATCGGCCGGATCGAGCGTCAGCTGGTGGAAGTTGGCCGGGATGCCGGTGGAGACGGTGTGGCTCCACGCCACATGTGCGTTGAACCCGATGGAGATCGCCGGAGTGCCGAGCAGTGAGCCGCCGGAGACGTTCAGCTCGCCCGGGATCGTCTGCTGCGACTGCCAGAAGCGGCGGCCGCCGTCCCACGGGTAGTGCGGGTTGCCCAGCAGCAGGCCACGGCCGCTCGCCGCCCGGTCACCGCGGAAGGCGACCGCGTTGGAGCCCATGCCGGGGTCGCCCCAGAGCTCGTCCGCCGCCTTCGCCACGGCCTTCGCGCCGGGCGTGCGGGCGGACGGAGCACCGGAGACGGCCGTGCCTCCGGCCGGTGGTTGCGCGGTGGTGATCGTGTCCACGAACCGCCCCTCGCCGGAAATCGAGGCGATGGCCAGACCACGGGCCGTCACGTCCAGCTCGGTGACCGGCCGGACCCAGGAGGCGCCCGCACAGGCCGGATCCGTGACCTTCTGCTGCTTCAGCCACGCGTTGTAACCGGCGGCCCAGCCCCGCATCATGTTCCGGACCTCACGGCTCGGCCCCACGGGCGCCCGCTCGCCCAGCAGCTTCTGCGCGGTGCCGCTCTCACGGACCCCGCGGAAGTACAGGTCGCTGGCGAGGTTCGTCCTGGCCGCCGAGAGGTCGCCGCCGGCGGGCGCGTCGGCGCCGAAGTACCGGGACCGCTCGCCGCGCAGGGTCACGAAGCCGTCGGCGAGCGTGCACACCTCGTCGGCGGCCTGCGCCCAGCCCGTACCGAAGCCCAGGTCCGCGTAGTTCTTCGCGAGGATGTGCGGAATGCCGTACTCGGTGTAGCGGATGACGGCGGACATGCCGTCGCGGGAAGGGTGCTGCTCTGCTGGCTGGTCGGTCGTGGCGGCCGCCGCGGGTAACGCGGACGCGGCGGTGAACAGGGCCGTGGCCCCGAGGACGAGTCGTCTCAGACGACTGCGCATCATGCCCTCCAACATCGTCGAGGGAAAGGAGTGCCGAGTGTGCGAACCTGATTCGCACGTCCGTCGGTTTCATGACAGCGGACGCCGTCGACGGCGGCAGGGTTGCTCCGGGCTCCTTCGCCCGGCCCCGGCTCCCGCCCTGCCCCAGGTCCTTGACCTCATCGGGCGGTGAACCGAGGATCATGTGTCATGACGACGCCCGGACACGGCAGCACGGTTGACGGAGTCCTGCGGCGCAGCGCCCGGCGCACACCGGCGCGCGTCGCGGTGGAGTACGCCGAACGGACCTGGACGTACGACGAACTCGACACCGCCGTCTCCCGCGCGGCGAGCGTCCTCCTCGACCAGGGGCTGAGGCGCGGGGACCGGGTCGGTGCCTACGGCCACAACTCCGACGCCTACCTGATCGCCTTCCTCGCCTGCGCCCGCGCGGGTCTGGTGCACGTACCCGTCAACCAGAACCTGACCGGCGACGATCTCGCCTACATCGTCGGCCAGTCCGGCAGCGCCCTGGTCCTCACCGACCCGGACCTGGCCGCGCGACTTCCGGACGACGTGCGGACGCTGGCGCTGCGTGACGCGGACGACTCGCTGCTCGCACGGCTGCCGCAGGCGCCCGCGTACGACGGACCCGAGCCCCGCACCGAGGACCTGGTGCAACTGCTGTACACGTCCGGGACGACCGCCCTGCCCAAGGGCGCGATGATGACGCACCGGGCCTTGGTGCACGAGTACCTGAGCGCCATCACCGCCCTCGACCTCAGTGCCGGCGACCGCCCCGCGCACTCCCTGCCGCTGTACCACTCGGCGCAGATGCACGTCTTCCTGCTGCCCTATCTCGCCGTCGGCGCGACGAACATCATCCTCGACGCACCCGACGGCGACCGGCTCTTCGACCTGATCGAGGCGGGCCGCGCGGACAGCCTCTTCGCGCCGCCCACCGTCTGGATCGCCCTGTCCAACCGCCCCGACTTCGCCACCCGCGACCTGAGCGGCCTGCGCAAGGCGTACTACGGCGCGTCGATCATGCCGGTCCCGGTACTCGAACGGCTGCGGGAGCGCCTGCCCGGCCTGGCCTTCTACAACTGCTTCGGGCAGAGCGAGATCGGCCCGCTGGCCACGGTTCTCGCACCCGGCGAACACAAGGGCCGCCTCGACTCCTGCGGCAGGCCCGTCCTGTTCGTCGACGCCCGTGTGGTCGACGAGGACGGCAACGACGTCCCCGACGGCACCCCCGGCGAGATCGTCTACCGCTCTCCCCAACTGTGCGAGGGCTACTGGGACAAGCCCGAGGAGACCGCCGAGGCCTTCCGCGACGGCTGGTTCCGCTCCGGCGACCTCGCCGTACGCGACGCGCACGGCTTCTTCACGATCGTCGACCGGGTCAAGGACGTCATCAACTCCGGCGGTGTCGTCATCGCCTCCCGCCAGGTCGAGGACGCCCTGTACACCCACCCCGGCGTCGCCGAGGCCGCGGTGGTGGGCCTGCCGGACGAGCGCTGGATCGAGGTGGTGACAGCCGTGGTCGTCCCGCGCGGCGAGGTCTCGGAGACGGAACTGATCGACCACGTCCGCCAACGGCTCGCCCCCTTCAAGGCGCCGAAACGGGTGGTGTTCGTGGACGAACTCCCGCGCAACGCCAGCGGAAAGATCCTCAAGCGGGAACTCAGGAACGACCTCGGCAACGGGTAGCGCGCGCGGGCCGGAGAACCGGGTTGTGCCGGACCGGCCCCGGCGGCCGAGTTCGTGGTGCAGCCGGGAGCGGGGCACTACCCGTGGCTCGACAACCCGCAAGGGTTCACCCGGCGGGTCGCCGCCTTCTTCTCCTGACCACGGACGCCCGCGCCTCTGCTGTCGGCAGAGCGGCCCGGGCTCCCGGGGACTCTTCGCCTACCGTGCCCGGCATGGACACAGCACCGCACACCGCGCAGGCGAACGGCATCACGCAGGCCTACCGCGTCTGGGGACCGCCGGACGCGGAGCCCCTCGTCCTGCTGCACGCCCGCGGGGCCGACGGCGCCGACTGGGCGTCGCTCGCCCCGGCTCTGGCCACCGGGCCCGCCGGACCCCGCCGTGTGTACGCGCCCGATCTGCGCGGACACGGCCGGAGCGACTGGCCCGGCGGATACGCGTACGAGACCATGCGTGACGACATCCACGCCCTCCTCGGTGTGCTCGGCGTCGACCGCGCGGACGTCGTGGGCCACTCGCTCGGCGGCGCCGTCGCCTACCTGCTCGCCCAGCGCAGTCCGGGGCTCGTGCGACGGCTCGTCCTGGAGGACGTGCCCGCGCCCTTCCCGCTGGACCCGCCGCGCCCGCCCGCCGAACGGCCCGGCGCGGAGACGCCGTACGACTGGGCGATGATCCTCGCCACCGACGAACAGCGCAACGCACCGAATCCCATGTGGTGGGACCACATGGGCCGGATCACCATGCCCACGCTGCTGATCGGTGGCGGGCCGAGCAGCCCGATCCCGCAGGAGCAGATCGCCGCGTTCGCCGAACTGCTCCCCGACGCACGGCACATCACCCTCGACGCGGGGCATCTCGTGCACGAGACCCGGCCGAAGGAATTCCTCGCAGCCGTGGCGGAGTTCCTCAGCCCTGCGGCCCGTACGCCGTCATGAAGCGGTCGCGGAACGTGTCCATGCCCCACACCGGCGCGTTCCCGGCCGGCTTGAGGCCGTCCGTCCAGCCCCAGTCGGCGACCCGGTCCAGGACCTTCTTGTCGTGGGCGACGATCGTCACCGGCACGTCCTTGCCGGTGTCCCCGGCGGTGACGGTCGGCACCGGCTGGTGGTCGCCGAGGAAGACCAGCACCGTGTCGTCGTCGCCGTAGCGCTCGACCCATTCGGTGAGGCTGCGGATCGAGTACTCGATGGCCTTGCGGTACTCGGCGCGTACCTTCTCCGGGTCCTTCCAGACCTCCGTGGGGTTGGTGCCCTCCTTCTTGATCCGGTGGAACACCGAGCCGTCGCCGAGGTCGTTCCAGTCGATCATGTGGGCGATGGGGGACCAGGGGTTGTGGCTGGAGGCCAGGATGATCTCCGCCATGATCGGCTCGCGGTCCTTCCTGCCGTGCTCCAGCCGCTCGAAGGCCTCCATGCTGAACTGGTCGGGCACGGGGGTCCAGCTGAAGTACGGGCCGTGGTAGCCGAGATGCTCGGAGTCGTAGATGTGGTCGAGGCCGAAGTACTTGCCCTCCGGCCAGGCCCGCCGCACACCCGGCACGACGCCGACGGTCCGCCAGGCCCCGGTCTTGCCGAAGTACTTCGTCAGCGTCATGCGATCGCTCGTGGTCAGACTGCGGTACCGCTGCTGGTTCTTGATCCACAGCCCGGACAGGAACGTCGAGTGGGCCAGCCAGCTGCCCGCGCCCGTCACCGGCGACTGCAGCCAGCCGCTGCGCGACTCGAACCCGGCCGCCTTCAGCCTGGCGGTGCCCTCCTTGAGTACGGCGTCGGTCTGCCGCGCCATCGCCGGGTCGTCGATCGCGGCCCTGCCGTAGCTCTCGATGAAGGTGAACAGGACGTCCTTGCCGCGCAGCCCCGTGAGCAGCTGGTCGGGCGGGGTCTTCGCGAAGGCGTCCACCGAGGCCTGCTTCTCGAAGACCCGGCCGTCCGCGAGCCCCGCACGCACCTGGTCCACCCGGTTGCCCAGGAACTCGGCGTTGCCCTTGGTGGCGACCGGCACGGTGCCGATCTGCACGCCCAGGGTCATGCAGGTGATCCACGCCGTGCCGAGGATCAGGACCGTGCGGCCGGCGACGGGCCGGTGCCGGACCATCAGGTTCGTCAGCCGCACCACCGCGAGCGTCGTGAGGACGAGCAGGGCGACGAACAGGACGATCACGCCGGTCACCGCCAGCACCTGGCCGGTACGGCCGAACGTCTCCCTCAGGAAGTCCGTGCCGTTCTCGATCAGGATCCAGTCCAGGACCAGGTCGAAGGGCCGGGCCAGGATCTGGTAGAAGCCCATGTCGACGAACTTCAGCACCGTGACCAGGCCCAGGAACACGCCCGTGACGACCGCCGTGATGCGCCGGGGCTTCGACGGCAGCGCGAGCAGCAGCCCGGCGAGCAGCACGCCCTCGGCGGGGATGCGGACGAACGACGCGAACTCGATGCGCTCGATCCGGTTCGGCACGAGCAGCGCGAACAGCACCAGGGCACCGGCCAGCACGGTCGTACCGACGGAGACGCCGCGCGCCGTACGGGGATAGCGGCGCCGCCAGCCGAACCAGCCGGGCTTGGTCGCCGGCGACGGCGCGGAAGAGGTGCGCTGTGCCCGAGTGGCGCTCTCCGGGGCATCCGTGGCGGTGCCGTCCTGCGGTTGCGCCGTTCCGGTTTTGCCGCCCTCCGGTTCCGCCGTACCGGTGTCGTCATCCGGTTCCGCCCCGCTCTCGGTCGGGTCCGAAAGCTGACGGGAGCGAGTGAAGAGCGACACTCGGTGGTCCTTCCGTGCGGTCTTGCCTGCATGGCGAACGGAGCTCGGGTGAGCGAGCCCGCCACCACCAGTACGTCCGCACGTCACCTTGGGTTCAACGGTTCGGCCGGAGATTCACCCGTCCGCCGTCGTCGCCACCTCGCGCGCCCATCGGTAGTCCGCCTTGCCGCTCGGCGATCTCCGGATCGACTCGGTGATCACCAGCCGGCGCGGGATCTTGTAGCCGGCGAGCCGGTCGCGGCAGTGGGTCTGTATGTCCTGGAGCGAGGGCGGCGCCGCGCCCGCGCGCAGTTGCACCACGGCCGCCACATGGTGGCCCCACTGGGCGTCCGGCACCCCGGCCACCAGCGCGTCGTAGACGTCCGGGTGGGACTTGAGGGCCTGTTCGACCTCCTCCGGGTACACCTTCTCGCCGCCGGTGTTGATGCACTGCGAGCCACGGCCGAGGACGGTGACCACGCCCTCCCCGTCGACGGTGGCCATGTCGCCGAGCAGCACCCAGCGCTCGCCGTCCTTCTCGAAGAAGGTCGCGGCGGTCTTGGCCGGGTCGTTGTAGTAGCCGAGCGGTACGTGTCCGCACTGGGCGACGCGGCCCACCTCGCCGGCCGCCACCGGCTCGCGGGTGGCCGGGTCGACCACCTGGGTGCGGGCGTTGACCCGCACCCGGAAGCCCCGCTCCGGGCCGGAGTCCTCGGTCGCCGTCCCGTTGAAGCCCGACTCCGAGGAGCCGAAGTTGTTCAGCAGCATGGCGTTCGGCACCAGCTCCTGGAACTGTCTGCGCACCGTGTCCGACATGATCGCGCCGGACGACGACACGCTGAACAGCGACGAGCGGTCGATGTGCCGCAGCGGTCCGCTCAGCGCGTCGATCAGCGGCCGCAGCATCGCGTCGCCCACCAGTGAGATGCTGCTGACCCTCTCCTTCTCCACGGTCCGCAGCACCTCCTCGGGCACGAACTTGCGGTGGATCACCACCCGCTGACCGAAGTTGAAGCCGATGAACGCCGTGAGGGTGGAGGTGCCGTGCATCAGCGGGGCGGTCGGAAAGAAAGTGATCCCCGCGCCGCCGGCCGCGACCCGCTCCGCCAGCTCCTCCGGCTTCTTCACCGGTTCACCGGTCGGGGCACCGCCGCCGAGGCCCGCGAAGAACAGGTCCTCCTGCCGCCACATCACACCCTTGGGCATGCCGGTCGTGCCCCCGGTGTAGATGATGAACTGGTCGTCGGCCGAGCGGGCCGGGAAACCCCGGCCGGGCGCCCCCAGGGCCTCCACCTGTGCGAACTCCACACAGGCGACCTCCGCCGTCCCCGGCGCCGGATCTCCCACCCGGATCAGATGCCGCAGCTTCTCCGCCCGGGGACGCGCCGCCGCCACCCGGTCGGTGAACTCCGCGTCGAAGACCAGCGCCGCCAGATCCGCGTCCCGGTAGAGGTACACCAACTCTTCTTCGACGTAGCGGTAGTTGACGTTGACCGGAACGATCCGCGCCTTCAGGCAGCCCAGCACCGTCTGCAGGTACTCCACGCCGTTGTAGAGGTGGAGCCCGAGGTGCTCGCCGGGCCGTATCCCGCTGTCGAGCAGATGGTGGCTGACGCGGTCGGCCGCCGCGTCGAGCTCCGCGTACGTCAGGCGGCGCTCCGCGCCCGTGCCGGGGTGGTCGGCGTACACCAGCGCCTCACGGCCGGGAACGACGTCGACGACCGACTCGAACAGGTCGGCAAGGTTGTACTCCACCGCTCCTCCTGACCCCGGGCGTGCCTGGTATCGGACGGTTCGCCGGTCATCAGAGCAAAGGGCGGTCCAACTGTGAAGGGCATGCGCGAAAGAATCTGACTGACTGTCAGAAAACCCTTGAAGTGCCACCCGCCCTACTGCAACCTGTTCTCGTTCCATGAGAGGGGAGTTCGCCATGGGTGGGACGGAACACCTCACCGTGCAGCGCGAAGGCGCCACACTGGTGCTCACGCTCAACCGGCCGGAAGCCAGGAACGCGCTCTCACTGCCGATGCTCGTCGGCCTCTACGACGGATGGCTGGAAGCCGACGCGGACGACTCCGTCCGCTCGGTCGTCCTCACCGGCGCGGGCGGCTCGTTCTGCTCCGGCATGGACCTCAAGGCCCTCGCCGGGAACGGCATGGCCGGCGAGGAGTACCGCGACCGGCTCAAGGCCGACCCCGACCTGCACTGGAAGGCGATGCTGCGCCATCACCGCCCGCGCAAGCCGGTGATCGCCGCCGTCGAGGGGTACTGCGTCGCGGGTGGCACCGAGATGCTCCAGGGCACCGACATCCGTGTCGCCGCGGAGTCCGCGACCTTCGGCCTCTTCGAGGTGAAGCGCGGCCTGTTTCCCATCGGCGGCTCCACCGTCCGCCTGCAACGCCAGATCCCGCGCACCCACGCTCTGGAGATGCTCCTCACCGGCCGCCCCTACAGCGCCCGCGAGGCCGCCGCCATCGGCCTGGTCGGCCACGTCGTCCCCGACGGCACCGCCCTGGACAAAGCGCTGGAGATCGCCGAGCAGATCAACGCCTGCGGCCCCCTGGCCGTGGAAGCCGTCAAGGCCTCCGTCTACGCGACCGCCGAGATGACCGAACAGGACGGCCTCGCCGCCGAACTCACCCGCGGCTGGCCGGTCTTCGACACCGCCGACGCCAAGGAGGGCGCCCGCGCCTTCGCGGAGAAGCGACCTCCCGTCTACCGGCGCGCGTAGGCGCCGCGCGACCACCGGTCTGCGAGCGTGCGTGGCGCTGAGCCGGAGGTGGCCGGTTCCGAGCTGCGGGTCGTCGGTGGCCGAGCGCGCAGTTCCCCGCGCCCCTGAGGGGCGCGCCCCCGTGCACGCCGATCACGAAGGAGGCAGGCCCTCGATGTCCGAAGTTCTCAAGGCGCCGCTTGTCGTGGAATTTCCCTTCACCCGCTCCCTCGGGCCCGTTCAGAGTGCCTTCCTGACCGGTCTGCGGGAACGTGTGATCCTCGGGGTGAAGACTCGCGACGGCCGCACCCTCGTCCCGCCCGTCGAGTACGACCCCGTCACCGCCGAGGAACTCCACGACCTGGTCGAAGTGGCCCCGACCGGCACGGTCACCACCTGGGCCTGGAACCCCGCCCCCCGCCGCGGCCAGCCCCTCACCACCCCCTTCGCCTGGGTCCTGGTCCGCCTCGACGGCGCCGACACCGCCCTCCTCCACGCCCTCGACGCCCCCGGCCCCGCCGCCGTGCACACCGGCATGCCGGTCCGCGTCCGCTGGGCCGGCGAACGCACCGGCGCCATCACCGACATCGCCTGCTTCGAGCCCTACGACGGCCGCCGGGCCGAACCGGCGGGCCACACCGGCGAGTTCGAGGACCCCGTCACCGGCATCGTCGCCGCCGCCCGCCTCGACTACACCTACTCGCCCGGCCGCGCCCAGACCGCCTACATCAACGCCCTCTCCGGCCGGCGCACGATGGGCGAGCGCTGCCCGTCCTGCCGCAAGGTGTACGTCCCGCCGAGGGGCGCCTGCCCCACCTGTGGAGTGGCGACATCCGAACAGGTCGAGGTGGGTCCGCGCGGCACCGTGACCACGTTCTGCATCGTCAACATCAAGGCGAAGAATCTCGACATCGAGGTGCCCTACGTCTACGCCCACATCGCCCTCGACGGCGCCGGCCTGGCGCTGCACGGCCGGATCGGCGGCATCCCCTACGACGAGGTCCGCATGGGCCTGCGCGTCGAGCCCGTGTGGACCGACCACGCCCGCTACCCCGACCACTACCGGCCCACCGGCGAACCCGACGCGGACTACGACACCTACAAGGAGCTGCTGTGACGAGCGCACCGCGGGACCGCGAGATCGCCGTCGTCGCCTTCGCCCAGACCGTCCACCGGCGCACCAGCGACGAGCTCTCCGAGGTGGAGATGCTGATGCCGGTGCTGCACGAGGTCCTCGACTCCACCGGCCTGAAGACCGCCGACATCGACTTCACCTGCTCCGGCTCCAGCGACTACCTCGCCGGCCGCGCCTTCTCCTTCACCCTCGCCCTCGACGGCGTCGGCGCCTGGCCCCCGATCTCCGAGTCGCACGTCGAGATGGACGGCGCCTGGGCCCTGTACGAGGCCTGGACGAAACTCCTCACCGGCGACGCCGAGACCGCCCTGGTCTACGCGTACGGCAAGTCCTCGCCCGGCTCCGTCCGCGACGTCCTGACCCGCCAGCTCGACCCCTACTACGTGGCGCCTCTGTGGCCCGACTCCGTGGCCCTCGCCGCCCTCCAGGCACAGGCCCTCATCGACGCCGGCGACACCGACGAACCCGCCCTCGCCGCCGTCGCCTCCCGCAACCGCGCGGCGGCGACCACCAACCCCCACGCACAACTGCGCGGCCCCGTGCCGCAGGGCGACCACCTCGTACAGCCCCTGCGCACCGGCGACTGCCCGCCCATCGGCGACGGCGCCGCCGCCGTGATCCTCGCGGCGGGGGACCGGGCCCGTGAACGGTGCGCACGCCCCGCCTGGATCCGCGGCATCGACCACCGCATCGAGGCCCACGGCCTCGGCGTGCGCGACCTGACCGACTCGCCCTCCACCCGCCTGGCCGCCGAACGGGCCGGAGCCTTCGAACGGCCCGTCGACACCGCCGAACTGCACGCACCCTTCACCGCGCAGGAGATCGTCCTGCGCAAGGCCCTCCGGCTGGGCGAGGACGTGGACGTGAACCCGTCCGGCGGGGCCCTCGCCGCCAACCCGATCATGGCCACCGGCTTGATCCGCATAGGGGAGGCCGCCGCCCGCATCCACCGCGGCGTGTCCGACCGCGCCCTCGCCCACGCCACCTCCGGCCCCTGCCTCCAGCAGAACCTGGTCGCCGTCCTCGAAGGGGAACCCCGATGAGCAAGGAGCCCGTGGCCGTCGTCGGCATCGGCCAGACCAGGCACGTCGCCGCACGCCGGGACGTCTCCCTCGCCGGACTGGTCCGGGAAGCGGCCCGCCGAGCGCTCCGGGACGCCGAGCTGACCTGGGCCGACATCGACGCCGTCGTGATCGGCAAGGCCCCCGACTTCTTCGAGGGCGTCATGATGCCGGAGCTCTACCTCGCCGACGCCCTCGGCGCCGTCGGCAAACCCATGCTCCGCGTGCACACCGCCGGCTCGGTCGGCGGCTCCACCGCCCTCGTCGCGGCGAACCTCGTCGCGGCCCGCGTCCACACCACCGTCCTCACCCTCGCCTTCGAAAAGCAGTCCGAGTCCAACGCCATGTGGGGCCTGTCCCTGCCGATCCCCTTCCAGCAGCCCCTGCTCGCCGGGGCCGGCGGATTCTTCGCACCGCACATCCGCGCCTACATGCGCCGCAGCGGAGCGCCCGAGACGATCGGCGCCCTCGTCGCCTACAAGGACCGCCGCAACGCGCTCAAGAACCCCTACGCCCACCTGCACGAACACGACATCACCCTCGACAAGGTCATGGCCTCGCCCATGCTGTGGGACCCGATCCGCTACTCGGAGACCTGCCCCTCCTCCGACGGCGCCTGCGCCATGATCCTCACCGACCGCGCCGGAGCCGCCCGGGCCCCGCGCCCACCCGCCTGGATGCTCGGCGGCGCGATGCGCAGCGAACCGACCCTCTTCGCCGGCAAGGACTTCGTCTCCCCGCAGGCCGGGCAGGACTGCGCCGCCGACGTCTACCGGCAGGCCGGGATCACCGACCCCCGCCGCGAGATCGACGGCGCGGAGATCTACGTGCCGTTCTCCTGGTACGAGCCCATGTGGCTGGAGAACCTCGGCTTCGCCGGCGAGGGCGAGGGCTGGAAACTCACCGAGGCGGGCGTGACCGAACTCGACGGGGACCTGCCCGTCAACATGTCGGGCGGCGTGCTGTCCACCAACCCCATCGGCGCCTCAGGCATGATCCGCTTCGCGGAAGCCGCCCTCCAGGTGCGCGGGCAGGCCGGAGAACACCAGGTGGACGGGGCTCGCAGGGTCCTCGGACACGCCTACGGCGGCGGATCGCAGTTCTTCTCCATGTGGCTGGTGGGCGACCGGCCCCCGGACTCCTGAAAGGTCCGCCTCACGTGCCCTGTTGGCTGTGGGACACGATCGCTAGGCTGGCCGCGGACGACGAACCGGGAGGAGCACGGACGTGGCCGAGACCACCACCCAGCAGCGCCCGCTCACGGGCTGGGACAAGCCGGAGCTGGACCTCACCAACGCACAGTGGCAGTCCAGCAGCCGAGGGCGGGGGGATGTCCAGATCGCCTTCGTGGAAGGCTTCATCGCCATGCGGAACAGTGGCCGCCCGGAGAGCCCTTCGCTGATCTTCACGCCCGCCGAGTGGGGCGCGTTCGTGTCGGGAGCGCGGGAAGGAGAGTTCGACCTCACCTGAGGGCGGGGGCGTCCCGTTCCGGACAGCCGGGAACCGACGGCCGATCCGGGGGTGTTCCGCCCGCTTTTCCGGACACGCGACCGGAGGCATCTTCCCGGAGCCGCCGCTGAGTCAGGCTGGCCCCCGGGAGGGGACGGTCGAATTCCGGAGGTGAGGACCCCATGAGCACCCTGCCTGTCGTCGCGGCGGTCGACGGTTCGGACGACAGCCTGCGCGCCCTGGAGTGGGCCGTCGACGCCGCTCGCCGGCGCGCGGCACCCCTGCGCGTGGCGCACGTACGCCAGTACGCCCACTGGGTACAGCCCGAGGTGCTCGCCGCCGGGCCCGCGGACCCGCAGGACGACTCCGTCCTCGACCAGGTCCGCGCCCATCTGGAGGGTCGCCCCGACCAGCCGGACACGGAGTACGTGGGCCTGGTGGGCGCGGCCGGCGCGGTCCTGCCCGAGCTGGGCTCCGGCGCCCAGCTGCTGGTGCTCGGCTCCCGGGGCCGCGGCGGCTTCGCCAGCCTGGTGCTCGGCTCGAACAGCATGGCCGCCGCCCGCGACGCCGAGTGCCCGGTCGTCGTGGTGCCCCGGCCCGGGCGCGAGGTCCACGGCGAGGCACCGGGCGGTGCCGGCTCACGCGTGGTCGTCGGCCTGAAGGTGGACGGCCCCGACGAGGCCACGCTCGAGTTCGCCTTCGCCGAGGCCACCCGGCGTGGCGCCCGGCTCCAGGCGGTCGCCGCCTACCCGTGGCCCGCGCAGCCCTGGATGATGCCCGGGGAGATGCCTCCGGCGATCGTCGACCAGGACGTCATCGAGGACGAGACCCGCGTCCTCGCCGACGGCTTCCTCGCCCCGTACCGCGAGCGGCACCCGGACGTTCCGGTCGAGCTGGTCCCGGCGGCGGGCGACGCGGCCGGCCATCTCGTCGCGGCCTCCCGGGACGCCGACCTCGTCGTGGTGGGCCGGCACCGGCGGCGTCTGCTCTCACCCGTCCGCATGATGGGCTCGGTCACCCACGCCGTACTGCTGCACGCCGTCAGCCCCGTCGCCGTGACCCCGCCGTCGCCCGCGGAGGACTGACCCGGCCGTAATGGATACGGTCGGGCCTATCATCAGCCGCATGCGGGAACCGATCAGCAGGGACGCCCGGCTCGCCCTGGACCTGGCCCTCACCCTCCGCCACGACGGCAACGGCGGCGTCACCGACGACCTGACCGACCCGGCAGGCCTGACCGAGTGGGTCAGGGCACACCCCGAGCTCCTGCCGGGCACCGCGACCGACCGGGCCGACGATCACCGCGAGGACTCCGCCACCGGCACGGCACCGCGGTCGGCCGAGGGCGCCGGTGACGGATCCACCGCCGACGCCGCGCGGCTCGCCGCCGTCCTCGAGCTGCGGACCGCCGTCCGCGCGCTCTTCGCCCGGGCCGTCCGCCCCGGTGAACCGAGCCCCGCGGACGCGGCCCGGCTCATGCCCTTCGAGAAAGCGGTGCGGCACCTGAACGAGGCGGCGGCCCGCACCCCGATCGTGCCGGTCCTGGACTGGCCCGAAGGTGCCACCCCGCTCGTTCGCCACACACCCGTCCGAACCGCCGACGACCTGACCGCGGCCCTCGCCCGCGCCGTGATCGCGTTCCTGGCCGGCCCCGACCGTGACCGGCTGCGGGCCTGCCACGCGCCGCGCTGCGTGCGGTACTTCCTCAAGGAGCACCCGCGCCAGGAGTGGTGCAAGCCCTCCTGCGGCAACCGCGCCCGGGTGGCCCGCCACCACCAGCGGCACAAGACGACGGCGTAGACCCGGCCGGTACCGTCCAAGCGGCCCGACACCACCCCGCCACAGGACGACAACCCGGCCCACCCGGTCCGCCGCCCGCCCCGCACGTCGCAGGCCGGGCCACGTACCATGGGCGACATGTCGTTCCTCCGCCGCCGCAGCGCCACTCCCGCCGGGCCCGACTTCGACGTACTGGCCATGGACCCGGGCGACTGGCCCGGCAACCTCGGTGCGGGACTGCTGCCCGCGCCCGACGGCACCTGCCAGGGCGTCTTCCTGCGCTACGACCTGTTCGGCGGCCGAGGCCCCGCGATGATCATCGGCAATCTGCCGGAGGGCTCCCCGGCCCGCGAGGTCGAAGAGGGCCAGGTCCCCTTCGAGGTGGCCCAGCTGCTGCTGGCTCTGGAGAACGACGAGGAGGTCACCGTCGTCAGCACCGAGGACGCACCGGTGATGCAGGGCGACAACCTTCTGATCGTGCGCCGCGTCAAGCTCTCCGAGAGCCGGATCTCCTGCGTGCAGTTCGACCGCAGCGACAACGTCCTGGTGACCATCGCCGCCTGGGACCGTCCCATCACGGACGACCTCTACGCCCTCCTCAAACCTCTCCCGGCGGAACTCTTCCAGCAGGGCTGAGCCGGAACCGAATCCCACACGGAAGGGCCGCTGGACACCAGGTCAGGTGTCCAGCGGCCCTTCCGTCCCCGTCAGCGAGTGCCGACCGCCGCGCGCACGGCGCGCCGGGCCAACTGGCAGTCGTCGTGCAGCCGCCGCAGCAGCAGCCTCTGCTCCTCGCCGGTCGGCGCAGCACCCGGGTGGGCCGTGCCCGGTGCCGCCGGGGTCGCGTCGTGCATCGAACGTTGCACGGCCGTCTCGTAGGTACGGATCTCACGGGTCAGCACCAGCATCAGGTTCACCAGGAAGGCATCCCTGGACGCCGGCCCCGCCGACTGCGCGATCTGGCTGATCTGACGACGAGCGACCGGTGCGTCCCCGAGCACCGACCACAGCGTCGCCAGGTCGTAACCCGGCAGGTACCAGCCCGCATGCTCCCAATCCACCAGCACTGGACCGGCCGGTGACAGGAGAATGTTCGACAACAGCGCGTCGCCGTGGCAGAACTGGCCCATGCCCTGCCGCCCGGCCGCCAGTGCGATGCCGTGCAGCAGCTTCTGCAGGTCGCCCAGGTCCCGGTCGGTGAGCAGGCCCAGCTCGTGGTACCGGGAGATCCGGGCCGCGTAGTCGAGCGGGGCGTCGAACGTGCCAGCCGGCGGCCGCCAGGCGTTGAGCCGGCAGATCGCGCCGAGTGCCGCTCTGATGTCCGCCCGGGGTGGCGCCTCGGCCGGGTGCCGCTGGAGCGCCGCCACCCGGCCGGGCATCCGCTCGATCACCAGGGTGCAGTTGTCCGGGTCCGCCGCGATCAGTCTCGGCGCCCGCACGGGTGGGCGGTGCCGGACGAACGAGCGGTATGCCGCTATCTCGTGGCGGATCCGCTCGGACCAGGCGGGGGAGTGGTCCAGTAAACACTTGGCGACAGCCGTGCTGCGACCGGTCGTGCCGACCAGGAGCACGGACCGTCCGTTGCGGCGCAGGACCTGCACCGGGGCGAACTCCGGGCAGATGCGGTGCACGGACGCGATCGCCGTGCGCAGCTGCGCGCCCTGGGGGCCGGACAAGTCGAGTCTCCCGCTGAGCGGTTGGGTGCCGAGGACCGCGCCGCGCCGAGCCCTGCCCGCACCGAGCACGGGGGCCGCCGGCCGCGCGGGGGCGAGGTAGGGGCCGCTGTCCGTGGGACGCGGGTGCAGCGACCGGGGCGGTGCGGACACGGAGGACGATGCTGCGTACATGGGCGAAACAGATCCCTTCGTGTGCCTGCGACGACAGCGCACCCACCCGGCCCGGACGCCCGGGGAAACCCTGGGGAGTGTCCCCGGCGGCCGGGTCGGGGTGGCGCTTTCCTACCTGACACCGGATGGCCCGTGGCACACCATCTGGCGCACCCTGGCGAACCCTGGCGAATAGTCGCCCGGCAAGTCTCCCCGGGCTACTGTCAACTCAGCCGAGAACCTGGGGGCTTGATGTGAGCGGACAACCCAACACCCGGCTCGCGGACCTGTTCGGCCTGGCCGGCTGGTCCAAGGGCGAACTCGCGAGGCTGGTCAACCGGCAGGCGGCGGCCATGGGCCATCCCCAGCTGTCGACCGACACCTCCAGGGTGCGGCGGTGGATCGACACGGGAGAGATCCCGCGCGATCCGGTGCCGCGGGTGCTGGCGGCTCTGTTCACCGAGCGTCTCGGCCGTGTCGTGACCATCGAGGACCTCGGTCTGGTCCGGCACGGGCGTGCGGGGAAACGGCAGGGCGGCGGGAGCGCCGATGCTCCCGACGGTGTGCCGTGGGCGCCCGAGCGGACTGCTGCGGTCCTCACCGAATTCACGGGAATGGACCTCATGCTCAACCGACGCGGCTTGGTGGGCGCGGGCGCCGCGCTCGCCGCGGGATCCGCACTCAGCAGCGCCATGTACGACTGGCTGCACTCCGACCCTTCTCTGGCTGCCGACGCCCCCGACCTCGACCATCCCCTGCACGCCGACCCCGCTGGGTTCGACCGTTACGAGGCCACCCCCATCGGGTCGCAGGAGATCGAGGAACTGGAGCGCTCGGTCGAGGTGTTCCGCGCCTGGGACGCGGCCCGCGGCGGCGGGCTCCAGCGCAAGGCCGTGGTGGGCCAGCTCAACGAGGTGGGCGGCATGCTCGCCTACCACCACCCACCCCATCTCCAGCGGCGCCTGTGGGGCGTCGCCGCCAACCTCGCCGTCCTCGCGGGCTGGATGTCGCACGACGTCGGCCTGGAGCCCACGGCCCAGAAGTACTTCGTCATCGCCGCGCACGCGGCCAGGGAGGGCGGGGACCGGCCCCGCGCGGGCGAGGCACTCTCCCGCGCGGCCCGCCAGATGGTGCACCTGGGCCGGCCGGACGACGCCCTGGACCTGATGAAGCTCGCCACCTCCGGCTCCGGTGACGAGGTGCTGCCCCGCACCCGGGCGATGCTCTACACCATCGAGGCCTGGGCCGAGGCCTCCATGGGCAAGGGCCAGGCGATGCGCCGCACACTCGGGCGGGCGGAGGACCTGTTCGTCTCCGACAAGGCCGACGTGCCGCCGCCGGACTGGATGCAGACCTTCAAGGAGGAGGACCTCTACGGCATGCAGGCCCTGGCCTACCGCACGCTCGCCGAGTTCGAGCCGGGCGCGGCCGCCCATGCCCAGCACTACGCGGAGAAGGCCCTCGCCCTGCGGGTCGACGGCCGGCAGCGGTCGAAGATCTTCGACTACCTGTCGATGGCGTCGGCCTGCTTCATCGCCGACGACCCCGAACAGGCGGACCGGTACGCGCGACTGGCCCTGGTGTCGATGGGATCCAACTCCTCCCACCGCACCTGGGACCGGCTCCGCCAGATGTACCGGCTCACCGCGGAGTACTCCGGTTACCCGAAGATCCAGGAGCTGAGGGAGGAGATCAAGCTCGCCCTGCCGAAGACGAAGGGCAGGGGCGGCAACCGCGCACAGGCCTGAGATTCCTAAGACATGACCCTGGCGGCGAGCACACAGGCGTTGTCCTCGCGCTCGCTCGCGCCGAACTCCTCGACCACGGTCTGTACGCAGTCCTCCGCGGTGCGGTTCCCGGCCAGGCGTGGTGCCAGGCCGAGGAGGAGGTTCGCGGCCGCCGACCCGGTGTGCCCGGGCACCAGCCCGTCGGTGTGCAGGAGCAGCAGGTCGCCCGCCTGGAGCGTCTCTTCGGCCTGCCCGTAGGCGGCGCCCGAGGTGGCGCCGAGCAGGACGCCGTCCGGTGCGTTCAGCGCGCGCCCCGTCCCGTCGCGGAACAGCAGCGGGGCGGGGTGTCCGGCCTGCGCCCACACCAGGGTGCGGGTGGCGGGCCGGTAGCGGCAGCAGACGGCGCTGCCCAGGGCGGGTTGCACGGTGGCGTCGAGTAACTGGTTCAGCCAGGCCATCAACTGCCCCGGCTGGGCACCGGCCATGGCCATGCCGCGCACGGCACCGAGCAGCATGGTCATGTTCGACGTGACGCCGACCCCCTGGCCGGTGAGATCACCGACGCTGAGGAGCGTTTCGCCGTCGGTCAGTTCGAGCGCGTCGTACCAGTCGCCGCCGATCATCGTCTGCGCGGACGCCGGCAGGTGCCGGGACGCGAGGTCGAGGGTCCTGGGTCCTCGGTGCGGGAGTCGCAGGGAGCCGCGCCACGGCGGCAGCACGGCCTCCTGCAGCTCGACCGCGAGCCGGTGCTCGCTCCGTGCGGCCTCCTGCCGGTGGTGGAGCGAGTCACGGGTCTCGCTCACCACCCGCTGGCTGCGGCGCAGTTCGCTGACGTCGCGCAGCACGGCCCACATCGAGGCGGTGCTGCCGTCGGTGTCGAGCACCGGTTCGCCCATCATGTGCACGGTCCGTACGGCGCCGCACCGGCGGGCGATGCGGAACTCGCCGTCGATGGGACGGGCGTCGACGAGGCAGTTGGTGACCATCGCCGTCAACTTCGGCCGGTCCTCGTCCACCACCAGTGACGGCAGTTCGTCGAGGGTGAGCGGGGGAGCGGCCGGGTCGCGGCCCAGGATCTGGTAGAGCTCCCCGGACCAATTGGCCTCGTCCGTCAGCAGGTTCCACTCGGCGCTGCCGACCCGGCTGAGCAGGGAGCCCTGTGAGGGGGCGGGAGGTTCCGGGGCCGCCGTGGGCAGGGGGCCGTCCCGCAGCTGGGCCAGGTGCTCGTCGAGGTCGCTGAGCTGGTGCAGGGCGAGGTCGTACAGGGCGCGCTGCCAGCGTTCGCGCGGTGGGTCCGAACCTTCTCCCACGGCGCCGCGACGCACCGCGTCCACGTCGCCCTTGAGCCGCCGCGTCTGCGATATGAGCGCGTCGACCGAGCCCCGTCCGGGCGGCTGGGCGGCTGGACGGTCCGCGGAGAGGGGGGACGGCATGACGCACTCCGATGCGGGGACGGTACGACCAAGGCGGACGGAGGGACCGTTACGACTGTTGCACAGCCCGCGACGCCCTGTAAGGGATTCGGCGACACACGATACGGTGGTGCTTCTGGCATATGCCACCGTCTCGCGGAGTTACTCCGAGGTAGGTGCGGAGTGCGCCACCCGGAGATCCAAGTCGTAGATTACACAGGGCATTTGACGATCCGTCGGGACGGCGGCGCAGGGCTGCTCCGGGTGTTCGACGACCCTGTGTTCGAGCCTCGTTGCGCAGGGGGCTCCAGGGCCGCCGTGTGCCACCCGGGGATGCCGGCCGCTGCTCCGGTCAGTACCGCAGTACCCCGGCCATGCCGTCCGCCTCCCCGAGGGTGCCGTCCGGTACGAAGCGGACGTCGGCGCCCGTCTCCAGGCACTGCTCGACGATCTCGTCCACGATGTCCTCGCGGGAGTCGAGGTCGCCGCTCTCGGCGAGGATCAGATGGTCCCCGGCGTCGCGGACCGTCACGCGGTAGTTCTCCTCGACGGCCAGCAGCCGGACGCGGCCGTCCCGGGCGCTCTGCCACAGCTCGTCGACACCGGCGGCGAACTCCCGCCGCCCGCGCGCCGTTTCAAGGGCGTGGGTCACGGCGTCCGTGCTCCTGCGGGCCTCCGCCTCGACGACCGGGCGCACGGCCTGCCACACGACCTCGGGGGTCCCGTGCGCGAGTCCGCCGTGCGGGATGTGCACGGCGCTGCGGGCGGTGCCGCCGACCTCGCCCAGCAGGGAGAGGGCGGCCGGTTCACCGGTGACGTACAGCTTTCTGGGGTGGTCGCGCAGTACGGCGTTCATCGCGGTGTCGGCCTCGCGGAGGAACTGGCGGGTGCGTTCCTCACGGAAAGCGCTCGGGGTGTCGCCGATCCGCTGTTGCCGCTCCGGGTCGAAGTTCTCCACGCGCCGGTTCAGCGGGAAGCCGCCGACGCGGGCCTCGGTGACCCGGTCGACGCCGCCGTTCCACAGGGTGGCGCGGTCCGCGGCGAGCGACAGGACCCAGATGGGGCGTCCGGCCGTCTGCGCGGACACCAGGTTGCGGGTGAGGAAGGTGTCCGAGAGCACCACGCGTTCGGGTACGGGCCTGGCCAGTGACCACACCTGGTGTTCGCCCGGGGCGGCGAAGATCGCCAGACCGTCCTCGGCGTGGGTCAGGTCGACCTCGGACAGGGCCCGGTCGAGGTGTCCGGCGACCTCGGTGCGTCGCTCGCGGGTGACGGCCGGGTCGGCCTCCAGCTGCCTCTTCGCCTCGGCCACCACGTTGCGCAGCCGGACCTGGTCCTGGGTGTGGTAGGGATCGCGCCGGTGTGTCGGCGTCAGCACGGAGACCGCGGGGTAGGGGCGCGGGCGCCGCAGCTCGGCAAGGGTCGCGGGACTCAGAACGCTCTCCATGACAGAACGATAGAGCGAATTCACCATGAGGGCATTTGGGGCAATCGATCTCACTCGTCGTCGCGGTCGGAGCCGCAGGAACTGCCGTCCGGCGGGAGCGTTCCGTACAGCAGGAACGCGTCGACCTTGCTGTGCACGCACTTGGACGAGCCGTAGCCGGTGTGGCCCTCGCCCCGGTTGTCGAGCACCACGGCCGACGAGCCGAGCCGCTCGGCGGTCTCCACCGTCCAGCGGTACGGCGTGGCCGGGTCGCCCCGGGTGCCGACGAGCAGCATCCTCGGGGTGTCGACGTCCTTGACGTCGTCGCGGATGTAGTCGGTGCCCTTGGGGCGGCCGTAGCACATCAGCACCTGGGTGAGCCGGTAGCGGCCGAAGACCGGTGACGCCTGCTCGTAGCGGGCGCGCAGCCGGCCGAGGTCCTCGGTGACCTGCGCGGCGGCGGGGCGGTCGGGATCGTCCGCGCAGTTGACCGCCATCAGCGCCGCCGGCAGGTTGTCGAGGGGCACGTCCGCCGGGTCGGTGAGTCCGGCGTGCGGGCCGCGCCGCGACGGGACGGTGAAGCCCCCGGACAGGAACGTCTCCAGGCCGCGCGTGTCGCCGTCCTCGAGCAGCTGGCCGATGGCCCGCTGCAGCGAAGGCCACAGCTCCCTGCTGTAGAGGCCCTGCCCGAGGGCGCCCGCGAAGTCCTGGCCGGTGAACGCCTCGCCGAAGTCGGTCGGCAGCGGGTCCTTGTCGAGCGACTCGACCACCTCGACGACGTGTTCCCGGGCTTCTCGCGGATTGCGTCCGAACGGGCAGGCGATGTCCTCGGTGCACCAGGTCAGGAAGCTCTCCAGGGCGGTCTGCTGCCCCTGGGCGCTCACCACGCCCTGGTCGGCCAGCGGCTCGGTCAGCGTGTCGACGCCGTCCAGCACCATCCTGCCGACGTTCTCGGGGTACTGGGCCGCGTACACCGCGCCGAGCCGGCTCCCGTAGGAGAAGCCCAGGTAGTTGAGCTTGTCGTCGCCGAGCGCGTCCCGCATGACGTCCAGGTCGCGGGCGGCGTTGACCGTGCCGATGTGGGGCAGGACCGGGCCCGAGTGCTCGGTGCACTCGGTGGCCGCCGCCCGCAGCTCTTCGAGCACGGCCTGGGGGTCGGTCACGTCGGCGTTGCCGTCCGTCGCGTTCAGGGCGTTGTCCGAGGCGTTTCCGCAGCTGACGGGCGAGGAGCGGCCGACGCCGCGGGGGTCGAAGGAGACGACGTCGTAGCCGTTCGTCAGGCCCATGAAGTCCTTGCCGCCCATGGCGAGTTGGGTCACCCCCTGGCCGCCGGGGCCGCCGAAGTTCAGCAGGAGCGAGCCTCGGGACGTGCCGGTGGCCCGGTAGCGGGCGACGGCGATGTCGAGGGCGCCCTTGCCCGGCTTGGCGTAGTCGAGCGGGACGGTGACCTTCCCGCACTGGAGGTCCTTGGGCATGTCCGTGCCCGGGCATCTCGACCAGGTGACCTTCTGGTCGTAGAAGCGGGTGAGGCCGGGCGGTGGGTCGTCGGCGGCCGGCAGTGCCGTGCCCAGCAGGGCCAGCCCGGCCGTGCCGGTGACCGCGCAGCGCCGTATCGAGGGGCGCGTGGACAGCTTGGCCAGCATCGGTGCCTCCAGGGACGCGGGGCGCCCCGCAGCGGACCGGGATCGGCGCCCTCGCTCACCATAAGCGGGCCCCGGAAGCCGCGCCTCCGGGCGGGCGGGGCTCCCGGGGCCCGCATACGAAGGGCTTTACCGCTAGTTCGACAACCGGGCCGCTCGATGGAGTGAAAGGCGGATAAGCCATAACTCGCACCGGATCCCCCGCGTTCTATCCGGTGCGGGTGAGCGCCCGCGACGATGTCTGGAAGGCAGGGGTCCCATGAGACGGGTTACCCGAAACGGAGTGATCGCCGTCGCCGCAGCCTCGGGCGCGATGGCCGTGACCGTCCCCGCGTACGCCGCCTCCGGTGCGGACGGCGCGACGGCCGGTTCGCCCGGGGTAGTCTCCGGCAACACCGTCCAGCTGCCGGTGCACGCTCCGGTGAACGTGTGCGGCAACACCGTGAACGTGGTGGGGCTCCTGAACCCCGCCGCCGGCAACAGCTGCGCGAACCAGGACGACGGGCGGGGCGGACGGCCGGGCCGGTCCGGCGGCGCGGTCGCCGAGAGCGGCGGAACGGATTCACCGGGCGTGATCTCCGGCAACGGCGTTCAGCTTCCGGTCGACGTCCCGGTCAACGTCACGGGCAACTCGGTGAACGTGGTCGGCATCGGCAACGCGTCGACCGGCAACGCGTCCTCGAACACGCCCGGCGACCAGCGCCCCGTGCGCCCCCAGCACCCGCCGAAGCCGGTCCCGAAGCCGACCCCGCCACCCCGGCCGAACCCGGCCCCGGAACCCGCCCCGCGCACCGTCCCGCACGCCAGGGGCGCCTTGGCGCACACGGGCACGGACCACACCCTCCAGGGCGTCGCGGCGAGCGCGGCGCTGGTCGCCGGGGGAGTGGTGCTGCGCCGGAGGTTCCGTCCCGGGTCGGACGGCTGACCAGGACGGGCTACACCGCCGCCGCCACCCCCGTGAGCAGCACCATCCCCGAGTCCCCGTAGTCCGGCAGGGTCGGGTCCACGTCGATGTGGGTCACGTCCAGGTCCCGGGTCAGGGGTGTGAAGACCTCCGTGACCGTCGCCGGGTTCACCGGGCAGCCCGGCCAGCGGGAGGCCGGGCCGATGCGGTAGGTCGGCATGTTCTCCATGAACGCGGCGACCAGGTAGCCGCCCGGCCGGGCCGTACGGACGAAGGTGCGGCAGAAGTCGGCGAACTCGGTGAAGTCCTCCGTGGCACCCTCGGCCACGAAGTGCATGGAGGCGAGTTCGTACGTGCCCGGTGGCAGGGTGCGGACGTCGGCGTGGACGACGTTCACCGGTGCCAGCGCCCCGGCCAGCGTCGCGGGCACAGCGGGGTTGAGCTGCCGGCACAGCGCGTGGAACGGCAACCAGCTCGCGTCGGGCCGGTGACAGATCTGATCCGTGAGGTAGGCGACGTTGCTCGCCCCCGCCTCCACGGCGTCGATCCTGCGGCTCGCTGCGGACGCGAGCACCAGCGGGTAGAGGTTGGGGCCCGCCCCGAACTCCACCGAGCTGCTGAGGGCGCCGGGTGGAAGGTGCCGGTAGAAGGCGCTGTGGTGCGCGATGATCGCCGCGTCCGAGGGGTGCATCTCGCGGTAGTTCTCCGCGAGGTAGTCGGCGACCGGCCAGCGGTCCCAGTCCACGTCGTCGTTGTGCGTCGTCATGGCCGTCTAGCCCTTCAGCCGCAGCGGGAAGCGATTGGACAACCGGGTCAGGGCCCCGTTCAGGTGGTCGATGTCCTCGTCGGAGTTGAGGGCGGTGAGCTGGACGCGGAACCCCACCCGGTCGCGCGGGACCAGTGGGTAGGCGGCCAGCGTCACATAGACGCCCTCCTCCCACAGGAACGCGGCGACCGCGTCCAGGTCGGCCGGGTTCGCCAGCGGCACCTCCACGATCGGCAACCGGTCCGAGTTGAGGATGCTCACCCCCATGCCCTCCAGGTGGTCGAGTACCCGGACCGTCTTGCGGTACAGGTCGGCCCGGATCGCGTCGCCCCGGCGCTCGTTGACGTTCAGCCCGGCCATCGCGGTCGCCAGTGACGCCGTCGGTGAAGGCCCCGAGTACAGATAGGGCGCCGCCGCGGTCTTCAGCCGGTTCTTCAGCTCCGACGGGAGCGCGAGGAACGCCAGCAGGGACGAGTACGCCTTCGAGAACCCGCCCACGAGCACGATTCCGTCGTAGGACTCCCCGGTGTGCCGCACCACGCAGTTGCCGCGCATGCCGTACGGGCACGTCTCGGCCGGCCCGCGCTCCCCGATCACCCCGAAGCCGTGCGCGTCGTCGACGTAGAGCGTCGCGCCCTCTGAGCGGCACACTGCCGCCAAGGCGGGGATGTCCGGGATGTTGCCGCTCATGCTGTTGACGCCGTCCAGGCACACCAGCCGCGGTGTCCCCGGTGGCACCCCGGCCAGCTGTGCGCGCAGGTCGTCGGGCCGTTCGGCGTGGAAGCGGTGCAGGGTCGCGCCCTGGGCCCGGGCGACCACACAGCCGTCGTACACCGTGCGGTGCGCGGTCGCCTCCACGAAGACATGGCCGTCCTCGACGATGGCCGGGATCACCGAGGAGTGGACCAGCGTCAGTGTGGGCAGCAGCAGCGTGTCCGGGGCGCCCAGCAGTGCGGCGAGCCGCTCCTCGATGTCGGGGTACAGGCGCGGGCTGCCCAGCAGCCGCGACCAGCTGGGGTGCGTGCCCCACTGGCGCACAGCGGGATCGACCGCGTCCATGATCTCCGGGTCCCAGTCGAAACCCAGGTAGTTGCACGACGCGAAGTCGATCAGCCAGTGGTCGCCGCTGCGGATGTGCCGGCCGCGGACCTCGTCCAGGACGGCGTCGCTCATCGGGCTGGTGCGCCGCAGATGCTCCAGGTCCGCCCAGCGCGCCTCCCGGCGTCCCCGGGCGGCGTCGATCCTGGGCCGCGGGGTGTGGGCCGGCGCGAACGGACGGACGGTCGGCTCCCGCAGCACCCGCGCACTCTGCTCCACCGTCATCGGCCGGGCGAACAGGAACCCCTGCCCGAACCGGCACCCCATCCCGACCAGCAGATCCCGTTGCGCGGTGTCCTCGATTCCCTCCGCGATGACCTGCAGGCCCAGTGTGTCCGCGATCCGCACGATGCCCTCGACCAGGGCGACCTGCTGGGCGTCGCGCGCGATGTTGTCGATGAACGACTTGTCGATCTTCAGCACGTCGATGGGGAAGTCCTGCAGGTACCGCAGCGAGGAGAAGCCGGTGCCGAAGTCGTCGACCGCGATGTGCACCCCGAGTTCCTTCAGCGTGGTCAGCACGGTCTGGAGCCCGTCGTCGCGCTGCAACAGCACTGTCTCCGTCAGCTCCAGTTGCAGCGATCCCGGTTCGAGGCCCGGTGTGCTCAGTGCCTCACCGACCTGTTCGATGAACCCGGCGTCGCGGAACTGACGGGCGGAGACGTTCACACTCACGTACGGCGGCCGGCCGGGGCCCGGCAGCCGTTGCAGTCCCACGATGTCGTTGACCGCGTTCTCCATCACCCACGAACCCAGCGCGGCGATGTGCCCGGTCTCCTCGGCGAGGCTGATGAACTGGTGCGGGGCGACGGTAGGCCGGCGCTCGTCCGGCCAGCGCACCAGCGCCTCGAACCCGACGACCTCGCCCCCGGTGATGTCCACGACCGGCTGGTAGCGCAGCCCGAACGCCTTGTCGGCGACCGCCTGGGCCAGCTGGGTCTGCAGATCGTGCCGCTCGACCATGCGGCTGCGCAGCAGGGGCTTGAAGCGGCGCCACTGCCTCTTGCCCGCCGCCTTCGCCGCGTACAGCGCGAGGTCGGCATGGCCCAGCAGCTGCTCCGCGTCCGTGCTGTCACGTGCCGTGGCCACGCCCACACTGGCCGACACCGTCACCGACTCGTCGGCCAGATCGAACGGCCGTCCCAGCGTCTGGATGACCTGCGCCGCCAGCAGCTCGGCGTCCAGGGGCTGCTTGGCGTCCTCCATCAGTACGGCGAACTCGTCGCCGCCGAGCCGGGCGGCGGTGTCGGTGCGCCGCAGCGTCCGGGACAGCCGGTTGCCGACGGCGACCAGCAGATGATCGCCCGCCCGGTGCCCCATCGTGTCGTTGACCTGCTTGAAGTCGTCCAGGTCGATGAAGAGCAGACACGTCAGGGTCGACTCGCGGCGGCCGCGCAGCAGGGCGCGCTCGATCCGCTCCAGCAGCAGCATCCGGTTGGGCAGACCGGTCAGCGAGTCGTGGAACGCCCGCTGCGTCAGCTCCTGCTCCAGCCGCCGCTGCTCGGTCACGTCCCGCAGGGTCACGACCAGTCCGGACACGGTCCGCTCGTCCCGGAAGTCGCTGAACCGGACCTCGACCTCGACGCGCCCGTCCGGACGGTGCACCCACCAGTGGTCGTGTCCCGCCCGCGAGCCCCTCTCCCGTACCGCGGCGAGTTCCCGCGCGGCCCGTTCCCGGTCGCCCGGGTCTACCAGCTCCGACAGCACCACGCCGACGAGGTCCTCGGTGCCGAACACGGACCGCGCGGACGGACTGGCGTACCGGATCGTGTCGTCGTCCTCCAGGATCAGGATGACGTCGGAGGTGTTGCGGACGAGGGTGCGGAAGTACGCCTCGTTCTCCTGGCGGACGACCTCCTGGCGCAGTGTCACGCGCACCAGGGCCAGGCCCGCGTGTGACGCCAGGATCTCCAGGGAGCCCCAGGTCTCGTGCAGCTGCCGCTCGGGTGCGGCGATCAGCAGGACGCCCGGGACCGTTCCGCCCGGACGGTCCGGCTGGGTCATGGGGCACACCAGGACGGAGGGCAGGCCGTCCAGCTCGGCGGCGACGTCCGGAGCGAGAGCGGCGGGACTGACCAGGTGGGTGCCGTGGGCGCCGAGGTCCTGCGAACGCTCCTTCGGCAGCAGGATGGTCCGGTGCGGTACGTCCGGGCCCATCAGGTGGCCGACCGCCGTACGGCAGGAAAGATCGACCTCCTCCTGCCGGAACGCCGAGACCAGCGAGGCGGCGGCGGAGCGCAGCGCGAGTTCCCGGGTCACCGCGTGGCGGTGCGCCACGACCATCCCGGCCAGCCGGAGGATCACCAGCAGGAACAGCAGCCCGGAGAAGGCCGCGATCACGGCGGCGTCCTGCGTCTTGGTGCTGAGCCCTTCGAACAGCAGGATCCCCGGTGCGATGAGCGTGGCCATGGCGAGCAGGACCAGTCGGCGCTGCGGCGGCAGCAAGGATTCCCGCTGCGGCACGGAGGCGGTCAGTTCGACCATCGAGGGATGCAGCGCGGCCAGGCCCCAGGCGGTGTAGAAGGCGATCCAGCCGAGGTCCAGCAGGGTGCCGGTCTGCCACAGGTCCTTCAGCTGCAGGATTCCGTACGCGATGTCGAAGAGCAGCAGCGTCATCGTGCCGACGACCAGCAGCCGCACGGCCCGGTTGGGGCCGTTGACCGGACTCGGGGCCAGCAGCCGGGCCAGCAGGGCCAGCACGAGGATGTCGCCCAGAGGGTAGGCGATGCTGATGGCGCGCTGCTGCCAGGTCATCCCCTCCACCACCGTCAGCGGCTGCACCAGGTACACCCACACCGGCAGCGCGAGTCCCGCGGTGATGATCAGCGCATCGAGCAGGCTCGGCAGGTCGCGGTCCGCCCACCGGTGGCGCACCAGTCCCGAGAGACCGATCGCGAAGAGCGGGTAGGTGGCGAGGTAGAAGGCGTCGGCGGGGGAGGGGAACGGGTTGGAGGCGTCGAAGTACTCCTGCGACACGTTGTAGTACGTGTCGCCGATGATGAAGCTGAGCAGCCCCCCGGCCAGGACCCACCAGGGCCACGGATGGGTGGGCCGGTAGACCCGGGTGCCGATCAGTATGGCGGCGACGCCGGCGAGACCGATGGCGGCCCACAGCACGGGGGCCGCCACCGGGACGGTCATATACACGATCGTGATGGCCGTGACCAAGGCGATGTAGACGGCCATCAGCCGACGTGCCGGCAGCGAGGACATGTGCCTCCCCCCGTGGAGGAGAACGGGGCGTACGCCTGGTCTTGAAGCTGGTCCAATTGAAATCGATCGTAGGTTCCTCCGAGCGGCCCTGCATCTCGGAGGGGCGTCGCACCGGGGCGGACCCGGCGTTGTTCAGCCGGGGTACCTCCGTGTCTCAGTCGCGTCCCCGGTGGAACCTGATGTGCAACTCCCGTACTCGATCAGTCAGTTCGGGCACCGGGCCGTCCACGACTACACCGGGTGCCACCTCGCGTACGGGGAGTGTCCGCACCGGCGGTGCGGGGACACCCAACTCGTCCAGCCAGGCGCCGAGTTGCTCGGACGAGGCGACGTAGACGATGCGGCCGAGGCCGACCCAGGCGTGCGCGGCCGCGCACATCGGGCAGTGCTCGCCGGAGGTGTAGACCGTGGCGGCCGCCCGCTCCCCGGGCGTGAGGTGCGCCGCGGACCAGCGCGCCAGCTCGAACTCGGGGTGCCGGGTGCGGTCGCCCGAGGCCACGCGGTTGTGGTCCTCGGCGAGGGCGGTGCCGTCCCCGCCCACCAGGACCGACCCGAACGGCTCGTCCCCGGCCTCCAGGGCCTCGGCGGCGAGTTCCACGCAGCGGCGCAGATGCGGCAGTTCCGTGTCCTTCACGACCATGGGGCCGGCCTTTCCCGTGACGACGTGATCGACAGGACCCTATGGCGCCGCGACACCGGGACAAAGGAACGGGGCTGCGGGCCGGTCGAGTGCCGCCGGGCCGGAAAACCCTTTGCCGTACGGCCCGGCGGGCTGCTGAGGTCTGTCCATGGATCATGCCGAGCTGCTCACCCTGTTCGACCGCGACCTGCGCGAGGGAGCGCGGCCAGACGGTCCCGGCGCCCGTGTCGAGCGGACCGGCGGCGTCGTCCGACAGGTCGCCCCGGCGCCGGGCTGGAACGGCGTGCTGTGGTCCGCCCTGGACGAGGCCGGAGCGGACGCGGCGATCGCCGGGCAGATCGGCCACTACACCGGGCTCGGCCTCGACTTCGAGTGGAAGCTGTACGGGCACGACCGGCCGGCGGACCTCGGGCGGCGGCTGCGCGCGGCCGGGTTCACCCCCGGGCCCGAGGAGACGCTGATGATCGGAGAGGCCGCCGGTCTGGCCCGCGACGCCGCACCGCCCGAGGGCGTGCGCGTCGTGCAGGTCACCGACCCGGCGGGCGTCGATCTCGTGGCCGAGGTGCACGAGAAGGCGTTCGGCGCGGACAGCTCCTGGCTGCGCCACCAGCTCCTCGCCCGCCTCTGCGACCCGGACAACGTGGTCGCCGTCGTGGCGATGGCCGGCGACGAGCCGGTGAGCGCGGCACGCATGGAGCTCGTGCCCGGCACGCCCTTCGCCGGTCTGTGGGGCGGCGGCACCGTCCCGGGCCGGCGTGGCCGCGGCATCTACCGCACCCTGGTGGCCCATCGGGCTCACGCCGCGGTGACCCGCGGCTACCGCTACCTCCAGGTCGACGCCTCCAGCCAGAGCCGGCCGATCCTGGAACGGCTCGGCTTCGTGTCGCTGACGACCACGACGCCGTACGAGTACGCGTCCTAGCCGAGCGTGGATGCGGGTGTGAGCTCACCTCTGTGGGGTGGTGATGTCACATCCGGGCCCACCCGGTTCGTCGCACTGACATGACGACGAACCACACGAGCCAGAGCATCCTCCTCGCCGGCGCGAGCGGCGTCCTCGGCACGCACATCGCCCATGCCCTGACCGGCGCGGGCCACAAGGTCACCGGCCTCGGCCGGAGCAGGGAGAACGGCATCCGAGCCGACCTCATGGACCGCGACGCGCTGCTGCGCGCGGTCGACGGTCAGCGCTTCGACACCGTGATCCACGCCGCGACCGCCCTGCGCAAGCCACCCATGCGCGACAGCGACATGTACGCCACCGACGCGCTGCGCATGGAGGGCACCGCCCACCTGGTCGAGGCCGCCCGCGCCGCCGGTGCCCGCCGCTTCGTCGTGGAGTCGATGGTCTTCGGATACGGCTATGGCGACCACGGCGACCGCCCGCTCACCGAGGACGACCCCTTCGGGCCGCCCGGCCGCACACCACGGCTGGAGCGGCACATCGCGGGGATGCGGACCAAGGAGCGGCTCGCGTTCGGCGCGGAGGGGCTGGAGGGCATCGCGCTCCGCTTCGGCTGCTTCTACGGCCCCGGCGGCACCGATGCCCTGTTGCCCCTGCTGCGCAAGCGGCAACTCCCCGTGCCCGGCGACCGGGGCCGCGTGCTGCCGTGGGTGGAGCTCACCGACGCCGCCCGCGCGGTGGTCGCCGCCGTGGAGCGCGGCCGGCCGGGGCAGGCCTACAACATCGCGGACGACACCCCGATGGGGTTCCGCGCCCACGTCGAGACCGTGGCCCGGGCCTTCGGGCTGCCCAAGCCGATGACCGTGCCGCTGTGGCTGATGAAGCCCATGTCGTACGCGCACACCGTGATGGCGTCTCGGCTCCGCGTGTCCACCGCCCAGGCGGAGAGCGAACTCGGCTGGAGGCCGCGCTACGCGTCGAGCGGCGAGGGGCTCGCCGCGATGCGGTCGGTGAGCCGCAATTGAGGCCGGCAGCGTCGGCGAACCGCCGCCCAGCCCCGCACGGTCGGCGAGCCGCAATAGAGCCCCGCGCCGTCGGCGAACCGCCGCGGCGTACAACCCCGCGCGGCCGGCGGACGCGGCGCGGAGGCCTTCGGGGCCGAACAGGCGCGGCGGACGTGTCAAGGGCCGACCGGCGTGTCCGACGTGAACGGGCCGGCCCGGGACGCGGACCGGCCTTCGGCTCCTTTCCGGCGGGCGCTACGGCCTGGGCGAGGCCTTCGCCGCCGTTCCGGCGCACACCAGCCCGAGGATCACGGCCAGTGCACCGATGATGATGTTGTTCCACACGACACCGGCGTCCGGGCTTTCGCCGACGACCCACGGCGAGATGATCATCCACACCCCGAGCGCGCACATGGCCCAGCTCAGGCCGTACATGCGCTCCGGAGCGCGAGTGAACCCGAGCGCCAGCAGGCCGATGGCGATGCCCATGATCAGGTTGTGGGTCACGAGGTCCGGCTGGCTGGTCGTGTAGTGGACGATCCACGGGGAGGCGGCGCAGTACAGACCGAGCAGGAACACCGGTCCGTCCACGAGCGCCACATCGCGGCCGCCGAGCACGCGGGCGTACCGGTCCCGCATCTCGGAGGCATCCGGGTGGCTGGTGATATCCCCTCTGGTGGGTGAGACGTTGGCCATGATTCGTCTCCTTCAGGTGCAGGGCGACCGCGTCTGGTGAGGTATGCGGTAAACGCCGCGTAAGCGTCATTCTGCTCTTACATTTCCTTTATGTGTAGAGGTCGGCAGAGGGTACCGGGATCTACCCGGCAGTACATGTCCGGGCGGATCGGGGGCATCCGCATGTGTACGACAGCGACCGATCGACGTCGCCCCGGCGGGCGGCGCGGGACAGGGGAGGGCAGCGGACGTGACTGCGGCCATCAGTGCGAAGGTGTTGGAGCGGTTCCCGGCGGGGTCTCCGCGCGGATCGTGGCCCGCGGAGGAGTACGCGGCACGCCGTCGCGCCGAGGGTGAACCCGCCACCGTCGTCATGGACCTGGAGTCGGACGCCTTCCTCGTGGTCGTTCCGGCGGACGGCGACTGAGGCGGCGCCCGCCCGCACCGCAAGGAGTCCCGCGCCCTCGGGCCGTGCCGTGCCGAGCCGGCCGAACCGGGCCGACCGAGAACCGAGTCGGCCGAGCCGGGCCGGCCGAACCGGGGGCGCACGCAAGCCTTTCCGGGCCGCCTTTCGTGAAATGGCCGGTCCGGGATACGAGATGAGCCGCGAATTCCTTGACGGCCCTCGACATCCACTGCCACGATCGATGGCATGACCATGCGACTGGACCTCACGCGGCGACGCCACGTCGACCTCGCACGCGTCTCCAGCGCTTCCTGTCGCGCCGCAGCCTGAGTCCTTCGGCTCGCCGCTTCCTCACACCGCCGTTTCCGCCGTCGGCCGGCCATTGCCGTGCCGACGGGATGCGATGTGCGGTGAATTCCCCTCACGCCTGAATTCGGCGCTTCGGCACGCCCTTTCACCTGCGTGCCCCCGAATTCGGCGATGCCCGCGCAGTCGCGCCTCATCCCGGAAAAGAGTGCCCATGGCCACCGTCCTGTCCGTCTCCGGCAGCCCGTCCGCCTCCTCCCGCACCAGCCGACTGCTGCGCCACCTGGACAAGCGGCTGGCGGCCCAGGGGCACGACGTGATCCCGCTCGACGTCCGCACCATCCCCGCCGAGGCCCTGCTCGGCGCCGACTTCCGCCACCCCGCGATCGTCGAGGCCACCGAACTGTTCGCGCGGGCCGACGGCATCGTCGTAGGCACACCCGTCTACAAGGCGTCCTACTCCGGTGTCCTGAAGGCCCTGCTGGACCTGCTCCCGCAGTACGCCCTGACCGGCAAGACCGTCCTGCCGCTCGCCACCGGCGGCAGCGTCGCCCATGTGCTGGCCATCGACTACGCCCTGCGCCCGGTGCTCAACTCCATGGGTGCGGCCCACATCGTGCAGGGCTGGTTCACCCTCGACAAGGACATCACCGTGCAGGACGACGGCTCCCTGACGGTCGCGCCGGCCGCCACCGAGGCGCTGAGCCAGGTGGTCGACCAGTTCTCCGCGGCGCTCGGCCGCATCCCGCTGCTGGCCGTGGCGGGCTGACACCCCACACCGACGCGCCACCGCACGTACCCCTCGATCGGAGACCCCGTGTCCCTCACGTTCCACTGGTTCCTGCCCACCAACGGCGACAGCCGCCATGTCGTCGGCGGGGGGCACGGCACCCCGGCCACCGCGTCCGGGAGGGACCGGCCGCCGACGGTCGCCTACCTGAGCCAGATCGCCCGGGCTGCCGAGGAGGTGGGTTTCGCGGGTGCTCTCACCCCCACCGGCGCCTGGTGCGAGGACGCGTGGCTGACGACGGCGATGGTCGCCCAGCACACCGAACGCCTGAAGTTCCTCGTCGCCTTCCGGCCGGGCCTGATCTCACCCACCCTCGCCGCGCAGATGGCGGCCACCTTCCAGCGCCAGACCGGCGGACGGCTGCTGCTCAACGTCGTCACCGGCGGCGAGAACAAGGAGCAGCGCGCCTTCGGTGACTTCCTCGACAAGGACGGCCGGTACCGCCGCACCGGTGAATTCCTCCAGGTCGTACGGGAGTTGTGGCGCGGGCGGACCGTCGACCTGCACGGCGAGCACGTCCGGGTGGAGGACGCGGCGCTGGCCCGGGTGCCCGACCCCGTGCCCGAGGTCTACTTCGGCGGCTCCTCACCCATCGCCGGTGAGATCGCGGCCCGGCACGCCGACGTCTACCTCACCTGGGGCGAGCCGCCCGCCCAGGTCGCCGAGAAGATCGCCCGGCTCCGGTCGCTGGCCGCCGCACAGGGCCGCACCCTGCGCTTCGGCATCCGGCTGCACGTGATCACCCGCGACACCACAGAGCAGGCCTGGGCCGAGGCGGACCGGCTGCTCGACGGATTCGACCCGGAGACGGTGGCGTCGGTGCAGGCCGGGCTCGCCCGAAGTGAGTCCGAGGGGCAGCAGCGCATGCTCGCCCTGCACGGCGGCCGCCGCGACCGCCTGGAGATCCATCCCAACCTGTGGGCCGGCATCGGCCTGGTGCGCGGCGGGGCGGGCACCGCCCTGGTCGGCAGCCACGACGAGGTCGCCGAGCGGATCGGGGAGTACCACGCGCTGGGCATCGACGAGTTCATCCTCTCCGGCTATCCGCACCTGGAAGAGGCCTACTGGTTCGGCGAGGGCGTCCTGCCGCGCCTCGCCGCACGGGGGCTGTGGCGCCACCCCGCGGGCCGGGAGACCGCTCCCGCCGCTCCCGCTCCCTTCGTGCCGGTCGCGAGCTGACACCTCGCGCATCGCACGCAGAGATCAACCCTGGCACGGGACGTGGGCGTCCTGGTCAGCGAGAGGACGGGCCCACCGCCCCCTCGGTGACCAGGAGGCCATCATGAAGCAGCGCGCCGCACTCACCGTCTCGATCGCCCTGGCCGTGGCACTGTCCGCCGGTACGGCGGCACTCGCCCCGGCAGCGCAGGCGGTGGAACCGACGGACGGCCACGAGGCCACCCGGACCGCGTTACTCGCTCTCGTCGACAAGGGCGGCCTCCCCGGAGCGGCGGCCACCGTCCGTGACGACCACGGGAGTTGGTTCGGGCGGGCCGGCCACGCGGACACCGGCACGGGTCGCAAGCGGACGGTCGGCGAGCACTTCCGCGGTGCCAGCATCACCAAGACGTTCGTCGCGACCGTCCTTCTCCAACTGGAGGCGGAAGGCAGACTGGACCTGGATGACACCGTCGAACGATGGCTGCCCGGCCTGGTGCACGGCAACGGCTACGACGGCAACACGGTGATGCTGCGTCAACTCCTCAACCACACCAGCGGCATCGCCAACTACACCGACGACCCCGACTTCAGCCACGACACCGCAGGGCCCGGCTTCCCGGAGCACCGGTACGACACCTATCAGCCCGAGAAACTCGTGGCGATCGCCCTGAAGCACCCGCCGCAGCCAGGCCCGCAGCGCGAGCCCTCGTACTCCAACACCAACTTCGTCGTTGCGGGCATGGTGATCGAGAAGGCGACGGGGCGCTCGTACGCGCACGAGATCACCCGTCGCATCATCCGGCCCCTGAAGCTGCGCGGAACGTCGTTCCCGGGCACGGCACCCGAGATGCCGAAACCGCACCCTGTCGGCTACTCCCGGCTCCACCAGGACACCCCCGACGCCGAGATCCACGACGCCACCGAACAGAACATGACCTGGCTGGGCGCGGCCGGTGACGTCATCTCCACCAGCGGCGACCTCAACCGCTTCCAACGGGCCCTGGTCAAGGGCGACCTGCTGCCCCCGCGGCAGACGAAGGAGATGTTCGAGGAGGTCCCGGCCGGACACGGCATCGGCTACGGACTCGGAGTGGAGTTCGCGCAGTTGTCCTGCGGTGTGAAGGTCGTCGGCAAGAGCGGCCGCACCAACGGCTCCCTGTCCGCGATGGTCGGCACCCAGGACGGCGAACACCAGCTCACCTTCAACATCAACGGCGACTGGCTCCCGGACTCCTCGCTCTATGTCGACGTCATCGAAGCCGAGTTCTGCGGGAAGGTCCCGTCCCGGACGGATCGGACGCCGGCCGCGCCCCGCCTCGGCTAGCCCGACGCCAGCGAGCCGAGGTGGGTCCGGCGTGCCTCGACCGTCTGGCCCTGCACCAGCAGGAACATCCCCTCGCGCGCCAGCCGTTGCGCCCGGCTGTCCAGGGCCATGGAGCGGCCGCCGCCGGCCACGATCGCCGCGGTCGTGGCCGCGCGCAGGAGGTCGTACGCGCGGGTCTTCACGGCCAGTCGTTCCGGGACGGAGTCCTGCGGGGCGGGCCGGTCGGCCAGGGCGTAGGCCTCCTGCCGTACCTCGTCGAGCCGGGCCCGCAGCGACCGGGCCGTCTCCCGGCCCTCCGGGGTCTGCGCCACCAGGTCCAGCGCCGCGTCCGCCACCCCGAACACCGCCGGACTGGCGTTGGCGGCCCGGGGGAGGTCGACCAGGGCGAATTCCTCCTGCGAGGTGCGCAGCACGACGGACTCGTCCGGAACCCACAGGCCGTCCAGCTCCAGGGACACCGTACGCGCGGCGGTGAGGGCCGCGAGCCGCATCGGCGCCGACGGTGTCAGCCCCGGCTGCGCGCGGGCCTCGGCGAACACGAACACCACCTCGGCCGAGTCCGTCACCCCGGCCAGCAGCATCACGTCGTTCAGCCCCCAGCCGGTGTACCAGGGCACCCGGCCCCCGAACCGCCAGCCGCCCTCTTCGGCGACGGCCCGCACGGGCACCCGGGGGAAGGCACGGACGTGGGCGAACGCGATGCCGGCCATCAGCTCGCCGGTCGCCAGCGGACGCAGCAGCTTCTCCCGGACGGGGGAGTCGTAGGTGGCGAGCAGCTTCACCGGTGTGTGGTGCTGTGTCTGCACGAACCATGTGGAGCAGCACGCCCCGGCCAGGATCTCCGCGGTCTCCCGCGCCACGGTCACGGGCGCGTTTGCCCCGCCGTACTCCCGCGGCGCGACCACCCCCAGCAGCCCTGCCCGCTTCACCGCCTCGACATGGCTCGCGGGCACCCCCTCCTGGTCGACGCGCTCGGCCTGCGGGACGAGGAGATCGTGCGCCAGTCGCTGTGCGCCGGTGACGAGGGGATGGGGTGTGGTCGTCATGGGAGGAATTCTCGCGGTCGAGCGGGGCGGGGCGCTGATCCGGGGGCGTGTCGTCGGCCGGCCGGCACCCAGGGTCTGTCGTTTGGATCATGTCGGCGGCGCGGGGCGTGGCACGCGGATCTGCCGCGTTGTCGTCAGACGCTAGGGGCGCGCCTCCAGCTCCGTGAGCACGTCGAAGTCGAGCCCGTCGGCCCGCGCCAGGTAGATCCGCTGGCGCACATGGGCGTCGCGCAGGTGCAGCAGCCCGCGCGGGCCCTCGTAGGACACCGCCCCCGCCCCGGCCGCCGCGCCGATCGCCGAGACGTCCAGCGTGCCGGCCCTCTTCAGCAGTGCGGCCAGCAGCAGCACTCCCTCGTAGCAGGACTCGCCGAGACTGCCGAGGGCGGGTGCCTGGACGCCGTAGCGGGCGGCGTACTGGCCATGGAAGTCGAGGGTGTCGCGGTTGGCCAGCGAGGCGAAGAACCCGGCCGTGCTGTAGAGGTCCTCGGTGGCCTCCGGGCCGCTCGCCACCAGCATGTTCTCGTCCATCAGCGTGCTCAGCCGCAGACAGCGCGCGTGCAGGCCGTACGCCGCGAACGCCCGGTTGAAGCGCACCGCGTCACTGCCGACGAGCAGCATCAGCACCGCGTCGGCGTCCGAGCGCTCGACGCGGCGCAGCACGGGCTCGAAGTCGTGGGTGCCGAGCGGCAGATATGCCTCACCGGCGACGCACCCGCCGCGGTCCCGGGCGTAACCGCGGGCCGAGCGGGCCGTGTGCCGCGGCCACACGTAGTCGTTGCCCACCACGAACCAGCGCCGCACCCCGCGCTCGTGTGCCAGCAGATCCATCGCCGGCCGGAGCTGGTCGCGCGGGGTCTCGCTGGTCAGGAACACCCCCGCCGTGTCCTCCCCGCCCTCGTACAGCGCGGTGTACACGTAGGGGACGCGGTGCGCGATCCGCGGTGCGAGCGCCCGCCGTACGGAGGAGATGTGCCAGCCCGTGACGCCCTGTACGGCGCCCAGGTCCACCAGCGCCTCGACCTCGTCGGCGATGTCGTGCGGCGCGCCCGAGCCGTCGACGGGCACCAGCCGGAGCTGTCTGCCGAGCACACCTCCGTCACGGTTGACCTCCTCGGCGGCCAGCCGCGCACACAGCTCACACGTGGGCCCGAAGATCCCGGCCGGCCCCTGCAGGGGAAAGACGAGGGCCACGCCGAACACGGAGTCGTCGGCCGTGAACCACTCGGGCCCGGGAAGGTCGCGCCGGAACATGGCGTCATGATTCCGGCTCCACCGGACGAACTCCAGTGCGTCTCCTACGATGGACATCCCTCGGCTACCTAGGAGAGCAGGGATGTCCAGCCCCACCCCGCCGCGTCGGCCCGACGACCTCGTGCAGTTGCTGACGCGGGCCGAACGGCTCGCGGCGCGCCGGTTGCAGGGCGTGCTGGAGGCGGAGGGCTGCTCGCTGGACGCGTGGCGGGTGCTGGCCTCGCTGTCGGACGGCGAGGGGCACCACATGACGGGGCTCGCGGAGGCCGCCTTCCTGCCGCCTCCGACGCTGACCAAGCTGGTCGACCAGCTCGTCGACCAGAACCTCGTGCACCGCAGGGTCGATCCGTTCGACCGCCGCCGCGTCCTCGCCCATCTCACCCCGCGCGGCCAGGAGTATTGGCAGCGCGTAGACCAGGCGGTCCGCGCCGCCCGGCCCTCGCTCGGCGAAGGCGACGACGACCTGCTGGGGTCCCTGCTGAACCGGCTGGCGGCGACGCTGGAGGACCCGGCGCGCGTGTGAGCGCTCCGGGACGCCGGACGGCGGGGACGGGCTGCCGATCGCGCCGAGCGGATCGGGGAACGACGGGCCGTCAACCGGCGCGGCCGCCCAACAGGTCCATACCTGACTGGTCTACACCCTTGACTGGTACAGACCAACGCGGTTGAGTGTGGCTCCACAGCCCCCCACCACGGCCGCCCCCACGCCGTGACCGGACCCCCGGTGCGTGCGGTCGAGGGCCCGCTTCGCCCTGCCCTCGTCAGGGTGCGGCCGTGCTCCGCGAAGGAGTTGAACCCGTGTCGAGACGCCGTATCTCCGCAGTCCTGGCCGCCCTCGCCCTCGCCGGCACCGCGCCGGTGCTTCTGCCCGCCTCGAACGCCTCGGCCGCCGCCTGCTCCAGCTACCCGAACTGGACGGCCGGGACGTCGTACGCCGCCGGCGACATCGTCCGCTACACCGACGGCAAGGCGTACATCGCCGAACACGCCAATCCGGGATACGACCCGGTCATCAGCACCTGGTACTGGGAGCCGTACGCCTGCGACAGCGGTCCGGGCACGCCCGACGCGCGCTTCGTCGTGAGCGAGGCGCAGTTCAACCAGATGTTCCCGAACCGGAATTCGTTCTACAGCTACAGCGGTCTCACGGCGGCCCTGGGCGCCTACCCCGGCTTCGCCAACACCGGCAGCGACACGGTGAAGAAGCAGGAGGCCGCCGCCTTCCTCGCCAACGTCAGCCACGAGACCGGCGGTCTGGTGCACGTGGTGGAGCAGAACACCGCCAACTACCCGCACTACTGCGACTGGGGGCAACCCTACGGCTGTCCGGCCGGGCAGGCCGCCTACTACGGGCGCGGTCCGATCCAGCTGAGCTGGAACTTCAACTACAAGGCCGCGGGCGACGCGCTCGGCATCGACCTGCTGAACAACCCCTGGCTGGTGCAGAACGACTCGGCCGTCGCCTGGAAGACGGCCCTGTGGTACTGGAACACCCAGACCGGCCCCGGCAGCATGACCCCGCACAACGCCATGGTGAACGGCGCCGGGTTCGGCCAGACGATCCGCAGCATCAACGGCTCCCTGGAGTGCGACGGCAAGAACCCGGCGCAGGTACAGAGCCGTGTGAACAACTACCAGCGGTTCACGCAGATCCTCGGGACGTCCCCCGGAGGCAACCTGTACTGCTGACGCGGGACCGTGCGACGTGGTGTCATGCGGGATGTCATGAACCTGACGGTTGACCGAAGGGCATCCCTCATGCGCCTACGCACCCCCCACGCCCTGCTCGCCACGACCGCGGCACTGGCCGCCGCGGTCGTGGCCCCCCAGCCCGCTGCCGCCGCCGTTCCGGCTCCGGGCCCGTACTACGTCCAGAGCGCCACGACCGGGCTCAACGCGGCCGACAACGGTGGCGCGGTCGAGCAGCACAGACCCCGCGGCAACGAGGACCGCCAGCAGTGGCAGGTGAAGCCGAGCGGGTCCTCCTACCTCCTGGAGAACACCGTCGCGCCCGGCAGCTGCCTCGGCCGCAGTGGCGACCAGGCCGCGACCGTCGCCTGCGCCAGTGCCGACGCCGGGTGGGAGATCGACCCGATCGGCGCCGACCGCTACACGCTCAAGGTCCCGGGAACCACCCGCCACCTCACGGTCGCGCCCAAGCCGCCCGGCGCCACCTACCCCGCCCGGCTCGCCCTCGGCGGATCAGGCGACCTCGCCGCCTGGTACCTCACCCCGGTCACGCCCGCCACCCAGCCCATGCCGCCGCAGGACCGGCGCACCCTGGACCAGGTCACGTTCCTCACCACGCACAACGCGTACGCCAACGGCGTCGACGGCGGCTTCGCCCCGCCCTTCGTCAACCTCGCGCCCAACCAGTCCCGCGGAATCGAACGCCAACTCGCCGACGGGGTCCGCGGATTCATGCTGGACATCCACCAGACCCCGGACGGCGCGATCCTCTGCCACAACAGCTGCACCCTCGTCAGCAGGCCCGTCGCCCTGTGGGTCGACCTCCAGCGCATGGTCGACTTCCTGAAGGCCCACCCCGACCAGTTCGTCACCGTCTTCCTGGAGGACTACGTCGATCCGGCCGTCCTGCGTGCCGAACTCGCCCGTGTCAACGGCCTGTCGGACGTGCTCTACCGGCCCGATCTCACCGGCGTGCGGCAGAACGGCTGGCCGACGATGACGGACCTGGCCGCCGCAGGCGACCGGCTGCTGATCTTCACCGACCACAGCCGCTCCGCCGACCAGGCCGCGGGCCTGACCCGGGACAGCTTCGGCGTCATGTACCAGCCCGAGTGGACCGTCGAGAACTACTGGTCGATGGGCTCGGGCCTCGGTACCTCCGACTGGTCCTGCTACAGCCGCTGGTACGGGGCCGACACCAACATCCCGCTGACCCGCACCGACCCCGGATTCCGCCCGCTGTTCGTCATGAACCACTTCCGTGACGTCCCGCTCACCGGCACGGCCGGCACGGACAACACCAAACTCGCCGACCGCGCCCAGAGGTTCTGCCAGCCGGCCGCCCGCAAGAAGCCCAACTTCCTCGCCGTGGACCACTACGATCGCGGCAACCCGGCCTCCGCCGTCACCACCCTCAACGCGTACACGTATCCGTAAACCGGTTTCGCCGGCCCGCGTGCCGTGTGTGAGACTCCGCCGATGAGCTCACAGACGATCACCGCGGACGCCGCGGGCACCTGGAAACTCGGTGGCGAGCTGCCCGTCCACCGCCTCGGCTTCGGCGCGATGCGGCTGACGGGCAGCGCCGCCTTCCACCACGGCACACCGAGCGACCGCGACCGGTCGATCGCCGTCCTGCGCAAGGCGATCGACCTCGGTGTCAACCACATCGACACGGCGGCCTTCTACTTCTCGTCGCTGCGCTCCGCCAACGAACTCATCAACAGGGCCCTCGCGCCGTACCCCGACGACCTGGTCATCGTCACCAAGGTGGGCCCGTACCGTGCCTACGACGGGGAGTGGGGCACCTCGGCCCGCCCCGAGGACCTGCGCGGACATGTCGAGGAGAACCTGCGCCAGCTCGGCCGCGACCACCTGGACGTGGTCAATCTGCGCCGGATGCCGCGGTACGACTCCATCGCCGAACACTTCGGCGCCCTCGCGGAGTTGCGCGAAGCGGGTCTGATCCGCCACCTCGGCATCTCCAACGTCACCCCCCGCCATCTCGCCGAGGCCCAGGCCATCGCCCCCGTGGTCTGCGTCCAGAACCGGTACGCCCTCGACCGCCCGGACCCCGACAGCGACGAACTTCTCCGCGTCTGCGGTGAGCAGGGCATCGCCTTCGTGCCGTTCTACGCCGTCGCGGGCGAGGCCGCCGAGCAGGGCGCCACCACGGCCCACGACGAGGACGTCCGCGCCGTGGCCCGGGCCCATGGCGCGAGTCCCGCCCAGATCCGCATCGCATGGACCCTGCACCAAGGTCCCCACGTCCTCGCCATTCCCGGCACCGGCAACCCCGACCACCTCACGGAGAATGTGGCGGCGGGCGCGATCCGCCTCACGGACGAGGAGCTGGACCGGCTCGGCAGGGCGCATCACCAGGCCTGCTGACGGCGTCTACACGGCCCAGACGCCCTCCCGCATGAGATGCCTGCGGGGCAGTTCCCGCACTTCGCACCATGCCTGCACCGCGCGCGGCCGCACCTGGAAGAACGCGTACGACGCGTGATCCTCACGCGGATCCCAGCCGGTCTTCACACGGAACGCCTCGGCCGCCGCCGACGGAACCTCCCGCATCGGGTGGGTCCGCACCTCACCGTCGACGAGCACGACGTCCCGGGTGTCCCCCAAGGCCAGCCGGGCGCGTCGGCCGTCCCGCAGATTGCGGCCGGTGGGATTGGTCAGCCGGGTGCACAGCCACACCGCCTCGTCGTGCCACACGAACCACAGCGGGACCAGACACGGCATCCCCTCGGCATCCGCCGTCGCCACCCAGATGTCCATCTCCCGCTCCAGCCGGCCCAGCAGGTCCGCCTTGCGCTGCTCGGGGGTGCGGGGCGGCTCAGTGATCTTCATGGAGGGGACGCTAGCGGCCGGAGGGGACGAGGCGCCTCGGGCGGCGGTCCTAGGCCGGGGCCTAGGACCGGAGGTACTGCGCCACGCCCTCTCCGAGTGACCAGTCCGCCGACTCGTTCTCCGTCAGGACGACGAACACGTTCCGCGGCTCCGTACCCGCGTACGCGTGGGCCAGCTCGGCGATCCTTCGATAGAGCGCCTGCTTCTGCGCGGGCGTGCGGCCGGAGCGAAGGGTGATCGCGACGTACGCGATGCCGTCGTCGCGGTGCACGCCGAGGTAGTCGTCGTGCCGCAGGGTGCCGCTCGTGCCGTCGTGGTCCGTCAGGACCTGGAACCGGTCGTCGGGCGGAATGCCGATGGTCTCCATCAGGGCGTCGTGCACGGCCCGGCCGAGTGCGGCGAGGCGCTCGGGACCGGCCCGGAGCGTGTCGATGCGGACGAAGGGCATGGGGACCTCCGGAAGTCGATGATCGCGAGTGTACATACTAGTAGTTACAGTCGCCGCGTCGGAAGCCGATCAACAGAGTTGGCGTCCCCGGAGTTTTACGTATAACCTCTCCGGTCAACCGCCCGCTCCGAGAGGCCTCGATGAGACGTATCGCCCTGGTCACCCTCGTCGTCGACGACTACGACGAGGCGATCCGCTTCTACACCGACGCCCTCGGGTTCCGGCTCGCCGAGGACGCGCCCCGGCCCGACGGATCCCGCTGGGTCGTTGTCGAACCCGGCGCCCCGGGAACCGGCACCGGTCTGCTGCTGGCCCGTGCCAAGGGAGAGGCTCAGGCCGCCCGGGTCGGAGATCAGACGGGCGGACGCGTGGGCTTCTTCCTGCACACCGACGACTTCGCCCGCGACCACGCCCGCATGACCGCCGCGGGCGTGACCTTCCTGGAGAACCCGCGGCACGAGCCGTACGGCACCGTCGCCGTCTTCCAGGACCTGTACGGCAACCGCTGGGACCTGCTCCAGCCCGTCGGCTGACCCCTCACCACCGCTTCGAACGACCCGCCCGAGGAAAGACCCGCCATGACTGCTACGCGCGTAGACGCCGACCTGATCCGCCGCCTCCCCAAGGCCGTGCTGCACGACCACCTCGACGGCGGCCTGCGCCCCGCCACCGTGGTGGAGCTGGCGGAGACGGTCGGCCACACCCTGCCCACCACGGACCCGGACGAGCTCGCCGCCTGGTACTACGAGGCCGCCAACTCCGGTGACCTGGTGCGCTACATAGCCACCTTCGAGCACACCCTCGCCGTGATGCAGACCCGCGAGGGCCTGCTGCGCACGGCCGAGGAGTACGTGCTCGACCTGGCCGCCGACGGTGTCGTGTACGGCGAGGTGCGCTACGCACCCGAGCTGAACACCAACGGCGAGCTGACCATGGCCGAGGTCGTGGAGACGGTCCAGGAGGGCCTCGCGGCGGGCATGGCGAAGGCCGCTGCCGCGGGCACGCCCGTGCGGGTCGGCACCCTGCTGTGCGGGATGCGGATGTTCGACCGGGTGCGCGAGGCGGCCGACCTGGCCGTGGCGTTCCGCGACGCCGGTGTCGTGGGCTTCGACATCGCCGGCGCCGAGGACGGCTTCCCGCCCGCCGACCACCTCGCGGCCTTCGAGCACCTGCGCCGCGAGAACGTGCCCTTCACCATCCACGCCGGGGAGGCGCACGGCCTGCCCAGCATTCACCAGGCCCTCCAGGTGTGCGGCGCCCAGCGCATCGGGCACGGCGTGCGCATCACCGACGACATCCCGGACCTCGCGTCGGGCAAGCTCGGCCGGCTCGCGGGCTGGGTGCGCGACCGGCGCATCGCGCTGGAGATGTGCCCGACGTCCAACCTCCAGACGGGCGCCGCCACCTCCATCGCCGAGCACCCGATCACCGCTCTCAAGGACCTCGGCTTCCGCGTCACCCTCAACACCGACAACCGGCTGGTCTCGGGCACCACGATGACCCGTGAGATGTCCCTGCTGGTCGAGCAGGCGGGCTGGACCGTCGAGGACCTGCGCACGGTCACCGTCAACGCCCTGAAGAGCGCGTTCATCCCGTTCGACGAGCGCAACGCCCTCATCCGTGACGTGGTGCTGCCCGGTTACGCCGCCGCGCTCTGAAGCAGCCCCCGCAGGTAGGCGGCCTGTCCGATGTGCTGGAGATCGTCGGACAGGACGCTGACCAGCCGGACGCCCAGGGTGACCGGCGGGTCCCAGCGCTCGTCGACGACACGCTCCAGGTCCTTGGCGGCGAGGCCCCGCAGGGCGTCCAGGCTCTGCTCGTGCACCGCGTCGTAGTAGCCGGTCAGCAGCTCGCCCGAGTCGACCCGGACCCTGGCGACCTTGGCGGGGCTGTGGCCGTAGCCCGTGTCGCGGCGCGGCAGGTCCAGCCCGAAGCGCTTCTCCCAGTCCTGGGACAGCCACACCTGGTCCCGGCCGAAGGCGTCGGCCATGTGGTCGTCCTGGACACGGGTGAGGTGCCAGACCAGCCAGGCGATCGAGTTGGTGTCGGGGGAGGGGCGGGCGCTCAGCTCGTCGGGCCCGAGACCTTCCACGGTGGCGTGGACTTCTTCGCGGATGCGGCTGAAGCCGTCGATGAGGATGTCCTTCGCATGCATGGGTCCACCATCGCGCATCACCGGGGATCACGCGTCGGGAACCCAGCTCCCGTGGAAGCCCAGCGGCACCCGGCCCGGGAGGTGGATCCGGGCCACCGGCTCCCCGGTGAAGTCCTGGGCCGCGAGGATCACCAGGTCCGACGCCCCGCGGTCGGGGTTGTGCACGTACGCGATCGCATATCCGTCGTCCTCCGCAGCCCGGTCGTCGCACGGGTCGGACGGCACGAACACGGCCTCGCTCGCCGCCGCGTCCGCGGGCAGCCGGTGCACCTCGGAGGTGCCGCGCAGCAGGTCGTGCTTGATGAGCGCGTTGGTGAAGGCCCCGTCGGGCGGGGTGCCGTCGACCGCCTGGTAGGCGAGCGACATCTCCGCGGCCGCGGCCGAGTAGCCGTACCGGTGCCTGCGGGACACCAGCGCCTCGTTGACGCGCGGAAACTCCTGGGGGCGGTCGTCGAGGATCCTGGTCCGCACCCGCCCGTGCCGCAGGTCGATCGTCCAGCGGTCGAGCCGGGGGGTGCCCGCCGTGTGGGGGCCGCCCGAGCCGTTGCCGGCGACGAGGAACGGCGCGTCGAAAGTCGTCATGTCGACGACGATGTGCGGCCCCTCCTCATACGCGTTGAGCGTGTGCGAGTAGTAGACCGGGTCGACCTCGAACCAGCGGACCGCGCCGCCCTTGCGGGGCAGCACACCGACCCGCGCCGGATGCCGGTCGTTCCAGACGTACGGCACGATGTCGCCGCGCTCGGCACCCGCCGGGTCGAAGGTGACCGGCATGTCGAGGATCACCACATGGTGCTCGGTGAGCGCGAAGTCGTGGATCATCGGCGCGTCCGCCACCGGGATCCTCGTGCTCCGCACCACCTTGCCCGCCGGGCCGACGACCAGGTGCCGGACGTGGTCCCAGGTCGGGTAGTAGGCGATCGCGTGCAGCTCGTCGGCATGGACGTCGAACTTGGTGTGCGCGGTCAGCGGGCCCTGGAGCGTGCCCCGGAAGTCGTACGTGCCGACGGTGTTCAGCTCGTCGTCGAGTTCGTAGGGCAGCGGGCCGCTCTCCTGGAGCGCGAGGATCCGCCCCCGGTGCGGGATCACATGGGTGTTGCACGGGAAGTCGTCCGGCGGCACGGGACCCGGGTACGGCTCGCCGAGCTTCTTCGCCACCTGCGAGGAGCGCACCCAGCGGTTGCGGTACCACTCGGCCCGGCCCTCACGCAGCCGCACGCCGTGCACCATGCCGTCACCGAGCATCCAGTGGTGGGCGCGGGGGTCCTCCAGACCCAGGACGTTGGGGCCGTTGCGCAGGTAGCGGCCGTTCAGCTCACGCGGAATGCGGCCGGTGACCGGCAGGTCGAAGGCCGTCAGCTCCTCGGTGACGGGCGCGAACGCGCCCTCCAGGAAGGGAAAGCGGCGCGGCGCGGCGGGCGCCGCCTGGGCCGGAGCGGCTGCGGCGCCGGTGCCGGCGAGCGCCCCGGCCGCCGTGATCGCGGCCGCGCCGCGCAGCACGCCGCGTCGTGTGGGATCCGTCATCTGCCCTACTCCTGACCGGGTTTGGTTTCGGGAACGGTCACGAGTCTGCTGCGCGGGACGGATCGGGTCAGGAGGGGTGGACACCCTCCTGGGGTGGTGCCAGACCCCCTGTTTCCAGCAGGCCCATCAGCGCCCGGGCCGCCGGACTGGTCGCCTGCTCGGGCGGCAGCAGGGCCACTGTCTCGTAGACGGCCTCGCCGGTCCCCTTCACGGGCAGCGCGGTCAGGGAGGCGCGTTTGTGCGCGAAGTGCCGCGGCACGACGGCGACGCCGAGGTTCTCGTCGACCAGGTCGAGCAGCGTGTGCACGTCGTTCACCTCCAGGGCGACCGTCCGCCGTACGCCCGCGGCCGCGAACACCGTGTCGGTGGTGCGGCGCGGACCCCAGTCCGGCTGGAAGTCGACGAACACCTCGCCGCCCAGCTCCTGAGGTGTGACCGCCGCGCCGACGGCGGCGAGCCGGTGGCTGGAGTGGCACAGCAGCGTCATCGGCTCGCTGGTCAGCGGCACCGATCGCAGCTGGTCGCTGTCCGCCTGCGTCCGCACCGCGAACGCCAGGTCGAGCCTTCCCGCCTCGACGTCCTCGGCGAGCGCGCCCGACCCGGCCTGCCGCAGACAGATCTCCACGTCCGGATGACTGTGTCGGAAGGCGGCGAGCAGGCCCGCCACGTGCACCCCGGCGATGCACTGCTCGGACCCGAGCGTGAGCATCCCCCGCAGCACGCCCTGCACCGCGGCCACCGCCTCGTGGGCCGAGCGGACCTGCGCGAGGATCCGCTCCGCCTCGCCGAGCAGCGCCCGCCCGGCGGGGGTCAGCGTCACCCGGCGGGTCGTGCGTACGAACAGCGGTGTCTGCAGCTCCCGCTCCAGCGCCCGGATGGACGCCGACAGGCCCGACTGGGACACCAGGAGGCGTTCCGCCGCGCGGGTGAAGTGCTGGTCCTCGGCGACCGCGACGAAGTGCTGCAAGTGACGCAGTTCCATGACTGAGAAGCGTAGCCGCTGAATTCCATCGGATTCTTCTGTTGGACGCATGGGCGCAGGTCACGCCAGAGTGGATACCGGTTTCATCCCGACCGTGCCAACCCCTCTGGAGTCGCGTTGTACACCGCACACCCCGACCGCTACGCGGACATGCCCTACCGGCGCACCGGACGCAGCGGCCTGAAGCTCCCCGCGCTCTCGCTCGGTCTGTGGCACAACTTCGGCCCGGACCGGCCCGTCGAGACGCAGCGCGCCATCCTGCGCCGCGCCTTCGACCTCGGTGTCACCCACTTCGACCTGGCCAACAACTACGGCCCGCCGCCCGGCGCCGCCGAGTCCGCGCTCGGCGAGTTCCTGAAGGCGGACTTCGCGCCGTACCGCGACGAGCTGGTGATCTCCACGAAGGCCGGCTACCTGATGTGGCCCGGCCCGTACGGCGAGTGGGGATCGCGCAAGTACGTGCTGTCGTCGCTGGACCAGAGCCTGAAGCGGATGGGCCTGGACTACGTCGACGTCTTCTACTCGCACCGCCCCGACCCGGACACCCCGCTCGAGGAGACGATGGGGGCCCTGCACTCGGCGGTGCAGCAGGGCAAGGCGCTCTACGTCGGCGTCTCGAACTACTCCGCGGAGCAGACCCGCGAGGCCGCCCGCATCCTGGGCGAGCTGGGCACCCCGCTCCTCATCCACCAGCCGCGCTACTCGATGCTGGACCGCCGTCCCGAGGACGAGGGACTGCTCGACGCGCTCGACGAGCTCCAGGTCGGATCCATCGTCTTCTCCCCGCTGGAGCAGGGGGTGCTCTCGGCCCGCTACCTCGACGGCATCCCCGAGGGCTCCCGGGCCGCGAGCGACAGCCCCTTCCTGAACTCCGACGCGCTCACCGAGGACCTGGTGGGCCGGCTGCGCGACCTGAACGACATCGCGAAGTCCCGCGGCCAGACCCTCGCACAGATGGCACTGGCGTGGGTGCTGCGCGGTGGCCGGGTCACGTCGGCGCTGGTCGGCGCGAGCAGCGCGCGGCAGATCGAGGACAGCGTCGGCGCCATCCGCAACCTGGACTTCGACGCGGACGAACTGGCCCGCATCGACGCCATCGTCAAGCAGTAGCGGGTCGCCCAGGTGCCCGGAGGCGCCCCCGGGCACCTGAGGCCACGGGCGGATCGGCTTACGAGCCGATCCGCCCCTCGATGCGCACGGTCACCGTCTCGCCCTCCTCCTTGCCGATCGCCTTGCGGATGTCCGCCTTCACGGGCAGCTTGTGCGTGCCGTCCCCCAGGGCCATGAAGGAGCTGCGGAACGGGTGGCCGTCGATCGTCCCGCGGACCTTGACCAGGCCGCGGGTGCCGAAGAACTCGACGGACCGGGGCCAGACCAGATAGGTCCAGCCGCCCTCGGCGGGGCTCTTGCGCAGGACGGCGGTGAACTCCGCGTCCAGTTCTTCCATGACGGCCATGACGTCCTCCGTGCTCGGCGGTTTCTCCCTCATGCAGACCGCCGGGCGCCGGAGAACTCATCGCGGCGGGGGCCTCACGCCCCGGCGGGCACTCGGTCCAGGAACCCGAGCACCGCCCTGATCCGGTCCTGGCCGTCCAGGGTGATCACATCCGACCCGGCGACCGGCGCGGAGCCGTCGGCGGTGTTCACCAGTTCCCACGAGAAGCGGGCGATGTCGTGATGCCCGTCGACGACACCGGTGAGCCGGAACGCGAACCCCGGGAACTGCTCCCGGGCCGCCGCGATCACCGCGGTGATCCCCTCGTGACCGCGGACGTCGGCCAGGGGATCGGTGTAACCGCCGTCCTCGGTCCAGGCGGCGGCGACCGCTTTGACGCGTGCCGCCGGGTCCTCGGCGTTCCAGGCCTCGAAGTACCGGGCGACGGCGTCCTCGTAACGGTGGGTGGTTGCGGACATGGGCGATCAGCCTCCAGGGGGGTCGTACCTGCTGGTCAGGGCCCGGATCCCCCTCGCGGTGAACCCGGTGTGACCACCTTGCCCGCACCCGCCGGGAGCGTCGATTACCTCCGGAGTCATGGGCAGCTGGGACCCTCGCCGGATTTCGGCCAACTCGGGGGGTGAATATGCCAGGAGAGTGGCCGGAAAGTCGTGGTGACAGTGATTCAGTAGTGAACATACTGACCTGCGAGAGCGCTTTTCACATCGAGCGACGGCGCCCTCACGCACAGCACGCGAGCCGCAGCAGGAGCGAAGCCGGGCCGGCAGACGGGCAGGGCAACGGGGGAGGGTCACGTGCACGACGAGTTTCTGTGCCACGTCACGGCGTACGGGGTCTGCGACGGCCGCCGTATCGGAGTGCCCCTCGGAACCTACCGGGCGCCCACCCTCGCCCTCGCCCTCTGGTGGTTACGTGACCGCGCCTCCTGGATCGCCCAGCGTCTCGATCCCCAGCCCGACGCCGAGCACTTACCGCCGGGCGCGCTCGTGCCGGTCGCCCACACCGCGCCCGACGTGCCCGGGCTGCTGCGCGCGTGGTGCGCCGATCCCGCCCAGCAGGAGCGGGTCGCCGAGGAGCTGGCGGCCGGACGGCTGGTACGCATCGCCACCAGTGACGACACCACCGAGTACGAATTGCTCGCCGAGTCCGTGGACACCCTGCGGATGCAGCGCGCCGCTCCCTTCGTCGGCATCACCGTCGGCTGACCCGCGGGCCCGCCGACCGCTTGATCCGCTCCCTCGCCCAGGCGCATAGCAGGGCAAATCGGTAGAATCTTGACCATGGCGCAACCCTCGGTAGCACCAGAGCTCGTGCTGGAGACAGAGACCGGCACCACCGTGATGATTCCGGGCCGCGACTACCACGTGGGGCGCGACCCGTCGTGCGAGATCGTCATCGACGACGACCGGGTGTCCTGGCACCACGCGGTGCTGAAGCCCGAGGACGGTCACTGGACCATCGAGGACGAGGACAGCACCAACGGCACCTACGCCGACGGCCGGCGCATCCACGAGTGGGACGTCGGACCCGGCAGCGTCATCCGCTTCGGCAACCCGGCCGACGGACCGCGGATGACCCTCACGGGCCGCCCCGCCCCCGTCCCCCGCACCCCGGAACGCCCCTCCGCCGTCTCCATGCCGGCCCACACCGGCACCTACCGGCAGCCCACGACCGTACGGCCGCTGCCCTCCCGTACCGTCCGCATCGGCCGCGCCACCGACAACGACCTGGTCATCGACGACCTCCAGGTCTCCCGGCGGCACGCCGAACTGCGCGCCCTGGCCGACGGAACCTACGAGATCGTCGACCTGGGCAGCCACAACGGCACCTACCTCAACGGCACCCCCGTCACCAGCGCCCCGGTCGGCCAGGGCGACATAGTCGGCATCGGCCACTCGGCGTTCTGCCTCGTCGGCGACCAACTCCAGGAGTACGTCGACACCGGTGAGGTCTCCCTCGACGTGCAGGACCTCGCCGTCTCCGTCGACCGCGGCCGCAAGACGCTCCTCGACCACGTGTCGTTCCCGGTGGGGGAGAAGTGCCTGCTCGCCGTCGTCGGCCCGAGCGGCGCAGGCAAGTCCACGCTCCTCAACGCCCTCACCGGCCAGCGGCCCGCCAACCACGGCACCGTCCTCTACGACGGCCGCGACCTCTACCGCGACTACGCCGAGCTGCGCCAGCGCATCGGCCTGGTCCCGCAGGACGACATCCTGCACGCCCAGCTGACCGTCCGCAAAGCCCTCTCCTACGCCGCCGAACTGCGCTTCCCGCAGGACACGGCCAAGGCCGAGCGGCGCGCCCGGGTCGACGAGGTCATCCGCGAACTGGGCCTGGAACAGCGCGCGGACCAGCACGTGCACAGCCTGTCGGGCGGCCAGCGCAAGCGCGTCAGCGTGGCGCTGGAGCTGCTGACCAAGCCGTCGCTGCTGTTCCTCGACGAGCCGACCTCCGGCCTCGACCCCGGCATGGACCGCTCGGTGATGCACATGCTGCGCGGCCTCGCCGACGACGGCCGGACCGTCATCGTCGTCACCCACAGCGTGCTCAGCCTCGACGTGTGCGACCGGCTCCTCGTGCTGGCGCCCGGCGGGAAGATCGCCTACTACGGGCCCCCCGAGGAAGCCCTGGCGTTCTTCGGCTTCGAGGAGTGGCCGGAGGCCTTCGAGGCCTTCGACCGGGACACGGACCGGGACTGGGCGGGGGAGTACCTCGCCTCGCCCTTCCACGGCCGGTACGTGACCGACGCCTCCGCCCAGCCCCAGCAGCCCCGGTCCGAGCCCGTCGTCATCACCGCCCCGCCCCGGCCGCGCAGCCGGGGGGCCCAACTGGGCACGCTGGTGCGCCGGTACGCGGCCGCGCTCAGCGCCGACCGCACCTTCCTGATCATCATGATCGCCCTGCCGTTCGTGATGGGTGCGATGGCCCGCGCCCTGGCGGGCGGCAAGCTGACGCAGGACACGGCGCTGAACGCCCTGCTCATCCTGTGCGTCGGCGCGGTGCTCACCGGCGCCGCCAACGCCGTCCGCGAACTCGTCAAGGAACGCGTGATCTACCAGCGAGAACGGGCGGTGGGTCTGTCCAGATCGGCGTACCTGATGTCCAAGGTCATCGTCCTGGGCGTCATCACCGTGCTCCAGGCGGTGGTGCTGACCCTGGTCGCCCTGTTGGGCGTGGACCTCAACGCACCGGGCGGCGAAGGCGTGCTGATGTCGCCGCTGGTGGAGATCACGGTCGCCGTCGCCCTGCTCGCGTTCACGGCGATGATGCTCGGCCTGCTCGTCTCCGCGCTGGTGCGCAAGGAAGAGGTGACGATGCCGCTGCTCGTGCTCATCGCCATCGTCCAGGTCGTGTTCTGCGGAGCCCTGCTGAAGCTGGCCGACACCCCCGGCCTCGAGCAGCTGGGCTGGCTGGTGCCGGCGCGCTGGGCGCTGGCCGCGATGGCCGGCACCGTCGGACTGGGCAAGATCGTGCCCGACGACCTGACGAAGGACCCGCTGTTCGAGCATTCGGCGGGCACATGGCTGCTGGACATGGGGATGCTGGTCGTGCTGTCGGTGCTCTTCGGGTTCCTGGTGTCCCGCATGCTGCGCCGGCACGAACCGGCCGTCATGCGGAAGTAGGGAGCGCCTATGACGACCCCCGGCTTCCGGCCCACGCACGTCGTCCCGCAGCACGGGATGCCCGCCTGGGAGGCACCCGACCCGGCCCGGCCCACCGTGGACCTCGACCCCCTGCTGCCGGTGCAGCTCCTGGAGCGGCAGGGCGACTGGGGGCACGTGCTGTGCTTCAACGGCTGGTCGGCCTGGGTCGACGGCCGTCGCCTGGTCGCCGTACCGCTGGATCCGCCCGCCGCGGACGGGCCCCTCACCCGCGCCGCCGATCCCCGGCCGCTGCTGGGGCGGGCGCAGGAAGCCCTGGCGCGCTACCGCTCCGCGGTGGAGGACCTCGCGGGCGGCCTCGACCGGGAGTCCTTCCGCACCCGCACCCACGGCATGCGGATCGGTGTCGTCATCGACGGCGAGTCCGTGTGGCTCTACGACTCCGCCCATGGTCACTGGGTGTACGCCGACGGCAGCCGGGCGACCACGTACGCGACGGACGAGACGCCGGCAGCCGAATCGGAGTCACACCCGGCCGAATCGCCCGTCCATCCGCCGACGCGAGTGGCGCCGCCCGAGGGCCCCGTCGAGACGCCCCGCACCCCGGAGGCAGCCCGCCCCTCAGACACGCCCCCACCCGCCCGGAGCGCACCGGCCGGACCGACGCGGGTGGTGCCACCGGAGGGCCCCGAGCCGACGGGGGAGGCCCCGCCAGAGGCGCCGGAGCCGTCGGGGCGGGAGGCCCAGCCCGAGGCGCCGGAGCCGCCGAGGGAGGCCCCGTCCGAAGCGCCCGAACCGGAGGGGATCGTGCCTGCCGCCCCGGAGCCGACCCGAGCGGTCGCTCCGGGTGCTCCTGAGCCGACGAGGGTGGTGTCACGGGAAGCCCCCGAGCCGCAGGGGCGTGTGTCACCCGACGTTCCCGAGCCGACCCGGGTGGTGGCCCCGGACGCCCCCGAACCCGGACGGGGGTCGCCTCCCGAGGCTCCTGAGCCCACCCGTGTGGTGGTGCCCGAGGGTCCTGAGCCCACTCGCGGGGTGGCGCCCGATGCCCCCGAGCCCACTCGCGTCGTGGCGCCTGATGCCCCGGAACCGACGAGGGTCGTGTCCGCTGACGCCGCCGAACCCGGACGGGGGGCGCTTCCCGAGGGTCCTGAGCCCACCCGTGTGGTGGCGCCCGAGGCTCCTGAACCCACTCGCCTCGTGGCGCCTGATGCCCCGGAACCGACGAGGGTCGTGTCCCCCGGCGCCCCGGAACCGACGAGGGTCGTGTCCCCCGACGCCCCCGAACCCACCCGCGTCGTGTCCCCCGAGGACCGGGAGGGCAAGGCCGAGGGTGGGGCGGATCGGTCGGCTGCGGCGCCGCCCACCCGGGTCGTCTCGCCCGAGGGTGATGGCCGGTGAACCGCGAGACGAGCCTGTTCTCCGGGCGGCCCTCCGAGCTGGTCGGGCAGCAGATCGCCGGGTACCGGATCGAGCAGGAGATCGGACGCGGCGGCATGGCCGTCGTCTACCGGGCCCGGGACCTGCGCCTGGAACGCACCGTCGCCCTGAAGCTGCTCGCCCCGGAACTCGCCCGCAACGACACCTTCCGCCGCCGCTTCACCCACGAGTCACGGGCCGCTGCGGCGATCGACCACCCCCACATCGTGCCGGTGTTCGAGGCCGGCGAGACGGACGGCGTGCTGTACATCGCGATGCGGTTCGTCGCCGGCAGCGACCTGCGGCACGTCCTCGACCGCGAGGGCCCGATGCCGATCGTCACCGCCCTGCGCGTCGCCGCCCAGCTCGCCTCCGCGCTCGACGCGGCCCACGACAACGGACTGGTGCACCGGGACGTCAAGCCCGGCAACATCCTGGTGTCCCGCGGCACCGACAGCGACCACCCCGAGCACGTCTACCTCACCGACTTCGGCCTGACGAAGAAGTCGCTGTCCCTGACCGGCTTCACCACGGTCGGCCAGTTCGTCGGCACACTGGACTACGTCGCCCCCGAGCAGATCTCCGGCAAGCCGGTCGACGCCCGCTGCGACGTGTACGGGTTCGGCTGCGTCGTCTTCGAGACCCTGGCCGGCCATCCGCCCTTCATCCGCGACGACGACATGGCCCTGCTCTGGGCCCACCAGTACGACGAACCGCCGCCGCTGACCGGGGAACGGCCCGACCTCGACCCGAGGGTCGACCCCGTCTTCGCCCAGGCCCTCGCCAAGAGCCCCGACGACCGGTACCCGTCCTGCCTCGCCTTCGTCGCCGCCCTGCGCGCCGCGACGACCGGCGGCGGGGCCGAGGGCCCGAGGACGCCCACGCGGGTCGACCGGCAACTGCCGGGCGCGGGGGAGGAGCGGCCCAAGCCGCCGCCGCGCTGGGCCGAACCGGTCTTCGTGCAGCGGATGTAGTGCGGCGGCGCGGAACGGGGCGTCAGCCCTCGCTGTCGGAGCGCACCTCACCGCGCCGCCGTACGTGCCGCGCCAGCAGCGCCCCGGCGAACCCGGTCACCAGCCCCCAGGGGACGGCCAGACCGACGGCACCCCACAACTTGGGTCTCAGGAACAGCCGGCCCCCGAGACCGCCGCCCAGATCACCGATGCCGAGCACGGACAGGCCGTAGTGCGCGGAGATGCGCCCGACGAGGCAGATCATGAACACCGTGAGCACGAGGGCGACCGCCATGTGCACCGCGTGCTGCCAGGGCCGCACCCGGGCCGGAGACCGGGCCGCCATCACGAACGCGGCGGCCAGCAGCAGCACGACGTCGACGACCAGCAGCCACCACACCCGGCCGTCGTGCTCGGCGAGGGTCCGCAGGTTCAGCTCGGAGACGTCCGGGGTGCGCAGCACCTCGTCGAGCACGTGCGGCATGGGCAGCCCGAACGGCCCCTCGACCTGCCCGTTCCAGGTGGCGCCGAGCCCGATCGTCAGCGCCAGCCACACCAGGTTGGGGATGCCCAGCAGGATCACCGCGAACGTCTCCCGCGCGTGCCCCTTGGCCACCGCGACGATCAGGGCGACGACCACGCCGATGACGACGCAGGCCAGCAGCAGCGCGACCATCGCGTACGCGGCCGGCCGCACCGACGCCTGGAAGCGCAGCAGCCCCGCGGGCAGCGGAGCCCCGCGCGACACCAGCAGCGCCAGCACCAGCACACCGGCCAGCCACACCACGCCGACGAAGACGGACAGCGGCACGTCGGTGGTGAAGCCGATCTTCGGCGGCGCACCGAACAGATCGCCGAGGTCGCCGAGCGTGTTGTCCCCGAGGGAGATCTCGAAGGTGTGGCGGGCGGCGAGCGTCAGGCCGATCAGCGCGAGCAGCCACAGGGCTGCCACCCGACCGGCCCAGCCGGCCAGCTCCTTGGCACCGGCCACCGCGCGGTGCCGCAGCGGACGCAGGAACCCCCAGGCGATCACCAGCGCTCCGGTGAGGGTGACGGACAAGGGAATGACCGTCAGGCCCGCCCGTGTCTCGGCGAGGTCGCCGGCGCCTCCGGCGACTTTCACCGTGCCGCCGATCGCGGCGACCATGGTGGCCGCGACGACGGGGGCGAAGGAACCGTCCGGAAGGTCCGCGGCCCCGGCCGCCCACAGACCCAGGGCGGACACCAGCGCCATGGCGAGCAGGCCGCCGAGCACCGTGACGAGGGCGTGCGCCCAGCCGTGCCGGGCGACGGCCCGCTCGCCGGGGGTACGTGCCTGGCCGGAGGGGATGTGCGAACTCACGGTGCCACGCTAAGCAGCCCCCGTGCCGGACGCCCGCCGGAGGGGTCCGTCCGCGTCGGTCGGCTTGCGGGGCGTACGGGACCGGGGCACACAATGAAGTCGTAGTGGAAAAAGCGGCACACACCGGTATGAATCATCACGGCTGTGTGAAGGCCGCAGAGAACCCACGCGGGAGAAGAGCTCGTGAGCGTCGATCCACCGTCGTCCGGCCGCCCCACAGGACCTCCCTCGGGCCCGCTGTCGGGTCCTTCCCAGCCTCCCTCGGGTGGTGGCGGCCCGCCCTCCGAGCCGCCGAGCGGCGGCGGCAAGGAGCCGGAGCCCCGCCGACCCTGGTGGGGGTCCGTGCCCCGTGTCGCGATCATCGCCACCGCCGTGGTGGCCGCCGTGGTCCTGGCCGTGGTGCTCTCCCGGCCCGACAACGGCGGCACCGGCGCGTCCGACGGCGGCACCAGCACGTCCAGCGGCGAGGTCTTCCTCCAGCCCGCGGCCGACACCGGACCGGACGAGTTCACCGAGTCGACGGCCCAGGAGGACAGCTCCGCCTCCCCGGTCACACCCTCGGGGGGCACCGAGTCGGCCCCGCAGAACGCCGTGCGGGGTGTGAACGGCGACGCGCCCGGCCTGTACGGCGGCACTCGCAACGCCGCCAGCTGTGACGTGGAGAAGCAGATCAAGTACTTCGAGGACGCCCCGGACAAGGAGCGCGCGTTCGCCTCGGTCGTCCGGATCCAGCCGTCCGAGGTCCCCGCCTACCTGCGCTCGCTCACCCCCGTGCAACTGCGCATGGACACCCGCGTCACCAATCACGGCTACAAGAACGGCGCCCCCACCAGCTACCAGGCCGTCCTCCAGGCGGGCACGGCCGTCCTGGTCGACGACCGCGGCGTGCCCCGGGTGCGCTGCGCGTGCGGCAACCCGCTGTCCCCGCCCGTCGCCCAGCAGAGCGCGCCGAAGACGACCGGCAAAGCGTGGCCGGGGTACAAGTCGTCGAACGTCGTCATGGTGACGCCCGCTCCGCGGCCCGTGGACGAATTCGTGATGTGCGAACCCGACGGCGAGTGGTTCAAGCGCGAGGCGGGCGACACCGGCAACAAGGACCACAAGACGAAGAAGCCCGACAAGCCCTCCCCGTCGGCCGGCGTCACCACGCCCACCGCACCGACCGACTCGACGTCGTCGCGACCGCCCACGAGCGAACCGCCGACCTCGGACACGGACACCTCGGGGCCGACGACGGGCGAGCCGCCGTCGTCCGACACCCAGCAGCCGCCGCCCGACACCAACACCGGCGGCGACACCGGGGGCGACACCGGAGGCGGCACGACGGAACAGGCGCCGGCCTCCTGACCCGGCCGGCCGGAGCGGCACGACTCACGCTGACCCGGCCGGCCCGAGCGGCACGACTCAAGCGGCGCGGACCACCAGGGCGTAGTCGCCGAGCCCGAGCAGCCGGTCGGCCGGCAGGTCCCCGTGGGCGGTGACGACCGCCTCGACCCGGCCCGTCCCCGGCTCGAACGCGACGTCCTGGACCGTGCCGAGCGCGTCGCCCGTCTCGGTGAGGATCCTCAGGCCCGGCAGCTCGTGGTGCGGCGGCACTTCGACCGGTTCGGCGGTCGTGCGGACCAGCACCGCGTCGGGGCCGATGGCGTGCAGGGCGCCCCAGGCCAGCACGGTCTCCTTGCGGGAGTGGTGGCCCCGTACCCGGACGTGGGTGACCACACCGGACACCGCGTCCACCGTCAGCGACCTCAGGGCACCGACCTCTTCCGCCTCGGTCAGCGTCAGCACGGGCAGGCCCCGCGCCTCGGAGAACAGCATCATGACGCCGTCCCCTCCCGCCCGGCCCGGAAGGCGCCGACCCGGGCCACGAAGGCGGGCAGGTCGTCGGCGACGAAACGAGTGGCGTCCGCCGGGATGACCAGGGCGCGGCCGGAGACGGCGAGCGTCTCGCCGCGCGGCACGTACACCCGGTGCCGGCGGCGTCTGGAGCCCCCCACCAGCGCCTTGCCCGCGGCGATCCGGAAGCCCACGACGCGGCCGCTGGTTCCGCTCTCGACGATCACGTCGAGCACCGTGCCGACCTCGGTACCCTCGTCGGTCAGCACCTTGGCGTGCAGCACCCGGCCCTGCTGTGCCTCACGCCGCGCCACCACGGCGGAGGTGTCCTCCAGCGCGAGGGCATCACGGACCATGACCGCGTACGGGCCCAGGGCGTGCACCGCCGACCAGGGCAGACTCCGCTTCAGCGGGCCCGACAGCAGGCCCCGGCCGCTGAGCGTGAAACCGGTGATCCGCCCGGCGGCGGCGTCGAAGACGGTGTCCTTGATCTGGGCGACGGCGTCGCCGCCCAGGGTGACCACCGGCAGGGTCGTCAGACTGCGTGCGGCCAGCAGCTCGTTCATCGCGGGCCCTTTCCGCCGGGACGGCGCCGGACCGCGATGACGGTCCCCGACCGCCGGCCCGCCTGCACGGCGAGCGTCACAGCCGCGACGGCGACGAGCGCCGCGATCACCACGACCAGCCATGTCCACCAGGCCACCGCGCACCTCCGGTGATCCGGCCCGGCCGCCCTCGGCCGGCCCTGATTCCTTCCGGGTGCCCCGCGAAGGGGGGACAATGCCCGGGGCATCCAATGGGGGAGAATCTGTCAGGACTGTGAAGCCGGGCCCGGGGGTACGAGCACTGGTGCAGAGCGTCCGGCCAGTCCGGCTTCCCAGAGAGAAAAGAATGATCGACCACCTGGACGAGGCAGTGATACCGACTGGTTTCGACGTGCCCGTGGAACCGCTGCGGCGGGCGGCACACTACACCGGCGAGCAGGGCTGCATCGCCGAGGCGCGGTCCTTCGCCGCGCTCTTTCTCGACCAGCTCAGGACCGAGTGGTGCGCGCGGATCGACGAGCGTGTCGACGGCGCCGTGCTGCTGGTGGTGAGCGAGCTGATCACCAACGCCGACCGGCACAGCAACGGGCCCTACATCCTGGAGCTCGTCGGCACCGACGCCGCGGTGACGGTGTCGGTCTACGACAGCAGCTCCGCACTGCCCCGCATCTTCCCCCGCAACCCCGAGCGCATCGGCCGGCACGGCCTGGAGATCGTCCACGCGCTCGCGGAGCAGGTCAGCGTGGAACGGGTGCCGGTGGGCAAGCGAGTGCGCGCCGTGCTGCCGCTCTCCGACGCAACCCGGGGTTGAGCCACCGCCGCGGGACTACGGAAGGTCGCGGGCCGACGGAAACCGGCCGACGGAAACCAGAAACCAGCCGACGGAAACCAGGGGCGACACACGGGTGCGGGTGCCGCCCACTCCCGCATGGGGGACGGCACCCGCTGGTCGGACGAGGGTGTCAGGCGCAGCCCAGCTCGCCCAGCATGCCCTCGCGCAGTCGCGTGATGATCCGCTTGATCAGGCGGGAGACGTGCATCTGGGAGCAGCCGAGCTGCTCACCGATCTCCGCCTGGGTGGCCTCCTCGACGAACCGCATGTGGATGATCTGCCGGTCGCGCTCGCTCAGCTCCGCCATGAGCGGCGCCAGCGAGTGGAAGTCCTCGACGAGCCGCAGCCCGTCTTCCTCCACGCCGATGAAGTCGGCCAGAACCGCCTCGCCGCCCTCCGGGCCGTCGCCGGTGAGCGCGGCGTCCAGCGACGACGAGTTGTACCCGTTCGCCGCGATCTGCCCCTCCACGACCTCGCGCTCGGAGATGTTCATCAGGGTCGCCAGCTCGGCGACCGTCGGCTCGCGGTCCAGACGGCTGGCGAGTTCCTCGCGGGCCTTGGCCAGCTCCACGCGCAGCTCCTGGAGCCGCCGCGGCACGTGCACCGCCCACGTCGTGTCCCGGAAGAACCGCTTGATCTCGCCGACGATGTACGGCAGCGCGAAGGAGGTGAACTCGACCTCGCGCGAGAGCTCGAACCGGTCGATGGCCTTGATCAGGCCGATCATGCCGGTCTGGACGATGTCCTCCATGTCGTCGCCACGGCCCCGGAAGCGGCCGGCCGCGAAACGCACGAGCGACATGTTCATCTCGATCAGGGTGTTGCGCGCGTACTGGTACTCGTGCGTTCCCTCTTCGAGTTCCGTCAGGCGCTGGAAGAACTGGCGGGACAGCTGCCTCGCGTCCCGCGGGGCCACGGACCGCGGGTCCACGACGCCCGGCAGTGCTCCGTCACCCGCGCCGGCCTCGGTGTTCTCCTCGACGACCTGTGCTTTCGACCGGATCACGGCGGTCTCCATTGCCTCTCCCACGAACGTCACGGCGGACATCTGCATAGGTACTCCCGAGTTGCGGGTACCCGGGTTGAGGCGCACCATGCCCGCCGATTTTTCTCTGGGTGAAATCGGACGGAATGTTCCCTTCCCTCTCGTGCGCGGGGCGATTCCACCCAGGGCGGAACGCCGGGCCCTTCCCCCGGCGGCCGGGATTCCTAGGCTGGAGAAGTGAGCAACCACCTGCCGAACGAAGCCCGAGTCATCCCCCTGCGCCCGCACGGTGCGCGCCCCTCCGGCACACCGCCGCGCCAGGCGCCGCCGGCCCCCGCCGCGAAGGAGCCGCTGTGGCGGGACCTCGTGGGTGACGTCCTGCGCCGTGAACGCCTCGCGCAGGAGCGCACGCTGAAGGACGTCGCCGACGAGGCACGGATCTCCATGCCCTACCTCTCGGAGGTGGAGCGCGGCCGCAAGGAGGCCTCCTCGGAGGTCCTCGCGGCCGCCGCCCATGCCCTCGGACTGGGCCTCGGCGACCTGCTCACAAGGGCGCAGGGCGAACTGACCCGCGTCACCTCGCGCTACACGGCCGGCAGCCGCCGCGGGGTCACCACCTCGTCGCGTGACGGCATGTGCCTGGCCGCCTGAGCCGTGTCGCCGGCCGGCGCCTCAGACCTTGACGAGGCGCCGGCTGAGCACCTCGTCGGCCAGCCCGTAGCCCACCGCCTCCTGCGCGGTGAACACCTTGTCGCGGTCCATGTCGGCCCGCAGCGCCGCCACGTCGTGGTGGGTGTGCCGCGCCAGCACCTCCTCCACCTGGGAGCGGATCCGCACCATCTCCTTGGCCTGGAGCGCCAGGTCGGACACCATGCCGCGCTGCCCGCCCGCGGCCGGCTGTCCGAGCAGCACCCGCGAGTGCTCCAGCACGAACCGCCGCCCGGGGTCCCCGCCGGCCAGCAGCACGGCCGCCGTGGAAGCCGCCTGCCCGACGCAGAACGTGGAGATCGGCGCCTGCACGAACGTCATGGTGTCGTAGATCGCCATGAGCGAGGTGAACGAGCCGCCCGGCGAGTTGATGTAGATCGCGATCTCGCTCTCCGGGGAGGACGACTCCAGGTGGAGGAGCTGGGCGATGACGACGTTGGCGACGCCGTCGTCGATCTCGGTGCCGAGGAAGATGATCCGCTCGGACAGCAGCCGGCTGAAGACGTCGTAGGACCGCTCGCCCTGCGGGGTGCGCTCGACGACGTTCGGAATCGTGTACGAACCCATCACTGCAGCCCCATCCTGCGTCGGGTGGCCGCCGGGCGGACGTCCGCGAGGGACTCCACGACCCGGTCCACCATGCCGTACTCCCTGGCCTGCTCGGCCGTGAACCAGCGGTCGCGGTCACCGTCCCGGGAGATGGTCTCCGGGCTCTGGCCGGTGTGCTCGGCGGTGATCCGTTCGATGGTCCGCTTGGTGAACTCCAGGTTCTCCGCCTGGATCTCGATGTCGGCGGTCGTGCCGCCGATGCCCGCCGACGGCTGGTGCATCATGATCCGCGCGTTCGGCAGGGCGTAGCGCTTGCCCGGCGCGCCGACGCTCAGCAGGAACTGGCCCATGCTGGCCGCGAAGCCCATGGCCAGCGTGGAGACGTCGTTCGGGATCAGCCGCATCGTGTCGTAGATGGCGAGGCCCGCGTGCACCGCACCGCCCGGGCTGTTGATGTACAGGCTGATGTCGGTGTGGGCGTCCTCCGCGGACAGGATGAGCAACTGGGAGCAGACCCGGTTGGCGGAGACCTCGTCGACCTGGGTGCCCAGCAGCACGATGCGCTGCGCCAGCAGCTGGGCGGCCAGGTGGTCGTCGAACCGGGTCGGGGGGGTGTCGCCCTCCTCCGCCCGGGGGGCGCGTGTCGTGAGTGGAGTCATCGGTTCTCCTCGTCGCGGCGACAGGTGCCGCGAACGGGTCGGGGATGTGCCGTCGACTCCACTCTTGACCTCGGGCGATGCCCGCGAACGGTTTCTCTGCCTTCGGCAGATCCGCTACCGGCAGAGCCCGAACGCTCAGCCCTTCTCGCGCAATTGGCGGAAGAACGCCCGCACGTCGCCGACCAGCAGGTCCGGCTTCTCCATCGCCGCGAAGTGCCCGCCGTGGTCGAACTCCGTCCAGCGGACGATGTTCTCCGTCCGCTCGGCCCTGTGGCGCAGCGGGATCTGGGGGTCGCCGAAGAAGGACGCCACCGCGGTCGGCGCGGTGGAGGGCTCCTGCGGGGCGGCGATCCGCACGCCCCGGGCGTGGGCGCGCTCGTAGTAGACCCGCGCGGACGAACCCGCCGTGCCCGTCAGCCAGTACAGCATCACGTTCGTGAGCATCAGGTCCCGGTCGACGGCCTCCTCGGGCACCTCCCCGGAGTCCGTCCACTCCTGGAACTTCTCGACGATCCAGGCGAGTTGGCCCACGGGGGAGTCCGTGAGGGCGTAGGACAGGGTCTGTGGGCGGGTGGACTGCACATGGAAGTAGCCCGTCCCCTCGCGGGACCACTTCTCCCACCGGCGCCAGGAGATGAGCGTGCGCTCCCGCTCCGCGGGACTCAGCGCCTCCAGCTCCTCGGCCGTCGGCTCGGTGGCCGCCTGCCCGCCGGGCAGCAGATTGAGGTGGACGCCGACGACCCGGCCGGGGTGGACGCGGCCCAGTTCGCGGGAGATGCCCGCACCCCAGTCACCGCCCTGGGCGCCGAACCTGTCGTAGCCGAGACGTGTCATCAGCTCGGCCCACGCGTCGGCGATCCGGCGGGCCTCCCAGCCGGTCTCCCGGGTGGGGCCGGAGAACCCGAAGCCGGGAATGCTCGGCAGCACCACGTGGAAGGCGTCGGCCGGATCGCCGCCGTGGGCGGCCGGGTCGGTCAGCGGCCCCACGACGTCGGCGAACTCGACGATCGAACCCGGCCAGCCGTGCGTGACGATCAGCGGGGTGGCGTCGGGCTCGGGGGAGCGGATGTGCGCGAAGTGCACCCGCGCGCCGTCGATCTCGGTGGTGAACTGCGGCCAGGCGTTGAGCCGCGCCTCGGCGGCCCGCCAGTCGTACTCGTGCCGCCAGTACCGCACCAGCTCGCGCAGATAACCCGACGGGACGCCGTACGTCCAGCCCACGCCGGGCAGCTCGTCGGGCCACCGCGCCCGGTCGAGTCGGTCGTGCAGGTCGTCGAGGTCGCTCTGCGGTACGTCGATGTGGAAGGGACGGATGCCGCTGTCTGCGGGCGTGGACGTCATGGCCGCGAGCCTAGTTCCGAATGGTGTAGCGGCCACCTGAATTTGCGGGCCGGCCGGCCGATGAGTTCCGGGGCCCCGGCCGGTCGACAGTGGTGACAGCGTTCCACGCCTGAAGGAGGACTCATGACCACCGACGGTTTCACCACGTGTCTCTGGTTCGACGGCCAGGCGGAGGAGGCCGCCCATTTCTACGTCTCGGTCTTCAAGAACTCGAGCGTCGGCAAGATCGCGCGCTACCCCGAGGGAGCGCCCCAGGCCGCCGGCACCGTGATGACCGTCGAGTTCACGGCCAACGGGCACCGCTTCCTCGGGCTCAACGGCGGCCCCGAGTTCACGTTCACCGAAGCCACCTCCTTCATGCTCTTCTGCGAGAACCAGGAGGAGATCGACTACTACTGGGCGAAGCTCACCGAGAACGGCGGCGAGCCCGGCCCCTGCGGCTGGCTGAAGGACCGGTTCGGTGTGTCCTGGCAGGTCGTCCCGGACCGGCTCGACGCGATGATCACCGACCCGGACCCCGCGAAGGCGGCCCGCGTCACCCAGGCGTTCATGGCGATGAGCAAGTTCGACATCGCCGCCCTGGAGAAGGCGTACGCGGGCGAGTGACCCCCCCCGCAGGGGCGGAGCCGTCTCCGCCCCTGGGTCGTCTTCACCCCTGCGCCGACTTCGCTCTACGCCGTCTCGGCCAGGATCTCCCCGATCACATGCCGGGAGTTCTCCGCGACCGGCGGGTTCGTGTCCCAGTAGTACGGCAGGGCGATGACCGCGATCGACAGGGCCCAGCCCCGGGCCCGTGCCCACTCGGCCTCGTCGGCTCCCACGGCCTCGCGCAGGACGCCGCGGGCCTCGGCGGGCAGGACGCACCAGGCCCCGATGAGGTCGACGGCGGGATCGCCGACCCCCACCGTGCCGAAGTCGATCACGGCGCTGAGCCGTCCGCCCCTGACCAGGAGGTTCCCGGCCATCAGATCGCCGTGGGCCCACACCGGCGGCCCCGTGTGCTCCGGGGCGCGCAGGGCCGCCTCCCACGCCGTCGTCACCGCGGCGGTGTCGACCCGCCCCGCCAGTTGCGCGAGTGCCTCGCGCAGGAACGGGTCCCGTGCCGCCAGCGGCACTCCCCGGTAGCCCGGCGGACCCTTGGACGCGTCGATCCCGCGCAGGGCCGTGACGTACGCCGCCAGGTCCTCGGCGAGCGGCACGGGTTCCTCGAGCGCGCCGGGTACCGGGTTGTGGCCGTCCAGCCAGCCGTACACCGACCAGGGCCAGGGGAACCGGCCGTCCGGCTCGCCCCGCCCGAGGGGCTCGGGGGAGGCGGCGGGCAGCGCTGGGGCCAGCCTGGGCAGCCAGCGCAGTTCGTGGGTGATGGCCTCCACGGCGCGAGGGTGCCGGGGGAGCCGTACGACCTTGTCCGCACCGAGGCGGAACATGGCGTTCTCCGTCCCGGAGGACTCCAGGCGCCGCAGGGGCAGTCCGGCCCACTGCGGGAACTGCTCCGCGACCAGCCGGCCGACCAGCGGGACGTCGAGGGCCACCTCGTCCTCATGCATTCGCACTGCACACATGGCGCCCATTCGAGCGGTCAACGCGCCGCCTGTCGAATGGTTTTGGCGACCACCCGGGCGAGGCGCAGGATCCCGGGGGAGCGGACCGGGCAGGGCTTCGGCCGGCTGGTGGTGGGGGCCAGGCAGAAGTGCAGAGAGTCGTCGTCGCGGTGCAGGGCGGTGCGGTCACGGCCGGGCTGTGTGCACAGGCCGCGACGGGCCCGCTCGTACGCCGTGCACGGCAGGGACTGCGTCCAGGTGTAACGGCCGCCGGCCGGGCTGACCGCCTTCCCGGCGTCCGCCACGAGGTCCCCCGAGGCGGCGGCCCGCTTCTCGTAGAGCGCGTTGACACGCCGGACCCGGTCGGGGGTGATCGGATCCGGGCCCTGCGACACCCAGACGATCCTCGGGCGGCTGCCGCCTCCGGCCGCGGCGATCTGCTCGGTGAGCCGCAGCGCGTCGGCGGCGCGGCTGAAGTACCGGGCCGGGGACTTGTCGTAGGTGATGCCGTCCATGCACGGCGTGTAGCCCCAGGAGTTCCCCCAGAACTGCAGGACCACGAAGTCGGGCCGCAGCCTGCGTACCAGCGCGGCGGCCTTGTCGGCGGCCGGCACCAGGGAGCGGTCGGCCGTGCCCTCCAGGTAGTCGCACAGGGTGGTGCCGGAGTACGGGGCTCCGGTGTACTTCGCCCTCAGGTCCCGGCGTAACTCCTGGCCCAGGACCTTCTGGCCCTCCATCGCGAGGGAGTCCCCGAGGTACAGCACCGTGGGCGCCTTCCCCGGCAGCGCTCCGGAGGAGGCGGGGGCGCGCTGGTGGGTGGTCGTCGACGCGCGCGGTGCTGCCGGTGCCGGCTCCTCGGGTGCGGCTGCGGGATCCCCGCACCCGCCGAGGAGCATCCCGGCCAGCAGTACCCCCACGACCCACGGCTTGCGCATACGGCAACTCCCGCCCCGGCCACCGAAAGGGCACTCAGGCAAGCACAGCCGGGCGCCGGAGGGAAGACACCCGCCGTGTGAGGGGCCGCTCGACGCGCGAGCAGACCCTCGGGTGACTAGCGTGAGGAAGCGGACGATTCCGCTCATACCTCACTCGGATCGACTCGTTCGGAGAGGGCCGCAGCCATGGCCGTGCAACCTGAGGGAACCCCGTGCTGGGCCGACGCGATGTTCAGTGACCTCGAAGGGGCCAAGAACTTCTACGGCGAGGTCCTCGGCTGGACGTTTGCCGAGGCGTCCGCGGAGTTCGGCACCTACACGCAGGCCTCCGCGAACGGCAAGGCGGTCGCCGCCGTCGTCCCACCCATGCCCGGCCAGGAAGGCCTGTCGCAGTGGTGCCTCTACTTCGCGTCCCAGGACGCCGCCGCCACCGCGGCCAGGATCCGCGACCACGGCGGCGAGGTGCTGATGGAGCCGATGCGGGTCGCCGACTTCGGCACCATGTGCCTGGCCCGCGACCCCGGCGGCGTCGTCTTCGGCGTCTGGCAGGCGGGCACCCACGAGGGTTTCCAGGCGATGGGAGAACCCGGCGCCTACACCTGGGCGGAAGTCTTCACCCGCGAGCCGGAGAAGTCCGACGCGTTCTTCCCCGCCGTCTTCTCCTACCGGCAGCGGGACATGCGGGACGGCGAGATGGACTTCCGGATCTACGACCTGGGCGAGCGCACCGTGCTGGGCCGGATGAAGATGGGCGAGGAGTTCCCGCCCGAGATGCGGCCGTACGTCAACGTCTACTTCGGGGTCGAGGACTGCGACGAGGCCGTGGCGAGGGCCACCAAGCTCGGTGGCGTGCTGCGGTTCGGCCCGATGACCACTCCCTTCGGCCGGTTCGCGGCGATCAGCGACCCCCAGGGCGCGAACTTCTCGGTGATCGACACCACGACGACCGAGGGCGAGATGCCGCAGCTGACCGACGTGGCCTAGGAGGGCGACCGTTTGAGGCACCCCGGACCTCCCGGCCGGACGGTTCCCGCGGTCATGGCATGATCGAGCGCATGCGTGAACGTGTAGTGGCCGCGTGTGACGGGGCTTCGAAGGGAAATCCCGGACCCGCCGGCTGGGCCTGGGTCGTCGCCGACGCTTCCGAGACGCCGCAGCGGTGGGAGGCGGGGCCGCTCGGCAAGGCCACCAACAACGTCGCCGAACTCACCGCGCTGGAGCGCCTGCTGGCGGCGACCGAGCCGGACGTGCCGCTCGAGATCCGGATGGACTCGCAGTACGCGATGAAGGCCGTCACCACCTGGCTGCCGGGCTGGAAGCGCAACGGCTGGAAGACCTCCGCGGGCAAGCCGGTCGCCAACCAGGACCTCGTGGTGCGCATCGACGAACTCCTCGACGGCCGCTCGGTCGAGTTCCGCTACGTCCCCGCCCACCAGGTCGACGGCGACCGGCTCAACGACTTCGCCGACCGCGCCGCCAGCCAGGCCGCCACGGTCCAGGAGCCCGCGGGCAGCGGCCTCGGCTCCCCCGAGCCGCCGCCCGCCCCGGACACCCCGGCCAAGGCCCCCCGGTCCCGCCCGCGCGGCGCCGCCGCCCGCGGCACCAAGACCGCGGGCGGGAAGGGCTCCGCGCGCACGATCAAGGCGAAGTTCCCCGGCCGGTGCCTCTGCGGCCGCTCCTACGCGGCCGGCGAGCCCATCGCCAAGAACGACAGCGGCTGGGGCCACCCGGAGTGCCGCACGGGTGCGACCGTCTGATCAGACGTCGAACGTGTAGTGCGGGGTGTGGTCCAGCAGGTCCGCCGGGCTCATGTCGTGCCACGGCCGCATCGTCTCGTTGAGGTCGATCACGTTCGGCGTGCCCGCGGCCGGCAGATAGCCGGAGCCGGGGTGCCGGCGCTGCCACTCGGCCCACAGCTTGTCTATGTAGGCGTGGTGCAGCCAGAACACCGGGTCGTTGGGGGACACCCCGGTGGCCATCTGCCCGCCGACCCAGACATGGACGCGATTGTGCAGGTTGACGCCCCGCCACCCTTCGAGGTGGTTGCGGAAGCCGTCCGAGCCGCTGTTCCAGGGCGCCATGTCGTACGTGGACATCGCGAGCACCGACTCGACGTCGGCCCGCGTCGGCAACTCGCGCGTCCCGGAACCGAGGGAGCGTCGCAGGAACGTACGGCTGTCGACCCGCACGTTGATCGGCCAGTTCCCGCCGGACGCTGAGAACGCGCCGTCCGTCACCCGGCCGTCCCGCTCCCGCCCGGTGCCGCCGAGGAAGTCGGGCGCCCACAGAGAGGCGCGCGGCGTACGGTCGACGGTCCAGTCCCAGTACGGCAGCGACACCGACGCGTCCACCGACTGCAGCGCCCGCTCGAACTCCAGGAGGAATCTTCGGTGCCAGGGCAGGAAGGACGGTGAGCGGTGCCCGGTCCGCTCGCCGTCGTCGGTGTCGGAGACGATGAACGCGTTGTGCGTCGTGACGAACTCGTCGTAGCGGCCGCTGCGCTTCAGCTCCAGCAGCGCGGCGACGAAGCGCCGCTTCTCGTCAGCGGTCAGGGTGGACTGGTTCTTGCGGACAGCCATGTGCGGGTGCTCCAGATGCCTTGCGGTGCGGGTCAGTTGGCGGGGAAGGGCAGCAGGGGTGCGCCCTGCAGCTCGTCCACCGCGGCGCGGGCGGCGGCGCGTGGGGTGGCCACCGGGTCGTAGTGGCTGACGACACTGATCCAGCTGCCGTCGGCGTTGCGCATCATGTGCAGCTCGACCCCGTCGACGAACACCGCGTAGCCCCCGCCGTGGTGCCCGTGGTGACCGGACCCGGTGGCCGGACGGCCCTGTATCCGGCGACCCTTGTAGACCTCGTCGAAGCTCCCGGGGGAGTCGTGGTGCTCGGCGGCCGAGGCGGGGATGACGGCTGACAACGTCCCCGCGCCGGTGGCGAGGACGGCCGCGGCGGTGAGCGCGGTGCGACGGCTGAGTTCCGGCATACGGACCTCCTGGGTGGATCGGGTTGATGACCCCGCATGCCTACCGGCCCGCCCGCTACCGGGAGAAATCCACGCGAGCCGGTTGGCTGCGATCCGGGCAATTCCCCTTATGTCATGCAACGTTGAACGAAGATGATCTTGCCCAGAGGGGGCTGTGTGCCCGTACGGAAGGGGAAATTCCACCCGCGGGGGGTGCTGTGGCGGATGTTTCTGCCCGTGCGGTCCGAGGCTCGTGGTACGCGTCACGCCGCGAAACTGGCGCGATTCGGCGGTCCGGTGGGAGGTGCCCGGCTCCTGCTACTCTGCGTCCGCAATCGACAGCTCTCGGTAATTCTCAGGGGTGTTCGTGAAGGTCGCCTGTGTCGGCGGCGGGCCCGCCGGTCTGTATCTCTCGATCCTGCTCAAGCGGCAGGACCCGTCCCACGACGTCACCGTCTACGAACGCGATCCGGAGGGCTCCACGTACGGCTGGGGCGTGACGTACTGGCGCCATCTGCTCGACCGGCTCCACGAGCAGGACCCCGACTCGGCGGACGTCCTCGATGCCGACTCGGTCCGGTGGAGCGAAGGCGTCGCCCACGTCCGGGACCTGACGACCCGGCACAGCGGCGACCAGGGCCACGGCATCGGCCGCCACCGGCTGCTGGAGATCCTCGCCGCCCGGGCCCGCGATCTCGGCGTACGCCTGGAGTACGAGCGCGAGGTCACCGCCGGCGACCTGCCCTCCGGCACCGACCTGATCGTGGCGGCCGACGGCGTCCGCAGTGCCCTGCGCACCCGCCACGCCACGCACTTCGGCAGCCGGCTCACGCCCGGGCGCAACCACTTCGTCTGGCTCGGCACCACCAAGGTCTTCGACGCCTTCACCTTCGCCTTCGTGGAAACAGCCCACGGCTGGATCTGGTGCTACGGCTACGGCTACGGCCCCGACCGCAGCACCTGTGTCGTCGAATGCGCACCCGAGACCTGGACCGGCCTCGGTCTCGACCGCGCGAGCGAGGCCGACGGCCGCGCCCTGCTGGAGAAGCTCTTCGCGGACGTCCTGGACGGGCACCCCCTGCTGGGCCGCCCCGGCGGCACCCCGTGGCAGACCTTCCGCACCCTGACCAACGACAGCTGGCACCACGGCAACCTCGTCCTGCTCGGTGACGCCGCCCACAGCACCCACTACTCCATCGGCGCCGGCACCACGCTCGCCCTGGAGGACGCGATCGCCCTGGCCGCCGCGCTGCGCGAGCACCCCGAGCTCCCGCAGGCCCTCGCCCGCTACGAGCGGGAACGCAAGGCGGCCCTCCTCCCCGTGCAGAGCGCGGCCCGCTACAGCGCCCAGTGGTACGAGAACCTGCCGCGCTACATGCACCTGCCCCCGGAGCGCATGTTCGCCCTGCTCGGCCAGCGTCACTCGCCCCTGCTGCCCTACGTCCCGCCCCAGCTGTACTACCGGCTCGACCGGGCGGCAGGGCAACTGGAACCACTGCTGCGGTTCAAGCGCTGGCTGGGGCCGAAGGTCGCGCGAACCATGCACGCACGGTCACTGGCCTCGCGGGAATAGCCCGCCCCGGCCTTGGGTGAATTGCTATTCACCGGCTAGGGTGAATAGCAATTCACCCGCGCCCTCGCCCGGCGCTGCCCGCTGGAGAGCCGATGGACCAGACCGCCGCGATACCCGAGCCGCCCCGTGCGAGCACCCTTCGGGAACGGCTCACCGTCCCCGTGCTCGCGTTCGGCGGCATCCTCATGGCCGTCATGCAGACCGTCGTCGTGCCTCTGCTGCCCGACCTGCCCCGGCTCACCGGCGCCTCGGCGGGCGCGGTCTCCTGGATGGTGACGGCCACCCTGCTCTCCGGCGCGGTCCTCACCCCGGTCCTGGGCCGGGCCGGCGACATGTACGGCAAGCGGCGCGTCCTCATGGCGGCCCTCGGGCTGATGACCGCCGGCTCGGTCCTGTGCGCCCTGACCTCCGACATCGTCGTGCTCATCGCCGCCCGCGCCCTCTCCGGAGCCGCCGCGGCGGTCGTCCCGCTGTCCATCAGCATCCTGCGGGACGAACTGCCCCCGCAGCGCCGGGGATCGGCCGTGGCGCTGATGAGCTCCACCGTCGGCATCGGCGCCGCGCTCGGTCTGCCGCTCGCCGCGGTGATCGTGCAGTACGCGAACTGGCACACCATGTTCTGGGTGACCAGCGCCCTCGGCGCGACGGGCGTGACCCTGGTGTGGTGGGCCGTGCGCGAGTCGCCGGTGCGCGAGCCCGGCCGCTTCGACGTCCCGGGCACGATCGGGCTGGCCACCGGGCTCGTCTGCCTGCTGCTCGGGGTGTCGCAGGGCGGGCAGTGGGGCTGGGCCGGCGCCCGAGTCGTGGGACTGTTCGCCGCCGCCGTCGTCGTGCTCGCGCTGTGGTCGTGGCAGCAGCTCCGGACCGAACGGCCGCTGGTGGACCTGCGCTTGGTGGGGCAGCCCCGGGTCGGCCTGTCCCATGTGGCCGCGCTGCTCGCCGGGTTCGCCTTCTACGCCAACACCCTCGTCACCGCCCAGCTGGTGCAGGCGCCCGTGGCCACCGGGTACGGACTCGGGCTGTCCATCGTCGCCACCGGCCTGTGCCTGCTGCCCAGCGGCATCGTCATGCTCCTGCTGTCGCCCGTCTCCGCCCGGATCTCCGCGGCGCGCGGTCCGCGCATCACCCTGGCCCTCGGGGCGACGGTCATCGCCGCCGGGTACGCCGTGCGCATCGCCGACAGCCGCGAGCTGTGGATGATCATCGCGGGTGCCACGGTCGTCGCGATCGGCACCACGCTGGCCTACTCGGCGCTGCCCACCCTCATCCTTCGGGCCGTGCCGCCCGAGCAGACCGCCTCCGCCAACGGGGTCAACGTCCTGATGCGCACGATCGGCCAGGCCGGCTCCAGCGCCGCCGTGGCCGCCGTCCTGGTGCACCACACCAGTCCGGTCGGCGGCGTACCGGTGCCCACCCTGCACGGCTACCTGCTGGCGTTCGCGATGGCCGGCGCGGTCGCGCTGGTCGCCGCCGCGGCGGCGCTGTGCATCCCCGGCGACCGCGCACCGGACGTCACGGACGGCCCGGATCAGGCCCGGGAGCGCATCCGGGGCGCGCGCGACGAGGCGATGGAGGGAGCATGAGTGCCGTGAGCACTCCACCCGTCACGCCCACACCCGCCCGCAGGGACGCCGAGTCGACCAAGGCGGCCATCCTGAAAGCGGCCCGCTACCTGCTGGCCCGGCACGCGCACGGCGACATCACCCTCAAGGCCGTCGCCGACCGCGCCGGGGTGAGCCCGCCGCTGATCCTCAAGTACTTCGGCAACAAGGACACGCTCTTCGCCCGGGTCATGTCCTTCGAGACCGACGCCGACGCCCTGCTGGCAGCGCCGCTGGACGACCTCGGCCCCCACATGGTCCGGCACGTCCTGGTCAGCCAGTCCGAGCAGGGCGCCGACCCCCTGCTGCGGATCGTCTTCGCGCCCCTGCACGGAGAGCAGGGCGACATCCTGCGCGCCAACTTCCGCACCCAGGTCACCGACCGCCTCACCGCCCGGCTCACCGGTCCGGACGCGGGCCTGCGCGCCGAACTGGCCGTCGCCACCCTGCTCGGCCTCGGCGTCATGTACGGCATCGCGCGCGGCACCGAGGTGCGGGCGCACGCCGTCGACGCCCTGGTGGACCGGTACGCCCCGACCGTGCAGGCGTACCTCACGTCCTAGGGTGCGTCCGCGTCAGCCGAACAGCCGGTCCAGGAAGGCGTTGCCGTACACGCGGTGCGGATCGAGCCGGTCCAGCGCCGGGTCCGCCTCCGCCCACGCGGCCCGGCCGACCGCCGCCGGGACGACGTCGTCCAGCACCTCCTCGTCGTCCCGCACTCCGTCGTGCGACTACGCCCTCCGTGGCCGTGTCCCACGTTCCGCGCGACGCCGGGACGGATGACAGACTGACGCCCATGGACGAGCGCACATTCGACAGGTCGGGTCAGCACGCCTCCGTCATCGGTCTGGGCACCTGGCAGTTGGGGGCCGACTGGGGAGACGTCGACGACAAGGAAGCCCTCGCGGTACTGGAGACGGCGGCCGAAGCCGGGGTGACCTTCTTCGACACCGCCGACGTCTACGGCGACGGGCGCAGCGAGCAGACCATCGCCTCGTTCCTCAGCGGCCGCCCGGACCTGCACGTCATGGTCGCCACGAAGATGGGCCGCCGGGTCGACCAGATCCCCGGGAACTACGTGCTCGACAACTTCCGCGCCTGGAACGACCGCTCCCGGCGCAACCTCGGTGTCGACCGCATCGACCTGGTGCAGTTGCACTGCCCGCCGACGCCCGTCTACTCCACGAACGAGGTGTTCGACGCGCTCGACACCCTCGTCGAGGAGGAGCGCGTCGCCGCCTACGGCGTCAGCGTCGAGACCTGCGAGGAGGCGCTGACCGCCATCGCCCGGCCCAACGTCGCGAGCGTGCAGATCATCCTGAACCCGTTCCGCATGAAGCCCCTGCGCGAGGTGCTCCCGGCCGCGCGCGAGGCGGGCGTGGGCATCATCGCCCGGGTGCCGCTGGCCTCCGGCCTGCTGTCGGGCAAGTACACCCGGGACACCGTCTTCCCGGAGAACGACCACCGCACCTACAACCGGCACGGCGAGGCCTTCGACCAGGGCGAGACCTTCTCCGGCGTCGACTACGCCACCGGTGTCGAGGCGGCCGCCGAGTTCGCGGCGCTCGCCCCCGAGGGATACACCCCGGCCCAGCTGGCCCTGCGCTGGATCGTCGAGCAGCCCGGCGTCACGACCGTGATCCCCGGCGCGCGCTCACCCGAACAGGCCCGGGCCAACGCGGCCGCCGCCCGCCTCCCGCAACTGCCCGGCGAGACGCTGACGGCGATCCGCGACCTGTACGACCGGCGCATCAAGGACCAGGTCGAGTCCCGCTGGTGAGGTCGCCTCTCACGGCTCCAGGAGCAGCTGCCTCTCCTGCTCCTGGTCGCCGGAGGCGGCGCCGTCGTCGCGTGCCGTGAAGACCCGGGTGAGCGTGTCGCTCGCCCGCCGCACGGCCTCCGGGCTGCCCTGCACGGTGACGGTCACCGGTGCGGACAGCCGCCCGGGACCCGCTCCGTCGCCGCCGGCGGGACGCGCGTCCGTCTCCCCGTCGAAGGTCGCCGTGTGGACCGTCGCGTTCTCGTCGGCGGGAAGCTCGTCGGGCGACCCGAACGTGCCTTCCAGGGCCCGGACGACCGCTCGCGCGTCGTCGGCGCCTCCGCCGCTGAGCGTAACGGTGAGCTGCGTTCCGGACATGAGTCCACGACCTCCTAGGTTCTGCGTCATTCGCGCCGTCCGTGTAACCGTCCCCGGGTCGCTCAAACCGCTCCCGGGGGCCCGCGGGACGGCGACTCGTTCCGGGGAACCCGTGAAGGAGGAGGGCTCAGGTCTCACACCGGGAGGAACAGTGGCGGACGCGGCAGAGGGCGGGGCCATGCGCCGGGGGCGCAACGAGACGGAGGAGGAGAGAGCGGACCGGATGTGGCAGGAGCTCATCCAGGAGGTCCGCGTGGCGCAGATGGGCGTCCAGATCCTCTTCGGCTTCCTCCTCACGGTGGTGTTCACCGAGAAGTACGACGACCTCTCCGGCACCGACCAGACGATCTATCTCGTGACGGTCGTCCTCGGTGCCTGCGCGACCGGGGCGCTCATCGGCCCGGTGGCCCTGCATCGCCTCGTCGCCGGGCGGCGCGTCAAACCCCAGGCGGTCCAGCTGGCCTCCCGGTTCACCCTGCTCGGCCTCGTGCTGCTGCTCGCCACGACCACCGCCTCACTGCTGCTCATCCTGCGCGTGGCCACGCACGACGGTTTCGTGCCCTACCTGGTCGCCGGTGTGGTCGGCTGGTACCTGCTGTGCTGGTTCGTCCTGCCGCTGTGGACCCGGCACCGCTACACGTCGAAGTGACGGCACCGCCGCCAGCTGCCGGTCGTGCACCCGGCTGAGCAGCAGCAATGAGGCGGTGGCCCCGACCAGCGCGCAGAACATGTCCCACTGCGTGTCCCACACGTCGCCCTGGGTGGCCAGAAAGGCGTCGGCCGAGTGCCCTGCGGCCACGGCGGCCGCCCACTCGAGCATCTCGAAGACGGCACTGAAGGCCAGACACGCGCACACGGTCAGCGGAGCGAGCCAGCGGCTGCCGCGCAGCGGCGAGGTGCGCACCAGCAGCTCGCGCACCAGCAAGGCCGGGACGAAGCCTTGCACCAGGTGGCCGAACCGGTCATAGGGATTGCGATCCAGACCGAAGGTGTCCCGGACCCGGTCGCCGAGCGGCACCTCGGCGTAGGTGTAGTGGCCGCCCACCATCAGCACCACGGCGTGGGCGGCCAGCAGGCAGCACAACAGACCGGTGAGCGGGAAGCGCCGCCGGGTCAGCACCAGCAGTGGCAGACCCACGACGACCCACACGACCTCCAGGAACCAGGTCATGCGGTCGTGCGGGTTCCACCCGGACAGGGCCAGCACCGCGAGCACACCCCAGGCGAGGACGGCGGGCAGCAACGGCCGGTGACCCGGACGTACGTCGGACACAGCGGACATGGCGGGCTCCTTTCGAGGCAGCCCATCGTCCGGCCGGGAGCGGGCCCTCGGCATGAGTACGCCTACTCAGACCGGCCGCGGTTCAGCCCCCGGCGAGCACGCCCGCCAGGAAGTCGTCGACATGGACCTCCTCGCTGCCCGGCCGCACCACCTCGTAGGTCTCGCGCAGGAACGCCGCGAACCCCGGCGCCCAGGCGAACACCACGGCGTGGTGGCGGCCGCCGTCGGTGTGGGCGTCGCCGAAGAACTCCAGGCGCAGTTCCTGCCACATCCCTCGCGCTTGAGGGCGCATCCGCACGTCGCCCACCCCGACCGGACGCCGCAGCGCGTCACCGAGCATCTCCCGGTCCAGCTGCCACCGGGCGAGAACGCGGCCGTCATGGCTGAAGACCACGGTGACGGCGAACGGGTCCGCTGCGTCGTAGCTCAGGTGGGCGAGCACGGAGAAACGGTCCGTGTCGCCCGCCTGGAGCTGCACCACCAGGGTCTTGTGGACGAACGAGTTCACGAGGGGGCCTCCGGGAAGAACCGACGTAGAGCCCTCTAGTACCCCCGATTTCGCCGGAATGCTCAGCCGACCGGGTGATTCCCGCGAGCGCCGCGCAGTGACTCGATGCACACCGCGACGGCCCGCTGCAGATCCTCCAGACGCTGCACCATGTCGTCCTCGTAGAACTCCCCGGCGTCGTCGAAGGTGAGCTCCTCGAACACCTTGGTGGCCTTCTGGAGGCTGCTGTAGAACTTCGTGCGCCGCTCCTGCACCCGCAGCCCCGGGTCCGTCTCCACGACCTCGACGACGAGGGACTTCATCGTGTCGTACGCCTCGGCGGCCCACTCGCCGGCGTCCTCGCCCTCGTCGAGCTCGTCGATGAGCGACAGGTGCCGCTCGGCCTCCTGGCGCAGGTCGGCGGGGGCGTCGACGGTCTGCCCGGCGGGCGTCTTGATCTGCCCCGACTCGGCGATCTGGCGCACGTAACCGATCCGGTCGGCCGCCCTGCTCTCCCCGGCGACGGCCTTCTTCAGCTCGTCGGTGCGCACCACGTCACGGGCCAGCTCCGACTGCAGGTCCGGGTCCTCGCGGACCCGGTCCAGCAGGGCCTGGCGGGCGGCACGTGCGGTGGAGGGGTCGGCGAGGATCGCGGCGCGCAGCGCGGTGGGGTTCTCCGCCACCTCCAGGGCCTTGGTGGGCCGGATGCCCTCCGCCTCGGCGGCCTCGGAGATGGCGGTGCCGCGCTCGGACGTGGCGCTGTTGCGGGAGACGTAGTAGCTCAGCCACACGTCGGCGTCCGGCAGGTCCACCTCCTGACCCGGCGTCAGCGCCTCGAAGTGCGGAACCATGCCGTCGTCCGCCGCCCGGTCCCACGCCTTGTAGTAGCGCATGACCCGCTCCGGGGAGCAGCCGGCGAGTTCGGCGAACTCCTTCGCGGACACCTTCGGCGTCTCGTCCGCGCCCTGACCGCCGGGCCGCACACTGCGCGCCACCTTCAGCCCGAAGGCCCACCCTCCGGTCCGGGCGTACGCCCCGAACTCCCGCGCGTCCCGCGCGACCAGGTCGGACAGGGGCGCCGGGGCGACGGGGGTCTCGGGCGGGGTGATGGCAACGGTCACGGACGACTCTCCTGAGGCGGGGCAGATCGGACTGCACGAGGTGCGCACGGAAGCCTAGCGGCACCCGCTGACCTCGCCGTTCACCGCCCGCGCGGCCCGTCCGAAAACCGTTGTCCCGGGCGGACGCGGGTGCGGGAGGATGCCGGGCATGGTGCGACAGGAAGCGGACACGTCGCTACGCCGCTGTGCGGAGTGCGGCGGCTACGCGTACGGCGGTGCCCCCGCCTGTGCCGCCTGCCGCGGCCTGGTGGACGGCATCATCGAGAGAGCGTGGGCCGCGTACCTGGAGCAGTGGGACACCGCCGCGGGCGACGACCAGGAGCGTGCCCTGGCCGAGATGGTCGTCGCCGAGCCCGACCGGCACGACTGGCGGCTGGTGGACGCCGCCCTCGACCGGCTGGTGTGCCCCGACTGCGGCGGCCGGCTCACACGCGGCCCGGTCGGCTGCCCGGCCTGTGACCGGGCGCACGGCTACCGCTACGCCGCGATCGAGACGGACCGGCCGGGTGTACCGCCCGGCAACGAGCACGCGATCCGGGTCAACGTCTCGGTGGTGCGCAGACCCCAGGTCACCTCGGAGAGCGAAGTGCTCGTCCGGCGGCTGCTGCTGCCCCTCCTGCTGGCCGGGTTCCTGCCCACGACCGAGGAGGCCCAGCGGGTGAGCGCGCTCGTGAAGACGAGCCCCCCGGAGCGGAGGGCTCATCTGGTCGAACGGGCCGTGGAGGCGCTGGCCGAGGACGTCAGCCGAACGCGTCGCGCAGCGCCGGCAGGAGGGTCTTCTCCGACCAGTCCAGGTACGCCGGCTGCGACTCGCCGCCGATCTGGACGAGGGCGATCTCGGTGAACCCGGCCTCGGCGTACGGGCGGACGGCCTCGACGAACGCCTCCGGGTCGTCACCGCACGGGATCGCGTCGGCGACGTCGTCCTGCCTGACGAACTGGGTGGCCGCGTCGAAGGAATCGGGATGCGGCAGCTCCGAGTTGACCTTCCAGCCGCTGCCGAACCAGCGGAACTGGGAGTGCGCCCGCTCGACGGCCGCGTCCCGGTCGGGGTCGTAGCAGACCGGCAGCTGGCCGATGCGGGGCTTGCCCTGGCCGCCGTGCCGGTCGAAGGCCTCCAGCAGCCCGGTCTTGGGCTCCGTGGCGATCACCAGGTCGCCGAGCCGGCCCGCGAGTTCGCACGACCGCTCCCCGGAGACGGCGATGCCGATGGGCGGCGCCTCGTCCGGCAGGTCCCACAGCTTGGCCGACTCCACGTCGAAGTGCGTGCCGCGGTGGTTGACGTGTCCGCCCTTGAAGAGTTCGCGGATGATCTCCACGGCCTCCTCGAACATCTCGTGCCGCACATCGACGGACGGCCAGCCGCCGCCCACCACGTGCTCGTTGAGGTTCTCGCCCGAGCCCAGCCCCAGCCGGAACCGGCCCTCGGACAGCAACTGCAGCGTCGCCGCCTTCTGCGCCACCACCGCCGGGTGGTAGCGGAACGTCGGGCACGTCACGTACGTCATCAGCGGGATACGTGACGTGGCCTGGGCGGCCGCGCCGAGCACGGCCCACGCGTACGGCGAATGACCCTGCGAGCGCAGCCACGGGAAGTAGTGGTCGGAGGTCACCGAGAAGTCGAAGCCGACCTCCTCGGCCCGCACCACGTGGTCGACGAGCTCTCGGGGCCCGGCCTGCTCGGTCATCATCGTGTATCCGATTTGCACCATAACCAGCGAGTCCCCTGACAGCGGTCCCGGAAACGGCTCGATCAAGGTCGCCGACGGGTGCAGGATGCATCCATGAGTGCTTCCCCCCTGCCGACTTCCGCTCCGGCCGCCCAGGGTGTCGACGCCTCTGGTGTCCACGCCTTCCTCGACGCCCTCGAAGCCGCCCCCGAGATCGAGCCGCACAGCCTGATGATCATGCGGCACGGGCACCTGGTGGCCTCCGGCTGGTGGGCGCCGTACACCCCCGAACGCCCCCACCTGCTGTACTCGCTCAGCAAGAGCTTCACCGGGACCGCGGCGGCCCTGGCCGAGGCCGAGGGACTGCTCGACTTCGACGCGCCGGTGATCTCGTACTTCCCGGAGTTCGAGGCCGACATCACCGACCCGCGCAGCCGGGCCATGCTGGTCCGGCACGTGGCGTCCATGGCGAGCGGCCACCGGCGGGACACCGTCGACGAGGCCTTCGGGCGGGACCCCGCCGAGCCCGTACGTGGGTTCCTGCGGCTGCCGCCCGACGAGGACCCGGGCACGGTCTTCGCCTACAACCAGCCCGCCACCTACACGCTCGCCGCGATCGTCCAGCGGGTCACCGGGCAGTCGCTCAGCGACTACCTGCGGCCCCGGCTGCTGGATCCGCTGGGCATCGGCGACGTGGCCTGGCGCCGTGACCGTGCCGGCCGCGAGCTCGGCTTCAGCGGCCTGCACGCCACCACCGACGCCGTCGCCCGGCTCGGCCTGCTGTATCTGTGCGACGGGCTGTGGGAGGGCAGGCGGCTGCTGCCTCGGGGATGGGCGGCCCGGGCCGCGCAGCCCCACATACCGACCGCGGGGGCCATGGGTGACGTGGACCGGCAGGACTGGGACCGGGGTTACGGCTATCAGTTCTGGACGTCCCGCCACGGCTACCGGGGGGACGGCGCCTACGGCCAGTTCTGCCTGGTGCTGCCGGAGCACGACGTGGTGATCGCGGCGACCTCGGCGACCGAGCGGATGCCGGAGTATCTGAATCTGGTGTGGGAGCACCTCGTGCCCGCCTTCGGCCCCGGGCCGCTGACCGGCCGCGAGGCCGCCGACGCGGAACTGCGGGAGCGTCTCGCCCGGCTCGCGCTGCCGCCCGCCCCGGGCCGTCCCGCGGCCCCGGAGCGGGAGGAGGACTGGGCGGCCGCCGCGTTCTCGCCCTCCGCCGAGACCGGGCCGGTCCGGGCGGCCGGGCTCACCCGGGACGCGGACGGCTGGACGCTCACCCTCACCGGAGACAGGGACCGTCCGGACCACCCGGACCGGCTCGCCCTGCGTCTCGCGGGGGAGGGCTGGGCGGTCGCCGAGGAACCCGTCCCGACCGCGGTGAGCGGTGGCTGGACCGATGCCGGCACGCTCGCGGTGGAGGTGGTGTTCCTGGAGACCCCGCACCGCCTGGCGCTGACCTGCTCCCTCGCGGCCCGGACGCTCACCGCGCACTGGCGCACCCAGCCGCTGCACGGCGGCCGGCTCACCACCCTGCGCGCCCCGCGCCGCTCAGCCTGAGCCGGGCGGGAAGGCCTTGCGCGGTCCGGCCTCCGCCGGAAGGTCTTGTGCAGACTGAGCCCGGCGGTCGGAAGGTCTTGCTCAGACTGAGCCCGGCCGGAAGGTCTTGAAGAACGTGCGCAGCGCCTCCTGGTTGGCGGCGTCCTCCCAGTCGGCGTCCGGGGTCGTCCAGCGCAGCGAGAAGCTGCGGCCCTCACCCAGCAGGAAGCCGCGGCCGAGGGTGTGCACCCGGGTGCCGTCGACGTCGGCGGTCCACTCCATGTCGGCGGCCTTGCAGCCCTGGTACGTCGTCGCGCGGATCGCGCCGATCCGGTCGTAGCCGTCCGCCTGTTTGAGGTTGGGTTCGACGTCGTCCCGCCACACGGCCACGGGGTCCGGGCCGGCCTGATCGCTGAAGGTGACGGCCAGCGTGCGGTCGTCCCCCCGGGCGCCGAAGACGACCCGGTACGCCTCACCGTCGCGGTCGGTGTCCAGCCGCTTCCAGCCCTCGGGCAGCGCGACCGAGAAGCCCTCCGCCGCGCGGTAGCGCTGGAAGCCGGGTGGCAGGGCCGTGGCCGGGGCGGACGGTGTGGGCGTGGGAGTCGGGGACGGGGACGACGGCGTGGGGGTGGGGGAGGGGGACTTGGGCGGGCTGGGCGGGCTGGGCGGGCTGGGCGGCTCGGACGGATCGGCGCTGTCGCCGCCCGTGCCCTCGCCCGGTGTGGCGGCGGAGGCCGGTGGTCGGACCGGTGATTCGGCCGCGTCGCTGCCGCTGTCCGTGCCGGGCAGCCCCTGGGTCGCGGCGAGCACGGCGACCGCTACGGTGACGACGGCCAGGGCCGTTCCCGCCACCAGGGTCCGTCTGCTCCACGCCGGGCTCCCCGGGCGCACCACGGCGTAGCCGCCGCGCAGCCGTGGGACCGGTGCCGCGGCCAGGGCGGCCTCGGGATCCTCGCTCAGTGCCCGGGTCAGCGCCTCACGCACCACCTGGCGGTTCAGCCGTTCCCGTGAGTCCTTTCGGAGTAGCCCCTGTACGGCCTGGGTGAGCGGCCCGGCGCGCACCGGCGTGCGCAGCGGCAGCCGGTCCACGCCCTTCAGGGTGTTCTCCGGGCGTCCCCGGTCCCGGAACGGCGGGCGCCCCTCGACCATCGTGTACAGGATCGAGCCCAGTGCCCACAGGTCGGCCGCGGGGCCGATGCGCTGGTCGCGGGCCTGCTCCGGGGAGGCGTACGCGGGTGCCGTGAGTCGGGGCGCGAGGGTCGCGCCGGCCAGGCCGAAGCCGGTGACGACGACCGAGTGGTCCTCGCGCACGAACACCTGACCAGGACTGAGCTCGCCGTGCGTGATGCCCTCGGCGTGCGCGGCGTCCAGCACGTCGAGCAGTTCCAGGCCGATCCGCGCCGCCCGCACGTAGTTGAACGTGCCCTGTTCCGAGAGGAGTTCGCCCAGCGGGGTGCCGTCGATCCACTCGTTCACGACCCACAGGGCACCGGCCTCCTCGACGGCGTCGACGACCGTGGCGATCCGGCCCGGGCACAGCAGCGCCATGTTCTCGGTGGTGCGCAGCAGGCGGGCGGAGGCCCGGCGCTCGGCCCCGCCGGGGTCCTCCGGAAGCCCGACCTGGGTCACGAGGCACGGGCGGGAGATCTCACCGGCCCCGGTGTCCTCGGCATACCAGCAGATGCGGTTGGTCTCGCGCTGGATGATCTCTAGCAGCCGGTACCGGCCGGCGACCAACTGGTGTGTGGAGACGTGCGCCCTGCCCATGGCCATCCCTCGCTGGAAACCTGGCTCTGACCTTTTCCAGAGGTACGGGGGATGAGGCACCCTGCGTTCAAATGGATCGCAACTCCGTGTTCATTCCTGTCTTTTGTTCAAGAGATGGGAGCAACTGTGCGAGGAAAAGCTCCTTCGTCACCTCGGGCGCGGTTCACCTCGGTCGCCGGGGCCGCGGCGGGCGCGGAGAATTCGCCCGCCACCGCCCGCGGATTCGTAAATTCCCGCCCGGCCTGGTGGTAACCGTTGGTAAATGCGGACGTGTACAACGTCTGAACTCGGAGCCCTCCGATGAATTTCGCGCGGGATTCCCCGGGAGCCACCGGAACGTCAGCGCAGACCGAAGCGACGCGACCAGGCGAACAGATCGCCCGTCGTCGCGTTGCCCCCGCACACCACCAGGCCGAGCCGGGCCCCGTCGCCGACCCGCTCCAGGACCTGCCGGGCGGCGGGCAGCAGGCAGCCGGCCGCCGGTTCGGCCCACACCTTGGCGTGGTCGGCCAGATCCAGCGAGCCCTGCACGGCCTCCCGGTCCGGAACCACGAGAACCTCGGTGACCAGGGCGGAGACATGCTCGTACGTCAGCTGCGACACGGACGGCGCGCTGAGGGTGGAGACGATCGACGACAGGGCGACCGGCATCGGACCACCCGCCGCCAGCGCCTCGGACATGGCCTGCGCGCCTTCGGTCTCCACGCCCCAGACCCGCACCCCGGGCCGGCGGGCACGCAGCGCGGCGGCGACGCCGGCGATCAGGCCGCCTCCCCCGATGCTCACGAGGACGTCCGTGAGCTCACCGGCGTCGGCGGCGAACTCCAGCCCGACCGTGCCCTGTCCGGCGATCACCACCGGGTCGTCGAAGGGGTGGACCAGGGTCAGCCCCTCCTGCTGGAGCCGCGTCATGAGCGCGAACGCGCCGTCCATGTCATCGGTCAGCCGCACCGACGCGCCGGCCGCCTCCGCGATCTCCACGGCACGGGCGGGCGCCGAGCGTGGCATCACCACCGTGGCCTTCACATCGAGAGCCGCGGCCATGACCGCGAGGGCGATCCCATGGTTGCCGCCGCTGACCGCCACCACGCCGGCGGCCCGTTCCGCCTCGCCCAGTGACAGCAGCTTCGCCGTGGCCCCCCGCGACTTGAACGAACCGGTGCGCTGCAGCAGTTCGAGCTTCGCGGTGACCGGGGCACCCAGCAACTCCGACAGCCCCGGACTGTCCACCGTCGGGGTGCGCACCACGTGCCCGGCGATCTGCCCCGCCGCGGCTTCGATCTCCGAGATGCCGATCATGGCAGCCATCCTTCCGGCGCGGGGTCGTGAAACGCGCCGTGTCGAACCCTGACGTGCACAGGGGGCCCAGGTCAACGCGGTTCGGGGGCGACGGCGTCGGTGTCGGGCACCCGCTCGCGTCGCTCAGACGTCGCGCCGCACCAGGTAGCCCAGCAGCGAACGCAGTTCGTCGGCGGCCCGGGCGGTCGACGGCACGTCGGCGAGGGCCGTCTCGACGGCGGCGATGTGCCGTCGGGCCTCCGCCAGGGCCGCCGAGCGGCCGCCCGCGTCCTCGATCAGGGTCGCCGCAGTCTCCGGCGCGTCACCCGACTCCAGGAGGCCGGCGATTCGGCCGCCCATCGGGGATCCGAGTGCCACCAGCACGGGGAACGTCTTCTTCCGCTCGCGCAGATCGCCGTGGACCGGCTTGCCGGTGACGCGGGGATCCCCCCAGATGCCCAGCACGTCGTCGACGATCTGGAACGCGACCCCGAGATGCCGGCCTGCCCGGTCGAGCGCGGCGACCGTCTCGGGGCCGGCACCTCCGAGCACGGCACCCAGGGCGGCCGCGCAGCCCAGCAACGCGCCCGTCTTGTGCTCCGCCATCGCCCGGTACTCGGCGGGCCGCACCCGCTCCGGCCCGGTCCACGGGCGGTCGGCGAACAGCAGGTCGTCCGCCTGCCCGCGCACCAGGTCGCCCAGCGCCACGGACAGGGCCCGCACGGCTCCCGCGCCACCCGGCTCCGCGGCCAGCGTCTCGACGGCCAGGGCGAACAGAGCGTCGCCCGCGAGCACCGCGGGCCCCGTGCCGTAGGCCTTCCACACGGTCGGGCGCCCTCGCCGGTCCCCGTCGCCGTCCATGATGTCGTCGTGCAGCAGGGAGAAGGTGTGCACCAGCTCCACCGCGACGGCCGCGGCCACCCCGGCCCGCTCCGGCGCACCGGCCGCCTCGGCCCCGAGCACCGCGAGCGCCTGCCGTACGCCCTTGCCGCCGGAGGCACCGGCGGGCGCACCGCCGACCTCGCACCAGCCGAAGGAGTAGGCGGCCATCTCTCCGACCCAGGGGTGCAGCCGCCCGACGGCCTCCTCCAGGGAGGGCCTGACCAGGGCGCGGCAACGTTCGAGGACGCGGGGGACGTCGTCGGCGCCGGTGGTGAGATCGCCGGTCGTGAGAGCACCGGCCGTGAGAGCGCCGGCCCTGAGCGCGCACGGCTCACCCGGCCGTGCCGGCCGTGCCGTAGCGGAGGCCTCGTGCGCCGCGTCCTGTGGCGTCGGCGGTGCCGCAGCGGAAGCCTCGCGCGCTGAGTCCTGCCGCGTGGGCCACGCCGTGGCCGGGGCCTCGTGCGCCGCGTCCTGCCGCCGTGGCCGGTCGGCTGCCGGGGGCGATGTCGTCGTGGCGCCCCGTCGTGCCGTCTCCATCGTCGTGGGCGGCGCCGTCACCGTGCCGCCTCCGTCGCCGCCTGCTTCCGCTGCGGCACGGCCGGCACAGCCGGGTGATCGGCGGCCGGTATGCCGAGCTCCTCGTGGGCCCGGGCCACCATCCGGCGGGCGTGCTGGAGGCCGATGCGCTCCAGCAGGACGGCGAGGTCGGCCAGTTCGGCCGCCGTCTCGGCACGGTCGCGGCCCAGGCGGGCCAGGGACTTGGCGAGTCCCAGGCGCGACAGGGCCTCTCCGCGCGGCTCGCTCATCTCACGGAACTCCGCGAGCGCCTGCTCGTACAGCTCCCGTGCCTCGGCGTAACGTCCCGCCCGGTACAGGACGTTGCCGCGCATCTTGTGGTTGTAGGCCAGCGCGCTGGACAGCCGCATCGCGCGGCACGCCGTCTCCGCCTCGCTCAGCAGCTCCAGGGCCCGCTCGGTGTCCCCGTCGCGCACCGACACCACGTCGGCCAGCCCGCGCAGCGCCCAGGCGTGACCGCGCCGGTCGTCGGCCCGAGCGGCGATCTCGGCGGCCTCCTCGAACAGCGCGTACGCCGTGTCGTGGCGCCCGGTGTTGCGGTGCATCTGGGCGATGCCCTCCAGCGCCCACACCGTGTGCCGCGCCTCCCCGCGCCGCCGGGCCTCGGCGAGCAACTGCTCGTGCAGCCGGCCGACGGCCTCGTAGTCGCCCTGGATGCGGCCGGTCTCGGCCAGGCCGGCCAGCGAGTAGCCGCGCACGACGATGTCTCCGCCGCGTTCGCCGAGGTCGGCAGCCAGCTGGAGCAGCCTGCGGGCCAGCCGGAGTGCGCCGCGCTGCCGGGCCAGGGTGCCGCCGCTCCACAGCGCCCAGGCCATCGCCCCGACGTCCCCGGCCTGCCGGGCCGCGCGGTAGCTCGCCTTCCAGGCCCGGTCCGCGTCCTCGACCCGGCCCAGCCGGCGGTGCGCCTCGGCCACCGCCAGTCCGGAACGCGCCGCCTCCCCGGGCTGTCCGGCGCGCTCGGCCGCTCTCAACTGCTCGGTACCGGCGGCCAGGACGTCGGTCAGGGAGGAGTTGACGGACAGAGTGGTGAGCGCGCCCTGGTACTCCGGGGCGAATGCCTTGCCGTACATCGATGCCTTTCGGTCCGTATGCACACCATCTATACATAGCGCGTATACATGGTGTGCATAGAAGGGTGAAAACCTGCCCTGGCCGCAAGGGCCAGGGCAGCACCTGTTGCCGATCAAGACGTCGGCGGGACGGACCGGGTTGCCTGTGAGGCGCAGATCACCTGATGGGTGTTCAGTGCTGGCCGGCTTTCTGCGGTGTCGCCTCGCTCGGCCGGACGACGACGTATCCCTCGCCCTGGAGCAGCAGTTGCACCGCCTCGCCGGAGCCGCCGCGCAGCATCGACCCGATGGACTGGGAGCGGTGCAGGGAGGTCTGCAGCCCCGCGGTCCAGCCGACGATCGCGTCGGTGTCGACGTACACCGGGGCGTGCGGCGAGACCGGGATGACGAGTGGATTGCCCTCGCACACCAGGCCCAGCTTGCCGTGCCCCGTGAAGACGCTGTTGAAGAGGCCGCCGCCGGTCATGCCCGCCCCCTTCACGGTCGCGATGCGATACGACAAAGTGGCGTCGAAACACAGCACGTTGCGGCCGTTGACCGTGAACTCGTCGCCGGGCTCGACGTCGACGATGAAACAGTTCTGCGCCTCGTGCGCGAACCAGGCCTCACCCTGCCCGCGCACCGCCATCAGCGGCAGCCCCTCCCCGGTGACGGCGCGCTTGAGCATGCCGCCCACGCCCTGGCCCTTGCGCTCGAACTGGAGGTTGCCGCGGTAGGAGATCATCGCGCCCTGCCGGGCGAGCATCTCTCCGTTCACCGTGTAGCGGATGCACTTGGCGTTCTCGATCGCCATGCCCGGCGCCACGGCCGGCTGCACCATGTGTTCATTGGAAAAGAGGTCACCCTTCATACCGGCATCCTCGCCCGGAGCCAGTCCCTCCGCCAAGATCGCGCAGGAGGCCCGGTCGTGAAGCGGCCGGACGTCAACCGCCGAAGAGCTGCGTCCAGTACATGCCGGCCCGACCGCCGCCGGCGAAGCCGACGCCGATGTGGGTGAAGCCGGGCTTGAGGATGTTGGCCCGGTGGCCGGGGCTGTTCATCCAGCCCTCCACGACGTCGGCGGGGGAGCGCTGGCCGCAGGCGATGTTCTCGCCGATGGAACGCCGGGTGGAACCCGCGGCGGCGGCCCGGTCCCAGGGCTGACCGCCGTCCGGTGCGGTGTGTGCGTAGAAGGCGCGGGCCACCATGTCCGCGCTGTGCGCCTGGGCGGCCGTGGCGAGCGGCGGGTCGGCGGACAGGGGCCGGAGTCCGTGCCGGGTGCGCTCCCGGTTGGTGAGGTCGATGACGGCCGCCGCCGTGGCGGCCAGCCCGTCCGGGGTGAAGGGCCTGGCCCACAGTGCCGTCCAGTAGACGTCACCGGAGGGGCCGTCGTGCACATGGGCCAGTCCGGCGTGGGTGAACGCCGGGTCGTGCAGGGTGCGCCGGGGCCCGTCCGTGCGCAGGCAGTACGCGACGAACTCGGCGGCCGTGCGCGGTCCGGACACCAGGTGTTCGCCGACGCTGAGATACGCGAACCCGGAACCGATGACACGCTGGTAGACGGAGACGCCGTCGAGCGTCTCGACGCCGAGGCGTCCGGCCGCCGCCATGGCGGCGGCATGGACCCGGGCCGCCGACATCAGACGGGCGTCCAGGGAGAGCGGTGGCGAACCGGCCGTGGCGCGAGCGGAGTTGACCAGCGGCAGGAAGCCGTCCGGGTCGGGCGCGGAGGTGCCACGCGCGGGAGCGGTGGGGGAGGTGTCGTCCACGACGTCGACGCCGAAGTCCCGTGCGAGTCCCGCCAGTCCGTCGGCGTACCCCTGGCCCAGGGCGCGCAGTTTCCAGCGATCGCCGCGCCGGTACAGCTCCGCGAGCAGCAGCACCGTCTCCGGACCGGGGCGCGGCGGGGCGAAGCGGGCGAGCGGGCGGCCCTCCGCGTCGGTGACGTGCAGCGTGGGGGAGGGCAGGCGGCCGAGGGCGGTACCGGGGTCGGCGGGGCTCACGACGACGGTGACCCGGGTCGCGCCGGTGCGCAGTCCCGGCGGGTCCACGGTGAGCGCGTCGCCCCGCAGGACGGCCCCCGGCGCCGCCGGCTGGTTGTAGAAGACGAAGTCGCCGTCGTCCCGGACTCGTCCGCCGTCGTCGGTCACGAGCGCGGACACGTCGAACGGCCCGGGCACCCGCACCGTCACCGCACCGCCCGGCAGCGCCAGATTGCCGCCCGGAACCAACTCGCCCATCACACCCCCCGCCCCTCCCCGCGCATCACGCCCCCGCCCCTCCCTCGAGGGATTCGCCTGCCCGGACAACGGCCGCCGGAACGCGAGGGTTCCCTTGGCGGTCCCGGCTCCCGGGCTACCGGGCCCACGGGATGAATCAGGGCAAGACGGCCGGCACGCAGAGCGGTCCCGCTTCTTTCACAGACAGCGAAATTGACCCTCCCGGCCGAGGTCTCCGCCAGCGGCGGCCCCGCCACCTCCCACACGTTCCCCTCCACACGCGACTGGAGCACCGTCGAGACGGTCGGCGTCCCGGTGACCCTGAAGGCCGGCACCAACACGGTCACCTTCGACAGCGGTTCGGCTACGCCCCGGACATCGAGCGGATCGACGTCCCGAAGTCGCTCTGACCGGCACGGACGGCACGCCCGTCGAGGGCCGCCTGCGCGGCGCCGCAGGCCGCACCACTACGGTGGCGTACGCCGGGACGACACCGCCCGCACCCGCCGACCGGCCGAAGGAGCTCCGCCGCATGTCCCGCACCACACGTCCTCGTGCCGCCCTGGCCGCCCTCTGCTGCTGCGTGGCAGTGGGCTGCGGGACCGGCACGGCACCGCAGGGCGAGCGGCCGAGCCCGCCGTCCCGCGCCCCGGCGGCAGCCGGGCACGGCGTGGTCACCTGGGCCTCCTCCGCCGGACACATCGGCGAGGCGGCCGACGGCCGCGGCTACCGGCTGATGGTGCACACCAGCGTCGGCGGCAGCGGTCTCAGGGTGCGGCTGACGAACGCCTTCGGCGACGAGCCGGTGACGTTCGACAACGTCCACGCGGGCCTGCAACGGGACGGCGCCGCCCTCGTCCCCGGCAGCAACAGGCGCCTGACCTTCGGCGGCGCCCGCTCCGTCACCGTTCCCGCCGGCGGCATCGTCTACAGTGACCCGCTGCCCGGCCACGTCCCCGCCGGGCGCACCCTCGCCGTGAGCCTGTACGTCCCCCGGGCAGGCGGCACGCTCACCGGGCACTGGATGGCGATGCAGACGTCGTACACCACCGACGGCGACCACACCGCGGAGGAGGCCGCGGCGCACTGGAAGCAGCGGGCCGGCTCCTGGTTCTACCTCGACGCCGTCACCGTGCGCCCCCGCAAGGGGACGGGTGCCGTGGCCGCCCTCGGCGACTCCATCACCGACGGCTGGCATTCCACGATCGACCGGAACCGCCGCTGGCCCGACTACCTGGCCCGCCGGCTCGGCACCTCCGGCACCGAGGTCAAGGGCGTGGCCAACGCGGGCATCGCCGGAAACAAGGTTCTCCTCGACGGCCCCGGCGAGAGCGCCCTGAACCGCGCGCAGCGGGACGCGCTGTCCCTTCCGGGCGTGCGCACGGTCTTCCTCTTCCAGGGCGTCAACGACATCAAGGCCGAGCCCGGCGCCACGAGCGCCGGGCTGATCGCCGGGTACCGCAGGCTGATCGACCGGGCGCACGCGGCCGGGAAGTGCGTCGTCGGCGCCACGATCGCCCCCTACAAGGGCTGGCAGGAGTGGGACCCCGCGGGGGAGGCGGTACGGCAGCGGGTCAACGCCTTCATCCGCGACAGCGGGGAGTTCGACGGGGTCACCGACTTCGACCGGGTCCTGCGCAGCCCCTACGACCCCGAGCGGATACTCCCCGCCTTCGACGGCGGCGACCATCTGCATCCCAACGACAAGGGCATGCAGGCGATGGCCGACGCCGTCGATCTGCGCAGCCTCGACTGCGGGACCGGCTAGGCCGTCAGCCGGACGCCGTGGGCTCCGGGGTGATCAGGCCCTCGCGGTAGGCGATCGCCACGGCCTCGCCGCGGCTCGACGCGCCCAGCTTGGCGAGAATGTTGGAGACGTGGACGCTCGCGGTCTTGCCGCTGATGAACAGCTCCTCGCCGATCTGCCGGTTGCTGCGGCCGAGGGCGAGCAGCCGCAGCACGTCCTGCTCGCGCGCGGTGAGCGTGCCGGCCCGGTCGTCGTCGCCCGACGCGTCCGACAGCCGGCCGCGCCGCACCAGCGCGTCCACCTGCTCCCGCAGCGGCGCGGCGCGGAGGTTGTCGGCGGTCTCACGGACCGCCCGGGCCTCGGCGGCCGCCTCCTCGCGACGCCCGGCCGCCAGCAGAGCCTCGGCGTACCGCACACGGCAGCGCGCCAGCTCGTAGACGTCGCCGTAGCCGAACGCCGTCACCGCCTCCGACCAGGCCGCCGCGTCCGGCCCCTTGGTGGCCCGGATCCACTCCGCCTCCGCCCGGGCCAGCCAGGCCTGCCCCTCCGGCCCCTGGGGCGCGCCGCCCTCGCCGTGGGTGGCGACGGCCCGCGCCTGTTCCACCAGTTCGGTCGCGGTGTCGCTCCAGCGGCGAACTCCCGCCTCGTCACCGGTCAGCCGCAGCCCGGTGGCCGCGTCGGCCACCGCGGACAGCGCCAGGGCGGCGAGCCGGACCGTGACGCCCGGGCGGGGGACCGCCTCGTCGGCCAGGGCCGTGACCGTGGACCGCATCCACCGCACCGCGTCCTCGGGATCGCCACGCAGCGCCGCGGCGTCGGTGAGCACGATGCCCGCCACCAGGGTGGCCATCCAGTCGAAGGGCCCCTCCAGCAGTGCACGTGCCCGGTCGGCGGCTCCCAGATCGCCACGCGCCAGCGCCACGTGGAGTGCGGGACCGACCGTGTAGCCGCCGGCCGTCTGCGGCACCTCGGGGTGATCGGCCGCCGCCGCGCGCAGGCACTCGTCCCAGCGGCCCAGCACATGCAGCACCAGCAGCCGCAGGTACCGCATCTCCAGCGGGTACGTCGAGGACAGCAGCCCGGCCTGCCGGGCCCGGTCCAGGCCCTCGGTCAGCCAGGGCACGCACTCCGACAGGGCACCGGACTCGTAGCAGCCCATCGCCAGGTTGAACAGGGCCCGCAGCTCCACGGGCGCGTTGCCCGAGCTCCGGGCCAGGTCACGGGCCTTGACCAGCCGCTCACGGCCCTCCGGGCCGCGCCGCCCCGCCCCGTCGAAAACGGCCAGTGAGATCAGCAGGTCCGCCTGGGCGTCGGCCACCCCCAGGTGTTCCGCCACGCCCAGGGCCCGGCGGGCGACCCGCAGCGCGGTCTCGTTCTCCCCGACGTGGCGTGCGGCCAGGACATGCGTGGCCGCCGCCCACACCCACGTGCGCGACGGAGGATCCTCCGGGATCATCGCCAGGGCCTCGCTGCTGTAGGCGAACGCGGCCGTCAGGCTGTCCACGCTCAGCAGGTTCCCCGCGAGGGTGTAGCGGACCCGCGCGGCGAGTTCGGAGTCGGCGTCCTGGCCGAGCTCCGCCAGCGCGGACCGGGTGAGGGCGACCGCGCGGTGCAGCCGACCGGCGTGCGCGGCGGCGGCCGACGCCCGCAACGTCAGGGTGACCCGGTCGACGCCCCCGCCCGACGGCCGGGCCGCGGGGTCCACCGCCGCCCACAGGTCCAGTGCCGTTTCGAGGTGCCGCTGCTCCTCGGCCGGCGCCCCGACCCGCTGGGCGTGATCGGCGGCCTCCAGGGACGCGGCCAGCGCCTCGGCGAGGTCGTGGCTCTCCCGGTAGTGGTGGGCGCGCTCGGCGGCACTCTCGGCGAGGCGCCCGCGCCCGGCGAGCAGCCGTGCGAACGCGCCGTGCAGACGCGCCCGCTCCCCGGGCAGCAGATCGGCGTAGACGGCCTCACGGGCGAGGGCGTGCCGGAAGGAGTAGGTGTCGTCGTCCCCGGCGACGAGCAACTGCCGCCCCACCGACTCCCGCAGCGCCGACTCCAGCTCCGCCTCCGGCAGCCCCACCGCCTCCCGCAGCAGGTCGTGCTCCACCCGGCGTCCGGCGACGGCGGCCGTCCGCAGCACCTGCTGCGCGGTCTCGGACAGCTGCTCGAAACGGATCAGCAGCACCTCGGCGAGCCCGCTGGGCACCCCGCCCGACTCGGTGTCGGTCGCGGCGAGCAACTCCTCCGCGTAGAAGGCGTTCCCCTCGGCCCGTTCCACGATCCGGCGCACCGTGGCGTCGGGCAGCGGCCCGGGCTCCAGGGCCCGCACCAGCCGGTCCACGTCGGCATCGGCCAGCGGCCGCAGCTCCAGCCGCTCGACCGGGGGGAGCCGTATCAGCTCCGCGAGCAGCGGCCGCAGCGGATGCCGGCGGTACAGGTCGTCGGCCCGGTACGAGGCGAAGACCGCCAGCCGGTGCCGCAGCACGCCCCGGCCGAGGAGGAACCGCAGCAGGTCCCGCGACGACTGATCCGCCCAGTGCAGGTCCTCCAGGACGAGCAGCAGCGGCGCGACCTCGGCGACCTCGGCCAGCAGCCCCGCCATCCCCTCGAAGAGCCGCAACCGCCCGTCCACGTCCCGCACGGAGCCGGATCCGGCCCCCAGCAGCCGCTCGACCACGGGATGGGCGGCGAGAGCGCCGGCGAACCGCTCGTCGGCGGCCAGCACCCCGAGAATCTCGGTGAAGGGCAGATAGGGCAGCCCGACGTCGCCGAGATCCACGCAGTGCCCGGTGACCACGGTCATGCCGGTCGCGGCGGCCTGCCCCCCGACCTCGTCGAGCACCCGGGTCTTGCCGACGCCGGCGTCCCCGGCGATCAGCACGGCCCTGGCCTCACCGCCTCGCGCACGCTCCAGTACACCGGAGAGTCGCGTGAGTTCGGCATCCCGCCCGACGACGGGCCTGGCCGATGACGCCTGCTGCACAGAACCAACCTTCTTTTCAGGGGCGCGCGGAACTGCGCGATCAACCACCGACGAGGCGCATCCGCCGCGCGCCGGAGAGCCTCGATCTCCTAGGCGCGCAGAATCTTCGCCCAGTCACCGGGGACTCGCCCCGCCGGCCCCGGCGTGGGCTGATCGGCCGGATGACTCACCGGCGCGGCCAGCTCCGGCCCGCCCTCGTACAACGCGTTCGTCGCATAGTCCCAGTACCAGTCCTCACCCGGCTCGAAGCTCTGCACCAGGGGATGCCCGGTCTCCCGGAAATGCCCCGTCGCGTGCTTCGCCGGTGAGCTGTCACAACACCCCACGTGCCCGCACTGCGCGCACCGCCGCAGGTGGAACCACCACCCCCCGGCCGCATCACACTCCGCGCACCCGCTGCCGCTCGGCGGCACGCTCGGGTCGATGCCGTTCTCGCCACTCATGCAGACTCCTCCTCGACCGCCGTCAGCGGAAGCAGTACCTGGAAACGCGTGTCCCCCGGCTCCGACTCCACCTGGATGTTCCCGTGGTGCTTGTTGACCACGATCCGCCAGGAGATGTCGAGCCCGAGCCCGGTCCCCTCACCCACCGGCTTGGTGGTGAAGAAGGGGTCGAAGATCCGCCCCCGGTCCTCCGCCGGGATTCCGACGCCCGTGTCACGGAACTCCACCAGCAGCCGGTCGTGGTCGGGGGCCGTCCGCACGGTCAACGTCCCCTCCCCGCCCGCGCTGTTCATCGCCGCGACCGCGTTGTCGACGAGGTTCGTCCACACCTGGTTGAGTTCGGCGGGGTAGGCGGGGATCGTCGGCAGCGTTCGGTCGTAGTCCTTGACGACCTTGATCTGCTTGCCGATCTTGCCCGACAGCATCAGCAGGGTGGAGTCGAGGAGTTCGTGCACGTCGGCGTGTTGGAAGGGCGCCCGGTCGAGCTGCGAGTACTGCTTCGCCGCGTCGACGAGGTGCGAGATGCGGGTGGTCGAGTCGTTGATCTCGTCCATCAGCAGCTCGGTCTCGACGGTGTAGTTGAGCCAGCCGATCGCGCTGGGCAGGATGTCCTCGTCCACCGCCGCCGCGATCTGGTCCAGCCAGCCCACGTCGAGACCGGCCTGCACGAACGTGGGCGCGATCCGCCAGCCCTCCGGGATGCCCTGGTCGTCCAGCCAGTCGGTCACGGCGTCCTCGCGGTCGGACGCCTCCAGCGGACTCAAGCTTGGTGCCTTCGCGACCCGTTCGGCGGTCCGCTCCTGGATGTCGATGAGGTTGGCCATGACCTCGGGGGAGTACGACCCCTGCGCGATCACCGCCAGCTTGTGGCGCATCTTGCCGACCCGCTCCCGCAGCGTCGCGGTCGCCCGGACGGCCGCCGCGGCCGGGTTGTTCAGCTCGTGCGTGAGGCCGGCGGACAACGAGCCCAGCGCCAGCAGCCGTTCGCGCTGCCCGATCGCCCGCTGGGTGCTCTTCGAACCGAAGAACAGCCCCTCCAGCAGATGCACCGCCATCGGGAACCACTCCTGCATGATGCCCGCGAAGGTGTCGGCGGGCAGCACGAAGAACCGCGTCGGCTCCGTGACGCGCATGGAGTTGTTGTAGACCTGCCGCACGCGGTCGCCCAGGTACGCCTGCATGGATCCCGCGTACACCCCCCGCTGGGAGGTCCGGGTCACCTCCACGTCGTCCCCGCCGACCCGGCGGTACAGCACCACCGAGCCCTCGAGCAGCACGTAGAAGCACGTGGCGGGCTCGCCCTCGGTGTACACGGGCCCGGGCTCGAAGCGTTCCACCCGCCCCTCGCCGCACAGCCTGCCGAGCTGCTCGGGCGTGAGCTTCTCGAACAGGAACAGCGCCCCGATCTCCTGCGGGTCGCACGGCGCCGAACGCCCGCTCATGACTGCTCCAGATACCGGTGGACGAGCATCACGGCCATGGCTCCCTCTCCGACGGCGGACGCGACCCGCTTGGCGGACTCGGAGCGGGCGTCGCCCGCCACGAACACGCCGGGCACATTGGTCTCCAGGTGGTACGGCGGCCGGTCCAGCTCCCAGCCCTCCGGCGGCCGGCCGTCCGCGCTCAGATCGGGCCCGGCGAGGATGAACCCGCGCTCGTCCCGCAGTACCGTGCCGTCCAGCCAGTCGGTAAGCGGGGCCGCGCCGATGAACACGAACACCCACTGCGCGTCGACCTGTTCGGTCTGCCCGCTGTCCGCGTCCCGCAGGGTCAGCCGCTCCAGGTGGCCGTCGCCGTGCGCGGCCTCGACGACCGTGCGGGACCGGACCTGGATGTTGGGGGACTCCTCGATCTGCTGGATCAGGTAGTGCGACATCGACGCCGACAGCGACTCGCCGCGCACCAGCAGGGTCACCGACTTGGCGCCCCGGGACAGATACATGGCCGCCTGCCCGGCGGAGTTGGCGCCGCCGACGATGTACACGTCCTGGTCCTGACAGGACGGGGCCTCCGTCAGGGCGGACCCGTAGTACAGGCCGCAGCCGGTCAGGTCCTCGCAGCCGGGCGCCGCCAGCTGCCGGTAGGACACGCCGGTCGCCAGGATCACGCTGTGCGCGGCGACCGCCGAGCCGTCGGAGAACCGCACGATCCGCGCGGCGCCGTTGACCTCCAGGGCCGTCACCTCGCGGGCGGTGAGGATCTCGGCGCCGAACTTCGCCGCCTGCCGCCGTGCCCGGTCGGTGAGCTGCCCTCCCGACACGCCGTCGGGGAAGCCCAGGTAGTTCTCGATGCGCGAGCTCTGCCCCGCCTGCCCGCCGGTCGCCGACCGCTCCACCAGCACGGTCCGCAGCCCCTCGGAGGCGCCGTAGACCGCCGCGCCGAGCCCGGCCGGGCCGCCGCCGATGACGACCAGGTCGTAGAAGTCGGCCGTCGGCGTCGTCGCCAGACCGACCCGGGCGGCGAGGTCCACGGCCTCCGGCTCGACCAGCGGGGTCCCGTCCGGCGTGATCACCACCGGCAGCCGCATCCCGTCCTCGCCGGCCGCGGCTAGCAGCCGCCGCCCCTCCGGCTCGTCGGCGGAGTACCAGCGGTACGGCACCTGGTTGCGGGCCAGGAACTCCCGCACGTCCGAGGAGCGCGACGACCACCGGTGCCCCACGACCTTGGTGCTGGGCACGGGCCGGAAGTCACTGGTCCGCCAGGCCTGGAGCAGATCGTCGAGGACCGGGTACAGCTTCTCCTCGGGCGGGTCCCACGGCTTCAGGAGGTAGTGGTCGAGGTCGACGACGTTGATCGCGTCGATCGCGGCGTTCGTGTCCGCGTACGCGGTCAGCAACACGCGCCGCGCGCCCGGGTAGACGTCCAGCGCCTGTTCGAGGAACTCGATGCCGTTCATCTGCGGCATCCGGTAGTCGGCCAGGATCACGGCCACGAGATCGCCGCGCAGCTTCAGCTCGCGCAGCGCGTCCAGCGCGGACGCGCCGGACTCCGCCCGCACGATCCGGTACGACGCGCCGTACCGCCGCCTCAGGTCCCGGGCCACGGCCCGGGAGACACCCGGGTCGTCGTCCACGGTCATGATGACGGTCCGCGCCGTATCGGCGGCCTGTGCCATACGTCCCCCACACCGGGCGGTCGACTCACGGCACGGCGCCCCGGAGCACCGCGCCGACCTCCGCCCATCGTATGTTCGATCGCCGAGCGGCGCCCGGATACGGGGATCAGCTGTGGAAGGCCCCCAGCACGCAGAACTCGTTGCCCTCCGGGTCGGCGAGCGTCACCCACGGCTGCTCGCCCTGCCCGATGTCGGCGTGCCGCGCACCGAGCGCCAGCAGCCGCGCCACCTCGGCCTTCTGGTCGTCGGGCCGGAAATCGAGGTGGAGACGGTTCTTGATCGTCTTACGCTCCGGCACCGAAGTGAAGAGCAGTCCCGGCGTCCGGTCGGGGGCGGGCCGGATCTCGAACTCGTCGGGTTCGTCGTTCACCACCACCCAGCCCAGAGCCTCGGCCCACCAGCGCCCGAGGGCCTCGGGATCGGCCGAGTCCACCATGACCTGTTCCCACGCGAGTGACATGCGCGCAGTGTAGTGAAGACTGATCATGAGCACGTGGTGATTTCCGACGAGGGGAGACAGCCGGATGACACGCCCGATCACCGCAGGGGTCGACGGATCGCAGGAGAGCCTCGCCGCCCTGGCGTGGGCGGCGAGGGAGGCGGTGCGGCGCGGCCTGGCGCTCCGGGTGGTGCACGCCTGGCGGGTCCACTCCCAGGAGGTGGTCGAGGCGGGCGTCGCCGGGGACGCGGACAGCCAGGCCGAGTGGGTGCACGGCGCGGTGACCGAGGCCGTCGGGAGTGTCACCGAGCGGCATCCGGACCTCGCGGTGACCACCGATGTCGTCGAGGGCCCGGTGGCCGACACCCTGGTGGCCGCCGCGGCGGACGCCGAGATGCTGGTCCTCGGCTCGCGCGGGCACGGCCGCATCGTCGGGTTCCTGCTCGGATCGGTCGGCCAGCAGGTGATCGCCGCGACCACCCGGCCCGTGGTGCTCGTCCGGGCCGGCGACCAGGCCTCGTCCGAGGCCGCCGGGCGGGAGGTCGTCGTGGGTCAGCAGGGCGACCCGGAGGACAGCGCCGACGCGCTGCGCTTCGCCTTCGAGACGGCCGCCGCGCGCGGGGCGGCCGTGCGGGTCGTACGCGCCTGGAATCTGCCGCCCGTCTTCGCCTACAGCCCGGGCTCGCTGAAGCTCCTCGACGAGGCCGGGGGACTGGAGCCGTACGAGCGGAAGAGCCTGGCCGCCGCGGTCCGGCCGTGGCGGGAACGCTTCCCCGACGTGCCGGTCGAGGAGCACGTGGAGATGGGCAGCGCGAGCCAGGTGCTGCTGTCGGTGGCCGGGACGGCCCAGCTGATGGTGGTAGGCCGCCGGGCCCACCGCACGGCCGTCGGGGCCCGCATCGGCTCGGTGGCCCACGGAATGCTGCACCACGCGGACTGCCCCGTGGCGGTGGTGCCCCACGCGTGAGGGCACCGGCCCCTCACTCCGCGGTCGGCTGCAACGTCTTGCGGGCCTTGGGCAGGATGTTCCGGATGTAGTCCTCGACCACCGCGTCCAGGCCGATGTCGTGCTGGGCCTGCTCGGACATGTACCAGCGGTGTTCCAGGAGCTGGTGGTAGATCTCCGCCGGGTCCATCGCACCGCGCAGTTCGAGCGGCACGGCCCGCACGGTCGGCCGGAAGACCTCCCGCACCCAGCGGTGGGCCAGCACCTCGGGGCGGGCCCCATGGAGGTCCCCCCTGTTCGAGCGAAGCCGAGAACTTGGGGGAGGGTCACCCGGCGCGTAGTCGTCCTGGGTCGCCATCCAGCTCTCCAGGTCGTTCAGCAGCCGCCGTGCCTGGTTCTCCTCGGTGTCGAGACCGGTCAGGCGCAGCAGCTGGCGCTGGTGGTGGCCCGCGTCGACGACCTTGGGCACGAAGCTGACCGTGTCGCCGTTCGAGGCGTGCTCGATCTGCATCTCGGCGACGTCGAAGCCGAGGTCGTTCAGGCGGCGGATCCGGCGTTCTATGTAGTGGTACTTGCCGGCCGGGTAGACGGAGGCCCGGGTCAGCTCGTCCCACAGGCCGCGGTAGCGGGCGCAGATCTCCATGCCGAACTCGATCGGGTCCACGGACGGGTGCAGGGCCCCGGACGCCTCCAGGTCCAGCAGCTCCCCGCTGATGTTCACGCGGGCGAGATCGAGGTCGTACTCCCGCTGCCCCGTGCTGAGCTGCGGGTGCAGGTCACCGGTCTCGGCATCCACGAGATACGCGGCGTAGGCGCCCGCGTCGCGCCGGAAGAGGGTGTTGGACAGCGAGCAGTCGCCCCAGGCGAACCCGGCCAGGTGCAGGCGCACCAGGAGCACGGCGAGCGCGTCCATCAGCCGGTGCATGGTGGCGGGCCGCATGGTCGTCTCGAACATCGAGCGGTACGGCATCGAGCCGCCCAGGTGCCGCGTGACCAGGACGCTCTCCAGCGGGGCGCCGCTGTCGTCGGTGCGGCCGGTGACCACGGCCAGCGGGTCCACCGACGGGATGCCGAGGCGGTCGAGGTCGCGCAGCATGTCGTACTCGCGCAGCGCGGGCCGCTCGGCCAGCTCTTTCACGGCGATCACCTCGTCGCCTGCCCGGGAGTAGCGCACCACGTGCCGGGAGATGCCGCGCGGCAGTGGCACCAGGTACTCCTGTGGCCACTCCTCCAGAGGCACGTTCCACGGCAGTTCCAGCAAGAGCGCGGGGTGCTCGGGATTGGTCGCGCTGATCTGCAGTGCCATGGGCCGGGTGTCCTTGTCTCGCCGCCGATCGTCACATCAGATTAGAGGGCGCGTTCCCGGGCAAGTCGAGCGGCGTCCCGCACCGGCCCGCGGTGCACCGGCCCGTGCCCGGGGAGCAGCAGCTCGCCCTCCAGCTCCGCCAGGACGTCCAGGGAGGCCAGGGCGCGGGGCCGCTCGTGGTCGAACATGTCCGGCAGCAGCTGCGGCCCCTCGACCCGCGAGGTGGGGTGCCCGCTGACCAGGGCGTCACCGGAGATCAGCACCCCGGTGCCGGGCAGGTGGTAGGCGCAGTGTCCGTCGGTGTGACCCGGGGTGTGCACCGGTACCGGTCGTCCGGGCAGGTCCAGCGCGCCCGCCATCGGGAACGCCCGCGGAGCCGTCACCGGGACGGGGGTCGTGCCGCCCGAGCGCAGCGCGTGCACCACCCACGGCAGGACGCCCGGCCGCCAGCCGTTCCTCAGCACCGTCCCGACGGACACCTGGTGCAGGAACTCCCGGCGTGCGTGCGGCACTTCGGCCTCGTGCAGGAGGACGGGCGTGCCGTACGTGGCGCGCAGGTACTCCGCGCTGCCCAGATGGTCGTTGTGCGCGTGGGTGATCAGCACGCCGGCTACCGCCTCCGGGGAGCTGCCCACCTGCGCGAGCGAGGCGAGGACCTGCTCCCGGTCACCGAGGTAACCGGTGTCGACCAGTGTGACGGCGTCCCCCTCCGTGAGGATCACCCAGTTGGTGTTCGAACCGTGCACCAGGTAGGTGCCGTCCGCGACTTGCTGTACGTCCGCCCGCATGATCGCCCGCCTCGCGTGGTCTCGGTTACCGGCCCGACGGGAGAAGAAAAGCAGATTCCGCGGCGGACGGAATCGCCGGGTCCGCCGCAACGGAGCGGTGCGGCAGGGGCGTTCGGTACGCGCTCGGCGCACGCCGTGCGGCAGGGGCGTTCGGTAGGTCCTCAGCGCACGCCGTGCGGACGGAACTGGATGCTGATGCGCGGTTCCGTCGCCCGGGCGCTCTTGGGGATCGCGTGCTCCCAGGTGCGCTGGCAGGAGCCGCCCATCACGACGAGGTCCCCGTGGCCCAGCGGGCGGCGCACCGTGTCCCGGCCGCCTCGCAGCGGGCGGAGCAGCAGGTCACGGGGGGCTCCGACCGACAGGATCGCGACCATCGTGTTCTCGCGCGCCCCGCGTCCGATCCGGTCGCCGTGCCAGGCGACGCTGTCCCGGCCGTCGCGGTAGTAGCACAGCCCGGCGGTGGCGAACGGCTCGCCCAGCTCCTCGCCGTAGTGGGCGCTCAACGCGTCGCGTGCCTCGGCCAGTACCGGGTGCGGCAGCCGGTCGTCCGCGCCGTAGAACGCGAGCAGGCGGGGGACGTCGACGACGCTGTCGTACATCTTGCGCCGTTCCGCCCGCCACGGGACCTCGGCGGCCAGTCGTTCGAACAGTTCGTCCGAGCCGCCGAGCCAGCCGGGCAGCGTGTCCAGCCAGGCGCCGAAGCCGAGGTGGGTGCGGCTGATCCCGTCCAGAGAGCCGAGGCGGAGCTCGTCGGCCTGGTCGAAGAGGGAGCCCTGGAGGTGCATGCAGTCAGCATATCTCTTAATCGAAAGTATGTTCCATGAACGACTCGCTCTTTCGATACATCGGTGTATCCAATACAGTCCTGTATCGAAAGGAGGGCCGGGCATGGCTGTGGAGGGAAGTGCAGGGCGCGTGACGAGGCGACGTGTCCACACCCGCGCCAATCTCCTGGACGCGGCGTTCTCCGTGTTCGCGGCCAAGGGCTTCGGGCATGTCTCGATCGAGGAGGTCTGTGAGGCCGCGGGCTACAGCAGGGGGGCCTTCTACTCCAACTTCTCCAGCCTCGACGAGCTCTTCTTCGCCCTCTACCGCGAGCGGGCCGACCTGATCGCCGAGCAGGTCTCCGGCGCCCTCGCCCTCGACGGGCCCGACCTCGACGTGCCCGCCGCCGTGGACCGCGTCACCGACGTGCTGCTGCTCGACCGCGACTGGCTCCTGGTGAAGACGGACTTCCTCGTGCATGCCGCCCGCGACCCGGAGGTGGCGCGCAGCCTGCTGGAACACCGCGCGCGGCTGCGGCGGGCCATCGCCGAGCGGCTGGGCCGGGCCCGCGGGCACACCGCACTGCCCGCCGTACTGGGGGACACGGACGGCGCAGCGCACGCCGTGGTGGCCGCGTACGACGGCGTCACCGCGCAACTGCTGCTGGACCGGGACCTGGATCACGCCCGCGCCTGGCTGAAGCAACTGCTCACGGCCCTGCTGACCGATGGCAGCGGCACCCTCGATCACACGAAGAACTGAAGAAGGGAACGGTCGCCATGGATGCCGATGTCATCGTCGTCGGAGCGGGTCTCGCCGGCCTGGTCGCGGCGCACGAACTGACCAGCAGGGGCCGGCGGGTCGCCCTCGTCGACCAGGAGAACGCGAGCAACCTCGGCGGCCAGGCCTTCTGGTCCTTCGGCGGGCTGTTCCTCGTCGACTCGCCCGAGCAGCGCCGCCTGGGCATCAAGGACTCCTTCGACCTCGCCTGGAGCGACTGGCGGGGCAGCGCGGGCTTCGACCGGCTCGAGGACGAGGACTCCTGGGCCGTGCGCTGGGCCCGTGCCTACGTCGAGTTCGCGGCGGGGGAGAAGCGCTCCTGGCTCGACGGACACCACATCACGTTCCTGCCCACCGTCGGCTGGGCCGAGCGGGGCGACCTCACCGCGCACGGGCACGGCAACAGCGTGCCCCGCTTCCATGTCGCCTGGGGCACCGGCACCGGTGTCGTCGAACCGTTCGTCCACTACGCCAAACAGGCCGCCCGCGACGGGCTGCTCACCTTCCACCACCGTCACCGCGTCGACGCGCTCGTCGTCGAGGACGGCAGCGCCCGGGGCGTGCGCGGCACGGTCCTGGCCGAGGACCCCTCACCCCGGGGCGTCGCCTCCAGCCGCGACGCGATCGGCGAGTTCGAACTCACCGCCCAGGCCGTCATCGTCACCAGCGGCGGCATCGGCGCCGACCACGACATCGTCCGCCGCTACTGGCCCGAGCGCCTCGGCACCCCGCCACGCGAGATGGTCACCGGCGTCCCCGCCTACGTCGACGGGCGGATGCTCGACATCAGCGCCGAGGCGGGCGTCCGGCTGGTCAACCGCGACCGCATGTGGCACTACACCGAAGGCCTGCAGAACTGGGACCCGATCTGGCCCGGCCACGGCATCCGCATCCTGCCCGGACCGTCCTCCATGTGGTTCGACGCCCTCGGCCGCCGCCTGCCCGGGCCGTACCTGCCCGGCTACGACACCCTCGGCACTTTGAAGCATCTGCGCACCACCGAGGACATCGCCGGGTACGACCACTCCTGGTTCATCCTCACGCAGAAGATCATCGAGAAGGAGTTCGCCCTGTCGGGCTCCGAGCAGAACCCCGACATCACCGCCAAGGACCGCGCCGGCTTCCTCAAGGAGCGCATCCTCGGCAAGGGCGCGCCCGGCCCGGTCGACGCGTTCCTGCGCAAGGGCGCCGACTTCGTGACCGCGTCCACCGTCGAGCAGCTCGTCGCGAAGATGAACGAACTCACCGACAAGCCGCTCCTCGACGCGGCCGGGATCAAGCGCCAGATCGAGGCCCGCGACCTGCAGATCGCCAACCCCTACGCCAAGGACGCCCAGGTACAGGGCATCCGCAACGCCCGCCGCTACATCGGCGACCGCCTCGGCCGGGTCGCCACCCCGCACCGCATCCTCGACCCGGCGGCCGGCCCGCTGATCGGCGTCAAGCTGCACGTCCTCACCCGCAAGACCCTCGGCGGCATCCAGACCGACCTGGACTCCCGCGCCCTCGGGACCGACGGCAAGCCGGTCGAGGGGCTGTACGCGGCCGGCGAGGTCGCCGGCTTCGGCGGCGGCGGCGTCCACGGCTACAACGCCCTGGAGGGCACCTTCCTCGGCGGCTGCCTCTTCTCGGGCCGGGCGGCGGGCCGGGCGGCGGCGAAGCAGACCGCCTGACGGACCGGGGCCCCGCTTCTCAGCCTTCGAGGAGGCGGACCAGCACGGTGGCGTGGCTCTGCTCCGGCGTCTTCGACGCGGTCAGCAGGGTCACGTCGCCCTTGCGGGCCAGATCACGCACGCTGTCGAGCGCCTCGGCGGCCTCGTCGGCGGCGAGCTCCGCCTCGTACCGCTCGGCGAACTCCTCGTACGAGCCCTCGCCCGTGTGGTACCAGCGGCGCAGCTCCGTCGACGGGGTGAGCGCCTTCGGCCACTCGTCCACCCGGGCCGCGTCCTTCGCCAGCCCGCGCGGCCACAGCCGGTCGACCAGCACCCGCACCCCGTCCTCCGGCTCGGCGGCATCGTAGACGCGGCGCACGCGCACGCTCATGGTCGGCTCCTTTCCGCGGCGACACGGATACGTGCCGCGAGCCTAACCCCGGCCGGACGCACGCACCCCTGGGGACCGCTGCGGTGCAGCGAGCATCCCCAGGGGTGCGGGCCGATGTCAGCCGGAGCGGCGGCGGGCGGCCGTGCGGCGCTTCAGCGCACGCCGTTCGTTCTCGCTCGTCCCGCCCCACACGCCGATGGACTGCCCCGTGTCCAGGGCCCATTGCAGACACTGCTCCTGCACAGGGCAGCGCCGTCGGCACACCGCCTTGGCCTGCTCCGTCTGCAACAGAGCCGGGCCGGAGGTGCCGATCGGGAAGAAGAGCTCGGGGTCCTCGTGCCGACAGGCAGCGTGGTCTCGCCAGTTGTCCATCGAAGTCACCTGCATCGCAGTAGAAACGTGCTCTCTCGTCTGCTTACTCCTTTTCGGGTGACCTGTCGATGCGCGCTGAAACAGGGCGTTCCCGGATAGTCGTTCACTGCTCCCGCATGCCCCAGGGGGAGCCGTAGTCCGTCAGCAGGTCCAGGAACGGCCGGGCCGGGAAGGCCTCCGGGCCGAGCACGCCCGCACCGGACCAGCCGCCCGTGGCGAGGAGTTCGAGCGCGACGACGGGGTTGATCGCCGTCTGCCACACCACCGCCTGGGAGCCGTACTCCGCCATCGACCACTGGTTGTCGACCACGTGGTACAGGTACACCTCGCGCGGCTCGCCGTCCTTCACGCCCCGCACCCAGGTGCCCGCACACGTCTTGCCGTGCATCCGCTCGCCGAGGGTGGCCGGGTCGGGCAGGCACGCGGCGACCACGTCCCGTGGCGAGACCTTCACCGACCCGTCCGGCCCGGGCACGGTCACCGGGTCGGTGCGGTCCAGGCCCAGCAGATGCAGCGTCCTCAGCGTCTCGACGAACTCCCGGCCCAGGCCGTACTTGAAGGTCACCCGGCGGGCGTCGACCCAACGCGGGACGAGCAGCACCTCCTCGTGCTCCACGTTCACGCACTCCACCGGGCCGATGCCCTCGGGGAAGTCGAAGACCTCGGGCTCGCTGAACGGTTCGGTGGTGAACCAGCCCTTGCCCGTCTCGTAGACGACCGGCGGGTTGAGGCACTCCTCGATGGTGGTCCAGATGCTGAACGAGGGCGCGAAGTCGTAGCCGTCGACGGTCAGGTTCGCGCCGTCGCGGATGCCGATCTCCTCGATCTCGTCGAAGAGTTCGTCGGCGGCGTACCGCGCGAAGACGTCCGACAGACCCGGCTCCACGCCCATGCCGACGAGAGCGAGGAGCCCCTCCTTCTCCCAGTCGGCGGCCTGCGTGAACTGCTCGTCGCCGAGCTTGACCCCGCACTCCTCGTAGGGACGCTCGGCGTGCGGGCGGGACAGCGACATCGCCATGTCGAGATAGGTGGCGCCCGCGGCGCGGGCCGCGCGGAACAGGGGCATCACGAAGCGGGGGTCGGTGGCGTTGAGCAGGACGTCGCAGCGATGCCATTGGAGCAGCCGGGCCACGGCCGCTTCGTCGGCCGCGTCCACCTGCTCCGCGGTGAACCGCGCGTCGCCGTCCAGGGCCGCGACCGCCGCCTCGGCCCGGTCCGGGTCGTAGTCCGCCACCACCATCGCCTCGAAGAAGGGCCGCCGGGCCGCGATCCGGGTGATCGCCCCGCCCACACCACCGGCACCCACGAGCAGTACACGCATGACAGAAACTCCCTATTTGCGAAGAAAGTGACGCGTCCTTGCAGAGATGAAACGCCGCCCCGTGTCATAAGGTCAATGGCGTTGGCATAAGGAGGGAGACGTCGTGCCCAAGCCCGTGGTGCCCGAGGAGAAACGCCGCCGTCGCCGGCCCACCAAGAGCGGCACCGTGCTGTCCGAGGAGCTGATCGTCGAGACCGCGCTGCGCATGCTGCGCGAACACGGCAGCGCGGGACTGACGGCCCGCCGGCTGGGCCTCGCCCTGGACGCCGACCCGAGCACGCTCTACCGGTACTTCCGCGGCATGGACGACCTGACCCTCGCCATCGGCGACGCGCTCATCGGCCAGGCCCTTCAGGGCTGGCGGCCCACGGGGGAGTGGCGGGCGGACCTGCGCTCCTTCGGGCTGCGCGTCCACGCCGCGTACCTCGCCCATCCGCAGGCCGCCCTGCTCACCACCAACCGCGTCACGGGCCGGGCGCACGAGCTGGCCGCGGACGAGGCCGTCCTGGACCTCCTGCGCACGGCCGGCTTCCCCCTGCCCGACACCGTGCGCATCTACCACGCCTTCATCGACCAGACCCTGGCCTTCGCCGCGCTGGACGCCGCCTCGCTGGCCCTGCCCAGCGACTCGCTGCACGCCGACGAGGACATGTGGCGCTCGACGTACGCCCGTCTGCCCGCCACCACCCATCCCCGCATCGCCGAGGCGGCCCCCCTGCTCGCCACCCGGATGCTCACCAGCGCCTACCCGACGGCTCTGGAGATGCTGCTGGACAGCGCGGCGGCCCGGCTGGAGGGCATCCGCGGCTGAGGTGTCAGGCCCGCAGTGTCTCGGCCGCCGTCGCCGTCACCGTGTCCGCCACCTGCGCCAGCGCCGGCGAGTCGAGCTTCCACTGCTGCCAGTACAGCGGCACGTCGACCGCGCGGCCCGGGGCGATGCCTACGAGCCGGCCGTCGCGCAGCAGCGGATCCGCCTGGGGCTCCGGCACCAGGCCCCACCCCAGCCCGGCGGCGACGGCCTCGACGAACCCCTCCGAGGTCGGCACGTAGTGCCGCAGCGCGCTCGCGCCGCTCCGCCCCCGGGTGAGCCGGCGGACGAAACCGTCCTGGAAGCCGTCACGCCGGTCGAACACCACCACGGGCACCGCCGTGAGCACCTGCTCCCATGGCCCGCGGAGGTGGTGCGCGGCGAAGCCCGGCGCGGCCACGGGCAGGTAGCGCATCCGCCCGAGCGACCGCACGGAGCAGCCCGGCACCGGGTCCGGCGACGAGGTCACCGCGGCCATCACCACGCCCTCCCGCAGCAGGGCCGCCGTGTGGTCCTCGTCCTCGCGGCGCAACTCGAAGCAGAGCCGCGGCTCCTGCGGCACACGCGAGAGCACGGGCAGGAACCAGGTGGCCAGCGAGTCCGCGTTCACCGCGACCGACACCCGGATCGGCTCCCCGCTGTCGGCCAGCCCCAGCTCCGTGTAGGCGTCGTGCTCCAGCCGTGCCACCTGGCGGGCCAGCCGCACCAGCACCTCACCCGACTCGGTCGGCCGCACCGGCTTGGTCCGCAGCAGCAGGACCCGGCCCGTGCGCTGCTCCAGCGCCTTCACCCGCTGGCTGATCGCCGACGGCGTCACATGCAGCGCGGCCGCCGCCGCGTCGAACGTCCCCTCGTCCACGACGGCGAGCAGGGTCCGCACCTGGTCCAGCGGCAGATCGGTCATCATCACACGTGCTAATGATACGTAAGAATCTTTAGCTGGACCCGGATGGGGCGCCTCCGTAGCGTCGACGCCATGACCAGCACCTTCACCGCCGGCGCCGCCGGTTTCGGCACCGGACTGTCCCTCATCGTCGCCATCGGCGCCCAGAACGCCTTCGTCCTGCGCCAGGGGATCCGCCGCCAGGCCGTCCTCGCCGTGGTCGCCATCTGCGCCCTGTCGGACGCGGCGCTGATCGCGCTCGGCGTCGGCGGGGTCGGCGCGGTGGTGGTGAAGTGGCCGGCCGCCCTGACCGTGGTCGGCTGGGTCGGCGGCGCGTTCCTGTTGGTCTACGGTGCGCTGGCCGCCCGCCGGGTGCTGCGGCCCGGCGGTGACGCGCTGCGCACGGAGGGGGAGGCGGCCGGATCGATGCGCCGGGCCGTGCTCACCTGCCTGGCGATGACCTGGCTCAACCCGCACGTCTACCTCGACACCGTCTTCCTGCTGGGCTCCGTCGCGGCCGACCACGGCGAGCTGCGCTGGACCTTCGGCCTCGGCGCGGTCCTGGCCAGCCTGTGCTGGTTCACCGCCCTCGGGTTCGGCGCCCGGATGCTCGGCCGTTTCCTCGCCAAGCCGGCTGCCTGGCGCGTACTGGACGGCCTGGTCGCCGCCACGATGATCGTGCTCGGCGCCGTGCTCATCGTCGGAAGCTGACACCTCGGCCGCGGTGGCCGGACCGGCTGGTGCGATAGTGATCCCCGCCTGAAAGATGTAGCGAGCATCGAGGAAGCGGCGCGTGGACACGAGCGAGAGCACGACCGAAGAGCGGGACCCCGATCCGCAGGCGCCCCGGCGGCGCGGCTGGCGGCGCTGGGCCATGGACACCCGCCCCCTGCGCCGCTCCGCCTACCGGCGGCTGTGGGGGTCGACCATCGTCACGGCCGTCGGCAGCCAGCTCACCGCCGTCGCGGTCCCCAAGCAGATCTACGACATCACGGGCTCCTCGGCGTGGGTCGGCGCCGCGAGCCTGGCGGGGCTCGTGCCCCTGATCGTGTTCGCGCTGTGGGGCGGGGCGATCGCCGACACCATGGACCGGCGCAAGCTGCTGCTGATCACCAACAGCGGCATCGCCGTCACCTCGCTGCTGTTCTGGCTCCAGGCCTTCGTGGGCCTGGAGTCGGTGGGGGCGCTCATGCTGCTGCTCGCCGTGCAGCAGGCCTTCTGGGGCCTCAACGCGCCGGCCCGCAACGCCTCCATAGCCCGGCTGGTCCCCGAGGACGAGCTGCCCGCCGCGGGCGCCCTCGGCTCGACCGTGATGCAGACCGGGCAGGTGGCGGGACCGCTGCTCGCCGGCGCTCTCATCCCCGTCATCGGGCTGCCCGAGCTGTACCTCATCGACGCCCTGGCCCTGTGCGTGACGGTGTGGGCGGTGTACCGGCTGCCATCGTTGCCGCCCCTGGCCGGCACGGCGGTGCGGCGCGCGGGCGTGAAGGAGATCGCCGCCGGTTTTCGCTACATCTCCGGGCACACGGTGCTGCTGCTGTCGTTCCTCGCCGACATCATCGCCATGGTCCTCGGCATGCCCCGCGCCCTGTTCCCGCAGCTCGCCTCCCAGACCTACGCCCCGTACGGCGAAGGCCTCGCGCTGGGTCTGCTGTTCGCGGCGATCCCCATCGGCGCCGTGCTGGGCGGGCTGTTCTCCGGCACCTTCTCCCGGGCCCGGCGGCACGGCTGGATGGTGATCGGGGCGGTGGCCGCCTGGGGTGCGGCCGTCGCGGGCTTCGGGCTGAGCCGCAACCTCTGGGTCGCGGTGGCGTTCCTCGCCCTGGCCGGGGTGGCCGACATGGTCTCCATGGTCTTCCGCGGGGCGATCCTGCTGTCCGCCGCCACCGACGAGATGCGCGGGCGCATGCAGGGGGTGTTCACCGTCGTCGTGGCGGGCGGCCCCCGTCTGGCCGACGTGCTGCACGGCACCGCGGGTTCCGCCTTCGGTCCCCGCACCGCCGTCGCGGGCGGTGGGTTCCTGGTCGTCGCGGTGATGCTGGTGCTGGCCGCTGCCGTCCCGGCGCTGCGGCGCTACCGCGTCTGACGTCTCACAGCGCCCCCCGCCGGTGCAGGGTGTACTGCTCCATCAGCTTGCCCCGGGTCATCTCCAGCCGGTGCGCGAGCACCTCGGCGACGTTGCGCACCAGCATCACCCCGAGCTCCGGCTCCTCCTCGCACAGGTTCAGTACGGCCTGCGCGTCGAACTCGTAGGCCCGCACCGGACTGAAGGCCACCGCGCCGAAGTCCCAGGTGTACGGCGGGAACAGCCATGACCAGCCGAGCAGGTCGCCCGCGCCGAGGCTGGCCACGGTCACCCGCTGCAGAGAGTTCACCTGCTGGTCCAGGGAGACGGCGCCGGAGCGGATGACCCAGAAGCGGTCGGCCGGGCCGTCCGCCTCGAAGATCCGGGCGTCCTCGGGGAAGGACACCTCCCGGGCGAGCGTCATCAGGCGCTGCCGTTGCGGCGGAGGCAGGGCGGTCAGGAGTTTGATCGCTTTGGTCATGCGGAGCTCCTCGCCGGGCGGTCGACTGCGGTGCTGTCCCCAATCCCATTTCAGCCGCTGGTGGGGCCTTGGGCACCTCGGCGTACGAGACTTCTTGTGACGGACCGTCCGGGCATGAAAAAGCCCTGGCTGGACGGGGGAGACCAGCCAGGGCCGTACTGCGGTGACGCACGGAGGACAAGGGGTCGACTCCGTCACCACGTATGAATGAACGGTAAACCATCTAGAGGGTGTGCGCGCAGCCGGGGCCCGGTTGCGTGACCCGTCTCACTTCCGGGTCACTCCGCGAGCACCCGGATCGTCTCCAGCACAGGGTCCTCCGGGTCGGGCAGGTTCAGGCCCACGTCGAGCCCCCGACCGCGGGTACGCGAGCACCGGATCCGTCAGGCGCTCGCCCGGGAGGACCGCGGGGATGCCCGGGGGATATGGCGTGATGATCTCGGCAGCGGTCCGCCCCGCCGCCTCGGCCGCCGGCACGGACTCGGCCGGACCGAAGAAGGCGTCCCGGGGGAGCACCGCCTGCTCCATCCGCAGCGCCGCCGGGGACGGCACCTCCACCCGCGGCGCCCTGGGCAGGTCGGGCGCGCCGCGCGCGAGGTCCCGCAGCGCCTTCAGCAGCTGCCCGGTGGTCTCCCGGTCGTCGCCCTGGGTGATCCGCGCGCTGATGCGGCGGTGGTCCACCAGGTGGGCGTCGATGTGCCGGTGCTCCCGCAGCCAGTCCGTCGCCTGGAAGCCCGTGATCCCGAGTCCGGTGAGGTCGATGACGCCGGGCAGCGGGGCACCGCCCGCACGGGCACCGGCCTCCGCCCGGTCAGTGCTCCGGCACGTGCCTGCCCGGAGTCACGATCTCGTCCAGCACCCGCAGCACCGCCTCGTAGGACATCTGCCGCACGGTCGCGTCCCGGGCCCCCTGCGGGTCGGTCGCGTCCAGCTCCTCGCTCCTGGTCCGCCACGTCCGTTCCTCCCGCACCGCGCAATCCCTCGCACGCCGGATACGCCGCAGCAGCTCGTCCGAATCCACCACATCGGTCATGCACACCGCGTACCCGCCCAGCGGCCGGAGATGGCACCGGCCCACGACCGTTCGAGGTGTTTTCGGGTCTTCCGGCCGCACCCGAGGTTTGCAGATGCGGGGAAAGGTGAGCCGAAGAGTATGACCGCGGCGCTCGCGCGGTGCGCGTCCCGAACGCCGTGTCAGGTGGAGCAAGCAGTGGGTCCGTGGACCCCGGGCAGACCCCGTGCGGGCGCCCGGTACGCGGTGCGGACCCGGTATCCGTTCGTGCTGTCAGGGAGCTGCAGAATGTGCGACGAGCACATGATCGAATCCGTACTCGGGCCGCCCGGCGCCCACCGCACCCGGCCCGGCAAACCCGCCGAGGCGCGCCGAGCGGTGGAGCGAGCCGTGGCCGAACGCTGCCGGGCCACACACACCCCGTGCGACACGGACGCCCTGTCCGACGCCCTGCTCGTCGTATCGGAACTGACGACCAACGCGATTCTGCACGGTGGCGGTGTGACCGACTTCCAGGTGGACGTCGACGGCCCCGGTGTACGCCTCTCGGTGAGCGACCGCAGCGACGCCCTGCCCGTGACCATGCCCCGCACCGATCCTCACGGACGGCTGCGGCACGGCGGCCACGGCTGGCCCATCGTCTGCCGGCTCTCCCGCGATGTGCGGGTGTCGGATCTGCCTGCCGGGGGCAAGTGCATCACAGCCGTCGTACCCCTGTCCTGACCACCCGCGAGCGGTGCCCAACAAATTGCACTGCAAAGCGGAGTTTGTTCCCCCAGGGCCAGGGCAGACGCAATTTCGTGCTTCGGACCGGAGGCGCGCCAGCGGGAGCGGTAGTACTGCCCCGGAGGCCTCCAGGCGTATCCGGGCAGCACCCTTCCCGCGGTCAGTCCCTGATACCACCGTTCAGGAGCGAATCCGCATGCTCATCGAAACGCCCACCCATCGTCCCGGCACGGCCGAAACGACGACCACCGCCACCCGGCGGCGTCACGACGACGCCCCCGACACAGCGGCCCTCTTCGCCCGGATGGCGGAACTGGACGAGGGCCCCGAGCGGGAGGCCGTCCGCGACGAACTGGTCACCCTGTGGCTGCCCATGGCCCACCGCATCGCCGGCCGCTTCCGCGACCGCGGGGAGTCGATCGAGGATCTCCGGCAGGTCGCCGCGCTGGGCCTGGTCAAGGCCATCGACCGGTTCGACCCGAGCCGGGGTGCCTTCGAGAGTTACGCCGTCCCCACCATCACCGGTGAGGTCAAGCGGCACTTCCGGGACCGCATGTGGGCCCTGCGAGTTCCCCGCCGTGTGCAGGAACTGCGCAACAAGGTGCGGGTGGCACGCCGCGAACTCACCCAGAACCCGGGCAGCCCCGAGCCCTCCGTGGCGGACCTCGCCACCCACACCGGCCTGACCGAGGAAGAGGTCAGCGCCGGGCTCGAGGCGCTGGACAGCTTCAGCACCCTGTCGCTGGACGCCGAGCTCTCGGCCGACGACGACGGATACAGCCTCGCGGACACGCTCGGCGCGGCCGACTCCTCATACGACATCGTCGTGGACCGCGAGTCCGCCAAGGAAGGCCTGCGCCGTCTGCCGGAACGCGAACGGGCCATCCTCTACATGCGCTTCTTCGAGGACATGACCCAGAGCCGCATCGCCGACCACCTCGGCATCTCCCAGATGCACGTCTCCCGCCTCATCAGCCGCAGCTGCGCCCGGGTGCGCGACGAGGTCCTGGGGCAGCGGACGGGCAACCGGGGCAGCGGCCCCTCCACGACGGCCTGACCATCCGACCCCACGAGGAGCGAACGACCATGCTGAGGCCCCACCCCGCCGTGCTGCGCCGACTCGTCGACGAGTACGAGGCCCTGACGGGCGCCGAGGGCGCCCGCGGACCGGGGGAGCTGGATGCCAGGGCACGCGACCTGGCGTACACGCTGTGCGTGTCGACCGGCACCCGAGATGTCCGGCGCGCCCTGGAAGCCGCCCGCCAGTGGCTCGCCGCCGCACCCGCGCCGGCCCCCGAGCCCCCCGCGCCGGCGAGCGCACAGCGCATGCCCACCCCGGAGCCCGCCTGATGAGCGTGTGCCGCTGACACGACGGGGAAGGCGAATCGAAACGAGAGCCCGGCCGACGGCGCAAGCCGCGGCCGGGCCCGTTTCACGTCACAGCCATCGAGATTCCGGGAGCCCCATGTCCACAACCCGCCGGCCAGTGGCCGACGACGGCGAGCTGGAGCGCCTGCGCGCCGAGCTGCGTGACCTGCGGGCCCGGGCTCGCGTCCGCCCGCTGATCTCACAGGCGCAGGGCATCGTGCAGGAGCGCTACGCGCTGCCCGACGGGGAGAGCGCCTTCGCGCTGATGCAGCGGGCGTCACAGCGCTACAACGTCAAGCTGCGCACGCTGGCCGGTGTGCTGGTGACCACGCCGCGCCCGGACGGGCCGGGGAGGCCGTGGTTCCCGGAACGCGTCCGCGGGCCGGAACCCGACCTGACCTTCACCCGGGCGCACCGCTCCGGGTCCGGCAGCCGCGGTGCCGTCCTGAAGGCCGTACTGCGTACCACCCTGGCGGTGGTCGGCACCGACATGGGCAATGTGCAGCTCGCCGACCCGGCCCGGGGAGGGCTGCGCATCGAGCAGCACACCGGCCTCACGGACGACTTCGTCGACTTCTTCGCCCACGTCGGCGAGGACGGCACGTCCTGCGCGCAGGCGGCGCGGGACCTCGCCCAGGTCACCGTGCACGACGTGGAGAGTGCTCCGGTGTTCACCGAACCGGCCCGGCAGGCCATCCTCGCGGCGGGCAGCAGGGCCTGCCACAGCGTCCCCCTGACGACCGCGTCCGGGCTGTGCGTCGGCATGGTCTCGGCCCACCTGGACCGGCCCCTCGACGGACTGACGACGACCCAGACGAAGGCCCTCGACGCCATCGGCGGCCAGGCGGGCCGCTGGCTCGCCTGGCACGACGGCACCGTGGTCCTGGACGCGCTGGAACATCTGCACGCCCTCGGCAGCGCCGGCCGCGGATCGCGGTTCCGGCGGTCCTGACCGGCCACGGAGGCGGCGCCGCGGCGCCGCCGATATGCCGGCTAGAAGCGGAATCTCCTGGTCCGAGGGCTGTGGAGGGTGTGTGAACGCCGACCCGGGGCATCCGCACTGCCGGGAGGTCGACATGAACACGAGTGCGATGGCACAGAGCGGTCGGTTCCGGGCCCGCCGGATGGCGCGGGGTTCGGTGACCGAGGGGGCGGCACGGGCGGGTTTCGCCGCCCGGGGCGTGATCTATCTGCTCGTCGGAGTGCTGGCCCTGCAGATCGCCTTCGGCGACACCGGGCGGCAGGCCGACCGCGGGGGAGCCCTGCAGGAACTGGCACAGAAACCCTTCGGCGCGGTGCTGCTGTGGGCGCTGGGCATCGGGCTCGTCGGCATGGCGCTGTGGCGGCTGTCCGAAGTGCTCTTCGGCTCGGTCGGCAAGGACGGCCGCAGCGCACGCAAGCGGCTGATGGCGGCGGTCCGCTTCGCCTTCTACGTCTTCGTCGCCTACTCGGTGCTGTCGTTCGCCCTCAGCCGCCACCAGAGCGGCGGATCCAGCGACCAGCAGTCCCGGGACGCCACGGCCAGGGTCCTGGAGATACCCGCCGGACAGTGGCTGGTCGGCGCCGCCGGCATCGGGATCGTCGTGGCCGGCGGCTGGATCGCCGTACGCGCGGTGCTGCGCAAGTACCACGACAAACTCCGGCTGGGGCAGATGAGCCGGCGGACGCGGCAACTGGTGGACGTCACCGGCGTGGCCGGCGGCGCCGCCCGCGGGCTGGTGTTCGCGGTGGCCGGGATCTTCGCCGTCCGCGCGGCCATCGACTACGAACCCGACAAGGCCAAGGGCCTGGACGACACCCTGCGCACCTTCGCCGACACCCCGCTCGGCCCCTGGCTGCTGGTCTGCGTCGCGGCCGGGCTGGTGCTCTTCGGAGTGTTCTCGTTCGCCATGGCTCGGTGGCGACGCGTCTGAGCCGCGTTCTGCGGGGAACACGATGCCAATGAGCGATTCCGAGATTCCGCATGGCGACGGCCGGCCCGTGGACGCGTACCTGGACCTCCTGCGCATCCGGATGGACACGGAGGACTACCGCCTTCTGATGCGCGCGGTGGAACCGGTCCTCGAGGCGATCGACGAGGAACGCCTGTCCAGCCTCGACTTCGCGCTCGACTCCGGCGCCAACGACGAACTGCCCCAGGAGGTCCGTGACGAGGTGGCCCTCGTCATCGCCACCGCCGTCACCGGCCGCCTGGACAACGAAGTGGTCGAACTCGACGTCGACGACACCGGCCCGGTCAGGATCGTCACGGACGCCACCACCGCGTCCGACCCGGTCCGCCTCGGCGAGATAGCCGACTACATCCGGGACCGGCACAAGCAGACCGAGGAGCTGCGGGGCATCGCCGAGGTGAGCGGGCTGCCCACGGACTTCTGACGGGCAGGGGCCCGTACCCCGGGGGCGGCTCCGGGGACGGCTCTCACCCCGTGGGCGCCGCCACCGGCACCCCCAGCGGCCGGGCGAGACCCACCACGGCCTCGTCCAGCCGCTCCAGATGCCGCAGCACGCGGTCGGTGATGCGGCCGTAGCGCGGTGTGCCGGCGTCGGATCCCAGCAGGGAGGCGATGCTCGCCCCGGTCTCGACCTGCGCGTCCGCGTGCTCGTCGGCGACCCGCACCGCGATGGTCTCGATGTTGCGCACCGTGCGCCCGGCCGCCCCGCGCAGTCGCGGGTCCGCCGCGATCGAGGGATGCGTGGGCAGCAGCTCGGCGGTCGCCGCCAGCGTCCGCGCGTGGTACGCGCACGTCTCCAGCAGCGCCACCACGTACCGGGCCGTGTGACGCCGGGTCCGCAGCGGTGTGACCGGGTGGATCAGCGGCTGGGTCGCGGCCCGCAGATCGGCCAGCGCCTGGTCCAGGTCGCGCGCCTTGTCCAGCAGCTCGTCAGCCGGCCCCCCGCTGAGCTGGCCCACCGCGGCCTCGGTGACCTCGGCCAGCCGCTCCAGCACGGTGCCGAGCAGTTCGTTCGTACGGCGGTCCGTCCGCACCGGCAGGACCAGCGCCGCCGCCACCACCCCGCAGGTCGCGCCGAGCGCCGTCTCCTCGATCCGCAGCACGAGCACGTCGAGGCTGTAGGTGTGCAGCAGCGTGTACAACAGTCCCAGCATCGCGGTGACGAAGAACGACATCAGCGTGTACGACAGCGGCGCCGAGTAGAACATCGCGAAGATCAGCACCAGGACCAGGGCGAACGCCGTCCACGTGTGCTTGCCGACCAGCCCGGCCAGGAGGATTCCGGCCACCACGCCGAACACCGTGCCCAGCAGCCGCCGATACCCCTTGACCAGGATCTCGCCCGTCGACGCGGTGTTGAGGAAGACGATCCAGCACGTCAGCACCGCCCAGTACCAGCGCTGCGTGGACAGCAGCTCACCGCCCACGATCGCCAGCGAGGAGCCGACGGCGACCTGTACGGCCGCACGGGTGGTGGGCCGCCGCAGGCCCGTCTGTTCCTCCGGCGCCGCTTCCTCGCCGGCGTCGATCGCGGCGTCCTCGGCGTCCAGTTCCTCACGCGAGCGGGCCGTCGCGGGGGTGTCGTCCGACTCGTCCTGCGGGCCGTCCAGCGCGATCCGCAGCCCGAGCACCGCGCGGGCCGACTCACCGATGCCGCGGAAGACGTCCTGGACTGCGGCCGACGCGGGCGGCAGGTTCTCTTCGTCCCGGTAGCCGAGGAGCCGATTGCGCACGTGGGCCAGCCCGGTGCCCGTGTCACCGCTGCCCGCCCGCAGCACCAGGGCGTGCAGCGCCTGCAGATCGCGGCGGAGCGTGGCGCCCGCCTCGTCCGGCACGGCCGACCCGGACAGGGACGGGGCGGCCGCGCCCGGCAGGTGCAGGGTGAGCGTGTCGGCCCGCTCGGCGCTGCGGGCGGTCAGCAGCAGCAGGCCGAGCCGCTCGGCGGCGATCTCGGCGTCCGCGATCCTGCGCTGCACCAGCCGCGCCGCCGACTCGTCCGGGGTGCCCTCCTCCAGCCGGTCCTGGATCATCATCGCCGTCTCGTGGAGCCGCGCCGTGCCGTCGCGTACGGCCTCCAGCGCCTTGTCCATCTCGTCCGCGGGGGCGTCGAGGAGCTCGACCTGCGCGGAGACCAGCTGCGCCAGGCGTGCGCGGAAGGCCAGCCGCAGCCGCAGCAGCACACTCGTGGGCGTCGCGGGCACCACCGCGAAGCGCATCAGGGCACTGGAGCAGAACGCCAGGGCCATGGCACCGCACAGCGCGGGCAGTGTGCCGAGGGTGGCGCCGACGAACAGCGACAGGAAGTAGACCTGGAAGCCGATCAGCCCGAGCGCGGTGCCCCGGTCGCCGAACCGGCGGCCGTAGACCGCGCAGAAGATCAGGACGACGAAGAAGGCGTCACCGACGACGAGACGCGTGTTGAGCACCGCGCCCAGGGACACCGAGGCCAGGGCCACCGGGAGTCCCAGCGCGAGGGTCACGGCCTGTGCCCCGGGCTGCTTCTCCCGGATGGCGAAGGTGGCGACCATCGCCGCCATGGCCCCCGCCACCAGAAGGTGCACATCGGCCCCCAGCAGGGAGAGCACGGCCAGGGTCAGGGCGATCGCGCCGACCGTCCGCAGCCCTGCCGTCAACCGCAGCAGACCGGGGTCGGACGCCGCGATCCGGTCCCGTAGTCGTGCCCGCACCGCGCGTCCCGCTGCCCTCACGCCGCCGCACTCTCTCCCGACTCACACCAAGATCCGTATCTCAGCATGACATGCCACGAACGGAAGCTTCCGCCCGGCCCGTGCTACTCCGGCCGGGGTCCCCCGACCTGCTCCCGCACCTGCTCCGGCGTCAGGTAGGCGTCCGTGTACTCGAAGTCCTTCAGCCGCGCGGCCTTGCGGGCCTGGAACCCGGTCCGTACGAAGTCGTCGCCCGCGACCGCGTTGAGCAGCCAGTTCGTCATCACCCGCGTCTTGGCCACGTTGGTGCGCAGCGCCGACCAGTGGTAGCCGCGGGCCACAGCCTGGGCGGGCAGCCCGCGCAGTTCGATGCCCAGCGGCTTGGACACCGCGTCGGTGCCGCCGAGGTCGACGACGAGCCCGAGGTCCTTGTGGACGTACGGCTTCAGCGCCTGGCCCCGCAGGGACGCGATGACGTTGTCGGCGACGTGCTTGCCCTGCCGCAGGGCGTGCTGCGCGGTGGGCGGGCACATGGCGCCGTCCCCCTTGGCCACGTCGGGCACGGCGGCCGAGTCGCCGAGCGCGAACACCCCGTCCTCGCCCGGCAGGTTCATCTCGGAGCCGACCGCGAGCCGCCCCTTGACGGTCTCCGCGCCCAGCGTGGCGATGAGCGGGCTGGCGACGACCCCGGCGGTCCAGATGAGGGTGCGGGTCGGGACCACCCGCCCGTCGGTGAAGGTGACCTCCTCGGGGCCGGCCTTGGCGATGGAGGTGCCCAGGGAGATGTCGATGCCCCGCCGGCGCAGGATCTCCTGCGCGCTGCTGCCGAGCTTGTCGCCCAGCTCCGGCATCAGCTTCGGCGCGATGTCGATCAGGTGCCACTTGATCAGACTCGGGTCCAGCCGCGGGTAGCGCTTGACCGCGGCATGCGTCAGCCGCTGCAGGCACGCCGCGGTCTCGGTGCCCGCGTAACCGCCGCCGACCACCACGAACTGCAGTCGCGAGGCCCGCTCCACGGGGTCCTGGCTGGCGTCGGCCAGGTCCAGCTGCGAGATGACGTGGTCACGGATGTACGCCGCCTCGGCGAGCGTCTTCATCCCGAACGCGTGGTCCGTCAGCCCCGGGATGTCGAAGGTCCGGGTGATGCTGCCGGGCGCCAGCACGATGTAGTCGTACGGCTCGTTGACGATCTCGTCGGTGATGGTGCGGATGACGCAGACCTTGGCCTTCAGGTCCACGCCGATGGCGCCGCCCGGAATGATCCGCGTGCGGTACTTCTTGCTGCGGCGCAGGGAGACGGCGATCGACTGCGGCGTCAGCACGCCGGAGGCGACCTGGGGGAGCAGCGGCAGGTAGAGCTGGTACGCGAACGGCGTCACCAGCGTGACGTCGGCCTCGTCCGGGGAGAGTTTCCGTTCCAGACGGCGGACGCACTCCACGCCGGCGAAGCCTGCGCCAACCACCAGGATCCTGGGTCGTGTCACGGTGTTCATCCCTTTCTGCGGCTCCAGGCGGTCTGCCTCGAACGCCTTCCGACTGCCCCTGGATCGCTGGTTCGCACCCTTTCGATCCCACCGTGTGTCCCGCCGGTGCGCCAGTCGGACGCGGCAGGCAGACGAACGCGTCGATCACCACCATGCCCGCACCGTGGCCGAAAAGCACCAGGCGGGAGTGAAGAACGCGTGCACACCGGGCCGGCCGGACCCGCCGTCAGGAGCCAACGCCGCCTTGGAAATGACAGAGCAACAGACACACGTCGTCGTCCCGCTCGGAATCGCTCAGCAACGGGGGCAGAAGCCGGTCCGCCGACCCCTCCAGATCCGCGTCCAGCTCCGCGGAACAAAACCCGCCGAGCGCCGTGGCCAGCCTCTCGATCCCCGGGTCTATGCCCTGCGCACGCCGCTCCACCAGCCCGTCCGTGTACAGCGCGAGCGTCGAGCCGGGTTCCAGCTGCTCCGTGTGGTCGGCGATCTCCTGGGTGAGCGGGATGCCGAGCATCGCGCCGGGCTTGGCGTCGAGGGTGCGCACGGTGCCGTCGGGCAGCCTCAGCACCGGCGGTGGATGCCCAGCGGCGGCCCAGGTCAGCGTGGGCTCGTCCGGGTGGAACCGCGCGATGACGGCGGTGGCGTACAGGTCCGGCTGGAGATGGTGCAGGAACCGGTGCAACCGGGTCAGCAGCCGGCCCGGGCTGTCACCGTCGACGGCGTACGCCCGCAGCGCGGTGCGCAGCTGGCTCATCATGACCGCCGCGTGCAGACCGTGGCCGGTCACGTCGCCGATGACGGTGATCAGACCGCCGTCCCGCTGGGGGAACGCGTCGTACCAGTCGCCTCCGATGTTCAGCCCGTGCGTGGCCGGAAGGTACCGCGCGGCCAGGCTGAGGCCCGGCGTGGTCGGCAGATCCGTCAGCAGGGCGCGCTGCAGCGTCTCGGCGATGTCGCGGTTGTGCTCGAAGCGCCGGGCGTTGTCGATCGCGATGCTGGCCCGCCGGGTGAGCTCGATCAGCATCACGGCGTCGTCCGGGTCCCAGCGCGCGCCGGGCGGCGACAGCATCAGGACCCCCAGCGGCGCCCGCCGCGTCGGCAGCGGCACACACAGCAGCGGCCGCCCGGGTTCCAGCGCCGACGGCGGCTGGTCCTCCACGCCGGGCAGGTTGCCGGGGTGGTCGGCGGCGTACTGGGGCCGCCCGGTACGGGCCGCGACCACGGCCGCGGCCGGATGCGGCGCCGAGCGGTGCCTGTCCTCCTCGTGGTCGAACAGCCAGACGTCGACGCTGCTCGCGTACTCCGGCACCAGCAGGTCCGGCAGCCGGCGCACGATCTCCTCGTGGTTCAGCGACGCCGTCAGCACGGCGCTCGCGTCCGCGAGGAACGTCAGTCTGCGCCGGGCGCTCTCCGCCTCGTTGCGGGCGCTGCGCTCGGCGGCGAAGGCCTCGCGCTGGGCCCGCCCGGCCGCGTCCAGCTCGGCGTGCAGGGCCAGGACGCCCTGGTTGGTCTGGTGCAGCTCCTCGCGGTGGAAGAGGACCAGATCCTCCTGCTCGGTGAGTTTGTCCAGCACCACGGCCGTGTCCTCGTCGGCGCCGAGCAGCGCCTCCGACAGGGCGGCGGGGTCGTCGGCCACGGTGCCGTCCTCGGCGGCCTCGGCCGCCTCGGGGCAGGGGACGGTGACCTCCCAGAGCGGCTCCCCCGCGGCGCACGTCTCCGGCGACGGGGTCACCACGACGTGCAGCAGCCCCTCCTCGGCGGGGGAGCCCGCCAGGTTCATGGTGAGCCGCCAGGTGCCGCCCTTGGTGAGGCACTGGCGCAGGTGGGCGCTGAGGGCGGCGGCGAGCCGGGTCCGTTCGACGGTGGGCACACCGTACGCGGCGGCCAGGCGCGCGAGCGAGATGCGGGCGCGGGCCGCGTCGGTGACGGTGGTGATCTGCCAAGTGGGCATCATGGGCGTTCCGGCGGGGTCGAGGTCAGCACGGCCACGGCGGTGTCGTCCCGCACCGGCCGGGCGGGACTGCTGGTGTCACGTATCGTCACGGCGGCCGTCACGGCCGGGTCGGCCTCGGGCAGCCCAGGGCCGGACGGCGGCGTCCAGCGGCTGGGCAGGCCGTCGGTGTGCAGGATCAGCAGCGGGTCGTCCGCCCAGTCGGCCTCCTCCTCGCGGAGGGTGCCGGGCCGGTGCACCCCGACGATGCCGGGCCGCGACAGCAGGTGGCGCCAGGTGCCGCCGGTGTGCAGTCGCGCCCCCACGTTGCCGATTCCGGCGAAGCTCAGCCGCCCGGCCGCCAGGTCGAGCTGGGCCATGGCGACGGCCGCGCCCCGCGTGCCCTTCAGCGCCTCGTGCAGGCGCCCCAGCGACTCGGCGGGGGAGAGGTGGGCCCAGCGGTACAGCGCCGCGACCGCGGCCGACGAGGCTCGCGCGGCCTCGGGCCCGTGCCCCAGCCCGTCCGCCAGCATCAACGTCACACGGTCCCCGGCCCGGACCCATGCCCAGGCGTCCCCCGAGTACTCGGCTCCGCCGTAGGGGATGTTGACCCCACCGGCCCGTACCCCGGTGACCGGCAAGGAACGGTTCTGCGGGGTGCCTCCGGGGTCCGGGGAGCCGCCGAGCGGTGCCGTACGGCGGGCCGGGTCGGCACCGGCGTCCGCGAGGACGTGGGACTCTGCCGTCGGGGGAGCCCAGTCGGTCGCCGGGGTTCCTGCGTCCGCTGATCCGTGAGCCGGTGCCGCTTGAGAGGCCGGGCTGCCTGCGTCCGCGAGCCCGTGAGCCGGCGCCCGAGGGGTCGGTGTGCCGGTGTCGAGGGCGCGGCTCGTTGCCGTCGGAGGGACCGGCGCGCCCGTACCCAGGTGGGCATGGCCCGGTGCTTCGTATGCCCCCCGCGCTGCCCCCTGTGCACGGTCCGCCGCAGGCGCGGGACCGGCGGTGGTGCCCTGAGCCTGTCCGGCGGAGGCCGGCGCCCCGCCGGACACCGCCGTATGGCCCGTCAGACCGTCGCCGGCCACCGCGCCGAGCGGCTCGCCGTCGGGCCACTGCCCGCCGGCGGCGGCCCCGTCCCCGGGCCGCACCGGCGCCTCACCGCCCCGGGGTGCCGTGCTCACGCGGGCCACCGCGACCGTGCCGCGGCCGGGGACGCTGTGCAGGGCGAAGTCGTCGGAGAGGCGCAGGCACGTGCCGAGGCCCGCGCCGAGCGAGCGGCTCGTGGAAAAGCCGTCGCGCAGCGCCGCGGGCACGTCCGCGATGCCGGGGCCGTGGTCGATCGCGGCTATCTGCACCGTCCGGGACCCCTCCCGGCCCTCCCGCAGCACCGGCGGAGCCACGACCTCGATGAGCACCTGGCCACCCTCGGCGTGCTTCAGCAGATTCGTGGCAAGCTCCGTCGCGACCAGCGCGGCCGCCGCCGTGCGCCGCTCGTCCAGCCCGGCCAGCGCGGCGGCGCCCTCCGCCGCGACCTGCGCGTCGTGCACCCGGGTCGAGTCGCGCACCGGCACGTCCCACACGCGCGGCATCAGACCCCCTCGCGCGGACGCGGCGGCCGGCCCACCCAGCAGGTCACCCACACCGTGGTGCCCGAGCCCGGCGTGGTGTCGATGTCGAAGTCGTGCACCAGCCGCCGCGCACCGCTCAGCCCCATCCCCAGACCGCCGCCGGAGGTGTAGCCGTCGCTCAGCGCCAGGTCGAGGTCGGCGATGCCCGGCCCCTCGTCGGCGAAGGCCAACCGCAGCCCCTGCGCGCCCGCCCTGCCGACCTGCGTCGCCTCCATCCGTCCGCCACCGCCGTGCACCAGGGTGTTGCGGGCCAGCTCGCTGGCCGCGGTGACGAGCTTGGTCTGGTCCACCAGGCCGAAGCCGAGCTGGGCAGCGGCCTGCCGTACGTGCTGGCGCACCCACACCAGGTCCATGTCGGACCGGATGGGCAGGCAGGCCTCGATGCCCGCGGCGGTGTGCATCACGGACTCTCCTGACGCGGACTGCCGGGGCGGGTCACCGGGGCCTGCCGCGCGAGGAGCTCCATGCCCGCCTCGGTACTGAGCGCGGTGCTCAGCCCCGGCAGCGTCAGACCCAGCTCGACCAGGGTGATGGCGACCGCCGGGCGCATGCCGGCCACCACGGTGCGCGCGGCCAGGAGCTTGGACTGCGCCGCGATCTCGGCCAGCACCCGCCCGAGGAAGGAGTCGACGATCTCCACACCCGAGATGTCGATGAGGACCCCGCGCACCCCGGTACGGGAGATGGTCTCCGAGAGGTCCTGCTGGAGCTGCTGCGCCGTGCTGTCGTGCAGGTCTCCCTGGAGCGTGACCAGCAGGACGTCGCCGAGCCGGAGGACCGGCACGTAGCCGGTCACGGGACGGGGGTGGGCGTCGTTCACCGCAGACCCGCACCCGGGTTCACGATGTCCGCGCCGAGCTGGTGCAGCGCGTACCCCAGCGCGTCGGAGAGGCTCGCGCGGGTGATCACGTCCAGGTCCAGGCCGAGATGCACGATGGTCTGGGCGATGGCGGGGCGGATACCCGAGACGATGCACTCGGCGCCCATGAGGCGCGCCGCGGCGACCGTCTTCATCAGGTGCTGAGCCACCAGCGAGTCGACCGTCGGCACCCCGGTGATGTCGAGGATCGCGAACCGCGCGTGCTGCTCGACGACCGCGTTCAGCAGCGTCTCCATCACGATCTGGCTGCGGGCGCTGTCGAGCGTCCCGATGAGCGGCACGGCCACGATGCCGTCCCACAGCCGGATGACGGGCGTGGCCACCTCCATCAGCTGCATCCGCTGCCGGTCGCTGAGCGCCTGCCACTCGCTCAGCGCGGTCTGCATGGCCACCAGCCGCAGGGTGCCCGTCAGCACCGTCAGCGCGGTCGAACAGGCCCGCAGGTGCTCGGGTGGCGCCTGCTCCAGGTCGGCGGCCAGCAGGTTCTCCACGGGCGGCCGCAGGGCGGCCAGTTCGCTGGAGATCTGGGTGTTGGACAGCCCGGCACGGGAGCGCGCAGCCCCCATCCGGCCCAGCTGCTCGCGCACGGTGCTGAATCCGGCGGCGTCCGGGTCCTCCACCTGGCCCGAGTCGGCCACTTGGGCCAGCGCGTCCACGATGACCTTGCCCGCTTCCACCGCCTCGTCGCGCGAGACGGTGAACACCGTGCGGAACAAGGGCTCGTCCGCCCACCGCTGGGCGATCTGCTCACGCCGGCGGTGCAGGAAGTCCCTGACCTCGTCGGTGGGCGTGGCGAGCTGTCCGTCCGCTTCGTGCTCCGGCACCTGGTTCTCTCCTCATCCGCGTTGCGTCGACCGAGCCCGCTTCTGGCAACGAGACGGCGATGTGACACTTGCCGGGCGACAACTCTAACCATGGGCCGACCTCGCACGACACCTGCTCCGGGGGAACAGATCCGGTTCGGGCGAACGGCGGTTGGCGCCCGCCGTTTCCGGTGTGCGAAGGGGGTGAGTCGCCGTCCGGGCACGGCGGAGCGAGGGCACCGGACCACCGGTCTTCGCCGGCGCCGTGCCCGAGGGGACCCGGACCGTCAGTCGTTCGGCTCCTCCGGGAGGTCCGGCCCCGCGTCGACACGGGCCAGGGCCTCGTCGACGTTCTCCGATATCGGCACCGTGATGCTGACGCCGGTCAGATCGAGGATGCGCCGCACGGCCTGCGTCGGGCTGATGACGTGCACGCTGCCCTCGGTCTTACGGGTCTCCTGGTACACCCGGAGAATGATGTTCATCCCGGACGAGTCCATGAAGGGCACGGACGAGAGGTCGATGAGGAAATGCCGTCGGCCGTGGTGGAGTTGGTTGGCCAGATGGGCCTGGAACTCGGTCGCGGTGTCGACGTCCAGGTAGCCGTCGACCGTGATCAGGGCCACGTCCTCCCGGGGCAGTTCGACTTCCACGGACAGCGGGTTCTGGGCGAGGGGCACGGATACCTCCAACAAGTGCTACGGCCTGGGCTGGTCACCTCTGGGGATGACCGCGGTGCGAGGGGATCCCGGTGGTTCTCCGGACTCGAATGCCGATTCTCATGCCCCTCCCTTCACTGACGGGCTTCGGATGTCACCGCGCCCCCGCGATTACCCCGGAAACCACCCTCCATGCACCGCTCCCGGAAACATCCTCGGGACCGGCCCGCCGGAAGTCGCCCGCGGTCGCAGGTGTGTGCGCCGAATGCGCTTGCGGCAGCAGGGTAGTTGCTGCTGTGGAACGGGTCGGGCGCGAGGCGTCCGCCGCAGCAATCGCGATCAGCGCATCGCCAGGGAGGATGGGGCAGCGTGGCCATCGACAGAATCTGGTCGTACGCGCCGGACAGCGGTCACACCGAGGGGCAGGACCTGACCGGGTACGCCGTCGCCGCGACCGACGGCACGATCGGGCACGTGGACCGGGAGGCAGCCCCGTACGACATGCGGCACCTGGTCGTCGACACCGGCGTCTGGGTGTTCGGCCGTAGCGTCCTGGTGCCGGCCGGAGTGGTCACCGGCATCGACACACAGGGGAGGAAAGTCACACTGGCCTGTAGCAGGGCGGACGCCAAGGCGGCGCCCCGCTTCCAGACCGACAGCGAGACGAGGGACCAGGAGTACCTGCGGGCCGTGGGGGACTACTACGACCGGCTGCCGCCGCGCGAGACGGCCTCGGTCTGAGCCGGTCACGGGCGCACAGCGCCCGTGACGCTCCCGGCTCGTCAGGATGAGAAGACCCACAGGGCAAGACTCATCACGGCAGGTCTCACCAGGGCAAGAACACGTGCACGTCCTTGCCGCGGTCGTCGGCCACCACGCTCACCTGGTCGCAGAGCGTGTGGATCAGGTGCCAGCCGATGCCCCCGCCGCCGCTGCGCGGATCGAAGGGGCGAGGGGCGGGCTCCGTGGTGCTGGTGTCGTGCAGGACCACATGCACCCCGTCGAAGGTCCGGCGCATCCGCAGAGCGAACGGACCGGGGGCGTACTGGACCGCGTTGGCGGCCAGTTCCGTCACCACCAGCAGGATGTCGTCCCAGTACTCGGGGGCAGAGGGCGGAGAGGAGCGTGCCAGATCACGCAAGAACTCCTCCGCGGCCAGCCGCGCACCTGTCACGTCGTGCGGCTCGCCCACGAAGCTGTTCGTGCGGCTCGGGATCTCCTCGGAGGTCAGGGCGTCGTCCCCACGCGGCTCGGTTGACATATCGCCTTTCCGGCCCGGGCGTCAGCGAGAGCTGTCGTCAGGGCTGTCGTCCTTTCTCTTGCGTCGCCACTGTTGCGTGTTCCCGAGTGGGCGTGGCCTACTCGTCCGGTCGCACGCTCAGCGGAACACGTTGTCGGAATCGTCCCAGTTCGAGGGTTCGTCCGGGGCGCTCGGCCGCCCCGGACGCCTGCGTGACCGGTACATCGCGTCGATCTCGGAAGCGTAGTGCCGCACGATCTCGTCCCGGCGCAGCTTCATCGACGGCGTGAGCAGCCCGTTGGTCACGTCGAACGACTCCGGCAGAACCCGGAACACCCGGATCGACTCCGACGGTGACACGACACTGTTGGCGGCGGCCACGGCCCGCGCGACCTCCTCCCGCAGCGCGTTCTCCTCCCGGGCCTCCCTCATCTCGCCCTGCACCGCCAGCCCGGCCCGCCAGTGCGCCAGGAACTCCGGATCCAGCGTGATCAGGGCGCCGACACAGGGCCGGTTGTCCCCCACGACCACGGCCTGGTGGACGAGCGGGTGCACCCGCAGCCGCTGCTCCAGGGCCAGTGGGGCGACGCTCTTGCCGCTGCTGGTGATGATGATGTCCTTCTTGCGGCCGGTGATCGTCAGATAGCCCTCCGCGTCCAGCCGCCCGAGATCCCCGGTGGCGAGCCACCCGCCGCGCAGCGCCGCCCGGGTGGCGGCCCGGTCGCCCACGTACCCCTGGAACACCGACGGGCCGCGCACCAGGATCTCCCCGTCCTCGGCCACCTGGATCTCCGTGCCCGGCAGGGGCTGCCCGACCGTCCCCGACTTCTCCCGGCCGAGCGGCTGCATCGTCACCCCGCCGGCGGTCTCCGTCAGGCCGTACCCGTCGTGCACGTAGATGCCGATGCCCTCGTAGAAGAGGGACAGATCGCGACTGAGGGGGGAGCCGCCGGACGTCGCCCGTTGCACCCGCCCGCCCAGCGCCGCACGCAGCCTGCGGTACACCGTGCGCTCGTACAGGGCGTGCTGGAGCCGCAGGTCGAAGCCGGGCCCGCGGCCGCGGCCCAGCCGCTGGCGTTCCAGGGCCGCGGCGAAGTCCCGTGCCGTCTCCGCGGCCCGCTCGAACAGTCCGCCGTGGCCCCCCTGCTGCGCCGTGCGCAGGAAGTTCTTGTAGATCTTCTCCAGGACCGACGGGACCGCGTAGAGGTACGTCGGCCGGAAGGTGCGCAGCGCCGACGACAGCGCCTCCCCGCTCAGATCGCCCTGGTGTCCCATCAGCAGTCCGCCGCGCACGCACAGCCCCTGGATCATCAGCCCGTACACATGGGAGAAGGGCAGGAAGGCCAGCACGGAGCCCTGCTCCCCGCGCGGCGCCGCCGTGTGCCCCCAGCCCGCCAGCAGCGTGTCGCAGGGGCCGGCCAGGTTGCGGTGGCTGAGGGCGCAGCCCATGGCGTGCCCGGAGGTGCCGGAGGTGTAGGCGATGACGGCCGTGGAGTCCGGCAGCACGATGCGCCGCATCGAGTCGACCGTGGCGATCGGGATGAACTCCCCGCGGTCCGTCAGCTCCTCCAGGGCGCCCGCGTCCAGCTGCCAGACGTGGCGCAGCAGCGGCAGCGAGGCGCACACCGAGCCGACGGTCATGACGCCCTGCTCGTCCTCGACGACCACGGCCACGCAGCCGGTGTCCCGCAGGATCCACTCCACCTGGTCGCGCGAGGCCGTCGGGTAGACCGGGACGACCTCGGCGCCCACGGCCCACAGCGCGTAGCACAGCACCGTCCACTCGAACCGGGTGCGCGCCATGATCGCCACGCGGTGGCCCGGCGCGATCCCGGAGGCGATCAGTCCCTTGGCCACCTCCACCACCTGGTCGCGCAGCTCGATCGCCGTCACCTCCTCCCAGGTCGTGGAGACGGGGTCGGCCCGGCGGGCGAGCATCGGCCGGGTCGGTTCGCGGTCCGCCGTCTCGAAGACGCTGTCGGCGAGCCCGCCGGTCAGGGGCGCCACGGCCGGGGGAGCGAGGGCGAGGTCGCGCATGCACTGCTCCTGACGTGTACGGGGTGTGACATTGCCGACGGGTACCGTCATCGGCGGTGCTCGAATGTAGTCGAGTCAGGACCCTTCGGGGTCGGAAAATACGGAAGTGGACCCCCTGATGATCTCGGCGTGATCGGGGGACCCGGACGACATGACTCACATCAGCCCCGATCCCGAACCAGAACGCACCCCCGGTCTGGAGCCCGGCGGCGGTGTGCCGCCGGGCGAGACCCCGCCCGCGGAGAGCAGCATGCCGGAGACGCTGCCCCGGGAGACCCACAATCCGACCAAGGGCTGGGCCAAGGCCCCGCTGACGGTGATCATCGTCATCGCGGTGCTGATCGCGGCGTTCTTCCTGGCCTACGCCCTCGTCCTGATCCTCTGAACCCCCGGTCTACGCCCTCGTCCTGATCCTCTGAACCCCCGGTCCGAGCGGGACGGAACGCTTCACGCCTGTGTCTGGCGGACGCACTCGGTGACGACGTCCCGCAGACTCCCCGTGCGCTCCATCAGTGCGCGCTGCACCTGCGCGCCGTTGCCGTCCCGCAGCAGTTCCTCGCAGGCGGCGCCGGCCCGCTCCAGGTCGCCCGTGGCGTCGAGGGCCTCCTCGACATGGTCCAGCAGGGCACGGACGACGGTCTCGGCGGGCATCCGCCGCATGGTCTCGGGGTGCAGCAGTTCGCCCGAGAGGCCGGACCGGGCGGCCTGCCAGTCGGCCAGCCGCAGCAGGCTGACGCTGTGGCCGAGCGGCTCGCGGCCGGCCCGCCACTCGCGCGCGGCGGTCTCCACCAGCCCGCGGACGAGCGTGGCGATCAGCACGGCCGTGCCGGAGTGCAGGCAGACGTCCGAGACCCGGAGCTCCACGGTCGGGTACCGCTGGGACAGCCGGGCGTCGAAGTAGATCATCCCGTCGTCGAGGATGACGCCGGTCTCCACCATGTCGGAGATCAGACGGTGGTACCGCTCCGCCGAGCCGAAGATCTCGGCCGGCCCGGCCGACGGCCAGCGCCCCCACACCCTGCTGCGGTAACTGCTGTATCCCGTGTCGTTGCCCTGCCAGAACGGCGAGTTCGCGCTGAGCGCCCGCAGCACCGGGAGCCATGGCCGCAGCCGGTCGACGACCGCGACGCCCTCCTCGTCGGACTCCACCGACACGTGCACGTGACAGCCCATGACGAGCTGCTCCCGGGTGGCGATGCCGTACTGCTCCTCCATCCACCGGTAGCGCCGGTTGACTCCGACGGCCGGGCTGACGGGCAGCGGCGAGGTGGCCAGGGCCGCCACGGTGCAGCCGATCTCCCCCGCGTGCCGGGCGGCCTCCTTGCGGCACCGGACGATCTCCGCGCGCAGGCTCTCCATGGACGACTGCGGATGGGTGGCGAACTCCAGCATCTGCTCGTGGAGTTCCTTCTCGAAGACGTCCTGATCCGCGTCGTCCTTCTCCGCCCGGGCGAGCACCGCTGCGGACAGCGCCCGCGGTTCTCCGGTCTCCGGATCGACCAGGAGGAGTTCCTCCTCCACTCCCACGGTGCGCACCTGATGCCCGCCCTTCTGTGCCCTGCCGCGCCGTACCACCGGGTGCTCCCGGTGGTACGACCCCCAGTGCCCCTCACAGGCGGGTGGGACACCTGCCGGGGCGACAGGACTTCACGCGGCGAACGGCGTCAGCCACACCGTGGCCAGCGGAGGCAGCGTGAGACGGAGGCGACCCTCCTCCGGCTTGACCGGATCCGGATTGGTGACGCCGCTGCCGCCGTAGCGCGTGTCGTCGGTGTTGAGACGTTCCTCCCAGGCGACGACGTCACCCGGCACCCACAGGCCGTAGTCCTGCCGCACCACGGGGGAGAAGTTCGACACCGCCAGCAGCGGAGTGCCCTCGGCGTCGTAGCGCAGGAACGCGAGGACGTTGTCGTCGGCCGAGTCCACCGCCACCCACCGGAAGCCCTCCGGGCGGGTGTCGCACTGCCACAGCGCCGGCGTCCCCCGGTAGGCGGAGTTCAGGTCGCGGACCAGGTCGCGCACGCCCCGGTGGTCGCCCGCCGAGTGGTAGCCGTCGTCGAGCAGCCACCACTCCGGGCCCTGCTCCACCGACCACTCGGCCCCCTGCGCGAACTCCTGCCCCATGAACAGCAGCTGCTTGCCGGGGTGGCCCCACATGAAGCCGAGGTAGGCACGGTGGGTGGCGCGCCGCTGCCACCAGTCGCCGGGCATCTTCGACACCAGCGCCTGCTTGCCGTGCACGACCTCGTCGTGGGAGATCGGCAGCACGTAGTTCTCGCTGTAGGCGTACACCATCGAGAACGTCATCTCGTGGTGGTGGTACTTGCGGTGCACCGGCTCGTGGGCGATGTACTCCAGCGAGTCGTGCATCCAGCCCATGTTCCATTTCAGCCCGAACCCGAGCCCGCCGGTGTCGGTCGGCCGGGTCACGCCGCCCCAGGCGGTGGACTCCTCCGCGATCGTGACCACGCCCGGCGCCCGCCGGTACACGGTCGCGTTCATCTCCTGGAGGAACCCCATCGCCGCCAGGTCCTCCCGGCCGCCGTAGGCGTTGGGCTCCCACTGGCCGTCCTCGCGCGAGTAGTCCAGGTAGAGCATCGAGGCGACGGCGTCCACGCGCAGCCCGTCGATGTGGAACTCCTCGCACCAGTACACGGCGTTCGCGACGAGGAAGTTGCGCACCTCGGTGCGGCCGAAGTCGAACTCGTACGTGCCCCAGTCCGGGTGCTCCGCACGCCGGTCGTCACCGGGCTCGTACAGCGGCTCACCGTCGAACCGGGCCAGTGCCCAGTCGTCCTTCGGGAAGTGCGCCGGCACCCAGTCCATGATCACGCCGATACCGGCCCGGTGGCAGGCGTCGACGAAGAACCGGAAGTCGTCCGGCGTGCCCAGCCTGGACGTCGGCGCGTAGAACCCCGTGACCTGGTAGCCCCAGGACCCGTGGAAGGGGTGCTCGGCGACCGGCATCAACTCCACGTGCGTGAAGCCCATGTCCTTCACGTACTTCGGGAGTTCCTCGGCGAGCTGCCGGTAGGTCAGCCCCGGCCGCCACGACGCCAGGTGCACCTCGTACACCGAGAACGGCGCCTCGTGCACAGGCGTGTCGGCGCGGTGCGCCATCCACTCGGTGTCGCCCCACTCGTAGTGCGAGGCCGTCACGATCGACGCGGTGTTGGGCGGCTCCTCGCAGCGCCGGGCCATCGGGTCGGCCTTGAGGAAGCGGTGCCCGTGCCGGGAGTGGATCTCGAACTTGTACGCGGTGCCCTCGCCGACACTCGGCAGGAATAGCTCCCACACGCCCGAGGCGCCCAGGGACCGCATCGGGAACTGCGTGCCGTCCCAGTGGGTGAAGTCGGTGGCGACCCGCACGCCCTGTGCGTTCGGCGCCCACACCGTGAACCGGGTGCCGGTCACGCCCTGGTGGGTCATGGGCTGCGCGCCGAGCGCCTGCCACAGCTCCTCGTGCCGGCCCTCGCGGATCAGGTGCAGGTCGAGCTCGCCGAGCGCGGGCAGGAAGTGGTACGGGTCGTGCGTCTCCTGCTCACCGCCCTCGTACGCGACGTGCAGCGTGTAGTCGGGGATCGCGTCCAGCGGCAGCACGCCCGAGAAGAAGCCCTCGCCCTCCGAGACGAGGGCCGTGCGCCTGCCGTCGATCACCACGCTCACCGCGCGGGCGAAGGGGCGCAGCGCCCGGAACACGATCCCGCCGGGCGCCGGGTGGGCACCCAGCAGCGCGTGCGGATCGTGATGGGCACCCGCCAGCAGGCGCCCGCGGTCCTCGGGACTCAGGGCGGGGGCGGTCGTGCTCGGGACCGGGCCGGACGGCTCCGGGATTGAGGTGTCGCGCAGGGCCACGGCTCAGTCTCCTCTCACGGCGAGGCGCTCGATCGCCGCCATCGGTACAGGCAGCCAGTCGGGGCGGTGCCGTGCCTCGTACAGCACCTCGTACACGGCCCGGTCCGTCTCATAGGCGCGGAGCAGTCCGTGTTTCTTGCGTGGGTCCCAGCCGGCGCGGGCCGCGTAGCCCGCGCAGTAGGCCTCGCGGCAACGCCGGGCCCACTCCGGGCGCCAGGGGCGGCGCTGCCGGGCGGCGTAGTCGAAGGAACGCAGCATCCCGGCGATGTCCCGCACGGGGGAGTGGGCGCTGCGCCGTTCGGAGAGCGGCCGGGACGGCTCGCCCTCGAAGTCGATGACGAACCACTCGCGCCCCGCCCGCAGCACCTGACCCAGGTGCAGGTCACCGTGGATGCGCTGGGCGGGTGGCCCCGGATCGCAGCTCGTGAGGGCCGCGAACGCGGTCCGCAGACCCGGCACGAACGGCTGCAGCGCGGGCACGCAGTGCGCGGCGGCGTCCAGCCGCTCGATCATCGCGGCCGCCGTCTGCCCGTTCTCCCCGGGCCCGCCGACGGGGAACGCCGACGCCAGCGCGAGGTGCACCTCCGCCGTGGCCGCGCCCAGCGCCCGGGCCTGGACCGTGAAGTCCTCCCCGGCGGCCAGCGCGTTCAGCCCCAGCGTCCAGCCGTCGGAGGCGTCCCGCAGATACGGCTGGAGCACGCCGAGGGTGGCCTTGAACGGATGGTTCGTCTGGAACCAGGCCACGGGCGCGGGCACGCGGTGACAGCCCTGACGGGCCAGCGCGCCCGGCACCTCCAGGTCCGGGTTGACGCCCGGCTGGATGCGCCGGAAGACCTTCAGGATGTACTCGTCGCCGTAGACCAGCGAGGAGTTGGACTGCTCGGCGTCCAGCAGCCGCGGCACCAGTCCGGCGGGCACCCGCTGGTCCGGGTCGCAGTCGAAGCGCAGGGGGCCCGCGGTGCCCGGATGCCGCAGCCGCTCCAGCAGCAGCTGGGCCGAACGGGGGTCGTGCAGCGCGTCGTAGACGGTCAGGCCGGCCAGGGGCCCGTCCTGCACCCGCCCGATCAGCGCCCGCCCGAGCCGCGGCGAGGGGTGCTCGCGCACGCCGAGCAGCAGCTGGTAGCAGTCGCCGGCCGGGGGAGCCCCGCCGGGCGAGGGCACGCCCGTGTGGCCCGCGTGACCGGCGTGGACCAGCAGATGCAGACAGCCCGGGAAGAGCTCGGTCATCGACAGCAGGCCGAGCTCGGTGACCGGCCGGTCCTTGCCCGCGAACCAGCGCTGCCGGGGCAGCCAGTCGCGCAGCAGCCCGCCGAGCGACTCCATGGGCTCGGCCAGGCGCGGGAGGTCCGGGTGCAGGGATGCGGTCTTCGGCATGGTCACGCCTCCTTGTCTCGGCGCAGGCTCACAGTCGCCGGCCGATGCGGGATGCGACTCGAGTGAGCCGGAACCAGTAGAAGCCGTGGCCCCCGAGGGTCAGCAGGTACGGCAGCTCGCCGATGGCGGGGAAGCGGACCCCGCCGAACAGCTCCACCGGGTGCCGCCCCGCGAACTCGCGCAGGTCCAGCTCGGTGGGCTGCGCGAACCGCGCGAAGTTGTTGACACACAGGACCAGGTCGTCCTCGTACTCCCGCAGGAACGCCAGCACCGCCGGGTTGGAGGAGGGCAGTTCGGTGTACGAGCCGAGTCCGAAGGCCGGGTTCTGCTTGCGGATCTCGATCATGCGGCGGGTCCAGTGCAGCAGCGACGACGGCGACGACATCGACGCCTCGACATTGGTCACCTGGTGGCCGTAGACCGGGTCCATGATCGCCGGGAGGTAGAGGCGGCCCGGGTCACAGGTGGAGAAGCCGGCGTTGCGGTCCGGGGTCCACTGCATGGGGGTCCGGACGGCGTCCCGGTCGCCGAGCCAGATGTTGTCGCCCATGCCGATCTCGTCGCCGTAGTACAGGATCGGCGAACCGGGGAGGGCGAGCAGCAGCGCGGTGAACAGCTCGATGGTGTGCCGGTCGTTGTCCAGCAGCGGGGCCAGTCGCCTGCGGATGCCGATGTTGGCGCGCATGCGCGGGTCCTTGGCGTACTCGGCCCACATGTAGTCGCGCTCTTCGTCCGTGACCATCTCGAGCGTCAGCTCGTCGTGGTTGCGCAGGAACATCCCCCACTGGCAGCCCGAGGGGATGGCCGGGGTCTTGGCCAGGATTTCCGAGACGGGGTAGCGCGACTCGCGCCGCACCGCCATGAAGATGCGCGGCATGACCGGGAAGTGGAACGCCATGTGGCACTCGTCGCCGCCGCTGGGGTAGTCGCCGAAGTAGTCGACGACGTCCTCGGGCCACTGGTTGGCCTCGGCCAGCAGCACGGTGTCCGGGTACAGGGCGTCGATCTCGCGGCGGACGCGCTTGAGGAACGCGTGCGAGGCGGGCAGGTTCTCGCAGTTGGTGCCCTCGGCCGCGTAGAGATAGGGCACCGCGTCCAGCCGGAACCCGTCGATGCCCAGGTCCAGCCAGAACTTCAGCGCGGCCAGGATCTCCTCCTGGACGCGCGGGTTCTCGTAGTTGAGGTCCGGCTGGTGGGAGAAGAAGCGGTGGAAGAAGTACTGGCCGCGCACCGGGTCGAAGGTCCAGTTCGAGGTCTCCGTGTCCACGAAGATGATCCGCGCGTCCGGGTAGCCCTTGTCGTCGTCGGCCCACACGTAGTAGTCGCCGTAGGGGCCGTCGGGGTCCTTGCGCGACTCCTGGAACCAGGGGTGCTGGTCGCTGGTGTGGTTCATGACGAAGTCGATGATCACGCGCATGCCGCGCTGGTGGGCGGCGTCGACGAACTCCACGAAGTCGGCCAGGTCGCCGAACTCGGGCAGTACGGCGGTGTAGTCGGAGACGTCGTAGCCGCCGTCGCGCAGGGGGGACTTGAAGAACGGCGGCAGCCACAGGCAGTCGACGCCGAGCCACTGGAGGTAGTCCAGTTTCGCGGTCAGGCCCTTGAGGTCGCCGACACCGTCGCCGTTGCTGTCCTGGAAGGAGCGGACGAGCACCTCGTAGAAGACGGCGCGCTTGAACCAGTCGGGATCACGGTCCCTCGCGGGGGTGTCCTCGAAGGTGTCCAGCACGGGCTCGTTCACGGTCATGACGTTCCTGCCCCTGGGGTCGCGTGCGCGGCGGGCGGGGACTGGAGGTGAAGGACGTGCGCGGGAGCCCGCCCCGGCTCCAGCCGCACGTAGTTGTTCCTGCCCCAGTGGTAGGTCTCGCCGGTGAGCTCGTCGCGTACCGGCACCGACGCGTGCCAGTCCAGGCCGAGTTGCGGCATGTCGAGCGAGACCGTGCCCTGCTGGGCGCGATGCGGGTCGAGGTTGGCCACCACCAGGACGACATCGGATCCGCTGCGCTTGCTGTACGCGATGAGCGCGTCGTTGTCGGTGGGGTGGAAGCGGAGGTTTCTGAGCTGGTGCAGTGCCCGGTGTTCCCGGCGGATGGTGTTGAGGCGGGTGAGCAGCGGGGCGATGCTGCGGCCCTCGCGTTCGGCGGCTGCCCAGTCGCGGTGGCGGAGCTGGTACTTCTCCGAGTCGAGGTACTCCTCGCTGCCCTCGCGCAGCGGGGTGTTCTCGCACAGTTCGTAGCCGGAGTAGATGCCCCAGGACGGTGACAGCGTCGCGGCGAGCACGGCCCGGACCTCGAAGGCGGGACGGCCGCCGTGCTGGAGGTAGGCGTGCAGGATGTCGGGGGTGTTGGGGAAGAAGTTGGGCCGCATGTAGGAGGCGGCCTCACCCGACAGCTCCGTCAGGTACTCGGTCAGCTCCTCTTTGGAGTTGCGCCAGGTGAAGTAGGTGTAGGACTGCTGGAAGCCGATCTGGGCCAGGGTGTGCATCATCGCCGGCCGGGTGAACGCCTCGGCCAGGAAGATCACATCGGGGTCGGTGCGGTTGACCTCGCCGATGACCCGCTCCCAGAACACCACCGGCTTGGTGTGCGGATTGTCCACCCGGAAGATCCGCACCCCGGCGTCCATCCAGTGCCGCAGCACCCGCACCGTCTCCGCCACCAGGCCGTCCATGTCGGCGTCGAAGGCGATGGGGTAGATGTCCTGGTACTTCTTCGGCGGGTTCTCCGCGTAGGCGATGGTGCCGTCGGGGCGGTGGTGGAACCACTCCGGGTGCTTGTGCACCCAGGGGTGGTCCGGTGAGCACTGCAGCGCGAAGTCCAGCGCCACCTCCATGCCCAGCTCCCGTGCCCGCCCGACGAACCAGACGAAGTCCTCCAGGCTGCCCAGAGCGGGGTGCACGGCGTCGTGCCCGCCCTCCGGCGAACCGATCGCCCACGGCACACCGACATCGTCCGGGCCGGGGGAGAGGGTGTTGTTCCTGCCCTTGCGGAAGGTCGTGCCGATGGGGTGGATCGGCGGCAGGTAGACCACGTCGAACCCCATCGCCGCGATCGCCGGCAACCGCCGGGCGGCCGTGCGGAAGGTGCCGTGGGGCTGCTCACGGGTGCCCTCCGAGCGCGGGAAGAACTCGTACCACGAGCCGTACAGGGCCCGCTCCCGCTCCACGAGGAGCGGCAGGGGCTCACTGCTGGTGACCAGGTCCCGCAACGGATGCCGCTCCAGGACCGCGTCCACCTCCGGCGTCAGCGCCGCCGCGAACCTGTCGGCCGTGGGCAGCGAATCGTCGCGCAAAACCTCCGCGGCGGAGAGCAGCACATCGCGGCCGGCTTCCTTCGGCACGCCGGCCGCTGCCCGCTCGTAGAGTTCCGCGCCCTCCTCCAGGACCAGGCCCGGATCGATGCCCGCCGGGATCTTTATGCCCGCCGTGTGGCGCCAGGTGGCCACCGGGTCGCTCCAGGCCTCCACCCGGTACGACCAGCGGCCGACGGCGTTCGCGCTGACCTCGGCGCCCCACCGGTCGCTGCCGGGGGCGAGCTCGCGCATCGGCGTCCACGGGCCGGGACGGCCCTCGGGATCCTTCAGGACGACATGGGCGGCCACCGCGTCGTGCCCCTCCCGGAACACGGTGGCGGTGACCTCGAACGTCTCACCCACGACCGCCTTCGCCGGCCGGTTGCCGCTCTCCACGGCCGGGCGGACGTCCCGTACCGGGATACGGCCGATGGCCCGGGTCCTACTCATGGTCCTCACCTCCACCGTGCTCGAAAGCCGGGCCGCGGGGCCCGGTTCAGGGGACAAGAAGTGCGGGAAGGGCGCTACCTTCCCGCGGTGGATCTCCGCTCGGCGGGCGGGGATCTCCGTTCCGCCGCCGACGGTCTGCGTCGGACCGCCGCGGCCGGGCGAGGCCGCTCGACGGGTTCCTGCAGACAGGTGACGTGCTGCTCCTGCAAGCAGGTGATCTGCTGCTCCTCCAGATACGCGACCTGGTTGGTGCGCAGGAACCGCTCGGCCGCGTCCGCCGCCTCCCGTGCGCAGCGCTTGCCCATCAGCACGCAGAGCGTGTAGCCGGAGTCCTCGAAGGTGGTCCGCACCGTGCGGTCGTTCGGTGCCGCGAGCATCACGCGTTCCCAGGCCCGGTAACGCCGCAACTGCCGGGCGACTTCGGCTTTGGCGGGTAGCAGCATGGCGCCGATCACCTTTCGGGCTCGAGGGGCACGGTCTCCCGACGGTCGGACGGCGGCCGTGCGCACAGCGCCACGGATCCGTAACGGCGATCGAGTTCTTCACACATGGTGCACGCGCGGCGACGCAGCGTCTTGTTGGATCTTCAACCATTGGCGGCTCATCTGGGCCGTTCGGACCACCTGAACCGCTCACTTGTGGGCCCTACCGCCTCAGTCGTGCGCTCGTGTTGCACGAACGGGCTAGCACCCTCAGGCTGAGGGTGACTCAGAAGCGATAGGCGCTCACGTTCCGTGTTCGGGGTACGTCCCGCAGACCGCGGGAGTGAGAAGGAACTGAGCTTCGCGGTGAGGAGCCGACCGATGAAGACCGCAGTGCCCTGCTACTACCACCTCGACGTGGAAGTCAGCCCGGAACGGGTGGGACAGGTCAGCCGCATTCTGGCCGCTCACCTGAAGTTCTGGGACCTGGACAACCTGGTCCAGCCCGTCTGCGGCGGTGCCGAGATGCTGCTCAACGCCATCGACGAGCACGCCACGGACAAGAACACGTCGATCGAGATGTGGTGGAACCGGCAGCACCTGATCACCGCCATCGGGGACAACGACCGGGCCCTGCGCCCGGACCAGGAGCTGCGAGGCTGCCTGGAGCACCTCGCGGCGATGAGCGACGGCTGGGGCTGCTGTGCGACCGAGACCGGCAGCAAGGTCATCTGGTTCTCGCAGCGCGCCCGCGCCGGTGAACGCGTCCCGCTGGTGCCGACCGCTCCCGCGCCGCGGGAGAGCGAGGGTCTCGACGTGCCCCGCGAGGAGCGCGTCGCGCAACTGGCCGGACCGGCCAGTACACCGGGCGACGTCCTGGAGGACGCCCGGTGACGCGCCGGCAGACTCGGAAAGGGGTGTCCGCCTGGAGCGGGCGCCCCTACCCGCTGGGTGCGGCCTACGACGGGGAGGGCACCAACTTCGCGCTCTTCAGCGAGGTCGCCGAACGCGTCGAGCTGGTCCTCGTGGACGACGACGGCACCCACACCCGGGTGCCGCTGAACGAGGTCGACGGCTTCGTGTGGCACGGCTACCTCCCCGGCGTCGGCCCCGGCCAGCGCTACGGCTACCGCGTGCACGGGCCGTGGGCCCCGGCCGCCGGGCACCGCTGCAACCCGGCGAAACTCCTGCTCGACCCGTACGCCCGTGCGGTGGACGGACAGATCGACAACCACCCCTCGCTCTACGAGCGCGACCCCGACGGCCCCGACCCGGCCGACAGCGCCGGGCACACCATGCTCGGCGTCGTCACCGACCCGGCCTTCGACTGGGGCGACGACGCCCGGCCCTGCCGGCCGTACGCCGACACCGTGATCTACGAGGCGCACGTCAAGGGCATGAGCCGCACCCACCCCGAGGTGCCCGAGGACCTGCGGGGCACCTACGCCGGGCTGGCGCACCCTGCGGTCGTCGACCACCTGACCTCCCTGGGCGTCACGGCCGTGGAGCTGATGCCGGTCCACCAGTTCGTCCACGACGGTGTGCTGCACGACCGCGGCCTGGCCAACTACTGGGGCTACAACACCATCGGCTTCTTCGCGCCCCACAACGGCTACGCCGCCCACGGGACACGCGGGGAACAGGTCGCCGAGTTCAAGCAGATGGTGAAGACCCTGCACGCGGCCGGGCTCGAAGTGATCCTCGACGTGGTCTACAACCACACCGCCGAGGGCAACGAGAGGGGCCCCACGCTGTCCTTCCGCGGCATCGACAACTCCTCGTACTACCGCCTGGTCGACGGCGACTGGGAGCACTACTACGACACCACCGGCACCGGCAACAGCCTGCTGATGCGGCACCCCTACGTCCTTCAGCTGATCATGGACTCGCTGCGGTACTGGGTGACCGAGATGCATGTCGACGGCTTCCGGTTCGACCTCGCGGCGACGCTCGCCCGGCAGTTCCACGAGGTGGACCGGCTGTCGGCGTTCTTCGACCTCATCCAGCAGGACCCGGTGATCAGCCGCGTCAAACTGATCGCCGAGCCGTGGGACGTCGGCGAGGGCGGCTACCAGGTGGGCAACTTCCCGCCGCTGTGGTCGGAGTGGAACGGCATGTACCGCGACGCGGTCCGCGACTTCTGGCGCGGTGAGGACCACACCCTCGGCGAGTTCGCCTCCCGGCTCACGGGCTCCTCCGACCTGTACCAGCACAGCAGGCGCCGGCCCCGCGCCAGCGTCAACTTCGTCACCGCGCACGACGGCTTCACCCTGCGCGACCTCGTCTCGTACAACGACAAGCACAACGAGGACAACGGCGAGGACAACCAGGACGGCGAGAGCACCAACCGCTCCTGGAACTGCGGCGCCGAGGGCGCGACCCGCGACCCGGCCGTGCGGGAGCTGCGCACGCGCCAGCAGCGCAACTTCCTCGCCACGCTGCTGCTGTCCCAGGGCATCCCCATGCTCTCCCACGGCGACGAACTCGGGCGCACCCAGGGCGGCAACAACAACGCCTACTGCCAGGACAACGACATCTCCTGGATCGACTGGCGACTCACCGAGGAGCAGCGCGACCTGCTGGAGTTCACCCGGTACCTCATCCGGCTGCGCACGGGACACCCCGTACTGCGCCGGCGCCGCTTCTTCCGCGGCGAGACCCTGACCCGCGCGGACCAGCCGCTGCCCGATCTGGTGTGGCTGGCGCCGGACGCCGGCGAGATGACCGACGACGACTGGCAGCGCGGCGACGCGCACTCCGTCGGCGTCTTTCTCAACGGCGACGCCATCGCCGAACCCGACCCGTGGGGCCGCCCGGTCGTCGACGACTCGTTCCTGCTGCTGCTCAACAGCCACTGGGAGCCGGTCGACTTCCGTCTTCCGAAGGCCTCCTACGGCGAGCGGTGGACGGCCCTCATCGACACGGCCGACCCGGAGGGCACGCCCGACGAGGCGGAGCACAAGGCGGGGACGGCCCTCACCGTCGGGGCCCGCAGCCTGGTCCTGCTGTCCCGGCCGTCACGGGCGGCGCGCGAGAAGGAGTGAGGGGAGTGGCCCGGGTCGGTGCTCGTGGAGCGGGCCCGGGTCAGTGCTCGCGGCGCTCGGTCACCGTGAACTGCGCGCCCTCGTGGTCCCGCAGCACCGCCTCGTCGCTGCCCTTGGACAGGACACTGCCGCCGTGGAGTTCCGCCGTGCGGGCGCAGGCCTCCACGTCGTCGACGGAGAAGTGGACCTGCCAGTGCGGCCGGATCGCGGGGTCGGGGGCCGCTTCCAGGGCGCCGGACTCGATCCGGGCCACCACGTCCCCGCGGCTGCGCAGCACGACCTCGCCGCCCTCGTAGTTGACCTCGCAGCAGCCGGGCCGCTGCGTCGCCCATTCGAGGATCTCGCCGTAGAAGATCGCCGCGTCGAACGCGTCACGGGTGTGGAGCGTGATGAAGGCCGGCTGGGCGTTGCGCCAGGTCTCCCAGTCGGTGAAGAGGTCGCCCTCCCAGATGCCAAACGTGGCCCCGTCCCGGTCGGCCAGCAGCGCCGCCCGCCCCGGCGGCAGGGAGATCGGTCCGACCGCGACCGTACCCATGCGCTCCTGCACCCGCGCGACCGCCTTGTCCGCGCTGCGCACCGCGAAATACGGCGTCCACGCCACGGCCATCTGCCACATGGCCGCCACCCCCGCGATCCCGGCCACCGGCGAGCCGTCGACCAGCGCGATCCGGAACCGGTCGCCGAGTTTGGCCGGCCGCCACTGCCAGCCCAGCACGGCGCCGTAGAACTCCTCGGTCGCCTCGACGTCCCGGCTCGTCAGGCTCACCCAACAGGGCGCGCCGAAAACGGAGTGTGATGAGACGACGTCCTTCGTGCCGGAGGAGGTGGGCATGTCGTGGTTCATGGCAGTCGCGTCCTGATCTCGTCGGCCTGGCAGCCACCGGAGGATTGACACCAGTGTCCAACCGGAACCGCTGTGGGCGCCTGCCGAGTACCCCGGCGAGGGCGCCGAAACGGCGTCCGGCCTGGTCCGCCCCGGTGGCACCGGGCGGGCCGAGTGAGGACGATGGATGAGTCGGACACTGCGTCAAGGTACTCAAGCACCCGCTGGGACCTCGGGCGCAGCGGCGCACCGGACCCGGAGGTGACCATGCCCACGGACGGGGGCTCGGATCGGATCTTCGCGTTGCAGGAAGAGGTCCAGCAGCTGAAGGAGGCCGTCGTATCCCACGCCGTCGTGGACCAGGCGATCGGCATGGTCGTCGCGCTCGGCCGGATCTCCCCCGACCAGGGGTGGGCCGTGCTGAAGGAGGTCTCCCAGCACACCAACATCAAGCTGCGCAACGTCGCGGAACTGATCCTCGTCTGGGGGCGCACGGGCGTGATGCCCGAGGAGATCCGGGCCGCCCTGGAAGACGCCCTCGACCGCGCCGGACCGACGCAGATCCCCGGCTCGCCGCCGCAGGGGTGATCTCCGGCGGCGCCTGCTTCACCGGGCCTCGGCCAGCAGTTCCTCACGCAGATGGGCGAAGCAGCTGCTCAGCAGGCGGGAGACGTGCATCTGCGAGATGCCGAGCTGCTCCGCGATGCGGCTTTGCGTCATGCCCTTGAAGAACCGCAGATAGAGAATGATCCGCTCGCGCTCGGGCAGCGCCTCGAGGCAGGGCCTGACGGCGACGCGGTTGACGACGATGTCGAAGGCCGGGTCGGGCCCGCCGATCGCGTCCCCGAGGGCGTAACCGTCGGTCCCGGGCATCTCCGCCTCCAGGGACAGCGCGGAGAAGCACTCCAAGGCCTCCATGCCGGTACGCACCTCACCCTCGGTGAGCTGGGCGTACTCGGCGATCTCGGCGACCGTGGGGGAGCGCCCCGGGGTGGTCTGCGACAGTTCCTTGGAGGCGTGCCGCACCCGGTTGCGCAGGTCCTGGACCCGGCGGGGCACGTGCAGTGTCCACATGTGGTCACGGAAGTGGCGCTTGATCTCGCCGGTGACCGTCGGTACGGCGTAGGCCTCGAAGGCGTTGCCGCGGGCCGGGTCGTAGTGGTCGACCGCCTTCACCAGGCCGAGAGCCGCCACCTGGTACAGGTCCTCGAGGGCCTCACCGCGGCCCCGGAAGCGGACGGCGATCCGCTCGGCCATGGGGAGCCAGGCCTCGACCAGCTCGTCCCGCAGGGCCTTGCGCTCGGGCCCCTCGGGCAGCCGCGCCAGTCGCGCGAACGCCGCGGCGGTGTCGGGGGCGTCGTCATGGGGGTGCGTTCGGGTGCTGCCGGCGATACGCATGGTGCGTACCTCCCTGAGCAGGTGCTGAGTAGGGACAGACACCGTGGGAAACGCGGCCTCGGACCTCACGGAAAAGCACCGGGGGCCCGGTCGGCCGGCTCCCCACGCACGTGCCTCCTGTCCGAAGCACTGACAATTCAGACAATACGGCATTTGGGGGACGCGGGCGCTCTCAAGGGCGCGCTCGATTCGAGGGCGTCCTTTGACCTCGCTTGACCTCACCTTGGGCCGATTACCTCTGTCGCAGAGCTAATCTCGGCCGCATGGAGCCGCAGACCTTCCCCGAAGAGCTGGCCGATGCGCTCGTCGGCGTCCAGCGGCTGATCCGGCGGCGCCTGCGACGGCAGATGCCCGACCCGCGGCTGCGCGGCGCGGAGGTGGAACTGCTCCGCCTGGTCGTGACCCGGCCCGGCATCGGCATCTCCGACGCGGCCAAGGACCTCGGTCTGGCGGCCAACTCGGTGTCCACCCTGGTCAACCAGCTGGCGAAGGCGGGCTACCTGGTCCGCGAGACCGACCCGGCCGACCGGCGGGCCGCCCGGCTGCTGCCCACCGCCGCCGCCGGGACACGGCTGCGCGAGTGGCGCAGGCGCCGCGCCGAGCTCGTACGCCGCCATGTGGCGCGCCTCGACGAGCCGGACCGCCGGGCGCTGCACGCGGCGATCCCGGCCCTGCGCAAGCTGGCCGACACCCTGCACGAGGAGGCCGAGGAGTCATGACGCCCGACACCGCCCCATCCGGGACCGACGCGACCCCCTCACCCCCGGCCGACGCCGTCGCCTGCACCGGCCTCACCTACGCCTTCGGCGACCACAACGCCGTGGACGGACTCGACCTCACCGTCCGCCGGGGCGAGGTCTTCGGGCTGCTCGGACCCAACGGCGCCGGCAAGACCACCGCCATCCGCTGCATCACCACCCTGCTGCCCGTGCCCGCCGGCATGGTCCGCGTCTTCGGCCGGGACGCCGCCGGAGACCGCATGGCCGTACGCCGGCTGCTCGGCTACGTACCGCAGCAGCTGTCCGCGGACGCCGGGCTCACCGGGCGGGAGAACGTCGCCCTGTTCGCCCGGGTCTTCGACGTGCCCCGCGGGGAGCGCGCCGAGCGCGTCGCCCAGGCCCTGGCCGCGGTCGGCCTCGCCGACGCCGCCGACCGGCTGGCCGCCACGTACTCCGGTGGCATGGTCCGCCGCCTCGAACTCGCCCAGGCCCTGGTCAGCGCCCCGCGGCTGCTGATCCTCGACGAGCCCACCATCGGCCTCGACCCGATCGCCCGCACCGGCGTGTGGGAGCACATCGGCGCCGTCCGTGAAGCCACCGGCATGACCGTGCTCGTCACCACCCACTACATGGACGAGGCCGACCAGTACTGCGACCGGGTCGCCCTGATGCACCGTGGCCGGATCCGGGCCCTCGGCACCCCGGCCGAGCTCAGGGAGGGACTCGGCGCCCGCCGCCGCGCCGCGGGCGCGGCCCCGGACGCGCTGCCCACGCTGGAGGACGTCTTCCGGGACGTGGCCGGCAGCGGTCTCGACGACGAGTCAGGAGATTTCCGCGATGTCCGAAGCACCCGCCGCACCGCCCGCCGCGTCGGCTGACCCCGCCCCCGCCCCCGCCCACCGCATCGACCTGCTGCTGAACCCCCCGCAGCCCCGAGCGGGCTGGCGTCTGCTGCCCGCCCGCGTCGGCGCGATGTGTGCCGTCGAACTGCAGAAACTGCGCCACGACCGCACCGAGCTGTACACCCGCGCGGTCCAGCCGGCCCTCTGGCTGCTGATCTTCGGTCAGACCTTCACCCGGATCAGGGCGATCCCCACCGGCGGCATCCCCTACGTCGACTACCTGGCGCCCGGCATCATCGCCCAGTCCGCGATGTTCATCGCCATCTTCTACGGCATCCAGATCATCTGGGAGCGGGACGCCGGAGTCCTCAACAAGCTCCTCGTCACCCCGACCCCGCGGTCGGCGCTGATCACCGGCAAGGCGTTCGCGGCCGGGGTGAAGTCGCTCGTCCAGGCCGTCGTCGTGCTCCTCATCGCCGCCGTGCTCGGCGTGGCCCTGACGTGGAACCCGCTCAAACTGCTCGCCGTCGCCGTGATCGTCGTCCTCGGCTCGGCCTTCTTCTCCTGCCTGTCGATGACCATCGCCGGCATCGTCCTCAGCCGCGACCGCCTCATGGGCATCGGACAGGCGATCACCATGCCGCTGTTCTTCGGCTCCAACGCCCTGTACCCGGTGTCCGTGATGCCCGGCTGGCTCCAGGCCGTCAGCAAGGCCAACCCGCTCAGCTACGAGGTCGACGCCCTGCGCGGGCTCCTGCTCGGTACCCCTCACCATCTGGCGTCCGACTTCGCGGTGCTGTTCGTGGCGGCCGCGCTCGGCGTCACCGCGGCCTCGGCCCTGCTGGGCCGTCTGGCACGTTGATCTTCACTCGTGGAAGTGATGTGCGGCACGTCGGTGCAAGCGCTTTCTCCGACTGTTTCCGGATAACCGCTGGGCACGGCTTGATCACCGATCAAAAAGGATGAACTGCCTGGCCACAGCGCATTCTGCTCATTTGACAGTGCGCTGAGACCACAGATAGGAAGCAGCTTCCAGAGGTCGAGAGGGTGCAGCGTGTACGAGCCGAACGTGGTCGGGGACTGGCAGGAGTACGACGAGCATGCCGGTCTGCGCGTCCGCGTCCACCGTCTGGAACTGGCCGAGCCGCCCCGCGGCCGGGACGACGCCGCTGACGGACTGACGTACTTCTGCCTCCGGGTGACGGTCGAGAACCGTGGCAACCGCCAGCTCGGCGTCCACCTTGAGGACGGCCAGATCGACGTCCGGCTCGGCCCGGACGGGGAGAGCGCCTTCATCGACTGGCGCAACTCGCAGTTCATCGAGGGCTTCGACGTCTATCCGCTGCGCCGGGCCACCGCCGTGCTGTACGCGGCCGGTGCCGAGGCCTCGTTGAGCCTCGTGGACGTTCAGGTGCAGTTGCGCGTCGAGGAGGAGTGGACCGGCCGCCGGTTGTGGGCGGGCGGCATCGGGGCGCACGAGGGAGCCGCCGGCGGCCAGCAGGGCGCGGTGCGGGACAGCCTGGCGCACCAGGTGAGTGTCTTCCTGCGGGATCAGGCGGAGGAAGGCACCGCCTGATCCGGCGTCAGGGCGTCGCGGAGGTCAGTGCGGGATGCCGTCGATGATCTCGCGGGCTCCCTGACGCAGCAGGGCCACCGCGACCGACGTGCCGAGCGTGGCCGGGTCGAGACGGCCCGCCCACTCGTGGGCGTTGAGGCGCGTCTTGCCGTCCGGGGTGAACACGCAGGCCCGCAGGGACAGTTCGCCGCTGCGGTCCACCTGCGCGAACCCGGCGATGGGGCTGTTGCAGTGCCCCTGGAGCACATGCAGGAACATGCGCTCGGCGGTGGTCTCCCGGTGGGTGTCCGGGTCGCCGAGACCGCTCACCGCGTCGATCAGCGCGGCGTCGTCCTCGCGGCACTGCAGCGCCAGCACACCCGCGCCGATGGGCGGCATCATCGTCTCGGTCGAGAGGATCTCGGTGATCACGTCCTCGCGGCCGATGCGCTCCAGGCCGGACACCGCGAGCAGCAGGGCGTCCGCCTCCCCGGCGGCCAGCTTCGCCAGACGCCGGTTGGCGTTGCCGCGGAACGGCACGCACTCCAGGTGCGGATGCGTGGCGGCCAGCTGCGCCACCCGGCGCACCGAGGAGGTGCCGATCCGCGTCCCGGCCGGCAACTCGTCCAGGGTGAGCCCGCCCGGGTGGATCAGGGCGTCACGGATGTCGTCCCGCTTGAGGAATGCGGCGAACACCGTCCCCGCCGGGAGCGGCCGGTCGGCGGGCACGTCCTTCACGCAGTGCACGGCGAGGTCGGCCTCGCCGGCCAGCAGCGCCGCGTCGACCTCCTTGGTGAACGCGCCCTTGCCCTCGACCTGGGAGAGATCGCCCATCCACTTGTCGCCGGTGGTCTTCACCGGCACGACCTCGGTGCGCACTCCGGGATGGGCGGCGGCCAACTCGGTCCGGACGCGCTCCACCTGGGCGAGGGCCATGGGGGAGTCGCGGGAGACGATGCGAATCAGTTCGGGGACGGACATGCGGACACGATAGACCCTTCGGCGGGGGCGTTCGTGCCGTACGTCCTCCGACTGCCGGGTATCGGGCGTCAGTTCGGAACGAGTGGATCACGCGGCGGAGACCCGGTCCGGCCGGAGACCCGGACCGGTCGGAGGGCCGGACCGGGTCCGCAGGCGTCAGGCGTCAGGCGTACGGATCGAAGGAGATGCCGGAGGGCTTGGCCGACGCCAGGTGGTTGGCGAAGTTGGCGTCCTTCAGACCGAAGTTGGCGCTGCCGAAGTCGTACGACGTGAGCTTGTCGCGCACCCCGGCCGGGTAGCCGTTCCAGCCGACCAGCGCCGGGTACTGCCAGGTGCCCTTGTGGTTCTCCGGCGGCTCGTCATTGGAGTTGGCCGCGCGGAAGCAGTGGGTCCGGACACCGTCCTTGTGGTAGACGATCTTCGCGTGCGTGCCGTCGAAGCGGACCGAGGAAGCCGCGTGCACCGTGAACCCGCCGTGAGCGGACGTCGACACGTACTTCACCTGGTTGTCCTGTACGAACACCGCGACGTGCTCGAAGTCGTGCCGGTGGCCGCCGATGCCGCTCCCGGCCACGGCCTGGTCCTTCTCGAAGTAGAGCGCGTACAGGATCGCGCACCAGCCGTTGTTGCACTTGGAGCGCGCGTAGCCGTTGGTGTTGTCGAGGTCCGAGGCGTCCCGGCAGTCGCCGTTCAGGGCGCCGGTCGGGTTGAGCCCGCCGTTCACCGTGCCGTCCGGGCCGATGGCGGGGCTCGAGTAGCAGCCGTCGGTGTCGTAGTCGTAGGCGGGCTGATACGTCCGCTCCAGCGCGTCCGCGTTGGCGGGCAGTGCCGGCGGCGGGGCCGCGAAGGCCGTGGCCGGGAAGGCGAGGACGAGAGCGGCGGCACCGGCCGCTCCGGTGAGCCATCTCCCGCGGTGGGCGAACTTGCGTGACGACACTGCGTCCTCCTCGGTCCGGGCGCAGCCCAATGGCTGTGGGGGAAAGGGAGGTTCAGCTTCCAGGTTGAACGCGTCCATGCCAAGAGGGGTGGAGGATCTCAAGGGTGAATCGCAGCCCAATAGTTGGAGTCCGGCCGCCGTTTCAGACCAGGTCGTCCGGGATGTCGGCCGCCGAGTCGCCGGGGGCGAGATCGGGCCGGAGCCGCAGCCAGGACGGCTGCCTCAGCAGCCCCTCCCGGGTGCGGGTGCTGTAGCGGACCTCACCGACCAGGCGGGGCAGGACCCAGTGCGCACCCGGGGCGCGCGGGGCGGGGTCGAAGGGGCAGACGTCGGTCGCGGCGGCCCGCAGCAGCCCGGCCAGTTCTGTGCGTTCGGCCTCGCTCCAGCCGGTGCCCACGCTGCCGACGTAGCGCAGCCGTCCGGCGGCGCGCTGTCCGACCAGCACCGCGCCGGGCAGGCCGGTGAGCCGCCCCTTGCCGGGCTGCCATCCGCCGACCAGGACGTCCTCGGTGCGCATGTTGCGGATCTTGATCCAGGCCCGGGAGCGGACGCCCGGTTCGTACACCGAGTCCAGCCGCTTGCAGACCAGACCCTCCAGGCCGTGCTCCCGGGTGGCGCGCAGGGCTTCGGCGCCGTGACCGACGAGGGCGCGCGGGGTCGACCAGGAGGGGCCGGCGATTCCGAGGTCTTCCAGCGTCGCGCGGCGTCGTGCGTAGGGGAGTCCGAGGAGGGAGTGGCCCTCCAGGTGCATCAGGTCGAACAGCACGAGATGGACCGGGACCTCCGCGGCCCGCCGCGCGGCCCTGGCGGGTGCGTGCGCCAGACCCATCCTCGACTGGAGCAGCTGGAAGCTGGCGCGGCCCTGGTCGTCCAGGGCCATGATCTCGCCGTCCAGTACGGCGGGCGTGGTGCCGAGCGCGGTGCCCAGCGGCCGGAGTTCGGGGTAGGCGGCCGTGATGTCGTCCCCGGAGCGGGCGCGCAGCAGTACGCTGCCGTCCCCGGGCAGATAGGCCACCACGCGCTGGCCGTCCTGCTTGGTCTCGTAGGCCCAGCGCGTGTCCTGCGCGGCGGGCGGCAGGGTGCCGGCCGTGGCGAGCATGGGCGGGATCAGCGGCAGGTCCACGGGTGAGGTGTCGACGAGCCTGCCGGTGCTCACGCCTGTTCGCGGCCTGTTTCCCCTGAACGGCGTCCCGGGCCCGATTTAGTTGAGTTACGCAACGAGATGGTAGTCTGGTGCTCATGTCCACACCACCGCTCCCCGACGTCCCCTCCCCGGAAGTGATCGAGATCGAGCGTGCGCTCACCCGCATCACCTACCTGAGCACGCGCGCCCGTCAGCACGACCGGCTGATGGCCCTGGCGGGGGTGCCGCTCGACCGTGCCGCCGTCGCGCTGCTCCGTCAGATCGCCGACTCCGAGCCGCTGCGGCCCGGGGAGCTCGCCGTCCGGCTGGGCGTGGAGGCCTCGCACGTCACACGCACGGTGCAGCAGCTGCAGAAGTCCGGGTACGTCACCCGCGTCCCCGACCCGGACGACCGCCGCGCTCAGCGCATCGAGCTCACCGACGCCGGCGGCGAGGCCATCGCCAAGGTCCGCGACGCCGGGGTCCGCGGCATGCAGATGGCCCTCTCGGACTGGTCGCCCGAGGAGCTGCGCCACCTCGCGACGCTGTTCCACCGCATGGTCGACGACTTCCTGGCCCACTCGGTGGACGAGGAGGGCGAACCCCAGTCGGCCCGGGCCGGCACGGTGTGAGCCCCGGCCGGTCCGGCCGGTCGGTCATGCCGGGCGGGGGACAGCCCGGCCGGGCACCGCCGGAGTTCCGCTCCGGGCCGGATGACGCCGGCAGGCCGTCCCTGAGCCCCGTCACCCGATCACCGCGCCACCGGCTCCTGCGGATCCGCCCGCTCGGGCACCGCGGCCCCCGGTGGCACCGGCTCGCGCAGGCCGCACAGCAGCAGTCGGCCCAGCGCGGGCAGTGCGACGAGGGGCAGCAGGGCCGTCCGGAGGGACGTCGCGTCGGCCAGGGCGCCGAGCGCGGGCGCCGCGAGGCCGCCGACGCTCACCGTCAGGCCCAACGTGACCCCGCTCGCGGTGCCGACGCGCCGTGGCAGAAAGTCCTGGCCCAGCGTGATGTGCAGCGAGAACGGCACATACAGCCCCGCCGACGCCAGGGCCGTGAACAGGTACACCGGCGGCCTGGGCACCAGGACCAGCCCGGCCACGGCCAGGACCGTCAGGGCGTACGACCGGCGCACCACCGCCGTCCGCCCGTACCGCTCCGCCAGTCGGCCCCCGGCCAGCGTGCCGACCGCGCCACCGGCGTAGAGCACGAACAGGGCCGCCGTACCGGCCGCCTCCCCACCACCGGTGCGCTCCCGCACAAAGAGGGAGACGAACGTGCTCAGGCCGACGAACACCACGGAGCGGCAGACCACGGCCCCGGACAGCCGCAGGAAGGACGGCCAGTCGTCCTCGCCCACGGCGGTGGACGCACCGGCACTCCAAGCGCCGGGTCCCGCCGATCGCACCGCCGCCGCGCACAGTGCCGCCCCCGCCAGAGCCGGGACGACCAGCAGGGGAGAGGCGCGCAGCCCGCCCGTGGCCACCACGGCGAAGACCAGCAGGGGCGCCAGGGCGAACCCGGCGTTGCCGCCGAAGGAGAACCAGCCCATGGCCGTGTGCCGGCCCCGGGCGACGACCCGCGCCACCCGGGCGGCCTCGGGATGGTAGGCGGCCACGCCCACCCCCGACACGGCCACCGCCGCCAGGGTCAGCGCGTAGGAGCCGGTCACCCCGCTCAGGGCGACGCCCGCCCCGGCCGTCAGCGCGCTCAACGGCAGCACCCACGGCATCGCCCACCGGTCGGTGAGCACCCCGAACAGCGGCTGCACCAGCGACGACAGCAGGGACGCCGCCAGGACGACACCCGAAGCGGCGGCATAGGAGTAGGCACGCTCGGCGACGAAGTACGGCACCAGGGCAGCCACGGCTCCCTGGTACACGTCCACACAGGCGTGCCCCGAAGACATCAGGGTGACGGGTCGATCGCGTCTCGAAGTGGTCACCCGGCGATCGTCGTCCGCCGGGCACCTGGCCCGCTTCCGATAATCTGCCGGATCGTGCCGAAGATCCGCCACACCCCCACGGCCCCCACCCGCGCCCAGCGGCTCACCGCGGGCGACCGCATCGACGCCCACCGGCACGACGATCACCAGATCGTCTACGCGGGCGCCGGGGTCGTCGCCGTCACCACCGACGCCGGCACCTGGTTCGCCCCCGGCACCCGCGCCATCTGGGTCCCGGCCGGCACCGTCCACGCCCATCGCGCCCACGGCCGGCTCGACCTGCACCTGGTCGGCCTGTCCGCAGCCGACAACCCCCTCGGCCTGGACCACCCGGCCGTCCTCGGCGTCAGCCCCCTGCTGCGCGAGCTGATCCTCGCCTACACCCGCGACCCCGGCGACGACAGCCCCGAGCGCCGCCGGCTGCGCGCCGTCCTGCGCGACCAACTGCGGCTCTCGCCCCAGCAGCCGCTGCGCCTGCCCACCCCCACCGACCCGCGCCTGGCCGCCGTCTGCGCGCTGGTGCACGCCGACCCGGCCGACGTGCGCACCCTCGCCGAGCTCGGGGCGGCGACCGGGGTGGGGGAGCGGACCCTCAGCCGGCTCTTCCGCGCCGAGGTCGGCATGACGTTCCCGCAGTGGCGCACCCAGTCGCGGCTCTATCACGCCCTGCGGATGCTGGCCGACGGCCTGCCCGTCACGACCGTGGCACACCGCTGCGGCTGGTCCTCCGCCAGCGCGTTCATCGACGTCTTTCGCCGCTCCTTCGGCTACACGCCGGGCAGCCACCACCGGCACACCCTCGACCCGGTGAACTGAACTCGACTACCGACCGGTAATAATGCGCGGCAGGCCTTCAGAGGAGGAACCGTGTCCCGGTCCGAACGCTCGCCCCTGCTGCTCGCCGGCCTCCTGGCCACCGCGGGCGTCGCCCACTTCGCCACCCCACGCCCGTTCGACGCGACCATCCCGCGCGGCCTGCCCGGCACACCGAGGGCCTGGACCTACGCCAGCGGCGCCGCCGAGCTCGCCCTCGCCGCCGGTCTGGCGCTGCCGCGCACCCGCAGGGCCGCCGCGCTCGCAACGGCCGCCTTCTTCGTCGGGGTGTTCCCGGCCAACGTCAAGATGGCCGCCGACTGGCGCCACCGCCCCACCCCGCAGAAGGCCGCCGCCTTCGGACGACTGCCCCTGCAGGTGCCCCTCGTGCTCTGGGCCCGCGGCGTCGCCCGGAACGCGGAGGGCAGGTCGTGACCGCGCGCGTGGAGACCGGGGACAAGGTCGAGGACTTCGCCCTGCCCGATGAGACCGGCACCGTCCGCAGCCTGTCCGAGCTGCTCGACGAGGGCCCCGTCGTGCTCTTCTTCTACCCGGCCGCCCTGACCCCCGGCTGCACCGCCCAGGCCTGCCACTTCCGTGACCTCGCCGCCGAGTTCGCCGCCGTGGGAGCACGCCCCGTCGGCATCAGCGGAGACGACGTCGAGCGCCAGCAGGAGTTCGCCGGACGGCACGGCCTCGGCATGTCGCTGCTGTCCGACGCCGACGGCGCGGTCCGCGAACGGTTCGGGGTGAAGCGCGGCTTCTCCCTGGCGCCCACCAAGCGCACCACGTTCGTCATCGCTCAGGACCGCACCGTCCTCGACGTCGTCCGCAGCGAACTGCGCGTGAACGCGCACGCCGACCGGGCGCTCACCGCACTGCGCGCCCACCGGGCCTGACATCGTCACGAATGCGGCGCCGCGGTTGATAGAGGGCGCCAAAGGGATAATCCTGGACGAATGGAGGACGCCTCCGCTGCTGCGATCATCGACGCCCGCGGCATTCTGACGGGGTGGAGCGAGGGAGCCCGGCGGCTGACCGGCTATCCGGCCCATGAGGCCTTGGGCCGTGCCGTGCGGGAGCTGCTCGCCGAGGCCGTGCCGCCCGAGGCGGTGTCCGCGCGGTCGGGCACCGTCATGGTGCGGCACCGCGACGGCTATCTCGTCGGGCTCCGCGTCAGAGCGTGCGCCGTGACGGGCCCGGACGGGGAGTCGGGCGGGTACGTGATCACCGCCGCGTCGCCCGGCCACGGGGAGACGTCCCTCGCGGGCCTCGCCTTCCAGCAGGCGTCCATGTCGATGTCCGTCTTCGACACCGGCCAGCGCTACCTGCGGCTCAACGAGGCCGCCTGCCATGTGATGGGCGTGCCCGAGGAGACCCTGCTCGGCCGGCACTTCCCGGAGACCGTGGGAGAGGCCGAGCACATGCGTGGCTTCAACTGGCATCTCAGGCATGTCGTGGAGACGGGCCGGCCGGTGCGCTACGAGAGCTACACCGGTGCGCCGGCCCTGAACCGGGAGCACGCCTGGGTCACCGAGATGTGGCCGGTGCGGAATGCCGCCGGCGAGCTCGTCGGCACCGCCCTGGCCGCGTTCGACAGCACCGAGCAGTACTGGGCCCGCCAGCGGCTGGCCCTGCTCAACGAGGCCGCGGCCGCCATCGGCACCACCCTTGACGTGGTGCGCACGGCCGAGGAGCTCATCGGGGTCGTGGTGCCCCGCTTCGCGGACTTCGCGAGCGTGGATTTGTTCGACTGGGTGCTCGGCGCGGACGAGCAGCCGACGGTGCCGGCCGACGAGATCGCCCTCAGGCGGGTCGCGCACGGCTCCGTCACCGAGGGCACCCCCGAGGCGGCCGTGCATCTGGGAGAAGTCGACGTCTACACCCCGTTCTCGCCGATCGCCCGGGCCATGCGGGAAGGCGGGGCCATCCTCAGCCAGGCAGGAGAGCCGGCGTTCATGCGCTGGGTCGCCGAACGCAATTCCCGCGCCCCGAAGGGACGGCCCTACCGCGAAGGCGCCCATTCGATGCTGGCCGTACCGCTGCGGGCCCGCGGCACCACGCTGGGTGTCGCCGTAGCCGTCCGCGTGGCGCAGGCCGACGACTATGGCGCGGACGACGCCGTGTTCGCCGAGGAACTCGCCAGCCGGGCCGCGGTCTGTGTCGACAACGCCCGCCGGTTCGCCCGCGAGCGCACCACCGCCCTCGCCCTCCAGCACAGCCTGCTGCCCAGGGGTCTGCCCGGCCAGGCCGCCGTCCAGGTGGCCCACCGCTATCTGCCCTCCGGATCGGCGGCCGGCATCGGCGGCGACTGGTTCGACGTCATCCCGCTGTCCGGCAGCCGCGTCGCGCTGGTCGTCGGGGACGTCGTGGGGCACGGCATCCCCTCCACGGCCACCATGGGCCGGCTGGTCACGGCCGTCCGCACCCTCGCCGACGTGGACCTCCCGCCCGACGAGCTCCTCACCCACCTCGACGACCTGGTCACCCATCTCGCCTCGGACGACCAGGGCGACGAGGTCGCCGAACTCGGCGCGACCTGCCTCTACGCCGTCTACGACCCCGTCACACGCCGGCTGAACCTGGCCGCCGCCGGGCACCCCGCACCCGCCCTGGTGCTGCCCGACGGATCCGCCCGGCTGATCCCCATGAGCGCAGGCCCCCCGCTGGGCGTGGGAGGTCTGCCGTTCGAGGCGACGGAGCTCCAACTGCCCGAGGGCTCCGTCGTCGCCCTCTACACCGACGGACTCGTCGAGGACCGCGACCGCGACGTCGACCACGCCACCGACGAGCTGTGCCGCGCCCTGACCGTGCCCGCCGACTCGCTGGACGCCCTGTGCGACACCGTACTGAAGGCCGTCCTGCCGGAGGAGCCCAGCGACGACGTGGCCCTGCTGCTGGCCCGGACCCGGGCCCTGGGCGCCGACCAGGTCGCCACCTGGGACGTTTCCCCCGACCCCGCGGAGGTGGCCGCGACCCGGCAGGCCGCCACCGACCAGCTCGCCGCGTGGGGCATGGACGAGACGGCCTTCGTCACCGAACTCGTCGTCAGCGAACTGGTCACCAACGCCATCCGGTACGGTGCCCCGCCCATCCAGCTCCGTCTGATCCGGGACCAGACCCTCATCTGCGAGGTGTCCGACGGCAGTTCGACCTCCCCGCACCTGCGACGGGCCCACCAGGACGACGAGGGCGGCCGCGGTCTGCTGCTGGTCGCCCAGCTCACCCAGCGCTGGGGCAGCCGGCAGACCACCCGGGGCAAGACGATCTGGTGCGAACAGTCGCTCACACCGCTGTTCTGACCGGCCGGCTCACTCTCCGGACGCGTCCGAGGCGACCTGGGCGAGCGTGCGGCCGGACGTGGCCGAGCGGGCCCGGCGGGGATCGGGAGCCCCGTGCGCACGGGTCCCGCCCCCGGTCCGCTTCACCAGCAGCCAGGCCTCCTCACCGTCGCCGCCCTGACCGCTGCGGAACCGGGTCAGGGCGTACTCGCCGCGCAGCTTGGAACCGCTCAGCCGGAACGTGGCGTGACCGCGCTCCAGCGACTCCGCGAAGTCGACGGGCCGGCCCTTGCGGTCGTGGCTCAGCGGTTCGTACGTGCCGTGGTCCCAGACGATCACCGTGCCGGCGCCGTACTCGCCACGGGGGATCACGCCCTCGAACTCCTCGTACTCCAGCGGATGGTCCTCCGTCGGCACGGCGAGCCGCTTGTCCTTCGGGTCGGCCGAGGGGCCCTTCGGGACCGACCAGGACTTCAGCACGCCGTCCACCTGCAACCGGAAGTCGAAGTGCACCGTGCTCGCGTCGTGGATCTGCACCACGAACCGCGGCCCGTCGCCGGCGGACGCACCGCGTCCCCGGGGCTCGCCGCTCCGGTCGAAATCGCGCTTGCCGCGGTAGTCCCGCAGCCGGTCCCGGTCAGCCACCTGCGGCTCCTTCCCGCCTCGCCGGCGCCCGGGTACCCGTCAGAACTCCTCGTGCACCTCGGGGTCCCCGCCGACCCTCCGCTGCCGCCTGTCCGCGACGGCCCGCATCTCGTCCTCGCTCAGCTCGAAGCCGAAGACGTCGAGGTTGGCGCGCTGCCGCTCGGGGTTCGCCGACTTGGGGATCGGTACCGCGCCCAGCTGCGTGTGCCAGCGCAGCACGACCTGCCCCGGCGACACCCCGTGCGCCTCGGCGATCCGCGCCACGGCGGGATCCTCCAGCAGGTCCGTGCCCCGCCCCAGCGGGCTCCAGCTCTCGGTGACGATGCCCTTGCCCGCGTGGAAGGCGCGCAGCTCCTCCTGCGGCAGCAGCGGGTGCAGCTCGATCTGGTTGACCGAGGGCAGCACCCCCGTCTCCTTCTCCAGCCGCTCGATGTGGCCGGCCGTGAAGTTGGAGACGCCGATCGACCGGACGAGCCCCTCCTCGCGCAGCTTGATCATGGCCTTCCAGGAGTCGACGTACCGGTCCACGCGCGGCAGCGGCCAGTGGATCAGGTACAGGTCGACGTACTCCAGGCCCAGGCGGGCCCGCGACTCCTCGAACGACGCGAGGGTCTCCTCGTAGCCGTGGTGCCGGCCCGGGAGTTTCGTCGTCACGACGACCTCCTCGCGCGGCACCACGCCGGAGGCCACACCGCGGCCGACTCCCGTCTCGTTGCGGTAGTTCGTCGCCGTGTCGATCAGGCGGTAGCCGGCCTCCAGGGCCGAGAGCACCGCCTGCTGCGCCTCGTCGTCGCCGAGCGGCCAGGTGCCCAGGCCCAGGGCGGGGAGCGCCGTACCGTCATGGAGCGTGTGTGTCGGGATGCTGATCACCGTCGGACCTTCCCCTTGACTGTGTCGTCCCTCCAGCGTCACGGATAGGGTGAGCAATGATCAACCGGACGGGTGGGGGATGAAGGCGGCGGACGGCATGGGCAGCGCCGAGGAGAAGCCGGCGACGGGATCGGGACGACCCACCTCGCGGGACGTCGCACGGCTCGCCGGCGTGTCGCACACCGCCGTGTCCTTCGTGTTCAACGGCCGGGCCGCCGGCAACCTCTCGCCCGCGACCCAGGAACGCATCCGGCAGGCCGCCACCCAGCTGGGCTACCGGCCCGACCCCGTCGCCCGCGGCCTGCGCCGCAGCCGTACGGCCGTGATCGGCCTGGTCACCGACGAGATCGCCTCCTCCCCGTTCGCCGGACGGCTGCTGCGCGGCGCCATGGACACGGCCTGGGCGGGCGAGCACCTGGTCCTCACCATCGACTCCGGCGGCGACCCGGACAAGGAGGACGCCGCGGTCGCCGAACTCCTCGACCGGCGCGTCGACGGCATCATCTACGCCGCCATGTCGCTGCGCAGCGTCCGTGTCCCCGAGGGCCTGCACCGCACCCTCTCCGTCCTCGCCAACTGCCTGCCGGAGGACGACTCGCTGCCCGCCGTCATCCCCGCCGAGCGCGCCGGCGGCCGTACGGCGGCCCGGCTGCTCCTGGAACAGGGGCACCGGCGGGTCGCGCTCGTCGGCGGGCAGGACGACATCGCCTCGGTGGAGCGGCTGCGCGGCTTCCGCGACGCGCTGCGCGCCGAGGGCATCACCGTGCCGCGCGACTGGGTGGTCCGCACCGGAGGAGAGATCTCCGCCGGCTACGAGGGCGCCACACGCCTCCTCGACGACGCCGCACCCGAGCTCAGGCCCACCGGGATCTTCGCCTACAACGACCGGGTCGCGGCGGGCGTCCTGCACGCAGCGACCCGGCTCGGCATCACCGTCCCCGGCGACCTGTCGGTGGTGGGCTACGACGACCAGGAGCACATGGCAGCCCACCTCGCGCCGCCCCTCACCACGGTCGCGCTGCCCCACCGGGCGATGGGGGAGGCCGCCGCGCGGCTGCTCCTCGACTCCCTCGCCACCGGCCGGACGCCGCCCGCCACGGTGCGGCGCCTGGCCTGCCCGGTGATCAGCCGTTCGTCGGTGGGACCAGCGCCCATCCGGTGACGGACGCACCGGGCGTCACGCTCAACTCCCTGATGTCGTCCGCGCGTTCGTAGACGCGCTCGGTGACCGTGGCCCGGTCGCCCACGAACAGTTCGTACAGCGAGCCGTCCACGAGGACGCGCAGGGTGAGGTCCTCGCCCGGCGGCACCGGGACGACGACCGGTGCCGCCGCCTCCTCGCGGGGCCAGCCGCCCCGGTTCAGTGTCACCGTGCCCGCGTCCGGGTCCAGGCAGACCGTCAGCTCGTCGCCCGCGGCCGACCTCAGCAGACCGACCGTGGTGCGGGCGCGGGCGCTGACCGTCAGGTCGTAGGCCGCCGGCAGCGCGGCCCGGCCCGGGGCGGTGACGAACGGCTCGGCGGCCCGCAGCCGGCGCAGCTCCGGCGCCGGGAACACCCGCAGGGCCCCGTCGGGATGGACGTCGACGACACGGGGAGCGGTGAGGACACCGGCCCAGTCGGCCTCGCCCTGCTCGCGGGCCTCCCACGACCAGCCCCACATCAGGGCCCGGTCCGGTTCCTGGAGCACGGCGGGGGCGTAGAAGTCACGGCCGTGGTCGAGCAGGCCGCCCGTGCGGGAGGTGAAGCGCAGGTCCGTGTCCAGGCGGCCCGTGAGGTAGCCCGTGGTCCACGGGTGGCCGTCCCACAGGGACACCACCAGCACCCACGCGCCGTCCCGCGCGGCGTACAGCTGCGGGCACTCCCAGCCGGTGGCCCGGCCGCCGAACGTGGCCCGGACGACCGGGTCGTGTCCGTCCAGGAGCACGCCCGCGAACCGCCAGTCGGTGAGGTCGTCGCAGTCGTAGAGGAGGACCGACGGGGTGCCGTCGGCGTGCCCCGCGCCGACCAGCGCCCAGCGCCGGCCCTCGTGCCGGAAGACGAACGGGTCGCGGAACATCACCACGTCCAGACCCTCGGGCGGGCCCGTGACCACCGGGACGGGCCGGGGCCTCCACTCGGTCAGCGCGGGATCGTCCGGGTCCGCCGCCCGGGCCAGACAGATCGTGCCGAGCCCGGTGTGATCGCGGTCGACCCCGGTGTAGACGGCCGTCGGCACGCCCCCGTCGTCGACCACGCACCCCGACCAGCAGCCCGCCTCGTCCGGGCCGCCCGGGGTGGGGGTGAGCGCGATCGGATGGTGCTCCCAGTGCGCGAGGTCGACGCTGGAGGCATGGCCCCAGTGGACGTTGGCGTGCACCGGGGCGTCCGGGTTGTGCTGGTAGAACAGGTGATGGCGGCCGCGCCAGCGGAAGGGACCGTTGGGGTCGTTCATCCAGTTGGCGGGCGGGCGGACCCGGAAACGCGGGGCGTGCGGGTCGTGCGGGGGAGCGGCGAGGCTCAACGGTTGACTCCTGCGGACGTGATGCCCTCGCGCAGAGGGCGCTGGCCGACGACGAACACGGCGACAGCGGGGATCATGGAGAGGACGACACCGGCGAGCACCACGGAGATGGAGCCGGTGCCGAGGTTGCCCTGGAGGGAGACCAGCCCCAGCGGCAACGTGTAGTTCTGGCCCGACGTCTCGAGGATCAGCGGGCGGAAGAACTCGTTCCAGTGGTAGTTGAAGGCCAGGACGCCGACGATCGCGAGGCCGGGCGCGGCCAGCGGGGCGTACACCGACCGGAAGGTCCGCCAGGGCCCGGCCCCGTCCAGCATCGCCGCCTCGCCCAGGTCCTTGGGCATGCCGAGGAAGTACTGGCGCATCAGGAACGTGCCGAACGCGGTCGGGAAGGCCGGGATGATCAGCCCGAGCAGGGTGTCGGTCAGGCTCATCGACTTCAGCACCAGGAACACCGGCACGATGGTGACCTGCAACGGCACCATCATCGTCGCCAGCACCAGGCCGAACAGCGGCTTCTTGAAGCGGAACTCCAGCCGGGCGAAGGCGTATCCGGCCAGGCCCGCCGTGATCATCTGGCCGACGGCGATCAGGGCCGTGACCAGCGTGGAGTTCAACGCCAGCAGCCAGACGTCGATCTGGTCGAAGACCCCGCGGTAGGCCTCGGTGGAGGGGTTCGACGGGATGAGCTGCGGCGGGAGGTCGAAGGCCTCGGCCGGGGTGCGCAGCGAGGTGGACACCGTCCACACCACCGGGCCGAGGGTGAGCAGCGCGCACACGGCCAGGCCGGCGATCCGCGCCCACGGCGCCAGCCCGTGCCGCACACGGCTGGAGGAGAGGGTTGCTTGGCTCATGGGAGGACTCACCCGGCTCACTGGTAGTGGACGAAACGCCGGCTGAGCCGGAACTGGAGGGCGGTGACCGCCATGATCAGCACGAACAGCAGCACACCCACCGCGGACGCCTCGCCGAAGCGCAGCTGCTCGAACGCCGTCTCGTAGATGACCATCACGACCGTGCGGGTGGAGTCGCCGGGGCCTCCGTTGGTCAGGACGTACGGCTGCTCGAAGACCTGGAGGGCGTTGATGATGCCGACGACCGAGGCGACCAGCAGCGTCGGCGAGAGCAGCGGCAGCGTGACGGTCAGGTGCTTGCGCAGGCCCGTCGCGCCGTCGAGGGCGGCCGCCTCGTGGATCTCCTTCGGAATGTTGTTCAGCCCGCCGACGAACAGCAGGAACGAGAAGCCGAACTGCTGCCAGACGTAGACCAGGACCACCGTCACCATCGCCGCGTTCTCCGACGTCAGCCACGGCACCGGCGCGATCCCGACGAAGCCGAGCGCCCAGTTGATCACCCCGAAGTCCTGGTTGAACAGGTACTTCATCACCACCGAGATCGACGCGGCGGACAGCACCAGCGGGAAGAAGAACGCCGAGCGGAACACCGACCGCAGCCACATCGGCATCCGCCCGTTGAGCGTCAGCGCGAGGGCCAGCGCGACGAACAGTTGCAGGGCCACCGCGAACACCATGAACACCAGCGTGTTGCGGAAGGAGACCAGCACGGTCTCGTCGCCGAACACCTCGCCGTAGTTGGAGAGCCCGGCGTAGGAGGGCGAGTCGATGACGTTCCAGTGGAAGAGACTCAGGATCACCGAGCCGACGATGGGCACGACCGTGAAGACCACGATGCCGACGATCGTCGGGGTCAGGAACAGTGTGGCCAGCAGCCGGGTGCCGCGGTCACGGGCCGAGGGGCCCTTCGGCGCCGGGACGGGCGGGGCCGCGGGGCGTTCGGCCCGCGCGGGCGGTATCTGGGTGTTCGTCATACGTCACGCTCCATGGCCTTCTCCAGATCGCCCTGCATCCGGCGCAGCGCGGGACGCACCGAACGCGCGGAGGCCAGGGCCGTGCCGGTGTGCTTCAGCAGCACCTGCTCGACCTCGGCGACCTGCGGCGGCGCCGGGATGGGTCCCGTGTCCGGGAACCGGTCGAGGGTGTCGTAGAAGACCGGCCAGTGGACCGGGCCGGTCTTCGCGTAGCGGCCGGCGGTCAGCAGCGAGCGGCGGGCCGGGGTCGTCTGGTTCGTGGCGAACAGCCGCTCCAGGGTGTCCTTGCGGGCGGCGTACTTGATGAACTCCCACGCCTCGTCCTGCATCTTCGAGGTGCGCAGCAGCGCGTAGCCCGCCGCGCCGTACTGCATGCGCTGGGTGCGCCAGCGCGGGAAGTACTGCACGTCGAACCCGTCCCGCTCCATCCCGGCCAGGTGCAGTCCGCCCGCCCAGAAGCCGCCCGCCGGGGTGACGCCGACCCGGCCGGTGGAGAACACGCCGATGAGGTTCTGGCCGTTGCCGCCCTCGGGGCGGGTGCACAGGCCGTCCTGGATCAGGGAGGCGAGGTAGTCGTAGACCTCCTCCACCCGGTCGTGCGTGGCCTGCGGCGTCGTCCAGCGGAAGCCCCCGCCGCGGCCCTTGCGCTGCCCGGCCGGATAGAAGCCGTCCCACAGCCAGTCGCCGCCGGGTGCCTTGGACTCGGTGAGCAGGTTCGTGTCGTTCGCGAACAGCCAGGGCACCACACCGCCCCAGAGCCGGTTGGTCCAGAAGTACGGCGTGAAGCGGGCGCCGCTCGACTTCTTCATGTCCCGCAGCAGTGCCGTGAAGTCGTCACGGGTCCAGTCGGCCGGCGGGAAGTTCGCCCCCGCCCGGCGCAGTACCTGGCGGTTGAAGTACATGTCGGCCGCGTTGAACTCCACCGGCAGCTGGTAGAGGCTGCCCTCGTACATCATCGACTCCACCAGCGAGGGGTGGACGTCGGTGAAGTACTCCTTCAGTTCGGCCGCGTCCCGCTTCACCCACTTGTCCAGGGCCACCCCGAGCCGCTGCGCGAACAGCTGCACGCCCTCGGTGGCGACGTAGACGAGGTCGGGGGCGGTGCCCGCGGCGACCTGAGTGAGGATCTTCGCGAAGAAGTCCGACCAGTCGACGGCCTGGACCGCGTTGATCCGGAGCTTGATGTCGGGGTGCAGCTCGGCGAAGCCCTCGCGGAGCGTGCGGATGGCCTCCGGCCCGTAGGCGGGGCCCAGCGTGGCGACGACGAGGGAGCCGTCGTCCCGGCCGGGGATGTCGGCTCCGGTGAGCCGGTCCCAGCTCGCGGCGGTGCCGGCCAGGGCGGCGGCGCCCGCGCCATAGGCGCCGTACCGCAGCAGAGAGCGGCGGGTGAGGTGCGAGTCGGTCATCGTGTGTGGGGCCTAACTCGTGTTAGCCGTGGGTTGATGCCCCAGATGATGTGAGTGCGGAAGGGTCCTGTCAAGGCGCGCGGGCGCTTGACCTTTAACGAGTTAGGTCCGAAAGTCCTGATCCCATGAGCCGCAGTTTCCGAGGAGAGGGACGAGGTGTGTGATGCGAGGGATCACCAGGAGAGCTCTGTTCGCCGGGTCGGCCGTGGGCGCGGCCGGCGCTCTGCTGCCGACGGCGGGTCCGGCGGCGGCCGGGCCCCGGACGGCCCGCGCGAGCTACCGCGCCGGGTACCACTTCACCGTCCCCGAGCAGTGGAAGAACGACCCGCAGAGGCCGGTCTGGATCGACGGCAGCTATCACTACTACTACCTCCACAACGCCGACTACCTCGCCGGTGAGGTCGGCACCGCCTGGCGCCTGGCCACGAGCACCGACCTGGTCTCCTTCACGGACGGGGGGATCGCCGTGCCCAAGGACACCACGCCGGGCGGCGACGTCTGGTCGGGGTCCGCGGTGGTGGACACGCACGACACGGCAGGCTTCGGGGCGGGAGCGGTCGTCGTGCTGGCCACGATGTCACCGCACGACGGCCCCGCCGACCAGGCGCAGTACCTGTACTACTCCACCGACGGCGGCCGCACCTTCACCCCGCACGGCACCGACCCGGTGCTGCCCAACCCCGGTGTGCGCGACTTCCGCGACCCGAAGGTGATCCGCGACGAGGAACGCGACCGGTGGGTGATGACCCTCGCCGAGAACGACAAGGTGGGCTTCTACCACTCCGCCGACCTCAAGACCTGGACGTACGTGAGCGGGTTCGTCAAGGGCGGTATCGGCGTGCTGGAGTGCCCCGACCTGTTCCGGATCCGCGCCGGGGACGGCACGCCGAAGTGGGTGCTCGGGGTCAGCGCCAACGGCAAGGGGGCCGGGCTGCCCAACACGTACGCGTACTGGACGGGCTCCTTCGACGGCAGTGCCTTCACCGCCGACACGACCGATCCCCAGTGGCTCGACTACGGCTGGGACTGGTACGGGGCGGTGACCTTCGACAAGCGCGGCACCGACGGCACCCCCGACGAGGGGACCCGCTACGCGATCGGGTGGCTGAACAACTGGGACTACGCCCACATCACGCCCACGATCGACAGCGACGGCTTCAACGGCACCGACTCGATCGTCCGCGAGATCACGCTGAAGCGCGGGGGTGACGGCAGGTACTTCCTGGCGTCCCGGCCGGTCGCCGCGCTCGACGGGTACGTCTCGCGCACGGTGACGCTGGGCGACCTGGAGGTCGAGGGCACGCGTCTGCTCGACTACCGGGGCACCGCCTACGAGCTGACCTGCGAGATCACCTGGGACCAGCTCACGGGTGCGGGGGTGCAACTGCGGCGCTCCCCGGACGGCGTCCGGCACATCGACGCGGGTGTCCACCGCGACTACGCCTACCTCAACCGCCGCCCCACCGTGTCGCCCGACATGACGGGCAGGTGGCAGGAGAGCCACAGCCCGTTCGACCCGGGCCGGCGGGCGGTGCGACTGCGTGTCCTGGTCGACCGCACCTCCGTGGAGATGTTCGTGGACGACGGCCGGTACGTGCACTCGTCGGCGGCCTTCCCCTACCTGGTCGACACGGGGCTGGCGCTCTTCACGGTCGAGGGGAAGGCGGTGTTCCGGAACACCGTGATCCGCGAGTTCAGGGTTTAGGTCGGCCAGGGCGCGGGGCGCAGGGCGCAGGGCGGTCAGGGCGCAGGCCCGGAACGCTGAGGCATGGTCGCCCTCGGCTGAGATCGCTGTCACGATCTTCGGGAAGGCCGGACCACGCCCACGACCAGCGGAGCGCTCATGACGACGGACAGCGGGATGACGGACGAGGCGGCGCGGAAGGCCGGGTTGGAGGTGAAACCGGCCGCCGGGTACATCGGGGCCGAGATCGGCGGGGTCGATCTGGCCGGGGATCTCGACGACGCCGTGGTCGCCGCGATCCGGGCGGCGGTGCTGCGGTGGAAGGTGGTCTTCTTCCGGGGGCAACGGCTGGACCACGCCGGGCACATGGCGTTCGCGCGCCGGTTCGGCGAGATCGTGGAGCTGCCCCGGCGGGGCAAGGCCTCGCCCCCGGACTTCCCCGGGATCGAGACGACCGCCGACCGGCTGGAGCTGGGCGGACGGTTCGGCATGGAGCACGACGAGTGGCTGCGGCGCCGCCGTCACACCCTGCTGCGCGGCTGGCACTGCGACCACGGCGCCCGCGTCGACCCGCCCGCCGCGACGATCCTGCGCGCCGAGACCGTACCGCCCTACGGCGGCGACACCACTTGGTCGAACCTGGCGGCGGCGTACGCCGGACTCTCCGCGCCGCTGCGGCGGTTCGTCGACGGACTGCGTGCCGAACACCGCCTCGGCGTCGGTTATCAGCCGCGGCCGGGCGACGACGCGTACGTCCGCCACCTGCTCGACCGTCAGGTCGCCTCCCTGCACCCCCTGGTGCGCGTCCATCCGGAGACGGGGGAGCGGATTTTGTACGTCAACGGCTACTACGTCGAGCAGATCGCCGGCCTCTCCCGGCCCGAGAGTGCCGCGATCCTGGAGATGCTGCTGGAGCAGGCGGTTCGGCCCGAGTACACGGTCCGCTTCCGCTGGGAGCCGGGCAGCGTGGCGTTCTGGGACAACCGCGCCACGATGCATCTGGCCCCGGGCGACACGTCCCAGCTCGACCATCCGCGCATCATGCACCGGGTGATGCTCGCGGGGGATGTGCCCGTCGGGGTGGACGGCACGGCGTCGGAGCCGATCACCGGGACCTCTCCGGGCCACTGGTGACCTGACGGGGAGGTCTACCTGCCCGGGTGCCAGACCAGTCTCCGGTGGGGTGCCGCGAGATGCGAGAGCCTCTCACGGGGCGATCAGTGGTGTGACCTGCGGAATGCGGTCGAAGGGAAGGGAGAGGATCACGGCGTCGACGTCCACTACGGCTTCCGCCGCGGTCACCGCGCGTCCGCCCGAGGCCGGCACGTCCGCCCCGATCGTCTCCGGGCCGCGCGAATTGGCCGCCTTCACCTCGTGCCCGGCCGCGCTCAACCGACTGATCAACGTTTTGCCGATGTTCCCGGTGCCGAGAATACCGATCTTCACGTGTGACTCCTTGCCCGGAACGGACCCCCTTTTTAAGGGGAGAACACCTCCACTTGCCCCCTCGGGGGCGGAGGCTTCTTCTGGGTTGTCAAAGGCCGTGAGGATACCCGGGTTTGGGGCCGACCGAGGGTCGGCCCCAAACCCGAGCACAGCACTGGATGGGGTCCGCGGGCGCAGGAACTACGGCCTGTCGAGGACTCCGGGTGTGTCGTGCAGGACCACGCTCCGGTGCAGCGGAACCCGCTCTGTGCGGAGCGTGTTCACGGGTGCCGCCGGGTCAGCCATGCCGAAGGAGATGCCGAACAGCAGCTTGAGCTCCGCGGGCACACCCAGAAATTCGCGGACGGTGTCGGCGTAGACGCCGAGTACGGTCTGCGGGATGCCGGCCAGTCCCCGGGCCGCCAGCGAGAGCAGGAAGTTCTGCGCGTACATGCCGATGTCGCCGGCCGTCCGTACCCCGTCGCCGAGTGCCGGCATGAAGAGGAAGGCGGCGTGGGGAGCGCCGTAGAACTCCAGGTTCTCGCGCACCGCCGCCCTCCGGCCGTCCCGGTCCGAGCGCTCGACGCCCCGGGCCCGGTAGACACGTGCGCCCAGGGCCTGCGAGCGCTCGAGGTAGAGGCCGTCGCCGTAGCCGTCGGTGAAATCCGGGGAGGTCCGCCCTTCCTCTTCGGCCCGGAGCAGCTCTTCGGCCAGGGCGTCTCGCACCGCACCCGAGACGACGTGCACCGACCACGGCTGGGTGTTGCTGTTCGAGGGCGCCGTCTGTGCGTCTTCCAGCACGCCGCGGATGTCCGAAGGGGACAGGGCGGTGGGCAGGAACTGCCGGGGAGAGCGTCGGGAGTGTGCGATCTCGGTGAAGGCTGATGTGGTGGCGGGCAAGGTGATTCCTCTCCATGGCGCGCAGTCGCCGCCACGGCGGCCGCGGCACGGCGCGGTACGGCAGGCCGTGCGAGGTGGCAGCCGAAGTGAAGGCCTGACGCGAGATGCACTCGTGCGGGTGCTTGCAGGCTTGCGGATGTTCACAGGCAGCGGGGTGCCGAGGCTGCGGCGTGGGGGGACTGTGTGCTCTTTGTGTTCGTCTTTGTGTGTTCGTGGCGCCCAGCGCTGCCGCCCTCGTGCCGTTGGGTGCACGAAAGCCGCGTCGGGTGTATCAGCGGTGGGCGGCGCGGTTCATCTCGACGACGTCGTCGACGGTGGGGTGGGCCGGGAGGGCGGCGAAGCGTTCCGGGAGGCTGTCGCGGATGGCCGCGTCCTTGACGCGGTCGGCCGCGGCCAGGGCTGCCGGCAGTTCGGCGAGGGTCAGTTCGGTGCAGTAGGCGGGGCTGTTGGGCTGCTGGCGCCAGGAGTCGGCCAGCGTGCCGGCGTCGTAGGGGTCGAAGCCGGTGTCGTCCACCAGCTGCATGGCCACACGCCGCGCCTCCTCGAAGTCGCCGGCGACGGGGATGGCGAGGCGGCCGGGTGTTCCGGACGGAACACCCTTGGTCCGCTGGGTCTCTGCCAGGGCGGCGTTCCATGCCTTGACCACGGGGCGGCCGAGCAGCTCGGCGGTGTACACGCTCTCCACCTGGCCGTTGTCCACCGCCTCGATCGGCTCGCTGAGCATGCCGGGTCACGGCTCGCCCAGTACGACCTCGCCGAGTCCCTCAACATGAGCATCACGCCCCTGCGCGAGGCCATCCGCCGCCTCAGCAGCGAGGGACTCGTCACCGTCGACACCCACCGCGACGTCCGGGTCTCCGTCATGAACTCGAACGAGGCCCGCCAGCTCTTCGAGGTCCGTCTGTCCCTGGACCCGACCGCCGCCGAACTCGCCGCCCAGCGACGGACCGACGACGACATCGCCACCATGCAGGCCGCCGTCGACAAGCTCCTCCCCGTCACCCGCCAATGGGGGGAAGAGGCACTCACGGCCCACCGCGCCTTCCACCAGGCGGTGTACCGGGCCTCGCACAACGACGTCCTCATCCGGCTCCTGGACGACCTGTGGGACAAGTCCGACCGCTACCGGCGCCTCGGCCTCGAACTCCCGCCCGGTGACGAACCCCGCACCCGGGATCTACAGGAACACCACCAACTCGTCTCCCTCATCGTGGACGGCCGCTCCGCCGAAGCCGCTCAGCTGATGCGAGGTCACATCACGCACAGCCTCACCGCAACCGCCATCAGCGCCCTCGAAGACCGCGAGGGCACTCGCGTGACGTGACGTGACCGGCGCCGTGGCGATGCAGGGGGGCCTGATGGAAGTGCGTGAGCCGGAGTATGTCCTGGCAGTCGTCGACTCCGGCGGTTTCGACCGTGCCTTCGCACAAACGAGCGGGGCGGTCGTTGGGCGACCCGGACGGTGGCCCCTCCTGTTCCCGCTCCGCCCGGTCAGCGCAGCGGGATCGTCACCTCGTCCTCGACCGGCGGGGCGACTTCCTGGGCGCGGTTGCCGGTGGCGGCGTGGCAGCGCAGCCGGACCGACTCCGGAGAGACGTCCAGACGCAGGAAGCACTTGAAGAACGGCGGGCTGTACGTCGCCGAACTCGGCGAGAACAGCGACGTGTAGATCTTCCGCACCGGCAGCCGGAACCGCCTGGCCTTGTCGGGGCGGCGGCCGGTGCCGAGCAGTCCGGCGACCAGGCGGACGCGCCGGGTGACACGGGCCGGGGCGCCCGGAACGCGGGTGGGCTTGATCCCGAGGCGCTCGGCGATCACGGCCGTCGCCTCGGCCTCGGTGAGCGTGAAGAAGCGGCGCATCCGCAGCCGCCGGCCGTAGAGGCGGCTGTAGAAGGCCAGGGAGTCGCCGCGCAGCGGGTAACAGCGGAAGTCCTGCTCGGAGACGCCCGCGGCGTTGACCCGGGGGATCGTGTGGGTGGCGTGCATGAACGCGCCGCCCCCGCCCGCGACGACGTACTGGAGCGTGCGTCCGTCGTCCAGCCGCACCGGGTAGCGCTGGTAGTTGTGGATGTCGCCGCCGATCGCCGCCACATAATGGTGGTCCGGGTCGCGGACGATGTCGTCGACGGTGCCGCCCCCTTCGATGGCGCAGGGCTCGCGCCGGCCGTCCACGTACAGGGGTGAGCCGGTGACCAGGATCTTCGGGCGGGGCCCCCGGGAGACCTCACGCAGCCAGGCGCCCTGCTCGGCGTCGAGGGTGCCGAGCAGACCCGTGTCGATGCCGATGATCCGCACCGGACCGGCGTCGATCGCCCAGTACGGGCCCGGCTGGACGGCCTGTTGCTCCGGAGCGGAGCGCAAGGTACGTACCTCGGCGAGGTGTCGCCCCGCGTCCGGGCGCGGCCGGTGCCACAGCAGCGAGCGCAGCCAGGCCCGGGTGAACGGGCGCGGCCGGTGCTCGGGCGGCAGGGGCGGCGCATCGTCGCAGAAGACGCGCATGAAGCCGCCGAGGTCCTCGTACCAGTCGTGGTTGCCGGGTATCGCGTAGATCGGCGCCCGGTAGTCCTGGTACGGGCGGAAGAACTTGGCGTCGTAGTCGTCCGCGCTGCCCACCGGGTAGATCACGTCGCTGGCCAGCACGGCGAACCGGGTGTCCTGACCGGTCTTCAGCAAGCCCGGCACGACGGCGTACTGCGGGTCGTCGCCCTCACCGGTGTCGCCGATCACGAGGAACGAGAACCGGTCCGGGTCGTCGCGCCGGATCACCTTGTCGGCCGGTGCGCCGCAAGCCGCCCGCTGCGCCACCCACCGGCTGCGCGTCCGGCCCGTCGGATCCCCGAACCACGAGGCCAGCACGCCGTTGCGCGCGACCCACAGCATCTTCGGATCCAGCCAGGAGATCTTCTCGGTCTTCGGCGGCATCAACCGCCGGTACGCGCCCCGTTCGCTGGTACCCCAGCCGGCGCCTTCGGCGGTATCGCGTGAGGAGTCAGACACCGGTGCACCGTAACAATCGAGCCAGGCCCGTCCGCGGGCGGGCCGCTCACCGCTTGCGTACGGACGAGGCCGACGCGCGCCACGAAGGGCGGTTCGAGGTCGCCGAGTTGGCGGCGGGGGCGTCCGGCCGGGGCGCCGGCGACCGCTCGCCCAGCACCAGCAGGGGATCGAACATCACCACGACCCCGGCCAGCAGCAGGAAGACCACCGGCCCCAGCAGCATCGGCAGCAGCAGGGAGGTGGGTGAGTCGCCCGCCCATGTCCCGCCGGTCGAGTCGTGCACATGGACGCTGACGGCGGCCATGCCCGTGTAGTGCATCCCGGACACCGCCACGCCCATGACCAGGCTCGCCCCGAGGCTGGTCAGGAAGCCGCGGATGGTGACGGCCGACCACAGCGCGGCGGTCGCGGCGCCGACGGCGATCAGCACGGACAGCGCGACACCGACCGGGTCGTAGCCGACCTCGCCGTTCAGCCGCATCGCCGCCATGCCCAGGTAGTGCATGCCCGCCACGCCCAGTCCGGTGATCGCGCCGGCGACCGCCAGCGTGATGCCGCCCGTGCCGCGGTGACCGACGATGAACACGCCGACGCCCACCACGACGACGGCCACGACGAGACTGAGCACCGTCGTGGCCGCGTCGTACCGGACCCGGGTTTCCTCCACATGGAAGCCGATCATGGCGATGAAGTGCATCGTCCAGATGCCGCATCCGATGGAGGCGGCGCCTAACGCCAGCCAGCCCGCCTTCGACGACTGCGCGTTGAACAGCGAGCGCACGACGCACCGCAGCCCCAGCGCCCCTCCCAAACAGGCCATCAGATAGGCCGCCACCGGGGTCACCGCGCCGTAGCGGAACCCGTCGACCGTGCCGTCCATGAGCCAACTCCCCCCAGAGTCCTGGCTGGTTTCAGCAAGGTCTACGCGCAGGGATCACGGGAAAGCAAGCCCTTACCGTCGGTAGGCCGTCAACGCGCGTTTTCGGGAGGCCGATTGGCGTCAGAATGTGCGCTTCAGCAGGTCGAGCAGCGCCGACCAGTGCCGCTCGTCGCCCTCCTGGTGGTACGACGCGGTGTCGGCCTGCGTGAAACCGTGGGGCGCGCCCGTGTACACCTCGCACCGGTGACGGACGCCGGCGGCCGTCAGGGTGTCCTCCAGGCGCTCGATCTGCTCCTCGGGCAGGGAGGGGTCCTGGTCGGCGTGGCCGAAGTACAGCTCGGCGGTGACCTTGCCGGCCACCAGGTGCGGGCTGTCCGGGGTGTCCGTGGCCAGCCGCCCGCCGTGGAATCCGGCCGCGGCGGCGACCCGCTCCGGGTAGGTACCGGCGGTGCGCAGCGAGAGGCGGGCGCCCATGCAGTAGCCGGACAGCGCGACCGGGCCCTCGGCCACGGCCGGATGCCCGTCCAGCCAGCCCAGATACGCGCCGGCGTCCCGCATCGCCAGGTCGGGCGTCAGGGCCTGCATGACCGGGGCGATGCGCTGGAAAATCTCCGGGCGCGCCCCCGGGTCGATGAACTCGGGCAGGTCGAACAGCGGGGCGCGGCCGTGCCGGTGGAACACGTTCGGCACCAGCACCGTGTAGCCCTCGGCGGCCAGCCGGTCGGCCATGGACCGCAGCTGCGGGCGCAGTCCGAAGGCGTCCATGAAGACCAGGACCGCCGGGTGGGCGGCCCCGTCGTCGGGGTGGGCCAGATACGCGTCGGCGGTGCCGTCCGCGGTGGGGATGTCGACGACGGTTCCCTGTACGGCGGTCATGGCTGGGCTGCCTCTCTGCGGGGGTGGGGGCCAGGAACCCGTCCGCGTGCGTGACCGGGCGGATCATGCTCATCGTGGCACGGCCGTTCCGGGGGCATTTCGCCCACCCCCGGCACGTGGTTGAACCGTGAACGACCCTTGGTTCCCGCTTTACCGTCTACTCGAACCGTGAGGCGTCTCCCGCGCCGCGCCGCACGATCTCGGCCTCCCCGCCGGAGAAGTCGACGACCGTCGTCGGCTCGGTACCGCAGTCACCGGAGTCGACCACCCCGTCCAGCACGTGGTCGAGCAGGTCCTTGATCTCCCAGCCCTGCGTCATCGGCTCCTCCTCGCCCGGCAGCAGCAGGGTGCTGGACAGCAGCGGCTCACCGAGCTCCGCGAGCAGGGCCTGGGTGACGACATGGTCGGGGATGCGCACGCCGACCGTCTTCTTCTTGGGGTGCTGCAGCATGCGCGGCACCTCCTTCGTCGCGGGCAGGATGAACGTGTAGCTGCCGGGCGTCGACGCCTTGATCGCGCGGAACACGTCGTTGTCGATCCGCACGAACTGGCCGAGCTGCGCGAAGTCCTGGCACACCAGGGTGAAGTGGTGCCGGTCGTCCAGCTTGCGGATCGTACGGATCCGGTCGATGCCGTCCCGGCTGCCCAGGCGGCAGCCCAGTGCGTAGCAGGAGTCCGTGGGGTAGGCGACAAGAGCGTCGGCACGGATGCTGTCGGCGATCTGGCCGATGGTGCGGGGCTGGGGGTTGTCGGGGTGCACGTCGTAGTACTTCGCCATCCGCCGAGCTTATGCCGCCGGTGCGGGTCGCCGGCGCAGGAGGGGGCCGGGCCGGGGACGCTGGCCCCCTGCGTTCGGCCGGGGGGAGACCCAGGGACGTGAGGTAACGTCCCCGACCGGTGCGCCGGAGGCGGCGCGAGGAGCGAGGGGAAGGCCGAGGTGACAGGCCGAGAGGACGACAACCGGCAGCGGGAGACGCAGGCCGGCACGGATCCGGCATGGGCGGAGGAACTGCTCGAGCACCTGCGTCCGGCAGGGCGCGACATCCGCAGGGTCGTCGCCTGGCTCGCCGGCACCGTGGGCGCGACCGTGGCCCTGCAGGACGCCGCCGGGAACCTCGTCGCCGGACACCGGCTGCCCCTGGACGAGGACCTGGTCACGCACATCACCGCCGGCCGGCTCGCCTCCGCGGCCTGGGAGAGCCGGGAGCGCCACCTGCGTCTGGTCAGGGTGGAGCACCCGTCCCACACCTGCGTGCTGGCCGTCTCCCGGCAGGACCCCTTCGACCGGCGTGCCTCCGAGGTCGTCACGCACACCGCCCAGGTGATCGAGCTGCTCCTGACGGCGGGCGAGTCGACCGCGGCCGGGCACCGGCTGCGCCGGGCCACCGCCGACCTGCGCCTGGCGATCCTGCAACTGCTGATGGTCGAGGACACCATCGCGGCCCGCCGCGTCGCCGCCGGACTCTGGCCCGGGCTCCTCGACGCCGAGACGGCGTGCGTGTACGTCGTCGAGTCCGCTCCCGCCGAACGCGACCGCGTCGCCGAGGAGTGCCTGGACAGCACCCGGGAGGACGCCCTGGTCGTGCGCTGCCCCGCCATGGACGGACACGTGATCGTCGTCAGCCCCCGGGAGGCCACCGGGGACGCCCTGCGGTCCCTGGTGGGACGGCACCCGGACCTCTTCCTCGGCGGCAGCGTCCGGCAGAGCCTCGCCCGGACCGCCACCGCCTACGGACAGGCCGTCAGCGCCCTGGCCGTCGCGCACTTCCGGCCCGACAAGACGGCCGTCTACGCCGAGCGCACCCACCCCGAGCGCCTCATGGACCCGGTGGCGCTGCGCGGCTGGACGTCCCGGGTGCTGCGCCCGCTCGACACCCTGCCGCACCACACCCGCGCCGAACTCCTCGCCACCAACCGGCTCGGCCTGGAGTTCACCGCCGTCAACGCCGCCAAGGTCCTCGGAGTCAGCCGCAACACCGTCCGCGCCCGCATGGAACGCGTCGAGACCCTGCTCGGCACCGACTTCGCCGACCTCACGGTCCGGGCGGTCGTCCACCTGGCCCTCAACACCCAGATCGGCCTGACCGACGCACGCTTCGACGCAGGCAGCGACGACCCGGGACTGCGGCTCGCCGACCTGCTGTCCGGCCCCGGCGTCCGCACGTGGGCGCGGGACCTGCTGAGCCGGCTGGACGCCGACGCCAGGAACCCGCGCCGGACGCTGCGCACCTGGATCGCCGCCGGCGGAAACGCCGAACGGGCCGCGCAGGCCCTCGGTGTGCACGCCCAGACCGTGCGCGAACACGTCCGCAGCGCCGAACCCCTCCTGGAGCGCCAGCTGCTCGCCGCGGGCACCGATCTCTACGAGGTCGTGCTCGCACACCTGGCCGTGGGCGACCTCGACGTGCCGGATTTCCGGCGTCCCGCGTGAGACTGATGTGCCTCTCGGGCAACCCGTTGGCCTGGTCCGGCGGGACGAAACCGGGGCCATCCGGACTCAGCTGTGCACGGTTGAGCCCTGCTGAGCGTGTAGCGGGCATCGACACGGTTCACAAGGGCTCGGCCATGGACGTAAGTTCAACTACCGCGGGGGCACGACCGGAACGGGGGACCGGTCGCGCTCCCGTGCGCCGCCCTGCGAGGCGGCGTGCCCCCGGTGGCGTCAGCCCCGCAGCCGCACCGGGATCTCCTGCCAGCCGAACGCGATGAACGACGGCACCTGCCGCAGGCCGCCGTCCCCCTCGGCCAGGCGCAGACCGGGGAACCGTTCGAACAGGGCGGGCAGCGCGGTGAGGGCCTCCAGCCGGGCCAGCGGTGCCCCGATGCAGCGGTGGACGCCGATCCCGAACGACAGATGGTCGTCGGCGGCGCGCGCGGCATCGAACCGGTCGGCGTCCGGCCCGTAGTGCTCGGGGTCGAGTCCGGCGGCGGCGTAGGTGGTGATGATGGCGTCGCCCGCCGGGATCGTGACGTCCCCGACGGTCAGGTCGGTGACGGCGAACCGCAGCGGCAGCGACGCGATGGACGGGTGGGCGCGCAGCGTCTCGTCCACGACGGCGTCCCAGCCGATCTTCCCGGCGCGTACGGCGGCCAGCTGCTCGGGGTGACGCAGCAGGGCCACGATCGCGTTGCCGATGAGGTTCACGGTGGTCTCGAACCCGGCGCCGATCACCAGCAGCAGCGTGTACAGCAGCTCCTCGTCGCTCAGCCGGTCGCCGTCCTCGTCGCGGACCCGGATCAGCTCGGTCGTGATGTCGTCCCCGGGGTGCTCGGCCCGGTGGGCGATCAGCGCGGGCAGCACCGTCCCGATCTGCCGTTGCACGGACGCCGCGTGTTCCGGGCTCGGGTCGGTGGTGTCCATGATGGCCGCGATGAGCCGGCCGGTGTCCTCCCACAACGCGTCCGGCACGCCCATCAGTTCGCAGATCATCCGCATCGGCAGCGGATGGGCGAGGGCCGCCTTCACGTCGACGACCTCGCCGTCGGCCGACTCCAGCGAGGCCAGCAGCTCCGCCGTGATCGCCTCCACCCGGGGCCGCATCGCCTCGGTGCGCCGGTGCGTGAAGCTGGGCGCGACCAGCTTGCGCAGCCGGGTGTGGTCCGGGCCGTAGGTGGAGAGCATGTTGACCACGCCGACCCAGCCGAGGATCCAGCCCCAGGAGGGGTGTTCGCCGATCTCGGGCCACAGCCGCCAGTGCAGCCGCGGGTCCCTGCTGACCCGGGGGTCGAGGATGAGCTCCTTCAGCGTGCCGTAGCGCGTGGGCGCCCAGGCGGGGATGCCGCCGGGCAGCTCCACGGGCACGAGCGGGCCGAAGGTGCGCAGCCGGGCACTCTCGGCGGCGATGTCGGCGCCGAACGGGTCCAGAGCGATGCGGTCGGTGACGGTCACGGTCGTCCTCCTGGCTGATCGGGGGAGCGGGGGCTGAAACGGACGGGCAGCGCCGTCAGCGAGCGGTGGAACGGACCGGGCCGCCACGTCAGGCGCTCGCGGGGCAGCACGGGGTCGAGGTCGGGCAGCCACTGGGTGAGCCGTTCGATCGCCTCGGTGGCGATGAGCAGCGTGTGCTGCTTGACCGGACAGGCGTGCGGGCCCGCCGACCAGGACAGGTGCGAGGCGTCGGACGGGTGCCGGTCCGCGCCGCGCTCCCGCTCGGCGGCCTGGGCGAGCGCCCCGTAGGAGATCACCACCGGCACCGCGGCCCTGATCCACACGCCGTGGAAGGTGACGGGCGTACGGGCGTAGTGGATGCCGTAGTTGGCGAGCGGCGTCTCGTGGTGCAGGACCTCCAGCACCGCGTCCGTCACGGGGCGGGCGCCGCTGGTCAGCGTCGAGTAGTAGGCCGGGTTGCCGAGGATCCGGGAGAGCGCGTTGGACACCAGGTTGGCTGTCGGTTCGTGCCCCGCGCCGAGGGTGAGGAACACCTGCCAGGTGACCTCCTCGGGGGTCAGCCCCGCCGGATGGTCCAGCAGCCAGCTCGGCAGGTCGTCGCCCCGCTGCTCGCTCTTGGCGGCGATCAGCTCCAGCACGTACCCGCCGAACTCGGCCTCGCCCCGGGCGGCCTGGGCGCCGCCCTCGATCAGCTTGCCCAGGGCGGCGTCGAGCCGGTCGCTCGCGCTGTCCGGCAGCCCGAACAGGCTGTTGAACACCAGCGCCATCAGTGGCCGGGTGAAGTCGCCCACCAGGTCGGCCTCGCCGCGCGGCCCGATCCGGCTCACCAGCAGGTGCACCGCCCGGTGCACCCTGGCCCGCAGATCCTGCGGTTCCACCAGGTCGAAGGCGTCGATCAGCGAGGTGCGGTAGCGCAGGTGGGCGCCGCCGTCCGCGAACAGGGTGTTGGGCCGCCAGCGCATCATGCCGAGCACCGGCGAGTCGTCGGGGACGGTCGCCTCCCACGGCCGGGGATCGTGCGAGAACGTCTCCGTGTCGTGCAGCAGCTCCAGCGCCGCCCGCCGGTCGGTGACGACGTACGCCGGGACACCGGGGGCGAGTTCCGCCCAGCCGACCGGGCCGTGGGCGCGCAGGGCGGCGTAGTAGGGGTGGGGGTCGCGGGCGAAGCCGTCCTCCCACAGGCGGACGGGCGCCGTGAGGGAGAAGGCCTGCTCGGCGGGGGACGGGTGGGTCACCGGGGCTCCGGGGGGTGGTGGTCGATCAGGTGCTGCACCAGCGCGAGCAGGGCGTCGATCGAGGAGTCCGCCTCCCGCGCGTCGCAGGTCACCATCGGGGTCGTGGGCTCCAGGTCGAGGGCGGCGCGCAACTGCTCGGGCGTGTGGTGGCGGGGCGCGTCCGGGAAGGTGTTGAAGGCGACCGCGTACGGCAGTCCGGTCTCCTCCACCAGCCCCAGCACGTCGAACGAGGCGTCGATCCGGCGGGCGTCCACCAGGACGAGCGCGCCGAGCGCCCCGTAGGCGATGTCGTCCCACAGCGACCGGAACCGCTCCTGGCCGGGCGTGCCGAAGAGGTACAGCACGACGTCGCCCGGCAGGCTGATCCGGCCGAAGTCGATGGCGACCGTGGTGGTCGACTTGTCCCGTACGCCGGCGAGATCGTCGACCTGCGCGGACGCCTCGGTGAGCTGCTCCTCCGTGTGCAGCGGGCGGATCTCGGAGACCGAGCGGATCAGGGTGGTCTTGCCCACCCCGAACGGCCCGGTGACCAGGATCTTCACCAAGTCCTGGGCGGTGTCGGGCAGGTGGATGTCCGTGGCGCCGGGAAGGTCGTCAACGGTGCTTGAGGTCGCGGAGGCCATCGGCCACTCTCTTCAGCAGGTCGGGGTCGAAGCGCCGGGCGGGCGGGATCGGCGCGCGGGCCAGTACCAGGTCGCGGTCGAGGAGGTCTGCGGCCAGCACGAGCACCGCGGAGACCGGCAGCCGCAGCAGGGCCGCGGCCTCCTGCACCGTCAGCGACCCGTGCTCCAGCTCCTCCAGCAGGGCCGCCTGGGCGGCGGGCAGGTCCGCGGGGGCCTGTTCACCGCTGCCGGTGAGGACCGACAGCCGCTCCAGATGGGCACGGGTCGGCCGCGCCACGCCGCCGGTCGACAGGTACGCGGGAACCAGGGGACGGCCGCCTCGGCGGCCGGTCATGCCGGCGTGTCGCCGTCGGCACCTCGGGGCCCGGCGGCCATGGCCTTCTCGCCCAGCCGCGCCACCTGCGAGTGCACCCGGTGGGCGAGCAGGTCGAGCCGCACCTCGGGGTCACCGTAGGCGGCGACGCAGGTGCCGTGGTCCGTCGGCACGATGAGCACATAGCCGTGCTCCGACTCGATGACGACCTGCCGGATGCCGGCCCGGTCGGTGTCGGCGAACGCGGCCGCCGCGGTACGGCAGGCACCCTGCACGGTGCTGGTGATGGCCGCGACCCGCTCGGCCGACGGCCGCGACAGCGCGTCGGTGTAACCGGTGACGAGCCCGTCCCGGGTGAGCAGGACGGCGGCCACGACGTGCGGCACCTCCAGGACCGGTTCGAGCACCCATGCCGTGTCCCCCGCTGCGCGGCTGGTCATCGAGCCGTTCCCCCTTCGTGGTCGTTGCTGTCGGTGTCCTCGGACGCCCCGTCGGCCGTGGTCGCGGCCGGGGCACCGTCAGATACGGCTGGAACGGCTGTGGTGTTCGGCCCGGCGGCGGTACGCGCCGCGGCGGTGCCGGACTGGAGGGCGCCGAGGGCGGCGGCGGACTCCTCGGGGCGGCGGGGACGGCGCGGTGGTGCAGCTTCGGCCGCGGGGCGGCGAGGTGCCGCTTCGGCGGCGGAACGGCCAGGTGCCGCGGATCCGGCGGCGGGACGGCCAGGTGCCGCGGGTTCGGCGGCGGCAGGGCCGCTCGGGGTCGTGGCGCGGCCGCGGCGACGCCGCTGAGGGAGGCCGCCGCTCTCCCGCGGGCCGTGGTGACCGGGGACCGGGGTGTCGTCGCCGGCGTCCTGCTCCGAGCCGTAGCCGTGATCGTGCTCGTGGCTCGCGGTGGTGGCGGTGGTGGCGGTGGTGGCGGGGAGCGGTTCGGGAGTCCCGGGCTCGGCGGCCGGCTGGGAGCCGTCGGGCTCGGCGGCCGGGGCGGATTCGAGCCCGTGCGGCGGGGGGACGGATTCGGGCTCGTGCGGCGGGGCGACGGATTCGGGCCCGTGTGGTGGGGCGGCGGGGACGGACCGGGGCGCGGGGGGCGTCCCGGGCAGGCCGTCAGCCGAACCCTCCGGTGTGCCGGAACCGCTTCCCGAGCCCCGCACCGCCGCCTTGCGGGTCGAACGCGGGGCGCTGGCCGCCGGGGGCAGCTCCGCGGGGTCGATGCGCGTCAGCAGGTGACTGTCGACCCGCAGCACCGCCCGCACCCCGCCGTACGGCGACGGGGACGACACGTCCACGGACAGATCGAACTGCCGGGTCAGCTGGCCGATGGCCGCGAGCCCCATGCGCGGCGGATCACCGAGCTCGGTCAGCAGGATCGGATCCGAACCGGCGACCATCCGCTGGGCCCGGGCCCGCTCGTCCTGCGTCATGCCCAGACCGGCGTCGTCCACGGTGACACAGACACCGTGGTGGACCGCCTCGAGATTGACCACGACGTCCGTGTCGGGCGCGGAGTGCCGCAGCGCGTTGTCGAGGAGCTCGGCGACGATGATGGCGACCGGCTCGACGGCGTGGGAGACCAGGGCCGTACCGGAGTCCAGGTGGTTGGCGACCCGGACGCGCCGGTAGCCCGCGAGCCGGGCCTGGCCACCCGTGACCGCGTCCACCAGGTGGGATTCCTCCCGGGCGAGCCCCACCCAGGCCCCGCACACCACGGCGGCGATCTGCGCGCGCCGCAACGACTGCTCGTTCTCGTGGTCCAGCTCGAACAGCGTCTGCGCCAACTCGGGATCGTCGTAACGCTGTTGCAGCCCGCGCAGGGCGTCCTGCAGCCGGTACAGGGCAGCCTGGATCTCCCGGGTGGCCCCGCGCATCCCGGCCTGCGCCGCCGCGTCGATCCGGGTGCGCTGCGCGGCCAACTCGGCGTGCAGCCCGTTCAGGACCTGTTCCAGGGCGAAACCCAGGGGCGAACCGGCCAGTTGCGGGTTCAGCGGGCCCGGCACGGTGACATGGGAATGTGCGGCCTGCCGGGCCGCGGCGGGCAGCCGCCGCGCCGCCAGATGCTCGACCTCGGAAGTGAACGTCCGTGATGTGCCGTCGAGTTGCGCCCGCAGCGCGGTCGTCTTGGCGCGCTGCGCGGCCAGTTGCCGTCGTGAGCGCAGCAGCCCGCCGCCGAGGGCGAACGCGGACAGTGTGCCGAGGGCGAGGGCGCCGACGGCCAGGTCCGGTACTTCGATCATCGAGTCGATTCCAGGAGGGAGTCGGGCAGGGCTGGGTCCGAGGGGCTCTGGCGAGCCACCCGCAGCACAGTACACACCGTCATCGACCGGTCTCGCACGGTGGAGTGCCACTTCATTCCGAAACTGATCGGTGTCTGTGGGCTTCCGAGGCAACTGTCTGAATTGCCGTACAGAAGGGGGGAGTTGGTGGTGCGTGTGGTTCTGACCGGCCGGCCCGGCATCGTGACGGGGCGGTCGTCGAGCTGCATCCAGGACGCGGAGCGCGCCAAGCCCGGAACCCGGCAGGGCCCGGGCCTGCCTCTGTCTCAGAGTCTCAGAGCCGGAAGACCCCGCCGACCCGCCCGGCGAGTTCGTCCGCCGTCATCGTGCCGTCCACGGTGATGGCGGGCAGTGCCCGGCGTGCGGTCTCCTCGCGCAGTCGCCGTGTGAACAGGGCGTCCCGTACGGCGAGATTGCGATCGGCCCGCGCGGGATCACTGGTCCGCCGCGTGAACCGACCCTCCGGTGTGGCGCGGCTGGTGAACGCGAACTGGCGGAATTCCGGGGTGGGAAGCAACCAGACGGCGTGTCCGGGGCCGGGGAGCAGCGGCTCCACGAGGTGCGGCAGCAGACGGAACCCCTCGACGACGACGGGCGTCCCCGCCGGCATGCGTGCGAGATCCTCGACGATCAGACCGAAAGCCTCGCCCCGGAACCAGTGGAACGTCTCGAGCATGGTCTCGGGCGACCGGTCGACCCAGCGTTCGTCCATGTCCATGGCCATGAACGCATGGAGGAACGGCGCATCATCGGCGGTGGCCCGGCGCGCGTGATCGGCCATCACGTCGTCGGTCGAGTAGACACGCCAGCCGTGCCGGTCGGCCAGGCGGCGGGCGATCGTGGACTTGCCCGCGCCGCTCCCGCCGCCGATCCAGTAGACGTGCCGCATGCCTCTCCTCCTCCGTGGCCGCCGCCGGCTGTCAGTGCCGGATGTCACGATGCCGAGAACTCACCATCTCATCCCCGTGCGAGGAGGAGCTGATCGTGCGCAGGCCGGTCGAGGGAGAGGTTCATGTGCACTACGGCCAGATCTACGTCGAGAGCTCCCCGGATTATCACGGGCCGGACCTCGCGGAGGCGTTCGCCGGGCAGAGGGCCGGGTTGTGCGGGGCGGCGACACCGGGCTTTCTCTGACGCGGACCGCACCGTCGGCCGGGCCGTCCCGCCCGAACGGCCGCCCTACTCCGCACTCATGTCCGGGTCGTTCCAGAGGGCGGCACCGTTCGTGGTGGGCCCCGCGGCGGCCTTCGAGGAGCCGCGAGACCCGTCGCTGTTGGGCATCCGTTTCCCATGCCCGGCCAACGCATCGGGAACGCGGGGACGGGGCCGGTCAGCAGCGCTTCCCGCGGCAGGAGCAGGGGCGCAGGCCCCATGCGTGACGGAGCGTAGCGGCGGTGCCGGCTCCGGCTCGGGGAGGCACCGCCGTCCGACGAGGTCCGTGGCACGTGAGTGACTCCGCCTCTCCGGGTACCCGGCCCGTCCCGCCAGGACCGGCCGGGCGCCGCTCGCGGCACCGACCCGGCAGGCCGCGGCCACGAGCCTAAGGAGCCCACACACATGACGGACGTATCCGGCACCGGCCCCGCACCGGGCGACGACCGCGAGGTACTCACCAACCGCCAGGGCCATCCGGTCCACGACAACCAGAACCAGCGCACCGTCGGCGCCCGCGGCCCGGCCACGCTGGAGAACTACCAGTTCCTCGAGAAGATCAGCCACTTCGACCGGGAACGCATCCCCGAGCGTGTCGTGCACGCCCGCGGCGTCCTGGCCTACGGCCACTTCGAGGCCTACGGCACCTGGGGCGACGAACCGATCAGCCGCTACACCCGGGCCAAGCTGTTCCAGGAGCGGGGCAAACGCACGGACGTCGCCGTACGCTTCTCCACCGTGATCGGCGGCCGCGACTCCTCGGAGGCCGCCCGCGACCCGCGTGGTTTCGCCGTGAAGTTCTACACCGAGGACGGCAACTGGGACCTGGTCGGCAACAACCTGGCCGTCTTCTTCATCCGCGACGCCATCAAGTTCCCGGACGTCATCCACGCCCTCAAGCCGGACCCGGTGACCTTCGAGCAGCAGCCGGGCCGCATCTTCGACTTCATGTCGCAGACGCCCGAGGCCATGCACATGCTGGTCAACCTGTTCAGCCCGCGCGGCATCCCCGCCGACTACCGCCACATGCAGGGCTTCGGCGTCAACACGTACAAGTGGGTGAACGCCGAGGGCGAGACCAAGCTGGTCAAGTACCACTGGATGCCCAAGCAGGGCGTGCGCAGCATGACCGAGGAGGACGCGGCCAACGTCCAGGCCGACACCCTCGGCCACGCCACCAAGGACCTGTACGAGGCCGTCGCCCGCGGTGACCACCCGGAATGGGAGCTGCTCGTCCAGATGATGGACGACCACGACCACCCCGAGCTCGACTTCGACCCGCTGGACGACACCAAGACCTGGCCCGAGCAGGACTTCCCGCCGCGGCCGGTGGGCCGGATGGTGCTCGACCGGATGCCGAAGGACTTCTTCGCCGAGAACGAGCAGATCTCCTTCGGCACCGGCGTCCTCGTCGACGGCCTGGACTTCTCCGACGACAAGATGCTCGTCGGCCGGACGTTCTCCTACAGCGACACCCAGCGCTACCGAGTCGGCCCGAACTACCTCCAGCTCCCGGTCAACCAGGCCAAGAACGCGAAGGTGCACACCAACCAGCGCGACGGCCAGATGGCCTACCACGTGGACGGCGGAGGCGAGAACCCCCAGGTCAACTACGAGCCGTCCATCACCGGTGGCCTGCGCGAGGCCCGCTACCCGACCCACGACGAGCAGGGCCCCGAGATCCACGGCCGGCTGACCCGCAAGCGCATCCCCCGCACCAACGACTACCTCCAGGCCGGTCAGCGCTACCAGCTGCTGGAGGACTGGGAGCGCGACGACCTGGTGAAGAACTTCATCGGTCAACTGTCCTCGTGCGACCGGGCGATCCAGGAGCGCATGGTCTGGCACTTCCTGCTGGTCGACAACGACCTCGGCCTGCGGGTCGGGGAGGGGCTGGGCATCGGACCGGAGGACGTGGCCTCGCTGGAGCCGCTGGCGAGCCAGGACCTCACGGACGACGACCGCGAACGCCTGGCCGACCTGGGCAGGAACAAGCCGCGCGACGTCGAGGGCCTCACCATGACCCACTGCGTCCCCGACACACGGCACGTCGTGACCCGCTGACCGCTCACCCCGCCAGAGCCGTACGGGCCACCGCGAGGGCCTGTTCCGCGTAGCCCCGGCCGAACAGCACGGCGTGCACCAGCAGCGGAAACAGCTGGTGCACGCCGACGCGCTCCGTCCAGCCACCGGCGAGCGGCGCCTCCTCCTGGTAGCCGTCCAGCACCTGCTCCAGATGCGGACAGCCGAAGAGACGCAGCATCGCCAGATCGGTCTCGCGATGCCCGCCGTGCGCTGCCGGGTCGATCAGCCACACCTGTCCGTCGGCCGCCCACAGCACGTTGCCGCTCCACAGATCGCCGTGCAGCCGCGCGGGCGGCTCGGCGGGCCCCGCCAGCCCCGGAAGCCGCTCGCACAGACGCTCCACGACGGTCGCTTCACCGGCCCGGACGGTGCCCTGGTCGACCGCCCGCCGCAGATAGGGCAGCACACGCTGCTCGGCGTACCAGCGCGGCCAGTCGGCCGCGGGCTCGTTGCGCATCGGCGCGAGACCGATGAACGCGTCCACCGGCCCGTCCGGCGGCGGCGCGCCGAACGCGGGCGCCCCGGCGGCGTGCAGCGCGGCGAGGTCACGGCCGAACCGCACCGCCGCCTCCGGGCCCGGCCGCCCCCGCGGAACCCGGTCGATGACGAGCCAGCCCTCCTCGTGACCGTGCACCGCCGGCACCCGCACGCTTCCCGCGGCGGCCAGCCAGCGCAGCCCCGCCGCCTCGGCCCGCGCCGCCCCCGGCGCGTCGGACCGCTTGACGACCACGACCTGCCCGTCGTCGAGGGTGACTTCGGCGAGAGCCCCCGACAGCGGACTCTCGTCCCTGACGGCCCGGCCGGTGTGCCGGGCCACGACCTCCGCACGGGCGGCCATACGTACTCCCTTTCAGCGCCCCGACCGGCACCCAGAGTACGACGACGGCTGCTCAGCCCTCGGACCCGCAATCCACGTCGAGCAACTGGATCGGGCGCGTGGCGTCGAGGTCGACGTACGCGGTGAAGTCGACCTTGTCGGAGCCGCCGTTCCAGTACGTGCTGACCGTTGCCCAGCCGACCCGCGCCGACTGGGCCGTGGTGACCGGGCCGATGTCGATGGACGCCGGGATGTTCTGCGCGCACAGCAGGACGTCGAACTCCGGGTTGTCGGCGACCTTCTCCTTGAGCTGCGGCGAGATGCCGTACTTGCGGGCGAAGTCGCCGGGGCCCTGCTCCCCGTAGAAGTCCTCCAGGAACGTGTGGATCTCCTGCGCGGTGTAGCGGTCGTTGATGTCGGTGGCCGACGCGGCGGCGGCGGGAACCGCGGCGGCCGCGATGCCGAGGGCGGCGACACAGCCGACGGCGACGACACTCCAGCGGTTCGGGCGCGAGGCGTTGCGGAACATTCTGGATACCCCCGTTGTGGTCACTTCTCCGTGCTCCCCGGGCCGTTCGCCCGGCGAGCCGATCGCAGGAGTAGACCTCTCGCCCCCGGCACTCGTTGCACCGCCCCCGAGGGCTGTTGCGATTCCCGGACATTCGCCACGCGCCGGTCACGCGGGGCGGTGAAATCCCGCCGCCGACCGACAGAACCGGCCACCGCCGGGGAAGCACTGGGGTCATGACGAGTTCACCGTTCCAGCGCACCATCGCCCTGCCCGCCCCTGTGTGCGAACAGGCCGCACAGCATCTGGAGCAGGCCGCGAACCGGGCCATCGACGGCGTCGCGATTCCCCTCGAGGCGTTCCGCTCGGCCGCCGACAACGACTTCACCCTGCCCGTGTCGGTCGTCGAGCAGGCGGCGGCCTGTCTGCTGGTCCTCGCCACCGAGACCGCCCAGACCGTCCGTCCGTCCGCCCTGCGCGCCACCATCAGCGTCGCGCTGCGGCTGCGCGACGCGGTGCAACTGGCCCATCAGCCCGCGCTCAGCAGCAGGTTCTGGTGAGCCGGGGCCGGTCTCTCAGGCTCCGCGGAAGGCGACCTCGACCTGCTTGTGGCGCAGCCCCTCCAGCGTGGCGTGCTGCCGCCGGGCGCGTTCGATGAGGTCGTCGAGCTGTCGCGGGTCGAGACGGGTGTCCGTGGCGGCCAGATCGCGGAGCGTCTCCCAGCCCGCCAGCTTGCCCTCCACCCCCAGCGCCAGCGCCTCCAGCTCCCACAGCGTGCTCAGCGGGGACCGCCGTACCAGGCTGCCGTTGCTCTTCAGCCGCCCCACCTGCTCGGCGGCGCGGCCCGCGTAGACCTTGTAGCGGCGCACCGGCACGTCCAGGCGCCGCATGATGTGCAGCAGGCTCGTCCGGTCCTCGGCGATCTCGGCGGCGACCGGGGCCAGCGCGTCGGCGAGCGGGGTGCCCTCGCACGACCGCAGCAGGTAGCGCACCCGGGCGGTCCCGGCGGTGGCGCCGGCGAGATGGTCGTTGAGGTAGATGCCCAGCAGGGACATGTCGGTGGCCGGGGCACGCCGGGCGTCCGGGGAATCCGCTCGCTGTTCCGTCATGACGCAGCTCCTGTCGTACTCCGGTCCTGTCCCACGGCCACCGTCGTGGTGACCCGTACGAGGCAGGGACGGCGGGGTGTCGAGCCGGACCCGAAGCGCACCGGGGGCTCGACCGGGGTGAGGGCGCCGAGGTCGTCGCCCTGGTAGGTGACGGTGGCCGAGGTGACCGGGTGCAGATCCCGGGCGCCGTACCACTGGTGCCGTCCGGTCCGGGCACTGGCGTGGGTGTGCGCTCCCAGCAGCAGCCGGGCGGGCCGGTCCCACAGCGCGATCCAGCCCGGGCGGGTGGCGAGCGGGCCCGGGACCGCCCGCAGCGCCAGGCCCGGCAGGCTCCGGCGGCCGGTCCCGAACCGCAGGTGGAGCGGCGGGGCGGTGACGGTCCAGTGGCGGCGGCCGGCGACCCGCACCTCGACCGGTACGACCCGCACCTCGTCGAAGACATAGGTGCCGGCGACGAAGTCGGCCGTCTCACGCGTCGGCGCCAGCAGCAGCCGGCGTCCGTCGGCCTTTTCGACCATCACGTCGCTGAACGGCCCGAACGGCGAACGCGGCCAGTGGCCGAGCACCACGCGCGCGCCGGACGCCGTGCCGATCCCGGCGATCCAGCCGTCGAAACGCAGCGCCCGCATCGGCGACGGGTGGTCTGCACGCGGGGCCGGACCTGCGGATTCGGGTCGGTGAGAGAACACGCGGGCCGGGTGCCCGGCGCCCCTGCGGCGAAACGGACGCCGACGCTGCGCGCGGCGTCCCGAGGGTCGGGGGGCCTCCCACTCGGCGGCGCGGGTCGGTCCGGGTGCCACTGCTCGGGTGACATCGGCGCGGCGGGGGAGTGGCTGTCCCTTGGAGCTTCGGCGGACGAGGCCGAGTGGCGCCGTTCCTCCGCTGACCCGCCTATCGGTCCGGGGGGGGGCGTTCTCGCGCCGTCGGTGATGTGGTCGAGGCCACGTCCTGGACGAGGTCCCGATCACGTCCGGGGACGACAAACGGCGGTTACCGTCTACGACCAGATCCCCGCCCCCTTCCCTCGGACGGCCCGGCTGTGCAAGCAGATCTCTCCCCTGTCATCGCGGCGACCGCCCAGTGGCTGACCCGCGCCTTCCCCGCCTCCGGCGGCGCGCTGGCCTCGGCCTTGTGCGAGGTCCAAGCCCGGCAGGCCGTGACCGTCGCGGCCTGGCTCAGGTACCCGACGGCGATGGACGCCGCCCTGCTCGGCGTGTCGGGCCCCGGCGGTTCCGGGCGGCTCGACTGGGTCACCGGCGCCGACGCGGCCCTCGGCGACGACACGGACGCACACGCCTGGCGCACCTGGGTGGACGAGGTCGTGGCCAGCTGGGCCGCCTGCCTGCTCACCGACCCGGAACTGGCGGCCCGGGCCGTCGCCGCCCTCGCCGACGGCAGCCACAGCACCGGCACACGAACCGAGTTCCGCCGGCTCGTCGCCCCCGACGACAGCGACCGGAACGCCGCCGCCCTGCTGCGCCACCCCGACCTGCTCGCCCCCGTCGCCGACCTGCACCAGGCCCAGCTCCTCGACCGGTTGAACCCGGGCCGCGCGCTGATCGCCTGACGCACACCGCGCGGCCACACCCGACCCGATCGGACCTCCCCAGCCACCGTCTCTCACCCTCCGTGACTCACCGGTTTGCCCTACGCGACCGTGCCGTGCCCGCACGGTGGGCGGAGGCTGAGCGTGGCTCGACGGCCCTCCGGCCCGTGTGCGCGGCCCGAGGCGCGGCCGTCGTGCCGCGCCGCCGCCGACGGAGGAGAGACCGACATGACCACTGCCCTCTCGCGGAACTGGGAACACGCCGTCGTCACCGGCGGCGCCGGGTTCGTCGGCTCCCACCTGTGCGCCGCCCTGCTGGGCGCGGGCACGGCCGTCACCTGTGTGGACGACTTCAGCAGCGGCCGGCCCGAGAACATCTCGCCGCTGCTCGAACAGCCCGGGTTCACGCTCGTCCAGGCCGACGTCGCCGAGAGCCTTCGGATCAAACAGCCGCCGGACCTCGTCCTGCACTTCGCCTCACCCGAGTCCCCGGCGGACTACCTGCGCCTGCCGCTGCACACCCTGGAGACCGGCAGCACCGGCACTCACAACGCGCTCGACCTCGCGCACTCCTCCGGCGCCCGCTTCATCCTCGCCTCGACCTCCGGGGTCTACGGCGACCCGGGGCAGAACCCCCAGGACGAGCGCTACTGGGGCAACGTCAACCCGGTCGGCCCGCGCAGTGTCCACGACGAGGCCAAGCGCTTCGGCGAGGCGCTGACCACCGCCCACGCCGACGCCCGGGGCACCGACACCTGCATCGTGCGGCTGTTCACCACCTACGGCCCCCGGATGCGCGGCCACGACGGACGCGCGGTGCCGACCTTCGTACGGCAGGCCCTCGCCGGCGAGCCGCTCACCGTGACCGGTGACGGCCGCCAGACCCGGTCGCTGTGCTACGTCGACGACGCCGTGCGCGGCATCCTGGCCGCCGCCGCCCACGGCATGCGCGGCCCCGTCAACATCGGCAACCCGACCGAACTCACCATGCTCGACCTGGCACGCCTGGTCGTCGAACTCGCCGAGTCCTCCTCGGAGATCCGCTACATCGACCGCCCGGTGGACGACCCGGTCGTGTGCTGCCCGGACATCACACTGGCCCGCGACAAGCTCGGCTGGGACCCGCAGGTGCGTGCCGAGGAGGGGCTGCGGCGCACGATCGCCTGGTTCCGCGAGGCCGGTACCGAGGACTGACCGTCCGGGCGCCCCGCACCGCCCCGACGGTGTGCCTCCCGACCCGCCGCCCCGCCGCCACGCCCGGGCGTCTCCCGACCGCCGAAAGGCCCGCATCCCCATGCCCTTCCCCGGAACCAGCGCCCGCTTCCACCAGCCCGCCGACATCCTGGTGACCGACGGGCCGCCCGTCGGTCACCTGCTCGGCTTCCGATCCGACGACGCCGGAGTCCCGCGATGACCCGACCCCACGCCGTGGCCCGAGACGTCGCGTACGCCGTCGTGGTCCCCACCCTCGGCGGTCCCGCCCTGGGAGTCTGCCTGCACGCCCTCGCCGAGGCGACCGGGCCCGGCCCGGTCCGGGTGGTGCTCGTCGACGACCGGCCCGAAGCGGCCCGGACGCCCCTCACCGCCGCCGTCCCGCCGTCGCTGCGCGAGCGCACCGTCATCGTGCCCGGCGGGGCGCGCGGACCCGCCGCCGCACGCAACCTCGGCTGGCGGGCCGCCGGTGACGTGCCCTGGATCGTCTTCCTCGAAGACGACGTCGTCCCCGGCCCCACCTGGGGCGACGACCTCATCCTGGACCTGGCCGCGGCGACCGGGCGCACCGCCGGGAGCACCGCCCGCATCGACGTGCCCCTGCCCGCCGACCGGCGCCCCACGGACTGGGAACGCGACACGGCCGGACTCGCCGGTGCCCGCTGGATCACCGCCGACACGGCGTACCGCCGCGCCGCGCTGGTGGCCACCGGGGGATTCGACGAACGCTTCGGGCAGGCCTTCCGGGAGGACGCCGACCTGGCCCTGCGCATGCTCGACGCCGGCTGGACGCTCACCGGCGGCCGGCGCACCACCACCCACCCCGTGCGGGAGGCCGGGCGCTGGATCTCCGTCCGGCTCCAGGCCGGCAACGCCGACGACGTACTGATGACCCGGCTGCACGGCCGGCACTGGTGGCGCCGGGCGGAGACCCCACGCGGGCGCCTGCCCCTGCATCTGGCGGTGACCGGAGCGGGGGTGACGGCCCTCGGCTGCGCCCTGCTCGGCCGGCCCCGGGCCGCCACGGCCTGCGCCGCCCTGTGGCTGGCCGGCACCACCGAGTTCGCCCTCGCCCGCATCACGCCCGGACCGGGCACCCGCGACGAGGTGCTCACCATGACGGTCACCAGCGCCCTCGTCCCGCCCGTCGCGACCTGGCACTGGCTGCGCGGATGGCTTGTACACCGCAGGGCCCGGCCGCACACCCCGTTCCAGAGCACCGAGCCGGCGCCCGCGCCCCGCCCGGCGGTCAGGGAACCGCTGCGGTCATGACACCGACGCTCGGGTCTTCGCCCACGAGCGGTCGTGGCGATGCGGACGCGCTCGGGGCCGGTGACTCCCGGCCACACGCCCACGACGTCCCCCGTCGCACGACCACGACGTCCCCCGGTGACCGGCCTCACGCACACAACAGCGGGGCCCGTCGCCCGGAGGGGTGACGGGCCCCGCACAGCGCGGTGACCGGCCTACTCGAACTTGCCCCGGCCGCTCAGCGCGTCACGCAGCCGGTCCACCATCCCGGTGCCCGGAGCAAGGAGCTTGTTCGCCGGAGGCTTGTCGGGGGTCGCCGGGTGCGGCCGGGTCGGAGCGGTCTTCTTCGCCTTGCGCACCTTGTCGCCCAGCTCGTTGAGCGTGTCCATCGGACAGGCCTGCCGCAGCCGCGGAAAGAGGTTGCCCTCCTCGTCGGCGATGTGCGAGCGGATCTCGCTCATCAGCATGCCCATCAGCCGGTCGAAGTCGGCGTCGCCCGCGTCACAGCCCTCAAGATCCTTCATGATCTGCTCGGCCGTGGCGTGGTCCTTGAGCTCCTGGTCGGCGAGGGCGTCCCCACCCGCCACGTGCTCGCGTACGGCCGGGTAGAGGTAGGCCTCCTCGGCCACCGAGTGCCGTACGAGCTCCATCGTGACCTGGTCGGCGTACACCTTGCGGTCCTGGTGGCCGGACGGCAGGGCCTCGATCCTGCCGAACATCTCCTCGACCTCGCGGTGATCGGTCACCAGCTCGTCGATGACGTTTCCTCCGTGTCCCATGTCCTTCACCTCCAGCGCTCGGGTCCCCCCGGCCCCAGGGGGTTAACGTGCGGTCCCGCCGGTCCGGCCGGTGCCGTACCGGAGGTTCAGGCAGGGAGCTTGGCCCGGACCCACCCGGCCGCGGCGGCCGGCCGCGCGGTGGCGCGCACGGAACGGCGCACCAGACCGGCGTCGCGCCGCACACCGCGGGCCGCGTGCGTGCCGCGCCACGCCACCGAGGGGCGGGCACCGGTGTCGTCGGCCGTGATCAGCAGCCCGCCGAGCATGGACAGGTTCTTGAAGAAGTGGATGCGCTGCTGTGCCCGCTCCTCGGGGTCCTCCACCTCCCAGAAGCGGTGCCCCGCCAGCGTCGTGGGCACCAGCGTGGCGGCGATGGCCAGCGCGGCCGGGCGCGGCATACGCCCCGTGGCCAGCATCAGCCCCGCGACGACCTGTACGGCGCCGCTGAGCCGTACGACCTGCTCGGTGCGGTCCGGCAGGGCCGGGATGCGCTCGGTGACGGGTTGGACGACAGGCTCGGCGGCGTCGGCGACCTGTTTCGGGTCGCGGACGGAGTTCATGCCGCCCGTAAGGAACATCGAGGCCAGCATGGGGCGGCCGAGCACACGCAACAGACTCATGGCCCTCTCCAGGGAGTCGGTGGGTACAGCGATCGACGGGTTCCCCAGCCGGAGCCGAACCAGTCACCCCGTACGGGTGCCGTACCCGCGCCTCGTCGCGCAGCTCCCCGGACAGCTGCGTTCTTCGCCCCGGCCGAGCACGTGTGCCCACCGAGCGGGCCGCGGCCGGATCGCGGCGGAGACGACCAACCCCTACCCGCCCGGCGGGCAGATGCCGGACGCGGCCGACTCCACCGTGCGCTCCCTGCGGGGCGTGGGCACGGGGAGCGAACACATGTGCGTGAGATGTTGAAGAAGTTATTTAAGTGAATTCTGAGAAAGTTGGCATGCTTTGTCCGATTCCGGTGATCCGGAAGGTGAAGGTACTCACGCAGCTCAAGGAGATGGTGCTATGCCTTCCAAGGAAAAGGTCATCGAGGAACTGACCGGCGTTCCGAGTGTCGACATCGAGGCGGCGCTCGACCCGACCGAACTCGACGGTGTCTACCGCGACAGCCGCGAGTGCGCAGCACTGGCACTGTCCTCCGGGGCAACCAAGCTGCTGCTGTCGCCGCCGACCCCGCGCCCGAAGAAGGGCTAGTCGACGGGAGTAGTCAATGGAGCAGTCTGGCACTTCGACCCTCTTGCAGGGCGCGGTGCAGGACCTCGCCTCCAGTGTGGTCTCCGCCCTCCGGGGCGGAGACCACGCGCGAGCGGCCGCCCCCGGGCCGGTCGACGTGGAGGAGGGAGGCCTCGCACTCGCGGCCGTCCGCGTGCTGGGAGCCGACGCGATGCTGCCGGCCGTCCTGCTGGGCACCCCGCCCGACCCGGACGAACTCGCCGTGTTCCGCAAGTCCGTGGAGTCCTTCCCGCCCCGCGCCGACGCGGCGCCCACCGTGCTGTGGAGCCACTGGGCCATGGCGCGCACCCTGCGCCGGCTCGACCCGCCGTCCGCCGCCGGAACCGCCGACGGCACGGAACCCGGCGCCGAGTGGCTCGACGACGCGAGCTGGCAGGTCCTGACCCATCAACTGGCGGTGCTGGCCCCCCTCGCCCTGCCCGGCGAGGACAGCGCCGTGGCCCGCGCGGCCCAAGGGCGCCCCGTGGACGTCGCCCGGGGCTTCGTACGGGCGGTGCGCCGCAGGGACTGGCGGCAGGCCGCCGGCGCGGGCCGCTGGCTGACCCTGCTGCACGGCGTCCCCGGCACGCTGGGACTTCAAGCGGGCCTGGACTTCGTGGAACTGATGGGCGGCCACGACCCGCTCGTCGCACTCCAGGTGCGGGCGGCGCGCCACCTGCGCACCGGAGCGCCGGTGTGACGACGACACAGGCCACGGAGATACGTCAGGTGGCGCGGGCCGCGCTGGCCTGGGCGTCCACGCACCGCGCGGACTTCGCCCTCGGCGAGGACGCGCTGGCCGCCGACGGCCAGGTCAACAGCAGCTGGAAGCCGCTCGGTGAACTGGCCCAGGTCTGCGCGAGCGTCACCCGGCACACGCCTCCCGCCGATCCCCTGCACACCTGCGCCCGCGACCTGCTGGCCTTCGCCTGGCGGCAGACCGGCGAGGGTGAGCTGTTCCTGCTGCTGCAACGGCTGGAGCCCTTCGCCACCTACCCGCTGGAGGTCTACGCCGCCCTGGCCGCGGCCGGATTCCGGCACCCCGTCTACGAGGCCGCCACCGCCACGGTCGCCCGCACCCGCGGCTGGCAGCTCACCGAGCAGGAACCGACCCGCCGCCTGGGCGTCCTCAAGGCCGAGGAACGGGGCGGCGTCCACCGGGACTGCTCCGGCGAGCAGGTGCTGCGCCGCACCTGGCTGGGCGGCCTGCCGGAACCCTGGACCTTCGAACGGTCCGCCGGCTACGCGCTCACCCACGTTGTCTTCCACCTCACCGACTGGGGCCGTGCCCCGCAGGGCTTCCCCTCCGAGCTGACCGCCTACCTCGCCGACTGGCTGCCGCCCTGGCTCGACACCTGCCTGGACGCGCGGATGTGGGACCTCTCCTGCGAGCTGCTCGCCGTGGCCGCGAGCGTGCCCGGCCTGCCGGACGACGCCGTACCGGCCGATGCCTGGGGCCGGATCGCGGCGGCACAGGACGCGACCGGCGCGCTCCCCGAGGAGGGGGACGCGGGCGACCCGGAGGCCTACTTCGCGCACCACTACCACTCCACCCTCATGGCGGCCTTCGCGGCGGCGCTCACCGCTGGACAAGGAGCACCGGTATGACCGACACCCGCCTGATCCACACCGTCGGAGTGGACGCCATCGAGTGGCTGTGGGCCCACCGGGACGGATTCCGCCTGGAACCCGACGTGGACCCCGAGATCGGCTTCCTGGAGCGCTTCAAGCCCGTCGGTGAACTGGCTTTGATCTGCAAGGTGCTGTTCCGCGAGGGAGTGGCCGGCTCACGCCAGGCACAGCTCGCACGCCAACTGCTCGACCACGCCTGGCGCGAGACCCTCGACGGCGGCACGATGCTGGTCCGCGGGCAGCGGACGGAACCCATCTCACCCATCCCGTTCGAGGTGTACCTCCCCTTCAGGGAATTGGGATACAGCCAGCCCGACGTCGAGCGGGCCGCGGTGCTGAACCACCGGCTGGACAGCTGGATCGGGTTCGAGACGACCCCGACCCGGCGGCTCGGCCTCTCCGCGTTCCAGCGCCGCTACGGCCTCACACCCCGCCCGCCCGAGGCCGACCTCGTGGGCGCGACCTGGCTGGCCCGCACCCCGGAACCCTGGACCGTCGAGGGCCACATCGCCTACGACGTCACCCACACCGTCTTCCACCTCACCGACTGGGGCGAGAACCCGGACGGCCTGCCGCCGGACATCGCCGACTACCTCGCCACCTGGCTGCCGGTCTGGATCGACGACTGGCTGGACCTGGAGCGCTGGGACCTGCTCGGCGAACTCCTCGTGGTCGACGCCTGCCTGCCCCGCCCCACCCTGGACGAACGAGCCTGGCAGGCCTTCGCCGCCGCACAGCAGCCCGACGGAGCGATGCCGGCGATCCGCACGATGCCCGAGGGCACACCCGACGAGGTGTTCGACATCGTCTACCACCCGACGCTGGTCGCCGCCTTCGCCTCGGTCCTGGCCACGTCCCGGGCCTTGTCCGGACTGGCCCACGCGTCATGACGACCCGTCCGCTGCCCCCGTGGCCGGGCGAACCCGGACCGCTCGACACCGAGGACACGATCCCGACCCCGGCCGTCGCACCCGCCGAAGTCCCCCCGGACGACCGGCTGCTCGCGGACGCCGTCACCGCGTCCGACGCCCCCGACGTCGTCTTCGCCCTCTCGCGCCACGGCCACCGCACCATCCGCAGCGGCGGCACCGCACCGCCCCCGCCGCTGCCCCGCGAAGACCTGCGCTACGAGATCGGCTCGGCCACCAAGACGTTCACCGGCCTGCTCCTGGCCCGGCTGATCCACGCCGGCGCGCTGTCCGGAGGCGAACCGGCCACCGCCCTCCTGGACGGCGGACGACCCGCCGGCGCGACCCCGGTGACGCTCGCCCACCTGATCACCCACACCTCCGGACTGCCCGCCCTCCCGGCCGGCTTCTTCCTCCGGGGCCTGCCCGCCTGGCACACCAACCCCTACGCCCGCTTCCCCGCCTCCCGCGTCGTCGACGCCTACCTGCGCCACCGCCAGCGGCACCGCCCCGGCACCCGCTGGCGCTACTCCAACTACGGCGTCGCCGTCCTCGGACACGCCCTGGCCGCCGCGACCGGCACCCCCTGGGAGGACCTCGTCACCGACGGGGTGCTGCGCCCGCTCGGCCTCGACGGCACGACCCTGCGCGCGGACGACTCGGGACTCGACGCCGTCGGGCACGGCAGGGACGGCGAGACGCCCGTGCCCCCCTTCGACGCGGGCGGCTTCCAGGCGGCCGGCGCCGTGCGCGCCACGCCGTACGACCTGCTCACCTTCCTGGAGGCGCATCTGTACCCGGGCGAGGCACGACCGGAACTCGCGCCCGCCCTGCGCGCGGTGCGCCGCCCCGTGCTGCGCAGAGGTCTGACGCACCGGCACGTGCACACCGTCGCCTGGTTCCGTCACCCCACCGACGGCGGACCGCTGTACTTCCACAGCGGCGCGACCCTGGGCCAGCAGGCGTTCCTCGGTTTCCGCCCCGACACCGGCACCGCACTGGCCGCCGTCTGCACCCGCCGCTTCCGCGCCCACGACCCGTTCGTCGCCACCGCGTACGCGTTGCTGGCCGGGGAGTGACCGGGCCCGCCCGGCGCCGACGGCACATGCCGCTCCGGCGCCGGACAGCCCTGACCCTTCGTCACACCCGCTGCCACAGGGCAGGGGTGCCGGCGGGCGCCCAGGGGCCCTGGGCCTGGTGGGTCTGCAGGCACTGGTAGCGCACACCCGCGTGCGTCACCGTGACCCCGGCCTCGTAGACGCGGCCCGCGGCCCAGGTCTGCGCGGCGTTGCCCTGCGGCGCCGGGGTCTCGGCCCCGGCGGTCTTCAGGGTGAGGCCGAAATCGCTGAGCAGCGGATTGATCGGCTGGTAGAACGTGGTGCCGCCGGTCGTGCAGTCGCCGGAGCCGCCGGACGTCACGCCCTGCGCCTGGACGCCCGAGACGTACGGCCCGCCCGAGTCGCCCGGCTCGGCGCACACCGTCGTCCGGGTCAGCCCGTCCACCTTGCCCTCGGTGTAGCTGACACTCGTGTCGTGCTGCTCGACCTTGCCGCAGTGCCACCCCGTGGTGGAGCCCGAGCGGCAGACGGCCGCCCCGACGAGCGCCTGGACCGAGCCGGTGATCTCCACCGTCTGCCCGCCCTCGCCCTTCACGTTGGGCGTGGCCTTCCACGGGTCGCTGACGGCCACCCAGGACATGTCCTTGCCGGGGAAGGTGGAGGCCTGGAACGTGCCCTGCGCCGCCTGGTTGTACCCGGTGGTCTTGGCGCCCGGCTTGCCGCAGTGGCCCGCCGAGGCGAAGCCCTCCTGCTCGCCCTTGGTGACGGAGAAGCCGATGGAGCAGCGGGCGGTGCCGTCGATGTAGTAGGCGTCGCCGCCGGTGAGATCCTCCATGAGCCGCGGCCGGTTCTTCGTGACCTTCACGCTCACGCTCTTGCCGTCGAGGCCGGCGGCCTTGACGAAGGAGGCCGCGGCGGCCTTGCTCCCGGCCTCCACCACGACCCGGTTGGCCGGGATGTCGACGTACCACAGGGGCGTCTCGCGGGTGCTGACCCGGGCGGCCGCCGCGTCCAGCTTCTGCTTGGCCGCCCGCAGACCGGCCAGCGGCTTCTTCACGACGGCCGCCTTCGCGCCCTGCGCCTTGATGGCGGGCACGTCCGCGGCGTCCGTGGTCGCCACCATGAGCTCCTGCGACGTCGTGCCGCGCAGCCAGGCTCCCGCGAAGCGGTCGCCAAGGGCGTTGCGCAAGCGCCCCGCCCGGGTGCCCGCCTCCGCCTCGTTGACCAGCCGCCGGGACGCCTGGGCCGGCGTCAGCCCGAGGTCGCGCTCCAGGGCGCGCAGCATCGGGGCCGACGGCCGGTCGGCGCCGAGGGTCTGGGCGGCCGAGGGCAGAGGGCCCGCCGCGGGGGTCGGCTCGGCGGCCACGGCGGCGGGGATCCCGGTGGCGGCGAGCGCGCCGAGCGCGGTCAGCGCCACCCGGCGGCCGGTCACGGCATGTCTGTGGACCATGCGATGCGTCTCCTTCGATCACAGCGTTCGGTACGGTCTCGATACGGATGGGCTAGCCGGAACGGCCCGGTGTGATGTCCCGGGCCGTCCCGGTTCGCGCTTTGGTGCGGGCAGGCGGCGCCATGTGCAGTACGGCGGACGCCTCACACGGACTTCAGGCCGGGCGAACCCACCTCCGTGACGAAGGACGCGGTCGTCGAGATGCCGCCCCCGGGCGTCGTGATGGCCGGCACGGTCCGGAAGTCGACCTGCGAGAGCTCGCGGTCCATGTCCACGCGGACGTATCCGCGCCGGCCGTCGAAGTACTTCATGTGGGGGTTGGCCTTCATGTACGTGTCCCACTCGGCGGGCTTCGCGGTGCCGTTGCCGCCACTGGCGACGGAGGTGCAGGTGAACTCCGTGCCGACCGTCTTGGAGGCCGGGTCGTCGAAGTTCTCCTTGATGTCGAAGGCGTATCCGACATGGACGTCGCCGGTGAGGACCATGAGGTTGGAGATGCCCGCGGCCTTCGCGCCCGCCATGACGCGGCCGCGGGAGGCCCGGTAACCGTCCCAGGCGTCCATGGAGACCCGGGCCGGTTCGGTCAGGTCGAACTTGCGCTGGGAGAAGCACACCTGCTGGGGCAGCACGTTCCACAGCGCGGTCGACTTCTGCCAGCCGTCCAGCAGCCAGCGCTCCTGATCGGCACCGGTGAGGGTGCGGGCCGGGTCGTCCGACTCGGGGCCCGGCGCGTGCGGCCGGTCGCTGAAGGCCTGGTCGGAGCGGTACTGGCGGGTGTCGAGGATGTCGAACTGGGCGAGCGAACCCCAGGTCAGCCGCCGGTAGAGCCGGGCGTCGGGCCCGTTCGGCAACTGCTCGGCGCGCAGCGGCTGGTTCTCCCAGTACGCCCGGTAGGCCGCGGCCCGCCGCACCAGGAAGTCCTCCGGGGTGCTGCCCTTCTCGTCGTAGGCGCCCGCGTAGTTGTTCTCCGTCTCGTGGTCGTCCCAGGTGACGACGAACGGGTGCTGGGCGTGCGCGGCCTGGAGGTCCGCGTCGCTCTTGTAGAGCGAGTAGCGCAGCCGGTAGTCCGCGAGCGTGGTCGCCTCGCGGTTGAACACGTCGGGCAGCTTGCGGTCGGTGTAGCGGCGGGCCCCGCCGGCGGAGTCGACGGCGTACTCGTACAGGTAGTCGCCGAGGAAGAAGACCACGTCGACGTCTTCCTGCGCCAGATGCCGGTGGGCGGTGTAGTAGCCGTCCTGGTAGGCCTGGCAGGCGACGGCCGCCAGCCGCAGGCTGTCGGTGTCGCTGCCCGGGGCCGGGGCGGTGCGGGTGCGGCCCACGGGGCTGATCCAGGCGCCCACCCGGAACCGGTAGTAGTACTCACTGTCCGATTGCAGGCCCTTGACGTCGACGTGCACGCTGTGGGCGTACTCGGGGTGGGCCGTCGCCGTGCCCTCCTGCTCGACGATGACGAACCACTCGTCCAGGGCCACTTCCCAGGAGACGGCGACCCGCTCCTGGCCGAGGCCGCCGTCCTCCGCGAACGGCTGGGGAGCGAGCCGGGTCCACAGCAGCACCGAGTCGGGGAGCGGGTCCCCGGAGGCGACGCCGAGGGTGAACGGGTTGTCGGTGATCCGGGCCCCGGGGCGTTCACGGGTGGCGGTGGCGCCGCGCGCCGGCCGGTTGGTGCTGAAGGCGAGCATCGCGGCGGCCGCGGTGACGGTCAGGAAGCGACGGCGGGCGACATGCGGCGCCGCGCTGCGCAGTACGGCGTCGTGCGGGGAGAAGGCATGCTCGGAGGGTGGTCTTTGACGGCCCGTCAGCGCCATCTGATGTCCTCTCGTACGGGGCACGTGCGCCCCGGACGGACGCGTGGGGACATCGCCGATGTGCGGAGCGCGGAGTTCGCATGCTAAGCAGACAAAATGCCTGAAACGGGCACGACGTGCGGGGGGTTCACACCACAGGCGGTACACGGCCGGTTCGGGGCGCGTGGCGGCGGGCAACGCAAACCGCCGCCGGCGTTCGCCGGCGGCGGAGGGGGAGAGGTGTGCTCAGTGGGCCTGTTGTGCGGCGGCGCCGGTCGCGGCGGGCTCCCGGACCGGCAGGTGGTACACGTGGAAGGCCCGTCCGATGACCGGCTGGGCCACGTTGCGCACCCGCACGCCGCCGCTCGTCATGCCGTGCTCCGTGCCGGCGTGCGCGTGCCCGTGCACCGCGAGGTCGGCCCCGGCCGTGTCGATCGCCTCGGCCAGCAGATAGCTCCCCAGGAACGGGTAGATCTCCAGCGGCTCGCCCGCCAGGGTGTCCGCGACGGGGGAGTAGTGAGTCAGGGCGATCCGCGCGTCACAGCCCTCCTCGCTCAGCTGCTCCAGGGCGGCCCGCAGGCCGTCGGCGCACCGGCGCGAGTGGCGGACGAACTCCTTCATCACCGGCTCGCCGAACTCCCCGGCGCAGCGGCCCACGAAGCCGCCGCCGAACCCCTTCGTCCCGGCGACGCCGATCCGCGCACCACCGCTCTCGACCACCGTCGCCTGCCCTTCCAGGACGTGTGCCCCGGCGTCCCGGAGGATGGCCGTGACCTCGTCCGGCCGGTCGTCGTGGTGGTCGTGGTTGCCGAGGACGGCGACGACCGGGACCGCGAGATCCTCGATCTCCCGGGCCACCACCCGCATCTCCTCGGGCGTGCCGTGCCGGGTGAGGTCCCCGGCCAGCAGCAGGAGGTCGGCGCACTCGGGCAGGGTCTCGAAGGCGGGGCGCAGCACGCCCTGGCTGTCGGGCCCCATGTGGATGTCTCCGACGGCTGCGATGCGGATCATGAGAGCTCCTCCGCGTGGTCGGGGGAGGACGCCTCGGTGACCACGAGGTCGCTGTGCACGGGGAACCCGGCGAGCTCCTCGTGGACGGTGCGCACGATCTCGTCGCGGCAGGGCGCCGAGGGCACGGTGCCGGTGAGCAGCACCGTCCGGCCGCGGGCCTCGACGCGTACGCCCAGTTCACCGAGCTCACCGGAGGCGAGGCGGTCCTGGAGGTGGGCGATGCGGTAGTCCAGGTTCTCGGCCGGCGGTCCGCCGCCCGCGTCCTGTGAACCGTGGGTGCTCATGGGTACTCCTTCAGATGACGTTCAGGCGCTCCAGGAGGAAGAAGAAGGCCGCCGGCATGGGCTCGTCCCCGCACTCGCGCCGTACCCGCTCCCAGTCCACCTTCTCCCGCAGGGCGCGGGCGATGGGCAGGGCGGCCCCGAAGTCGCAGTGGTGCTCGGAGAACGCGGCGGTCAGACTCCACAGCAGATCGGTCGGGGCCAGCACGGGCATGCGCACCGAGTCGACCGACAGCTCCTCCGCCCGCTCCAGCATGTCCGCGCCGACCGGCCGGTGCGCCAGTTCGAAGATGATGTCGACCGGCTGACCGAAACACGTGGCCTTGATCAGCCAGTCCTCCGGCGGGGTGTAGACCGTCAGCCCGGCTTCATGGAGCGTGGCGGCCACCGCTTCCGCGTCCTCGGGACGGATCGCGAAATCGACGTCGTGCTGCAGGTTCTTCTCGCCGCCATGGGCGTAGGCGGCCACACCGCCGGCCAGCGCGAACAGGTGCCCCTCGCGCTTGAGCAGGGCACCGACCTGCTTGGCCGCCTCCAGGAGCGCCTGGTTGCGGTCCTGGGGGAGTTCCTGCAGTGGCTGGTCCGCCTGCGGGTCCTGTGGTGGCGCGGGCTCGTCCCCGTCCGGTGCCGACCGGAGATCGGGGATCCCCGGTCGCCGGACGAGCGTCGCGTCATCACCGTTCTGCGTCATGACCAACTCCTTCGCCGAACCGGACACTCCGCTCCCGTGCGGTGTCCGGACCCGAGACGGCCTTGTGTGCCTGCACTGGGTACCCGGCGCGCCCGACCCGACACGGACGGCTTCCGAAGAGTGCCGGACCCCGCCCGTCAGTGACCCGGGGCGGCGGTACGCCACCACGGAGTTCCCCCGGAGGTGTCCCGCAGGGCGTTCGTCGCGCAGTGCACCTCGCCACCCGCCAGATGCGACCAGGCGAAGTTCTCCACCCAGTGCACCCGTACCCCGCCGGCGGCCAGGGCCTCCTCGGTCTCGGCGCGGAACAGGTCCCGGCCGCGCACCGTGGGCCCGTGCGGATCGGGAGCGGCGTAGTCACGGGCCGTCAGGGACAGGCCGTTGGCGACAGCGGGGGAGTAGGCGATCGCGCCCTCGGGCCCGTCCCGGTCCGTGGAGATCGTCGCGTACAGCACCGGCACCCGTACGAGGTCGTCGAGGGACAGCCCCGTCTCCCGCGACAGCACCCTGATCTGGTCGTCGATGTGCCGCGCCGCCCGCTCGTTGCCGGCGAGGAAGTCCTGGTCGGCGAGCAGCGCGTCGACCGTGGGCCTGCGCTGCGCACTCGTGCCGGCGAAGAGCCGCTGCCCGCCCTCCCCGGCCCGCTGCGCACGCCGCAGCAGGTCCACCGCCAGACGCGGGTCGGCGACGGCCAGGGTCCAGCCGCGCTCGTTGCCGGCCCGCACCACATGGACCGTCTCGTCCACATGACCGACCAGCAGCCACGACGTGTCGATGGTGACGGGCGGCTGCGCGCCCTGCGCCTCGATCATCCGCACGAACGCCGGATCGGGTGCCCGGCGCGGGGCCGTGCCGTACAGCACCCGCCCCTGCGGATGCCCCTCGTACGGTGGTACGGACTCGAAGTTGCCGGTGAAGTTCTGCAGATCGACGCCGCTCGGAGCCCGCCCCGGCGTGAACTGCTGCACCACGGCGACATCGGGCCCGCGGAAGTCGCGGAACAGCAGCCGGGCCGACCGGCTCAGGGTCACCCGGCCGCCCTCGGGCGGCGCCCACAGCACGGGAGCGCGCAGCAGCACCCGCATGGTGTGCGTCCCGCCGCCGGGCGCCGGGACGCTCGCCACGGCCGGCTCGACCATGTCCTGCCGCCAGATGTCCCGCCACCACTGCTCCGTCCCGGCCGTGAACGTCACGGCCCGCCGGGACAGCCCCGCGGCGCCCGCCGCCCGCAGCAGCGACGTGGCGAACGGCCGCCACTCCCGCGGCCGGTACGCGTCGCCCACGCTCCACGGCCCGGGCGCCACACCCCGGCCCGGACCCGGCCTCGCCGCGAAGACCCGCTCGGCGCGCTGCAGATCGTTCTGGAACAGCACCGGCGCCACCTTCAGCCGCACCCGGTCCGACGTGGCGCGGCCCCGGTCGGTCACGGTGAGGGTGATGGTGACCTCGCCGTTCCAGCGGCGCGGGTCGCGCACGATGTCGCGTCCCTCCAGGGCCAGTTCGACACCGGCCCGCAGCTCCCGCGCCGTCAGCGGACCGCGCAGCGCCCGCAGTTCCCCGTCGCGCCGGACGAACAGGCGGACGTACGGCGCCCGCGCCGCGTCCACCGCGACCCGCCCCGACGCGGCCTCGCCGACCGCCGCCGGCGGGATGCGCAGTGGCGCGAGATCCGCCTCGTCCCGCGCCCCGTCGACCTTCTCGTCCGCCGCGTCGTTGCAGGCGGCCAGCCGCTCGTCGACCGCCGGATCGATCCGGTCCAGGTCACCGGGGCGCATCCGGCAGCGCCGCGCGTCGTCGTCGAGGTTGGCCAGGAAGACCGCACCGCGCCCCGGCCGCCACACCTCCTCTCCGGCCTCGTCGGACCCGCCCGCGACATCCACGCGGCCGTCCCGGTTCACATCGGCGCGCAGATCCGCGACCGGCGGCGGCCCCTGCCGCGGTGCCGCCGCGGTCGTTCCGGCGGCGGCGAGCAGCAGGGCCGCGGCGACCACCGCGGCGCGGCGCGGCACGGGCGCCTTGGGCGTTTCGGGCATGACGGATCTCCTGGAGGCAGGTGAGGGGCCGGTACGGGAGGACGTCCGCAGACCATGCTCGCCCGCCGCGGGGCGCCGTACATCGTGCCGGCCGACGAGGCGGCCCTACATCGATCGATCTACCGGCCGGCCGGCCGCTCCTCCCCGGGTGGCGCCCCGGGCGCGCCCTGGTGACCCTGATCCGGGCCGGATGGTCCGGCCGCTCACCCGTAGGGAGCCTCGATGCGCAAGCTGCCGTTCACCCTGCTCGCCGCCCTGGCCGCGTCCGCACTCGCCGTGCCTCTGACCGCCGCCGCCCTTCCCGCCGACGTCACCGCGGGCCAGTGCGTCGCAGGCGGCGGCGTGATCGTCATCTCCGCCGTGGGCGATGGCTCGCAGGGATACACCAAGCGCTGCATGGGCGGAGTCCACGACGGCCAGACGGTCCTCTGACATCCCGGCCGAACAAGACAAGCGCTTAACCCGACAAAGGCGGAATATGGGGCAAAAGTGTGGGAAACCGGATGGCGCCGCTGGACGACGAGCTTGTGGAGGTCGGCATGAACCAGGAGACATCACGCTCGTCCGGACTTCCGCAGCCGTTGCGGGCCATGGCCTCGGGCCTGCGGCACCTGCCGGGTGCGGAGCAGGTGGGCAAGGTGGCCACGGACGCGCTGGACAGGATCGGCGCGGTCTCGCCGCGCGGGCGCCGGATGGCCGTCTACGCCGGCGCCGGGGTGCTCGGCGTGGCCGGAGTCGTGGAGTGGCCGGTGGCGGTGACCGGCGCGGCCGTGGCCTGGCTGACCAGGCCGCGGCCCGGACAGCAGCCCGACGGCGCGTCACCGAACGGCGGCCCACACTCCGCCGGGGCCGGGGACCACCGCCCCGCCCGGACGGGCCGCGACGACGAGGACACCTCCGCGCACGGCCCGGGCGGCAGACTCACCCCCTCCCACCACCGCCACGAGCAGGCGGAACAGCACGTCCACGAACAGCCCGCCAAGGTGGGCGACACCGCCACCGCCTCCGCGCTGAAGCAGGTCGCCGAGGCCACCGCGCACCACGGCGAGGAGCAGCCCCACGGGCACGCGCGCGACAGCCACCCCACCGGCTGAGGAGGGACGGCAGCAGATGCTCGCACTCTTCGACCCCGCCCCGCTCGCCGGCGCCGTGGCCGGTGCTGCCGCAGGCGCCGCCCGCAGCGCCGCCCGGTCGGTGACGTCCGCCTACGACACCACGCGCCGCGTCCGCAATGTCGCGCGCAACGCCCTGACCGGCGGACAGCACTGGAAGGCCGGGCAGCGCCTCCACCTCGCGCTGCGGCACCCCGACGGCGAGGCCGGGGCCCTCGCCCGCCAGGTCGCCGAGGAACTTCTCGAGCACCCGGACGTGCTCATGGCGTACTGGGACGGCGGACTGTCCCGCCTGGTGGTCACCGTGGCCGAGGACGCCGCCACCGACCGCGTCACCGAGCGGGCCACCGAGCTCGCCACCCGCTTCGGCCTGGCCGAGGGAGACGACCCCAACGCCCGGGACACCAGCCACCCCGGGGACCCCACCGAGGTGCGCGTCACCGCTGCGGCGATCCTGATGGACGCCGCGGGAACGGCCGGTGCCCTGGCCGGCCGGTCCCTGCGGCTGCCGCCCTCCTCGCGGATCATCACCGCCACCGTCACGCTGCTGCGCGAGAACCCCCGCTTCCGGGCCCTGCTCCGCCAGCGGTTCGGCACGTCCGGCATGGAACTCGTCCTCGCCGCGGCCAACGCCGCCGCCCACGGCATCGGCCAGACCCCGCTCGCCCTCGTGCTCGACGGCGTCCTGCGCGGCAACCAGCTCACCGAAGCCGTGGCCAGGGCCGCGGCCTTCGAGACGCTGCACGACGACGTCTGCCACCACCGGCGCACCAGCCTGCCCTGCCCCGTGGACACCCGGCCGCCGCTCAAGGTGACCCCCGCCGCGGAATACGCCTCCCACGCCAGCACCGGCAGCCTCGCCGGGGCCGCCGCCACCCTCCTCGTCACGCACAACGCGAGGGACGCGGCCGAAGCGGTCCTCGCCGGATCGCCGAAGGCGGCCCGGTACGGCCCCGCCGCCTTCGGCGCGACCCTCGGCACCTTCCTCGCCCACGCCGGGATCCTCCTGCGCAACGGGGAGCGCCTGCGCCAACTGGAGATCGCCGACGCCCTGGTCCTGCACGCCGACGCCCTGCGCAGCCTGCGGCCCGACGACACCGACGACGGCCTGCCCGACGACCCGGTCCACCCCTTCGCCGAGGCCGTGCTGGACGCCGCCCGCAGGGCCGGACTGCACGTCGTCATCGCCGGCGGCTCCGACCTGAAGGACATCACCCGCCTCGCCGACGAGGTCGCCCCGAGCGTCAAGCCCTTCGGAGACGTCGTACGGGCCCTCCAGGACGAGGGGCGCGTCGTCGTGACCGTCGCCCGCCTGAACGAGTCCGGCGACGGGCACGTCGCGGCCGGGCTGCCCGCCGGTGACGTGGCCATCGCCCTCGCCGACGGACGGGCGGCCGTCTCCTGGGGCGTCGACGTGCTGGCGCCGGGCGGTCTCGCCGACGTATGGCGGCTGCTCACCGCGATCCCCGCGGCCCGGCGCGTCGGACGCCGCTCGCAGACCCTGGCCCGCGCCGGCGCGGCCCTCTCCGGGCTCCTCGTCGCCCGCGGCGGGCAGCCCCCGGGCCGTCACCTCCTGTGGCCCCTCACCCGGCACGCCCCCGTCAACATCGCCGCCGCCAATGCCCTGCTCACCGGCTGGCTCGAAGCCGTCCGGGTCGCCCGGGCCACCCCGCCGCCACCCCGGCTGCACATCCCCTGGCACGCCCTGGAACCCCACGAGGCCCGCGACCGGCTCGGGCGCGCCGACCGCGACGGCGAGCCCCGCGGACTCGCCCTGCTCGCCGACCACTCCAAGCAGCAGGCCGCCCGCCTGACCCGGCACCCGGTCCTCGCCCCCGCCCGCTGGACGTGGCAGGCGGCCGGTGCCGTACGCCGCGAACTCGACGACCCGCTCACACCCGTCCTCGCCACCGGCGCCGTCGCCTCCGCCTTGCTCGGTTCTGTCGTCGACGCACTGCTCGTCGTCGGCGCCATGGACCTCAACGCGGTGACCGGCGGGCTCCAGCGGCTGCGCGCCGAACAGGCCCTGGCCCGGCTCGCCGCCCGGCAGCAGCCCAAGGCCCGCAAGCAGAACGGCGGCACCCGCACGGTCACCGTCGACGCCGCCCGGCTGCGCCCCGGGGACGAGATCAGCCTCGGCGCCGGCGACGTCGTCCCCGCCGACGCCCGGCTGCTGGACGTCGACGGCCTGGAGGTCGACGAGTCGGCGCTCACCGGCGAGTCCCTGCCGGTGGCCAAGTCCGTCGACGCCACCCCCGGCCTGCCGGTGGCCCAGCGCACCTGCATGGTCTTCGAGGGCACCACCGTCGTGGCCGGACGGGCCACCGCCCTCGTCGTCGACACCGGCGACCAGACCGAGGCGGGCCGGGCCGTCACCCTCGCCGCCCGCACCCCGCCCCCCGCCGGCGTCCAGGCCCGGCTCCAGGAACTCACCCGCAAGGCCCTGCCGGTCACCTTCACCGGCGGCGCGGCCGTGACCGGGCTGTCCCTGCTGCGCGGCAGCCCCGTCCGGCGCGCCGTCAGCGGTGGTGTCGCGGTCGCCGTCGCCGCCGTGCCCGAGGGGCTGCCGCTCGTCGCGACCGTCGCTCAGATGGCGGCGGCCCGCCGGCTGTCCCGCCGCGGCGTCCTGGTCCGCACCCCGCGCACCCTGGAGGCGCTCGGCCGGGTCGACACCGTCTGCTTCGACAAGACCGGCACCCTCACCGAGAACAAGCTGCGCCTGGTCCGCGTCGCCACCGCCGACGGCACCGTCCTCGCCACGGACGACGAGCAGGCCGCCCCGATCGTGCGGCTGGCGGCGCGCGCCTGCCCGCAGGAGGAGACGGGGCAGGGCCGCAGGGTCGCGCACGCCACCGACGAGGCCGTCCTCGACGTCGCCCCGCCCGACCAGGACTGGGCTCCCACCGGCGAACTGCCCTTCGAGACCCGCCGCGGCTACGCCGCCGCGGTCGGCCGGGACGGCGACCCCGACATGGGTGAACTCCTCGTCGTCAAGGGCGCCCCCGAGACGATCCTGCCCGCCTGCCGCGACCTTCCCGGCCACGCCTGGGACACCGCCCACGAGCTGGCCGGGCAGGGGCTGCGCGTCCTCGCCGTCGCCCACCGCGCCTGCCGGGCCGACGACGCCGAGGCCGAACTCGACCTGCCGCTCGCGGACCTGGAGTTCAGCGGCTTCGTCGCCCTCGCCGACGTCCCACGCGACACCTCGCACGCCCTGCTCGCGGAACTGCGCCGCTCCGGCATCCTGCCCGTCATGCTCACCGGCGACCACCCGGAGACCGCCCGGGCCATCGCCCTGCAACTGGGCTGGCCGGAGGAGACCGAGGCGGTGACGGGCGACGAACTCGTCGCCATGGAACGCCGCGAACGCGTCCGGGTCCTGCGCGGAGCGGGCGTCATCGCCCGGGTCGCCCCCGAGCAGAAACTGCACGTCGTCGAGGCCCTGCAACAGGCCGGGCGGGTCGTGGCGATGGCCGGCGACGGTGCCAACGACGCCGCCGCCATCCGCGCCGCCGACGTCGGGGTCGGCGTCGAGTCCCGCGGCTCCGCCGCCGCCCGCAACGCCGCCGACCTCGTGCTCACCACCGGTGACCTGTCCGTCCTGGTGGACGCGGTCGCCGAGGGCCGTGCCCTGTGGCGCAGCGTCGCCGACGCGGTGAGCATCCTCATCGGCGGCAACGCGGGCGAGGTCGGCTTCAGCGTCCTCGGCACCCTGCTCGCCGGCGCCTCACCCCTGTCGACCCGTCAGCTGCTGCTGGTCAACCTGCTCACCGACATGTTCCCGGCCATGGCCGTGGCCGTCACACCGAGCAGCGACCCCTCCACCGCCGAGCACGCCGAGACCGGGCCGATGAGCCTCGACGCCCTCGGCGCGCCCCTGCTGCGCTCCATCCGCCGCCGCGGCATCACCACCTGCTTCGGCGCGGTCGCGGCGTACCTCATCGGACGCCTCACCCCCGGCACCGAACGCCGGTCCACCACCATGGCCCTGTGCGGCGTGGTCGGCGCCCAGCTCGTCCAGACCCTTTCCGGACGGCGCCACAGCACGCTGGTGTGGGTCACGGCCCTCGGCTCCGCCGCGGTCCTCGCCGCCCTCGTCCAGACCCCCGGCGTCAGCCACTTCTTCGGCTGCACCCCGCTCGGCCCCGTCGCCTGGGCCGGCGTCGCCCTGGCCATCGCCCTGTCGGCCCTGGCCCCCCGCCTGGAGCGGCTGCAGGCCGTCCACACCCTCTACGACGCCGCGGCACAGCTCGCCCTGCGCCTGGGCGACCTGAGCCTGCAGGCCCGGCAGCTCTTCCGCAGCGGTGTCGCCGCCCCCGTGGCATAGCGGACGGGCACAGCGGGAGGCCGCCACCCCATGCCGGGGCGGCGGCCTCCTCACACCTGGTCAGACCCTGCCGCGCCAGGCGCCCGTCTCCGCTCCGCGGGCCTCCATGAACTCCTTGAACCGTGCCAGATCACCGGAGACCTGCCGCTTCACGAACCCGAGCTTGTCGCCGACGGTCTCGGCCACACCACTGGGGTCGAAGTCCATCTGCAACATGACCTTGGTCGTGTCGTCCTGAATGCGATGGAACGTCACCACACCGGCCTGCCGCGCCTCACCGCCCACGGTGGTCCAGGCGACGCGCTCGTCCGGGACCTGCTCGGTGATCTCCGCGTCGAACTCCCGCGCCTGGCCGCCGACCTTCGTCACCCAGTGCGTGAGGGTGTCGGTGCGCTGCTCGATGCGCTCCACACCGTCCATGAACTGGGGGAAGGACTCGAACTGCGTCCACTGGTTGTACGCGGTGTGCACCGGCACGCGGACCTCGATGGATTCCTCTACCTGCGACAAGGCGATACCTCCCTCTCTCGTACGTGAGCGACGGACGGGTACCGGATCTTGCGCCGCTCACTCATCGTCATCGCAACTTGTCTCGCCAGGTGTCTTTTCCGCTGTCGCTGGTACCCGGCCCCGAACTACGGAACGGGAGGTGATCGCCATGACGGACACGCACCGCACGGCCCCCGCGGCTCCCCGCTCGGGGAGCGCGCCGGCGGCCGGGGACGAGCCGGTGGGCGAGCTGGTGCAGCGGGCCAGCGAGCAACTGACCGAGCTGGTGCGCGGCGAGATGCGGCTCGCCCAGGCGGAGATGACCGAGAAGGGCAAGCGTTTCGGCAAGGGCGGCGGCCTGTTCGGCGGAGCCGGCGTCCTCGGCTTCGTCACCCTGCAGGCCCTGGTCGCCACGGTGATCGCCGCCCTGGCCGTACCGCTGCCGGTGTGGGCGGCGGCGCTGATCGTCACGGGCGTACTGGCCGTCGCCACGGGTCTCACGGCGCTGGCCGGCCGCAAACAGGTGCGCAGCGCCACCCCGCCCGCCCCGCAGCGGACCATCGACAGCGTGAAGGCCGACGTGGCCGAGATCAAGGAGAGTGCACAGCGATGACCCAGCCCCCGCACGACGAGCCGACCGCCCGCAGCCAGCAGGAGCTGCGCGAGCAGGTCGAGCACACCCGCCACGAACTCGGCGACACCGTCCAGGCACTGGCGGACCGGGCCGACGTCAAGACCCGCGCCCGTGAGAAGGCCGTCGCGGCCAGGGAGCAGGCCGGGGCCAAGGCCCAGGAATGGAGCGGACAGGCCAGGGCCAAGGCAGCTCAGGTCGCCCACACCGTGGAGGAGAAGCTGCCCGAGCCGGTGAAGCAGAAGGGCGCCGCCGCCGCTCAGGGCGCGAAGGAGAAGGCCGCACAGGCCGAGCAGGTCTGGCAGGACAAGGTCCCGCAGCAGGTGCGCGACCACCGGGCCGCGCTGCTGGCGGGCGCGGGCGCCGTTCTCGTGGCCTGCCTGCTGATCCGCCGTCGCGGCAGTCACTGAGAGGTCTGCCTGCGGACGCGCCGTCGCCGCAACCGCTGAGTCGTCTGCCTGCTGGCCGACCTGCCGTCGCGGCAACCGCTGAGCTACAGCGTCACGCAAGCCCGGGCCCCGTCACCGCACGCGGTGACGGGGCCCGGGCTTGCGTGACGGGGGTCCGGGCGGCAAGGTCGGGTGCCGTGGCCACCTTGCTGATCGTCCATCACACGCCCTCGCCGAACTGCCAGGCGATGTTCGAAGCCGTCGTCTCCGGGGCGACGGACCCCGACATCGAGGACGTCCGGGTCGTCCGCGTGCCCGCGCTGTCCGCCACCGCCTCCGACGTCCTCGCCGCCGACGGCTTCCTCCTCGGCACCCCCGCGAACCTCGGCTACATGTCCGGCGCCCTCAAGCACTTCTTCGACCAGGTCTACTACCCGTGCCTGGACGCCACGCGCGGACGCCCCTTCGGCTACTGGGTGCACGGCGGCAACGACGTCACCGGCGCGGTGCGCGGGATCGAGTCGGTCACCACGGGCCTCGGCTGGCGCCGCACCGCCGAGGCCGTCACCGTGACCGGCGAACCGGACAAGGGCGACCTCGAACGGTGTTGGGAACTGGGCGCGACGGTCGCCGCCGGGCTCATGGGCTGACCCGGCCGACCGGGTCAGGTCTCTTCCACCCGGCGCCGGTCCTGCTCGTCCCACGCCCGGGTGTCACGCGGCTGGGTGTACGGCTCGGCCTCGGGCGGATGCCCACCGGCGATGGCCCGCTGGCGCACCGTCTCCGCGTCGAACTCCAGACCCAGCAGGATCGCCAGATTGGTGATCCACAGCCAGATGAGGAAGACGATGACACCGGCCATGGTGCCGTAGGTCTTGTTGTACGAGGCGAAGTTGGCCACGTAGACCGCGAAGCCGGCGGAGGCGGCCATCCAGATCAGCAGGGCCAGGAAACTGCCCGGAGTGATCCAGCGGAACCCCTTCACCTTGGCGTTCGGTGCCGCCCAGTACAGGATCGCGATCATGCTCACGACCAACAGGACCAGGACGGGCCACTTGGCGATCGACCACACCGTCAAGGCGGTGTCGCCGACACCCAGGGCGTCCCCGGCCTGCTTCGCCAGCCCGCCCGAGAACACCACGATCAGCGCGCTGATGACGGCCATCACCAGCAGCACGACCGTCACTCCCACCCTCATCGGCAGCAGCTTCCACACCGGCCGGCCCTCGGGCATGTCGTAGACGGCGTTGGCGGAGCGGATGAACGCCCCCACATAGCCGGACGCCGACCACAGGGCCAGCACCAGACCGACGATCGCCATCAGCGAGCCGACGCCGGCGTTGCCCTGCAACTGGTCGACGGCCCGGGTGATGATGTCGCCCGCCGAGCCGGGCACGAGCTCGCGGACGTTCTCGGTGACCTTGTCCGTGGTCGACCGGCCGGTGAGGCCCAGCATCGACACCAGCACGAGAAGCGCCGGGAACATCGCCAGCACGCCGTAGTAGGTCAGCGCGGCCGCCCGGTCGGTCAGCTCGTCGTCCTTGAACTCCCGCAGGCTGCCCTTCAATACCGCGCCCCACGACTTCCGGGGCATCTCGGCCAGCGAGTCCGGCGCCGCACGCTCCACCTCGGGGCCCGGTCCGGGCTCCTCGGAAGCGGGGGCGGGGGCGTCATGGCGTTCGGCCTCGGGAGACTCCCGGCGGTCCGCCTCGGGCCCGGAGCCCGGGCTCTGCGGAGGTGAGGCCTCGGCCTCGTCGTGCTCTTTACGTCCCGGAATATGCAGCTTCACCATGTGAGCCGGGTAACCCCGGGCCGGGCCCTTAAGCCGCGCTCGTTCGAGCCGCAGTCCTCCGCTGCTCCGAAAGAGGTTGAGGGAGCGCTCCCATGCCCTGCACGATGCAGCCATGACCACATCGCCCGCCATCCGTCCGTACCGCCCCGAAGACCGTCCCGCTCTCGACGACATCTGCATCCGCACCGCGCACCACGGCGAGGACAGCCGCCCCCACTACGCGGACCCGGGCATCTTTCCGGTGACCTTCGCCGCGCCGTACGTGCGTCTGGAGCCGGACCTGGCCTTCGTGCTGGACGACGGGCACGGACGGGCGGTCGGCTACATCCTCGGCGCGGCCGACACCCCGCGCTTCGCAGAGGCCTTCCGTGCGACCTGGCTGCCGCTGGTCGCCGACCGCTACCCGGAACCTCCCCGGCCGCCGCGCACCCCGGACGAGGCGATCGCGAGGCTGCTGCACCACCCCGAACGCATGGTGCTGCCCGAACTGGCCGCCTATCCCGCGCATCTGCACATCGACCTGCTTCCCGACTGGCAGGGCCGTGGTCACGGGCGCCGCCTGATGCGGACGCTCCTGGGGGCCCTCCGGGACAGGGGAGTGCCGGCCGTCCACCTCTCCATGGCGACCGCCAACACCCGGGCCAGGGCCTTCTACGACCGGATGGGCTTCGAGGAGATCGACGTCCCCGAGCCGGGCGAGGCCACCTACCTCGGACGCACCACGAAGGATCTCGACCGGCCCTGACCGATACGGAAGTGGCGAGAATCGAACATTGCCGACCCGTGTCATCGGGTGCAGCCTGTGGGGGTGGGAGCGCTCCCACCCCCGAAACATGATCGAAAGCGCTACTGAAAGGCACGGCACCCCCACATCCGAAAGCGAGAGATCATGAAATGGCATGGTCATGACGCACATCCCCCCACGCTCAGGTCACGTCCGGCACTCGCCCTGAGCATCCTGGTAGCCGCACTGCTCAGCCTGTTCCCCTGGAGCGGCACCGCCGTCGCCCACGGCTCGGTCGTCGACCCGGCTTCCCGCAACTACGGCTGCTGGCTGCGCTGGGGGAGTGACTTCCAGAACCCCGAGATGGCCCGGCTCGACCCCATGTGCTGGCAGGCTTGGCAGGACAACCCCAACGCCATGTGGAACTGGAACGGCCTGTACCGCAACGGCTCCGGCGGGAACTTCCCCGCAGCCGTTCCCGACGGCCAGCTGTGCAGCGGCGGCCGGACCGAGGGCGGCCGGTACAACTCCCTCGACGCGGTCGGCGCCTGGAAGACCACGGACATCACCGGCAACTTCACGGTGAAGCTCCACGACCAGGCCAGTCACGGCGCCGACTACTTCCTGGTCTACGTCACACGGCAGGGCTTCGACCCCACCACCCAGCCGCTGACCTGGAACGACCTCCAGCTCGTCAAGCGCACCGGCAGGTACGCGCCCAGCCAGAACTACGAGATCCCCGTGAGCACTTCGGGGCTCAGCGGCCGGCACGTCGTCTACACGGTCTGGCAGGCCTCGCACATGGACCAGACCTACTTCCTGTGCAGTGACGTGAACTTCCGCTGACCTGCGCTTCCCCGCCGGGCGGCACCGTCCGGCGGGGCCCGGGTCTGTGCGGGCTTCATGAGAGTTCTCCGAAAGTTTTCGAGCTGAGTGAACACACGGGTGCTCCCGTACGTATGGGGCGAGGGGATTTTCATGCCCGGCACGCCACAAGCGCAGGAGAGCACCCTTGGGACGCAACACGCGAAGACGCCCTACCGGCCCACGACGCGCGACCTTCGCCGCATTCGCACTGATCCTGGGCGGAGGCGGCCTGATGGCCGCGAACGTCTACGCCTCCGCCACAGACGGAGGTTCCGGCGGCGACTCCGCCGAGACGCGGTCCGACACGGGGGTTCGGACCGCGGGCGCGACGATCGACTGCCCGGACGTCGGCAGCAGACTGACCTCGGTCCCCGAGCAGGCGCGAGGGGAGGTCGACAAGGAACTCGCCCTCCTCGACGAGCAGATAGCCAAGGCCTATCAGCGGCTGAGCGAATCGGCCCAGCAGGTGCGGCAGGACCCCGGCTTCGCCGACAACGCGGTCGTGAACCCGTTGAAGGAGAAGCGGGCCGCGACCCTCGAGCGCATCGCGATCGCCATCGACCGCGTCGGGGACCGCCCCGAAGGACTCGAGGCCCTCGCCGCCTGCACCGTCGAGGACGGCAACGAGGCTCCGGCGCAGGGCGAAGGCCAGGACGGCGGTGACGGACAGCCCGCCGAGGAGCAGGGCCAGGCCGGTCAGGAGCAGGGCGCCAACGGCGGGCAGGTGGGCAACGGCCCCGTCGCCGCCGACTTCGCGGACATCAAGAGCGTCCAGCCCAACGCGAACGACGAGGGCGGTGCGTCCGGCGGTTCCTTCGCCACGAGTTGCGGCGTGAACGAGAACGGCCTGTTCAACTCCGACAACATCATCGCCGCCCCGGGCGTCACCAACGGCGCCCACCACTTCCACGACTACGTCGGCAACGAGTCCAACAACGCCTTCGCCAGCGACCAGGACCTCGCGAAGGCCGAGACCAGCTGCGACGACCAGGGCGACAAGTCGTCCTACTACTGGCCCGTCGTGCGCCTGCAGAACGGTGCCCAGGAGCAGGACGCCCAGAAGCCGGGCGGCGGCATCGAGGGCAACGCCGGCGAGATCGTCACGCCCAAGCAGGTCACGCTGACGTTCGTCGGCAACCCGCGCGAGAAGGTCACGGCCATGCCGCGGCTGCTGCGCATCATCACCGGCGACGCCAAGTCGTTCGTGAACGGCCCGGCCAACGCCAACGCCTCGTGGAGCTGCACCGGTTTCGAGGACCGGCAGCTGAAGGACAAGTACCCGCTGTGCCCGCAGGGCAGCGACGTCGTACGGACCTTCAAGTTCCAGAGCTGCTGGGACGGCCGCAACATCGACAGCGCCAACCACCGCACCCACGTGGCGTTCACGGACGCCGCCGGGAACTGCCCGTCCGGCTTCCGCCCCATCCCGCAGCTGGTCCAGCGCATCGTCTACGACATCGACGCGCCGAGCCTGCAGGACGGCGGCCGTACGACACCGCTGTTCGCGGTCGACTCCTTCCCGGAGCAGCTGCACAAGCCGGTCACGGACCACGGCGACTTCATCAACATCTTCGACGAGGATCTGATGGGGGAGATGGTCGACTGCATCAACGACGGCCGTAAGTGCGGAGCCGGAGCGGACGGCGGACAGAACCCGGCCCCGGGCGAGGAGCCCCAGGAGGAGCCGACCAAGACGCCGCAGGCCCCGCAGGAAGAGCCGACGAAGACCCCCGAGGCTCCTCAGGACGAGCCGACGAAGGCGCCGGAGGCCCCGCAGGAGGAGCCGACCAAGACGCCCGACGCCCCGCAGAACGGGAACGGCGGCGGCAAGCCCGCTGACAACGGGGACAACGGCGACGACGGTGACGACGGCAAGGGCGGGGCCGCGAAGCCCCCGGCGGACGAGCCGGACCCCGAGCCGGAGCCCGGCGACGCGTCCACGGCTCCCGGTGGCGCCCAGCCCGAGGTGAAGGCGACGGCCTCCGCCGACGACGGCAACGCCGCCGAGCAGGGCGGCGGTTCGAAGAACGGCGACGACGAGGACACCGATGGCCTCGGCGACTCCCAGGCCGTCGGCCAGGCGACCAGCGCCGCCCCGGCCCCGTCGGTCCCGTCCCGGACGGAGCCGCAGGCGGTCGGCGGGGGCGGCCTGGCCGACACCGGCGCCCAGCTCTGGCCGGCCGCGGCGGGTGCCGTGCTGGTCATCGCGGGCTTCGTCGTCCTCCGCCGGGTGAGGCGCAGCCACATGTGAGGCGGCTGGACATCACGCCCCGGCGTGCGGCGGTGACGGCGGCGGGATCCCACCGGATCCCGCCGCCGTTCCGCGTGTCCGGCCGGGGCCGCACACCGGCACCCTTCGACCGCAGCCGAAACGCCCACCCTCTAGCGTGGCCCCATGAACCTCACCTGGAACGGCACACGCGGCGGAGGGGCGGCGTGACGCCGTGGGAGATGGCCGCCGTGCTCGCCGCCGGCACGGGCGCCGGGGCCGTCAACGCCGTCGTCGGCTCGGGGACGCTGATCACCTTTCCGGTTCTGCTCGCCACCGGCATGCCCCCGGTCACGGCCACGGTGTCCAACGGCCTGGGCCTGGTCCCCGGATCCATCACCGCGGCCATCGGCTACCGCGAGGAACTGCGCGGCCAGCGGCGGCGGGTCCTGCTGCTCGGCATCGGCGCCGTGCTGGGCGGCCTCGCGGGCGCCGTGCTGCTGCTGACCCTGCCCGCGTCGGCGTTCGAACGGATCGTGCCGGTCCTGGTGGGCCTCGCCCTCGTCCTGGTCGCGTGCCAGCCCTGGATCGCGAAGAGAGTGCGCCGCCGTCGCGAGACGGGGAGCAGCCCCGTGCGCCCCGACGGCGGACCCCTGCTGTTCACCGGGCTGACGCTGGCCAGCGTCTACGGCGGCTACTTCTCCGCCGCGCAGGGCATCATCTACGTCTCCCTGATGGGCATGCTCCTCGACGAGACACTCCAGCGGCTCAACGCCGTGAAGAACGTGCTGGCCGCCGTCGTCAACACCGTCGCCGCCGTACTGTTCCTGTTCTTCGCCCACTTCGACTGGACGGCCGTCGTGCTCATCGCCGCCGGATCGGCGCTCGGCGGGCTCATCGGAGCCAGAACGGGACGCCGCTTCAGCCCGGCCGTGCTGCGCACGCTGATCGTGTCGGTCGGCACCGTCGCCCTCGTCCACTTGGTGCTCCACTGACCCCCGGTCCCGTCAGGAAGCGGGGCGCGCCTCGGCCTTCGACCCCTCGGCGTCGATGTGCGGCACCACCCTGTCCAGCCACCGCGGCATCCACCAGGCGTGCCGCCCGAGCAGCGTCATCACGGCCGGCACCATGAGCAGCCGTACGACGGTCGCGTCGATGAGCACGCTGACGGCCAGCCCCAGCCCGAGCATCTTGACCACGATGCTGTCGCTGAGGAGGAACGCAGCGAACACGCTCACCATGATCAGGGCGGCACAGGTGATGACGCGGGCCGTGATCTCCAGGGCGTGCTCGACCGAACCCTTGGCGTCCCCGGTGCGGAGCCAGGCCTCGTGGACACGCGACAGCAGGAAGATCTCGTAGTCCATGCTGAGGCCGAAGACGATGGCGAACATCATCATCGGCACGTAGCTCTCGATGGGCACCTTGCCGTGGACCCCGAGAGCGGGACCGCCCCAGCCCCATTGGAAGACCGCGACGACCACGCCGTACGACGCGGCGATCGACAGCACGTTCAGGACGGCCGCCTTGACGGCGACGAGCAGGCCCCGGAACACGGCCAGGATGATCAGGAACGCCAGGCCCACCACGACGGCGATGATCACGGGCAGCTGGGAGGCGACGATGTCACGGAAGTCGACCTGGGTGGCCGTCGTACCGGTGACGTACCCCTTGGCGTCCGTGCCCTGGACGGCGTCCGGCAGCGTGTCGTCGACGAGTCGGTTGGTCAGGTCCGTGGTCGTGGCGTTCTGCGGGGACTTGGTCGAGTACACCGTGCCGAGCAGGATGTCGCCGTCCTGCGTGGGCGTCAGGGGAGTGACGACGGCGGCGCCCTGGACCTTGTCGAGCGACTGCTGGGCCTTCGAGGCCAGTGCGGAGCGCTGCGACTGGGACACGTTCGTCTGGTCGATGACGACCGTGAGCGGGCCGTTCGAGCCGGGCCCGAAGGCGTCGGCCATCAGGTCGTACGCCCGTCGGTCGGTGAAGGAGGTCGGGTCGGCTCCGTCGCCGATGTGCCCGAGCTGGATGGAGAACAGTGGGATCGCGAGGACCACGACCACGGCGACACCCGCCGACAGGAACGACAACGGCCTGCGCTCCACCCGCTGCGCGTACCGGTGCCAGGTGCCCTGCGGCGTGTCCCCCGCCCCGGCTTCGGTCTCGGCGATGGGCGGGCGCACGTGGAAGCGGTCGATGTGCCGGCCGATGAGGCCGAGCAGGGCCGGTACCAGGGTGAGCGCGCCGACGACGGCCGAGACGACGGTGACGGCGGCGGCGACACCGAGCAGGGAGATGAAGGAGACCCCGGACACGAACAGGCCCGCCAGCGCGATGATCACCGTGCAGCCCGAGACCAGAACGGCATGGCCGCTGGTGCTCGCGGCCTGACCCGCGGCCCGCACCGGGTCCATGCCGTCGATGAGGTTCTGCCGGTGCCGGGTGAGCATGAACAGGGCGTAGTCGATGCCGACTCCGAGGCCGATCATCGTGGCCAGGGTCGGTGAGACCGTCGCGAAGGTGAAGGCCGCCGCCAGCAGCCCCAGGATGGCGAGCCCGCCGACGACGCTGATCAGCGCGCTCAGCAGCGGGACGACGGCGGCGATCACGCTCCCGAACCCGACCAGCAGCACGATGACCGCCACGCCGAAACCGATCAGCTCGCTCACCCGGTCGTCGGCGGCCGGCCGGGCGAGCTCGCCGAGCGGTCCGCCGTACTCGACCTCCGCCCCGGCCGACCGCAAGGGCTGCACGGCGGTGTCGACGCCGTTGAGGTAGTCGTCGCCGAGTGTCGAGGGCTGGACGTTGAAACGGACGGTGATGTAGGCCGTCTTCTTGTCGTCCGACAACGGGCCCACGTTCTTCTGGCCGCTCGGCGTGGCCGGGGCGGACAGCGGGTTCTGGGCGGACAGCACGTGCGGGAGCTTCTCCAGATCGGCGATCGTGGTCGACATCTGGGAGTTCAGCGCGGTCAGGGGCTGCTGGTCGTCGCGCATCACGATCTGGCTGCTGTAGCCGCCGGCCTGGGGATCGTGCGCCTTCAGCACGTCGAGGCCCTTCTGGGCCTGCGCCTGGGGCAGGCTGAAGTTGTCGGAGTACTCCCCTCCGAATTCACGGCTGACGACCTGCAGCGCCACCAGTGCCACCAGCCAGGCGATGATGACGAGGGCGAAGTGGCGTGCGCACCACTCGCCCAGCCGCCGCAGCACACCCCCGCGCGCGGCCTTCTGGTCCCCTGCACCGGTGCGGCTGTGCGCCATGGACGTCGTCTCCTGTGTCGGCCGGGAGGTCAATGCCGTCCATTAGATGCGCGCGGGATCACTCCGGCCTTTCAGGCACGCGGAGGCCGTGGGACTCCCGGCGCCCGTTCCCCCGAAAGGCCCGCCCCCAGGAACGACGCTCGCCTCCCGGGCGCCTCGGCACCCCCGACCCGAGCGCCACCCCGAGCCCCATCAGTGCGCTGCCCGCCGCCTGCGGGGGCCCGTAGGAGCCCCGTGCCGACGAGCGGTGCGGTGCACGCCGCCGCGACCGGGACGAGGCCGGAGAACACTCCCGGCCACCGGGAGCAGTAGCAGACAGGCCAGTCCGTAGCGCGGGAACTGGCCGCCGGCGTACGGGTAGTCGCCCAGGACGCCGTTGGCGTGAAGGACCCTCCGACGAGGACGCAGGCGAGCGCGGCGAGCAGGGCTCCGCGGGCGGTGGTGGCGTTCATGGGGGCGACGCCAGTCAGCGGAGCGGCCCGGGAAGGAGTCCACCCTGGGCCTGCTTGGTGGACCACTTCCCGGGCCGGGGCGTCAGCCGATGCGGTAGCTGTCGCCGTAGACCTTCCAGTCCAGCGGCGGGTTCAGATCGAGGTTGCGCCGGTTGAGGAAGACGCGCTGGGCGGTGTCGACCCGGCTCGTGTCGCTGTGCGCCTCCTCCTGCTTCATGGCCCACACCCGCGCGTCCAGGAACGCGTGCAGGTAGGTCACCTCGTCACCGCCCTGCGCCGGCGGCTTCGCGGTCCGCAGGGCCCGCTGGCGGATGTTGCGGAAGCTCGTGGGGTCGCCGCCGTCGCCGTGCATGACGATGGCGTCGTAGTAGGCGAACTGGCCCAGTACGCGCAGCCCGTCCGCCTTGCCCTGCCGGACCGCCGGGTCGAAGTACACCCGGTCGCGCTCGTCGTCCTGGGCCCGGCGGAACCCGGCGTCCCGCGCCGCCCGGCGCCAGTCGCCGGGGAAGCCGGGGTCGAGCCCGTCGTGCGAGTCGGATCCGTCGACCTCGCGCAGGGCCGGCAGGTACTTCTGGAGGACGTTGCCGGGCTCGCGGGCGGCGTAGAGCTCGACGAGGTCCAGCATGTCGCCGGTGCCGGAGCAGAACCCGATGATGCCGGCGGTGTATCCGCGGCCGTCGCCGATGTCCTCGATGTACGGGTACTGGGCCTTCCAGTCGAGTGAGGAGTTCTCCGCGCTCGACACGAGCTGCATGGCGATCTCCTTCTTCGCCGGGTCGTCGAGTCCGATCGCACGTGCGGACGCCGTGGCGTGCGACGGCTGGAGCAGCGGGGTGGCCACGAGGGCCGCGCCGAACAGCGCCAGCACGGTGCGGCGGGTGGCCGGGGCCGAGGGGTGTCTCACGGTGCCTCCAAGCGGAGTGGGGGGTTGGGAGAGCGGGCCGTGCAACTGATAGGAAGGTTTCCTATCACTGTGAAGGCGCAAGGGAAACAACCGAGTTGAAAGTTCGTAGGGTCGAACAAGCCGGTTCACCCACCGAAACCGCACATGGCCGAGACGGCGCTGCGCTTCGTCCTGAGCCACCCCGCCGTCTCGACCGCCGTCATCCCCGGGATGCGCAGCGTCCGCAAGGTCGAGCGCAACACCGCCCTGAGCGACGGCCGGCCGCTCGCGGACGAGCAGCTCGCCACCCTCGCCGGGCACCGGCGGCAGCGCGACTTCTACGGCTGAGCGACGCGGCGGGAACCAAGCGCCCCTCTCACACGTCAACTCTTTGCCCACCAAGGGCCGAACGGTCGGACCGACCAGCCGGAGAGGGGAATCGCCGTGGACGAGGCGACGTCGCAGCAGGGGAGCGAGGCGGAGGGCGCCGCCCGCCGGGCCCGTTTCGGGACACTGCCGGAGCCGGTGCGTGCGGAGGACATGGTCGAGGAGCGGGCGGCGAGCGTGCCCGACCCGGCGCGCACCGCCTACAACCAGGACGAATGGCTCGTGCGCTACTGCCTGTGAGGCGCCCCGCCGGAGGCCTTCCTCCGCGCGCCTGCGCCCAGGTCGCGCAGCCACCGCACGACGTCGTCGGCGTCCTGGGCGCGGGCGACGTCGAGCGGTGTCATGCCGTCGTAGCCGCACCAGTGGGGGTCGGCGCCCCGCTGGTGCAGGTACTGCGCGGTGGGCAGGTGCCCGCCGTGGCAGGCGCCCCAGAAGGCGCTGGTGATCTCGTCCGGTGACGGAGACTCGTCCGCCTCGACGAAGGCCCGGACCCGGTCGAGGAGGCCGAGCGTGGCGGCGTCCTGGAAGGTGACGCGGGCGCCGTGCTCGATGAGCCGGTGCGCCGCGCGCCACTGGCCGAATCCCCGGGCGTCGGCGAGCGGGCTGCCACCGCCGATCACCGCCCCGGGCGCCTCGATGTCGGCCCCGGCCGCGATGAGCGCGTCCAGCACGGGCACGTCGTTGCTGCTGGCGGCCCAGTGCAGCGGCGTCTCCGCGTGCGCGCCCTCGAAGCGGGCCCGGGGGTCGGCCCCGGCGGCGACCAGGGCCGCGACGACCTCCGCACCCCTGGGGAAGTGACCGGGCCAGTCGGCCGCGATGTGCAGCAGAGTGCGCGTGCCCTTGCCGTCCTCGCCCTGCTCGGTGACGCGCGCGGTGGCCAGACCGGGGTGGTCGGCGAGCAGCCGCCTCAGCCCGGGCAGATCCCCGGTCCGGATCGCCTCCGTGACGATGACGGCCAGCGGGTCCTGCGATGTCAGCGTCAGCAAGGCGGCCTCCCGATGCCGTCCCGGGGCTCCCGATTCTGCCAGCCGGTGCCCGCGTGCACGGCCGTTCGCACGAAACGGCCGGGCCTGGGCGTTCCTCCCTCTGATCATCTCCGGCCGCCCGGTCGGCTGCTGCATCCCGTCCTACGCCCGGCCGCACACCTTCACCGCCGACGAACGCGCCGTCCTCACCTCGCTGTCCGGCCTGATCGCCCAGGCCCTCGACCGCGCCCTGGACACCGCAGACGGACCCGACCTGGAACGGTTCATCGACCGGCTCGTCCGCCACACCACACCCACCCGACGGCACACCGACGACATCGCGGTGCTCCTCCTGCGCGCCTCCCGCCTGCGCGACGAACCCGCGTGAGGCCGAAGCGGACCCTCAGACCTGGCCGGAGTGGTCACCCCGGACCCGGCGGGCCACCTCGCGCAGCTTGAGGTTGTGGTTCTGGGAAATGCGCCGCAGCACTCCGAATGCCTCGTCCTCGCTCATCCGATGGCGTTCCATCAGGATCCCCAAGGCCTCACCGATGGCGTGCCGGGTGTCCAGGGCGTGTTCGAGCTGGTCGACGGTACGGGCGGTGGCCAGGGCGACGGCGGCGTGCGAGGCGAGCAGCCACCCCGCGGCCTCGATGTCCTCCCCGAACGCCCCGGGGCGGCGCGAGTAGAGATTCAGCGCGCCGAAGTCCTCCTCGTCGGTGTAGAGCAGCACGCCGGTCATGCTGCCGATACCGAGGTCACGGGCCGCCCGGCTGTACCGCGGCCAGGACGGCTGCGGCCGGGTCATGTCGGCGATGCGGAACAGCCGCTCCCCGTCCACGCGGCGCGCGGCGTCGAAGCACGGACCTTCGCCGAGCTCGCCCTGCAGCCGGTCCGACTCGGCGACGATGTCACCGCACACGGACAGGGTCACGGCCCGGCCTTTCGAGACCGTCAGGATCCCGGCGGCGTCGCAACCCTCGATCATCTTCACCGCCGATGACGAGATCGCGTCCAGCGTCGCCTGGAGCGAATCCTGCGCGACCAGGTCCCGGGCGAGCTGCGCCATCTGCTCGGCGTACCGCCGCCACTCCACCGTCACCACCGCCTTGCTCGCCGGTGTCGCCCACCGTACTCCGCGCCGCTTCGTACGGCCGTTCCTCTCAGGGGCCGGGCGTCCGGGCAGCATGCCCGGAGCCGAGCGCCCCGATCACCGGTACGCCGTCAGCAGCAGCGCCACGTCGTCCGGCCGCTCCCGGGCCCGGCGGGCCGTCCCGACCAACCGGTCGGCGAGGTGCTCGACCGAGTCCGCCGGGGTCTCGGACAGCCGGCGCCGTACCGCGTCGATGCCCGTCTCGATGTCGTCGCCCGGCCGTTCCACCAACCCGTCGGTGTACAGGGCGAGAACGCTGCCGGGGGCCAGGGTGAGCGCCGTGACGGGGTACACCGAGTCGGGCTGCACGCCCAGCATGACGCCGCCCGCCAGATCCAGCGTCTCGGCCCGCCCGTCGGGGTGGCGCAGCAGCGGCGGGGGATGGCCGGCCCGTACCGCTAGGGCCCGTCCGGTGGCAGGGTCGAGTTCGATGTAGCAGCAGGTGGCGAAGACGTCCGACTCCAGCTCGGTCAGCAGCCGGTTGGTGTGTGTGATGACCTCCTGCGGCGGCCGCCCGCTCGCGGCGAAGGCGTGCACCGCACTGCGCAACTGGCCCATCACCGCGGCGGCTCCGACACTGTGCCCCTCGACGTCCCCGATGACCAGGGCCACGCCACGCCCGGTGGTGATCACGTCGTACCAGTCGCCGCCGATCGCCATGCCCTGCGTGCCGGGCAGATAGCGGCCGGTGGTGCGCAGGCCCTGGACGGCGGGCAGCCGGTGCGGCAGCAGCCCCTCCTGGAGGCCGCGGGCGACGGCGGACTCCGAGTCGTAGAGCCGCGCCCGCTCCATCGCCTGGGCGGCCAGGCCGCTCAGCGCGGTGAGGGCGGAACGCTCGTCGGGGGTGAACCGGTGCGGGGTGTCCCAGCCGAGGATGCAGGAGCCGACCGAGCGGCCGGAGGCGATCAGCGGCATGAACGACCAGGCGTTCATGCGGTCCAGGGTGATGCCCGGATAGGCGACGGAGAGGTCCTCGGGCGATTCGAAGAACAGGGGGAGCCGCGTGGTCAGGGCGTGGACGCCGGGCAGCTGGGTGTCGAGGGTGACGCCTTCGAACGGGGTGAGGAAGCCCTCCGGGTAGCCCGACTCCCACAGCAGGTACATCCGGCCGTCGCGGACGGTGTACAGGGCGAGTTCCCGGGCGCCGAAGGCGGGCAGCAGCTGCTCCGACACGGCTCGGCAGACGTCCTGCACGGTGACCGCCTCGGTGAGCACGCTCGCCATCTGCACCACGTGGTACAGCGCCCCGGCCCGCGCCGCGGCCACCGGCCCGGGCGGCGGCGCGGCGGCCGTGAGGCCGGGCCCGGTGGCGGTTCCGGCCTCCGGCCCCTGCTCGGCCCCGGTGGGCGGCGGCCCGGTCGGGTAGACCCGCCCGGTCAGACCGTGCACGTCCGGGTACAGCACGAAGCTCAGCCAGTTCCCGTCGGGATGCCGGACGAGGAAGGACACCTGCTCCTGCGAGAGCATCGCCGCCCGGTAGCGGTCCTCGTACGCGGGATCCCGGAGCCAGGTGATCACTTCCCACGGGTAGCGGCCGAAGAGGTCCTCGCGACCGGAGCCCAGCAGCTCCTCGCAGCGGCGGTTGGCGTACGTCAGGCGGCCGTCCTGGTCCAGCGAGAAGAGCCCGTCGGGCAGCCGTTCGGCCGCTTCGGCCGCGGTGAGCCCGCCGCCCGCGTCGACGAGGGCGCCCACCAGGATCCGCGCGGAGCCGGTGCCGCCGTGCACGAGATGGCCCCACAGCTCGACCGGCCGGTATCCGGTCTGCCCCTCGCCCCGGGACTCGTCCCGCACCCGGAAGTGCCGCGACCTGACCCGGCCGTCGGCCAGGGCGTCGTATCGGCTCTCCCGCAGTTCGTGCAGGTCGTCGGGGCTGACCCGGGCCTCCACGTCCGTGATGGTGCCGCCGTAGTCCTGCCGGTCGATGCCCAGCAGTTCGAGGGCCTCGTCGTCCGCCGAGCACTGGTCGCTGTCCAGGTCCCAGTCGATGAGCCCGACCCGGACCGGGCGGGCGGCGGAGGTGGGCAGCCGGACGCTGATCGGCTCGTCGTCGTACTCGACGCGACAGACGTCGGCGCCCGGGCCCGGCCGGCTCGCGGCGAGGTGATCGAGGCGCTCCTCCATGACCCGCTCGGCGGGACGCAGCGCGAGATCCACCACCTCCGCCTCCATCGGTGGCCGGGCCGCCGAGCGCAGGACGACCAGGACGCCCACGGCCTCGCCGCCGGCCCGGACGGGCTGGTAGGCGGAGCCGAAGGAGTAGGGCAGCCCGGCGGTGAAGTGCGGGAAGCGCACCATGGTGGCCCGCTCGTCCGGCAGCCACAGCGTCTCGTCGCGCCGGTAGGCCTCCGCCATCGGCAGGGCACCGCCCACCGGCACCCGCCACCAGCTCTTGAGCAGCGAGCGGGGCACCCCGGTGACCATCGCGAGCACGAGCGAGCGCCGGTCGCGGGAGCGCAGATAGACCAGGCCGCCGTAGCCGTCGAGGTCCCGTACGGCCTCCACCAGCGGGTCCGTGAGGGCATCCTCGATCCGGCTCGTGTCCCCGCCCTGGACCCGGCCGTCAGCCCCGTCCCGGCTCCGGCCGGCGGCTGACCGCGGCCCGTCCGGTACGGCGGCTGCCTCATCCATGTCGCGTCCTCCCGGTACGGACGCACCGGACACCAATCGCTCCCCACCAGGATGTGCCATGGTCGGCGGTCCGGCGCGGCAAGTGCAACCTTTCGGTCCGCCCGGCCGTCTCACCCGGTACCAGCACAATGCAAGCCTCGGGGGCGGCAATGGTACGAATCAGAAGAGCATGCGCGACTCTCGCACTCGTGGGCGCCACGGTGGGTGTGGCGGCCGTCCCGGCCGGCGCCGCGCCGGCCGGCGCGCAGTCCACCACCCGCGCCACGGCGTGTCCGACCGGCTGGGGAAGCCTGGCCAAGACCGACGCCGGCGCCACGGTCGCACCGCTGACGAACGTCAGGACCGGCCGGCACACCTGCTTCGACCGGATGGTCGTCGACGTGCCCGGCGCGGGCAGCGGCGTCGGCTATCGGGTCCAGTACGTCGACCGGCTCTACCAGGACGGCTCGGGCCGCCAGATAGCGGTGGCCGGCGGCGCTGTCATCGAGGTGCGGGTGTCCGCGCCCGCCTACGACCCGGAGACCGGCGCGGCCACGTACCCCGGCCGGGTGGCGCGCCCGCTGCCGGGCGTGGATCTCACGGGGTACCGCACCTTCCGGGACACCCGGTTCGCCGGCAGCTTCGAGGGCGAGACCCAGATCGGCCTCGGCGTCCGGGCCCGGCTGCCCTTCCGGGTGCAGCAGCTCGACGACCGCGTCATCGTGGACGTCGCCCACGGCTGGAGCGCCACGGGCTGACGCATGGCGCCCGGGGCCGTGGGCTGGGCGCCCGGGCCATGGGGCGGGTGCGCGGGTCGGTCCATGGGCCGGGCGCCCAGGTCACATCCACGGGCCGGACTCCTACGGCACGGCCGGGGCACGGGCCACGGGCCGGTTGCCCGGCGGCCGGCCTCAGCCGCCGCGCAACCGGCCCAGTTCCTCGAGCGTCCGCGCCGCCGCACCGGCCAGGCGGGGCCGGTTGCGCACGAAGCGACGGGCGGCCCGTGCGGGCTCCCGGCCCAGCCAGTGGGCCGCTCCGCCCGGCACCGGCCGCACCACCGCTCCTTCGTACACCCGCAGGTCACGGGTCTTGAGCGAGTCCTTGTAACGGGCCGGGCCGCTCCCCAGGTCGACCGTCTCGACGCCGTCGGCCGCCGCGGCCTCCAGCATCCTCAACTGCAGCACGAGACCGGGGGAGTACTTGGCGAACGCGCGGTCGTACGCCGGGAACCACCAGGACAGCACGGTGCGCGAGCGCAGCCCGAAGTGCGCGGCGACGGGCCGGTCCGCGGCGTACAGCACGGACAGCACCCCGCGGCACTCCGGCTCCTCGCTCTCCCCGAGCAGTCCCACCAGCCGGGTGATCCACTCCAGCGCGAACCGGTCCCGCCGACCGGTCCGCCGGTACTGCGCCGATTTCCACTCCATCAGCGCCCGCAGCGCGGCGGGGTCCCGGGCGTCGTACACGAACCGCACCGGGCCGACCTGCCGGACCAGCTTGCGCTCCTTGGCCAGGGTCTGTCTGAGGAATCCCGGTGACTGCGCCCGCAGCCGCCGCGTGTACGCCTCGAAACCCTCGCCGATGTCGACGACCGGGGAGGCCAGCTCCTCGACCGCGTGCGGCACGAACACCCTCTGACCGGCCTCCAGATTGTCGAACTCCCAGGACGACAGCCCGCAGACCCGTAACAGCCGGCGCGCGTCCAGCCGGATCCCCGGACGCAGCACGGCCCCCTGACTGTCGGACACCCCCAGGCCGACGGCCCGGCCCCGCCCCAACACCCCCACCTCGTACGGGAAGAACCCCACCGGGGAACCGTCGTCCAGCAGTACCGCCACCCTGACTCCCGGCCTGACCTGCCCCACCGCAACGGTGAACGCCGGATCGAGAAAGGGATTCGCCGGGGCGCCGGATTCCGTCCGGATCTCCCGCCACATCTTCTGGTCGCTCGGACCGAGTTCGTCCGGCCTCAGAACGAGAACGTGCTGTCCAGGCAACTCTGCCTCCTGTGTCATCGGCATGGGGACACACGAAGGCCTGCACATCACCGCGATTCGGCACCAGGGCAGTACTCAGGCCGTACGGCGCAGGCCCTTGTCGGTACTGCCGTCACTCAGCAGCGGAAGGTCTGCAACCGGGCAGCGCTCGGAGCGGATCCGACCGCCCCCGGACAGGGTCCGGTTCCCACCGCACGGAGGTCCGGGCCGTCCCGGACCGGCACGGACGCCCCGGTCACCGCCGGGCTCACCCCGGCCGCCCCCGACGCCCGCGGCGTCCGTGCCGCGAGCCGCCGACCGGACGGCTCCTCCTCGCCCGGACACGGCTCCTCGGCCTCTCCCGCCCCTTCGGCCCCGGCACTCCACACCGCGTCCGACGCCGCCGCGGCCACGACGGTCGCGCGCTCCTCGCCCGCGAGCCCCGGGACGACGAGTTGCAGCAACAGCAGGCAGGCCACCAGACCCACCACCGCTGCCCAACGTCGCCGCACCATCAGACCCCTGACCTGCGTTCCGGCGGGGGAACACGGAGTGGACTCGACCCGGGCCGACGCCGGACCTGCCCCCCGACACGGCCGGCTGCGCCTTCCAGTAGGCCGAGCCCGACTCCACCCCGTCAAGCCCTGGTGTGACGATTCGTCCCACTCGGCCGGTTGCCACCGGGAATCCGACGGAAAGCGCTGCCGGGAAGTATCCCGCGTCCCGCCCCGGCCTCGGCTCAACGAGCCGCGAGAGTACGGAAATCCGGGCGGTCGCGCGGCCGGGGCCCGGTTAGGGTCGCGCCATGAGGGAGGGGCTCGACGAGGTCGACTGGGCAGGGCTGAAACACGACTACGGGTCCGCCGGGGACGTACCCGACCTGCTGCGCCGATGCGCGCGGCGACCGGCCGACGAGGCCGAGTCCGCGGCGGACGATCTGCTCAACCTCCTGTTCCACCGGGGCGGATGGATCTGCCCCGCCGCACCGCTGTTCCTGCTCCGTCTCACCACCCGTCCGGACGTGCCGTGCCGTGCCGACGTACGGTGCTCGATCTGGTGGCCGTACTCGCCGTAGAGGCGGCCCAGGTCCCGTCCCCTCTCGCTGGAAGGATCCGCCTGGGACGCGGCCTGGGAACGGGCCCTGCCCGAGGTGCTCGCGCTGCTGAGCGACCGCGACCCTTGCATCCCGGGGGGAGCGGCCGACGTGATCACCAGTGTCCCGGCCGCGCCCGCCCTGGTCTGTCACCGGCGACGCGGCAGCCGCGGTCGAGCCCCTGCTGGCCGCCGTTCGACCGCTGGAGGAGGGCACCTGCCTGCCGGCCATGCTTCCCGCCGTGCGCTGCCTGACCAGGATGGGCGGCGCGGCCGACCGGGCCGCGGGCCCGCTGCGCGACGTGCTCGCCCGGGAGGAACGCCTGCGCTTCGGCGGCGGCCGGCATTCCTTCGTCACGGACGAGTCCATCCGCGCAGCCGTCGGCGAACTCCTCGCCGCCGCCTGAACAGGTCAGCTGCCGGCGCCGCCCGCGCTCAGCACCTCACCCGGCTTCGGCGCCCGTACGTTCAGCGGCTCGTCGAAACCGCTGAACGACGTCGTGGTCTGCTGTGCGGCGCTCTTGTAGACCGTCTTCAGCAGATACGGCTCGTCCTCCCGGGCCACGTAGAAGGTGTACGTCCCTTCCTTGTCCGCCTTGTCGGTGACGATCAGTTCGATGGCCTCGGTGTCTCCGACGCGGGTGGAGTCGCCCTTCTTCGCCGTGCCGAACGAGTCGAAGGGCCGTTCGCAGGAGGTGAGTCCGTCGCCGCCCGCGGCGGCCTGCTTCACGGGCGTCTTCACCCAGAGCCTCTGCTCGCCGGTGACGCCCGGCTTGTTCTTCCACTTCTGCAGGTAGGCCCGGTCCGGACGGACGTAGTCGGTCTCGTCCAGGCGGATCTGCTCCAACGTGCCGCCCTTGGACCAAGTCGTCTTCGACCGGCACCGGCCGTCCAGGTCGGTCACGAGGTGGCTGGTGACCGTGCCGCTGCTCGTGGTGCGGTTGGTGATGTCGACGGTGACGGAATCCAGCTTCCGCATCCTGGCGTTGGCCTCGTCGAGGATGTCGCCGGCGGACCTGTCGTCACCGGTGCCGCCGGCCCCGCACCCGGCCAGGGCCACGCTCGCCAGCAGGCAGAGCGCGGTCGTCGTCACGGTAGCCATGGCCCGCACGGAGCCCCCCTGTTGATCGTGTCGGCCGATGATCAGCAGGGGAGCTTACCCGCTCGCCTCGGTGCCAGGCCCCGCGTCAACAACCCTGCGAGTTGCTACGCCTAGGTCTCGTGGACCAGCTGGATCGCCCTGCCGAGGGTGTCGAGCCGGTCGTCGAGGGTTTCTCCGGCCGGGTAGAGGCGGACCGTGTCCACCCCCGCGTCGCGCCAGACGCGCAGGCGCCGCCGGACCATCTCCTCCGTGCCGATGAGCGTCGTGGCGAGCACCATCTCGTCGGTGACCAGACCGGCCGCACCCTCCCGGTCGCCGGCCTGCCAGCGCCGGCGCACCTCGGCCGCGACATCGGCCCAGCCCTGCCGACTGTAGGCCCGGTTGTAGAAGTTGGTCGACGCGGAGCCCATGCCGCCCAGGCTGAAGGCGAGTTCCTTCTTCCGCCCGCCGACCATGGCGGCCAGCGCCTCCTCGTCCCGGGCGAACGCCACCTCGGCGCCCTGGCAGACGTCGAACCCGGCACGCTCACGGCCGGCTGCGGCCAGACCCTCGTCCAAGGGAGCGAAGTAGGCCTCCGCCGCGCCCTCGGGGACGAAGCTGGTGCCGAGCCAGCCGTCCGCGACCTGGCCGGTCAGCCGCAGCATGGCGGGGGACAGCGCGGCCAGATAGACGGGCACGGGATGCTCGGCGCGCAGGGACAGGCGCATCGGCACCGCCTCCCCGCCGGGCAGCGGGATGCCGAACTCCGAGCCGCTGTAGGAGATCTTGTCGCCTCCGACGGCCTGCCGCACGATCTCCACCGTCTCCCGCATCCGCGCCAGGGGACGGGCGAACGGCACCCCGTGCAGTCCCTCCATCACCTGCGGCCCGGACGGGCCGAGCCCCAGCAGGAACCGGCCGCCGGACAGGTTGGACAGGGTGATCGCCGTCTGCGCGAGGGCGACCGGCGTGCGCGTGCCGATCTGCATGACCCCTGAGCCGAGCAGCATCCGCTCCGTACGGGCGGCGTAGAAGCCCAGGGCGGACGGAGCGTCCGAACCCCAGGCCTCGGCCACCCAGCAGACGTCGAGCCCCAGCTTCTCGGCCTCCATCACGAAGTCGGCCTGCCGGGACCAGGAGCCGAGGGCCGCCGCCTCGACGGTCGTCGCCGCGCGCATCACGCCTCCGCCCGCTGCCTGATGTGCTCCAGCGTCGCGGTCATGCCCCGCTCGAACTCCCGCAGCCTCACGAACACGATCTTCTGCTCCTTCTCCGGCATGGCGTCGATCGCGAACGACAGACCCGAACGGCCGGGCCCCATCCGCATCCCCTGCGACAACGCGGTCCCGCCGTCCCGGGGCTCGAGCCCGAACCGCCACACGGCACTGGGTTCGGCCGGGTCCCCGACCGCCCAGGCGAACTCCCGCTCCGGATCGCACACGACGACGGTGGACGTCGTCTCCCACTCCCCGAACCGCTCGTGCCTGCTCCGGCCGACGAACCGGGCCCCCACGGCCGGCCCGGACGCACCCTCGGCCCACCGCGCCGACTGCAGCTCCGCGCTCATCTCCGGCATCCGCGTCACATCCGACACCAGCGCCCACACCCTCCCCGGCGGGGCGGCGACCCACGTCGTCACCTCGACCGTCGGTTGGTCCGCGTACCGCGCGCCCGTCCACTCCATCGCGTGCCGGCCTCCTCGTCGACAGGGACTGTGCCCACAGAGTTGCGTAATGAGACTCACCAGGTCAAGAGCGCTTGCGGTCAGGTGGGGTGAGGAGGCGTGCGGATGTGCCCCGGTGCGCGGAACCGCGCCGACGGGGCCGCGTACGCTACCGATGGCTCCGCCCGGAGGGATCTTCACGTCTGACGGGCCCGGCGGCGGGGGGAGCCATCCAGGATGGTGGTGGCAGAGCCGACGCGTCGGCGGGCACCATGGTCACGGCGGGGCACGGTCCGCGGGCGTCCGCCCGCGCCGGCCTTCGAGCGGAGGACGAGATGGGATCGGCGATGGACGAGCGGTTTCACCGCCGGCAGAGGTGGGCCGCCCGGGGCGCCCTGGCCGCTGCCGCGCTGGCGGCGTTGCTGCCGCTCGTCTCCGGCGGCCTGCGAGGGCTGCTCCTGCTCGTGGCGGGCCTCGCGGGACTCGCTCTGACCGCGGCAGCGCTCTGGTGGGTGCTGTCCCGGCGGGGAGTGGTCCGCATCGCGTCGGCCGCGCTGGCCGTCGTCGCGCCCGTCGGCCTCATCACCCTCTTCGCCACCGCGAATCTGCTCTGGGTGGTCTTCGTCTCCCTGCTCCTGTGGTGCGGGGCGGTCTGGAGCGGCCGCTACGCCCTGCGCAGCACGGGCCTGCGGACGGTCCGGGTCAAGGAGTACCGCACGCCGCCGCCGCTGCGTCCCTTCCTGCTGCTCAACCCGCGCTCCGGCGGCGGCAAGGTCGAGAAGTTCAACCTGCGGGAGAAGGCGGAGTCGCTGGGCGCCCGGGTCGTTCTGCTCGACCCGGACCAGCAGCAGGACGTCACCGCCCTGGCCAAGGCGGCCGTGGCCGACGGAGCCGACCTCCTGGGCGTCGCGGGCGGTGACGGCACCCAGGCCCTGGTCGCCGCCGTCGCCGCGGAGCACGGCCTGCCGTTCCTCGTCATCGCCGCCGGTACGCGCAACCACTTCGCCATGGACCTGGGCCTGGACCGGGACGACCCCGCCACCTGTCTCGACGCCCTCACCGACGGCGTGGAACTCCGTGTCGACCTCGGGTTCGCCGCCGACCGCCCGTTCGTCAACAACGCCTCGTTCGGCGTGTACGGGGCCGTCGTCCAGAGCCCCGGTTATCGCGAGGACAAGGTGGGGGCGGCCCTGGAACGCCTGCCCGACCTGCTCACCCGGCAGAGCGGCCCGCGTCTGACGGCCACCGCCGACGGCACCACCGTCGCCGACCCGCAGGCGATCCTGGTCAGCAACAACGCCTACCGCATGGACGACCCCTTCGGCTTCGGCCGGCGCGAGCGGCTCAACTCCGGGCGGCTGGGCGTGCTCGCCGTTCGCGTGGACAGTGCCGTGGAAGCCGCCGAACTCCTGCTGTCCCCGCGCCCGGAGGGGCTCACCGTGCTCACCGCCCAGCACGTCGTCGTCGACGCCGACGAACCGCAGCTGGAAGTCGGCCTCGACGGGGAGGCGCTCACCATGCCCGCCCCCGTCCACTGCCGCGTCGCGCGCCGCGCCCTGCGCGTCAGGGTGCCCCGAAACCGTCCCGGTGTCCCCGAGGCGCCCCCGCGTCTCGACTGGCGCCGGCTGCGCAAGCTGGCCGCCGCGGTCGGCCGCACCGCCGTACCCACGCGTTCCGGGCGCACCTGAGCGCCGACAGGTTCGTCACGCACGCGCGTTCCGGGTGCGCCTGAGCCCCGCCGGGTTCGTCACGCACGCGCGTTCCGGGTGCGCCTGAGTCCCGCCGGGTTCGTCACGCACGCGCGTTCCGGGTGCGCCTGAGTCCCGCCGGGTTCGTCACGCACGCGCGTTCCGGGCGCGCCTGGGCCCCGCCGGGTTCGTCACGCAGGAGGTCCCCCACACCATGCGGCATGGGGGACCTCCTGCGTCGCGCCGTAGGTCAGGCCTCCTTCGGCGCGGCCTGCTGCACCACCTCGAAGGACCACAGCATGGAACCGCTCGCCGCGGGCTTCGGCCGTTCGCCCTCGCCGCCGCCCTGGTGCGCGCTCTTCATCGGCCCCTCCATCCAGGCCTGGAAGGACTCCTCATCGCGCCAGCGCGTGTAGACGAGATAGGTGTCGGTGCCCTCCACCGGGCGGAGCAGCTCGAACCACTCGAACCCGTCGGAGTTCTCCACGGCGTGCGCACGGGAGGCGAACCGCTTCTCCAGCGTCTCTCGCTGCTCGGCGGGCACGGTCAGCACGTTGATCTTGACTACGCTCATGCGCCCCATCTTGCCCGATGGCGCATCTGCGCAGGTTAAGGCCTGCCTCTCCATCATGTTTGAACGCGTTCAAGATGAGCCCGGACCGCGGCGGCGTCTTCGACGTCCTGCTGCGACTGGCCCGGCTCGGCCTCGGCGGCCCGGTCGGCGGCGGCGCCCAGTACATGTCCTGGATCCACGACCGGGACTTCGCCCGGGCCGTCGAGTTCCTCGTCGCCCGGGACGACATCGAGGGCCCGGTCAATCTCGCCGCCCCCGAGCCCCTCCCGCAACGCGCCTTCATGCGCTCCCTGCGCGCCGCGGGGCGCGTCCCGGTGGGCCTGCCCGCGGCGCGCTGGATGGCGGAGATCGGCGCGTTCGTCCTGCGCTCGGACACCGAACTGCTGCTGAAGAGCCGCCGCGTCGTCCCCGGCCGCCTGCTCGAAGCGGGGTTCGCCTTCGCGCGTCCCGAGTGGCCGGAGGCCGCGGACGACCTCGTACGACGTCTCCGCGGCCGTGCGGTGAGGTGACCTCGGGGGTCAGCTCCGCCCCTTGCCCTGCTCCAGCGCCTTGCCGGTCATGTCGGTGACCTGCCCGGCCGGCGGCGCGTCCGCCTCCACCTCGGTGCCGAACTCGGTGAAGTCCATGACCGTGCGCACCGTGACCTTCTCGGGCGCGGACGAGGCGCCGGAGGAGGACCGCTGCGACGCCTTCGGGGCCTTGACGGTCATGTCGATCTGCTGACGGCGCATCCGGCCCTCGTCGTCCAGCCACACATCCATCGGCAGGGTCGGGCCGACCTGCTTACGCAGGGTGTCGCCGTCGGGAAGCTCGGCGACGTCGACGGTGACGCGGTAGTGCGTGGTCTTCACCCCGTTGACCGTCGCCGAGCCCTTCTCGGTCACGTCCTTGTCGGTGATCGCCTTGGCGTACGCCGCCGACTGCGCCGGATCGCTCATGGACCGGTCGCCGGCGCCCTGCCGTGCGGCGACCTTCCCCAGGTCGATCTTGATCCAGGGCTTGCCGCCCGGCGCCTGGCCCTTGGGCATCTTCTGGTAGAGGACCTGGTCGATCACGCGTTGCTCGATCCGCTGCCCCTGCATCGTGAGGGTCATGACGCTGTCGCCGTCGTCCAGGTCCACCGCGCCCTGCCCGTTCGCGGTCTCCGAGGCGCCCCGGGCCGAGGTCTGCACCCGCAGCTTCACCTTGGCGGTGTCCTCCTCGGCCGTCCTGTCGTAGGCCGAACGCACCGCCCGCGTGCCCTGCTCCCGGGTGCCGGCGCTCGCATCCGCCGAGGTGCCTCGCGTGCCGTCGCCCGAGTCGCCGTCGTCGCCGCAGCCCACCAGCACCGTCCCCGCCAGAACCCCGGCGACGCCTAAGGCGCAGACCCGCCTGCCGTTCCCCGCCCTGCCCATCGAACCAGCTCCTCTCAGGTGTGTGATGCGACCCAAGTGCCCAAGCTGGGCATGAACACACCTGTGGGGCCGAGGAGTTGGACACCGGGGAGAAACCGGCGTCACGGTCAGTGGCGGCCCCTGAGCTTGCCGAGCAGGCGCTGGGCCTGGGCCCGCTTTCGGGGGTCGGCCGCGGCCCGCCGCGCCTGGTCCACGGCCCGCCGTCCCTGCGGACTCCGGGCGAACTGCTTGATGCGGTCCAGCATTCCGGCCATGACGCACCTTCCTTCCTGTCGCTCTGTCGCTTGCCTGTAGTGCGCCTACCCTGCCGACGACGTGCTCAGGCACGCCGCTGCCCGTTCGGCGCGCGACCGAATGTGTTTGCGGCCGGAGTCAGAGGCAAGTCGGTGTCCATGACTGAAGAGAACAAGCGCACGAATCAGAAGGCGACCACCGTACGGACCGCGCAGTCCAAGGCCCGCCGCACGGCGGACAAGGCCACCGCGCCCGCGTCCCAGGCGGCGAAGGGCGCCGCGGGCAAGGCCGGTGAGGCGGCGTCAGCTGCCAAGTCCGGCGCGGAGCGCTCCGCCGAGACGGCGAAGACGGCCGCACAGACCGCGGCCAAGGGCGTCGAGGCCGGCCGCCAGGCGGTCGTCACGGCCTCGGGTCACGTCGCGACCACGGCGAAGACGGCCTGGACGGTCATCGCCCACCGCAAGCTGGTGGCCGCGGGCGTCGGAGCCGGCCTGACCGCTCTGAGCGCGGCGTCCTACGCCGTCGGACGCCGCGCGGAACGCGGCGCGCACGGCCCGCTCACCCGCCTGACCGGCGGGCGGATCTGAGCACGGCCGGCGCGATGGACGTGCCGGCACGAGGGAGCAGGCGGCGCGACGCGCCACCGGGTGTTCCGGTGGCCCGTAGCGCCGCCTTCCTCGTGCTCCGAGCCGCTCCCATCCGCATGGCCTGGCGCACATCCGTCCCTCACCGGGGTGCCCCCCTCGCGCGTCACCGCCGTGAAGAGGAAGGATGAGACCGCAAGCGAAGGATCAACCCATGCGGAGGAGCGGGCCCATGCAGCACGAGCGAGCGGGAAGTCCGGCCGGACCCGAGGATCTCGTCGATGTCGCTCGGCTGGTCACCGCGTACTACGCGCGCCGGCCCGACCTGGACGACCCGGGGCAGCGCGTCACGTTCGGGACCTCCGGACACCGCGGATCGTCCCTGGCGGCCGCGTTCAACGACGACCACATCGCCGCGACCAGCCAGGCCATCTGCGAGTACCGCGCCCGCCAGGGCATCGACGGCCCGCTCTTCCTGGGTGCCGACACCCACGCTCTCTCGGAGCCCGCGCGGGTGACCGCCCTCGAGGTGTTCGCCGCCAACGAGGTGAGCGTGCTGATCGACGACGCGGACGGCTACACGCCCACCCCGGCCGTCTCGCACGCCATCCTCGCCCACAACCGCGGCCGCACCACCGGCCTCGCGGACGGCGTCGTCGTCACGCCCTCCCACAACCCGCCCGCCGACGGCGGGTTCAAGTACAACCCGCCCAGCGGAGGCCCCGCCGCCTCCGACGCGACCTCCTGGATCCAGGACCGGGCGAACGAGATCATCAGGGGCGGCCTGAAGGACGTACGACGCGTCTCCTACGCCCGCGCCCTCGCCGCACCCACCACCGGCCGATACGACTTCCTCGGCACCTACGTCGCCGACCTGCCCGACGTGCTCGACCTGGACGCGATCCGCTCCGCCGGTATCCGGATCGGCGCCGACCCCCTCGGCGGGGCGTCGGTCGCCTACTGGGGCCGCATCGCCGAACAGCACGGCCTCGACCTGACCGTGGTCAACCCGCACACCGACCCCACCTGGCGGTTCATGACGCTGGACTGGGACGGCAAGATCCGCATGGACTGCTCGTCGCCGTACGCGATGGCCTCGCTCATCGAGCAGCGCGACCGCTTCCAGATCTCCACCGGCAACGACGCCGACGCCGACCGGCACGGCATCGTCACCCCGGACGCGGGCCTGATGAACCCCAACCACTACCTGGCCGTCGCCATCTCCTACCTGTACGCCCACCGCGACCGCTGGCCGGCCACCACCGGCATCGGCAAGACGCTGGTCTCCTCCGCCATGATCGACCGGGTCGCCTCCGACCTGGGCCGCGAGCTGGTCGAGGTGCCCGTCGGCTTCAAGTGGTTCGTGGACGGACTGGCCGGCGGCACCATCGGCTTCGGCGGCGAGGAGTCCGCCGGGGCGTCCTTCCTGCGCCGGGACGGCTCCGTGTGGACCACCGACAAGGACGGCATCCTCCTGGCGCTGCTCGCCTCCGAGATCACGGCGGTCACCGGGAAGACCCCCTCCGAGCACTACGCGGCGCTGACCGCCCGCTTCGGCGAACCGGCGTACGCCCGCATCGACGCCCCCGCGACCCGCGAGGAGAAGGCCCTCCTGGCCAAGCTCTCTCCGGCCCAGGTCAGCGCGGACACCCTGGCCGGAGACGCGGTCACGGCGGTGCTCACCGAGGCCCCCGGCAACGGCGCGGCCATCGGCGGCATCAAGGTGACCACGGACAACGCCTGGTTCGCGGCCCGTCCCTCGGGCACCGAGGACGTCTACAAGATCTACGCCGAGTCGTTCCTCGGCCCCGACCACCTCGGCCGGGTCCAGGAGGAGGCCAAGTCCGTCGTGCTGGCGGCCCTGTCGGCCTGACCGCGGACACACCACAGCCCGGGCCACCGCACGGGGCCCGGGCTGTTCCTGTCGCCCGTCAGCCGCGCAGGCTGCGGGCGGGCAGGACGACATGCGCCGCGGAGGCCATCGCGTCCTCGTCCGAGGTGAAGGCGGCGAGCGCCTCGGCGTCACCGGGCTCGGCGCCCTCCGGCCACGGCCGGGTGGCGAAGATGAGGTAGGCGAAGCCGAGCTCGCCGACCGTCTCCAGCCAGGTCTGCGGCGGAACGAACTGGGACTTGAGGTGCTGCACGGTGAGGACGGCCGACCCGGGCACGACGAGCAGGCTCACCGGCATACTGGGCCGCTGGGCCGCGTGGACGAGGCCCTCGCCCAGGGGGAGCCCGGCGCCGAGCAGCAACTGCTCGATGGCCTTCGCAGTGCCCTCCGGACCGTTCGCCCCGTCTCCGAGGGAGCAGGCCAGCAGATAGGGGACGTCGTTCCCGTCGGGGGTCGTGCCCCGCCAGGACTGGACGACGAGAGAACCCAGGTCGTCGGGGGACACGGACTGCGTTTCGGGTGAGATCGAGGTCACCGCGGAACCGTATCGGCGCACCTGACGGCACCCGGTCCGCCGTCACCCGAGTGGACCAGTCGCCGCCGGGCTCTCCACACGAACGAGGGGTCCGCGCGCCCGACATGCCCGCGATACAGGACACTGGGTGAAGATCCGACCGGGAAGGACCGACACGTGATCATCTTCGGCACCAAGGGATACCTGTACCAGCTGGCGATACTGACGCTGGTGTGCGGCCAGTGTGGAAACCCCGCCGCCCACACGCTCAGGAAGCGCCTCACGAAGTTCACCCTGTTCTTCGTTCCGCTGTTCCCGATCTCGACGAAGTACCTGACGCAATGCACCTTCTGCGGCGCGGAACAGAAGGTGACCAAGGAGCAGGCGGATCACCTGCAGACCCAGAGCACGAACGGCCCGAGCGGCCAGGCGTACGGGCAGCCGCAGCAGCACGACCGGTTCTGATACCGGCAGGCTCGGGGGCGGCCGGACCGCTCTCCTCGCGGGCCCCGACACCGGCCACCGGCCCAGCCTCGCCGGTCGACGCTTCGGCGGGCGTCGAAGCGTCCCGCCCGTAGCGTCCCGGGTCATGACGTCCCGCACCCACCTCGTGATCCGGCCGAGCATTCTCTACTTCGGCACGCCCGTGGTCCTGCTGACCACCGAGAACGCCGACGGCACCTGCAACCTCGCCCCCATATCCTCCGCGTGGGCCCTGGGGCAGCACCTCGTCCTGGGGCTCGGCAGCGAGAGCCACACCGTGCGCAATCTCGCGGAACGCCCGGAACTCGTGATCAACGTCGCCTCGCCCGAGCTGTGGGAACACGTGGAACGCCTCGCACCGCTGACAGGGGCGGACCCCGTGCCGGAAGCCAAGCAGCCGGTCTACCGGCATGAGCGGGACAAGTTCGCCGCGGCCGGGCTCACCCCGGCCGCCTCCGACCTGGTGAGGCCCCCGCGGGTCGCCGAGTGCGCCTTGCAGCTGGAGGCCCGGGCCCGTGCGCTGACCCCGGGCGGCGCGGGCCTCTTCGTCACCGTCGAGTGCGAGGTGCTGCGCGTCCACGCCGCGGAGCGCGTCGTCGTCCCCGGCACCCGGCACATCGACCCCGCCGCCTGGAGCCCGCTCATCTACAACTTCCGCCACTATCACGGCCTGGCCCCCGAGGTCGGCCACGGTTTTCGCTCGGAAACGGCCCGGACCACCGTCTGATCGCCTCCGATGTGGCAACCGGGGCTTCCCGGGTACTCGTCCTCCACAGGCCCGGACCTGTGTGGGCCGAGGGGCCTCCCGCAGTCGATCAGTGAATACGGAGGCATGCAGATGAGCACCATCAAGGAAACCGTGGAAGTCGACGTTCCCGTCCATACCGCCTACAACCAGTGGACGCAGTTCGAGGAGTTCCCGAACTTCATGGAGGGCGTCGAGGAGGTCAGGCAACTGGACGACCGCCACAATCACTGGACCACCAAGGTCGGCGGGGTACGGCGTGAGTTCGACACCGAGATCGTCGACCAGCTGGCCGACGAGCGGGTCACATGGCGCACGACCAGCGGGGACACCCACCAGAGGGGTTCCGTCCGCTTCGAGCGCCTGGACGACACCCACACCAGGGTGGAGCTCGTGATGGAAATCGAGCCCAGCGGAGCCGTGGAGAAGGCCGCCGACACGATGGGTGCGATCGACCGCCGGGTGAAGGGCGACATGAATCGCTTCAAGCAGTACATCGAGGAGCGCGGAGTCGAATCCGGCGCATGGCGCGGCCGCGTCCAGCCGGGCGGCCCCAGCGGCCCCGGCCCCATCCTCTGACACCAGCCGCACCTCGAACCCGGCCTCCTTCGTGAGGCCGGGTTCTTCTGTGCCCGCATGCCCCGCCCCACGCGGAGAGGGCGTGAACTTTCGGCCAACGTCATGACATGCACCTGTCCATATCGGTCTTCCGATGGCACGCTGCCTCCTGACTGTCCGCAGTGAGACCCCTGCCTGACCGGGTGGACGGGCTTCCCGCCACCCGGCCCCCACAGCAGAAGGAGACCGCGTGATGGGCAAACCCCGCAGCACCCGCCCAACCGGTGGCGACACCCGCGTCCGCCGGTCCGTCCTCGGCGCGCTCGCCGGCGTCGCCGCGCTCCTGGCCACCGGCGTCACCGCCGCACCGGCGAGCGCCGCACCGGACCCCGGCGTCATGACCCCCTCGGCGCGGGAACGCGCCCTGGCCTTCTGGACCCCGCAGCGGATGCGCGAGGCCACCCCGCTCGACCTCCTGACCGTCGACCGCTCCGACGTACGGACACCGGCGCTTCGCACGGGTGAGGCGGCGGTCGTGGCCCCCAGCGCGCCGACGTCCGCCACGGGCCCCCTGGCCTTCCCGTACGGCGGCGGCCCCTGGTCCGGCGGGGGAGCGGTCACCAAGACCGCGGGGCGGGTCTTCTTCAGCTACCAGGGCCGCACCGCGTCCTGCTCCGGCAACGCCGTCACCAGCGCCAACAAGAGCACGGTGATCACCGCGGGCCACTGCGTGAAGCTGGAGGGCGCCTGGCACACCAACTGGGTCTTCGTGCCCGGCTATCACGACGGGCAGCGCCCGTACGGCACCTGGACCGCGTCCAAGACCCTCTCCACGCCGCAGTGGACGGCCAGTGAGGACATCAACTACGACATCGGCGCGGCCGTGGTCGCCCCGCTGGACGGGCAGAAGCTGACCGACGTCGTCGGTGGTCAGGGCCTGGCCTTCAACACCGGCTACACCAAGGCGATGTACTCCTTCGGCTTCCCGGCCGCCGCCCCCTACGACGGCGAGAAGTTCATCTACTGCAGCGGCACCACCACCCGTGACTTCCTGCTGTCCCAGGACCACGGTCTGACCTGCAACATGACCGGCGGCGCCAGCGGAGGCCCCTGGTTCACCCAGTTCAGCGAGGCCACGGGGACCGGCCTGCAGTCCTCGGTGAACAGCTTCAAGTACAACTTCCTGCCGAACGCCATGTACGGGCCGTACTTCGGCACGGACGCGCAGAACCTGTACCAGAGCGCCCAGTCCTCCTGATCCACCGCCGCACCGGGAGCCGGGTCCTCCACCACGCTGTGGTGGAGGACCCGGCCCCGAGGCTTCCGGGACGGCCGACCGGCCACTCACCGCCGGACTGTGCCAGGCCGTCACCCGCCTGCTCGCGTGGCGGACTCCGGCCCGGAGCGGTCGGATCCGGCCGGAGGACCCTCGCACCGGCGATTTTCGTCCATGTGCGGCCGTGCGCCGTGTGTCCGCCGCCCGGCCGGTCCACACTGGGACCCATGCGCGTGGTGATCATGACGGCGGGTTCGCGCGGCGACGTCGCGCCGTACACCGGGCTGGGCGCCGGGCTGGCGCGCGGCGGGCACGAGGTCACGCTGGCGACCCACGCCCTGTTCGAGCCCCTGACCGCCGGCTCGGGGGTGCGCTTCCACCCGACCCCGGTCGACCCGCACGCCGTGTCCCACTCCGACCAGGGCCGCGACCTGCACGCCAGCACCACAGGCCTGGGCAAACTGCTGCGCGCGGCGTCGATGGCCCGCTCCGCGGCCGAGGAGATGACCGACGCCCTGGTGCAGGCGGCCCGCGGCGCGGACATCGTCCTGGCCGCCGGAGCCGTGGCGCCCCTGGGCCGCGCCATCGCGGAGGGGCTGAACCTGCCCAGCCTGGGCCTGTTCCTGCAACCCCAGCACCCGACTCGCGAGTTCGGCGCCCCCATGCTCGGCGGACGCTCGCTCGGCACCATGGGCAACCACCTGGGCGGACGGGCCGTCATCTCCGCCGTCGACCGAATCTTCACCCAGGCCGTGCACCGGCTGCGCACCCGGCACGGCATGACGCTGCGCGGCCCCTCCGCGAGCCGCCGGGCCCACGAGCGGGCGAACTGGCCCGTGCTGCACGGATTCAGCGAACAGGTGGTGTCCCGCCCCAAGGACTGGCGCCCCGGGCTGGAGATCGCCGGGTACTGGTGGCCGCACGACACCCGCGCACTGCCCGGCGAACTGGAGGAGTTCCTGGCCGCCGGGCCGCCGCCGGTGTTCGTCGGACTGGGCAGTGCGACGGTGCCGGACCCCGAGCACGTCAGCGCCGAGATCGTGCGCGCGCTGCGGACGGCGGGACTGCGCGGCGTCATCCAGCAGGGGTGGGCGGGCCTCGCCGCCCGCGGCGGCGACGATGACGTGATCACCGTGGGCGACGTGCCGCACGCCGTGCTGTTCCCCCGCACGGCCGCCGTGGTCCACCACGCCGGAGCCGGCACCACCGCCGCCGTCCTGCGCGCGGGGGTGCCCACGATTCCGGTGCCCGTGCAGTTCGACGGCTTCTTCTGGGCGGCGCGCCTGGTCGCCCTGGGGACGGCCCCGGAGGCCGTCCCCCTGCGGCGCCTGACCGCCGGCGCCCTCGCCCCCGCCCTGCGCCGCGCCACCGTCGACCCTCACCACCGCATGCGCGCCCGGGAGGTGGCGCGCGACCTGGCCGGGGAGGACGGTGTCGCCCCGGTCCTGGCCGCGCTGGACCGTCTCACTTCGTGACCGCCCCGCCCTCCCGAGACGGCTCTCCGGGACGGAAGCGCTGGTGCAGCCGGATCGCGACCGGGGCCGCGGTGAACACCGAGGAGTACGTCCCGACGGCGAGGCCGATCAGCAGGGCCAGGGCGAAGTCCGTGAGCGAGGAACCGCCCAGCACGGCGAGGGCGGTGAGCATGAACGCCGCGCCCATGCCGGTGTTCACCGTGCGGGGCAGGGTCTGCAGGATCGCCTGGTTGACGGTGCCGGCGAACGGCGACCCGGCACCCCGCCGGGTCAGTTCCCGGACCCGGTCGAAGAGGACGACGGAGTCGTTGACGGAGTAGCCGATGACGGTGAGCAGGGCTGCCAGGAACACCCCGTCCACCGGCTTGCCGAGCCAGGCGAAGACCCCGAGCAGGACGACCACGTCGTGGAGCAGGGCGACGACCGCGGCGGAGCCCAGCATCCAGCGGAAGCGTGCCGCGAGGTAGACGAACTGCGCGCCGAGCGCCACCGCCAGCGCGATCAGGGCACCTTGGCGCAGTTCCTTGCCGAGGCTGGGACCGATCAGTTCGTCGCGGACCTTGTCCGCCCGGCCGTCCAGGTCGCGCAGCGCACCGGTGACCTCGTCCTCCTCGGCGTCGGACAGCCGATCCGTACGCACCGTCAGACCCGTCTCGCCGGAGGACTGTACGACCGCCCGGGGGAACCCGGCGTCGGCGAGCGCGGTACGGGCCCGGCCGGGGTCGACGGGGGCGCTGGTGGTGTATTCGATGAGGCGGCCCCCGGTGAACTCCACACCGAGGTCGACTCCGCGCACGACGATGCCCGAACCGGCCAGCGCGAGCACCGCCGCGGAGGTGACCAGCCAGCGGCGCGGGCGGCGCGTCAGGAGCGGATCGCGACGAGTGAGGCGCTCACGGACCGCGCCGATGGTGGCGATGCCGGTGAGACGGGGGCGGCGGCGCACGCCCGGGCGGCTTGCGGCGAACTCGGCGAGCACCCGGCTGATGACCAGGGCGCTGAACATGGAGGCGAGCACCCCGATGCCGAGGGTGACGCCGAAGCCGCGCACGGGCCCGGACGCGAGGGAGAACAGCAGGGCGGCCGCGATCAGCGTGGTGAGGTTGGAGTCGGCGATGGCGCTGAAGGCGTTGCGGAAGCCGGCCGCGAGCGAGGAGCGGATGCTGGGCCGGCGGCGGACGGCGTACTCCTCACGCGCCCGTTCGAAGACCAGCACGTTGGCGTCGACCGCCATGCCGATGGCCAGCACGAAACCGGCCAGGCCCGGCAGCGTCAGCGTGGCGCCGAGGGCGGCCAGGGCGGCGTAGGAGAGCAGGCCGTAGCAGGCCAGGGCCAAGGCGGCCAGGCCGCCCATCAGCCGGTAGACGACGATGATGAACAGCGAGGTCAGCGCGGTGCCGATGGCCGCCGCCCAGGCACTGGCGGAGATGGCCTGCGCGCCGAGGGTGGGGCCGACGGTGCGCTGCTCGACGGTCTCGACGGGCACGGGCAGGGCGCCGCCGTTGATGAGCAGCGAGAGTTCTCGGGCTTCCTCGGGGCTGAAGGAGCCCGTGATCTGGGTGGCGCCGTCGCGGATGCCGGTCCCGCAGGTGAGGGACGGGGCGACCTGCGGGGAGGAGATGACCTTGTCGTCGAGGACGATGGCGACCCGCCGTGCGGGGGCGCCCGGCGCATGGCAGGCGGCCTCACCCGTCAGGTCGGCCCAGCCGGCGCGGCCGGTACCTTCGAAACCGACGGTGACGTGCCATCCGGCACCGCCCCGCTGGTCGAACCGGGCGGCGGCCTCCTTGACGTCCTCGCCGGTCAGGGAGGCGGGCCCGAGGCGCAGCGGCGTGCCGGACTCGTCGGGCAGGACGCGTTCCCGGGGCCGTTTCGGCAGCACCCGGGAGGTGTCGTCGGCTTCGTCCGCGGCGCCGAGCACGGGGTGGAAGGTGAGCTGCGCGGTACGGCCCAGGACGGCGGCGGCCTTCTTCGGGTCCTGTACACCGGGCAGTTCGACGACGATCCGGTGGTCGCCGGAGCGCACCAGGGTGGGTTCGGCGACGCCGAGCGCGTCGATGCGGCCGCGCAGCACCTCCAGGGTGCGGTCGGTGGTCGCGCCGTCGGCGTCGGCGGTGGGGGTGGAGCGGGTTTCGAGCACGATCTGTGTCCCGCCGCGCAGGTCCAGTCCCAGCCGGATCGGCACGGTGGCGGCGACGTACGCGGACAGGGCGAGCACGGCGAGGGCGAGCAGCGCCCTCACTCGCAGGGAACGGTTCAACGGGAGCCTCCGGCAGGCACGCCACAGCGGCGGCCGTCGTGGGCCGCTGCGGGGCGGGTTGAGTGAAGGGAAGGGGGCGTCAGGTGCCGGAGAACACCGGGGGAGCCCGCCCCCGGTCCTGCGCCGTGTGCGGCTGCGAGGAGGGCACCTGCTCGGTCGGAGCCTCGCACGGGCTCGGAAGCCGGAACGGCGTGGTGTCCGCGCTCCGGCCGCAGGTGCCGAGGTGTCCGCGCGGTGCCGGGTGCTCGCCGTGCGGCTGCTCGTGACGGGTGACCGCCCGGACGACGCAGACGGCGTCGCATCCGTCGTCGGCGCGCGTCCCGTCGTACCGGTGGAGGTCCGCGGCCACGGGTGTGCCGGCCACTCCCGTGCCCGATGTGCCGAGCCGCGGAGCGGCGATGCCGAGTGTGGTCAGCACCGCCAGGAGGAGGACGGCCAGCACCGCACCGACGGGGGAGTGGTGCCGGGTGGTGCCGCCGACGGACGCCGCATGCACGGTGTGGCGCACCTTCCCCCCCCTCTCTCGTCGTGGCGTGCGGACCGGGCCCGCCGGGCGGGTCAGGGCTCGATCAGCCCGGCGCGGATGGCGTAGCGGGTCAGGTCGAGGCGGTCGCGCAGGCCGAGCTTCTGCAGCAGGTTGGCGCGGTGGCGCTGGACGGTCTTGATGCTGATGAACAGCAGGTCCGCGATCTCCTTGGACGAGTGGCCCTCGGCGACCAGCTTGAGAACCTCCTCCTCGCGGGGGGTGAGGATCTGATCGGGCGTCTCGTCCCCGTGGCGGGCCCGGTCGAGGTAGTTCCGGATCAGGGCGGTGACCGCGCCGGGGTACAGGAAGGGCTCGTCCCGCATCGCGGCCCGGCAGGCGGCGACCAGGTCCCGGTCGGCCACGGACTTCAGCACGTACCCGCTCGCGCCGGCCTTGAGAGCCTGGAAGAAGTACTGCTCGTTGTCGTGCATGGTGAGCATCAGGATCCGCAGCCCCGGCTTGAGGGCGGCCAGTTCGCGGGCTGCCTGCAGTCCGGTCAGGCGCGGCATGGCGATGTCGAGCACGGCCAGGTCGACCTCGCTGGTGCGGGCCAGTTCGATGGCCTCGGCCCCGTCACCGGCCTCGGCGACCACTTCGAGGTCCGGCTGCTGGTCGAGGATGAGCCGCACACCGCGCCGGACCAGCGCGTGGTCGTCGGCGAGCAGGATGCGGATCGTGCTCGGGGGCGTCGGGGCGGTCGTGGTCGTGTCGGACATGGTCAGGGCTGCTTCCTTGCGACGGGCGCGGTGAGCTGGACGCGGGTGCCGGTGTGCGGTGCCGGGGTGATCTCCAGGCTGCCTTCGACGAGCAGGGCCCGCTCGCGCATGCCGCGGATGCCGGCGCCTTCGCGGGGTGCCTCGATGCCACTGCCGTCGTCGGTCACCGTCAGCACCACGCTGTCGTCGGCGCGGCGCAGGGCGACGGTGACCCGCCCGGCGTCGGCGTGGCGGGCGACGTTGGTCAGCGACTCCTGGGCGACGCGGTAGAGGACGAGCTCCGTTTCCGGCGTCAGAGCGGGCAGGTCGGCGTCGAAGCGGCGCGTGACCAACAGCCTGGTGTGCGTGGCGAAGTCCTCGCTGAGCGAGGTCAGCGCGCTCACCAGGCCCAGATCGTCCAGCACACCGGGCCGTAGCCGGCGCACCAGACGACGGACCTCGTCGAGGCTCTCCCGGGTGATCTCCTGCAACTCCTGCAGCTCCTCGCGCAGCGGCTCCGGCGCGTCGTCCGCGGAGCGCTTGAGCCCCAGCAGGATCGCGGTCATGCTCTGGCCGACCTCGTCGTGCAGTTCCTGGGCGATGCGCCGGCGTTCCGCCTCCTGGGCCAGCAGGGCCCGGGCACTGCTGGCGACCCTCTCCTGCTCCAGCCGCTCCAGCATGGCGTTGAACGTGCGGATCACCTCGGCGACACCGCCCCCGCCGGAAGCGGGCAGGCGCTGGCCGGGACGCAGCAGGTCCACGGTGGTCATCAGCTTGGTGAGCCGGTCCAGCGGGGCCAGACCGAGCCGCAGTAGCGCGGCGTTCGCGACGAGCATGACGGCCAGGCCGCCGACCAGGATGACCGCCTCGGTCAGGAGCACCGGCACGGAGACGGTCACCGGAGCCCACAGCAGCAGGGCCGTGGCCGTGCCCAGCACCACCGCGTTGAGGGCGAAGATCCGCCAGAACAAGGACACCGTCCCTGCGCCTCCCCTTCTACGAGCTCGGTCTCACCTCCACTGTCGGCCATCGCGGAGCCCACGGCGTTCGCGGCCCGGGCAACTTGAGCAAGCCTGCGTTCAGGCTGTCCCCTCACCGCGCCCCCGTCCATGGGACCTGGCCCCCATTTCCCCGGGCACGCACCACCCATGGCGCGGCCGCATGGGTCCCTCGACCCGGTGCACATGGGGCCCGCGCCCGATGGGTATCCGCCGCGCGCCCGGCCAGGCTGGGGAACACACGACCACCCGACAGCGGACGGGCGGCCCGGCAACGCCGCCGGGCCGCCCGCCGCGTATGACCGACCGGCGTCACCGCGCACCCGCCGCACGCCGCCGTACGCCGCCGAGAAGGAGACCGACCATGTCACTCGATGTCACCCGGACCGAACCCCACCCCCGCGAGGCCCGCCGGCGCCTGGAACACGCCCGCACCTCCCGGCTGGCCCAGCTGCGTGCCCTCGACGAGACCGAGCGCGGCACGGACGACCATCTGGTGTCCGCGCAGAAGACCGCGATGGAACGGGTCCTCGCAGAGATCGAGGAAGCCTTCGCCCGTATCGCCGACGGCACCTACGGAATCTGCGTGGGCTGCGCGAAGCCCGTACCCGCGGAGCGGCTCGAGATCCTGCCCTACACCCGCCACTGCGTCGCCTGCCAGCGCCGCACGGCCTGACCCTCCCGTACCGACCTCCTACGCCCTGCCGCAAAGGGGTGACGTGGTGAACCACCAGACCATCGACGAGAGCACGACGCATCTGTCGGCCGAGGACCTCGCGGCGCTGCGCGAGAATCTCCACGAGCAGCGCCTGTTCCGCCAGGAGCAACTGCGCCTGCTCGCCGGAGCGGTCACCTCCCGGGCGGAGGACCGGATCCGGCAGCGGGCCGCCGCGCAGATCGAGGTCCGCGTCAAACTCGCCGCCTCCGCCCGCATGGTCCTGACCGACGTCGAAGCAGCTCTCGTCCGCATGAACGAGGGTTCCTACGGCGCCTGCCACCTGTGCCGGCGCCCGGTCGAACGGGAACGGCTCATGATCGTGCCGCAGGCCCGCTACTGCGCCCGCTGCCAGCAGGTCAAGGAGGCACAGTCATGACCGACGCACACGACCTGTCCGGTCACGCCGCCCGTCACCGGCCGTGGCCCTTGTGCCGGCACTGCTGCGGCATCGCGCTGGACATGGGCAGCGCCCGCACCCGCGTCTGGCTCGCCGGCAAGGGCAGGGTCGTTGACGTGCCCACCGTCACCTTCCCCGGTACCGGCGCGGTCCACCCCGTGCAGCGCGGGACCATCATCGACGTTCCGGGGTGTTCCCGGATGCTGCAGCGTCTGCTCGTTCACCGGTTGCCCCGCTGCACCCGGCCCATGGTCATCGTCAACACCCCGGTCCTGGACGGCGTCGCCTACCGCACCCGGGCCCGCGCCGCCGTCGAGGTGCTTCGGCCGCGCACCGTCCTGACCGTGCCCAGCGCCCGGAGCATCGCCCTGACCGCCGACGCGGACCTGTCCCGGCCCCTGGTGGTGGTGGACATCGGCGCCCATCTCACCGAGGTGGTCCTGCTGTGCGACGGCGCGGTCACCGACGCGCACCGCACGGCCGTGGGCACCAGCGACCTCGACGTGACGCACACGCCCGAGCAACTCGTCGAGGCGGTGGTCGCGATGCTGACCGCGCTGCGCCGCCACGACCGCACCTCGCTCACCGCCGAAGCCCTGCGGCGCGGCCTGCTCCTGGCCGGCGGGGGAGCCCTGCGCCCCGACCTCACCCACCCCCTCACCACGCGCCTCGAGGCGCGGCTGCGCATCGTCCCGGCCCCGCACACCGCCGCCGTCCGCGGCGCCGCCAGGTTCCTTCAGGCCGCCCACAGCCACCCCTCGGCATCCGCGGCCCTCCCACCCGGCGTCCGCCCTCACTAGGACGGTCACGAACGTGCCGACCACCGCGCGCCGACGCCCGTTTCGCGACGAACTCCCGGCCACCCCGCCCTGCCCCCTCGTGCCCGGTCGGCCCCCCGCACGCGCCGTGTCCACCGCCGAAAGGAGGAACCATGCCCGGCCGCACACCCCCGCCCCAGCCCCCACCGCCGCATCCGCGGGAGCTGCCCCGGGTCATGTTCTGGCGGCTGCGGCGCAACCCCCTGCGCCGCCGCAGCGACCTGGCCCAGGGGTGGACCGGCCTCGGCCTGACCCTGGCCGTGCTGGCGGCAACCCCCCTCGCCCTGTTCCTCGTCGGCGACGCCGCCCACCGCCACTACGCCCGCACCGCCCAGCACCAGGCCGCCACCCGGCACCCCACGACCGCGGTACTCGTCGAGGACGCCCGTAGCCACCCCGAACCCGGCTCCGCCGAGGCGAGACAGACCCTCTACCCGACCAAGGTCCGCTTCACCGACCCCCACGGACGCATCCGCACCGCTCACGCCGAAGCCCAGCCGGACCTGCCCAGGGGCACCATCATCCGCGTCTGGGCCGACACCGACGGAGCACTCACCGATCCGCCCCTGAGCCCCGATCAGATCCGCAACCGTGCCATGGGCTCCGCGCTGATCGCCGTCCTGGGCGTCCACGTCGCGGCAGCCGCCGCCTACGGCACGGTTCACCGCCTCATCCGGCACCGCAACCTCGTGGCGTGGGAAACCGCCTGGGCCGTGACAGCCCCCCGCTGGACGACATCACCCTGAAGGGGCCCGCACCCTGACGGGCCGGGCCCAAGGGGGCACATGGTGCCCGAGCGGGGATCAGGCGTGGTGCACCTCCGCGGAGCGACCGACGCGCAGATGGCTCTCCTGCGGCCGCAGAGCGCTGACCTCGGTCCAGTCCTTGGCGAAGCTGCCCGCTGGGATGACCGTGACGTCCGGCGACCACACCACGCCCTGTGAATTCCCGCAGACGGGTTAAGGGAACGGGTTAAGTGGTGGGGTAAACCTTGGTAGGCTCCCCGGCGAGGAGGTAGACCGACATGGCATCCGAGGAAGAGCTGTTCGCGAGCGTGGACGCTCTGCTGGAGGAGGAGCCGCAGCTCCCGCCCCCGGCCGAGCGGGCCCGGCTGCGCGAGGCCGCCGGGATCACCCAGGCCCGTCTCGCCCAGGCGTTGAAGACGACGACGCAGACGGTGAAGAACTACGAGAACGGCCGCTCCGAGCCCAAGTCGCCGCGTCTGGAGGCCTACCAGCGTCTGCTGCGCGGCTGGTCGGAGAAGTACCCGGCGCACGGCGTGCCCGCCCCCTCCCGGCAGGAGGCGCCGAAGACGGTCGTCGTCCCGCCCGCGGCCGAGGGCCCGAAGCCGGGGAGCGCCGCGCCCACCCCAGCCGCACCCGAGCGCCGCCCGGCGGCGTCATCGAGGCGCCCGGCGAAGCAGCCCCCGCAGCCCGTGTCCGACGCGCGCTTCCCGCACGGCCCGCTGGCCGTGCTGGACGCCGACGGTTCCGCGTACGGCGTCGACGGCATCGTCCTCGACTGCCCCGCCACCTCCGTCCCGGAGCTGGTGGAGTGGACGCTGCACGAGTCCGGCGTCGGTGCCGCGCGCCTGCACCGCAACGGCAAGGACTCCGACCCGCTGATCGTCCTCACCGCCGCGGCCGCCGTGAAGCTCGGACTGCCGGAGCGCCTGGAAGGCCACGAGCAGCGCCGCAACCTACGCCTGCCCGACGACCACCCCGTCGTCCAGCAGGTGAAGAAGGCGAAGTGGCAGCTCACCCAGCGCGGCTTCGGCCCCTGGGCGCGCGTCTACCGCAAGGCGCAGGGCACTCAGCGACAGTGCGTACAGCTGGCCGTCCTCTCCTGGGGCGCCCTCGACGAGCGGTCCTGGCCCGGCGTCGCCGCGATGGAACCGGCCGACATCGCCCGCGTCCTCGGCGTCTACGCCCGCCGCGTCATCACCCCGCGCGGCTCCACCGCCGTTTCGGGCCTGGAACTGATGACGGCCCTGCGCCCGCCCACCCGCGCCGTACGGGACGAGACCACAGGCAACTGGGTCGCCGGCCACAACCCGGGCAGCCTCGGCACCGAACCGATGGACCCGGCGCCGCCGGAGGCCACCCAGGAACATCCCGTGGTCGTGGGCTCCGGCTGGAAGGGCGGCTTCCTGAACGAGGAGGCCTACCAGTGGGTGCGCGACGTCGACCTGCTGAGCGACGAGGAGTGCCATCTGCCCTACGCGGTCGGCCTGGACCTGAACACCGCGTTCCTCGCCGCCGCCGCCCGGCTCACGGTCGGCCTGTCGGCACCGGACCACTTCCACGGCCCGCAGTTCAACCCGAAGATCCCCGGCTCCTGGCTGGTCGACCTCTCCCACGTGGAGCTGGACCCCCGCCTGCCCAGCCCGTTCACGCCGACCGGCGAGCGACCCGACGGCCCGGCCTGGTACCAGACCCACACCGTCGCCTACGCCCAGGAACTCGGCTACAACGTCCAGCCGCTGGAGGCGTACCTGCGGCGCGAGACCGGCGCCTACCTGGATCCGTGGCACGACCGGCTCAAGACCGCCTACCTCGACACCCTCGCCGACCTCGGCGTCACCCGGGACCTCGACGACCGTGCCTTCCTCGCGGCGATGGAGCGGCACAAGGACGCCGATCCGGCCCTGGCCGCGGTCCTCGGGGCGATCAAGGCCACCGTCAAGGGCGGCATCGGCAAGCTGCGTGAGCGCCCCCAGGGCCGTCGCTACCGGGACGGAGAGCGCTGGCCGGCCCTGGAACGCCCGACCTGGCGCCCCGACATCCGCGCCGCCGTCATCTCCAAGGCCCGGGTCAACATGCACCGCAAACTGCTGAACATGGCGAAGCTGACGGGCCTGTACCCGCTCGCGGTGCTGTCCGACTGCGTCGTCTACCCGAGCCCCGGCCCCAGCCCGCTGGACTTCCTGCCCTACGCGGCCTCCGGCAAGCCCCAGCCCGGCGGCTTCCGCCTCGGCCCCAGCCCGGGCCTGGCGAAACCGGAAGGCGTCCAGGAGATGCTCTGGGCAGTGGACCTGATGGAGAAGGGCTACAACCCGGCCCGCCACATCAAGGGCGGCGACGCCGTCCTCGACGAAGGGGAGTAGGGCTGTGACCGTGACCGCGCATCAGCCGGGCCGCCACCCTGACGGCCCGACTCGCGAAGGGAACTGACGCCGTGGGAGAGATCGACGACGCCATCGAGCGCGCCGACCAGGAGGCCTTCACCCGGGAACCGCCCAAGACCCTCAAAGGCCAGATCAACTTCCTGATGAGGCAGCTCAAGACGACCCGGGCGGTGGCGGCGGAGCTCGGGGTGAGCCAGCGGTCGGTGGAGCGTTACCGCACGGGCGAACGCAGGCACCCGCCGCGGGACATCCAGCGCAGGATCGACACGGCCGTACGGTCCCGTTGGCAGCCCCAGGTCCGCAAGCGCCGGCGCAGGCAGGCCGCGGCCACGGGCGGCATCACCGTGGAGACGCGGGCCCGCTTCGGCTACACCGCACCGATCGGCACCACCGACGACGGCCGCTTCCGCCGCCTCACCGTGCACCTCACACCGGAGCACGCCCGCCGCCTGTTCGAGGCACGCGACACCGGTGCCGGCGACCAGGAGATGCGGCAGATCATCGCGGACGGCTTCAAGGAGGTGTACTTCCAGGACGGCGGCGTCCGCGCGATGGACCTGTCGGACGTGGCCATCAACGACATCGACTACCTGGATCTCGACTACTAGAGGACGTTTGGAAGCAGCCGTTGCCGCCCTCCGGGTGAGCCGAAGCGCGATAGGTGTCACAAAGGCAGGTTTGTTGTCACCGAGGTCGGCGGCTATGTCCTTTACCGAGAGTCTTGTCCGCCGACCCCGGAGTCGTGTCCCTCGACGGGCCGATGTGGTCGGCGCTCCGGAAGCCGTGTGATCGCGGCGCTCACTGCCAACCCGAGCGTGACACCGACAGCGGCGGCGACGCTCTGCGCCCAGGCATTGTCGAGGGAGTCGGGCAGGACGGCGCTGGTGAGCCGGGTGGCGCCCATCAGGACTGCTACAGCGGCCAGTGCGGCTGGCCAGCGGTGCGGTACCCCGTCGCTGATGTCGTCGACGATATAGAAGAGGAGCAGCATCGCCATGACGAAGCTGCCGTCGAAATCATCCCAGCCGAGCGCAGTGAACCCGGCACCGAAGGCAAGCGCGACCAGCCAGAGCACCACCAGTCGCCGGACGGACGTGGGCGGCTGTCGCCTCGCACCATGCCAAGGCCAGAAGAACCGTGTGATGTGCTGGACGATCGCGTACTTCTGCATGACTCGCGTCCTGATCCCCCGGGGTAGCCGGCTCCTGCCGGCGCTCAGTGGTAGGACGCACAGGAGCAGGACGCGGTTGTGGTGAAGTGTCGCCGCATGGAACCGCCTCGGGGAGCCGGATGCTGTCGATCCTCGCTCCTGGTGACAGAAGGGCTGCCGAGTGAGCATGTGTGACAAGCCGCGTGCTTCGCTGGTGACAACCAGGCCGCTCCGACGGTCCTGTACACCGGTTCTTCTGGCTCCCCTGGTGACAACTTCCGTGCTTCGGCTCACCGGGCCGTCCATGGAGGGCGACCTGATCATCGGTGTGGGAGAAGTCTCGTTCGCCGGAAGACCCCCTGGTCAGCATCAGTGCCGTCGGCCCCGTCCCACCCTCGTACGGCTGCCCCAAGTGGCGTTCCGAAGCGCCCAAATCTAGCGTCGTACTAAGATTTCCGGCTTGTTACCGAGCTGGAGTCGGACAACCCCAGGCATACCTGCGGGCCCGCCAGCGCCCCGGAGGCATCCGGGCTCGAGACGCGAGGACCGGATGGCAGCCATACGGGAGAGCGACGCTCTCGGCCTGCTCGGCGATGAGCTCGGCGCGGAGATCCAGCAGGAGTTCGGTGACGCGGCCCGCTTCTCGGGACGCCCGGCGGCTTCGCCCCGCACCCTCGTCGACATCTTCGACGCCTCCGTGCGGTCGTATCCGGAGGAGCCCGCCCTGGACGACGGCACGACCAGCCTCACCTACCGGGAACTCGCAGCGGAGGTGGAGCTGCTGCGGCGACAACTCGGCTCCGCCGGGGTCGGGCGCGGGGACCGGGTCGGAGTCCGCGTGCCGTCCGGCACCAACCAGCTGTACACCGCGATCCTCGCCGTACTCGCGGCCGGCGCGGCCTACGTCCCCGTCGACCACGAAGACCCTGACGAGCGGGCCGAGTTGGTGTTCGGCGAGGCGGACGTGCGGGCCGTCGTCGGCGCCGGACACGAGATCACCGTGCACGGTGCCGGCGAGACCCCCGCCGCACGCCCCGGCGTCGGGGACGACGCGTGGATCATCTTCACGTCCGGCTCCACCGGCAAGCCCAAGGGCGTCGCCGTCTCCCACCGCAGCGCCGCCGCGTTCGTGGACGCCGAGGCCGCGTTGTTCCTCACCGAGGAGCCGATCGGCCCCGGCGACCGGGTCATGGCGGGGCTGTCCGTGGCGTTCGACGCCTCCTGCGAGGAGATGTGGTTGGCCTGGCGGTACGGCGCCTGCCTGGTACCGGTGCCGCGTTCGCAGGTCAGGAGCGGCGCCGATCTCGGGCCCTGGCTGGTCGAGCAGGAGATCACCGTCGTGTCGACCGTGCCCACGCTCGCCGCCCTGTGGGAGCCGGAGACCCTCAACGACGTACGGCTGCTGATCTTCGGCGGTGAGGCCTGCCCGCCGGAGCTGACCCAGCGGCTGGTGACCGAGGGGCGCGAGGTCTGGAACACGTACGGTCCGACCGAGGCGACCGTGGTGGCCTGCGCCTCGCTGATGAGCGGTCAGGAGCCGATCCGGATCGGGCTGCCCCTGGACGGCTGGGAGCTGGCCGTCGTCGACGAGGCCGGAGAGCCCGTGCCCATGGGCGGCAGCGGACAGCTGGTGATCGGCGGGGTCGGTCTCGCCCGGTACCTCGACGCCGAGAAGGACGCGGAGAAGTACGCGCCCCTGGAACCCCTGGGCTGGGAGCGGGCGTACCGCAGCGGCGACCTCGTCAAGGCGGAGCCCGAGGGGCTGGTCTTCCTCGGCCGGGCCGACGAGCAGATCAAGCTCGGCGGGCGGCGGATCGAGCTCGGCGAGGTCGACGCCGCACTCCAGGGCCTGCCCGGGGTCGCCTCAGCCGCGGCCGCCGTACGCACCGCCCGCAGCGGCAACCAGCTCCTCGTCGGCTACGTCGTCACCCAGGACGGCTGGGACCACGCCACCGCCGTCGACACACTGCGGGCCGAACTGCCTGCCGCGCTCGTGCCGCTGCTCGCCCCGGTCGAGGAACTGCCCACCCGCACGTCGGGCAAGGTCGACCGGGGCGCCCTGCCCTGGCCGCTGAAGGACCTGGAGACGGGCGGCCCCGCCGAGCAGCTCTACGGCACCGAGGCCTGGCTCGCCGAGCAGTGGACCGAGGTGCTCGGCATCCCGGTCACCAGCGCCTTCGACGACTTCTTCGCGATCGGCGGCGGCAGTCTGTCCGCCGCCCAGCTCACCACCCGGCTGCGCACCCGCTACCCCGGCGCGGCCGTCCTGGACATCTACCAGCAGCCCGTGCTGCGCAAGCTCGCCCGCCGGCTCGAGAAGTCGGCGCGGGACGAAGAGGCCAGGCGCACGATCACCCCTGTGCCCAGGCGCGCCCAGGCAATCCAACTACTGCTCCTCGTGCCGCTCTTCACCCTCCTCGGGCTGCGCTGGACCGTGGCACTGGCCGCACTCGGCAATCTGCTGCCCGCCTACGCGTGGCTGCCCACGGCCCCCTGGTGGCTCCTCGCGGTCGCAGCCGCGGCGCTGTTCAGCCCGCCGGGGCGGCTCGCCCTGGCCGCAGGCGGCGCGCGACTGCTGCTGCGCGGCGTGAAGCCCGGCCGGTACGCGCGCGGAGGCGGCGTACACCTGCGGCTGTGGACCGCCGAACGGCTGGCCGAGTTCAGCGGCGCGACCTCGCTGACCGGCTCCTGGCTGGAGCGGTACGCGCGGGCGCTGGGCGCCAAGGTCGGCCCGGACGTCGATCTGCACTCGCTGCCCCCGGTCACCGGCATGCTCAAGCTGGGGCGGGGCGCGGCCGTGGAGTCCGAGGTGGACCTGTCCGGCTACTGGCTGGACGGCGACCGGCTGGAGGTCGGCACGGTCAAGGTGGGTGCCCACGCCGTCGTCGGCACCCGCAGCGTGCTCTTCCCCGGCGCCCGGGTGGGCAAGCGCGCCGAGGTGGCCCCTGGCTCCGCCGTCACGGGACAGATTCCCACCGGTCAGCGGTGGGCGGGCGCGCCCGCGGTCAAGCTCGGCAAGGCCAAGCGCAACTGGCCGAAGGAACGGCCGCGCCGGGGCACGCACTGGAGCCTGATGTACGGCCTCACCGGCCTCGCACTCACCGCGCTCCCGGTGCTCGCGGGGCTGGCCGCGCTCCTCGTGGCCCGCGCCTTCGTCACCCCCGGATCGGTCCTCACCGGCGCCGCCCTGGCCGTCGTACCGGCGACGCTCACCTACGGACTCGCGTACGCGCTGCTGCTCCTGATCGCGGTACGGCTGCTGAGCCTCGGCCTGCGCGAGGGGACGCACCCCACGCACAGCCGGATCGGGTGGCAGGCCTGGACGGTCACGCAGCTGATGGACCGCTCCCGCGAGACGCTGTTCCCGCTGTACGCCGGGCTGGTCACGCCGGTGTGGCTGCGGTTGCTCGGCATGCGGATCGGACGCGGCGCCGAGGTGTCGACGGTGCTGGCACTGCCCAGCCTGACGACCGTCGGCGAGGGCGCGTTCCTGGCCGACGACACCCTGACCGCGCCCTACGAACTCGGCGGCGGCTGGATGCGGATCGGCCGGGCCGAGATCGGGCGGCGGGCCTTCCTCGGGAACTCGGGGATGACGGCGCCCGGACGGAGCGTGCCGGACGGCGGGCTGGTCGGCGTGCTGTCGGCGACCCCGAAGAAGGCCAAGAAGGGCACCTCCTACCTGGGGCTGCCGCCGGTCAAGCTGCCGCGCGCCGCCGCCGACGGAGACCAGAGCCGCACCTACGAGCCGCCGGCCCGGCTGCTGTGGGCGCGCGGCCTGGTGGAGCTGTGCCGGATCGTGCCGGTGTTCTGCTCGGCGGGCCTGGCGGTGCTGACGATCGCCGCGCTGTGCGCCCTGGGGGCCTGGGCGCCGCTGCTGTCAGGGCTGGTGCTGCTCGCGGCGGGCGGGGGCGCGGCCCTCGTCTCGATCGTCGCGAAGTGGGCGCTCGTGGGGCGGCACCGCAGCGGGGAGCACCCGCTGTGGTCGTCCTTCGTGTGGCGCAACGAGCTGGCGGACACCTTCGTCGAGGTCCTCGCCGTGCCGTGGCTGGCGGGCGCGGTGCCGGGCACACCGGTGATGACGGCCTGGCTGCGGGGCCTGGGCGCCCGGATCGGCAGGGGCGTGTGGGTGGAGAGCTACTGGCTGCCCGAGACGGACCTGGTGACGCTCCGGGACGCCGCCACCGTGAACCGGGGCTGCGTCCTTCAGACGCACCTCTTCCACGACCGGATCTTGCGGACGGATACTGTGGTCCTCCGTGAGGGCGCGACGCTGGGCCCTGGCGGGATCGTCCTGCCCGGCAGCACGATCGGGGCCCGCACCACGCTGGGTCCCGCGTCGCTCGTCATGGCCGCGGAGTCCGTCCCCGACGACACCCGCTGGCTCGGCAACCCGATCGAGGCATGGCGCCCCTGAGCGCGGGTCACTCGGGGCCGGGAGGCGACGCACCGGCAGGCAGTGGCAGCAGCGCAGCGCAGGGAGAGCAGACGGCAGTGGCAGTCCAGCAGGCGGCGGGCGCGGACCCGTACTTTCCGGAGCACGGCGACCCCCGGTACCGGGTGCACCGGTACGAGCTCGCGCTGGACTACCGCCCGGGCCCGAACCGGCTCTCCGGGACGGCCCGCGTCAACGCCATAGCGGGACGGGCGCCGCTCACCGAGTTCGTGCTGAACCTGGCCGACTACAAGATCGGCAGGGTCCGCGTCGACGGACGCCAGCCGCACTACACGCACCGCGGCGGCAGGCTGCGCCTGCGTCCCGCCAAGCCGGTCCGCGCCGGGGCGCCCTTCACGGTCGAGGTGCACTGGTCGGGCAACCCCGAGCCGGTGAACAGCCCCTGGGGCGGGCTCGGCTGGGAGGAACTGGAGGACGGGGCGCTGGTGGCCAGCCAGCCGATCGGCGCGCCGTCGTGGTACCCGTGCAACGACCGGCCCGCCGACAAGGCGTCCTACCAGCTCTCGATCACCACGCCGTCGGCGTACGCGGTGGTGGCGGGCGGACGACTGCTGACCCGGACGACGAAGGCGAGCACCACCACCTGGGTGTACGAGCAGTCGGCGCCGACCTCCAGCTATCTGGTCGGCCTCGTGATCGGCAAGTACCAGACGGTCCTGCTGGGCGACCCGGGCCCGGGCGGGGTCCCGCAGCACGGGCACATCCCCGCGCATCTGCTGGGCGACTTCTCTCGGGACTTCGCACGCCAGCCGCAGATGATGGAGGTGTTCCAGGAGCTCTTCGGGCCGTACCCGTTCGACGAATACGCGGTCGTGGTGACCGAGGAGGAGCTCGACGTGCCCGTCGAGGCACAGGGACTGTCGCTGTTCGGCGCCAACCACGTGGACGGGGCACGGGGCTCGGAGCGACTCGTGGCGCACGAGCTGGCGCACCAGTGGTTCGGCAACAGCGTGTCGATCGCCGACTGGCGGCACATCTGGCTCAACGAGGGATTCGCGAAGTACGCGGAGTGGCTGTGGTCGGAACGCTCAGGCGGGCGTACGGCGGAGCAACTCGCGGCCGCCGCCCACCGGTTGCTGTCGTCGCTGCCGCAGGACCTGAGACTGTCGGATCCGGGGCGCAAGTCGATGTTCGACGACCGGCTCTACGAACGCGGCGGGCTCGTCCTGCACGCCGTGCGCCGCGCGCTGGGCGACATCGCCTTCTTCCGCATGCTGCGCGGCTGGGGGCACTTGCACCGGGGCGGCACGGTCACCACCGCGGCCTTCACCGCGCACGTGGCGCGCTTCGCGACCGAGCCGGTGGACGAACTGCTGCAGGCGTGGATCCACGGGACGACGCTGCCGCCGCTGCCGGGCGCCGAGAGGCGGGCGGCGGGCTAGGACCGCCGGCCGGCGCTGATGTCGCGGCGCTGACCGACGCCGCTATCAGCGGGGAATGCCCAGGGCGTCGAGGTACTGGTGCATGACCTCTGCCGGGAGGCCGGGGTTGCTCAGGGCCCGGGAGGAGAGCTCCGGGTTCCTGCAGCTCTCCAGGACGAGGTCGACCGGCAGGGCGGGGTGCGCGGCGGCCATGCCGCGTACGCGTCCGTCGGGATCGGCGAGCAGCCGGACCACCACGGCGGCCGGTGCCTGCGCGTCGAGTCCCACCAGCCACCTCTTCTCCGGGTCCGGGTCGTCGGCGAAGCGCCGCCCGGCGCCCGTGCGCGGGAAGTTGGCGTGGCCGAGCAGACCGCCCTTGGTGATGACCTTGCAGTCCAGGTAGGTCTGCAGCACGACCTCGCCGTCGACGCTCGGCTGGTTCTCGCACAGCAGGAGTCTCACGGGGTAGTCGTCGTCCTCGGCGAGCAGCTCGACGGCGTCGGCGGGCAGGTGGGGAGCGCAGGCGGCGCTGCGGCGCAGGAGGATGTTGGCGGACCGGGCGCACCGGCGCAGCACGTCGGGATCGGCACACCGGCGCACCCATTCGACCGGATACAGGCGGTCGGACGAGGTGATGGTGATGTCGACGGCGGCACGTTCGCTCTCCGTCAGCTCGGGGCGTACCGACACGGCCAGCCGGACGCTGTGCGCGTCGTCGTCGGCCAGCGTGCGGACGATGTCGATGGACACGGCGAGGTTGGCCGCCAGTTCGCGCCGATCCGCCGCTTCGCCGCTCGCCGCGAGCCGTTCGGCGGTCGCCGTGCTCATGGCACCGTGGCGGATCACCTCCTGCCGGGCGAAGGAGCCGAGGTCCGAGTCGAGCAGGAGGTCGGTGTACCCCGCGTCGTCGCGGCAGGCCTTCGTCATGGCCGCCTGACGTACGTCCTCGTCGACGTCGCCGAGCAGACGGTTGCGGGTGTCGTCGGAGAGCAGGCCCCACGCGCGGCACGCCGCCTTCCGGAGGCCCGGGTCCTGGTGGTCGGCCAGCCCGGCGACCAGATCCGGAGCCGTGAACCGGCAGTTGGCCGTGCTGTGGCGGACCCGTGCTTCCCGGTCGGCGAGCAGGCGCTTCTGGACGGCCCCGGGCAGGGGCTCCACGGGGATGCGGAACCAGTCGGGTCCGTAGGCCAGAGCCTCGCGCACCCGTGCGTCGGGATCGTCGACGAGCCGGGCGCGTTGTTGCGGCGTCACCGAGGGGTTCGCCGCGAACACCGACCGCAGCCTGTGGTCGGGATGCGCGACGATCGCGTCGACCACCTCGCCCGGCAGAGCGCGCCAACCCATCGCGTCCCGGGCGGCGATGGCTTCCTTGCTCAGGAGTCTGGTCAGTACGTCGACCGGTGCCGCCGGGTTCCGCGCGATGGCATCGATCGTCTCGCGGTCAGGACCCTTGGTCGTACATGGTTCCCCCTGTTCGCCTGCGGTGACGCAGGCCCGCAGATTGTGCTCGTGCCTCCTGTGCGAGGTCAACGCCGGAGATCACGCTCGTCCAGGGGTGCGGGTTCAGCCCTCGTTCCGGCCGCCGGGCTGTCCGGGCGGCCCGCATGGGGGTACTCGACGGGGCCGGCGGCTCGGTCTTCGGCGCGCAGAGGCGTCAACGGGCCCTGACTGCGGGTGGTTTCGCAGGGTGCGGGAGTGGAGGGCGGATGACGGTCGACCTGGTCGGTTTCCTCGGTGTTGTGCTGGTGGCGTATGTGGTGCCGGGCCCGGACTTCCTCGTGGTGGTCAGATCGGCGACCGAGGATCCGTCGAAGGGCAGGGCCGCTGCGCTGGGCGCGCAGACCGGGTTGTGCGTGCACATGCTGGCCGCGGCGGCCGGTCTCTCGGTGATCGCCACCCGTTCCCCCCTGGTGTACGACGGGATCAAACTGATGGGGGCGGCCTACCTCGTGTATCTCGGTGTGCGCGCCGTACTGGCCGCCCGCCGGGCCGCCCGTGAAAGGCGGAACGCCAACGAGGTCGCCTCTCAGACCCCTCGGGAGGGCGGGCCCGTCCGGGGACGCCCCCGGTCCGGATTCACCCAGGGATTCCTCACCAACGTGCTCAATCCCAAGGCCGCCCTCTTCTTCCTCAGCGTCCTGCCCCAGTTCGTCGAGGGCGACGGTTCTCCGGCCCGGCAGATCTTCTTCCTGGGCATGCTGGACGTCGTCATCGGCGTCGCCTATTGGTTCGCACTCGTTGTCGTCGCCGCGCGACTGCGAGCCCTGCTCTCCAGGCCGACGATCCGCCACCGCTGGGAGCTGACCACTGGCTGGCTGTTCATCGCCCTCGGCGTCTCGGTGGCGGCTGTCGCCTGACAGCGGCCTGTTGCGCGGGTGCGCGCGCCCGAGTCCGCGGGCGCGAATTGACGGATTCAGCGGTGACCTTGCCGGGCAATGGGCTAAAGAGTGTCATGAGCACGACTGCCCTTTCCCCACAAGGAGGTCGATCATGCACGTCCGAATGCTGACCGGCGGCCTCGCCGCCGCCTGTCTGGTGTCCTTGACCCTGACGGGTGGCCAGGCCGCGGCCGCTGCCCCCGATGCACCACTCGCCGCCCGCGTCCTGACCTATGACGCCGGCGGCTCCGCGGAGTTCAAGAGCGCCGTCGAGCGGGGCGCGGCAATCTGGAACGAGAGTGTCGACGCCGTCGAGCTGCGGCCGGTCGCATCCGGGCAGCGAGCGAACATACGGGTCCTCGCGGACAACGGCTGGCCGCGCGCGCTGCCCACCACTCTGGGCAACGGGACGGTGTACATCGGGCGCCAAGCCGTCGACCAGGGCTACAACACGATCCGCATCTCCGCGCACGAACTCGGGCACATCCTCGGCCTGCCGGATCGCAAGCCCGGACCGTGCTCGAGCCTGATGTCCGGTTCCTCCGCGGGCACTTCGTGCACGAATCCGTATCCGGACGCGTCGGAGAAGGCGGAGGTCGAAGGGAACTTCGGCGCCGAACTCGCCGGGTCGGCCCCGGCGATGCGTACCGAGGTGATCGTGGACTGACGCGTGCGGCGCCGCGCGTGAGAAGGCGCCGCGCGTGAGAAGGCGCCGCGCGTGAGAAGGCGCCGCGCGTGAGAAGGCGCCGCACCCTCGCTCGCGACGGTTCCCCTGCCCTCATATCGGACGGCGGGGGAGCCGGCCGGGCTTGCACGTCGAATCCGCGCTCGTCCTTCCGCTGCGGTGCCCGAGCCCGCGGAGCAGGCACCCCGAGTTGGGCCACCCCGCCTTCAGGCCCCCACCGCAGACGTGCGCTCGCGCCCGTGCCCGCCGCCTCGACCGCTGCCGTTCTCGCCGTCGAACATCGCGATGTTCTGCACCGGCCTGCTGCCCAACTGGCCCCCACGCCATCCTCGCCTGGCCGGGCAGCCCCGTGTCCCCGCTGTCCAGGGCCGGGCCGGCCCGCCACGAGCCCCGCGTCCACCGTGCGCTCGGGCGGCCCACGGGCGCCGCACTGTTCGGCCTCGGCCTCGCGGTCGTCGGCACTACCAGCCGACAGGCGCCCCGGGGCGATCGCCGCACGACGGCCCCCAACGACGGGCGTGTCCCCGGCACCGGCCGTACAAGACCGGTGACATTGCCGGTCCCCGCGTGGCAGCCCCTCCCTGACAGTGGCACGGCCAGCCCGACGGCGGTGCCCACCGCGGGCACGCGGCAGACGCCCCAGGTCCCGTGTGCCCGCGAACGGCCGACCGCCACGACAGAGAGGACGACTCGTCGTGCAACTCCACCCCCACACCGACTCGCCCACGCGCAACCGTGGCCCCCTCGGGCACCGGGCCCGACACCGTGCCGGACGACTGGCCGGCGCCGCCGCGGCACTCGCCCTCGCCGTCGGCCTGGGACCCCTGAACAACCCGGGGGCCCACGCTGCGGACAATCCCTTCGAACGCGGCCCGGCCCCCACCACCTCCAGCATCGAGGCGCTGCGCGGCCCGTACGCCGTGTCGCAGACCTCCGTCTCCTCGCTGTCCGTCACAGGATTCGGCGGCGGCACGATCTACTACCCCACGAGCACCAGCGACGGCACCTTCGGGGCGGTGGCCGTCTCGCCCGGCTACACCGCCTACGAGTCCTCCATCGCCTGGCTCGGACCGCGCCTGGCCTCGCAGGGCTTCGTGGTCTTCACCATCGACACCCTCACCACGCTCGACCAGCCCGACTCCCGCGGCCGTCAGCTGCTGGCCGCCCTGGACTACCTCACCGACCGCAGCTCGGTGCGGACCCGCATCGACGCCTCGCGTCTCGGCGTCATGGGCCACTCGATGGGCGGCGGCGGCAGCCTGGAGGCCGCCAAGTCGCGTCCGGCCCTCCAGGCGGCGATCCCGCTGACTCCGTGGAACCTCGACAAGACCTGGCCCGAGGTCACCACCCCGACCCTGATCTTCGGCGCCGACGGCGACACCATCGCCCCGGTCGCCTCCCACGCCGAACCCTTCTACTCCAGCCTGTCCTCCTCGCTGGACCGGGGATACCTGGAGCTGAACTCGGCGACCCACTTCACGCCCAACTCGTCGAACACGACGATCGCGAAGTACAGCATTTCCTGGCTCAAGCGGTTCATCGACAACGACACCCGCTACGAGCAGTTCCTGTGCCCGGTGCCCCGGCCGAGCCTGACCATCGAGGAGTACCGGGGCAACTGCCCGCACGGTTCCTGACCCGTCCCGCGCACCGCGCCGCGGGGCCCGGGGCCGTGGCAGAGGGGGACCGGCGGCGGACGCGCGCGAGGCGTCCGCCGCCGGTGGCGTGCCCGGGCACTCCCGAAGCGGCCGTCCGTTGGGCCGCCGCACAATCCGTCCACCGGTCGGGACCGGTCAACGCGCAGGTGGAGCCAAGGGTTTGCACGCCGGAGGGCGCGGACGTAAGCCTTCCGGTCTTCCCTACGCGCAAGTAGCCTCCGTGAAATGACGGGAGACAGCAGCAGGGTGCGAACGGCTCCCCGCGCACGGAGCCGGAACGGCCGCGACGCCGCCCGATCGGCCACCGAGGACCGCGGCCATGCCGAACTCGCTCGCGGCAAGCGCCAGTTGTTCGACGGTCCGGTCGGCGACGCCCGCGAGACCCTGCTGCTGGCCGCGTCCCTATTGGCCCCCGAGGCCCCGGACACCGCTGAAGCCGCACGCCTCTGCGCCACCGACGCCGCCTGGGCATCCGGCGACGTCATGATCTGTCTGACCATCCTCGACGGCACCGGCCTCACGGAGCGGCCCGACGGGGACGCCGCACCGGGCACCGTCACAGCCGAGGACTTCTCCGGCGAGAGCGCGCTGTCACCCGACGCCAGAAGCCTCACCGATGCCCCGGACCCCTTCTTCCGGGACTACCGCGACGGTATGCGTGCCCTGCTGGCCCGGCGGCCGGAGCACGCCGTCGGGCCCCTGCGGCGCGTGCTGGACCGAGCCTGCCGCGACGACCGGCCGGAGCGGCTGCTGCGGGCGGCTTCGGCGGCCCTGCTGCTCGGGGACGTCCACGCGGCCCGCACCGCCGGGGCCCGCGCCCTCGCGGCCGCCCGGACCACCGACTCCGCCGCGTGTGAAGCACGCGCCCTGGAGTACCTGGCCTACGGCGAACTGCGCGCCGGGCGTCACGCGCAGGCGCGCGCCCACGCCGAGGAGGGCGTGCGCGCGGCGCTCGTCGCCGGCCACCGCAACACCGCGGCGAGCCACCACGCGATGCTCGCCCTGGCCGCTTCGATCGAGGGGGACACCGCCGCGGTGGCCGGGTACGCCTCGGCCGCCCTGGCCACCGCCCGCCGCCACGGCCTGGCCCAGGCCGCGACCCTGGCCGAGTGGGCCACCGCCCGCGCCGACCTGGCCCGCGGTCGTCCCCTGGACGCCGCCGACCGGCTCGGGCCCCTGGTCGGTCCCGGCCCGCGGCGCGGTCACTTCGCCGTCTGGATGCTCGCCGTGCCCTGCTTCGTGGAGGCCGCGGTGCTGGCCGGGCAGCCGGAGGACGCGCACGGCGTCGTCTCCGACCTCGCCCGGTGGGCCTCCTTCGGTGCCGATCCGCACGCGCCCGCCCAGCTTGCGCGCTGCCGCGCCCTGCTCGCCGCGGACGACCGGGAAGCCGACGACCTCTACTTGCGGGCGCTCGCCCTCCACGACGAGTCCGGCGGCGACTTCGAGCGCGCCCGCACCGAGCTTCTGTACGGCCGGTGGCTGCGGCGTCGCCGCAGGCTGCGGGAGGCGCGCGGCCGGCTCGGAGCCGCCCTGGTCGGCTTCGACCGCTGCGGCGCCGGAGCCTGGGCCGACCAGACGCGCGGCGAGCTGCGCGCCAACGGCGCCGCGTCCGGGAAGGAACGGGCCGTGGGGCTGTCGGGGCTGACGCCGCAGCAGCTGCGCATCGCACGCCACGTGGCCGAGGGCGCCACCAACCGGGAGGTGGCCCATCGGCTCGCCGTCAGCACCCGCACGGTCGACTATCACCTGCGCAACGTCTTCGCCGCCCTCGGCGTGCGCTCCCGCATAGAACTGGCCCGCATGGTCGATCAAGAGCAGCGCTGAGCCCCCCGGAAATCTAGGCGGCCGCATCGAGAAGACGCCGCACGACCCTGGGGACCGACCGGACGGTATGTCATCCTTCGAAGCAGCACCACACGGGTGCGACGGCCGCACGGCCGGCGCACCCGCCGGACGCCGCCGCGCCCGGACGGCGCCGGGGGCCGCCGGAAGGCCGAAGTCGGGGGAGGACCGCCATGCATCCTGCCGCACGCACACGTACGACGTTCCGCACCGGACCGACACCCGTTCCGCAGCCGCGGTCACGGCGGATCCGGTCGCTGATCGACGCCGACGCGCTGCGCGTCCTGCACCGGGCCGCCCGCGTCCTGCTGGACGACCTGCCGGACCTGACCGACCGGCTGCTGGCGGTCCTGCGCGAGCAGGAACCGGCGTACCGGACCGCGCTGGAGAACGATCACGCCGCCACCTGGCAGGAGGTGCACCGCTCGCTGCGACACAGCGTGACCTCGCTTCTCGACCCGCGCGGCACCCGTGAGGCCGCCCACCGCTGCACCTGGCGGATCGGCGTCGTCCGGGCCGAGCAGGGGCTGCCGCTGGACGCCCTGCTGCACGCGTTCCGGCTGGGCGGGTCCCTGGTGTGGCAGCGGCTGGTCGAGGAGACCACCCGCTCCGAGCCCGAGGACATCCGGCTCCTGGTGCACGTGGCCACCGACGTGTGGAACTTCGTCGACGAGCACTGCACCCTCGTGGCGGACGCCTACCGGCAGGCCGAGCGGCAACTCGCCTGGCGGCGCGAGAACAGGGTGCGCCTGCTGGCCGCCGCCCTCCTGGACGGCACGAGCAGGATCGCGGACCTGCCCGAGACCGCCGAGAGGCTGAGCCTGCCGGAGCACGGCCGGTACGTCGTCGTCGCGATCGCCGGCGGCCCGCCGCATGATCCTCCGGCCGGCGCGAGCGCGTACCTCCACTCGGGAGTGGAGGTGGTCCACGGCATCGTCCTGGTCGCCGACGGCGGCGACAGGGCGCCCGACCGGGACCCCCTCGCGGCCCTGGACCTGACCGCCGACGCTCCGGCCGGCCGCCGGATCGGCGTCGGCAGCGCCGTGACGGGACTCGCCGCCGTGGGCGACGCCCGGCGTCTGGCCGACCTGGCTCTGAGCATCTGCCCACCGGAAGGCGGCACGGTCCGGCTCACCGAACACCTCCCCGAGGCGCTGGTCGTCTCCTGCCCGGAGCTCGGCGCGACCCTCACCGAGCGGGTGCTCGGCCCCCTGCTCCGCCTGGAACCGGCCGACCGCGACGTACTGCTGGACACCCTGGTCGCCTGGTTCGCCTGCGAGGGGTCCGCCCAGCGCGCCGGTGAACGGCTGTACTGCCACCGCAACACCGTCCTGAACCGCCTGCGCCGCTGCGAGCAGCTCATCGGCCGTTCCCTGGCCCGCCCGCACGACGTGGCGGAGATCAGCCTCGCGCTGACGGCGCGCCGACTGCCGCGCGGCTGACCGGAGATTCCTCAGGGGTTGCCCAGGGTGCGCAACCGAACCCCGGGCGCGGGTTGCGCACCCCGCCCCTGGCCAACCGCACAGTCCCCACCGGCCCGGATCGCGCCCCCACCCCCGGGCAGCCGAGCACCCCCGGTTGGCCCGGGTCGCCCCCACCCCCGGGCAGCCGAGCACCCCCCGGTTGGCCCGGGTCGCCCCCACCCCTGGGCAGTCGCACAATCCCCGCCCACCCGCGTTGGGAGCGTGCAGCCACCCGGCCCGGACACCTGTACCGCCCCTCCGCGCTCGTGCTGTCGTGAGCTGCCCTTCCCCCGAAGCACCCGTGCCCGACGGCACGGATCCGAGGAGCCGTGATGCCCGAAGCACCACCGGACGAGGAGCCGGCCCTGCGCGTCGAGGGCCTCGACGTGACCTACGGCCGCGCCCTGTCCGCCCTTCGCTCCGTGTCCCTGACCGTCCCGCACGGCACGGTCGTCGCCCTGCTCGGCGCCAACGGCGCGGGCAAGACGACCCTGCTGCGGGCGGTGTCGGGCACCCTGCGCCTGCACCGCGGCGCGGTCACGGCCGGCCGTATCCGCTACGGCGCCACGGAACTCGACGGGCGGGACCCGGTCGCCGCGGTGCGCGCCGGGGTCGTCCAGGTCCCCGAGGGACGCCGGATCTTCGCCGGGCTCACCGTCGACGAGAACCTGCGCTCCGGCGGCCTCGGCCTCGGGCGGCGCCGCCCGGACCAGGTCTCCGAGGCCCGGGAGCGGGTCTTCACGCTCTTCCCGCGCCTCGCCGAACGCACCCGGCAGGCGGCGGGCCTGCTCTCCGGCGGCGAACAGCAGATGCTCGCCATCGGCCGGGCCCTCATGGCCGCGCCCCGCCTGCTCCTGCTCGACGAGCCCTCCCTGGGCCTGGCCCCGCGGATGGTGTACCGGATCGCCGAGGTCGTCCGCGAGATCAACGCGCAAGGCACCGCCGTGCTGCTCGTCGAGCAGAACGCGGGCATGGCGCTGTCCCTCGCCGACACCGCCCACGTCCTGGAGGTCGGCGAAGTACGCCTCTCCGGGCCCGCCGAAGAACTCGCCCGCACGGACGCCGTGAAGCGGCTGTACCTGGGCGAGACCACCGAGGACGGCGCCGAGGCCGCCGAAGAAGGCGCCGAGACCGCACAGAGAGCCGGAACCACCGAGGGGCAGGGAGCCGCGTGACCGTCCGCACCACCGCACCGCCCGAACTCGCCGTGACGGACGTGACCGTCCGCTTCGCCGGGCTCACCGCCCTCGACGCGGTGTCCTTCACCGTCGTCCCGGGCTCCGTCCACGCGCTCATCGGACCCAACGGAGCGGGCAAGTCCACCTGCTTCGACGTGCTGTCGGGCCTGTGCCGCCCGGCCACCGGCACCGTACGGCTCGGCGATGCCGACCTGACCCGGCTGGCGCCCCACCGCATCGCCGCGCTCGGCGTGGCCCGCACCTTCCAGAACATCGTCACCACCCAGGGCACGGTCGCCGACAACCTGATGCTCGGCCGCCACGCCCTGTCCCGGGCCGGATTCGCCGCCAGCGCGCTGCGCCTGCCGCACGTGCGGCGCGAACAGCGCGCACACCTCGCCCGGGCCCGCGAGATCGCCGAACTCACCGGACTCGGACGCCACTTCGACAGCCCCGTCGCCCTGCTCTCCTACGGCGACCGCAAACGCGTGGAGTTCGCCCGCGCCCTCTGCCTGGAGCCCAGCGTCCTGCTGCTGGACGAGCCGGTCGCCGGGATGAACGCGGCCGAACGGGCCCGGACGGTCGAGGTCGTGCACGCCGTGCGCGCCGAACTCGGCCTGTCCGTCGTCCTGGTGGAGCACGACATGGGCCTGGTGATGCGGCTCGCCGACGAGGTCACCGTCCTCGACTTCGGCCGGGCCATCGCGCACGGCACTCCCGACGAGGTCCGGGGCGACCCCGAGGTGCTGCGCGCCTACCTCGGCACCGGCGCCGGACAGGAGGACGCGGCATGACCACCCTCCTGGACACCCTCTTCAACGGCCTCGCCCTGGGCGCGGTCTACGCCCTCGTCGCGCTCGGCTTCGTCATCATCTTCCAGGCCTCCGGCGTCATGAACTTCGCCCACGGCTCCCTGCTCCTGCTCGGCGGCTACCTCACCGCCGTACTCCACGACGACCTCGGCTTCGCCGGGGCCCTCGCGGTGTCCGTCCTGGCGACGGCGGCCGTGGCCGGTGTCATGGACCGCTTCCTGCTCCGGGCCGGCGGGCCGGACCCGCACGGCGCCCATGTGCAGACCATCGTCACCATCGGCGTCGACATCCTCGTCCTCACCGACCTGTCCCGGCGCATCGGCGGCGACCTGCTCTCGCTCGGCGACCCCTGGGGCGACTCGGTCAGCGCACTGGGGCCGGTGACCGTCGCGGACAGCCGCATCGCCGCGATCGTGGTCTCCGGCGTGGTCATCGCCGGCGTCTTCGCACTGTTCCGGTACACCTCCTGGGGCCTGTCGCTGCGCGCCGCGGCCGAGGACGTCGAGGCGGCCTCCCTGATGGGCGTACGGCTGGTGCGGATCCGCATGCTCGCCTGGTGCCTGGCCGGAGCGCTGGCCGCCCTGGCGGCGGTGTTCCTCGCCGCGTTCCCGGCGCCGGGGCTGGAGCGCACGACGGGGCAGATCGCCCTGAAGGCGTTCCCGGCGGCGATCCTCGGCGGGATGGCCTCGCCACCGGGCGCCCTCGCGGGCAGCCTGCTCATCGGCATGACCGAGGCGCTCGTCGCGGGCTACCAGTCCGACCTGCACGTCCTGGGCGAGGGGTTCGGCGACGTCGCCCCCTACGCGGTGATGGTCCTGGTGCTGCTGGTGCGGCCGACCGGGCTGTTCGGAGGAAGGGCGGCGGTCCGTGTCTGAGCGACTCTCCCGTGCCGGCGCCGTCCGCGTCGGCTGGACCTCGGCGGCCGTCGTCGTCCTGTGCGCGTTGCCCTTCTACCTCGACGCGTTCTGGCTGCGCATCGGCCTGTTCTCGATGGCGGCGGCCATCGGCGCGGTGGGCCTCGGCCTGCTGTCCGGCACAGCGGGCCAACTCTCCCTCGGCCACGCCTTCTTCCTTGCCGTCGGCGCCTACGGCTACGTGTGGCTGGCCGGTGAACCCGGGCCCGGGCTGCCCACCGCCGCGGCCGGCGTGCTCGCGGTCCTGCTCGCCGGGGCGGCCGGCGGGCTCTTCAGCCCCGTCGCCGGCCGGGTACGCGGCGTCTACCTGGGCGTCGCGACCCTCGCCCTGGTCTTCCTCGGGCACCATGTCCTGCTCACCGCGGACTCCGTCACCGGCGGATTCAACGGCCGTTCGGTGCCGCCGTTGGAACTGGGCAGCTTCTCCTTCTCCGCCGACTCCGAACTGATCCTGCTGGGCGTGCCGTTCGGCGCCGAGGAACGACTCTGGTACCTGGGCATCGCCCTGTTCGCGGTCACCTGGTTCACCGCCCGCGGACTCCTGCGCGGCCGTCCCGGGCGCGCCCTGGTGGCGCTGCGCGACAGTGAGACCGCGGCGGCCGTGATGGGCGTGAACGTCTCCCGGCACCGCTCGGCGGCCTTCGTCGTCTCGTCGATGTACGCGGGCCTGGCCGGGGTGATGCTCGCCCTCTCCTTCCGCCGCGTGGTGCCCGACTACTTCGGCCTGGTGCTGTCGGTCGACTACCTCGCCATGATCGTCATCGGCGGGCTCGGATCGGTGGCCGGAGCCACCGCGGGTGCCGTCTTCGTCACCGCCCTGCCGCTGCTGATGACCCGCTACGCCGACCAACTCCCGCTGGTGGCCGCCCCCGGCACCACCGACGGCACGGTCGGCCCCACCGAGGCCGCCCGCTACCTCTACGGAGCGGCGATCGTCCTGATCCTCCTCTTCGCCCCCGACGGCCTGCACGGCCTGGTCCGCCGCCTGCGCGCACGCCCGCGCGGCCGCCGAACCGCCCCGCCACCCGCCGGCACCACCTCCCCTTCCCTGCCGCCCACGTCGGCCGTACGAGCCAAGGAGCCCACCCCGTGAAGTCCACGCACCACACCGCTCCACGCGCCAGAACGCTTCTGGCCACCACCCTCGCGGCCCTGCTGCTCGCGGGCACCGGATGCAGTTCCAAGGCCGGCTCGTCCGGGAGCACGGACGACGGCGCCGACGGCATCAAGACGGGCCCCGGAGTCACCGACAAGACCATCAGACTCGGCGCCCTGACGGACCTCACCGGCCCCTACGCCACCCTCGGCAAGAGCATCGTGCAGGCCCAGCAGATGTGGGCCGACGAAGTCAACGCCCGGGGCGGCATCTGCGACCGCCGCATCGAGATCGTCGTCAAGGACCATGGCTACGACGTCCAGAAGGCCGTCACCGCCTACGCCGACATCTCTGCGGACGTCGTGGCACTGCCCCAGGTCATCGGCTCGCCCGTGATGGCCGCACTGCTCGACGACATCGAACGGGACAAGGTGCTCACCTTCCCGCAGGCCTGGGCCGCCTCCCTGCTCGGCCGGGACTCGGTCCAGGTCCTCGGCACCACCTACGACATCGACATGATCGCCGCGGTCGACTTCCTCACCCGCGCCAAAGGCCTGACGAAGGGCGACACGATCGGCCACGTCTACTTCGAGGGCGACTACGGCGCGAACGCGCTGGAGGGCTCGCGGTGGGCCGCGAAGAAGGCGGGCCTGAAGGTCACCGGCCAGAAGATCAAGGCGACGGACACCGACCTGTCCGCGCAGGTCTCGGCGCTGCGAAAGGAGGGCGTCAAGGCGATCCTGATCAGCGCCGGACCGGCCCAGACGGCCTCACTGGTCGGGGTCGCGGCCTCCCGCGGCCTGAAGGTACCCGTCGTCAGCAGCGCCCCCGGCTACGCGCCGCAGCTGATGAAGACACCGGCCGCCCCGGCCCTGGCGGCCATGCTGAACGTGGTCAGCGCGGTCCCCGCGGTCAGCTCCGACGTGGCCGGGGTCCGCACGATGGTCGCCTCCTACAAGAAGAAGTACCCGGGCTCCCTGGTCGACTCCGGCGTGCTCTCCGGCTACAACGCCGCTCAGGTGACGGGCACCGACCTGAAGAAGGCCTGCGAGAACGGCAGTCTGGCCCGTGAGGACGTGGTCAGGGCCCACCGCTCCCAGTCCAGCGTCGATGTCGGCCTCGGCTCGCCGCAGAACTTCTCCGACAAGGCACGGCCCGCGAGCACCTCGACCTATGTGCACAAGCCGGACGCCAAGGCGGTGGGAGCCGCCGTGAACGTCGAGAACGCCCACATCGCCCCGGGCGTCAAGCAGTATCTCGCTTCGCGGAACTGACGGCGGGTCCTGGGATCGGCCGGTGATCGCTGACCTGCAATGTGTGGTGCTCGACTGTCCCGAACCGGTGGAACTGGCCGCGTTCTATCGGTCGATCCTGGGCGGCACCGTCAACCAGCCGGACCGGCGGTGGGCGTTGAGCGACGACTGGGCGACGCTGCACACGCCGTCCGGTGTCGTCCTGGCCTTCCAGAGGGCAGCCGACCACCACCCGCCGCTGTGGCCGGATCCGTCCCGGCCGCAGCAGTTCCACCTCGACTTCGGCGTCGCGGACCTGGACCGGGCCGGGGAACAGGTACTGGCCCACGGGGCAACGATGTTGGACGCCGGTGCCGACGGGCGGAGCCAGCGGATCTATGCCGACCCGGCGGGGCACCCGTTCTGCCTGGTCCGCCACTGAGGAACGGGCACGCCCCTCGCTGGTCGGCTCAGCCGAACCGCAGGATGCGCGGAGCGAAGGTGCCTCCGGGGCCGTCGGCGCGGCCGGTCGACCACACCGTCGCCGTGCCCGGCACCGGTGTCAGCCGGAGCACCGAGGATTCGCCTTCCCCGGCCACCGCCGGTTCGCTGTACTCGGTGAACGACTGCCCGTTCCAGGCAAGGAAGTCCGGCCCGGGGACAAGCGGGGGAGTGCTGCCCGGCGGACCCCACTTCTGTGAGCGGGCCACCGAGACCCAGGCCAGTGATCCGGATGCGGTGGGAGTCAGGGAGGTGACCGAACCGAAGTCGGCCGGCACGGTCACCCGGTTCCACGCCTGCCCGTCCCAGCGGACCAGCAGGGGCGGAATCGGCCGGCCCACCGGACCGCCGACGAACCCGGCCGTGCCACCCGCCCACACCTCCGTCGGCGACACCGCCAGCACACTGCCCACGGCCGACCGCGGAAACCCGTCCACGACCGTCTGCTGCCAGGCCTGACCGTCCCAATGTGCCACGGCCGCACCGGAGTCGGTGGCGCCTGCGGCCCAGACGTCGTCGGCAGCCAGGATGTGCAGGCCGTACACGGCCCCCGGCGGCACCGGCACGTCCCGCCAGTCGTGCCCGTCCCAGCGCAGCAGCACCTGCGCGCCGTCCCGCGAACCGATCAGCCAGGTCTCACGGCCGCCGGCGACGACTTTGGTGAGCCCCACACCGCGCGGCGGCCGGCTCTCGCCCCAGGTGGTGCCGTCGTAGCGCAGCAGGTGGGCGCCGCCCGCCGCGTCGCGGCCCACAGCCCAGACCGAGGCCGGTGAGGTCGCGGCGACGGACAGCAGCTCCCCCTGCCAGCGGACCCCGGGCAGGCCCCGGCGCTGCCACGCCGTTCCGTCCCAGCGCAGCACCAGCGGGAAGCCCGGCGCCTCGCGGCCGACGGCGTCGGCACCCACCGCCCACGCCTGGTCCGGCCCGAACGCCACGGCCTCGTTCAACCCGGCCTGGGGGCGTACCTGCGCCGGGACGGGAACGTGGTGCCAGGACGGCGTCTGTGCCGTGGCCGAGCTCATGCCGACCGTGACGGTCATGGCGACGGCGAGGGCCGCGAGGAGAAGTCGGCGTGCCATGGTCAGCCTCCCAGCCGCTCGCTCATCAGGTTCGGCTTCGAGCCGTAGATCTCGACGGTCCCGAAGGACAGCAGCGAGAACCCGGCCCTCGCCAGCGCACGGGGTTTGACGTCGATCGCGTGGGTGCGCTCGGGGCCGTAGGAGAAGGTGGTGCGCGAGCCGTCCACCCGCGCGTACTTCGACTGGAACGCGCGGTCGCTGCGCACCGGCAGCCACAGTGCCCCGTCCGGGCCGCGCACCATGGCCCCGGCGAAGGTGTCGCCCAGCGGGGGGTACGTGGTGCGCCAGGTGCGTCCGTTCCAGGTCGTCAGGTAGGTGCGGGGCGCGCCGTCGACGTACTGGCTGCCGCCGATCGTGACCCGGCCGGACGGTTCGGGCAGGATCGTGTGCACATTGCTGTCCGGTGGCAGCGGCACCTTCGCGTCCCGCCACAGCGTGCCGTCCCAGCGCAGGACGCCGGCCCCGGTGGCGGTGTCCGCCCAGGCCCAGGCGTCGGTGGCCGTGCGTGCGGTGATTCCCATCAGGTACCGGACACCGTCCGGGGCGGACTGCGCGGTCCAGCGGGATCCGTCGTAGTGCAGGACCTTCAGCCCGGTGTCGTCCTCACCCACCACCCACGCGGCACCCGCCACGGCGGTGAAGTCCTGGTACGTCCACAGCGTCTGCGGCAGCGGCACGGCGCTCCACCCCGCTGCCGACCGGCGCAGAAGCTCTCCCGTGCCCCTGCGGTCGTGGAAGATCCACACCTCCTCGCCGACGAACTGGACCTTGCCGAGCAGGCCCGCTTCACCGGCGCCGGGGAAGCCGGTGTCCCGGGCCCACGCGGTGCCGCCCCACCGGTACAACATCGGCCGTGGCCCGTCGGCTGCTTGCTCGTACCCGGTCGCCCACGCCTCGCCCCGCCCGCGCGCGGCGAGATCGGAGACGGTCACGGGCGGGGCCGCCGCCGGCACGGGCAGTGCCGACCAGCCCGGCGGCGCGGCGGCGGACGGGGCCACCACCGCGGCACACGCGATCACGAGGCAGACGACGACCGCGCGAAGCCCGTTCACGAGACCTCCCCAGTACGCGAAGGCCGCTCACGCTATTGCGGACCACCCACCCTGAACAGACGTCACACGGCCAATCACCGTGCTCCTCCCGTACAGGCGTCCGTACAGCCGATCGCCACGTTCTGCACCCCCGAGACCATGCGGGTCACCTTGCCCGAGCGCCGCTCGGTGCGCCAACCGCCACGGACGCCGACCACCGTCACCGAGGACCTCAGGTGCCGATCACGTTCGCGCGGGTACACGGCGCTGCATGTCCGAGGTGATGCAAGCAGGCGGTTGGGGATTGCTGGCGGGCAGTGCCCTCCTGCTCGGAGCGGTGTTCGGCTACGGGATGCGCGTGTCGCAGAAGGTCATCGCGCTGGTGATGGCCTTCGGGGCCGGTGTGCTCCTCTCGGCCGTCTCCTTCGAGTTGGTCGGCGAGGCCTACGAGCAGGGTGGGCTGGGTCCGGCAGCGATCGGGACGCTGGCCGGAGCAGTCGCCTACACCGTGGGGAACCTGTGGCTGGCACGCCGAGGCGCCCGCCATCGCAAGCGATCGGGCCATCACACGGAACAGGCGCAGCCGTCCGAGGAGCAACAGGGCGGCTCGGGCACGGCGTTGGCCCTCGGCGCGCTCCTGGACGGAGTGCCCGAGTCGGCGGTGATCGGCGTCAGCCTGCTCGACGGTGGGGCGGTCAGCCTCGTGACGGTCGCGGCGGTGTTCATCAGCAACATCCCGGAGGGCCTGTCCAGCTCGGCGGGGATGAAGAAGTCCGGGCGCAGCAAGGCTTACGTCTTCGGGGTGTGGGGCGCCATCGCGGCCGCGAGCACCGTGGCCGCGATCCTCGGATACGCCGTCCTCGGCGGTTTCTCGCCCACCGTGATCGCGGGCGTGACGGCGGTGGCCGCCGGAGCGATCCTGGCCATGATCGCCGACACGATGATCCCCGAGGCGTTCCAGGAAGCCCATCTTGCGATCGGGCTGGTCACGGTCAGCGGCTTCCTGGTCTCCTTCGCGCTCTCCCACGCCTGACCCTCGCGCTGCCCGGTCCTCGACGCCCCGCCCGGCACCCATGGGTGCCGCGGACAGCATGCGACGACGCCTAAGCAGAGGCGCCGGTGCTCCGGTCCTCCGGCACCGGAGCACCTGCCGTCCGGGCCTCCAGGGCGTGCAGGACGGCCACCATGTCCTCGCCGCCATGGCCCCGCCGGACGGTCTCGTCGTAGAGGGCGTGGCACACGTCGAGCAGCGGGGACGCCAGGTCGGCCTTGCGGGCGGCCTCGGCGATCAGGCGGTTGTTCTTCAGGACGTCCGCGGCGGCCGCCTGGACCGAGAAGTCGCGCTCCAGCAGTTTGGGCGCCTTGACCCGGGAGACGGCACTGGCCATGGGGCCGGCGTCCAGGACGTCCCGGAAGAGACGCTGATCGAGCCCGTGCCGCTCGGCGAAATGGAACGCCTCGGCAAGTCCCGTGACCACGGCAATCAGGAACAGGTTCACGGCGAACTTCAGCAGCAGGGCGCCCGGGACGGCCCCGCACCCGAACGTCTCCCGGCACAGGGGAGCGAGCAGGGGCCGGACGGCCGCCACGGCGTCGTCGTCGCCCGCCAGCATCCCGACCAGTTCGCCTCGCTCGGCGGGGACGCGGCTGCCGGAGACCGGGGCCTCGACGTAACGCCCGCCCGCGGCCCGGATGTCCTCCTGGAGGCCGCAGGAGTACTCGGCCGAGGTCGTGCCCATGTGGACGACGGTGTGGCCGGCGACGCGCGGGGCGAAGTCCGGGGTGCCGCGCCCCAGGACCGCGTCCACGGACGTCTCGTCGGCCAGCATGAGGAACACGGTGGAGGCACGGCGGAACACGCCGGCGGCGCTCGCCGCCACCTCGGCCCCGGCGGCGCGCAGAGGCTCGCAGCGCTCCGGGGTGCGGTTCCAGACCACCAGCCGGGCCCCGGCACGAGCGAGGTTCAGGGCCATGGGCTGACCCATGACTCCGAGACCGATGAATCCGACGCACATGGCGCACCGCCTCCTGCGGCTCGCGCGGCAGCCGAGCCGTCGCCGCCCTCGACTATGACAGCGGTCATAGTAGCCGCGGTTATGACAGCGGTCATAGAGTGGGAGTCGACAAGGACGTGCTGGAGCCGACGTGCGTGAGAGCTGAGGGAGGCCGAGGGTGGCGAAGGCTGAACGGGGACCGCGTGAGCGGATGGTCTTCAGCGCGGCCCAGCTCATCCGCCGGGACGGAGTCGCCTCCACCGGCATGCGCGAGGTCGCCGTGACCGCCGAGGCCCCTCGTGGCTCGCTCCAGCACTACTTCCCCGGCGGCAAGACGCAGTTGGTCGACGAGGCGGTGGGCTGGGCGGGCGGATACGCGGCGGACCGTGTCGCCCGTTTCCTGGCCTCCCTGCCCGAGCCGGCACCGAGCGGACTCTTCGCCGCGATGGTGCGTCAGTGGACCGACGAGTACGAGGCCGCCGGCTTCGCGGGCGGCTGCCCGGTCGCGGCGGCCACGGTGGACTGCGCGGAGTCGGTCCCCTCCACGCGGGAGGCGGCGTCCGCCGCCTTCGCCACCTGGACCGGTGCGGTCGCCCGGGCCCTGACCGGGATGGGTGTGCCCGAGGAACGGACCGGCGCACTCGCCACGCTCATGATTAGCAGCCTGGAGGGGGCGATCCTCCTCGCCCGCGCCGAGCAGGACGTCCGGGCCCTGACGACCGTGGCCCGGGAACTGGGCCCTGTCCTCGACGCGGCAGTGCGGAAGCCGGCCGGCGGTGACACCGGGGCTGCTAGTCCTGGTACTGCGTGAGGTCGATCCCGTGCACCGCGAGGTCGTGGCCGTGGACCGGGTCCTGCGCGGTGCCTTCCGCCTGCATGCCGAGTTTGTCGAGGACGTTCGCGGAGGCGGCGTCGGCGATCCGGCGCACGGCCACCACCCGGTCGAGACCGCGGTCCTGCAGGGCGAATTCCAGGGTGGCGTGGGCCGCTTCGGAGGCGTAGCCCTGGCCCCAGAAAACCCGCCCGAGCCGCCAGCTGATCGCCACCTGCCCGGCGATCTCCGCCGGAGCGTCGGCCACGGACAGACCGACGGCGCCCGCCAGCTCACCGGAGCCCAGGAGTTCCACGGCGAACATCCCGAAGCCCTCCTCGTCCCACCCCTCCTCCCACGCCTCGATGTCCTGCGCGGTCTGGTCCTCGGAGCGCGTCGCGCTGTCGCCGATACGGCGCATCACCGCCGGGTCGGCGTGGATCTCGGACAGCGGGACGAGGTCGTCCTCCAGCCATCGGCGCAGGAGGAGGCGGGGCGTGCGAATTTCGGTCATGGTCCCATCCTGCCGACGCGGAGGTGAGAGCGCGAACCGCGGTGCCGTCCGTCCACGCGCCGGTGTCGCCGACCGCGTGCCGGACGGGTCCCGCACCGGTCCCGACCACGGCTCACGAACCGGGGCCGTTGCGCTTGCCGATCAGGTCCCGGTACAGGGCCGCGCGTTCCGCATGGGTCGTGGCCTTGGCGAATTCGGTCGTCCAGTCCTTCTCCAGACGCTTCAGCTTCTGCACCCAGTCGCCGAACTCCCGCAGGTCGACATGGCGCTGGCTCGAACCGAGCGGGGCCTTGGCACCGGGCTTGTCGTCCTTGTGGCCGCCGAGGTGACTCACGGGGTTGTTGTTCTTCTCGCTGCTCGTCACGCCGTGCTCATAGCCGTCGGGTGTCCTGCCTCCCGGCCCGGCGGTCTCGATGCCGACCTGAAGTGCGCCGTCGCGCTTGCTGGTCGGGGGCTTGTAGCCCATGAACAGGTGCCCGTACGACTCGTCCGGGAGGATGGTGTCGCCGTGGTAGTCGTTGTTTCCCATGCCGCCCACGGCGAGGGGCAGGCCGTAGAGGTGGCTGTGAGGGTCGAGCCAGTTCTGCACGGTGGCCCCGATCTCGCCCTTCTCCACGAATCCGCCCCGCGTCCCGTCCTTCTCGTTGTCACCGATCTCCATGTGGTGCGTGCCGAACCCGCGCCGGTACACCGGTGCCGCCGGTGTCGACCGGGGCTCCCAGGCCTTCCGGTCCTCCTTGGTGATGTGGAGCCACTGGGGCAGCTCGTAGCCGTGCTGGCCGTCGGCCAGTTGCGGGATGCGGACGTTGACGCGCCCGCCGTAGGCCAGGGCGTGGGCGACGTCGTCCTTGAAGTCCTCGTGGATGCCGGCCTCCGGGTTGAAGACCTTGAGCCCCTCCTTCAGGATCAGGAAAATCCTGGTCAGCAGCTCGGTGCCGCGCTCGACGCGCCGGCGGTGCTGGTCGGCGTCCGGTACGTCGTCGCTGATGCCGGGAGGGAGGAAGGTCTTGACGAAGGTCTGGAAGATCTGCACGTTCCGTTCCCCCTCCAGCTGGTCCTTCTCGGACGGGGGAGTCTCCTCGGCGTGCATGGCCATGTGGCGGCCGAGTTGGTAGTCGGACCGCGTGGACTTGGCCGGCGGTATGCCCTGGGCGCGGTCCTCGATGTTCTGCTGCCACCTCAGGGTCGCCACGAGCAGCCGCTTGCCCTCGGGCTGCTGGAGCCAGCCGCGGAAGTCGCCCGCCTTGATATAGGCCTCCGCTTCGGCGTGGGTGCAGAGGCCCACGGTCTTCAGCCACTTGGGGTCCTCGGACTCCACAGCCCTGATCGCCTGGAGCTCCTCGTCCGTGAATCGCGGGCCGCCGCGCACCCGCTTGTGGATGACATCGCGTACCTGCTTGTTCCTGATCTCCTGGCTGCCGCCGACGAGCAGCCGCGCCAGACGGACCATCGCCGGGGGTGAGGCGGCGCTCGTGGCCGCCGGGCCGGGCCGGTCCGCCCGCTGGACAGGGACGGGGGCACCCGTGTCGGCGCTGCGCTGTATGACTCCGCCGGGTGCGGCGGCCCCCGGCAGTGACAGGTCGGGATCGGCGCCCCTTGCCATCCTCCGGCCGTTGGACCCGGCGCTCCTCTCGAACGGGTCGTCAGGGTGGGAGATCCTCTCGCCCCTGCCGTTGTCGGTGCCCGGCACGGGCCCCAGAGCCTGCTGGCGCACGTGGTCGACCTCTTCGTACATCACCTCGTCGCTGACACTGTTCCCGCCGAGCACGATGTGGGAGCCGGTGGTGTAGGCGAGGGCTCCGAGTTCCTCGGCCGAGCGCCGGGCGACGGGTCCGCTGTGCACGCGCACATGGCCGAAGTCCATGCCGTAGGCCTGCTCGGCCCGTTGAAGGATGCGGCCCTCCAGGGGGCGGCCGGGGGAGCCGACGGCGTCGAGGACGGAGGGCCGCCGCTGGACCGGTACGGGCCCGTCGCCGTCGCGTTCCCCGGCCGCACCGCGCTCTCCCTCGGGGTGGTGCTCGTCCCGGGCTCGCTGGATCGCGCGGGTCACCGCGGCGTTGCCCGCCGCCCGTTGCAGCGCGATGAGCGGGGGAGGGGCGGTGATGGTGACCGGCCGGGGCGTGGGGCGTTCGCCGACGTGGTCGGCGTTCGAGCGGTTCTGTGCCTGGGCACGCATGCGCGTCTCCCCTTCGTTCGACGAGGGCCCTCCCCTCCTACCCGACCGGCGCCGGCAGCCGGGAGGTCCGCGGGGGCAGCCCCGGGGGCAGTCCTCGCCGGAGCACGGCACCTGCCGCTCGGCTGCGCCTGCGGGCTGTCCGGAACCGCCGCCTTCTCCCGAGACGGTGCGACCATGCCCACCACCGCGAGGACCAGCACCACCGCGGCGATCACGACTCGAATGCCTCGTCCAGGGTGAGTTCGGCGTAGGCCGGGACGGGCAGCCGCTGCAGCGCGCGCCGGTCGGCTTCCTCCAGGTCGGCCCGGACGAGTCCGTCCTTGCTGCCGAAGTGGTGGATGAGGGCCGAGGGCGTCGCACCGGCGCGCTCCGCGACCGCGGCAACTGCGGTGCCTCGCACTCCCTGACGTGCGAACAGTCCGACTGGTGGGCGCGTCCCTCGGCGGCCTCATCGCCCAATGCCTGGCCGTCACCGACGCGTCCCGGGTCCTGACCCTGACGAGCCTGTCGCCACAACACCTCGGTACAGACACCGCCTCGGCAGTGCAACGCGCGCTGCGATACCGGGGCAGTCGGGAGCGGCCACCTTCCGTGCCGGCCCGCCGGCCGCCTAGAGTTCGGGCACAGCGAGCCCCCGACGAGGAGCGATCACATGGTCGGTGTCCCGAGCGCGCGTTGACGTCGTCGGCCGTGACCGGCCTGTCATCGCGTGCTGCCCTTGATGTCGCGGCACAGCGAGCCCTCTCCTGCCCGGACCGCCGACGCACCTCCCGTGCGTGCGGTGGCGGGCCTCGTCGTCGCCAGCACAAGGGATGCCCGTGCCGTCCGCTTCCTCCGCTGAACCGAATTCCCGTCGGCCTGCTCCGTCCGGCCTGTGGCGGGACGCCGACTTCCGCAGACTCTGGGTGGGGCAGACGGCCTCCCAACTCGGGGGACACGCAAGCCTGGTGGTCCTGCCGCTCCTGGCCGTCCTGACACTTCACGCCAGTGCCGGCGAGCTGGGCGTCCTGCGCGCCGTGGGGCAGGCGCCGATCCTGTTGCTGTCGCTCTTCGCCGGCGCGTGGGTGGACAGGTGGCGCACCCGCACGACCATGGTCCTCACGGACGTGGGCCGCGCCCTGGCTCTGGGCGCGGTGGCCGTGGCCGGCCTCTTCGGGGGGCTCGGCATGTCCGGCCTGCTCGCGCTCGCCTTCGCCATCGGGGCCCTGTCCGTGTTCTTCGATGTGGCCTACCAGGCGTCGCTCGTACGACTGGTGGAACGCGACCACCTGGTGCGTGGCAACAGCGCACTCGAAGGCAGCCGGTCCGCGGCGCAGACCGGCGGTCCCGTCCTCGGGGGAGCACTGGTGTCCCTGCTGTCGGCGCCGATCGCCGCCGCCTCCAGCGCGCTGTTCTTCGCGCTGTCCTTCCTGTCGATCCGGCGGATCCGCCGGATCGAAACGATGCCGGAGCGCCCGGACGAGCCGCGCACCGGCGACGACCACGGCGGCACGACTTACCGCACCACCGCCCCACGGATCTGGCGGCGCATTCATGAGGGCCTGCGCTTCGTCGTCGGCGACTCCCTGCTCCGGGTCGTGTGCCTGGCCTCGGCCGCGTTCCAGTTCTCCTTCGCGGCCATGATGACCGTCTACCTGCTGTTCCTGCCGCGGGAACTGCACCTGTCGGGCACCGTCGTGGGACTGGCGCTCGCCGCGGCGGGGCCGGGGGCGCTCCTGGGCTCGCTGCTGGCGGCCCGCCTGCCGAGCAGGTTCGGGTACGGCACGGTCCTCGTATGCGCGGCGGCGCTCGGCGACGGCGTGTTCCTGTGCGTGCCCGCGCTGCACGGCGCCTCCGCGGTGACGGTTCCCGCCCTCCTCGCGGTCGGCTTCGTGTTCGGGTTCGGCGGCCAGCTGGTGAACGTGACGGTCATGGCCGTACGGCAGTCCGTCACTCCGGACGGGCTGCAAGGCCGCGCGGCGGCGACGATCACGTTCGCCGGCATGGGTCTGACCCCGCTCGGCTCCCTGGCCGGTGGTTTCCTCGCGGGGGAGTGGGGGCTGCGCACCGGACTGCTGGTGATGGCCGCGGGCATGCTGCTGTCCCCCGTGGTGATGGCCCTCTCCCCGCTCGCCCGCCTGGGACGGGAGCTTCCGGCCCCGTACGACACGCCACCGACGGCCGGCCGGACGAACTCTCCGGATCTCACCCGGGAGACCTGATCCTCCCGGCCGGAATCGGGACGTGTGGAAGGCTGGAAGGGTGAGGACCGACCCAGCGGGCCGGGCACGGCGCGGATCCCGTGCCGGTCGCCCGCGGTCGCGAGGCTCGGCCGAGGGCGCGGCGCTCTCCCGGCGCGTCCCCTGGTCGAACGCAGGCCGCGTGCCGCATCGTGAACGGGATGCTGACCTGCAAGGAGACGGCCGTGAGCGTCTGCCCGGGCAGGTGGGTGCGCCGGTGAGGTCGACAGGCCTAAGGGGCGAATGTGATGAGCCGAGCGAATCAGCCTCCGCAGGGTGATCCGGAGGAGGAGGCGGCATCCGGCCCGAGCGGGCTGATGGACCTCCTGGGCGTCGCCGCAGTGCTGGTGGAGGCCGACGGCCGGATCGACATGTGGAGCCCCCAGGCCGAGGAACTGTTCGGCTACACCTTCGACGAAGCGGTCGGGCAGCAAGCGGCCGCCCTGCTGCTCCATCCCGAGCACCGGAAGGCGGGGCTCGTGCTGTTCGCCGAGGTGATGGACACCGGCCGAGGCTGGGCGGGGCCCTTCCCCGTGCGGCGCAAGGACGGCAGCACCCGGACCGTCGAGTTCCGCACCATGCGGCTGACGGACAACCTCGGAGACCACTACGCACTCGGGCTCGCCACGGACCGGGCCACCGTGCGGCAGGTGGAGCGCAAGGTGGCCCTGTCCAGCCAGCTGGTCACCCAGGCACCGATCGGCCTGTCCGTCCTGGACACCGAGTTGCGGTACGTGGCCGTCAACGGGGCCCTGGCCGCGATGCACGGCGTCCCGGAGGCCGACCACGTGGGCCGCCACTTCCGGGAGATCCTGCCCGGCGCGCCCTTCACGACTGCGGAGAACCAGATGTGGGAGGTCCTGGAGACCGGCCTGCCCTTGGTCGACGAGCAGGTGGTGGGCCGTACCCGTGCCGACCCGGACCACGACCACGCCTGGGCCGTGTCGCTCTACCGGCTCGAAGACCAGGGCGGACAGGTGCTGGGCATCGCCAACGTGGTCGTGGACGTCACCGACCGTTACGAATCGGCCCGGCAGGCCGACCGGGCCCAGCAGCGCCTGCGCCTCATGGCCGACGGCTCGGCCCGCATCGGGACCACCCTCGAAGTGGAGCGGACCGCCCAGGAGCTGGCGGACGTCCTGGTGCCCGACCTGGCCGACATGATCGCGGTGGACATCCTGGACTCCGTCCTGCGGACGGGCCGCCCGGACCGCGGCGAGGGCCCGCCACTGTTCCGCGCCCTGGCGGTGAAGGCCGCCTACCCGACCGGTGCCTCCGAGGCGATCATCGCCCCGGGCCACCTCACGGCCTACCACGCCGACCATCCGGCGGCCCACTGTCTCCGCACCCGCAAGCCTTTGCTGATCACCCACCTGGAGATCGGCGAGCTCAGCCGTATCGCGGCCGACGACGTCGCCGCAGGCCTGCTCGCCGAAGCCGGGGTCCACACCGACATGGCCGTCCCCCTGATCGCCCGCGGAGAGATCATCGGAGTGATGGGCCTGGCCCGCGCCCGCAACCCGCAGCCTTTCGACGAGGACGACCTCACCCTCGCCTGGGAGCTGGCCTCGTCCGCCGCGCTGAGCATCGACAACGCCATCCTGCACCAGCACATCCGCAGCGCCGCCGAGACCCTGCAGCGCAGCCTGCTGCCCCGGCCCTCGCCCCGCCGCCCCGGCCTGGAGATCGCTGCCCGGTACCGGCCCGCGCAGGCCTTCAGCGAGGTCGGCGGCGACTGGTACGACGTCATCCCCCTCAGCGGTGACCGCACCGCCCTGGCGGTCGGCGACGTCATGGGCAGCGGCATCCCGGCCGCCACCGCCATGGGCCGGCTGCGCACCGCCACCTCCACCCTCGCCGACCTCGACCTGGCACCGAGCCGGATCCTCACCCACCTCGACAAGATCACACAGGGTCTGGACCCCTACATCGCCACGTGCGTCTACGCGGTCTACGACCCGCACGAGCGCCTTTTGCACGTGGCCTGCGCCGGCCACCTGCCCCCGGTCCTGGTGCGGGCCGGCGGGCCACCCGAACTACTCGACCTGCCCACGGGCACCCCGCTGGGCGTGGGCAGCGGACCCTTCGAAACCTCCACCCTCGCCATGAACCCCGGCGATCAACTGATCCTGTACACCGACGGTCTCGTCGAGACCCGCGACGCCCCCATCGACAAGCGCCTGGACCATCTCCTGCGCCTGCTGGCCCCACCGCACCCGTCCGCGGAGGACACCTGCGACCGGCTGCTCCAGCAACTTCGTCATCCCGACGACCATGACGATGTCGCCCTTCTCATCGCGCATGCGCGGCCACTGACCGCGCTCCGAGCGGATCCCGGACCCAGCTGAGAAGCCCGGCCGGGACGGGCCCATCCGTCACGGCACCGGCACCGCCCGCATCCACTCCGCTATCGCTGGTGTGTGCGAAGCGGCCCCCGGTGTTTCAATGAGGTGTGCGGCCAGGGACTCGGGGCCCCACCGCACGGGTCCGAAAACAACCCCGGCACCCGCGCCGGGGATTGCTGAGAGAGCCGCATGGACTCCACACCCTCGCCCTCGTCCTCCTCGGCGTTCGACCTGGTCAGCCGCGCTCTGGGGCGCTACATCCCGCGTGGCGGAGCGGCGACGCCCGTCGGCACTGCCCAAGCTCAGGGCGACCGCACCCCTTTGTGGACCCCCGAGAACCCGGCAGCCGGCCGTCAGGAGCAGATTCTCGGCGCGCTCAACCTCGACGCGGACCTGACCATCACCCGCTGCAATCTGGAAGCGCCCGTGTTCGCGGGTATGGACGCCGGCGCCGGGAAGCCGTTCGTCGATCTCCTGCCCCCCGGTGACGTGCCGACGGTCACCCGGCGGTTGCGGCAGGTCATCGAGAGCGGTGAGGCGCACGTCGCCCGGATCCAGCGACTGCGCCGGGGCGACGGGTCGGAGCTGGTGGTCTCCATGAGCATCCTGCCCGCCGCGGCACCCGAGGAGGGCCTGACCGTCTCCGTGATCGCCATGGCCAGGAGACTGCACCTCTACGCCGCCGAGACCGCGATCGGCACCTCGCTGGACATCGGCGAGACGGCGCAGTCGCTGGCGGAGTCCCTGCTGGCCTGGGGAGACGTGGCCGCCGTCGACCTCGACTTCGCCGTGTGGACGGGCGAGGGAGTCACCGGAAAGGCACAGGGGCGCATCCATCTGCGGCGGGCGGCCCTGGTACCGGACCGGGTGTGGCCCGAAGGTTACATGACTCCGGGCGACGATCTTCCCGGGGACGCCAGTCGCCTGCTGGCGCAGGCGGTGCTGCGCGACGACGCCCCGCAGACCATCGTCATACCCGACCGGGAGGCGCTCGAGCGGGTCTTCGGCAGCCCACGCGTCGTGCGTGCCCTGGTGCCCGGCGACCGGTCGGCGGGTCTGGCGTGCATACCCCTGGTCCTGGACGGTGCCCCGCCCGTCGTGCTGGGCGTGGCGGAGGTCTGGCGGCGGGCGGACTGCCCCTTCCGCGACGGCGAGCTGTTCGACCTGCAAGAGTTGGTGGCCAGGACCGCGCACCACGTCGACCTGGCCCGTCAGCACCAGCGCGAGCACACCCAGGTGCTGGCGTTGCAGCGCCGGCTCCTGCCCCGTACCGGCGGCGACACCATCGACATCGCCAGCGTCTACCAGCCCGCGACCCCCGACAGCGCGGGCGTCGGCGGCGACTGGGTGAACAGCTTCCCGCTGCCCGACGGCCGTACCGCGCTGGTCGTCGGCGACGTCGTCGGCCACGGCCTGGGGGCGGCGGCCACCATGGGCCAGCTGAGCATGGAGGCCCGTGCGCTGCTGTCCGCCGGACTCGCGCCCGACCAGGTGCTGGAGCACCTGGACGAGACGGTGACGCTGCTGGACGACGCGGACTCCGGACTGGCGGCCGGCTACAGCGCCCTCGGATCGACGTGCTGCATCGCCCTCTACGACCCGGTCGGCCACCATGTGACGCTGTCCAGCGCCGGGCACCTCCCCCCGATCCTGGTCTCCCCGGACGGGCGCGCGGCCCCGCTCTCGATCCGGCCCCACCCCGGCCTGGGAGCCGAGTTCGCGCTGCGGGAGCCGTTCGACGTGTACACCATCGGCGTGCCGCCGGGCTCCATGCTCGCGCTCTACACCGACGGCCTGGTGGAGGACCGTGACCTGTCGATCGACGAGGGCATCGGCAGGCTGTCGGACATCGTGTCCACGGTGCACCCGTGGGACACCCTGCAGCAGGCCGCACGGCGGATCGTCTCCACGCTGGCGCCCGCGCCGCAGCGCGACGACGTGACCCTGCTGCTCGCGCGGATGATCGGCTACCGCAAGGAGGACACGGCGTCCTGGCGGCTGCCCGCCCGCAGCGACGCCCCCGCCACGGCCCGCACGCAGGTCGCCGCGCTGCTGACGCGGTGGGGCACCAGGGCCGACACCCGGGACAAAGCGCTGTTGCTGGTCAGCGAGCTGGTCACGAACGCGGTGCGCTTCGCCGAAGGGCCCGTCACGGTGCGGCTGATCAGGGCCCGCCACGGCCTGCTGTGCGAGGTGGGCGACAGCGGCAACGGCAGGCCACGTCTGAGGCGGGCCGATCTGCTCGACAACGGCGGTCGTGGCCTGAGCATCGTGCACCGGCTCACCACCCGGTGGGGGGTGCGGTGGACGGACACCGGGAAGGTCGTCTGGGCGGAAGTCGCGAGGTGACGCGGCCAGGCGTCGGGGCTGTGGCCGGCCCGGGAGAGCGCCGCGAAGGCCTGGGCGGCGCGCACGTCGGCCGACGGCGCTGTCCGGCGCGTTACAGCCACTGTCCTTCCAGGGCGGTGGCGGTGAGTCCCGGTGCCGCGGCGTACAGCACGGCGCGGTTGCCGGGCTTCTGCTGCCCGGCGTCGTGCGCCCGCCGCAGGATGTCGAACACGGCGGCGCCTCCGCGGTTGCCGCTGGTGTAGCTGTCCCGGCTGTAGTCCAGCAGCCCCGAGGGCCACGCGTCGGGCATCGTCTGCTCCATGTACTCCAGCACGCGGGTCCCCCCGGGGTGCGCGAGCAGTACGTCGGGGTGCCAGGAGTCGGGGTCGTCCTGGTACCGGGTGCGCAGCCACTCCCACATCGCGGTGACCGTTTCCTGTACGGCGCGCGGCCCACGCCGGTCCATCACGAAGTGGGTGCCGTCCTCCCGGGTCTCCAGGCGGTGCAGGTCCTGGGTGCCGGGCAGGGTGTGGTGCCAGGCGGCGTCGAGCCGCAGCACCGACTCGGGCCTCGGGCGGCCCGTGACCACCGCGGCGACGGCGGTGTCCGCGAACAGCAACCGGACGATCAGGGACTCGAGGGTGTCGTCCGCGGGCTGGTAGGTCGTGCTCAGGGCCTCCGAGATGACGACCAGGACCACCCGGTCGGGGTCGGCGGCCACGAGGTCGGCCGCCAGCGCCAGGGAGCGGGTCCCCGCGATGCAGGCCCACTGCGTGGCCGGCAACAGCATCGCGTCGTTGCGGAGCGACAGCCTGTTGGCCAGGGACATGTCCAGACCCGGCAGTGCCGGGGTGGTGGAGTGACTGGTGATCAGGCAGTCGACGTCCGCCGCGTCCAGCCCGGCGATCTGCAGGGCCCCGCGCGCCGCGCGCTCCCCGTAGGACTGCACGGCCTCCCAGGCCGGTGCGGTGCGCTCCTGCACGGTCTGGGGCGCGGGTACGGTCTCCAGGGCGGCGATCACGCGGTCCACGTCCTGCCGGGTGAACCCGTCCCGGGTCAGCGCCTCTTGGGCCGGCTCGACACCGACTGCGCGCAGGGCGTTGCCCTTGCCGGGTGCGACCGCGGTCTCCAGGGGCAGCATCCACCCGCGGGTCTCTATGCCGGTACTGGCCGCGATGCCGTCGATCCGCGGCGCCCACGCAGCGTTCGGGTGCCGGTCGCTCACCTCCGCCACTATCTGGCTGGTTTTCACGGCATGCTCGCCGTGTATCACGGCAGGCGGGCAGAGGTATGCGGCCACGATGGGGCACCTTCCGAGGGGGAGAATGTCACGAGGGCTGTGTCATGGGTCACTTTGGACTTCGTGCCCAAGAGAATGCCGATGGGCCCCACTTCGGGAGCCGGCGTCCGGTTCGAGCATGGATGCCAAATGGACATTTCCGCTGTGATGCAGACAACTTAGGCGACTTTTAAAGGGTGTGACACGGCACACACCGCCAAAACGGAAGGCACGCTGCCGCTTTCGGTGCGGAACCGGCTCCGGCCGGCAGCGGAAGTGACGCAGAAGGAGCAGCTGTTCGACCAGGCGGTAGCCGGGGACTCGCTGCGGAGTCGAATGGGCCCCCGCACCTGGGCCCAGTGGTGCTCGGGAGTGGTGGAGTTGCGACACGGCGAAGCGCAGAGGGCCCTGGCCCCCCTGCAACGGGCTCTGGCGCGACAACAGGCGATCGGGGACAGCCGGGGCCTGGAGACACTGGCCTGGGCAGTGGCGGCCATCGGCGACGGCAGCCGGGCGGCGTGGCTCCTCGGCGCCGCCCACCGCATGCGTCGGGACACGGGCGGTGGTGCTGATCGGCCTGCGCCTGTTTCAGGAGGCGCACCTCGCCGCCGAGCGACGGGTGCGCGCGTCCCTGGGCGTCGAGGAGTACGCGGCGGCCTGGTCCCGGGGTGCCTCCACCGAGGACACCCCGGTACCGGTACCGGAGGAGAGGACGTCACCGGTGCGGTCGACACGCACCCGGACGGGTGGTTCCCACACTCCGACAGCGTAGGACGGCGCCTCACGCGGGGCGGCGGGAGCGGGCCCGCCGGAAGCTCCATGGAGCCGCGTGTCGCCCGGCCCCGCCAGGAACCGGACTGCCTCTCCCCTCAGCACCACACCACTCCACGGCCCGGAGCACCCCATGCCCCGTACGACCCCTCCCCGCGTGAGCGTGATCATCCCCGCGTACAACGCGATGCCGGAACTGACGCGATGCGTCACCTCCGTCATGGAGCAGACGCTCGGTCCGGACGAGATCGAGATCATCGCGGTCGACGACGGCTCGACCGACGGCACCGGACGCGAACTGGACCGCCTCGCACAGACCTGCTCCGGCATGCACGTCGTCCACCGGCCCAACAGCGGAGGGGCCGGGGTTCCCCGCAACACCGGCCTGGACAGGGCCGCCGGCGACTACGTCTTCTTCCTCGACTCCGACGACTACCTCGGCCCGGACGCCCTGCGCCGGATGGTCACCATGGCCGACGAGAACCACACCGACGTGGTCCTCGGCAAGATGGTGTCGGTCGGCGGGCGAGCCGTGCCGACCGCGGTCTTCTCGCACAACCAGCCCCGGACGGACGTCTTCTCCTCCGCCGCCTACCGCACCCTGGGGTGCTGGAAGCTGTTCCGGCGCTCGCTGATCGAACGGCTGAACCTGAGGTTCCCGCCGTACCGCAACTGCGAGGACAAGCCGTTCACGGCTGCCGCCTACCTCAACGCCGACGGCATCTCCGTGGTCGCCGACTACGACTGCTACTACTCCCGCAACCGCCAGAACGGCAACAACCTCACCCGTACCGCGGCCGACCTCGTCCACCGCATGGACGGCACCCGGCTGTGCTTCGAAACGGTCGCCCGCTACCTGGAGCCCGGACCGCGCCAGGACCGGATCATGCGCCGCCACGTGGAGTGGGAACTGTGCGGGCCGCTGCGTGCCCTGCTGCCCCGCGAGAGCGAACAGCGGGCACGGGAGCTCTTCTACCCGCAGTTCCGGCACTGGGCGCGGAACTACGTGAGCGACGGCGTCTTCCAGTCGATCGCCCCGCAGGACCGGCTGATCGTCCACCTCCTGCGCGCCGACCGCTTCGAGGACCTCATGTCCGTGGCCCGGCACGCCAAGGAGGACGAGGCACGCGGCCACGTCGTGGACAAGGGCCGCGTCTACTGGTCCCACCCCTTCTTCCGTGACCCCGCGAAGGCGGTCCCGGACGCCTGCTTCGACGCCACGAGCCGAATCCCGGTCCACCACGAACTGGCCGAAGCCGCCTGGGCCGGCGACGGCGATGTGCTCCGACTCGCCGGTCACGCCCATATCGAGTCCCTCGGCTCCCTCCAGTCCGACACCCGGCTGATCCTGCGCCCGAGCGGCTTCCGCCACCCGGACATCCATGTGCCCACGACCGTCGGCACGGGCCCGCACCACGGCCAGGACGCCGCGACCGGCTTCACGGCCGACGTGGACCTGGACACCGTGGACTGGGGCGTCCCGCTCGGCAGGGGCCGGTGGGACCTCTACCTGGACGTCCGCGCCCAGGGAGTGAGCCGAACCGTGAGGCTCCGGCGAGCCCGGACGGACGCGAACGGCGAGCGGCACGCTCCACCACAGCGGCACCTGGCCCCCGGCCCCCGGGCCGGGCACGGCCGCACCATCGCGCGCCCCTTCTTCACCCCCCACGGCGACTTCTCCCTGGACCTCCGGGAAGCCGAGGTCGCTCCGATCTGCCGCGTGACCGGGATCGCCTGGGACACCTCAGGACCCGCCACCCTCGTCGTCGCCGGCCGCCTGACCGACGATGCCGCGGGCCGCCCCGTGACCGTCCTGCGCGCCGAGGAGGGCTCGGGCTCGGTGCGAGAGGTGCCCCTGCTGTACGCACGCGACGGCAGCCCCGCCTTCACCGCCCGCCTGCCGGTGCGGAAACTGCCACCAGGGCGGTGGACGTTGACCCTGCGCACGGATGACCCGGGCAGCCGCATCCCCGTTCCGCCCGCGAGGGGACTGTCCGGCACCCGGTGGTTTCGCGCGTCCCGGCTCGGCCGCCCCTACTACGCCAAGCCGCTGCCGGGCAGCGGCACGAGGGGCGCCCTGGTGCTGCGCGTGGCGCCGGTCAGGCTGACGGCGGCGGCCCTCCGCCGCGTGAAGGACATCAGCCGGTGGACGATCCGCTAGCCGATGTGCCGCCCGGCGCGGAGGCCGGTGTACGGGCGGACCGTTTGAAGGAACGCATCTACGCGACGATCACGATGATCGCCGTGGTGGTCGGTCTGTCCGTCGGCGAGGTCAGCGCACTCGGTGCCGTCGCCACGGTCCTGACGACCGCTCTGGGGCTCTGGCTCGCGGCGCTCGTCGCCGACCAGCAGGCCCACCGCACCGTCCACCGGCACCTCGCCACCGGCCGTGAGCTGCGCCGCATGCTGTACGTCAGCAGCCCACTGCTGTCCTGCGCCGCGGGCCCGTCCGTGCTGATCGCCCTGGCCGCACTCGACGTCCTGACCCTGCACGCCGCGTTGCTGGCGGCGGCGGGCGTGTGCGTGGTCTCCCTCTTCCTGTGGGGCTGTGTGGGTGGGCTGCGTATGGGAGGCGGCGCCCTGGCGGCCCTGGTGGCGGGCCTCGCGGACGCCGCGATCGGTGTGGCCGTCGCCCTGGTGAAGGCGGCTGCCGGGCACTGACGGGCGGGATCAACCCCGTTGCGAGGCGAGCAGCTCGCCGAGTTTGCCGAGGCTCTGACTCCAGCCTTCCTCGTGGAGGGCCCGCCGCCGCTCCGAGGCGAAGTCGCCCTGGTCGAGGACCAGTTCGGACCGCGCGGCGTCGATGTCGTGAAGCGTCAGTGTCACCACCGTCTCCCGGTCCTCCGGGTCGGGATCCTCCCAGCGGAAGGTGTACGCCAGGCGTTCCGGAGGCTGCACCTCGAGGAACTCGCCGACCAGGTAGAACAGTTCACCTTCCGGGGGCCGCATCGCGATGCGGTAGGCGCCGCCCGGGCGGAGATCGCTCTCGACACCCGGGATGGTGAACCCGTCCGGCCCCCACCAGCGGGCCAGTTCCCGGGGATCGGTCAGCTCCCGGAACACGGTCGGGCGCGATCCGTCCAGGGCGCGCCGCAGGCGCACTCTCAGCTCGCTGCCGTGTGTCATCACGCCCACCTCCCACCGAAAGTGCCGGGCAGGACCGTCATGCCCAGTCTATGGTCCCGAGCGGTGGGAAACCCCTGCTGGACGGGGTGATGGCTAGGCGATGCCCAGCCGGTGTGCGATGGTGCCGAGGGCGGCGCCCAGCGGCAGGGAAACCCTGGTGAGGGCGTGCTGGTCGCCCCGGGTCTGATCCCGGTTGACGATCAGCACCGGCTTGCCTTCCTGCGCCGCCTGGCGTACGAACCGAAGCCCGGACATCACCGTCAGCGAGGAGCCGAGGACCAGCACCGAGGTCGCCGCGCGGACCAGTTCACGGCAGTGCTCGACCCGCTGCGGCGGAACGGTTTCGCCGAAGAACACGACGTCCGGTTTGAGCGTGCCGCCGCAGGCCGTACAAGGCACCACGCGGAAGCTCCCGACCTGGTCGTCCGTGAGGTCGGCGTCCCCGTCCGGGTTGATTCCGGCGGCCACGGGTGCGAACGCCGGATTGGCCTCCTCCAGTCGCAGGGCGAGTTCGTGGCGCGGGCTGAAGGCGCCGCAGGAGAGGCAGATGACCCGGGTCAGGGTTCCGTGGAGTTCCACGACGTCCTCGCTGCCCGCGGCCTGGTGCAGGCCGTCCACGTTCTGGGTGATGACACCCGAGAGCAGACCGTGCCGCCCGAAGGCGGCCACGGCCTGGTGGCCGGCGTTGGGGCGGGCCCGGCCGAAGGTGCGCCAACCGAGGTGGCTGCGGGCCCAGTACCGTCGCCGGGCCTGGGCGTCGGCGGTGAAGTCCTGGTAGGTCATCGGTGTGTGCCGGCTCAGGCTCCCGCCCTCTCCCCGGTAATCGGGAATGCCCGATTCCGTGGAGATGCCCGCTCCGCTGAGCACCAGCACTCCGCCGGCGCGCAGCGCATCGGTGACCGGCTCCAGATCCGTGGTCGCCGGCGGCAGGTCCCCGGCAGGGGTCCAGCTCAGGGTGGGGCGCATGCGCATGCCGTCAGGGTACGGAACGACGGCCCGTCGACGGCTCCCGGTGCGGTCCGCGGAGCGTTCACCTCCATTTCATTGCAACGGAATGGCTCGTGTTGTTGCGTTAGGCGGCAAGGTCGTTGCAATGAATTCTCGGCTCTGAGCTGCGGTGACTGACTTCGTGTGCAACGAGGCTGTTGCCTGCTGTGTGAATGCAACGTAGCGTTTCCATCGTTGGAAACGACGGAACGAAGCCAGACCAAGGAGAGCAACGATGCAGAGGTTCGACAGCCCCGCCCCCGTCTCGGCCGTCCTGGACATCCCCGCCGGACGCATCCGCCTCATCGCCGCCGACCGGACCGACACCACCGTCGAGGTCCTGCCCGCGGACCCCGCCAGGAGCCGCGACATCAAGGCGGCGCAGCACATCGAGATCGCCCACCACGACGGCGTCCTGCGGATCGAGGCCCCCGCGGCCAAGAACCGCATCCTCGGCCACAGCGGATCCGTCGAGGTCACCGTCCAACTGCCCGCAGGATCCCGCGTCCAGGCCAAGGGCGCCGCCGCAGACCTGCGCGGCGTCGGACGGCTCGGCGACGTCGTCTTCGACGCGGCCCAGGGCACGGTCAAGCTCGACGAGACCGGCAGCGCCCGCCTCACCCTGCTCGCCGGCGACATCACCGTCGGCCGCCTGGGCGGCCCCGCCGAGATCAGCACCCAGAAGGGCGACCTCCGCATCGCCGAGGCCGCATCCGGCACCGTCGCGCTGCGCACCGATCAGGGCGACATCACCGTAGCCGCCGCCCACGGCGTCTCCGCCTCCCTCGACGCCGGCACCGGCCACGGCCGGATCCACAACGCCCTCAAGAACGCCGACGGCGCCGCCGCCGACCTGGCCATCCACGCGACCACCGCCCAGGGCGACATCACCGCCCGCAGCCTCTAGAAACCCGCCGCCCCTCCGAACGAGCACGGCAACGCCTCGCACGAAAGGCCCAGGACATGACGAACGACAACACCTCCCCGAAGCAAGCGCGTTGGACCGGCATGGTGCCGGTCGAGGACACGGCCCTGGCCGTCACCGACACGGGCGGCCCCGGTACTCCGGTGGTCTACCTCAACGGCCAGTTCGCCACTCAGGGGTACTGGCGGCACACCCTCGCCGAACTGGGGCCGGGGTGGCGGCACATCACCTACGACGAGCGGGCCCGCGGCAAGTCGAAGCGTTCGGCGGACTATTCCTTCGAGGCGGCCGTCCGGGACGTCGACGCCGTCCTCGCGGCCAGAGGCGTGGACCGGGCGCTCCTGGTGGGCTGGTCCTACGGAGCGGTCGTCGCGGCGCACTGGGCCGGACGCAATCCGGACCGCACCGTGGGCGCGATCCTCGTCGACGGCGCGTTTCCCTACGACTGGCTCGACGACGCCATGGAGCAGCGGATACGGAAGCTGTTTTGGCGGATGGGGTGGGTGCTGCCGCTGCTGCGCCCGACGGGACTCACCCCGCGGATGACCGCCGAGGAGCAGGCGAACAGCAACATCGAGCTCGGCAGGCTCTCCCGCACGCATGAGCTGGGCCCCGTGCTGGACGGCATCACCGTCCCGGTGCGGTACGTCGTCGCTTCGGGAACGTCGTTCGGAAGCCGCGGTGACGAGCAGGAACGGATCCGCACCAGCCTGGAGGCGGTGACCGCTCGCAACGCGAACATCGACAGCGTCAAGGTCGCCGCCAACCACGGTGCGATCTTGAGAAAGGACTCCCCGGCCGTCGCGGATGCCGTGCGCGCGGTCGCCGCCCTCGACGGTTCCCGGCGGACCACCCGTCAACGGGCGTCGGAACAGGGCCCGCAGAGCTGATACACGACGGAGACGTTTGGGCGGGCGGGATCGGCGCACCCGATGACTTAACAGAATCCTTATACGACGAAGCGGAGACGCACCATGGGCATCATTGCTTGGATCATCATCGGGCTCCTCGCCGGCGCGATCGCCAAGGCACTGATGCCGGGCAAGGACCCGGGCGGCATCATCATCACCATGCTCATCGGCATCGTCGGTGGTCTGCTCGGCGGCTGGCTCGGCAAGGTCATCTTCGGTGTGGACTCCATCGACGGGTTCTTCGACCTGTCCACGTGGATCGCCGCGATCGTCGGCTCCCTCATCCTGCTCGCCCTGTACCGCGTCATCGCCGGCAACCGGCGCTCGCACCGCCACGCCTGACCGGTCGCTGGCAGACGCCCCCGAATACATCCGAGTAGACCCTGAGGGCTCCCTTCCCGTACGTACGGGAAGGGAGCCCTCAGGGTCTGTTCAGTCGTTGTCCGCCCCGCACACCAGGCCTTCCTCCTGCGGGAGCAGGTGTCCGATCCCGCGCTCGCGAGGCAGCCTGCCCGCCAGTGCTGCCGGGGATTACTGCCCGCGCTGTCAGCAAGGACTCCGCCACACCCCGAGTTCCGGCTCCTTGCGCATCGACGACAGCCTCAGTCGGCGGGACTCGGCACAGAAGCTGCTCCGCGGCTCCTTGTACTCCACGTGGAACACCGCCTTGCCCGCCTCGATGAACGGGGAGAGCTCACCGCACTCGTCGTACTGGGCGCACTCTTCGTTGACCGCGAAGTCGAAGTGGCCCACGAGCTGGGGGATCTGGGGAAGGTCGTTCTTCAGCCCCACCGACAGCCCCCGCTCGTGGGCGATGTCCGCGATCAAGCGGTTGTACGTGAGCTGGTCACGCGCGGTGAGCGGAAAGCCGGTGTCGTTGCCGTAGCCCTCCACCAGATCGGGCTCCACCGCGTCGAAGCCCTTGTCGCGGCACATGTCGAAGCGGCGTTCCATGATCGGCCGCAGGACGGACAACCGCCGGATGTCCAGCCACCGCTCGCCCGACCACCCGTTGGGCTCGCCGAGAACCGAACGGGGGAAGGCGTCCCGGTCCGGCCGGAAGTCCTCCCACGCGCCCACATTGACGTAACAGATGACCTTCCTCCCCGCGCGGTGCAGTCGGGCCACGTCCGCGGCGGAGTTCTCGAAGCCGTCGATGTCGTAGACCGGCACGTCGGCCGACGCGTCGACCCTGCCGTCGAGCTGCCACTGCCAGGCGAGACCCGGACGGGGCTTCCACACGGCCCGCGTGGGCGAGGCCGTACCGTGCGCCTCGCCGGGTGGCGCGGCGCCGCCGGAGCAGCCCGTCAGCGCCGCGGCCGTCAACGCGGTCAGCAGGGCCGCGCGGGAAAGGACTCGCCCGCTCATCGACCGGCCCCGGTGAGAGCCGGCGTCAACTGGGCCCAGGGGTTGGGTGGTTCGCCCGTCACCGGGCCGCAGACCGCCGCTCCGCGCTCGTGCGCCGTGCGAACGGCCAGCGGAACGAGCGCCTCGGGCACGCCGTACACGAGATGGCACAGCCCCTCGGGTGCGTGTCGTGCGGTCCACCCCGGCCGGCTGAAGGCGGAGACGTACGTCGACCAGTGCCCCTCGAAGGTGACGGTCAGGTCGGCGAGGCGGGCGTATCCCGAGGCCGGGTGGACGCCGGGGTTGAGGACGACCGTACCCACGCCCAGCCGGCGCAGCGTCCGCACCAGCCGACGGCAGGCCGGCAGCCCGTCCGCCGTCGCCGTCACCCGGTCCAGGAAGCAGCCGTCCGCCGCGTACCACTCGCGGTGCCGCCGTACGTCCTCGGCGATCTCCGCGGGGTCACGCACCCCGTAGTCGGTGTCGACGTAGCCCAGCAGCCGCGCCCCCGCGGCCCGCAGCGCACCGGCCGCCGCGGTGAACGCCGGGTCGGGGGCCTCGCCCGGACCGCTCGCCGGGTTGAGAACGACGCCGTAGGTGCGGGTCGCCTCGGTGATCAGCCGGTGCCAGGCACCCGGGTCCTCGGCCGGATGGACGTACAGCGGGATCAGCAGGCTCACGGCGTGCCGCCGCCTTCCCACAGGGCGGCCAGCGCGTCGTCCAGGGAGTGCGCCGGACGCCACCCCAGGGCCTCCGCGGCGGCGCAGATGTCCGAACACTGCCACGACACCTGCGCGGAGCGGGCCGAACCGACCGGGCTCGCCGCACCCTCCTCGATCCGGCCCCGGAAGCCTGCCAGGCCGGCCAGACCGAGCACCAAGTCGCGCACCGGGACGGCCCGGCCCCCGCCGAGGTTGAGGACGGGCGGCAGTGGGCCCGGAGCCGTGGCCGCGAGGACCACCGCCCGCGCCACGTCGCGCACGTCGACGAAGTCGCGGTGGGCGGACAGGTCGCCGAGCCGCAGCACCGCCTTCGCATCGGGGCCGGCCTCGCGCAGCAGCGCGGCGATCCGGCCGGGCAGCCCGGTGGGCGGCGCTCCGGGTCCCACCGGGTTGCCCACCCGCAGCACCACCGCGTCCAGGCCGGAGGAGGTCACCGCGACCGTGCCCGCGAGCTTGGTCGCACCGTAGGGGCCGACCGGGCGGGTGGCCGCCGACTCCGTCACCGGGGTGTCCGGCGTGCCCGGGCCGTACTCGGCGGCCGAGCCCAGGTGCACCAGACGGGCCGCGGGTGACGCCTCGCGCAGCGCCGCGCACAGCACCGCGGGACCGCGCGCGTTGACCTCGGCGAGCGTGACGGCGTCGCCGCCGGTCGCGCCCGCGCAGTTGACGACCGTGTCGGGCGCGGCCGACGCGAGGGCCTTCGCCAGCTGCTCCGGGCGGGCGCGGGCGAGATCGACTTCGACATCGGCGGCCGGTGACCGGCCGCCGACGAGGACCTGCGCGCCCGGCAGGGCGCGCAGCCGCTCCGCGACGTGCGCGCCCAGATAGCCGGTGGAGCCCAGGACGAGAATGCGCATGGCGTGCTCAGGCTCCCTTGAGCAGAAGCGACTTGCGGGTGGTGAACTCGGCGTTGGCCCGGTCGTAGTCGTCCGGGCGGCCGATGTCCAGCCAGTACCCGTCGAAATCGTAGGCGTGCGGCTTGTCGTCGGTCTTGAGCAGGTCGAGCACCAACTCGTCGAAACCGAGCGGGAGTCCGGGCGTGTAGCCGTCGAGGGTGGTGCGGGACAGGCCGTAGACCCCCATGGACACGCGGTAGTCCATGCTCGGCTTCTCGGTGAACGCGACGACCTTGCTGGAGTCGGTGGTCAGCACCCCGAAGTCGATGTGCACCTTGCGGGCGTACGTCGCGATGGTCAGCGGGGCCCCGGACGCGCGGTGCCGGCGCAGGACGTCGGCGTAGTCGAGGTCGGTGAGGACGTCGCCGTTCATCACCAGGAACGTCTCGGGCAGGCGGTCGCGCAGGGTGAGCAGCGGGCCCATGGTGCCCAGCGGGCTCTCCTCGGTGGCGTAGTCGACGGCCAGGCCCCACTGGGAGCCGTCGCCGACGTAGGCGCGGATGATCTCGCCGAGGTGGCCGATGGCGATGGTGCAGCTGGTGAAACCGGCCGTGGACAGCTGGCGCAGCACGATCTCCAGGATGGCGTGCTGGTCGCCGATGGGCACGAGCGGCTTGGGCAGCGCGGTGGTGTACGGCCGCAGCCGGACGCCCTTGCCTCCCGCCAGGATCACTGCGTGCATGGGCTCCTCCTTCGTGAACGCTTCGTGGACGTGCGCGGACGTGACGGACGAGATCCGCTGTGCGGTGTCAGATGTTGTAGATGCCGGTCTTGTAGCGGGCGAGGTTGGCCGGGTCGCGGAAGAACTCCACGGTGGCCGCCAGGCCTTCCTCCAGGGTGTGCGCGGGCTGCCAGCCGGTGGCGGCGGCGAGCCGGCTCGCGTCCGCGACCAGCCGCATCACCTCGGAGTTCGCGGGACGGATGCGGGCGGTGTCCTCGCGGACATCGAGGGCGGTGTCCATCACCTTGCCGATCAGCGCGACCAGGTCGCCCACCGAGATCTCCCCACCGGTCCCGGCGTTGAAGGTACGGCCCACGACCTGCCCGGCGGGCGCGGTGCCGACGGCGAGGAAGGCCTGCGCGGTGTCCTTGACGAAGGTGAAGTCCCGGGTGGGACGCAGGTCGCCGAGGGTGATGGTGCGCTCTCCCGCCGCGACCTGCCCGATGACGGTGGGGATGACCGCACGCATCGACTGGCGCGGCCCGAAGGTGTTGAAGGGCCGCAGGGTGACCACTGCGGTGTCGAAACTGGCGTGGTAGCTGTCGGCCAGCCGGTCTCCCCCCGCCTTCGAAGCGGCGTACGGGGACTGGGTGTTGATGGGGTGGTCCTCGGTGATGGGCACGGTCTGCGCGGTGCCGTACGTCTCGCTGGTGGAGGTGTGCACCAGCCGGGGCGTGCCGAGGGCGCGCACGGCCTCCAGCACGTTGAGGGTGCCGGTGACGTTGGTGTCCACGTAGCTGTGCGGGGCCTGGTAGGAGTACGGGATCGCGATCAGGGCGGCCAGGTGGTAGGCGGTGTCGGCGCCTTCGAGGAGGCCGCGGACGGAGCCGGGGTCACGGACGTCGCCGAGGACGATCTCCACCTGGTCCAGGACGTCCGGGTGCAGGGTCTCCAGCCAGCCGTAGGAGGAGAAGGAGTTGTACTGGGCCATGGCCCGGACCCGGTGGCCGGAGGCGACCAGTGCCTCGGTGAGGTGCGAGCCGATGAAGCCCTCGGCTCCGGTGACGGCGGCGAGCGGTGCGGAGGTCAACTGCGGTGTCCCTTCGGTTGGGTGGGATGCGAGCGGGGGAGCGGGGTGGGGCTCAGGCATGCGGTGCGGGCCGGCCGAGCAGCCGCAGCGCGCACGCCGCCAGACACAGGGCGGCGGCGCCGCAGGCGAGTGGCAGGGCCAGGGCGGCGCCCGGCGGCAGCCGGAACAGGACGACCGCTCCGGCCCCGGCGGCCGCCGCCAGGCAGATCCCGGCCGACGACCAGGCCGCCCCGAACGCCTGGAGCAGCAGCGCGGTCCACAGGACTGCGGCGAGCAGCAGCAGGGCGCCCGGGTCGGAGCCGGTGAGCAGGGCCGCGGGCAGCAGCGGCGCGAGATAGGCGAGCAGACAGAGGCCGAGGATGCCGGCCGAGCGCAGCAGGAACCCGGCCGGCGTGGCGGTGGCCCGCAGCGCGGCGACCGACAGCCCCCGGTAGCGGTACAGCAGCCATTCCGCCGGCCCCATGCTCAGCGTCAGCACGATCACCGCGTACGGCTCCTCCCGCCCTCCCAGCAGCACCAGCACGCCGGCGGCCAGCCCGAACAGGCCGTACGGCAGCGACCACAGCAGCCGCGGGCGGGTCGCGTCGGTGACGGCCGGGAGGGCGAGGGCGCCCCGCAGGACCCAGCCGGTGACGGTGAGCGTGGCGAGCAGCGCCAGCAGGGGCAGCCCGGCCCGGAGCGCGGCGCCGGGCTCCCACCAGGGCAGGACGGCCGCTCCCGGGAGCAGCGGGCTGAGCGCGGCCAGCAGCAGCCGTTCCCGGCCCAGCACCAGCAGGACACCGGCGGCCGCCAGGTAAGAGGACTGCGCGGCCGCCACCAGGGTCACCGGTCCGCCCTCGGCGGGCAGCGCGGCGGCCACCGTGGCCACTACCGCTCCCACGGGCGCGCCGAACAGGAGAGTACGGCCCGCCTCCCGGCGTCCGGTCGCCATCCGCAGGTGCGCGCGGTGGCCGAGCGCCTGCCCCCACGCCCAGGAGACGAGCCCGGCCACGATGAGGGCGGGGGCGTACCCGCCGGCGTGCCACAGCGGCGCGGTCAACAGGTAGGCGAGCCCCGGCAGGGCGAACAGCACCCCCCGCAGCAGACAGCGCAGGGTGTCGGGACGCCAGGGGTCGGCCGCCGGGGCGGGTTCGGGGAAGGTGCGCGGCACCCGCTCGTAGAGGGCGGAGGCCAGGGAGAACAGGTTCGGGTGGCCGTAGCGTTCGTTGATCAGCGAGGCGGACAGTCCCTCCGCCTCCAGCAGTGCCGCCACCTCGTAGGGGTGGACGGCGGGGCCTATGCGGTCGGCGAGTTCGGCGGCGAGTTCACTGACCGCCTCCTCGTCGGGGCCCTGCCGGGGCAGCCGGATGGCGAGCGTGGTGTCGTCCAGGGCCCAGCGCGGCCGACGGCGCGACGGGTGGGGACCGGCCAGCCGGATGGCGAGCGTGTCCTGCTCCGCGCCCCCGGGTTCGAGGGACATCGGCCCGCTCACAGCGCGAGGCTTCCGGTGTCGTGGACGACCGGCGCGGACAGCCCGACCGTCGGCACGATCGTCAACTCCTGGCTCGGATGGGCCAGTTCCAGGTAGACGGACCGAAACGTGTCAATGGTCTGCCGGAGGGTGAACTGCTCGATGACCCGCAGCCGGGCCGCCTCACCCATGGCCCTGCGCCGACCGGGATCGCCCAGCAGCTCCAGCGCGGCCGCGGCCATCGCCGCCGGATCGCGCGGTGGCACCACCAGCCCGGTGTCACCGACGGCCTCGCGGACACCGCCCACGTCCGTGGAGACGGTCGCCCGTCCGCAGGACATGGCCTCGATCAGGGTGAAGGGGAAGCCCTCGCTGATGCTGGAGAGCATCACGACGTTCCCGGCGGCGTAGGCGTCCTTGATGTCGTCGACGCGCCCTTCGAAGGTGACGGCGTCGGCGTGCCCGAGGTCGGCGGCCAGCGCCTCGCAGCGCTCCCGGTAGGCCTCTCCGCCCCGCGGGGTCCCGCCGAACAACCGCAGCCGCGCGTGCGGGAGCCGGTCACGGACCAGGGCGAAGGCCCGGACGAGGGTCTCCAGGTCCTTGATGGGGTCGACACGGCCGGCCCAGCTGAGGGTGGGGGAGTCCGGTTCGGGCCCGGCCGCCGGGAACGCGGCGGGGTCGACGCCGTTGTAGACCGTGCGGATCGACTCCGGGTCGGCGCCGCCCTCCTCCTCCCACAGCCGGTTGTAGCGGTTGCCGGGTGTGATCAGGGCGGCCCGGCGGTAGCTCTCCTGCGCGAGCAACCGGAAGAATCCGAGGACGACGGCCTTCACCGGCCAGCGGTAGGGCGCGGTGCGGTAACCGACGTAGCGCTCACGCAGATAGACCCCGTGCTCGGTCAACAGCAGGGGGACGCCGTGCTGTTCGAGGGCGGCGAGGCCCGGCAGGACGGCGACTCCTCCGCTCACCGCGTGCGCGACCCCGCTCTCGGGCGCCGGGGCGGCCAGTGGGCGCAGGGCGTGTTCCAGCAGGGCGGTCGCGGTGAGGGCGTCGTGCAGGGTCGGCCGCGCCTCGCGCACGGCGAGACCGGGGCGGTTCCACAGCGCGGTGAGGATCGCGATCACCCGGTCCCCGCGCAGGAAGGGGCTCAGCGTTCCGTCCGACGCGGCCCGTGCCAGCGCGTACAGGGCGGGCGCGAACCCGTCCTCGGCGCGCGGGTCGAGCAGCGCGGTCAGGAAACGCTCGTAGGCGGCGGCGAGTTGGTTGCGGGACCGGCCCCGGGGCGGGCGGCCCTCGGGCGGGGCGCCCCACATGGGGACGGACAGCACGCCGGCGACGTGCGCGGGCAGGTCCCAGACGACCGGCTCACGGCCGGTGCCGGTGACGGCGATGACGTCGAAGTCCAGGTCGGGCATGCCCTGGACGAGCTGGTCGCACCAGACGCTGACGCCTCCGTGGCTGTGCGGGTAGGTGCCTTCGGTGAGCAGGGTGACGCGCGTCGCTCCGGTACGGCGCGCGCCCTGAGGAACGGGCATCGATGTGCTCCACGGCCGAGGTGTGGGGTGGTTCGGGCCGGTCCTGGCCGCCGCGGGGCGGCCAGGACCTTCAGGTCGTGCGCGGATGCGCCGTTCAGCCGTCTGTGCCGCGACCCACCGGGTCGGTGACGCCCGCGGGGACACGGGTGTCCGGGGCAGGCTTGGTGGCCGGGGCGGTCTCGCCGGCGGCGTCGGCGGCCGGAGCCACGACGGAGGCCGGCAGGGTGAGCGCGAGCGGCGCGCCCGTGGAGGGCGTCCAGCCGGACACCGACCCGGCGTAGGCCTCGCCGAACGCGGCACCGGCCAGCGTGGTGCCGGTGGGCAGGGTCGCGGTGACCGCCAGTCCGTCCGGCGCGTCGACGGTCACCGTGCCGCCGATGCGGTAGGCGGTGATCTCTCCGGCTCCGATCGCGGCCTGCCACTTCGCTCGGCGCTCGAGTTCCGCGCCGATGTCGCGCATCCGCAGGTTCACCAAGGGGGTGTCCTCGGAGAACAGTGCCCCGTAGCCGTTCAGGACGCCGTCGAGCACGGGATAGGCGATGCGGTCCTCGGCCAGGTTGGACTGGTGGATGAAGTGCGGCTTGGGGTCGTTGGCCAGGACGTGCCCGAGGGCGATCCGCGTCTCCAGCGGCACGATGTGGTCGGCGTAGCCCGTGGCGGTGTCCAGCGGCGCCGGCAGACAGGTGGTGGTGGCCGGATTGTCGTCGCAGATGCCGCTGCCTCCCTGAGCGCGGCTGGTGTAGATCCAGTTGTACTCGTCGACCTGCTCGGCGGCCCGGCCGGCGTTGTAGAAGACGTTCATCGGGTAGCGGGGCACGGTCGTGGACGGACCGACCCGGCGCTGGCCGGGCTCACGGGAGTTGTCGGAGCCGAGCCAGGCGATGGCGTTGTCGTCGAGGGCGAGCGCCAGGTTGGGGTTGTCCTCGGGCTGCTGCGGCAGGACCTTCATGCCCGAGTGCTCGCCGGTGACCAACTCGCTGTTCACCAGCGGCAGTCCGGCGCTCACGCCCCAGACGCGGTTGATGGCGATCTCGTCGGAGATGTCGTTGCGGCTCATCCACCGGGTGCTGCCGTCGGCGTCGGTCGCGCACTTCCAGGGCACCACGGACGTGTCCTGCACACAGCCGAGGAAGGGGTGCGAGTAGGTGTGGTTGATCCACCGGAACTCGCCCCGCCGTGCGATCAGCCGGTCGGCGAGCGGGTCGGCGCCGTTGTTGTCCTCGCGGTGGTCGGCGCTGCCCGCGCCGTTGTAGGCGAAGTCGAGGGTGAACTTCTTGCTGTTCTGCCAGTCGACGGCGTGGTCGACGTCGGAGGGTGTCATCCGGATCGGGTCGGGCGTCGCCGTGGGGTCCGTGCAGTCGACGTCACCGGGCGTGCAGTTGAGCCGGCTGTTCCACCGGTCGTCCGCCGCGAACACGTCGTCCACGTGGACGGCGAAGTAGTTCCGCGAGGCGCCCAGGTGCACGCCGCCGGTCATCCACTCCACGATGCCGCGGGCCAGGAGCCGGAACTGCTGCTGGTACTGGTTGTAGACGAAGGTGACGACCAGCTCGCGCCGACCGTCGTGCCGGTACTCGCCCACCAGCGTGCCCTTGGCCGACTGCCCGGGGATCGCCGCTTCGACGTACGGGGTGAAATCGGCCCCGGCCACGGGCTTCGACAGGTAGGCGTAACTCTCGCCGATCGCCGGGTCGTTGTCCTCGAAGGGCACCGCCCCGTCGAGATAGCCGAAGGGGCCCGACGTGCCGGCGGCGGTCACCTCCGCCCGCTTGCCGTCGATGCTGCCGGAGTAGCCGCCGTGGACCGGGTACTGCAGACCGGCTTCGGGACGCGCGTAGGTGTAGGCGTCGACCTGGGGCACGTCGTACGTCCGCTCGTACGCCGCCAGGGCCGCCATCTCGGACGAGCCGGCCGGGAACGGGTTGTCGTTGGGCAGCACGACGGCCTGGAACTTGGCGCGCGGCCGGCCGTCCACGGTGTCCGCGAGGAAGTCGGCGTCGATCACGGTCCGGCCGGACCGCGTGAGGTCGATCCGGGTGTACGGCGTACCCGCCGCCGCCAGTTCGGCGGCTATGGCGTCGGTCGACGGGCCGCCGTCGCTCACCACCAGCACCCGCAGATCGATGCGGGGCGCGGTGTCGGCGTGTGCCGCGCCGGCCGGCAGGCCCAGTGCGGCGATGAGCGCGCCCACCGTGAGCACGGTGGTGCGTGTGGTCCGCTTCATGCGGTGAGGTCCCCTCCCCGGGCAGGGGTGAGCACTGCTCCGCGGAGCGGACGCACCCCCTTGCGTGCCGCCGGCGTCCCCCTCAGAAGCCAGTTCGTCACGCATCCGTTCGCGTCACATAGTGATGTCTGTGTGGAGATTTCGCGGTCATGTTGCGGAACATGACGGAAAAGCGCAGGTGTCGAAAGGGGTGCTTCCGAAAGCGAAATGAGCCGTTCCCGGTCGCGGCCCGGCGTCGGAGCAGGTGGGCGCGGGGGCCCGGGACGCTGGTCCGGGGCCTGAGCGGCGCACCGGCGGGCCTGTGGGGCCCGCCGGTCGGAGTGCCAGTGGTCCAGACCGGGGCGGCTGCCTGGGCATGGAGGTTTTCAGGTCACCGCCGTCGGCTCCGGACGGAGTGTCAGGCGCAGAGCACTCGCGTCACGGGCGTGTACACCGGGCCGCCGCTGACGTTCGTGGAGTCGCTGAACTCGGCGTAGAAGTACGAGTAGAAGCCGATGTTGCCGTTGCAGCCGGAGTCGGCCGCGACGTCCAGCGTCAGGGTGACCGTACGGCTCTGGCCGGGCGGGATGGTGGCGCCGTAGTTGCCGCCGAGGTTGGCCGGGCCGGTGCCGGTGCACGGGGCGGGGCCGTCGGCGGTGGTGAGGCTGCACCCGGAGAAGCTGTACTTGAGGTCGGGGCGCTGGGTGGTCAGCCAGGTCGGCTCGATCGTCTGGTACACGAACCAGACGTCGTAGGTGTTGTTGTTCTTGATGGTCATCGACAGCTTGACCGAGCCGCCGGGCGTGGTGGTCGCGCTGTCGGTGGCGAAGGTCAGCTCCGCCGGCGCCGGGTCCGCCGCACTCGCGCCGGGGGCCAGGCCGAACACGGCCAGGGCGAGGGCAAGGACGACACCGAGGCCGAAACGTCTCATCAGGGGTGATCGCATGGCCTGGGAGGCTAGGCAGGGGCCGGGCGGAGCGTCTGCCCCCCGGTGCGAGGCTCCTCGCCATGCGGCTGGAAGTGCTCAGGGCGTGTTCAAGGTGTGTCGAAAATATGAAGGAGCGGCGGAGTCGGTATTCGCCCAGGCAGTCGGCGGCATCCGGGCCCACCGTGCCGGCGGAACGCTGCCGACCGTTTTCGCGGTGCTGGAAGATGACATTGGCGCGTATCGGTCCCCGGCGGTCCTCTGCCTCGCTCGCGATCACCCTGGGATTCTCGGCCATCCGCCGCGATCCGGCCTGCGTGTCACCCCACGCGTCAGGCCGCTCCGAGGCCGCGTAGCAGCGTGTCGACCACGACGTCCGCCGCCTGTGCCGGGCTCAGCCCGGGCATCTGCCGGGACGCGAGGTGCATGAGCTGCGGCAGGAGCGCGCTCGCCCATCCCTGAGGGAGGTCGGAGCGCAGGAGTCCCTCGGCCACGGCACGTTCGAGGAAGGCGTCGACCTCGCGCATCGAAGCCTCCCGGCGGGCGCGGACGTCGTCGGCGAGCATGCGGGCGAGGTCGACCGGCCAGGTGCGGTTGACGGCGATGATGTTCTCGACGTAGCGGTGCAGGGCGACGGCGACGGGGGCCTCGCGCAGCCGGGCGTCCTCGATGGCGTCCTCGATGGCCGCGAGGCGGGAGGCGTAGATCGCGGCGAGGAGATCCTCGCGGGAGGCGAACCGCCGGTAGACGGTACGCCGGTCCACACCCGCCTCGGTGGCGATGTTCGCGATGCTCGCACCGGGGTCGGCGGCGAGCATGCGTGCCCCCGTCGTCAGGACGGCTTCCAGATTGCGCGCTGCGTCAGCTCTCACGCCGCCGAGTCTAGCCAGCTCCTGTGGAACCTGCGGCACCTAGCGCCTCTCCGATGTCGCGAACTGGGTGCTAAATGCTACGGCGGCGTAGCATTTGTTTGCCGAGTGCGAGCGAGGTGCCAGTCACCTGTCGAGATGGTGACGGCGTAAGGGGAGCGCATGTGCGAGGCTGGTCCCGCAGGGACGGACACGGGCAGGAAAGGTGATGCGCCATGAGTGATGTCGAGGAGAGGGCACTGCTGGCGGGTGGGTGCTTCTGGGGCATGCAGGAGCTGATCCGGTCGCTCCCCGGCGTGATCCGCACCCGGGTCGGCTACAGCGGTGACAACGACAAGCCGCACCCCACCTACCGTGACCACGGACGGCACGCGGAGTCGATCGAGATCGTGTTCGATCCGACCGCGACCGACTATCGCGCGATCCTGGAGTACTTCTTCCAGATCCACGACCCGACCACGAGCAACCGGCAGGGCAACGACATCGGCCTGAGCTACCGCTCCGCCATCTTCTACCTCGACGACGAGCAGCGCCGCGTCGCGCAGGACACCATCGCCGACGTCGAGGCGTCCGGTCTGTGGCCGGGGCCGGTGGTGACCGAGGTGGTGGCGGCAGGGCCGTTCTGGGACGCCGAGCCGGAGCACCAGGACTACCTCCAGCGCTATCCGGAGGGCTACACCTGCCACTTCCCGCGCCCGAACTGGCGGTTGCCCAGGCGCGGCCAGTCCTGAACGCCGACGTGGCCGGGGAGGGTGACACCCCTCCCCGGCCACGTGCCGTTTCAGCTGCTTTCCGTGCCGTCGATCGCGCATCCGTGTGGCAGTGCCCACGTTAAGTGATACATCAATGTGGCAGATGGATGGTCGCAACGCTCGCCCTGATCCGGAGGAAGCGCGCTGCGCGAGGAGGACGCGGACAGGTCGCGCACTTGATCTCCCAGGAGAACGGCTCGGCGGGATGGTTCACCCGGGCCGGCCGGCGGGCCTGATTCGGCAGCCGACGCCTATCTGCGGGTACGGCGCCGTGGGCCTCGGGACCTGCACCGAGTACAAGACCATCACCGTCTGATGTGCTCACGGGGAAGCGTCACCGGTTGGACAGGTGACGCGCGACGGGCAAAGGCACGGTCGAAGGGGCCAACGCCACACAGGGCGGCGGAGCGAACGCGTACGGCCCCGAAGGCCCATGGAAGCACTCCTCGTGCCTCGCGCTCGACCTGTGCCTGGAGGAATGCGTCACGTGGCCTGTAGGGCTACGTGAAGGCTGCCCCGGCTCAGTACCGGACCTCCTCCTGCTCCTCACGATCCGGCCCCAGACGCAGCTCCCGGCCCCGCCACCGTCGGCGCAGCCAGCGGTCATGACTGGCGACCACGATCGCGCCCGGGCCCGCGGTGCCCAGCGCCTCCTCCAGCTCATCGCACAGCCGTGGGGAGAGGTGGTTGGTGGGCTCGTCGAGCAACAGCAGGTGCGGCGGGCGGGCCACGAGCAGCGCCAGGGCCAGACGGCGGCGTTGCCCCACGGACAGGTGCCCGACGGGCTTGGCCAAGTCCGCCTCGTGCATCAGACCGAGCGAGCCGATCGGCACCTTCTCGGCCCGTTCCGGCCCCACCGCCAGCGCGTAGGTGTCCCGGACCGTGCGGTCGAGTCGCTCGAACTCGGTGTCCTGAGTGAGCAGCCCCACCGTCAGCCCGGCCCGCCTGTGCACCTCACCCTCGGCCGGAAGGCGCCCGGCGAGTACGGCGAGCAGCGTCGACTTGCCCGCCCCGTTGCCGCCCGTGACCAGGAGCCGGTCGCCCGCTGCCACCGCCAGGCCGTCCAGGGCGAGCCGGCCGGCCACCCGCACGTCTCGTACGGACACCAGGGGGCGCTCGCTCTCCTGCGCACGCGCGGCGAGTTCCCCGGCCGCGAAGCGCAGCGGCCGGGGCGGCTCGGCGACTTGGGCGCGCTCCAGTTCCTCCAGCCGACGGGCCGCGTTGCGCACACGGCGGGAGATCTGGCTCTGGACCCGGCCCGCCCGGTGCCCGTAGCCCATCTTCTCGTTGTCTCGCGGAGCCCGGTCCGGGGCGACGCGGCGCGCGGTCACCCCCGCCGAGTGCCGCAGCTCCGCCAACTCCTCCTGTTCCTCGGTGTACCGCCGCTCCCAGCGCTGCCGTTCCGCGCGCTTCTCGCCCAGGTAGGCGCTGTAGTCGCCGCCGTAGCGGACCGGGCCGTCCACCGCCGGGTCGAGGTCGATCAGGTCGGTGCAGACGGCGTCGAGGAAGGCACGGTCGTGACTGGCGAGCACGACGGCCCCGGGAAGAGCGCGGAGTTGTTCCTCGAGGAAGGCGGCAGCACTGTCGTCGAGGTGGTTGGTCGGCTCGTCCAGGAGCAGCGCCGGAGGCCGCCGCACCAGCAGGGCGGCCAGGGCCAGCCGGCCCCGCTGACCACCCGAGAGCGAGCCGAGCGTGCGGTGGTGCCCGAGCGCGCCGAGACCCAGGCCGTCCAGCACCAGGACGGCGCGGCGGTCGGCGTCCCAGGACTCGCGGTCCTGGGCTTGCTCCAGCCGCCTGCCGTAGGCGTCGAGGAGTGCCCGGTGACCGGGGTCGTCCTCCGGGACCCGGGCGAGTTCCTCGCCGAGCCGTTCCAGCTCCGCGAGGTCCTCGCGAGCCTCGCGCAGGGCTTCGTCCAGCACCGCGGCGATGGTCGCCGCGGCGTCGAACGGCATCTCCTGGTGGAGGAAACCGAGGCCGTCGGGGCGGGAGACGGTTCCCGCATCGGGTTCGTCCAGGCCGCCGAGCAACCTCAGCAGAGTGGACTTGCCGACGCCGTTCTCCCCGATGAGGCCGATCCGGTGGCCGGGGGAGGCGGTCAGGGAGACACCGTCGAGGACACGTCGGCCGCCCAGGGAGCGGACGAGGTCGTGGGCGAGCAGGGCATGCTGGGGCACAGGTATCCGTCCAGGAGTGATCGGTGGTCGGCCCGCCGGGCGCACGGCCGCAGACGCGGGCCACTGCACACGCCGACGGCTCACACCTCGGGAACTCCCGTCCCGGTGAGCGTGCCGTCCGCCGGACGCGCCGGCGGTTCACCCTCGCTGACGTCCCCGGACTCGACGGCGTCCAGGGCGCGGATCACAGCGTCGACGCCGAGCACCTCGGAGACGACCAGGCTGCCCGTCAGGGGGAGGCTCTGCGGAAGGTGGTCCAGCGTCCCGTCGACCGACAGCAAGCCGGTACGGGGCCGGAGTTCACCGGCGATCAACTTGAGCAGCGTGCTCTTGCCCGCACCGTTCGGGGCGACCAGGCCCGTACGGCCGGTCGTGACGGTGAAGGACGGATCGCTGAAGACAGGGGTGTCGTCGGGCCAGGAGAAGGACAGACTCGAGCACACGACGGAGGCGTCCGGCATGGAGATGACCTCGGGGTACTACGGACAGAGAGAGCTCTGCCCTGGGCAGACGTGGGAAAGGAGATACGACGAACCGGCCACCTCGGCGGCGCTTCCTCAGCGCGCCCGGCGGCCGTCAGATCCGGGTCTCACCCCGAGATGTCGTCTTCACCCACCACGTCTGTGACTCCTCGATACAAGGTCAACGTCGCTGGCACAGTAACAGCCGCCGCGCCGGCAACCGCTCGGTTCCAGCCGCCCGGGCCAGTGGTCCCGTCGAGCGCTCTGGTCCGGCGCTCCGGAAAGCACAAAGGCAAGGAGATCTCTCCTTGCCTCTCCTAACTTATAGCGCACCGGGGGGCTTGCGGCAAGGCCCGGGTCTCGGCGCAGAATCATCGGCCGAAGCCACAACCTGCGGAAACGGGGACACGAGGTGCGTGTGTCGGAGATTGAGACCTGCTCGACCAGCGGTACGGCAGAACCGGAGGTATCGCGATGACCGAGCAGTACGTGCTGGACCTTCAAGAGGTGGACGAGACGCAGCTCGCGCTCGTCGGCGGCAAGGGCGCGCACCTGGGCGCGCTGGCGAGGATCGACGGCATCCGCGTGCCCGGCGGCTTCTGCGTGACGACACACGCCTTCCGGCAGATCATGGGGCAAGCGCCGTCGGTCGAGGAACTGCTGGATCGGCTGTCGCGCCTGAACCCCGACGACCGGGAGGCACTGCGCACACTCAGCGCGCAGATCCGCCGGACCATCGAAGGGATCACCATCCCGGGCGATCTCGCCGCGGCGATCACCGGCGCGCTCTCCCGACTCGGCGAGCAGACCCCCTGCGCCGTCCGCTCCAGCGCGACGGCGGAGGACCTGCCGACGGCCTCCTTCGCCGGCCAGCAGGACACCTACCTGAACATCGTGGGGCCCACGGCGATCCTCCGGCACGTCAGCCGGTGCTGGGCCTCGCAGTTCACCGAACGGGCCGTGACCTACCGTCAGCACAACGGCATCGACCACCGTACGGTCGACATGGCCGTGGTCGTGCAGCGGATGGTCTTCCCGCACGCGTCGGGCATCCTCTTCACCGCCGACCCCGTCACGGGCAACCGCAAGGTCGCCACCGTGGACGCCGGCTTCGGTCTTGGTGAGGCCCTGGTCTCCGGCCTGGTGAACCCGGACGTCTTCAAGGTGCGTCACGGCGAAGTCGTCGCGAAGACGATCGCCGCCAAACAGCGCGCCGTCCACGCCCTGCCGACCGGCGGAACACAGGAGGTGGAGATCGACGCGCAGCGGCAGGAGCAGCCGGCACTGACAGATGCGCAGGTCGTGCGGCTCGTCCATCTCGGGCGGCGGATCGAGGAACACTTCGGCCATCCCCAGGACATCGAATGGTGCCTGGTCGACGACGACTTCCAGATCGTGCAGAGCCGGCCCATCACGACCCTGTTCCCCATCCCAGAGGGCGCCGACCAGGGGAATCGCATCTACGTCTCGGTCGGTCATCAGCAGATGATGACCGACCCCATGAAGCCCCTCGGGCTGTCCATGTGGAAGCTGACGGCCATGGCGCCGATGACCGAGGCCGGCGGGAGACTGTTCGTCGACGCCACGCGAGCCCTGTCCACACCCAAGGGCCGAGCCGGCCTCCTGGACCTCGTGGGAAGGGGCGATCCACTGACCCGGGACGCGCTGGAGACCGTCCTCGACCGCGACGACTTCCTCCCCCTGCTCCCGGACCCGGCTCCCGGCGGATCCCCGGCCGGCGGCCCGCCCGCCCCGATCGAGACCGATCCGGCCATCGTCGACGGGCTGATCGAGCGCAGCCAGGCGTCCATCGCCGCACTGCGGCGCGACATCGCCACGCAGACCGGACCTGCCCTGTTCGACTTCCTGACGGAGGCCTTCCAGGAGCACAAACGAGTCCTCACCGATCCGCTCAGCCATCAGGCGATCATGGCGGGCATGGAAGCCACGTGGTGGCTCAACGACAAGCTGCACGAGTGGCTGGGGGAGAAGAACGCGGCTGACACGCTCACCCTGTCCGCCCCCGGCAACGTCACGTCGGAGATGGGCCTGGCGCTCCTCGACGTCGCGGACGTGATCCGCCCCCATCCGGAGGTGGTGACGTTCCTGCAGAGCGTCGAGGACGACAACTTCCTGGACGAACTGCCGAAACACGCGGGCGGGACCACAGCGCGTGACGCCATCGAGGAGTACCTCGACCGCTACGGCATGCGCTGCGCAGGCGAGATCGACATCACGAGGCCCCGGTGGCGCGAGAGCCCCAGCACACTCGTGCCGGCGATCCTCGACAACGTCAGGAACTTCGAACCCGGCGCCGCCCAGCGGCGCTTCGAGCACGGCCGGCAGGAGGCGTCAAAGAAGGAACAGGACGTGCTGACCCGCCTGCGGGCCCTGCCCGACGGGGAGAGCAAAGCCGACGAGACACAGCGGATGATCGAGCGGGTCCGCACCTTCATCGGCTACCGGGAGTACCCGAAGTACGACATCGTCAGCCGCTACTTCGTCTACAAGCAGGCCCTGCTTGCGGAGGCCGAACGCCTCGTGCGGGCCAAGGTGCTCCCGGAGAAGGAGGACATCTTCTACCTCACGTTCCAGGAGCTGCGCGAGGCCGTTCGCTCGCACCGGGTGGACGATGCGCTCGTCCGCCAGCGCAAGGAGACGTTCCAGACGTACCACGCGCTCACCCCGTCCCGGGTGCTCACGTCGGAGGGCGAGACCGTCAACGGGGCGTACCGGCGCGACGACGTGCCGGACGGCGCCCTGATCGGCCTACCGGTTTCCGGCGGGACCGTCGAGGGGCGGGCCCGCGTCATCCTCGACATGGGGCAGGCCGATCTCGAGCCCGGCGACATCCTGGTCACGGCCTTCACGGACCCCAGTTGGTCACCCCTCTTCGTCGGCATCGCGGGCCTGGTGACAGAGGTGGGCGGCCTGATGACCCATGGCGCGGTGATCGCACGCGAGTACGGCTTGCCGGCCGTCGTGGGCGTCGACCGGGCCACCCGGCTGATCCGGGACGGCCAGCGGATCCGTGTGCACGGCAGCGACGGGTACGTCGAGATCCTGCCCTGACCGGGCTGTGCCCGACGGGCCGTGAGGGACGGGCCGTGGGGGGCGTGGGGCGATCGTTAATTCGCTTGCCTCCACCACAGGTTGACGCTGCACGCTGCTATCGGCACCACCGTCCGTGGTGCCGATGGCCCGAGGAGGCAGCGGCAGCGATGGAAATACGTCCCACGACCGACGAGGACCTCGAAGTCTTCGTAGACACCGTCCACGCCGCGTTCGGGCGCTTCCCGGATACCCCGGTCGAGGGTGGCGGGCAGTGGTGGTCGGCGCTCGAAATGGACCGCTGCCTGCTCGCCCTGACGGCGGACGGTCGGCCCGTCGGCACCGCCGGCGCGCATTCCTTCGAGCTCACCCTGCCCGGCGAAACCATCGTCCCGGCCCCCGGGGTGACGGCCGTCGGCGTCCTGCCCTCGCACCGGCGCCAGGGCGTGCTCAGCGCGATGATGCGGCATCAGCTCGGTGAATTGCGGGCCCGCGGGGAGTTCCTCTCGGTGCTGCTCGCCTCCGAGGCCACGATCTACGGCAGGTTCGGCTACGGACCGGCTACCTACACTCAGGAGCTGACGGTGCCGCGCCACCGGGCCGCCCTCGCTCCACCCCGGGCGTCCGCAACGGCCGACGCACCGGACACCGGTGCGGACAACGGCTCGGTCGAGGTGCTGCGTAGCGCCGGGTGCGGCGAGATCCTGGAAGAGATCTACGACCGGTACCGCCGCGCCCAGCCCGGAGCGCTGTCCCGCCCGCACCGCTGGTGGGACCTGCGCGCGGGGCAGCCCCCGATCTCTCCGGCGCCGCGCTACGTCGCCGTCCATCGTGACGCCGACGGCGTCCCGGACGGGTACGCCAGCTACTCGCTCGGCGAGCCCGAGACCACTCTGACGGTCGACGAGACCATCGCGACCGACGCTGCCGTCTTCACGGCCCTGGCCCGGTTCGTGCTCAACCACGACCTGGTCTCGCGGGTCGTGTTCAAGCACGTCCCGCCCCAGCACCCGCTGCGCTGGCAGCTCGCGGACTTCCGCGCGGGCGAGGTGAGCGGCGACATGGACTGGCTCTGGGTGCGTCTGCTGGACGTCCCGCGTGCGCTGACCGCGCGCGGCTGGTTCGCCGACGGCGAGCTCGTCCTCGACGTCGAGGATCCGTTCCTCGGCGAGCACGGCCGCCATCTGCTGACCGTCCGGGACGGCAAGGCCGACTGCGTTCCGACGGACCGGGAGCCGGACCTGTCCCTGGACGTGCGGGACCTGGGATCGGTCTACCTCGGCGGCACCGCCCCGACCACGCTCGTCCACGCCGGCCGCGTCCGGGCCCACCGCCCGGACGCGGCCACCCTCGCCGACGCCCTTTTCCGCAGCGACCGCGCCCCGCACTGCCTGCACTGGTTCTGAACCCCGCGGCCCCCGACCCCCGGCCGGGGGTCGGGGGCCGCGGGGTTGTGGTCAGCCGGGGTCACAACACTACGCAGCGGTACGCATGGCCAGCTTCCTGGCGTGGGATTCGGCGGCCGCGAGGGAATCGGTGCGGGACGTCTCGAAGAGGGGTGGCTCGCGAGAACTGCCATGTCCCACTGGCGGTCATGCGCCGTCTCGGGCACGAGCGCTTCGCCGTCGTCGGGCACGACCGGTGCGCGTACGTGGCCACTCGGCTCGCCCGGGACCATCCGGAGGCCGTCTCCGGCGTCACGGTGCTGGACGCCGTTCCGATCGGGGAGGCCCTCGGGCGCTGCGACGACATGGCCGACCTCTACGGCGACGTCCTGGCCGTGTGGCGCGACTGGACCGGCGACCGCCTCGAGGGGCCCGATCGAGTCCGGCCATCACAGGGCCGAAGAGGCACCCGAGGCTCTCGTGACGGCGCGCCGCTCGACTTCTGGCGGAGTGTCGAGGAGCGCGGCGGTCGGGCGGAACCCGTCTGATGCCCGTCAGTCCGAGTCATGGGGAGCCTGGCGAGGTCCGGGCTGCCCGTACGCGTCAGGTGATCAGGGCCTGCTCCGTGGTGGGATGGCAGGGGATGAGGGTGTCGACGCCGACCAGTTGGAGAACACGCAGGACGCTTTCCTGGGCTCCGGCGATGCGCACCCAGCCGTCTGCCCGGCTCACCTGCTGGTGGGCGGCGACGAAGATGTTGATGCCGCTGGAGTCCATGAACGTCACGCCGCTGAGATCAGCGACGATCCGCGGCGGGTCCGCCCCGTCCTCGATCAGCAGGGCTTCGCTGAGCACGTGCCGGACGTCATGGTCGATCTCGCCCCGAAGCGTCACGACACGGACGCCTCCGGTCATGTGGTGTTCGGCGTGGAGCCGGCCCGGCCGGTCCGCTTCCTCGAGCTGGGACACCGTCTCCTCGATTGTGCTTAGGCTTGCCCGGTCAGAATGTGCGCAGTCGATTGTGCCCCACCGCCCCGGCCGGATGCACCCGGGCGGCTGTGCCGAACAGCACCCTCTTGGCATGTAGGGCAGCGAAACGGGTACCGGCGCGCTTGAACGGGGAGTGAGGGCGAGGCCAGTGAAACCTGATGCCGACGGTGACGGCTGTACTACGCCTGACGAGCATCTCATGCGCGTCGGGTATGCCTTGGACGGAGACGACAGCTGTATCGCGGACGCCCGCCGTCACGCCGCCGCTTTCCTCGACCGGGCGAGCGCCGAGCAGCACCTGCCCGTCTCCGCCCGAGCGAGAGACCTCACCGCGCTGGTGGTCAGCGAGCTCGTCACCAACACCCGCAAATACGCTCCGGGCCCCGTCCTGCTGGACCTGCGTGTCACCGCCCGCGTCGTGGAAGTCAGCGTCTGGGACAGCGACCCCACCATGCCCGCGGCCCGGGCCGCCGACCCCCACAGGATCGGGCAGCACGGCTTGGAGATCGTGAAGGCCGTGGCCGAGGACTTCGCGGTGCAGCGGGAGGCGGTCGGCAAACGCATCACCGCCCGCATCCCCTTGGCCGACGGCCCGGGCAGCGATACCTGAGGGCCGCGACCTCTCTTACGGCCGCGACCAGGGCGCGTCAGGAGACCCACGCTTCGCTGTGCCGATGCCGGTCCAACCCCACGGCAGAGAACTCGTCCCCGGCTGCGCCTGCCACCACCCCCAATCTCCGAAGCGCTTGCGAGACAGGACTGCCCGCCGGCGGAAAGGGCTCGCCCTCGTCCACGTGGAGCGGCGCGAGCGCCATGGTGCCCGCGTCCCACACGGCAGCCCGCTGCTCGCCGACGCCGCCGAAGTACTCGGCCTCCACGTACGCCACCGGCCCCCCGGCCGACCAGCCGGCGAGCACCTTCTCGAACCCTCCTGGGAACCACCGGAATCCCCACGTGCCGTCACCACTGCCGTCCGTGACGGCTTCGAACAGCGCGTATGTCATCGGCATCAACGACAGACCCTGTCCGATCGACGCGAGCCGGGCGACGGACAGATCCCGGGTGCCGACACGCAGCACGTCCTGGCCGGCGATCACTGCCCGCAGGTCGTAACTCATCTTCACAGCCTCCTGGTTGACGACCTCATCCTGTCGCACCACACGTCAGCCGCGAGGCAGGAGGAGGCGGGCCAGGACGGTGGTGGCGAGGAGGAGGGCCGCCACCATGAGGAGGCCGAGGCGCATGCCCGGGAGGGAGAAGGCCCCGGCGGGGCCGGCCAGCAGGCTGCCGAAGACGGCGACGGCGAGCGCGCCACCGGTCTGACGAAGGGAGTTGAGGAGGCCGGAGGCGGTTCCCGCGCGCTCGTGCGGAACGCTGTCCATGAGCAGCGCGGTCAGCGCCGGTACCGCGAGTGCCCCGCCGACACTCAGCGGCAGCAACAGGACGAGCACGAGCCACACCGGGGTGTGCGCGGCCAGCGGCAGCATGGCCAGCATCGCTCCGGTGAAGATCAGCTGCCCGGCGACGATCACCGGGCGCCGCCCGACCCGCTCGGCCAGTCGCGGCGACACCAGATTGGTCGCCGTCACCACCGCGGACATGGGAACGAACATCAACCCGGCCTCGATCGCCGACATGCCGCGCAACTGCTGGTAGTGCAGCCCGAGCAGGAAGATCCCGCCGTAGAAGGCGGCGTTGACGGCGAAACCGACCGCGAGTGAGGCGGTCACCCGGCGGTCCCTCAGCAGGGCCGGCGGGACCATCGGCTGACGGTGCCGGGCCTCCACCACGCGGAAGGCGCACCCGGAGGCGAGGGCGAGTGCGGCGGCGCCCAGGACGGGCCCGCTGGTCCAGCCCATGTGGCCGCCCTCGATCACGGCGAACGCCAGACCGGCCAGGGCCAGTACGGCGGTGAGCTGACCGCCGACGTCCAACGCGGCGGGCCGGCGCGGGGAGCGCGGTACCCGGATCAACAGGGCCAGGATCACCGCCCCCACGGGGAGGTTGAGCAGGAAGACCGCCCGCCAGCCGGCCGAGTCGGTGAGCAGCCCCCCGAGCACCGGCCCCGCGGCCATCGCCACCGAGCCGCCGACCGTCCACAGCGCGATGGCCCGGGCACGCGCCCGGGCATCCCCGTAGGCCTGCCGGATCAGCGCCAGCGAGGCCGGCATCACGACCGCCGCGGCAGCGCCCTGCGCCACCCGCGCGGCGACCAGCACGCCGATGTCGGGCGCGAGCGCACAGGCGAGGGAAGCGAGGGTGAACAGGGCGATGCCCCAGGCGTAGGCGCGGCGGGCGCCCGTGCGGTCGGAGAGAGCGCCCGCCGAGAGCATCAAGGCCGCGAACATCAGGGTGTATGCGTCCACCACCCACTGCAGACCGGACATTCCGCTGCTGAGGGAGTCCCGGATCGCGGGCAGCGCGATGTTCACGGCCGAGACGTCGACGGTGATCACCGTGAAGCCGAGGAGCGAGGCGACCAGCGCGAGGCCGCTTCGCCGCGGCCCGGTGACGGTCTCGGCGGGTGGCACGCTCGGTCCCACCGGGGCCGGCGTAGGTCGCGCCGGATCAGGCGTCTTTCGCCCCTCAGGTGTCGACGGCTCCGGTTCGTGACCGGGGGTGGAGGCGGTGGACGGAGGCGAGGCAGGCGTGGCCGGCATGGTGAACTCCCGGAAACTGCAAGAACGGTCGTGGAAGAGGGAATCGGGCGGGCGGCCGCGAACCACCGGGCCGCGGTCCGGTGTCGTGCACCCCCTGGGCCCCGGCGGCCGGGCCGCCCGCTCCGGCATCAACTCTGCGCTCGCGCGCCGCCGCACGGCAGACCGCGCTCTGCCCCGGGTGCGGCGTTCCAGGCCCTGACACGGCCCCCCACACCTCTTGACCGCCTGAGACAATGACCGGATGACAGCAGCAGCGGATGCGAGGGGCACGGAGCTCGGGCGATACCTGAAGGCCCGCAGAGCGCAGGTACGCCCGGAGGATGTCGGTCTCCCGGCCGGAGCGGGCCTGCGCCGCACTCCCGGACTGCGCCGCGAAGAGCTGGCCGCACTGGCCGGAGTGAGCGTCGACTACTACATCCGTCTGGAGCGCGGCCGGGAGACCAACCCGTCGCCCGCCGTCGTGGACGCCCTCGGCCGCACCCTCAGACTGCGCGGCGACGGATACGAGCGCCTGCACGAACTGGCCGAACTGGCCTCCGGCCGCCCCACCGAGCTACCGGCCTGCTCGGACCACACCGTGCGCGACTCGGTGCTGCGGATGCTGGAGTCGGTGCGCCCGCTGCCCGCCTACGTGGTGAGCCGGTACAACCGCGTGCTGGCCGCGAACCCGCCAGGGCGACGGCTCATGCCCGGTCTCTGGGACTGGCCGGAGGACCAGCGCAACCTCACGCGCTACGTCTTCCTCCACCCGGTAGGCCGGACGCTCTACGAGCCGTGGGAGGAAACCGTCGCCCTGTCGGTCGCACATCTGCGGGCGGTCGGCGGGGCCGACCCCGACAGCCCCGAACTGACCGCACTGGTCGGCGAACTGATGCTGAAGTCGACGCAGTTCGCCCGCCTCTGGGAGCGGTACGACGTCTGCGAACGCGGCGGCGGGCAGAAGTCCTTCCGGCATCCCAAGGTCGGCCCGATGACCCTGACCTACGAGGTCATGCGGCTGGCCCGGACGGGTGGCCAGCGCATGGTGGTCTACCAGGCAGCGCCCGGCACGCCGGACGAGACGGCCATGCTGCGCCTGGAGTCAACGGCCACCCGCGCCGAGCCGGGGTCCCCGGTGCTCAGCCGTTCTTGACGGACTCCGCGATCTCCAGGGCGGCCTGCGTCGGCGTGAGGTGTGTGGTGTCGATGACCTCGGCCTCGCCGTGCAGCCAGGTGCGGGCAGCCTCGGCGTAGGGCTCAAGGTATTCGAGTCGGAACGAGGAGGGGCCCAGAACGGTGTCCCCCTCGATGCGCCGGCGGAGCGTGGCCTGGTCCGCATGGAGGACGAAGTGCCGTACCTCGATGGCATGCTCGGCGAGGCCCGCGCTGATCTCGCGCCAGTACTGCTCGACCAGGACGGTCATGGGCATCACCAGAGTGCCGCCGGTGTAGTCGAGCACGCGACGGGCCGTCTCGACCACGAGTGGCCGCCAGGGCGGCCAGTGCTGGAAGTTGTTCGTCGAAGGCAGCCCCGGCTTGATGTCCATGAGTGTCTCGCCGACCTTCTCGGCGTCGAACACCCGTGAATCCGGGATCAGTTGCTGCACGAGTGCACTGGTCGTCGTCTTGCCTGCGCCGTGGGTGCCGTTGAGCCATACGATCATGGGCCCACGCTAGCCCTGGGCGGCCGCGATCGAAGCGTGTCGGTCATCTTCCGCCTCGGCGTGGGGTATCGCCGGCGTATCGAAAGCCGCATACGCCACCGCAACGGCCCTCCGCATGCAATGGAGGCATGACCTCCAACGCATCCCTGCCGTCACCGGCCCGCCGGACGCGCGGCATCATGCTTTTCGTCCTGGCGACCCTCGTCCTGGCGTGCGCCGTGTTCGTCGTGCGGCGGCCGCTGATGATGTCCGCCCCGGCGTGCATGGCAGGCCGGTGGCACGGCTGCTTCGACACGTTCAACGGTGTCGTGCTCCTCACCCTGGCCGCGCTGCCGTTGGCCGCGCTCGTGGTCTGGGCACTGGCGCGCCACCGGCGTGCCGCCGGTGTCATGTCGGCATGGCGGATCTCGATGGCCGAGGTGGGCATGGTCTACGGGACGGCGCCGTTCCTGTGGATGACCCTGATGCCGGGCGGCGGGGCCGGCACCGTGCCCGCCCGGGTGAGCCTGGTACCACTGCGGGATCTGGCCACGATGGGTCCGATCGGCATCGGCGGCAACCTGCTGGTCTTTGCTGCGCTCGGCTTCTTCGCTCCCATGCGGTTCGCGGCGTCGGCCTCCGTGCCGCGGGTCCTGGCCCTCGGGGCGGGCTGCTCGGTGCTGGTCGAAACCGCGCAGTACGTCCTGCGACTGGACCGGGTGTCCTCCGTGGACGACGTCCTGGTGAACGCGACGGGCGCCGTGCTGGCCGCGCTGGCGTCGCGCCGCTGGTGGCGTACCACGGAGGCACCGGCGGACCGGCCTCAGCCCACGCCGGTAGGGGCACGCTGAGTCGTGTGTCCGCCGTGCCTCGTCTTTGCATACGTCGGCGGTATGCGGCGCTGCCTAGGCTTCGGACATGCGTGTACTGATCGTGGAGGACGAGCCCTACCTGGCCGAAGCCGTCCGGGACGGGCTGCGGCTGGAGGCGATCGCCGCCGACATCGCGGGCGACGGCGACGCCGCCCTGGAGATGCTCAGCGTCAACTCCTACGACCTCGCGGTCCTCGACCGCGACATTCCCGGTCCCTCCGGTGATGAGGTCGCCCGGCGCATCGTCGCCTCCGGCGGCGGCATCCCGATCCTCATGCTCACCGCCGCCGACCGGATCGACGACAAGGCGTCCGGCTTCGAGCTCGGCGCCGACGACTACCTCACCAAGCCGTTCGAGCTGCGCGAGCTCGTCCTGCGGCTGCGCGCGCTGGACCGCAGGCGCGCGTACGCCCGGCCCCCGGTCCGTGAGATCGCCGGCCTGCGCCTCGACCCCTTCCGCCGGGAGGTCTTCCGAGACGGACGCTACGTCGCGCTCACCCGCAAGCAGTTCGCCGTGCTCGAAGTCCTCGTCGCCGCCGAAGGCGGTGTCGTCAGCTCCGAAGAGCTGCTGGAGCGGGCCTGGGACGAGAACGCCGACCCCTTCACCAACGCCGTCCGCATCACCGTCTCCGCGTTGCGCAAACGGCTCGGCGAGCCGTGGATCATCGCCACGGTGCCGGGCGTCGGCTACCGCATCGACACCGGCAGTGCCCATGAACATGAATAGACGCCCGGGACTCAGCGCCCGCCTGAAACTCACCCTCAGCTATGCCGGACTCGTCCTCGTCACCGGCACCGTCCTGCTGGCCGTGGTGTGGCTGTTCCTGCTGCGCTACGTGCCCGACAACTCCCAGGGCCTGCTCGGAATCTCCCCCAACCGGTTCCTCCTCTCGCGCATCTTCGGTCGCGCCGCCGCCGTGGCGATGGGCTTCCTGCTGGTGTTCGGCCTCGTCGGCGGATGGTTCCTCGCCGGCCGGATGCTCGCACCGCTCACCCGGATCAGCGAGGCGGCACGGACGGCCGGCAGCGGGTCGCTGTCCCACCGGATCCACATGGAGGGCCGCCAGGACGAGTTCCGTGAACTCGCCGACACCTTCGACACCATGCTCGAACAGCTCGAGTCGCATGTCGCCGAGCAGCGGCGGTTCGCCGCCAACGCCTCCCACGAACTGCGCACTCCGCTGGCCATCTCGCAGACGCTGCTCGATGTCGCGCGCAAGGACCCCACACGCGACCGCGACGAACTCCTCGAACGCCTGCAAGTCGTCAATGCGCGGGCGATCGACCTCATCGAGGCCCTCCTGCTGCTCAGCCGCAGCGACGGCGGGGCCTTCGCCCGCGGGAGCGTCGACCTCTCCCTCGTCGCCGAAGAGGCCGCCGAAACGCTGCTGCCCCTCGCCGAACAACGCCGGATCACGCTCGGCGTCACCGGCGGGGCGGCCCCGACCAGCGGCTCCGGGGAGCTCCTGCTGCGGATGGTGACGAACCTCGTCCAGAACGCCGTAGTTCACAACGTCCCCGTCGGCGGCACCGTGTCCGTCCATACCGAGGCGCGGGACGGCGCGAGCGTGCTGCGCGTGGAGAACACGGGTCCGGCGGTGCCACCGGAACTGGTGCCGACCCTCACCGAACCCTTTCAGCGCGGCACGGAACGCGTACGCACCGACGAGCATGCCGGTGTGGGGCTCGGCCTGGCCATCGTGCGCAGCGTCGTCCGTGCCCATGACGGGACCCTCGCCCTCGTCGCCCGCCCCGCCGGCGGTCTCGTCGTCACGGTCCGGCTTCCCGGCACGTCGTAGCCGGCGGGGTCCGGGCATGCCCCCGCCTCGTCAGCTGTCGGAGTCCTCGGTCTGTGCCCCGGCTTCCGGCGCGGCCGCCGACTGTGCGGCGGGCGCGGTGTAGAAGACCGACCTGCCCTGCTTCGAACGCTCGGCCTGACTCTTGGCAACGAGCCCCTCGAGCGTCACGCGTACGACCTTGGCCGCGATGTCACGGTGGGGGTGGGCCTGGCCGAGCGCCGTGGAGATCTCCGCAGCGGAGCGCGGTTCCTTCTGCGCCGCGAGGTGGCGGCGAATGAGCTCGACGAGGGTGGGCTCGCCGGACTTGGCGGCGCCCGCCGCCGTCTTCGTGGAACCTGCCGTCTCGGTGGTATCTGCCGACTTGGCGGTAGCTGCCGCCTTGGTGGTACCCGCTGCCTTGGCGCTGCTCGTCGTCTTGGCCGCGGACTTCCTGGCTGCCCGCTTGGCCGGCGCGGCGGACGTGCGTGCCTTCTGCTTCCCGCCGGCCGCGGCACCGTCCTTCTTCCGCCGTGGAGAGGGCACCACGGCACTCGGGGAGTCGGAGGCGGACTCGGTCGGCGGCGCGGTGATGCCGAGTGCCTGGTGCATGCTCACCAGCACGCCGTGGTCGCGCTGCAGAGCGGCAAGCTGCTCCTGCAGCGACGCGATCTCCGCACTGACACGTTCCTGCTCCTTGACGTTCGCGTCGAGGTCGCCGGTCACCTGGGCGATGTACTGAGATGCCAGTTCGGTGGCGGGAGTTGTCGTCTCGGACATGCTGCTTGCCTTTCCTCGGCGTTGGAGGCGTACTGCGGATGGTTGCCTGTCCGGGAGGCAGGCCCGGCGGCCCGGTAGGACGCCGTATGTGCCGCGAGTTGCCTCGATGTAGCGATGGTACGGACCGACGAAGCAGGTTGTTCCCCTTGAGCACCGCCTTTCCTCGGAGGGGAGAGGATGGTCTGGTGCTGTTGACGTGGATCGCCGAAGTGGCGGACGAGACATCGACACCGGAGCCGGGTGACCGGCCTTTCACCAACGCCTCCATGGTTTGCGACGACCTTGCCCCGGTGGTCGAGGCGTTCCTGGCCGCCGGCGAGCCGCAGGTCACGCCCTTGCGGGTCTGGACCAGCAGGGTCGGAGGCCCAGGCTGGGTCGACGAAGACGAGGAAGTACTCTGGCGTTCCTTCGGAGCGGCAGAGACGTCGGTGGCGGCCCAGGACGCGAGCAAGTGCAAGGCGTGTTCGGATGGTGAGCCGGGCTCGGCGGCGTAGACGGTCAGGGTCGGGCCGGGGTCGGCGGCCGGCTTCAGGCCCTCGAAGGCCAGTGTGAGCTTTCCGACCGCCTCGTGCCGGAAGCGCTTGGTCCCCCTGCCGTGGCGGCGGACGTTGTGGGCGCCCCAGCGGGTGCGGAACTCCTCGCTGCGGGTGGACAGTTCAACGACGAGATCATGCAGGTTCTTGTCGTACGGATTGCGGCCGGCCTCGGTGCGCAGGATGGCGACGGCGATGTCGGCGAACAGGTCCCCTCCAGGAGGAGCACTGGCACGGTGCCGCCCCCGACCGCTTCGTGGACCACATCGCCCTGTGGGAGGGCACCGGCGACGCCACCCCGGAGACCCGGTGGGCCGTGCCTGTCACCGACCAGCGGTACGACGGCCCCCCACCCGCAGCAGGTAACCCGACGTGCCGGCTGAAGGCGCTGTCTACGACTCGTTGCGGTTCACCACCGGGTTCTGCCACCACGCGGCACTCGCGTCGCGCAGGGTGTTGGTGCCGCAGTGCACTTCACCCATGCCGAGGTGGTAGGTGTACCAGTCGTCGATGTACGACACCTTCATGCCGACCCGCTGGTAGACGGCGGTGACGGCCTCCGTGAAGATGTCCTTGCCGTTGACGACGGGCCCCCACTGGCGCGGCGCGAGGTAGCGGTCGCGCCCCAGGAGCAGGCCGTTGACCGCACCGGGAACGTACGCACCGGTCGTCACCGTCGCCGGAGCCGCCGCCCGCGGGGCAGGGTTCCCGGCGAGCCACTTCTGCTGGCCATGGTCCCCGAGGCCGTCCACGAGGTCGGAGGCCGCGCCCATGCGCGTCAGGCGGGGCACGGGAATCTCCTGCCCGTCGGCGCTCAGAGCGTCCGAGCCCCGGGTGTACAGCGCGGGCACCCGCACGATCTCCTCGTCGGTGACCCCGGTCTGTCGCTTGAGGATGTCCAGGTTGGCCGCGATGCGCCGGGCCGCCATCTCGTTGTCGGCCACCAGGTGACGGGAGGCGAGCGCCTGGTCGATGGTCTCCTTGGGCGCCGGGGTGTCACTGCGGCCCGGGACGGAGAACATCTTCGTGTTGCCGTGTCCGTCGCGCTTGGCGTCGCGCAGCATCCGCAGCCCCGCCTGCGGATCGGCGACCCCGATGCGCCAGCCGCGCGGGGTGTCGGCGGGCAGGAACTGCACGAACTCGTCGACATGTCCCACGCTCAGCCACGAGGTGTCCAGCAGCAGCGGGTCCTGCATCCCCTGGGACTTGAGCAGGGTCCGCATCACCTTCGACGGACGCGCCCCGCTGTCCTTGCGCTCGCCCATGATGATCCGCCCCGCCGGGAAGGAGCGACCGCCGTGCGCGTGGGGCGGGATGGTCTCCAGGTTTCCCATGGAGTTGAGCGACCAGTCGTCGGGCTCCGCCGGGTCGTTCACCTGCACGACGCCGACGTCCCGGCCGCGCACCCGCTCGAACAGTTCCCGGCCCGCGTCCCGGTCCGGCTGTGCGGAACGCAGCATCACGCGCATCACATGCCGCCCGCCACCCGGCCCGGTCATGCTGACGTAGGCCGGCTCGACGAAGTCCTGGACCCAGCGGTCGGCGTACTTCTCGAAGGTGATCAGCGGCGTGGTGATCCCCGCCTTCTCGACCTCCTTCCCGAGCGCCGTGACGAACTCCCGCTGAAGGCGGCTGTCCGGGCCATCGCCCTGGACCTTGGACACCATCACCTGCTGTGTGTTCTGCAGGTGATGCTGAGTCAGCAGCGGCGCGACGCGCAGGGTGACCGCGTCGGAGGTGGACTTCCGCCCGGACGTCACCGTCAGGCGGACCACGGCGCGGCCGTCCCATTTCGCGCTGTCCCGGACGACATCGGTGGCCTCGACGCCGAACTCCACACCCGAACGCAGCTCGGCCGCCGTCAACCTGGTCGCGGACGTCACGAGGGTCCACTTCCCGGCGCGCTTGAGGAAGAGGTGCGCGTGTGCGCCACCCGTGGCGATCTTCAGGCTGCCCGTGGCGTTGGCGGGGAGACCCGGCAGGGGCACGGAACGGATTCGGGCGAGGTCGGCGGCGTCCTCGGCGCCGTTGACCTTCGTGTCCGTGCCGTCGTTGCAGGCGGCCAACTTGGCGTCGGACAGCGGTGCGCCACCGGGCCCGGTCACCGGACACCGCTTGCTGTCGTCATCGATGTTGGGCAGATACACGGCCCCACGCTCGACGGACCAGCCGTCCTCGCCGGTGCTGTCACTGCCACCGGCGACATCGATCCGCCCGTCGCGGTTGACATCCGCCCGCAGATCCGCGCGCCCGTCTGCGTCGGCTGCGAAGGCGGAGCCGGCCGGCCCGGCCAGCACCGATCCTGCGGCAGCCATGGCCAGGACCACCGACCCGGCCGGGTACAGACGCGACCGCATACGTCTACGTGAACGCACAGCACGTTCCTCTCAGTTGGAGGGATCCGCCCTGCAAGAGGAGGGACGATGGCTGTGCGTTCACTGTGCGGCGAGAGTTACTCCCTGCGAATGCGCCGACACTACTGTGGTCGAGCCGGTGGCGCGCAGGACCTGTCGGCCGGTCAGGCGATGGACGCCGAAATGATGGCGGACACGGCGAGGTTGCAGGAGGCCGTCACCCAGACCGCAGGATGAGGCTCCTCCTCGACCAGGGTCGCCCCCAGACGCCCGGGAGTGACCAGGTCCACCACCAGGAACGCCACCGCCATCATCACCAGTCCCAGCAGCCCGAACGCCGCGGTCGAGACCAGTCCCTTGCCGAAGTCCTCATACGCCGTCCATATGGACGTGAACACGACGCCGCCGATACCGAGCAGCGCGGAGCTGAGGACCGTGGCGGCGTTGCGATTGCGCTGTTCCCAGATCTGACGGCCGAGCTTTCCGGGCGTCAGCACGTCGACCAGGACGATGCCGAGGACCAACAGAACCAGCCCCAGACCGCCGTATGCAGTGGCCCGCCCGAGTCCGTTGACGATGTCGCTCATGGGGTTGCCAACTCCGAAGCGTAGAGATCATGAGTGATCGCGGTCAAAGAGAGGCAAAATGTAGCGCACCCGCGCCGCCCGCCGAACGGCGCCCGGCTCACCGCGAAGGATCACCGGCGAGGGCGCGGAGGAACACCGGCGATGGAACGACGGATCGCAGGGCGAGGGCGTGAAGAATCACTGGCGATGGGACACAGAGGCGCCGTCGGCGGTCGAGGTGATGCGCGTCACTGCCTGACCGCGTCCTCCGGGGCATGCGCGATCATGGCGGGATGGACGACGCTCGCTTCCTCGGCATCATCGAGTTGACCGAAACTCCCTCCGTGGCGGTCGTGATCGACGTCATGCGTGCTTTCACGGTCGCTGCCTGGGCCTTCGGCCAGGGCGCGGAAAAGATCGTTCTCGCCGAGTCGCTGGACGAAGCCCTGGCCCTCAAGGCTCGCCACCCGGACTGGGTGGCACTCAAGGACGGACCGCCCGCGCCCGGGTTCGACACGGTCAACTCGCCGGGCCTGCTGCGGTCTCTCGACCTCACCGGACGGACCGTCGTGCAGAAGACGACGGCAGGAACGGTCGGCGCCCTGGCGGTCAAGGAGGCCTCGCTGGTGCTGTGCGCCGGCTTCGTGGTGGCGGAGGCAACGGCTCGGCTGCTGCGGACGCGTACGGGCGGCAGTGTCACGTTCGTGGTCACGGGCGAGGACGGGCGGGCCGACGAAGACCTGGCGTGCGCCGAGTACATCGCCCGGAGAGCCACCGAGCCCCGGACGGACGCGGCCGACTTCCTCCGCCGCGCCGGAGAGTCGCACGCCGCCGCCGAGCTGACGGAGGGTATACGTCAAGGAGCCCACCCCGACGACGTCGCACTCTGTCTCGAGCTCGACCGGTTCCCCTTCGCCATGGTGGCGGCCCTGGAGGACTCGCTCATGGTGCTCCGTCCCACGCGCGAACCCGTGCCGGGCCCGGGGGAGGAGCCCCGATGAGCCGACCCGAAGAGCGCGAACCCGTCCTCTTCCACACCCAGGGGCGTGCCGCCCGCATCACGCTCAACCGGCCTCGCGCACTCAACGCCCTCACCCACACCATGGTCCGCCGCATCGACGAGGCGCTCACCGCCTGGGAACGGGACCCCGCCGTGGAGACCGTGGTCATCACCGGCGCGGGGGAGCGCGGCCTGTGCGCCGGCGGTGACATCCGCGCCATCCACGACGACGCCCGTGACGGTGACGGCACGGCCTCCGCCGCGTTCTGGCGCGACGAATACCGCCTCAACGCCCGCATCGCCCGCTGGCCCAAGCCGTACGTCGCGGTGATGGACGGCATCGTGATGGGCGGGGGTGTCGGTGTCTCGGCCCACGGCAGCGTCCGTATCGTCACCGAGCGGTCCCGGGTCGCCATGCCGGAGACCGGTATCGGCTTCGTGCCGGACGTGGGCGGCACCCACCTGCTCACCGTGGCCCCGGGGGAGCTGGGGACCCACCTTGCCCTGACGGGCGCTCAGATCAACGCCGCCGACGCGCTGTTGTGCGGGCTCGCCGACCACTATGTGCCGACGGCCGCACTGCCGGATCTCCTGGACGCCCTTGCCGAGTCGCCCGTGGGGGAGGCCCTGGCCGGCTCCGTGCGGACCCCCGAGGAGGGCGCCCTGGCCGCCCGGCGCGACTGGATCGACGCCTGCTACGCCGCCGACACCGTCGAGGAGATCGTGCGCCGGCTGCTCGCGCACGGCGACCCCGGCGCCAAGGAGGCCGCGGAGACCCTGCTCGCCAAGTCGCCGACCGCCCTGAAGGTCACCCTCGCCTCCCTGCGCCGCGCCCGCAGGCTCGGCGCGCTTGAGCTGGTCCTGAACCAGGAGTACCGCGTCTCCTGCGCGGCCCTGGACACACCCGACCTGGTCGAGGGAATCCGCGCCCAGGTCGTCGACAAGGACCGCAGGCCGCGCTGGTCACCGAAGACCCTGCGCGAGGTCACCGACGCCGATGTCGAGCGCTTCTTCACCCCGCTCGGTGAGCGGGAACTCGGTCTGTCGCCGCCCATGCGCTGAGGGCACACGACCTGCCGGCGGTGCCGTGGAACGGACCCGTGAGGGGGACAGCGGGGGCGGCGAAGCCTCCGGCACCCCATCGGCTTCGTGAATCGTCAGAGCATGAGCAGCAGCCGCGTGTGGGGAACGAGTTTGCGGTTGACGCTGGTGCTCTGCACGAAAATGGTGAAGTGGTCGTTGTGGTCCGGCTTGACGCGGACTTCCGTGTCAGGCAGGCCGAGCAGGGATCGGGCCTCGGGTCCCGTATAGACGCGGTCCGTCTTCTTTTCCAGCACCGCGATCTGCTTTTGTGCCTGAACTTTCTCCGACTTGCTGAGCTCGTAGAACGCCCCACCGGTCCGGTAGGTGTGTCCACATTCGACGACCCACTCCTTGATGCCCGCATTGCGGGCCACCGGGATCAATTGGTACTTCGACGGATCGACCGGGGTGAGGCCGGCCGCCTTGATGGTGTCCTCGTTGACCGCTTCCGCCCCGGTGGAGAACACCGCACGCGATCCCCGGATGCCCTGGGTGCGGCCCATCATGAAGTTCTCGGTGGCCTGCCGGATGACCTGCCCGGCCTCCTCCAGACCCTGCGTGCTGGTGGCGTCCCATATGGCGATGTTGTCCTTGGGGAAGCCGCACTGCATGGCCTCCCGCTTGCCCATCTGGTCGGGCACCAGCACGGCCAGCGTCCAGTTGTCCTGCTGCCGCTCGATCATCTCGGCCACGGCCTGGACCAGTTGGCGTGGATTCCTGACGGGGGAGTCCGGGCAGCGGTGGCTCGCGTTCTCCTGCCCGTCGGTGAGCACGAACGTCAGGAAACTGTGGTCGCCGTACAGTTGGGCCGTCTGAGCCAGCTCCCGCTGCGACTTCAGTGCGGCCGCCAGGAGGGCCGTCATTCCACCGGTCCGGTACAGCTGCTTCAGCGACGGCATGCGCAGCACGTCCTTGTCGTAGATGACGCACTCCACCTTGTCGGCGAAGACATACACCGTGACGCGGGTTTCCTGGTCCAATTCCCTGGAACGGCGCGCGAGATAAGCGATCTGCTGGTCGGCGACCTCGACGACCTTCCGGCTCAGATGGGACATCGACGAGCTCGCATCCAGCACTAGAGCAACGTGATTGATGTAATTCTGGGTTCCGGACATCACAGCTCCCCCTTGTTCCGACTTGATGCTCCAATCCTCTCACCCACCACTGACAATCGATCTTGGTTCCGGCGCCGGCCTAGGACAGCAGCATGCGCGTCCAGGCGACGGCCAGGAGTCCGCAAACGAGTGTGAACAGGCTCTGCACCACGGCCGTCACGGGCATCCTCAGCCGGGCGTAGACGAAGGCGCCGACCGCCGCCACGGCCGGCACGCCCCAGACGACGAACCAGACCAGGACGGGGGTGTCGCTCGACTGCACGGGGCGTGAGGAGTGCGGCGCGTGGGCGGCCCCCATCCCGACCGCGACGAACAGCAACCCGGCGACAACGACGATGACCGCGTCCGCGACCAGGAGCAGCACGGCAAGGCCGACATCGATCAGTCGGGACGGGCGTTCACGCCGGGCAGGCGCCGGGGAGCCCTGGTCGTCCGCGGGCGGAGATGCCATGACCCGACTGCACCACGGAATGACACGTTCGGCACCGTCCGGGACGGTGAAGGAGTCCTCCTGCGACCACGACGGCGACGGCCCGGCCGCACAGGCGACTCACCTCGGGCGGCACCCGGCCGGCCGGGCCGGAGCCGTCGGCTCAACCGGCTGTCCGGTCGCTCACAACCATATCGACGACATTCCCGCCCCGCTCACCGTGACCGCCCATGTCCGCGACGAGGTGCCGGCCTGGTCCCTCCGCGCCCACGCACCCGATCTCGCCGATCCCACACCGGGTCGGCCCCTGGTCGAGGCGGAGGACGAACCGGGCTGGACGAGGGTCGAGCCGCGCTTCCGCTCGCCGCGGGGCGCCGAGAGACTCCTGGCCTTCGGGCCCGACGCCGAAGTCCTGTCCCCCGAGGACGTCCGCCGGGCCCTGGTTCGCAGAGCCGCCGCGATCCTCGCGCTCTGCGTCCCGCGCCCGGACGCCTGGCGGTGTGCGTCGGGAGGCTCGTCACCCACCCGCCGGTCACCGGCCTGTCGGTGTGCCGCCCGGCCGTCAGCGGGAGTCCGGGCGGACGCCGTAGGCCGAAGTGGCGTACGGCGCCCGCTCGGTGTGCTGATCAGTGCTCAGGCCGTGTGCAGTCGCAGCCCGTACCGGTTGAGGATCTCGTTGACGGGCTGGTGCCAGGTCTCCCCGCCGCTGCCGCAGTTGCCCCAGCCGCCGGAGGTGACGCCCTGGGCCTGGTCGCCGCTGATGAAGGAGCCGCCGGAGTCACCGGGCTCGGCGCAGACGCTCGTCTTCGTCATCTGGTGGACGGCGCCCTGGCTGTAGTTCACCGTCTCGTTCTTCGCCAGCACGGTGCCGCAGTGCCAGTGCGTGGTGGAACCGGAACGGCAGACGGAGGCGCCCACCGGCGCTTCGGCGGAGCCGCGGACGAGCTGGTCGGGAACCGTGCCCCAGCCGAGCACGACCGGCACGGTCCACCAGCCGCTGCCCACGTTCACCCAGGCGTAGTCGTTGCCCGGGAACGACGACCCCTGGAAGTTGCCGGTGTACGACCGGTCCCAGCCGTACACCGCCGCACTGGGCGAGCCGCAGTGCCCGGCGGTGACGAAGCCGCCGTGCACGGAGAAGCCGATGGAGCAGCGGACGTTGCCGGTGTAGTACGGGTCGCCGCCCACGGTGCCGGCGGCGAAGGTACGCGGTGCGGCCGGGGTCTCCCGCACTGCGACGGGACCGGCCTCGCGGGCTCGGGAGAGGAAGGCCCGGACATCGTTGTCGTCCCGGCGCGCGGCGACGACGTCCACGACGACCTTGTTGGCCTTCGGATCCACGTGCCAACTCCCGACCCCGGCGGGCGCGGACAGCGCGTCGATGCTCTTCTTCGCCGCGTCGAGCTGCCGCGCGCTGAACCGCACGAGCCGCACGGCCGCGCCGGTCGCCCGTACCGCGTCGGCGTGTGCGGCGCGGGTCACGGCGACGGTGAGTTTGCCGCTGCCGGCGTCGTACCAGGAGCCGCCGTAGGCCGGACCGGCGGCGTTCCGCGCCTTGGGCGCGACGGCTGTCGCGGTCTTCTCCGCGGCCAGGCGCGCTACGGCCTCGTCCCGGGTCAGCCCCAAGTCGCGCTGCATCGCGGAGAGGAGCGCCGAGGAGGCCGGTGCTTCGGTGGAGCGCGGGGGAGCGTCGGCGGCGGAGGCCGGCAGGGCGCCGGCGGTCGCCCAGGTGCCGAGCAGCAGCAGCGCGGACAGTCCGGTGCGCAGGGTCGTGGTGCGTCTCAAGGGATGCCCCTTCGTTGTTCCAGCAGAGTGGGGGTGGAACAGCAGAGCTTGAGAGCGCTCTCGGATACGCGCGGGAGAGCCTAGCCCGTGATCATGGAAAGGTCTATGCCTATGCGCACGGGTGCCCGTCCCCAACTGACGTACGGCCGAAAGGGATTGAGATCCTTCCGGACCGGCCCGGGGCCGTTGCTCCCCTGCCTGGGAAAGCACCTCGTTGCATGCGATAGCCGAAGCGCGAGCATCTGTCCCTGCTTTCCACGTTTTGCTCCGGGCGACTGGTTTCCGTCTGTACCTCTGACATCACGCGTCGAGACAAGGGGGGACGCATGCAGCGCGCAAGGCGTTGGGCGGTCACGGTGTTCGCGGGGGCGGGCTCGTTCGTGCTCTGTCTGTGGTCGGCCCGGGCCGCACCTTTCGGATTCTTGCCCAGAGCGGAGGCCGACCGATGGGTGGTGGCGACGACGTTCGCGACGACGGTGACCACGCTGGTCGGAGCGGCGGCGGCCTGGTGGGCGGGGGACAGGGGGCGACCCGGCACCGTCACCACGGATAACCGCCCCCCGGAGACCTCTGGCCCGCCCCGGTCCGGAATCCGGGTGCGGCAGAGTGCGACGGCGTCGGACGCCGGCAGGGTCACACAGATCACGGGGCACCGAAATCCCGCACACGCCGGTCCCGAGGAGCGCCCCGACAGGGTGACGCAGCGCGCGACGGCATCGGGCCGGGCCGACATCACCCAGGTCGGCGGGAGTGACGGAACGACAGGTCCCGTACGTGGGGATCGGTAGGAGCAGGGCCGCGCGGTCCCAGGCCGCCACGGCATCCGGACACGGCCATGTGATCCAGGTCAGTGGCGACGGCAATACGGTCTGCGCGTCGGGCCCCGAGGACCCGACGCCGATGCTGCGCCTCCCCGCGGAGCCGACGCACCTGGCAGGCCGGGAGAAGGAAGCCGAGGCGGTACTGGCGCTGCTCGCTCCCTCGTCCCGGGCGCGTGCCACCCCCGTCGTCTCGGTGCTGTCCGGACTGCCCGGCATCGGCAAGACAGCCCTGGCCCTTCATGTCGCCCATCAGGCCGTGGCGCGGGGGTGGTTCCCCGGCGGTGCCCTCTTCCTTCACCTGCGGGGCCACGACCCGGCCGGTCCGGTCGGCGCGGAGGAGGCCGTCGGCACGCTGGCGCGGGCCCTGTGCGTGGACGACGCTGTGACACCGGACGAGCAGACGGGCCTGTGCCAGGCGGCGCTCAACCGGCTCGCCGACGAGGGCAGGGCCGTCCTGCTGATCGCCGACGACGCGTCCAGCGCCGCGCAGATCGAACGCCTCGTGCCCGCTCGCTCCGCACACCGACTGCTGGTGACCTCCCGTCACCTGCTCACCGGACCCTCCTTCCAAGCCCGGCTGTTCGGCCTGGACGAACTGGCACCTCGCGGCGCCGCGGACCTGATCGCCGAGGCGCTGAGGCATGCCCGGCCCGACGATCCACGACTGCGCGAGACCGACGCGATCGCCGAACTCGCCGGGCACTGCGGACACCATCCACTCGCCCTGCAGATCGCCGCTTCCCTGCTCACCACCGACCCCGGCCGGCCCATCGTCGAACTCGTCGCCGAACTCGCCGATGCTCACACCCGCCTGGACGTCCTGCGCTACGAGGACGGCGGACACACCACAGCGGTCCAGGCGGCTTTCCACCTCTCCTACCAGCGGCTGCTTCCGCACCACCGCCAGCTGTTCCGGCTATTCGCGCTGAATCCCGGACCGGACACCAGCACGGACGCGGCGGCGGCACTCTGGGGACAGCCGCGTGCCCGGACGCGGAACGGCCTCGCCGCGCTCGCCCAGGCCGGATTGCTGGCCGAGCAGCCGGTGGGCTCGGGGCGCTGGCGCATGCACGACCTCCTGCGCGTCTACGCGGCCGGGCTGGTCGAAAGCGACAGCGCCAAGTGGCGAAGCACCGCCTTCGCCCGTCTGCTGAACCACTGCCAAAAGCTCGTGCAGGCGGCGAACGCGCATCTGCACACCTATGACGACGGGCCCTTGCCGGACGATTTCCGGGACCGCGCGCACGCCGTGCAATGGCTGGAGGACGAACGGGCCAATGTGATGGCACTCATCGCGGGAACCAGGTTCCGGAGCAGTACGTCCACGCGGTGAAGCAGCTGATGAAGTCCGCGGTCCACGGCGCCCGCCCGCTCCAGCCACTCATCACCTGGCGGAACAGGCTCCGCCGGCCGACCACCTGAGTCATGTCAGTCGGCTCGAAGAAGACACGAGGGGGAGTGTGAAGGCTGCTTCCTACTGATTCAGCAATGCAGCGAGACGGGCCGCCGTCTTCTCTCCCGCTCGCTGTTTGACCAGGCCTTCCTTGGCGGCTGCACGGAGCTTGACCTCCGTGCGGTTCCCCGTGCCCCTTGCCACCAGAGCAGTGACCACTACGGGATTCATCCCGCCGGCACCGCCACCGGCCACGACACGGATCATCTCCTGGTCCCTGCCCGATTCGATATGCGCGCACCTCCCAGGCCGGCCTGCCCCCTCCAGGACTCCGGCGACGCGCTGCACGGCATCGTCGAACGGCAAGGGGACGACAAGATCGATCTCGTGGGCGTTCTTCTTCAACAGCCGGGCCACGAGCCCGGTCAAGCGACCACTGCCCCCACTCATGGCACCCAGCGCGGCAAGCTCCTCCACCAGGATCTGATCCTCGCTCTGTTCCACGCGCCTCCCCCTTGCGCCGCCCAACCTTCGCCCATGACCTTCCTGGACGACTTCCTCGACGGCAAGTCCAGCACCCCGCACGAAGATGCGCCAGGCGTAAGTGGACCCTCAGATCACCTGGTCCAACTCCGCCTCCATCCGTGACGCTTCGACATCACGCGAGACGGCCTGGGCGAGCAGCATCCGCAGCACGAGCACGATGAGCGCGACGCCCAGGATGGCCACGCCGATCCCGCCCATGATGAGGGTGACGCCCGGATCCTCCCGCTGCCCCGGCGCATTGATGATGGTGACGGCGAACCAGAGGAGGGCGGCCGTCACGATCGCGCCGATCACGGCATCGACGTACCGGAAGGCCGCGAGGGAGAAGACGGTTCTGCGTCGCACCATCGTCACCAGCCGTCCTACGCAGACCGCGGCGACCTGTGCCGCGACCATGCCCAGGATCGTGATCACACGCAGTGGGGTCAGCGGGAGCGACCCGTCCTCCGGGTCGGTTGCCAACGCCCACACCATCGACGCCTGCACGAACACGGTGCCGACGAGCACCACCGCGAGCACGGCACGCAACGCACCCAGTGTCAGTTTCCCCATCGCTCATCCTTCCATCGACGCACGATGGGAATCTATCGAATCTCGATAGGTGAAGCAAAGGCTGGGACGGAGGACGGGGGACACGTTTCTCTGCCATCAGGAGGGCAACCCTTGGGCCGCTTGATCAGTCTGGTGTGCGGAACCAGAAATTCAGCAGTGCTTTCCAGCCAGGAGTGACCTTGAGCCTCGCCGACCGCCACATCACAGCCCTCATGCGGCAGATCGCGACCCAGGACATGATCGAACTCGTCCACCCCTTCGCGGAGTGGCAGACGTTCGGCGCGCTCGCGTACATCGCCGAGTGCTACGGATTCCGGTACGCCGACGTCCGCCTGGTCGGCAAGCACAAGGTGGCGCACATCCACCTCGTCCGGGACACGAACCCACAGGCGCAGCAGCGCGCGGCGGCCAACCTCGCGGCCTTCCCCGACCCCGGCCCCGGGCGCCCGGTGCCGGGCATGTACCTGGGCTCGCTCACGCCGGTCCCCGAGGCGCAGGCGGACGTCGACCTGATCACCACGCTCATCCGCTACGACGCGGCCGGCGCCGCCGTCAACCGCAAGCAACTGCTGGCCATGGCGTGGGCTGGGCCGGTGCTGTTCCTGCTGCTGGCCGTGCTGACCGGAAAGTACGCCGTTCTCCTGCCCCTCGCCGTCCTCACCCCGGCGTTCCTGCTGGGGGCACTCAGGATCAACACGACCCGGCGCGCGAAACTGGCCGAGCGGCTACTGGCTGCCGGGTGCACGCCGGTGCGTGACGAGGCGGGGTGGCAGCGGTTCGTGCGTCCGGTGCCCTACACGGTGTAGGCCGACAAGACAACGGCATGGCGGCGGCGTAGGGGCCCTCGAGAACCGCGCACCACGGCGCTCTCACCCCCTACGCGTCCGTGGTGCGGGAGCGCCGGTCGCCGCGACGACGCAGATACAGCGGCAGCGCGTACCAGCAGAGGCCGAACCACAGCATGACCCCGGCGACGAGTATTTCGGCGAGCACGCCGGGAACGACGAAACGGAGGATCAACAGGAGCGTGCAGCCGATGGTCAGGGCGAGGAGGACCATGCCGCACATCATCAGACGGCCGGCGGCTTCGACCACGTCGTCCTTCATGCGCTGACCGGACAGGAAACGGTGGATGGAGACGGGGGCTATGAGCGCTCCGGTGGCCGCTGCCCCGAGCACCACGGTGGTGACGTAGATGGCGCGGTCCAGCGTCTCCAATTCCCTGAACAGTGGGGTGAAGGCCACGCTGAGCAGAAAGCCGAAGAGGATCTGCACGCCCGTCTGCGTGACGCGTGTTTCCTGCAGTATCTCGTTCCAGCGCCGGTTGACTCGCTCCCGCGGTGTCTCGGGCTCCTCGGTGCCGGGTCTCGCACCCGGGCTGTCGTGCCGCGCGCAGCACGCGCTGCTCTCGCCTTCCGGCTCGACGGGTCGATCCGTCATGGTCATGGCATCCTCCCTGTTCCAGAGGATCCTTTTGCCCCGCCGTTACGCTTTTCAAGCAGGCGTTCCTGGCTGCGCAGGGAAAGGAGCGACGCCCTGCGCAGCCAGCCGTGCGGACCGGCGTCTTCATGGGCTTCAACCGCGGACCCGGGGGCACGTTGAACGTCATGACGACGGGCGAGAGGCGGGGAGGTCTCGTGCCAGCAACCACTGATGCGACCGTAATGGCCTACAAGGGGCTCGACGGTGTACCTCTCTGGCTGTTGTCCGGGATCGCCGTCCTGGCTCTCGTCATCCTCGGCGCGGCACAGATCCGCAAGCGCAAGTAGGACCTGCTCGCACCCGCGTTGAGGTCACAAGGTGGTGGCGTCCCACTCCGACGGATTGGCGTGGATCTGTTGCAGGAGCTGGGTGAAGGCGGTGCCGTCCTGAAGAACGCCGCTGACTTCCGCAGGAATCCGCTTGTCGTTGATCACCGCGGTGGGTGTGCCCGGCCCTTCGGGCTCCTCCGCTCCTCCGGCCTTCTCGTAGGCCTTCTGCGAAGCGGCCACGAAGTCGCGGTACTTCATGTTCTTGACGGCCGCGTCGAACGCCGTGCTGCGCAGGCCCTCCACTTGGCCGGCCAGCTTCAGCAGGTAGGCGTCGGTGTAGCCGTCGACGCTCTCTTCGGGCTGGTTGAGGTAGAGCACCTCGTGGTACTCCAGGAATTTGCCCTCCTTCAGCGCCGCACGCAGTGCGTTGACCGCCTTCTTGGAACCGCTGCCGCCGACGCCGTCGTCGAGGAAGGAGGCCAGGGTGTACTGCGCTGTCGCGGTTCGGTCGAGCATCGCCTTGCGCAACTGCGGGCCCCCGCCCGAGGTCTCGAACTGCTCGCAGACGGGGCAGCGCAGATCCTCGTACAGGTGCACCTTCACCTTCGCGTCGGGATCGCCGACCATGATGGTGGTGCCGTCCGCACCGAGCTTCTCGGGCAGGTCCTCCGTACTCTCGAACGCCGGGCGCCGCTCTGGCGGCACCTCCGCCCGCCCGCAGCCTGCCGCCAGCGCCACCACCACGGCAGCGCACCACACGACCCGACTACCCCCACGCACCATGCGTCATCCCCTCCCCGGAAGAGCAGGGTGACTCTAGATCATGAGTGCGACAATCGCTCGGCGGGGCCTGCCACGCGGCCGCCGACCCGCAAGGGTCAGAGTGTGAACACCCGCCGCGCGTTTGACTCCTCGTCCAGGACCTTCCTGCGGCCCCGTCCCCCGCGTGTACTCGACCAGCTCGCGGGTCAGCGGTCCTGGGACAGCTCCAGGAGCTCGGAGAAGGTCCCGCCGCCGTGGACGAGGTCGTCGTAGCTCCCCTGCTCGGTGATGCGGCCGTGCTCCATCACGATGATGTGGTCGGCGATCCTGGTGTTCTCCAGGCGATGCGTGACCACGATGGTGATGCGGTCGGCGGCGATGGCCTTGATCTGTTCGAAGATGCCGTGTTCACCGCGCGGATCCATCTGGGAGGTGGGCTCGTCGAGGATCAGCAGCCCGGGCTTGCGGTACAGGGCCCTGGAACAGGCGACGCGCTGCCACAGGCCGCCGGAGAGTTCCGATCCACCGAAGATGTCGCGGGCGAGCAGTGTGTCCAGGCCGGCAGGCAGCTCATCGACGGCCTCACGCAGGCCGGCGGCGTCGACGGCCTCCCACACGGCCGCGTCGTCATGGGTGCGTGGCTGCCCGAGCGTGATGTTTTCCCGGAGGCGCAGCGGCCACTGGGCGAAAATTTGAGGCACGAGGCCGGTGTTCGCCCACACGGTGGCGGGGGCGACTTCGGCGAGGTCCGTACCGTTCCAGCAGACCTTGCCCTTGTCCGGCAGGTAGATCCCGGTGATCAGCCGGGTGAGGGTGGACTTGCCGGAGCCGTTCGCTCCGACGATCGCCAGGATCTCGCCGCGCCGTAGCCTGAGGGAGACGCCGTCCACGGCGGGTTTGTCCCTGCCCGGGTACTGGTAGGCGGCTTCCTCGAGCGTGATCTCCTCGATCGGGGCGGTCACGCTGCGGGGGCCGCGGCGGGGAGCGCGGTCCGCGGCGTCGTCGAGGAACGACTGCGTGTCGCCGAGGTAGAGGCTGGTGTGGAAGACGGCTGCACCGTTGACGACGACCTGGGACAGGGCCGCGAGCGTCGTCTGTACGGCGACGACGGCGGTGGCGGCGACCGCGAGGTTGATGCGTCCGCTGACGGCGAGCCAGGCCAGCGCTCCCCACGTGGCGACGAGGAAGAAGCCGCCGGCCAGCGAGGACAGCAGGGAGATCCGCAAGGTCCGTGGCGTCGCGGCGAGGGTGCGGCGGTCACAGCGGTCCGACAGGGCTCGGTACCAGTAGGTCAGGTAGTCGGTCATCGAGTTGGCGCGGACTTCGTCGCCGTACTTCGAGGTGGTGGCCCACCAGCGCATCATGCCGCGTACGTTGCGGTCGGCCACGTTGGCGTAGTGCGTCTCGTAGTCCACCCGCGCCGTCATGACGGCTCCGATGCCGGCGGGGAGCACGGCGAGCAGCAGCAACGGCAGCATCAGCACGTTCAGTACCGACAGGACGCTGCCGGCGGTGACCATACGGATCAGGGCGGACACGAATCGCTGGGCGTCGGTGACCATCACGTGCGTACGGATCACCCCCATCTCGGCGGCTTCCTGACGGTCCGAGAAGCCGTCCACGGCATACGCGGCGGCCTCGACCCGGCACACCGCCTCGACGAGGGCGCTGTCCGTCTCCGTCGTCAGGCGGGGGGTGATACGCCGCTCGGCATACGTGGCCACCGAGCCCGCCCCACGGCCGAGCGAGGCGGCCAACGCCAGCACCAGGAGCGCGGGCAGGGCACCGCGCAGCCGGTCGGTGACGGCGGCGTCGGACAGGAGCGACTCCATGGCCTCGGCGGTCGCGGTCAGCAGGACGGCGGCCGAGACACCGGTGATCACCTGGCAGCCCAACAGGAGCTGCACCGCACGCCGGTCGGTCCGCCACGACAACCGGGCGATCCTGCCGAGCACCTTGGGAATGTGGGCGCACATCCGCCCGAAGGACACTTCGGCCAGCGGGTTGACCGCATACTGCCCGCTGTAGGTGATCTCCGCCGGCGGTGGAAACGGCGGCGGCGCGGTGTCCTGCTGCCTGTGAGATTCAGCTGAAGTCAACGTGGCTCCCCCTTCGTCGCGGCTGGTCACGTGGCTCAACGACCCCGCCAGGTTTTCGAACACCTGTGTTTCGGACGGACCTGAAACCTTGCGGTTGAGCGCCCGGCGGAGCATGCGCAGTGCACCGACCCTTGCCGTGCAAAGGGCGAGGCTGCGACCGGGGGTGGCCAAAACGCCGACGACGCCCTGCGCACTGCGGCAGCCGGGGCGGTGGTGGGGCAGGGTGTGGAGTGCGCCGAGAAAGGACGGCGCGGACGGTGTCGACTGCTCGGCCCGGGCAGTGGGCGTTCCGGCGCCCCGCTCCCCGTAGCCTCTCTTCCGTGCCGTCCTCCCGTCTCCACCGCGTCGCCGTCCTCGTGCTCGAGGGTGCCAAGCCGCTCGACGTCGGCATTCCCGCTCAGGTCTTCACGACCCGCGCGAGCATGCCGTACGAGGTGCGGGTGTGCGGGGCGACGCCCGGCCTCGTGACCGGCGGCGACGGACTCGCGTACCACGTCGCCCATGGCCTGGACGCGCTGACGTGGGCCGACATCGTCTTCGTCCCCGGCTACCGGCACCCGGACCTCGAGGACCCGCCGCAGCCCGTCGTCGACGCGTTGATCGCCGCCCACGCCCGCGGCGCGCGGCTGGCCGCCATCTCCACCGGGGCTTTCGCGCTCGCCGCGACGGGCCTGCTCGACGGCAGGCGCGCCACGACGCACTGGCACTACACGCGAGCCCTCACGGCCAGGCACCCGCGCGTCCAGGTCGACGAGAACGTGCTGTTCGTCGATGAGGGCAGCGTGCTCACCTCGGCCGGCGCCGCCTCAGGCATCGACCTGTGCCTGCACATCCTGCGCGGCGACCTGGGAGTGGCCGCCTCCAACCACGCGGCCCGTCGTCTGGTCGCGGCCCCCTACCGCAGCGGCGGCCAGGCCCAGTACGTGCCGCGCAGCGTGCCCGAGCCGCTCGGCGAGCGCTTCGGCGCCACCCGCGAGTGGGCGCTGCACCGGCTCGGCGAGTCACTCTCCCTCGACCTGCTGGCGCGACAGGCCGGAGTCTCGGCGCGCACGTTCTCCCGGCGCTTCGTCGAGGAGACCGGCTACACGCCGATGCAGTGGGTGATGCGCGCCCGTATCGACCGGGCCCGGGAACTGCTGGAGCGCTCCGAGCGCAGCGTCGAACAGATCGCCGCCGATGTCGGGCTCGGTACCGGCGCGAACCTGCGCCTGCACTTCCAGCACATCCTGGGCACCACACCGAGCGAGTACCGACGCACCTTCACTCGGGGCGAGTAGCCGCTACGGGATCCGTGACCGGATTCGTGACGGGATCCGTGACGGGATCCGTGACGGGATCCGTGGTGGAGCCGGTGGAGGAATCCGTGGTGCGATCCGTGGCGGGCGCGGCGGCCAGCCCTCCCGGCACTGTCCAGTCCACCGGTGCCCCCGCCCGTCGGCCGATTGGCGGGATCCTTTTGAACCGTGGCGATCGCGCCACTGTCGGCGGCGTGAGCTGCGAGCGAGCCTGGGGGCGATAACGAAGGGACATCACTCATGACTCGCATCGCCATCAACGGATTCGGCCGCATCGGGCGCAACGTGCTGCGCGCCGTGCTGGAGCGCGACACCGCCCTCGAGATCGTCGCCGTCAACGACCTCACCGAGCCCGCCACGCTCGCCCGGCTGCTCGCCTACGACTCGACGGCCGGCCGCCTCGGGCGTCCGGTGACCGTCGAGGGGGAGGTCCTCGTCGTCGACGGCCGCCGGATCAAGGTGCTGGCCGAGCGCGAGCCGGCGCAGCTGCCCTGGACCGAACTCGGCGTCGACATCGTCCTGGAAGCCACCGGCCGCTTCACCTCCGCCAAGGCCGCCCGCGCCCACCTCGACGCGGGCGCGCGCAAGGTGCTGGTCAGCGCGCCGTCGGACGGCGCCGACGTCACCCTCGCCTTCGGGGTCAACACCGACTCCTACGACCCCGACCTGCACACGATCGTCTCCAACGCCTCCTGCACCACCAACGCGCTCGCCCCGCTGGCGAAGGTGCTCGACGACCTCGCCGGCATCGAGCACGGATTCATGACGACCGTGCACGCCTACACGCAGGAGCAGAATCTGCAGGACGGTCCGCACCGCGACGCCCGTCGCGCCAGGGCCGCCGGCGTGAACATCGTGCCGACCACGACCGGCGCCGCCAAGGCGATCGGACTGGTCCTGCCCGGCCTGGACGGCAAGCTGTCGGGCGACTCGATCCGCGTACCGGTGCCGGTGGGCTCGATCGTCGAACTCAACACGACGGTCGCCCGTGACGTGACCCGCGACGACGTGCTCGCCGCCTACCGTGCCGCGGCTGAGGGGCCGCTCGCCGGCATCCTCGAGTACTCCGACGACCCGCTGGTCTCCTCGGACATCGTGGGCAATCCCGCCTCGTCCATCTTCGACTCGGCCCTCACCCGTGTCGACGGCCGCCATGTGAAGGTGGTCGCCTGGTACGACAACGAGTGGGGCTTCTCCAATCGCGTGATCGACACGCTGCAGCTCCTCGCCGCCGGCTGACGGGAGGTCGTAGGGCGGGCATGGCTGTGCTGACATCCGCCATCCCGCCCATGGCCCTGCTCGGGCACCCTCGCCTGGCAGCGTCAAGGCCGTGTCTGTTCATTACCTCCTGGATCGACCCGCTGTGACACACGGCACGAAGGTGATTCAGGAACAGTGGAATCCAGAGCAGCGGCCAGAAGGTTGGTATATACATCCGACTGTGACTCTGCGAGGAACCCGTGAACCACTCCGCCCCTGAGCAGCCCGCCGACGTCGTCGCCCGGCTGCGCGCCACCTTCCGCACCGGCCGTACCAAGCCCGTCGAGTGGCGCACGGCTCAGCTGCGCCGGCTGCGCGACATGCTCACGGAGAACGGCGCGGACCTGGCCGCCGCCCTCCACGCCGACCTGGGCAAGAGCGCCACCGAGGCCTACCGCACGGAGATCGACTTCACCGTCCGTGAGATCGACCACACACTCGATCACCTCGCGGACTGGCTGCGTCCCGAGCCCGCCCCGACCCCGGCCCACCTCGGCGCGGACGCGACGGTCTGGACGCAGTACGACCCGCTGGGCGTCGTCCTCGTCATCGCGCCCTGGAACTATCCGGCCCAGCTTCTGCTCGCCCCGGTCGTCGGCGCCCTGGCCGCGGGCAACGCGGTGGTCGCCAAGCCGAGCGAGCTGTCCCCGGCCACCTCCGCCACCCTGGCCCGGCTGCTGCCGGCCTACCTCGACGCCGACGCGGTCGCCGTGGTGGAGGGCGGCGTTCCCGAGACCACGGCCCTGCTGGCGGAGCGTTTCGACCACATCTTCTACACCGGCAACGGCACGGTCGGCCGTATCGTGCTGCGCGCCGCCGCCGAGCATCTCACCCCGGTCACCCTCGAACTCGGCGGCAAGTCACCGGCGTTCGTCGACCGCGACACCGACCTGTCCGTCGTCGCGGAGCGGCTGTCCCAAGGCAAGTTCCTCAACGCCGGACAGACCTGCGTAGCCCCCGACTACGTCCTGACCGACCCGGAGACCGCGGCGGCCCTGGAGCCGCTGCTCGCGGACGCCGTGAAGGCGCTGTACGGCAGCGACCCGGCCGCTTCCGGCGAGTACGGGCGGATCATCAACGAACGGCACTTCGACCGGCTCACCGGCCTGCTCGACTCCGGCCGCACCGTCGTGGGCGGTACGAGCGACCGGACGGCGAAGTACCTCGCGCCCACCGTCCTGGCCGACGTCGACCCCGACGCGCCGGTCATGCAGGAGGAGATCTTCGGCCCCATCCTGCCGATCGTGACCGTCCCCGGTCTCGACGAGGCGATCGATTTCATCAACGACCGGGACAAGCCGCTCGCCCTCTACGTCTTCAGCGAGTCCGACGGGACGCGGCGCCGGTTCGCCGCCGAGACCTCCTCGGGCGGCCTCGGTCACGGCCTTCCGCTCGCCCATCTCACCGTCTCCGACCTGCCGTTCGGCGGGGTGGGGGAGAGCGGCATGGGCAACTATCACGGCCGCTACTCCATCGAGACCTTCAGCCACCGCAAGGCGGTCCTGGACAAGCCGCTGCACTGACGCCCACAGCACGATCCGACACGGCCTCGGCTCGCCGCCGGCCCGGTGAGCACCGGCACCGCGCCCCCCGGGACGGCGCGGTGCCACAGGGGCCGTCCGGTGCCTGCCGGACCGTGCTCCGGCTCAGCCCTGGGCCGGAGCGCGCAGCGGCTCGCCGACACTCCGCAGGTGCCGCAGCGCCTCCCGGTGCGAGGCGATCAGCCCCGTCCGGTGGTACGGGATGCCCAGCTCCGCGCAGTACCGCTCGGTGATGACCTGCGCCCTGGCGAGTGCAGGTGTCGGCATGCTGGGGAAGAGGTGGTGCTCGATCTGGTAGTTGAGCCCGCCCATGAAGGCGTCGACCAGAGCACCGCCGCGGACATTGCGCGACGTGAGGACCTGGCGGCGCAGAAAGTCCAGCCGGGTCCCCTCCTCGATCATCGGCATCCCCTTGTGGTTGGGCGCGAACACCGAACCGAGGTAGATGCCGAACAGGCCTTGGTGGACTGCGAGGAAAAGGAGCGCCTTGGCCGGGGAGAGGACGGCGAAGAGGCCGCCGAAGTACACCACGAAGTGAGCCACGAGCAGCGTGCACTCGAGTGCGGGCCTCTTCACCGACGGACTCTTCAGAGCGCGGAAGCTGCTGAAGCTCAGATTCAGACCTTCCAGGGTCAGCAGCGGGAAGAAGAGCACGGCCTGATGCTTTCCGACGAAACGCGGCAGACCCTGGGCCTGGCGCGCCTGCCGACGCGACCAGACGAGAATGTCCGGCGAGACGTCCGGGTCCTTTCCCTCGTGATTGGGATTCGCGTGATGCCGGGTGTGCTTGTTCATCCACCACCCGTAACTCATGCCCAGCAACAGGTCGGCGACCAGCAGTCCCCCTGCCTCACTGGGCCGCCGCCGGGAGAAGACCTGCTGGTGGGCGAGGTCGTGGGCAGCCAGTCCGAGCTGGCCGAAGACCACGGCCAGAGCGACGGCGACAAACAGCTGGCTCCAGCTGTCCCCCAGTGCGACAAACGCGCCGACGCACCCTGCGAGGGCGAGGGCGACCAGTCCGAATCGAACCGTGTAATACAAAGGGCGACGCCGGAGAAGCCCGGCCTCGGCTATACGCCGAGACAATTCGGAGTAGTCACTTCCTCTGTTCTTCTCCTGTCGTCCTCCTTGCATCGACGGGTTCACCGGAAGCGCCATGGATTTGCTCATGGAGCTCAGTATCCAGATCATTCTCCGGCGGCAGAATGGCGTTCACCCCCCAGCTGAGGTGGAGTTGGCGCCACCATGCTGTGGGGGGAACACCGCAGCCAGGCCCTCAGCTGGTCAGGTGGGTGACCACCGAGCGCATCGCCCGCTGCATCGCCGGCCGCGTCTCCTCCGGTGGGTCGATGGTCTCGAACCCATGGTGGCCGCCCGGGACATCGACCAACTCCAGTCGCGCTGCGCACCCCTTGGCCGCGCTCACGAACGCATCGACGGTCGCGGCGAACTCGGGTGCCTCTCGCCCGGCGCGCAGGAGGATGACGGGCAGGGACCCCGCCTGAACGACCGCCCTGGCGGGGTGGAAGCGGCTGCCGGCCATCCCCCAGGTGGGGAGGGGGGCCAGGACAGGGTAGGAGGCGGCCAGGCAGCGCAGCCAGGCGGGTGGCCGTGCCAGCCAGTCCGCGGTGAGAAGGCCGCCGCCGGAGAAGAACCACAGGGCGATCCGGTCCGAGTTCACCCGGGTGTCGGCCCGCACCAGTTCCACCGCGGCGGCGATGTCCGCGGCGGCGCGGTCGTAGTCCGCGACGTCGTGCAGGCTGTGGTCGAGCGTCACGCCGACCATGCCCTCGGCGGCCGCCATACGGGCGTATCCCACCAGGGTCGGCCACTCACGGGGGCGCGGCCGCGCTCCGGCGGGCACCGGTCCGCCGTGCACGAAGACCACGGCCGGTCGCGGGCCATCGCCGTCGGGAACGTACAGATCGACATGCCCTCGGCGGTCGCGAGGCAACTCGGGCACGTCCACTGGGAACGGGCGCAGGTGGGCGGGCGCCGACGCACCGTCGCCGGCAGGCCGCAGGCGGTGCCCCTCACCGGTCGCCGCCCGCTGCAGGACATCTGCCAGTGCGTCGGGGCAGGACAGCATCGGCCAGTGCCCGGTGGGCAGTTCGAAGAAGGTGACCTGAGGTTCGGTGAGGACGGCCAGCGCGGGGTCACCGAAATCCACGAGTCTCTGCACCAGCTCGATGCGGGCGCCGTTCTGGGTGCACAGCACGCCGGTCACGGGAACCGCGGCCACTGCTCCGGTCAGCCGCAACGGCTGGAACAGGGTGCCCAGCGGCTGCGGTGCTGCCAGAGCGGTCAGCCGCTTCAGTGCCGCCTCGCCGACACCGGCGGTACTGCCCCAACGTCCCCATTCGTCGAGACCCGGCGGCGCCAGGACACCCTCGCGCTCACCCGCCTCGGCACGTTCGGCCAACTGTGCACGCAGCGCCTGGTCCGGAACGGCGGCCAGCGCCGGAACACCGTTCTGCGGCATCCCGGAGTCCAGGTACACGACGCGTGCCACGCGCTCTGCCCGCCGATCGGCGGCGCCGAGCACCGGGTGGATCCCGTAGTCGTGACCGACGAGCACGATCTCCGGCCCGGACGTCGCGTCCACCGCGTCGATCGCCGCGATCACGTCTTCGATGTGCGTCTCCAGACCGACGTGCGCCGACGTGGCGGGCCGGGCCGGGTCGATGCCCGTCAGCGGGACCGCGTGCGCCGCGCTGCCCGCCGCGACCAGCCGCTCGGCCGTCTCCTGCCAGACATGGGCCCCGGTGAACACACCCGCCACCATGATGAACACCTGCACAACAGCCTCCCCGGACTCGTCACATGACGTCGCGCCGATCGCGTACGCCATCCTCCGCGGGGCCACGGCACCTGCCCTGCCCCGCGCACCGGTACCGTAGGAACTCCCCTTAAGGGAGGTTCAACTGTCCGCGTCGCACGAACTGTTGTGGAGCATCGGGGAGCTCGCCGAGCGCGCCGGTGCCACGGTGAAGACCGTCCGCTTCTACTCCGATCAAGGCCTGCTCCCCGAAGCCGCCCGCAGCAGTGGCGGACACCGCCGCTACGGCCCCCAGGCGCTGGAACGACTGCAGCTGATCCGCTCCCTGCGCGCCCTTGACCTGCCCCTGCCCGAGGTCCGCCGCATCCTCGAGGACGAAGACGCAGCCGGCCATGCGCTGGAGGACGCCGTCGACAGCCGTCTGTGCGAGCTCGGCAGCGAGCTGAAGGCCCTGCGCTGGCGGGAAGCGGCACTCCAACTGGTGCGGGACTGCCCGCCGGCCCAGCGCGCCGGCCGGCTGAGGCTGCTCGGCACGCTGAACACCCCGCCGAGCACCGCACCACTGGCCAGGTTCTGGCGCACCTGGCTGCCACCACGGATGTCGCGCCGGGCAACCGCGGCGTTCCTGGAGGTGGCCGTTCCTCAGCCGCCCGACGAACCGCACCCGTCCCAGGCACTCGCCTTCGCCCGGCTGCACGCGATGACGACGGCTCCCTGCCCAGGCGACCGTCAGCCCCAACCAGAAGTGCACCGAGCAGCGGGCGCCGGCGGCGCCGCCCTGCTGTACGCGGGCCTCGTGGAGGCATTCGAACTCGCCGCCCCCCATGTGCGAAGGGCGCGCGACCCGCATCCGGGCGAGGCCCTGGACGCCTACGTCGCGGCATACGCGAGCGCCTACCGCAGCCGAGACACCCCCGACTTCCGCCGCCTGCTCGACACCCGCCTGTCGGCCGATCCGCGCCTGGACCGCTATTGGGAACTCACCGCCGTCGTCCTGACTCCGCCGGGCAGCAGCCCCCAGCCGACGCCCGGCTCCGCGGACGACTGGCTGCGTGCGGCACTGCAACGGGACAACGCCGGAGCGGCGTGACGGGAGGCCCCGCGACAGGCCGCCCGTCTCGTCTCGTCGCGACCCAGCCATCCCGCGGTTCCTGAGACGCTGAGGACGGCGTGGACGGCGTGGACGGCATGGACGTCGTGACGTCGCAGGTTACTCCCTGCGAGTCTTCGCACCAGGCACCGCACACGCCGCCGTCCCTCCCGGCAGTCGCCCGCGGTTGTCGGCCACGAGCCGGTACACGCCATGGGCGACCCAGCGCACGGGCGGCAGGGTGAGGACCGCACCTAAGACGGACCACACGCCGCCCGCGCTCAGCAGGACCTTCGCCACGGCCTGCGCGCCACCGTACACCCGCCCGGTGGGTGTCACCCACAGGGCCTCGTGGCGGGCCCGCTCCTCAGTGACGCCGAGCGACTCGAGGTCCGCGTGCTGCCATGCCACAACCTCGCAGCGGGGCCGCACCAGACGCTGGACGAGGTCCACCGACATGGTGCAGAAGCCGCAGTCTCCGTCGAAGATCAGCACTGGTCGCATCCGCACGTCTCCATCGTGCCGTACCCGCGGCGGATCCGCCCCGGCTCCAGGCGGTGGGTAGGTGCCCCGATGGTGGAACTGATCAAGGATGGGCAACACTTGATCCAGGGAAGCCTTCTTGGGGAAGGCCTGGGGGAGAGGCGGTGACGACGAGTGGGTGAGCAAGGCGGCCGCGACTGGGTGTGCATGACTCCGGACGACTTCGACTGCGATGCGCCGCCCCGCCCGGAGGCGGACGGACGGATCCCCGCCGAGCTGGACGAGTGCGGTACGGCGCCTCTCTTCGGCGACGATCCGGTACCGGCAGGAACAGACGGACCCACGTCGCGTCCCGTCCGGCATGGGTATCAGGGGCGGTTGTTCTAGGACGCCGTCCTTGTCACTGCCGTCGCCACGACCCTCATGCGCGACCACCGGCTCACAGACTGAAACGACGGACCGCCGGCTTACAGTTGGTCCCCCCTGGCGACCGGTTCCGGAGGATGCAGCCCGCCACCGTCCTTGATGTCCTGCTCGCAGGTTCCTCGGTCGTAGGACTGGTCATTGGGAATCAGGAGCACTCCGGCGACCTGCCCGGGGTGCTCGACGGCGAGCCATTCATCACCCGTGCGGTCACCACCCGGCCCGAACGCCTGGGACGAATAGAGCGTCTGACACCCCAACGCCACGCGCTTCTCATCGACCGCGCAGGCGTCCACCGCAGGACCCGATGTCTCGTCGGCGCCGTCGAAGCGGTAGTGGAAGTGGACCCGGTCACCTTCGGAGGGCACCTGCGGGTGGGGCTCGAGGCGCCAGTCGACGATTTCGGCGGTGACCCCGAGAGGCCGCCCGGACGTGTCCTCGACGTGCACCCTGACATCTGCCGCACCGCGCTCCGCAGTCGTGTCGGTGCAGCCCCACGGGGTAGAGCAGCCGGAAAGAGCGAGAATGACCAGCGCCAACGGAGCACCGGCAAGTATCCGTGCTGGCAACACTCAGCTGACCTCCAGTCAGAGGGAGCGGAGCAGTGTATCCCGGGGCCTGCCGGCTGCGGGGGACAGCGACGAGCGCGAAACAACGACTAATCCTCGCCGGCGTGCGTGCCCGACGTCGTGGGCCGCCGCACGACCAGGTGGCTCACCTCGTATGACATCTCTGTCGTTTCCGGCTGGGGTGGTGGGTGGTAACGCCCGGCGCACACGGAGAGGTTGACGATGAGGTAGGCGTACCAGTTGCGGCCCACCCCTCGTCCGTCGGCGAAGACCCGCCTGCCGTTGAGCCACCATTCCACCGATCGGGAGCCGAACACGGTGCGCAGGTTCACCTGTGCGCCTGGTCGGACCGCCTCGTCGTGGTGGTAACGGTTGGCGCCGCGCACGTGGTTGGTGAATTCGAGGAGGTCCGGGTTGTCCGGGTGGTACTCGAAGATGTCGATCTCCTGGTCGCCGTCCCGCCAGGTCCAGATCGCCGGCCAGGCGCCGATTTCCTCGGGAAGCCGTACCCGGGCTTCCAGCACGTCCCCAGGGCGGACGGTGAATCCCTCCTCGCTTCCCTCGGTGGTGAGCAGCCCGGTGTTCCACCGGCCGTCCGGTCGTCGCCTGGCGCGGAGGACGCCTGTCCGGCTGTACGCGGCGTCGGAAACCAAGTAGTCGAGCTTGTCATCGCGCGGATTGACCGGGCCTCCGCCGGGATAGGCCCACGAACGGCCCGCGACCCATTGGGTGGTGGAGGTGAAGTCGGCCGTGAAGACGACCGGGGCGGAAAGTGGTACGCCGAGCGCCGGAATCGGGCTGTCCGGTAAGGGTTCGGTCATGCCGAATGTCTCACCGGCTGGTGGCGGAGTATTCATCCCGGCCACCTTCTACGCCATCCCTTGACCCTTTCAGGTGAACCAGACACCGCAGAGGCGCTGCGAAAACCCGTTGGCCGACCAGGGCGACCGCTGTTAGCCTCCCGAAGGCCGTGCGACAGAACGAGGAGGTGGTACCTGTGAACGCAGTATCGACATGGGTGCTCCCCTCCGGGGTCACGGTCGGGCGATAGGTCGTCCGGGAGCGCCGTTCCAGCGCCCTCCCGAAAGGCACGACCGTGCACTTCACTTCCGAACAGCGCCTCGACGACGGAGTCCTCGAGCGCCGGCTTCTTCGCCGGCGGCTTCGTGCCCCGTGCCCAGCGGGAAGAAGCCCGGCAGGTCACCATTCCGCTGCTGTTCCTGCTGCAGTGGGACGACGAAGGCAACCCGCGGCAGCGGGCCTTGGACCTGTTCGACGCCTTCGGCAGCAAGGAGAAGACGCTGCACGCCAACCTGGGAGGGCACACCGGCACCCCGTGGTTCGAGCTGGAGGACGGGTGCCGGTTCCTCGACCGGCACCTGAAGTGAGGCAGGGCCACCCGGGGAACAGCGGGCGGTAGTCCCTCTCAGCCAGGATGCTGTTACCGAGGAGGTCTGGGGCGTCCTGCGACGAGACTCCGCCCACCAGACCTGTCGACGCCGATGACTCCCGGCCCGTGCGGGAGTCTGACCTTCGACAGCGATCTCCTGGAAGGTGGCCTCATGACTCCCCTGCTCGACTTGCTCGAAGCCCACGTCGGTGCCGGTACGTTGCCGGGAGCGGTGGGCCTGGTGGCCCGGGGTGACCAGGTCGAGGTGGTGGCCGTCGGCGCGCAGGACGCCGGTGACGGCACCCCGATGGCGAGAGACTCCATCTTCCGGGTCGCCTCGATCACCAAGTCCGTCACCGCCGCCGCACTGCTGATCCTCGTGGAGGAGGGCAGGGTCGCGCTGGACGCCCCGATCGGCATGTGGCTGCCGGAGGTGGGGAAGCCGATGGTCGTGCGCACGCCGGCGAGCCCGGTGGACGACGTGGTGCCGGCCGACCGGCCCATCACCGTATTCGACCTGCTGGCCTCCCAGGCCGGATACGGATTCCCCTCCGACTTCACCCCGCCGGCGGTACAGGAGTTGTTCACGGTGCAAAAGGACGGCCGGGTGCCGAGCAACTTCCCGCCGGCCGACGAGTGGATGGCGGCGCTCAAGCGCATCCCGCTGCTGTATCAGCCGGGCGCTGCCTGGCTGTACGACACCTGCTCCGTACTGCAGGGGGTGCTGATTTCGCGGGCCACCGGACAGCCACTGCCTGAGTTCCTGACGGAGCGGATCTTCAGGCCGCTGGGCATGGCGGACACCGGTTTCGAAGTGCCGGCCGCCAAGCGGGACCGGTTCACCAGCTTCTACAGGCCAAGCGACGACGGCAGCCTGGAGCTCGCCGACGGCCCGGACGGCGAATGGAGTAGCCCGCCCGCGCTACCGTTCGGCAACGGCGGGCTGGCCTCGACCGCGGACGACTGGCTGGCCTTCAGCCGGATGCTGCTGGCCGGTGGGGTGGCGGCCGACGGCCGCCGGGTGCTGTCGGCCGACTCCGTACGCATGATGACCAGCGACCAGACGAATTCGGCGCAGCGCGACATCGGCCGGCTGTTCCTGGAGGGCCAAGGCTGGGGCTTCGGCGGCTCGGTCGACATCGAGCGGACCAACCCGTGGAATGTCCCCGGCCGCTACGGCTGGGTCGGCGGCACGGGCACAGCGGCGCACATCATCCCGGCCACGGGTACGGTCACCATCCTGCTGACTCAGGTGGCAGCGATGGGTCCGACGCCGGCACCGGTGATCCGGGAGTTCTGGCGGTACGCGACGGACGCCTGACATACGCATTTCAGGCCCGTGGCCTCACGAAGTGGGCCCAGCTGACAGGGTGGTGAAATCGGAGCGGTCACGCCCTGCCAGCACACCTCGACAACATCGTGTTACGAGCTCTGAGGCCCCGGTGCCGGGATGGGGCAGATGCCCCGCAGATCCGCGTGCGGCGGCGGGAACCCGTTGGAGCCTGTCGGTAATGCCGCTGGGACGGACGAGACGGCCGATCTAGCGTCGGGGCATGATCTACGTCGCGCCGATCTTCATCGGCCTTGCCTACGTCCTCCTCATGAGCCTCGTACGCGAACCGCACCGGCGCCGTCTGAACGCCGTCATGGTGGGCGGCGCGGGGGCCGCCTATCTCAGTGGGGGAGGGCTGGGCGGCTGGGAGTTCGCGTTCACCGTGGTCGCCACGTACGTCGCCTACCGGGGCCTGGACTCATGGACGTTCATCGGGATCGGCTGGCTGCTGCACACCGCGTGGGACGTCGTGCACCACATCAAGGGGAACCCGATCGTCCCGTTCGCCCATGGCTCATCGCTGGGATGCGCGATCTGCGACCCGGTGATCGCGGTGTGGTGCCTGGGAGGGGGCCGGACACCACGGGAATGGGTCCGAGCGATGAGTTCTCGCACCGCGGACTGTCTCCCCGTGACGACACCGGGAACCGTTGCCCGGGAACCCTGAGGAGCACCGAATGACCGTCCCGCCCCTGGATTCCGGACCGCAGGCCCACGTCATCGCCCGGCTGGCCGAAGCCGTCACCGATGAGCCCGGCGTCCTGGGACACCTTCACCGAGTTCAACACGGACCTGGACGGCTGGCCCTTCGACCAGGACGCCTGCGGCCGCCGGGCCACCGCCCGCGACGCAGACGCCACCGCAGCGTTCGCCGGCATCCGCTCGCGCCCGCCAACCGCTGGCCACCGCCCGGCTCCAGCTCCAGCACCTGCCCGCACACCTCGAGCGGGACAGCTGGCCCGGCAACTGGCCATCCTGGAGCCACGCCGAGTGCTGGAGGTATCTGGACGACTGGCCTGCCACGGCCGCGCCATGGGCCGGGAGCGCGTACAGCCACGGCAACTTGATGATGCCCGCCGCGGACGACTACCTGCTGAACGGCAAGATCCCCATGGACGGGTAGGCCTGCTCCTTACTGACGACGGGAGATAGACTCCTGCGCCGGAGGGGATCACGGGGTGAGTGAGGCAGACTTGGTGGCGCCCGCGGCGCCCAGCCGGCTGCGCCGAGCGTTGCCGCACAGCAGGCGCGGCCGGTTGTTGCTGATATCCGCGCTGGTGCTCGTACTTGCGGGCACCGGGCTCGGCACGTGGGCGGCGGACACCTGGCCGTGGCCGAAGGACCGCTACTGCTGGGGGGCGTGGCAGGAAGACAGCGGCCCAGGCTTCCTCAGCGACGAGGCCTTCGACGACGATGACAACGGGTCACGCACCGGCAAACAGACGGCGCCCACCCGCGAGCGCCCGACCGGCAGGTGCGATGTCACCATCGCCAGCGACTACAAGAGCAGTTACGACGGCGACAAGGTCTCCACCGACCAGCAGGTGTCCGTCGAGTACGGCCCGGTCCCCAAGGCCGCGGAAGCCCGGCTCGCGATGGTCCATGATGGTTTCCTGGGCGGCGACATGGTCCCGCTCCCGGACGGGCTGCCGGGTACGGTGAACGGGCGCGGTGGCTTGCTGGTGCTACCCGAGTCCTGCGATACACAGGACGGTCGGCCGACCGTCGTAACGATGCAAGCGTCCGGCACCTACACCAGCGGGCCCTCGTACGTCCGGAACGACCCGGCCGATCTGGGCGGCGCCCGTCAGGCGGCGGAGCTGCTCGTCGCGGCGGCCAACCGTGGGATGGCGGCGGCCGGTTGCGCGCCGGACGAGCCCCTCAAGGTCAGCTCACCCGTCTACGACCTGCCGGGCGACCGGGAGCGCGTCTTCAGCACCTCTGAAGACGTCTGCGGCATCCGCGGCCTGCACCTCGGCACGGAGGACATCGAGTACCAGACCGGCGCTGTCACCCGCGACCTGCAGACGTGCAGCGTCCGTGGAGATCGCGACGGCGTGCCGTATCTGGAGCTGGCGATGGTCGCGCAGCCCCGGCTGGCCGCGGTGTTCGACGACATCGCGGGCGAACGCCCCGCGGCCCGCGGCTGGCGCGGCACGGGCACCATCGGCGAGGAGCACGTGATCGTACGAGCCGACTGCGCCGGCCGGCCCACTGCCTTTCTGATGGGCGCCTCCACCGACCTCGGCCACCTCGCCGCCTTCGCGAACGCAGCCACCGCCCGCCTGCGCTGCGCCCCCATCGCCCCCAAGGGAGCCGCCCGGTGAGCAGCACTGCGGACGAGCCGACCCGATCTGAGCAGCCCCTGTCCGCCGAGCGGGAGTTGCTCAGCGAGCGGCGTCTGCGCCGGTGGCACTGGCGCAGACTGCTGCGTGGCCGGGTCCGGCCGCTGCTGGCCGCAGGCCTTGCCGGGGTGCTGCTCGGCGTCGGCGGCATGGCCTGGCAGACGCAGGCCGGGCCGTTCGCGCCGGATGAGGTGTGCTGGGGCGCGCTGTCCCGCGATGACCTCGCTGCGACGTTCCGCAAGCCCGAGGACGTCAAGGCGGTCGAGGCGCCCGTGCTGCACAGCGGACGCTCCACTGAAGGCCCCGCCGGCAGTTGCCAGTTGACGAACAGCGACGGCGACGGATGGGCGCTCACCGCCCGGGTGCACCAGCTGAACGACTGGGCCGGCGACGACGGCAAGTGGGCTGATGAGTTCCTCTCCGCCCGTCTCACCCCGCTCGGCGGCGGCCTGTTGGGCATGGCCTCGGACAACCGCGCCTGGCTCGCCATCCCGGACGGCTGCCTGGGCCGCCCGAGCGACGTCGACGGGCCGACCGTCGTGGACATCGCCCAGGGCCGCTGGATCACCGACTTGGAGCCGCGTACCGAGCAGCGGGACGGGATGGCCCGCATGGTCGTGAAGCTCGTCAACAAGGTCAGCGCGGACCTCGACTGCGCCGGCACGATCGCCGATCCGGTTGAACGCCTCCCGAAGGCCGCCCACTACACCCGCACGGAGAAGCCGGACGCGCTCTGCGGCATCAAGGGGCTGGCCCTGGGCAAGAAGCGCAAGCCGTACCACTACCCCATGATCACTGACGGACACGGCCCGGTGCGCACCTGCGACCGCGACATCACCGGTTCGCAGCCGAAGCAGCGACTGATGACCGTCGAGGACCCGCGGCTGGCCGCGATCTTCACCAGGATGGCCCTGAATGAGGGCAACCGAGTGCGCTCCGCCGCCGGCTACGGCGGTCTCGGCCCCAATCTCGGCGTCCTCCATGCCCGTTGCCAGGCGGGCTCGACAGTGTTCCTCGTACAGACCGACGAGAGCGGGAAGGCCGCGGACGTGCGTGCCCTCTTTCGACGATACGTCGAGGCCGAGGCTGCCCGCCTCGGTTGCGGCCCGCTGAAACTGAAACTGCCACGGGAGTAACGGCTGCGAGTGGCGCGCAGCTTGTGCGATAGATCGCGCGCGCCGAGGGCGAGTGCGGCACCGTAGACCCGGAGGGAGGCGAAGCCTCAGCGGGACGTCGTGCTGAGCAAGGGACCAAGGTCACAAAAGTATATCGGGCATTTGCGGCTTCGATCTTCACGAGAGGATCACAAGGTGGCTAAGTTGGTCACTGTCTGCACGAGTTCCATCGATCGACAGGTGGACTTGTGCACTGACGGATGAAAGGAGCGCCCATCTCATGGCGTCGGAACGAACCTCGCGCCCCGGAGTGACCGGCTTCGCGGACAGGACCAACTCCCTTGCCCCGGAGGCCCTCACCGTCGAGGTCCGACTCTCGCAGTCTGCTGGTGACCGCGTTGACGACTGAGAGCGAGGCGCCGAGCCCTGACGAGATTCGGCGGTATGTCGACAGCCTCTACGACCGGGCCGAGAGCGACACGGGCAGATTCAACGCGACCCGCGCCGCCGGGATCCCGCGCCAGCGGGGCACGACCACCCGCGACCGTTCCCGGGAGGACGCGGAGCCTGCGTTCGGAGGCCTTGCCCGGCAGTGGTTCGACGCAGCCCGCGCCAAGCTGGGCCCGACGGTGCCGGCGTCGCTGCCGGACAGAAGGTTGCCGGCCGTTCCTGACCGCGCACCGCGAGCGGCGCGCCCCGTGCGCCCGGCCGAACGGCCCGCGGAGCCCCTCGCCCTCGAAGCGCCCAGGACGCCCAAGGTGCCCGAGGCGCACACCGACGTCGCCTGGGGACTGACCGGCGGATCAGCTCTGCCACCACTGCCGACTGCTCCCCTCCCACAGCTCTCCGTCCGGCCCGCCGCACCGGGCGCCGCAGGCGAATCCCGAGGGGACGAGAGCGCCTGGCGTGCCGATGAGCGGGCGGCCTCCGTCGGCGCGGTGGCGCCTTGGCCGGTGTACGAGCCTGAGCCATCTCCCGTCTTGGATTCCGGCCCAGTGCTCGCCCCACAGCCCGCCGCGGCGCTGCCCACCGGTCCAGACCTCACCGCGACCTATGGCACCGGTCTGCCGGACATCCCTGCGACGCCTGCCGCGACGGTACTTGCTCCGGCACGGCCCGCCGAGCCGACCGGCGCACCCGCCCTCGCGGTGCCGACAGCGGCTGCCATGCCGGCGACGCAAGTCACCTCCACGGCTTGGGAAACCACCTCCATCACCGCCTCATCGGCGACCTACGGAGGATCCTGGCAGTCCCCGGACACCGCCCACAGGACTCAGGCAGAGCTGGTGATCGCCTTCGCCCGAGCGCAGATCGGTCGGCCCTGTGTATGGGGCGCGGTCGGGCCGGGATCGTACGACGCGCCCGGTCTCACCCAGGCCGCGTGGAAGGCCGCGGGCGTCACGCTTCCCCGGACCGCCGAGGCCCAGTGGAGGGCCGGGACGCAGGTCGCGCTCGCCGACGTTCAGGTCGGAGACCTGGTCTTCTTCCACGACGACCTCCGCCACGTCGGTATCTGCAGCGGCAGCGGCACGATGATTCACGCACCGGGCCCGGGAGCACGCATCTGTGAGGAGTCGGTGTTCTACGCCGGCCAGTCGGCGATCAGGGGTGTGATCCGCCCGACCTGACGCCGACCCCGGCCTCCGGCGGCGCGGCACCTGGTGAACTCAGGGCGTACAGCGCCCGGTGGCGGCCGGCGCTACCACGGCGGGGGAGTGGTCTCGGTGATCTGCCGTGCGGCTACGACCAGGGCAGGACCAGAGCGCCCCAGGCGACGACAGGGCCGAGGACGACGATCCCACCGGTGTAGCCGATGATCTGGCGGTAGAAGCGACGACCGTCCACCCCGCGGGCGTTGCTGAGGACGAGTGCGCCGTTGGTGGAGAAGGGCGAGGTGTCGACGATCGTCGTGGAGACGGCGAGCGCGGCGATCAGCCCGGCGGCGCTGAGGTGGCTGGAGAGCAGCAGTGGCACGGCGATGGGGATGATCGCGGTGAGGATCGCTGTGGAGGAGGCGAAGGCCGAGGTGATGGCCACGGTGAAGCACAGCAGCAGGGCGACGGCGACCGGTGCGCCCAGGCCCGCGGCGTGCTCGGAGACGTTCTCGATGATCCCGGCCTTCTCCAGCATGGCGATGTAGGTCATCATGCCCGCGACCAGCAGCAGGGTGGACCAGCTGACGCCGTCCACGGCCTTCTCCTGCCGCCTCATGTCCACCAGGGCCAGCAGCGCTCCTGCCGCGAGAGCCAGGAAGCCGATCTCCAGGTGGAAGCCGAGAGCGCCGACGACGAGGGCGACCAGGCAGGCGAGGGTGAGCCACTGACGCCAGTCGGGCCTGCCGGACACGGCGAGGCCCTCGTCCGCGGCCGTTTCCTCGGAGCCCTCGGCCAGCGGGGCGGGACGCTTGGCGAGCAGCGCGTAGGTGAGTGCCGAGAGCACCAGGTTGATCAGGAAGCTGGCACTGAACAGCGTCACCGCGGAGACCTGCAGTTCGGTCTTGTCGACCAGGCCGAGCACCAGCGCACCGGACACGGCGAGCGGGGAGAAGGCGCCCGCGTGACCGCCGCTGATCACCATCATGCCGACGACCAGCGGATTGAGCTTGTAGCGGTAGGCGAAGTTCATACCGATCGGCGCGAGGATCGCGACCGCGGCGGGAGTGAACGTGCCGAACGCTGTCAGCAGGGCGGCCACCAGGAACAGCACCCAGGGGATGAGCGCGACCTTGCCGCGCACCAGCCGTACCCCGGCCGCGACGAGCCAGTCGATGGTGCCGTTGCGGCGGGCGACGGAGAACAGGTAGGTGACCCCGACGATGGTGACGAAGAGCTTCGCCGGGAACCCCTCGAAAATCTCGTCCTCGGTGAGGCCGAGCGAAGCGGTGCCGACCGCGAAGGTGGCGACGAAGGCGAGGATGCCCAGATTGATCGGCAGCACCGTGCCGACCACGAACATCACCAACAGCGCGCCTATGGAGATCACTTCAGCAGACATCTTTGTCCTTGGTGCGATGAGGGAGGGGCGCGCCCCGAGGGCGCGAGGATATTCCGGTGCGTGCGGCTGGGGGACCGGCCGACCGAGGTGATGTCCGTCCCGGTTCAGGCGGCTTGCGTACGGCCTGATTCCGGGACGTAGATACGGGCGTCGGCCAGCAGCCGTGCCGCGCGCTGCACGGTGACCCGCCGCGGCATGCCGTCCCGTACGTCGGTGCAGCGGACCGCGACGATGCCGGCGGGTGTGCCGAGCCGCAGCCACTCGTCGGTCGGGCCGCCCGTGATCCGGCAGACCACGGAGCCCTCGACGAGCCCGGCCGCCGCGACGGCCACGGCGGAGGTCAGCCCGATCGCGGGATGCGGGGCGTTCATGCTGAGCATGCGCACCGAGATGTCGTAGTCCCCGGCCGCGACTTGTTCGCCGAGGGTGGTGGTGTACGGCACCGGCGGGCCCACCAGGCCCACCTTGGGCACCGCGTCGCCCGGTTCCTCGCCCGGCTGGAGCAGTCCCATCAGCGGTGCGGCGGTATGACGCACGGCGCGCAGCCAGGGCACGTCCGCGCTGACCCTTTCCAGGGGCTCGGCGCCGGTGCGGCCGGCTTCGGGGGCGTCGACGAGGACGATGGGCGCTCCGGCGTCCACCATGCTCACCCGTACCGGTTCGGCGGCAGCGACCGGAAGGTCCTGCGCGGCCCGCCCGGTGGGGAGCAGTGAACCGGTGGTGCCACCGGCCGGATCGCGGAACGTGAGACCGACGGCGACCCCGCCGGCACGCGTTCCGGGCACGGTCTGGCGGCCGAAGTGGTGTACGACGCCACCGGTGGTGCCCACGAGCCCTTCGAGGACCGCGCCTGTGTTGGTGTTGCGCATCACGACACGAGTCCGATCACCGGTGATCGCCACCATGCCCTTCGCGACCGCGTACAGGGCGACCCCTGTGGCGCAGTTGCCGCAGTTGCTCGTCCACTCGACCGAGCCCGTGCCGATGCCGACCTGGGCGAAGAGATAGTCCACGTCCACGCCGGGTTCGGGGGAGGCGCTGACAATCGCGGCCTTCGAGGTGGTGGGGGTCGCCCCGCCCACGCCGTCGAGTTCCACGGGATCGGTCGCGCCGTACGCGGAGACCAGCAGCTTCTCCAGTTCGCCACGGCCGGCGGGCACGTCGACCTGATTGAACAGCCAGCACTTGCTGGTGCCGCCACGCACCAGGGTCGCGGGAGTGTGCACGTCTGAGGCTCTTCCTTGAGGCAGCGAGGGAGGGAGGGGCCGAGTCGGTGGTGAAGGACGCATTGCGTGCCGGTGAACCGCTCGGCGATTGCGGAGACCTTCGCAGAGGCGTGACTTCGGAACAATCGCAGTTCGCTTCACATGGCTTTAGCTCAGCTAAAGTCACAGGCATGCTGAACGTGCGCCGACTGCTGCTGCTCACCGAAGCCACCGAACGCGGTTCGCTCACCGCCGCGGCCGAGGCACTGGGCATGACCACCTCCGCCGCCTCACAGCAGATGTCCCTGCTGGAGCAGGAGGCCGGGCAGCCCCTGATCGAGCGGCTGCCGCGCGGTATCCGCCCCACCCCGGCGGGCGCCGCGCTGGCCGAGCGCGGTCAGGCGATCCGCCGTGAACTACGCGCCGCACAGGCCGACTTGGACTCCTTCACCGCCCTCGATCAGGGCACGCTGCGGCTCGGTTCCTTCCCCACGGCCAGTGCGTCCCTGCTGCCGCTCGCGCTCACCCGTTTCCGACGCCGCCATACCGGAATCCGCATCGAGGTGCGTGCCGGGGTCCTCGCGGAGCTGCGGGAGATGCTGCACACCGGGGAGGTGGAGCAGGGGCTGCTCTGGGACTACGAGTGGAATCGCCTCGACGATCCGGCACTCTCCCTCACGCACCTCCTGGACGACCCCACGGTGCTGGTGGTCCCCGCCGACTCACCCCTGCGCACCCATCCCGCCGTACGACTCGGCGACCTCGCCGACCAGGAGTGGATCATCCGCGCCGACAACCACCCCGTCGCCGACGTCCTTCGTCGCAGCTGCCGCCAGGCGGGATTCGAACCGCGGATCGCCTACTCCTCGCACGACTACCAGGAGGCGCAGGCCATGGTCGCCGCCGGACTCGGTATCGCCCTCGCCCCCCGCCTGGCCCTCACCAGTCGGCGCAGCGACGTACGCCTCCTGCCCTTCGCGTCCGACGTCCCGGCCCCCACCCGCCGCATCCTCCTCGCCCGCGCCACGGCCCGCCCCGCCACCCCACCCGCCCAGGCGATGGATCGAGTCCTGCGCGCGGTGGCACAGCGGTTCACCGCGCCAGGCCTGCACCGCGCCCACCTCGGAGCGGTTCGCCGTGGCTGAGACGCCTACCGCTGAGCCCCGGCTGTGAGCCGGAGTGACGGGCAATGCCAGTCGGCGGTGCCTCATGCGGTACTCGGCATGACAAGCTGTGCTCTCCAACGTCCGAGCCCAGGAGGTCACCATGGCCGCAGAGTCTCCATCACCAGAAGGTTCGGAGTCGGCTGACGCCGAGAGCCCTGCCCTCACGCCCGACGCCGACGGACAATACGATCTGAAGCGCAAGTTCCGGGAGGCCTTGGCCCGTAAGCGCGGCATGCAGGCGGAGGCCGCCGACCTCGCTGCGAATCCCCACGCGTCAAAGATCCGCGGCGCGCACGGCCCGGCCGCCAACCAGCGGTCCTTCCGGCGCAAGAGCGGCGGCTGAGCCAAGAACGACCGCTAGGGTCTGTCGTTCGGATCAGGTCGCAGGGAATCGGCGGTGCTTCTCGACGCCGGTGAGCGGGGCTTGGTGCGTGTAGCTGCAAGGCGGAGGAGGGAGTCGACGCGATGGGGGTCCCTCCCGCGCGAGCGCAGCCGAGCGTGGGGGAGTCGGCGACTGACGACAACGCGGCAGATGCGCGTGCCAGGCCCCGCGTCTGCGACCTGATCCAAACGACAGGCCCTAGACGAGACCCGGCAGGACACGGCCCGCCCATCGCGCCGACGAGGTGGGCTGTGCCTTGCCGGGTGCGGTCGACCTAGTGCCGCATCAGGCAACGTTCGCCCTGTCGACTACGGCCCGTAGCCGTTGATCGTCGGCGTGACGGTTTCGCCAGATGATGTAGCGACGGATCATGCTGCCCTGCTCCCTGTGGCTGGCGTGGTCGGTGCCGTCGAGGGTGAATTAGCGCAGGGCGGTGAACTGGGCCTCGATGCGGTTCAGCCACGAGCTGTTCGTAGGTGTGTAGGCGAACTCGACGTTGTTGGCCGCGGCCCAGTCGCCGCCCCGGCTGTCCGGGGCAATACAGCTACGTCGCGGTCGCGATGATGTGCGCGACGGCTTCGTCGTCCATGAACCCCTCCGGACCTCGGCCGGCCGGGGCTTTGGCGCGTGCGACGGACGCCTGCAGTACGGTGCGCGCCCGGTCGACACGCCGAGCGTGGAATTCCGCCCAGAGGTGCTCGTCCACACAGGACCTGCCCGTCAGCAATTCGGCGAGTACCAAGGCGTCTTCGAGGCCTTGCGCCGCCCCTTGCGCGAAGGTGGGCGGGCTGTTGTGCGCGGCGTCGCCGATGACGACGATCCGGCCCCGGTTCCACGGTGCATCCGCCAGGTAGGCGTCCTGCAGCATGGGCCGCAGTGAACCGCGGTCGAAAGTCCGCCTCACCTCGTCCCACGGCCCGTGGAACTCGTCCATGATCCCCATGACCCGGTCGACCGCGGCGTCCGCACTCAGGCTTGCCCAGTTGGGCAGTGCGGTGGCGCTGTCGCCCACAAAGCCATACAGGACGTCCTTTCCGATGGGGAGAAGTCCTCCGACTCGGCTGCCGTGAATCTGGTCGAGATCGTCGACGCCGTCGACGGGAGGTCCGAGGAAACGCCAGATGATCGCGTTGATGGTGATGCGCTCGCCGGTGATGCCGGCTGCGTCGCGTACCGCCGAGCCCACTCCGTCTGCGCCGATGACCAGGTCGTAGTCACCGTGGGAGCCGTCCGTCAGTTCGACCCGGACGCTGTTTCCTCGTTGGTGCAGGGAGCGGAAGGTGCAGCCGAGTCGCAGCTTGACGCCCGCCTCGCCGACGCGTTCCTGCAGGAACCGCGCGAATCGCGGACGGGAGATGGCCACCGCTCCCGGCACGGCGGCGTCCGTGGACGCACGCGGGAACGGTTCCCGCATCACCACGGATCCCTCAGCATCAGCGCGACGGATCGTGAAGGTGTTCAGTACATGCCCTGCCTCTGTCACCCGGCTGAACAAGCCGGCCCTTTTGATCACTCGCAACGCGTTGTTCTGGAGGAGCAGTCCGGCGCCCACGGCGCTGATGGCTTCACGCTTCTCGACCACATCGACGGCGACACCCTCGTCCGCCAACAGGGCGGCGACGGTGAGGCCGACGGGGCCGGCGCCGATCACGAGTACATGCTGCACAGCAGGCACGAAATTGCCTTCCCACTCTCACTTCTTGATCTTGCCGCCTCAGTCTGGGCACCGCGAGGTATCGACACAACAGCAATCTTCCGATACTCACTATTGACACCATCTATAGTGGCGGGATGGGGAAGTCACGTCGTCTCGCCGATATCGATCTCAATCTGCTGGTGGCGCTCGAGGCGCTTCTGTCGGAACGCAATGTCTCGCGTGCCGCGAGCAAGCTGGGCCGCTCGCAACCGACGCTGAGCGCCGCGCTCGGCAGACTACGCCGCCTCTTCGACGACGAATTGCTCGTGCGGCAACGAGGTTCCTACCGGTTGACGCCGTTCGCGGCGGACATCCATCCAGCTGTCGTCAGCGCCCTGGAAGGGGTCGGGAAAGTACTGGGTGTTCCGGCTGAATTCGACCCGGAAACCTCACGCCGCGAGTTTACCGTCATGACATCCGACTACGTCCTGCACGTCCTGGGCGGACCGCTGCTCAAATCACTGATGGAGCGAGCCCCGGCAGTGAAACTCCAACTGCTGAACGCACCCAGGGTCGACGCGGACCGCGCCGGTGAACTCCTGCGCGAGACCGATGGTTTGATCCTGCCGCCCGGGATTCTGGGCATGACGTCCAATGCCGAGATCTTCACCGACAGGTGGGTGGGCGTGGCCGACCGCGACAATGCCGCCGTGGACGGATCCCTGGACGACTCCGCCATGCGGGAGCTGCGCTGGGTCCGCAGCTATCGGGAGCAGTTCGAAGTGGTGGTGGGCGACCCGGCCTGGAGCAGTTTCTGGCTGGGCGACCGCGGCATGTTCGTGGTGGAGAGCATGACGTCGCTGCCCGGAATCATCGCGGGCACGGAACTCGTGGCTGTCGTTCCTTCCCGGCTCGCCGACACGGCGCCGCTTCCGCTCAAGACCTTCTCGCTGCCCCGCCCGCTGCCGCAACTCGCCGAACATTTCTGGTGGGATGCGGCGCGGGAAAGCGACCCGGGGCATAAGTGGCTGCGCGGGCTGCTCGCCGAATGCGCAGCGGCACTGCCTCAGGAAACCTAGTGCCACATCAGGCAACGTTCGCCCTGGGCGGTCTGCGACGATGACTCCATGGACGACGAAGTCATCCCCATTCTTCGCGTCGAGGACGCTGCGGCGGCGGTCGCGTGGTACGAGCGACCGGGCTTCGCCAAGCAGTGGGAACACCGCTTCGAACCGGGACTTCCCGCGTTCGTCGAGGTCTCCCGCGGCGGGGTGCGGTTGTTTTTGTCGGAGCACAAGGGCGACGCCCCCGTCCCGACACGTTGGTCTACCTCCGCATTCGTGGTGTCGAGGCCATTGCCTCCAAGTTCGGTGTGCAGGCAAAGGACGCTCCGTGGGCGCGTGAGATTGAGCTGCGCGACCCTGACGGCAAAGGGCAGCATGATCCGTCGCTACATCATCTGGCGAAACCGTCACGCCGACGATCAACGGCTACGGGCCGTAGTCGACAGGGCGAACGTTGCCTGATGCGGCACTAGCCTCAGCTCGCTGGCCCTAACCCCGCCGGGAGGGCGGCCACCACGAAAGCGACGGCTTCCTCCGGCGTCTCGGTGCGCGCAATCAGCCTGCCTTCGTTCCGCACCCCGTAGTGCCCCTCGTCGTAGGGGCAGATGGTGTACCCGACCCGCGTTTTCCAGAACTCCTCGACACTGGTGGAGAACCAGAGGTTGAAGTGACTGTTGACCGGCATCAGCTGGCGGAGAACCGGCTGGGTGTACGCCGCTGCCAACACCGCGTGGGGGCGCGGGTGCCGGTCGTGCGGCGGCATGTGGATGCGGTCGAGCTTGACGCGCCACCTCAACTCGACGACACCGAACGGCTCCCGCTCGTGGACGAGGGCCCAGGGCCTGAACCGGATGAACGGGGCGCGCGTCCTGGTTTCCTCGAGGCCCGCGCCGCCCGTCCACGCAGCCGTCGCCCTGACCACTTCGGCCAGGTCTGCGGTCCACCCACAGGCCAAGGGTGTGCCGTTGTGCTGGAGGTTCACCTGGAAAGTCCGACGCCTCTCGCCGGGCGGATAGACCATCACGCGCCGACCGCTCCTCGCGTCGACGTACTCTGCGAGGCGACCCCACTTCCCGACCGACTCGGGCAAGGCAAGCTCAAGCCCCTCGGCCGTACGCCCTAGCGCGGCCCGGAGAGATCCGTCGTCGTCCCAGCCACCCTCGCCAAGCCCCGCCCCGAAGTTCATCGCACCAGTGTGGCCGAATCTTCCCGGCCTGATGACCGCCACTCCGATCATCGGATCGTTGGTCCGGTCGTGCCGTTGACTGACGCGCAGTGGGCGCATAGAGCCGTTGTTGCCGGATCGGACGCCGAGGCGGGTCGGGCGGTGGCGTGATCACCGCCAGGTGATCGACGCGACGGCTTGAAAGTTGACCGGTTCGCAGCGGATACACCTGCCTCACGTTGCGCGCACTGGTCGACTAGCTGTTGCGGGCCAGGAGGTGGTTGACGCTGGCCGTACGGGGCCGCAGCAGTCGGGCTTGCTCTGCGCCAACGGCGCCGTGACCCACCGAGAGGCGTTACCCACCTTCTCGCGGTTGTCCCGGCGTTGATGGCCGAACACGTCGCCGGCAGCCGGAAGTGTCAGTGGCTTCCTTTGTGGTCAGCGATCGTGCAGCACAGAGGTCGTATCGACATCCACGGGCCTGCCGTCCGAGTCGGTGGGACGCAGCTCGGGGAGCGGGAGGCCACTGTCATCAACGAGAACTGAGTGAGTTTCAGCTGGCGCGAAGGCGTGCCGTTCGCCCCACTGACGCGCAGCCACGATGACGGTGAAGAGGTCTCGGCCCGCCTCTGTGAGGACGTAGTTCTGTCGCCGCCCTGTCGGGGCGGTCCGCCGATCGAGGATGCCTCGGTCGACCAAGCGACGCAGCCGGTCGGTGAGGATGTTGCGCGCGATTCCGGTGCGGTGTTGGAAGTCGGTGAATGCTCGCGCACCGTCCATCGCGTCGCGAATGATCAGCAGGCTCCATCGATCTCCGACCAGGTCGAGGGTGCGCGCGACGGGGCAGGCGGGGTCTGTCCAGGACATCCCCTCGGCGCGGGGCGCTGTGCGAGCCATCACTCCTCCTGAAGAGTTGCGGATCGAAACCATTCTGCCGTACCTTCATTTTGGTTGCAATGTGCTACTGATTGGAGGGTGTTGGTGAGTCTTACGCCTGGCCGGAGGATGCTGTTCGCCGTGATCTGCGCGGTCGCGGTCGCGACGATCTACGTTGCGCAGCCCGTACTGGCCCAGATCGGCGACGACCTGGGCCTGCCGGAAGCCGACTTGGGATGGATCGTCACCACGGGGCAGCTCGGCTACCTGATCGGCTTGGCCCTTCTTGTCCCCCTGGGGGACATGTTCGACCGGCGCAAGCTCATTGCCGGGCATCTTCTCCTCGCCGCGGTTGGCATGGCCCTGGCCGCAGTCGCTGCCCAGCTATGGCTGCTGCTCGCCGGGCTGGCCACCGCAGGTTTGTTCGCGGTCGTCGTTCAGACCACAGTGGCCTTCGCCGCCGACCTGTCCACGGCAGCGGAACGCGGCCGCACACTCGGCGCCGTTACCTCGGGTGTCACCATCGGCATTCTCGGAGCGCGCGTGCTCGCGGGCAGTCTCGCCGCGCTCTGGGGATGGCGAAGCATCTACGTGGTATTCGCCGTGCTCCTCATCGCGCTCACCTGCTTCGTGCTGAAGCTCCTACCATCCGACCCGCACGACGTCCGGGCCACTTATGGCGCGGTGCTGATCTCGCTGGGTCGCCTGTTCCGTGAGCGCCTGTTCGTCTCACGGGGACTGATTGCATTCTTCCTGTTTGCTTCCTTCGGCGTGTTGTGGAGCGGCCTGGCTCTGCCGCTCGCAGCCGAGCCATGGCATCTGAGCACGGCCCAGATCGGCCTCTTCGGGATCGCCGGGCTCGCCGGGGCGTTGGGCGCCTCTCGAGCTGGGCGGGGGGCTGACGCCGGCCGCGCCAGCTTCATCACAGGAGGTGCACTTGTGCTCCTGACCGTTTCATGGTTGGCGACCGGACAAGCGTCCTGGTCGCTCTGGGCGGTCGTCGTAGGCGTGATCGTCCTCGACTTCGCGGTGCAGGCAGTACACGTCAGCAATCAACACCTGCTCACGGCCGCATATTCACACCAGACGAGCAGCGTCATCGGCGGCTACATGCTCTTCTACTCCTTCGGCTCAGCCGTCGGAGCAACCGGCACCACCGCGGTGTACTCCGCCACAGGGTGGGCTGGATCCAGCCTCCTCGGCGCCGCCTTCGCCCTCTGCGCACTCACGATCTGGGCCGTCAACCGACACGCAGCCGCCGACACGCAACGAGACGTGCTCGTGTAACTGCCTCGTCCTGTCCCGCGAAGCCCCGACCTATATAGAAGGCGAATCAATACATGACCCATGCGAACGCACCGCTGTCCGTAGAGGGTAGGCGCCGGTTGATCGAGCGGTGCCAGACACGGCCGGTCGCTCATGTCGCCGCAGAAATGGCCATTTCCCGTGCCTGCGCGTCAAAATGGGTCAACCGCACCGCCAGCACGGTGAACTCGGTCTGCTGGACCGTTCCTCCACGCCTCGACGCCGGCCGACGGCGACCGGCTCCCACGTCGTGGCCACGATCGAGGCACTCCGTCGGGCAGAGAAGTGGTCGGCATCCCGGATCGCATTTGAGCTCCAGGCCGAGAGGCACTCGCTCAGCCGTCGCACCGTATCGCGGCTTCTGCTCGCCCTCGGACTGAACCGGCGCCGGTTCATTGCGCGTGATCGCGCCGGAACAGTGGCGGCGCAAGGACCAGGTGAAGCGCTTGGACATGTTGAGGGCCCTCACCCTGGGGTGCGGGCCCTCAATCTGACTGCCGGCAAGGCTTCGCTCAGAGACGCAGAGACTCAGAGACTCAGGGAATCGGTGAACGCTATGGCCATGATGCGCGAGGTCATGCCGACCTGGGCCACTTGGCTCAGGGCGTAAGCGTAGAACGCTGAGGGCAAGGCGCCGCCAACAGACGAGGTTCGCGGCGAGTTTGACGAAGTCATCATGCATGAGCAGGTGGCGGTTCCAGCAGACTGCGAGGCGCTTGAACTGGGGAGGTGGGCGATGGACTGTTCGACCACCCAGCGAACGGTGCCGGAGTCCGATGATCTTCTAGCGCCCACACTGCGGAATGGTCGGTTCGATCCGTTTGCGCAGCCACTCGCGGAAGGCGGCGGAGTCGTAGCGCCGTCGGCCAGGATGGCATCGGGTGGTCGGCGGCGCGGCGTCCAACCCGACGGGCCCATTCGCTTCGACCAGGATCTGAGCGGCCTTGATGTCGGCCAGTCGGCCCACAACGTCGAGATCGCCTACACCCCGACCGACTCCTCTTGGCTGAACCGCATCGAGGCCCAGTTCACCGCCCTGCGCTGCTTCACCCTCGACGGCACCGACCACGCCAGCCACAGAGAGCAGGGCAGCATGATCTGCCGTTACGTCACCCGGCGGAACAAGCACACCCCCGATGAACGCCTGCGCAAGGTTGTCGCCAGGGCCAACGTCGCTTGGATCAAGTGACGGCCCGGCGATAGACCTGCCGTGAACCGCCTTCCGGCCCCGGATCCACGGCCTCGGCAGGGGCGAAACCGAGACACTCGTAAAAGACGCGTGCGCCGCTGACAACGGCGCCCGGGTGGTCGGCCCCGAAGGTGACCACCTCAATGCTGCCCGGGCCGCGCACGAACCTTCGTGTTGCGTCCGCCATCAGCGCGCAACCGACGCCCTTCCCGCGTTCCTTCTCAGAGACGACGAGCCAGTGGACGTGGTAAGTCGGCGCCTTGGCACCGAACAACAGGCCACCGAGGAGATCCGACCCCGAGGAGACGGCGACAAGCGCCGTGGACCGGCCAATATGCTTGTCCACGACGCTATGGAAGCCGGGATCTCCGACCATCGGACCGAACCAGTGCTCGACCTGAGCTGCCAGCCAGTAAAGCCAGCGAAGTCTTGCTCTTGCGCGAGTCTGACGATCACCCGAGCAGTCTGGCAGACGAGGCAAACACTGTCTGATGCGGCACGAGTTGCGAGAGAGGCCCTGCCCGGTCAGGCCGGCGTCCTCGCGGGAACAGACCCGGAACGTGCAGAAGGCATGCCTTCAGAACGTTCCCTGCCACTGCACCCCCTCGTACGCCCCATCTCGAACAGGCGACGGGCAACTTCTTCGCCGCGTACTGCGCCGGGATCCTCACGCCCGTCCTCGTCGGCGTCCTGTCGCCGCCGCCGTGACGCTCCCCCTCACCTCCACGGCCTTCGCGGCCCTCCACGACCGCCTGCGGTCGCCTCGTACGCCTCCGATGAGTGGTGAGAAGACAGTGCGGAGGACCGCACCCCGGTTGGTCGGAGTGCGGTCCTCGAGAGGCGGAGCGGGGAAGGTGGCCGTCAGGGCCTCGATCTCCTTGACCTGGCCGCTCTTGGCGAAGTACAGGACCACGACCTGCCGCACGGAACCCTCGTCGTAGAAGTCCGCGGTCACGTCCCGCTTGGCGGCGGTGCCGAAGGCCTTGACCCAGTTGCGGGCGGCGGAGGGCGGCATCAGCAGGACTCCCGGGGATGGTCACGGCCTCCCGAGTGACCTCGATTCACCAGGGCAGGTCGCCGGCGCGCCGTGAGCGAGCCAAGTGGCGTGCATCAGGCCAAGTTGCGTCGGCTGCCTTCCGGGATCGTTGCCTCGCCCATATCCTCGTGCGGCCGATGTTACCGACGGTAAGGGGTGGCGATGAGCGGCACCACGCGCAGAGGGTTCCTGGGCACTGCCGCGGCCGCCGGTGGCGGGGTGGCCCTCGGAACACCCGGACGGGCTTCGGCCGAGAACAACTCCACACCGCAGACCGTGGCGGTCCTGGGCGGCGGCGTCGCCGGGCTCACGGCCGCCCACGAACTCGCCGAGCGCGGCTTCCGGGTCACGGTCTACGAACGCAAGGCCCTGGGCGGCAAGGCCCGCAGCATGAACGTACCCGACAGTGCCACCGGCGGCCGACGCCCCCTGCCGGGCGAGCACGGCTTCCGCTTCATCCCCGGCATCTACCACAACCTGCCCGACACGATGCGGCGCATCCCGTTCCCCGGCAACCCGGGCGGCGTCCACGACAACCTCGTCGCCCCCAAGGAGATGCTCTTCGCCAGGGCGGGCGGCCGCGAGGACATCCGGATCCCGCTGCCCTGGCCCGACAGCACACCGGCCGAACTCACCCCCGACGAGATCCGCCGCGCCCTCACCGCCGTTCTGGACACGGCCTTCAACCTCCCTCTCCACGAGGCCCTCTACTTCGCCAACCGCATCCTGGTCTTCCTCACCAGCTGCGACCAGCGCCGCGACGCCGTATGGGAGCGGACGCCCTGGTGGGACTTCGTGCGGGCCGGACAGATGTCCTACGACTACCAGCGCGTCCTTGCCGTCGGCGTCACCCGCAACATCGTGGCCACCAAGGCGGAGGAGGCCAGCACCCGTACGGTCGGAACGCTGCTGGAGGCCTTCGCCTTCAACCTCCTGGGGCGGGGCGCGGACGGCCCCCTGGACCGGATCCTCAACGCGCCCACCAACGAGGCATGGATCGACCCCTGGGTGGCCTACCTGAAGTCACTGGGAGTGGAGTTCCGCGTCGGCTGGACCGTACGGGACCTGACCCTGGACGCGGGGGCGATCGCCGGAGCCGTCGTGGAGGACCCTTCAGGCGGGCGCCGGACCGTCACCGCCGACCATTACATCTCGGCGATGCCCGTCGAACACGCCCGCCGCACATGGAACTCCGCCGTCCGCGCAGCCGACCCCCAGCTGGCCGAGTGCGACCGGCTGGAGACGGACTGGATGACCGGCATCCAATTCTACCTGACCGAACGCACGCCGATCCTGCACGGCCATCTCGACCTCATCGACTCCCCGTGGTCGCTGACCGCGATCGCCCAAGCCCAGCACTGGCCCGGCCGCGACTTCCAGGCCGACTACGGCGACGGCACGGTGGCGGACTGCCTGTCCGTGGACGTCTCCGAGTGGGACCGGCCGGGCGTCCTGTACGGCAAGACGGCCAAGCAATGCACCCGTACCGAAGTAGCACGCGAGGTGTGGGCTCAGCTCAAGGCGTCGCTCAACGACAGCGGCCGTACGGTCCTGAAGGACTCGGTGCTGCACTCCTGGTTCCTCGACCCCGCTGTCGACGGCCTCGGCACGCCGCATCCCGTCAACGACGAACAGCTGCTCATCCACCCGGTGGGCACCTTCCACCACCGCCCGCGGTCGGCCACGAAGATCCCCAACCTCTTCCTGGCCGGCGACTACGTGGCCGTGCCCATCGACCTCGCCACCATGGAGGGCGCCAACTCCTCGGCCCGGCAAGCCGTCAACGCCCTCCTGGACCGATCCGGATCCACGGCACAACGCTGCACTGTGACCCCCCTGTACCGAGCCCCCGAACTGGAGCCCCTCAGACGCCATGACCGCACGCGCTACCTCCTGGGGCTGCCGAATGCCTTCGATCTCGGCTGAAGGCCGTTGCTGAACGGGGCTGGGCGACGCGCTCACCGAAACGGGGCTTCTTCGTCATCTCCGCGCGTAATCACACTGTCCTGTGCGCCACGTGCGTCCGGCATGCAGCCCGCGGGTCGACTCCTTCTCGCTCGCACAGAGCCAGGCATTCATGCAGCCCGGTACTCGAGATTGCTCACCGTCGGCGGAGCGGTATAGCCGGGAAGGCCCCGATCTCCGTTCTGCCCCATGAGCATCAGGAAGAGGCTCTTTCCGGCCGACGACAACCGCATCTCTCCCACCCTCGCCCGCCACCGCCCTCACAGTCCCGCGATCTGATTCCACCGCTTGCCGAACTCCACCCGCTCGTCCGAGTTGATGTCCCGCGCGATGGCGAGCCGGCTGCGCATCGCCTTGTCGGGGAAGATCAACGGGTTCTCGGCGAGGGCGGCGCTCTGCTCGTCCCTGGCGGAGGCCAGGACATCCCGGGCGGCCGGCACCGGGCAGACGTAGTTGACCCAGGCGGCCAGCTCGGCGGCGACCTCGGGATCGTAGTAGTAGTCGATGAGCCGCTCCGCATTCGCCTTGTGGCGGGCGAGGTTGGGAATCATCAGCGACTCGGCCCACAGCTCGGCGCCCTCGTCGGGGACGACGAACTCGATGTCCGGGTCGTCGGCCTGGAGCTGGATCACGTCCCCCGAGTACGCCTGGCAGGCCAGGACGTCACCGCTGGACAGGTCCTTGATGTAGTCGTTGCCCGTGAAGCGTCGGATCTGTCCCCCCTTCACCTGCTTCTCCACCTGGTCACAGACGGTGTGGAAGTCGTCGGCCGTCCAGCGGGTGATGTCGACGCCGTTGCCCTGCATCAGCAGCGCGAACGCCTCGTCCAGACCGGACAGGAGTGTGACCCGGCCTTTCAGGTCGCTCGCCCACAGGTCCGAGACCTGCCGTATCTCCCGGCCGGTCCTGCGCCGGTTGTACGCGATGCCGGTGATGCCGGACTGCCACGGCACCGTGCATGTGCGGCCGGGGTCGAATGCGGGCGATCGCAACTGCGGGTCGAGGTACCGGGTCACGTTCGGTTGCCGGGCCCGGTCCATCTCCTGCACCCAGCCGAGCCGCACGAACCGCGCGCTCATCCAGTCACTCATGACGATCAGATCGCGGCCGGTGGACTGATGGTTCATCAGTGCCGGGCTGATCTTGCCGAAGAACTCGTCGTTGTCGTTGATCTCCTCGACGTACTCGACCGAGATCCCCGTGCGCTTCTCGAAGGCTTCCAGAGTGGGCCGCGCCGAGGGGTGTTCGTCATCGGTGTCGATGTACAGCGGCCAGTTCGCCCAGTTGAGCCGCTGTTCGGTGGAGGACAGATCGGCGGCGGCGCGGTCGCCGGGCCGCACATACGCGGCCGGGACACCACACCCGGCGAGTCCGCCGAGCGCCGCACCGGAGCCCAGCGCGCGCAGCAACGTGCGGCGGGAGAGCGGAGGGTTCGTCTTGAGGGGCATGGCGGCAGCATGCCGTGCCCGTTCACAACCGGACCATTGACACGGCGTCGAGAAGCCGAGCTCGCGTACCGGACACCTTGTCAATCTCCTCCAGGTCCCACTGAGACGACATGCGTACGCTACGGAGCCTCATATTCCGTATAGAGGACCAAATGCGGCAGCATGCCGCATCACCCTCGGGGAATTCGAAATTGTCCCAGAGACGCACTCTCTCACCCGAAGGAACCAGCAATGACACGACGGGAAACGCCGCAGCCATCGGAGCTCGGAAACCTCGAACCCGGTACCAGACAGCGCGCCCAATTGCCCAGTCGTATCGCCGACATCGCCTGGACCGCACTGTGGGTCCTCGTCGCCCTGTGGGCAGTCTGGGCCTCCGTCGGCGTCGTGCGCGGGGTGACGGCGTGGGGCTACTGCGTCGGAGCCTGGGTGCTGCTGGCCGTCGCACTGGCGATGCGGGTCGTGGTCGTCCGCCGCCGGGCCCGGATATAGGAAGGGAGCCCGCTCATGGAACGCGTCAACTCCTATCTCGGCAAGCACCTGTGGCTCCAGGTCCTCCTGTCCGTTCTTGTCGCCGGCGCCGTGGTCTGGCTGTTGTTCCCGGAGCGCTCGCCCGTCTCGGTCGTGCCCCGCGTGGCCGTCGCATCCCTGGGCGGTGTCGTCGTTCTGCTGGTCGTACGCAGGAAGGAGAAACGCGCCGCAGGTGGCTCGGCGGACGACCTCGTGTCGCTGGACAGGATGCTGCGCCGGGGCGAGGTGCCCACCGATCCGCAGGCACGCCACGCCATGCGCGACCTGGTCGATCAACGTCTGCACCGCACCCGCCACCGTGTCGCGGCCCAGATCGTCCTCGCCGTCATGTGGGCGACCCTCGTGGTCCTCATGGCCCTCACCGCTGGCCTGAGGCAGACCCTCGGCATGACCGTGCTCGCCGGAGTCTTCCTGATCTGGCTCGCCCTCTACGGCAACCTCCAGCACCGCCGGCTGCGCACCATGCGCGAGGCGCTCCAGACGGGTGACTGATGCGGCGTGCCCGCCTTGCGCTGCAGCGGCAGGAACCACCGGCCCACCCACAGCACGGCGCCCTCACCCCCCTGACACCCGCCGGGTGCGAAGGGCGCGGCCGCGTGGAACCGTTGCGATGACCGTGCCCATCCAGCCCGACCGGTGATTAGTACGGCACAACCGGGTACCCGGCGCCGGATCTCACGGCACCCCCATGCACATGGCCGCGCCGGCCGTGGCCGGTCAGACGCGGAGGAACGATAACGATGAGCCAGCCCAATCCCATCAAGCGGGCGGCGGACAAGGTCACCGAAGCCATTCAGAGCGCCGGTACGGGACCGGAGGAAGGAATCCCGGGCAAGCCGGCCCCGGAATCCCCCGGCGTCGCGGAGCCCACGGAACCGCGCGAGCCCCTGCCTCCGAAGCCCGACCAGAGCGGCCCGGACACGATGTCACCCACCGGGCAGGCCACCGGCGCGGCCCAGGCACGCATGGCCCAGTCCGGCGCCTACCTCACCGATGCTCAGGGCACGCGCCTGTACGACACCGATCACTCGCTCAAGGCAGGCCCACGCGGGCCGGTACTGCTGCAGGACCACCACCTGCGCGAGAAGATCATGCACTTCGACCACGAGCGCATCCCGGAGCGGGTCGTACACGCCCGCGGCGCCGCGGCCCACGGCGTCTTCAAGAGCTACGGCACCGCGGCCACCGTGTCGAAGGCGGCGTTCCTGGCGGCGGGCGCGGAAACCCCGGTGTTCGTGCGCTTCTCCACGGTGCTGGGCTCCCGGGGCTCCGCCGACACGGTGCGGGACACCCGCGGGTTCGCGACCAAGTTCTACACCGAAGAGGGCGTCTTCGACCTGGTCGGCAACAACATCCCGGTCTTCTTCATCCAGGACGCCATCAAGTTCCCGGACGTCATCCACGCCGGCAAACCGCACCCGGACCGGGAGATCCCGCAGGCCCAGAGCGCGCACGACACCTTCTGGGATTTCGTCACGCTGCACACCGAGGCCACCCACCACACCTTGTGGAACATGTCCGACCGGGGTATCCCGCGCTCGTACCGGACGATGGAGGGCTTCGGCGTCCACACCTTCCGCCTGGTGGCCGCCGACGGCTCCACCACGCTGGTGAAGTTCCACTGGAAGCCGAAGCTCGGTGTGCACTCCCTGGTGTGGGAGGAGGCACAGATCGCAGGAGGTGTCGACCCCGACTTCCACCGCCGCGACCTCGCCGACGCCATCGAGGCGGGCGCGTACCCGGAGTGGGAGCTGGGCATCCAGACCTTCCCCGACACCCCCGACCAGACCTTCGAGGGCATCGACCTGCTCGACGCGACCAACCTCGTCCCCGAGGAGCTCGCCCCCGTCCAGCCGATCGGGCTGCTGACACTGAACCGGAACCCGTCGAACTACTTCGCGGAGACCGAGCAGGTCGCCTTCCACGTCGGTCACCTCGTGCCCGGCATCGACATCACCGACGATCCGCTGCTCGCCGGACGGCTGTTCTCCTACCTGGACACCCAGATCACCCGGCTGGCCGGCCCGAACTTCTCCCAGATCCCCATCAACCGGCCGCACTCGCCGGTCAACGACATGCTGCGGGACGGCTTCCACCAGGACGCCGTGCACCGGGGTGTCGCACCGTACCGCCCCAACTCGCTCGACGGCGGCTGCCCGTTCCTGGCCGGCGCGGACACCGGGGCGTACATCGAAACGCCGGTACGGGTGCCGGAGGCGACGAAGGTCCGGGAGGCTCCCGAGTCCTTCTCCGACCACTTCAGCCAGCCGCGCAGGTTCTGGCTGAGCATGAGCGCGGTGGAGCGGGAACACATCATCGCCGCCTACACCTTCGAGCTGGGCAAGTGCTACGAACAGGCCATCAAGGAGCGGGCCCTGCAGGTGCTGGCCAACGTCGACGCGGAGCTGTGCGCGCGCGTCGCCGAGGGCCTGGGACTGCCGGCCCCTGAGCCGACCGTGCCGCTGGCCGAGGTCGAACCGAGCCCGGCGTTGTCCCAGGTCGGGCGGTCCTGGCCCACGGACGGCCGCCTCATCGGCATCGTCACCGGCCCGGACGGGGACCTGGATGGCGTGCGTGCGGTGCGCGAGGCGGTGCTCGGCGCGGACATGGTGCCCCTGATCATCGCCCCCACGGGCGGCAAGCTCGGCAGCGGCGAGGACGCGGTCACCGTACAGCGCACGTTCGCGACCGCCCGGTCCATCGAGTTCGACGCTCTGCTCGTGGCCGGGGCACCCGCCGCCGGCAGTGACGCCTACGGCTCCCGCGACGCCAAGGCACAGCCCACCGGTGCGCCCGGGGCGGTCGACCCGAGGGTGAGCCTGCTGCTGTCGGAGGCATTCCGCCACGGCAAGGCGATCGGCGCCTGGTCGGGCGGCGACGCGGCTCTTCAAGCGGCCGGGATCCCCGCCGACGCGCCGGGCGTCGTGGTCGGCCAGAACGGCACCTCCGTTCTGGAGCAGTTGCAGGAGCCGATGTCCAAGCACCGCGCGTGGGAGCGGTTCGTCACGAACGCCTGAAGCGGCAACGCGCCGCCCAGCCCGGCGGCCGGGGCTGCTGCCCCATGGCGGACAGCAGCCCCACGTCCCGTACTCCGCAGGGCCGGCGGCGGTGAGGGGTCGCCTGCTGGCGGGCCCGGAAGCGCCCGCGCGGCGCTCGGTCACCTGCCACGGCTCGGTGAAGCGGTCAGCTCTGCGAACGCCGCGCGAACCGCTCGGGGGTTTTCGACCCGGGGGAAGTGGGCAGCGCCCTCGATCGTGCGCCGCAGCACGTGGGGCCGACCGAAGGCCGGACCGCGTCATGACAGTAGGGAAGGCCATCCAGCAGGGCACGACCGGCGGCCAACCCCGCAGGGGCGAAGTTCCCTCAGCGGCGGAGAGGGTGAGCAGGCGCAAGGTTTCGTCAAGAGTCGACGTCGGAACAGGGTGCACACGGCGACGAGCCGGTCCTGTTTGTGGCGGCGGCCTTGCCGGCGGCCGACCACGGCGCGGCGGCTGGTGGCGTCCACGAGCCAGTCGCCGCGCTCCTCTCCGAGCCGTCCGCCTGCGCGGATCAGTACGCGCCGGTCGCCCGTGCGTGTGGGATGCGCTACGACCTCGGCCCGGCACCCGCCGCTTCGGCGGCCCCGCGCAAAAGCGCGTCGAACCGGGTCCGGTCGCGGTGCCGGCCAGTACGAGGGCCGCGACGGCGCCTGCCGGGCCGCCTCCGCCCACGATCAGCTCATCGGTCACCTTTCGTCCGGGAAGCGCGCGACCTTCTCGAAGTAGCCTGCCACTCCTGCTCGTGAGGCACGTCCGTCCAGGCGAGGGCCGCGGCCAGGGCGCTGCCGTTCAGGGACGGGCCCGCCGCAGGAACCGTCGTCGCGGACCGGCCCGGCCAGGGTCTTCACGCCGAGGGTGAGCAGGAGCGCCAGGACGAAGACGACGCTGGAGTGGCCGATCCGGTCCGCGAGCAGATCGTGTTCGTCCTACTCCGTTCGGTGCCGTCCGGCATTGCGTACGAACAACGCGTGCAGATCACGCACGGCCCGGGGGACGGAGACGGCGTGGCGGCGTTGCAGCACCAGCAGCACGTCGGTTTCGTCCTCCGCGAGTGGCCGCACCGTGATGGTGCCGCGCCGCTCCAAGGGGTCGCCGATGACACTGAAGTCGGGTAGCACCGTGGCCCCCAGCCCTTCGGCGACCATCAGCTTGCCCATCTCGGCGCCGTCGGTGGAGTACGAGAAGGAGGGTGCCCTGCCGCGCAGGAGCCGGTGGACGAAGCGGTGCATGACATAGCCGGACCGCATCACGATGAGGGGCTCGGCCAGGAGGCTGTCCACATCCACCGCGTCCAGGGCCGCCAGCGGGCTGTCGGGACGCACGCACACCACGGGCCTCCCGCGTAGCAGCTCGGTCGTGTCGAAGCCGGGCGGCACGTCGTCGCCCCGCAGATAGTTCACCAGTCCCAGGTCGAAGGCGCCCTCCAGCAGTCCGCGCTGGATGTCGGCCTGCTGCGCGCCGACCACCTCGACCTGGGTGGCCGGGTGCGCGGACCGGAACTCCCGCACGGTCGGGATGAGCAGCGGGACGGTGGCGGTGTTGACCGTGCCGAGCCGCACCATGCGGCTGATGCGGTGCTGGTCACCGGCCGCGCCACGCAGCCGGTCCACCGCGTCCAGCACCGTCATGATGTGCGGGAGCAGCTCCCTGCCCTCGTCGCTGACCTTGGCCCCGGACCGTTTGCGCTCCAGCAGGTCCACGCCGAGCTCCCGCTCCAGATTGCGCACGGTCTCGCTCAACGCGGGCTGTGACAGGTGCAGTTCCTCCGCGGCGCGCCGCAGCGAACCGAACCGGGTGACGGCGGCGATGTATTCCAGTTGTTCTATGCGCACGACAGGAGACTGTGCCGACCGCGGGCCGGGTTCAAGGGAATCCCTGTCACAACCTCGTGAATACCGACTCTCACCATGTGGATTCTCCTCCGGCTCTGCTTGACCGGTCGGACTCACGCTTGGTTGGATTGTTGACATGAAGCGACAGGACCTCACGCGACGACGCCACGTCGACCTCGCGCGTGTCTGCAGCTCCTGCTGTCGCTGCCGCGTCTGAGCGCAGCGCATCCGAGGGAAACCCTCCCACTCGCCTTCTGCGCCTCCTCCGATCATGAATTGCGGTCCCGGACCCTTTCCGTCCCGCTGACGGCATTTCCGGCACTGCTGCTCCGGCGCGCCTGAATTCCCTCCGGCGAGCACCTTCCTGTGCCGACGCCTGCGTTCTTCGCGCGCGATTTCTGCTCTCCCCAGGAGTCCCTCCATGTCCGTACCGCCCGTATCCGACCCCGTCCGCTTCGCCTATTGGGTGCCGAACGTCAGCGGCGGCCTGGTCACCAGCACCATCGAGCAGCGCACCGACTGGGGCTACGACTACAACCGCGAACTGGCCGTCCTCGCCGAGAACAACGGCTTCGACTACGCCCTCAGCCAGGTCCGCTACATGGCCAGCTACGGTGCCGAGTTCCAGCACGAGTCGACCAGCTTCAGCCTCGCCCTGCTGCTCGCTACCCAGCGGCTGAAGGTCATCGCCGCCGTCCACCCCGGCCTGTGGCACCCGGGCGTCCTCGCCAAACTCGGCGCCACCGCCGACCACCTGTCAGGCGGCCGCTTCGCCGTCAACGTCGTCAGTGGCTGGTTCAAGGGCGAGTTCACCGCCCTCGGCGAGCCGTGGCTGGAGCACGACGAACGCTACCGGCGTGCCGAGGAGTTCATCACGGCTCTGCGCACCATCTGGACCGAGGACCACGCCGAACTCGCCGGTGACTTCTACCGGGTGCGCGACTTCTCCCTCAAGCCCAAGCCGCTCAGCACACCCGAACGACCGCATCCGGAGATTTTCCAGGGCGGCAACTCCACCGCCGCCCGCGCCATGGCCGGCCGTGTCTCCGACTGGTACTTCAGCAACGGCAAGGACTTCGACGGCGTCACCGAGCAGATCAACGACGTACGGGCCTCGGCCGCCCAAGCGGGCCGTACGCCACCGAAGTTCGGTCTCAACGGCTTCCTCATCGCCCGCGACACCGAGGCCGAGGCCCGCGACACGCTCCGCGAGATCGTCGCCAAGGCCAACACCGAGGCCGTCCACGGCTTCCGCGACGCCGTCCGGCAGGCCGGGCCGTCCACCGCCGACGGCAAGGGCATGTGGCAGGACTCCAGCTTCGAGGACCTGGTCCAGTACAACGACGGCTTCCGTACGGGGCTCATCGGCACGCCCGAGCAGATCGCCGAACGGATCGTCGCCTACAAGCGACTCGGCGTCGACCTCTTCCTCCTCGGCTTCCTGCACTACCACGAGGAAGTCGAGTACTTCGGCAAGCGCGTGCTCCCTCTCATACGCGAGCTGGAGGCACAGGAGCCGCAGTCCGAGCCCCTCACCGCCCACGCCTGAACGCCGCCCACCCGCGAACAGTCCACGAAGGGAAAGTCCTCGCATGGCCACCATCCTGTCGTTGTCCGGCAGCCCCTCCGCCACCTCCCGCACCCAGCGACTGCTGCGCCACCTCGACGCCCGGCTCACCGCGCAGGGACACGAAGTGATCCCGCTGGACGTCCGCACCATCCCCGCCGAGGCGCTCCTCGGGGCGGACTTCCGGCATCCCGAGATCGTCCGGGCCACCGCCCTGGTCGAACAGGCGGACGGGGTGGTGGTGGGCACCCCCGTCTACAAGGCCGCCTACTCGGGGCTGCTGAAGTCCCTTCTGGATCTCCTCCCGCAGTACGCGCTGGCCGGCAAGACGGTCCTGCCGCTGGCCACCGGCGGTTCCACCGCCCACGTCCTGGCCATCGACTACGCCCTGCGGCCCGTGCTGAGCTCCATGGGTGCCGCGCACATCGTCCCGGGCTGGTTCACCCTCGACAAGGACATCACCGCCTGCGACGACGGCTCCCTGACCGTCGCACCCGGCTCGGCCGAGGCGCTGGCCCAGGTCACGGACCAGTTCTCCGCCGCGTTGGGGGGCCGTACGGCACTGTTGGCGGCGACCGGATGAGCGCGGTCCATGTCATCGCCGATGACGCCGAGGCTCTCGCCGTCGCCGCCGAACTGGCCGCGGAGTTCCGCAAGGAGGCCGCCGAACGGGACGCCCGGCGCCGGCTGCCGCACGCGGAGCTGGAACGGCTGTCCGTCTCGGGTCTGCCGGCCGTGAGCGTGCCGGCCGAGTTCGGCGGCGCCGACGTCGGGGCCGGGACGCTCGCCGAGATCTTCCGGCTGCTGGCCGCCGCCGACGCCAGCCTCGCTCAGATCCCGCAGAGCCACTTCGTCTACGTCAACGTGCTGCGCCGCCAGGGGACGCACGCCCAGCAGAGGTTCTTCTTCGGTGAGGTGCTGCGTGGCCGGCGGTTCGGCAACGCCCAGTCAGAGGCGGGCACCAAGCATGTGCAGGACATCCGCACCAGGCTCGCGCGCCGCCCGGACGGTTCGTACGTACTCGACGGCGTCAAGCACTACTCCACGGGCGCGCTGTTCGCCCACTGGATACCCGTCCTGGCCCGCGCCGACGACGACACCCTGCACGTGGCGTACGTACCGCACGATGCCCCCGGCCTGACGGTCGTCGACGACTGGGACGGTATGGGGCAGCGCACCACGGCCAGCGGAACCGTCCGCCTGGAGGGGGTGCCTGTCCCCGCCGACCGGGTCGTACCCCACCACCTCACCTTTCAGGGGCCCCAACTCCACGGAGCAATAGCCCAGTTGCTGCACGCCGCCATCGATGCGGGCATCGCCTCCGGCGCGCTGGCGGAGGCGGTGGAGTTCGTCCGCACGAAGAGCCGGCCCTGGTTCGAGAGCGGGTTGGAGACGGCCGCGGAGGATCCGCTGCTGATCCAGCGGTTCGGCGAGCTCGCGATCCGGGTGCGCGCGGCCGAGGCTCTGCTGCGCGAGGCCGCCCGGGCGGTCGACGCCGCCCGGGACGACCTGAACGACGACTCGGCCGCCGAGGCGTCGATCGCGGTGGCCACCGCGAAGGTGACCGCGGCGGAGACGGCCGTCGAGGTCGGCAGCGCCCTCTTCGAGGTCGCGGGCACCCGCTCGGCGCTCGACTCCCTGGGGCTGCACCGCCACTGGCGTGACGCCCGCACCCACACCCTGCACGACCCGGTCCGCTGGAAGGTCCAGCACATCGGCCGCTACGTCCTCAACGGCACCAGACCGCCCCGGCACGGACTGCTCTGACCACGCCCACCTCACGATCGGAGACCCTCGTGTCCCTCACGTTCCACTGGTTCCTGCCCACCAACGGCGACAGCCGCCATGTCGTCGGTGGCGGTCACGGCACCCCGGCCACCGCGTCCGGCCGGGACCGGCCGCCGACGGTCGCCTACCTCAGCCAGATCGCCCGCGCTGCCGAGGACCTCGGTTTCGTCGGGGCGCTCACGCCCACCGGCGCGTGGTGCGAGGACGCGTGGCTGACGACGGCGATGGTCGCCCAGCACACCGAACGTCTGAAATTCCTGGTGGCCTTCCGGCCTGGCTTCGTCTCGCCCACGCTCGCCGCGCAGATGGCCTCCACCTTCCAGCGGCAGACCGGCGGGCGACTGCTGCTCAACGTCGTCACCGGCGGCGAAAGCCACGAACAGCGCGCCTACGGTGACTTCCTCGACAAGGACGCCCGGTACCGCCGCACCGGCGAGTTCCTGCAGATCGTGCGGGCGCTGTGGGAGGGCAAGACCGTCGACCTGCACGGCGAGCACCTCCAGGTGGCGGACGCGACGCTGGCCCGGGTGCCCGACCCGGTCCCCGAGGTCTACTTCGGGGGCTCCTCGCCGATCGCCGGAGAGGTCGCCGCCCGTCACGTGGACGTGTACCTCACCTGGGGCGAACCGCCGGCGCAGGTCGCCGAGAAGATCACCTGGATCCGGAAGCTGGCGGCCGAGCAGGGGCGCAGCATCCGGTTCGGCATCCGGCTGCACGTCATCACCCGGGACACCGCCGAGCAGGCGTGGGCGGAGGCGAACCGGCTGCTCGACGGATTCGACCCGGACACGGTGGCGTCCGTGCAGGCCGGACTCGCCCGCAGCGAGTCCGCGGGGCAGCAGCGCATGCTCGCCCTGCACGGCGGCGGCAACCGGGACGCCCTGGAGATCCACCCCAACCTGTGGGCAGGCATCGGCCTGGTGCGCGGCGGCGCGGGCACCGCCCTGGTCGGCAGTCACGACGAGGTCGCCGAACGCATCAAGGAGTACGCGGCGCTGGGCATCGAGGAGTTCGTCCTCTCCGGCTACCCGCACCTGGAGGAGGCCTACTGGTTCGGCGAGGGCGTCCTGCCGAGGCTCGAGGCGCAGGGCCTGTGGCAGCATCCCTTCCCACAGGCCGTGGCATCGGCCCAGGTCCCGTTCGCCGGCACGGGAGCCCCCCGATGACGCATGTGATCGCCTAGGGGGCTCCCTCACCCTCGCTGATGTCGTCCCGCCGCTGTCGGCCCAGCGACCGCCCGAGCATGAAGGGCGGTCGCCTTCGGCATGCAGGCGACCCGCGTGACGCGTGAGTCAGCGGCCCGTGCAGGCGGGGCCGACCGGAGTGTCACCACGCAGCGTGATCCGGTGCATGACGCGATGCTGGTCGCCGTAGTCAGGGTTGGCGTAGTGGGCCGTGCTGCGGTTGTCCCACAGGGCCACGCCGCCCGGCGGCCATCGATTGCGTGCGACGTGTTCGGGCGTCCGTACCACCGGGTGCTCCGTCGAATCAGTTCGGTGACCACCTCCCATCCCACAGGTTGCCGCGGCCCTGCCTGCGCTGGGCGAGGTGGTAGCCGAACTATTGGTTGCCGTCGCGGATCGCGGTGAGCGTTTCGACGTACATGCAAGCTCGTGAGGGCCGGACCTGAAATTCATGCACCTGCAATGATCTCTGCGTCAACTGCCTGCTAGACATGGTGGGGCGACCTCTTGAGGTGCCGCACCGCAGGCCGTGGCCGTGCGGCAGCCCGCCGACCCCAAAGGACTCCACCCCCTGTGACGCATTCGATCGAGGTTCGTGGTGGCGAAGCCCCGGCCGACCGGAGCACCCAGCCTCTGGGCAACGCTGTCTGGGCAGCACTGAACGGACCGCACGCCCGCTTCGCCGAACGACTGGGCAGCGCCGCCCGCTACCCCGCCGACGTCTATGACTTCGCCGCCCTCGCCGCCCTCGCCGCCCTCGCCGACCCGACCGACCCGGCCGCCTGGGCCGATCTGCGTGAGCCCGTCGATCCCGGAGCCGCCGTACGGCTCAAGCGGGTCGACGACGTGCCCTGCGGAGGGGACGTCGTGGGCGGCGGTCCGGGAGTCCAGCTCGTGGAGACCGCCCTGCGGGCAGAGCCCGCCCCGGAAGCGGTAGGACTCGGACCCGACGACGTCCTGGTCCGCAGCCCGGGAAGACCGCGCGAGGTGAGGGCACTGTGACGCACGGCCAGACGCGCGGGACGCTGAGCCGCGCGCCCCGACGGATGGAGGCTGCGGACGTGACGCACGTCTTCCACACCGTCCATCTCCACTCCCGGCCCCACATCGATCTCCAGCGTGTCGCCGCCGCGCTCTGTTGCCCCTGACCCGTTCCTTCACCGCCGGCACCCTTGTGTACGGGGATCCGGCGTTCTCGTTGCGGACTTCCAGGAAGGCGCTGACTCGTGTCCTCAACTCCTCCTCCAACCCTGCACCTCGCCGTGGCACTGGACGGCACCGGCTGGCATCCCGCCTCCTGGCGCGAGCCGGTGGCCCGGCCCCGGCACCTGTTCACCGCCGGATACTGGGCGGACCTGGTAGCCGAGGCAGAGCGCGGACTGCTCGACTTCGTGACCATCGAGGACGGGCTCGGCCCGCAGTCCTCCCACTGGCTGGACCCGGACGGCCGCACCGACCAGGTGCGCGGCAGGCTCGACGCCGTGCTCATCGCCTCCCGCGTGGCACCGTCGACCCGGCACATAGGCCTGGTGCCGACCGTGGTCTCCACCCACACGGAGCCGTTCCACATCTCCAAGGCGATATCCACCCTCGACTACATCAGCACCGGCCGCGCCGGCCTGCGCGTGCAGATCACCGCCCGTCCCAACGAGGCCGCGCACTTCGGCCGCCGCACCATCCCGCGCATCCAGGCCTACGACAGCCCCACCGCCCGCGAGGTGATGACCGACCTCTTCGACGAGGCGGCCGACTACGTCGAGGTGGTGCGCCGTCTCTGGGACAGCTGGGAGGACGACGCCGAGATCAGGGATGCCGCCACCGGCCGCTTCATCGACCGTGAGAAGCTGCACTACATCGACTTCGAGGGCGGCCACTTCAGTGTCAAGGGCCCGTCCATCACCCCCCGGCCGCCTCAGGGCCAGCCGATCGTCACCGCCCTGGCTCACGACACCATTCCCTACCGGCTCGTGGCCCGCGCCGCCGACGTCGGCTACGTCACCCCGCACGACACCGACCAGGCCCGTGCCATCGTCGCGGAGATCCGCGCCGAGCAGGCGGCCACCGGCCGTGTCGACGAACCGCTGCACATCTTCGGCGACCTCGTGGTCTTCCTGGACGACGCCCCCGCGAAGGCCGCAGCCCGCCGCGAGCGCCTCGACGCGCTCGCGGAACAGACGTTCACGAGCGACGCCCCGATCTTCACCGGTACGCCCTCCCAACTCGCCGACCACTTGGGCGAGTTGCAGACCGCGGGCCTGACCGGCTTTCGGCTGCGACCGGCCGTCGCCGGCCATGACCTTCCGATGATCACGCAAGGCCTGGTGCCCGAACTCCAGCGCCGCGACGCCTTCCGCCGCACCTACGAGGCAGACACCCTGCGCGGACTGCTGGGCCTTGCCCGCCCCGCCAACCGCTACCGCGCGGCCTGAGCCGGACGGAGAGACGATCACCATGAGCAAGCCGCTGAAGCAGATCCATCTGGCCGCCCACTTCCCCGGCGTCAACAACACCACGGTGTGGAGCGACCCACGAGCCGGCAGCCACATCGAGTTCAGCTCCTTCGCCCACTTCGCCCAGACCGCCGAACGCGCCAAGTTCGACTTCCTGTTCCTCGCCGAAGGGCTCAGGCTCCGTGAACAGGGCGGGAAGATCTACGACCTGGACGTCGTCGGCCGCCCCGACACCTTCACCATCCTCGCCGCGCTCGCAGCCGTCACAGAGCACCTCGGCCTGACCGGAACCATCAACTCCACCTTCAACGAGCCCTACGAGGTCGCCCGCCAGTTCGCCAGCCTCGACCACCTCTCCGGTGGCCGCTCCGCGTGGAACGTTGTCACCTCCTGGGACGCCTTCACCGGCGAGAACTTCCGACGCGGAGGCTTCCTGCCGCAGGAGGAGCGCTACTCCCGCGCCAAGGAGTTCCTCGCCACGGCGAACGAGCTCTTCGACTCCTGGCTCGGCGACGAGATCCTCGCCGACCAGGACACCGGCACGTTCCTGCGCGACGCCGAGGCGGGAGCCTTCGTCCACACCGGGCAGCACTTCGACATCCACGGCCGGTTCAACGTCCCACGCTCACCGCAGGGCCGCCCCGTCATCTTCCAGGCCGGCGACTCCGAGGAGGGCCGCGAGTTCGCCGCCTCCGAAGCCGACGCGATCTTCAGCCGGCACGCCACTCTGGAGGCGGGCCGGGCCTTCTACACGGACGTCAAGAACCGCCTCGCCAAGTACGGTCGCCACCACGACCAGCTGCTGATCCTGCCCGCCGCGAGTTTCGTCCTCGCCGACACCGACGAAGAGGCCGAGGAACTGGCCAAGGAGGTGCGCCGGCAGCAGGTCAGCGGCGCCACCGCCATCAAGCACCTGGAATTCGTCTGGAACCGGGATCTGTCGTCGTACGACCCGGACGGGCCGCTCCCCGACATCGACCCCGACATCGGCGAGGATCACATCTCCAAGGGCCGTGCCCAGGTCCGCATGTACCGCGACCCGCTGGCCACCGCCCGCGAGTGGCGCGAGCTCGCCGCGGCCCACAACTGGTCGATCCGCGACCTGGTCATCGAGACCGGCAACCGGCAGAACTTCATCGGTTCGGCGGACACGATCGCCCGCACCATCGACGAGCTGGTGCAGGGCGACGCCAGTGACGGCTTCATCCTCGTCCCGCACATCACCCCGGGCGGTCTCGACGAGTTCGCGGACAAGGTCGTCCCGCTGCTCCAGGAACGGGGCGTCTTCCGCACCGAGTACGAGGGACCGACGCTCCGCCACCATCTGGGCCTCGCCCACCCGGACGACGCGCAGAGTGAGCGGGGGGTGGCGTCGTGAAGTTCCTCGCCATCACACTCATCGTGCACCGCCCGGACCCGATCACCGGGGTGCGAAAGCCGACCCATGAGCGCTTCCGTGAGGTCCTCGACAGCGCGCTGCTGGCCGAGGAACTGGGGTTCGACGGCTTCGGTGTGGGGGAGCGGCACGAGCGGCCGTTCATCTCCTCGTCCCCCACCGTCGTGCTCAGTCATGTGGCCGCCCTGACGAAGCGGATCCGCTTGTTCACGGCCGTCACGACGCTCGGCCTGCTGGACCCGGTCCGCGCATACGAGGACTACGCGACCCTGGACCACCTGTCCAACGGGCGCCTCGACCTGATCATCGGCAAGGGCAACGGCACCGCCCAGCGCGAGTTGTTCCACGTCACGTCCGAGGACCAGTGGGACCGCAACGCCGAGAGCTACGAGGTCTTCCGGCGCATCTGGCGCCAGGACAAGGTCACCGCCGACACCCGCTTCCGTCCCCCGCTGACCGACGCCGAGGTGTGGCCACGGCCGTATCAACGGCCGATCCGGGTCTGGCACGGCAGCGCCACCAGCAAGGAGTCGGTCGACCTGGCCGCTCGCTACGGCGACCCGCTGTTCTCGGCGAACGTCACCAACCCCATCCAGCCGTACGCCGAGTTGATCCAGTACTACCGCGAGCGCTGGGAGTCCTACGGCCGTGACCCGGCACGGATCGCGGTCGGCGCCGGCACGGCCGGCATCCACGTGGCCCCGACCTCCCAGCAGGCCCTGGCCGCCTATCGGCCCATCTTCGAGGCCAACCTGGCGTTCTCCAGGCAGGCGGGCCTCCCCGTGGTCTTCGAGACCTTGGAGGACTTCGTCACACGCAGCTCCGCACTGATCGGCAGCCCGCAACAGGTCATCGAAAAGGTACACCGCTATCACGAGCAGCTCGGGCACACCGTGCTTCACCTGCACGCTGATGCCGCAGGGCTGACGCACGCTCAACACCGTGCCTCCCTCGAGCTGTTCCAGTGCGAGGTTGCCCCAGTGCTGCGTCGAGAGATCCCGGATCCACCCTTCGCCTGGGGCCCCGTGAGCCCGGCATCACCGGTCACTCAGCAGGCAGAGCGCTTCGGATAGGCCCGTCACTGGTTGCCTTTCCACCTGCGGGTCTTCTCACGTGATGAGACGCTCCGGCGAGGGCGTAACCCCCACTCTTGACGAGGCCTGTTCGCGACACGACACTCGAGTACAGGAAGTCCTAGTGAATCGGTAGGGAAAGATGGGCTGCACTGTGCTGGACCTCGGCCGTCGGGCTGTCCGCATCGTCGTCCGGATGCTGCCCCTGCTGACGTCCCGCCGCCACATCGACCTTCTGCGCGTATGCAGTGCGGCGAGCTCCCCGCGCGGTGAATGCATGTCCACCCGCGCCTGATCCTCACACCAGTACCGGATTACGGCCGTGCCGAAGCCGCCACGAGCCGCCGTCCCCGTATGCCCGTACGTCTGTGACCGAGCACCCAGGGAGACGCATGTCCGCCTCATCCCCGACTGCTGTCCCGTCCTTCCGGAGCAGGATCGGCTGTGACACGCGCGGCGGATTCTACGCCGCGCCGCAGCGCTACCGGCTCCACCTCTCACTGTCCTGTCCGGACTCCTTGCAGATCGCCGTCACGCACAGTCTGCTCGGCCTCGACCGCGTCCTCCAAGTGGTCTTGCTGCCCGCTGTGCCCGACGCTCCGGACGGCGGGCACGTGGCCCTGGGCCCGCTGTACGAAGCAAGTTCGCACCAGCATTCAGGACCGGCCGTGGCACCGGTCCTGAGCGACAACTGGACGGGAACGATCGTCAGCACCCACACTCCCGACATCCTGCGGGACCTGGCCCGGCGGTTCGACGGACAGGGCCGTGATCTCTACCCCCGCGCTACCGAGAAGGCCATCGACACCGTCGGGCGGCTCTGCGAGCAGGGCATCACCTGGACCGCCCAGCGTGCCGGGCAATCCGGTGGGGACTCGGCGGCGCGCGATGCCGCGCTGGCCACCTTGCTGCGCACGCTCGACCTGCTGGAGGGGCGGCTCGCCTCCCAGGAGTGCGCGCTGGGAGACGAACTCACCCTCGCAGACGTCCACTTGTGGGTGTCGCTGGTGCAACTGGACACCGTGCACCGCCACCACCTCGACGCCGCCGCGGTGCACCACATCACAGGTCACCCCCACGTGTGGGCGTACGCACGGCGGCTGGCGGCGCACCCCGCGTTCGGCTCCCACCTCGACCTGGACGGCATCGCCCGCAGGCACCACACCCACTGCCGGGGCATGGAGGCCGCGGGGGCGGCGGTACAGATCGTGGACTGGATGGCCTGCGCGCCGCGCGACGAGTCCGTGCGACATCCCGGCTGACCGCGACGGAACAGATGGCCCGCCGCGGCGGCTGCACGCTGCGACGCCGCATCCACCGTGCGTCCCGGCCGCTCACCGAGACCCGGCCGGGGCTCCTCTGTGTGGATCATCAGCCGGTGGATACGCACTCAGTGCTCGCAGAGTGAGAACTCTCGTTCGTAGAGCTGCTCGTTGTGTTCAGCGACGAAGAACTTGCGTTCCTGCATGAGCTGTTCGCGGAAGTTCTTGGCCTGCTCAAGCGTCATGGTCGAGGTGCCGGACCATGGTTGTTGCGGTGGCACATCAGAGGTCGAGACGACCCTTTCCGAAGGGTCGACCAGGAAGAACGCGAGAATCTTGCGGTGCCCCGGGCGGGTGGGGTCGACGAGGCGGAACGGGTCGACACGGTGCTGCAAAATGTTCGGAAATGCCAGGCAGCGGCCCGCCGGTGTAGATGCCGATCCCAGCATCTGGTTCAGTGCGTCTTCGTCCTCCAGGCCGTAGACGTCACGAAGGCCGTTGTCGTCGTTCTGTTCGTAGTGCGGGTCGTCGAGTGCCGCTCGGAAGCTCAACCGGCTTTCGGTGATGTTTTCGCTATCCCAGTAGTAGATGCCGGTGGAGACGATCCGCTCGTTCAACATGCCCTCGACATGCCAGGAACCACCGGTGTACTCGGGTTTGTCGGGCGTGAGGTGAATGGTCGCGAGCTTGACGATGACCTGGAGACGCCGGCCGCGCAGATCGACTCGGGCGGATTCATCCGGCACCTCGGGCGAAGTGAAGGCCGGGGCGTCCGGAATGATCGGCCGGCGGTTTTCCCACCAGTCGTCCTGCGCGATTTCCCAAGCACGGAGGGCTTCTGCGTAGGCCCCGTCATCACCGTAGGATGACTTCTCCGGATACTCCGGCTCCGAGTCGTACCAGCCGTAGGGATCGGCCTCGATCCGCAGGGGCCGCGGATGACGCAGATCGGTGAGCACGTTCTCCAGCAGCGGGCGCATACGCGCGAACAAGTCCGGCAGGACGGAAGCCAGTTCGCGATGAGTGTCGGGGTGGACGTTGTTGACGTACGAGCGGAAGGCGACATCGCCGTCGTCATTGACGTCGACGTCAGTGGGCAGCCACTGAAACCTCTCCGAGAATTCGTACTTCGAGTAGTGGTTCGTCGGGTTCTGCCACGCTCGCTCGGGTGCGTCGCTCACCTCTCTCACCAGACAGAACAATGAGGGATGAACCAAATCCAGCACCTGGCGGTCGGATCCGGGATGCCAGTCCAGTTCCGCCTCGGGGACCTGCTCCAGAACCTGAACCGCCTTGCGCAGTCGCGATCTGAGCTCGTCGTCGACCAGAGTGTCCGACTGCCATACCCCGTCGACGGCGGACACCTCTACGCCGGTCTGCGCGTCCCGCAGCGCGGCATAGTGCACGAGTTCGGCAAGTACGTAGCGAACTTGCGCCTCGGTGAGACCCTGGGCGACCGCTTCTCGTGTCCACCTCGCGACGATGTCCGGATCGTTCATCTTCTCGACCCACCCCGGCTTCGCCCGGATGTGTGCGCTGCACTGCATCATCTGGAGTTCCCGAAGCGTGCGGGGTGTCGCGAACGCTATCGAACGGGAACTATGAAAGGGCAAGGGGAAAGCAGACAGGCCGGTCAATTCTCTTGGTCCTCGAAGTCGGTGTGCGGTGACGGGAAGGATACGTCAGCAGACTGACACCGCAGCGGCGACCGTTGACATGGCTGGTCCGGGACTGGGCTTCGCTGTAGTGCCTCCGATGCGCACACAGCGAGGCGGCTTCCGGGCTGGAGGGGGGACCATCCCGCCGTGCTCCGCCGCCAAGCGCAGCGCCTGCGGTAGGGACCGGGCATCCGACGCCTGGTTCTGCTTCGTACTGTTGTGCGTGACTCCGTAAGATGATGAACCAGGCTCGCAACACCCTGGGTAGCGACCTCCCGGTCTTCGCCGACGCGTGGGTCGACGGCCGGGGACGGCTGGTGCAGACCCGTATGAGCGTGAACATGTCTGGTGCCCGGTCGACGCTGACCATGGCTCTTTCGGACATAGGTGAGCCGGTCCGCGTGACGGTGCCCCGGTCCGCGGACACGGTCCCCGTCTCCGAGGTCGGCGGCATCCTGAACGGCTGAGCCGGAAACACCGCAGGGCCTTTACCGGGCTGTCGAAGCCGGGAGGCCGAGGACGACACCGTCGAGGTCGAACAGCCGGACGGAACTGCCTTCACGGCTGGGGATCCCGACCTGGATGCCCGGCTGTCCAAGCTGCTGGGACGTCAGGTGTGCCGATCCGCGAGCGCCCCGGACCACAGCAGGCTGGAGCGTGCGGTGCCGGAGTGCGGGGGAAGCGTGCCGGATGCCGTGCGAGCGTCGGCGTCCGTGGACGGCACCGGAGAGAAGATCACTGTCGGCAAGGTCGCGTCAGTGGCCGAGCCTGCTGGTGGACACGAGCGAGCTACCGGCCTTTGCGGAGGACAGCCGGCAGGGCCGGCGGCTGCGCGTGGGCGAGGCGCTGTGTCGCGTGCTGGTACCCACGCCCCGCCGGGTGGTGCGGGAGGACGAATCGTGACCAGGCCGTCCATCATGGCGGGGTGCGTGGTGACTCGGTCAAGCGGGCTACGGCGGCGAGATGATCAGAGATCAGCTCCTCTCCCGGAGGCGCCGTGATCGCGGCAGTGGCGGAGGGCAGCCCTAATCGGGTTGACCGCCGCGGCAGCCAGTGCTGGAGTCTGCAAGTGGACAGCATCCCCGCCAACCGGCGGTTCTGGAACCGGATCAGCAGCGCCTACCAGCACGAGCACGACCCGCACATCGGCGCCGCACCCCGGCTGTGGGGCATGTACTCCATCCCCGACGCGCACCTGCACGCCTTGGGTGACGTCACCGGCAAGCGCGTCCTGGAACTCGGCTGCGGCGCCGGCCAGTGGTCCAGGGCGCTCGCCGCCGAGGGCGCCAGCGTGGTCGGGCTCGACCTGTCCGAAGCCCAACTCGCCGCAGCGGCCGACGCGATGGGAAGGGCCCGCTACCCGCTGGTGCAAGGCGCCGCCGAACAACTCCCCTTCGCCGCCGACAGTTTCGACCTGGTGTTCTGCGACTTCGGTGGGCTCAGCTGGGCGCCTCCGCACCTGGCCGTCCCGCAGGCCGCACGCGTCTTGTGCCGAGGCGGGCGCCTGGTGTTCAACGTCGCCAGCCCATGGTTCGAAGCTTGCTACGACGAAGCCGCCGGCCGCGTGACCACGACGTTGCAGCAGGACTACTTCGGGCTGAACACCATCGCCGAAGACGGCGGCGCGACCAGCTATCAGCTCACCTACGGCGACTGGGTCAAGGTCCTGCGCGGCGCGGGTCTCATCATCGACGACCTCATCGAGCCGCGGCCCGAACGCGGCACACCCAACGGCTACAACGAGACCGACCCACCCGACTGGGCACACCGCTGGCCGGCGGAACTGCTCTGGGTGACCCACAAACCGTAAGTTCCACCGCGCCGAGACGTGAGGGCACCCCTCGCCGGACGGGCCCTGGGTGGCCGGCGGACAGCCTTGCTGGTGATGTCCAGCCCACGTGGGCTTGCCGCCTGCCGCAAGGACTCCTCGGCGGGGACGACCTACTCCAACGCGGACTTCAGGGCCTTCGCAGTGGGCCCTGAATCCGTGGACGGAACCTTCCAACGAAATGCGACGCCGTCGCCGTCGACGTAGACGAGGGTGCCGCCCTTCTCGACGCCGGCGATGTCGAACGCAACGGTGTTGACCTGGTAGGTGTCGGCCCGCACCGCTGGCTTGCCACCGCCATCGTTGAAGCCGACGGGGGCGACACTTCGTGCCCCTTTGCTGTTTCCGGCCTTGATGGTCTTCCCGTCGAGCGTTTTCCACCGGAAGCCGCCCTGATCGGCAGTGGTCGTCACCGACTCCTCGGCCCGATTTCCGGCTTTGAACGTGACCACAGCGAAGAGCCCGTGCTCTGGAGCGTCGGCGCCGGCTTTGTCGACGTAGACGACGGTCTCGGGGGTGATCTGCGCGGTGCCCTTCCCGTCGGCGCCGACGGTGTCGGCGGTCTTCCCGAATCTGAGCGCGGTGCGCGGGCTCGGCTGCGGATCACTCGTGCCGTCACCCTCAGAGCAGGCAGCAAGACTCAGACAGGTTGCGGCGAGCACAGCTGCTCCAGCGACATGGCGCATGATTCCCCCCGGACGGACACAGATTCAGTAGGCAATTGCTGTGCCACGCTAGCAAGTCACTGGAACGTCGTTGCCCGGCAGTGCTGAACACGATGGGGATGGTCAGTCGACCTGAGTGGTGCACTTCTCCCCGTGTGGGTTCACGGATCGCCGTGCTCGGCTGCGGTTTTCGGGAGCGCGAGCATCACGAGTCCCGCCGCGAGGTGGAGCATCGCGAAGACGACGACGATGCTGAGCGCGCAAGGACCGCCGTCAACTATCCGAGCGCGAGCATCGCCTCGGCGACCTCGCCGGCCGCCGCATCGGGGACCGCGGTGGCGGCCTCCTCGAGGACGAGCAGCCGTGCCCCGGGGATCACACGCGCGATCGCCTCGCCGTTGCCGACGGGGAAGAACCGGTTGCGGCGGCCGTGGACGACGAGCGTGGGGACCTCGATCTCGGGCAGGCGCTCGCGCCAGCGCGGTGCGCAGCCGAGCCTGGAAAACACCATGCCCATCTGGTTGGCCATCTGGACCGGGGGAGCGGTGCCGGGCGTGCGGTCCCAGACGCGCGCGGCGATTGCCCGCGCGGCGACGGGGTCGTCACCCAGGATCTCAGCGCCGGCGGCGGCGAACTCGGCAACCGCCTCGCGGTCGGCCCAGTCGGGCATGGGGCGTGCGAACAGGCGGCTCATCGTCGCCTGGTCATGGTCGGGGAGGTCGTCGTCGGGCGGACCAGGGGCAACCGGTCGGGTACCGACCAGGGTGAGCGCCGAGAACGCGCTCGGGTGGTCAAGGACGGCCACTTGGGCGACCATCCCACCGACGCCGATCCCGGCGAGATGGGCGGGCCCCCTGCCGAGCGCGTCGGCAAGGGCCGCCGCGTCGGCGGCGAGGTCGCGCAGGGTGTAGGCCGGCGCCTGCGGATCCGTTGTCGTGGATTTCCCGCTGTCGCGCAGGTCGTAGCGCACCACGTGGCGCCCGCCGGCGGCCAGGCGCTCGCACAGCGCGTCGGACCAGGAGAGCATCGTCGTCCCGCCCGCGAGCAGGACCAGTGGCGCGTTGTCGTCACCGAACGATTCGATGCCCAAGGTGATTCCCTGGGCGTTGACCGTGGTCATCGGATCACCCGGAGACGTCGTAGGTCAGGTGCGTGGCGGTCGACGTCGAGATCACGCTTCGCTGTACCAGCGTGCGCGGCGCTCCACCAGTGAACAGTGGCGTCCCGGCGCCCAGCACGACGGGCGCGAGGTGCAGCGACAGCACGTCGGCCAGGCCGGCCTCCAGCGCCGAGCCGACCGTCGCCCCGCCGCCCATGAGGATCACGTCGAGGTCCTTGCCGCCGGCCGACGACGCCGCCTCGGCTCGCTCGCGCGCGGTGGCGACGGCGTCGGCCAGACCGGTGGTGACGAATGTCCAGTCGAGGTCGGTGAGCCGCACCGACGTCGGTGGCGTAGTCGTCACGACGACGAATGCGGGCTTGCCGACCTCGTCGGCACCATAGCCGGACGAGTCGTCCCAGCCTTCTGGCCCGTCGACCACATCGAAAAGCCGGCGACCGAGGATGACGGCGCCTGAGCGGACGGTCGCCTCGCGCAGGACCCGACGGTCGTCGGGGTCGTCGGAGAAGGCCCAGGTGTGCAGGGCTTCGCCGCCAGTGCCCAGACCGTTGCGCGGGCCGGGGTCGGGGCCGGTGACGAAGCCGTCCAGAGAAACCGAGATGTCAGCGATGATGCGAGTCATACCAGGACAGACCCGGTCGGCTGCCCAAACTCATCGCTCATGTATTGCTTGCTGGGAAATTCACAGCTGCGCTCATCACATTCCGCCCCCTGCCGGTGCAGTTGCAGCCACTGGTCCAGGAGCTCGGTGCCGCCGTGCAAGGAGGTGTGGGGGTGTCACCACGACACCTCGCGGACGTTGGCTCGGCTCTGTGGCTGGGTTGTGGCGGTGACTTCCGACCGGTGGCGGCTGGCCGAGAACGTCACCGTGAGTGTCTGCGCCTGGGTCCGGCTCGTGCTCACCGTGAACCCCTGGTTCGGCACCGCCGAGATCAGGCAGACCGCGTCGTCGCCGAACCGCACGGTGACCTTGCCGCCTTCGGACGGCACCGTGAAGACGCCGGCGCCGCCCTCCTGGCACCCCGAGTCGTCCGCTCCGGTCGGCGCCCCCGGGGTACTGGTGCGGCCGGTGGGTGTGGGCGTGGGCGTCGGGCTGGGTTCGGACGCCGGCTCGCTGCTCCGGGGCTGCGGGCTGGGCCTGCGGCTGCTCGCCGACGGACTCGGGGAGGGTTTCGCGGTGGTGGGGCTGGGCCGCGGGGGCTTCAGGGGCTTACTCGGCGCCGACTGCGCGACCGGCGCGGTCGGCCGGGTCGACCCCACCACGAAGTGAATCGTGAGGATGACAGCGGTGACACTGGCCGCCGTGCAGGCCAGCCATATGATCAGGTAGCGCAGGAGGCGGGACACGACACCATAGTGACGGACCGGCTAACGTGCCTGCTCATGGCCTCCGTACTTGTCGTCGAGGACGACCCCGTCATACGGGCCGCGCTGATCGAGGTCCTGACCGGGCACGGCTACGCGGTCAGGACCACCCCTCAGGGTTTCGAGGCGCTGCGCGAGATCACCCAGAGCCCGCCGGACATCGTGGTGCTGGACCTGGGGCTGCCCGATCTCGACGGCCTGGACGTGCTGCGCATGATCCGGGGCATTTCCCGCGTGCCGGTCCTGGTCGCCACCGCCCGTGACGACGAGAGCGAGATCATCCGGCTGCTCAACGCGGGGGCCGACGACTACCTGGTCAAGCCGTTCTCCGGCGGCCAGCTCGCCGCCCGGCTCGCCGCCGTGCTGCGCCGGTCCGTGCCCGCCGACGTCTCTGCGGCCCGGCGGCCCGTCCTGCAGGTGGCAGACCTGCGCATCGACCCGACGGCGCGCACCGCGCACCTGGCCGGCCGGGAACTGCCCCTCACCCGCCGCGAGTTCGATCTGCTCGCCTACCTCGCCGCCCACGCCGACCAGGTCGTCACCCGGCAGCGCATACTCGCCGAGGTGTGGCAGCAGCCGTACGTCGAGGACCAGACGGTCGACGTCCACCTCTCCGCGCTCCGCCGCAAGATGGGCGAGAAGGCGCGAAAGCCCCGCTATCTGCGCACCGTTCGCGGACTGGGCATCAAGCTGGTCAGCTCGCCATGAGACGTGCCCTCGCCGGGATCGCCCTGGCCGTCACCTCGATGGTGGCCCTGTCCTTCCTCATCCCCCTCGCCCTCCTCGTGCGCGAACAGGTACGCGACCGGGCCACCACGGCTGCCGAGCAGCGGGCGTCCGCCTTGTCTCCGGTGCTCGCCCTCACCACCCGGCGCACCGACGTGCAGCAGGCCGTCGCCGAGCTCGGTTCCTCCGACCAGCTCGTCGTACGTCTGCCCGACGGCAGCTTCGTCGGCACACCGCACGCGCCCGGGGACGCGCTCGACCGGGCCGTGCGCGGGCGCGAGACGCTGGCCGTGGACACCGCCGGCGGCTGGGTCTACGTGCAGCCCGTCGTCCTGCAGGGCGACCGGGTCGCGGTCGTGGAAGCCTTCGTGCCGTCCGCAGATCTCACCCGGGGCGTGGCCGCCTCCTGGGGCGTCATGGCGCTGCTCGCGCTGGGTCTGGTCGGCGGTTCGGTACTCGTGGCCGACCGGCTCGGCGCCCGCGTCGTCCGCTCCTCGCGCAGTCTCAAGCGCGCCTCACTGGCTCTCGGCTCCGGCGACCTGGACGTGCGTGTCGAACCCGACGGCCCGCCCGAACTGCAGGAGGCCGGTGCGGCGTTCAACACCATGGCCGACCGCGTCCTCGACCTGCTCGCCATGGAACGCGAGCTGGTCGCCGACCTCTCGCACCGGCTGCGCACGCCGTTGACCGCTCTCTACCTGGAGGCCGACCGGATGGGGTCGACGCCCAGCGCCCGGCGGGTCGCGGAGGCGGCCGGCCAACTGGAGAGCGAACTGGACTCGATCATCGCCGCGGCCCGTACACCGCTGGCGTCGGCGCAGCCGGCCCGTGCGGCGGCCGGCGCGGCGAAGGCGTGCGATGTCGCCGAGGTGGTCGCCATGCGGCTGGACTTCTGGTCGGTCCTCGCTGCCAAGCAAGGCCGGCCCTACGAGCGTTCCCTCACACCGCGCCTGGTGCCCGTCGCCTTCCCCGAGGACGACCTGGCGGCCGTCGTCGATGCCCTGATCGGCAATGTCTTCCGGCACACCCCGGAGGGCACCGCCTTCGCCGTGCGCGTGGAGCGGGCGGATCGGCACGTGGTCCTCACGGTCGACGACGCGGGACCGGGCGTGGCGGACCCTGACGCAGCGCTCACGCGGGGTGTGAGCGTCGGCGGTTCGACGGGGCTGGGCCTGGACATCGTGGCCCGGGCGGCCCGCGCGGCGGACGGCGAACTGACGATCACCCGGGCGCCGTTGGGCGGCGCCCGGGTACGAGTGTCGTTCGTACTGACGGACGGGGGAGGGGCCGGCGGCGGGGTGAGGTGACCGGGGTCGGTTACGTTACCGGCGCCGGCCGCGCGCCCGGCAGGCCGTGCTCGCCGCGGGCGGCGGCAGGGACCGCCTCCGGTGCCGGCGGCCGGGGCGTGGTGAGCGGGGTCAGCGACCGGCGCCGAAGTCCTGCGTCCACCAGGGGCCGCCGTCGCCGAAGTGGACGCCCACGCCCAACTCCTTGAAGGAGCAGTTGAGTATGTTCGCGCGGTGTCCGGGGCTGTTCATCCAGGACTTCATCACCGAGGCGGCGTCCGCCTGGCCCCGGGCTATGTTCTCGCCCAGGGTCGACCACTGGTACCCCGCGGCCTCGACCCGGGTCGTCATCGTCGAGCCGTCGGGACCGGTGTGGGACATCACGCCGCTGCTCGCCATGACGTCGCTGTAGTCGTCGGCGGCCCGGGTGAGCCGGTCGTTCGCCGTGACCGGCGAGCAGCCGGCCCCAACCCGCTCCTTGTTGACCAGCGCGAGCACCTGGGCCTCGGGTCCGTCACCGGACTGGGAACCCGACCCGGAGCCCGATCCGGTGCCGCCCGGCCGGATGCCACCGGAACCGCTTGCCGACCCGCCGCCGCTGCTCTTCGCCGACGTCCCCGCCGATGCCTTCGACGCGGGGAGGGCCGTCTTCCGCGCACGGGGGGTGGGACTTGCCGACTGCTTCCGCTTCTGCTTCGGCTTCGCGCTCGGCGAGCTGCTCGCCGCGGTGCTCGGGCTCGCCGAAACAGAGGCGAGCGGCGCCGTACTGCCGACGGCGTCCCCGGCGCCCGGCGTCCCGTCCGTGCTGTTCGCGACCACCCGATTTGACGTGTCGGCTTCCTCGCCGCTGACGACGGCCAGGGTGATCCCGACGCCCGCGATCGCAGCGACGACTCCGACGGCCAGCGCGGGACCGCGCGACTTCGACCCACTGCGGGTGCGGGCGTGGAAGCGGGACGGGCGAGCGGCTCGGCGGGAACCCATGCAGGACACCTCGGTTATTCGGTCGGATGACTCGGCCCCGTGTCCGGTGGCCGCGATCGCGGCCACCGGACCTGTGGGGGGTGTTCGAGAGCCTAGGACCCGGCCGGGGCGCGGACCCCTGTTCGAAGGTCATCTTCAAGAAGCCTTAAGAGAGCCGCCAAAGTCCGCTGAGGAACGGGTGGAAGCGGCCCCGTCTGCCGTCCGCACCAAGAGGCCGACTCCCGCCGCCGAGTCATCTTCGACGGGCGGCAGACAGAGCGGCCGGTCCGACGCGATCGGTCCCGCCGACCAGCAGCACTCACCCCCAGACCAACCCGGGCATGGAGCCTGAGCCCCCGGCCGGTGAGCGTGCTTCCAAGCCTCCGGCCCTCATGACCTTGTACAGAGGGGCCGGACGAGTTGGTCGGCGCCAGTCCTGGGCCGGAGGCCGAGGTAGGGGCACAGATACCGTGCTTCTGGGCCGGATGGCGGCGACATTGAATCTGACGGACGACTGGGCGCTTCCGAGGCGCCCTGACGATGGGGGAGTGGGATGGGAGTCGCGCCGACCACGGTTCTCGCGGTGAACGGTTTGACCGCGCGGTGGGCGGGTGTTTCGGAGGACGGCACGGTGTTCTCGGCGGCGGGGGTATGGCCGCTGCTGGCCCACTTGGCCGACGGGGCCGAGGGCCCGGCGAGAGCCGAGCTGGCGGAGGCTCTCGGGCTCCCCGCCGGGCAAGCGAGCGACGCCGCACACGAATTGCTCGCGGCGATGGGCGCCATGCGGGGACTGGACACAGCTCTGGGGCTGTGGACGAAGCGAACGCTGGAGCTGAGGCACGAGTGGGAGGCGGGCCTGCCGGCCGACGCCCATGGGGTGCTTACCGGTGACCCTGTGGCCGACCACCGGGCGCTGGACGCCTGGACGGTGAAGCGGACCGGCGGGCTGATCGACCGTATGCCGGTCACCCTGACCGAGGACACGCAGATGGTGCTGGCGAGCGCGCTGACCATGCGCACGCAGTGGCTGAGCCCCTTCCACGAGGTGGAATTTGAGACGGCGTACGAGCCCTGGGCCACCAAGCCGCGGTTGGGCCTGCGGCGCTCCAGTGCCGTGCTGGACCGGGTCGGGGTGGCGGACACACGCGGCGGATACGTCACCGAGTTGAAGGTGCTGGGGAACACTGCCCTGGACGTGCACCTGCTGCTCGGCGAGAAGGGCATGAAGCCGGGGCAGGTGCTGGGCGCCGGGGTCGACATCCTCGCCGGCCGGTATGCGGTCGTGCCGGGGCCGCGGCTGCCGTACGGGAACGTGGGCCCCGGCCTGCGGGTGGAGAAGGTGCGCTGCACGCGGCCTGAACCACCGTCGCTGGAGGTGACGACCGTGGCGTACCACGTGAACGCGAGCCATGATCTGCTGAAACTGCACCGGTTGTTCGGGCTCACGACGGCACGGGACATCTCGCGCGGACACTTCCCCGGCATCACCGACTTTCCGCTCGCCATCGGGTCGGCCGAGCAGAACACCATGGCGAAGTTCGGCGCGCTGGGTTTCGAGGCCGCCGCGGTGACGGCGTTCGGCGCGGTCGCCGGGGGCCTACCCGACCTCCGCTACGTCACCACCCAGATCAGTGCCGCTTTCGACCGGCCCTTCGGCTTCCTCGCCGTGCATCGCCACACGCGGCTCGTGCTGACCGCGGGCTGGGTCACAGACCCCTTGCCGTTCCCGGAGTACGGCTGGGAGGACGCGCGGTGAGCGGAACGACGCACGCGCGGTCAGGGGGTCGGTGCCCACCCGTTCGCCGCTGTTCGGGCAGGGCCTGCCCCGGCCCCCGACCGCATTGAGCTCGGCAGCCTGGACGACGGTGCCGACCCGGGCACGGCACGGCTGGCCACGGTGATCGGGCAGCCGATCGGGGAAATCGAGGTGCGCACGCAAACTCCGCTGCCGCGTTCGACTTCACCTACCGGCCGCAGGCGTCCCTGACGGTGCTGTCGGCGCTGGAAGACGCCAGGACGCGGTGGATCATCGAGCGCCCGCACGTGTCAAGGACGCCCCCACACCGGCTCGCAGTCGTCGTCCAAGCGCAGCAGGCGGGTGAGGACCGGGCAGTGGGCATGCAGGAGCGGGAAGCCGTCCCGGTTGTCGAGGTGCCGGAACGCCGCGACCGCGAGGGCCGGGGTGACCTCGCTGGGCACCTCGGTAGCCGGGTAGTCGTACTCCACGAGTGCGAAGTCGCCGTGCCTCGCGTCGCTCGTCGCGGTCATCGCCCGCTCGAACCGGAGCAAAGCCGGCCAAGATCAGGCCCAATGGCTCCCACCTGCCGCCGCGCACACTGCCGCTACGCCGCGGAGTGGGCAGCGACCAAGCTCCGCTGGGACCTGGCAGCCGATGGACCGTCCACGCGCGCTTTGCGGTTATGACGCCGAATCCCCTGTCATGAGCGCGGGGTTCGGCGGCGCTCTTCTCGCGGCGGCGACCGGCGCGGGCGAGAGCGTCGACGAGTTCGTCGCGGCTCATCCTCGACCGGGACATCGGCGACGTCGACGCGGTGTTCGATGTGATCGGCGGCGAAATCCTCGCACGCTCCACCGCTCTGGTCCGCCCCGGCGGCACCCTGGTCACCATCGCCGAGCCCGTCACCGTCCACCCCCGCGACGGGCGCTGTCTTCTTCGTCGTCGAACCCGACCGCTCAACCTGGTCTTGCTCCGGCGCCCGCCAGCTCCGGCCTGGCGGTCGTCCAGGCCGGCGGACGCGGCGACGTCACGCAGGGCCGCCAAGCGGCGGGTGCTCGAGCACGCGGGGCTTGTACTCCACCAGCTGGATGCGGCCGTCGAAGGTGCGGTGCTCGATCATCTCGAGGGCAACATCCGGATAGCCGTCGTAGATGCGTTCCTCGCCCGTGGCCCCGGTGATCACCGGGAACATCACGACCCGGAAGCGGTCGACGAGTCCGGCTCGTAGCAGGGACCGGCACAGGCTGAGGCTGCCGATCGTGCTGAGGAGCCCCGAGCCACTCGACTTCATGGCGCGGACCGTCTCGACGGCGTCGTCGCGGACGAGTGTGGAGTTGGCCCACGTCAGTGGCTCCTCGAGTGAGGAGGAGAACACCACCTTGGACGCTTGCGTGAGCTCGTCGACGGACGCCTCTTCTTCGGGCCTGAACTCGTCTTGGCCACTCGGGACCTCGCCTGCGGCGAAGCCCGACATCAGGCGGTAGGTGTTCGCTCCCATCAGGTAGGTGGCCTCGGGCTGCTCGCCGAGCCATGCGAGGTACTCAGGGCCCTCGAGTCCCCAGAACCCGGGCCATCCCTCTCCCGATGCGTGGCCGTCCAGGGAGGTGATGAAGTCGACGAGAAGCTCCGACATGGCGGTGTCCTTTCCTGGGGTGTATACGAGCTTGGACCGGTCGGGAGCCACAAACTCATCGGCCACGCCGTGGAGTGACGAGAAAACTCATGACGCTGCAGCCGATCAGATCGGCGGAGCAGCACGGCTTCGGAGGGCCGGAGTCACTGGGGGAAGATCACCCGGCCGTTGTGAGGCGCTGAAGTGGGACTCTCGGCGTTGGTCGTCTGACGGGGGGAAGGGGGCACTCGCCGAAGAGCGGTACGAGGGCGACGTCGATGTTGAGCGGACGCGGTGGGGCCGGGCGGGGTGTGGCCACCGCCCGGCACTGTCCGGGGCGACGTCGATGGCGACTTCCATCACGACGTCGGGCTCCACCTGGTCTCCGGCCACAGAGCTTCCGCAAAAACCCGTTGGCGGAACCACTGCGGCCACTGCTACGTTTCCGACAGGCCGTGCAAGCGAGCGAGGAGGTGGTACCCGTGAACGTATCGACATGGGTGCTCCCCTCCGGGGTCACGGTCGGGCGATAGGTCGTCCGGGAGCGCCGTTCCGTGGCACTCCCGAAAGGCACGACCGTGCAGTTCACTTCTGAACAGCGTCTCCACGACGCTGTCCTCGAGCGCGAATTCATCCTCGGTGAGATTCCCGGCATTTTGTGGACGCCCGAATCCGCATCCGCACCGGCGCCGCTGATCCTGCTCAGCCCCCCTCCTGTCGGGCTGCGCAAGTCGTACCCCCGGCTGGTGGCCCGAGCGCGGCACTCTGCGGCGGAGGGCTTCGCCACAGCCAGCATCGAGCTCCCTGGGAGGGGCGACCGGCCCCGTTGGCCCGCCGCCGAGCAGGCCCTCGCCGACCTGCGCCGGGCTGTGGAGGCCGGTGAGCCGGTCAGCGACGAGATCATCGACGCCCTCATCCTCCCCCTGGTCGACAAGGCGGTCCCGGAATGGCAGACCGCCCTGGACGCCCTCCTGTCGCTGCCTGAGCTCGGCGGCCCGGTCGGGTACTCGGGGGGAGTGATCTCCATCGGGACCCGCCTGGCGGTGGTCGAGCCGCGCATCTCGGCCGCTGTTCTGTTCGCCGGGAGTTTCGTCCCTCGCGCCATGCTCGAGGAGGCCCGTCAGGTCACCATTCCTCTGCACGTCCTGCTGCAGTGGGACGACGAAGGCAACGACCGGCAGGCGGCCCTGGACCTGTTTGACGCCTTCGGCTCCCAGGAGAAGGCGCTGCACGCCAACATGGGTGGGCACACCGGCGTCCCGCAGTTCGCGGGGGACGCCGCGGCACAGTTCTTCACCCGACACCTGAAGTGACACCGGGCCGTCAGACCATCAGCAGACGGTAGCCGGGTTGGCCAGGAGCCTGCTCGTCCAGGGACAGGTCCCGGCCGTCCTCGGCTCTCTACAACACGGGCCCCTGCCAGACTCTTGGCAGGGGCCCGTGGTTGAGAACGGCTCATCGAGCGCTGCTCTTGAGAGCGGCCACCAGTAGGCTCCGCCGTATGAGGAGAACCGGCACGCGTCAGGCTCAGCTGAACCGGCTGTGGGGAGCTGCGTGCGCTTTCGCCGGCATCTTCTTCTTCGTATGGGCTGTGTCCTTCGTCAAAGCGAACGTGCTCAACAAGGGTTTGCGAAGCCGCTGCGAGGCTTTCCATGAGACCAGTTTCCCTTTCGAGAATTCCTGCATCCATGGCGATGGCACGGTTGAAGGCGCGAACGGCCTGATCCTCGAGGGAGCCTTCTTCGGCTCGATGACCGCGGCCGCGGCATGCCTGATAGTCACGTTCGCGATTGAGGCGACCCGGAGGAAGTAGCACCACGAGTGCGTGCACCAGAGGGGATTACAGGCGGCGACCCCTTTGGTTCCTGTTGCCGACGACGTTGCGTTGTGCCCGAACGTGCCGACAAGCAGTCCTCAAACGCAGAGGGCCCCCCACCGCTGGCTGTCTCCTGCCTCTGGTATTTGTGGCGGGATCACAGGTAGTCGAAGAAGCGGATCCACCACGTCGGGGGTGCTCGGGCGGGTAGTAGGAGACGAGGTCGCTGACCCCGTCGTATCTCGTCCGGAGCAGGTGTTCTGAGACGACGGTGTGGCCGAGGGCTTCGAGTTCTTCCACGACGCGGAGTCGGTCGGTGGAGTGGCAGGGCTCACGCTCCTCTTCCTCGTTGTAGCTCCCGGGATTGCCCAAGGTCACCACGGCCAGATTCCCGAAGTTGCAGTGCCCAGGTGCTCTTGTCATCGAGGGGCATGTACGTCTTCTTATTGGAGGCGGCGGGTGGCTCGTTGGCTGATCTCTGCTGTGCAGGCGGCCCAGTCTCCGGCGGCGGTTCGCTGCCATGACATCGCCACCGCGGTGCAAATGCCATGGCGATGACCGTGTTTCGGCGGACCCCACGGCAGGTTCACGCCGATGCCCAGTCGACTCCGGGGTCGGCGAGGGCCTGGATGAGACGCCAAGTACCGAGGCCGACCGAGGCCTGAACGACACTGCCAGTACGGGCCCTTCACTGCAGGGCTGTGCACAACTCCAAGCTTGAGCCGAGGCGGCCGGAGGCGGTGTGATCCCGGTGGCGGGGCTGGATTATGGTGCCACGTATGCGCACCGAGGACGCGATCATCCGGCCCTTGCTCCGTGTCCGGGAGGTGGCGGCCCGCGGGACTCTGTACGGGCTGGCCGCTGTGGCCCTGCTCGGGGTGGCTTCCCTGTTCGTCGGCGATCACCACGAACGCAGAACGCTCCTCGGCGTCGTCGGATTGGGCGCTGCCTTCATGGCCGTGGCCGGGATTCTCCTCGGGCTCTTTTTCTGGTGGACCTGCGGGGGAGACATCCGGCGCTGCCGCGACTGGCACACCGTCACGGGCCAGGCCGGGCCCGTCACGGTCGCGGCCCCGGTCCTGCTTCGGGTCGGGGTGCTGGCCCTGGTGCTGTTCCCCGGCGCTTTCGGCCTGGACTTCCTCGTGGACGGCGCCGAGTACGGCAGCTGGATGTACGGTCACTGAGTTTCGCGCGCCCGGCCCGGGCGGGGGATGACGAGGGCAAGGCGGACGTCGGTAACGGCTTGGGAGGACTACCCCGGCGGCCGTGCGGACGACGCCTCCTTTGGCTCCTCGTGCGATGAGAAGCCATGGCTTCAAGCACCGCTGAAGACTGGCTGAGCGCTCGGCTCCCTTGCGGGCGTGGCCTTGGCCTCACCGGGTCCAGGTGGGGCACCGGATACCGGCGCACCCCTCAAGGTCACCCCGCTGCCGACAAGGTCCAGCGCTCCGAGCCGGCGTAGCACCGGGAACAGGACCTGTTGGCCGGGCATCGCCGCATGCAGCACACATCGTCGGGACTCTGCGGGCCGAGCAGCGAGCGGCCGGCCAAGGCGCCGGGCCTGATCCGCCATGCCGGGAAACAGCAGCCGGAGCTGCGTCGAAGCCGGAAAGCCGGGCACGGTGTCCGTCGCCCGTTCGGTGCGCAACGCCGGCACGCATCCGCGGCACACCCCATCGTCGCCCAGGTGCTGCTGGTACCGGCACCGGGGGCCCATCCCGCGCTGCGCGTACGGGCCACGGTGCATCGCAGCGCCTGGCAGATAAGGTCCAGGTCCTCCAGCCGCACAGTCACCGGTGGGCCGCCCCACAAAGCGGACACCTTGCTCAACGACGGATTGAAGCCCACCCGCCGGAACGCCGCCGGCAAGACCGTCGGCCGCCAGTTGTCCTGCCGCGCCGCCCCCAGCGCAGATACCACTTCACCGAAGGCGCCCTGTGTCCGCCACCAGCCGCTGCCCGGCCCGCTCGGCCGGAGCCCGCCGCGTCCGCCTGCTCCGGATCCCCTGCGCGGTCAGGAGGTACAGCACCGTGGTCGTACTCCACCAGTGGCCCAGCAACCGCAGCACCTCCCACAGCCAACAGATCGCACGCACAGATCATCTACGAACCGTGCGTACTCCAGTTGCGAAGTGGGCTTCGGGGTTCTTCCGCTTCAGCCGAGGAGGGTTTCGCCGATGCCGGAGGCGGAGGAGAGGCCGTATTGCTTGGGGCCGTAGACGCTGACGTTGCTGGTGTTCAGGCCGCTGCTGGCGCCCCGCAGGTGCCAGAGGGCGCCGTTGCCGCGGTCTTCGTAAGGGGCGGAGACGGCGAGGTCTGCCTTGCCGTCGCGGTTGAAGTCGGCGAGGTGAACCTGGGAGCCGAAGACGTCGTTGTTCTCGGTGCTGCCGGGGATCCCTGTGGTGTCCTGTGAGTAGCGTGCCGCGCCGGTGGTGGTGAGCCCGCTGGCGTTTGCGCGCAGTACCAGTACGTCGCCTGCCCTGATGGCCCGGCCGAGGGTCTCGTAGGGGATGCCGACGGCGAGATCTGCGCGGTGGTCGCCGTTGATGTCGTCGATGGACATCGCCGCGCCGAACTCGTCTTCCTTCTCGTTGGCGCCGGGGATGCCGGCGGTGTTCTGGTGGTAGATGCGGCCTGAGGGGGCGAGGCCGCCATCGATCCGGGGGTCGCCGTAGCGGACGGTGATGTAGCCGGATCCGTTGCTGGGGTCGGCCAGTCCATTGGGGTTGAGGCGGGGGTTGGACAGGGCGATGGCGAGGTCGTCGCGGCCGTCGCCGTTGAGGTCGCCGGCCGCCACGTGGTCTCCGCCGGCGAGCCGGGCCTGGGCGGTGAAGGAGTCGGTGTCGGCGGTGCCGGGGGCCTGGCTGTAGACGAGGGCGGTCTTCTGCTGGACGACGGCCAGTTCGCTCTTGCCGTCGCCCGTGAAGTCGCCGGCTGCGAGGTGCCCGCTGCTGGTGGAATCGGGGCCGGTGACGTCATGGCCGGCGGGGGCTTTGGTGCGGGTGAACGTGCCGGAGTACAGCCGCAGGGATGTCTGCCCGCTGACGGCGACGTCCGGGCGCGAGTCACCGGTGAAGTCGCCCACGGCGATGTCGGTGCCGAACAAGCGCGAGGGATACGACGGTCCCGATGGCAGCGCGAGGGCACTGCGAAACGGTGAGGAACCGCCCCACAGCACGGTCACAGAGCCGTTGCCTGAGGCATCTCCTTCGCTGCCGACCAGCAGGTCGGCGTACCCGTCGCGGTCGAGGTCGCCGCTGGCCAGGCTGCTGCCGAAGAAGTCCTGGTACCCGGGTGTGCCGGGGATGCCGGTGGAGTTCTGCGTGATGTAGACGTGCTTGGCCGTCAGGCCGTGGGCGGAGCCGAAGGTGAGGAGGACAGCGCCGGCGTCCTGCTGTCCGCTGATCGTCTTTCCAGGCATGCCGATGGCCAGGTCGCGGTATCCGTCACCGTTGAAGTCGTCGGCCAGCTTGGACCCGGCGGCGACAGCCTGGTCGGCCGAGACGGCCACCAGAGAGCCGGTCAGACAAGCCGCGAGGGTGGCTGCCACGGCAAGACGGACTGAGTGACGCACGAAAGCCTCCTGTTTCACCGCAGACGCCGATGACGTCCGCGAACCGGAATGGTGGTCCGCAACCCGGTGTTCGGCGGGCTCCCCGCTCGATCACACGACGCGTAACAAAGAACAGACGCCCCACCATCACCGATGGTTGTACCGCCTTCCGCGACGCGATCGGCTTGCGTCCTGTGCCTCCGGCCAGGTGGTGCGTTGAGGACACGGAGAGCCGCGGACGTACGCAGTCGGCGCCGCCCTTTTCGAACAGCATGCACGCCTCGGGCGGTGCTGGGAGGCCCTGGTACGGGGTCCGGAGCGTCTATCGGTTCGGCCCTGCTCGGCGGTAGCAACGAGGATCGCGCTGATGCCTTTATGAACGGAACGCTGTGGGGAATGCTCGGGTCCAGCCCGGCTGGGTCCTGGCTCGGACGTGTCCTCGGGTAGGGCGGCGACTTACGAGACCCCACGCATCAGAAGGGAGCGGGCCATGAAGCGAGATAGGTCGAATGTGCGGTGTCGTTGGCGCGGCACGCTCGCCTGGGGGCCTTCGGTGGCATCGTCGCGGGGCCGCTGGAGTACTTGGACTCCGGGCCGGCTGGAATGTTCTTCTGGCGCTTGTGGTCGGTGCTTTGGCCGGAAGTGCCGTGGGCTTCCTGTTCCCTTCCTTGCTGAGTCCCCGCCCGGGGAACGCGACGGTGCCACCCCCCGCTCCGGTGCTGCGCATCCGGCCCGAGGGCGCCGCGCCGGCCGCCCCCGACGGCCCGCCGTTCCAGGGCCCGTCTTCAAGCAGACCTTGCCCGGAGTGGGGATGACGCGAGATTGAAGGCGGCATTTTGCCGGGCGATGTTGGGCAGATAACTCGGCCGTAGCAACCCTGACATGAGGAGCTTCAAGGCCGTGACCGCCTCACCCACCACACCTGCCCCTGTCCCGACCGCGCCTGGAGGGCTCCCTCTGATCGGGCATGCCCATCATCTGATCCGAACTCCACTGCCGTTCATCACCTCGCTGCGCGATCACGGCAGCGTGGTGCGCATACGTCTGGGGCCGACCCCCGCGTACGTGGTCACCGACCCTGTGCTCACCCGCACCGTACTGGTCACCGAGGCAGCGCACTTCGCCAAGGGCGGAAAGATCTTCGATGTCCTGCGGGGCGTCTTCGGTGACGGTCTGGCCACGGTCGCCGACGGCGACACTCACCTGCGTAACCGCCGCCTGATGCAGCCCATGTTCAACAAGGCCCATATCGCCACGCGCCGTTCGGCCATGATCGACCAGGCCAGGTCCATGGTCGGCGCATGGGAGGAGGATCAACCCCTCGACGTGTTCTCGAACATGAACGACGTCACTCTCGCCGCCTTCCTCGTCGCTCTCTTCGGCACGGATTTCCCAGCGAACCTGCAAGGGGAGTTCACCACCCTCATGCCCCCGCTCATGAAGGAGGCGATCCGGCAGACCGTCCTGCCATCGTGGGTGACCCGGCTCCCGCTGCCCGCGAACCGAGCCCACAATCGCCGGATCGCCCGTCTGCGCACCGTCATCGACCAGGCCATCGACCACCGTTCCAGCCGGTCGGCGAGCACACCCCCCGCTGACGTCCACCACCCGGCCGAAGCAGCGGGATGCCCCCACCAGGCCGCCGCCGAGCATGACCAGGCCGGACTGTTCGAAACCCTGATGGCGGCCGAGGACCAGTTCACCCGCCAACAGCTCCAGGACGAAGCCATCACCTTGATGAACGCGGCGATCGAGACCACCGCCACCGCCCTCGCCTGGACCTTGTACGAGCTCACCCGACACCCCGATATCGAACAGCGTCTGCGTGCCGAACTCGCTGCCGTCTGCGACGGCCGGCCCTTGTGTCAGGAAGACCTCGACCAGCTCCCCTACGCCCGGCAGGTCCTCCAGGAAGCCGTCCGCAAATACGGGCCGGCCTGGATGGTGACCCGAAAGACCACCCGGGACATCGACCTCGGCGGACACCGGGTCCCCCGGGGCGCCGACATTGTGTGGAGCCCCTACCTCCACCAGAACGACCCCGCCCACTTCCCCGAACCGGCCACCTTCGACCCCGACCGCTGGGCCTGCGGTCGTACACCCTCGACCCGCGATTCCTTCTTCGCCTTCGGAGACGGCCGCCGCAAGTGCATCGGGGAGAACTTCGCCTGGGTCGAAATGCACATCATCCTCGCAACCCTGCTGGAGGCCTGGCCCCGTCTCCGCCTCGTCTCCCGCCCGCCCCGTGCGGAGACAGCCATCACCATCAAGCCGGACAAGCTGGCCATTGCCTTCGGAACGTCTTGATCGCCAGGTACCGTCCGTCCGACCTGGAGTCCGCGACTCACACTGCGATCTCCTCGTGGACCTGACCAACTGGTAGAGCATCTGGCTTCGCGGTCGAACTACCTCGCGCCGACTGCAGCGGCGCCGCACTGGGGCGGCCCGGACCGCCGCCGTGGGGGCCGCGGACTTCGTCGTCCTCGTCCGGTTCAGGCTGTCAGGCATGGATACACAGAGCCGTATCGGCGGCGGGCAGCGCCGGGTCGGTGGACGACACCGCCGACGGGTCGTCGGGCGTACACCACGGGCGCACGGACGTCGGGGAGTACGGGGCGGAGCGGGACCCGGCAGCAGAAACTCGAACCGCGTGCCACGCCTCCCACCGCTACCGGGTGTGCTGAACCGGGCCGGGCGCCCCGCGCCACCAGGCCCGGCGTCGGTCGCTCAACGGCGTAACAGGTCGAGCCGGAGGTCGGCGAGGGCGAAGGCCCGCTGGAGTCCTTCCACCAGGCCCCGGTCGATGCGACAGAGCCGTGCTCGCTGGTCCCGCTGGAGCAGCTGGTGCGCGCCGGCCGGACCGACGCGGCGCTGCACCGCCTTGATGCTGGTCGGGGTCTTGCCGATGTTCGTCGCCGGGATCGGGTCCGTCAGGTGGTCGGCGAAGTGGTGCTGAACGTCGTCGTACGACGCCGTGTTACCGGTACAGAACGATCAAGGTCGGTTCGCGCACTGATCCGCTCTGTTGCTGAGGTTCGGCGAGACGGCGCCGGGTGGGGGCGAGTCGTGGCTACGGTCCGGCCGTTCCGGTGGAAGTTGCGGAGGGGCAGATGATCTCCCGGGCCCGCCTTGATGATCCGGAAGATCAGGTGACCTCCCAAGCCGCCTCGATCATCCGGAAGATCTCGTCCACCGCGGCCTTCGGGTCGGCCGCCTCACGGGCCAGCGAATGGGCGTCGATCACGAACCTCGCGATCGCCCGGCAGGCCGTCATGGTCGGTGACCGGTCGGGATCGGCGGCGATGGCCGTGGCCAGCGACTGCGCGTGGCGCAGTCTCATCGACTCCTCGTACTTCCGCAGGGCGGGTGATGCGTCGATCATGCGCCAGACCGGGGCGGCGCTGTCCGCCGTGCAGTGGCGCACCAAGGCCAGGATCTCGCGGCGCAACGCGGGGATGAGCGGCTCGTGCGGCGCCCGGTCGGTGACCGCCCGCGTGAGGCGCTGCTCGAAGTCTTCGTCCTGCTCGAACACCAGGGCCTCTTTCGAGGCGAAGTGAGAGAAGAGCGTGGTGACGGCCACGTCGGCCTCGGCAGCCACGTCACGGATACCTACCGCGTCGTACCCGCGTTCCAGGAAGAGCCGCAGGGCGGCGTCCGCGATCTTCTGGCGGGTCACGGCCTTCTTGCGCTCACGGCGTCCGGTCGGCACAGTCACGCCCTCACGCTACCAGCGTGCAAATCCGTAACGGGTTCAAAACACTATCCGTTAGTGTTACGGTCGACGTATGAAAAAGGTGAGCTTCGCCAAGTTCGGTGGTCCGGACGTCCTGCAACTCGTAGATGCCCAGGAGCCCCACGCGGGCCCCGGCCAGATACGCATCGCCGTGCGGGCGGCAGGCGTGAACCCCGTCGACTGGCGGATCCGTGAGGGCCAGGTCCTGGGGGCCCACCCGATCGAATTGCCCTCCGGAGTCGGCCTGGACGCTTCCGGGGGGGGGTGGACGAGGTCGGTGAGGGCGTCGACGAGGTCGAAGTCGGCGACCGCGTGTTCGGCGAAGGGTCGAGCACCTATGCCGAGTTCGCCGTGCTGTCCGCCTGGGCCCCTATGCCCGAGGCGCTGACGTTCGAAGAGGCGGCCGGGTATCCCTCCGTGGTGGAGACCGCGCTGCGCGTCATCCGCGAGGTCGGCGTGCAGCCCGGGCAGACGCTGCTGGTCAGCGGTGCGTCCGGGGGAGTCGGATCGGCGGTGCTGCAGATCGCCCGTGACCGCGGCATCACGGTGATCGGCACTGCTGGGGCCGCGAACCAGGACTACCTACGGAGCTTGGGCGCCCTCGCCACGACGTACGGCGAGGGCTGGGCCGAGCGGGTGCGGGCGGTCGGCCATGTCGACGCGGCTCTCGACCTGGCCGGCTCGGGCGTGATCCGCGAGCTCGTCGAGCTGACCGGGGATGCGCAGAAAGTGATCTCCATCGCCGATCTCGATGCGCCGGAGTTCGGTGTCCGATTCTCAGGCGTGGCCGGGAGCGTGCCGGAAGCGCTCGCCGAGGCCGTCGGCCTCATCTCGCGGGGCAAGCTCCACATCCCAGTCGAGAAGTCGTACACGCTCGCCCAGGCCGCGGCGGCGCACATCGACAGCCAGGCCGGTCACACGCGCGGCCGCCGGGTGCTGGTCGTCTGAAGCCGGCTATGCGTCGCCCTCAAGCACAAAGTGAGGGCGACGTCCGCCCGGATCCCGCGAGGCCGCTCTCGGATCACCTTGCTGACCATATGAAGACGGCACCGAGGCGGACTCCTGCCGAGGCGTCCACGGGGGTCGGCGGCCTGGTCCGCGGCTGCGGGATCACTGCTCGGATCCCGCACGAGGCCGGTTTCCCCTGCCGTGGCTTTTGCCGCAGCGCCCCGCCCATTAGCCGCCCGCCCACTAGCTGTCCGCCCGATAGCGTGGTCGATGTTGTGCGGCGGGCCCTTTGGGGTCGGGCAGGGCTATGGAGTCCACGGTCCCGATGTCGACACCTTCGCCCGGCACAGGGCAGTTGGAGAGCACTGCCCGCCGGGCGGTGCACAGGGCAGTGGGAGAGCACCGCCCGCCGGGCCGATGGGGCCGAACTCACCCAGCACACCCCGCTGGCTTTGTTCTCGAGAGATGACAGCGTTTCTACGCGGATTCGGGAGGTGCCCAGGTCCTGGGCGGGGGCCGGACTGTTCTCGCGTTTCGGCAGCGGGCGGGAGCTGTGCCGCCGTGGGGTAGACCGTCGTGTCCGTTCGATTGCGAGGACTGCGGGTTTCGGGGTTGTAGTTGCCGTTGCGGCAGCTTCTACCGTCGGGAGCAGGGCCGGAGAGGCCGGCCCGGCGATACATATGTGCGGGAGTGGTGATGGACTGGTCGATCGCGGAGGTGGCCCGGATGTCGGGCGTGACTGCCCGGACACTGCGCCACTACGACGAGACCGGCCTGCTGCCGCCGGTCCGGATCGGCACGAACGGTCACCGCTACTACGGGGAACGCCAGCTGCTGAGGCTCCAACAGATCCTCGTACTACGGGCGTTGGGTGTCGGGTTGGCGGAGATCGGCCGGATCCTGTCCGAGCAGGTCGACGAGGTGGACGCCCTGCGTAGTCACCACCGGCGCCTCCTTGCGGAGAGGGACCGGATCGAGGTCCTGGCCGGCACCGTCTCCCGCACGATCGCCGCACTGGAGCAGTCCAGGAAGGACGACCGTCCTATGACTATCAACCGTCCGGAGAACCTCTTCGGGGGTGTGACGCCCGCTCACTACGAGGGCAACATGCGCGACTATCCCGAGCTCGCCCACGAGGTCGGACAGCGCGCTGCCACGATGAGCCAGGTCGACGCCGACGCCGCGCACCGTGAGCGCACGGCGCAGATGATCCGGCTGGCCGAACTCAAGACCGCGGGCCACCCGGCCGACGCCGCCCCCGTCCAGGCCGAGATCGACGCCCAGTACCAGGCCCTGACCGAACTGCGCGCTGTTTCGGCCGGGGACTACCGGGCCCTCGCACGCTCCATCGTCGACAACGAGACCTGGCGCGCCGCATACGAGGCCATCACGCCGGGGCTCGCCGTGTACCAACGCGATGCCATGGTGGCCTACGCCGCCACCCGGCTGAACTGAACCACAACGCAGCCGCCGTCGAGGGTGCCGGCGATGGCGGCTGCGCTGTGTCGCGGCAGGCCATCGAGGTTCGATCGCGAGGGCCGGCGGCCGCCACCTCAACCGGGTGCTGCCCATGGTCATGAACAACGACTTCCTTCATGGAAGTCCCGTCTCCCGGCGAGTTGAGCGACCGGTGTCGGAAAGTCGTGAACACAGCCACCGGCACCCTCTCCACCGAGTGGGGTTCACCGGCCGGAAGTGGACGACATCGTGGGGGAGTGCGTGGGCACTGTCACGTTGGCTGACCGCGAGCGCGTACGTGCCGGGGGGGGGCACGGGCTTCTTCCGCAAGCTTTGCCACCGGCTGCTCGGCGGCGCCTCCTGAGCGCTGGGGGCGTTCGGTAGGGTTGCGGGGTGCTGGCTGTCTGGCCGGTGCCTTCCTGGGGGGATGACGAGACGAGGAACATGCCGGAGCAAGCGAGCCCGCCTGTGATAGCACCGAGCGGTCCTCTGGCCGCGCCGGTCGAGGCGGCGCGGATGGCGGCGGTGCGCCGTTACGACATTCTCGACACTCCGCCGGACGGCGCCTACGACAGAGTCGCGGCGCTGGCGGCACGGTTGTTCGAGGTGCCGGTGGCGACGGTGACGATCGTGGACGAGGACCGGATCTGGTTCAAGGCCGCGCACGGCCTGGAAGGCGTCAGCGAGATCGGCCGCGATCCGGGCCTGTGTGCCTCGGCGGTCCTCACCGATGACACCACCATCATCCCCGACACTCTGCTGGACCCGGTCGCCTGCTCCAACCCGCTGGTCGCGGGCCCGATGGGGGTACGGTTCTACGCCGCCGCTCCGATCATCACCGCCGACGGGTACCGGCTGGGCACGGTCAACATCCTCGACACCCGCCCCCGCGAGATCAGCGAGGCCGATGCCTCCACCCTCGGGGACCTGGCCGCGGTAGTGCGTGACCAGCTTGAGCTGCGGCTGTCGGCCCTGAACGCGGTACGCGCCGAGCAGGAGCGCCGCAAGGTCGAGCAGGAGAAGCGCCAGGCGGAGGAAGAGGCCCGCCAGCGTGCGGAGCGGGACAAGGCGGCTATCGCCGCGTTCGCCTCTACCCTGCAGCGCACCCTGGTGCCGCCGGCGCTTCCCGCGGTACCGGGCCTGGAGCTGGCCTGCCATTACAAGACCGCCTCCCCGCAGGAAGTGGGCGGTGACTTCTACGACGTCTTCCCCGTGGGCGGGGGCCGGTGGGCGTTCTTCCTGGGCGATGTGTGCGGCAAGGGCGCCGAAGCCGCCTCGATCACCTCACTGACCCGCTACACGCTGCGGGCCGCGGCTCTCGTCGACGCGGACCCCACGGCTGCGCTCAAGGCCCTGAACACCGCGCTGCTGCTGGACGCGGCGGTCGGTACCCGCTTTTGCACCGCCGTCTTCGGCCTGCTCGATCCGGCCCGGGAGGGCGGTTTCACCATCACGCTGGCCACCGGCGGTCACCCGCCCGCCTACCACCTGAGCCCCGTCGAGGGCGGCGGCGTGCGGGTGGAGGCGGCCCGCGCCAAGGGCGGCATGTTGGTCGGCGCGTTCGCCGAGGCCGCCTTCGCCTCACGCACCCTGCACCTGGCCCCCGGCGAGGGACTGCTGCTGTACACCGACGGGCTGACCGAGGCCCGCACCGCCGATGGCCGCATGCTCGCCGACACGGGCCTGACCGACTTCCTGGCCCGGCGGCCGGCGCCGGTCAGTGCCGGCGCCCTGATCGACGACACCGTCGCGCTCCTGGAGACCCTCCCCGACACCGAACGCGACGACGTGGCCCTGCTGGCCCTGTCCGTCCCCACCCCCGACGCTGCTCCCGCCGGCATCACCGCCACCGCCCACAGCGCCGCCGCACCGACCGCCGACGTCTCCGTCGGGCAGGAGAACCCACGCCCATGACCGACGCATTCCACATCGACGTCCCGCACACCGACGGTGCCCTGGCCGTGATCGCCCTGTCCGGCGAGTTCGACATCGCCGCCGCACCCGCCGTACGGGCTCGCGCCCTGGAACTCATCGCGAACGGCTACCCTGACCTGGTCGCCGACCTCTCAGGCGTCACCTTCTGCGACTCCTCAGGACTGGGCGCCCTCGTCGGCATCTGGCGCTGCGCCAAGGACGCCGACGGCTCCCTGACCCTGGCGGCCATCCCCGACCGGCTGAGCCGCCTGCTCAGCGTCACAGGGATGGACACCTTCCTGCCCGCCTACTCCAGCACCGACGCCGCGCTCGGCGCACGCCAAGGCAACCGCACCACCGCCTGAGACCCCTCCTCCGCCCGGTGCGCCAGGACGACCACCAGGCACACCGGCCGCAGGAGCCCGGGCCGCACCGTGGCCAGGAGGCCGGCCACTGGGTGCACCGATGGCGCGCACCCAATGCCGTGGTGCGCACCGACGACGTCCGGCACCCACTCGACTGAGTGGAGTCCACAGGCCGGGAGCGGATACCACCGTGCTCGGCATCCCGGACGTAAGCGGTATCCGGACCGGCTGGTGTTCCAGGGCATCTCGTTCGTGTTGCACACCGGGATCGCCTGGGAACATCTGCCGCAAGAACTCGGCTTCGGCTCGGGCATGACCTGCCGGCGCCGCCTGGCCGAGTGGACCGAGGCCCGGGGTATGGCGCCGACTGCACGTGGTGCTCCTGGCCAAGCTCCGCAGCGCGAACGCCCTGGACTTCTCCCGGGCGGCGGTCCACGGCTCTCATGTCCGAGCGTCAAAAGGGAGCTCCAAGACCGGACGAAGCCCCGTCGACCGGGGTAGGACGCAGCAGACACCACCTGGTCACCGACGCCACCGGCATCCCACTCGCCGTCACCCTGACCGGCGGCAACTGTGTGGAGCGCGCGTTCGCCCACCTGCACTGGTTCCGACGCCTGCGGATCCGCTGGGAGATCCGCGACGACATCCACGAAGCCCTCCTCACTCTGGGGTGCAGCATCATCTGCTGGGGCCGGCTGAAGAACCACCATGCGTGAGGCCAAGCGACAGCGGCTGTCTACAGCGAGACCTTCCGCTCCTCGGCCCTGAGGCCGCGGAGTGTCCAGAGTCCGTACAGAGCCAACAACGGCTTGACGACCATCCACTCGCCAGGACGGTAGTCAGCCGCGCGCACCAGCCTCTCTGCAAGATCGGGGCGCTGACGCCGCAAGTACGCACGGGCCTTGAGCGCATGAACCGGCTGGGAGGCGATTTTGATGCGATCTACGTCTTCGAGCAGGGGGATCACGTTCGTGATGTTCTCCCACGTCGTCGCGCTTCGGTCTTTGAGGAGCACCGTGCCGTCGAACTCAAGCACTGACTTCGCGTGGTCAGCCATCAGCTGGGCCTCCGTGGCACCTGTGCTGGTCGCACCGCCGCTGAAGATCACGAGGTCCCAAGCACATCGTCAGCGGCGATGGATCGGGTTCCAGCACGGACTCGCCATCGGTTGATCAAGTTCGCCGTAGCTTGGGGATTCCGGTACCCCAACACCACCACGGCCGCGCAGGCGCCCCCGCTCCTCCCCACGAGCGCTCGAGACCAGCGCCAGTTCAACCACTCGCCCCAGGCCAGGGCTGCAACCCCAGCTATCGCCAGTCCCGTCCTTCGCCGCATGCGGCGACTCTAGGACACCTCGGTATCAGGCCGCGAAAGGAACCGGTCATGTTACAGACGGCGCATTCTGTCAGGAGTTCTTAGCGATCACTCGGATCGGAAGTGTCGATGAGAAGTGACAACACCGCAGCCGTAACCGATCCAGGCCCCCTGGGCCTGGGGGCGGTGTGGCGGGCGTGCCTGTCCGCTCAACGGCTCGCGCTTCGGCTACACCTGCGAGGCGGCGAGCAACTGCAGTGCTTTTTGCTTCAGTTGGGGACTGGCCTTTGCGGCGTTGCCGGAGTCGAAAGGGGGTTGGGGGTCGTATTCGACGGCGAGTTGAATCGCCTTGGCCGTGTCGTCGTCTGTGATGAGGGAGGCGAGATACAGGGCCATGTCCACTCCCGCCGACACCCCGGCCGCAGTGATGATCTTCCCTGAGCGGACGTAGCGCTGCGGCAGGTACGTCACGTCGAACGTGGACTGGAGGTACTCGGCGGAAGCCCAGTACGTCGTCGCCCGCCTTCCGTCCAGCAGCCCGGCCGCGGCGAGGATGATGCTGCCGGTGCACACGGAGGTCGTCCATCGGCTGTGCCGGTGGATCTGGCGGATCCAGCGCAGGAGCGCCTCGTTGTTCATCGCCGCGACGGTGCCGCGGTTGCCCGCGCCCGGCACGAGGAGGACGTCGAGGCGGTCCACATCGTCGATGGACTGCTCAGCGACCACGGCCACGTCCGCTGTGTCCGTGCGGACCGCGCCGCGCTTCTCGGCGATCATCGTCACGGTCGCGTCCGGCAGCCGGGACAGCACCTCGGCCGGACCGGTCGGGTCCAGCAGGCTGTAGCCGTCGTACAGCAGGATCCCGATGTTCGGCCTCGCGCCTCCCCGCGGAACGGCGTGTGCCCCCGTCGGGGCCGCGGCCGTGGCGGCGAGGGCGGCCGTGGCCACAGTCCCCCTAAGGACGTTTCTGCGTGTTGTCGAATGCCTCATGGCCCGGGAGTCTTCTGCCTCGGCGCGACGCGCGCAGCCGGCATGTCCGGCATCCTGCGAATCCTGTCCCCCGTGTACCCGTAGTGGTCCAGGAACGCCTGCCGCAGCGTCTCCGCCGACCCGAAACCGCAGCGACGGGCGATCGCCGCCATGGACAGTCCACTGGACCGCACCAGATGTGCCGCTGCTTCGGTGCGCGCCACGCGCACGGCCCGTGCCGGAGTCGTACCGAGGTGCGCGGTGAACAGGCGTGTCAGGTGCCGGGGGCTGACTCCCGCCCGCCCTGCCAGCGCGGCGGGTGTGAGGTCCTCGGCCAGATGACCGGCGATATGGCCCACCAGGTCCCGCACCAGCCGGTCCTCCGGCGGAGGAGCGGCGAGGAACATGGAGATCTGCGACTGATCGGCCGGCCGGTGCAGGTGGGTGACGAGTTCCCGGGCGACGGCACGGGCCAGCGTCGGCCCGTGGTCGTCCTCGATCAGCGCCAGGGTCAGGTCGAGTGCGCTGGTGACCCCGGCCGAGGTGTAGACGTGGCCGTCGCGTATGTAGAGAGGAGCGACGTCCACGGCCACGGCGGGGTGACGCTCGGCAAGTCGTTCCCCCCACCCCCAATGGGTCGTCACCCGCCGGTGGTCCAGCAGTCCGGCGGCGGCGAGCACAAAGGCACCGGTACAGACAGAGGCCACCCGTCGACTGAGTCCGGCCAGCCGGCGCACCTGACTCAGTAGGCGCTCGTCCGACGCCGCGTCCTCACAGCCGATGCCGCCCACCACGAACAAGGTGTCCAGATGCCCCGCGACCGTCTCCAGCCCCTGCCCCGCTCCCATCACAATCCCCGCCGAGCTACGGGCGGCCCGACGGCCCAGGGTCCCCAGCTCGACGGAGTACGGCGGCTCGGCGCCGTACCGGTTGGCGATGTCCAACGCACCACTGGGACAGGCGATGTCGAGGATCTGCGCACCGTCGTAGCCGACGATCAGCACGCGCCGCTTGTTGTCCATGCCCCGATACCAGCACATCCCTCAATGCCACCCGCGGGCGCGGCAGCGATGGTTCAAGACCGTGGACGGCTTCCTGGAAGCGGGCCGCGTGGCTCGGACGAAACCGAAGTCCACCTCCGCCTCGGCTCCCGGCCTGTGGGCCTGCGCAATGAACGCGCGCGTACAGGTCGCTCCTGGGCTTCGGGGCAGAGGAGAGGAGCTTTCAGCGCTCGCCTCACCGTCCCGTCTGCACCAGTGCGGGGCCGCGTTCACCGGCGAACGGTGGGAGGCGACCGAACGCGTCGGCTGGGGCGCGGCCCCAGAGCCCCACCCGGCTCTGTGCGGGGACTGCGGCCGGCGCCACGTCACCGACCTCCAGCAATCCTGGCCGGACGAGCGCCCGCATCAAACAGGCTCAGGAGCCGCCTGAGCCAGAAGGCCGGCGGAACCTGGCTCTCCCGCTTCCGCAGGTGACGCATGGCGCCCGCGTCGACCCGCCCCACGAACCGGCCCGGGCACCCTGGACGGCGTGACCAGCGCGCCGATCGTCGTGCACCGCATCACGGGCGGGCCGGAGAGTCACCGTGCACGCGGCAGGGACGAGATCCTCGGCACCGCCTACGGCGACCACGACGTGGTCGTGTTCCTCGAAGGCGACGGCGTCGCCGAACCCGAGGCCGGCCTGGACGACCCGCATCGGGTGGAGTGACGCGGCGGCCCCGCCCACGAGTTCAGCGCAGCCTGACGCCCTGCGGCAGCAGCCGGGCAGGGCGGACCTGCCCGGCTGCGGTGGCTACTCCCAGGGGCGCGGTAGCGCGTGCCAGAGGGTTCTGAGCCAGTCGGGCGGGTGGGTGAGGAACGTGTCCACCAGTCGGGCCGTGATGGACCGAGCGGCACCCTGGGTGGTGCCTTGCGTTATCGCAGCGCTCAGGCCGGCACCGACAGCGGGCTACTGCGGGACAGGTCTGCCTGGTTGGAGCTGCGCATCAACGCCCGCGTCATGGAGATCGCCGTGTGGGCCAGAGACCCCACGGTTCCCACGGCCCGGCCTGCCGATCCCGGCCGGATCGGCGAGCACGGCCCGGAGATCGTCAAAGCCGTCACCGAGGAGCTGTTCACCGAGCAGGAGCCGGCCGGCAAACGCATCACGGCCCGCATCGCCCTGTCCGAAGCGAAGGGCCGTCCCGTAAATGATCTTCAGGTCCTCCTGGCATGATCACGGCGTGACCATTGAGCGTGTGCAGCCTGGCCCCAAGAAGTGCGCCATGTTGTCGGCGGGGTAGCTGCGGGAGGCCTACCGGGGCGAGCGGCCGGAGAGCGAGTAGTAGTCAAGATCTGTGGATCGTTGAAGTCATCGTCTGATGCTCCGGTGCCATCGGATCTCGCCTTCGTGCCATTCGTCGGTGGGTGTGAGCCCGGCGGCAGTGGCGACGGCGACGGATGCCCGATGTTCGGGGTGGATGTGGGCGATGACGGTCTGCACCGGCTGCTGGCCGAGCCAGGCGACGAGTCCTCGGGCCGCTTCGCTGGCGATGCCTCTGCCCTGCCAGGGAGTCCCCACCACCCAGGCGATCTCGGCGATGAGTCCGTGGCCGCAGGAGCTGACCGTCGCCTGGACGGTGCCCGTCAGGCAGGATTCGTCGCGAAGCCGGATCACCCAGTTCAGCCAGGACACGGCCGGGTCGGCAGAGCCTGCGGTCATGTGCTGGTAGCGCGAGCGCAAGGCCCCGGGGGTGTCCGGAGTGCCGCCGATGAAGGTGTGCAGAGCCGGGTCGGACAGCACCGCGGCCATCTCCTCGGCGTGCTCGACGGCCAGCGGCAGCAGGTCCAGCCGCTCGGTGCTGATGGCCTGGGCCGCGAGGGGGCTCACGCTGCGACCGCCTCGGGGCGTTCGACGAGCTGACCGCGTTCGAAGCGGGCACCTGCCCGGACGAGGGCGACCACGTGGGGCGCGTTCACCACCCGCCACCGCTGCTGGGCGGACTCGACGAGTTTGAAGACCATGGCCAGAGCGGCGGGGCGGGAGCCGGCCCCGCGAGTGACCTCGGTCCGCAGCCGGACGGTGGAGAACGTGGACTCGATCGGGTTGGTGGTCCGCAGATGGATCCAGTGCTCGGCGGGGAAGTCGAAGAACGCCGGCATCTCAACCTCGTCGTCGGTGATCTTCTTGACGGCCTTGGGGAACTTCGCGTAGAGCTGAGCGAACATCTTGATCGCCGCCTCGGCGTGGTCGCGGTCCTCGGTGTTGTGGATGTCCTGGATAGCCTTCTTCGCCCCCGGCTGCGCGGACTTCGGCATGGCATCGAGCACATTAGCGGTTTTGTGAACCCAGCACCTCTGCTCGCGGGTTTCCGGGAACACCTCGGCCAGGGCCTTCCAGAAACCCAGGGCCCCATCGCCGACTGCCCGGACGGGGGCGCGCATGCCCCGGCGGGCGCAGTCGCGCAGCAGGTCGGCCCAGGACTCGCCCGACTCGCGGTAGCCGTCTTTGAGCGCGATGAGTTCCTTCGAGCCGTCGGCGTGTACGCCGATCAGGACGAGCACGCAGGCTTTGGCCTCCTCCGGACGGACGTTGAGGTGGATGCCGTCGGCCCACACGTACACGTAGTCGACCTCCGCCGCGCGCTCAGCAAAACCCCGCCGCCTCACATGATCCCCGCCCATCTGACGGCGGTTCCCGCCATCCCCCTCACACCGAACGGCAAGACCGACCGTGAAGCCGTCAAGCGAATGCTCAGGTGACGGGGGAGACCAGCTCGGACAGCAACCCGAAGAAGGCCGTCACAAGGTGGTGCCAGACCCACCCCAGCAGGGGTGTTGGGCCGCTGGTGCGTCCAGCAAGGCCGCCCCTAGCTTCGGAACATGACTGATGCCATGAGCGAACAACGAACGGGTACCACCAGGCGGACGGCGCTGCGCGGTCTGGGACTCGCGGCGGGGGGCATGGCCCTGGCCGGCGGTCTCGGAGCCTCCCGAGCGGCGGCTGAGCCTCGTCACGGGCCCACCACCTACGTGCTGGTGCACGGTACCCACAGTGCCGGCGCGTTCTGGATGCCGATCGCGCGGGAGCTGACGCTGCGCGGCCATCGCGCCGTGATGGTGGACCAGCCGCGGCACGGAGCGGAGGCTTTCGTCCCGGACTCGTATCAGCGGCAGGACCCCGCAGCGATGGCCGTCGAGCCTTCCCCGCTGAAGGGCCTCGGGCTGGACGACTATGAGGCGCGCGTCACGGGTGTCGTGCGGCGCGCGGCGCGGTACGGCTCGGTGGTGCTGGTCGGGCACAGCCTCGGCGGCGTATCGGTCAGCCGCGTCGGCAATGCCGTCCCGCATCTGCTTCAGCACATCTGCTACATGGCGGCTTTCTGCCCCAGCCGCGCCCTGCCCACGGCAGACGCCTGCACGGCGGCACCCGAGAACGCCAATGCCGTCAGCCCGGTCGAGATCATGGTCGGTGACCCGAACCGGCTCGGGGTGCTGCGGCTCAACTTCCGCACGGGTGACAGCCGTGAACTGGCCCTCCTCAAGGAGATGATCTGTGCGGACTACCCCGAAGCCGAGTTCCGCAGGCTCTTGGCCGGCATGCAGACCGACGAGCCCATCGCCGCTTATGCGGGCCGAGCGGTCGGCCGAGCTGACAGCTGGGGACGCATTCCCCGCACCTACCTGCGCTTCGGCAAGGACCGTACGATCGCCACCGCGCTCCAGGACAGGATGGTGGCGGAGGCCGACGCACTGACACCCGGCAACCGCTTCCGCGTCCACAACTTTCCCGACGCGTCCCACGTGGGCCCTCTGGGTCCGGCCTCCCTCGCAGAAGCCCTGGACAAACTCGCGGCGTAGCGCAGCCTCGCCGGCCCGCTCGCGGCGCCGACGAGGGGTCTGACCTGGTCGTCCGTCCGGCGCGCCGATCCGTCGAACAGGGACGTGGAGCGCACCGCGCCGGAGCTCTCACCGGCAACTCTTCGGGCAGGTGATGCAGGCAGCGCATCATCACCGAACGCCAAGCCCCGTCCCCGGCCCGAACGCCAAGCCGCCGTCCCCGGCCCGAGAACCAAGAGCACGATCAGGCCGTCCCCGAGCAGAAGACCGGCGGCACCTGACTTCCTCGCTTCCGCAGGCGGCGCCGGCAGGGGGTGAGCCTGACCTCGAGCACGAGCTTGCCATTCGTCGTGCCCGACTCGATACGGCGGTGGGCCTCGGCGGCCTGCTCCAACGGCAGGGCTCGGCACGTACCAGCAGGTTCATCCTTCGCTGCGGCGGCCACCGCGCGGCGCAGTGCCTGGCCCGCCTCCCGGGGGGAATGCGGCGGAGAAGGCGGCCAGGTTGAAACCGGAGACGGGGTCTTGTTGGTGAACCACAGTTCGTTGGCCGGGAAGCCGACGTCCTCGGCGTCCGAGGCGTTGCCCATCACCATCAGCCGTCCCATCGGGGCCAGCCGGTCCAGGCTGGCTCGGCGGGCCGGCCCGCCGACCACGTCGACCACGACGTCGAACTCGCCGGCGTCGGCGACCCGGTCCCGAAGGATCACCTCGTCGTAGCCGAAGCTCCGGGCGGTTTCGACCTTGGCTTCGCTGCCGACCGTGCCGACCACGCGGCCCGCACCCAACAGGCAGGCGGCCTGGCCGAGCTGGCTCCCCACGCCGCCGGCCGCCAAATGGAGCAGCACGCTTGCTCAGGGCTCGATCCGGGCCACCCGGTCGAGCGCGAGGAACGCGGTGTTGCTGTTGGACGGCAGGCCGCGGCGACCTCCATCTCGATGCCCACGCCGTCCAGCGGCGCGACCAGGTCCGCGGAGGTGACCACCACCTCGGCACAGCCACCACTGCCGACAATCGTGAGCCCACCGGCTGCCCTACGACAAGATCCTCGACGCTCTCGCCGACGGTTCGGATCCGCCCGGCCACCTCCGGTGCTCGCGGAGGAGCAGGCAGGTCGGCCTGTTCTCGCTGCGGCACCGAGCTCTTAAGCGTCTTGCGCTGCCTGCTTTTCTCGACGTGCGGGCGTGATCGTCACTAGGGCGCCGACCCCACCGTGGAGCGCTGCACGATCGACTCCCCCGCGGAGGCCGGCGTCTACGTCTCGGCGGCGGCGTCGGCGATGAACTGGTGAACATCTGCGGTCCGTTCTCGCGAACAGAGCCAGGCTGCGCCGGTTGGGAACGAGAACGGCATGGAATCTCCGAGCGCTGGCGGGCCGGACCGGCTGAAGGTCAGTAGCCGCCGTCGTTGGTCTTGGGCTTGGTGGTGATCTTCTTGCCGTCGGGGTCGACGACGAACCACTTGGCACCGAACGCGTCGACGTCCTGCCCGTTGGCGTCGCCGGCCTTCTGGTCGTCGACGAACCGGTACAGCGGGTGCCCGTTGTATGTCACCTGCTCGGAGCCGTCGTCCCGCTTCGTGGTCTTGAGCAGGTCCTTCTTCAGTCCCTTGCCCGCGGTCAGTGTCGACTTGACGGTGAACGGCGGCCACGCCTGGGCACAGTCGTCATTGCACTTCGACTGGTCCTTAGTGTCCTTCTCGAAGAGGTAGAGGGTCCGGCCCTTCTCGTCGACAAGCATCTTGCCGTAGGTGCCGGCCTTTACGTTGACCGCGGGGCCGGCAGACGAGGTCGCCGCCGGCACCACGTTGGTGTCGAGGCTGTCCGCCGCGTTGCCGGTCTCCGTACCGCTTGCACTGCCTTCGTCACCGCCGTTCGAACACCCAGCCGCCGCGGCGGCGACCAGCAAGGCGGTGACCAGCGGCGTGGCCGTCCTGATGTGCCGTTTCATGAGGGTCTCCTTGATTGTCGGCCGCCCGGTGGGCGGCACGCAGCCCGCACATCGGGGCCGCGAATCTCAGTGCACCTCAGAGCCGACGGACCGACCAACCGACCGGGTCCGTTCGGAGTGCGTTTGTCCGGTCTCGCGGAGGGTGAGGCACAACGAACCCCAGACCTGCATACCTCAGATGAGGTGAGGCCCTCCGAGCAGATGCCTCGGCTTGCGCGGGGCTGCCCCGCCTCAAGCGAGACCGGACATAGGCCCTGCGCCTACCGTCCATCCCGGGGCCCAATCGCTCCGATAGGGTTAAAGGTGAAGGTTAAATGGTTTGGTAAAGCAGCTAGGGTGAGAGCACGAAAGGAGCTCGCCCCATCGCATCCGACGAGGAGCTGGCAGCCACTGCCCGAATCGATGAGGCAGGAACTGGAGGCGGCCGTGCAGCGGCGTTCATGCCGCAGGACTCGCCGGACGTGGAGACCGGGTAGCCAAAGGGGCATCGCCGGGGGCTGCTTCTCGCCTGATTCAGTGGCCCTCGGCCTGGAGAGGCAGCAGCATGCACCACCTGATCGAAGTACAACTCGATCGGCAGCAATCTGCGCTACCCGCCATGATCGGCACCCAGCAGGCGAAGGATCCGGACGGCCAGTGGCCCATGTGACTGGGTGGAGCACAGGGCCAAGTCCTACGGGATGGAGGATCCTCAGGGAGTGCTGGAATCGCTTCCGCGTATCGGCTCCTCCGGATCGCCCGGACCTCCTACGGCTTCACCTCGGCGGTCCCCCGCATCCTGGCGGAAGACACCCGGATCGCGCTGACGGTCGCCGCAGCCTGGGCCCTGGAAGAAGCGCGATCCGACCTGGGGGAGCCCTTCATGCAGGTGCTCCATCGCATGATCGCCCTGTGGCGCAGCGCCCCGCGGACGGCCCGGCAAGTCGTGGCTGTGAACCCTCAGTCTGCCGTCGTGCGGATGCCACAGCAGGAAAGGACGGCCCTGCGGTCGTTACGGAGGAAGGGCGCGCTTTCTTGGCATTCTCAAGTTCTTCGAGATCGAGGCCCGGTTCCCGGAGTTCATCGAGGAGTTCCCGAAGCCTGCTGTGGAGTACGTTACCGGGTTGGTGAAGGTCCCTGCGGCCGAGCTCGAGAAGTACGACCTGGCGGGCGCGAAACGGCACCGCAAGCAGATCCGAGAGGCACTCGGGTTCCGACCGGCGATGTTCAAGGACGAGGACTGGGACTCGATCTCGGCGTCCGTCCGCGCAGCATTTGCATGGCGGACCCCGGCCCAAGCTGACCCGATGCTCCGCAGCCCACCAGTCATCAAGCCTCTACCGCGCAGGCAGATCCCGCCACGGCACCCCAGTCCGGTTCCGGCCCGGGTCGCTGTAGCGTGCTTGCTGAAGGAAACAGGCAGCAACAAGCGGGACAGGAGCGGGAATGCCAGGTGGCATACACGGCAGCATGATGACACCGGCGTGCAGGGAGCAGGAGCCGTCCGTCGAGGCTGTGGCACCGTGGAAGTCGGTGCGGCGTACCCTCGCGGTGGTGGTCCTCGGGTGGGCGGCCGCCGCGGGCACCGGCGGCGTCGCGTACCTGACGTTGGGGTCGGAATGGATCCCTATCACAGTCGGGGTGGTGTTGTGCCTGGCATTCGCCGTGGCGCTGATCTTGCTCCATCGGGCCTTGTGGTTGACGGTCCTGTCTTCGGTGCCGGCGCTCTTCGTCCTCGTCGGGGCTGTGCAGTACGCGCCTGAGGCGGCGCTGGAGTTGCGCGGTGTACGGGAGAACGTCGTCATCGTGGCCGACAGTGCGGCGGGAACGTCGAGTAATAATCACCGCTTCACACTTCGCACCACGAACGGAGACGAGCTGCAGGAGAAGCTCGGCTACGACGGTGACGTGTGGGTTCCCGAGGTAGGGGACCGGCTCGACGTCATTCGTGATCCTAAGGGCGATGTGCCGATGGAGCAGGCGGATGACGTGGATGCTGCGGGGCGGATGGGTGGCCTGATCGCCGGTGCGGCGGGCTGGACACTGATCGCGGTCCTGGCGGGCTGGCGTGGCCACGTCCGACGCCGCCGAGGCCGTGGCGAGTCCTTGCTGCTTCAACTCGCATGGTGAGGGCGGTTCCCAAGGAGCCACCGAGCTGACGAACGTTCAGCTTCCCCTGAGCCCACGGGAATCCAGGGAGCCCCCGCTACCCCCTGGTCCCCGGCGACAACCACCTCCGCCGGGGACCGCAGCCTGATCCCGGCGCTCGAAGTCCTACGTCAGCGGGCCGCTGGGATGTCCGCCGTCGCCCGCCGACCAGCCTTCGCTGCACATGCTCGGTCCTTGCGGCGATTTGACGTCGCCGACCGGTGTGCTGTTCACCTCAGGGTGTACTCGCACATGTGCTTGCCGTCGGCGCCACCGGCATCCTCGACTACCTTCTTCCCGTCGACGGTGATCGTGCAAGGAGCAGCGCCGAACTGGCCGTTGGACAGCATCACCGGCCCCGGCACGACGGACACGGTGATCCCGACCTTGCGTTCGGTGCTGTTCAATGTGAGTCTGTCCGACTTCTTCCACGGCAGCGTGACCTGCTCGGAGCCGTTCGTGTCGAGGTTGTAGGAGACGCTGGACTTGCCTTTGCCGCCGACTTCGAGGGAGACCTCGTACGTCTTGTCCTGGCCACCGGCGGCCGGCGTTGGCGACGACGTGGGCGTGCCCTTTTCGGCGCGCTGCGTCTTGTCGTTGCCGCTGCCACATGCGGTCATCAGCGCGGCCGCCGCGATCAGCGCCACTATGGTCCTCGCCCTGGGCATGCGTGTACTCCCCGTCGTACGGTTGTGACCTGCTGCGTTGCATGATCTCACCTCCACCAGGCCTTCGATCGGCGGGGCCCCGCAGAGAAGGCGAGCTGCCCCGAACCGCCTGCCCGCGGGTTCCAGTCCCGTCCTACGGTCCCGTCGTGACCGAGAACGCGATCACCGTCCAGCAGACCGCCCGCCCCAACGGCTTCCCCACCACCGAGAACTTCGCCTTCGTCGAGTCCGCGGTCCCCGATCGTGGGGTCGGCACCGCGCTCGTGGAGAACCTCTACTGGTCCGTCGACCCGTACCACCGCGAGATGATGGACGACGTGCCCGGAGGCTTCGCACTCCACACCACTCGAGGGCCGGACCCTAGGGCGCGTGGTCGCCTCGCGGACGCCGGGGCTGCCCGAGGGGAGGTCGTGTTCCACCGGCGGGGCTGGCGCACGCACTCGGTCGTCCGACCCGAGGAGATCCGCAAACTCCCTCGCTTCGACGGGGTCCCCCCTGACGGCCTACCTGAGCGTCCTCGGCGGAACCGGACTGACCGCCTACGTGGGCCTCACCCGCATCGCCCGCCTCCGCGAGGGCGATGACCTCTTCGTCTCCGTCGCAGCCGGCGGCGTCGGCATGGCCACCGGTCGGCTCGCCCGGCTGCTGGGCGCCGGTCGACTCGTTGGCAGCGCGGGCTCGGCTGCCAAGGTCGATCACCTGACCTGGGAGGTGGGCTACGACGCGGCGTTCGACTGCCACGACGGCGCCGCTGAACTGCTCGCCAAGGCCGCACCGGAGGGCATAGACGTCTTCGTCGACAACGTCGGCGGAGAACAACTAGCCGCCGCAGTGGGCGCGTTGTGGGAATTCGGACGTATCGTCCGGATCGGCATCATCAGCCGCTACAACACCCCGGACGCCCCTCCGCCGCACTTCGACTACTCGGACATCGTGGAGAAGAGCCTCCGCATCGAGGGCTTTATGGTCTGTAACTACCGTGACCTGCAGGACGAGCTGTACGAGTTCGCTGTCCCCCATCTGCAGAGCGGCCGGCTGGCGCTGGACGAGACAGTGCTGGACGGGTTCGAGCACATGGTGGACGCATTCCTGAGCTTGCTGCACGGCAAGAACACGGGAAAGATCATCTTGCGGAACCATGCGTAGGCCTGGTCCGGCCGTCGCGGGGCTTCGTACGCATCGAACATGTCCTTCATGCGGCCACCGCGGACCGCTCGACCAGGAGAGCACGCTTCGAACGCGGTCGTCTTGTCGAACGGCCCAGGCAGTCGGAGCCCGACCGACCGAGGAGATGGCACCAGGTGCGGCAAAGTCGACGCGGCCGTCGAACCGGGCCGACGCGCGTGCCACCGCCTGTTGCGGGGTGAGGAAACGACGACGGCGTTTCTGCACCGACTTACGGGAGAACGGCGCGCACCAGCGCCGTTCTGCCACGACGACCATGACGAGCGAGGTGCTCTGATCGGGAACGTTCGCCGGGTCGGTGCAACGGGACGAGGTACCAGAGCCGTTCGGTAATGTGTTCGTCCGGGAGGGCCCAAGCGGCTGCTGTGGCAACGGCAGCAACTGCCGTAGACACGTCCTATGACCACGGACGTCGGCACGGCCTTCGGCCTCGGATCCCACAGGACGGACCACGAGACGGACGGGGGAACACCCATGACGATCGCTCACGCCTTATCCGGGGTCGGGGGCAGCCCACCGCCGGAGAGCGACAGGGTCATCGACGTGCGGGATCTGCGGATGCGCTACCGCAGCCAGGACGTGTTGAAGGGTGTCGGCTTCACGGCCCGGCGAGGCGAAGTCGTCGTGTTGCTCGGACCGAACGGCGCGGGCAAGACGACCACGATCGAGGTACTGGAAGGCTTCCGGGTGCGCTCGGCCGGTGACGTGACCGTCCTCGGCTCTGATCCGGCCGGCGGGGACGAGCGGTGGCGTGCGCGGCTGGGCATCGTGTTGCAGTCCTGGCGTGACCACGGCAAGTGGCGGGTGCGTGAACTGCTGGCCCATCTCGGCTCGTACTACACGCCGTATTCCACGGCCCTCGTAGGCCGGCCGTGGGACGTTGACGAGCTCCTCGCCGCCGTTGGGCTGACCGAGCAGGCGGACAAGCGGGTCGGAACTCTGTCCGGCGGGCAGCGCAGACGTTTCGACGTGGCCGTCGGCATCGTAGGCAGGCCTGAGGTGTTGTTCCTGGACGAGCCCACGGCGGGCCTGGACCCGGAGGCGAGGAAGGAGTTCCACGGCCTGGTCCGCGGGCTGGCGGACGAGAACACCACTGTTCTGCTGACTACGCACGACCTTGCCGAGGCGGAGAGGCTCGCCGACCGGATCCTGATTCTGGCCGATGGCCGGATCGTGGCCGATGGCTCGGCCGAAGAGCTGTCGCGGCAGGCATCAGCCGAGGCGACAGTGCGCTGGACGCGGGACGGGGAGCCTTTCGAGGAGTCGACGGCCGATCCCACCCGGTTCGTCCGTCGGCTGTTCGAGGAGCACGGCGAGGCGATCGGCGGACTGGAGGTGCGCCGGGCGAGTCTGGAGGACACCTACTTGACGATGGTGCGGGAGCTCGAGACGGGGAGCGTCCTCGATGGGCCGGCGATGCACGCTATCGGGGAGGGACCACGATGAGTCCGGTGTGGTATGCGGCGGGAGCAGGGGTGCGGCGTGGCTGGACGGAACTCCGGCAGACCTTCACCACCGGCCAGGACGTTTTCGGTTACGCACTCTGGACGGTGCTGCTCCTCGTGCCGCTGTTCCTGCTCAAGGACGATCCGCTGAAGGGCGCAGGCATATCGACCGGCGCGTTCATGCTGCCGAGCATGCTGGGCATGACGCTCGCGTTCACCGGCATGATGACCGCGGCGCAACTGCTCGCGACCGAGCGTGAGGACGGCACCCTGCTGCGGGCCAAGGCCGTGCCGCACGGCATGGTCGGCCACCTGGTCGGCAAGATCATCATGGTGTCGGGTACGGCTCTCGTCTCCATGGCCCTCCCGTTCGCCGTCGGCGTGTTCCTGGTTGACGGGGTGGCTCGGCAGGGTGGCGGAGCGTTGCTGACGCTGGTGTGGGTGGTTCCGCTGGGGCTCCTGGCGACCCTGCCGGTCGGCGCCGTCATCGGTTCGCTGGTGAGCAGTCCGCGCACCGTCGGCTTGCTCATGCTCCCGGTGATGGGACTCGTCGTGATCTCCGGGATCTACTTCCCCTTGTCGGAGCTGCCCGAGTGGCTGCAGACCGTCGGTCAGATCTTCCCCGTGTACTGGCTCGGCCTCGGTCTCCGCTCGGCGCTGCTGCCGGCCGGTGCGGTCGGCGCCGAGATCGGCGATTCCTGGCGGCACCTGGAAACAGCGGGCGTGCTGGCTGCTTGGGCAGTCGCCGGGCTGCTCCTCGCGCCATCCGTCCTGCGCAGGATGGCCCGTCGCGAATCCGGGGCGGCGATGGCGGAACGGCACCGGAAGGCGATGCAGCGGGTCGGTTAGTGATGTGCCAGGGGCGGGCTACCGGTCTGCCTCAAGAACCTGCTCATGCCGCACGTCATCGGCTCGGTCCGCGAGCACGGAGTGCGGCCCCTACCCGATCCGGGCCGACTTCCCCGTCTCCGGGGCTTCCCACCTGGACACCGCCTACGCAGTCGTCGCCCTGTTCGACCGCACCGACGTCACCGGCTCGGTCTCCGTCGGCCAGTACCCGGCGATCACGGGGCCGGAGCTGACCGAGGCGTTCGGCGTCCGGCTCGGACGGGACGTGGTCTTCGACCAGATCACCACAGAGGAGTTCCGTCCCTCAATGGCTCCCCTGATCAGGGAGAGCGCCGCCGCTGACCTCGCCGGGGCCCACCAGGCGATGACCACCATGGCTGGTCGCTCGACCCCGCGCTCGTGCGGCTGGAGCTGATACGTGCGAGTGCCAAGCCCTCCCGGGCCTCTGGCACACGCCGATCTCGTCGTCGAACGCGCCGCCGCCCACCCTGATCGTGCCGATGCCCGGCTGCGTTGCCGGGACAGCGGTCACCACGACAACTCCGTATGTCTGGTCGCCCTGAGCTCAGCCAGCCTTCGCCGGCTCCTCAGCTCGAGCCCGGGTGCTGGCGAGGCGGTAGGAGTCGGTGCCGGTCTCGATGATCGTGCCGTTGAAGGTGAGACGGTCGACGATGGCCGCGCGGAGGCGGGGATCGGTGAAGGTTTTGGTCCAGCCGCCGAAGGACTCGTTGGATGCGATGGCGACGCTGCTCTTCTCCTCGCGCTCGGTCAGTACTCGTAAGAGGAGTTCGGCGCCCCGCGAGCTGCGCGTAGGTGTGCCCCACACGCAGGTGCGCCAGCACCAGCAGCGCCTGGCGGTCGGCGCAAAGCCGGCGCCACCGAGTCCCGCGTTCCGACCGATGCGCGGCCAGCTGGGCGGTCAGGAACCGCAGGTGCGGGGTGGACAGGTCGAGGGCAGACGGGTGGACAAGCACGTGAAGCTCCTGGCGGCACGGGTGATCTTGGTCGTGAACCGTCTACCAGGAGCTTCATCACGTGCGCAGGCCAACCGACAGACTCATCAACCAGGTTGGCAGTCGATTTCATCCTGTGAGCTCTGTATAGGCTGGTGCGCGTGGATGTGACGGGGTGTCTTGGCTGCGACCTTCTGGCCGGGCGCCGGGAGTTGCCCGGAGGCGTCCTGCACGAAACCACTGCCTGGGTGGTGAACCACGTTGTCGGTCCGATGAATCTCGGCACCTTGATCGTCGGCCCGCGGGAGCATGTCGTGGCTGTCGCGGAGCTCGACGACACGGCAGCGGCGGAACTCGGCCCGTTGCTGCGCGATACCGCTCGTGTCGTAGAGACGTTGTGCCGACCTGAGCAGACCTACGTCTGCATGTGGTCGCATGGCCGCGACGCGCGCAAGCACCTGCACATCGCGGTCCAGCCGGTGACCGCGGAGGTGCGGGCCCGCTACGGCGGGCTGCGCTCCGAGCAGCTCCAGGCCCGGATGCTGGCGGACGGTCACGAGCCGGACGTCGCGGATGTCGAACAGTTCTGCGATCAGGCTCGCGAGCTGTTCCGAGAGATCGCCGACAGCAGCTGATCACCAGTGCTGGACCGACGCCACGTCGTAGTGGGACGAGCCACGCACCCTCAATGTGAGGTTGGAAAAGGCTCGCAGATCGGCCTGTTCAGATGCAGATCACGATCTTTCCTCGGGTGCGTCCGCGCTCGGCGTGCGCGTGGGCGACGGCGATCCGCTCCAGGGGGTAGGCCTGTTCGATACGGGGTGTGTAGCGGCCCTGCCCGCCCAGTTCCGCCGCCGCGGACAGGAGAGCGGAGTCGTTCACCGCGTGGGCCACATGCGTGCCCAGGCGCTGCCCGCCCGCGTGGTCGGCGACCGTCGCGACGCGCTTCGGGTCGCCCGCGATCGCGACGAGGTCTTCCAGGGAGCCGGAGGCCGCGGTGTCGAGCACGATGTCGACGCCGTGCGGAGCGAGGGTGGTGAGGCGCTGTGCGAGGCCGGGGCCGTAGGTGGTGGGAACGGCGCCGAGAGAGGTGAGGAACTCGTGGTTGCGTTCGCTGGCTGTCCCGATCACGGTGCCGACACCTTGTGCCACGGCGATCTCGACCGCCGCGCTGCCCACGCCTCCGGCGGCGCCCTCGACGAGGAGGGTACGCCCCGCGAGGGGGCCGAGCGCGCCGAGCCCACGCATCGCGGTCACGGACGCGAGACCGGCGCCCGCGGCCCGCACGTCGTTCCACGTGGCGGGGGTGTGCGCCCAGGCCGAAAGGATGAACAGCTCCGCGGTCGCGCCGGTGACGCCGCCCAGCCCGAAGACCCGGTCGCCGATGCTCACCCCCTGCACCCCGTCGCCGATCTCGTCGACCACACCGGCGCCGTCGCGCCCGGGAATGTCGGGCAGATCCAGGGGGAAGATCTGGTGCAGGGCGCCGGAGCGCAGCTTCCAGTCGATGGGATTGACGCTGGCCGCCGCGACACGGACACGAATCTCACCGGGTCCGGGGTGGGGGTCGGGGGCCTGCTCGATCACCAGGCTCTCCGCTCCGCCGTATTCGTGGAACCGGGCTGCGCGCATAATGGTCTGCCTCACTTTGACGGGCCGGCACGACGTGTTCATCCGGCGCTCGTCACTCTAGAACCTGACATTGACGTGAGGTGCAAGCCGCAACTGCCGGCCGGCCGGAGGAGGGCAGGCGCAAATGGGTAAGGCTGCCGAGCGGGCGGGAGTGAGCGTGGGGGCCTGCGCCACTACGAGGGATCACGCCGCCCGTCACGGTCGACACCCATGTGCCCTCGGGCGTGCTCGGCGACCCCGGCACGACGCGGGGGCTGCCGTGCGTACGTGAACGCGTGAACGCCCTCGGGTCCGCCACCGGGTCATGATCAATCTCGGCGCCGGCAACGGTTCGATCGGCCCCCAGGGCTGCCCTGGAGCCGGTATTGCTACTGAACTTGAATGCGTGATGTCGGCCTGTCATCTGTGTCGGCTGGCGACACACCTGGGAGGTGGACCTCGACGCTCAGCGTCCATCAGTAGACGATGGACACGATCTGGCAGGCGGCTTCGGCGATCTGGCTCTCTCCGCTGATGCGGGCCCGGGCAAGGGCAGTATCGGGATCAATGCCGCGGGTGCAGAGTCGCCAGGCGGTCTCTGAGTCCAGCCGCACTGATGCGGCCGGCTGGCCTCTGGGCGCTTCGGCCAGTGACCAGCGGTCCGCGGTGGCGGTCACGGTCCAGGTGTCGACGGCTGGCTCATCGATGACCACCTGGAGTTGTGTCCCGGCGGGTGTGGGCGTGTGACGCAGTGTGTGGGGCAAGGCCCGCATGAAGGTGTCCAGGACCATGGCCAGAGCGTTGGGCTCCGGATCGGTGTCCTGGCCGGTGGCATGTCGGATCTGCTGGCGGTGGGTCCAGTACTCGGTGAACTCCCGGGCGATGTCCAGCCACTTGGGCGCCGGGTTGGCCCCTGCCCAGGACACTCCCAGGCCCGTGGTGCCGAGGTCGGTGCCCTCCAATTGACGGGCGACCTGGGTCCCGGCCAGTTCCAGGGCCTCGATGAGCTCTGCGGGGCTGTGATCGGCGTGGAGGTCGATCCATTCCTGGTTGACCCGGTGGATGAACGCTTCCAGTGTCTCTCCAGCCGCCTTGGTGCGCTGGTGACTCTCTGTGCTCCAGCCGAGACGGCCGTGGTAGTCGCCGAGGATGTGGGCGGCAAGATCGTGGACGGTCCAGCCCGGGACCGCAGCCCTGCTCCACTCATTGCGCCGCAGGCCGCGTAGCACGTCGAGGAGCGACGCGAGCTCTGGCCCGAACAGCGGGCGGGCGTCGATCGGCTTGCCCAGCCAGGAGGGGTTGGATACGTCGTTGGGCTGGAGGCTCATGGTCAAAGCCTGGCAGCCGGGAGGTTTGGTCTTCCATCGAATACCCCTTCACCTCACGGAGCCCGGTCAGCCGCCCATGGTCAGACCTGTGCCGGCCAGACAGCCGTCGACCAGGTCGGGCCGGTACTGGATCTGCTTGAGTCTGCGCTTCACAGCCCGGGTGATCTGGGCCAGGTCGGCTGCGGCGAGGTTGCCGAGGTCGCGTTTGACCAGCGACCAAATGCCCTCCTGCGGGTTCAGGTCGGGTGCGTAGGCGGGCAGCTGGAAGACGGTGAGCCAGGCCACGTTCGCAGCGATGAACTCCCGCATCCCGGCTGTGAGATGAAGGCGTACGTTGTCCCAGACAAGCACGATGGGCCCGCCGAGCTGGATGCGGGCCCGCACGACCAGGTCGCGCAGGTCCCGCCAGCCGAAGCCCTTCGGCTGCCCCAGGCGGCCGCGGTATTCGCGCACTGCATAGAACATACGCGAGCGCCGGCCCGGCTGGTAGCAGACCATCCCCGCCATCGACACCCGGCCCGATCCTCTTCCGCGTACCCGCACCACGGGGTGTGCAGCCCCGTCGTCCCCAGGACCTGGAGCGCGGCGGCGTCAGCGACTGCCCGGCCTCGTCCCGAAAGACGATCCAGGCACCGAGCGCCGCCGCGGTGCTTTTACCCGCGGCCAGACGTCCTTCTTCCACAACTCGACCGCCGTGTCGTCGCGCTCGATGGCCCGGCGGGCGGGCTGCTGCCACGACCAGCCGTGCCGCTTCAGCAGCCTCCACGTGCCTTGGAGCGTGTATGAAACGCGGAATATGCGACCGATCAGCGTCTTCACCCTGGCCAGCGTCCACCGCTGATCCGCCCAGCCGTGTGTCAACGGCCCACGCTCCAACTCGCGTTCCAGCCGGGCCACTTGCACATCACTGAGCTGAGGTCGTCCGGGTGATCCCTTGGACGCAACACCGGCCGCGCCGCGTTCGCGCCAGGACCGGCGCCACCGCTCCACGGACCGCTCGCTCACCCGCAGCGCGGCGGCGACCTCCCGGTTCTTCTCCCCACGCTCGAATCGCTCCACAGCCCCCAGCCGGACCCGCTCCCGCGCTGCCCTCCCAGCGTCGGTCAGCCCGCCGCCCTGCGCATATCTCACAACCCCACGCTTATCTGACCACCGCAGAGGCGTCAGGAGAACGCCCCGACATCACCCGATCAAGTTCAGTAGCCTGAACCTGACGTCAAAGTGAGGTACGAGGAGGAAGGAAGCAACCTGCGTCATGCGCATCGGACAGCTCGCCAAGCGGTCAGGGGTCAGCGTGCGGGCCCTGCGTTACTACGAGGAACAGCGGCTCCTGGAATCGGCGCGGACGCCCGGTGGGCAGCGTGACTATCCTGACGAAGCCCTGGAGCGGGTCCAGCTCATCCAGGACCTCTTCGCGGCCGGCCTCTCCAGCCGTACCGTCGTCGAACTCCTGCCGTGCGTGAGCACCGGCGTTGCGACCCCCGCCATGCTCGACCAGCTCATAGTCGAACGCGACCGCATCGCCGCACGCATCCAGGATCTGACCCGGGCAATGACCAAACTCGGCCGCGTCATCGAGAATGTGACCGCGGCGAACGTGGCGCAGGACTGATCAACCCGTCGCGAGGGGCCCCGACCTATCCGGCATCTACCGGGCGACATCGCGCGTGAACAGGTCTCCCCACCCGGTCGGGTCCGTGAGCGCCACCGCCACGAGGAGAAGCGATTCGACGCCTGACCGCTCGGCACTGCCCGGCAAGTAGAGGACTGGAGAAGGGCACCGACGTGCCCGGCCCCGTAGGACGGCGCCGTTTTCTTCAGCCGGCGGCGACCGCGGCGGCCTTCTGTTCGGCGCGGGCGCAGGTGGCTGCCAGACGGTAGGAGTCGGTGCCGGTCTCGATGATGTTGCCGCCGAACGTCAACCGGTCCACGATCGCCGCGAAGAGCCTTGGATCAGTGAACGTCTTGGTCCACCCTCCGAAGGATTCATTGGAAGCTATCGCCACAGAATTCTTTTCCTCACGCTCCGTCAATGCCTGGAACAGCAGCTCCGCCCCACGACGATCAAGCTCCGTATCCCACAATTCATCAATACCCGTCCTGCGGCCCACCCCGTACTTGGCCGACAAAGCCCTGCCGGACAGCCCTTCGACCCGAGCGTCATGGCGGATCGCCGCGTACAACTCGACCTTCGAAAGGGGCACTTGAGCCACCCGGGGTTAGCTGATGCACTCCGATACTCCCGCCGTAAGGTCCCCAGTGGAGTGAGCACCCACCCACCAGTGGCTTCAAGACTGACTTGCAAAGCCAAGCGGTGCCGGTCGGCGCCCAGGGGGAAGCACAACTGGAGCGGGGGGTGGGGAGTGGGGAGTGGTTAAGGATGTGCCGGGTCAGGTAGTCCCAGTCCGGTTCCCGCCCGCCTGCGGGGGCGGGGGGCGGGCAGAGGCGTAGAAGTCGTCATGCCGGTCCGAAGATCTTGTCGTTCATGGTGTGGGCGGTGTGGGCGGTGTGGGCGATCTGGGCGTCGGAAGGGTTGCGGTACACGTTCTGGCCGGCCAGGTCACGGTGGCCGAGCAGGCGTTGGAGGACGTCGCACGCGACGTCGAGCTCGGCTGCGGTCTCGCCGAAGGTGTGCCGCAGCATGTGCGGATGGATGTGCCGAATGCCGGCGTCTTGGGCGAGATCCGATACGGGGTCCTGAACCCGCCGCGTGCCGAGAACCTGCCCGCCCGGTTCTCCTGTGGGACCCGGGAACGACACGTAGGCCCAATCGGCGTTGCCCGCCCCGGGGGTGGTGAGGCGTTCGCGCATCCAGTTGGCGTAGAGCGTCACCACGGGTCCGGGCACGGGAGCGACGAGGGTGCCGCGGTTCGTGTTTCGCTGCCCCGCGCGGATGGCCATCACGCTTCTCCAGGCCAGGCCAGGCCAGGCCAGGTGCGGGTGCGGGTGCGGGTGCGGGTGCGGGTGCGGGTGGGGGTCCAGGCTGTAGGACAGCCCGGGACGGTACTGCCGGCCGGGACGAGGTGAGTGTCCTTGCGGAGCAGGCCGACGACCTGGCCGACGCGCGGTGCGCTTGCACCGAGTAAGGCGACCATGCAGCGGTCGCGGGCGGTCCTCGTGGCGCGAAGGAGCGCGGCGAACTCCTCGTGGCTGGCGGCCGGTGCCCGCCCGGAAGGGTGGTTCGGCCGCGCATCGACACGGAGGCGTGGTGCCAGGGCGAGTTTCCCCGTCGCTGGGTGTGGAGCGGTGACGAACAGGGCGTCTACCGTCTTCGCGGTGATCCGGTGGGGGTGCGTGGACCAGGTGCTGCGCGCGGGAGCCTTCGGTTTCCTCCTCGAGGATGCCTCGGCGCGCCAACTCGCGGACGGGTGAAGGGTGGTGGCCTCCGGCGAGGCATTCCTCGCACCGACCGTGTCGAAGCGGCTGATCATGGAGTTTTCGAAGCTGTCCACGTCCCCCCCCGCCTCATGCAGTCCGTCCAGGCGGCGTAGGGCGATCTGACCGAGCGCGAGACGGGGGTCCTGGTCCTGAGCGCGCAGGGCCTGTCGAACGCGGAGACCGCCGGGCGCCTCGTGGTCGCCGGGTCGACGATCAAGACCCACGTCAGCCGGATCCTGGTGAAACTGAGCTTCAGGGACCGCGCACAGGCGGCGGTGTTGGCGTTCGAGGTGCGGTTGGTGACGCCCGGCTAGCGCCGCCGCGGCAGGCAATGCTTGCCGGGGCGGTGAACGTTGCCTGTTGGGGCACTGGGCACTGGGCACTGGGCACTGGGCTCGGCGCGCTGGGCCGCGGGTGGCGCTCAGGGCAGGGCGTTCCAGAAGGCGCAGTGGTGGCGGGTGGCGGTCCGGGTGGGACCCGTGCGGTCCGGGGCCAGGGACTGGACGGCGTCACTCGGCCAGTGCGGCGAACCGGGGGCGTTGGGGTCGCCGGTGCGGGCGAAGCGGGTCCAGTAGTCGATCATGGTGTCGGCCAGCCGGTGCTGGGCCGGGGTCATGGCGCGTGGGCGGCCGCCGAGGTCGTACAGGTAGGGGAGCTCACTGGCGTGGGGTGCGCCGAGGGGGAACGGTGGCGTGCCCGAGGTGAGCGGCGGGGCGTGCTCGTCGGCGAACTCATAGCGCCAGAGGGGGACTTGGGTGCCGAGCAGGTCGCCGGTGCGCAGGGTGGGGCAGGCGAAGTCGGCGTCACCGATGACTGCGCCGAACACCGGGCCGCCGTTCGACGGCGACACCGGGTACTCGTGGACGATCGCCCTGGCCCGGTCCGAGCCGGGGAAGAAGGTGGCCGCGACGTCGGGCCAGGTCTCGGGGGTGACGGGATTGCCGGCCTGGATGATGCCGGCGGCCCAGCCGTTGCCCTCGTCGTGGTTGCTGCCGATGAGCACGGGCACGTACGGGAAGCGGACGGCGGCGACGGCGGACGCGGGATCCTGGGGCAGCAACGGGGTTCCGTAGGAGGGCTGTTGGTCGGTGTCCTGGGCGGCCAGCAGACGGGAGACGCTCTTCCCGCGCAGACAGGCCAGGACGTGCCGGGCGGAGGAGCAGCCGACCTTGGCCGCGAACCGGGCGCCGGTCTCCCGTGCCGTGGACGGAGAGGCGGCGGACGGGGCGAACGGCCGGTCCGGGCGGCCGGTGCACGGCCCGCTCTGGATGATCGCCCGCTGGAAGAGCCCCACGGCGGCGGGCGAGGCGAGCTGGGCGCAGACGCTGTAGCCGCCGGCCGACTCGCCGGCCAGCGTCACGTCGCGCGGGTCGCCGCCGAAGGCGCCGATGCCTGCCCTGACCCACCGAAGTGCCGCCTGCTGGTCGGCCAGGCCGAAGGTGCCGGAGCCGGGCAGCCCGGCGTGGGCGAGGAAACCCAGGGCGCCGAGACGGTAGTTGACCGTGACGACCACGACGTCGCCGCGGGTGGCCATGCGATGGACGTCGTAGGAGCTGCCCGCGCCGGTCGTGAAGCCGCCGCCGTGCAGCCAGACGATCACCGGCCGCGGGTGCCGGGAGGTGGCGGCCGGCGTGGTGACGTTCAGGTACAGGCAGTTCTCGTCGGTGCTGCCGCCGGGCACCTCGCCCGCCGCCTGCGGGCATGCGCTCGCGGGCCGGGTCGCGTCCCGGGTCCCCGTCCAGGGCCTCACCGGATGGGGCGGCGCCCAGCGCAGGCGGCCGTCCGGAGGCGCCGCGTAGGGCAGGCCCTCGAAGGTGCGGTAGCCGTCGTGGGCGGCGCCCTGCACCACGCCGTCGTGGATGCGGACCACCGTCCCGAGGGCGGGCCCGGCGCGATCGGCCTGCTGCGTCGGCAGTGCGGGCCTGGCGGCCGTGGCGAGCACGGCGGTCAGCGCGCAGGCCAGGGTGGTCAGGACACGGCGCGTGTTCATGTGTTTCCCCCGTTTCATTACCTTCCCCCGTTTCATGGAGCCCCCGCTTCTCGGACTCCGGTCCCCGCTTCTCGGTCCCCGGTCCCCGGCCCTCGGACTCCAGCCCCCGGACCCCGGCTCCCGGGTTCCCGGCTCCCGGCTTCCCGTGTTCTCGGTCAGCTGCCGCCCATCCCGCCCTGGGCGGCGATCATGGTCATGGACAGTCCGCGTACGGCCTTCTCCAGGCCAGGGGCGAGGGTGCCGAGGCGGCTGGTGCAGGCGTTGATGCGGTCCCGCAGCTCTCGGGCGTCCTGCCGCGAGACGACCGACCGGTCCTTGCCGGCCGCCGCCAGTGCCGCCAGGGCGGCGTCGGCGACGGGGATCTCGTGGACGGGCGCGTCGCCGTGCAGGACGGCCGACACCCGCTCGCGCACCGCTCGGAGCGTGGCCGGGTCCGACACGGTCACGCGCCGGCCGCCCAGGCGGAGCCGGGACGACCCGACGGTGAGGAGTCCCAGCGCGGCCAGCCGGTCCTCCACGGCCGTCAGGGTCCCCCCACTGTGCCGTCGGACCAGCTGTTTCCAGCCGTGCCCGGGAGCCTCCCGCAGCATCTCGTCCAGAACGGGATCCCCCGTCGATCCCGTTGCGGCCACCGCCACGCTGCCGCCGCCGGTCTCCACCAGCCGTCCGCGCAGGGCGAGTTCGACCAGGGCGGCGGCTCGGACCAGCAGCCCGGTCCGGGAGCGGTCGTAGGGCCCCCGGGCCTCCTCGTCGTAGGCGAGCAAGTACATGCGGTGGTGGAGCGATTCGGTCATACCGATGACGCTACGGCCCGGCAGCGCGCCGTTGATCGGCCGCGCGAACGGATCCGCTCTGGGAACAGAGGAGGAGCGGCACGGTTTCTCCTCCTCAAGGAGGAGCGGTCCCCGCGGTCCCTCAAGCCGCTCTCAAGGGTTTCTCGGCCGGACGAGTCCGTGATCGTAGGCGGCCACCACGGCCTGTACCCGGTCTCGCAGGCCGAGCTTGCGCAGTACACCGGTGACGTGGTTCTTGACGGTGGACTCCGACAGGCCCAGCCGCTGGGCGATCTCCGCGTTCGACAGGGCCTGCCCGATCAGGGTGAGCACCTCCCGCTCGCGGCCGGACAGGCGCTCCAGGCTCGGCGGCGGTTGCAGGTCGGGTGCGGTGCGCAGGAAACGGTCCAGGACACGGCGTGTCACCGAGGGCGCCAGCAGGGAGTCTCCGCGGGCCGTGAGACGGATCGCGTCCACGAGTTCGGCGGGCCGGATGTCCTTCAACAGGAACCCGCTGGCCCCGGCGCGCAGCGCCGCGACCACGTGCGCGTCCAGATCCCAGGTGGTCAGCACGAGCACGCGGGCCGGGCTGCCGCAGGCCACGATCTCCCGGGTCGCCTCGATGCCGTCCAGCACGGGCATCCGTACGTCCATCAGCACCACGTCCGGCCGCAGCTCACGCGTCAGCCGCACGGCCTCCCGGCCGTCGGCCCCCTCGCCGGCCACCTCCAGGTCGTCCCGCGCGTCGATGATCATCCGGAAGCCGGTACGCACCAGGGCCTGGTCGTCGGCCACCACCACACGAAGGGTCACGACGCGTACTCCATCGGCAGGTCCGCCTCCACCGCGAACCCGCCCCCGGCGGCCGGACCCGCCCGCAGGCTCCCGCCCAGCATGCGGGCCCGTTCCCTCATCCCCATCAGCCCCCGCCCCGCGCCCGCCTTGGCGGACCGGGCGGGCGGTGTACGCCCGTTGTCGGCCACGGTGATCCGGATCCGTTCCCCGTCGGCCGTCACCGACACACGCACCTCGTCGGCGCCGACGGCGTGCCGCAGCGCGTTGGTCACGGCCTCCTGGGCGATGCGGTACGCCGCCAGGTCCACGGCCGCCGGCAGACCACCGGCCGGAACGCCCTCGCGGTCGAGACGCACCGTCATGCCCGCCGCACGTACGGCGTCGGCAAGGTCATCCAGCCGCGCCAGCCCGGGCCGCGGGGCCCGCTCCCCGGCGACCGGATCCTCCTCCGCCGGATTCCCCTCCTCCGGATCCTCCTCCGCCGGATTCTCCTCCTCCGGTCCGAACGCCCGTAGCAGCAACCGTAGTTCGTCCAGCGCCGACCGCCCCGCAGTGTCGATCGCCCGCAACGCCTGCCGGGCCTGCTCGGGACGATCGTCGAACACGTCGTCCGCGGCGCCCGCCTGAATGACCATCACCGACAAGGTGTGAGCCACCACGTCGTGCACCTCCCGCGCGATACGGGCCCGTTCTTCCGCCACCGCACGGCGCGTCTCCGCCGCCGTCCGCGCGCGCTGTGCCCTGCGCCACTGGCCCACGGTCCACGCCAGCAGCACCGCCAGCAGACAGACCGCGACGACCGCAGGCCCACCTTCGTAGAACCCCAGCGGGGCCAGGGCGCACATCCCCGCCAGCGCCGCCACCGACACCCGCCTTGACCGCGTGGCCGACAGCACGCACAACGCGACCTGCGCCGCGAGCAGCGCCCCCGTCAACGTCACGGCGGGAAACAGCGCCCACACGGCGACACCCGTCACCACGCCGACGCCCAGGACGGCGAGGGGCCCGCGCAGCAGCCACCGCAGAGCAACGCACTGCGCGACCACCAGCACCGCAGCCGCGGCCGACCGCCGGCCCGCGCCGCTGCTCGTGCCGACGGCAACCACCGATGTACCGAGCACCCCGAGCACGAGCCCGGCCGACCCGCACCACAGCCAACGCGCGTCTCGACTCACACCCCGACCCTACCGAGCAGTTCGCACCAGACGTTCTTGCCGCGGTTGCCGAATCCGGACTGTGTTGCCGGCCCGCGGAAGGCGTGGCACCGCCGGAGGGAGATCCGCACCGTGCGGAGATCACTGAGAGCAACCTGACTGCCGTGTGGCCGAACTACGCCCGGCGAGGCTACCGGCGTCTGATCTACACGAACACGCTGAGCGTGGTGCCCGAGGCGACCGGCATGTTCGAGCGGGCCATGGGCGGCCGGGCGCGGATCGTGAGGGTGCTGCTCACGGCCACCGACGCCACTACGCGTGCACGGCTGGAACGCCGGGAACTCGGCTCGGAGCTGGAGACGGAGGGGGAGAGCAGCACCCGTAAGGCGCGGTTGCTGGACCAGCGGACTCCTGCGGACGCGGTGAGGGTCACGACCGACGGGCGGACTGTCGCAGACATCGCGCGCGAGGTGGTGGCCGCCACTGGCTGGATCGGGCAGCACTCAACGGTCTGACCGGGCGTCTCGACTGGCACGATCGCGATCCGGCCAAGAGGGCCGTCTTCGCCTGCGTGCGGGCCTTGCACCTGGACGACCTGACGCCCACCGAGGCCCTGAACGCCGTCGAGGAGCGGTGCGCGGACCTGATCGGCATCCCGCAGAGCATGCTGCCGCACCGCTGGCCCCCGGCGACGAACTGGCTCTCCTTGGTCGCCTAACGCGATGATGGCCGACACCCACGTAGGTGCCGGCCACCACCCAGTGGTGACCCCCGATCCGCCGTCAGCCTTCGGGCAGGCGGTCGACGGCGATGGTGGCGAAGTCCCCTGGAGTGAGGAGGCGGATGCCGACTCGAGGATGACTGACGGGGAACTCGGTTCACGTATTGCGGAGCCGGGTGATCGTGACGACCGCGTGCCGGGCCGTGCCCGCCATGGCCTCCACCATGGCGTCACCCCCGGCGGGCGAGCCGCTCGAACGCCAGCCGGTTCCGCTCCCATACCACCAGCTCGCCGTCCAGCGCGGTGTCCGCCGGCAACTGAGCAAGGGCCGCCGCCCGGATCTCCGGGAACGCGGCCGTCATCTCCGTCCCCGCCTCTCCTTCAGCGCAGTGACGATGGTGCAGCTAAGTAGCGGTCCTCGGTGGCCACGGCGGCGGTAATGGGTTGATGCGAGCTCGGTGCTGCCGGCGCCGTCGCCGGCGTGACCGGCAGAGGATGTACCTCTCAGCGACTGCGGCAGTCAGAGCACCCTTCACACCAACTGGGGCTTCCGGCGAACCGGATCGCGACTCTCAGCGATCGCCGTGCACCTCCGCTGCGGGGCCTGCCCCCACGTCGGCTGCCACAGAAGACCTGCCGCGCATGGCCGGCCGACTCCAGCGGCGCACAGCGGGACGTTCGACCAGCCGGTAGAGCAACCACGCCAGGAGCAGGGTGATCACCACGGTCAGGCTTGCCTCGAGCAGAGCTTGGGAGAGCGTCGAGTGACCCGACCAGCCGCCGGCTTTGGCCATCTGCATCGGGCCGTACAAGATGACCAGCCAGTGCACCATGTACAGAGCGAAGGAGATTTCTCCGAGGAAAATCATGGCGCGCCTGCGGAAGAAGGAAGGCCGGCCGCGCACATCGGCCGTGGCGCCCGCGGCGATGAGGAGAGCGAGGAAGAACGCGATCGCGGATGCCTGACTGTACATCTCCGGCAGAAACCCGGCGGTGACGACGAAACTCGCTCCCGCCAGCAGCATCGCCGGGACGAGCGGCAACCCGATCCAGCGCCCGCTGAGCACGATCTGCGCCGTCAGCATTCCCAGCATGAATTCCAGCATCCTGCTGACGGGAAAGTAGTAGGTGAACCACAGCGGCCACCACGGCACGTCGGTGTTCGTCATCACCGGCTCATCCGGCAGCAACAGCGCGACGAACGGCAACGTGCAGATCAGTAGTGCGACGGCGCCGAGCCACAGCCACAACCGCTCGACACGGATCTTGCGCAGCAGGGGGAGCAGCACGGGGAAGGCCAGATAGAACAACAGCTCGCAAGCGAGCGACCAGGTGGGGGCGTTGGACGTGTAGTTCAGCACAACTTCCTGGTCGGGAATCCAGCTTTGCACGAGGAAGAGGGTGGGCACAGTGTTGGCCGCAGTCACCGCGTGGTTCGTGACGAGCATCAGGACCACCGCGACGGCCAGCGTGAGCAGGTGGTTCGGATAGACCTTCACAAGGCGTCGGCGCCAGAAGAGCCGGCTGGTGTCACCTCGCCGCGCCGACCAGGTCAGCACGAACCCGCTGAGGACGAAGAAGAAGACCACACCGGTGGGCCCCAACGCATACACGTACGGCTCGGTCCAGTTGAGCCAGGGCTTCTGCACGCTGGGTACCAGGACGATTCCTATGTGGCAGATCAGCACCATGAAGGCGGCGATGAATCGCATCCCGGTGAGGGAGGGCAGCCTGGACAACGATGTCTTGGCCGCTGCGGGCCCCGCCGGTGCCGCCATGATGCCTCCATGGTTTGTGAGTCGACCCAATGACCACCACGCACCGAGCCGCACCCGGCATGCCCTGAACATGGACCAACCCACTCGAGTCGAACTCGCGGCCGCCCAGGAAGCCCCGGTTGGCCATCGCCGCCCGTGGAGGGCCCGGGCAATCCGCTACCCGAGCCGTAAAGCACCTTCGCGGCCGAGCTCGCGAACGGCAAGGCCGGTCGGCACCCGATCTGGAACCTGACCCCGGCGGGGCAGAAGGCTCTGGCCGACGGCAACGAGCTGCCTCGCCGTCCGAAGGCCGGCACCGGAGCGAAGGCCGTTCGCGCCGGGGTCGGTCCGCACGGCGTCGCGGTGACGGACGTGATTCTCGCCTTCGGCGCCGGGACCATCTGACCGACTGGCAGGTGGAGGTCAACCACGCCATCAAGGAGACCGGCCTGAGCTTCAACACCGACGCCGTCCTGGCCCTGCCGACGAAGACCAGCGAGGTGCGCCTCTTCGAGCTCGACAACGGCACCATGTCCCAGGCCCGCCTCGCCAAGGAGGTCTGGGGCTAGGCCGTTTCTGATGGCTCTTGGACGGTGTCGCGGAGCCAGATGACGATCACGGTGACGTTCAGGGTGCCGTTGAAGATGTAGTCGCGCTTGTCGTAACGGGTGGCCACGGCGCGGAACTGCTTCCACTTGTTCACGCACCGCTCGACCGCGCTGCGACGGCGGTACTGGGCCTTGTCGAAGGCCGGGGGCCGGCCACCAGCCTGTCCCCGGCGCTTGCGGTGGGCCCGCTGGTCGTCTGGCTGCGCGATGGTGGCCTTGATCCCGCGTCGCCGCGGGTAGGCGCGGTTGTCCCGGCTGGAGTACGCCTTGTCGCCGCGCACCGGGTCCGGCCGGCTGCGCGGGCGGCCCGTACCGCGGCGCCGGATGCGTAAGCCGTCCAGCACCGGGGCGAACATCGGGCTGTCACCCCGCTGACCGGGCGAGGTCAGCCAGTGCAGCGGGCGGGCCCGGTCGTCGGAGAGCAGATGGACCTTGCTGGTCAGCCCGCCCCGTGAGCCCCAACGCCTCGCGCCCCACTGCTTCCTCACGTGTTCCGCCCCTTTTGCGGGTGGTCGGGGGGAGGCTTTCGGGGCGCCCCGGCCGCGTGCTTATGTGCACGGCAGGACGTGGAGTCGATGTTCACGGCCCCCTTCTGACGCTCCGCCTGGTGGGCGAGCGTTCCGTCCGGGTCGCCGGCATCCGCCTCGATCTGTAACTCCCGGAGGATGGCCGTCCAGGTGCCGTCGGCCGACCAGCGGCGATGCCGCTCGTAGACGGTCTGCCAGGGGCCGTACCGTTCCGGCAGGTCAGGCCATGGCACCCCGGTCCGGGCCCGGAACAGCACCCCGTTGATCACCCTGCGGTGATCCGCCCACTGCCCACCCGGCCTGCCGTTGCCAGGCAGGAGAGGCTCGACCTTCCGCCACTGCGCATCCGCGAGCTCGTGTCGCCGCACCATAAAGGCGTCCTGCCCGGCTGGCCACGAGATCCACCCAGCCCACCAAGAGCCATCAGAAACGGCCTAACTGGCTCTAACAAAAGGGCGTGATCATGTGACTGTCGGCCTGATCGCTCGTTGATGCGGGCATGGGGAAGCGTCAGTCGCGGCCGTGGATCGTGTCGGACGAACTGTGGTCGTTGATCGAGCCGTTGCTGCCCGAGCCACCGCCGAAGCAGGTCGAGGGACGGCCGCGGGTGCCTGACCGGCAGGCACTGTGCGGCATCCTGTTCGTCCTGCACACCGGCATTCAGTGGGAGTACTTGCCCCAGGAGCTGGGCTTCGGCTCGGGCATGACCTGCTGGCGGCGCCTGGCGGCCTGGAACGAGGCGGTGTCTGGGACCAGCTGCACCAGCTGCTGCTGAACAAGCTGCGGTCGAAGAACCAGCTGGACTGGTCGCGGGCGGTGATCGACTCCTCGCATGTCAGAGCGGCTCGGCGGGGCCCAAAAGCGGACCCAGCCCGGTCGACCGTGCACGGCCGGGCAGCAAGCACCACATCCTCACCGACGGCCAGGGCATCCCGCTCGCGGTGTCGCTGACCGGCGGCAACCGCAACGACGTCACCCAGCTCCTGCCTCTGCTCGACAAGATCCCAGCGGTCGCGGGAGTCGTCGGCCGGCCCCGACGCCGCCCGGACATGCTCTTCGCCGACCGCGGCTACGACCACGACAAGTACCGCCGGCTCCTTCGCGAGCGGGGCATCCGGCCGGTGATCGCCGAACGGGGCCAGCCTCACGGCACCGGCCTGGGGACCTTCCGGTGGGTCGTCGAGCGGACGATCTCCTGGCTGCACGGCTTCCGCCGCCTGCGCATCCGCTGGGAACGACGCGACGACATCCACGAGGCCTTCCTCGGGCTTGCCGTCTGCCTGATCACCCACCGACACGTCCAAAGGCTTTGTTAGGACCAGTAAGGCGATCTTGCGTAACATGTGAACTCCTGCAAGGCAGGGCCTAGTTGACCCAAATCGACATGACGTGACGTTAGTCATTAATGCCTATCATTGGAAGCAGCTAGAGGAATCTCCGAGTTCGATACCGCGGACCGCCGCCAGACGACGCCGCAGCCGCCATTGCCTGGAACGACACGCTGCCAAACAGAACACCGCGCGCGGCCGGACGTCCGGCCGCGGCCATTCACCACAGCCCTCGCAGACCCTCTCCACGGCCCCGCCAACACCCTCAACCGCCGCACCACGGGCTACTCGCCAGCAGGGGATAAGAGGGCGTTTCCTTTCAATGTTTAGTCCCTTGGTGTCCTAATTCGTCGGGTTCTAGGTGCCGCGCCCAACCGGGCGTGCGCTCGATGGTCCAACGGAGAGGCAGGGCGGCAAATTCCCTGGTGGCGGGGTCGCGTCGGACGACGTGCATGTCGATGCCGAGGGGCGCGGCGCGCTCAACGAGGTGTTGGCGGTAGCCGCCGTCGACCCAGGTCTTGCGGACGGCAGGGTGCTTGGCGGCGACCTTCTCGATGAGGGCCTGGCCGGCGATCGAGTCCTGCACGCCGGCTGCGGTGACCAGGACCTCGAGGAGCAGGCCGACCGTGTCGATCACGATGCTCCGCTTGCGGCCCACGATCATCTTGCCGACGTCGATGCCCTGGCCGGCGGCGGGGACATTGGTGGAGGTCTTGATGCTCTGGGAGTCGATGCCGCACGCACCCGGTTCCTCCTCTCGGCCTTCCTATGGCGCACTTGACGTCTCAGCAGGCTGTTGAGCTGGTCGAATACGACTTTTTCCTGCCAGCGGGCGAAGTGGGCGTAGACCGTATTCCAGTGCGGGTAGTCGTGGGGGAGGTAGCGCCAGGGGATCCCGGTGCGGTTCACGTAGACGACTGCGTCCAGGAGGCTGCACAGGTCATGGTTGGGCGGTCGGCCGATGTCCAGCCCGCGGCCGCGGCGTTCGGCCCGCCATGCGGTCAGGACTGACTCGACCAACTCCCGGCGGCATCGGACAGATCACTCGGATAGCGACGACGCTCAGCCATGATTCTGGAGTACCGGCCAGCTGTCGGCCTGGCCCAGGAGTGGGCACCAGGCGCGCGAGGCGAACGGCGTATGACGGCGCATCCCGGGACGGAACAGGAGGAGTGAGGGCAAGGCCACGGGGCCATCACGCCTCAGGACCCGCCAGCACCTACAGGCTCGCTGGCCTCATAATTGCCAGACCGCACACCAGCTAAAAACGCACTAAAAGTGGTGTAAACGCCCTCTCGGTGCCTGTTCTCGATCGGTGTACGCGCCGGGGCCTGGATGGTGTGTCCTACCGGTATGGCCGGCCCCACGGGTCGGGGTGCCGGATTCCCTGATGCGTTCGACCGCACGCAGGGTTAGGGCATTTCAGCGTTTCGGATGCTGGATCCGTGAGTGGCCACGCGTAGCCGCAGTAAGCGCAGGAGAGCGTATATGCAGGATGCGGCGCTGTCACGGTTTCCCTTCGAGGTCTCTCCGTGGACTCATCCGGGTCACATACCCGACACAACCACGCCCAAAGTTCCCATAGAAGCAACATCCCGACAATGAGACCTAAAACGATCCACGTGACGGCACCCCCTGTCATGACTCAGTCCCTTCTCTGTCGCCTGCTCGCTTCAAGGGACTAACCAGCTCAGACGCCAGGTGGGCGGAGCGCTTTGGGGGCTCATATCCATGCTGTCCATTTCCTGGCTGCACGTGCCAAAACCAGCAACGAAGGCCGTCATCAATCCGACGGGCGCTGGGATCAGGACCACCACCAGGCTGGCCACACGAACGTGTCGAGCAGTTCATGCCACACCTCAATCATCGGCTGCTCCTACGAGAGCCGGGAACCCGGCCATCCGCCGAGCAGGAACCGCACAGTGCTCAGGCCTCCTGCAACAGGCGTCGTCAACCACTGCCACAGCATGGAGCCGAACCTAGCAACCATGGGGCGGACCGGTCCCCGCGAAGCGTCCTCGACCTGCTCGCCATGGAACGCGAGCTGGTCGCCGCCCTCTCGCACCGGCTGCGCACGCCGTTGACCGCTCTCTACCTGGAGGCCGACCGGATGGGGTCGACGCCCAGCGCCCGGCGGGGATCGAGTCCAGTTCGCTCTCCAGCTGGCCGGCCGCCTCCGCGAAACGGCAGGCGATCGACCGGGGCTACGCCGACGTGATCTCCACCCTGGCGTACGACGCGAGCGCCACTCCCATGCTTGAACGCCCCGCGAGTGACCACGTCGTCGTACCCCATACTGCGCGTCAGGGGGCGGATGCGGCACCGAACTCGGCGCAATCGAGTGACCCCTCCCACCTACCCCAGCAGGACTGACGGCATGGCCCACGGCGAGGCGCTGCAAGACTCTGATCAGACGGAACCGGGCTCCTGACCCTCTGGGTCACGACGCATGAGATCCGAGCGGCTGTTGGCAAGGGCGAAGGCTCGGATGAGCCCTTCGATCAAGGCGCTGGCTTTGTGCATGTTCACTGGCAGCGTTTGTC